>CAWJNB010000006.1:0-10971 GCA_963844125.1 uncultured Solirubrobacterales bacterium | reverse complement strand
AGGTGCTGGGCATGGAGCAGCGAACGCTCGGGCGCACCGGCGTCCACGTGAGCCCCCTCTGCCTCGGCGCGATGATGTTCGGCGCGTGGGGCGAGACCGACCACGACGCGAGCATCCGCATCATCCACCGCGCGCTGGACGCGGGGATCAACTTCATCGACACCGCCGACGTCTACTCGCGCGGCGAGTCCGAGCAGATCGTCGGCAAGGCGCTCGGCGGCGGCCGTCGCGAGAACGTGGTGCTCGCGACCAAGTTCCACGGCACGATGGGCGACGACCCCAACGAGGCGGGCAACTCGCGGCGCTGGATCGTGCGCGAGGTCGAGGCCTCGCTGAAGCGCCTGCAGACGGATTGGATCGACCTCTACCAGGTGCATCGCTGGGACCCGTGGACCGATCACGACGAGACGCTCGGCGCGCTCACCGATCTGGTGGCGCAGGGCAAGGTGCGCTATATCGGCTCCTCGACGTATCCGGCGGCGCAGATCGTCAAGGCGCAGTGGGTCGCGCGCGACCGCGGGCACCAGCGCTTCGTCTGCGAGCAGCCGCCGTACTCGATCCTCGCGCGCGGCATCGAGGCCGACGTGCTGCCGACCTGCCAGGAATTCGGGATGGGCGTCATCCCGTGGAGCCCGCTCGCGGGCGGCTGGCTCTCGGGGCGCTGGCGCAAGGGCGCCGAGGATCTGACGTCGCGGCGCGCGGCGATGATCCCGCAGCGCTACGACCTCTCGATTCCCGCCAACCAGGACAAGCTCGAGGCCGCCGATGCGCTCGGGCAGCTGGCCGACGAGGCGGCATCTCGCTGATCCACCTCGCGCTGGCGTTCGTCATCCGCCATCCGGCTGTCACCGCGGCGATCATCGGCCCGCGAACGATGGAGCAGCTCGAGTCACAGCTCGGCGCGACGGACGTGGACTCGATGCCGCGCTCCTCGACCGCATCGACGAGATCGTCGCACCCGGCAGGACCGTGAATCCCACGGATGCCGGCTGGACCAATCCCGCGCTGGAGGCCGTGGCCCGGCGTAGGTAGAGCGGCTCACCGCTCGCGAAGTAGGCAGCGCTCAGCGCACCGGAACGAAACGCTCGTGCGCCAGCGCTCGCAGCCGTTCGATGTCCTCGCGTCGCGAGACCGAGAGCGGAACCGTGGCCGCGAGCTCGTCGAGCAGGAGCTGGGTGTCGAGCGGCCGGTGCTCCTGGAGCGCTCGCAGTAGCGCGACGATCACAACCTGCTCGAGCTCCGCGCCGCTGAAGCCCTCGGCGGCCGCCACGATCTGGGTGAGGTCCACACGCTCTGGATCCTGCTTGCGCAGCGACAGGTGGATGCGCAGGATCGCCTCCCGCTCCGCCGCGTCAGGCAGGTCGACGAAGAAGATCTCGTCGAAGCGACCCTTGCGCAGCAGCTCTGGCGGTAGCGCCGAGAGATCGTTGGCCGTCGCCACCACGAACACGTCCGCGCGCTTCTCCTGCAGCCACGTGAGAAAGGAGCCGAACAGGCGCCGGCTGAGCCCACCGTCGGCATCGCCATCACCGCTCGGCGCCATGCCCTTCTCGATCTCGTCGATCCACAGAACCACCGGAGCCATCGATTCCGCGGTCGCCAGCGCGTCACGTAGATGCTTCTCGGACTCGCCGACGTACTTGTCGTAGAGGCCGCCCGCGTCCAGCTTCAACAGCGGCAGTTGCCATTCGCGTGCGACCACCTTCGCCGCGAGCGACTTGCCGCAGCCCTGAACTCCCACCAGCATCACGCCCTTCGGAGCCGGCAGGTTGAGCGCCGCCGCCTCCGCGCCGAAGGCCACGCGGGCGCGCCGCAGCCAGCGCCTCAGGTTGGCGAAGCCGCCGAGCTCGAACTTGTTCTCGAGCGCCGGGAAGTATTCGAGCGGACCCGCGTCGCGAATTGCCCGCGCCTTGAGGTCGATCACGCGCCCGACGTCGTCCGCCGTCAGCTTGCCATCGTCGATCGCCACCTGCGCTACGGCTTGTCGCGCCTGCTTGAGCGTCAAGCCGCTCAACGCGGCCGCGAACACGTCGTAATCCGTCGCCGTGATCGAGACCTCCGCGCTGCCGTTCAGGCGCAGCGATTCGACCGCCGCTTCGGTTGCCGCGCGGTACTCCGCGTGGCCGGGAAGCCTCAGCTCATAGCGCACCACCTGCGCCTCCACCTCCGCCGGAAGATCCACCTTCGCGGATACCAGCGCGATCGTCGAGCGCTGCGCCGGCGCCGCAAAGCGCTCGAGCAGTTCGCGCAGCGCGCGCGAGACTGCGGGGTCCGCGAGGTGTGCGTCGAAGTCCTTGAGCACATACAACCCAGCGACCGCGAGCTCGCCGATCGCGGTCAGCATCCGCCGCGGGTCGGTGGTGCCATATACCGCCTGCATATCCGGCTGGCGTACCAGACCCTGGGTGATCGTCCAATCGAAGATCGTCAGTTGCGTCTCGGCCGCCACCGCCGCGAGCAGCGCATCAAGACGCTCCTCCTCGGTCGTCTCGATCGCAATCGCCGGGTGGCGCGAGAGGATCAGCGTTTTCAGCTCATGCGCGCCGCCCGGCTCGGCCGAACCCGCGACGGCCGGCGCCGATGGTGCTCCGAAGGCGGGCGTACTCATCTGCACAAAACTTCGGCACCGCGGGGGTGGGGCTTGAATTTGTGAGGAGTGTCAGGACGCGCCCGCGGGTGCGGGCGAGGTCGCCTCTCGCCGGGCGGCCTCGGAGTGCTCGCGGCTGTCTCGCGAGGAGATCAGCACCGCGGCGAGGATCGCCCCGGCGATCGCGAAGCCCGCGCCGACAAGGAACGCGCGGTCGAAACCCTTCGTCAGAGCAATCGCGCTGCTGTGTACCCCCGAGTGAGACAGGCTCTGGGTGCGACTGTTGGCGACGGTGGCGAGGATCGCGAGGCCGAGCGCGCCCCCGACTTGCTGGGCGGTGTTGATCAGCCCCGAGGCGAGACCGGCCTCGTGCGGCTTGGTTCCCGTCACCGCCGCGATCGTCACCGACACGAATGCCAGGCCGAGGCCGATCGCGGCGAGCAGCGAGGGGCCGAGGACGTCCGCCGCGAAGGAGCCTCCCAGCGCGGGGACGCGCGAGAACCACAGCAGCGCACACGCGATGAAGAGCAGTCCCGCGATCAGCGTCGGCTTGAACCCGACCCGCGTGGTGAGTTGCGAGGCGGCGCCCGCGGCGAGGACGATCCCGCCCGCGAGTGGGAGGTAGGAGACGCCGGTCTTGATCGGCGAGAAGCCGAGCACGTCTTGCAGGTAGAGGGAGATGAAGAAGAACATCGAGAACAGCGACATGCCGATCAGCAGGCCGACGATGTTTGCTCCCCTGAGCGTCCGCAGGCGGAAGATCGAGAATGGCATCAGCGGGTGGCGCTGACGGCTCTCGATGACGACGAACGCGATGAGCAGCGCGGCGGACCCCGCGAGGCGCAGCAGCGTCCCGGTCGAGCCCCAGCCCACGTTCACGGCGTCGACGACCGTGTACACGAGCAGCGCAAGGCCGGCTGTGACCGTCACCGCCCCGGGGACGTCGAAGCCTTCGGTGCCATTCTCGGCGCGGCTCTCCAGCAGCAGTCGCGGGGCGAGCGTGGCGGCGATCAGGCCGATCGGGACGTTGACGAACAGCACCCAGCGCCAGCTCAGCCCGCTCGTCAGGATGCCACCGAGCAGCACGCCCGCGGCGCCGCCGAGGCCCGCGACGGCGCCCCAGATGCCGAGCGCGCGGTTGCGCTCGGCCCCTTCGGCGAACGTGGTCGTGATGATCGACAGCGCCGCCGGGGAGACGATCGCCGCGCCCAAGCCCTGGATCGCGCGCGCGATGATCAGCCACGCCTCCGACTGCGCCAGGCCGCCGGCGAGCGAAGCCAACGAGAACACGATGAGGCCGAGCATGAACATGCGCCTGCGCCCGAGCAGGTCGGCGAGACGCCCGCCGAGCAGCAGGAACCCGCCGAAGGTGAGGGTGTAGGCGTTCACGACCCACGAGAGGTTGTCGCGGGAGAAGTGCAGGGCCGCGCCGATCGAGGGCAGCGCGACATTGACGATCGACGCATCGATCACGACCACGAACTGCGTCATCGCCAAAAGCATCAGGGCGAGGTTCTTGGCACGGGGCGTGTCGAGCGACGGCGCGTGGGCCTTGGCTTGGGCGAGCGAGCTCATCGGGAAGCTGACCTCCGGTTCCGGTTGCGTCGGCGACTATAGTGAACTATGATTCCGCTTTCAAGGGGAGGGCGAGAAAATACCGACCAAGACCTCTACAGATACCGAGCTGGAGAACGGGCGCCCGTTGCGCGCGGACGCGCGCCGCAACCGCGAACGCATCATCGAGGCGGCGCGCGAGCTGTTCGCGGGCGAGCGGCCACACGTCCAGATGGACGAGGTCGCGCACCGCGCCGGTGTCGGCGTTGGCACCGTCTACCGGCACTTCTCCGACAAGGAGGCGCTGATGGGCGAGCTCGTCCGCCAACGCTTCGATCTTTTCAACGAGAACCTGCGCCAAGCGCTCGCAGACGAGCACTCCGGCGCGTTCGCCGCGCTCGCCGCGGCGCTGCGCGCGAACGTGGTATCGGTCGCTGAGGACGCCGCGACACGCTTCGCGTTGATGAGCGGTGGCGAGCGCGTCTTCGCCCATGCCGCCTCGGAGATGGAGGAGTTCATGCTCCTCGCCAACGAGCTCGTCCGGCGCGCCCATCTCGCCGGCGAGCTACGCGACGACTTCCAGGCGAGCGACATCCCGATGGTCATGTGCGGCATCTGTGCCACGATCGACGTGAGCAAGCCCGGCTGGGACTGGCAACGCTACCTCACCCTGATTCTGCACGGCATGCGCGCGTAGGTACAAAGCCCGGATGGCGACGACCCGCTGGTTGCGTGCGTTGTGACGATCTGGCGGCGACGCTAGCCTATGACCATGAGAATCGACGGGCACTACGACGCTGAGGCGGACATCGCCTGGGTCCGCTTCGAGGGCTACGATCCAAGCACGGCTGTGGCCGAGGAGACCGATTCGGGCCTACGGGAACTCGATCTGAGCACAGGAGAGATCGTGGGGTTGGAGTTCTGGGAAGCGAGCAGCAGGCTGCCAGCCGACTTCCTGCATATGCTCCCGCCGCCCCAGGTCGAGATCGCTGCCTGATCGCCCCAGGATCACGGAGGCCACCCTCTGGTTCAAGCGGATTGCAAACAGTGCGGCCTTCGGGTGGAGCCGTATCTGAACAGTTGCCCTATACGATCTCTTCTACATGACCGGACAGGTAATGGCAGGTCAGCCCGGCTGGCATCGGGATCCGGCGGGTCGCTTCGACTCTCGGTACTGGGACGGCAGCCGGTGGACCTCGGCGGTCATGCGCAACGGGCAGGTCGACACCGATCCGCGCGAGCTCAACTCCGCTATGGACGGGATCGGATCTGCGTCCACCGCAGGGACCGGTGAGAGCGGAAGCTTCGACCGGCGCCGCGCCGGCTGCGTCGATGGGCGCGCAGCCCGCGATCTTCGCGGCGGGGTGGACGGCGGCGGACCGGTTCACCTCGCTGGCGCCAGCCGAGGCGCACGCGCGAATCGTGCAGCTGCTGCCGATTGGTGGCATCACACTCACCGACAACTCGCCGGGGCGCCTGTCCGCACAGGTCAGCGCTGCCGGGGAGCCCAACTGGATCGTGGTTGTGGCGCTCTGCTTCCTTTGGCTGCTGCCCGGGCTCGTCTACTGGTACGTCAAGTCGCGTCCGGTCGCGCACCTGCTTGTGGTGCAGCTCCTGCCGGCCGAGCTCGGGACACGGATCGCGCTGCAAGGAGACGCGGTCGCACTGGAGCGGATCGCACCGGTGCTGGCCCAACTGCCGTGGTAGCTGGATTGTCGCCTGGGGAGGAGTCGCCTGGGGAGGACGAGGTCGCCGCACTACTCTCGCCGCCCGCGCGCTGGGGCTACGAGTATGTGGAGCCGCCTTCGTTCACGCCGTCGCCGGAGCGTGAGCATCCGCCGCGACGCGAGCAGGCGCGCTTGATCCCGCGCGCGCAGGCCGCTGGTCTGTGGGAGGCGACTGGACTCGTCGCTGGCGGCGCAGTGTTCGCGATCGTGCTCGATGCGAGCCTCGGCTATTTCTCAGGTAGCGTTCACGGTGGCTGGGCGACGACCGCGGTCCTCGTCGTTCACACGATTGCGGCCGCGATCGCATTCTTCGCGGCGCGTGCGTGGGGACGGGCTGCTCAGGAGGGCTCAGGGGCCGCCGCCGGCGAGGCGGCGAGGCGCTGGGGCATACCGGCGCTGAACGCGGCCGCGACCTTCCTGGCCCCGTACCTGGTGCTTCCGGTCGAGGCGATCCGGGGACTGCGACGGATCGGGCGCGAGCGCGGCAATCTCGTACCGCATCCCGGCGACACGCGCCGCGCAGAGGAGGCATACGCCGAGGCGACGGCAGCCTGGCAGCAGCGTATAGCCCAGTTCGAGCAAGCGGAGCGCCGGCGGCTGGCGACGCTCTCGATCTGGCGTCCGGTCCCGTTCGCGCGCGACGCGCGTGTGACGTGCGTTTTCGGGGGGCCGCCGCTGGCGTGGACAGCGGCGCTCACCACGCTCGGCGGCTCGCTGCTCGGCTCGAATGCCCGCGTCCTGATCGGTGACCTCTCGCGGCGCCTCACTGTAGACGTGCTCGCAGGCCTCGCGCGCGCCGCCGGCATCCCCGTCGCGGCGTCAGTGCTTCCCTCGCGTGCGGCGGGAGGCGAGCTGCTCGCTGAGATCGACTGGCCGGAGCTGAGCAGCGTTCTGGTCGAGGTTCTCCATTCAGCGCAGCGGGATCTCGACGTTTCGCGGCGCGAGCGCCAGGACGACCGCTCGGTGATCCGGGAGGTGTCGGCGTGTCTGGACCCACAGGCTCCCGTATCGATCGCGCGCCTGCGCGCGGCCTTGCTGACGGTGCAAGAGGTGCCGCTCGACGGGACCGCGCCGATCGCTGCGGCTGAGCACGATCGGCTTCGGGGCGTGTTCAACGAGGTGCAGCGTACCCACGGCGGCGTGCTCGAGCGGGTCATCCGGATCGAGCGTGCCTTGCGCGACTTTGAGCTGCTCGACGACGGTGCGAGCGCCCCCGGAGATGACGGTTCCGTCGGCGACGGAGAGACTCGCCTGCGAGTGATCGGGATCGACAAGCGCATCGACGAGCTCGAGAACGACCGCTTGGTCGACCTGCTCTTTCAGCTGCTCCTGAGGCGCGTGCGCGCAGGCTCGGTACAGGCAGATGTCCTGGTTGTGCTCGGGGCGGACCGTATCCGCCGGGAGGCCCTGGAGGCCCTCATCGACCACGCCGCTCACAGCAGCTTCGCGGTCGTGCTGATGTTCGAGCACTTGCGCCAGGACGCGATCGAGCTAATCGGCGCCGGCGGCGCCGCGGCCGCGTTCATGGCGCTCGGCAACCACCGCGAAGCCCGGGAGGCCAGCGAATTCATCGGCTCTGAGTACAAGTGGGTCGAATCTGCACACACAGCTTCGGCGAGTCGCTCGCTCACGCAGACAAGCGGTGCGGCAAGGGGGGCGTCGCTGACCGGCACCATCGGTTTCCCGGCGGGCGTATCGGTGAGTGGCGGCGCGACGAGGGAGCGCAGCTACAGCGAGGCGTTTGGACGGGCAGTCGAGTATGCGGCGACCGAGGAACGTGTGCGCGAGGCCGTGATCGAGCCTGAGCTGCTGATGGCGCTGCCGATCACGGGCATGATCCGCGTAGAGGTGCTTGCAGGGGGTAGTCGTCAGGTTACGAACATTGACTGTCACCCCAGCATCGCAATGTCCTCGCGCGTTGTGCGTGAGCCGTAACCCTCATCCGCTGAGCGTGTCTCCGCCTGCGTGGCGCGGAGCTCGTGGAGCAGCGCGTCGCGACGGCCGCGCCTGCGCTCTGCCTTCTTCGGTGACGGCAGCTTCTGCGGCTTGCAGAGCAGACAGCCCGCGCGGCGCTGCTTGGGGCGCCTTCGCTTGTGGTGGGCCATGACCTCAAGCTATCAGCAGACGCCGCTCCGCAAGCACGGCCGCGCGTGGTTCGAATAGCGACGTTCAACCCTGCCGAAATGCAGGCGACGCCAGTACTTTCGAACCAAGATTCTGGTGCGATCGACAAGATTGTGTCGGAGCTTCTGGCCGCGCTGGCGGCGCACGAGACCCGGTCGGGGTTGGGCCGCCTGGTCAAGAAGCTGGCTGGTCTCAGAGCCAGCGATGCCCGGCCACGGGTCATTACGAGTCGAAGGTTGCGGCCTCGTCGCCCGGGCTGGGTGCTGGATGCCGTGTGCGACGTGATGGCGGACCAGACGGGGCCGATACGGGTCGCGAACGTTCACGCGGCGGTCGAAGGCGTTGTGGCTGGCCCCCGTTTGTCGGTCCATTAATAAGGGTCCAGACCACAGACTTGACCAACCCCGCTAACGCCTGACCAGCACGTTGTACAAGCGGCATTCAGCGACACCTTGGCGCTAGCGATCGACGGCTATCCTTACTCCAATGATTCCGCTGATTATCATCCTTGGCGCCGGCGCATCGCGGGGTGCCGGGCATTTTCAGGATAACTACGAATTTCCGTCTGCACCCGAAGTACCACCACTCACAGTCGATCTATTTAGCGAGCAAAAATATGGACCGATCCTGCGTGAATATGACCTTGCCCATCAGGCGGGTCGGTTGATTGAACGGGAGAGAGCGCAGGATGATGCCCTAGGCTTGGAGACGGTACTCCATCGCCTTTCTCGCTCTGAACACCCGCATCACAGGCATATGGCCCTCGCCGTGCCGCCCTACCTACAGCATTTGCTGTTCGCGATCAGCCAGGGCCTGTATTCTGGCGCGCTGCATTACGATCGTCTTATAGAGCGGCTCCTGTGCCTACCATATGAACCGCCCGGAGTTCGTTGGAGGCTGGTCGTTTGAGTAACTGTGTCAGTTATACCATAAATATGAGTGTCGGGAGTGGCTGGGCCTGTGGTCATGTGGGCAACCCGGGAGGGGTTGTCCAAGGGCTGTGGTCAGCTTGCTGTCCACAGCCCGGCATGTCCACAGGCCTACGTTTGAGCTGCCAGGTGGTTAGCCTCGAACTCGGCCGGGGGGAGCCGTTCGCACGCTCCATGCAGCCGAGCGTTGTTGTACCAGTCGATCCACTCCAGCGTCGCGAACTCGACCTCATCAAGCGCCTTCCACGGCCGCTGAGGGTTGATCAGCTCGGTCTTGTAGAGTCCGATAGTTGTCTCGGCCAGCGCGTTGTCGTACCCATCTCCGACAGACCCGATCGAGGGGTCCACGCCAGCGTCGACGAGTCTCTGGGTGAACGCAAAACTGGTATACTGCTTGGGCTCAACCGGTCGTCGCAACAGCCACGGTTGTCTGTGATTGATGCCCATTTTTATCAGGTGGTGTGGTTACCCTCTTCTTGGGAGGCAGAGACGACCCCGAAGGGGCCGTACTCCGAAGGACTGGTAACGCTTGTGCGCTCGTCGCGTTCGCGTAGTGCTGTGGCGTATTGAACGGAGGTGAGCGGGCTGGATGCTTGCGAGTGCGCGCTGCTGTGGGTCAGCTCGGCGTTGCTGCTGTTGAGGAAAGGTACTCGTCGAGGGCTTCGGCGGGGGTTCTCCAGTCGAGTGTCTTGCGAGGCCGGCTATTGAGCGTGGCAGCGACCGCGGCGAGGTCCTCGACGGTGTGTCTTGCGAGGTCTGTGCCCTTCGGGAAGTATTGGCGGAGCAGGCCGTTGGTGTTCTCGTTGGTCCCTCGCTGCCAGGGGCTTTGAGGATCACAGAAATACACTTGAAGCCCGCTGTCGATTGTGAGCTGTGCGTGTTGTGTCATCTCAGCACCTTGGTCCCAGGTCAGCGATCGGCGCAGCTGCTCGGGCAGCGTGGTGATCTGATTGGTGATAGCGTCGCGCACCGCCTCGGCGCCGCGGCCAGCGAGCGGTGGCCCGTTCTTGACTCTTTGGCCGCCGTGGCCGGGCATCGGTGGTAGGTGAAGCAGCATTGTGAACCGGGTGGTGCGCTCCACGAGCGTTCCGATCGCAGTCCGGTCTGCACCGAGGATGAGGTCGCCCTCCCAATGGCCAGGTATAGCTCGGTCCTCGGCCTCTGCGGGACGCTCGCTGATCATGATCTGCTCGGTGATGAAGCTCTTGCCTTTCCCGCGGACGCGGGCTCTGGGGACCCTGAGCGCCCTGCCACTGCGCAAGCAGGCGGTGAGCTCGCGCCGCAGCGCGCCGCGGCCCTGCACGTAGAGCGCTTGGTAGATCGCCTCGTGCGAGATTCGCATCGACTCATCATGCGGGAAATCTAGGCGCAGCCGGTTGGAGATCTGCTCCGGGCTCCACGCCCTCGCCCACTTGCGGTCTTGGCGATGCGGCTTGTTGCGACCCTTCCAAGGCGCCGTCGCGGGCTCTGGCACCGCTGTGCCGTTGGGTCGGCGGACCTGGCCGGAGAGCCGCTCCTGCACGTACTCGCGCAGCTGGGCGTTGGTGGCAAGCTTCGCGGTCTTCGGGCGGCGCGCCATCAGCTCTGCCTTCCACTGCGCGACCGAGGCACGGTAGTCGAGCTTCCCACCGCGAGTGGCAGCGTTGCGGCGCAGCTCCCTGGAGATCGTTGATGGAGCACGCCCCAACCGGCGGGCGATCTCCCGAACCCCGGTACCTTGGGCCTTCAACAGCGCGATCTCCTCCCGCTCCGCAAACGACAGATACCGGCCTGAGATTGGGTCAAGCATGAACGTTGGCATCCCGCCACGATCCCTGAACCACCGGCCGCCAGCCGCCTGCGACGCTCCGACGGCCAGCGCAGCGTCCTCACTGCTCAAACCCCTCGCGATCTCACGCCAGAACAACCGCTCCACATCGCGACGCAGCGACGGCGCCCCCGGCGACTTCAACAGCGCCCTGCCCGTCAACTCCTTCATCCACCCCGCTGGCCTGCCCATAAACACCTCCACAATCAAGGTGTTGCGAGGACCAGTTGAATCCGCCCTGAC
>CAWJNB010000005.1:0-10576 GCA_963844125.1 uncultured Solirubrobacterales bacterium | reverse complement strand
CCACGTATTGCTAAGCAAGGCCTGTCGGGCCTCTACAGCGTGCTCGAACGTCGAGGCCGGCGCCAATGGGCGGGAGGAGTACGGACTCCAATACCGCAACAGCGGCGGCGCAGGCAAACGCTGGACCGACCCTAACGTCGTCCTCGGAGCGCTCACCGAGCTGTGCTCAGGACGCGACACCTACCCATCAGATCGCGACTTCACCGCCGCGGGGCTAGCCGGTCTCTATGTGGCGATAGCTCGTAGACACGGCGGCCACGACGCATGGGCGGAGATAATTGGCCTTCCTCGCCGCAGCTGGACAGTCAGTCGCAGTAAGACTGTTGGCGAACGAAAGTAAAACGCTGGCGCCGCACAAGAAGGCTATGCCGTCTGCGAGAGCTGTGAGGGTCGTGTGCTCCGTGCGACCTCGCTCGGCAGCAGGAGTGACAGCAGGCCGGCCGCGAGGACGAACGCGGCGGATGTCCACAGGCAGGCGGTTAGCCCTTGCCACTGGTAGATCAGTCCCGAGAGTACTGTGCCGGCGAGGCGCCCGCAAGCATTGGCCATGTAGTAGAAGCCGACGCTCATCGCGACCTTGTCGTTGTCGGCGTAGGCGAGAATCAGGTAGGAGTGGACTGCGGAGTTCATCGCGAAGGCCACGCCGAAGGGGATCAGCCCGCCGACGATCGCGAGCGTCGGGTCGACGTTCGGCGTGAGGGCCACGCGCGATCGCGGCGGGACACACCGCCAAGCCGAGCGCCAGCCACATCGCGGTCCTGCCGTCAGGCTCTCCGCCGGGCCGTCGGCCCGGCGGCGGACGAAGCGCGGCGCGGCCGCCTGGACGCGCCCCGTAGCCGATCACCCACACCGCGAGCAGGGTTCCCACCTGCCAGAACGTCCAGCCCAGGACGGAGTACAGGTAGAACGGCAGCGCGACCACGAACCACACGTCGCGAGCCGCGAACAGGAAGATACGCGCGGCAGCGAGAATGTTGACCGCGCGGTTGTTGGAGAACATCTGCGTGAACTTCGCGGTCTTGTCCGGGCGGCCGAGGTAGCCGTGCATCAGGCTCGAGGTGGCAATCAGGACGATCAGGACGAGCGCCGCCATCGCCAGCGCGGCGGCCTGGAAGCCGAAGAGCGTGAGCAGCAGGCCGCCGAGGAAGAAGCCGACGCCCTTCAGAGCGTTCTTCGACCCGGTGAGGACCGCGACCCAGCGGTACAGCGAGGACTGGTCGTCCTCGGGCACGACCAGCTTGACGGCGCTCTTGGAGCTCATCTTGGTCAGGTCCTTGGCGATGCCCGAGAGCGCCTGGGAGGCCATCACGTAGGCGACGACCAGCAGCGACGGCGGCGCGAAGCCCAGCATGCAGAGCGCCACGATCTGCGATCGCGAGACCCATGAAGAGCGTGACCTTCAATCCCAGCCGGGCCGCCAGCCAGCCCCCGACGAGGTTCGTGACGATGCCCGCGATCTCGTAGAGGATGAACAGCGAGGCGACCTGCAGCGGGCTGTAGCCGAGCTGGTCGAAGTAGAACAGCACGAGCGTGCGGGTCGCCCCGTCGACGAGCGTCTCGGTCCAATACGCCGCCGGTCACCAGCACGTAGTTGCGCAGGTCATCGCGCCGCAGCCGTGCGCGGTCTCCGGCGGGCGTTGCCGTGCTGCTAGCCATCCGCCGCCCTGGCGGAGCCCGCGACTGCGCTCCTCGCCCAGCAAGACTGTCCGCGACCGTGCGCGCGAGCTCGACGAGGCGGTTGGCGTAGCCCCACTCGTTGTCGTACCACGCGAGGATCTTCACCTGCGTCCCGTCCGTCACCATCGTCGAAGGGGCATCGACGATCGCCGAGCGCGGATCGTCCTTGAAGTCGACCGACACGAGCGGCCGGCGCTCGTACCCGAGGATGCCCGCCAGCGGCCCGCTCGGCCGCCGTCTCGAGCAGAGCGTTGACCTCCTCGACCGTCGTGGCGCGGGCCACCTCGAACACACAGTCCGTCAGCGACGCGTTGAGCAGCGGCACGCGCACGGCGAGGCCGTTCAGCTTGCCCTCGAGCTCGGGGAAGATCAGCCCGATCGCGGTGGCCGACCCCGTCGTGGTGGGGATCAGCGAGACGCTCGCGGCGCGCGCCCGGCGCAGATCCTTGTGCGGGGCGTCGATCGAGCGTCTGCGTGTTCGTCATGTCGTGCAGCGTCGTGATCTGCCCGTGCCGGATCCCGATCCCCTCGTGGATCACCTTCACCACGGGCGCGAGGCAGTTAGTCGTGCACGAGGCCGCCGTCAGCAGATCGTGGCGTCGCGGGTCGTAGAGGTGGTCGTTGACGCCGACGACCACGTTCAGCGCCCCCTCCTTCACCGGTGCGGCGACGATGACCTTGCGCACGCCCTGGCGGAAATAGGCCTCGAGCGCCTCCGGCGTGCGGAACCTGCCCGAGCACTCGAGCACGATCTCGACGCCGAGCTCGCCCCACGGCACATCCCCGGGCTCGGCGGCGCTGCTGTAGCCAAGCGTGCGTCCCGTTGACCGCGAGAACATCACCGTCGCCGTGCACGTCCTCGGACCATCGCCCGTGGATCGAGTCGAACGTCAGCAGGTGGGCGGCCGTGCTCGCGTCCCCGTGCAGCTCGTTGACATGCGTGAACGCGAGCTCTGGCCAGCCCCACGCTGCACGCAACGCCAGCCGCCCCATGCGGCCGAAGCCGTTGATGCCGACGCGTGCACTCATCGGGCCGTGTTCGGGTGCGCAGCTCACGACGACTCTCCGTGACGAAGTAGCTCGCAGGTTTCCTGGCGCAGGCATTCGCGGGTCTGCCGATGTGCAACTCGAGGATGTGGGTGCGGACGCGCGCCCCGTCAAAGCTCGCAAGGACCGCATCGGCGCAGGCGCGGATTTCCTCGGCGGGCTTGGTGGCAGCGAACTCGTCGTCGAGCATCGTCAGCAGCATTCCGAGGCGCATCTCGTGCGCGGTGCGGTCGGTGCGGATCGCGTCGAGATGCTGCGCGATCAACTCGCGGACGTGCGCCTCGATCCCATCGCGGATCGCGCGCACATCCTCGATCGGCCTGCCTCCCGGGTCGGGAATGTCCCACGCTTCCACGACAGTCGGCACATACGGGCAGGCATCGCCGCAGCCCATCGTGATCGCCCAATCGGCGTGCAGCTGCATCTCGATCGTGAGCTTCTTCGGCTTGCGTCCGGCGAGATCGATGCCGACCTCGCGCATCGCCTCGATCACAGGCGGCCAAATCTCGGGCGCGGGTTCGGTGCCGGCGGACTCGGCGCGCACGTCCTCGGGGCCGTAGCGCTCAAAGAACGCCTGCGCCATCTGCGAGCGCCCGGCGTTGTGGTTGCAGACGAACAGCACATAGCGGATCGGCTGCTCGCCTCGTCTTGCTCGGTGGGGCACGTCGCTGGTGTTCATGGCGCGGATCGTATTACATTGACAGAGCGTGAGTGTTATTGATATAAGTAGATTGATGCCCGTCGATTTGGAGCTTGCCCCCAAGCAGAAGCGAGCCAACGGCGAGCCCTGCTGCGAGCCGGTCGTCTACCCCGACGTGCAGCGCGAGGAAGCGCTGCGCATGGCCGAGGTCGCCAAGGCGCTCGGCGACCCGATCCGCCTGCAGCTCGTGGACGTGCTGCGCAAGCACGCCGGCAAGGTCTGCGTCTGCGAGCTGGTGCCGCTGTTCGACATCTCCCAGCCCACGCTCTCCCACCATCTAAGCAAGCTGCGCGACGCCGGGATCGTGGACTCCGAGCGCAAGGGCCTGTGGGCCTACTACTACGTGATCCCCGACGCACTCAAGGAGCTATCCGCATGGCTGAGCTGACCACCACCGCTGAGACGACCGCGAACCCTGTTGCGCGCCCGAGGCGCAGGCGACGTGCTGTGAGCCGAGCGCCAAGGCCGAGTGCTGCGACCCCAGCCACGGCGAGGGATGCGGCTGCGCCGCCGGCACCACCACGACGCAAGCCGGCGACATACGCGAGCAGGTGCGCGAGCGCTACGCCGCCGCCGCCGTCCAGGTCACGACGACCGATCCCGGCGCCGGCTGCTGCGCCCCGAGCGAGACCTTCGACGGCGGCAGCGAGGTCTTCGGCGCCGCGCTCTACGAGCTCGGCGACCACGAACAGCTACCGGACACCGCCAAGCTCGCCTCCCTCGGCTGCGGCAACCCCACCGCCGTCGCCGAACTGCACGAGGGCGAGACAGTCCTCGACCTCGGCTCCGGCGGCGGGATCGACGTGCTGCTCTCCGCCAAGCGCGTCGGCCCGACCGGCAAAGCGCACGGCCTCGACATGACCGACGAGATGCTCGCCCTCGCCCGCGAGAACGCCCAGCAAGGCCGGCGTCGAGAACGTCGAGTTCCACAAGGGCTACATCGAGGAGATCCCGCTCCCCGACGCGAGCGTTGACGTGGTGATCTCCAACTGCGTGATCAACCTCTCCGGCGACAAGCCGCAAGGTGCTGCGCGAGGTCGCGCGGGTCCTGCGCCCCGGCGGACGCTTCGCGATCTCCGACGTGATCGCCGACGAGGACATGGACGACGCGACCCGCGCCGACATGCAGGCATGCACCGGCTGCATCGCCGGAGCGCTCACCCACCGGGAGTTCAGCAAGGCGCTCGCGGACGCCGGCCTGATCGACATCGAGATACGCGAGACCCACCGCGTCCATGAGCAGGCCGCCTCGGCGATCGTGCGCGCACGCAAGCCGGCCCAGCGCCCCGGCATGAGCGCCGCGCGCGCACGAGGTCCATCTGCACGACCCGCAGACGCTCTACCGCCATTGGGAGGAGAGCCAGTGGAGCCCGTGGGACATCGACCTGTCCAGCGACCGCGAGCAGTGGGCGGCGATGGAGGACCGCTCGCTCATCACCTTCGTCCTGGGTTCGCTGATGGTGGCCGAGGAGCGAATCACGACGAAGTTCTCCGGCCTCGTCGGGCGCGGACGGCAGCGAGGAGGAAGTCACGTTCCTGGCGACCCAGCAGGTCGATGAGGCCAGGCACATGCAGTTCTACGCGCGCTTCCAGGACGAGGTTGTCTCAGAGCCGGCGGTCATCGCCGCGCATGTCGAGCGCGCCCGCGAGCAGGTCTCGCCTGCTTTCCAGACGATCTTCGACGACAAGCTCGTCGCTGCCCACGAACGCCTCCTCGCCAATCCCGGCGATCGTGCCGCGAAGGTCGCGTTTGTGACGATCTACCACCTGATCCTCGAGGCCACTCTCGGCCTGACGACGTTCGAGTTCTCGACGCGCTTCATGGACGCGCGAGGGCCTGCTGCCCGGATTCGTCGCGGGCTACACCAAGATTCACCATGACGAGCATCGCCACATCGGCTACGGCATCTGGTTCCTGCGGCAAGCCGTCAGCCGAGGACGACGGGATGGGCGATGTCGTGCGCGGGAGCTCTGCGCGAGCTGCTTCCCGCCGTCGCCGAGTCCCTGACGCCGCCGGCCGGGGCCGACGCCTCCGTGCTGGGCGCCTCGGCGGACGAGCTGCGCGCGTTCGCCCTCGACGGCCTGACCCGCAGGCTGAACATCATCGGCGTGCCCCTCGACATCCTTTGAGAGCTGTGGCATCGCTCGTCGGGCAGCGCATGGGATAAAGCAGAACTCTCTACAGGGGAGGTTGTACCGTTTGCCGTGGATGTTCTTGGTGGCGGCGGGGTGTGATGGTTACATTCTGGCGGGCGTGAGCGCTTCCTCGTGGGTTGTCGTGTGAGTGGTGGCTCGTTGTGATGCGAGGTCGCGTTCGATGGCGAGGGCGAGCTTTGCGAGGTCGGTGTAGCCGACGATCATGCGGAATTGGGTCTCGGCCTCGAGCATTCCAGCGGCTGTCCAGCGCAGGCACATGTCGCCGGATTGTCAGCGCTTGGCGTTGCGGGAGGTGCGGCGGATGATCTCGATCATCGACTCGACCGTCGAGGCCAAGGTCTTCTTCAGCCGTCCGCGGATTCCCAGGCGGGTGAGGGTCACTGACACCACGAAACCCAGGGCACATCAACGTGTTCGTCAAAGGGAGTCCATTCCAAGGGAGCCGATCTCCCTGGAGCAGGTGCTCAAGGAACCGCAGGCCAAGGGCGTGCCGCTCACTGGCGAAGAGATCGCCGAGGCCGAGCTCCAAGCCGCCTGGGAGGAGACCACGAACGTAATCCCGCTGAGGCCACGCCCCAGGCCGATCGAGCTGATCCAGCCGCTGGGGAAACCGAGCAGCTGGAGCTGTTCGCGGTCTAGCTGCAATGTTGAGCAGCGGTGCTTGGAGTTCCTCCACATCCTCGCCTACAATTGGGGTCAAGGGGTCGGCCCACGCGGCCGACCCCCCCCAAGGGAGCGTTTGCAATGGCTACTCGAACCGACAACGAAATCCGCGAGCTGAGTCCCGAGGAATGGGACCAGCGAGTCGATGAACAGGCACGCAAGCGCCTGGGCATGAGCGGTGAGGAGTTCGAGCGGCGTCTGAGCGTGGGCGAGATCGACATTGACGATAGCCCCGACGTGACGCGCGTCGCGATGATGCTCCCGCTCCATGCCACACGCAAGTAAGACACCCGCCGAGGCCGTCGAGCACTACCGCGGCAGGACCGTGCGGCTGCTGTCGTGCGTGACCGCCGTCCATGTCGTCGTCCGCGCCTACCACCTCTCGGACACGCCGCACGACCTCGAACTCGCTGACACGGCGAAGATGCGTGGCGGCCCCTTCTCGATCGATGTCGCTGAGGAATACGAGGTTCGCCAGGACACCGACGGCTGGCATGTTGAGATTGTCGGCTACCTCTACGCGATCGGACACGAAGGCCGCGAGCTCGTCTCCTACACTGGCATCCAAGCAGCAACAGCCCGATCCCCCGGCCGCACATGCACGTCGCCGCCGACATCCGGGTCGGCGATCGGTGGCTCGGAAAGGTACATCTACCCACCGGCGCGGTCGGCCTCGAGCAAGTCGTCGCGCTGGCGATCGTGGAGCTCGGGGTCGAGCCGTTGCGCGAAGATTGGGAGCGGCTGGTAGACGAGGCGGCCGACCGCTGACGGCCTCGATCAGCGCGTTCTATCGCTCTCCTTCTGCACCGCCCCGCGCTCGGGGCACCGTGATCACCGGCACCGGCGCACTCTGAAGCAGCTCCGTCGTCACCGTGCCCAGCACCTCGTGCAGCCGCGAGTGCGGCTTTGAGCCGAGCACGATCGCGCGAGCATCATGGCGCTGGGCGGCCTCGATCAGCGCCGCGGCGGGGTTCTGGTCTGCGACGTGGGTCTCCAGTTCGATGTCGAACAGTGCGTCATCGCCGTCGAGCATCAGCTCATCGAGGATCGCACGGCCCTGCTCGTGGCGCTCGCCCGCGTTGCTGAGCGGGCTTGGCGGCATGTGCTGTGCCCGGCAGGCATACACGATCACGAGCTTGCCGCCGCCGGCCAGCTCGTTCGCCGCCCAGCGCGCGGCGTGACGCGAGCTCTCGCTGCGGTCATAGCCGAGCACCATGCAGGGTCGGGCCGCCCCGCCAATATCGCTGCTTGGGCGTGTCATGTCGGTGTCGTCTCGCGGTCCAGGGCGTCGAGGTAGGGCGCCAGGTACTTGGTGGCGATCTTGCTCGGCGGCGACCAGCTCGGCGTGTCGGCCAGCTCCGAGCTGAACCCATGCCCGCCCGTGATCTTCGCTGTCAGATACAGCGGCTTACCGCCGGTGAGCAGCATCCCGTGGATCACAGGGTGAAACGGCTCCGGCGTGACATCCGCGCCGGCGGCTGCCGCGATCGACTAGCGCGACCACATCGGCCTGCTGGGAGCCGACGCCCCCGTGCTTGACCGGAAACTCGGTGCAGTCACCGGCCGCGTAGACGCCCTCAGCGTCCAGCACGCGCCCGTAGCGGTCCACGCGCAAGAAGCCGTGTTCGCTCAAGGGGATGCCGCGCACGCTGGGGCCGTAGAGCTCGGGCAGCGCGATCACCCGATCGACGTGTAGCCGCCGGTCGCCGGGGTTGATGACCACCTCGCCCTCCTCGTGGAACTTCAGCGTAGGCCGAGTGGATCGTCTGGACGTTCGACCGCGCAAGCAACTCTGAGACTGCGCCGCTCACGTTCTGCCCGAAGATCGCCAGCGGGCTGTCCTCCGGGGTGACGAGCGTGATCGCCACATCCATGTTCATGTCGTAGGCGCGGCCGGCGGTCATCAGCGCAAGCTCATACAGCGGCAGCGGCCACGCCATCCGGCCGGGCGCAACGAACGCGAGGCTCTTGATGTAGCCGCCCTCGACATCCTGGATGATGCCGTGCAGGATCTCGTCCATACGGGCGGCGTCGATCGTGACCGCGTGCCGGTAGCGCGGGGTAGCCTTCGCTCCGAGCGCCAGCACGAGCGCGTCGTACTCCAGCTGCTCATCGCCCTTGGTGTGGGCGATCCGGTTATCGGGGTCCACCCACGCCAGCTCGTCGCAGATCAGCCTCGCGCCGGCGTCGCTGACGATCGGCGCAAGCGGGTAGCGGCGGGCCTTTCCCTGCGCGAAGGGCTCGCGCACGGTCATCGGGCGGTAGTGGAAGTCGGGGTTGGGTGCGATCACTGTCACGTCGGTCAGCTCAGGTGCGAGGTCGTGCAGCGCCAGGACCGTCTCAAGCGCCGCCACGCCGCCGCCGGCGATCACTACGCGCTGCGGGGTATTGGGGGTCTCTGTGTTCATGCTCAGCACCTTACGGTCGCGTTTTGGCTTTGGTAGTCGAGTAGATCCGTGTTCGTCGTAGGTGGAAACTACGGAGCTGGCACCTTGCTCGCCGGTCGCACTCCCCACACCAGCGCGCGGGCAACATCCAGGCTCGAGAGCACGCCGAGCGGGCGGCCCGAGTCCGCGGTCGGCCACGATCAGGTGCGAGCACTCGTGCTCGGCCATCAACTGCGCGGCACGCTGAACCTCCTCGCCGCGCTCGATCGTGACGATCTCGGTCGCGGCGATCTCGCCCGCTTCGCTCATCCATCCTGCCGCTGGCCGCGGCGCGCATCAGGTCGATGTCTGAGATGACGCCCCACACGAACCGCTCGCTGTGATGGGGCCACGCGCGAGCCCGTCGACGACCACGCAGTGGACGGTGTTCTCGGCCATCAACGATGCGACCTCGGTCAGCGGTGTCTGTGGCGGACAGTCGATGATCCCTGGGTTCATTACGTCAACGACAGCTATTTCACTGAAATGGGCTGGCAGCGGCATTCGCTTTCCTCCTTGCGCATGGCTTGGTGTGATGGTTGAGGCTCCCACCAGGCGCGCGCTGTACATCCGCAGTAGCCGCGCGCAGCAGGTGCGTGTTTTCCTCGGATGCCCGTCGATGGCGCGAGGACCTCTACGGCCAGAAGCAGGCCGCGTGGTAGCACTCGCCGAGCCCGCAGATCCCTCCTTGCTCGGCGGAGGGGGAGGTCTTGCGTGGCTTGCCGTCCTCGACGAGGTCATCGGCTCATAGGCGCCGATCACATCGCCGCAGTGCGCGCAATGCGGCTTCTCCGGCATCGGGTCGGGTCTCTTAGAAGGGCTGGGGGGCTGGGGCATAACGCGCTCGGAGGGCGCCCTTCGGTCTGATCGACGCCCGCCGCTGAGCGTAGGTCGCCGACGGCCTGCTCTATCAGCGGAATCCCGCAATCCGGTGGGGCGGACTACGGGTAATCTTTGCCCCAAGATGACTGAGGACTCCGATGAGCGATGGCATCGACAGCTGCTCGATGTCGGGCAGGCGCTTGTCACCGAGCTCGACCAGCAGGCTGTGCTCGATCGTGTCCTTGAGGCCGCAAGGGAGATCACCGGAGCGCGCTACGCCGCGATCGGGGTCCTCAACGACGATCGCTCTGAGCTTGAGCAGTTCCTGACCGTTGGAATCGACGCGGAGGCCCACCGCGCGATTGGCGATCTGCCTCGTGGCCGGGGGGTGCTCGGCACGCTGATCGAACACCCCGAGCCGCTGCGCTTGGCCGATGTCGGCCAGCACCCGAGCAGCTACGGGTTCCCGAGCAGGGCACCCGCCGATGCGCAGCTTTCCTCGGCGTGCCCGTCCTCGTTCGTGGGCAGGCATGGGGCAACCTGTACCTCGCCGACAAGCAGGACGGCGAGTTCACGCAGACCGACGAACAGGCCGTCGTGATGCTCGCACGGTGGGCAGCCGTCGCGATCGAGAACGCCCGGCTGTATGAGGTCAGCGAGCGACGCCGCCACGAGCTCGAGAAGGCGATCCGCGGGCTTGAGGCCACGCGCGACATCGCCATCGCGGTCGGTGGGGAGGTATCGCTCGGGCGCGTGCTTGAGCTGATCGTCAAGCGGGGCCGCGCGCTCATCGGCGCCCGCAGCCTCGTGATCATGCTGCGCGAGGCAGAGGAGCTGGTCGTGCACTCAAGCGCCGGGTACGCCGAGGACATGCGAGGGGTACGCCTGCCTGTCGCCGGCTCGACCTCCGGGCAGGTACTCAGGCGCGGTCAGCCCGAGCGGATCACAGACGTAGCCGCCCGCCTGCGGATCGCCCCACGCGAGTTCGGGGTGCCCGACGCGCAGACCGCGCTACTCGTGCCGATGGTTCATCGCGGCGAGGCGCTCGGCATCCTCGCCGCCTTCGATCACGGCGCAGACCAGG
>CAWJNB010000004.1:0-4660 GCA_963844125.1 uncultured Solirubrobacterales bacterium | reverse complement strand
ATGTGGAAGTCAGCGATCTTCTCGGATGACGTCGAAGGTTGCCACGGCGTGAGTCGCCCTGTCGGGTGGGTCGCGTTGTTGGATTTGTCCGGGAGGGGCCACGATCGACAGCAGCGTTTGGCATGAGATCGTGGCCGCTTCGCGCCAGGAGGAGCGCTACACCACCGCTCGGCGAGACGACTGCCTGGTCACGAGGAGATGGGCTCGCAACGTCGTCTGAGCGGCCGCGTGGGCAGCAAGGTGGCTCAGCGCCGGTCGGTCTCGGCCGCGGACTGCGTTTCGATGAGAGCTGCTGCCCGCTGCTCAAAGAGGCCGTAGCCGTGCTCGCGCGAGAGCTGGAGCGCGCGAGCTGCGTGCTCGCGCGCTCGTGGAGCATCGCCTCGTGCGGCGAGCGCTTCCGCCCATCCCAGCTGCGCTCGCGCGGCCGACAGCAGCATGCCGTTCGCTTCCTGGAAGTCGCACGCGAACGCCAAGTGCTGATCGGCTTGGTCGTGTTTGCCCAGGACTGCGGCGAGCAGGCCCAGGTACATGCGTGCGTGCCCCCAGGCGGTAACAGCATTCCAGTCGATCTGATCAGCGAATGGCTCGATGCGCTCGTACAGGATCGAGCTGGCGTCGACGTCGCCCGTCTGGACTGCTGCATCGGCGTACAGCACCAGCGCGGGCAGCTCGTCCGACGCCGGCAAGATCTGCTCGAAGCGGTCGCTCGCCGCCTGCCTGAGTATCACTGCGGCGTCTCGGCGACGGTCGAGCCAGCACAGGGTCCAGGCGAGGCCGGCCCGAAGGGCTACGATGCCCGGTGAGGCGTTTGCCCGTTGCTCGATCATCGTGATGATCTCCTGGCCACGGCCTTGGGCCCGGATGACGAAGGAAAGCTGGATCCCGTAGATCAGGATCGCGTCGGGCTCTCCCGCCTCCTGCCCGATCTGAAAGGCGCGCTCGGCCGAGCGCTGTGCGGCCGCCAGATCGCCGTGAAGAAGCTGCCACGCGGCGGTCTCGAAAGCGGAGAACCACCTCAGCGTCGGCTGGCCGAGCTCCTCGGCGATCCGCTGCATGCGGTCCAGCGCAGCCTGCGCTCGGGCGAGCTCCCCCCGCGCGACGCAGACGTGTAGTTCGATCACGTGCGCCCACCACTGAAGCGCCGGGTCCTGCACCTCGGCTGCGCACTCGGCGAGCTCGACGGCGAGCGCACTGCGGAGCTCGAGCGTCTGAGCGGACCAGTAGGCGTAGAACGCCTGGGGCAACACTAGGGCGAGTGTCGTCGCGTCGCCGGTCTGGCGGGCGAGCGAGACGGCTTCGTCGGCGAGCGCCCAGCGACGCCGGTAGTCGGGGTGCCACAGCAGCTCCAGCGCCTGGAGTGCGAGTAGGCGCGCGCGGCGGGCCGGCTGCGGGGGGTCGTCAAGCTCGACCGCCCGATCGATCGCGGCCAGCCGCCGCTCGTCGGTCTCGCCGACGACGCTTGCAATGCCGCGGCTGTTGGCGAGAGCGGCACGCGCCGCGAGCTCCGCGTCGGCGAGGGTGGACGCGATCCGGGACGCCTCAAGCAGCGTCTCGCGATAGGCGGCATCGCCGGTCTGAAGCTGCGCCTCGCCGAGCCCGATCAGCGCCTCACACCGCTCGGGGCTGTCGACGTTTGACGTGAGCTCGACGGCGTCGGCGAACAGCTTCACCGCCTCTGCGGGGGCGAGGCTCTCGAGCGCGCGCTGCCCGGCGCGCAGCGCGTAGTCAGCGGCCTTGGCCCTGTCAACGGAGACCGCGGCGAGCCGCCAGTGCAATGCGAGCTCTGAGAGGTGCTCGCCCGGGTCCTGTCCGTAGAGCTGTTCCAGCGCCTGGGCGACGCGCTGGTGGATGCGCGCGCGGCGGGTCGCGCCGAGGCCTTCATACAGCGTCTGGTTGATCAGCGCATGCGCGAAACGAAACTGCCCGAGCCGCTCGGATGACTCGGCCAGCAGCGACGCGCCCACAGCGGCCTCGAGGTGATCCAGCAGCACGCTCTCGTCGATCTCGAGCATCGACTCGAGCAGCCCGAGATCAAACACGCGCCCGATCACCGCAGCCTGGGTCAAAACCTCGACGGTCTCCGCGCCGAGGCGCTCGACGCGGCGCTCGATCACCTCGCGCACGCTCTCGGGCAGCGCGATCGCCGTGGAGCGATCAATACTCCAGCGCCCACTGGCCTCGTCGAACACCAAAGCGCCGGACTCCGAGAGCCCGCGCAGGATCTCCCCCACAAAGAATGGGTTACCGTCAGTCTCCTTCGCGATCCGCTCTGCCAGCTCAACTCCGTCCTGGTCGAGCTCATGGCCGGCGACCGCGGCCATGATCTGCGCCACCTCGTCGACGCCGAGGCCGTGCAAGGAGATGCGCTGCACACCCGCCACCTGGCGAAGGTCAGCCAGCACCGCGGTGAGCGGATGGTTCTTGCCGAGATCAGAGTCGCGGTAGGTCGCGATCAGATGCAGAGCGCCGTGCTCGACGGTCCGCACCAGGTGCTTCAGCAATGCCACCGACTGACCGTCGGCCCAATGCAGATCATCTAACACCAGACACACGGGCACGCTCTCAGCGACCTTCCGGAGCAGCCCCGCGACCGCCGAGTACAACAGGTAACGCTCGGTCTCAGGATCAGACGTCTGAGGCGCGGGAAGGTCGCCGATCCGCGCGGGCAGGTTGCGCGCGAGCCGGCACAGCTCTCCGCCGTGACGCTTGACGTGTTCGGCGATCAGCTCCTGCGGGGCGTGCTCGACGATCTGCGAGCAAACCTCGATCCACGGCTCATACGGCACCGCGAGCTCCTCAGAACACGAACCCCAGCACACGACAAACCCCTCCGCGTGCGCGCGGTGCGCGCCAAACCCTGAGAGCCTCGTCTTGCCGATCCCCGGCTCACCGCACAACAACACCACCTGCCGCGCCCCGTCGCGCGCGAGCACCATCGCCTCCTCGAGCAACGCGCGCTCCTCGACCCGCCCCACATAGGAGACCGGTGGCGTCGAGCGAAGCAGCGCCGGCAACGGCCAGCGGCTCACACCGGAGGTCTCCTCGGCGATCGGCGCCCAGGACACCGCGAATGCCTCAACAGGCTCTGGAAAGCCTTTGAGCTCAAGCTCACCCGCCGAAGCGAACTCAACACCATCGCAACGCCCAGCAAGCATCTTCGCGAGCCCCGAGATCAGAATCCCGTCAGACGGCGCCTGATCACACAACCGCGCCGCCTCGATCGACGGCATCCCAAAGTAATCCCCATCCTTGACCGTCGACTCCCCCGCACCCACGCCGATCCGCACATGCAACCCCTGCTCCGCCCGCCGATAACGACGCTCAAACAACTGCTGCATCGCCACCGCACACCTCACCGCCGCAGACGCCGACGAGAACGCCACCATCAACCCATCACCCGTGTTCTTGACCTCCCTGCCCCCGCAACCCGCGATCGCATCACGCAACAAGCCGAAATGCTCCTCACGCAGCTCATCCGCACGCACCGGACCAACCGAAGTAGCCAACCGCGTCGAGCCGACCAGATCGGTCAGCAGGATCGTCGCCAGCTCAACCGACTCCGCCACGCACATCCTCCGTGAAAGGAACCCAACCGTAACGACACCAAAACGCCATGTAAAGCCAGGAACCCCCACAAGCACCGCCCAGACACACAACCACACCACCCAAGCCACGCGCCAACATCCGAGCAGCAGACGCACTCACGCCCGGACCGGACTAGAAGCAACAGCACTGCGCTCGCATCGATGGACCGGTCCGTTCGTGACAGACCAGCCTTCTCGCTGATCGGGGCCGCTGTGCTCCTCACATAGCAAAGCGGCCACCGACGAGAACCCCTACCCGATGCGCGCTCTCGCCGAGGAACTCCGCGCGATCGGCGATCAGGGATACGCGCTGGCCGAGAAGGCGCTCAAGGTCGCCGAGGACGAGGGCACGCAAGCGCTAGCCCCACCCGGTAACCGTGATCGGCTTCAGACGACACCTCGACAGAGGTGATCTGATCTGGCAGGCGGCCAAGCGCTGGTCGTGGGTTGGACGCGAGAGCACTCGATACGCCTCCGCGGGAGCTAAAGCCTACTTATTGCTGATCAGCTCGAGCGCGTGTACCGCAACACCTCTTGGCAGGCCGTTGGGACCAAAGTGCGGTGATTCGCACGCACGTCAGATCCCGGCATCGCTCGAGGAGAGAGAGCATGAGACGAGGCGCAGTTGTCATCGCCGCGCTGGCGGTCATCGCGGCGTCAGCCGCGGCAGCAGGAGCCAAACCGCGGCCAGTGATCGGCTGTCAGGAACCGAGGGCTGGGGACGTTCAGTATTTGACGCAGAGGATTGCGCCGGGGACGTGCACGCTGCTGTTCCGCCAGCACCCCATCGGCACGATCCAGAGGAGTGACGCCGGCAAGATCAGCGGTACACACTGGGATAACTGGGGGAGGGGGAAGGCCACTGGTAAGGGCTGGCTACACCTTGGATTCGCCGGAGCAAAGAATCTGCGCGCGACGATGAAGGCTTACGACATGCGCGCGCTCCCTGCCGACAAGATCGATGCAGGCGGCGGTTCTTGTCTGCACGCAGAGCCCTACTACGCCAAGATCGCGGTCAATTCCGGGGGTCGCACGTGGACGTTCACCGGCAGACCAACGAGGCAGTGCTGACCCGC
>CAWJNB010000003.1:0-1132418 GCA_963844125.1 uncultured Solirubrobacterales bacterium | reverse complement strand
GTGCACACCGAGAAGCCGGGCGCGAACTGACGCCGACGCTCGACGCGAACATCCAGCAGCGCACCGAAGACGTGCTGAACGCGGTCGCGAGCGATTTCGCCCCCAAGACGCGACCGCGATCGTGATGAACCCGAACACGGGCGCGCTGCTGGCGGTCGCGAACTGGCCGCAGGTCAACGCCAACGACCCGGCGGCTTCCTCGCAGGCGGCGCTGGAGGACCGCGCGGTCGGCTTCGACTACGAACCGGGCTCGACGTTCAAGGCGTTCACCGTCTCGGGTGCCTTGCAGCAGGGTCTGATCACGCCCTCCACTCCCTTTAACATCCCCGATCAGATCCAGGTCGCCGACCGCACGATCCACGACGACACCGAACACGCCGACGAGACGCTGACGACCGCGGAAATCCTGGCGCAGTCCAGCAACGTCGGCGCGATCCAGATCGGCATGCGCGAGGGCGCGCCGAGCTTCAACAGCTGGGTGCACCGCTTCGGCTTCGGTACGCCGACGGGCGTGGAACTGCCGGGCGAGGAACAGGGTGTGACGCTGCCCTTGGCGAAGTACTCGGGCTCATCGATGGGCAACCTCCCGATCGGTCAGGGCGAGCTGGTGACGCCGATGCAGATGGTCGCCGCCTACTCGGCGATCGCCAACGGGGGCATCCTGCGTCGCCCGCACATCATCGGGGCGGTCGACGGGCGCCCTCGTATGTCCCCGCGGGCACCGCGTGATCTCGCAGACGACGGCCGCGGAGCTGCGCACGATGCTCGAGGGCGTGCTGGCCCCGGGGGGCACGGCGAGCGAGGTCTCGGTGCCCGGGTATCAGCTGGCGGGCAAGACGGGCACGGCCAGCAAGATCGACCCCGAAACGGGCGAATACTCCAAATCGGCGTACGTCGCGTCGTTCGTCGGCTTCGCGCCCGCGTCTGACCCGAAGCTGCTGTGCGCGGTGATCGTCGACGAACCGCAGTCCGGCTCGATCTTCGGCGGCACGGTCGCGGCCCCGGCCTTCGGTCAGATCATGAGCTTCGCCCTGCCCTACCTGCGCATCCCCCCGGGGTAGCCCGTCCGCGGTCTCTGACCGCGCGTACGCGATCAGGCTGGGCTGGACAGGGATCTGACGCCGTTCCCGGCCCGCGGCTCCTGCGGGACGTCGCTATTGGGGGTGAGCCAAAGCCAGTCCCTTCGTCTGCTTGTGGTCCAAGCCGCTCACCGCAGCCGTCGGCACATCGTCGGCGCTTTTTGGTTAGCTGACTGGGCACGCGAAAACAGAACTGCGTAGTGCTGTCAGAGGGGGACTTGACATTTGTTCGCGCATTGGCTATGTTGTTCTGGTCGGTGGCGTTCCCGATGGGGCGCCGGAACATAGATCGGGTTATTGGATCGGGTAATGGGTCGTCCCAAGTGGCGACTCGCCAGAGGGTTTCTTTGGAGAGGGACCCGAATCGCTTCGGTGAGGGAGCTGTTTTCGCGTGGGCTCATTGGGAGAGGGTGCAGTGGTGAAGTCGCGTGCCCGAACACGGGTACGTCCCGGTGCGCGGGCGCGTCAAAGACTCGGCGAGGCGCCGCGCGCCCGGGTCGTCGAGATCCAGCGCGTGCGCCTGCTGGCGGCGGCCGCGAGCGCGGTGGACGAGCTCGGTTACGCGCAGACGACCGTTTCACACATAACCACCCGCGCGCGCGTCTCGCGGCGCACTTTCTATGACCTGTTCGGCGATCGTGAGGACTGCCTGCTCGCGGTGTTCGATGACGTCGTTCAGTCGCTCAGGGGTGAAGTTCTCTCGGTCGCGGGCGCTGCCGGTGTGGACTGGCGCGAGCGGGTGCACGCGGGCCTGTGGACGATTCTCTGCTTCCTCGATCGCGAGCCCGTGCTCGCGCGGGTATGTGTGGTGCAGGCGCTGCGCGGCGGCACCGCGCGTGCTCGAACGCCGCGAGCAGGTGCTCTCAGAACTGGCGCGCGTGCTCGACGAGGGCCGCCGCCAGAGCGCCCGCACAGGTGAATGTCCGCCGCTGACGGGGGAGGGTTTGGTCGGCGCGGTGTTCGGGATCGTCTACGGGCGGCTGCTGCGCGGCGAGCGCGAGCCGCTCACGGACCTGTGCGGGGATCTGATGGGCATGATCGTGCTGCCCTACCTCGGGCCGGCGGCCGCGCGCGGCGAGCGGCGCGGGACGCGCACGCTCGCATCCGGCCGGAGCGGGCCGACCACTTCGACGAGTCCCGCCGGCGCGGCCGACTCGTCCCTATCCGCGAACGAGCTCCTGGCCGAGCTTCCGATGCGGCTCACGTATCGCACCGCGCGCGTGCTCGAAGCGCTCGCGGACTGCCCCGGGGGCTCCAACCGCGCGGTCGGCGAGCGCTCTGGCGTGCCCGACCAGGGGCAGATATCGCGCCTGCTGGCGCGGCTCGAGCGTCTGGACCTGGCCGAGAACAGCGGTCGGGGGCCCACGCGGGGTGAGGCCAACGCCTGGGCGCTCACGCCCACGGGGCGGCGCGTCGCGCTTGGGATCGGCGCGCATGCGCAGGGCTCCGGAGCTGGAGGCGATCGCCAATGAGCGGCCATCGCATCGCATCAACGCCCATCTTTCGTAGTAGTCCGATTCAACCCGCGTGCGTAGCGCCGAGCGCCGGCACGTTCGACTCCCCAAAGGAGAGATGACCGATGTTCTCAGCAATTCCTAGACGCATGCGTGTGAGTCCCGCGACGGTGATCGCGACGCTCGCGTTGGTGTTCGCGATGACGGGCGGGGCGTACGCCGCGAAGAAGTATCTGATCACCTCGACCAAGCAGATCAGCCCGAGCGTGTTGAAGTCGTTGCAGGGCAAGGCCGGTGCGCCGGGCTCGAATGGTGCGCAGGGCCCGGGTGGACCCGCGGGTCCGGCTGGTCCGCAGGGCCCGGGCGGCTCGGGTGGCTCCGAAGGCAAAACCGGTCCTGCCGGGACGAGTGTCGCCAGCAGCGTGGAGCCGAAGGGCGTGAACTGCAAAGAAGGCGGCTCGAAGTTTTCGGCGGCCAGCGGTACAACCTATGCGTGCAACGGTGAAAAGGGCAAAGATGGCGCTCCCGGTCCGCTGCTCGAAGCGCTCCCCGCCGGCAAGACGTTGCGCGGTGCGTTCGCGGCGGCTGGTTATGCTGCAGAAGGGGTTACAGCTGGTGCCGATTTTGGCAAGGTGAAGGCCGCTGCCAGCTTTGCTTTTCCGGTATCGGCCGAACCGGCTTTTCACTATATCCCTGTGGGACAGGGCGCCGGCGAAGGGCATGAATCCCCGTTTATCGTCAGCGGTGAATGTACCGGCACCAGTGGAAACCCGGGTGCGGCCGAAGGGAATCTCTGTGTCTTCGGACAGGATGAAGAAAATCTGTTCAACGGCTCGGCCAGTGTCAGCATCTTTCTCAAGGGCAACCACGAAGCGACATACGGTTTTGCGGTTGGAACCGTCAGTGAAAACAAGGGCCCGATGGAACTGGACGGCACGTGGGCAGTGACCGGCTGAAATAGGACTCTGCACCGCGTCCTGCCGGGGTCTCGCGACAAGCACATCGGCTTGTCGCGAGACAGCCCCGGAGCGTTGCTCGACTAGCGACTCGCCGTATTGACATCAATGGCATGCGTGGAAGGATCAAGATGAAAAACGCAATTCTTACGAAGTATCGAGCGGTCCGCGTATGGTTCGTTGTGTGTCTCGCCGGCGCGGCGGCTGTGGCTGCGGTGACGGGTTTCTTCGCGTCTTCAGCCTTGGGTGTCGGCGGTCCGCCGCTGTGGCAGCAGCCGCCGATCGCGCAGATAGTTCACTCGACCAGGGCTGTGATCGAGTTGGGTTTGGAGACTGAAGAAATCGCGACGGCATGGCACGTCGAATACGCTCCTGCTGAAGCGGACGGTAAGGCGCCGCCCGTAGGCAGCTCTGCATGGAAAATCACCAACAGTGGTTTAACAAGTACAGGCAACGGAACAGAATCGATCTATCTTGTAAATGCTGACGAACCGTTGCGTCATCTCCAACCTAATACGCTTTATTATGCGCGGTTTGTGGCTAAGAACGCTGGCAGTAGCACACCTGAAGGCACGGTAGATCAGATCGAATTTAAGACCCTTCCCGTGGGCGCACCGGAAGTTGCTAAACCGGTTTTGGAGGAAGTTCTCCGCGAAGAAGGAGGGTCGACGTTCGCCGAGCAGCCGGAAGAAGCCACTGATACGACGGCTGCTTTTTCTGCGCAGGTAGAGACCAATGGTGCTCAGACGGAATACTTTTTTGAATATGCTACTTCGCCAAACGGACCATGGCAACTTTTTACTTCTGGGGCAGCCGGCACAATCACCGTGGCTCAGGATTACGCGAAGGTGGAAGCCCATCTCTCCAAACTCAAACCTGAAACACGATATTATGTTCGTCTCAAAGCGGTCAATCAAGTAGGAAAATTCACGCAGGAAAAGTATCAGGCTAGCGTTGAACTCGGAGAAGTTGGATTTTTTACTACTGGAACGGCTAAGCCGAGCGCGGGAGAAGTGGCGGTTCGTAACGTTACTGCCGATTCGGCGCATGTGAGTGCTCATGTTAATTCTCATGGGTCCCAGACTGCTTGGCGGTTGGAATCGTCGGATTCTTCGGGAGGACCGTGGACGCAAGTCGCTGAAGGAACGATTACTCAGGAACAGGCTGAAGCGGTTTCGTATCGCAATAGTGTCATTTTGGGCGCTAGTTTTGTGCATTTGAGCGCGTCCACCGGTTATTATGTTCGGATGGTAACAAAAAATGGTAATGGTGAATCTATTGGTGAGGTTAGCCATTTTGAAACGTCTGGTGCTCCAAGCGCTACGACTTTTGCGGTTCATGCTCTTCACGAAGATTCATGGCGTTTGTTGGGTGCGGTTAACCCGGATAGCCTACCTACTTCTTTGGAACAAACAATCGAAGTTGAAGGTGCAAGCGGCGGTACTTTCACACTTATCTTTGAGGGTGCGACTACGGAAACGATCAAATATGAACCTACTGGGAAGGGATCAACCGTAGAAGCCATAAGGCAGGCACTCGAAAAGCTTCCGAGTTCACCCGAAATTAATGTTGAGGGACTTAATAGTGGGCCTTTTACTGTTTTGTTTCGAGGTCGGGACGAAAAGGTGTCTGTGTCACCGGTCGAATCTGGCCCGTCGAATCTAACGCCGTCGGGCGCCAATGTTAAGCTGACCACGCTTCAGTTGGGTGGCGAAGCTTACGTTTCGCACTATCATTTCCAGTACGAGCCGGCTTCGGTTGGATGCGATGAAGATGGTTATAAAGAAACGCCCGAAGTTGAAGTTGGTTCTGGTGATACATCGCAGGTCGTTGGCGCTGATGTGCCGGGCTTGAAGAGTGGTGAACATTATTGTTATCGGCTTGTTGCTAGTAATAATGCGCCGGGTACATCGGTTGTGGATGGTGCTGTAGATAGTCTCGTTGTTCCAGCCGTGCCTGTTGCTGGTGGGGTTGGGGGTTGTCCGAATGCGGCGTTCCGTACGGGTTTGTCGGCTCGTCTTCCTGATTGTCGTGCGTATGAGCAGGTGACGCCGGTGGACAAGGAAGGCGCACAGGAACCTTTCCATTATCGCGCGGAAATTACTTCTGCTTTGCTTGTGGATGAAAGTGGTGAACGTGTGGCGCTTGAAGCGCCGGTTGTGAGTTTGGGTGCGGGTCCTGGTGCCGGCCAGAGTCCTTATTTCTTTTCGCGTGAAGAAGGCAAGGCCTGGGATATGCTGGCCGGCGCGGCCCAGCCGGAAACCGGTATTTCTAAGTTCAAACCGCAGGCTTATAGCGCCGACCTCAGCATGGTCGCCTTCCAGTCGGAATATCAGACGTCTGTATACGGTGAATCGCCGACCGTAGATTATGAGTTGGGTCATGCGGGCGGTCCGTATACGCTTGTTGCTTCTGTCCCTCGTAAGGATGTTCTTAGTGGTAGTGAAGGCTGGGTTGCGGCCAATGGCGATTTCTCCAAGCTGGTCTTGCAGAGCGCTGACCATGAATTGCTCGAAGAATCCACTGGTACGAAGAGTGGCACGGACCTCTATGAATACACTCCTGGTGGTGGGTTACGTCAGTTGAACGTCGATGAACAGGGGACGATCGGTTCTTGTGGTGCGGTCGTAGCTCGGGGTGAAGAAAAGGGAGCACAAACTCACCTCTATAGTGGTCCGCATACTATTTCGGTTGATGGGTCAAAAGTTTTCTTTGAAGCTGTTCCTGGTCACGAATGTGGTGCGACCAAGAATTTGTATATGCGTGTTGATGGTAGCGAAACGGTGGATATTGGTGCTTATAAGTTCATGGGAGCGGACGCGCAGGGAACCAATCTGTTGCTGAAGAATAATAGTGGTGAACTGTTTGGTTATGACACTGAGTCGAAAACGATAGTGTCACAGTCGAGTAATGAATCGGCGAGCGCAAACGAACTAAGGCTCCTCGGCATTCCGGTACAGCATGAACCGACGCCGGGAGACAGTTTTTCGTCTCCCCGCTATACTTATTTCACCGGCGAAGTAGCTGGTCTTCGAGGAAACGGGATCATCCCTCCAAACCCGATTTTTGAAGAAGGTGAAGGGGAAGGGTCACCTGCTACGCAGGTTTATCGTTATGATGATGTTCAGGGTGTTGTGCAGTGTGTGTCTTGTGCTTCTTCGTTCGATCCTGAACCTAAGCGACCGGCTTATCTCGATGGGATCCAGGGCCTTTCGTTTGTGAATGGTGGTTTGCCTGTTTATACGGCGACGTCTGCGAATGGTGATTTCGCGTTCTTTAGTACTATCGCGGCGTTGGTGCCTGAAGATGTTGATGGTGAAATACCAGCTATAAACAGTGTCACTAGCCACAGTGAATATGTTAATGTTGGTGGTCATACTTCGCCGTCTACGGATGTGTATGAGTGGCGTGGTGATGGTGTTGATGGTTGTGGGGTGTTGGGTGGTTGTGTGTCGTTGATTACGGATGGTCGTGGTGGCTATTTGAATTTGTTGTTGGGTAGCGCCGATGAAGGTCGTGATGTGTTTATCTACACGCGCTCTCAGCTGGTGCCGCAGGACAAGGATACTTCGGGTGATATTTATGATGTTCGTGTTGATGGTGGTCTTCCGGAAGCTCCGCCGCCGGGGGTGGAATGCGAAGGCGATGCGTGCTCGTCGCCACCGCCTGTCCCGAATGATCAGACTCCGGCGAGCTTCACTTTTCAGGGTGGGGGGAACTTGCTCGCTGCACCCCTCGTGCAGCCAGCTCCCACGAAGCCCAAATCCAAACCCAAGCTGAAATCGAAGAAGAAGAAGGTCGCGAAGCGCAAGCCCAAGGCCAGAAAGAGCAGCAAACGGAAGTCTCAGCGGGCTGAGAAATCGGCTAGGAGGATCAAATGACCCGGAGACTCTGCACAGCCCTGACCAGCATGATCGTCCTCGTGCTCCTGGCACTGAGCACAGCGACCGTAGCAATAGCGAGACCGAGCGAACATCCGTTTGAAATCGTGCCAGGCTCCTTCCATTTCACCCCATCCGGCGATCAGGCCGGCGCGCACGCGAACTGGGTGACGTCGTTCGATTTCGCTCACGAAGAAAGCGGCTCGACGTTCAACGATGTTAGGAATGTTGTCGTGAACCTTCCGGCTGGTTTCGATGCGAGCGATACCGCGGTCCCGACGTGCACTGAGGCGCAGCTGATCGCTCCTAATCCGGCTGCTTCCACCGTGGAAATCCCGGATTGTCCGGTTGGTAGCCAGGTGGGTGAGTTGAGCGTGGAAGCGTTCGTGAACCCGGATAAGGCGGTCGTATATCATCTCACCGTCCCGGTTTACTATATGGAACCCGCGACGTACGGCACCGCCGCGGAGTTGGGATTTCAGATCGGTGGTTTCTTCACCGGGATCTCGGTCGTGGAAGTTCGAGGGAAGGACACAGGTCTTACCGTGACGAGCCCGAACACGACGAAGGTCGGCGAAATTCATGGTGTCGTGTTCACGGTGTGGGGTATCCCCGCCGCGCACGAACATGATGCTGAACGCGGTGTGATCTGCGGCAGCCGCGGTGAAACCCCCGCTGTATGCCGCAATGAATTCGGCAGCGTGCAGGAAGCCCGCGTCCCGGTCAAGCCGTTCCTTTCCAACCCGACGAGCTGTGGTTCCTTCGAAGCGAGCATGGAAGCGGACTCCTGGGAGCAGCCGTTTGCCTACTCGAAGGCGAGCGATCAGGTCGGTCCGATCGTTGAATGTGGCCGTGTCTCGTTTGAACCGTCGGTTCAGGCGCGGCCGAGTACCCGCTCTGCTGAATCTCCGACTGGGCTCGATGTTTCGCTGGCGGTGCCGCAAACGTGGGAAAACCAGTTCACGATCGCGACCTCGAACCTGAAGGACGCGAAGGTCACGCTCCCGGAAGGAATGACCGCGAACCCCGGTCTCGCGGAGGGCCTGGGCGCGTGCACCCCGCAACAGTACGCCAAAGAAACGAGCTCATCGCCGCCCGGCGCGGGCTGCCCCGAAGAATCGAAGATCGGTTCGATCGAAATCGAAACGCCGCTGCTCGCGGAAACGATCCCCGGCTCGGTGTATATCGCCACGCCCTACGACAACGTCTCCGAATTCGGTGACGCTGAACACCCGGGCGGGTCGCTGCTCGCGCTGTATGTCGTCGCGAAGGACCCGCAGCGCGGGGTCCTGATCAAAGTCGCGGGGAAGATCACACCAAACCCCGTCACAGGACAGCTCGTCACCACGTTCGACGACAACCCCCAGCAACCGTTCAATAAGTTCACGCTGAAGTTCCGCCCCGGCGCCACAGCCCCGCTGATCAGCCCCCCGGCATGCGGCAGCTATGGCGTCCAGGGTGCGCTGACACCATGGTCCGCACCGGAAGAACCACGCTTCATCTCGAGCCAGCCGTTTCAGATCACCCAAGGAGTCCACGAAGGACCCTGCCCCTCCGGTGGCATCCCACCCTTCCACCCGCAGGTGATCTCGGGCACTCAGAACAACGCGGGCGGGTCCTACAGTCCGTTCTACCTGCGGATCCTGCGCGAAGACGGTGAACAGGAGCTCACGCGCTTCTCGACCACCCTCCCACCAGGATTGACGGGCAACCTCTCAGGGATACCGTTCTGTCCCGACGCCAGTATCGAAGCGGCGAAGGGTAAGACCGGGGCTCAGGAGGAAGCCGAACCATCCTGTCCCGCGGCGAGTGCGATCGGGCATACGATCGTCGAAGCGGGCGTCGGTAGCGTTCTCGCGCAAACACCGGGCAAGGTGTATTTGGCGGGCCCGTATAACGGCGCACCCTTGTCGATCGTGTCGATCACGAGTGCGAAGGTCGGCCCGTTCGATCTCGGTACCGTCGTGATCCGCTTCGCGTTGAACATCAACCCGATCACGGCGCAGGTCGAAGTCAGTGGGGCGCAGTCGGATGCGATCCCGCACATCATCAAAGGGATCGTGGTGCACGTCCGTGGCATCCGTGTGTACATGGACCGGTCGCAGTTCATCATCAACCCCACCAACTGCTCCCCGCTGTCGATCACGGACACGATCGACGGGGCCGGAGCGGACTTCACGAACCCCGCGGACCAGGTCCCCGTGAGTGTGGGTACGCCGTTTGAGGCGGCGGACTGCTCGAGCCTTGCGTTCAAACCATCGTTCAAGGTCACGACCTCCGGTAAAACCTCGAAAGCGAACGGTGCGAGCCTGTCCGTGAAGCTCGCCTATCCCAACGCGCCGCAGGGGACACAGGCGAACATCACGAGAGTCAAGGTCGACCTCCCCAAGCAACTGCCCTCACGCCTGACCACACTCCAGAAGGCGTGCACCGCCGCACAGTTCAACACGAACCCCGCGGGGTGCCCCGCCGCGTCGTTCATCGGGCACGCCAGAGCGATCACGCCGATCTTGCCGGTCCCATTGGAAGGCCCCGCGATCTTCGTCAGTCACGGCGGCGAAGCGTTCCCCAGCCTCGAGGTCGTGCTGCAGGGCTACGGCGTCACGATCGACCTCGTCGGCTCGACGTTCATCAGCAAAGCGGGGATCACCTCGAGCACGTTCAAGACCGTCCCCGACCAGCCAGTCACGAGCTTCGAACTGACGCTCCCGCAAGGTCCCTACTCCGCCCTGGCGGCCAACGGCAACCTGTGCGCCTCGAAACTCGCGATGCCGACCGAATTCCTCGCTCAGAACGGAGCGAAGATCAACCAATCCACCCCGATCAGCGTCACCGGCTGCCCGAAGACGAAGGCGCTGACCCGCGCGCAGAAGCTCGCGCGAGCGCTGAAGGCGTGTAAGAAAAAGCCGAAGGGCGCAAAGCGGACGAGCTGTGAAAGGCAGGCGCGTAAAAAATACGGCCCAGTCAGGAAGAGGAGGTAAGAGCATCACGCTCCCGTAAGGCGCCATCCTCACTACCTCGCGCGCCGCAGCAGGTAATCCCGGAACTTCGGCGCGGTGTAGGCGTACTCGCCCTTGCGCAGGCGATAGAGGGCGCCGGCGTCCACGAGGCGGCCGAGCAGGACGTTGACGTTGCCGGGAGTCTTCGCCGAAGCGCTGCTCAGGTCGGAGGAGCGCAACGGGGGATAGGGGCAGCGGGCTGAGGCGAGCAGGAGATCCTGCTCGGCGGGGGTCAGCGTGGCCACGCGGGGCTCGTAGAAGTCGCGGTCGAGCCGACCGTAGATGTCGGGGCGGGTCGCGTCGAGCAGCTTGGGTGTGAAGCGATCGACGTCGGCGAGGTCGGCGGCGTCCCACAGCTCCGACCCCCACAGCTGCAGGAAGTACGGGTAGCCCTCCACCTCCGCGACGACGGCCTTGGCGAGCATGGCAGACGCCTCGCGCGCGGTCTGCTCGAGCGGTCTCCTGAAGGCCTCCAGCGCCTGCTCAGGGGCGAGCGAGTCGATCTCCTCTCCGCGGAACAGCCGCTCGCTGTAGGAGCGGGCCTTCTGCAGGTTGCCGGTGAGCGTCGGCAGGCCGCACAGGACGAGCCCTAGCGGCAGCTCCTGACGTTGCAGCGCGACGATCGGCGCGATCAGCAGCGACAGCGGGTGCTCGCCGCGACGGCCGCGCTCGTCATGAACCAGCTGCGCCTCGTCGAGGAGCAGGATGACGCCCTTGCGTCCTTTGGCGAGAGCGAGCCGGACGGTACTGAAGAGCTCGCGGGCCAGATCCTCCTCGCGCGCGGAGCCGAATGAGATCGACAGCGACACCTCTTCCCAGTTCACGGACAGGCTCGTCGAGCGCAGCGCCTTCCCCGCCGCGGAGCGCACGCGCGCCATGCGCGAGAGCCGTTTGTGGGTGAGCTCCAAGAGGGATCCGATCGCCGTGGCGAGTGCGCTGTCGGTGTTGTGCGCCGGCTGCAGCTCCATGAACGCCGGCTCCCAGTCCCGTTCCCGGGCGTGCTCGGCGAACGTCTCGAGCAGCACGGTCTTACCGACACCCCTCAGACCCGTCACCCGCATGTTCGCCTGCTGCTCGGGCGCCGCGCGCAGCATCGCATCAAAGCGCCGCAGCGGCGCCTCGCGACCCGCGAGGTACAGCGGCCGTACGCCCACGCCCGGCCTGTAGGGGTTTTTACCCGAAGCGTCAGTCATTACAGAGATGGTGTAATGATCGGCGATTCTAACAAGATTTTGTAATGAGGCAAAGACCGGGACGGACTTGTCAGGTGGGGCAGGCGAGTAAAGAAGCGGTAGCCGTGACTACCAGACGACGGCCACGTCGTACGCGGGGAAGGCGCGGTCGCCGGTGACGATCGCGCAGCCCTCGAGCTGAGCCTGGATGATCAACATGCGGTCGAAGGGGTCGCGATGGTAAAGGGGCAGCTCGCCGGTCGCGTGGGCATGTCGAGGGGTGATACCGAGCATCTCGGTTTGCGCTTCGTCGATGCGCTCGAGCAGGTCGGCGGGCGCGTCCAGCTTGCCGACAGAGCGCTTGATCGCGATCTCCCAGACGCTCACGACGCTTACAACGAGCTGCGTATCCGATCGCCCGATCGCTTCGCGGGCCGGACGAGACAGGCGTCCATCCGCGAACAGCAGCGACAGCAGAGCATGCGTGTCGAGCAGGAGCCTCACTCGTCGATCATGCCGAACGCGTGCTGGAGATCCTTGGGCCACTCGTCGAAATCATCGGGTACATGACCCCTGCCCTTCCAGATGCCCTCGAGTGCGAGCAGGCCGCCCGGCTTCTCCTCGTAGGGGACAATCTTCGCGACCGCATGCCCCGAGCGTTCGACGATCACGTCCTCGCCCCGGCGCGCCTGCTCGACCAGGCGCGAGAGCTGGGTCTTGGCTTCGTGCATACCCACGCGTGTCATGGCGAAAACGACTTTAGCAGGACGGTCGACTTAGCTTAGTCCGGCTAGGCGCTGGGGAAACGAGCCGGGCCGCGGCCGATCTCGGGCCGGCGGTGCTTCCAGCCTGTCGGCGAGCGTGACGTCTATGACATGTCGCCTGGCTCGGCGACCCACTGGCTTGTGAAGCCGAGAACGGTGGCGAGCCGGTCGAAGTGCTCGTCGTAGTGGAGCACGGCGAAGCCGCGCTCGGCGGCCGCGGCGGCGATGAGCGCGTCGGGTACGCGTACGCGATGCGCGCCGGCGGCGCCCTGCGCGGCGAGCTCTCGGACGGCGGAGATCGCGGCGTCCGTCACCGAGCGGGTGATCGGAGCCTGGCGCAGACCGGCCAGTGCGGTGGCGACGGCCTCGACGTGTTCGCGGTCGCGTGCGTCGTGGAGCAGCTCCAGGGTGATGACCGGACACCCGATGAGGTCTTCGGCGTGGGCCGCGGCCTTCCATTGGGGCGCGATCGCGGGGTGCGACGCTCGCGCCCAGGCCGACGTGTCCGCGACCCACGGGCCGCCGCGCCAGCTCAGCGCCACGCGCGATCCCGGACGTCGCGCAGGCGCTCGAGGTCGAGCCCGGAGCTCCCCTCGGCGGCGCCGATCAGGAAGTCGCGCGCGCTGCGCTGCGCATCGCGGTCCTGATCGAGCGCGGCGGCGCCTCGAACCGCGAGCGCGTGGACGATCTTGGAGGAAGGGGTGCCCGGTCCGAGGGCGCCGCGCCCACGTGCGATCGCGCGGTCGAGCTCTGGATCGCGGGGAACCTGGATGCGTGGGTGTCGACTCGTCACCCCAGCAGTGTACCCGCAAGCGGACACCACTGTCGACGGCATCAGAGCCGCTCTCGGGCGCCGCCGTCTCCGGTTGCTTGCAGTAGCCACCTCTCTCTGTACCGACCGCGTCTCGCATGTGGGACAGTGAAAAGCCCTTGTCTTTGAGTCTGAGATGTGCGACCGGGCTTTAGCCCTGCAAATCCGCTGGCAAGTGTGGTCAACGCCAGAGGGCGTCCGCTAGACTGCGCCGCGGGCAGACGCTGGCCGCCGGACACGCTCCCCGCACCCGAGGGAGACCCCGAAATCCGCGCCCCAGAGCCGAATTTCGCGCCCAAGCGCGGACGGACGCAGCCCACACCCTGACCAATGAGCATCTTCACCTACCTGACAGGCTTCGGCGGCCGCGACATGGCGGTCGACCTGGGCACGGCGAACACGCTCGTGTATGTGCGCGGGCGCGGGATCGTGCTGTCCGAGCCGAGTGTCGTGGCGATCGACTCGCGCACCGGCGAAGTGCACGCGGTCGGGATCGAGGCCAAGCGCATGCTCGGGCGCACGCCGGGGACGATCCAGGCGATCCGCCCGCTCAAGGACGGCGTGATCGCCGACTTCGACGTCACCGAGGAGATGCTGCGGCACTTCATCCAGAAGGTCCACCAGAACCGCTTCGCGCACCCGCGCGTGGTCGTGTGCGTGCCCTCGGGAGTAACGGGCGTGGAGAAGCGCGCGGTCGAGGAGGCCTGCCTGTCGGCGGGCGCGCGCACCGCCTACCTGATCGAGGAGCCGATGGCCGCCGCGATCGGCGCCGGGCTGCCGGTGGGCGAGCCGACGGGATCGATGGTCGTGGACATCGGCGGGGGCACCTCCGAGGTGGCCGTCATCTCGCTCGGCGGGATCGTCGTCTCGCAGTCGATCCGCGTCGGCGGGGACGAGATGGACGAGGCGATCATCAACTACGCCAAGCGCGAGTACAAGCTCTTGATCGGACAGCAGACCGCCGAGGAGCTGAAGCTCGAGATCGGCTCGGCCTCCGTCATGGCCGAGGAGCTGCAGGCCGAGATCCGCGGGCGCGACATGGTCTCCGGGCTGCCCAAGACGGTCGTGCTCACCAGCGAGGAGATTCGCCAGGCGCTGGAGGAGCCGGTCAGTCAGATCGTCGACGCGGTCAAGGAGACGCTCGATCGCACACCGCCCGAGCTGGCCTCGGACATCATGGACCGCGGGATCATGCTCGCCGGCGGCGGCTCCTTGCTGCAGGGCCTCGATGAGCGACTGCGCGAGGAGACGCAGATGCCCGCGCACCTGGCCGAATCGCCGCTGACGTGCGTCGCGGTCGGCTCGGGTCGCTCGCTGGAGGAGTTCGAGGCGATCCATCGATCGAACCGCAGCTCCCGCAACCGTCGCCGCCGATGACCCGTGTGAGGCACGGAGCGTCGATCCACGGTGGCGCGTACCCTCTGCAATGAACGCTCCGGAAGGCCCTGACTCGTGTATGACAAGACGGTCCGGCGTCGACGTGCGGTGCTCGCGCTGCTCGTCGTGCTCTCCCTGATCCTCCTGACCGCCTACTTCGGCGAGGCCTCGGGCGGACGCCTGCACTCGGTGCAGCGCGGCTTCCTGACGGTCGTCGCTCCGATCCAGGACGGCGCCAACAAGGCGCTGAAGCCGGTGCGCGATCTGTTCGGCTGGTTCGACGACACGCTGCACGCCAAAGGCCAGAACGCCGAACTGCGCAAGCAGGTTGCGATCCTGCGCCGCGAAGTCGTCTCCGAGCGCGTGGATCAGCAGTCCTACCACGAGCTGCTGGGCATGTTTCACCTCGACGGCCAGCTGAGCGTCGCCGACTACCGGCCGGTGACGGCCACGGTCGTGGGAAAAACGCCGAACATCTGGTACTCGACCGTCACGATCGACAAAGGCACGGCGGCGGGAGTGCAGGTCGAAGATCCGGTGATCAACGCCGAAGGCCTCGTCGGCAAGGTCACGCTCGCCGCCTCCGACGGCGCCCAGGTGAGTCTCATCACCGACAGCACGATGGGCGTCAGCGCGCGCGTCGGCACCTCCGCGGCGACCGGCATCGTCCAGCCCAAGGTGGGCGACCCCAACGATCTGCTGCTCAGCTACCTGCCCGGCGGCACCGTGGCGCCGAAGGGCTCATACGTGTACACCTCGGGCACCGTCGCGAGCCCCGACGACTCGCTGTACCCACGCGGCATCCCGATCGGGCAGGTGACCTCGACCGAAGAAGAAAGCGCGTATGAGTCGGTCAACGTGCACCCGCTCGCGGACCTGCGCAACCTCGACGTCGTGCAGGTGCTGACCGCCGGCGCCGGCTCACAGCCGGCGCGGCTGAGCAGCCTCGCTGTCGAGCCTCCCCGCCGGCGGGCGAGGCTCGAGCAGCGAAGCCGGGAGCGCGGGACAGCTGGCCTCGACGGGGGTTGGCTGATGCTCGGCCAGGGCGCATCCGGCGGTCTGCTGGCGCGCATCGCCGTGCTGTCGGTGGTCGTGGTGTTCTTCCAGGCGGGGATCGTCTCCGAGGTGCCCGTGTTCGGCGTGACCGTCGACCTGTCGCCGCTGCTGGTCGCCTTCGTCGGCCTGCTGTGCGGCTCCACCGTCGGCGCCGTGAGCGGGCTTCGCCGTCGGCCTGCTCGTCGATCTCGCGCTCGTGCAGACGCTCGGGCTGACCTCGCTGGTGTTCACGCTCGTCGGCTACTGGTGCGGGCGGCTGCGCGAGCTGCGCGACCCGCAGGCGGCGCTGACGCCGCTGCTGGTGGGGGCCGCCGCCACGGCCGCCTCGCTGGTGGCCTACTCGCTGATGGAGTTCATGCTCGGCGTCGACGCCCCCGTCAGCCTCGAGCTGCTGCGCCAGATCGTGCTCGGCGTGCTCGTCAACACGATCGTCGCGCTGCCGATGTGGGTGCTCGTGCGCCGCTGCTTGATCGGCGGTCTGCCCGAGGATCCGCGCCGGCGCAGGCGCCGCGCCTACACGACCGGGGGTCTGAGCCCCCTGTCGAGGACATGAGCTCACGAACACGCATGGCGGCGCTGGATCTGCGTCCTTACCGATTGAAGGTCACGCGACCTTCAATCGGCCAGCACGCGTACGCAGTACGCCAAAGCGCTCCCTCGCGTCCTATTGCCCAGCTTGCCCTGCGTGCCCGTGAGAGAGCGTGATGCACATATGAGTGCGATCGAACGTTTTCGCTCCGGCGACGCCCCGAGTGGGGGTCCTCCGGCTCGGCCGGCGGTTCCGGCCGCATGCCCCCGGTCTCGCCGCAGATGGCGTTTCGCGTGGCGATTCTCGGCGGGATCGCGGTGGTGATGTTCGGCGTGATCTTCTTCCGGCTGTGGTATCTGCAGGTGCTGACCGGCGAACGCTATGTCCAGGAAGCCGCGGCCAACAGCGTGCGCGACCTGCCGATCGCCGCGCCGCGCGGGCAGATCTTCGACCGCGAAGGCAAGCCGATCGCCGCGAGCACGGTCACCAACGCGGTGCAGGTCGTGCCCTCCGCGCTGCCGCCCGCCGGCGCGCCGCGGCTGGCGCTCTACCGGCGGTTGGGGGCGCTGCTGGGGATGAGCGCCGGTCACGTGCAGGCGCTCGTGATCAAGGGCCGGACGGCGCTGCCCTACGCGCCGGTGACGATCAAGACCGATGCCGGTCGCGGCCCGTTGACCGAGCTGGCGGAGCGCCAGAACGAGTTTCCCGGCGTCACCCAGCAGCCCGTGTCGATCCGCTCCTACCCCTTCGGGGAGATGGCCGCGCAGGCGCTCGGCTACGTCGGGCAGGTCTCCGAACGCGAGCTGAAGCTGCGCCCGTTCGCGGGAGTCAAGCAGGGGACGGTCGTGGGGCAGGAAGGCTTGGAGTACTACTACGACCGCTACCTGCGCGGGACCGACGGGGTGCAGCGCGTGCAGGTCAACTCCGAAGGCTATCCCGTCCCCACGCGCCTGCAGCCGACGCCGCCCAAGGCCGGCTACAGCCTCAAGACGACGCTCGATCTGGGCCTGCAGCGCGAGGGCGAACGCGCGCTGCTGCAGGGCATCGAAAACGCCCGCGCCGGCGGCAAACCGGCGACGGCGGGAGCGTTCACCGCACTGAATCCGCTCAACGGCGAAGTCCTGGCGATCGGCTCCTATCCGAGTTTCGACCCGAACAAGTTCGCCAAACCGCTGACGCAGCGCGAATACGCCGAACTGGAGGGCACGGCCGGCGCCTCGGGCGGCGAAGAAGCCCCCGCGCGCCTGACCGACCGCGCCGTCAACGGCGCCTACCCGACGGGCTCGACGTTCAAGCCGTTCACCGCGATGGGTGCCCTGGAAGCGGGGGTCATCAACCCCACCGAGGGCCTCGGAGCGGGGCAGTGCATCCACGTCTCCACCGAGCAGTTCTGCAACGCCGGCAAGGCCGACTACGGCCCGGTGGGGCTCGTCGAAGCGCTGAAGGTCTCCTCGGACACCTACTTCTTCGAAGTCGGCGAGCTCGCCAACCACTACCACGAAGTGATTCAGAACATGGCTCGTGAGCTGGGCATCGGGCACGCCACCGGGATCGACCTGCCGAGCGAGATCGAAGGCACGATCCCCGATCCGGCGTGGCGCGCCAGACAGAACCGCCTGCAGGAAAAGTGCGAACACTCCAAGCATCACGGGACGTGCGACATCGTCGCCGAAGTCAGGCCCTGGAGCGTGGGCGACAACATGGATCTGGCGGTCGGGCAGGGCGACCTCTTGACCTCGCCCCTGCAGATGGCGGTCGCCTACTCGACGCTCGCCAACGCCTACATGCACGGCGGCTACGGCACGGTCGTGCGTCCCCACCTGGGGCTGGAGATCGACGAAGCCGACGGCGCCTCGTGCAGAGCCTGAGCTGCTCCGCCGGCGCGGCACGTGCGCCTGAACTACTCCGACCTCAGCCTCGTGATGGAAGGCATCCACGAGGCCGCCAGCCAGCCGGGCGGCACCTCCGCGGACGTGTGGAGCGGCTGGGATCAGTCACAGCATCCCGTCTACGGCAAGACGGGCACGGCCGAACACACCGGCAAGGAAGACCAGTCCTGGTACATGTGCCTCGTCGGCGATCCCCAACGCCCGATCGTGATCGCGGTCACCGTCGAACAGGGCGGGTTCGGTGCGGAAACCGCGGCGCCGATCGCGCGGCTGATCGCCTCGAAGTGGTTCGGCAAGCCCGAGCAGTTCGTCTCCGGAACCTCGAAGACGTTTTGAGCATGCCGTGAGCGCGCTCAGCCCGATCCAAGCACGCCGAGCAGGCGCCCGTCGTCTCCCCGCGGCGCACGTTGCAGCCTGCCGCTGGACCCGCTGCTGACGCTCGCGGTGCTCGGCCTGGCGATCGCCTCGGTCATGACCCTCGGCGCGGCCACGCGCAACGCGGTGCCCGGCGATCCCGGCTACTACGTCAACCGCCAGGCGGTCTACCTGATCGTCGGCGGACTGCTGATGCTGGTGCTCGCGCGCGTGGACTACGCGCGCCTGCGGGCAGCTGAAAAACGCGATCTACGCGCTGCTGATGTTCAGCATCCTGGCGGTGCTGGCGGTGGGCAGCTCCGCGAACGGCTCCCAGCGCGCGATCAGCCTGTCGTTCTTCTCCTTCCAGGGCTCCGAGCTCGGCAAGGTGCTGCTGATCCTCGCGCTGTCGGCGTTCGTGGTCGATCGCGCGCGGCGTCTGCGCGAGCGCGACACCACCGCGCGGGTGATGCTCGCGGCGCTGGTGCCGGCGATGATCGTGATCGCCCAGCCGGACCTGGGCTCGGGGATGGTGTACATGGTGATCGCGTTCGTACTGCTGCTCGTGGCGGGGACGCCCTGGCGTCAGCTGGCCGCGCTGGTGGCGCTCGTGGCGGTGTCCGCCGCGTTCGTGCTCGCGATCGCCCCGGCCGCCGGCGTGCACGTGCTCAAGTCCTATCAGGTGGAACGTCTGACGGCCTTCCTGCACCCCAAGTCCAACCCCGTGAAGGAAGGGACGGCCAACGACCCCACCTACCAGCTGCAGGAGTCGAAGATCGCGATCGGCTCCGGTCAGAAGACCGGGCGCGGCTCGGACGCCACCCAGATCCGCTTGAACTTCGTGCCCGAGGATCACACCGACTTCGTGTTCGCCGCCGTCGGCGAGCAGTACGGGTTCGTCGGAGCGGGGCTCGTGCTGTGCCTGTACGCGCTGTTGATGTGGCGCGCGCTGCGCATCCTCACGATGTCCAAGGATCTGTTCGGCTCGCTGATAGCCGCCGGGGTAGCGGCTATGCTGATGTTTCAAGTGTTCGTAAACGTGGGAATGACCATTGGGATCATGCCCATCACCGGCGTCACGCTGCCCCTGATGAGCTATGGCGGCTCGTCGGTGATCACAACTCTTCTGGCCGTAGGTCTGCTGCAGTCAATCTACGTCCGGGCGCGCGCCTCGGCTGCGCTGAAGGGCCGCGTGCCACTTTATTAGACATGACAATGATAAGACTGGATCGAAAAATTGAAAAAGCAAGTGCTTGTCAGCGTCGACCGCGCGGAGACGCGCGTCGCGCTGCTGGAGGCGACCGGAGCACCGGGCGCCGCGAAGTCCTCTTCGACCCGCGCCCGCAGCAAGAGCTCGGGCAAACCGGGGGCCGGCTATCGGATAGCTGAGCTGTACATCGAGCGCCGCGGCGGGCGCTCGATCGTGGGCAACATCTACAAGGGCAAGGTCGACAACGTCCTGCCCGGTCTGGAGGCCGCGTTCGTCGACATCGGCCTGGAGAAGAACGGCTTTCTGCACGTCGATGAGATCGTGCTGCCCGGCGTGGAGGTCGGCCGGCGCGGACGCGGCGGCGGGCACAAGATCGCCGAGCTGCTGAAGCCCGGCCAGGAGATCGTCGTGCAGGTCATCAAGGACCCGCTGAAGACCAAGGGCGCGCGCCTGTCGATGGAGCTGACGATCGCCGGCCGCTACATGGTCTATGCCCCCACCGGCGAGGGCATCGGCGTCTCCCGGCGCCTGGAGGACAAAGAGCGCGAGCGGTTGCGCCGCCAGACCGCCAAACTCGACCTCGGCGGCGGCGGGGCGATCGTCAGCACCGCCGCGCACGGGGCCAAGCGCGAGGACTTCGAGCGCGAGCTCAAGTACCTGCACAAGCTCCACGAGGTGCTCGTCAAACGCGTCGAGGAGACCCAGGCGCCGGACCTCGTCTTCCAGGAGGCGGACCTGTCGGTGCGCGTGGTGCGCGACATCTTCTCCGAGCACTTCGAGCGCGCGATCGTCGACGACGAGCAGCAACATCACCGGCTCGTGTCGTTCTTCGCGCGCACCGCCCCCGAGCTGGTCGAGCGGGTCGAGCTGTGGCAGGACGAGGACGGCGGCAAGCCGCTGTTCGAGGCCTACGGCGTCGACACGGCGATCGAAGGCGTGATGTCCCGGCGCGTGGACCTGCCCAGCGGCGGCTACCTGATCGTCGACTACGCCGAGGCGCTGACCGTGATCGACGTCAACTCCGGCAGCTTCATCGGTCGCGGCAAAGGCGCGGCGCTGGAGGACACGATCACCAAGACCAACCTCGAGGCCGCCGAGGAGGTCGTCAACCAGCTGCGGCTGCGCGACATCGGCGGGATCATCGTGATCGACTTCATCGACATGGCGCGCGCGCGCAACCGCGACGCGGTCATGAAGACGCTGCGCAAGACCCTCGACGAGGACCGCACGAAGACGTTCACCGCCGAGATCTCAAAGCTCGGCCTGGTCGAGATGACCCGCCAGAACGTCACCGAGGGCGTGCGCGAGATCATGAGCCGCCCCTGCCCGACGTGCGAGGGCGAGGGCACGATCAAGAGCGAGGAGACGATCGCGATCGAGTTCGAGCGCCGCCTGCGCGACCTCGCCTCAGAGCACCCCGACGCCGACGCGCTGCTCGTGCAGATGAACCCGCGCGTGAGCACCCAGTTCACCGGGCACGGCTCGCGCGTGCTGCACGCGCTGGAGGCGCAGACCGGCAAGTCGTTCCTGTTCGAGGGCTCCGAGGGCCTCACGCTCGACCACTTCGCGATCACGTTCGTGGGCACCCGCGAGGAGGTCGAGGAGCGCGCGCTGCCGTTCCGCCAGGGCGACGAGGTGCTCGTCGAGATCGTCGAGCCGCACATGTACGACGTCGACGACGCGGTCGCGAAAATCGACGGCTACATCATCTCGATCGCCGGCGCCGCCGTACACGTGGGCGAGAAGCGGATGGTGCGCATCGACCAGGTGGGCCGCACCGCCGCCAGCGCGCTGCTGCTGGACGAGTCCGGCGAGGTCATCGTGCCCGCTCCGCGCCCGCCCGCGCCGGCCAAACGCCGGCCGCGCAAACGGCGCCGGCCAAAGCCGATGCGGGCAAGACCACGCCGAGAGCCGCCGAGCCAGAGCCGGACACCGCCGGCCAGAGCCGAACGCCGCCGAGCCAGAGCCGAACGCCGCCGAGCCCCGCAGGCCAACGGCGCGGCGCCCGACGCCGCCGCGCCGCGGAGCCCGCGGATGCAGGCATCCGCCGCAGGAGCCGGCGGAGGGCGACGAGGATGGCCGTACAATCCAAACCTCGGCGTCGTGGCCGCAGGGGCGGGCGACGCCGTTCGGCTGCCAAGGCCAAGGCCGGAGCGGGCCGAGGCTGGCACGGAGCCATCAGAAAGGCAGCGGCTGAATCGGTATGTATGCGATCGTGAAGACAGGCGGCAAGCAGTACCGCGTAGAGCGCGGCCAGCGACTGCTGGTCGAGCGCCTGCCCGCGGCCGAGGGCGAGAGCGTCGCGCTCGAGCCGATCCTCTACCGCTCCGAGGAGGCCGTGTTCGACAAGACCGGCCTGGCGAAGGTCAAGGTCACCGCGCAAGGTGATCGCCCACGAGCGCGGCGAGAAGCTGCGCGTGTTCAAGTTCAAGCCCAAGCGCGGCTACAAGCGCCGCACCGGCCACCGCCAGGAGCTGACCCGGATCGAGGTCACCGAGCTGGCGCTGGGCGGCGGCTCCCGGGCCAAAGCCGCCAAAGAGACCGTCGCCAAGCCGCACCTGCGGCCGCGAAGCCCGCCGCGGAGAAAGCCGCGCCGGCGAAAACGAGCGCTGCCAAACCCGCCGCGGCCAAACCGGCGAGCGCCAAAGGACGCCGGCGCAAACCGGCAGCCGCCAAGAAAGCTCCCGCGAAACCGAAAAAAGCCGTGAGCGAAGGAGACCGACGATGGCTCATAAGAAGGGGCTCGGATCCAGCCGCAACGGGCGCGACTCGAACGCCCAGCGGCTCGGCGTCAAGACGTTCGCCGGTCAGACCGTCACCGGCGGGGAGATCATCGTGCGCCAGCGCGGCACCAAATTCAAGCCCGGCGCCGGCGTGGGCATCGGCAAGGACGACACGCTGTACGCGCGCGCCGCCGGCACCGTGCAGTTCACCACCGGGCGGCGCGGACGCGTCGTCAGCGTGCTCGTCGCCGAGGGCAGCTCGGCCGCGTAGCCGACCCTGCGGCGCCGCCGGCGCTCGCGGAGCGAGGTTCCCCGTCGGGTCGGTCTACCCGGGCGGGCCACCTGGTCCGCAGCCCCGGGCTGTCACGATTGCCGACGATGCTGCACGACCGCGCGACGAATCCATGTCCGGGCCGGCGCCGGAGGCGACGGCTGCATGAGCTTTCGCCGCGAAGCGCAAGGTGCCGCGCGGCGGCCCCGACGGCGGCGACGGCGGGCGCGGGGGAGAGGTGGTGCTCGTGTGCGACTCATCGCTGCGCGACCTGCACTCCTTCCGGCGCCGAGCCCAGTACCACGCCGGGCGGGGTGGGCACGGCGCAGGGCGCGCTCAAGCACGGCGCCGACGGCGAGACCCTGACGATCCGCGTGCCCCCCGGCACCGAAGCGCGCGGCGCGGGCGAGGACGATGCGGACGACCTGCGGGGCCGACGCTGGGAGCTGCTCGCGCATGGCCAGCGCGCCACGATCGCGCGTGGCGGCTCGGGCGGGCGCGGAAACAAGCGCTTCGCCACCCCCACCCGCCAGGCGCCCCGCTTCGCCGAGCGCGGGCTCCCCGGCGAGGAGGGCTGGATCGAGCTGCAGCTGCGACTGCTGGCCGACGTCGGCCTCGTCGGGATGCCGAACGCCGGCAAGTCATCGCTGCGTCTCGCGCCTGACGCGCGCCGCGCCGAAGATCGCCAGCTATCCCTTCACCACGCTCTCGCCGGTGCTGGGGGTGCTCGAAGACGAGTACGAGCGCCGCCAGCTGATCGTCGCCGACATTCCCGGGCCTGATCGAGGGCGCAAGCGAGGGCGCCGGGCTGGGACACGACTTCCTCGCTCACGTCGAGCGCACGCGCCTGCTCGTGCACGTGCTCGACATCGCCCCCGAGCTCTCCGGCGCGCGAGGACGCCGACCCGGTGGCAAACCACGCCGCGATCGAGCACGAGCTGGCCGCGCACGACGAGCGCCTTGCGCGCCTGCCGCGCGTGCTCGTGCTCTCCAAGGTCGATCTGGTGACGCCCGAGCGCGCTCACGCGGCCGTCGCGCAGTGGCAGGAGCGGCTCGGGCCCGACGTACCCGTGCTCGCGACCTCCAGCGCCACGCGCGCGGGCGTGCGCGAGTTGGGAGAGCTGCTGCTGCGAATTGTGCCCGACGCGGCATCGGCGCAGGACGGTGACGCGGAGGATGCCGATGCCGCTGCCGTCTCCTCTGTCTCCGCGGGCGCGGTCGAGGAGCAGCTGGCCGAGCACATGGTCTTCCGGCCCGGCGGGCGCGACGGTGGGCGCGGCTACGTCGTCGAACGGTTCGGCCCGGGCGCCTTTGCCGTGGACGGCCGCGGCGTAGAGCGGCTCTTGAGCCGCTACGACGTCAACAACGAGGACGCCCTCGCCTACGTCGAGGAACGCCTGCGCAAGATCGGTGTACTCGACGCGCTGGAGCGCGAGGGGTTCGTCGCGGGGGATGAGGTACGGATCGCGGGGGTTGTGTTCGAGTTGGATCCGGAGGCGGCTGCGTAATCTGACTGAATACAAAGCGATGCGTAGTCAGGAATGGATCAGCCTCGGGCTGGAAACAACCTATAGGTTATAATGTGGCCATGTCCAAGTCGGCCTCACTCATCAAGGATGCGCGCCGCCAGGCTGGTCTCACCCAGGCACAGCTCGCCCTTCGGCTGGGAGTAAGCCAGGCAGCCGTGGCCAAGTTGGAGCGACCGTGTGCAAATCCCAGAATCTCGACACTTGAAGACGTGCTGCGCATGACCGGACGACGTCTTGTGCTTGCCACTGAACCAGTAGGGGGCGATGTCATAGAGATAGCCGTGGCCGAGCATCTCAAGTTGAGCCCCACCGAGAGACTTGTGCAAGCAGAACGTATGTATGAGTGGGGTCGCGAGCTTATGCCCAAGCGTCGGGCTGACCTGTCCCAGGTCACCGTCCCCGCCCGCGCGTTGCTGGACGGGACCGAAAAGATTGGTGTGGACCGCCCGATGTAGGTGGGCGTCACTACGCGCGCTGATGTCACGGTCCGGCTCGCCCCACCCCCTCCACCACTGCTCGCGCACACGACACCCGCATAACGACCGTCTACCCTGCGTACGCCATGAAACGTGTCGTCATCAAGCTCGGCTCCTCCGTCGTCGCCGACGCCGACGGTGAGCTGCGCGGGGATGCGCTCGCGCGCGTGTGCGATGTGACCGCCGAGCTGCACCGCGGCGGCGATGAGGCGATCCTCGTCACCAGTGGGGCGATCGCGCGGGGGATGCGCACGATGGGCCTGCCCCAGCGTCCGAGCGCGATCGGCGAGCTGCAGGCCGCCAGCGCCGTCGGCCAAGGCAAGCTGTATCGCGTCTACGACGAGCTGCTGCGCGAACGTGGCGTGACGAGCGCCCAGCTGCTGCTGACGTTCTTCGATATGTCCGCGCGCACTCACTACCTGAACGCCCGCCAGACGCTCTCAACGCTGCTGGCCTGGCGGGTGCTGCCGGTCATCAACGAGAACGACACCACCGCCACCGACGAGATCTCCTTCGGCGACAACGACTTCCTCGCCGCCCAGGTCGCCGTGCTGATCGGCGCCGACGAGCTGATCCTGCTGACCGACATCGACGGCCTTTTCACCGCCGATCCGCGCCTGCGCCCAGACGCGCGGCTGATCGACGACGTCAGCGAGTTCGCGGCCCTGGAGGAGCTCGAGATCGGCCACACCACCTCGCCCCTGGGCTCGGGCGGGATGCGCTCCAAGGTTGTCGCCGCCGACATGGCCACCGCCGCCGGGATCGCGACCACGATCTGCAACGGCCTGAACGACGATGCGTTGCGCACGGTGCTCGCGGGCGGACGCGCCGGGACGCGGTTTCAGGCGCGCGAGGCCCGCTACTCCTCGTTCAAGCTGTGGCTCAAGTACGCGCGCCCCGCGCGGGGCACGCTCACGATCGACGCCGGCGCCGCGCGTGCCGTGCGCGAGGGCAGCGCCAGCCTGCTGCCGGTCGGCGTGGTCGCCGTCGACGGCGGGTTCGACGCGGGCGATGCGGTCGAAATTGCCGTGCGCGACCGGGACGGCGCCGCGGGCGGGACGATCGGCAAGGGCATCTGCAACTACTCCGCGCCAGAGCTGCGCCAGGTGATGGGCATGCAGTCAGCGGCAGTGCGCGAGCTCTTGCCACGCGCGACCGACGAGGCCGTGCATCGCGACTATCTGGTGCTCGACTGAGCCCCTACCCTGTAGAGCCATGGGAACAGCCGTAGTAGCCACCTCATCCGTCGAGGACGTCTGCCGCGCGGCTCGACGCGCTGCGCGCGAGCTCGCCCAGATCGACACCTCGCGCAAGGACGCCGCCCTCGCGGGGATCGCCCGAGCGCTGATCGAGCGCACCGAGGAGATCCTCGCGGCGAACGCGCAGGATATGGAGTCCGGGCGCCAGGCGGGCCTCAGCGACGCGCTGCTGGACAGGCTGGCGCTGGACGTCCCCCGCGTCGCAGCGATCGCGGGCGCGATGCAGGAGATCATCGCCCTGCCCGACCCCGTCGGTGAGACGATCGAAGGCCGGCGTCTGGCCAACGGGCTGGACATCCGCCGCGTGCGCGTGCCACTCGGCGTCGTCGCGGTCGTGTACGAGGCCCGGCCGAACGTCACGATCGACGCGACCGCGCTGTGCCTGAAGTCGGGCAACGCGATCGTCCTGCGCGGGTCCTCCACCGCGACTCACTCCAACGCCGCGCTCGCGCAGATCGCCGCGCAGGCCGCCGTCGCGGCGGGGCTGCCCGAAGGGTGCATCGGCCTCGTCTCCGGCGGCGGACGCGAGGAGCTCGCGCAGCTGGCCACCCGGCAGGACACCGTCGATCTGATCATCCCTCGCGGGGGAGAGGGGCTGAAGGCGGCGCTGCAAGAGGTGGCCACAGTACCGGTGATATACGCGGCCTCTGGCAACTGCCACGTTTACGTCGATGAGACCGCCGACCTGGAGCAGGCCGAAGCGATCGTGCTGAATGCCAAGACCCAGCGCCCGGGAGTGTGCAACGCCGCCGAGACGCTGCTCGTGCACCGCGACATCGTCGCCGACCTGATGCCGGACCTGCTGCGCGCGCTCGGCGACGCGGGTGTGCTCGTGCGCGCCGACGAGCGCATATGGACACTCGCGGAAATCATGTCCAAGGGGAAAGAGGTGGGGGAGTCTCTCGGCGTCGTCATCGAGCCCGCCACCGAGGAGGACTGGGAGACCGAGTACCTCGCGCTCACGCTGGCTGTCGGTGTGGTCGACTCGATAGAGGACGCGATCGAGCACATCGGTCGTTACGGCTCCGGTCACTCCGAGGCGATCCTCACGCGCGACACCGACGCCGCGCGCGCGTTCCAGCTCGGAGTGGATGCGGCTTGTGTCTATGTGAATGCCTCCACGCGCTTCACCGACGGCGGTGAGTTCGGGATGGGCGCGGAGATCGGCAACTCGACCCAGAAGCTGCACGCGCGCGGGCCGATCGGGTTGCGCGAGCTGTGCACCTACAAGTACCTCGTCACGGGCGACGGGCACGTCCGCGGCTGAGCACTCGGTGGAGCGCATCGGCATCCTCGGCGGGACGTTCAACCCGCCGCACATCGGGCACCTCGCGCTGGCGCGCCACGCGCGCGTGGAGCTGGGCCTGGAGCGGGTGCTGCTGATGCCGGCGTACCGCGCGCCGAACAAGCCCGCCGTTGGAGACGATCCCGGCCCCGCCCACCGCCTTGCGATGTGCCGCCTGGCGGTCGCTCACGAGCCCGGGCTGGAGGCGTCGGCGCTCGAGATCGAACGGGGCGGAACGTCCTATACGGTGGATACCGTGCAGGCCATCCATGACACCCATCCCGACGCCGAGCTGACGCTGATCGTGGGAGCCGACACCGCGCGCACGCTGCCGAGCTGGCGCGAGCCGGCGCGACTGCTGGGGATGGTGCGCTTGGCCGTGGCCGAGCGCGACGAGCCGAACTCCGAGGATGTGCGCGAAGCGATGGCGTGGGCGCTCGCGCTGTCCCCGGCGCGGGCGACGCCCGACTCCCGGTCACAGATGACGCTGCTGCGGATGCCCCGCGTCGCGGTGTCCTCCTCGGCGGTGCGCGAGCTGATCGCCGCCGGAGCGCCCGTGGGCGAGCTGGTCGGCGAGCCGGTCGCCGGATACATCGCCGAGCACGGTCTTTACGGTGCGACCGGCGACGCGGCAGTCGCGACCGGCGGTGCGGCATGAGTCCGCAGGAGCCGACGCGGGGCGGGGAGTCCGAGCGGGAGGTGGAGTCCGAGCGGGAGGTGGAGCCGGCGCGGGGTGGAGCGTCCGGTGAGTCCGCACAGTCCCCGCACTCGCAAGCGCTGCTCGCGGAGATCGCGCGGTATGCGGCGGACAAGAAGGCGGTCGAGGTGGTCGAGCTCGACCTGCGCGACGTGCTCGGCTACACCGACTGGTTTCTGATCTGCTCCGGCAACACCGAGCGCCAGACCAAAGCGATCCACGACGGCATCCTCGAAGGGTGCAAGCGCGAGCACGCAACGCTCCCCCGCCGCGTGGAGGGCTTCGGCCGGGGGGACTGGATCCTGATGGACTATCTCGACGTGGTCGTCCACATCTTCACGCCCGCCACGCGCGAGTACTACCGGCTGGAGCAGCTGTGGGGGGAGGTTCCCGCGCGCGCGGCCGGCGGGGGTGGCGCGTAGGGCGACGGCGGACCGGTAGGCGGCATCCGGCCGCTCAGGTCGCCTCGACCGTGGGGGCGAGCGTGTCCGGCTGCTCACTGCGGGTGGTCGAGGGCTCGGGCGCCCGCGCGGGGGTACGTCCGATCGCCAGCAGCGACACGCCCGCGAGCAGGCTGGCGGCAGCATGAACCGCCATCCGCCGTCGAAGTCCGCGGCGTCGTGCGGGGTTCCGAGCACGGCGATCAGGATCGCGAATCCGAGCGCGGAGCCGAGCTGGCGACCGGTCGTCTGCACCGCGATGCCCGTCGCCAGCCGCGCCGGCGGCAGCGTCGCCGCTACGGCGCCGGTCAGCGAGGGGATCACGAGACCCACGCCGATTCCGCCGATCAGCATGCCTGGCAGGAACGCCGAGGCGTAGGCGGGCTCGGAGCCGAGGTGCCCGACCACCAGACCCCGCCGAGCGCGAACAGGACCGTGCCCAGCGCGCCGACGCGACCCGGACCGAAGCGCGCACCCAGGCGCGCGCCCGGGATCGCGGTGAGCGCGGCCATCGCCGGACCAGGCGAGATCATCAGCCCTGCCGTCAGGATCGGCTCTCGCCATACGCCGGTGAGGAACAGCACGCTGGCGAGCAGCATCCCGGCGAACGCCGGCGAAGAACAGCAGCGATCCGAGCGTGGCGGCGCTGAAGGCGCGCACCGCCAGCAGCTGCGGGCTCGACGATCGGCGCGGGGTGACGGAGGATGCGCCGCGCGAGCAGCGCGAGCAGAGGTCACGAGAGCGCGAGCAGGAACAGGATCGGGGCGCTCGCCCAGCCCCACTGCCGCCTTGCACGATCGCCACCGTCAGCGCGGCCACGCCGGCGGTGAGGATAACCGCGCCCAGCAGATCGGGTCGGGCGCCATGGCGTCGGGGTGGCGGATCTCGCGCAGCACACGCCGGCCGGCGATCAGGCCGGCGATGCCAACCGGGACGTTGACGATGAACACCCACCTCCACCCGGCCTGCACGAGCAGCCCGCCGAGGGGAGGGCCGGCTGCGGCGGCGATCCCGCCGACGGCCGCCCACGCGCCGATCGCGATGTGGCCGCTGCTCGGCGGGGAACTCGGGCAACAGCAGTCCGAGCGAGGCCGGCATCAGCAGCGCCGCGCCCAGACCCTGAACCGCGCGCGCGCCCACGAGGAACGGGATCGAGGGCGCCGCGGCGCATGCGGCCGAGGCGGCAACGAACAGGCCGACGCCGAGCAGGAACGCGCGCCTGCGCCCGAACCCGTCCGACCAGCGCCCCGCGACGATCAGGAACGCGGCGAACACGATCGTGTAGGCGTTCAGGATCCACGACAGCGACGCCAGGCTCGTGCCCGGGAAGTCGGTGTGGATCTGGGGGAATGCGATGTTGACGATGAACACGTCCAGGCCGGCCATGAACACGCCGACGACGACGACCATCAGAACCTTCCATCTGCGCTCCATCAGTCGCTCCTCTCATGCCGGATCGACGGGGTGACTCGCCGTCCGGTGGTTGCGATGAAGAAACGTCACAGCGCGGGACTGATACGACCGATATGGGTTTCGTGATGCAACTTACGGTGATATCGTGCTCGCGGGATGCTCGGGTCCGACTACGGCAACCAGAACTGCTCGATCGCCCGCACGCTGGAGCTGGTCGGCGAGCGCTGGACGTTCCTGGTGCTGCGCGACGTGTTCCTCGGCGTGCGCCGCTTTGACGCGCTGCAGCGCGACCTGGGCGTCGCGCGCAACGTGCTCTCCGCGCGCCTGGAGCGGCTCGTCGCGCGAGGGCGTCCTGATGAAGATTCCCTACAGCGAGCGCCCGCTGCGCTACGAGTACCGCCTCACCGACAAGGGCCTGGATCTGTGGCCGGTCGATCGTCGAGCTGCTGCACTGGGGCGATCGCTACGCCGCGCCCGAACGGGCCTCCGGTCGTCCTCCGCCACAACGGCTGCGGCGGCGAGCTCGGCGAGCGGCGCATATGCACGCGCTGTGGCGAGCCGCTGGGCGCGCGCGACGTGCGCGCCGAGCCGGGGCCCGGAGCCATGCGTGTCGAGCCAGAGCCCGGAGCCGTGCGCGAGTCTGTCACCGAGCGCGCATAGCCGCTGCTGCCGAGGCGCACGACCGCTGTCGCCGAGGGCATATAACCGCTACTCGCGCGCTTGTCGAGGGTTCTATGGGTAGATACCTACAAGGAGCCACCATGCGCGCAATCGGAACCCCTCGTCCAGTCGGAATTCTTCGTCATATGAGCAGAGCGTCGGCCTGTCTGGCTGTGCTCGGCCTGACCGCCTTCCTGGCGCCGGCCATCTCATCGGCATCGACATGCAGCACGGCCGGCCCCTGTCCGACGGTCACGCTGCTCGCGAAAGCGGTTCCCGATCAAGGGATTCCCGGGGACGGGCAACAAACTGGGCGCCGGCGCGGCGCTTGAAGCGAAATACTCGCTCAAAGGCACCGAATCGGCCGGCGGCGTCGTCTCGCAGATCACCCACGTCAACTTCTACCTGCCGGCCGGCACGAAGATCAATCAAGCAGGGTTCGTGACCTGCTCGCCGGCGACGCTCGAAAACATCGGTCCGAGCGGCTGCCCGAAGAAGTCGCAGGCGAGCCCCGTGGGCACCGCGGGCGTCGTCGATCCGATCGGTGGCGAACTCGTCAAAGAGAACGCGACGCTGCAGGCCTTCTTCGCACCCGAGCGGCGGTCTGCAGTTCTACGCCAATGCCGCCTCGCCGATCTCCGCGCAGCTGCTCGTCTCCAAGGGACGCTTCATGACCGCGAAGGCTCCCTACGGCCCCGAGCTGAACGCCGCGGTCGAACTCGTGCAGTCGGTTCCCGGCGCCCCGCCCGTGTCGACCGAATCGATCAACATCAAGGTTGGCGCCGCCTACAAGAAGGGCAAGAAGACGATCTCCTACGGCACGCTGCCGAAGAAGTGCCCCAAGGGCGGGTTCCCGGTCAAGTCGGAAATCACCTTCGCCACCGGCGCGACCGTGACCACGCTATACAAGGCGCCCTGCCCCAAGAAGTAGCCGCCGCTCCGCAGCCGTCGCGATCGGGCCGCCGTACCGAGGGTCGCGGCGGCCCGTGCAGGATCTCGGGCCGCAATCCGGTGTCGCGGCTCGCGGGTTGCGAAGATGGCTGGGTGAGCACTGCTCCCTCACCCAGCCGTCTTCCCCATCTGAACCGCAGTACCGGACGCTGGCGCGGGAAGCCGCCGCCGAACGGCCGAGGTGGGCTTCAGCGGTCGTAGCCGTCGATCGCCCGCACCGACAGCCACGTGAGGATCAGCCCGTGACGAGGATCACGCCGCAGCAGATCGCGAGCTTGTCGAGCACCCAGCCTTCGAGCACGAGCGAGCGCAGCCCTTCGATCACGTAGCTGACCGGGTTGGCGCGCGCGAGCGCCTCCATCAGCGGCGTGAGCAGTTCGAAGGGGACGAAGTTGGGGGTCAGGAAGAGCAGGGGGAAGAAGACCAGGAAGCTCGCGTTCGTGGCCTGCACGTTGCGGGTGTGCAGCGCGACGAGCATGCCGATGCCGGCGTAGGCGACGCCCCACAGCGCCGCCAGCAGGACCAGCACGACGGCCCCGGGGATGCCACTGCGCACCTGCATGCCGAACGCCAGCGCCACCAGCAGCACCAGCGTCGCGACCGCCAATCCCGCGCACCATGTCGGCGGCGAGGCGCCCGAAGATGATCGACGAACGCCGGATCGGCGCCACGAGCAGCTTGTCGAAGTAGCCGAGGTCGATCTCGGTGACGAGCGCCAGCCCGGAGGTCGCGGTGCAGACCGCGAACATCAGCGACACCGGGAGCTGAAAGCCCACGTAGCCCTGCCCGTGCAGGAACGGCGTCGTTGCGGGGAAGGTCTTGGAGATCTGCCCGATGTTGACCGCGAGGAAGAACAGCGGGATGAACAGCGTCGGCACGGTCGCCGCGGGCAGACGAATCACTTCGCGGACCGCGCGGCGGCCGAGCAGCAGCACCTCGGTCATGCGGCCCGCTCCTCGCGCGGCTCCTCATGATCGCCCTCCAGGCGCCTGCCGGTGGCCCGCAGGAACACGTCGTCGAGCGAGGGTCGCGCGACCGAGATCGCCCCGACGCGAATCTGCGCGCCGTCCAGGCGTCGCACGATCTCGGCGATCGAGCCGGGGCCGTCCTCCAGATACAGCGCCAGGCTCTCGCGCCCGGTCACCGACGCGCTCCAACCCGTCCACCGCGCCGATCGCGGCCTGCGTGGAGTCGATGTCGGCGCCGTCGAGCTCCACCGAGACGACGTCATGGCCGAGCTGTGACTTGAGCTCCTCGGGCGTGCCCTGCGCCGACGATCTGCCCGTTGTCGATGATCGCCACCCGATCGCACAGCTGATCGGCCTCCTCCAGGTACTGCGTCGTCAGGAACACGGTCGTGCCCTGCGCGTTGATGCGGCGCACCTCCTCCCAGATGGTCAACCGCGAGGCGGGATCAAGGCCGGTGGTCGGCTCGTCCAGGAACAGCACTCCGGGCGAGTGCACGAGTGCGCTGGCCAGATCCAGCCGTCGCTTCATCCCGCCCGAGTAGGTCTTCGTACGCCGCTCGGCGGCGTCGATCAGGCCGACGAGCTCGAGCAGCTCCTGCACTCGCGCGCGCGCCTGCTGACCGACGATCCCATACAGCCCGCACTGCAGCTCGAGCAGCTCGCGTCCGCTCTGCAGCGGGTCCAGGCCGATCTCCTGCAGCGCGACGCCGATCCGCCGGCGCACGGCCGCGGGCTGCTCGACCACATTCAGCTCGCCGACGTGCGCCTGGCCGGAGGTGGGGGGCAGCAGCGTGCAGAGCATCCGCACGGTCGTCGTCTTGCCGGCGCCGTTCGGTCCCAGAAACCCGAAGATCTCCCCGCGCGCCACGTCCAGGTCGATCCCGCGGACGGCGTCGATGCCGCCCTTGAACGTCCGGCGCAGGTCGCGCGCCGCAATCGCACTGGGAGCGGCGCCGTCGGCGGGCGCGGGCGGGTCGGGACGATGGGCGGGATCGGCGGATGTCACCGGCTCGCCATCCTAGCGGCGCTTCTCCACATCGCGGTATCGCGTTTCGGGCCTCCGCGTGTTCCGGGCCTCCGTCATTACGGGCCTCCGCGCGTTCCGGCCTCCGTCGTTACGGATCGACGGGCGCCGGCTCGCTCGTGCCCGCTCGATCGGTCGCTGTGTCGCTGCCCAGCAGCTCCTGCCTGCTCGCCGCCGTCTGGGAGTGCAGCTCGTTGGGCCACCAGAAGTGCCAGCCGCGGATCGCCGCCAGCGTGGGGACGATCCTCGTGGCCAGGACATTCGCGGCGAGCAGCACGCCGAGCGCGACGGCCAGGCCGATCTCCTGCAGCAGCTGGATGCCGGTCAGCAGCAGCGAGGCGAAGGTTCCCGCGAGGATCAGGCCCGCGGCCGAGACGGCCGGCGCTCCGTGGACGATCGCCAGCCGTGCCGCCTCGCGCGGCGCCAGGCCCGCTTTGAACTCCTCGCGCAGCCGCGAGGCGATCAGGATGTTGTAGTCGGTGCCGATCGCCATCACGAACAGGTAGACGATGATCGGGATCGTGAAGTCCAGGCCGACGAAGCCGGCGCCGTTCAGGAACACGAGCACGATCGTGCCGAGCGTCGCCGCGTAGGTGAGCACCACGCCGATCAGCAGGTAGAGCGGTCCGAGCACGGCCTGCAGCAGCAGCGCGAGGATCACCGCCACGATCGCCAGCGCCAGCGGGAAGACGTGCTTCATGTCTTTGCGCAGCGCCGTCTGCACGTCGACCAGCTGGGAGGTCGTCCCGCCCACGAGCACGCTCGCCCCCGGGAATCGAGTCGTTGGCGGTTTCGCGCACCGGCCCCCGACGTTGTCGATCGCTTCGATCGAGTAGGGGTCGTCGGTGAGGATCACCTGAAAGACGGCGGCCTCGCCATTTTCGTTGTATTGAATCGGCAGCACGCTCGCGACGCCCTGCGTCTTTGACAGCTTTCCCGCGAGCGCGCTGACCTGCTGATGGTCGAGCTTTTGGGCGGAGCTCACGAACACCTGCGTCGGCCCCAGGAAGCCGGGCGGGAAGGCGGTGGCCATCGTGTTGTAGGCCTGCTGGGAGAGCGTCGAGGAGGGGAGCTCGGCGAGCTGGTTGTAGGTGGTTTTGTAGCCGAGCGTGCCGAGCGCGAGCCCGATCAGCACGGCGCCGGAGACCGACAGCACCGCCACCGGGCGTTTGGCCACCATCGCGCCGATCCGCTCCGAGCGCGTGCGGTGATCGTGCGCGGGGGGCTTGGGCCGGTTGGGCCAGAACAGCCGCATCCCCAGCAGGCTCATGATCGCCGGCGCGAGCGTCAAGGCCGCCAGCAGCATCAGCGCCACACCCACGATCAGCCCGGGCGCGAGCGTGCGCAGCGACTCCAGGCTCGCGACCAGCAGCGCCGCGAACGCGGCGATGACCGTGGCGGCCGCCGATGCGATCACCACGCCGACGCGGCTGACGGCGGTGTCCAACGCCTTCAGCGCCGGCTCGCCCTTGGCGACGTGCTCGCGATGGCGGAACAGCAGGAAGACCATGTAGTCGGTGCCCACCCCGAACATCACGACCAGCAGCAGCGGCGCGAGCTCGGGCCCACCTGGAAGTGCAGCCAGTCGGCGAGCGTCGCCGTGATGCTCTGCGCCACCTCGTGAACCGCGCCGATGATGACGATCGGCAGCACCGCGATCAGCGGGCTGCGGAACACGAGTCCGAGCAGCGCCAGGATCAGCACGACCGTCGCGATCGCGATCACGATCTCGGCGTTTTCGTACGCGCGTCGTCGAGTCGACGCTGATCGCGGCGTTCCCGGTCAGCTGGCCACGCAGGCCCGAGCCGGCCAGGAAGCTGTCGGTCTGATCGCGCACACTCGGTACCGCCCCGTTGGGGCCGGGATCGCCGGCCTGCCCGTCGAAGACCACCTGGACGAGCTGCACCTTCTTGTTTTCAGAGAGATACGACGGCGAGGTCGTGACCGAGCCCACCGCCGGGATGTGATCGCCGCTCAGCGAGCCGGCGAGCGCGGCCGCCTTGGACTGATCGGCGGTGCTCAGCACGGCGCCGTCCTGTGCGCTGACCACGATCAGACCGCTCGCCTGGGCGAGCGGAGGGAAGTAGTGTTCGGCTGACTCCAACGCCTGCACCGACTGGTATGAGCTCGGCAGGAACGAGGAGTTGTTGTTGGAGGTGTAGGTGCTCAGCTTGGGCGCCAGTGCCACCACGACCGCGCCCAGGACCACCCACGTGGCGATCACGCGCCATGGGTGTGCGATCACCAGTCTCGCTGATCCGCTTGAACATCGTCCTCCTGACCACGTGCTGCGCCGACGATGGACTCGACGCCGTGCGGGAGTGTTGCAGGTGTTATGCGTCCGCGCCCTGTGCGCGGCGCGCCACGCGATCTGGGTGGCGGCGCCGATGTGCCCGACTCGACCCGGCGCGCGGTGTCGAGCTGGTCTCGTCCACAGGGCACGACCACGACCGGCACCTCGGCCGCGAGGTGAGAACCCTCATCTCGCCTCCGCGAGCAGGCGTTCGATCGCGTCCGTCAGTGTCGCGTGGACCTCCGCGCGCTCGAGCTCGAGGTCGTGCGAGAAGATCCACCAGGTCTGCACGTCGCACAACGCGATCAGCGCGGCCCGGCGGCGCGTGCGCGCCGGCTCCTGCACGCCCTGCAGCCACGGCGCGAACGCGTACTCGATCCATTCGTAGTGAACCTGTCGTGCCGCGCGCGAGAGCATGCCCAGCATGGCGGGTCCCCGCTGCCATTCGCCGATGCGCATCGAGCGCTCCCCCCACGCCTCGTAGTGGTCGAGCAGGTTCGCGACTGCCCCCGCGACGTCGCCCGTCGGTGTGCTCCAGCGCTGATCGCGCACCTGCGTCGCCCCGCGTGTCAGCGCCTGCATGAGCAGGCCGTCCTTGGAGCCGAAGTGGCGCAGCAGCGTCTGCTTGGTGACGCCCGCCTTCGCCGAGAGCGATTCGAGCGAGACCTGCAGCCAGTTGCCCGCGAGGAACTCGTCGGTGGCGGCGTCGATCAGCGCGTCCTGGGTGTGCTCCTGGGCCTTGGCGCGGGCGACTTTTTTATACGGACGTCGCTCGGCGGCGGCGGCGAGCAGGCCGGCGGACATGAGCATCGCGTGCAGCGCGGCGGTCCGCGAGGGTCGTCTTGTCATCGCGGCTCCATCCGCTGGGCGCCTCATCATCAGTCCTGCAGCGCCAGCGACGCCGGTACGGAGGCGGCGAGATATCCGGGGATCGCGAGGATCGCCAGTGCTGTGGCGGTCATCAGCGCGAGGCTGCTCAGCGCGGTCAGCGCGGTGAGGGAGTAGACGACGGGGAAGTTGATCGTCTGCGCCAGCGCGCGGTCGGCCAGCTGCTGGCCATAGAGGCCGAAGATCGCCCCCGTCAGGCAGCCGACGCCCAGCAGCAGCAGGCTCTCGAGCAGGATCGTCTGCCACAGGTCCGCGCGCGGAAGTCCCTCGAGCTTGAGCTTGGCCAGGCGCGGACGGCGCTGCCAGATCATCGCGCCCATCGCCGCGGCCATCGCGAGCACCGCCACGATCGGGATCAGCGTCGCGATCTGGGTCAGGCGCGAGAGGGCTTCGCGGCTGAGGGCGCTCTGACGGATGGTGTGCTGAGCGGCGCTCTGCACCGCCAGCCCCGAGTGTGGGCCGAGCGCGCGCCGGATCGCGCGCACCGCCCGGGTGGGCGCGACGCCGGGGTCGAGCAGGATGCTGTAGGCGCTTGCGTCGTCGCTGCCCCAGGCGCGCGCGTAGTCGGAGGCGTTCATGACGATCGCACCGGGTGCCCAGCCGATGTTCGTGGACAGCGCCGCGATGCGGAACGTGCGCGGGACGGGCGTCGGCAGCGTGAGCGCCTGACCGATGCGCAGGTGGTGTTCGGAGGCGATCGCCTGCGAGAGCACGAGCCAGCCGCCGGCGCGCACGCGTTCTTCGGCCTGGCGCAGATCGCCCTGCACGAGCTGGGTCGCGGGCAGCAGCGGCGTCGCCTGCGCGGGCGGGGCGATCACCAGCATCCGCCGCTGCCCATAGTCCAGCAGCCCGCTGCGATACAGGCGCACCGCGCGCACGCCCGCGACGCGTTCGAGCTCGGCGCGAGCGACCGGGCGAAACGGGGTCGTGTTCAGCAGGTTGTAGGAGCCGGCGGGGGAGACCCAGACGTCGGTGGCGGCGTTCGTGTCCCGCGCGGCGTTTTCGAGACCTTTGAGCAGGTCGCCGTGCGCGCCCTGGATCGCGACGCTGCCAAAGATGGCGATCGCGCCCGGTCGCCGCGATCGCGACCGCCCGCGCCCCGGCCGCGCTCAGCTCCATCGCCGCCACGTGCGGGACGACACCCGTGACCAGGCGGGCGCACCGCCCGACGAGTGCCAGCGTGACGGCGAGCGCGAACGGCAGCACCAGCAGCAGCGCCGCCACGAGCAGGACCATGCCGGGGATCGCCGCGTCGGGCGCGGCGAGCAGGATCGCGGTGGCGGCGGCGAGGCACACCACCCCGACCAGCGCCGCGCGCGCGGGCGCGTGACTGGACATCCGCCGGGATGCGGCCCTGTCCGAGTTCTCCCGACCCCCGATCGCGGCGAGCGGATCGCGCGAGAGGATGTCGCGCAAGGGGGTGAGCACCGCCACGATCGCCGCCATCATCCCGCCGGCGGTGGCGAACGCCACGCTCTCCCAGCTGACGAACCGCTCCGAGCCGACGGCGAACGCGAGTGAGAGGAATGCCGGGTTGGCGTGCAGCAGGTGGATCGAGAGCTCCTCGCCGAGCGCCAGCCCGAGCAGCGCACGCCACCAGACCGAGCACGACGGCGTCGAGCAGCAGCACGGCGATCACCGTCCCCGGCGTGTACCCGTCGCGGCGCAGATCGACGACCAGTCGCCGGCGCTGCGGGACGGTGAGCAGCACCGCGTTGAAGGCGAACAGGAACCCCACGAGCGCGCTGATCGCCGAGAACAGGGCGGTCGACTGGTTGCTCGCCGCGGCCGCCTTGGCGAACAGCCGTTCTTCGTAGTCGATCGCCTCGACGTTCAGGCGATTGCCGGCCAGCCGCTTCCAGCGCCGCCCTCACCCGCGGCCCCGCGCTCGGGCGCGGGCTGCACGAGGATGCGGCTCACGCGCGCGCCCAGACCGGTCATTTCCTGGGCGAGCGAGAGGGGCACGATCGCCACCGCGCTGGCGGTCGAGCGGCCCGATCTGGCCGGCGTGCAGCTGGGAGTAGAACGGGGCCTCGGCGGTGCGACCGTCGAGCTGGAAGAGGATTTCCTGGCCGAACTTCGCGTCGCGCCGATGGTCTGCGCCAGCGGCGCGGGCAGCACGACCGCGCCGATGTCCCCGAACGGCCGCAGCTCGGCGCCGTGCACGAGCGTGCCGCCGAGCCGGCGAGAGGCTCTTGTCGGCGCCGATCAGCTGCACCGAGGCCGCTGCCCGTGGGGCCGATCGCGTTGCGCGCCGGCTTCCAGCACCGGCGCCGCGACGCGCACGCCGGGGATCGCGCGCACGCGTGCCAGCGTGGCGGCCGGGAAGCCGTGCGGGTCGCGCGCCAGCAGCTGCAGCGTCGCGTTACCGGCGATCCCGCGCGAGAGCTGCGCTGACCGAGCTCTGCAGGCTCGAGCTCGCGACCTGCGAGGCGAACAGCAGCGCGACCCCGGCGGCGATGCCGACGATCGCGAAGCACTCCTGCCAGAAGCGCGCGCGCAGGCGCACGCGATACAGGTGCAGGGCGTTCAGCGGTTTCATCGCCGCGCATACACGTCGTTGCCGGGTGCGTAGTCGTACGAGCCTGCCGTCGCGCAGCGCGAGCACGCGATCGGCGTACTCGGCCGCCATCGGGTCGTGGCTGACGATCACCGCCGCGACCTCGCGCTCGCGGCTCAGCTCGCGCAGCAGCTCGAGCACTTCGCGCCCGCGGCGGCTGTCGAGGCTCCCGGTCGGCTCGTCCGCGAGCAGCAGGCGCGGTCGCGGTGGAGAGCGCGCGGGCGATCATCACCCGCTGGCGCTCGCCCATCGACAGCGTCTCTGAGCGATGGCCCATGCGCTCGCCCAGCCCGAGACGCTCGAGCAGCGGCGCGATCTCGCGCCGCGCCTCGCGCCAGCGCCTGGTCTTGAGCAGCTTCAGCGTCGCGTTGTCGATCGCGCTGACGCCCGGCAGCAGGTCGAAGCTCTGGCGGATGAACCCCAGTTCGGCGAGCCTGAAGTGCGAGGCCTCGCGCTCGGACAGGGCCGCTGATGTCGCGCTCGCCGATCAGGATCGTGCCGGCGGTGGGTGCGAGCAGCATCGCGACCATCAGCAGCAGCGTCGTCTTGCCCGACCCGCTCGGCCCGTACAACGCGACCGTTTCGCCGGGGGCGACCGTCAGCGAGACGCCGTCCACCGCGCGCACCGGCTCGCCGCCGACGGCCGGGTAGTGCTTGACGAGGTCGCGCAGCTCCAGCACCGATGCCTCGATTCAATGCCCGGGTGCGCGTCGGCGGCGATCCCGGCACGCACATGTCAGTCCGAGACCCTGCCGCTCACGTGCACGGTGATCGCGTCGTCGGTTCGATTCCGCGATCGTGCCGCTGAAGCTCAGGCCCGACCCGTGGACGTGGGCGTAGCTGCCGCGTCCGCGGTCGATCGACATCGAGCCCGAGAAGCTCGGCCGTCGTGCTCGCGCGGTGATAGCTCGCGTTGCCGTTGCCCGAGATCGAGGCGCCGTGCGCGTAGATGTTGACTTCGGCCGTCACGCGGCTGGTGGAGACGGCGGTCAGGTGCACGTAGATCGTGCCCGCGACCGTGCCCGACGCCGAGCCCTGCTCGTTGAGGGTGAAGTTGTGTTTGCTCGTCAGGTGCAGATGGCCGGTCTCGTTCAGCGAGATCGTCCTCGCCGCACGCGCGCGGCGGGCGCGGCGACGGCGCTCGCCGGCGCTGAGCGGAGCGAGCGCGCCCAGCAGCGAGCAGGCCGACGGCCACGCGCCGTCGGGCGCGCGCGCGGATGTCTCGCCGATCCGCTCATCGCGGGCAGGGGGCCGTGGCGAGGGCGCTGCCGACTGGAGCCGTCGGCGTAGGTGAATTCGGCGGCGAACGGGAAGCCGCCCGCCGGGCAGCTGGAGGGCACGAGCACCGCGTTGCGCTCGCGTGTCCCCCGGTCGCGCGCTCGTGCCCGATCGTCGAGCGAGAAGGTCGCGATCGAGGCGTCGGGCTCGAACATCAGCGTGGGGATCGGGGGGATCGCCAGCTCGAGCTCTTCCCCGTAGGGAGCGCTCGCCGGGAGCACCGTCCCGCTCGAAGCACCTTGCGTTCGTCGATCGGCGTGTAGCCCTGGGCGAGGATCTCGAATGTCGGCTGGAGGTTGTTCGGCGGGCCGAGGAACGCCCACAGTGCGGCTTCCTCGGTGATGGTCTCGGTTCCCGCGTGCGCCTCCACGAGCGCGTGTCCGCTGCCGAGCTTCGAACGGGCGGGGCAGCCGCTCGGCCCGCGGGCGCGCAGGCGCGCGGCGGTGCAGCTGCGCAGGCTGGGGATGTCGAGGCGTCATCCCGGCGGGAAGCCGCAGGATCGACTTGCGCACGGGCGAAGGCACGCCGAACTGCGCCGCCCGAGTAGCGCATGGTGACGGTCAGCGCGACCTTGGCGCCGAGCCGGTTGGGGGACATCGAGGGCGCGATCGAGGCGAAGTTTTCCGCCGTGGGCGCCGGCGGTCCGGCCGCCGCCTGCGCGGACGTGGCCAGCGCGATGCATGATCGTCAACGCGGCGATCGCGCTCGCGCCGGTCGCCGTGATCGCGGTGCGGATGCCGGACGTGTCGATCTGCATGCCATCTACAGTGACCAGTATGTCGCGTGTGCGGCACTTTGTGCGGAAGGTCCGTTGCGAGCGGGCGGACGACTCCCAGCTGCGCGGTCGACGCGGGCCAGGGCGCGGCTGCCTGCGTGAGCCTGAAATCCGAGGGGCCGATCGTGAGGCGAGTCTTGGAGTGAGCCGCTGCACCGCACCTGATGTGTCGCCCCCCAGTTTCACGTTACCGATAGTAACACGAATCTGGAGGGGCGTCAACCCATTGAGTCGTGTCGCCGCGCACGATCGCGAGCGGTGGGGGGTGCGCGCCGGAGGCGCGCGGGCGTGGGTCGGGTCCGTGGGGGGCAGGCGGGTTCGAGGTCGGGCGCGTGCGGGGTGGGCGCGTGGCGGTCGGGCGGGCCTGGGGCATGCGAGCGTGGGGCGTGCGGGCGCGTGGCGGGGCTGGCCGCAGTCGCCTGCTCGGCTTGGGCGGGCTCCTCGGTGGGCGGCTCGCAGACCAGCACGAGCGTCGCTTCCTCGGCCGCGGCCGGCGCGCAGCGCACCGTGCATCACCGAGCGGTCGACGATCGTGGTGGGCAGGGTGTCGACGCCGACCGCGGCGACGATCCGCGCGAGCCGCTCGCGCGCGGCATCGGGCGCGAAGGGCGCCGATTCGGGCACGACCAGGACGGGACGCACGACGCCGCCGTCGGCGCGCGCGATGCCCCAACGCGATCGCGAGCGCGCCCCGGGCCAGCTCGGGATCGCCGACGCCGACCACCACGCGCTTGCCCAGCGGCCGCGGGCCGTGAGCGCGGGCGCGGCATGCGTGCGCTCGCGCGGATGCCGAGATCGTCGAGGCGAGCACGCTCACGAGGATCACGCACGAGCACGGCGTTGACGACCGAGCTGTCGAACAGACCGAGCTGAAAGCCGATCACGGTCGCCGCCAGCGTCGCCGCCGCCTGGGCGGAGCTCAGCGAGAACAGCAGCGTGGCCTGCGGCCGGGAGAACCCGAGCAGGCGCGCGGAGAGCATCGCCGCGAGCGCCTTGCCGCCGAGGCACGCGAGGATGAACAGCCCGGCGAGCTCGAGCGTCTCCCCTGGACCATCACCGACGGGGTCGAGGATCAGCCCGACCGAGACGAGGAACACGGGGATGAACACCGCGCCGCCGAAGAACTCGATGCGGTCCATCAGCTGGCCCTCGTTGGGCACGAGCCGGTTCAGCGCGAGGCCCGCGAAGAACGCGCCGACGATGCCCTCGATGCCGAACAGCTCGGCGACGGTCGCGGCCGACAGGAACGCGGTGATCGCGACGATGTAGCGCACCGAGCGCTCCGCCCCCAGCAGCCGGAAGGCCCACGCCGCCAGCAGCGGCAGCACGAGCAGGCTGAAGGCGATCAGCACGATCAGCCCGACCGCGATCTGCACGGCCACTTCGACGCCCGAGCGTCCGCCGCCGACCGAGCCGGCGACGCCCGCGAGCACGATCAGCGCGAGCGTGTCGGTCAGCACCGTCGAGCCGACGGCGGTGGCGACGGCCGGATCCGAGGACAGGCCCGCCTCGCGCACGGTCGGGTAGGTGATGAGCGTGTGCGAGGCCAGCAGCGAGCCGAGCAGGATCGCGGCCTGCGCTTCCCACCCGAGCGCGAGGCCGACGAGTCGTGCCGAGCGCCATCGGGAACGCGAACGTGAGCAGCCCGAACGCGACCGTCGAGCGCCGATGGGCGCGCAGCAGGTTGAGGTCGAGCTCGACGCCGGCGACGAACATCAGATACAGCAGCCCGAGCTGGCCGAGGTCGGGCAGCGTGGCGTTGCCCGAGCCGATCAGGCCGAGGCCGTGCGGGCCGATCACGTATCCGCCCAGCAGCAGGCCGATGATCCCGGGGACGCCCGCGCGTTTGAACAGGACCGGCCCGAGCAGCAGCGTCGCGAAGACGACCAGGAACTCCCAGGGGGCGCCCTTCGGCGAGGAGATGTCCACCAGCGCGGCCAGATCGGCGCGTGCAGCCCGATCGCGGTCATTCGTCGGTCCTCAACGCGGGGACTTCTTCGTCGCGGTCCGCCCTGCAGGTCGGTGTGCAGCCATTCCCGCCCGAGGCGTTCGATCGTGCCGTCGGCGCTGAGCGCGCGCATGCCGAGTCGACCGCTTCGAGGTTGCCCGAGCCCTTCGGCAGGGCCGCGGCGAGCACGGCTTCGCTGGGCAGCTGCGCGGCGACCGCGTAGGTGTGCGGCGCTTCGCGCGCGTAGGCCAGCGCGACGGGCAGGTCCAGCATCACCGCGTCCGCGCGGCCGACGCGCAGCGCGAGCAGCACTTCACGCTGATGGTCGAGCACCTGCGCGGGTGTGAACGGTTCGATCGCTTCGGCCAGCGCTTCCTGCAGCGTCGTGCCGGCCTGCACGGCCCAGCGCAGACCCCGGGCGGCGTGCACGTCGGGCACTTCGGTGCCCGGACGCACGAGGATCGCGGGCGGCGCGTCGAGATAGGAAGTCGAGAAGTCGACGTGTTCGGCGCGCTGCTTGGTGACGGTGATATCCGACAGCGCCAGGTCGGCGCCGCCCAGCTCGCCGGCGGTCAGCTCTTTGAACGGCACTTCGATCACCTCTATGTGGGCGAGGCCGAACCGCGCCGCGAGGGCGCGTGCGAGCCCGTACTCGAACCCGCCGGTGGGGTGCGCCACCGTGCCCGCCCAGAACCCCGGATCGGGGACCTGGGCCGTGGCGAGCGTGAGCGTGTCGGGCGTGCGCGGCGTGAACTTCCCCGCGGCCCCGAGCCCGCCCGCGCCGCCGCAGGCGCTCAGCCATGCCACCAGCAGGAACAGCACGGCGAGCGTCGCGGCCGATCTGGATCGCTTGGCGTGTTTCACGCGTGGGCACTCTATTCCGCGCCGGCGCGCGCTCGGCGCTGGACGGCGGCGCCGGCGGATCTCACCGGGAACTGTCGATTTTCGGGCGCTCCGATCGTCTTAGGAGGGACCATCCACGTACCCTACGAAGGAGCGCACGATGAAGTACATGCTGCTGATCCACCAGGGCACCACGCCGCTGCCGGGCTCGCCGGAGTGGGAGGGCCTGTCCGAGGCCGAGCAGGGCGCGGTCTACGGCGCGTATCGGACGATCAACGAAGACCCCCAGGCGACCTCCGGGGTGCGGATGCAGCCTCCGGAGACGGCGACGACCGTGCGCGTGCAGGACGGTCAGACGCTCACCACCGACGGCCCGTTCGCCGAGATCAAGGAGGCGCTCGGCGGATATCTGTTCTATGAGGCCGACGACCTCGACGCGGCGATCGAGCTGGCCGCGCGCATCCCGGCGGCGAGCATGGGCGGCGCGATCGAGGTGCGCCCGCTGGCGGAGTGAGCGCTCTGCTGGAGCGGACGTTCCGCGAGCAGTGGGGGCGCGTGCTGGCGGCGCTGATCGGCTTCCTCGGCGACATCGACCTCGCCGAGGAGGCCACCCAGGAGGCGTTCGCGATCGCCGCCGAGCGCTGGCCGCGCGCGGGAGCACCCGCGCACCCGACCACGTGGCTGGTGGTGACGGCGCGCAACCGCGCGATCGACCGCATCCGCCGCGAGCGCACGCTCGCGGCGAAGACGCGCCTGCTGGAAGCGCCGACGACGCCGCCCGCGCAGGACATGGACACCGACATGGACATGAGCATGGACGCGAGCACGTTCCCGGACGAGCGACTGGAGCTCGTATTCACCTGCTGTCATCCGGCGCTCGCCACCGACGCGCAGGTCGCGTTGACGCTGCGCACGCTCGGGGGTTGAGCACGGAGGAGATCGCGCGCGCGTTCCTCGTGGCCGAGCCGACGATGGCCCAGCGACTGGTGCGGGCCAAGCGCAAGATCAAGGCCGCGGGCATCCCCTTCAGGATCCCGCCGGCGCACCTGCTGCCGGACCGGCTGAAGGCGGTGCTGGCGGTCGTGTATCTGATCTTCAACTCCGGCTACGACGGTCGTGGCGAACTGTCCGCGGAGGCGATCCGTCTCGGTGGGGCGCTGGTGGAGCTGATGCCGGACGAGCCCGAGGTGTGCGGTCTGCTGGCGCTGATGCTGCTGCACGACTCGCGCCGGGACGCCCGCCGGCGCGACGGTGAGATCGTGCTGCTGGGCGATCAGGACCGCGCGCTGTGGGATCGCGAGCGGATCCGGGACGGTCGCGCCGCGCTGGGGCGCGCCCTGGCGTTGCGCGGGCGCGGCGCCTATGTGCTGCAGGCCATGATCGCCTCGCTGCACGCCGAGCCGGAGAGCGACTGGGCGCAGATCGCCGCGCTGTACGACGAGCTCGCGCGGGTGACGGCATCGCCCGTCGTGGCGCTCAACCGCGCCGTCGCCCTCGCGCACGCGCGGGGATGGCAGGAGGGCCTGCGGGTGATCGAGCGGATCGATGCGCTCGAGGACTACCACTACTACCACGCCGCGCGCGCGGATCTGCTGCGCCGCCTCGATCGTCCCGATGAGGCGCGGAGGGCGTATGAGCGCGCGCTGGAGCTGGCCCGCGCCGAGCCCGAGCGGCGGTTTCTGGCGGGGCGTATCGCGGAGTTGTAAGTCAGGGGCCTCGCCGCATGCTTGAAGCAAGCTGATTGGGAGGGCCTCGCCGCATGCGGCGAGGCCGGCGGGGCCGCATGCGGCCCCGCCCCGCAACCGCACATGTGCGGTTGCGCCGATGGCGCATGCGCCATCGGTAGACAGGTCGCATGCGACCTGTCCGGAGGCCGCGCATGCGCGGCCTCCCCACGCGGCGCTTGCGCCGCGTGGCACGACACTATTTCTTACGGGTCCTTACGGGGATACCGTAAGAACCTGTACGGCGGACGCTGCCTGGCCGGAAGCCGCACGACGGCCGTTGTTTACAATCGCCGCGTGGTCATCTCGACGATGAACGACCTTCCGGGCTATGAGATCGAGGAGGTCTTCGGCGAGGTGTTCGGGCTGACCGTCCGCTCGCGCAATCTCGGCTCCCAGATCGGCGCGACGCTGAAGTCGCTCGTCGGCGGCGAGCTGAAGGGCATGACGAAGATGCTCGCCGATGGCCGCCGGCACGCCACCGAAAGGCTCGTGGAAGAGGCCGAGGCGAAGGGCGCGAACGCGGTCCTCGCATTTCGCTTCGACACCTCAGAGCTCGGCTCGATCTGGACGGAGATCTGCGCGTACGGAACGGCGGTCAGAGCGCGCAAGCTCTGATCGTCCCGCAGATCTCCTCACCAGGTATCGGCGGTTCGACCGCCGCGTGATTCGGTGGAGCCGGCCGAAGTCAACGCGAACCGCTCAGTGCTGATTCCCGGCGGACGGATGTCTTGACGCCATGGGGTAGACATCTCAGATGATGAAACGATCACAAGACGGCCAATAAACATGACCCGAGGACAGTTGCGCGTGCAGTGGGCGATATTTGTCTGTGCGCAAACTATGCGCTGATGGTGGCGCCAGTCGTTGGTAGCGTCTAACGCACTGCGCCCCACGGTCTCCTATCTCCGTTGTGGACCTTGTACGCCACTGAGCCCCGTGGAAGAAATGCCAAGAGTCCAACGACTATCTTCCGCATGCTGGTCATGTTTGTCAACTTGCTTACAAAGGAGTCGGACGTGCGACATGTAAGGAACCGTAGCCTTGGTTTTCGCATAGTTGTTTGCATCGTGGTAGCCGTTGCCGTTGCTTGGATTGACAGTGAGCGCATTCAGCCACTTTCAGCTCCCCCGGACCCGCCGCCGCCTGGCTTGCATCTCGCGTGGGCGGGTCGACCAATCGGCGACTATGCAGAGTCGGTGGAAACGCATATCACGAACTGTCGAAAGCCAACGTACGTCAGGGTGGCGCTCTACCCGGCGGTTGGTCGACCGTGGAGCCAACCCGCCGCCGGGTTGGTTGCCTTTGCAATCTCGGGCGACACACAAATCAAACTGCAAAAAGTCGTTGTCAGCTTATCCAACAAGTTGGGCAGGCCACTCAAGCTTCTGCATGGACCAGTCGCATTCTCTGCCCCGCACACCAAGCGGAACAACTTGATTAGCGCTGCATTTGTGTTGTATCCAGGAAGGTGGCGCAATATCGAAGTCTCCTTTGAGTCAAACTGGCTTTTCCCTCGCATTGCCGAAGGCTCGTGCTGGCTTGACCTGCCATCTCTCATGGGTGGAAACGCGGCGGTTGATGCTGCCAACGAAGCAATTGGTCACAGCAATTGGGCCGAAGACCAGCGTGGCGCGCCGCTTTACAGCGCGGGCAATTACCTGTACGACACGCAGAGCGACATACGCCTCAACCTCTCCAACTCAATACCTCTCCCTTCGGAGCTCGAAGAACCTTCGTGGGGATGCGTCAAAGAAGGTGAAGGCGGGCGCAACTGCGAGGCGTTTGCGGCTTTCGAACGGCCGGGCACGGAAGCCAGCCGCACACGCCAACTGTCACATTGGAACATCGTTGATGGATTGCTGCTCGGGCTTCTCATAAGTATCCTTATCGAGCTAGGTCATCTTGTCTTTCGAATCGGGCGCTTCTCACCACCTCCGTCGTCGGCATCACGCTAGTCTCGAAGGCAATGCTGCTGTCCAATTGGTACGCACTTATAGTCGTGCCGCTATTCGGATCTGCTGACATAAAGGCTGCATAGCGATGCTCAATCGTGCAATGCCAGTCACCTGTCTACGTTGGGGTCCAAGGTGGGCTGTCTCTGAGTACTCCCGACAGTTGGGGGCTCGATAGGTCTTTGAGGGCCGGACGGGTTCCCGGCCGGGAACCCGTCCGTGCCTGGGCTCATGCTGCTTCTTCACCGCCAAGTGAAGAGAGGGGGTTGCCGGGGCATGAAGCTCGCGTTCCTCGGCGATCCAGCGTTCGATCAGCTCGGCGATCGTCGGCCCGTGCGGCTCGCTGGCAAGCAACGCCACCAGCGCGTTCGCATCGAGGACGGCCGTCACTCGCCGGAGGGGATGCGCCGGTCTAGTGTCTTGACGCTTTAATTCGGTCGTAGTAGCGACTGATCGAGTCGAGGATCTGATCGGTGGTCTTGGTCCAGACATATGGGCGTGGGTTCTCGTTCCAGTCGGTGATCCAGGCACGGATGTCCGTGTTGAGCTCGCGCACCGAGCGGTGCGCGCCACGCCGTAGCTTCTTGTTGGTGAGCTCGGAGAACCAGCGCTCGACGAGGTTCAGCCACGAGCTGCTGGTCGGGGTGAAGTGCAACACGAACCGGGGGTGTGCGAGCAGCCATTTCTTGATCGCCGGCGTTTTGTGGGTAGAGTGATCTGGCCACGGTGATCTGACCCGGCGGTTCGCATTGACCACGGTTACATGGAGCCAATCGATCTCAAGTCGAACCGCTCGGCGCGGTTCCCGGGCGGGCGGATGTCGCTTGACGGTGCGGAAGTTCTCGCCGGCCGCGACGCGGGCCGAAAACGGGCGAGCGCCCGCGTAGCAGTCCTCGTTAGGATTCCGACCCGTCAACTCTGTGACCGTCACAGCTCGACGCGTCGCAGACTGATGGCATGCCAACACAGAGGACGTAGAGCGCCAACCAATACCGCCGCTCCGACGCCGCGATCTCAAGAACGCTGGTCTGCTGCATCCGCTACCTACCTTCTTTGCGCGCCGAACCTACGAAGCCGCGTCGCGCCGATCCACGCCGTTGTTGGCTCGGTCCGGATCACGAGTCTCCTCCAGCCATTCCTCAAAGCTTGGACCCGCGAGCCTCGCCTCCCGGCCGGTGAGCAAGCCGTTGGTTGCGAACAGCTTCCGGCGCGAGTGCCCGCGCCGGAAGCGCGCCGGCCGGTCGGCGGCAACCCAGTTCATGTCATCACCCTGTACTCGAGGTGCGTGACGCCGGGCGCCTCGACCGCCCGGACCTGCTCAAGCTCGATCTCGGCGCCCCCGAGGTTGTCGAAGAGGCGAGCGCCGTCCCCGAGCAGCACCGGAACGATGTGGAGCTCGAGCTCGTTCAGGAGCCCCGCCGCCAGGTACTGCTGAATGACCTGGGCGCCGCCCCAGAGCCGGACGTCCTGACCGTCCGCGGACTCCTTCGCCCGCTCCAGCGCCCGCTTGGACCGCGGGGACATCGACGTATCGAGAACGGTTGCGGACATGGCGTCTACCTTCTGGGATCGTAGTCCACGCAACGGTTCCGGCACTTGGTCGCGTGCAGCCGCTTGCCGCCCCGGCCCATGGGCTCCTGCGGAGTGACGTCAGGGCCGGTCACATAGCCGTCCAACGACATGCTCATCTCCAGCAAGACCTTCGACATGACTGTGTTCCTTTCGACTCGGTTGCATCTACGTCAACAGATCGGCTGAGCCCAAACTCATCGCAGACGCCTCGTTCCGCCGCCCGCGGGGAGCGGCAGGCGCGCGGGACTTGAGCGCGCAGCGTCGAGGTCGGGGCCGGCCGAGCTCGTCGTACGTGACGAAGCTGCGTCGTGGCTCTGACCCTCACCGGTGCCGAAGTCGCCGAGCGAGATGGAGAAGTTGTGGCATAGACGCCCGCGACGCGATCGAACCGACCTTCTCCATACCAGCGGTTCGACCACCGTTCGTCTTATGGAGCCAACCGATCTCAAGTCGAACCGTTCCGTGCGGCTTCCGCGCGGGCGGATGTCGCTTGATGACGCGGAATAGCAAGCCAGGCCGAGTCCGTTCTCGGCGCCGAATCCGGTCTGTCCGAGGGCGCCGCTATCTCATCCGCGCCAATCGACAAATCATGCGGTAGGACGGGTGTTACGAGCACCCGCCCGACCAGTAGCACCGAAGCACCTACCTTCGGCGCCACGGAAACCGTAGCTGCCTGCGGATAGTCCGTCGTGCTCGCTGGCGGCTCCTTCGGTGCGCCGAAGGAGCCGAATGAGCGTCATCTCCACCGCACCCGCCAGAACAGGCGACGCACACGAGCCGGCTGTGCTGCTCCTCTACGGCGAGGAGTACGCGAACCTTGCGTTGGCCGACGAGCTCGCGTTCGACGGCTACGAGGTCCGCCGCGCCAGCGACCCCCGCGATGCTGTGCGCCCGTGCGACACCGGCGAGGTCGAACTCGTCATCCTCGGGCGCGCAACACGCCGAGGCGCGGGCCTTGACGAGCACGGCTACGACAGCGCCGTCCTCGAAAGCCTGCTCGCACGGGGCAGCGACGGTGAGGGGCCGCTCTCCGAACAGGACCTCTGGGACGCGTTCGGCGCCAAGAAGAACAAGCAGAAGTTCCGCATCACCGACGCACTGGACCGCTCGACGGCGCCGGGCTCATCGAACGTCGCGGCGGCCGGTCTATCGCCTCGGAGGTCGCCAAAAACCTCGACCGCATAATGACGCTCTGACGCGCCTACGACGCCATGTGCATCGCGGAGTCCAGTCCGATTGCTCTCGCCAGCTTGAGGCAGTCGAGTTATCGACCCAAGCGCATGGAAGCTCATCCGTCTCGCAGTCGCTGGGGCATCCGCCGACTCGTCGCGTAGATTGCCGACATGCACGGCGACAGCGAGATCATCCTGGGAGACAACCTTGAGGTTCTGCCGGGCCTTCAGGGCGAGGCTTTCCAGCTGATCTACATCGACCCTCCGTTCAACACCGGCAGGACGCAGACACGCAAGACCCTCCAAACTGTACCCGACCAAGACGGCGATCGCACTGGGTTTATGGGTCGCCGCTACAAGACGCGCCTGCTCGCCGAGTCGTCGTATCTCGACGAGTTCGACGACTACCTCGCGTTCCTTGAGCCCCGCCTACACGAAGCTCACAGACTTCTTGCCGCAAGCGGAACCTTTTACTTCCACATCGACTACCGAGAGGCACATTACTGCAAGCTGCTGCTCGATGAGATTTTCGGCCGCGAGTGCTTCCTCAACGAGATCATCTGGGCCTACGACTACGGTGCACGATCCAAGAAGCGATGGCCCGCCAAGCACGACACGATCCTCGTCTATGTCAAGGACCCGACGGGCTACTACTACGACGCCGAGGCTGTGGACCGTGAGCCATACATGGCGCCCGGTCTCGTGACGCCCGAGAAGGCGGCGAAGGGGAAGCTGCCGACGGACGTGTGGTGGCATACGATTGTTCCGACCAACGGGCGAGAGAAGACGGGGTATCCGACGCAGAAGCCCGAAGGGATCATCCGGCGCATGATCCAGGCATCGACCCGCCCAGGAGATTGGTGCCTTGACTTCTTTGCCGGCAGCGGCACGGTGGGAGCGGTCGCGGCCAAGCTGGATAGGCGATACGTACTGGTTGACTGTAATCCCGAGGCCGTGCGTGTTATCCATGAGCGACTAGAGATTCCGGCACAGGATGAAGCATTTGCATCGGATGATCAGGTGCCAGCAGAGGTGCAACCCCCGCACGACGAGCGTTTGGCAGCACAACTCTTCTGACTAACTCGTCAGGCAAGCGCTCTCAGCGTTGCTACAAAATCCTCGTAGTCAAAACGGAACGCCGAAAAGACATCGCTATCGGTGCGTGAGGGAAGAAACCACTTCGTGTCGCTCATCGCGTGTTGGATCGTGATCTCGCCATCGTCCATCAGTCCGCCAACTGCCGACGCCGGAATGAGCCAATAAACCAAGCCATGAGGTCGGCCCGAGACACCGATCAAGTGGTCGTACTTCTGCTCGCCTGAACTCAACCTGGGATCGCGTACCTGCTGAAACCGGGGCGGGTCCTCGGTCGAGAACTTGATCTCGCAACGGCTTGATCCAATCTGCCGATCGTAATCCACGGATGACGCCTTCCCTGTGCTCAGGCCGACGCGGCGCGCGATACCGTCCACGAGCATCTCGCCCAGCTTTCCGCGAGTCCGTGAAGCCAGCATCAACACAAAGCTCAAGGGACTCTCTGGCGGCCATTCCGCGATCTGCTTGAGTGATGCGCGCAGCTCAGCAAGGAGAGCGACCTCGTCCTCGGCGAACTCAATATCAAGGTCCTCGGCCATCGCCTCATCATTCGCACAACCGGACGCTATCCCTGCACGACAACGTTCTGACGGGCATGACGCGCTTCGCCGAGCTAAGGAGGCGGTCCTCACCTCACGAGGCTGGCGATATCAGGTGGATCGGAAAGTCCGCTCAGTCATGCGTCGTCATGTTCGCCCTCTTCGACGACCTCAGTGTCAAACGGACCGGGCGTTGGAGGCGGGTCTGGAGGCTGTTCGTCCTCTTCGCCGCTGTGGCCAAAGCTGGTCACTTCTTGCCGCCCCGTTCTGAGATCTCCGTCCCAAAGGGCGGGGGGTCAGGAGGAGGCGGCGGTGGTGGTGGCGGGTCCGGTCGGTCAGCGGTCATTGGTCGAGCTCGACCGACTCCGTTTGAAAGGCGCTCGGCTGGCTGCTCCGGCAGGGAGCCGGTCGAGCCGCAAGCGCTCGAGGCGCTGCTCGGCACGGTGCATCACCGCTCCCAACTCGTCGATGCCCGTCGCGTGCTCCAGCAGCGACTACACGACCAGCTCAACGCCCTCTGCCCCGGTCTCTCGGCACCGGCGGGGCACGGGCGGGCACTGAAGCTTGAGTCGCCGACCGGCCAAGCGGTGCTGGCATGCGCGGCGGCGTTTGCAGGCCGCGCCCCGTCATAGCGTTCGTTGCTGGCCAGGGCGCCCGGGCGCACGAGCGAAGCCACAGCCACATTCTGGACCGAGCGCTGGAAGCGGCTCTTGGCGGCACCTGTCGATGCCGAGTTGCGAGCGCAGCGCCTCGCAGCAGACCTGCGCCGCTGGCAGCAACTACAGCAGGACATCGCCCTTTCCGAGCAGTAGCTCAGCGTGCTCTTGGCACAGACACGGGGCAGATACTCACGACGCTGCCCGGCGTCGCGATCGTCAGAGCCTCGGCATTCAGCACCTATGCACTGCCGATCGAGCGCTGGGTGACATCCGAACATCTCTACTCAGCCACGGCCTTGCGCCGGCGAGCTATCAGTCCTCGATGAACGAGTAGCAAGCATGCCCAAAGGGTCTTCAACCCGCCGGACAGACCCCGACTATTTCAGGGGTCTTCTAGATGAGATCCTCGACAAACTCTCCAGCTCCGCGCGAGAGCTCCTCCTAAGGGCTGTCTTCGATGAAACCGGGGAGGTGTTCAACCTGCACAGGCTGATCTCTCGATCTCGCCTTGGAATCGCGAGGCGAGGGCGGCAACCGGCGAGCTCGAGCGCCACGGGCTCGCGTTCGCGTTCCTCACCGAACGGGGACTCGTCTATCACGTGCCCGCGAACCTTCGCGTGCTGCTGCGCCGCGCTCTGATGGCGCGCTACGCCCGCAGCGTGAGGCCCGGGAGCGCCCAACGCTGGCTCGCAGCCGAGCGGCAAGATCTACGCGACACCGTGGCCCTATGGACATTGCTCGCGCGCGATCCCGTGCCGCTCACCGCCGCCGCAGAGATCAAGGCCAACTCCAAGCCCAGGATGCTCGCCGCACTACCAGCGATCAAGTTTCCTATCCCGACCGGCGTGCCACTGAAGCCTGAACCGCGGTATGTGGGGGTTGGTCAGATTGTCGCGCTTGTCCTCAAGAGCGACGGGTCGGTGGCGTGGATCGCGGAAGACTATGAGCGATCTTCGAAGCTGTATGGAGTCGGAGCGCCGTATTTCGATGTGTATGCGACCGACAAGGCCGGTACTCGGTTGCTGGCCTCGGGGACCGGCATCGACCCCTCGTCGCTGGCGCTCTCGGTCGGTGATTTCGGCGTTAACGGCTTCCTCCGTACCGTGGTGGGCAGCACGGTGTATTGGGCGCAGGGCGGGAAGTCGGAATCGGCGTCTTTGGACTGAGAAGTACCGTCCGTCGTCGTGGACAAGCGCCGGCGTTCAGAAGATCTGCTTGTCGAGGAATCCTGCTGTCAGTACGAGCCATCCGCCGATCTCGGCGATGATCAGGGTGATCATGAGAGCATTGGTCCCGGGAACTGGATCGCGGAACTGGTTGTCCGTGTCACGGCGCCGGCCGTGAATCGCATAGCCGACGACTGCCCCGAAGAAATAGACCGTCATCGCGCCGGCGGCGAGCAGGTTCACGAGCGAGCTGAAGCCGCTCAGCTGCACGAACGTCGCGATCAGCAGCAGCGCGAAGCTGTAGAGCAGCGCCGCGCGGTGCGCGATGTCGACATAGATGTGTGAGGTGTGATCCTCAGAGGTCGCGATCTGGTTGTACTTCCAGACCCCGAGCAGCAGCGCCAGCAGGAACATCACGGCGTCCGCGAGGAGCACCGTCTTGGTGTCGGCGCTGATCATCGCTTCACCTCGCTGGGTGTGGAGGGGCGGAGCATCAGTCGCAGCGGTGGGCTGCCGCCAACGCGCAGCTCGTTGGGCATCGGCCAGCCGTAGATCGGGTCTTCGAAGAATGCCTCTGCCATCGCCGCCTGTAGGCGTTCGGTGTCCACTGTGGTTGCCGGGCGCAGCCCGGGGTCGGGGGGTTGGCTGGGCGGTGCGTCACGGTCAATGGTTGCTGATCTCTCACCCATCTTGACTCCTGTCTTTTCGGGTTGCCATTACTGGTGGGCGGTTTGGTTGCTGTTGCTTGTTGGAGGGTTTCTGCGCTTGGCCGCTCATGGGGAGCGTTGTCTGTCCTTGAAGCTGTCGTGAACCGCGGCGTAGTGCGCGGCGAGCCCGACACCCCACCCGAGCAGCACATAGACGAACCAGGGGTATGTCGTCCCTCCCAGTTGCCACTGCAGCACCCACACGGCGAGGATCAGGATCTGGACGGCGACGAACACCGTCGCGTGGATCCGGAATCCCTTTCGATGGGCATGCGCCCAGCGCTCGCTCCGGCGCTGTCGGGACTCGGTTTCCGCGCGCTCGGCGGCGCGCTCGAATGCATCGACCATCAGTTTGCCTCCTTGGTCTTTGAGAGCCCATCGAGGCTCTCGATGTCGGCCGCCGCTCGTTGCAGGACAGCCGCTATCGCTTGTGGGTCCACTCGTCCCGAGAGCGGCACGAGCCGCGCTCTGAAGCGATCGAGCAACGGCCCGATCGAATCCGCGTCGCCAAACCGCGCGCCGGTGCGGACTTCCAGCGCCGCGAGCGCATCGCGCCGCGCCTCGATCGCCTGCTCGCCGGCCGCGGTGACGCGATACGTGGTCCTGCCATCATGGGTCTGACCGTCGATCAGCCCCTCGGCATGCAGCGCCTCGATCGCGGGGTACACGCTGCCGGGCGAGGGCCGGTAGCGGGGGCCGAAGAGACGCTTGAGCTCGGCCATGATCTCGTAGCCGTGCCTCGGGCGCTCAGCGAGAAGCGCGAGTAGGACCAGCGGCAGCTCGCCGTGCCGGAAGAATCTCCTGGGCAACGCAACCGCCCCCTAGGCCACCGCTACGCCGATCATCCCGGCGGCGGATTGTCTGCTGTGATCTTGGCGATGAGTGTTCGACGACATCTGGCGGCCTTTCTGTGGGCTTACGGAACAGTTACGAATCTTATATCGAAACTATTACGAAGTCAAGGGCGGGCCGGCGCCTGGAGCGCAAGCTGCTGGCCAAGCACCATGTGGACGACATCTCCGAGGAACTGTTCGGCGAAGAAGCAGCCCGTATCAAGGGCTAGCGCAAGGACGCCCAGGCGATCATGGCCCGGGCTGACCATCCGCCTGAGGATTTGGTGGCTGGCTTGGCCCTGGCGCTCGAGCTGGCCAGTGCCGACCTACACGACCTCTACCTGCGAGCCAGCCAACCATCCGCCGCCTGATGAACGGTACGCGTCGATCACTCTCAGCCGTCGCGCGAAGCACGGCGGCGATGTCGGGCAAAGCGCCCACGTGAGAAACACCACCTGCCCGCGTGTTGCTGGCGCGGAGGCGCGGAGTCGGCTCCTGGAGCGCACTTGCGCCCCGGCGGGCGTCACCTCCCTCGCACCCGCTTGACCGCCGTCCTCAGAGGTCCAACATTGGGCTGTTCATATCAGCGAAAATTGGAGGTGAATCATGATGAGGACGCGAATGAGGGTCGCCGCGGCGACCCTGCTCGGGGCCGTCGCTCTGTCGCTGGCGACATCCACCTCGGCGTCGGCGTCGCCGCCCGTTTGGGGCTGGGAATTCTGCGGCAGGGTGGCCGCTCCGTTCGGCACGATGTCGCCCGGCTGTGCCTCGCTCAGCCTCGGAGGCACGAGGGTGCGAGCGCTCGATGTCGGCCCGATAGCGATGTTCTGCCTGTTCCTCGGCCCGGGATTCGGGATGTTCGCCGATCCAGGCTGCATCTACTTAGGCTTGGGCGGCGGATTCGGGGTGTTCTACGATCCACCGGCGCTCACCGTCACGATCAAAGGAGGCGCCTACAAATGGAAAGGCAAAGTAGCTGGCGTCAGCCTCTCGATCGGCTGCACGAGCATGAACGCCAAAGAATCTAAAATCGAAAGCGGATTACACACATCCGCCGGCAAGCTGGAAGCGTCGTCCTTGGAATACACAGGGTGCAAAGTCGAATCGCCCAGCGGTTGCGAAGTCAACAGCGGCACCATCGCTTCAAAGCCGGTGACGGCGGAGCTCGTCGAAAACACGACCCGGTCGAAGGTGGAGAACTTATTTCGACCTACGTCCGGCACAGTTTTCGCGGAACTCGAATTCAAAGGCGAATCGTGCGCGCTGAAAGGCATGAAAGCCAAAGTCGAAGGGACGACGTTGACTGAAGGGGGCGCGGAAGACGAAATCTCCAAAGAGCACAAGATCGAAGCCTTAGGCAAACCGGAAGACATCGAATTAGTCGAGGAAGCCGTAGAAAAACCACGACTGTTATGGGAAGCGTCAAGCAAAAAATATTTAATCGACGAAACGGGGACTGAAGGAGAAGCTAAGCTCAAGATCGCAGGCAACGAACTCACGCTCACCGGCTTATCCAACGAGGAAGCAAAGTTCGCTGGTGGTTTAATCACGCCGGAGGAAGGCACGGCTGAACCGATAAACGTCGAAGAACAGACCTTCGAGACCGACATATCACGCGAATAGCGTCGAACAACGACCGCATTGCTGGCGGCGGAGGCACAGCACACGGCACGTGTCTTCCGCCGCGAGCTTCGCGGACTTCGGGAGACATGGCGTGTGCCCGCACGGGCGAGGAGCGCGGGGCGTGGATTCGTTGCGGCAGATGCTTGCTCCTCGCGGCATGCTCCGCAGTATCGTCTCTCCGCCTCGCCGACGACGACTCGTGCAACCCCACTGGCAAGGAGACTTGACGCCGGCACGTATTGTACGTATACTTGTCGGACATTTCCTGGAAGGCCGAGGGCACCCGATGAGCACCATCAGCATCCGTGATCTACAGCGCAACACAAGTGGCGTCGTCGCTGACGTCGCCGATTCCAAGCACACCGCCCTCGTCACTCGACACGGCGAGCCTATCGCTGCGCTGGTGCCGATCGACGCGCAGGATCTTGAGGACTACCTGCTCTCGAAGGTCCCGAGCTTCGCCGAGGACATGGCAGCCGCCGATCAGGCTAATGCAAATGGTGAAGCGCGCTCTGCTGCTGATGTGTTCGCGGAGCTTGATGCGCTAGACGCCGAGCAATAGCGCTCACGCGCGGGAAGCCGGGTCGTAGATGACCGGCCCTCTGAGCAAGATTAAGCTCGCTCCCCGAGCGGTCCGCGACCTGAAGGGCTTGGACCGCCAGACCCGCAAGCGGGTGCAGATCGGTGACGCCGCGAACCTCGACGTCAAGCCGGTAGTAGGACGCGCTCCTTGGCGTCGTCTGCGCGTCGGTGAGCACCGCGTGCTCTACCGCGAGTTCGCCGACGAGTCCGACGCGCGTTACCTGGTGGCGCGAGTCATCGACCGTCGTGACCTGCACCGTGCCATCGACAAGCTCTGAGACCGTACCAACAGCGTCGGCACGCCTGGTTTGTTTGCCGACAAGAAAAATGGAGCTAGAGGGGCTCGAACCCTCGACCTCCGCCATGCCATGGCGGCGCTCTCCCAGCTGAGCTATAGCCCCGGGTGCCAGGACATCGTACAACGGGGTCGGTTGGCGAGGTCTGCGGCGACCATGACTCGAGCCACGCGCTCGGCGAGTCGGCTTGCCTCACCCCCGCGGGATGAACTCCGGAACGTCGAGGTCCTCACCAGGCTCCTCACGCCGTCGCCCGCCCGATCCCTGGCGACCCGGCTCGGCTCCAGGCCCGACCTGATCAAGGCGCGCGGTCATGCTGCCGTGCGTGAGCCGCACGTCGCGCAGCAGGCGCTCGGCGTTGTTGCGCAGCGAGGAGGAGAGCTCGCGCAGGTTGCGCGAGACCTCGGTTCCCTCGCTGACGATCTCATGGGCGACGGCGTGGGCCTCGCTGACGATCTCGCGCGCCTCGGCGCGCGCGACCGCGCGAATGTCCTGGGCTCGGCTGTGCGCCTCGGCTTGGCGACCCGTGAGCTGCTCCTCGGCGGTGGTGCTGAGCCGCTCGGCCTCTTGGCGCGTGGCGTCGATGATGCCGCCGGCCTGCTCGCGCGCGGCGGCCAGCGCCTGCTCGGACTCGGCCTGCGCGTTCTCGAGCAGGCGGTCGGCTTGCTCCTGTGCCGTGATGGTCGTCTGGTTCGCCTGCTCGTGGGCCGCGGCGAGCAGCTCTTCGGCTTGAGCGGTGCTCGTCGCCTGTGTCCGCTCGGCTGCCGTGCGCGCGGCGGCGGCGATCCGGGTCGCCTCCTCGTGTGCGTTCTCGCTGATGCGCTGACCGTCCTTCAGCCGCTGCTCGGACTCGGCGTGGGTCTCCGCGACCGACGCGAGCGCCTCGTTACGAGCGGTCTCCGCCCGTTCGCGTGCGGCGGCCAGCATCCGCTTGGACTCGGCCTGCGCGTTCTCGAGTAGGCGGTTGGCCTGCTCCTGTGCCGTGACGGTCGTCTGGTTCGCCTGCTCATGGGCCGCGGCGAGCTTCTCATCGGCGGTGGCGCTCAGTCGTTCGGCCTCTCGGCGTGCGCTGTCGATGATGCCGCCGGCCTCTTTGCGCGCGGCGGCCAGTGCCTGCTCGGACTCGGCCTGCGTGTTCTCGAGCCGGCGGTCGGCTTGCTCCTGGGCTGTGGCTGTGGTCTGCGTCGCCTGCGCGTGGGCAGCGGCGAGCACCTCCTCTGCTCGTGCGCTGCTCGTCGTCTGTGTCTGCTCGGCTGCTGTGCGCGCGGCGGCGGCGACTCGCGCCGCCTCCCGATGCGCGTCGTTCCTGGCCTGCTGGCCCTCTCTCAGTCGTCGGTCGGCCTCCGCGTGGGTCTCGGCGACCGACGCGAGCGCCTCGTTGCGAGCGGTCTCCGCCTGTGTGCGCGCGGTCTGCAGGGTCTCCTGCGCCTCCTCCTCGGCCGCCAGCACGCGGTGCCCGGCGGCGCGGTCTGCCTCGGCGATGCGCTCGCGCGCGCGGGACTCGGCCTGCTCGCGCAGCTCCGCGGCCGTCCGTTCGGCCGCTTCGATGATGCTCGCTACGTGCTCGGAAGCGGTGTGCAGGGCATCTGAGGAGTCCACCTGGCAATCCTAGACCCGAGCGCCGCGCACTGCCGCGCAGTAGCGGCGCCTTCATCGAGAGTGGCAGAAATTGTTGGAAGTCTGTCCTTGCGGACAGACTGGGGATGGGCCATGATCGAGCCATGGCAAAACAAGCGCGCAGTCCCAAGAACGTAGTCATCGTCGTGTTTCCGGACGTGCAGAGCCTGGACTTCGTGGGCCCACAGGAGGTGTTCGTCGCCGCGCAGAAGCTGATCGCGGCCACGGGGCGCGCCGAGCGCGGATACCGCGTGACCGTCGCGAGTCTCGACGGCGAGGCGATGAGGGTGTCGAGCGGGCTGCGGATCGTTCCCGACATCGAGCCTCGCCGAAGCGCCCGCGCGGATCGACACGCTCGTGGTTCCCGGCGGCGCCGGATCGGCGGGCGCGAGCGCCGAGGCGGGGCTGCTGGACTGGATCGGGGCGAGCGCGCCTGGCGCACGTCGCGTGGCCTCGGTGTGCACGGGCGCGTTCGTGCTCGCCGCCGCCGGACTGCTGGACGGACGCCGGGCGACCACGCATTGGGCCTCGGCAGCGAAGCTCGCGGAGCGCCATCCCGCGGTGGAGGTCGATCCCGATCCGATCTACGTGCGCGACGGCAACGTCTGGACCTCGGCCGGCGTGACCGCCGGCATGGACCTGGCGCTGGCGATGGTCGAGGAGGACCTCGACCGCGAGGCGGCGCTGACGATCGCCCGCCATCTGGTGCTGTTCCTGCGCCGCCCCGGCAACCAGTCGCAGTTCAGCGCGACCCTCGCCGCGCAGGAGCCCGAACGCGAGCCGTTGCGCGACGTCCAGCGCTACGTCGTCGAGCACGTGGCGGAGAACCTCTCGGTGGAGGTGCTGGCCGAGCACGCCCACATGAGCTCGCGCAACTTCGCCCGCGCCTTCGCGGCGGAGATCGGGATCACGCCCGGACGCTACGTCGAGCGCGTGCGCCTGGAGGCGGCGCGGCGCGCGCTGGAGGACACCTCCCAGCCGATCGCGACCGTCGCGGCCGCGTGCGGGTTCGGCACTCCCGAGACGATGCGCCGCACGTTCCTGCGTGCGCTGGGCGTCGCCCCGGCCGAGTACCGCCGCCGCTATCACCCGGACACCGAGCGCCTGATCCGGCGCTGCCCGTCGGCAGGGCGGCGCGTGAGACCACACGAACCCCCTACGGAGGACGCTCACACCATGGACATCGCCATCCTGATCTACGACCGCTTCACCGCGCTCGACGCGGTCGGCCCGTATGAGGTGCTCAGTCGCCTGCCCGGCTGGCAGGTCACGTTCGTGGCCGAGCAGGCGGGCCTGTACGCACCGACACCGGCCGGCTGGCTCTGCTCGCCGACGCGACGCTGGCCGAGCACGCACATCCCGAGATCGTGCTCGTCCCCGGCGGTCCCGGTCAGGCGGCGCTGATGCAGGACGGTCCCGTGCACGAGTGGCTGCGCGGCGCGCACGAGACCTCGACGTGGACGGCCTCGGTCTGCACCGGCTCGCTGATCCTCGCGGCCGCGGGACTGCTGGAGGGCAGGCGCGCGACCAGCAACTGGCAGGCGCTCGACGAGTTGCGCGAGCTCGGCGTGGAGGTCGTTCCCGAGCGCGTGGTGTTCGACGGCAAGCTCGCCACCTCCGCGGGGGTGACCGCGGGGATCGACATGGCGCTGACGCTCGTCGGGCGGATCGCCGGCCCCGAGCTCGCGCAGGCGATCCAGCTGGGCATCGAGTACGACCCCGAGCCGCCGTTCGACGCGGGCTCGCCGGAGAAGGCGCCGGCGGAGATCGTCGAGGCGGTGCGCGCGTACTCGCGCTTTACAGACCGAGCAGGTGCCGCTGACGTAAGATTCGAGCGGATGTCCGACAACCCGTTCGCAACCAGCACATCGTCCAAGCCGGCAGGGCTGAGCGTCTTCGACGCACACGCCGGCGAACGCGAGGCCAGCTCGACGTTCCTGCTCGGCCAGGTCATGTTCCTGGTCGCGGTCGCGCTCGCGTTCTTCGCGGGCGGGACCTACATCGGGCGCGATCTGAGCTATGGCACCGGGCTGATCTTCGAGCTCGGGGCGCTGGGGATGCTGATCGTGCAGATGTTCGTTCCGAAGCTGCGGGAGGGGCCGACGGGCATGACCTGGATGTTCGCCCTCGCGCTGCTGCTCGGACTCGGGCTCGGGCCGGTGATCAACCAGTACGCGAGGTCGATCAGAGCGCGATCTACCAGGCCGCGGGCGGCACCGCGCTGACGGTCGGGGTGATGGGCTCCTACGGATTCGCGACATCGCGCGACCTGATCCGCTGGATGCGCCCGCTGTTCTTCGCGCTGCTCGGCGTCTTCGGCCTCGCGATCGTGCTGATCCTGATCGGCTCCGGCGAAAGCTTCCTGTTGAACCTCGCGATCTACGTGATCGTGAGCGCGTACCTGGCGATCTACTTTCAGATCATCCGCCGCGGCGCGACCGAGCGCGACGTGGTCTGGATCGCGACGGGCGTGTTCATCAACATCATCAACATCTTCCTCACCCTGCTGCGCATCTTCGGCGGCCGCTGAGCGTCAGGCCGGCGTCGGCGATGTCGCCCACAAGGTCCTCGTCACCGCGCGGTTGGCCGTTGCGGCCCGCTCGTGGCGAGCTCGTTAACGGCGAACGACGCGGGATGAGGCCTGCCCCGAGAGTTCCGTCCCAGCCCGCTCGCTAACCTGCGCTCTCCATGTCAGAGCGCAAATACGACCCCCGTGTGATCGAGCCCCGCTGGCAGGCGGTGTGGGCGAGCGAGCGCACGTGGGAGGTGTCCAACGAAGGCGCTCCCGGCGACGCGGCAGCGGCGCGTCCGGCACGGAGCCCGAGCACACGAACTCCTACGTGCTGGAGATGCTCCCCTACCCGAGCGGCGAGCCGCACATCGGCCACCTGAAGGTTACTCGGTGGGCGACGCGATCGCGCACTACCACCGCCGTCTCGGCCGGCGCGTGCTGCACCCCATGGGCTATGACTCGTTCGGCCTGCCGGCGGAGAACCACGCGATCAAGACGGGCGTGCACCCGCGCGCGTCCACCGACGCCTCGATCGCCTCCTTCCAGCGCCAGTTCCGCGAGTGGGGCATCTCGATCGACTGGTCGCGCGAGCTGGCCACGCACGAACCGAGCTACTACCGCTGGACGCAGTGGATCTTCCTGCAGCTGTTCGACGCGGGGCTCGCGTACCGCAAGGAGGCGGCGGTGAAGTGGTGCCCGAAAGATCAGACGGTGCTCGCCAACGAGCAGGTCTCACCCGACGGCACGTGCGAGCGCTGCGGCGCGAGAGTCGAAGTGCAGCCAGCTGGAGCAGTGGTTCCTGCGCATCACCGACTACGCCGAGCGGCTGCTGAACGATCTCGACGAGATCGAGTGGCCCGAGCACGTGAAGACCATGCAGCGAAACTGGATCGGGCGCTCGGAGGGGGCGGAGGTGACGTTCCGCTGCGAGGAGCTCGGCATCGACTATCCCGTCTTCACCACCCGCCCGGACACGCTTGTTCGGGGCGACCTTCTTCGTGATGGCCCCCGAGCATCCGGACGTGCTGCGTCTGGTCGCGGGCACCGAGCGCGAGCGGCAGGTGCGCGAGTACGTCAGCCACGCGATCACCGAGTCCGGCGAGGAGCGCGGCAACGCGGATAAGCCCAAGACGGGCGTGGCGCTGGGACGGACGGTCACCAACCCGGTGAACGGCGAGCAGATCCCGATGTTTGTCGCGGACTACGTGCTGATGGAGTACGGCACGGGCGCGATCATGGCCGTGCCGGGGCACGACGAGCGCGACTACGCGTTCGCGCGCGCCTTCGAGCTGCCGATCCGGCGCGTGATCGCAGGCCGACGCGCGCCGCCGCGCGGCGTGGGCGACGAGCACGGCTGGGAGGAGCGGGTCTGCCATATCGGGCGACGGGCCGCTGGTCGACTCGCACGCGCGACTTCGACGGGATGCGCAACCGCGAGGCGCTCGCGCGAGATCGTGCGCTGGCTCGATCGCGAGGGCAAGGGGCACGCCTCGGTCAACTACCGGCTGCGCGACTGGCTGATCTCCCGCCAGCGCTACTGGGGCTGCCCGATCCCGATCGTCTACTGCGAGGGCTGCGGCGCGGTGCCGGTGCCCGAGAGCGATCTGCCGGTGCGAGCTGCCGGACGTCGAGGACTACGCGCCGCGGGGACGCTCGCCGCTGGCGGCCGCCGAGGAGTGGGTACAGACGAGCTGCCCGGAGTGCGGCGGGCAGGCGCGCCGGGAGACGGACACGATGGACACGTTCGTGGACTCCTCGTGGTACTTCCTGCGCTACTGCGACGCGGCAACGACGCAGGCCGCTTGGGATCCGGCGGTTCTGCGCGAGTGGATGCCGGTCGATCAGTACATCGGCGGGGTCGAGCACGCGATCCTGCACTTGATGTACGCGCGCTTCTTCTGCAAGGCGCTCGCGGACCTCGGACACCTCGACTTCCAGGAGCCGTTCGCGGCGCTGTTCACGCAGGGGATGATCACGAAGGACGGCGCGAAGATGAGCAAGTCTCGCGGCAACGTGGTCTCGCCCGCGTCGATCGTCGAGCGCTACGGCGCGGACACCGCCCGTTGCTACATCCTGTTCATCGGCCCACCCGATCAGGACGCCGACTGGTCGGACGAGGGCATGGAGGGGGTCCATCGGTTCCTGAGCCGGCTGTGGCGGTTGGCGGCGGAGACCGCGGAGAGGGGCGTGGGCTGTGCCGCATGCGGCACAGGCGGAGGGGTCGCATGCGACCCCTCCCGGGATGGCGCATGCGCCATCCCCCGGGCCTGCACATGTGCAGGCCCGCCAGTCGGCGCATGCGCCGACTGGAACGGAATCTCCAGCGGTGGCCGATCTGACCCTGCTGCGTAAGGCCCACTGGGCGATCGACAAGGTCAGCTCCGACCTGCGCCGGTTCGCGTTCAACACGGCGATCGCCGCGGTGATGGAGCTGCTCAACGACTGCTCGCGCCTGCGCGAGGAGGTGAGCGCGGACAGTCAGCGCTTCGCGCTCGCGACGGCCGCCTCGCTGCTGTTCCCGTTCGCGCCGCACGTCAGCGCGGAGGTCTACGAGCTGCTGACGGGCGAGCGCGTGTGGGAGCAGCCGTGGCCGCGGGCCGAGGAGGAGATGCTCGAGCGCGACACCTACGAGCTCGTGTGCCAGGTCAACGGCAAGCTGCGCGACCGCGTGCAGGCCGCCTCGGATGCGAGTCCGGATGAGCTCAAGACGCTCTGCCACGCCGCCCCGAACGTGCGCGCGCACCTCGATGGCAAGGAGATCGTCAAGGAGATCGTGGTTCCGGGCAAGCTCGTTAATCTGGTCGTCAAGTAGCGGTCTGCTCGCACGCCTAGACTGGCGTCGGTGGCCGAGCTCAAGCCCGCGTATCTGATCCACGGCGACGACCACGGCGCCGTCGCCGAGCGCCGCGCGGGCCTGCGCGCGCTGGCCGAACGCGACGGCGGTCCGCGACAGCGTGGAGGCGCTGGAGGGCGAGGCGGCCACCCCGGAGGGCGTCGCGGGGGCGCTCGCGGCGATGACGCTGATGGTCGGGCGTCGCGTGATCCTGGTCGATGGCGTCGAGCGCTGGAAGCAGGCCGAGGTCGAGCAGGCGCTCGTGCCCGCCCTCGCGGCGATGCCGCCCGACACGACCGTGGCGCTGTTCGCGCGCGAGGAGGGTCGCGCCAAGGCGCCCGCGGCTCTGCACACGGCCGTCAAGCGCGCGGGTGGGCAGATCGTCGCGCAGGCGACGGTCAAGCCGTGGGACCTGCCCAAGTGGGTGCGCGCGCAGGCGGCGCGCATGGGCGATCGAGCTCGACATGGCCGCGGCGAAGCGCGCTGGTGGGCCAGGTAGGCGAGCGCCAGCAGCGGTTGCTGCGCGAGCTGGAGAAGCTCGCGCTGGAACGCGACGGAGCCCGGCCGGGTGAGCGTGGAGGAGATCGAAGCCCGCGCGGCGCACTCGGCGCAGTACCGCGCCTACACGCTCGCCGACGCGCTCGTCGCGGGCGATGAGCGCGAGGCCACCCGCGCATACATACGTCTGCGCGAGCAGGGCGAGCGGTTGGCCGGGCTGACCTACCTGATGGCCTCGCGCCTGCGCGACGCGCTCGCGCTCGCCCTGCGCCTGCGCGCGGGAGAGTCCGCCGCCGAGGTCAAGCGCGGGCTGCGGATGCCTCCCCGCGCCGCCGAGCGGTTCGTGCGCGACGTGGCTCGCACCGAGCCCGAGCGGTTGCGCGCCGCGCTCGCCGCGCTCGCGGACCTCGAGCTGGACACTCGCGGAGGATCGCCGATGCCCGAGGCCCGCTCGCGGATGTCGGGCCTGGACGAAGAGACGCTGGCGCTGCGCGCGATCGAGGCGATCACCGCCGGCCGCTGAGTCGGTCGGTCTGCCGCGAGCGGGTCGCACGGTGCGAACCTAGGAGCGAGGCGAGCCGGCGAGCGTGCGGGCTGCGCGTGACTTGCGACGAGCGCCCGTGTGCTTGTGCATCGCGCCGCGCTTGACGGCCTTGTCGATCGTGCTCACGAGCCTGCGATGCTCGCTCGCGGCCGTCTCGTCATCGCCGCTCTGCACCGCCGCCTCGAGGTGGCGGAAGTAGGTCTTGATCGCCGAGGTGTACTGGCGATTCTCAAGCCGCTCGCGCTCAGTGCGCAGGATGCGCTTCTTCTGTGAATGAATGTTGGCCATCGTGTGAGCGCCGTACTATAGCGAGCCTTGTCGGAGATCCCTTCAGACGGAGAGCCGGTCGAGGAGGGGTTGCCACGACGATCCATACGCACCCGAAGAGGACCCGGCCGCGGCATACGACGATCTCGCGGGCACCCAGGACCCCGTCGAGTCGAGCTCATCCGATCCCTCGGGGAGCGACGATCCCGGAGTAAGAGGCCCGCCGAGTCGCCGCCAGATCCGCGGGTCGAGTTCGTCGGCATACCCGACGCGAGCTTCGGGGAGGAATACGGCGGGCTCGGCCAGCCCGAGCCCGAGCAGATGGCGGGGGACGGTGGCGGAGGGCCACCCGGCGGTGGGAGAGAGCGCGTAGCGCGCAACACCGCGATCGTCTCGTTCGCGACGGGCATCTCACGCGTGGCGGGGCTGGGGCGGGAAATCGTCGCCGCGAGCTTCTTCGGGACGGGCGGTCCCGCCTCGGCGTTCACGATCGCGTTTCAGATTCCCAACCTGGTGAGCAATCTGTTCGCCAATGCCGCGCTGTCGGCGGCGTTCGTGCCGGTGTTCACCGACCTGCTCCAGCAGGGCCGCAAGCGCGAGGCGTTCCGGCTCGCATCGACGCTCTTCTGGATCATGCTGATCGTCCTCGGGGCGATCACCGCGGTGTTCGTGCTGGCGGCGGGTGTGATCATGCCGCTGTTCACGGGCCCCACGTTCAACGGTGCGCTGGACTCGCTGACGGTCGGGCTCTCGCAGGTGCTGTTCCCGGTGGTGCTGCTGATCGGGTTGATCGGCCTGCTCGTCGGCATCCTGCAGTCATACGAACACTTCACGATCCCCGCGATCGCCCCGGCGGTGTGGAACGTGGTGATCATCGTCCTGCTCGTGGTGCTGCGCCCTCACTTCCAGGGCGGCTACAAGGACGGCGATCAGCTGTATGCCTACGCCATCGCGATCCTGGTCGCGACGTTCGTGCAGATGCTGATGGTGTTCGGGGCGCTGCGCCGGATCGACTTCCGCCTGCAGTTCTCGATCGACTGGCACGACCCGCGCATCCGCCAGGTGTTCACGCTGATGCTGCCAGTCACGATCGGCCTCGGCATCGTCAACCTCGATCAGCTGATCAACTCGGTCTTCGGCACGCTCGTCTCCGAAGAAGCTCCGCGCGCGATCGACAACGCGTTTCGCATCTACATGCTCCCGCAGGGCCTCTTCAGTGTGGCGGTCGCCACGGTGCTGTTCCCGACGCTCAGCCGCATGGCTGCCAGGCACGACGTGGGCAACATGCGCCGCACGATCGGCGTGGGCATGCGCCAGATCAACCTGCTGCTGATTCCCTCGGCGGTGTTCATGCTGGTGCTCACGACCCCGATCGTGCGGCTCATATTCGAACGCGGCCACTTCGACGCAAAATCGACCAGCCTCGTCTCCGAAGCGCTCTTCTGGTTCGCCTTCAGCCTGCCGTTCGGCGGGCTGAACCTGCTGCTGACGCGCGTGTTCTTCTCGGTGCAGCGCCCATGGATCCCGACGCGCCTGGCGGGCCTGAACATCATCGTCGACATCATCGTCTCGATCGGCCTGTACAAGCCGCTGGGGATCGCCGGGCTGATCATCGGCACCGTCGTCGCCAATGCGATCATGACCGCGCTGCAGTTCCATCGCCTGCGGATAGGTTTCAACGGCCACCTGGAAGGCGCGCAGACGACGATGATCACCGCTCGGATCCTGGCTGCCTCCGCCTTGCTGGGGGTGGTCTCCTGGGGTGTGTGGACGCTCCTCGACCGTCTGTTCGGCGCCTCGCTGCCGGCGCAGATCGTCAGCGTGGGCGGGGCCGCCGCGGCGGGGCTGTTCGTGTACGCGCGCGCGGTGCTCGCGATGCACATCCCCGAGGCCCACCAGGTCAACCGTCTGATTCGCACGCAGCTGGGGCGGGCTTAGCCGCCGAATGGCGCTGGCATGAAGCCGGACGGGCCAATGACCCGCCCGGCTGCACCCGAACATAGATCGCCGCTTACTACTTACGTCCCAGGACTATGTGTCTTGCCTGGGCGGCGTGACACTCTCGACACCTGGACAGGCCGCCGGCCCGAAGGCAGGCGCGTTGCCGCGGCTGAATGCATCCTTGTCGAGTTGGCGATCCGCCGGACGAACAAGGCTAGCGGGTCGACGCTTCGGGTCGTCAGTCCGCGGGCGGGGCGTGCTCGCTGTGCGATTCGAGGGCCCGTGCTCAACTCACCATCTATCGTGACGCGGGCCCATGGACCAAGCGCGCATCCGCAACTTCTCGATCATCGCCCACATCGACCACGGCAAGTCGACGCTGGCCGACCGCATCCTCGAGCTGACGCACACCGTCGCGGCGCGGGAGATGCGCGCGCAGGTGCTGGACTCGATGGATCTGGAGCGCGAGCGGGGGATCACGATCAAGGCGCAGGCGGTGCGGGTGATGTACACGGCGCAGGACGGCGAGAGCTATCAGCTGCACCTGATCGACACGCCGGGGCACGTGGACTTCACGTATGAGGTCTCGCGCTCGCTGGCGGCGTGCGAGGGGGCGCTGTTGGTGGTCGATGCGGCGCAAGGGGTGGAGGCGCAGACGGTTGCGAACACGTATCTGGCGGTGGAGTCGGGGCTGGAGCTGATTCCGTGCCTGAACAAGCTCGACCTGCCGGGCGCGGAGCCCGAGCGGGTGGGGGGCGAAGTCGCCGATCTGATCGGCGAGCCGGCGGACTCGATCCTGCGCATCAGCGGCAAGACGGGAGATGGAGTGCCCGCCGTGCTGGAGGAGCTGATCCGGCGCGTGCCGCCGCCGGCCGGCGACCCGCAGGCCCCGCCGCGGGCGCTGATCTTCGACTCGGAGTTCGATCAGTATCGCGGCGTGATCGCCTACATCCGCGTCGTCGACGGGGTGTTCGAGAAGGGCGAGGCGATTCGCGCGATGGCGACGGGGACGGAGGCGGAGATCGACGACATCGGCTGCTTCTCCCCGCGGATGGTGCCCACCGAACGACTCGCGGCGGGCGAGGTGGGGTACTTGATCACGGGCATCAAGGACGTGACGCAGCTGCGCGTGGGAGACACGCTGACGACGCGTGCGAGGGCAGGCGCCGCCTCGGGCCGCGCGAGTGAAGCGAGCGAGCCGCTGCCGGGGTATCGCGAGGTCAAACCGATGGTCTTCTGCGGCCTCTTCCCGATCGACTCCGACAGCTATCCGGACCTGCGTGACGCGCTGGAAAAGCTGACGCTCAACGATGCTGCGCTGTCGTGGGAGCCGGAGACCTCGGACGCGCTGGGGTTCGGATTTCGCTGCGGGTTCCTGGGGCTGCTGCACATGGACATCGTGAAAGAGCGGTTGGAACGCGAGTACGACCTGGAGCTGCTGGCGACGATGCCCTCGGTGGAGTTCGACGTGACGCTGACGAACGGCGAGGAGACGGAGGTGCACAACCCCTCGGACATGCCGGACCCGGGCACGATCGAGGAGATCCGCGAGCCGTTCATCAAGGCGCAGGTGATCGCGCCGAAAGAGTACGTGGGGGCGATCATGGAGCTCTGCCAGGAACGCCGGGGCGAGCACGTGGGCATGCACTACCTCTCGCCCGAGCGGGTGCAGATGACCTACGACCTGCCGCTGGCGGAAATCGTGCTGGACTTCTTCGATCAGCTGAAGTCGCGCACGCGCGGGTACGCCTCGCTGGACTATGAGCTCGAGGGCGTGCGCCCGTCGGATCTGGTCAAGCTCGACGTGCTGCTGGCGGGCGACCCGGTGGACGCGCTGTCGATGGTGGTGCATCGCGAGAAGGCGTATGAGATGGGGCGCACGCTGACGGAGAAGCTGCGCAAGCGGATTCCCCGCCAGCAGTACGACGTGCCGATCCAGGCGGCGATCGGCTCGCACGTGATCGCGCGGGAGACCGTGAAAGCGTTCCGCAAGGACGTGATCGCGGGGTGCTACGGAGGGGACATCACGCGCAAGAAAAAGCTCTTGGCCAAACAGAAGGAGGGGAAGAAGCGGATGAAGCAGGTCGGCCGCATCGAGGTGCCCCAGGAGGCGTTCCTGGCGGTGTTGGAGCTCGGCGAGGAGTAGCTCCGACCGCGGCGGCGCCCGCCCAGCCTGCCGCATGCAACCCTGCGTTGCCGAGCTTCCGTCGCCGGCCCGCGAGCGGCCGGTCTCACCCCACCCATCCATTCCATCTCATCCGGCCCCCGCCAAGCTCTGGTTGTCGCCATGTCCCGGTGTGCGGGGTCGGTCGGTTGGGAGAGTGTGCACCCCGATACGGTCAGCGAACGCCGCCGGATGTACATGCTCGCGCGGGTGTCGGTCTCGCGCCACTATCGCCGGCCGCTGACGCTCGCGGCGGTCGCGCGGGCGCTGTCGACCTCGCCGCGGCAGCTGCAGCGCGCGTACGCGCAGTTCGGCGACTCCTTCCACGAGGATCTGTACGCGCGGCGGATGGCGGTCGCGGCGCAGCTGCTGAGCGAGCAGCGCTCGATCCCGGTCGGCGACGTGGGGCGATTGGTGGGCTATCCGAGCACATACTTCGCGCGCGCGTTTCGTCGCCGTTACGGGCTCTCGCCTGCCCTGTTTCGCAATCGTGCGCTGCGGCATGCCGCGAGGGGTCCTACGCGTGAATGCGAGGGTTCACCGCCGCGACGGCCGCGGCCGTCTCCGGCGCGCCCACCGGGTCGAATGGTTCGACCTCCGGGAGCGTGACTCGCATCAGCGTGCCGCCGCCGGGTGGGCGCTCGGCGGTGACGGTGCCGCCGTGCTGGGCGATCACCTGCCGGACGATCGCCAGGCCCAGGCCCGAGCCCGGACGCCCGCGCGCCTCGGCGCCGCGGTAGAAGCGGTCGAACACGTGCGGCAGGTCCTCGGCGGAGATCCCGTGACCGTGGTCGCGGACGGTCAGCTCGCCGGCGTTGGAGGATCCGCGCGATCCTCGGACGGTGAGCAGCTCGATCTCGACGGGCTCGCCGGCGGGGCTGTACTTGATCGCGTTGTCGATCAGGTTCGCGACGGCGCGATCGAGCCGGGTTGCGACGCCGCCGATGAGGACCGGCTCGAGGGTGCTGTGCAGGGGCGTCGCCGGGGTGTTGCGCTGGGCGCGCGCGATCGCCTCTGAGATCACGATGTCCAGGCGCACGTCCTCGGCGTCGGCGCGCTGTTCCTCGCCGCGGGCGAGGTCGATCAGGTCGTTCATCAGCAGCGTCAGCTCGCCGATCTGCTCGACGACGTCCTCGAGCAGACGATCGCGCTCGGAGCCGTCCATGCCGGGGGCGTGCTGGAGGATCTCGATGTTGGTGCGCAGACTGGTGACCGGCGTGCGCAGCTCGTGGGAGGCGTCGGCGACGAGCTGGCGCTGGGCGTGCACGGAGGCGTCCAGCGCGGCCATCGAGACCTCGAGCGCGTCGAGCATCGCGTTGAAGCTGATCGCCAGGCGCCCGATCTCATCGTCGCCGGTCGGCGCGATGCGACCGGACAGATCCTGGGTCTCGGCGACGTGCTCGGCGGCGCTGGTGAGCCGTCTGACGGGTTGCACGGCGGCGCGGGCGACCAGCTGTCCGAGCAGCGCCGCGAGCAGGATCCCGCCGAGTCCGAGCAGCACGAGGATCAGGCGCAGGTGGCTGAGCAGTTCGTCGATTTCGCTCAGCGGCTGGGCGAACTGCACGACGCGACCTGGCGCGAGGTGCTCGGCGAGGATGCGCAGGGGGAGGCCGTTGACGGTCGCGTCGCGGAAGAAAGCCTCGCCTTTGCCGGCTGCCAGCGCGCGCGTGCGCGCTTCGACGGGGAGCGTGACGTTCTTGGCGCCCGAGCGGAACAGGACCTTGCCGCCGGCGTCGACGAGCTGCTGGTAGCCGCGCACCTGGTTGGGGCGGGGGGCGACGTTGTCGAGCGCCTCGCCGGGTTGCTGGGGCCCGCTTTCGAACAGCTGTTGGGGCGAGGCGCCGCGGCCGGCCAGCGCGTCGAGCAGGCGGTCGCCGTGGCGGCGCACCGGGTGGCGCTCGATCAGCCGCAGGTTGTCCGAGCGGCTGCGCAGCTGCGCGTCGACCTGGCCGTGGAGCTCGTTGGAGGTGAGCACGTAGACGAGCACGGAGGCGAGCAGCACGGCGACGGCGACCGCGGCCGCCGAGGCGAAGGTGACGCGCCGGCGAAAGCTCACAGGGAGGACGTCCCCGGGTCCGATCGCCCGATGGCGCCCAACATCCTCGGGGCGATGATGCCCTCAACGCCGCGCGGAGGTCTCATGGCGCACGCAGCACGTAGCCGACGCCGCGGACCGTCTGCAGCAGGCGCGGCTCCTCGCCGGACTCGGTCTTGCGGCGCAGGTAGCCCATGTAGACGCCCAGGGAGTTGGAGGTCGCCCCGAAGTCATAGCCCCAGACGTGTTCGAAGATGGCCGAGCGGGTGAGCACCTGGCGGGGATGGCGCAGGAACATCTCCAGCAGCAGGAACTCGGTGCGGGTCAGCGCCAGCAGCCGCTCGCCGCGCCAGGCCTCGTGGGCGAGCCGGTCCAGGCGCAGGTCCTCGAAGGCGAGCGTGCGCTCCTGCTCGTCGTCGTCCTCCTCGCCGGAGCGGCGCAGCAGCGCGCGCACGCGGGCGAGCAGCTCGCGCAGCGCGAAGGGCTTGACCAGGTAGTCGTCCGCGCCGGCGTCCAGGCCGGCGACGCGGTCGTCGATCTCCTCGCGCGCGGTGAGCATCAGCACGGGCGTGCGGTCGCCGCCCTCGCGCAGGCGCCGGCAGACCTCCAGACCGTCGATGTGGGGCATGGCGACGTCGAGGATCACGGCCTCGTAGGGGTCTGAGCCGAGGCGTTCGAGCGCCTGGCGCCCGTCCATCGCCTGGGCGACGGTGTAGTGCTCTAGCGTGAGCGCGCGTGAGAGCGCGCTCTGTACCGCGGGCTCGTCGTCGACGACGAGGATGCGAGCGGGTTGCTCGACCATGAAGATGATTAAAGCGGAGAGGATGCCCGAGATCGTCGATAGGGAGCCCAATCGAAGAAGATGTTTCGACTCGGGAGGCCGCGGACTCGCCATCCACGATGGCGGCACAGTCGCGCAAGCTGCGCAACAGCCTGATCGGGCTGGCGATCTTCTTCGCGCTGGTGGCGGCCCTGCTGCTGTCCGTGCCGGGGCTGCGCGCGGCGGCCGATCGCATCGGCGATGCGCGCCCGGGCTGGGTGGCGGCGGGGATAGGGCTCGAGCTGCTCTCCTGCGCGGGCTACGTGGTGTTGTTCGGACTGGTCTTCGGGATGCTCTCGCGGCGCCTGGTCTCGCGGCTGTCGCTGTCGGAGCTGGCGGTCAACTCGGTCGTCTCGGTGAGCGGCCTGGCGGGGATCGCGCTGGGGGCGTGGGTGCTGCGCAGCAAGGGCGTGTCGGTGCAGCGGATCGCCAAGCGCTCGGTGCTGATATTCGTGCTGACGAGCGCCGTGAACGTCGGCGCGACGGTGCTCATCGGCGTGCCGATGTGGCTGGGGCTGCTGCCGGGCTCGCGCAACCCGCTGCTCACGCTGCTGCCGGCGGCGGCGGCGGCGGCGACGATCGCGGGGACGATCGCGCTGGCGGAGTGGGCGCGCAGGGGGGCCGCGCGCCGTATCGGCACGCGCGGGCGGATGTATGTCGCGCTCATCGCGCTCAGCGGCGGCGTGTTCGAAGCGCTGGCGCTGATCCGCGCGCGCCGGGACTGGCGGCTGCTGGGGGCGGTGGGCTACTGCCTGTTCGACATCGGGGCGCTGTACGCGTGCCTGCTCGCCTACGGCCCCGCCCCTTCATTCTGGGTGGTGGCGATGGCCTATCTCGTGGGCATGCTCGCCAACTCGCTGCCGATCCCCGCCGGCCTGATCGCGGTCGAAGGGGGGCTGTTCGGGATGCTGCTGCTGTTCGGGGTGCGCCCGGGCTCGCTGGTGCTCGCGGCGGTCGTGACCTACCGGGCGATCTCGCTGTGGGTCCCGGCGCTGATCGGCTCGGCGGCGTTCCTCAGCCTGCGGCGCGAGTTGGCGCGTCCGCTCGCGCCGGCGCGCCCGCTGGCGGTAGCGACGGCGCGAGGCTGCTTCGGCGAACGCGACCTCCGCGGCGGCGTGTCTGGCAGGCGTGTCCCGGCAGGTGGACCATCGCGCGCTGCAGGCTGGGTTCCTGAGGGCCGTAGAGCCCGGGGCAGTAGACGGGCGGGGGCAGCGGAGCGGTGGCCGAGCCGGCGGCGTTCAGCGGGCGCAGCTGCAGGGCGGCCGCGTGGGCGCGGGCGTAGGTGTCGGAGAAGATGTCGATCGTGAGGCGGCCGCTGTAGATCTCGATCGAGCGGCCTTCGTCGTACACGGTCGCGGGCACGCCGCGGATGAGCATGTTGCGCTGCGGGCCGAGCGGAGCGTTGGAGTGCAGCCGGTAGATCACGGTCGTGACCTGCAGCGGCAGCTGGCAGGAGCCGCCCCCGCCGAACACGCCGTGGCCGTGGGCGCATTCGCCGTAGTAGACGCTGTCGCCGACGGCGGCGTTGTAGCTCTTGCGCCCGTCCGCGGCGACGAGCGGCTGTCCTTGAAAGGCCGGTCCGGCCCAGTAGATCCGGTAGTAGGGAAATGTCTGGGCTTCCGCCAGCTCGCTCGCGCCGATCGGCTCGGGGCGCCCGGTCGCGCTGCAGCCCGTGGCGAGCGCGGCGGCGGCGCAGATCAGGGCCAGGCCGGCGCCTGCTCGTATTGTCGGTGTCCTCGTCATGATCTGCGCGTGTCGTATAGGCCCATTATCGACGCTACTTCACGTTCGGCGGCCGGTTCTAACAGGCATGGGCCGGGGTTCGGTGGGGTAGCACCCCGGGCTCCGGCCTATGTGCGTGCCTCGCGGATGCCGGTCGCGGTGGGGGTGGCGGCGGGACTGCTGGTCGTGTGGCTGCTCGTCGATCCGCGCACGCCCGATCTGGCGGCGCAGGTGTATCGGCTGGGACTGTACGAACGCGCGGGGCTGAGCGTGTTCGACGAGCACTGGTACGCGGGGCATGCGCTGCCCGGCTACAGCCTGCTGTTCGCGCCGCTGGCCTCGCTGATCGGGATGCGCGTGCTGGCGGTGGTGTCGGTGCTCGCGTCGGTGGCGCTGTTCGAACGGATCGTGCTCGACGTCTACGGCGATGAGGCGTGCGTGCGGTTGGGGGCGTGCCTGTTCGCGGTGGCGGCGGTGGGGGACGTGTGGAGCGGGCGGCTGACGTTCGCGCTGGGGGTGACGCTGGCGCTGGCGAGCGTGTATGCGCTGATGCGCGAACGACCGCTCGTGGCGGCGCCGGCGGCGGCGGTATGCGCGGCGGCGAGCCCGGTCGCGGGCGTGCTGCTGGCGCTGGCCGCGCTGTCCTATGCGCTCGCGCGGCGAGCGCCGACGGTCCTGCTCGCCCTCGGTGCGCCGGTGGCGCTGGTGGTGCTGCCTGTGCGAGCGCTGTTCCCGGAAGGTGGATACGAGCCGTATCCGGCGACCTCGTTCGCGGCGACGGCGATCGTGGTGGGCGCGTTCCTGTGGGCGCTGCCACGCGGTGGCAGCGAGCGGCGGGTGCTGCGGGTTGGGGCGGTCGTGTATCTGCTCGCGTGTCTTTTGTGCCTGAGGGTGCACTCGCCGATGGGCAGCAACATCGAGCGCTACGGGGTGCTGCTCGCCGGGCCGCTGCTGCTGTGCGGGCTCGCCGGGGGCGGTGGGAGGTTGCACGGTGGCCGGGGCCGGCGAGCGGGGGGGCCGCCGCGGCGGCTGTCCCCGTTCATGATGAGCTCGCGATCCGCGCGCCGAACGGCAGCTGCCGGGTCGGCGGCGCGGCCGCTGGCGGTCGGGGTGGCGCTGTGCGCGATCGTTGTGTGGATCGTGTGGGGGCCGGTGCGCGAGACGCGGGCGGTCGCGGGGTCGCCGGCGACGCGAGCGCCCTATTATGCGCCGGTCGAGCGCTACCTGTCCGCGCACGGCGGGGGGCTGGAGCGGGTGGAGGTGCCGTTGACGCGCTCGCACTGGGAGGCGGCGATGCTGGCGCCGAGCTTGTCGCTGGCGCGGGGGTGGGAGAAGCAGCTGGAGGAGCGCTATGACTCGGTGCTGCTCGGCGCGGGGTTGAGCGCGGGTGAGTATCGCGCGTGGCTGCAGCGGGAAGCGGTTGCCTACGTGGCGCTGCCGGATGTGGCGCTGGATCCCTCGAGCGCGCAGGAGGGACGGCTGATCCGCGGAGGGCTGCCTTATCTGAAGGAGGTGTGGGCGAGCGGGCACTGGCGGGTGTATGCGGTCAGCGACGCGACGCCGATGCTGGAAGGGCCGGGGCGGCTGACGGCGCTTGGCAGCGACACGTTCGCGCTGTACGCCGACGCGCCGGGGAGGCTGCTGGCGCGTGTGCGCTACACCCGCTATTACACGGTCGTCTCGGGGAACGGCTGCGTGGCGAGCGCGCCGGGGGGCTGGACGTACGTGCGCGCCCGTGCGCGGGGCGCGATCGTGGTGGGGGCGCGGTTCTCGTTGGCTCGGGCACTTGGGCTGGGCGGGGAGTGTCGATTGAGGTCGCGGAGGTACGGGTTCGGGCTCGTGTGGGGCGATCGTGCGGGCTGGTGCGAACGGATCCCGCCGGCGCCCATCCCGTCGCGGTTGCGCCCGCGGGCAAAGAGCGAGGGCTACCGTGGGGCGAGGGCGTAGAGGCCGGTGTAGCCGGTGAGGTAGATGTCCTGCCCGTCGCTGATGACGGGGTCGAAGGAGCCGGTGTGCATCTGAAAGACGACGCGGCCGGTGGAGATGCCAAGGCCGTAGGTGCGGTGGCTGGCGAGGTCGGCGAAGTAGACGACGCGCCCGACGACGGTGGCCGAGCCGGAGATGCGCCCGCCGGGGTGAAAGCGCCACTCGATGTGTCCGGAGCGGGCGTTCAGCGCGTAGAAGGTGCCGTCGTAGGAGCCGGCGTAGATGGTCGGGCCGAGGCCGGGGGCGTTGGCGACGGCGGGGGAGGCGTAGACGTAGGCGCCGGTCTGTACGGCCCAGTCGAGCCGGCCGGTGAAGGCGTCGTAGGCGTAGATGCGCCCGTCGGTGTTGCCGAGGAACACGCGCCCGTACATGACGGCGGCGGTCGAGTAGAACGTGCCGCTGCCGAGCAGCGCGCCGCCGGAGTCGCTGTCCCACAGCCGCCGGCCGGTGCGCTCGGAGATCGCCTGGAGGTGGCCGGAGTAGTCGCCGAAGTAGAGGATCCCGCCGGAGAGGGTCGGGCCGGCCTTGACGGCGCCGGCGGCGTGGTAGGTCCAGATGACGGTGCCGTTGTGGGCGTTGAGCGCATAGACGGTGCCGGCTTGCGAGCCGAAGAACAGCATGCCGTGGTCGAGCAGCGGCGAGGACTCGCTGGGGCTGGGCAGTGCGCGCGACCAGAGGATCTTGCCGGTGGTGTAGGCGAGCGCGAAGACTTCGCCCTTCTTGACGCCGTCGGCGCGGGCGAGGACGGTCGCGTAGACGACATGGCCGACGGCGGCGGGCGTGGATGCGGAGAGCGAGCCGATGCGGCGCTGCCAGAAGGTGTGGCCGGTGTGGAGGTTGATCGCGCTGAGCACGCCGTCGTCGGCGAGCTGGAAGATGTGGTCGCCGTAGAGGGAGGGGGGAACTCGAGCAGCGAGCTGCCGTTGCGGACCCACAGGCGCCGGAAGGGCGGGAATACGCGCGAGGGCGCGGGGAAGAAGCGGGTGTGGGCGCGGGAGTAGCCGTAGAAGGGCCAGGAGGAGCGTTCGGGCCCGCGCGCGGGCAGCGTGGGGGAGGGCTGGGGGATGAAGCGGGCGTGGGGGTGGTAGATGCTGCCTGTGCGTTGACGCTCGTAGAGGTAGCCGCCGAGGGCGAGAGCGATGAGCAGCGCGAGCAGGCCGGCCGCGATCCAGCGCGCGCGCCTGCTGGACGAGGGCCGGCCACGCTCGTATGATCGCGGCTATGGCAGACAGCGCGCGCTCAGCGGTGTTCGCCGAAGGGCTGCTGCCGTAGCAGGGTGGCGATTGTGACGGGCGGCGGGACGGGACTGGGCAAGGCGACCGCGATCGAGCTTGCGCGGTGCGGCGCGAGCGTGACGATCGCGGGACGGCGCGCGGAGACGCTGGAGGCGGCTGCGGGGGAGATCCTGGAGGCGATCGGCGCGGATGCCGGAGAGGCCGCCGAGTGGCGTTGGCGGCGTTGAGGGCGCGACGAGGGCGCGGGCGGGGGCGACGCTGCAGGACACGGCGACGGGCGCGCGGCGGACGGTATGGGCTCGATGGGCCGGGCCTGGTGGACTGGGTGACCGCGGACGTGCGCGAGCCGGCGGACGCGAGGCGCTTGATCGAGACGGTGCTCGAGCGCCGCGGGAGGCTGGACATCCTCGTGAACAACGCGGGCGGTCAATACTTCACGCCGGCGGAGGGCATAGTCGCGAAGGGCTGGCGCGCGGTGTGGCGGCTGAACGTGGAGGGGATGCTGAACATGTCCGAGGCGGCGGTCGAGCGGGGCATGGGCGCGGCGGCGGCAGCAGCAGGGGGTCGGAGTGGCGCGGCGAGGCGGGCCGGTGAGCGGGACGGAGGCGGGCGCGGGCACGATCGTCAACGTGACGCTGTCGCCGCATCACGGGATGCCGGGCATGGCGCACTCGGGCGCGGCGAGGGCGACGGTGGAGGCGCTGACGCGCGAAATGGCCGAGCGCTGGTCGGATCGAGGGATCGCGGTGACGGCGATCGCGGCGGGTCACTTCGACACGGAGGCGATGGGCAAGTACCCGGATACGGTCCGCGCGGGCATGGCGCGCTCGGTGCCGATGCAGCGTCTGGGCGAGCCGCGGGAGCACGCCTGGCTGGTGGCGCTGCTGTGCTCTCCGATGGGACGAGCGCTGAACGGGTCGACGATCACGCTGGACGGCGCCCGGGACAACTGGTTCGGCCCCTGGCCGCCGCTGGGGCTGACGGGAGGGACGGGGGAGGTGCCTACGGAGGAGCGGAAAGAGGCGCGGGCTGGTGGTGGGGCGGAGGTGTAGGAGCCGGCGGAGCGCCGGCCCTGGACCTGGCGCCCAAAGCCGAGGAAGCGGGGGACGAGGATCGAACTCGCATCATCGCCTTGGAAGGGCGAGGCTCTACCATTGAGCTACCCCCGCACGCGCGCGATCCCTGCTCGTAGGGATGTTCGCCGAGCCGATAGTAGGCCAAGCGCGCCCGCAGTTGTCCCGTCGGCGCCGCAATCCGTAGAATCGAGGATGTCACGGGGAGTGGCGCAGTCTGGTAGCGCACCCGGCTGGGGGCCGGGCGGTCGCAGGTTCGAATCCTGTCTCCCCGACTAACCGACGTAAGTACGAACCACCGCGAAAGTGCGGCTGTGAGCCGGTGTTTTGCGGCTCTGGAGCTGCGAAAGGTGCGAACGGATTTGCAGGGCTTTTGTCCTGGAAGTAGCGGGGTTGGGTCGCAGCTCGGTAGCAGGACCGTCCCAACTCGGTAGCAGCCAGCGCCGGATGCCGGAAGCGAAAGATGGCGTGCGCGCTCCGTGCGCAGCGCATAGTCGCTTCATGAAGCATTGCCAGACCTACCTCCTCGGGGCCCCGTGACGCAATGGGAAGCCCGGCCTCTTCACTTGAGGGCCGGAGGCGAACGCAGTTCGCCGGAGGCCCATATGCGAAACGCGTCGTTGAGTTGGACGTTCTCGCGGGCCTGGAGCCGGGACTGTTCGAGCAGCGCGAGCGTTTGGAGCTGCACTACGCACGCGCCATCGCGCGTGTGCCTGAGCCGGAGTGCCCGAACACGGATGGCTGGTGGGCCATCTCGGACAGCTCAGGGATGGCCGTTCCGAGACTGTGCAAACGCTGGACCTGTCCATCGTGCGTTCGTCTCAAGCGCGCGGCGGCGCTCGTCTCCATCCAGGACGGTCTATGTGCCGCCGCCGAGCGCGGCTCGCGCGTGCGCTTCATGACGCTCACAGACGGTTGCGGCGATATGGACTTCGCCGCCTTCTATGCGGCGTGGTCGCGCAAGCTCCGACCCCGGCTCCGCCGCCGAGCGAAGCTCGGCGACTACGCGTGCGCGCTTGAGGTCCAGCCGCAGTCTGGTCGCCTCCACGGGCATTTCCTTCTCATTGACAGCGCCAAAGGCGGGGGTTTCATTGCGCAAGCCGAGCTCTCCATGTTGGCGGAGGCTTGTGGCTTCGGACGAATTGTTGATATCCGCGAGGTGACCGATATTCCTCGCCGCGAACAGCGACTCTCGGCGTACTTCACGAAGGGGACCTATCGAGTGGCGACGGAGGAGGCGGGTGTGGTTGCCGCGTATATGGCCAAGGTGTCGCGCGTCTCTCAGCTCGGGGAGCTGGCCGCAACGCGGATAAGGCCCTTTCGTGTGTCGGCTGGTTGGCCTCTGAAACTCACAGAGGCTCAGCGCCGTCTCGTCGAGGAATGGTACGGCGGCGAGGACGATGGACCGTGGAGCCTCGTCCATGAGAGCCGAGCGGGTCGATTTCTGCTCGCAGAGCGCGAGCATCAGCGCGAGTGCTCGACAGGGCGCGTGAGCCTGGGAGCCAAGAAGAGGCGAGACCTGCTTTCGGCAACCAACGGCGGGTGAGCGTGTTCCCGGTTCGCGAACGCGCCGAAGGGAGCCGGACGACCGAGGCCGCGGCGGCGAGCGCGCAAGCGCGCAGCCGTCAAGCGGGCGACCGAGGGCTGCTCCCGAACGGAAGTGAGCGGACGAGCCGCGCGGCGGCAAGCGCGAAGCGAAAGGTTGTGTGCGGCAGCAAACCGACTACTCCTCACCCCTCCCACCTACTCGCACGACCATAGTGATGGGGCCGTTTGCCAGCTTGACCCATCCTTCGCCAGTCTCGAACCGCTGCCGGATTAGCTCCCGCGTGGCCATCGTGTCAATCAGTAGAAGTGCATCCTCGATTGTGACCCCGGGAAGCTCGCGGCATAGTTTTAGTGCAAGCGCCAGTTCGGAGCGCTCTCCGTCTCGGAGCTTCTCGTTGGTAATGAGGTGAATACGGTTCGTGATTTCGCAGCCGTAGTTCATCAGTTCCCTCGGCGTCCAGCGGTCTGGTTCCTGCAGCCCGCAGTCCAGCCACATCGGCTCGCGGAATTCGGTTAATACCTCTACTCGCACTGGGAGAAACTTGGGGTCAAACGTTGAGTCAAACATTGGTACTTAGCCTTTCTGTTGTGGCTCGGCGTTAATGCCGAACCTCACGACAGTAGGGCCTCGCACAGCGCTGACCTGCGTTTAATTCTCTCTCGCTCACCAAAGAGTCAATGAGCATAGGGGCTCGCGAAGGGCTGACCGGAAAAAAAATCGCAGCGGAGGAGAAATGGCCGAAATCTGTGTGCGCGTGGGTGCTCAGGTCTATGGTCGGAGTATGAGACCATCGCCCCCGTTACGCCTCGCTGCCCCTGGTCTTGAACGGGTTGGGTATTGGTTGCTCAAAGCAAGAACCCCGACTGGCATGACCCCGGCGTTCAACGAGCGCCGGGGTGCGCTGTGGTGTCGCTTGCTCGCTAGGCGGACCTTGCCGAAGCCCACCGAGTTCGAGGCCGAGATAGAGGCGCTCCGTGACCTTCTCGTCGCTGACGAGTCGCCGCATGGCGCGCTCTACGACGCGGCGACCGAGCGCGAGCTGAACCGCAGTCTCCGCTGCCTTGATGCGGCTGAGGTCGCTGCGCTCGACGCGGGGCTGTTGGGATAGACGGCTCCGCTCAGCCCTTCCGGAGCTTATCCGGGCTCTCGCCCGCTGCGTCTAGGCTCTGAGCCCAGGCGCAGTTCCAGTCCAAGCGCCTCAAGCAGCGCGGCCAACTGCTCGACCTGAATGGGCTTCTTGCCCGTCTCCCATGCCGAAACCTGCGGTTGGTGAGAACCGACACGTCGCGCCAGCTCATCCTGGGACACGCCCTGTCGCTCGCGGGTCGCCCGCAGGAAGTCACCGGCCAGTGATGCCACGGGAGCGGAGGTTATCGGCGAACGACTCTCGCCGAGCCCTGCAACGCAGGGCTCTCCGGGGTGCTCCCGGTCAGCCTCCCAAAACGCCCGATGGTGTTGGTTATGGACAGCCAGTTCTCGCCAAGCCTGCGAGTTAGGGCCCTTGAAGGAATATATGCGAACGCATATAATCAGGCGTATGGTCGGTTTTCTCCGGTTAGCTCTTGGCGAGGCCCTATTCGTATTGATATGGGCATCGTCATACCGTTTCCGCGCCGCACAGACTGGGAGCCGGAGTTGAGCAAGCGCCAGGTTGCTCAATGGTTCGGTTTCTCGACCCGCTGGGTCGAGCTGCGAGTGCGCGAGGGGATGCCTTCGCGTATGCGAGGCAACCAGCGCCGGTTTCTGCTCTCCGAGTGCGAGGCATGGCTCGCGCGACCGAGTGAGGCGAACGCATGATTTACAAGCGTGGTAACCGATACGGCGTTCGCATCTACGTCGCAAAGCGGCAGGTTTGGGTTGGTAGCTTCCGCACACGCCAGGAGGCGCGTCTGGCTGAACGCGAGGCGCTTATGCGCGCGCGCCCGGCGAACGACGAGACCGTCTCAGAGTTCGTGGAGCGATGGCTCCGTGACTTCAAGCGCCCGCGCGCCTCGACCAACCGCCACAACGCTTACATGGTGAAGCCACTCGTCGCTGAGTTCGGCTCAGTGAAGATGGCGGAGATATCCCGCCGCCGGGCGCGCGAGTGGGCGCTCCGGCACCGTGGCAGCGTGCCGGTCGTGCGCGCGATGTTCAACGACGCGCTTAACGAGGAGTGCGTCACTACTAACCCGTTCGCCAACCTGCGCCTCGACCAGCGGCGCGGTCGGCGTGACCTGGTGGCGCTTAGTGAGGCGCAGGTCCGTGACCTCGCCGACGCTTCGCTCCACCTGTTCGGAGCCTATGGTCCGACGTTCCGCGCGTGCGTTCTGTTCGCCGCATACGTTGGACTGCGGCCCGCCGAGCTGTTCGTCCTGCAATGGTCCGACCTCGATATCGCAGGCAGCCTAATCAATATCAATCGTTCGCTCGGCAACACGGGAGAGATAACCCTCCCGAAGAACGGGCTCAAGCGATGTGTCGTCCTCCCGCCACAAGCCAAGGAGGTTCTTCTGGCTATGCCCCGTCGGGCCAACAGTCCGTATGTATTCACAACACCCGGCGGACAGCGGTTCTCCAAGACCTCGCACTATTACTACTGGCGGCTGCTCCGCTTGGCCGCCAAACGACCGGACATGGCGTTTTACGAGCTGCGGCATTTCTGCGCCACACACCTACTGGAACTCGGGGTGAGCCACGCTGATGTGGCCGTCCAGCTCGGCCATACCGACGGCGGCGCACTCGTGATGAGCACCTACGGACACCCCTCTGATGAGGCAGCGCGCGCCCGCGTCCTTGCGGCGTACCAACGCAACCCCGCCTGGCGTCTAAAAGCTGTTGGCGACTGACGAGCAGCGTCTAGTAGCGGTAACGGTGGCGCTACCGATTACAGAGCTTTTCGTATTCGGCTTCGTCCGCTCCGTACGCGCGAACGAGCGCTTCGAGCGCCTTCTGCTTCATGGTTCTTTCCATCCCGTTTCGTGATAGGTGCCCTTGCGACCGCGAAACACCGCGTGGTCTTCAAGGATGTAGTTCAGCTCGTACCAGATTTGCCCGGTGCAACCGTTATGACGACATGACACGCGAAGTTCTACGGGCTGCCACTCTGACGAGCCGTCCCCCTGGGGAAAGTCCATTTCCAACTGGTACTTCTTATTTCGCCATTCCGGACCGTTCGGGCCTTCGACTTCCTGCCCTTCCGTTACTTGACCCCACCTGACCTTCGGGGACGGACCGCCGTTGTATTCAGCGAACAGCTTGGCAGTCATGCGCTTGCTCGCGACGCTGCGGTTGCTCGCTTCCGCGATGCCCGGTGCGCAAAGCAGAATGATTGCTGCAAGGAGCGCGCTGTGCGTCTTCATGACGCTCCACTTTACGCGGCCTGCGGGCCTTTCGTCGGGCCGCTGCGCGTGGTGCGCGACTGAGAGCACTCTCGCGCTGAGCGCGCCCTTCGGTATTCCGGAGTTCAGCCGACGCCTCCACGCCGGATACGCTCCCGGCAAATGAGCGCTCGGGACCACGCCATTGGCCGATGGGACGACTACATTCACGACTGGCTCACGCGACCTTCGCCGCCACCGCTTCCGGCCCCCTTTGGTGAGTGGTTCGCCAGCTACGGCGGCTCTGTGACAACGGAGGCGATGCCGGAGCCCTACATAGGCCGATGGGAGGCGCCGAGAATGGTCACGCTCGGCCTCAACCCTGGGGAGGCCGACACCAGCTTCCAGGGCCGCCACGGCATCTTCGCCGGCGAGATAGGTGATGGGGCCTACAGCACCTGGGCGGCTACCGACCCCTACCGTCGGCCGCCCTGGGAGGACAGCCACGGTGTCCCTCGGCATAGCCGGAGGCTGCTCGACTTCGCGCGCCGTTGGAACGACGATGAGTCGGTGTCAGGAGCCGACCTGCTCACCGTGGAGATGTACCCGTGGCACTCCAAGAGCGTGACCGCAACGATGCACCCGCCCGCAGGGGTGCTCAACGAGTTCGTGTGGGCTCCGCTGGCTGAAATCGCCGTTCCGTTGTTCTTTGCGTTTGGTGCCGAGTGGGCGCGAATGTGCGAGCAGCTCGGGCTAGAGCCAGAGAACCGATGGGGGGCCGGAGGCAAGGACTTCGGCAGTCCCGTGAAGTCGCGTACCGTCATCACGTACTGCCTCAGCGAAGAGCAGCGGGTCGTCGTATCCTGGCAGCAGGGCTACGCCGGGCCGCCCCGTGCGGAGGACGTGATGCGACTTCGAGCTGTTCTGGACGACTGAAACCGAGTAGCAATCGGGTAGCAGTGGCTCCGTCACGCCCCGCCGTTGCTGGCCGTTCGGGGGTCTTTGAACTAGTCTCCCCGATAGAAGAAAGCCTGCAAAATGGCGGTTTGTGACTCACGCAGAGACTTCAGAATCGCTCTACGGGGAACAAACTTTTTGGAAACCTGCATTTGGGTGGTCGCGGCATGGACTCGTCTGGTCGGCTCGATCAAGAGCTTGCGTCGCGGTAGTCGGCTCACCTTGACGCTCTTGACTTGACGTACTTGACGGGGTAGTATTGGGGTATGGCTTCTTATATCGCGGCTATGCAGGCGTTCGAGGAGACGCTTGAGCGGCTTGATTTTCCGGAGGATCGGCTGGCCGATCCGGAGGCGCAGGCGCGTCTGGGGCGCCGTGCTGCGCTGCTGGCGACGTCTGAGCTGACCTGGGACGAGCACCTCGGTCCGCTGTATGAGTGGTCGGATGTCGCAGCCTTGCTCGGGACCGTCAGGACGCGGCAGGGGATCAACGATCTCGCCAGGCGCCGTCGTCTGCTGGCGCTTCCAACGAAGACCGGCAAGCTGCTCTACCCGGCGTTTCAGTTCTCCGGTGCGCGGACGATTGCGGGGCTCCATGAGCTGCTCGTGGAGTTGGACAGCTCCGGCGCGAGTCTGTGGACGCAGGCTTCGTGGTTCGTGACGGGACAGGACGAGCTGGACGGGAAGTCTCCGGTGGCGTATCTGAGCCGTCATTCCCTGGACGAGTACGTTCTGAAGTCCGCTCGCCGCGTGGCTGCACTCCTTGCCGCATAGACGGGCGCCGTCCTTCCTGCAGGCTCCGCCGCAGGACGTTGGGGAGCTGGAGGGCTTCCCGGTGTTCGTGCTGCGCGCTGGCACTGAGGTTCATCGAATCCACTCCGCCGATCGCGGCGCGTGGTATTTCAATGCGCAGGACACGTGGCGTTTCAATCCGTGCTCGGTCGCCGGCCTCGGGGCCTGCTACCTGGCTGAGCGCCCCGTGGCCGGTCTGCTGGAGACCTACAAGGGCGTGACAGCGGTCGATGAGCAGGATGTCGCCGGAAAGGCGCACTTTACGGTCACTCTGCAAGCCGACGTTCGTCTGGCCGACTGCTGTGTTCCCGCGGCGGGCGAGTTCGGCGTCAACGGCGAGATTCATACGACGACCGATTACGACCTGACCCAGGCGTGGGCGGCGGCGTTCGCTCAGGCCGGCTTTGCGGGGCTTCGCTATTTCTGCCGTGCAGACCCGGCGATGTCGCTGATCGGCTATGCGTTCTTCGACACCGCCGGCGAGGCGCCGCCAGGGCGCTGGCCCGCGGGTCGTGATACGCAGATCGGCGAGGGCATCCTGCGCGAGGCCGAGGACTATGGGCTGCGCGTACGGCCAACGCCCTGATCAAGAGGGTGGGAAGGTCCGCAGCGGCGGATAGCATTCCCTCAGCTCGCCCAATACCAGTGGCCTTGAGTGAGAGTGGGCGCTCAGGCCACAAGCCCGGGGATGGCCTATGCGCCTTCCTGCACGGCGAGCATGTCGATACGTCCTCGCACGTCGTCCGCGAAGTCATACAGCTCGCAGACCCGCTCGCGTTCGCACGCCAGGAGTTGCCCATCGGTGTCGCGTGACGCGGTCTCTCAGCTCGGTCTCGATATCTCGTTTGCCCGGTTCTTCCTGGCTGAATCCTTGTTCGTGCTCGGTTTGCCACGCTCCGAATAGGGTGTAGGTCGGAGTGCCGGTGTATGCGCTGAGGTCATATACCTGGGAGTGCGCGAGCTTGATCGCGCCGAGGTCATGCGCCGTGACCTGGATCTCATCCGGGGTGCTCTGGTGAACGTCGACCGAGCCGCGCTCGGTTCCTTCGGGTTGTTTGGGGGACGGGTTCGGGCGTGGCGTTCTGCGCGCGCTCGGTGTCGTGATCGCGCAGGTCGCGGACGATCCCGTCCTCGTCCGTGACCGCGTGACCGTGCCGGCGCCGTATTGGTGCCCGGCGTGAGTGGAGTTCCGGCTGGGCCTGTTCGTCGCGCTCGGCGGCGGTCTGCTTGGCGATCGTGGCTTGTTGCGCGCGGCTGCGCTGTATGCGCTCTGCGAGGCGTTCCAGCGCGCCAGTGTCGAGTCCCTGCTCGCCGAGGTCCTCGCGCGAGACGTAGATCTGGGTTTGCTCGCGGGCGCGGCTGACGGTGACGTAGGCGTGCTCCTTGTCTGTTTGCCAGCCGCCGATCAGGATGCCGCTCGTCTCTGCGGTGATGCCCTGTCCCTTGTTCACGTGCATTGCGTAATTGAGAGAAAGGTCGGAGAACTTGCCGGTATCTATCTCGATCTCGCGGGGCTCGTGTTCGTTGGTCTTGATCGTGACCTTGTCCTCGTGGCGGCCGGCGTCGATGACGGTTGCGGTGATCCCGTTCTTGATCCGCTGCTCGTCGGGTGCCAGCACTGTGTCGAGGTGCTCGACCGCAGGCGCCTGCCAGAACTCCGAGAAGCGCCTAACGAAGTCTGCCGCCCGATCCTGGTCCATTCCCGCACCTTACCCGCAGGTCAGTCCTGTGAGTCCACGATCGCAAGAGGGGCGGCTCGCGCCCACAATCCCCGCTGAAGATGCAGGCTTGCTTCGCGCAATGCGGCAGGCGCTCGCCTCGTCTCGCCAGAGACCCGTCCCGAGCACGAGCACGAGTACCCAGCGCGGGACTGCTGCTTTGCGGTGGGTCCGGCGGTTCGAGCAGGCTGTTTGCTTGGCGTGGAGAAGGAGCGCGGCATCCGGGCGTCGGCTTGACTGCTCGTCCACCGTAATGCGTGAGCGCGACACGTGCTCGACACTCGCACTTCCCGAAAGCGGGAGCCGCGCGACCTGCTCCATGGAGCTACCCGCAGCTAGGATGCAAGGAAGCGTTCGATGTCCGCAGTCTCGCGGGCGAGCGCCGGAGCGGGCGTGGGCCGCGCGAACCACGTCGGCTCGGGACGGCCCTTCTTGATGGACCAAGTGCCCGTTGCTGCTCCGTGATTGAGTACGACGGGTTTGAGCATCCCACCGCCCCTCAGGATGTGATGGTCGTCCTCGGCGACGACGAATGGCTCGCGAGTGCGGTAGCCGAGCATGAGCGTGTCGAAGGCGGCGAGCAGCAGACAGGGCGGTGTGTCATCGGTGGGCAACAGGTCAACGTCGCTCGGCGGTCCGGAGGCTTCGAGCGCCCGGCGCGCCTGTGTGATGGGCAGCGAGGACCACTTCGCGAGGTCGGTTGCGTCGCAGGGGCCGTAGCCTGCGCGGTAGCGGGCGCCAAGGATCGCGAGTGCCTCGTCGAGGTCGACCGCCGGGGGCGGATCGGCTGCGTGCAGCAGGCCGGCAGTGTCGGTGACGATCAGCCCCTGCGTCGAGAGCCACGGAACGAATGTGTTGATCGGACCCTGCTCGAGCGACGGGTGGCCGCGCTCGAGGAGCGCGCGCAGCAGCGACGGCCGGTCGCGGGGACGCTCGCCGCAGAGCTCAACGACGTCCCCGCGCATGGCGTTTACCTCCTCCACGATGCCGAAGCGCGCGAAGCGCGCGCCGAACACGCGGGCATTTCGCCTGGCGAATAGCGCGTGCAGCCAGGGGCGATCGGATGCCGCAATCAGGTGCACCGTGCCGCGGACCGTCCACGTGCGCAGGAGCGGCGCGGCGCGGACGGCGCTTCGGGTGAGGCCGGGCACGCGCGAGCGCAGTGCAAGAGCCGCGGCGCGCAGATCCTGAGCCTGGACGCCGATCACGGCCAACGCCGCTTCCTCGGCGCTCCCGCACCCTGTTGCCGGCGTCAGCCGCTGCGCCGCCAGACGGCCAGCACGCAGTCGCTCGTCAGCGTCCATCCGACAATCCTCGCATTCAGGCCGCGGATCACCGCCGCCCTAGACAGTTGCATTCCAAGCGAAGCGCAGGCCGGCGGCTTCGAGCAAGAACGCGCTCGGGCAGGCCCGCGAGCCGGGCCCCTGACACGCCCTAGGTTGGCGAGAGCCTTCAGCCCACCGCGGACTCTGCCGCTTCCTACAACGCCGCCATGCCCAGGATCGCGCGCGTTTCGTTCGTGCTGTTGGTGGCGGGAAATGCCTCGTTCGGGACGGCCACGCCCAGTCGCTCGCAGATCGGCTCCCAGCCGTCAGACACCGTCCACTCGAGCAGGCGGTCTGCGGGGACGCCTGCGCGTACCTCAGCGTTGTGGCGCTTGAACGCTTCCATCATCTTGGTCGGGTTTTCCAGATCATCGGAGAAGCGCTCCTCGAACATCTTGTGGAGTGTCGTCCCGAACCACTGCTCAAGTCCAGGCGGAGCAACGGCAACAGGCTGGAAGATCGTGTTGGACGCACTGCGATACCAGGCGTCCGGCTCGCGGGTGGAGAGCAACACGAGCGCCTCGGGATTCGCCGCGGAGATCTCACGCCAGAAGGAGGCTCCCGGCCAGTCGACCTGTGCAACGTAGCCGCTCAACAGGTCCTGCCAGTCAACATCACGGCCATCGACCGCGTCGGCCCACCCGGACGCCTGAGCGGGATCGCCGATGATCTCAACCATGTGGTGGCAACGACCTCCGAGCAGCTGCTCGAGCGCGAGCTTCAGTGAGAGGGTGCCCGTCCGACCCACGCCGGCTCCGACTACCTTAAGCTGGCATCTGACCCCCTATCTGTTTACCCACCAAGAATCCAACTGGAGGCGAAGCCTACCGCTTCGAGCCAGGAGCGAACGCGCGCAGGACGCGACGTCAGACGGATGCTCAGGACGAAGACGGCGAAGACGGCGCTCGAGCTGCGATCAGGCGCGCGCTTCCGCCTTGTCCAGGGTAAGCGAGCACGTGCCGGCCTTCTGCCCGACGTGCTCGGAGGTCGTCCATTGCACAAGCCAGACGGCGCCTGACGGATGGAGTGGCACCGATCATCGGGGTATCGGCTGCAGACCCGTCGGTAAGCGGGGTATGAGTCCCAACCAGTGGAGGTGGCAGATGGCCGAGCTCAGATCGCCGACAGAGGAAATTGTGCTGACCCACTTCATCGTCTCGGACGACGTCGAGCGCTCTCGGCGCTTCTACACCGACGTGCTCGGTGGCAAGCTCGCCTTCTCCGGTCCAGGCGGAGAGCCGACCAATATCGCGCTCGCCAACAGCTGGATCGTCATCAATGCGGGCGGAGGCCCGACCGACGACAAGCCCGCGGTCACGCTGGAGACGCCACGCGACCTCGACCGAGTCAGCAGTTTCCTCAATATCCGAGTCAAAGACATCGAGGCCGTGTACGCCGAATGGAGCGCGCGTGGTGCTCAATTCCTGACGCCGCCGAAGCAGCACCAGTACGAGATCCGTTGCTACATCCGCGATCCCGACGGTCATCTGATCGAGGTGGGGCAAACCACGGACCCTGGGGACTGGACCCCCCCTCAGTGGCTGTCGAGCACGGCCGGCGGAGAGCCCGAAGTGAATGCCGATGCTCCGGGTCGCCGTCGTTAGCACCGTCACGGTGAGGAGGTTTCGGTCATGACCATCGCGATCATCGGCACTGGGGGGATCGGATCGGTCATCGCCCGCCAGCTCGTCTCAGGCGGCGAGACCCTGCGGCTCTCGAGCGCCGACAATCGGTCGGCACGAATGCTGGCTGCGGGGATCGGTCGAGCTGCGGTCGTCGCGGTCGACAACCGCGACGCGCTGCAGGGCGCCTATGCCGTCATCCTCGCGCTGCGGTTTTCCGTGCTGAAGGGCGTCATAGACGAAATTGGCGACCCGCTAACCGACAAGCTCGTGGTCGTTCCGAGTAACCCGTTCAGCATCGACGCACAAGGTAACGTCACCGAAGGAGGACCGTGATGCGGAAGCTGATCTACTCGATGACTGTGTCGCTGGACGGCTACATCGCCGGACCCGATGGCGCGATCGACTGGTCGGTGCCCGACGAGGAGCTGTTTCTGTTCCACACCCAGCAAGTACAGGAGACCGGTGTGCATCTCTGCGGACGGCGGCTCTACGAAACGATGGTCTACTGGGAGACCGCTGAGGAGAGTCCGCTTGCCGCGGAGCACGTCAAGTTCGCCCAAATCTGGAAGGCCCTGCCGAAGGTCGTGTTCTCCACGACGCTTCAGAGCGTGGTGGGCAACACCAGGCTGGCCAGGGACGGCGTCGGCGAGGAGGTCTCGAGGCTCAAGGAACAGCCCGGAAAGGACATCGCCGTCGGCGGCGCCGGCCTCGCCCGTGCGTGTATGAAGCTGGAGCTGATCGACGAGTGGCGGCTGTTCGTCAGCCCGGTCCTACTCGGCGGCGGCACGCCCTACTTCCCGACCCTGGACGAAAGGATCAACCTGGAGTTGGTCGAGACGAAGACGTTTGGCTCTCGCGTCGTTTACCTTCGCTACAGGCGCGTGCCAGACGGCCTGTAGGTGATCGTCCCCACTCGCGCACCTGGCGGGACCGGCGACAAGAGTCGGGCCGCTCTGGTGCTCGCCCTAGCACGGACAATGACGGGGCAGAACACTTCCCCCAATTTCCGAGCCTCGCTTGACATAGGAGCAACGCGCTTCGTCGCTGTGGCGGTAACGTGGTCTTCGAAATGGGCGCTGTGCAGACCCATTTCGACCTCGCCGGACTCCGCGCCAGGAGGCGGGAGATCCTGGCCTATGCCGCTGGGCACGGTGCTCGTAACGTGCGCGTGTTCGGCTCGACTGCCCGGGGCGAAGCGGAGGCGAGCAGCGACGTGGACTTTTTAGCTGAGATGGAGCCGGGGCGCAACCTGCTCGATCTCGTGGGGCTCTGGCAGGACCTGGAGGATCTGCTCGGCAGCCGTGTAGACGTGCTCACGGACGGCGGCGTCAGTCCCCACATGCGGGATCGCATCTTTGCCGAGGCTGTGCCCCTCTGATGGCTTTATCCCATAAAAGTCGGGTTTTGCGACTGCTGTTTGAACCAGGGAACCAGGCCTTTATTGGAACCATGATCAGGCGCCCGTCTCCTGTTCATCGGATGCTCTGAATAATTGAGATCAGCTCCTCGGGTGGGTAGCCCTGTTGGCGTGCGAAGCTGACGAGCTCGCGGGCGCGCGCGATGACCGCGCCGCGCTGTGGGGTGCCACTGACGCGCACGCCGAGCCCGCGGCGGAACTCCAAGAGACCTTCCTCGCGCAGAGCGCGAAGCGCGCGCAGCACCGTGTTGGTGTTCACGCCCATGACCGCCGCGAGATCGCGGGCGGGCGGCAGGCGCTGTCCGGGCTTTGCCTCGCCGTCGGCGATCGCACGACGAATCTGCGCGGCGACCTGGTCGTGCAGCGGCAGGGGGTCGGAGTGATCGATACCTTCGAGCATTGTGCTATTCATACTAGCATCATACTCATTAATCTGAAGAGGAGCACCCGCGTGCCCATAACCGTCGCGCCGCCCCGGACAACGCCGTTCCCTAATGTCGAGATCGAGGACGGGGTGATCGAAGAGGCGCGACGGCGCCAGCGCCGCAGGCGCATGGCAGGCATCGCGCTCGGTGCGCGGCGCTGTCGCGATCGCGCTATCGGCGCTGTTGATCGGCGGCGGTAGCGGCAACTCGGGAGCAGCCAGGCGAACCATCGCCAGCAAGTCCGTTGAGGGTGGCGCTCGTGCACGGGCGCGCATTCCTCGGCGGCCAACCGGCGCTGATGGGAGTCACACCATCGCTGCAGGCAGGCAACGTCGGAGTGTGCGTAAGGGGCATCGAAGCGAGGACTTCGACAGCGAGGACTGCAACGGTCCATTTCCAACCACCGCCGATCCCATCTATGGTGGCGGAGAGGGATTCAGCCCCGAGGAAAAGGTCGGGCCGGCCGGGGAGATCGACGCGATCTTCACCGGTCCCGGCGTAGCCGCAATGCGGGTTGCGCATCTCGGCACCTTCAAGGCTGAACCAGCTACCCGGACTGCCCCCCGGAGCCAAGCAGATCGTCTTCTACCGCCCGCCCGGCTCACGCGGCACGGTGCTGGCTCCCGGACTCAGCCCACATGTCCTCCGAGCAGGCTTCAAGCACGTCCACTACGGCCCCGCACTGACCGAGACGCTGCTCGACGGGAGCCGGCCATCCGATCCCAGTCGGCAAGTCGCCGGTGTTCACGCTCCCCAACAGCTACTGGCAGGGGACCCAAACACCTCCCGCTGAAGGGGAGCTGTGCGATCAGCTCGTCGCTGGCGGGTGTACGCACGGCCTGGGGCGAGGTAGCGACCAAGATCGTCGCCGATCCGAACATCGTCACTCCCGGCTGGCTCACGTGTCTGAACACATGGTTCTCCCTCAACGGGGCCAGCTACGAGGCCGCTGTGCTGCTCAATGCTCGGTCGCCGGGTAGACCACCGGCGAGGCTCTGGGGCGCAATCCCGATACCGGGACACCCCGGAATGGTCGAGATCCCACCCGTGCAACAAGAGATCCACTACCGCTTCCCGCGGCCCAGCCGCGCGCAGGCCGCCCGAGAGCTCGCCCGGGACACCAAGGTCGGGGGACGCGCACGGGCAAAGCAACTCATGCGCCAAGTCGAGCAACTCGCGGGCAGGGAGCAAACCACCCGGGATGTCTTCATCCCGTCAACGGTGGCACGCCAGGTCGGACCCGCCTGGCTTCTCGTCCGCTATGGCAACAGCCTCGCCCAGCGTATCGCTTTCCTCGAAGCGCTACACCTCACCAAGATCAAGCTCCCGCACAAATAAGAGCGTGAGCCGCTCGACCGTCTCGTGGTGGTTCAAGCTCCACAAACCCAAGTCAGGTCGCCGATCCATCCACCCACCATTTAGCCCCGAATCTCGTAGCCAACTTATATGCGCGGATCGATTCGGTTGGCGAATCTGAGGGCACCATGCCCCGGCTTGTTAAGTTCGCGGGCTCGGCGCCTCGCGCGCTTCGTCCGCCTCGCTCCGTGCCCGGGCGATCTGCTCGAACTGCCCGCGGAACTCGCTCAGCGTCTCGGTCAGCGCCGAGAAGTCAGATCCCGGCAGCACCAGCAGGTCCAGCGGCGTCGCGGCGCGGGCGCCGGCGCTGCGCGGGCGGCGGTCCAGCAAGCGCCATCTCGCCGAAATACTCGCCCGGGCCCAGTGTGCCGATCTGCCGTGGCTCCCCACCGACGCGCTTGCTCACCTCGACCTCGCCCGAGAGGATCATGAACAGGCTGTCGCCCACGTCGCCCTCCTCGAACACCACCTCGCCCGGCTCGTAGTGCGCCTGCGTGGCGCCGCGGCCGCCCCCAGGTTCAGCTGCACCGCGTGCGACGGGAGCGCCAGGTCGCTCAACCACGACACCGCCACGCGCGTCTTGCGGCCCGCCCCCGGGAGCTTCGCCCAGTAGATGCTCCGCCACATCAACCACGCCAGCCGCCCCTCCACCGTCACGCCTCCCGGCAGCTCCGCCACCGCCCTGCGGTGCCCCAGCGCGCCCAGCTTGCCGAGCCCCTTGAACGCAAACGTCCGCCTGCGCGCGCCGCTCTCCGTCGCCACGATGTTCCCCGCCAGCACCTTCGCCTGACGGATCGCGTGCTGCGCCGTCGGCGGGCTCGGCTCGCCGCCCGGCATCGGGATCCGCGCGCAGTCGCCCACCGCCCACACGTTCTCGCTGCCCGCTCACCGCCATCGTCGCCTCGCACTCCAACCGCCCCCGGATCGTCCGCAGTCCCAGCCGCTCGACGACCGGGTTCGGCGAGGACGGCACCGTCGAGATCAGCGTGCGCGTCGCTATGCGCCGCCCGTCTCCCAGCACCGCGTGCTGCGGGCTCGCCGCCACCAGCCGCTCCCCGAGCACCAGCTCGATCCCCTGCTCGCCCAGCGTCTTCGTCGCATACCCCGCCAGCCGCGGCGTCAGCTCGCGCTCGAGCACCTGCCTGCCGCTGTGCACCAGCATCACCCGAATCTCCTCCGCGCGCAAGCGACCGGTAATCACCGACTGCCGCTGCGCACGAAGTCGTTCAGCGCCGCCGCCACCTCCGTGCCCGAAAACCCACCGCCCGCCACCACGAACGTCAGCATCGACCCGCGCACCTCCGCGTCCCTCACGACCGACGCCTGCTCCAGCACGTTGATCACATGGTTGCGAATACGCACCGCGTCCGCCAGCGTCTTGAACCCCAGCGCGTGCTCCGGCAGCCCCGGGATCCCGCGGAAGTCCGTGACGTTCCCCAGCGCCACCACCAAGTGGTCGATACTCCAGCTCGTACGTCTGCGGCGTGAGCCCCGCACCCAACCTCACAACCCTTCGATCCACATCGACCGCCTCGATCTCCCGCACGAACAACTCCGCTCCGCGGCAACATCCGCCGCAGCGGGCTGACCGTATCCAGAATCCCCACATCGCCCGCCACCACCTCCGCCAGCATCGGCTGAAACACCATGTAGTTCTCGCGGTTGACCACCGACACGTCCACCCGCGCTCCTGCGGCGGCCAGCCGTTCCAGCGCCAGCGCCGCGTACACGCCGCCGAACCCCCCGCCCAGCACCACCACCCGCGCGCGACCCCTCGGCTCCCTTCCCATCTCTGTCGTCGCCATCCCCGCAGTATCGCGGCCCGTCTTCTCCCGTGCCCTTCTCAGCGGGGATGAGCCCGCTCTCGCGAGCGCCGCCTTTCGCGCACGCGATCGACCGCGGACACCCACTCCTCGACTCGCCACCCGCGCGGGCTCGACCCCCCAACCACCACCCTCGCCTCGCACCGCCCGCTTGTTCTCGCCGTGGGATCATTCCCCGGCGCCCGCAACAAGTTCTTCATCTTCGCCGGCAAGGACTTCAGCGGGGCCGCCCGCATTCACGAGTAAGAGCATTCACCGATCCGGCTGGCGACGATCGTTCTGCCAGATCGGACCTCGTGTATGATCCCGCCGCGCCGACCCGCGCGCAATCCGACAGGGGGATCGTGAGCAACGATGTCGATCGAGATGCCGGCCATCAGGCGCTATCGCGCGACACCTCGGCGGAGCTCGCGTGGGATTCGCGCCCTCTGCCTCGCCGGCTTGCTCGGCCTCATGCTCGGCCCATCGCCCGCGATCGCCGCACCCGAACTGACAACCCCCGGCGGACCCCTGACGGTGCACGCCGTCCAGGGCGCCGGCACCGCGCAAGCCACGCTCCCCATCCTCAACACCGGCGACACCCCCGCCGAAGCCCACGTCGACTTCCAGGCCTCCAGCTCCGGCTCCGCCTCATACCAGCTCGCGCCCCCCACCACGATCGCCCCGGGACAGGCAACGAGTGTGCAATTGACCTTCACCGGACTCGCATCCCTGCGCAAAACCCTCACCGGGGTCGTCGTGATCAGCGGCGGCGCCAAGCCGGTCCCACAGCCCGTCACCCTGATCCCCGCGATCAAACCGTCCAACGACTGGCCGACGCTGATCGTCTGCATATCGATCGGCATCGCCCTGATCCTGATGGCGAGCATCGCGGCCGAGGTCGCAGGCGGCAAGGTCGCTCCGGGCGGGTCCCTCGATCAACTCCTCAGGCCCGCACCGTCCCCCAAGCTCGCATACTCGAGCTGGGCCTCGCACGTGACCATCTTCGGCGCCCTCCTCACAACCGTTCTCGCTTCCTCCACGCTCCCCGAAGTTCCCGAACAGATCGACAAGAACTCGCTCGTCGGCCTCAGCCTGCTGTTCGCCGGCCTCATCGTCATCGCCCCCTTCGTCTTCGAAGCCATCCAGAGCCCCAGCGCCAACCGGCTGACCAAAGACAAAGTCACACCTCAGGCCGAATCCGAAGGTGGCTTGGGCGTGATCCTGGTCCTGATCTTCTCCTGCGGCCTCACCCTCGGCGCCGTCGTCGGACAGATCGCCACCATCGGCCTCGCGACATGGGAAATCGTCGGCGAACACAACACCGTACGCATCGCCATCGAGGCATCGCTCGGGCTGCTCGCCGCACTCGCCGTCTACTACGTACTGCTCGAAGCCTCCAAAGCGGCCTCCACAGATTGGAAAGCAGCCGCCATCAAACGCAAACAAGACGGGGACGCACAGCCCGCTGCGTGGGCGCTTCCCTAAGCCCAGGGGTCGGTCGATGAGCGCTTCGGGCGCTCATTCGACGGGGTCGATGTGTGTGTGTGTGTGTGGTGCCCTGCCCCGGCCGACCTGTTCACAAGGCTCTCGGCGGCTCACATGGTTGCAGCTCCATCTCTGGTCGCCAGCTGCCATGTATAGGGACTCAGAGACCCGACACGTGTGCCGGGTGCGTCCGAGTGGCTACCGGCAAATTGCAGGCCCTCCATGCGCCCGAGTGGACTCGAACCACCACGGACCAAGCGGTCCACAAGGCCCTCAATTTTGCCAGCCCCGCGTGGATGCTTTCAGAGGCGTCTAAACCGTCCAGTTTGCGGGCTTTCCTAGACGCCCTGGAAGCATCAGAAGCTATGGATGTTGCCAAACTGTTGCCACGGATTGGCTCTCGCCGAGGGGTCCGGGCTGGGTCCTGGGTTGTCGTGGTTGAGGGTGCTCGATGTTCGCGGCGGCATATGCGTACCTCAAATGAGTTCGGCAGCGTAGCGATGGACACACCGAGAGCGACCCTGATGGTTGCAGAAATATGGCCTGAAACCGAAATCATCGGCTATACTGCTTCTTGCGATGTCCACGACTACTGCCCTTCCCAAGCCTCGCGAGCTTCAGCGGATGACGGCGCTTGCTCATCTGGACGCTGAAGAGCTGAGGCTCGAGGTGGAGAGGGAGCAAGCCAGCATCGGTGCAGCGGCGGACTCTCCCAGTATCTCGCGGGCTGAGTACGGCAGGTTGCTGGAGCGTTGGGCACAGCTCACCCGACGGATCTTGGAGGGGCTCGACGTGCCGATCGGCGTTACGGTCGAGCAGGCGGCCGAGCGGCTCGACGTCACGGCTCCTACGGTGCGCAAGTGGCTGAAGGAGGGCCTGCTTCAGCGCACCGAGGGACGTAAGCCGGTCGAGGTCGATCCGGGCAGCCTGATCGAGCTGCAGCGCATCCTTGCCAGTGTCAGGGAGATCTACCCCGCACGGCAGTGGAGTAAGGCTCTGGCCGCATATCTGCATGATCGTGACCTGCAGAGCCAACCCCAGTTCGTCGATGGTCGTCGCGAGTTTGAGCGCGGCGAATTCGTCGAGCGCTGAGTCCAACTCGTGGCTCGGCATCGGCTGCGACTGACACCCTCGGCAGACGCGGCGGTCAGAGGGCTTCGTGGCAGGCCGGCGGCGGCGTGGGGTCGCTTGGAACCCGAATTGAAGGCTCAGGGATGTCGCGCCGGCGGCTACCGTCTGCTCGCGAACGACGGCACGTGGTCGCTGTACTGCTGCAAGCACCTGTATGGCCGCTGGAGGGTGCTCAGCACGTTTGCGCCCGGCATCGTCTGGGTCATCGAGGTTGCCGAGCACGACGGCGCGCAGTTCTATGAGCGCCTGTCGGAAGAGTTGCGTATTGCCGGTGTGGGGTGCGCCGGCGCCGATCGAAGGGCTGGCAGGGCGCCCCGTATGGGGTGGCTGTGGCTGACAGTGGTCCGATCGATACGTGTGCTCAGCGTGGTGGTGCGCCGACGGAATATGACAGCTCGGCGGTGGAGGCGCCGGCGTATACGGGCGCGATCTGGGTGTATACGGCGCCGGTGGGCTCCACGATCGCGGGTGGCGCGTTGCGGGTCTCGTTGAGCACGCCGCAGGGTCAGGCGTCCGTGGCGACCCCGCAGGATGCGTATGACCAGGCGAACGTCGTGATCAACTGCCAGTACAACGAGCCGTGCGGCACCGATGGCACTGAGGCGGCGAGCGTATCGATCGCACCGACGTTTACGGGCGGGTCGCAATTGTTCGCGGCGGCGATGTGCGTCTCGCCGACCTACGGTGGGACGAGTTGTCCGGCGGGCTTTGGTGGTGGCACGAACGCGACGATCAGCGTGTATGCAGCGGATGTCGAGCTGCGCAACAACGCGACGCCGGTGGGCACGGGGTTCGCGGGTGCGCTGCTGACTTCCCGTTCCTTGAGGGCTCTTCGAACGTCGTGGACGTGTTTGAGCGCTGATCGTGGTGTGAGCAGCAGCCTGGGCACATAGTCTGTGCGCGGAAGACCATGGTTGCTCGCGGCGTGCCGTTGCGTGACCAGCAGTGTGAGCGTCGGCTTTGGCTCTACGGAGCCTGATGTGGTGTGTTGTCGGCGTGTTGAGAGTAGGCTTTGCTGTTCGCTCTTGACAAGCCGGGTGTTTGGCGTTATGTTCTGTGGTGTTCATGACTTCTCGTAGTGGGTTGTCGGGGCACGATAGATCGGGTTTGGGTCGGTCCTTGGACCGGTTTGAGCGCTTGTAGGGATTGCTTGTTGGGGAGAGGGCCTTGATCGTATGAAGAGGGGTTGTTTTCGCGTGAGTCCGTTGGGGACAGATGTGAAGAGGGTCGTTGCGCACTCGGGTGCGCCCGTAGGTAGATGCCTCAGCGTCGCTGATGCATCTCTCTCTCTCTCTCTCTCTCTTGTCCTGCTAGCACCCCTTCTCTAACCGCCCCGTCACGGCGGTTCTCGGGCCTCCTCGCGAGGTATGGCTCACCGTGTCCCGCGTCCTGTTCGAAGCTACCCCGCCACGCGCACGCTGATGTTCGCCGTCCGAGCGCTTTAACGCGAGACCGAAGCCTCGCTTATACGCACGCGATCGGCCGGCAAGCCCACTGCGAGTGGACCTCCCGCGCGCTTGGAGGCGTAGCTGGGGTTAAGAGCGCCTCATCTCTTCCACGCGCGCCGGTGTACCGCGCGCCTGGAGGCGTAGCCCGTGCCGGTGCGGGCACAACGGGATCACTCCGCGCGTCGTCCTTGCCGCAGAGTCCTGTTCGGAGGGTCTGTTCGAGCGTCGCCGCCACCTCCCTCATCGTGGTGTCGGCGTTCGAGGAGGCTCCTGTGCGTGCTCCCACACGCGCGGGTTCTGACATTGAGCGTCGCGGTTTCGACCCGAGGCCGCGGCGCTCGTCAATACACCGCGCGTCGTTTTTGCGGTGTGCGGTGGTGTCCCGCGGCCATGGAGGCGTGGCGTGATCACCAAGCGCTCTAATTCTGTGCGTCCAGCGCATTCGGGCTCGGCCTCGCCGCGGGTGGAGGTCTCTGAGATGCAGCGCGCGCGGTTGCTCGGCGCGGCGATCGTGACGTTCGATGAGCTCGGTTATGCACAGGCGACGGTGGCGCATGTCACCGCTCGTGCGAGGGTGTCGCGGCGCACGTTCTATGACCTGTTCGCCAGTCGCGAGGATTGTCTGCTCGCGATCATGAACGACACGCTCGAGCGTGTCGGTGCGGAGCTCGAGAGCGCGACCGTGGGTGTGGGGTCGTGGCGTGTGCGTGTGCGTGTGGGGTTGTGGGTCGTGCTGTCGTTTTTGGATCGTGAGCCGGTGTTGGGGCGGGTGTGTGTGGTGCAGAGCGCGCGTGGTTCTCAGCGGGTGTTGGTGGCGCGTGAGGAGATCCTCGCGCGCGTGGCGAGGACGATTGATGAGGGTCGCGGGGAGAGTGTGCGTGCGGCGCAGATCCCGCCCCTGAGCGCGGAGGGTTTGGCTGGTGCGGTGTTGGCGATCGTTTACAAGCGTCTGCTGAAAGGTGGAGAGGGGCAGCTCGAGGGTCTGTTGAACGAGTTGATGAGCATGATCGTGCTGCCTTATTTGGGTCCCGCGGCTGCGCGTCGGGAGCGTACCCGTTCGGTGCCGCTCGCGCCAAGGGCGAGTATCTCGCCTGCCGTGTCCGTGCATGGTCCGGGTGGGGACCCGTTGAGGGAGGTCCCGATGCGGCTGACGTATCGCACGGCCTTGGTGTTGCAGGCCACCGCTGCTCACCCCGGCGCCAGCAATCGTCTGATCGGTGAGCACTCAGACATTTACGACCAGGGTCAGATCTCAAAGCTGCTGGGGCGCTTGAAGGGCCTCGGACTGCTGCAGAACGGGGGCGCGGGCCAAGCCAGGGGTGAGCCGAACGCGTGGCGCTTGACCGACCTGGGGGAGCGCGTCACCGAGCAACTCGCGCTGGGCACCGACGATCACGGGAGCGCCGCCTGATGCCGGGTCTCCAACAAATAAACCCCTATTCGGGTACGGAATGTGTCGTAGTGGCAAGCCGGCGCGGTAGCGCCGGCGCGCAAGTATCGGTCAGACAGCACAAGCTCGTCAGAGCGCGCGGCAACCGTCAGGTCTCTGAGGTAGCGGATATCAAGGATCAGGGCCAGATCTCGAAGCTGATGATCTCGCGTCTGGAGGGCCATGGGCTGGTGCAGAACACCAAAGCTTTTATTAATTCCCGCCCTCTCGGCGCACTGTCACACAACAACCGAGGGGCATTTGGCAGTTCACCATCGATTTCTTTACCTTCGACCGAATCTTTCCTGACACGCGGGGGTTTGAGCTCATGATGGCCAGACCAATCTTTTTCACCCGCCTCAATAGGGCAGGTAATCACAGCCGCCTTACTTCCGCGGGGATCGCGCCAGGCGAAGCGGCGGGATCACAAAGGCCCAAAAACAGCAAGAATCTTTTACTGAAAGGCTTGCATGAGCATGGTTAAATCAGGTATAATTAAGCGAAGCTTATGCAAGAGCAATGCTGTTTCGCGAGTTTCGGTGGGACAGGACAAGTTTTTCAGAGCGCGTGGCAATTGTGAGATCTCTGAGGTTGCGGATGTCAAGGATCAGGGCCAGATCCCAAAGCTCTTGGCGCGCCTGGAGGGTCTCGGCCTGCTGGTGAACACCGGTGGCTCGACTGCAGGTATTCCCAATGCCTGGCGGCTGACACCCCACGGTCAGGAGATCGTGCGTGTCGGCCAGTCCAGTAGCGGGCGCACGAACGGCGGCCCAAATGGCCCAGTTGAGGATGCTCGGTAATGGGATATGGAGAGAGGCGACAGTTGTTGAATGCGTGGTGTAGTGGGGTTTTAGCTAACGGAATTGCTACGAGGGGATATTTGTGATGGCTAGGTCACTTGTTGTAGTTACGGTTGTAGCGGTAATGGGTTTTATTTGTGGTCCTGCTGTTACGCCTGTTTCTGCTGCGTTGACCAGGCCGTCCTTGCGTCAATTGACCAGTACTCCCACGGGCCCGGGCGGTGCGGCAGTTCCGTTTACTGGGAGTGACGGGGTTGCTGTCAACGGGACTGATGATCTTTGGCTGGGTGACGGTGAGGCTACCGGTGAAAATGATCTTGATGAGTTTGAACCTGCTTATACTGGTCAGGGTTTTCTAGGGGCGTTATCGCTTGATGACTTTGCCTCCCCTGAAAGCTTGACGATAGAAGATAAGAGTGGTGATTTCTATTTTTCTGGCGATAACAAGAACGACGAATCGGAAACGCCCGTTGAAGTGTTTGATGGTTCTGGTAAGGGTGTGGAATTGAAGGGGTGGGAAGGAAGGAGGTTTTCTAAGAGTGGTGATGGGGGTGGTGTGCATGTCGCGGCGGACGACTCGTTGAGCTTGTTCGATCCGTCCGTTGGTTCTGTGTATGTGTCTCACGGTGGTGACGATGAGCCACCGCCGATAAATGATGGGTTGCCTCAGGGTATCGAGAAGTTCAATGCTTTGGGTGAACCTGTTTCGTTTAGTGGGGCCACTGGTTATATCAGTGGTAGCGAGATTACGGGTACTCCGGGTGAAGTTTTTGGTGAAGAAGTCCACGGGACGCCCGGTAGTCTCGCTATCGATCAGGCGGGCGATATTTATGCGGTTGATTTGAATTATAATGCTAAGAGTAAAAGTAATGCTCGTACCGGCGCGGTTGTTGAGTTTAGTCCCGCGGGCGTGTTTTTGAGGGCTTTTGTTGGCGAAGGTACGCCCGGGATAGGAGAAAATAAGCAGGGTTTTGGTGGTCAACTTATGGGTGTTGCCGTTGATCCTGTGAGTGGTGATGTGCTTGTTTCGATTTGGTCTGGCTCGCTGGGTGCTGTCGATGAGTTTGATCCTTCTGGGCAGTTTTTGAGCCAGATCAGTGAAGTTGAATCTTCGCCGGGTGTGCATGAGCGTTTGGAGAAGCCATCGCAGATGGTTGTCGATTCGCACGGTGATTTGTATGTTGTGGACGAAAAAGCGCATGCGGTTGATGTTTTTGGTCCGGTTCATGAGTTGCCAGCGGTGATGCTCGCGGAAGTCGGGGAGCGTGACCCGGAAAGCGCGATGTTGCATGGTTCGGTTGATCCGGACGGGCTGAAGCTCAGCGAATGTCGTTTTGAGTACGTCACCGAAGCTGTGTTTATGAAAGAAGGCTTCAAGGCCCCTGGTGTGAGTGAGTGCGTGCCGGCGGATACGTCAATTCCTGCTGATGAAAGCACGCATCCTGTCGAGGCTGAAATCGCGGGCCTGAAGCCTGGTGTGACCTACTTTTATCGCCTGCTGGCAACTACGGAAGGTGCGCTGGGGGTAGTGCTGTGACTGAACCGCTTGCGTTTACTACGCCGCATGCTCCCAGGGTCGATTCGACCAGCGCGGCAGATGTCTCATCGCGGTTTGCGGACCTACACGCGCAGATCGACCCGCTCGGGGCGGATACGAGCTACCACTTTGAATACGACTCGCGTGCTTACGCGGGTGGAGAACGGCACGGGGTCAGCGTCCCCGTTGACGATGTGGCGATCGGGTCGGGTGGCCCGACGGGTAGCGCGGACGTGAGCGTCGTGCAGCCGGTCAGTGGGCTTGCGCCGGGTGCTGAATACCATTTTCGTGTGGTTGCAGAGAACGAAATCGAAGGCCGCCTCGAAGTGACGTATGGCCCCGACAGCACGTTTGCGACGTTGCCACTGACTGGTGAAGGATTGCCGGATGGCCGCGCGTATGAGCTGTTGACGCCCCCGAATAAGGGCAGTGCGGAAGATATGTTCTCCGACCCCGATGGAGAAGCTCGTGAATTCACCAATCTATCGAATGTCGGTTATCCCTCTGAATCGGGCGAAGAATTCATTTTGGAAACGAAGGCCGCGTTTGGATCGGCCTGTGGTGGGGGTTCGTCGTTTGCGGCGTCGGCGACGAATGTCTATGTCTTTCGGCGCGATCCGGCGGCGCGGTGTTGGCAGACGGTACCGCTGGCGTCGCCTGCGTTCGGGGTGCAGAGCGTTGGGCTCGATGCCTTCGATCCGGATGATCTTTCGCTGGTCGGGATCTTCGATACGGTCGGGTCGGAGGCGAGCGCCGGCGGTACGCACGGTTTGAGTCTGCTCGGCCCGCCCGGCGGGCCTTATCAGGAACTTCACAACGAAGTCGAGTCCGAAGGCTCTCGGGTCGTCAGCGAAGAAGGTACGAAGATCGTTGGTGGGTCGCGTGACCTCAGCCATGTGGTCCTGGAAAGCCTCGATCACACCGTGCTGCCGGGCACGTCCGGTCTTGAACAGCAGGATACCGGCAGCCGTGCCCTCTATGAATCGGTGGGCGGTGAGTTCACGCTTGCAAGCGTGAACCCCGAAGGGTCCGCGTTTCGGTGTGGAGCTGTTCTCGGCCAGGGCGTTGAAGGAGCGAGACGCGACGCGGTTTCCACGGATGGCTCGAGGATCTTCCTGACGGCGCCCGACCCGTACGCGGTGGGCGACGGTCATGGCTGCTGGGGCGGATCGGCGAGCCCGTTGGTCGATGCGCCGCAGCTCTACATGCGCTCCGGCGGGCAGACGATCGAGGTCTCAAAACCCGAAAAAGGCGTATCTGACCCCACCTGTGCCGCGCTTGAAGAAGCCTGCCGTCCGGCGGTCTATGTCGGCGCTTCCGAAGATGGCTCGAGGGTGTTCTTCATCACCCAGGGCGAGCTGACCAAAGAAGCCGCCGAACTGGAACTGCACGAACCCGAACTGTACGAGTGCGAAATCGTGCAGGAACCTACGGGTGTGGGTTGCAAGCTGACGCGCATCTCGGCGGGCGATGCGGGTAGTCCCGCGCTTGAACCGGGCAGCGCCGGCGCGCACATTTGGACGGTCCCCGCGATCTCCAGCGATGGCTCGACGGTCTACTTCACCGCGTTCGGCGCACTCGCGCCCGGGGCGCCGGTGCTGAAAGAGGAATCACTCCGCGGACCGGTCAACCTCTACGGGTATGACACCGCAACCAGCGAGACGGTGTATATCGCGACGGTGAACATGACTGACTACCCGGCGCGGAACGCTGGTGCGTGGGAGCAAAGTGCACACATGGGCATAGACGAAGGCGGTGCGGCACTCCTCACGCTTGCGAACTGGTACACGACGCCTGACGGTCGCTACCTGCTGTTCGCCGCGAGAAGCGAACCGACGGGCTACGACACGGTGGAAGCTACTCCCGGCGCCTGCCCGAAGTATGACACGCAGGAAGCGAAAATCGGGCATTGCAGTGAGGTCTACCGCTATGACTCCGAGCTGCCGGTCTCTCACGGCGAGCCCGGTGTGCCCGATAACCCGGTCTGCATCTCTTGCGATCGGAGCGGTGCGCGGCCGGACTCCAATGCGTTCTTCGCGCATGCCGCGGGCTCATTCCTGCCTGCGGGTGGCCCGGTGCGCGCGATGTCCGATGACGGCCTGTGCGTGTTCTTCGACTCGGCCGATCCGCTCGTGACACAGGCCGAAAATCATACGCTCGACGTCTTTGAGTGGGAGGCGCACGACGCATCCGGTTGCAAGCCGGAACAGGGCGCTGCCGGCTGCCAGCTTGCGCAGGGCTGTGTGTCCTTGATCAGCTCAGGCGATGACCCCGCCCCCTCGTTCTTCCTCGGTGCGAGCGCCGATGGCTCGAACGTGTTCTTCGGGACTCATGCGCGCTTGGTACCCGAAGACACCGACACCTCGGGCGATCTGTACGACGCGCGCATCGACGGTGGCTTCCCGGTGCCGGGCGGCAGGGGCCCATGCGAAGGCGCCGCCTGCCAAAACCCACCACCAGAGCCAATCGATGCTACCCCTGGCTCACTGACGTTCTCAGGTGCGGGGAATATCGCTCCCGCGCCTCTTACGACCCCGGCCAAGACGAAGACAAAGAAGAAGACGACCAAATGCGCGAGGGGTAAGCGGCTCAATCACGGAAAATGCGCAAGGGTGAAAGCGAAGGCAAGGAAATCGGTGAAGAAGCTCGATAAGCGCTCCAGCAAAGGGAGGAGATAACCATGCTCAAGAGATTGACGCCATTCTTGCTCGCGATCGGTGTGCTGGTCCTGTCTGCTCCTGCCGCGGCGTCGGCTGCGGAAACGGGCCCGCAGTGGACCGTGACGTCGGTGTCCGCTCCGACGAACTTCACACCGGGTAACATGAGCGGCGAAGATGCCTATGAGGTGACGGTTACGAACACCGGTGGTGCTGCGAGCGATGGCGAACCGGTCACGGTCTCAGATGTTTTGCCGGACGGGCTCACGCTCGCGCCGGCGGGCGCATCGGGTGTGGATCAGCTGGCCAACAGTCATCGGGAAGCTTCTGGCGCGAAATTCAAATGCACGTTTGCTGCGTGTACGTTCACGGGTGTTGTCGTTCCTGAGGATACGCTGGTCCTCACGTTTCCGGTGGATGTGGTGTCGAGTGAACCGGGGTCTGTCACGAATGTGGTGCGGGTCGCGGGTGGTGGTGCGCCCGACGCGTCGGTGAGCGCGCCGACGGTGATCTCCGAAACGCCGGCTGGGTTCGGTGTCGCTCCTGGTGGTGGCCAGCACGGCGTTGTCGAGCTTACAGGCCGGTGCGCACCCCGATTTCACGACTTCGGTCGCGTTTAACACGGTGAACGTCAGGGGTTCGCTTGCGGGTGACCCCGAGGATATCGTCACCGAAGGCCGTCTGGTTTCGCGGGCGATCTGGTCGACACCCCGACGTGCGCGCCGCAGACGTTCAACCAGCGGAGATGCCCGCCGACACGCAAATCGGGGTCACGACCGTATCCCTGCGATTCGAGACCGAATCGGTCACGAAAATGGAAAGCGAGGCGGTCTATAACCTTGCGCCGAACCCGGGTGAAGTCGCGAAGTTCGGGTTCAACGTCGCTTCGACCGAATTCGACATCCAGGGGAACGTATCGGTACGCCCGGGCGATTACGGTCTACGGGTCGCGTTTCACGATAACCCGCGAGCCGGCGTAGCGAGCTCGACGCTGTCTCGCTGACGGTGTGGGGTGTCCCGCGCAGCCGCGATCCACGATCCCTGGCGCTGGAAGCCAGAAATAGAATTGATCGATGATCATTTTGGTGCGTCCTCGAAGTCGCGCCGCGTCCCGTTTTTCACGAACCCGACGTCGTGCGCGGGAACCGCTGAAGCCAGCTTCCATGTGACACTCGTGGCAGCAGGGCGGGGAAACGAAGCCCCCGGGATGCCCTTCGGGCCAATCGTGGGCTGTGACCGGCTTGAGCTTGCCGGCGTGTTCACGGCGGAACCGACCACCGAACGCGCGCGATGCGCCGACCGGGTTGAACGTCAACCTCGGATGTCAAGCAGACCTATGAAAACGCCGAAGGTCTGGCTACCTCCACTTTGAAGAAGGCCGTCGTGACGTTGCCGGAAGGGATGACGGTCAACCCCTCCGCGGGCGCGGGTCTGGCGGCGTGCAGCAGGCGGAGTATGCACAGAAGAAGGCTCGAAAAATCCGACAAGCGAGGGGTTGCCCGAACGAGTCGAAGCTCGGCACGGTCGAAATCAAAACGCCGTCCGGCGGAAAAGCAACTGGTCGGTGTTCCTCCGCGCAGCCGTACGCCAACCCGCTTCAGCGAACCCGGTCATCCAGTTCAGGTCGCTGCTCGCGCTGTATGTCGTCGCGCGCTTCCGGACGCGGGGTGCTCGTGAAGGTCGCGGGCAAGGTCGAAGCGGACCCGCAGACGGGCAGGCTGGTGACGACCTTCGAAGGCCACGCCGCGCTCGGGGGTATGCCGGCGGTCTGGGGGGTCTGCCGCCGGTGCCGTTCAGCGACGTTCAGTTCAAGTTCAACCAGGGCGCGACCTCGCCGCTGGTCAGCCCGCCCGCATGCGGGACAACTACACGGTCGCGGCGCGAGCTCAGCCCGTGGTCGGAACCGGCGGAAAACGTGCTCGATCCAGCTCGAGCCCGTTCGCGATCACGCAGAGCTTTGAAGGCGGCGCGTGCCCCTCGGGTGGCGTTCCGCCGTTCAATCCGCAGGTGATCGCGCCGGCACCCGAACAACAACGCGGGCGTCGTACAGCCCGTTCTGACCTCCGCATCACCCGCAACGACGGCGAACAGGAGATCACGGGGTTCGCGACCGCAGCTACCGGCCGGGCTTGACGGCGAACCTGACGGGTGTCCCGTTCTGCTCGGAAGCGGAGATCGCGCGTCGCGCGAGCGACAGACCGGCGTGCAAGAGGAAACGAACCCGCGTGCCCCGCCGGCTAGGAAATCGGCCACACGATCGCCGGAGCCGGCGTCGGCTGCGTGCTCGCGCAGACACCCCGGGAAGATCTACCTGGCCGGGCCGTTCGACGGCGCGCCGTTCTCGATCGTGGCGATCACCGCCGCGCGACGTCGGCCCGTTCGACCTCGGCACCGTCGTCATACACCTCCCGCTCGATATCAACCCCGAAACCGCGGCCGGTCAGCATCCCCGCGGGCGCGGCCGATCAGATCCCGCACATCATCGACGGGATCGTCGTGCACGTGCGCGACATCCGCGTCTACATCAACAGGCCACAACTTCATGCTCAACCCGACCAGCTGCGACCCGAGCGAGCTCGTCGCGACCGTGATCGGCGACGGCGCGAACCGGCCAACCCCGCGGACACGACCCCGTGAGCACGACCCATTCCAGGCCGCGGACTGCTCGAGCCTCAAGTTCGAACCCAAATTCGCCGTCTCGACCAGCGCGAAGACGAGCAAAGCCAACGGCGCGAGCCTGCACGTGAAGCTCACCTACCCACCCAACGCGCTCGGTAACGACGCGAACATCAAACAGGTCAAAGTGGAGCTCCCCAAGCAGCTCCCCTCGCGCCTGACGACGTTGCAGAAGGCGTGTACGCGGCGCAGTTCAAAGCCAACCCGGCGGGGTGCCCCGCGGCCTCGCTGATCGGCACGGCGAAGGCGATCACCCCGATCCTGCCCGTCCCGCTCGAAGGGCCGGTGTATTTCGTGAGCAACGGTGGCGAAGCGTTCCCGAACCTGATCATGGTCCTGCAGGGCTATGGGGTCACGATCGACCTCGTCGGCTACACGTTCATCAGCAAATCCGGGATCACGTCGAGCACGTTCAAGGCGGTCCCCGACCAGCCGGTGTCAAGCTTCGAACTGACGCTGCCCGAGGGCAACTACTCGGCGCTGGCGGCGAACGGCAACCTCTGCGCGCCGACACGACGATGACCGTGAAGCAGACCGTCACCAAACGCGTCAAGGGCAAGACCAAACGCGTGAAGGAGACCGTCAGGACGAGCCGGCCGACGACGCTCGCGATGCCGACGAGCTTCATCGCCCAGAACGGAGCAGAAACCCATCAGACCACGACCGTCAGCATCACCGGCTGTCCGAAAGCACACAAGGCCATCAAGAAAAAGACAGCCAAGAAGGCCAGGAAGGGGGCCGGGCGTGGTGGCGTGCACGGGGAGGGGGCGCACGCGAGGAAATAGCGACTCGTAGATCCCCCTGGAACGTAAATCTCGCGTGTACGACCATCAAAGGCCGCGCGCTGTTAACCCGAAGTGAGAGGAACCACCCGATGTTCTCGAAAATCCGCAGACACTTCAACGCCGCGACCGCCATGGCGTTCGTCGCCCTCGTCTTTGCCCTAACGGGCGGAGCCTTCGCCGCAACCGGCGGCGGTAGCAGCCCCTCACGCGTGGGCGCACGGGGCCCAACCGCCACGACCGCCAAGGCCAAGGCCAAGGCCAAAACCAAGGCAGGCCCCCGCGGCCCCGCCGGCCCCGCGGGCAAGACGGGCGCGGCTGGCCCCGCCGGCCCAGCAGGAGCCACAGGGCCAGGGGGTCCGCAAGGCAATGCTGGCACCAACGGCAGCGACGGTATAAACGGCACCAATGGTACTAACGGAACCAGCGTGAGCGCTAAAACGATCGCAACCAGTGAAAGCGAATGCGCAGGAAACGGTGGTGTCAAGCTCACCCCCGGTGGCAGCATCTGCAACGGGAAAACAGGCTTCACCTCGACCCTTCCCTCTGGCAAGACCGAGACCGGCACCTGGGGTTTTTCGGCCGAAACTAAACAGGGATTCTTCATTACCGCTGTATCATTCCCAATACCGCTCGCCGAACCGTTGGCGGGGTCAGAAGTCCATTTCGTGGGACCAAAGAAACCGTTGCGGCCTGTCCAGGTACGGTCAAGGAACCGAAGGCAGATCCGGGTAACCTCTGTATATATCAGGGAGTTGTCGGTGGCGTTATCCTTGAAGGTGAAACGGCTAGAACCGCGATCTATCCCCCCGGCGTGAGCGCGGAAGAATGGTTCTCGGCGAAAGGGCAGGGAGCAGGTACGAATGGCGCCACGCTCAACTTTACTCCCGAAGCAGAAGCGTTTGCGATCGGTTGGGGCAGCTGGGCTGTGACAGCGTCCTAATTCATAATGAGTTTGTTTATCGTCACGGCCACGCCGGTCAAGGAGGACCGGCGTGGCTCGTACTTATAGGCATAGCTTGAGTTTCACACCATCACAGTGAGCGACCGCCCGAGTGGTGTGCCACCGGCGTTGAGCGCCTGCACGGCGAAATGAGGTCCGACCGATCTCGTGCGCAGGGCGCTCTCAAACCCCAACGATCGCGTGCTCGACACCGGTGAAAGGGCGTCGGCCTGCGTGCCTGCAAGCAGCTGCCAGCTGCGTTGACTCGGGGATTTGCAGGAGAATTTGCGCGGAGCGGGTCTGCGGATAGCGTGGTGTGAGGCCGGTGGCTGAGGCGTTGAGGCCGGTGAGGTGAGTGGGTTGCGGTGAGCGGCAGAGGGCGTTGGTTGCGCCGGGATGAGCGTGGTGGGAGCGTGGGTGGCGAGGCTTGAGAGGGTGCGTAGCGAGGGGTCAGCTAGGGGGCGCTGGTTGAGTGTGGTGGAGGCACAGGCGAGGTTGACTGGGCGCGGTAGAGGGCGGTGGCTGCGTGAGGGCGTTGGGAGGCGGGGCAAACCCACAAATTCCTTCGTAGTTCTGGAGACCGCTCGCATCCGCTCGCTTCAGGCACTTCACCCTCCGATGTTCCTCGTGACTCGACTTCGCTTCGCTCGCTAAAAGCCCCTCGGCGAGGAATCCACGAACATCTCCGGGCTGTCGTGCGATTACATGGATGGTTGTTGCCGGGATGGGGGCTGATGGCGGCAGACGTGGAGCCAAGATCGGCATAGTCCGCGTCTGCCTGATGGGGGGACGGGAGAGGTGAGGGTCGGGGCTGCGTGAGGTTGCGGCGGACGAAGTGGGCTGAGGGAGCGCGGTGGTGAGCGTGGAGCGTGAGGCGGTCGCTGAGGGCGTCGGTGAGCATGGAGCGGGGGCGCTGAGGGAGCGCGGTGGTGAGCGGGTCGTTAGGGGCGTGAGGCGGCTGCTCGCCGGGCGGATAGCGGGGCTGGTGGCGGGAGTCTGAGGAGGTGAGTTGGCGGGAGTCTGGGGAGGTCATGGAGCGGCAGAGGGCGTAGGGGTGCTGGTTGAGCTGGGCTGGTCGGGAAGGTCGCGGGTGTCCCGGAGTGGGGAAGCGCAGGCGAACGCCGGTACGTGTGGTGCGGAAAGCTTGATCGGGGAAGACACGGTGGGCGCTGGTGTGGGATCTGATCCGTTCACGGTCACTGGAGGCAAGGTCTACCTCACCGGTCCCTACAAGGGAGCTCCGTTCGGCCTGTCGATCGTCACCCCGATGATTGATGTGCCCGCCCGCCCGTTTGACCTCGGTACTGTCGTTGTTAGGGCAGCTATCTATATCGACCTGCTAGGTACGAGACAGGTCACGGAAGGTACGAGACCCGTTCCCGACGATCCTGGACGGGATCCCTCTGCAGATCAAGCAGGTCAACGTGACGATCGACCGTGCGGGGTTCACGTTCAACCCGACGAACTGCAACCCGATGGCTGTGACGGGGACGGTGACGGGCGTCGACGGGGCGAGGGCTGCTGTGTCGAGTCCGTTTCAGGTCGGGGACTGCGCGGGGCTGGCGTTCACGCCGGGGTTCACGGCGTCGACGAGTGGAAAGACGAGCAAAGCCTATGGGGCAAGTCTCCATGTAAGGCTCGTGCCACCGCATGAGGGTCCACAATCGAGTACCTCTGGCGGAACAACAGGAAGCTTGGGCACCTCTGGAAGCTCTGGATCTGCATCGGCGGATCTGTCGCTGGGCACGCCAGCTACGGGTATTGCGCGTCAAAGAGCCAGTGGTACTGGGGTATGCGGCTGCTTTTGATCTGCGACCGTCACGGTGCACCACTCGGCTATGACCTGCGACCCGCGAACGAGAACGAGCGCGAGGGTGTCTTCCGGCTAGCGACCGCGCATCCCGACACACTCATGTTCGCTGACGCCGGCTATCGCGGCCGCGAGTACCACGACACCCTCCAGCTCATCAATGTTGATCTGGTCGTCCCAGACAAACACAAGCTCGGGCAACGCCCGCCAGGCGAGATCACCAAGGCCCGCATCCGGCTCGTGATCGAGTCGGTGTTCTCCACCCTGAAGCGTCAGATGCGGATGGAGACCCATCTCGCTAAGACCCTCCCCGGCCTCGCGCAACGCATCGCCCAACGACTACTCGCACTAACCCTCGCCATGCTCATCAACACCCTCACCGGCCGCCCACCCACCGCACCCACCGCCTACGACGGACGCTAAACCCACATCAAGCCTCTAGGCGATCTGGACGGGGCGCCGGGGTAATTTTGGTTGGGCCGATCGTACGTACGAGCCAGTCGATTGCGGTGTTTGCGAGGCGCGGCCTCCGGCCAGTCATGCTGTTCTCATTCTTGCCCAGGCTTAGCGGCGCATCTGTTTGATGCGGCTGCGAGTGAACCCAGGCCACGTTCGGGGGTTTCGAACCAGGGCCAGCACCAGTGGCAAGGAATCGAAGTAGGTGAACCGCTCGGTGGCGAGCCCGTCCTCGTTGAGGACGAAGCGGTCGACCGATTGCCAAGAAATGGGGGCTCCGCTTGCTGTACCACGAACCGTGAACTCGATAAGAACGCCATCGGAGGTGGCGCCCCAGCGGTGGACTTCGGCGGTCATGTCAGGCATCAGCTCGAAGAGGTCGGCGAAGGTGCGCTTGCCCGCCTGCAGTCCGTACGTGGTCGAGACCATCGGTGCGGAGAGGCGGGCGTCGGGTGCCAGCACTGTGTCGAGGTGCTCGACCGCAGGCGCCTGCCAGAACTCCGAGAAGCGCCTAACGAAGTCTGCCGCCCGATCCTGGTCCATTCCCGCACCTTACCCGCAGGTCAGTCCTGTGAGTCCACGATCGCAAGAGGGGCGGCTCGCGCCCACAATCCCCGCTGAAGATGCAGGCTTGCTTCGCGCAATGCGGCAGGCGCTCGCCTCGTCTCGCCAGAGACCCGTCCCGAGCACGAGCACGAGTACCCAGCGCGGGACTGCTGCTTTGCGGTGGGTCCGGCGGTTCGAGCAGGCTGTTTGCTTGGCGTGGAGAAGGAGCGCGGCATCCGGGCGTCGGCTTGACTGCTCGTCCACCGTAATGCGTGAGCGCGACACGTGCTCGACACTCGCACTTCCCGAAAGCGGGAGCCGCGCGACCTGCTCCATGGAGCTACCCGCAGCTACGATGCAAGGAAGCGTTCGATGTCCGCAGTCTCGCGGGCGAGCGCCGGAGCGGGCGTGGGCCGCGCGAACCACGTCGGCTCGGGACGGCCCTTCTTGATGGACCAAGTACCCGTTGCTGCTCCGCGATTGAGTACGACGGGTTTGAGCATCCCACCGCCCCTCAGGATGTGATGGTCGTCCTCGGCGACGACGAATGGCTCGCGAGTGCGGTAGCCGAGCATGAGCGTGTCGAAGGCGGCGAGCAGCAGACAGGGCGGTGTGTCATCGGTGGGCAACAGGTCAACGTCGCTCGGCGGTCCGGCGGCTTCGAGCGCCCGGCGCGCCTGTGTGATGGGCAGCGAGGACCACTTCGCGAGGTCGGTTGCGTCGCAGGGGCCGTAGCCTGCGCGGTAGCGGGCGCCAAGGATCGCGAGTGCCTCGTCGAGGTCGACCGCCGGGGGCGGATCGGCTGCGTGCAGCAGGCCGGCAGTGTCGGTGACGATGAGCCCCTGCGTCGAGAGCCACGGAACGAATGTGTTGATCGGACCCTGCTCGAGCGACGGGTGGCCGCGCTCGACCAGCGCGCGCAGCAGCGACGGCCGGTCGCGGGGACGCTCGCCGCAGAGCTCAACGACGTCCCCGCGCATGGCGTTTACCTCCTCCACGATGCCGAAGCGCGCGAAGCGCGCGCCGAACACGCGGGCATTTCGCCTGGCGAATAGCGCGTGCAGCCAGGGGCGATCGGACGCCGCAATCAGGTGCACCGTGCCGCGGACCGTCCACGTGCGCAGGAGCGGCGCGGCGCGGACGGCGCTTCGGGTGAGGCCGGGCACGCGCGAGCGCAGTGCAAGAGCCGCGGCGCGCAGATCCTGAGCCTGGACGCCGATTACAGCCAACGCCGCTTCCTCGGCGCTCCTGCACGCCGTTGCCGGCGTCAGCCGCTGCGCCGCCAGACGGCCAGCACGCAGTCGCTCGTCAGCGTCCATCCGACAATCCTCGCATTCAGGCCGCGGATCACCGCCGCCCTAGACAGTTGCATTCCAAGCGAAGCGCAGGCCGGCGGCTTCGAGCAAGAACGCGCTGGGGCAGGCCCGCGAGCCGGGCCCCTGACACGCCCTAGGTTGGCGGGAGCCTTCAGCCCACCGCGGACTCTGCCGCTTCCTACAACGCCGCCATGCCCAGGATCGCGCGCGTTTCGTTCGTGCTGTTGGTGGCGGGAAATGCCTCGTTCGGGACGGCCACGCCCAGTCGCTCGCAGATCGGCTCCCAGCCGTCAGACACCGTCCACTCGAGCAGGCGGTCTGCGGGGACGCCTGCGCGTACCTCAGCGTTGTGGCGCTCGAACGCTTCCATCATCTTGGTCGGGTTTTCCAGATCATCGGAGAAGCGCTCCTCGAACATCTTGTGGAGTGTCGTCCCGAACCACTGCTCAAGTCCAGGCGGAGCAACGGCAACAGGCTGGAAGATCGTGTTGGACGCACTGCGATACCAGGCGTCCGGCTCGCGGGTGGAGAGCAACACGAGCGCCTCGGGATTCGCCGCGGAGATCTCACGCCAGAAGGAGGCTCCCGGCCAGTCGACCTGTGCAACGTAGCCGCTCAACAGGTCCTGCCAGTCAACATCACGGCCATCGACCGCGTCGGCCCACCCGGACGCCTGAGCGGGATCGCCGATGATCTCAACCATGTGGTGGCAACGACCTCCGAGCAGCTGCTCGAGTGCGAGCTTCAGTGAGAGGGTGCCCGTCCGACCCACGCCGGCTCCGACTACCTTAAGTAACCGTCCGAAAACTCTCCGGGGTGTTGGAGTTGGTGGCGGCGTCGGTACCAGAGCAGGGCGCTGGCGAGTTGGATGAGGCGAGGTAGTTGGTGGGGTTCTTGTCGTAGCGGATGAGCAGTGCGCGGCAGCGTTGTAACCATGCGATGGTGCGCTCGACGACCCATCTGCGGGCGGGGTGGGTCTTGTGGCCCCAGTCGTTGAGCTTCTCCTCACCGATGCGTCGGATGTGCGCGACGTAGCCACCGGCGACACACGCCGCCCGCCCTGTCGGGTTGTCATATCCCTTGTCCAAGCAGAGGTTCTGGATGATGTTCTCGGAGTCGGGGCGTGCGACACGACCGCGTCGATCGTCCGCGCCAAGAGCTTGGTGTCGTGCACGTTGGCACCGGCGATGACCACGCCGAGCGGTCCACCGTGCTGCTCAACCAAAACGCTCTTCTTGGTGCCCATCTTGGCTCGATCAGTGGGGTTTGGGCCTCTGGCACCACCCTCGTGGCGGCTCTTGCCCATCACGCCGTCGGCGGCCTGCCACTCCCAGTGGACACCGCCCAACTCCTCGCACTCCCTGACCAGGTAGGCCCATATCCCCTCCAGTAACCCATCCGCGGCGAAGCGCTGAAACCAGCCATGAACTGTCGATGAGGCACCAAAACGCTCTGGTAGCTGACCCCACTGGCAACCAGAGCGCAGGCGATGGATGATCCCATCCAGCACCAGCCGCAAATCGGCTCTGGGACGGCCAGTCCGAGCAAACGGATAGAAGCCATCGATCATCGGCTCGATCTCCTCCCAGAGATCGTCAGGTACCTCCCAGATCGTTGGCAGCGGACGAGCAGGGGTAGTCTCAACAGCCGGCAAGGCACGCTCCTTTCGCGAGGTTCGGCGTGCCTTGCCGCTTCAATCCAGGACTACACTTGCAGGTTCTGCCCGCCGGCCTGGGAGAGTAGTGCGGGGAGGTCGTGGATCGGCGCGATGTTCGCCGCCTCGTCCAGTGCCCACAGCATCCGCTTGCCCGGGCTTTGGCTGTGTGTCTGCTCATAGACGGCGTGGCGTATCTGCTCCAGCAATCCCACGATCAGTGGAGCGCACAGCGCCTGCTTGTGCTCGGGTGCGGTGATGTAGATGGTGTCTGTGCCTTGCGCGAACTGCTTGGGGTCGAAGTTCGGGTCCTTCGCGCTCGCTCTGGTCGCGTCGGCGTTGTAGGCGGCGAGCACCCCGGCGGTGGCGCTGTAGATGCTGGAGCGCTCCCGGGCGTCAGTGCGCTCGATCCCGATCAGCACGTCCGTGGCCACCCTGTCCTTGTTCTGCTCGGCCAGTGCTTGCAAGGCCGTGCTCGTGTCCTGGCGCAGCGTCCAGCGCAGGACTTCCTCGATCGGCTTGCTCGTCAGGTGGGCGGCGTAGAGGAGGGGAGCCAGCAGGGCCGCGGCGCGCTCTGACCAGTGATTCTCGTTGGTCGTGCCCTTCCCGGCCTTTGTACTGGCCGTCATCGCTCTGGCCATGATCAGCGCCTGATCCCAGGTCGCTGCCGCCGCGATCGGGGACCAGCGCAGGCGCCTGACGCCGTTCGGCGCTTCTCGCCGCCCGCGGGATCGAACAGCCACACTTCGCCCAGCTGTGCGCGGGCGCGTCTGGTCGTTTTCATCACGTCGGGCTTGGTGCTCGTGCTGATCGCCGGTCCCGATGCTCCGAGGATCGCCGGGATCATCACGGCGCTGGTCTTGCCGCTCCTTGGCGGGCCCAGCACCATCACCGCGCTCTCGGGGTCCGCCGCGATCCAATCGCCGTCCTTGGTGACTCCGAGGTACACGCCGCCGCCTTTGCGCTCGATCCTCCAGCGCGTTTCCTGTGCCGGGGAGGGTGGTTCGTAGTCCCAGTCCTGAGGCTCGGCGCTGTTCATGGCAGGTATGCGCTCCAGCAGCGCCATCGGGGCTCGGCGAGCGAACTGGACCGCAATCCACGAAGCGACGGCCCGCACGATCCGTATGAGCCAGTCGGTCGGGATGCGTTCTTCGCGGACACCCCGGATGGCCCGTTTGACGACCCAGGCGAGCGCCATGACCTGCAAGCACCACGTGAACTCCTCCCCAGTGCTTCCTTTGTTGTCGATGATCGTGTGTAGATACGCCGCTGCCAGGAACCAGCCGAGCAGTTGCCAGAACGGGGAGCGCTCCCGTTCCCACGGGGCTCTCATGTGCTGGTGGTTTGGGCCCCAGTCCTGGTGGCGCTTGTGATCTTCGATTGCCCTTGACATCGTCCGCTCCCTTTCCTAGACTCATGTTTATGGGCTATAGTAGTGAACAAATGTTGATTGTCAATGTTGATCTAAGGAGGTCGCCGGATGGCTCCTAGACGGGATGTGCGGGGCGGGTTCAACGCGGCGCGCCGCGGGATCACGCGCGAACTCGACGCCGTCGAGCGAGAACTCGCGCCCTATGACGAGCTGGTCGAGCGCCGCGAGCGCCTGACCCGCGCACTGGCCGCACTCGACGGTGGAGCCGATACGAAGAAGCGGGTTCGCTGGGAGCAGGTCGCGGAGTACGTCGCCGCTCACCCGGGGGCGATGCCCGCAGAGATCGCGGCAGCGCTTGAGGTACCGGCCGCCAACGCTCACGCGCACCTCAGTCGCAACGAGGGCACCGTGTTCGAGCGCCGCGGGGACGGATGGCACGTGATCGACGGGTGGGAGGCGCAGCGACGGGACGGAGCCGGGCGCTAAGCGCCCACACCCGCGAATGGTTCGCGCTGAAGTACATGACACAGGAGACGCACGATGAGCACAGGACAGATCATTGAGCGGGGGACAGGGACCGCGGAGCCGGGCGAGGGCTGGGCGACCCCTTCGAGCTGATGACCGCCGGAGAAGTCGCCCTTTTGCTGCGCGTCACCACGGCCTGGGTCTACACCCAGACCCGCGCGCACAAGATCCCGCACATATCGCTCGGGCGGTACGTGCGCTACCGGCGCTCGGCCGTGCTCGCGTGGATCGAGGAGATAGAGACTCGGCTGTGATACCGGCCCTGCTCCGGCCTTCCGACCTCGCTCGGGATCTCTGCGTCTCCCGGGCCTGGGTCTATGACGCCGCGCAGCGAGGGCGGATTCCCTCGATCCGGATCGGCGGACAGGACGGACCGCTTCGGTTCGTCGCCGAGGACGTCGAACGATGGCTGGATGAGGCCCGGGCCGCCTGGCGGCCCGGGGGACGGAGTGTGGCTACGTCGGCGATCCGTGGCGGTCGGGATGTGGATTGTGGCTCCGCTCCCGTTCTCGAGAGCCGTTGCGCGGACTCATAATGAGCGCCGAATCATCATGAGCAGCCCGGGGTGGACGCTTGAGTTCTATGAGGAGGACAGGCGCGAGCCGGTGCTTGATTTCCTGCGCGGGCTGGACGAGTTCAAGGAGCAGGCGTTGGCGGCGGCGTTGCGCAATGTACTCGCGTATGAGGGCATCGGGGTCTGTAGCTCCGCGTGGGGGAAGTGGGTGCAGGGCGCCCCCGGCATCTTCGAGTTCCGGGTGCGCCATGATGCGGCGACGATCCTGCGCGAGCGCGGTCTGCCGGTCCCCGAGCAGTTGCAGGAGGCTCATACCGCCATCCTGCTGCGGGTCTTCTGCCATGCCCACGGCAAGAAGGTCGTTCTGCTGCTGGCCGGCTACGACAAGGGCAAGGAACCGAGCGCCAAGCGCCAGAACGCTGAGATCAAGCGCGCCAAGCAGCGTCTGACGCGTTGGCGGGCCCGGGAGAAGATCGCCACCAAGCGGGCAGGAGGGCGAGGCCGGTCTCGCGGTAAGCCACGGTCTTGAGCAAATATGTAGTATGCTGCATAATCGTTGCTGGTCCTAACACTGGAGTTTCATGATGGCCACGAAGTTCGACGACTACATCGGCGAGGTTGAGCAGAAGGCGAAGGCCGGCGGTCCGGAGGCGCTCGCGCGCTGGGACGCCTTCAACGCTCACTACGCGATGGCCCGTGAGGTGCGCGAGCTGCGAAAGAAGCGCAATCTCACACAGAAGCAGCTGGCCGTCGCTTCCGGCATCGACCAGGGCGAGATCTCACGCATCGAGCGCGGCCAGACCAACCCGACCGCCGGCACGCTAGCCGCGTTGCTGGCGCCGCTGGGCGCTCGCGTGGGGGTGGTTACGCGAGGGAAGCAGGACTTGGCGCGGGCGTAGGGACTTGACTGGCCGGAGCCTGTGTCGGAGGTTCTGGGCTGAAAGGCCAGCCATGTCGTGAACCCGCTGGGCTTCTTTTCCTCAGCTTGCGCATGACATCAAGTCCTACGCGGCGCGCTTGGCGGCGCGGGCGATGGCTTCCTCGGTGGCGTTCGCGCCGGCGGCCAGCACATGGCGCTCCAGATGGCCGTAGTAGCGCTCGGTCGTCGTGATGCTCGAGTGTCCCAGCTGGCGCTGCACGTACATCAGGGAGTTGCCACCCGCCAGCCACGCGGCGGCCGCAGTGTGGCGCAGGGCATGCAGCGGCATGTCGCGCAGGCCGGCGTCCTGCAGCGCCGCCTTGTGCCAGTCTCGGCTGATCGTCGTGCGATCCATCGGCTGGCCCGCTCCGTGGCCCTCCCAGCGCCCCTGCGCGCCTTTCAGCGAGCGTATCGGCATCACGAACAGCACCGCCTTCGGCTGCTCGCCCCCGGCCGTCTCCGCCCGACGGGTCACCTGGTCTGACAGTGTTCTCGACAGCCTCGGCCCGATCTCCACCCGCCGGAACCTGTCCGACTTCGTCGAGCCGATGCGCGTCTGCTTTGTCGCCGACAGCTTGCGTGAGCGATACACGACGATCGCGCCGCCCGTCTCGCTGAGTTCCAGGTCCTGTATCTGCAGTCCTGTTGCCTCCGACACGCGCAGCCCGGCCCCGGCGAGCACCTCCGCGACCGGCCGGTACAGGTCTGAGCACGCGTCCAGGTACACCGGGATCTCGTGCAGGCGCAGGTAGTCGCGCTCGACTTCGTCATCGCGAAAGCGCTCCATCTGAAGGGCCGCGTTGCGGACGAGCTCGCGCTCCTTGACGGCGCCGTTGAGGCACACCACCAGCGTCGCCAGCGCGTTGTTAGCCGTCTTCGGCGCCAGCTTGCCGGCCTCGATCTCCTCGGCCATCACATCCACCAGCTCGCGGATCGCCGACTCCTCCAGACGGCCGAGCGGGATCGAGCCCAGGACCGGCACCAGGCGCTTGCGGCCGTGCACCTCGTAATCCGCCCATGACCCTGGCTCGATGTGAGCCTTGCGCCGCGCCAGCCACTCCTCCCACCAGCTCCCGAACGTGTGCTTTGAGTGGCGCAGCTCGCCCCGCTCCTGCTGCTCGACGATCCTGCGTCGCGCGTCTCGTGCAGCCTTCTCGCTCGTGAACCCGCGCTTGCTCGTCTGCGACCCGTCCGAACGGCGGGCGACGTACCGCCACTTCGTGCCCGATCCCGTCTCGTAGGAGTAAACCCCGCCGCCCTGTCCGTGTCGAGGCTCCCTGCGGCGATCTGCCCGCTCGTGATCGTGGATCGACTCGTCGAACTCTCTCGCCGTCTCCTCGGCTTTGAACCGTCGCGAGCGCTGACGGCCAGTGGCGTCTCGCCACCTGACCTCCCATCCGCCCTTCGTATCGCTGTAGCTCATCCCGACCTCCTTCGTCCGAACATCGGCACAGAGATGTTCGGAAAACTGTTCGGAGTTGCCATTGGCAACAATCCGAACAGTAGCGCGCGTCGAAGGTAGATGCAAGCGGATATTGAAAAAGCCCCGGTTTGTGGGGCTTTTTCAGTGCGCCCGAGTGGACTCGAACCACCACGGACCAAGCGGTCCACAAGGCCCTCAACCTTGCGCGTCTACCAATTCCGCCACAGGCGCAGAGGAGCCGAGTATAGCCGCGCTCCGACCGGGCCAGTGGGTCGAGCAGGCGCCCAGGCAGACCCCTGACGGCCGGCCGGATGGCCCGTCGTCGCGGGCTCGCAGCCAGCGCCGAGACCGATGAAAGGCATCCATCCCTTGCATCCGTCCACACGGAGCGCTAGTGTACGAACACATGTTCGTCGAGGTCCCCCGTCCACCGAACCACACAGGGAGCGGAACAGGCAAATCATGGATCTGACCAAGCGCCAGCAGGAGATATTCGACTTCATTCGCAAGCATTCGGCCAAGTACGGCTATCCGCCGACGGTGCGTGACATCGGCAAGGCCGTCGGGCTGGCCTCGTCCTCGACCGTGCACGCGCATCTGGCCAACCTCGAGAAGATCGGTCTGCTGCGCCGCGATCCCACCAAGCCGCGCGCGATCGAGCTGCTGGATCGCGCGGCGGGCGCCGCCGTGGGAAGCGTGCGCGGGATCGTGCGTCCCGACAGCCTGCCGTTGGTCGGCTCGGTGGCCGCGGGGGCGCCGGTGCTCGCTGAGGAGAACGTCGAGGAGTACGTGTCCGTGCCCGAGATCGCCGGTGGTGGAGATGGCCAGTATCTGCTCCGCATCCGGGGTGATTCGATGAAGGACGCCGGCATCCTCGAAGGCGACTACGTGGTGGTGCGCTCGCAGAACACCGCGCGCGACGGCGACATCGTCGTCGCGCTGCTCGGCGAAGAGGCCACGGTCAAGCGCTTCTTCCGCGAGTCCGACCACATCAGGCTGCAGCCTGAGAACGACACGATGGAGCCGATCCTCAGTACCGACGTGAAGGTGCTCGGGCGCGTCGTCGGGCTGCTCAGGAGCGTCTGAGCGCCGAGACTGCCCGTCTGCCGAGGTATGTCCGCCGAGGCGCGGCCTCGCGACATTGCGAGGAGTGATCCACGCCTGCTGTCGTGTCACTCAGGCCGCGCACGGTGCTCCTCAGGTGCCCATCAGGATGGGCAGATGCTCCCTCGGGATGCGGCGCTTTACACCGCACCCTCCGAGCGCTACCGTGGACGGGCAGGTCAGGCAGCCGCGGGGGCCGAGAGGTCCTCGAGGAAAGTCCGGACACCGAAGGGCAGGGTGGTCGAGCGATCGACCCGGGGAAACCCGCGGGAAAGTGCCACAGAAACAAACCGCCGACGTCCGCCGTCCCACGTGAACGGCGGGCCGGCAAGGGTGAAATGGTGCGGTAAGAGCGCACCAGCGTCGCGGTGACGCGGCGGCTGGGCAAACCCCACCCGGTGCAAGGTCAAAGCGGATCGACTGCAGGTAGCCCGCCGAGATCCAGGTAGGCCGCACAGATGGATGGCTGCTCAACGACAGAACCCGGCTTATCGACCTGCTAAGGAAAAGCCCCGCTCCGGCGGGGCTTTTCTATGGGATGCAGCTGCTGGGTCCTCTGTCACGCCAAGGAAGGTCAGGCAACCTGGGGCGATCTCTATGGAAGCGCTCGGCGTGGGCGACCGGGACACCCTGCGGCACTACCGTGCCGCACAAGCGGCAGACACCACATCCCTCGGCGCTGGCAGCTACGCTGATTCTTCATGGGGATTCGCGGACCGCTCGATCGCCATCCCGCTCATCTCGCCGCGGCCGCGCTCCTGGTGATCGCCTGCGCCGGTGCGGGCGGGTGCGGCGAAGCCACGATCCCGAGCAGCCCTCCAGCGAAGGACGCGAGCGCCGCCGCCGCCACCACCGCCGCCGCCGCCACCACCACCGGGTCGAGCGCTCCGCCGGCGGCGCCCAACAGCACGGTCGCGCGGATCGACGCCTCATCCGACGCGGTGCTGGCCGAAGGCAAGGTGCACATCGCCCCCGGCGCGGCCTCGGACGCGGAGATCCGCCGCGAGATCAGGGAAGCGCGCAGGGCCGGGATCGTGTTGCCGTCGGGGGACTCCGCCTCGTCGTTCGAACAAGCGCAGTCCGCCACGGGCGGTTCGGCTGCGCAGATCCAGACGCCCGAAGCGGCGTGGAACCCCCGCTTGAAGCCGATCGCCGACTGGATCGTCCCGATCCTGCAGTGGGCGTCGCTGCACGGCTGGACGGGGACCGTGACGAGCGGATACCGCACCTACTACGAACAGGCGCAGCTGAATGCCGCCGGGGCCTTCAGCGCGGTCGCCGGGCACAGCAACCACGAGACCACGGTATATCCGGGGGGCGCCGTGGACGTGACGAACTCGTCCCAGCTGATCGCCGTGCTGCGCGCCTATCCCGGACCGATGAAGCTCGTGGGCGGCGTCCTCGGGCCGGTCGACCCCGAGCATTTCTCGGCCACCGGCGACTAGAACTGCGCGAAGCTAAACTGCGCCGTCCCGCCGGAGTAGCTCAGCTGGTTAGAGCAGCGGAATCATAATCCGCGTGTCGGGGGTTCGAGTCCCTCCTCCGGCATCAGCTCTCGCGCCGCGCGTGCGCGCCGGCCGTGCCCACGGCGGGTCCCACCATGGCATCCTCCGCCGCACACCAGCCGAGCGTTCTGATGGCGATCCCGAACTTCTCCGAGGGACGCGATCCGACGACGGTGCGGGCGATCTCCGAGGCGCTCGCGACGGGGGAGGGGGTGAGGCTCCTGGACGTTCACAGCGACGCCGACCACCATCGCTCCGTGTACACGCTCGCGGGAGAGCCCGGCGCGCTGTCAGATGCGCTGCTGCGGGGTGCCGGCGAGGCGGTGGCGCGGATCGATGTCGTCGGCGAGGGCGACGCAGCGACACCCCGCGGCGAGCATCCTCACGTCGGCGCGCTCGACGTCGCGCCCGTCGTCTACCTCGACGAGTCCTCCCGCGGCGCGGCCTGCGCGGAGGCGCTCGTGATCGCCGATCGCATCGGACACGAGCTGTCGGTCCCGGTGTTCCTCTACGGGGATCTCGCCGGCGGGCGTACCCGCGCGCAGCTGCGCTCCGGGGGAGTCGCCCGCCTGGCGCAGCGGATCGCCGCCGGTGAGCTGCGTCCGGACTTCGGGCCGCCGCGCCTGCATCCCAGCGCCGGCGCGACGCTCGTCGGCGCCCGCCCGCCGCTGGTCGCGTTCAACCTCCAGCTCGCCCCGCCCGCGACCGTCGTCGACGCGCGGCGGATCGCATCGCTGGTCCGCGAGGGCGGCCCCGAGGGCCTGCCCGGCGTGCGCGCGATCGGCGTCCAGCTCGGCGGGGATGTGGCGCAGGTCTCGCTGAACGTCGAGCGCCCGTCCGAGACTCCGCTGGCGCTCCTGATCGAGCGCGTCCGCGCTCACGCCCCCGTCGCGAGCTGCGAGCTGGTCGGGCTCGCGCCGCGCGCCGCGTTCGCGGACTTTCCCGACGACCTCCCGCCGCAGGGGCTCGATCCCGCCACGCGGTCGATCGAGCAGGTGCTGGGCCTGGACCCGAGATAGCACCCGGGCGGGTCGGTCGGTCGCCCGATCGCCGGAGACAGAGTGTCGTCTCGCGCCGGAGCGGCCGATCGCGGTGTGCCGCGCGCCGACTCGCAATCGCCACCGCGGTGGCGGGGAACGCCGGGGCGGTAGGCTTGCGGTGATGGCTCAGACCAAGCGCAAGCGCCAGACCAAGCACCGCGGCAACGCCGCGGGCGTGGTGGAGTCGCGCGGTCGCACCGGCCGCAAGCCGACGAAAGAGGAGAAAGAAGGCAAGCCGCGCAACGAGCAGATCCCCAAGCGCGATCGCCCGCCCACCTGGCTCGGCGCGTTCTACCGGGCGATGGCCGCCGCCGTGCTGATGCTGCTCGTCAGTCTGTTCCTGCTCAAGAAGCCCAACGAGGCGATCGCGCTGTTCCCGATCGTCCTGATCTTCTACGTCCCCATCAGCTACTACACGGACATGTGGCTCTACAACAGGCGCATGCGCGGCAAAGCCAAGCAGGGCGGTGGCAAGGCGCCCGTGCGATGAACGCGCGCGCGGGACTCGACGGTCGGCAACCATGCCGACACGGAGCCGGCGAGCGATGAGCGAGCTCGACGTCCGCTCGTTCACCGTCGGTCCGGTCCAGGAGAACGCCTACATCGTCCGTCTCCCCGGCGCCGTGAGCGCGGTGCTGATCGACCCCGGCGATGAGCCCGACCGGCTGCTGCGCGCGATCGACGATCTCGGCGTGAAGATCGAGGCGATCCTCATCACCCACTGTCACTTCGACCACATCGGCGCGGTCGCACCGCTCGCGCGCGCCACCGGCGCGCCCGTGTACTGCCCCGAGGTCGAGCGCCCGATACTCGAAGACATCCGTCTCGGCACACCCCCCGGGTTCGGGCCGTTCGAGAGCCATGTGCCCGATCGCACGCTCGCCGGCGGCGAGTCGCTGAGCCTCGCGGACCTGGACATCGAGGTGCTGCTCACGCCCGGTCACAGCCCGGGCCATCTGACGTTCTCACTGCCCGCCCACTGCGCGATCCTCTCCGGCGATGTGCTGTTCCAGGGCTCGATCGGGCGCACCGACCTGCCGTACGCCGATCACCCGACGCTGGAACGCTCACTCGCGACGCTCGTCGAGACGCTCCCGCCCGAGACGACCGTCTACCCCGGCCACATGGGCATCACGACGCTCGGACGCGAGCTCGACACGAACCCGTTCCTCGTCGAGCTCCGCCCCAGCCGACCGCCCGCTGTGTCGCCGCCCGCGCCGGCGGACCGCGGGACATCGCGCCCGGACGGCACGATCGGCAATTGAGCAAGCCCGACCGCATCAAAGCGCCCCGCGGCACCTTCGACGTGCTCGGCGAGCAGGCCGCCGCGCGCGCGGCGCTCGAGGACAGCGCTCGCACGATCCTGCAGGGCGCCGGCTATGAGCGCATCGAGACGCCCACGTTCGAGGCGACCGAGCTGTTCGCGCGCGGCGTCGGCGCCTCCACCGACATCGTGCGCAAGGAGATGTACTCCTTCGAGGACGCCTCCGGACGCTCGCTGACCCTGCGCCCGGAGGGCACCGCGCCGGTCTGCCGGGCATACGTCGAGCACGGCATGCACAAGCTCCGCCAGCCCGTGCGGCTGTGGTACCTGTCTAGCTTCTTCCGCCACGAGCGCGCGCAGGCCGGGCGCTACCGCCAGTTCTCCCAGCTCGGCGCCGAGGCGCTCGGCTCCGAGGACCCCGCGGTCGACGCCGAGTCGATCTGCCTGCTAGCCGCGCTGCTCGACGAGCTGAACGTCGCCCCGATCCGCCTGCGCCTGTCGAGCCTCGGAAGCCCTGCCGCCCGCGACGAGTACCGCGAGCGCCTGCAGGCGCATCTGCGCGCAAACGCCGAGCAGCTGTCCGAGGAGGTGCGCGAGCGCATCGAGCTGAACCCGCTGCGCGCGTTCGACTCCGAACACCCCGGAACCCGCGCGGCGATGGCGAGCGCGCCGCGCCTGCTCGACTTCCTCAGCGCGCGGGACGTCGAGCACTTCGCCGAGGTTCGCGCCCGCCTGGACGCGGCGGGCGTCGCATATGAGATCGACCCGACGCTCGTGCGCGGGCTGGACTACTACACGCGCACCGTGTTCGAGTTCACCTCCGATCGCCTCGGCGCTCAGTCGGGCGTTGGCGGCGGGGGTCGCTACGACGGCCTCGTCGAGCAGCTCGGAGGGCCGCCGACGCCCGGCATCGGCTGGGCCGCCGGGATCGAGCGAATCCTGCTCGCCGGCACGCCGCCGCATCCGGCGCCCGCGCCCGTTGACCTGTTCGTCGCCTATGCGCCCTCCCGCGAGGGCGATCCGCCCGTCCGTCGCGCACCCGTCGACGCGTTCGCGCTGCTCAGCGCCGCGCGCGCCGCCGGTCTGACGGCGCAGATGGAGCTCGCGGGACGTTCGCTGAAGGGCCAGCTCGGCTACGCCAACACGCTCGAGGCCCGCTACGTGGCGATCGTCGGCGACGGCGAGGCGGTCCTCAAAGACATGCTCGGCGGTGGGCAGGAGACGGTGGCCGCGGACGCGGTCGTGCACGCCGTCCTGCGTGGCCTGCGCTCGTTGTAACCATCCCACGGTCGGGGGGCTCACATGTCGGGCTTTCTTTTGGGCGGCGGAGCCGGCGCCCTGTATCGCCCTGCGACACGGGGCGGGCGGTCCGTGAGCGTTCGTTGCGCGTCACCGCAACGGTCAGCGGCCCGATCGGGCCGCGTGGGAAGTCCATCGCGGCGAGCACCCGTTCAACTCGCGGGCGATATGTGCCGACACAGGGGCTAGACAGATGACTCAGCTATCCCGTCCCTATCAGATCGCGCTCGTCACGCTCGCGCTGCTCGTGCTCGTGTGGTTCGCCACGCTGCACCGCAGCACGACCGCCTCTGGCGGCGGTTCGGGTGCGAGCGCCGCCGCCCCCAGCGCGCCTGCGACCCCCTCGGCGTCGGCCGAGGCCAAAACGGCCGCCGCGCCGACCCGCGTCTACCACGGCGCCGCTCCCGGAGTCGAAGGCCTGACTCGCGCGATCAACAAAGCGCATGGCGCCGTTGCCCTCTCCCAGCACGAAGCCCATCGCGTGGAAACCTCCGAACCCTCCACGTCCTCGGCGGCCACCACGCACGCGAGCCACACCGCCACTCACGCAGCCGTGCACCCCACGGCCGTGACGCCCGTACACGTTCATGTCACCCCGCCCGTGGCCAAGCACGTCGTCGCCGCGCCGAGTGTGCAGGCCACGGTCGAACACGAGCTGCAGCAGGGCAAGACCGTGCTGGTCCTGTTCTGGAACCGTCACGGCTCAGACGACATGGCGGTCCACAACGCGCTCCCGGCGGTCCAGCACGCTCTTGGCGGCAAGGTCGCCGTCCACTACGCCTCTGCCGGCCAGGTCGGGCAGTTCGGCACGATCACCCACGCGGTCCAGATCACGCAGACCCCGACCCTGCTGATCGTCAACCCGCACGGCCAGACGACCGTGCTCACGGGTCTCGCCGACGCCTTCGCGATCCAGCAGGCCGTCTCCGAATCCCGCCACTCCTGACGCCGGCCGCGTTGCCTGCCGCCGCACCACGGGATCGCGTTCGGCGCGACCCCCGGTCTGACGCCGCGCACCGCGCGGATCGCACGGCCGCGGGTCCGCGCCTCCGGCGCCTCCCAGCCAAGCCCGAGCAGTCCTTACACTCGACCGTGTGACACTCGCCACGGGCTTGGTCCAACACCTCGAACGCCCGCTCGCGCGCGGGCACGCCCCCGCCGGCGCGCACACCGGCGCCGCGGGCGGGGCGGCGTGCGGCGATCTGATCCGCGTCTCGCTCGCACTCGACCCCGACGCTCCCGACGGGCGCATCCTCGACGCCGGCTTCGACGCGAGCGGCTGCGGCGCCACGATCGCGGCCGGCAGTGCGGTCGTCGCGCTGCTGAGCGACACGCCCCTGCTGGATGCGGCCCTGATCGGCCCCGAGGCGATCGCGCGGGAGCTCGGAGGGCTGACCCCGGCCAAGCGCCACGCCGTCGAGCTCGCCGCCGACGCGCTGCACCGCGCGCTCGGCTCCGCCCTGCGCCACGCGAGCCTCGCGCCGGTCGCCGAGCGCACGCTCGTGGCGATGAGCGGCGGAGTCGACTCGGCCGTCGCCGCGCTGCTCACCGCCGGAGTGGGAGACGAGACGGTGGCGGTCACGCTCGAGCTGTGGTCGGACCCCGCCAACGACGGCGAGGCCAGCTGCTGCTCCGCTCAGGCCGTGCGCCGCGCTCGCTCGCTCGCGCACGATCTCGGCGTGCCCCATTTCTCGATCGACCTGCGCGCCGAGTTTCGCGCCGGCGTCGTGCAGCCGTGGCTGACCGATCACGCGGCTGGCCTCACGCCCAACCCGTGCGTGCGCTGCAACGGCTCGGTGCGCCTCGACGCGATGCTCGATCTCGCCACCCGGCTGGGAGCTCGCGAGCTCGCGACCGGCCACTACGCGCGCATCGACCGCGACGAGCCCGCGCTCGGGCCGCTGCTGCGGGCGGCCGTCGATCCGGCCAAGGATCAGAGCTACGCGCTGCAGCGCGCTCGCACCCGCTTCGCTGCAGCGCCTGCGATTCCCGCTCGGCGAGCTGACCAAGCCCGAGGTTCGCGCGCTCGCGCGGCGCGCCGGGCTGGCGGTCGCGAGCCGGCGCGACTCCCAGGATCTGTGCTTCCTCGCCGGCACCCGCCGCACGGACTTCCTGGCCCGTCACGGCAGCCTCGGCACGCGCTCGGGTCCGATCCTCGACCGCGACGGGCGCCTGCTGGGCGAGCACGCCGGCGTCCATACCGTCACCGTCGGTCAGCGCCGCGGGCTGGGCTCCGGACCGGGCCTGGACCGTGCCGGCGAGCCGCTGTACGTGCTCGCGACCGACCACGCCACGAATACCGTCACCGTCTGCTCGCGCGACGAGCTGCTCACGGCGACCGTGCGTGTCCGCGAGGTGACGCTCCATCGCGACGGCGCCCGTGTGGACTCGATCAAGGTCCGCTACCGAGGCTCGCGCCTGCGCTGCGCCCTCGCCGCGGCCGCTGCAGCCGGCGAGCACCGCGCGATCGAGGTCGAGCTGGGCGAGCCGGCCGAGCGCACCGCCCCGGGTCAGATCGCGTGTCTGTATGACGGCGATCGGATCGTCGGCCACGGCATCGTCGCCTGACGCGCCGGCCACATGAGCTTGATGCGCTTGACCGTATATGAGAATCCTCTCATTCACCGCCGCTCGCGGCTCGTGCGCACCTCCCTTAACATCATCTTGAGATGACCTCCGATGAGATTCGCGAGCGGTATCTGAGCTTCTTCGCCGAGCGCGATCATCTGCGCATACCCTCCGCCTCGCTCGTGCCGTCCGCGGACGATCGCACGGTCCTGCTCACGACCGCCGGCATGCAGCCGCTGAAGCCCTACTTCCTCGGCCGCGCCGACCCGCCCGCACCGATGCTGACGAGCTGTCAGAAGTGCTTTCGCACGCCCGACATCGACCACGTCGGCAGCACGCTGCGCCACCTCACGTTCTTCGAGATGCTCGGCAACTTCTCGATCGGGGCCTACTTCAAGGCCGAGGCGATCCGCTTCGCGTGGGACCTCTCCCTGGAAGTGTTCTCCTTCGACCCCGACGACATCTGGGTCACGGTCTTCTCCGGCGACGAGCGCCTCGGGCTCGGCCCCGACGAGGAGGCGATCGAGCTGTGGCTCGCCGTCGGCGTCCCGCGCGAGCGGATCGTCGGCTGCCCGCGCTCGGAGAACTTCTGGGAAGCCGGCCCGGTCGGCCCGAGCGGACCGTGCTCGGAGCTGTACATCGACCGCGGTCTCTCCTTCGGCTCCCCCGAGGATCTCCCCGGCGGCGAGAACGAGCGCTTCCTGGAGTACTGGAACCTCGTGTTCATGCAGTACGACCAGGACCCTCACGACACCCTCGAGGCCCTCCCCGCCCGCAACATCGACACCGGCCTCGGCCTCAATCGCCTCGCGGCGATCCTGCAGGGTCGCGGACTCGGTGTTCGATACCGACCAATTCCAGCCGCTGATCGACCTCGGCCGGGAGCTTTCCGATCGTCCTCCCGGAGAGGATCCCGTCGCCGACCGCGCGCTGCGCATCCTCGCCGACCACGCCCGCGGCATGTCGTTCCTGATCGCCGACGGCGTCGTTCCCTCCAACGAAGACCGCGGCTATGTCCTGCGCCGCCTCACCCGCCGCGCGATCCTGCAGGCGCGGCGCCTGGAGATGGCGCCCGGGTTCCTGCTCGGCTACGCCACCGTCGTGCGCGAGCTGATGGCCGGCGCCTATCCCGAGCTGCTCGACCAGCGCGAGGCGATCGAACGCTGGCTGTCCTCCGAGGAGGACGCGTTCGGACGTACCCTCGAGCAGGGCACGGGGCTGCTGGACGAGCTGATCGCCCGCGCGCTCGATGCCGGGGAGCAGAGCGATCGCCGCGGCCGACGCGTTCGCCCTGCACGACACCTACGGCTTCCCGTTCGATCTCACGCGCGAGCTGGCGGCCGAGCGCGGGCTGGGCGTCGAGGAGCAGGGCTTCGAGCGGCTGATGGACGCGCAGCGCGCCCGCGCACGGGCCGCCGCTGCCGGGTCCTCCGCGCGCGCGCGAGGACGGCTCCGATCCACGCGAGCTGGCGCGCGAGCTCGCGGCGTCCGCCGGACCGACCCGCTTCACCGGGTATGAGACCGAGCTTCAGCAGACCACCGTCGGGGCGCTCGCCCCGGTCGGCGTCGCGAACGACGCTTCGTCCACCGCATCCGAGCCGGCGGGCGAGGCGGCGGGGACGGAAGCCCTCGCGCGATCTGCTCCGGGCACGAGCATGCTGGTCAAGCTCGCCGAGTCGCCCTTCTATCCGGCCGGCGGCGGTCAGGTGTCCGACACCGGCACGATCGAATGCGCCTCCGGCGCCTGCCTGGGGCGCGTCACGAACGTCTATCGCCTCGGCGACGATCAGGCGCTGGAGGTGGCGCTGCAGCATGGCTCGCTCGCGCCCGAGGAGCCCGTGCTCGCGCGCGTCGACCACGCCGCGCGGCGCGCCACCGAGCGCAACCACACCGCCACCCACCTGCTGCATGCCGCCCTGCGCGAGCGCCTCGGCGGCCACGTCCGCCAGGCCGGCTCCTACGTCGGACCGGACAAGCTGCGCTTCGACTTCACCCACACCGGCGCGCTCAGCGCGCAGGAGCTGCGCGACGTCGAGGACGCCGTCAACGCCTGGATCGCCGACGGGCGACCCCGTCCGCGCGATCTCCACCACGCTTGGAGGAGGCGCGCAGTCTCGGCGCGATGGCGCTGTTCGGTGAGAAGTACGGCGAGGTCGTGCGCATGGTGCAGATCGGCGACGGCTCCTATTCGCGCGAGCTGTGCGGCGGCACGCACGTGCGCAGCACCGCCGAGATCGGCGTGTTTCACATCGTCAGCGAGACCTCCTCGGCCGCCAACGTGCGCCGCATCGAGGCGCTCACCGGGTCGCGGCGCGACCGAGCTGCTGCGCGAGCACGACCGCCTGCTCGGCGAGATCGCGGCCGAGCTGCGCGCCCGACCGCAGGACGCGCTCGCCAGCGGCTGCGCGCCCACGAGTCAGAGCGTCGGGAGCTGGAGCGCGCCGTGCGCGAGGGCGCAGGCGCCGGTTCGACCGCTGCCGCGGTCGACGTCGGAGACGCTCGCCGCGTCCGCCCAGCCCGTCGCGGGCGCGCCGGTGCTCACGGCGAGCCGTCGCGGCGCCCGACGCGCAAGCGCTGCTCGAGATCCTCGACCGCGTTCGCGGTCGACTCGACGGGGCCGCGATCGTGCTCGGCACGGCCGTGGACGGGCGCGTGCACCTCGCGGCGGGCGTCGCCCCCGAGCTGGTGGCGCGGGGCGTCAAAGCGGGCGCGATCGTCAAGACCGCCGCCGCGATCGTCGGCGGTGGGGGAGGGGGACGCGACACCGTCGCCCAGGCCGGCGGGCGCGACCCCGACAAGCTCGACGACGCGCTCGCCGCCGCACGCGCGGCGATCGAGGAGGCGCTGCAGGCATGAGTCGCGTACTCGCCCTCGACTACGGCAGCGCCCGCTGCGGCTGCGCGCTCAGCGACCCGTCGGGCACGATCGTCACCCCGATCGAGGCCATCGCCCGTCCCGCGCACGCCGCCGCGGGCTGCGGGAGATCGAGGAGCTGATCCGCGAGCGTGAGGTCGAGCGGGTGGTCGTCGGGCTGCCGCGTGTCGCTGCGCGGGCGACGACTCCGACCAGACCCGCGAGACGCGCGAGTTCGCACGGCGCCTGTCGCTGCGCCTGGGGGAGGGGATCCCGGTCGAGCTGCACGACGAGCGCTACACCACCCACATCGCCCGCCACGATCGAGGCTCGCACCGCGCCGGCGAGGACTCGCGCGCCGCCGCGCACATGCTGGAGAGCTGGCTGCACGCCAGGCTGCGCCAGGGCGCGCTAGGGTCCTGCGGCGAGCAGGACTCGGCGCGACGAGCTGGAGCGCGAGCGGCGCCGCGCTCGAGCCAGAGCGGAACCGAGCCCGTCGCCGGCGTCGTCCCGCTCGAGCCAGGTTCGACCCGACGACGTGTCCAGACCGTTCAGCAGCCCTGCCGTGCCGCACCGACGAGCGAGACGTCGAGCGCGATCGCGCCCGAGCGCGCGCGCCGGCGTGCGCCGCCCGAGGACTCTTCGCCGGCTAACGGAGATGCGCCGAGCGTCCACGCTGCCGCCGCCCGCGCAGCCGCCGCGTCGTCCCGCCGCCCGCAGTCCCCGCCGGCGCTCGCAGTCCCCGCAGCGCCCGCATCGCGCACCCGCGGACGGGCTTCGCTCGCCCAAGCGCCGGCGCGGCGCCTGGCTCGCCCGGGTGCTGGCCGTCCTGGCATCCTGCGTCGTCGCCGGCGCGGTGTGGCTGGCGATCGACCGGCTCACGCGCACAACACCCGCCCCCAAGCCGGTGGCCGCGCCGACGGTCGTGCGGGTGCTGATCCCCGAGGGCGAAACGCGCCGGCAGATCGCCGCTCGCGCGCACGCCGCCGGCCTGACCGGCAGCTACCTGGCGGCGTCCAAGCGCTCGTCGCTGCTGGACCCCGCCCACTACGGCGCGCCGGCCGACACGCCTGACCTCGAAGGGTTCCTCTTCCCGGCCACCTACGACCTCTATCGCGGCGACCCGGCGAGCCGGCTCGTGCACGAACAGCTGATCGCGTTCACCGAACGCTTCGGCGACGAGCAGGTCCGCCGTGCGCGCGAGCTGCACGTCACTCCCTACCAGCTGCTGATCGTCGCCTCGATGGTCGAACGCGAGGCGCAGCTGCCCGGCGATCGCGCGAAGGTCGCCGCCGTCATCTACAACCGCCTGCGCCTGCACATGGCGCTCGGCATCGACGCGACGATCCGCTACGCGCTGAACGACTACACCCGGCCGCTCACCGCCGCCCAGCTCGCGCTCGACTCCCCCTACAACACCCGCACCCATCTCGGCCTGCCGCCGACCCCGATCAGCAACCCCGGCGAAGCGGCGATCGACGCCGCCGCGCACCCCGCGCACGTCGGCTACCTCTACTACGTCGCGGGCGCCGACGGCTGCGGCGAGCTCGCGTTCTCCACCGGGCTCGCCCAGTTCGAACGCGACGCCGCCGCCTACCGCGAAGCGCTGGCCGCCAACGGCGGGCGCGTCCCGACGTGCACGCGGAAATGATGCGAGTCCCAAGCACAGGACCGTGGGTCCCAGACGCCACCGCCGATGCCGATCGTCCGGGATGGCCCGGCACGGCGAGCGTCGCGGCCGAGCGAAGATCGGCCGACTCGTGACGCCACGCAGGCTCGGAGTCCTCGGCTGGCCGGTCGCGCACAGTCGCTCGCCGGCCATGCACAACGCCGCGCTCGCGGCGCTCGGCATGGAGGACTGGCGCTATCAGCTGCTGCCGGTACCGCCCGAGCGCTTCGCCGAGACGGTCCGCGCGCTCGCGCACGCCGGGTTCGTCGGGGCCAACGTCACGATTCCCCACAAGCATGCCGCGCTCGAGCTCGCCGACACCGCCAGTGAGGCCGCACGCGCGATCGGCGCCGCGAACACGCTGACGTTCGCCTCCGGCGGTGCGATCGCGGCCGAGAACACCGACGCTCCCGGCTTCCTCGCCGCGCTCGGCGTCTCGCCCCGGGGCATGAGCGCGCTCGTGCTCGGCGCGGGCGGCTCCGCGCGCGCGGTCGTGTGGGCCCTGCGCGAGGCCGGCGCGCGCGAGGTGTCGGTGTGGAACCGCACGCCCGAGCGCGCCGCCGCGCTCGGGCGCGAGTTCGGCATCCGCGCGGTGCTCGCTCCCGTGGCCGCCGACCTGCTCGTCAACTGCACCTCCGTCGGGCTCGAGCCCGAGCCCGAGCCCGAGGGCCTAAAACAGTCGGCCACTGAGACTCAGGGGCTCAACCTCCCAGCGGTTACGTTCGATCAAGTCGGTAACTACCCCCATGTCGTCGATCTCGTCTACAGCTCCTCCTCGACCCCGCTGCTCGCCGCGGCGCGACGCCACGGCGCGCGCACCGTCTGCGGGCTCGAGGTCCTGCTCGCCCAGGGAGCGCTCAGCTTCGAGCTGTGGACAGGCATCCGGCCGCCGCTGCAGGTCATGCGCCGAGCGCTGGACTAGCGCCAAGAACCGACACCCCCATGTCCATCCGCGCGGTTCGCGGTCCAGGGCGCCGGCGGGCGTGGTCGGGGCACAACCGCGATGAGCGACGCGCCTGGACAGACCGGGCCCGACCTGCACGCGATCTTCGGCATGGACACCGACGTGGGCGCGCAGGCGGACCCCGTCGTGGAGGTCGAGCATGCCGTGGCGACCGAGGATGTCGCGGAGGACGTGCGCGAGGACCCCGAGACCTCGCTCGAGCCCGACGTGGAGGTCGACGCGATCGCCTCCCAGCCGGGCGAGTGGACCGGCATCACCCGTCCCAGCCGCCGCGGCTCATCCTCGCGGTTTCTGACCGATGTGATCGTCGACATGGGGCTCGCCTCGCGCGGTCAGGTCGACGAGGCGATCGAGAGCTCGCGCGGCCTCGGCACGACGCCCGAGCGTGTCCTGCTGGATGCCGCATGCGCTGACCCACGACGGGCTCTCGCGCGCGCTGGCCGAGCGCTACGGCCTGGACCATCTCGACCTCGGCGCCTTTTCGGTCGACATGTCCGCCGCCAACCTCGTGACCACGCCCGCGGCCAAGCGCTACCAGGCCGTGCCCGTCGCGTTCGCCGACAAGCGCACGCTGCTGGTGGCGATGGCCGACCCCGCCAACGTCCTGGCCGTCGACGACATCGCGATCATGACCGGCTACGAGGTGCGCGTCGCGGTCGCCCCGCCCGATGACATCGCCAGCCTGATCCTGCGCCTCGCTCGCCTCGACGACGTCGTCGCCAACTCCGACGCGCAGATCGACGAGGTCGAGGAGGGCGCCGAGAGTCGTCGACCTGCACGAGACCGCCGAGGACGCCCCGGTCATCAAGCTCGTCAACCAGATCGTCGCCCAGGCGATCGAACGTGGCGCTTCGGACATCCATCTCGCCCCCGACGGGCGCGAGCTGCGCGTGCGCTTCCGCATCGACGGTGTGCTGCAGGACGTCACGACCGTCCAGCGCCGCATCGCCGCCGGGGTGATCTCGCGCGTGAAGATCATGGCCGAGCTGAACATCGCCGAGCGCCGCCTGCCCCAGGACGGCCGCGTCGGCCTGGCCGTCGACGGCCACCACGTGGACCTGCGCGTCGTCACGCTCCCCAGCGTCCACGGCGAGGCGATCGTCATGCGCGTGCTCGACAAGGACGCGATCGTCGTCGAGCTCGACGCGCTCGGCATGGCCGAGGCCGAGCGCGAGCGCTTCGAACGCGCCTTCCACGAGACCCACGGTGCCGTGCTCGTCACCGGCCCGACCGGCTCGGGCAAGTCCACGACGCTGTATGCGGCATTGCAGCGCCTGAACACCGCGGAGAAGAACATCATCACCGTCGAGGACCCGGTCGAGTACGAAATGGCGGGCCTCACCCAGGTGCAGGTCTCGGCCAAGGTCGGCCTCACGTTCGCCGCCGGCCTGCGCTCGATGGTCCGCGCCGATCCCGACGTGATCATGGTCGGGGAGATCCGCGACCGCGAGACCGCCCAGATCGCGATCGAGTCCGCGCTCACCGGGCATCTCGTCCTCTCCACGCTGCACACCAACGACGCCCCCTCCGCGATCACGCGCCTGGTCGAGATGGGCATCGAGCCTTTCCTCGTCGCCTCCGCACTGGATTGCATCGTCGCCCAGCGACTGGCGCGCAAGCTCTGCTCCAGCTGCAAGCGCCGCACGATCATCCCCGCTGAGATCCTGCGCGAGAACGGCTATAAGGCGCTCGTCGACCTGGAGGCCTACGAGCCCGTCGGCTGCCGGCGCTGCGGCGGCTAGCGGCTACCGCGGACGCGTCGGCCTGTACGAGGTGATGGACGTCTCGCCCGGAGATCCAGAAGCTCGCGCTCGAACGCCGCCCCGCCGAGGAGATCCGCGACGTCGCCGTCCGCCAGGGCATGCGCCGGTTGCGCGACGACGGTCTGGAGAAGGTCCGCCAGGGGCGCACCTCGATCGCGGAGATCGCGCGGGTGATCGGCAGCACGTAGGTCATGAGGGCCCCATCATGCGGACGGGTGTGCAACCGCCTCCGAGGCCCGGGTACGGCCTCATATCTTCGTCCAGTCCCAATCCTGCGCCCGCCCGCCGCTAATGGCCGAGCCCGCATCTGTCGATGGGCGGGCATGGACATCGATTTCGCGGATCTGCTCATGGAGGTCGTATCCCGCCGCGCCTCGGACCTGCATCTGAGCGCCGGCGCGCATCCGACCATACGCGTGCGCGGGCGGCTCACGCAGCTGGAGGACTACCCGGAGCTGGAGCCCGACAGACACGCGCGAGATCGTCTACTCGATCCTCAGCGGCGATCAGCGCCAGCGACTGGAGACCGACTGGCAGCTGGACTTCGCCTACTCGATCCCCGGCCACGCGCGCTTCCGCGTCAACGCCTACTACCAGCGCGGGGCGATCGGCGCGGCGTTCCGTCTGATCCCGTTCGGGCTGACCTCGATCGACGAGCTCGGCCTGCCGGCCGCGGTGCACGAGTTCACACGCCGTCCGCGCGGCTTCGTGCTCGTGACCGGCCCGACCGGCTCGGGCAAGTCCACCTCGCTGGCGGCGATGATCGACGAGATCAACCAGACGCGCGACGAGCACATCATGACGATCGAGGACCCGATCGAGTTCCTGCACGCGCACAAGAAATGCCTCGTCAACCAGCGCGAGCTCGGCTCCGACGCGCACAGCTTCGCCGATGCGCTGAAGGCCGCCCTGCGCGAGGATCCCGACGTGATCCTCGTCGGGGAGATGCGCGACCTGGAGACGATCTCCACCGCCCTGACCGCGGCGGAGACCGGTCACCTCGTGTTCGCGACGCTGCACACCCAGGACGCCTCCCAGACGATCGATCGCGTGATCGACGTGTTCCCCGCCCACCAGCAGGGCCAGGTGCGCGTGCAGCTGTCCGTCGCGCTGCAGGGCATCATGACCCAGCAGCTGCTGCCGACCGTCGACGGCTCCGGACGCGTCGTCGCCACCGAGGTGCTCGTCCCCAACCCAGCGGTGCGCAACCTGATTCGCGAGGGCAAGACGCACCAGATCTACTCGGTCCTGCAGACCAGCTCGGCGTCGGGCATGCAGACGATGGACGCCTCGCTGGCGTCGCTCGTACGCGCCGGCAAGATCACTCAGAAGCTGGCCGAGGCCCGCTCATCCACACCGGATGAGCTCAAGCGGCTGCTGGTGGGAGTCGATCCTCTGCAGGGCGTCCGGCGGGCCGCGTAGGGACGTGGACGGATGAGCACCTTCGTCTTCAAGGCGATGGACCTCGCCGGGGTCAAGGCCAAGGGCGAAATCGAGGCCGACTCCAAGCAGGCCGTCTCCGATCAGCTGCGCGCGCGCGGGCTGATCGTCCTGGACATCGGCGACAAGTACGCCTCGCGCGAGATCGAGCTCAGCTTCCTGAAGAGCGTCAAAGCCTCCGAGCTGGCGATCTTCTCGCGCCAGCTCTCGACGATGATCTCCTCCGGTATGAGCATCCTGCGCGCCCTCTACGTCCTGGAGGAGCAGACCGAGAGCAAGTTCCTGAAGGAAACGATCGTGGCGACGCGCAAGGACGTCGAGGCCGGCCTGTCGCTGAGCGACGCCATGTCTCGCCACCCGAAGGTGTTCAGCCCGCTGTTCGTCGCGATGACCGAGGCCGGAGAGATGGGCGGCGTGCTCGAGAGCGCGCTGATGCGCGTCGCCGACCAGCTGGAGAAGGACGCCTCCCTGCGCCGCCAGATCCGCTCGGCGATGGTCTACCCGGTGCTCGTGATCACCTTCGCGGTCGGCGTGATGCTCGCGCTCGTCGCTTTTCTCGTGCCCGTATTCGAGGGTGTGTTCAAGGAATTCGGAGGCGAACTGCCCAAGATCACGCAGGTCTCGGTGTTCCTCTCCCACGCCGTCATCGGTTACTGGTGGCTGCTGTTCGGGGGAACGGCGGGGCTGGTGGCGGCGTTCCTGAAGTGGAAGAAGTCCTCGTGGGGACGTCCGCAGTGGGACCGCTTCCGTCTGCGCCTGCCGATGAAGATCGGCACGATCGTCCAGCAGGTCGCGGTCGCGCGCTGGTCGCGCACGCTCGCCTCGCTGACCAGCGCCGGCGTGCCGTTGCTGCAGGCCCTGGAGATCACCGGGCGCACCGGCGGCAACGTCGCCGTGGAAGACGCGATGGACGGCGTGATCGCCTCGGTCAAGCGTGGAGGCACGATCGCCGCGCCGCTCGCCCAGGCGCCGATCTTCCCGACCATGGTCACACACATGGTCGGCGTCGGCGAGGAAACGGGCGCCCTGGACGCGATGCTCGACAAGGTCGCCGAGTTCTACGAGGATCAGGTCGAGGCCTCGGTGAAAGCCCTCACCTCGATCATGGAGCCGGTGATGATCATCGTCATCGGCGGCATGGTCGGCTTCATCGTGATCTCGATGTACCTACCGTTGTTCGAAGTCTACAACCACATCGAATAGTCATATACGCTCGGCGCTCGCCTCCCGGTCGGGCTCGATCGTCCGCCCAGGACCCTCTGCTCGGCCGGTCAGGAGCCAGGGAGCGCTCGCACTCTCCCGGCGCTCGCCGACAGCGAGACACGGCCATCGAGCAGCGCCAGCAGCTCATCGCCCACCAGCTCCCGTCGCCAGCCGCGCAGCGTGCGCACATCCGCCTCCTCGCCGCCCAGGCGTTGCGCGGCCGACGATCGTCTGCAGGTCGGCCCGCGCCGCCAGCAGCTCGTACGCGAGCCCCGCCTCGCGCGCTCGCGCCCGCACCAGCGCCTCCGCGAGCGCCACCAGCGGCGCGTCGTCGGGCACGCTCACGGGCGGGCGCGCTTGCAGGGTCCGCTCCAGCGGCGGCAGCTGCTCGCCGCGGCTGCACCGTCTCCAGCAGGTCCCGCCCGCGCCGGCGCAGGCTGCCCTGGTTGACGCCGCGGATCTGCTCGAGCTTGGCGGGCGAGGTCGGCCTGCGCTTGGCGATCTCCACGAGCGCCGCGTCCGCGAGGACCCTCTGCACGGGCTGATCGTTGGTGGCCGCGACGTCCTCGCGCCAGCGCACCAGCTCGCGCGCGATCGTCTGCGCCGGAGCGCTCAGCCCACGCACCCGCGGCAGTCGCGCGAACACCGTCTCCAGGTCGCGCTCGTCGCTTGACCGGCACAGCGGCTCGCACTCCTCGCGCGCCCACTCCAGGCGTCCCGAGCTCGGCCAGCCGGCGTTCCAGCGCGCCCGCCAGCTCCAGCAGGTGCACGACGTCCTCGCGCGCGTACTCCCGCTGCTCGGGCGAGAGCGGGCGCGCGTCCCAGCGGGTGAAGCTGGCGCTCTTCGCGACCCTCACGTCCAGCAGCTCTGAGAGCAGCGTCTCATACGAGGCCTGCGCCGCCATCCCGGCGAACCCCGCCGCGACCTGCGTGTCGAACACGTTGCGCACCTCCGTGCCCAGCCGGCGGCGCACCAGCGCGATGTCCTGGCGCCCGGCGTGCACCACCACCTGCACGTCCGGGTCGGCGAGCACGTCCGCCAGCGGCGCGCCGTCCAGCGTCCTCGGCGAGCGGGTCGACGAGCTCGATTCGCTCAGCGGTGGCTCCGTCCGGGACGGCGAGCTGGATCAGGCACAGCAGCGTCCGGTAGCGGCCCTCGCCCATGAACTCCGTGTCGAGCGCTATGCGTCCGCTCGCGCGCGCGGCATCCGCGATCTCGGTCAGGTCCGGTGCGCCGTCGGTGGGCGCGATCGCACTCATCGCTTCGCTCCGGGCAGCAACCACAGCACCCCGCCTCGACTCAAGCCCGCCTTCCGCGACACATCGGTGCCGTGCGCGCGGATCCACCTGGCGGGTTCCGAGCAGGCCGCGTTGATCGTCGAGATGTGCCTGCCGCAGAACGAGTTCAGGAACGCATACCTCACTACGCCCTTCGCGATTGCCCGTTGCAGATCGGGCACGGTGGTGAACACGCGCGCGTCGTAGGTCGTCAGGATCAGCACCGGACGCGCGTCCTGCACGATCAGCGAGCCGATCTGCGTCGCCGACTCCGCGGCCAGCTCGTAGCGCGCGTCGCCCTGGTGCGCGCGCAGGTAGTCGCTCACCAGTCGCTGCTCTTCGCCCGGCAGCGCGCCGACGTACCCGGCGTCGGTCACGCCGTCGTCGATCGAGGTCACGTCCGCGCTCAGCCCCAGCGCACCGACCGCCACGAGCGTCAGCGCGATCGTCGCGGCGCCGAGCCAACCTTGGCGCCTGCCGTCTTCGTGCGGGCCGAGGCGAGCAAGGACCGCAAACGCGATCGCGCCGAGCGCGCCGGCGAGGGCGATCCACCACACGCCCGTGCGTCCGAACAGCAGCCGCTCGATGTAGTACACGCTCGCCACCAGTGCCACGATCAGCGCGACCAGACGAGCCCGGCTGGAGGCCGTTTGCCGGTCGCTCGCGCAGGCCCATGCCACGCCGATGCCGAGCAGCGCCGCCACCGCCGGGACGACGCTCTCGACGTAGCGCGGGTGCAGCCGGGTCATGTCGCTGAACAGCGCGATTCCCGTCAGCGTCCACAGCGACAGCCCCGCCGCCACCGCGCGCCGCATCCGCCTTCCAGCGGCCTGCTGCTCGTCCGCATCCGCCGCGGGTGCGGCCGCCTGGTGGGCGCTGCGTCGGTCCACGAGCAGCGTGGCGATCAGCGCGGGCACGCCCAGCAGCAGCGCGACGAGCAGCTCCAGCCCGAGCCGCTCGCCCGACAGCGGCCCGATCCGCGCCAGCAGCCGTGTGGGGGAGGGGGGGACGATCGGGATGTGGTCGCGCTCGGACTGTGTCGCCACGGGGTAGCGATGGCCCGGTTGGTAGACGGTCTGCTGCGGTTCGGGCGATTTGCCGCCCAGTCGGTCGGTCCCGTTGAACACGAACGCGGCGTTCCACGCGCTGCCGTTCGTGGAGCCGATCGCGTACGGCCGATCGTGGGCGGGAACCAGCAGCGTCGCCGTCAGCCACGCCAGCGCGACCGCCACGTACACCGCGCCGGCGGCTGCCACCTGCAGCAACCGTCGCCTTCGCGCTCCCGGCAGGCCCAGGTAGGCGAGCAGCGCGAGCCCCGGAACCGCGACGAGCGACTCCAGCAGCTTCACGTCGAAGGCGACCCCCAGCGCCGCCGCACCGGCCAGCAGCCAGGCGTAGCGTCCGGTCTCGCACGCGCGCACGATCAGCCACAGCGCGAGCACGATCAGCGCCATCATCACCCCGTCCATCGTGTCGCTGCGCGAGGTGATCACCTCCACCGGCAGCACCGCCAGGCCGACGGCCGCCACGAGCCCGGCCGGGACGCTCCACATTCGCCTGACAGCCGCGAACAGCAGCGGCACCGCCGCGATCCCCGCCAACGCCTCCGGCAGCTTCAGCGTGCTCGAGCTGAACCCCAGCAGCTTCACGCTCGCCACCTGCAGCCACAGGTCCACGGGTGGCTTGTCGATCGAGACGCTCCCGCCGGGCTCGAACGCGCCGAAGAAGAAGTTGTGCCACGACAGCCCCATGCTCCTGACCGCCGCGTCATAGAACGGATCGGGTGAGACCCTGCCGATGTGCACGAGCCGCAACAGGGCCGCGCCCACCGTGATCAGCGCGACGGCCAGCCATGCCCACACTGGCGCGGAACCGGGTCCCGGCAGCGTCGTCAATGTCTTCGATGCTGGCGCAGGGGCTGTGGCGGCCGAGTCGGGCTCGGTCGTGGGCGGTGTCACAGACGCCGATCCGGGCTCGCTCGTGGGCGCTTGATGTCGCGTCGGCTGGTTCATGGCACGCAGGACACGCTAGTCTCCCCGCCTGCGTGGCGAGCGATGATGGCAAAACCGACGGCGATCGAACCGAGGCGTCTCACGGGCCGCGGGAGTGTATGCCCTGCCGGGGCACCGGCCGCGTGATCTCCAACCTCGGCGGCGAGCAGAGCACGGTTCCGTGTCCCTGGTGTCGCGGCGGCAGGGTGCGCTTGGCCGGGATCGACGCTCAGGACACTCAGCGCGGCGAGGAGACGGCCGTCAAGGGTTGAGGGCAGCGCAGTGTCGATGCGTCCAACGTTTTATGCAGGTCTTCAGGTCGCGGCGAAGGCGGTCGATGCAGGCGCTGACAATAGCCAGTGTCGAGACGCCAAGGCATACTCCCTGACGGGTGTGTAGCAAAGCCGGCGGCCCTCGCAAGCCGACCCTCGCGGGTCTGCCCATGGGGGACGCATCGCCGCACGAAGGCGATGGAGTCCAGGGGCTGGCGCCCTGTAAACGGATCCTAGGAGGATCACATGTTGTATCGACTGCGCCAGCGCTCGCAGGATGAGGGTGGTTTCACGCTCATCGAGCTTCTGGTGGTTATCCTGATCATCGGCATTCTCGCCGCGATCGCCATTCCCGCGTTCCTGAACCAGAAGAGCAAGGCGTATGACGCTTCGGCGAAGGAGCTTGCTCGTACGGCTGAGACCACCGCGGAAACGTATTCGACCGATCACAACGGCGAATACACGGGCTTGACTGAAAAAGAATTGGAAAAATATGAATCCGGTCTCATCAAATGCCCGACCAAAGTCTCGGAACAGACGAACGCGTGCTTTGTCAGTGCGACAGGTACGGCTACCACATACACGGTAACCACTAGGGCTGCTAACACTGGCGACAAGTACTCGATCTCACGGAACGGCAGCGGAGAAATTTCTCGTGCATGCGAAAGCGGAACGAAAGCAGGGGAAGGCTCAGGCAAAAACAGCTGCTCGGGCTCTGAATCCGGCAGCTGGTAGTCATGGCATCCAAGCATCGCGCTTGGATGGAAGGTGAAGCAATCGCCAAGAGGGGCGGCCACGGGCCGCCCCTCTTGCTGTTCGGCGTTGGCGGAGATTGCGTTCGAGACAACATGTCCTCACGAAGCGTTGCGTGTGTAAAGAAAGACGGCTCCGTGCCGATGTGGTCTCAGCGAGCATCGCGGCATCAGGCAGACGTCCTACGGGGCGACAGATCAAAGCCGACGGTCCTGTGGGGGGGTCGAGTCGTCATCTTCGAGATGGCGATGAGCCGGGAGCTGGCACCATGCAAACCGGACCCAAGGAGCTTCAATGTTGTATCGACTGCGCCAGCGCTCGCAGGATGAGGGTGGTTTCACGCTCATCGAGCTTCTGGTGGTTATCCTGATCATCGGCATTCTCGCCGCGATCGCCATTCCCGCGTTCCTGAACCAGAAGAGCAAGGCGTATGACGCTTCGGCGAAGGAGCTTGCTCGTACGGCTCAGACCACCGCGGAGACGTATTGCGACCGATCACAATGGCGAATACACGGGCTTGACTGAAAAAGAATTGGAAAAATATGAATCCGGTCTCATCAAATGCCCGACCAAAGTCTCGGAACAGACGAACGCGTGTCTTTGTCAGCTGCGACAGGTACGGCTACCACATACACGGTAACCACTAGGGCCGCTAACACTGGCGACAAGTACTCGATCACACGGCAACGGCAGCGGAGAAATTTCTCGTGCATGCGAAAGCGGAACGAAAGCAGGGGAAGGCTCAGGCAAAAACAGCTGCTCGGGCAGTAACGCCGGCAGTTGGTAGTCCTTGAGACGCAACGCTGCGACCAAGATCTGCGTATCGCAGTGTGGGGTGACCGGCCGGTCACCCCACACATCTATCGGCGCTCAAGTGCATGCCAATTCAGGCCGATCAGATCCCATGGAGGTGGCAGCCATAGCGGGGGTTTTCGGTGCGGTCTTCGGCTCGTTCCTGAATGTCGTCGCCTATCGCCTGCCCCGCCACGAATCGCTGGCCAGCCCGGCCTCGCGCTGCCCCCGCTGCGGCACGCCGGTCAAGCCCTACGACAACATCCCGATCCTCTCCTGGCTCATGCTGCGAGGTCGCTGCCGCACCTGCGCCGAGCCGATCTCCCCGCGCTACCCGCTCGTCGAGGCGCTCACCGCCGCGCTCTGCGTCGGCGTCGTCATCGTCAATGACACCGCTGCCGGCATCGCGCTCGGCATCGCGCTGATCCTGATCGTCATCCCCGCTGCTCTGATCGACCTCGAGCACCGGATCATCCCCAACCGCCTGACGCTGCTGGGCGCCGTGCTTGCACTCGTCCTGGGCACTGTTCTAGATCCTGCCGGTGAGCCCGAACGCCTGATCGCCGGCGCCGCCGCCGGCGGCTTCCTGCTGCTCGCAGCGCTCGCCTATCCGGGCGGCATGGGCATGGGCGACGTCAAGCTCGCGGGCGTCATGGGTCTGTTCCTCGGACGTGCCGTCGCCCCGGCGATCCTGATCGCGCTGCTCGCCGGCGTGATCTTCGGCGCGCTCGTCATCGCCCGCAAGGGCGCTAGCGCGGGGCGCAAGACCGCTGTCCCGTTCGGTCCTTTCCTTGCGCTGGGAGCGATCGTCGCCGTGTACGCGGGGCAGCCGCTGATCGACCTCTACACGAATCACTTTCTGCACTAAGGGTTCGCGCTCGCCCCGCCGATAGGACCGTACGGCGACCGACGCTCGGTCCCCCAGCTCACCAATTTCCGTCATGCCCTCACTACCCAAGCCCAAGCTCTCCAAGCCCGCGCTCTCGCGGCCGAGCCTGTCCATGCCGTCGCTCAACCTGAGCCTCGGTCGCCGCTCGAGCGCGAAGGTGGTCGGCCTGGACATCCAGCCCGGCCACGTCACCGCGGTGCAGGCGCACGTCAACGGCTCGATCGTCGCCGAGCGGGCGGCCGCCCTGCCGCTGCCCGCCGACACCGTGCGCGAGGGCGAGGTGCTCGACGAGAGCGTGCTGGCCGAATACCCTGCGCGAGCTCTTTCGCGACAGCTCGCTGAGCAAGCGGGTGCGCGTCGGCGTCGCCAACCAGCGCACCGTGCTGCGCACGCTCGAGCTGCCGCCGGTCACCGACCGCAAGGAGCTCGCCGCCGCCGTGCGCTTCGAGGCCCAGGAGCAGGTGCCGATGCCGCTGAGCAACGCCGTCCTCGACTTTCATGCGCTCGGCGTCCACGACACGCCCGCGGGACCCCGCCAGCAGGTGGTGCTCGTCGCCGCTCAGCGCGACATGATCCAGCGTCTGCTCGCCGCCGTCCGCGCGGCCGGCCTGCGACCGGAGGGTGTCGATCTCTCGGCGTTCGCGCTGATCCGCTCGCTCTACCGTCACGACCTCGAGCACGACGGCCGCGTGCTGTATCTCAACATCGACGGCCTCACCAACATGGCGATCGCCGAGGGCGCCATCTGCCGCTTCACGCGCGTCGTCGGCGGGGGCCTGGAGGCGATGGCGAGCGAGCTGGCCGAGCGTCGCGGCGAGGCCGTCACCGACGCGCGCGCGCTGATCGCCGCCGCCGACCTCACGGTGCCCTTGCAGCCCCCCGCCGCGCCCGCCGTCCCCGACCCCGCCGAGTCCGTACCGCTCGAGCAGCAGGATCCCATGGCGAGCGCCGACCCGGAGTCCACGATGCCCTACGAGGCGTCGCTCGAGGATTCCCTCACCGCCTCCGAGTCCTTCGCCGCCCTGGCCGCGCAGGCGCCCGCGCCCACGGACGGAGCGGGGCTCGATGCGGACGTGCGCGTCGTGCTCGAGAACGGCATCCGCGAGATCGCCGGCGAGGTGCGTAACTCTTTGGACTTCCACCGCTCCCAGGAGGGCGGCGGCGAGGTCGCCACGGTCGTGCTCAGCGGCGCGGCGCTCGACGTCCCCGGATTCACCGACGCCCTGGAAGCCGAACTGGGCGTGTCGCTCACTCGTGAGACCGTCGGAGTGACCGATGGCGCCATCACCGGCGTGCCGGTCTCACCGCAGCGCCTGGCGATCGCCGCCGGGCTGTCCGTCGAGGAGGCGCCGCGATGAGGGCCGTCAACCTCATCACGACCGAGGAGCGCCGCGGGCCCAGCATCCCGACCGGACGCTCCGGAGGAGGCGCCTACGTGGTGCTCGTCCTGCTGGGCGGGCTGGCCGTCTTCGCGTTGCTCTACGGACTCGCCGACCACGAGACCTCCAGCCGTCGCTCCGAAGTGACAACGCTCACCGCCCGCGCCCAGCAGGCGCAGGCACGCGCCGGGCAGCTCACCCCCTACACGAGCTTCCTGCAGATGCGCGAACAGCGGGTCCAGACCGTCTCTGAGTTGGTGAATTCCCGCTTTGACTGGGCTCAGGCCTTTCACGAACTCGGGCGGGTGCTGCCGCCGGGCAAGGTCTCTCTCGCCTCCCTGAGCGGCACCGTCGGCTCCAGCTCTTCGGCGGGCGCCTCCAGTTCGAGCGCAAGCGCGGCGAGCGGCTCCTCGGCCACCTCCGCGACTCCGCCCGGCAGCATCCCCACATTCGCTCTCACCGGCTGCGCCGTCAGCCAAGCCGAGGTCGCGCTGATGCTCGACCGCCTACGTCTGATCGACGGGGTCAGCGAAGTGACGCTGCAGAGCTCGACCAAGTCCGGCTCAAGTGGTGGCGGTAGCTGTGCAGGCGGCAACGTCTCGTTCAGCGCGCAGGTGACCTTCGACGCGTTGCCGAGCGTATCCACGGCCGGCGGCTCGAGCTCGTCGGCTGTCCCAGCCTCCACTGCGGTCGCTCCGACTTCCGCATCGACGGCTCCCGCTTCCACCCCCGCCGCAGGAGCGGTCCGATGACCGGCCGCGATCGCATGGTGGTCATGGTGATCGCGACGCTGGGCGTGCTCGCTGCCGTCTGGCTGTTCGCGGTCGCGCCCAAGCGCGAGCAGGCCGCCAAGCTCGGTGCGGAAGTGAGCGCTGCTCAGGCGCAGCTGGCGAGCGCCGAAAGCCAGCTCGCCGGCGCCAGCGCCGCACAGGCGAAATATCAGACCGCCTATGCCTCGATCGTGCGCCTCGGCAAAGCCGTCCCCGCCAGCGAGGAAGTGCCGTCCCTGATCTACCAGCTCGCGCAGGCCACGAACGAGAAGCACGTCGAATTCGCCTCGATCAGCGCCACCATCCCCGGCGCTGGTTCGTCCACGGCCAGTGCGGCCGGCGCTACGGCCAGTGCGGGCATCACGCAGATGCCATTCACGTTCGTGTTCAACGGCTCCTTCAACAGCCTCTACAGTCTCTTCCAGCAGCTCGACGCCTTCACCCGGCAGTCTGCCTCCGGCGAATTGAACGTCAGCGGGCGTCTGCTCACGATCCAGAGCGTCAAGCTCGGTCCTGCGAGCACAGGCACCTCAACGCAGGGGTCGGGCGCGGCCGGCTCAGAACAGCTCTCCGGCACGATCGCCGCGACCGCCTACGTGCTTCCCGCCGGGCAGACGCTCACCGGTGGAGCGACCCCGGCGGGCCCGTCCGGCGCGGTCACGCAGACCGCCTCCACCGGGGCGACCGGCTCAGCCAACGCCCCCGCCGTCGTGCAGGTGAACCCATGAAGTCCTTCCTCGACTCGCTGCGCGCGGACCTGCTGGACAGGCGTTTTCTGCCCGTGCTCGCGCTGCTCGGCGTCGCACTCGTCGCCGCGCTCGCCTTCGCCGTCCTCGGCGGCGGCTCCTCGACGAGCTCGACCCCGCCCGCCGCGGTTGTCTCCTCGGGCACCACCGGAGCCTCCGGCGCCGTCGCGATCAGTCAGGCCCCGGCCGCCAACGAGGCGGTCTCCGAGACGACTAGCGGAGCCCACAAGGACTCCGGCGCTCCGCGCGACCCGTTCACGCCGCTGCCCTCCGACGAAGCCAAGTCCTCATCCGTGACTCCGACGGCGGCCACGCCCTCCTCGAGCTCCCCACAGGCCCCTTCGAGCTCTTCCTCCTCCAGTGCTTCCTCGGGCTCGTCCACCAACTCCGGTGGCTCCCCGGCAACGAAACCGGCCCCCAAGCCGGCCAAGCCCAAGCCGCCCCAGAAGGTCTACCAGGTGGATGTCCTCTTCGGCGCCGCTCCCGTCGGCACGCCTGCGCAAAGCATTCCCGTGACGCCATTCAACAACCTGACCCGCCTGTACCCGCTCGCGGTCAACGGCGAAGCGCCGCTCGTGTTCACGGGCGTCACCGCAGGCGGCGCCAGCGCCATCTTCACGATCGTGCGCGAAGTCTTCCCGCACGGCCCCGCCGTCTGTCACCCCAGCGCCTCGCAGTGTGAGGCGATCCAGCTGAAGCCGGGCCAGAGCGAGGAACTCGAATACATCCCCCCCAGCGGCCAGGCGCTCGTCTACAGGCTGCAGCTCGTCTCGATCACCGCCGTCCATGCCTCCGCCGCCAAGGCCGCCGCGGCATTCCACTCCACATCTCGCGCCGGTCGTGCCCTGCTGCGCGGCGCCGGCCTGTCCGCGCTGCCCGGCCTGCGCTACTCGGCCGGCACGGGCGTAGTGATCGTGCCGGGGGCTCACCACGCCTTCGCAGCTCACGCCGCTTCGCGCCGCCGCCGACGCTCGTAAGCGACCTCCCAACCATGCCGGCGACTGCGGTGACCGGCGCCGGTCGCGTTCTACGAAGCCGCGGGGCTATGGGTCACCCACCCATCCAACCCGTCCCCGTTCGCGCGAGCATCGCTGGCGCCAAATATGCTGGCTGTCCATGAGCCTTCGTCTGATCACCGCCGGCGAGTCCCACGGCCCCGGGCTGACCTGCATCGTCGAGGGTCTGCCCGCCGGGCTGCGCCTCGAGCAGGACGCGCTCAGCGCCGATCTCGCTCGTCGCCAGCTCGGTCACGGTCGTGGCGGGCGCATGAAGATCGAGCGCGACCGCGCCGAGGTCACCGCCGGCGTGCGCCACGGCCTCACGCTCGGCGGTCCCGTCGCGTTGCAGGTCACCAATCGCGACTACGCCAACTGGGAGGAGCGCATGAACCCCTGGCCGGTCTCACGAGACCGTCGCCGAGGTTCACCTGCCGCGCCCCGGCCACGCCGATCTCGTCGGCGCGCAGAAGTACAAGCACACCGACATCCGCAACATCCTCGAGCGCGCCTCCGCGCGCGAGACCGCCGCGCGCGTCGCCGGCGGCGCCTTGTGCAAGGCCTATCTCGCCGCGCTCGGCGTGCACGTGCGCTCGCACGTCGTGCAGATCGCCTCCGTCCACGCCCCCGCGCCGACCGCGCCGCTGCAGCTGGAGGACTTCGCCGAGGTCGACGCCTCGCCCGTGCGCTGCCTCGACGCCGCGGCGACGCGTGCGATGGTCGCCGAGATCGACCGGCTGCGCAAGGCCAACGAGTCGCTCGGCGGCGTCTTCGAGGTGCAGGCGTTCGGTTTGCATCCCGGTCTCGGCTCGCACATCTCCTGGGAGCAGCGCCTCGACGGCCGCCTCGCGATGGCGATCTGCTCGATCCAGGCGCTCAAGGGCGTCTCCATCGGCGACGGCTTTCACATCGCCGGCGTCCCGGGCTCGGAGGCGCACGACGAGATCTTCTACGACGACAGCGCGCGGCTATTACCGCGAGACCAATCGCGCCGGGGGCCTGGAGGGAGGCATGACCAACGGCCAGCCCCTGATCGTGCGCGGCGCGATGAAGCCCCTGCCGACGCTCACCCGTCCGCTGCGCTCCGTGGACACCGCAACCCACGCCCCCGCCGAGGCGCTGCGCGAGCGCACCGACTCCTGCACCGTCCCCGCCGCCGGCGTCGTCGGCGAGGCGATGGTCGCGCTCGTGCTCGCCGACGCCTACGCCCAGAAGTTCGGCGGCGATCACATCGATGACGTTGTTCAGTCCGTGCAGGCATACAGCCAGAGGATCGGGTGGCGTTCGTCCTGATCGGCTTCATGGGCGCCGGCAAGTCGACCGTCGCCGCCCAGCTGGCTGCGACCCTCGGCGGACGTGCGCTCGACAGCGACGCGCTGCTCGAACAGCGCCTCGGTCACTCCATCGCGCATGAGTTCGAGTCCCGCGGCGAGGCCTCTTTCGCGCGAACGAGGAGCAGATCGTGTGTGAGCTGCTGACCGACGCCGGTCCGCGCGACGCGGTCGCGCTCGGCGGCGGCAGCGTGCTGTCGGAGTCCGTGCGCACCGCGCTCGCCGATCACCTCACATTGCTGCTCGACGTCGACCCGGCCGTGGCGTGGGAGCGCGTTCGGTCATCGTCGGACGGCGTCGAGCGCCCGCTCGCGCGTGACTTCGCGACCTTCGCGGCGTTGCATGCCGAGCGTCGCGAACTGTATGAGGGGCTGGCCGACGCCGTGCTGTTGTGGGCCAGCTCGGCGTCCAGTGATTACCCCGTGCTCGTCGGTCGCGGGCTGCTGGGTTCCGGCGGCGAGCATCGACTCGCCAAGATCTGGCCGTTGGATCGCTCCCAGTCCCGCCCTTTCCTCGTCAGCGACGAGACCGTCTCGGCGCTGTACGGCAAGCACATGGGGGAGGCCCTCGCCGCAGCGACCACGATCGCGATCGAGCCGGGAGAGCCTCACAAGACGCTCGCAACCGCCGAGCGTGTATGGAGTGAGCTCGTCGGCGCCGGCATGACACGCGCGGATCACATCGTCGCGCTCGGCGGGGGCGTGGTCGGCGATCTTGCCGGGTTCTGCGCCGCCACCTACCAGCGCGGAGTGCCCATCGTGCACGTCCCCACGACGCTCGTCGCCATGGTCGATTCCGCCTACGGCGGCAAGACCGGCGTCGATCTCCCCGCGGCCAAGAACTACGTCGGCGCCTACCACCAGCCCGCGGCCGTGCTCGTCGATCCCGACACGCTCGCGACGCTGCCGGCGGCGGAGCTCGCAGCCGGATGGGTCGAGGTGCTGAAGACCGCCCTGATCGCCGGCGGCGCGCTGTGGGAGCGCGTCTCCCAGACGCCCGGCTGCGAGGTGGGCGAGCGCACGATCCGCGACTGTGCCGCCACCAAGCTCGCGGTCGTCGCCGCCGACGAACGCGACGCGGGCGCCCGGCAGGTGCTCAACCTCGGACACACCATCGGCCACGCGATCGAGACCGTCACCGGCTACACCCGCTACCGCCACGGCGAGGCCGTCGGACTCGGGCTGCTGGCCGCGCTGCGGCTCTCCGGCGCGGAGGACCTGCGCGCGCAGGTGCGCGAGTTGCTGCTCGCCCGCGATCTCCCCGTCGCGCTCGACGACGCGCTTGTCGATGTCGAGGCGGTCATCGCCGCTACCGCTCGCGACAAGAAGCGCGTGGCGGTTAACGTCCCGTTCGTGCTCGTCAAGGCCCCGGGTGAGGTTGAGTATGGCTGCGAGGTCGATGCGGCCGACGTGCGCGCAGCGGTCGCGGAGCTCACGCGATGACCCGCGCGAGCTACCGCCTGGAGGTGATGCACGGCGTGAACCTCGATCAGCTCGGTCACCGCGACCCGCTGCTCTACGGCACGCTGACACTGCCTGAGCTCGAGCGCCAGATAGAGCAGGCCGCGAGCGCGATGGATCTGAGTGTGCACTTCTTCCACACCAACCACGAAGGCGCGTTCGTCGAGCATCTGCATTCTCTGCGCGGCAACACCGACGCGATCCTGCTCAACCCCGGCTCCTGGACACACTACGCGTGGGCGATCCGCGACGCGCTCGAGATAGCCGGCGTGCCCGCGCTCGAGATCCACCTGTCCGATATCGAGAATCGCGAGCAGTGGCGGCGTCTCTCGGTGATCAGGGACCTGTGCTTCGCGACGATCTCCGGGCGTGGGCCGGATGGCTACCCGCAGGCGCTCACGCAGCTGCGAGCGCACCTCGACCAGGGCGAGGCTCGATGACGGGCGTCGCGGGCACCGCGGACGAGCTCGCCGACGTTGCGCGCGTGGAGCGCCTCGCAGCCGAGCTGCGCGAGCGCAAGCTCGACGCGCTGCTCGTGTGGAGCGCCGTCAACATCCGCTACCTCACCGGCTTCACCGGCAGCAACGCGCTGGTGCTGATCGCCGCCGGCGGGCACCCCGGCGAGCACCGCTTCCTCACCGACTTCCGTTACGAGACACAGTCCGCCGAACAGGTCCCCGAGCTGTTCGCCCGCGAGATCGTCTCCGGAGAGCTGCTCGACGCCGCCGTCGCGGCGTTGCTCGCCACGAGCGCAGGCGCGGGACGCCTGGGATTCGACGACGCCCACCTCACGGTCGCCCAGCACACGCGTCTGCGCGAGCTGCTGCCGGCCGGATGGCAGCTCGTTCCCAGCGCCGGCGCGGTCGAGCGCATGCGCTCGGTCAAGGACGCTCAGCGAGATCGCCCGCATTCGCGCCGCGACTCAGCTGGCGGACGAGGCATTGCTGCACAGCGTCTTGGAGCGCGGGCTGGTCGGGCGCACCGAGCGGGAGGTCGCGATCGACCTGGAGCTCGAGATGCGCAGGCTCGGCGCCGACGGGCCCAGCTTCCCCTCGATCGTCGCCTCGGGCCCCCACGGCGCGCTGCCGCACGCCGAGCCCCGCGCGGAGCCGATCGCGCGCGACGCGCTCGTCACGATCGACTGGGGCGCCTTCCATGAGGGCTATTGCTCAGATTGCACCCGCACCTACGCCACGGGCGAGGGCGTAGGCGCGCAAGCGCGCGAGGTATACGAGCTCGTGTACTCGGCCCAGGCCCTGGCGCTCGCCGCCGTCACCGCCGGTCCCAACGGTCGCGAGCTCGACGCCGTCGCACGCGAGGCGATCGAACGGGCCGGCCATGGCGAGCACTTCGGCCACGGCCTCGGTCACGGCGTCGGCATGGAGATCCACGAGGGCCCGCGCCTGTCGCGCACCGCCGGGGACGATCCGCTGTTGGCCGGCAACGTCGTCACGGTCGAGCCCGGCGTCTATCTGCCCGGCGATTGCGGCGTGCGCATCGAGGACCTCATCGTCGTCCGCGCCAATGGTCACGAGGTGCTGACGGGATTGCCCAAGGAGCTCACGGTCATCTCCTGAGCAGGCACCGCGGCGATCGTCCCCGGCCGTATGCCCGGCTCGAAGATCATCTCCCGTCGCCACCTGCCCGCAATCCGGGAGAGTCGCTCTGGGGCATACAGGGTGAGGCCCAGTGCAGTCGCCAGCGGCAGCGTCCACACGAGGAACAGGGCAGCCTGCAGGTCAGGACTGACCCCGCGCGCCGACAGACCTTGCAAGGCGAGCCAAGGAAGCACCACGCTCACCAACGCCAAGACCGGCGGGCGGCGACTCACCTCCAGCGCCTCCCAGCTGAGCAGGGCGATCAGGAAAGGCAGCATGTAGTAGCCGGTGTCCCAGGTGTCCAGCATGCAGCGCAGGAGCAGCACCAGCGCGAGCAGCAGCAGCAGCGTCGTGCTCGGCAATCGCGCGAACTGCACGACTTCGTCGCAGCCACAGCATCCCCGCCATGCCCAATCCGAGCGACGACGATCAGCGGATGACTGATCGGTGCTCGTCCAAGCCGGACCGATGCGATAGCCAGGCATCGTCGTGCCGAACATGCGTTGCACGAGCTGACCGTGCCGGCCGAGGAACCACCACACCTGCCACGGCTGAAAGAGCGCCTGCTGCGGCGCTGCCGCTCCACGCGCACCCGCCGCGAAGCCGCCCGGGGAGACGAGCACCAGCGGCGCCAGCACGACCGCGACCACGGCTCCCGCGCTCGCCAGGCAGAGGGCTGCGTGCCGCCAGCGATGCATTCCGGCGCCCGCCGCCGGCAGCGCCAGCAGCACCGGCCCGGCGGCGATCAGCGCCCACTCCTTGTTCGCGATCGCCAAGCCCAGCAGCACGCCGGCCCAGAGCGAACGTCCCCGGCTCGCCAGCAGCACCGCGGCGACGCACAGGCACGCGCCCAGCAGTTCCTCGGGATGGCCCAGTTCCAGCGCCTGCAGCGTCAGCGGATTGGCGACGCACACCCCCAACACGACCGCTCGCCAGAGCGTCTTACGTCCGGCCGCACGCATCTGCACGCACAGCCACACGCCGAGCGCGGCCCCGGCCAGCAGGCAGGGCACGGCGACCATCCGGTAGACGGCAAGCGCGCCGCCGCCCCACAGCCCGGGCAGCAGCGCGAACGGGGCGCGCTCCACCAGCGAGCCGCCGTACGCGGGCGCTAGTCGCAGGAACTCGAGCACATGGCCGTGCGTGAGCGCATTGAACGCCGGCTGCGCCTCGATTTCATAGTCGTTCCAGGCGAACCCGTACAGGCCCAGCCACGCCATCGCCGCGCTCGCGCCGGCAGCCGCCAACGCGCACAGGGCGTTCTCGCGCAGCACTCGCCTCATGTGTTCGGCATCGGCTTCGCGCGCCGACGTCTTGAGCTTAGGGGCTGTCCGGGCCCGATCCTCGCGTCGGGCTCAGCCGCCCGCGCAGTCATACAGCGCCGTCTGATCGCCGCTCGCGGACCCTGGCTGTTCCGGCGCGGTGCAGTGGGCGTGGATCCACACGATCCGCGGGTCGCCGCTCGCTCGTGGGACAAGGATCGCGCGAACCTGCCCGGAGTCGATGTACCCACGCAGCTGGGCAAGTGTCGGTGCCGGTATCCCGCCCTGAAACCCTCCGATCGGCAGGATCTCCCTGCCCGTCGCGAGGATGTAAGGGGCCGCCAGGATCGAGGAGTCGGTCGCCATCGGTATCGGCGTGCCGTAGGTCGATGAGAGTTCGGCGACGATCTGCTCGTCCAGCAGCTGCGTCTGTTTGGCCACGGCGCGCGAGACCGTCGCCGCGGAGGGCTCGTACGGCGCCGCGAACGGGCCGAGGCCACGGATGACCATCAGCGCCGCGGCCGCGCCCGGGAGCAGCAGCGCGCACGCGATCACGAGCGCCATGACCGCGCCCATCGGGGCTCTGACGCCGCCCGCCCGCCGTGCCGCTGCCAGCGCCAGTCCACCGATGACGCCCGCGCAGGCGGCCACCGGAACCAGCCATCCCGGCACCCGCGATCCTCCTCCCAGCAGGTGGATGCCGTAGCCGACGGACGCCAGGAGCGCGCCCGCCAGGCACGCCTGTGCCGCGAGCTGTTCGCGTTCTCGCCACGCGACGGCGACGCCCGTCCCGCACAACGCCCCGATCGCCGGTGACAGCGCTGCCACGTAGTAGGAGTTGGGATACCCGCCGGCGCTGAAGAACGCTCCCAGCACGAGCAGCCACAGACCCCACAGCACCACGGCGGCTCTGAGCTCATCGCGCCGGCTCGTGCCGCGACGACTCATCACAACGCCGAACGCCGCGATCAGCGCAGTGGGCAGCAGCCAGCCATCGTCGCGCCCGAACGGGCCGCTCAGCAGCCGATGCCAGCTCGGGCGAATGCTGTGAATCGGCCCGCTGCTCGTCTGAGACAGCCGCACGAGGAACGCGGCTGGATGCCCTGCCCCCGCGAACACGTCGCTTCCCCGCTGCAGCCGCGCGATCCCGTTGTAGTCGAACGTCTGGCTGAACACCGAGTCGTTCTGCGTGCCGTCGACATACGGCCGGTCGTGCGCCGGCACGAGCGAGACGACCGCCATCCAGCTGACCGACACGACCGCCGTCACCGCTCCCGCCAGTGCGACATAGCCGAGGCGCCTGCGCAGCTGGGGAGGGGCGGCGAGCAGGTATGCGCCCGCCAGCGCCGGCAGCACCAGCCAGGCAACCGTCATCTTCGCCTGAAACGCCAGACCGACCCACGCTCCCGCGATCAACAGCGAGCGCAACCGCCCGCTCACCAACGCCGCCGAGGTCGCGTCCGCCGCCAGCACGAGCAGCAGGATCAGCAGTGAGTCCGCCACGTTGCCGCGGTTCAACGCGACCGTCACGGGGCTGGTCGCGACCACGGCCGCCGCCACGATCCCCGCCACGGGACCCGCCAGGCGGCGCACCGCGCGGTACAGCACGAGGATCGTGAGCACCCCCTCGATGACCTGCGGCAGCACGATCGCCCACGTGTGAAACCCGAACACCCGCAGCGACAGCGCCTGCGGCCACAGCGCGCCCGGCAGCTTGTCGACGCTCACCGTTCCCGCCGGATCGAACGCGCCGAAGAAGAAGTCGTGCCAGCTCGTGGACATGCTCCGTGCGGCCGCCCCGTAAAACACCTCCAGCGCGGCGCCGTTCATGCCCCACGCGTATGTCACTCCGGCGATCGTCGCGATCGCCAGCAGCGCCGGACGTGCCCACCGTGGCTGGTCCTCGGGCGAGCGCCATATGCGTACCGGTGCCTTCGCCGGACCGTCATGAAGCCTTGCGGTCGATCTCCCCACCCGCGCGTCCATCTTCGTAGCCTTAGGGATTTGCCGATTCTTCTGGCTAGTCCTGTATCTCCGAACGAACGCGCCGATGCCCTTGCGGCTGCGCAGCCCGGTTCGGCGATTCGCCCGCTACCCTGCGGAGCCGTGATTACCACCAACCAGTTCAAGAAGGTGTCTCGAACGTATTGATACCGACTCACGCGCATCTCTGCTGCCCCATCAAGCATGAGACGCGCATCCACGAGGGGCCGCGCCTGTCGCGCACCGCCGGCGAGGATCCGCTGCGCGCCGGCAAATGTCATCACGGTCGAGCCCGGCGTCTACCTGCCCGGGGAGTGCGGCGTGCGCATCGAGGATCTGCTCGTCGTGCGCGCGGGCGGTCACGAGGTGCTGACGGGACTGCCCAAGGAGCTCACGGCCATCGTCTGAGCTTCGGAGCCCGGGTTCCGCTTAGTAGACGAAAACCGATTCATGCTGTAATATTTCGGCCTCCGTCGGCGCGAATTCGCTCGCACGGCCGCCGCGAGCGGCAGGCGGCCGTGCCAAATGGAAACGGAGAGGATTCGATGCAAGGACGACTGAGGGCCGCCAAGACAAGTGCGATGGCGCTGGCCGGGACGCTTCTCCTGTGCGCGAGCGTCGCGCCCTCGGCTCAGGCCGGTTGGCTGCCTCCAGTGAGCCTCTCCGCCGCCGGAGAAAACACCGGCGCTCCGCACGTCGTCCTGGATGCGCAGGGCAACGCGACGGCGGTGTGGGGAGCCTGGAACGGCGAACACGGGGTGATCGAAAGCGCCTACAGGCCCGCGGGCGAAGGCTGGCAGGCGCCCGTGGTCATTTCTGATGTCGGTGAAGAAACGGTGCTGCTCGCGGGCGAACGCTCCGCGGACTACCCGACGATCGCGGTCGACGCCAACGGCGCCGTGACGGTCGTCTGGGAACGGGGAACGGGCAGCGACGAAACGGTCATCCAATCCACCTCCCGCGACCCCGGCGGCGCCTGGGGGACGCCGGTCGACATCTCACATCCAGCGCCGACCGCGAGCACCGAGGAACCGCGCGTCGGCGTCGACGCGGACGGCGAGGCGACGGCCGTCTGGAAGTACAGTGGCGTCCTGCAGAGCGCCGACCGTCCGGCGGGCGGCTCCTGGCAGACGCCGGTAGACATCTCCGAAGCCGGTCACGAAGCGCTCACGCCGCAGGCGGCGGTTGACGCGGCAGGCGACGCGACCGCCGTCTGGATGATCCAAGAAGGCGGCCTGCTCGTCGCGCGGACCTCCTACCGGCCCGCCGGGAGCGGTTGGCGGACTCCGGAAGCCCTGAGCGCGCAAGGGGAAGAAGGCGGTGATCCCCAGATCGCGCTGGACGCCCACGGCGACGCGCTGGCCGTGTGGACCAAAGACGTCGGCTACGACAACATCGTGCGCGGCTCCTACAGGCCCGCGAGCGGCGCCTGGCAGGGGCCCGCCGACATCTCCGCCGAAGGCGAAGACGCGCAGTCCCCCCAGGTGGCGCTCGACGGGAGCGGCGATGCGCTGGTCGCCTGGGCCGGGGATACGAACATCGCCGGAGGCTACGTTCAGGCCAAGGCCACCTATCGCCCAGCCGCCGGTGGCTGGGAGGCGGCGGCGGTCCTCTCCGAAGACGGCGGCAACGCCTTCCCCACCGACCTGGCGTTTGACCAGCAGGGCAACGCGGTGGTCGTCTGGGAGCGCTCGACGGAGACCGACAACATCGTGCAATCCGATTACAGACCTGCGGGCGAAGGCGCGTGGCAGGCCCCCGCGAGCCTCTCCGCCGAAGGTCGCAAATCGTCCGATCCCGTTGTCGTGCTGGACGCCGAGGGTGAAGTCAAGGCGGCGCAGGGCGACGCCACGGTCGTCTGGACCAGCGGCGAAGGGGAATACTGCCGCGAGATCCAAAGCGAATGCCCCGATCCCGTCAGGTACACCGTCCAGGCGGCCGGCTACGACACCGACCCGCCGTCGGCGGAAAGCCTCCAGGCCCCCGCCACCGGGACGGTCGGCAAGCCGGTCGAATTCTCCGCCTCCTCCGTCGACTCGTGGTCGCCGCGCCTGGAATTCGGCGACGGCACGAGCGCTGATAGCACGAGCGCCCTGCACACCTACACCGCGCCCGGTGAATACACCGTCCAGTACGCAAGCACCGAGGTGCTCGGGTATCGCACGAGCACGCGTCGGGCAATCAAGATTCTGCCCGCCCAATCGGGCGGAGGAGGTTCCTCGTCGGCCTCCACGACCCCCTCGTTAACCACCATCACCAACCCGCCGGCCGCGACGGGTGCGCCCCTGCCCAAAGGCACTCCCCCCGCGCCCACCGGGAGCCACGGCCCACTCGCGCCGCCGCGGCTCGGCCTCGCCCGGCAGACCCTGCGCGCGATCCTCGCGCAGGGAAGCGTCGCGGTCGTGTGTCGCCTCGACACCCCCGGGACGTGCACCGTCCGCGGCCCCGCCGGCGACGCGCACACAACCTCCAGCGCCGCGCGCTGGCGCCCCGTCGCCGTCAGGCTTACCCGCAAGATGCTCGCCCGGCTGGGGCACGGCCACTCGCTCGAGCTGCCCCTGCTCGTCACCGTCCGCGTGAACGACGGGTCTACCAGGACCATCCGGCTGAGTCTCGCCGTGCGCTGAGGCGGTCGCGATCCGCGCGAACATGCTCTGTCAGGTCGCCGAGCAGCGACGCCGGGTGGCTGGCTCGCTCTCCCCGGGGCGCTCGGTTTCGACCATGTCGACGGGTACCTCCACAACCGCCCGCGCAGTCATACAGCGCCGTTTCGCCGCTCGCTGGGCGGCCAGCGTACCCAGTCTGGCGATTCGCCCGCTACGCCGACGAGTCGTGCTCACCACCACCAGTTCAGATGTGTGATTGACCTACATTGACGGATCCGATCATTCTGCGCCCTGGCGCCTGAGGTAGGCGGCGAAATGCGGCACGGTGTAGTCGACCGTCCCGTGTTCGGGCGCGTAGATCAGTCCCTTCCGGATGAGTGCGTTGCGTCGAACCGATATTGATCGCTGGTCGCTCTTGCCAAGCGCCGCGACATCCCCTCGTCGAGCTCGCGTCCCGCTGCGATCCATCCACGTTCGACCGAGATGTCCTCGAGCGCATTCAGCAGCACCGTCTTGCCCACGCCCCGTAGGCCGGTAATTATCATGCTCTGGCCGGCCGTGCCGCGCTTGAGGCGGTCCAGCAGGACTTCGTAGGCCTGGATCTCGCTGTTTCGACCGGCGATCAAGGGCGGACGCGTGCCGGCACCCGGTGCATATGGATTGATCCTCGCATCCAACTCGGCAAGACTCTACTAGATTCTAAGAGAGTCGCTTAGAATGCGTTAGAAATCATTAGACAGCCCTAGGCCTCTTTAGAGTCGCATAGGCGGGGATCGAACTTGAAGGGCTGACGCCATGCCTTGACTTTCGACCCGGAGAGCCGCGGACCTTCGCAAGACCAATCGCTCGTATGCTTGACGCGAACCGAATTGCACCTTGGCTCTAGAAAGGGCTGATGCACCATCATCACAACCAACCAGTTTAAAATGTGTGCAGAACGTATCGTTCACGGTGCCAGGCAGCTCAGCCCCGGCACCTGTTTGAAAGCGGCGTCGGTACTCGCGATTAGCTCGCATCCAGATACAACGGCGTGAGCGGCGTGGAAAGCATCGCGTGGGCTGAGCCCGGGTTTGGCTATGAGGGCCTGTGCGTTCGTGACGACAGCGCGTTCGGTCGGGCATAGCTCGAGCCCGAGCGAGTCGACGGCCCGCCATGTGGTCGTTAGGCGCCGCCGCACCGCTCGCATAGTGATCTGTGGCTCGGTCCGATACCTGGTCAGGGGGTCTGCGACACCGTCGTCGCGCAGCCAAGCGAGGATAAGGCGATACGCGAGCTCATCCAAGACGAGCGCGCTGATCACGCCACCATCGGCCGCCACCTGGGACGAGACCGAGCGTCGCCATTGCTCAAGCGGAGCACCTACAGCCTCCGCTTTGGAACGCAGGTGCACGTACAAGAAGTTCGTATCGAGATAGCAGCGACTCACCGCGGCCGCGTAGCCCGCTCCAACGCGGAGTCGGAACTGGCTGCGCCGCCGGCTAGAAGATTATCCAGCTCGCCGGCCTGGGCTTGACCAGCAGCTCCCGCCGTCGCCATCCATGCCGCTGTCGGGTCGGGCCGGCTCGTCCATAGTGCTCCGGGCGCAACCCCCAGCGTGGAGGAGAGGCGAGCGACCGTGTCCAGGTCAACGCGCGTGGCGCGTCCGGCGATGATGTTGCGGACGGTCTTCTCGTCAAGTCCCGCGGCTTTGGCCAGTCGGCGTGTGTTGAATCCGCGCTGCTCGGCCAACTCTCCGACTCTCCACGCAAGGCTGCTCACGCGGACGATAATACCAGGACGGGAGGATGCTCCCGAGGCGTGGGGTCTCCGGAGACCCCTACCACAGCGCACGTAACCGTCCGCGCACCGTGAGATGCTGATTGGTCCCATGCGATCCCTTTCGCGTCGTCTGCCATCGCCCAACTGCGTCCTGATCACGGGTGCTGGTTGGTCCTACGCAGCCGGATTGCCGCTGGCGAACGAACTCTTTGACCCTGCTGGGGGCGTGCCTCCGCGCGATTGGTCAGACAGGGCGGTTATAGACGCATACGAACATTGGCGTCGAGAGAATGTCGGGCATCCGGCCGAGCAGTTCATCGCATGCGCTTACGCGGGTCACGCAAAGTTCATGGAAGCACCGCTGCTGCTTGAGGATGCTCTCGCATTGGCGTCGCCACCACGCCGCCATCATGTCCGGGGCCAGCTATCTTGCAGGCCCAGTGCCCCAGCGAAACGCTATTTGATCTCTGGAAACGTCTATGGCTATAAGTACCAACCAGTTCAAGAACGGAAACCACATAGAGGTGGACGGGACGATCTACAAGATCGTCGAGTTCCAGCACGTCAAGCCGGGGAAGGGCGGGGCCTTCGTGCGCACGAAGCTGCGACGGGCCGCGGACGGAAACGTGATCGACAAGACGTTCAGGGCGGGGGAGAAGTTCAGGCCGGTGCGGACGGAGGCGCGGCGGATGCAGTTCCTGTACGCGGATGGGACGGACGCGCACTTCATGGACACGGAGTCCTTCGAGCAGATCGCCGTCGCGGAGACGACGTTGGAAGAGGCGCTGCGGTGGACGAAGCCGAGCAGCGAGGTGGACGTGCTGTTCATCGACGATGCGCCCGCCGACGTGCAGCTGCCGAGCGCGGTCGACCTGGAGGTGACCCAGACGGACCCGGGGTTGCGCGGCGACACGGCCTCGGGCGGGGGGACGAAGCCGGCGACGCTGGAGACGGGCGCGAGCATTCAGGTGCCGCTGTTCGTGGACGTGGGCGAGCGCATCAGGGTGGACACGCGCTCGGGCGAATACGTCTCGCGCGCGTGAGATCGCCTGGGCCCGCGCGCGGCGATGGCCGTGCGACTCGAGCTTCGTGTCACTCGAGCTTCGTGTCACTCGGGCGACCGGCGCGGGGCGCCCGGTAGATGCGTAGAACCGAGCAGCGTCGAGCGGCGGTGGTGGCGCTCTATCAGCACGACCTGACCGGCAGGGCGCTGGGGGAGACGCTGGGAAGGGACGCCTCGCCGATGACGATGGCTCTCGCGCACGCGGCGGCCGATCGCTGCGAGGAGCTGGACGCGGTGCTCGACCGGCACGCGCACGGCTGGTCGGTACAGCGGATCCAGCCGCTGGAGCGCAGCATCATGCGGGTCGCGCTGATCGAGATCCTGCATCCGGACGTCGCGCCGGCGGATGAGCCGATCCCGGCCGAGGGGGCGATCGACGAGGCGGTGGAGAGCGCGAAGGTGTTCTGCGGCGCGGACGCGCCCGCGTTCGTGAACGGGGTGCTGGCGGCGGTGTTGAGGGAAGTGCGCGAGAATGCGCCCGACATGCCCGAGCAAGCGCCGAGGGAGAGCACCGGATGAACGACACCGAGCAGATGGTCGACGAGCGCCTGGACGATCTGATCTCAAAGCTCGAGCGCGCCGCGGAGCAGTTGCGCTCGGGCGAGCTGACGCCCGACGCGGCCGCGACGCTGGTCGAGGACTGCGCGGGGCTGGCGGGGGAGGCCGCGGCGGAGCTGGAGCGGCGCTCGCGTGCGGAAGTCTCGACGGTCGCACCCGGCCAGGACTCGCTGCTGTAGCGGTGTGACGGCCGAGGTGACGGTAGACCGTCCGGAGCAGGCCGAGGACCCGGGGGCCAAACGCCCGGGAGGGCGTTCGGTCCATGACGCTGACCCCGACGGGCAGGCCGGCTACCCGGAGCATCTGCGCATCCAGGTGGAGCGGTATCTGGAGGGGATGCGGTTCTCGCACGAGTCGCTGACGGCGGGGCTGGATGAGGCGATGCGCTACTCGCTGCTGGCGGGCGGCAAGCGCATCCGGCCGGTGCTCACGCTGGCGACGGCGCGGGCGGTGGGGCTACAGCAGCGCGAGGCGATGCCGCTGGCGGGCGCGATCGAGCTGATCCACACCTACTCGCTGATCCATGACGACCTGCCGGCGATGGACGACGACGCGCTGCGCCGGGGGATGCCGACGTGTCACGTGAAGTACGGCGAGGACGTCGCGATCCTCGCGGGGGACGGGCTGTATGCGGAGGCCTTCAGACACCTGCTCTCAGAGCGCCGCTCACCGCCGGAGCGGGTGCTGGGAGCGGCGGCGGAGCTGGCGGGGGCGACGGGCGTGGATGGGATGGTCGGCGGGCAGTACGCGGACGTCAGCCTCGACACGCCCGACGGGCCGGCGGCGCTGCGCAGGGTGCACGAGCTGAAGACGGGCAGGCTGATCGACGCGTCGGTCGTGTGCGTGCTGTTGCTGGGTGGAATCGACGGACCTGCGACAATGTCGTATCGGCGATTCGCGGCCGAGCTGGGCGTGCTGTTCCAAATCGTCGACGACATCCTCGACGTGACCGGCACAGACGATGCGCTCGGCAAGCCGCGGGGCAGCGACGAGCGGCATGGCAAGCGGACATACGTGAGCGAGTTCGGCATGGAACGAGCAAGAAGGCTGGCGGCGGAGTCGCACAGGACGGCGCGGGAGGCGCTCGCGCAGGCCACGACCGCCGGCTCGCAGGCGCCGAACGCCGCAGCGGAGCTGGAGCAGATCGCCGATTTCATCTACACACGAACCTCATGAGCCGCGGGCACCCCGACAGCGACCGAGAAGATCCCACGCGTGCGGGTGGCGCCGGCGAGCGGGCGTCGTCGGGAACGTTGCTCGAGACGATCGACGGGCCGGAGGACCTCAAAGATCTGTCCGAGGAGCAGTTGGCGGAGCTGGCTGGGGAGGTGCGCACGTACATCATCGACACGGTCGGCGAGATCGGCGGGCACTTCGGCGCGAACCTCGGCACGTGTGAGCTGGCGGTCGCGCTGCACTCGGTGCTGGAATCGCCGAGGGACAAGATCCTGTGGGACGTCGGGCATCAGGCCTATCCCCACAAGATCCTCACGAGCCGGCGCGAGCGTCTGGGCACGATTCGCCAGTACGGCGGTCTCGCGCCGTTCTGCTCGATCGAGGAGTCCCCGCACGACATCATGGGCGCCGGGCACGCCTCGACCTCGATCGGGTATGCGGTGGGCATCAAGGAGGGGATGCGCCGGCTCGGCGGCGAGGGCTCGGACGGCAGGGTCGTGGCGGTGATCGGCGACGGCGCGATGACCGGCGGCGTGGCGTTCGAGGCGATCGGTCAGGCTGGTGGCCTGGGGACGCCGATGGTGGTGGTGCTGAACGACAACGGCATGTCGATCGCGCCGAACGTGGGGGCGCTGTCGCGGTACTTCAACCGGGTGAGGATGAACCCGAAGCTGTGGCACGCGCGCTCGGGCGTGGAGGGCGGGCTGGCGAAACTGCCGGGCGGGATCGGCTCGGCGTTCGAGCGGCTGGGGCCCCAGCTGAAGGAGTCGATCAAGGCGTTCTGGGCGCCGGGGCTGTGGTGGGAGGAGCTCGACTGGGCGTACATGGGCGTGATCGACGGCCATGACGTGCGCGCGCTGCGCGAGGCGCTGCGAGAGGCGCTGGCGGCGCAGCGCCCGGTGGTCGTGCACGTCGCGACCGTCAAGGGCAAGGGGTTTGCGCCCGCCGAGGACGGCGGACTGGAGGGGATGGAGCGCTGGCATGCGGCGAAGCCGAACTCGATCGCCAACGGTGCCCCCGCGCCGAGCGTTCCGGCCGCGGCGGGGAAGCCGGCCAAGCCGAGTCCGCCGCAGTACACGCAGGTGTTCGGGCAGGCGCTCGTGCGCGAATGCGAGCGCGACGCGCGCGTGGTGGGGATCACCGCGGCGATGAACTCGGGGACCGGGTTGAGCATCTTGCAGAAGGCGATGCCGGAGCGCTACTTCGACGTGGGCATCGCCGAGCAGCAGGCGATCCTGTTCGCGGCGGGGCTGGCGCTGCAGGGCTGCAAGCCGGTGGCGGCGATCTACTCGACGTTCCTGCAGCGCGCGTATGACCAGATCGTGCACGACGTGTGCCTGCAGAAGCTGAACGTGGTGTTCGCGCTGGATCGCGCCGGGCTGGTGGGCGACGACGGGCCGACGCACCACGGCGCGTTCGACATCGCGTACATGCGCTGCCTGCCGAACATCGTGCTGATGGCCCCGCGCGATGAGGCGATGCTCGTGCACATGCTGCGCACGGCGCTGGGCTACGACGATGGGCCGATCGCGCTGCGCTATCCGCGGGGAGAGGGCACGGGTGTGCCGTTGCCCGCGCAACCGCGCGCGCTGCGGATCGGCACGGGCGAGATCCTCCGCCAGGGGGAGCGAGCGCGATCGCCGGCCGCAGGGTGGCGCTGATCGGCTATGGCAGCGGCGTGGGCAAGGCGCTGGAAGCCGCCGTGCAGCTGAGCGAGAGCGGGATCGACGTGACGGTCGCCGACGCGCGTTTCGCCAAGCCGATCGACGCGGGGCTGATGGCGCAGCTGGCGGCCGAGCACGACCTGCTGGTGACGGTCGAGGAGGGCGTGCTCGCGGGCGGGTTTGGCAGCGCCGTATGGGAGACCCTGAACGAGACCGGTATGAGAACCCCCCGAATCCTTAGGGTGGGGCTGCCCGACCGCTACGTCACGCACGGTAAGCCGGCGTTACTGCACGAGGAGGTCGGCTACACGGGAGCGCGCATCGCCGAGCGCGTCAGGGGCGCGATCCTGGATCGCGACTCCACGACGATCGGCGCCTGAGCCCCCTCGCCGATCATGATCGGCGAGGGGGCTATGGATGGGTGACCCATAGCCGGTCCCTTGCGAACAGCGCGGTCGGCGCCGGTCACCGCAGCGGTGGCATGGTTGGGAGCGCTTCAGCTGCATGCCGGCGGGCGGACGACGATCCGAGCGTCACCGGGTGCCATCGCGCGGGCGGGACTGCTTAAATGACACGACCCGCTGGGGAGGCGGGCCGTGTCGGGGAGGAGGGATGCTGCTGTACTTCGGGTCGATCACTATGTTGCCCGCAGGGCGGGAATCTATGTGTGAGGTTGAGCACAGATGGGCAATCTCTGTATGAGCAGCGGCGTTCTGCGCCCCGTGTATCGGGCGCTTGCGGGGCGGTGACTGACGCACCTCACCAGGCGTCGACGCACGGGCGCTTCTTGCCCGAACGCTTCCGCCACGAGGCGTCGGTCTCGGCGAACAGGGTCGCGATCCAGCGCCGGGAGTCGGCTGGGTCGATGACGTCGTCGATCTCGCCGTAGGCGGCCATGTTCACGCCGCGGCCGTGCTCGTAGGCGGCGGCGACCGTCGTCTGGAAGACGCGCTCGCGCTCGGCCTCGTCCTCGATCGCCTCGAGCTCGCGGCGCATGCCCAGGCGCACCGCCCCCTCGAGGCCCATGCCGCCGAACTCCGAGGTGGGCCAGCCGACGGTGAACAGCGGCGCGGTGAAGCCGCCGCCGGCCATCGCCTGCGCGCCGAGGCCGTAGCCCTTGCGCAGCACGATCGTGCCGGTGGGGACGGTGAGGTTGGCGCCGATCACGAACATGCGCGCGAAATGGCGGACGGTCGCCGTGCGCTCGGCCGCCGGGCCGACCATGAAGCCGGGCGTGTCGCAGAGGAACAGGATCGGCAGCTCGAAGGCGTCGCACAGCTGCATGAAGCGCGCCGCCTTGTCGGCGCCGTCGGCGTCGATCGCCCCGCCCAAGTGAGGCGGGCTGTTGGCGATCACCCCCAGCGCGCGGCCGTCCACGCGGGCGAGCGCCGTGACGATGCCGGCGCCCCAGCCGCTACGCAGCTCCAGCACGGAGTCCTCGTCGCAGAGTCCCTCGAGCACCAAGCGCACGTCGTAGATCTGCCTGCGCCGCTCGGGGACGAGATCGCGCAGCAGCCGCTGGTCGGGCACGCGCACGTCCTGCGACGGGGCGCCGAAGTAGGAGAGGTAGCGCCGCGCGGCGGCGACCGCCGCGCGATCGTCGGCGACGCGCAGGTCGACCACTCCATTGGCGTCCTGCACGTCGATCGGGCCGACCTCGCCGGGCTCGAAGGAGCCGAGCCCACCGCCCTCGATCATCGCCGGGCCGCCCATGCCGATGCTCGAGTCCTCGGTCGCGATCACCACGTCGCAGCACCCGAGCAGCGCGGCGTTGCCGGCGAAGCAGTTGCCCGCGGCGATCCCCACGAGCGGCACGAGACCGCTGAGGCGCGCGAACAGGTTGAAGGCGCGGCAGTCCAGGCCCGCGACCATCGGCCAGTCCACGTCGCCCGGGCGCCCGCCGCCGCCCTCGGCGAACAGCACCACCGGCAGGCGCCGGCGCTCGGCGAGCTCGAACAGGCGGTCCTTCTTCGCGTGGCCGCGCATCCCCTGGGTGCCCGCGAGCACGGTGTAGTCGTAGGACATCGCGACACAGCGCATTCCCGCGACATCGCCGATCCCCGCCACCAACCCGTCGGCGGGCGTGCGCTCGATCAGCTCCTCGCGCGCACGGCGACGCTCCTGGGCGGCGAACACCAGCGGGCGGTACTCGACGAACGTGTTCGGGTCCAGCAGCTCGTCGAGGTTCTCGCGGGTCGTGCGCCGCCCCCGCTCGCGGCGTTTGGCGACCGCCTCCGGGCGCGCGGCGTCCAACCCGAGCTCGTGGCGCTCGCGCACCGCCCGCACATCCGCGCGCTGACTCCCGCCCTGCGGGTCGGCGGCAGTGGCGATCTTGGACGTCGCCTTGTCATCTGGCTCAGGGGGTGGCGTCATCGCGGGATCATCGCCGATGGAACACGGCACCGGTCGGGTGCTCGTGTCGATCGCGCATCCCGGCGGGCTCGACTGGCCTTAGCATGCAGGGCGATGTCAGCCCGGGAGAGCGAGATAGCCTCGGCCTCGCAGCGGCGCGAGGTTCTCAAGCAGGTGTACGCGCAGACGCAGGCCTGCGTGCGCTGCGCCGAGCTGGCGGCGACGCGCAAAACGGTCGTGTTCGGCGCCGGCAACGCGGACGCGGAGCTGATGTTCGTGGGCGAGGCCCCCGGCGCCAGCGAGGACGAGCAGGGCGTGCCGTTCGTCGGCCGCGCCGGAAAACTACTGGAGACGCTGCTCGGAGAGATCGGGATGGCGCGCTCGGAGGTGTTCATCGCGAACGTGCTCAAGTGCAGGCCTCCGGGAAATCGCGATCCCCAACCGGTGGAGATCGCGAACTGCAACGAGTATCTCTACCGCCAGGTCGAGCTGATCCAACCGACGGTGATCTGCTCGCTCGGCAACTTCTCCACCAAGCTGCTGCGCGACGATCCGACCGGGATCACGCGCCTGCACGGCCAGCCGCAGGTGCTGACGCTCGGCCGGCGCGCGGTGCGGCTGTATCCCATCTTCCATCCCGCGGCTGCGCTGTACACGCCGCGAATGCTCGAGACCCTGCGCGAGGACTTCGCGCGGCTGCCCGAGCTGCTGGCGCAGGGAGCGCCCGAGCAACCCGATTGGACCGAGGCTCCCGAGGTTGACCCGCGCGACCTCGCCGACGCGCGAGCGGATGTCGCGAGCGCCGCTCGTGAGACGACGAGCCCGCCCGCGCACGATGAGGCCGATCAACTGGGACTGTTCTGAGCCGATCGCTCTGACCGTGGCGGCTCGACAGCCGCGGCGGCCCGAATTCCCGCAAATTGCGCATTTTTGCGATCTGAGGCAGCTCCGTCGAAGGTAGTGCGCGCACCGCGAATTCGGCATGAGAGCTGGGGATCCGAGCTCATGGCAGAAAAGGACTCTGGCGCTTCGAAAAATTTGTGCCGGGTCCTAAAGTCGACCGACGCGCCTGCCGATAACGGTCCTGTCTCCATCCTCCCTAGCAGTACCGACCGGCCCGCGATCCCTCTCTCCCGCGGGCCGGTCCATTTTAAGCGCTCGCGCGGCGCCGGCGGGTGCGGTGACCGGCGCCGAGGAGGCTGGAGGTCGGACTGGCTATGGGTCACCCCCCAAAAAACCGGTCACAGCCGCGCGACGTTTCCTGTCAGAGTTTCGTCGTGGCCGCCCGCATCGTCGAGACCGCAGATCCGCGCGAGACCGAAGCTCTCGGCGCCGAGCTGGCCGCCGCGCTGAGCGCGGGTGACGTGGTGCTCGTCCACGGCGAGCTCGGCGCCGGCAAGACGACGTTCGTGCGCGGCGCCGCGCGAGCGCTAGGCGTCTCAGACCCGATCACGAGCCCCACGTTCAGCATCGGCCACCGCTACCGGGGCGCGGGCGTGACCGTGTCGCATCTGGATCTGTACCGCCTGCAGAGTCTGCGCCACGAGGACCCGGAGCTGCTCGAGGACTATCTCGGCGCGGAGCGCATCGCGTTCGTGGAGTGGCCCGAGGCCGGTGCGGGAGAGCTGCCGAACGCCCGTCTGCGTGTGACGCTCGCCCACGCGGGCGCCGATCGCAGGCGCATCGAGGTGTGTGGGCTGACACTCGCTGTATCCGCACCGCCGGGTCTGGAGCGGGCGTCGAAATGATCGTGCTCGGATTCGACACCTCCACGCCCGCGACCGCGATCGGGCTGCGCCTCCCCGACGGCGCGAGCATGCAGGCACGCGACGATCCCGCGCATGGAGAGCGTCCCGGGCACGCCACCCGACTGCTGCCCCTCGCCGCCGAGCTGCTGGCGCAGGCCGGCCTGCGCTTCGACGACGTCGATCGGATCGCGGTCGGCGTGGGGCCGGGGACGTTCACCGGGCTGCGCATCGGCGTGGCCAGCGCCCGCGGGCTGGCCCAGTCGCTCCGAGCCGAGCTGATCGGCGTCTCCAGTCCGCGGGCGCTCGCGCTCGCCGCGGCCGGCTGCCCAGCGGTCGAGGGTCGCATCGTCATCGGCGTCGTCGGCGTGCTGGCGTTGATCGACGCCCGCCGCGGCGAGGCGTTCGCGGCCGCCTACGCGCCGATCGGCGATCCGAGCATGTACCCCGAGCCGCAGCCGCCGCGCGAGCTCGCACCGCCGCGGGCGCTCGCGCCGGCGGATTTTGGTGAGATCCTCCACGAGGTGAGGGCGAACGGGGAGAACGTCATGGGCTGGGTGGCGGTCGGCAACGGCGCGGCGCTCTACCGCGACTCGCTCCACGCGCTCGGGGTCAGCGTTCCCGCAGACGATTCGCCGCTGCACCGCGTGAGCGGGGAGGCGATCTGCGCGCTGGCGGCGTCCGGCCGCGCCCAGGCGATCGACACGGTCCTGCCGGACTACCGCCGCCGGCCCGACGCCGAGCTCGCGCTCGAACACGCCGTCGCGGCGGGCGGAGCGGGCACATGAGCTCTTCCCAGGTGGTCGATCCCGGGATCGATTCTCCGCGCCACGTCGAGGTCAGACGGCTGCTGTATCCCGACCTGCCGCAGGTGATCGCGATCGAGCGCCGCGTGTTCCCGACGCCGTGGTCGCTGGCGATGTTCGTGCTGGAGCTCTCCAAGCAGTCGGGCATCTGCCTGGCCGCGCTGCTGCCCACCGGACGCGGCCGGCGGCTGATCGGATATCTGATCTGCTCGCGCTATGAGACCGTCTGGCACGTGATGAACATCGCCGTGGACACCGAGCAGCAGGGCCGGGGCGTGGCCTCGGCGCTGCTCGCCGAGCTGTACGAGCGCGTCGGCGACGAGGCGGCCCGCTACACGCTGGAGGTGCGCCGCTCCAACCGCCTGGCGATCGGGCTGTATGAACGTGAGGGCTTTCGCGCGGCCGGCCTGCGTCGCCGTTATTACCAGGACAACGGCGAGGACGCGCTCGTGATGTGGCGCACTCCGGCGACCCTGCGGGGGAACCTCGACGACGTGCCCAACCCGGGCTCGGTGTGAGCGCGTGAGTGGCGGCGGCGGTCCCGATCCTGGCCTGATCCTGGCCCTGGAGAGCAGCTGCGACGACACCTGCGCGGCCGTCCTCGACGCGCACTGCCAGCGCGCGCTCTCGAACGTGATCTCATCCCAGGGCGTGCACGACCGCTATGGCGGGGTCGTGCCCGAGATCGCCTCCCGCCGGCACCTGGAGCTGGTGAACCTCGTCGTCGAGCAGGCGCTCGCAGAGGCGGGAGTGACGCTCGAGGACATCGGGCTGATCGCCGCCACGCAGGGCCCGGGACTGGTGGGGGCGCTGCTGGTGGGATTCTCCACCGCCAAGGCGCTCGCGGCCGGGCGGGAGCTCCCGTTCGCGCCGATCGATCACCTGCAGGGCCATGTCGCAGCCAACTTCATCGTCACCTCGCCGCAGGACGAGCATCCCGAGCACGAAAGGTCGAGCGCCGAGCGACAGGGCGCCGAGCTGCCGTTCGAGCCACCGTTCGTGTGCCTGATCGCCAGCGGCGGTCACACGCTGCTGACGCACGTGAGCGAGCACGACTGCTACCGCGTGCTCGGCCGCACGCTGGACGACGCCGCTGGGGAGGCCTTCGACAAGGGGGCGCGCATGCTTGGCCTGGGCTATCCCGGCGGCGCGGCGCTCGAGCGGCTGGCCGAGGGAGGCGATCCGCACGCGTACCCGTTTCCCGGCTCATCCGCCGAGCGCGCGCGGGGTGGCAAGGGCACCGGCAGGCGGGCGTTCGAGCAGAGCCTCGACTTCTCCTTCGCGGGGCTGAAGACCGCGCTGCTGTACCGGCTGCGCGACATGTCCGCGGCCGAGGTCGAGCAGCGCGCCCCCGACCTCGCCGCGTCCTATCAGGCGGCGATCGTCGACAGCCTGATCGAGCGCGCCGAGCGGGGCCTGGGGGAGACCGGGCTCGACCGCCTCGCCCTCGGTGGCGGGGTGGCCGCCAACGGCGAGCTGCGCCGGCGGCTGCGGGCGCTCGGCGCGAGCGTGCACGTGCCCGCGCGCGCGCTGTGCACCGACAACGCGGCGATGATCGCCTCCGCAGCGCGACACGCTGTCGCGCTGCCCTATCCCGAGTACCTTGGCCTCGACGCTTACGCCACCGGGGAACGCGCGCCGTGAGCGCCGGCGAGCCCACCCCCACCCCGGCGCACTTTCCCGCTCCGGCCCCCATGCCCGCCTCGGCGCCCGTCGTCACCGTGCACTCCACACCGGACTGCCACCTGTGCGTCGATGCGCTGCGCGAGCTGCGCGCGTTGCGTGACGAGCTCGGGTTCGAGTTGCGCGAGCGCGACATCACCCACGACGATGCCCTGCATCGCGCCTATTTCGAGCGGATCCCCGTGATCGCGCTCGACGGCGAGGAGCTGTTCGACTACGTCGTCGATGAGCAGATCCTGCGCGAGCGTCTAGAGTCACGAACATGAGCTATCGCGAGCCCGCCACGACGGTTCCCGGGGCCGAGCGCAACGGCGCCGTCGCCGTCGAGCGGCTGTCGCTCGGGGTGGCGGCGAGGCTCTCGCGCTACCTGCAGGTGCTGACGCAGGCCAAGAAGATGGGCAAGGAGACGATCTCCTCGCAGGAACTCTCCGACTACACGCACGTCAACTCCACCCAGATCCGCCGCGACCTGTCGGGGTTCGGGAAGTTCGGCAAGCGCGGCGTCGGCTACAACGTCGAGGCGCTGGTTTCGCAGATCCGCAAGATCCTGCGCACCGCCGGGCAGCACAACATCGCGCTGCTCGGCGCCGGTCACCTCGGCAAGGCGATCGCCTCCTCGGACATCTTCGCCGACCACGGCTTTCGCGTGGTCGCGATCTTCGACGTGGATCCCGCGAAGGTCGGCACGAGCGTCGGCAGCCAGAGCGTGCGCCACATCCGCGATCTGCGTCAGGTGGTGGACGACGAGGACATCGTCGTCGGCGTTCTGGCGGTGCCCACGCGCGCCGCGCAGGAGCTCGCCGACGAGCTCGTCGACGCGGGCGTGAAGATCATCTTCAACTACTCCGAGTCGCTGCTGGCCGTCCCGCCCGACGTGACCGTCCACACCTCCAGCCCGGCGGTCGATCTGCTCTACGCGCTGTACTTCTACCTGACCTGAGGCCCACGGTCCGACGCCCGCCGGCGCGATCATCGTCAAACTGGACATCGAACGCTCGACCGCAGACTCGCACGCAGGCAGACCCCCACGCCAAATGACCAGCCTGGACCTAGACGCAGTGGCCGAGACGTTCGCCGAGGCGCCCGATCTCACCGTCGGCGTGGAGGAGGAGTTCTCGATCCTCGATCCGCACACGCTCGAACTGGCGCCGCGCTTCGAGCAGCTGCGCACGGTCGCGCAGAGCGACCCGATCCTGCACGAGCACATCACCGGCGAGCTGATCTCCTCGGAGATCGAGATCATCTCCGGCGTCGGCGGCGACATGCACGACGCGCTCGACGCCAGCGCGATCGCCGCGGGCGCCTGTTCGCGCTCGCGCGCGAGCAGGGAGTGGCGCTCGGAGCGACCGGAACCCATCCCTGGGCGGATTATCGCGAGCAGCCGATCATCGACACCGCAGCACTATCGCCGGGTCGAGGACGGGCTGAAATACGTCGCGTGGCGCAACAACACGTTCAGCCTGCACGTGCACCTGGGCGTGCGCGACATCGACCGCGCCGTGCGCGCCTGCGATCGCCTGCGCCCGGTGCTGCCGCTGCTGCTGGCGATCTCCGCCAACTCCCCCTACCTCGACGGTCGCGACACGGGCCTGCACTCGGCGCGCACGCAGAGCTTCACCAAGAGCTTTCCGCGCTGCGGCGTGCCCGACGCGTTCGGCGGCTGGAGCGCCTATCGCGAGTACATCGAGTTTCTGCGCCGCACGAGCTCGATCGTCGAGTTCACGCAGGTCTGGTGGTCGGTCAGACCGCACTTCAGCTTCGGCACCGTCGAGGTGCGCATCTGCGACGCGCAGGCCAGCGCGCAGGAGTCCGACGCGCTCGCGGCGCTGATGGTCGCGTGCATCGCCCAGGCGGTGCGCGACGTGGACGAGGGCGCTCCCTGCACCGACCCGGCGCCGCGCCTGATCGAGGAGAACATGTGGCGGGCGATCCGCTTCGGCCTCGACGGGCGGCTGATCGACCTGGAGCGCGGCGAGGAGTACCCTGCCCGCGCGGCGATCGAACGGCTCGCTCGCATGGACGGCGCCGATGCGCGCCGAGCTCGGCATCGAGCCCGCGTTTCCCGGAGCGCAACGGCGCCCAGCGCCAGCGGCGCATGATCGAGGCGGGCGCCACGCGCGAGGAGGTGTTCGCGGCCTCGGTCGCGGAGACCCGACAGACCTATTCAGAGGAGGTGACGGTGTGAGCACCGATCCAGCCCAAGCAGCGAGCGAGCCGGACATCGGCGAGGCTCTCCGGAGAGCCCAGCGAGGAGGAGCTGCGGGCCGCCTACGAAGCGGAGATCAGCCGTATCGACGAGCGCCGACATGATCCTGCAGGCGGTCGTGTCGCTGCTGAACATCGGCGGGCATCGGCTGGGGCTCTCCTCGCAGGAAGGCCGGCCGGGGAGCGAAGAGGCGCGCGATCTGGAGCAGGTGCGCGACGCGATCGACGGCGTGCGCGCGCTGCTGCCGATCCTCGAGCGCCGCGGGGCGCGGGATCTCCAGATCTGCGCCCGCTGCGCGACGCGCTGTCCCAGCTGCAGATGGCCTACGCGCGCGAGGCCGGGGCGAGCGCGCCGCGGGCCGAGCGTCCCGAGCGAGACTGCGCGAGCCGGCGCTCCGGGCGCTCCCGCGGCCCAGCCGGCGGCGCTCGCTCGCTGCCGGAGCGAGCCGGCGGACGGGCCCGGCCCGGCGCAGTCGAGCGGCAGGCTGTGGGTGCCGGGACGCTGAGCGAGCCTCGACCACGCCGGCGCAGTTCGCGGAGCGTCGGTGCATGGGTCAAGGCGGGGGTACGGGTGCGAGAGTTGTCGCGCCTGCCGTCGCCTCTCCATGCCGACATGCCTTCCGCAGGCCGGCACGATAGACTGCCCGCGCGTTTACGCCGGAGGGCGTGCTCGTCTGGATGACGGGCGCGTGCTCGGGCGAGAAATGTGCGCGCGATCCTCGCGCGGCACGCCAATCAGACCGCGGAGGATTAACCGTTGAGCAGCTTTCTGACGAACCATGGGGTCGTCGTCGCCCTTGTATGCGCCGCCTGCGCCGTGATCTACGGCCTGGTGACCACGCGATCCCTGCTCGCGCTCTCGCCGGGCAACGAGAAGATGCAGGGCATCTCGCTGGCCGTGCAGCAGGGCGCCCGCGCCTATCTGAACCGCCAGTACACGACGATCGCGCGTCGTCGGGGTGGTGCTGTTCGTCGCGCTGATCTTCATCCAGAACATCGCCGTCGCCTGCGGCTTCGCGATCGGCGGCATCCTCTCGGGCTCGACCGGCTACATCGGCATGAACGTCTCGGTGCGCTCCAACGCGCGCGTGGCCGAGGCCGCCCGCGGCGGGGTCTCGCCGGCGCTGAGCGTCGCCTTCCGCGGCGGGGCGATCACCGGGCTGCTCGTGGTCGGGCTCGCGCTGATCGGCGTCGCCGGCTACTACGGCGCGCTGACCTCGTTCTTCAACGACAGCCCCAAGACGGCCGTTGACGCGCTGATCGGGCTCGGCTTCGGCGGCTCGCTGATCTCGGTGTTCGCGCGGCTCGGCGGCGGCATCTTCACGAAGGCCGCCGATGTCGGCGCCGACCTCGTCGGCAAGGTCGAGGCCGGCATCCCCGAGGACGATCCGCGCAACCCCGCGACGATCGCCGACAACGTCGGCGACAACGTCGGCGACTGCGCCGGCATGGCGGCCGACCTGTTCGAGACCTACGCGGTCACCGCGATCGCCGTGATGCTGCTCGGCGTGCTCACCTTCCACGAGTCCACGCGCGTCGTGCTCTACCCGCTGGTGATCGGCGGCGTGGCGATCATCGCCTCGATCATCGGCACGTTCGCGGTGCGCACGAAAACCGACAACGTCGAGCGCGCGCTGCTGCAGGGGCTGATCGTCTCGGGCGTGATCGCGGCCGCGGCATTCGCGCCGATCACCTACTGGCTGATGCGCGACATCACCTTCAGGGTCGTCGGCAACCTCGTGAACACGCCCAGCTGGACACACCTGTACCTGTGCTCGCTGATCGGCATCGCCGTCACGGCGCTCCTGTTCGGACTGACGGAATATTACACTTCGACTCGCTTCTCGCCGGTGCAGAAGACCGCGAAGGCGTCGAGTCACCGGGCACGCCACGAACATCATCCAGGGCTTCGCCTCCGGCCTGCAGGCCACGGCGCTGCCGGCGATCGTGATCGTGCTCGGCATCCTCGGCTCGTGGAAGCTCGCGGGCGGTGGCGTCACCGGCATCTACGGCATCGGCGTCGCCGCCGTGGGGCTGCTGTCGCTGACCGGGCTGATCGTCGCGCTCGACGCCTTCGGACCGATCACCGACAACGCCGGCGGCATCGCCGAGATGGCGGACCTGCCCGAGGACGTGCGCAAGGTCACCGATCGCCTCGACGCGGTCGGCAACACGACCAAGGCGGTGACGAAGGGTTACGCGATCGGCTCGGCGGTGCTCGCCGCGATCGTGCTGTTCGCGGGGTTCGAGAAAGAACTCGAGCTCAAGGCCGGGCACCTGATCTCGTTCGGCATCAACGAACCGCCGGTGCTGATCGGGCTGCTGCTCGGTGGCCTGATGGTGTGCCTGTTCGCCTCGCTCTCGATCGAGGCCGTCGGCCGCGCCGGCGGCGCCGTCGTCGAGGAGGTGCGCCGCCAGTTCCGCGAGCACCCCGGGATCATGGACTACACCGAAGAGCCCGACTACGCGACCTGCGTGGACATCGTCACGAAGACCGCCCAGCGCGAGATGATCCTGCCCTCGCTGCTGCCGATCCTGCTGACGCTGATCGTCGGGCTGATCGACGAGCAGGCGCTCGGCGGCCTGTTGATCGGCGTGATCGTCGTCGGCTACTTCTTCGCCGTGATGATGACCTCGGGCGGTGGCGCGTGGGACAACGCCAAGAAGCTGATCGAGGACGGCGCCTTCGGCGGCAAGGGCTCGGAAGCCCACGCCGCCTCGGTGACCGGCGACACGGTCGGCGACCCCTTCAAGGACACCGCCGGGCCGGCGATCAACCCGATGATCAAGGTCGCGAACATCGTCGCGATCCTGATCATTCCGCTGATCACCTGAGAGAGTCGATGGGACGGGAGGCCGCATGCGACCTCCCACGGAGGCGCACATGTGCGCCTCCGTCTGACGGCGCATGCGCCGTCAGAACGACCGCCGCATGCGGCGGTCGACCGAACGCGCATGCGCGTTCGGCATCTGCCTTCCACCACTCCTCCGCTCGCGCCCATCGCACGAATAAGCTCCAGATGAGATGAACGGCAGACAGGCGCATCACGCGGGCACGGTCGTGCTCTCCCTGCTCATGGGAGCGATCGGCGTGGCGCTGGTCGTGCAGGCCGTGAGCGGGCACGGGAGCATCGTCTCGCCCCGTCTGCTGTTGGGCGCGCTGTTCATCGCCGCGGGCGGGGGACGACTGTACGTGGAGTCACGGCAGGAATCGCGGAGCATGAGCCCGCCGGAGGACTCTCAGCCCGCGGACGCACCCGACGGCTCGGCCTTGGAGCAAGCCGCCGCGGAGGTCGAGCAGGGCGTGGAGGAGGTCGAGCGCGCGAGCGCGGAGCTGGCGGCGCGCTCGCGCGTGATCGTCAAACGCAGCATCGGCTCGCCGCGGCTGTTTGCGATCGTCTACACCTCGCTGGCCAGCGCGATCTACTTCTCGCTCGGCGTGATCGCCGGTCACGCGCTCGGCCTGACCCCGGTCGTGTTCCTGCTCGCGGCGTTGTTCTTCGCACTGGCCGCGCTCACCTACGTCGAGGGCGCCTCTCTGCACCAGGATCGCGGCGGGTCGACCGTGTTCGCGCGCTACGCCTTCAACGAGCTCGTCAGCTTCATCGCCGGCTGGGCGGTGCTGCTGGACTACATCATCCTGATCGCCGTCACGACCTACTCGGCGACCCAGTACCTGCGCGTGTTCTGGCATCCGCTGGGCAACCGCGACGAGGCGCTGTTGCTGTCGTTCGCGTTCATCGCGTGGGTCGTGCTCGCCAACATTCGCGGCTTCGGCGGCCGCCGCGCGCGACGGATCGGGATGCTCGTGATCGGCGATCTGGCGTTGCAGCTGCTGATCGTCGTGCTCGGGCTGGTGCTGTTCTTCGATCCCCACACGCTGCTCTCCCCGATCCATCTCGGCAGCGCGCCGACATGGTCGAGCTTCGTGTTCGCGCTGACGATCGCCGCGATCGCGTTCACGAGCCTGGAGTCCGCCGCCGGGCTGGCGGGAGAGGTGCGCATCAGCCGCGTCGGGCCTGCGCCAGATGGTCGCCAGCGGTACCGCGACGGTCGTCATCGGGTACGTGGGCATCGCGGTCGTGGCGGTCACGGCGCTGCCCGTGCACGACGGTCATACCGAACTGGCGACGCGCTACCTGGACGACCCGGTGATCGGCATCGTCACGCAGATGCACCCGCACTGGCTCGCGCAGAGCCTGCGTTATCTCGTCGGGGCGCTGGCGACGCTGACGCTGGTGGCGGCCGCCAACTCGGCGATGCTGGGGCTCTCACGCCTGGCCTACTCGCTGTCGACCAACCGCCAGATCCCCAGCGGTCTCGGGCGGCTGCATCCGCAGCGCTCGACCCCGTACGTGCTGATCATTCTCGCGGGCGTGATCGCGGCGGGGCTGGCCGCGTCGGAGAACCTCGACTTCCTCGTCGGGCTGTATGCGTTCGGGGCGATGCTCGCGTTCACGATCGCGCACCTGTCGATCTGCAAGCTGCGCTACTCCGAGCCCGACCGCGACCGCCCCTACAAGGTGCCGCTGTCGATCAGGGTGCGCGGGCGGCGAGCTGCCGCTGCCGGCGGCGTTCGGCGCCCTCGTCTCGGCCGCCGGCTGGGTGGCCGTGATGGTCGTGCACGAACCCGCGCGCTACGTCGGCCTGGGGTGGATGGCGGTGGGGATCGCGCTGTACGTGGTCTATCGACGTGCTGATGAGACCTCGCTGTTGCGGCGGGTCACGGTATCCCCGCGAGATGCTGCGCTCCGAGCCGACGCACCGAACGCGACTATGGCTCGATCCTCGTACCGCTGCTCGGCACCGCGCTGGACGAGGACATCGTGCAGACAGCCGCGCTGCTGGTCTCCAGCGTTCAGACCGACGAGGCCGCGATCGATACTGCGACGATCGAGGCCGTATGGATGTTCGTGATCCCGATGTCGCTGCCGCTGGAGGCGCGCCTGCCCGAAGCGCAGGTCAAGCACGCGCGCCAGGCGCTCGCGCGGGCGAAGGTCGTGGGGGAGGAGTACGCGGGCGTGCAGGTCGCGACCGCCACCGTCAGGACTCGGCGCGCGGGCTACGCGATCGTCGAGGAGGCCCGGCGGCGCGGCGTGGAGGCGATCGTGCTCGCCGCCGAGGAGCCCTCGCGCATCCGTGGCGGGGCGCGCCTGGGGGGCCGCGGCGGGCCGCTGGAGGACTTCGTGGGGGACGTAACCAAGTACGTCATCGCCAAGGCCGGCTGCCGCGTGATCGTGACCGCGCCCGCCGCCCGGGACGACACCGCGGAGCGCCCGCAGGCGCTGGCCGCGGCGAGCTCATAGCGCCGATGGCTGTGCATCGTCTAATCTCCGCGCCATGTTCGTGATGATCGTGGGCGCCGGCCGCGTCGGCTCGGCTGTCGCCAAGTCGGCGCTGGCCGCGGGACATGAAGTGTCGGTGCTCGACGAGGACCCGCTCTCGCACGAGCGCCTGGACGCCGGTCAGGGCCGCAGCTGGGAGGACGCCGAAGGCCAGTTCACGGTCGGCACGGCGCTGGAGATCGACGCGCTGATCGGAGCCGGGATCGAGCGCGCGGACGTGTTCATCGCCTCGACCGACGGCGACAACACCAACCTGATCATCGCCCAGATCGCGCAGAAGCGGTTCGGCGTGGAGAAGGTGATCGTGCGAGTGATGGACCCGGCGCGCGCCAACTGGTACGGCGAACAGGGCCTGGACACGATCTCTCCCACCAAGCACGCGATCGAGATGTTCGAGCGCGCGCTCGAACCAGAGCCCGCCTGAGGCCCGGCTGTGTACGCGATCATCGTCGGAGCCGGCAAGGTCGGGCGCAACCTCGCCCGCGAGCTGATCGTCAAGGGCCACGAGGTCACGCTGATCGAGTCCTCGCGCCCGCGCTACCTGGCGATCGAGGAGGAGTTCGAGCACGCCGCCCAGTACGGCGACGCGACCGAGCTGTGGGTGCTCGAGCGCGCCGGCATCCAGCGCGCCGACCTCGTGATCGCGGTGACCGGCGACGACGAGGACAACATGCTCGTCTGCCAGGTCGCCAAGGAGAAGTACCTGTGCGACCGCATCATCGCCCGCGTCAACAACCCCCGCAACCACGATCACTTCCGCCTGCTGGGGATCCAGCCGGCGGTGTCCGCGACCGACCTGATCCTGCGGCTGATCGAGCACGAGGTGCCCCGCTACGGCCTCGTACACCTGCTCGCCCTCGAAGAGGAGCGCCTGGAGATCATCGAGCTGGAGGTCAGCTCCGATGCGCCCGTCGTGGGCATGCGCGTCTCAGACATCGCCCTGCCCGAGGGCAGCCTGATCATCTCCGTGCTGCGCGGCGGCTCGGGCTTCGTGCCCAAGCCCGACACCGTGATCGAAGATGGCGACGAGGTCCTGCTCGTGCTCGACCCTGGCCTGGAGGAGTCGATCACCGCCTACTTCGCGCCGGACGGGACGCCCGCGCAGACGTAGTGCGGGGGGCGCAGGGCCAGTCGCTATTCTTCGGTGTCCGGTCCGGGATGGTGTAACCGGCAACACGCCTGCCTCTGGAGCAGGAATTTGGGGTTCGAATCCCTGTCCCGGAGTATCTGCTGTGCCCGCTCTGGGCTGAGCGGCGAGTTCAGCGGGCTGACCTGCCAGGCTTGCGCAGCCCGGTAGCGGTGGGGGGTCGGGGCGCTTGGCGCGGCGTCGAGCTGAGGGTGGGTAACAGCCCGAGGGAGATCGATCACCGGCCACTGGCGTCATCGATGCATGCTGAGTCGGAGTGTCCGAGTATTTGGACACAACCGACGCCGGAGTGTCTCATGGTGGTTCTTGAAGAAGAAGCGCCCCGGCGCCGGCCAAGCAAGACCCAACCAGCCGCAGCCGGCCGAATCAGGAGATGTCTCGACTCCCAACTGAGGGCCGGGACGTGACCGATCATAGCCGAGATATGGACCCCCGGGGGCGGTATCCGCGGAATGGGTCGGGTCAGTCAGAAACACCGTCTCGACCGGCGTTTCCCGTTAGGCGGGCATATTGAGGGGAGATTCGAAACGCTGTGGACAATGAGAGACGCACGTTGCATGCTTTGGTGAAATTCCAGAAGCTGGACATCAACATGACATCTTTGGTGAGTGAAGCGTCGCGGTCTGGCGGGCAAGCTCCGCTGTATGACAAGCTGCGCCCGCGACCGAACGGACAGCATGACGACGTCCACTCCAATCAGCGGGTGCGCTTGTACGGAGCCATGGTCGACGCCGTCGCCGACCATGGCTATGAGGCGACCACGGTGCGTGAGCTGGCGTGCCTGGCGGGAGTGTCGACGCGCACGCTGTATGAGCGGGTGCAGAGCAAGCAGGCGTGCTTCCTCGCCACCCACGACATTCTCGTGCGCCGGACCGCGCGACGCGTGCTCGCCGCGCAGAAGGTTGCGCCGAGCCGGCAGGAGCGGTTGAGGGTCGCATTCGAGGCGTTCACCCGCGAGGTCGCCGAGAATCCCAAGGCGGGGTGGTTGACGCTGGTGGAGGCCCCGGCCTCCGGGCCAGAGGCCCTGCAGCGGACTCGGCACGCGAGCAGGCTGTTCGAGACGATGGTGGCCCACAGTTTCAGGCACGCTCCCGACGGCGCTCCTGCGCAGGCGTTTGTCACCAAGGGGATCGTGGCGGGAGTAGCCCAGGCCGCACGCCGAGCGCTGCTCGACGAGTGCGGTGCCGAGCTGCTCGCATCGGCGGGGGATCTACTTGGGTGGGCCCGGTGCTGCGCATCTCCACTGGCATCGGCGCTGACTGGACCCGCCCTTTCCCGCGGATGCCCTGACACCAACGGCGCCGGCGTAGAGATGGTGCAGACGGCACTCGAGGACGATCGCGGCCGCATCGCGCGGGCGGCGGCAGAGCTCGCGGTAGCCGATGGCCGCTCGCGTCCGAGCGTCGCGGAGGTCGTGGCCCGCTCAGGCTGCACCCGCAGGGCATTCGAGAGCGAGTTCAACAGTGTCGAGGATTGCCTGCTCGTGGCGCTCGAGGACGCGCACGCGCAAGTATTGGAACTCGTGTCCGAGGCGGAGGGCTCAGACGCCGACTGGTCGCGGGGCGTGGAGCATGGTGTCAGCGCGGTCATGAGACTGCTTGCGTGCGATCTTGTACTCGCTCGGCTGATCTTCGTGGAGATCTTCGTGCTCGGTCTGGCTGGGCTGGAGAGTAGAGAAAGGCTGATGGCCGCGTGGGCCGGGATTGTGAGAGAACGCGCCCCGCCCATGAGCGGTCGGACGCCGATAACCGTGCAGGCAAGCGTCGGCGCCATGTGGGAGGTCGTCCGCAATCACGTCTACTCCGGCGCGGCCAGACAGCTGCCCGATATCGTCGGCCAGCTCTCTTTCATGGTTCTTGCACCAGTCCTCGGGGCGGGCGTGGCCATAGAGCGAATTACCCGGAAGAGCTAGCGCTCGCCGGCGGAACGGGCGAGGACGGAAACCAAAAAACATCGCGCACCATTGCTTGACTCGATGTGTTGGGGGGGTCAAAGTAATCGCGCAACATAGGGTCCAGTCTTGAATATCAATTCGGTATTTTGGAACAAGACCCCACGAGTAGCTACTGGCGCCGGGACGTCTCCGAAGAAGAAGCCTCTGGTGCCGGCCAAGCAAGACCACGAATATGGGAGTTGTGAGCGATATGTCGAGAATAAGATTGATTATGTTGAGCCTGTTGGCCGTGCTCGCGGTTGGAGCTGTCGCGTCGGCTTCGGCGTCGGCGGCGGCTTTAGTGTATACCTGTGGCAAGCCGGGTGGGTTTACTTGGAAATTTGAAACTGAAACCAAGTGCTTTCAGGGCGTGGCCTTATCTCCCGCGGACGGTCCGTGGGAACGATTAGATCTACCTAGTGGGACGTTAGTCTTAGGTTTAGGTGGCTTATCGATTTTGACGTCGAAACTAGATAGTGTCACGATCACCATTCACTGCTTGCACGTTGATCTGCACGGTAAATTGGAAGCAAATGGTTTAATTTCTGGGCTAGTCCTTACTTATTTACAATGTACTATAACGGGTAAATGGGAAGCAAAATGCGAAGTCGCCGCGACCCTTTCCACTAACAAATTGATGGGTACCGCCAGCGTGTCGGGTCGACAGGAAACCACATTTGAACCGGAAGGCTCCACCTTTATTGAAATAGTAATAAAAGCTAAAGGCGAAGAAACGTGTGCCATAGCTTCAACATATCCGATCAAAGGCAGCCAGACCTGTTCAATCGATAAAACCGAAAAAGAAGCCGAAGAAGGCAAAACCGAACACGAGATCATCTGTACAACATCAGGCAGCAAACTAAAACTGGGTCCCGAAGCAGCGACTTATGAAGGCAGTGCGGCAGTTAAAATGGAAGGCAAAACCTGGGCTGTCACCGGATGAGGACGGCCTGAGCTCAAAGCTGAGGAAGTCAGTGTGGCTGGAGGGCCGGGCAGTCCCGGTTCTTCAGCCCATGCCTCTCCGCTGGATCGCTAGACATGTCGGAGGACACGGTAAGGAAAGGGGTAGGGGAAGGCATGTTCGCAAGTTATATGTTCGTTACAGTTCACACCCGCGCGCGTTGTGCGGGCATGGTGGGCTGCGGGTGCGTTGCAGCGCTTGTGCTCGGGGCCGTCGCCGGCGCATCGGCTACCGCGGCCCAGGCGGCATGTGCCAATGTACAGATCCGCGCGCAGGAGGTCTACGCCTCGCGGTTGCCGGATTGCCGCGCCTACGAGCAGGTCTCGCCAGTGGAGAAGAACTTCTCGGATGCACTCGGACTTCCTGGGTTGGTGCAAAGCTCGCCGTCCGGCGAAGATGTGACTTATTTTGGTCTGGCCTTTCCTGGGGTACAAGGTTTCTACCAGCAGGTGGAGTATCTCAGTGGTCGCGATGGAGGTGCCTGGGCCAGCGAAGGGCTAACTCCTTCCGTCGAACCCGAACGCGGGACAGAAGTGATCGGCTTGACAGAAGATCTCTCACGAACGTTTGTAGAAAAAGCCGAACCAGAACTGGAAGGTAAACCCGCGCACCACAGCGTCTACGTTCGCGATAATGCCACGGGCTCCTACCAACTTCTCGCACCTCGAAGGGCGGTATTCGTAGACGCCACACCGGGCGCTTCACGGATCATCTTTGAAAGCAAGGGAGAACTCGGGGTCGCTGGCGCCGCGCCCGGCTCTGACAATCTGTATGAGTGGGAAGAAGCCAAGCCGCCCGCGGAGCGGCTCAGCCTGGCCGGTGTGCTGTCCAACGGGGAAGCGCCGATCGGAGGGGCTTCGGCCGGGCCAGGCGGCCCGGCGCTCGGCGGCGGGGAAGGTGTGGGAGGGCTGCCGGGTGGTGCCACAAGTGAGTTCTATACGCAGGACACGATCTCTGAAGACGGCTCTCGTATTTTCTTCACCGAAGCCTCTGAAACCGGGCGAGGCATCATCTACATGCGTGAACCGGAAGCCGGCAACACGGTCCAGATTTCGGCTGGGACAAGCCCGGCGCTGTGGAGTGCCGCGACCCCAACCGGAAATTTCGTCTTCTATACAGAAGGCACAAATCTATACAGATATGACGTGGCAGGAAAAGCATCGGAACCGCTCACCACCGGGATGCCCAACGTGGTGGGGACGCTCGGTGTGTCCGCCGACGGCTCCTATGCATACTTCGTCGCCGAAGGTGTACTGCCGGGGACGAGCGGCGCCACTGCCGGGGAGGACAATCTCTACGAGTGGCATGTGGGTACCGAACCAGTGTTCGTCGCGACACTCAACGCAGGAGACGACCAGCATGATTGGACCAATTTTTTCCTTGGAGAAGGGCCCGAGCAGGGTTTCAAGAGTTCACGTGTGTCTGCCAATGGAGAAGCAGTCTTGTTTGCTTCGGTGGAAAAACTGACGAGCTACGAAAATCGTCCTGAAAGCGGTCAATGCGAGGGCGCGGCGAGTGCTTGTGGGGAGCTGTATCTCTATCACGTGCACTCTGGCATCGTCTGCGTGTCGTGTAACACAAGAGCGGGACTGAAAGCGAGCTACAGCGCTGAGTTGTCACAGCATGAGGGGATCAATCATCCCAATCTGAGCAATATGTTCCTGACGCGCAATCTCTCGACCGACGATGATCGAGTCTTCTTCCAGACCAGAGAAGCACTTGTACCCGAAGACATAAACGGTGTAATGGATGTATACGAGTGGGAGCGCGAAGGAACCGGCACCTGCGAATCCTCGAGTGGGACCTTCAGCACGAGCTCAGGGGGCTGCGTCTACCTGATCTCGACGGGGCTGAGCAGCGAAGAATCGTATTTCGGAGACGCCAGCGCAAGCGGCGGCGACGTGTTCTTCTTCACGCGCCAGTCGCTGGTGGGCCAGGATCAGGACGAGAACGCCGACCTCTACGACGCCCGCGAATACGGCGGCATCGCCGCCCAGAATCCGCCACCGCCCCCGCAGCCATGTTCGGGCGAAGTCTGTCGTGAAGCGTATGGCTTTCCACCCGTGCTCGGCGCGCCGTCGAGCGCACTTCTCTTGGGAGCGGGAAATGTGGCGTCGCAGCCGAAATCGACCAAACCGGTGAAAGCGAGGAGTAAATCGAAACCAAAGAAGAAGAAGAAGAAGCTCAAAAAGAAGGGCGACAGGAAGGCAAGCAGATCGGCTCGGATACACGCAAACGGAGGGAGGCGCGGTCACTCATGAGCATCGTCATCGGAAGGATACGCGACGCGGCCTGTCGCTACGCGCGTGTCATCGTCTTGCCGACGGTTGTGGTGGCGATGATGCTGTTTGCGGACTCTGCGTGGGCCGACGTGTCGTTCGGGATCGAAAGCTTTGGAAGCTCGCTGGTCGACGAAGGCGCCGTGCCGGTCGAGCAGGCGGGCTCACATCCGTATGAGCTCGTGACGAAGACGATGTTCGACCACGAAACCCTGGAAGAAGGATTCGAAGAGAAGATTTCGGAAAATCCGAGGAATGTGGAAGTCAAGCTCCCGGCGGGCGTAGTCGTGAATCCGATGGCTTCTGGCGTGAGATGTACAGAGGGGGAGCTCGAGACGGGCAATTGCCCGAATGCGGCGGCAGTTGGGATCGCTGTTGCCTACCTCAGTGAATTGGGCGCGCAGCCGGCACCGATCTACAATATGGTGCCCCCATCTGGAGTGCCGGCTGAGCTTGCCTTCGAACCGGCTGGATCGCAGATATTCACCCATATCGTGGGCAAGGTGCGTACGGGATCCGATTACGGCTTGTCGGCTGATGTTGCGGAAATCACCCAAAAAATCTCCACATACGGCTTTGAAACGATCTTGTGGGGGAGTCCGACCAGTGCCAGTCATGACTCTGAACGCGGGCTGTGTGGCAGGAGAAGCAAGGAACAAAAAGCAAGCGAAGAAGAAAGCTTCAAGAGTGAAACCGAACAGGCGCTCAAAGAAGGAAGACCGCTTCCCAAAGAAAGCGAGTATCTCTTCAACTGTCCGGTGGAAAGACGAACCACTCCGTTCTTGACTATGCCAGGCTCGTGTACGGGAGAACCGCTGGAGACCGAAGTGAGTGTCGACACCTGGCAGAAGCCGGGCGCTCCGCCGTTCGCCCAGTCCGCGATCTCGCCGTCCATCATCGGTTGCAGCCAGCTTGCGTTCAGCCCGTCGCTTGTCGTGAAGCCGGAACCGTATGTCGCCGCGACGGAATCTCCGAGCGGGTTGAGTGTCGATTTGAAGATTCCCCAGGAAGAAAGCGTGGATGGGTTGGCTGAGGCCGATCTGAAGGATGCGACCGTCACATTGCCGGCCGGGGTCGCTGTGTCGCCTGCGGCGGCCGGCGGCCTTCAGGCGTGCGCGCCTGAAGAGGTCGGCCTGCACAACGCCAATACGCCGTCGTGCCCAGATGCTTCGAAGGTGGGAGAAGCCGAAGTCGTGACGCCATTGCTGGAAAAACCGCTGAAGGGCGGAGTGTATCTCGCGCAGCAGGAATCATTCGAAGGCTCGCTGATTGGACTGTATCTGATCGCCGAAGGCAGCGGGTCGTTGATCAAGCTCGGCGGCAAGGTTGCGCTCGATAAAGAAACAGGTCAGATCACGACGACGTTCGACAACGATCCGCAGCTCCCGTTCAGCGACCTGAAGTTGAAGTTTTTCGGCGGTCCGCGTGCGCCTCTCATTACCCCTGCGAGCTGTGGGACGTACACGACGACCTCGCGGTTGATGCCATGGAGTGGTGGCATTGCGGCCGAACCGACGAGTAACTTTGCGGTCGCTCAAGGCTGTGGTGATCATGGGTTCGCGCCAGCATTTACAGCGGGAACGAGCAACAACCAGGCGGGTGCATTCAGTCCGTTCGGCGTGACGCTCTCGCGCCAGGACGGCGAACAGCGCCTGGGTGGTGTTCAAGTGATGGCCCCTCCCGGCTTGCTGGGGATGCTCAAGAGTGTATTGCGATGTCCGGAACCGCAGGCCGAAGAAGAAAAGTGCGGGCCTGAAAGCTTGATCGGGGAAACAACAGTTGCGGCTGGTCCCGGCGAAGACTCCTACTGGGTGAAGGGCGGGAGGGTGTATCTGACCGGACCGTATGACGGCGCCCCATTTGGTCTGTCGATCGTGGTGCCGGCAGTGGCGGGTCCGTTCAATCTGGGGTACGTACGTGTACGTGCACAGATCAAGGTTGATCCGCATACCGGGCAGATCTCCGTCGTGAGCAATCCGCTTCCAACCATACTCAGAGGCATCCCCCTTGACATCCGTACGATCAACGTGGCGATCAACCGTCCTGGGTTCATGTTCAACCCGACGAACTGCTCGCCGCTGAGCGTGACGGGGACGCTTGAGTCGACAGGCGCCGTCAGCATCGGAGTCTCCAACCCATTTCAGGCGGCCAACTGCGCGAGTCTTCCGTTCAAACCGTCATTCAAGGCCTCGACTCAGGCGAAGACGAGCAAAGCCGGCGGGGCGAGCCTGACCGTGAAAGTCGGCTCGAGCGCGGGGCAGGCGAATATCGCCAAAGTCCGAGTGATCCTCCCCAAGCAACTGCCGGCGCGGTTGACGACGCTCCAGAAAGCATGCACCGATACCCAGTTCGATGCGAACCCGGCGGGATGTCCGCCGGCGTCGGTCGTCGGCAGTGCGACAGCAGTAACCCCCGTGCTCGCACATCCATTGACAGGACCCGCGTATCTCGTCTCCCATGGCGGCGTCGCGTTCCCGGACCTCGTGTTCGTGTTGCAGGGTGAAGGAATAGTGCTGTATCTGGACGGGAACACGAACATCAAAAAGGGCATCACCACCTCGACGTTCAACTCGATCCCCGACGCGCCGATCGACACGTTCGAAGCGGCGTTCCCGGAGGATGCTCACTCGGTGTTGGCGACGGACCTGCCGGCAAAGGCGAAAGACAGTATGTGCGCCCAGAAATTGACGATGCCCACGGTCGTCACAGGACAGAACGGAGCCGTCGTCACTCAGGCTACGAGGATCGCGGTCACAAGCTGCCCAAAGGCCAAGAAGGTCAAAAGCAAAAAGGCCAAGGCAACCAAGCGCGGGCGGGGAGGCCCGGGGAGGAAGCGCTAGCAAGCTGAGCGCGGCCCGTCCGGCTACCCGACTTCCATCCCGGATCAGGTCGCGCTCTGAGCTGAGATGCTACCGTCGCGACTCCCGGTGCAGGTCCTATGCCGCAGCCTGCGTGGCCCAGTCGCGATACAGCTCGTAGTAGCGTCCGCCCGCGGCGACCAACTCATCGTGTGTCCCCTGCTCGACGATGCGGCCTCCTTCGAGCACGACGATGCGCCCGGCCTGGCGGATGGTCGACAGACGGTGGGCGATCACGATCGCGGTGCGACCCGCGAGCAGACGGCGCAGGCCGGCCTCGATACGACCCTCGGTGTGCAGGTCCACATTGGAGGTCGCCTCGTCCAGCACGAGGATGCGCGGGTCGGCGACCAGGGCGCGGGCGAACGCGAGCAGTTGGCGCTGACCGGAGGAGAGCTGCGCTCCGCGCTCGCCGACCTCGGTGTCGTAGCCGTGGGAGAGCTCTGCGATGAACTCCTGCGCCCCGACCGCCGCCGCGGCCTCGCGGACCTGCTCGTCGCCGGCGTTGGGCTTGCCGAAGGCGATGTTCTCGCGGACGGTGCCGGAGAATAGGAACGCCTCCTGGGGCACGATCCCCATCTGCGAGCGCAGCGAGTCGCTGGAGACCTCGCGCAGGTCGTGGCCGTCGACGAGGATGCGTCCCGACGTCGGGTCATAGAAGCGCGCGACGAGCTTGGCCATCGTCGACTTGCCGGCCCCGGTCGCGCCCACGAGCGCGACCGTCTGGCCGGGTGGGATCGTCAGATCGATGTCCTGGAGCGCCTTCACTTCCTCGGGCGCCTCATCGGGGGCCTCCTCGGATGATCCGTCTGCGCTCGCGATGGTCGTGCGGTTGGCGCGCCTGCGGGGGTTGTAGGCGAACGAGACGTCCTCGAACCGGACTTCTCCGCGGATGCGCTCGAGCCGGGTCGCCCCGGCCCGGTCGGTCAGGTCCGGTGTGATGTCCAGCAGCTGGAAGATCTTCTCCAGCGCCGCCATTCCGGACTGGTAGGTGGTGTAGAGCTGGGATAGCTGCTGTATCGGTTCGAACAGATACGACAGCGTCCCCACGAACGCGACGACGGTGCCCGCGGTGATGTGGCCTTCCAACGCCTGATAGCCGCCGTACAGGACGATCATCGCGAGCGCGATGCCGGAGAGCATTTCCACCGTCGGGAAGTAGGCGGCGTTGAGTCGCACCGTGACCATGTTCGCGTCGCAGTTCTCGGTGTTGAGCTCGGCGAACCGCGCCTCGTGGTGGGGCTCCTGGCCGAAGCTGCGCACGACACGAATTCCGGACAGGGTCTCCTGCAGATAGGCGGTGATCGCGCCGATCGTCTCTCGCGTGCGCCGAAACGCTCCGGCCGAGACGAGCCGAAACCAGATCGAGCCGGCGAGCACGAACGGGACGACGCAGAACGTCAGCAGGGCGAGCTTCACGTCGAGGTACAGCAGGACGCCGATCGCGCCGACGAGCGTGAGGCCGGCCTGGAAGAGCGTCACCACCGAGTCCGTCACGAGGCTTTCCAGCGCCTCGACGTCGTTGGTCATGCGCGAGATCAGCACCCCGGCGGGGCGGCTCTCATAGAAGCCGATCGGCTGCTGCTGCAGGTGGGTGAAGATGCGGATGCGCAGGTCCGCGAGCGCGCGCTGGCCGACCCAGCCGACGAGATAGGTCTGCACGTAGGTCATCGCCCACACGAGCAGCGCCGATGCCAGGAACGCGATCACGACCAGCACGAGCGTGCGGGTGTCGTGATGGTCGATGCCATCGTCGATCGCGATCCTGGCCAGCAGCGGGGGCGCCAGCGCGGCGGCCGTGCCGAGCACGAGCGCCGTCAGCATCGCGCTCACGCGCAGGCGGTAGGGCCCCAACAGCCTCAGTAGGCCGCGCAGGTTGCGCCCACGCGTGCCTTTCGTGGCGCGCTCCCCCGCCCACTGTGAGCGCATGGGGCCGCCGCCCACCATCCGTGCGCCGCCATGCGCGCTCATATCCCGCTCACCTCACGTTCTCGTGGTAGCTCGCGTGTCAGGAAGACTTGGTCCGGCAGGCCCTTCTCGACGATCTCGCGATACAGCTCGGAGACCTCCAACAGTTCCTCGTGATTGCCATGTGCGGCGATCCGGCCGTGGTCGAGCACGACGATCTCATCCGCCAGTGCGATCGTGGAGAGGCGGTGGGCGATGATGAACGTGGTCCGACCGGCCATCGCCTCGTCCAGCGCGAGCTTGATCGAGCGCTCGGTGGAGGCGTCGACCGAGGAGGTGGCGTCGTCGAGGATCAACACGCGCGGGTCCGCCAGCAGCGCGCGGGCGATCGCCAGGCGCTGGCGCTGGCCGCCGGAGAGGGTCAGGCCGCGCTCGCCCACGCGGGTGTCGTAGCCGTCGGGCAGGCGCTCGATGAACTCATGAGCCTGAGCGCGGAGGGCGGCCCGTTCGATCGCTTCGAGTGTGGCGTCGGGGTGCGCGTAGGCGATGTTCTCGGCGACGGTCTGCGAGAACAGGAAGGGGTCGTCGCTGACGACCGCGACGGCCTGGCGCAGTGAGCGCAGGTTGACCTCGCGCACGTCGGCGCCGTCGAGCAGCACGCGCCCGGAGCTCACGTCGTACAGCCGCGAGATCAGCGAGACGAGACTGGTCTTGCCCGCGCCGGTGCCGCCCACGAGCGCGACCGTGCATCCGGCGGGCACGTCCAGGTCGATGTCGCTCAGCACCGCGCGTGCTCCGTCGTGAGGCGGCGAATCGCCGTTCGGGGTCGTTGCGCCTTGCACCGACGCAGGCTCGCTCGGAGCGGGCGGTGCGCCGTTGGCGAGGGCGGGTGCGTGCGGCGCGCCGGCCTCAGTCGAACCGGTTCCGCGGGTCGCGGAGTAGGCCGCGCCGAACTCGTCGGAGTCGTCGTAGCGCAGCGTGACGCCCTGCAGTTGCACGTGTCCGTTGCCTGCCGGCAATGGTGGGGCATCGGGCGGTTCGGTCAGGCGCGGGGCGCGGTCGAGAACTTGAAAGAGGCGTGCGCCCGAAGCGGTGGCCCGCTGGGCGAGGTTGAGGATCACGCCGAGCGTGCGCATCGGGGCGATGAGCATGTTCAGATACAGGTAGAACGCGGTGAACTGCCCGAGCGTCAGGTTCGCGTGGATCACGGCGTTGCCTCCGATCAGCAGCACGGCGGCGAGGCCGAACTGGGGCAGGAAGCCGATCATCGGGTTGTACTTCGCTTCCAGGCGGGTGGCGACCATCGCCTGGCTGAACACGCGCCAGACGCTGTGCTGGAAGCGCTGCAGCTGGCGGGGCTCGCGCGCGAAGGCCTTGACGACGCGGACGCCGGAGATGTTCTCCTCGGCGTCCGCGGTCAGCTCGGCGATGCGTTGTTGTGTCTCCTGGATCGCCGGTCGCGCGCGCCGACCGTAGCGGTAGGAGATCAGCACCACGAACGGCACGGGCGCGAGTGAGATCAGGCCCAGCCGCGGTTCGGTCGCGATCATCACGATCCCCGCGAGCACGATCGTGAGGATCGACTGCAGGATGAACACGAGCCCGTAGCCGAGGAAGAAGCGCACGGCCTGCAGGTCGACGGTTCCACGCGACATCAACTGGCCCGTCTGCTGGCGGTCGAAGAAGCCGAGCTCGAGCTGCTGCAGGTGGCCGTAGAGCAGCTTGCGCAGGTCGTATTCGACGCCGAGCGAGAGTCGTCCGGCGACCATCCGCCGCCAGTAGGTAAGGCCCCAGCGCACCAGCACGACGAGCGCGATCGCACCGGCGATCAGCGTCAGTTCGTGACGCTCGCTCGTCCGCGCGGCGGAGTGCTGCTGCTGGGCGCCGGTGCTGATGATCTGCACCGCACGGCCCGTCAGGGCGGGGAGCGCGACGGTCATCACCATCGCCAGGCTCGCCAGCGTCCACGAGACGATCATGCCGCGCTTGTAGGGGCGCAGAAATCCGAGTAGTCGATAGAAGGTCGTCATAGTTGTACGGTCAACGATTATTGCAGGGGTCCGGCCGGCGGTGGCGATTGGTCGGAGATCGAATGCATCGGCGGCGCTCGTATTACGCTGCGGTCATGTCCCGCGACCCATCGCTGTCTCCACATCCCGGCCTGGGAGCGGGGCTGTGCGACACGTGCGAGCACCAGGTCGAAGTGCGCAACACCCGCGGGTCGGTCTTCTCGCTGTGCGCTCGCTCGCGCACCGACCCAGCTTATCCGCGCTATCCGCGGCTGCCGGTGATCGCGTGCGATGGGCACGAGGCGAGAGGTTCCGCGGGCTGATCGCGCGGCTCGTGGAGATGGCTGCGATCCGCGAGGTCTCAGCTCGCGGCGCTCACCAGTGGCTCGGGCTCCTCCTGGGAGACCGGCAGCTCCCCGGCAGAGACGAAGTCGCGCGTGCGCACGAGCACGAAGGCGAGCGCGGCTCCCACGAGCGCGACCACCGCGGCGATGGCGGCGATCGTCGTGAACGCTCCGGTGAATCCCACGCGATAGGAGTGATCCAGCGCCGTGCGCGCAGCGGGGGAGAGGGACTGCGCGATGCGGGTGACTTCGCCGGACTCCAGCAGCGTGCCGAGCTGGCCGTGGGCGGTGCTCACGATCTCGCGCGCGTGCCCGCTCGCCACGAGCGCGGCGGTGGTGCCGTGAGTCACGCTGTGCTGGAACACGGCGCCCAGCCCGGCGATCCCCGTGGCGATGCCGACCTGACGGAAGGTCGAGTTGATCCCCGAGGCCATCCCGCTGTGCTCGGCGGGAACCACCCCGACCGCGGTGGAGGCCAGCGGCGGGTTGACCAGGCCCACACCCGCGCCCGCCAGGATGAAGCCGGGGATCAGCGCGGTCCAGGTCGAGGCGGCGTCGACGACGGTCATCGTCAGCAGGCCGATCCCGATCAGCAACAGGCCCGAGCCCAACAGCAGGCGCACGGGGACGCGCACGCTCAGCCTGCCCGCGATCGGCGCCACGATGAAGGACAGCAGGGTTGACGGCAGAAACCGCAGTCCCGCCTGCAGTGGGCTGTAGCCGAGCACGTCCTGGATGTAGAGCGTCAGGTACAGGAACATCGCAAAGAACGAGCCCGACAGGCGAACGCGACGATGCTCGCACCGCTGAAGGCCGGGCGGCGAAACAGCGACAGGTCGAGCATCGGCTGGCTCTGGCGCAGCTCGACGATCAGGAACAGCACCATCAGGACGACCGCGCCGATCAAAAAGGAGACGATCTCCGGCGAGCCCCAGCCCTTTTCGTTGCCCTGTACGAGGGCGTACACGAGCAGGAACAACGACCCGGAGAAGGTGACGAGGCCCGCCCAATCCACGCCGGTGGCGCTCGGGTCGCGCGAGTCCGCCACGCGGGTGAGCGCGATGAACACCGCGATCACGCCGATCGGCACGTTCACGAAGAAGATCCATTCCCAGCCGATGCCCGAGGTGATGACCCCGCCGAGCACCGGCCCGATCGCCACCGCTCCACCGGTGACCGCGCCGAACACGCCGAAGGCCGTCCCGCGCTCTTTGCCATGGAACGCCTGGGCCAGCAGCGCGAGGGCGGTGGCGAACATCATCGCCCCGCCCGTGCCCTGCACGGCGCGGGCGAGGTTCAGCATCAGCGGCGTGGTGGACAGGCCGCACACGGCCGAGGAGGCGGTGAACACCACGAGGCCCACGACGAACACGCGTCGGCGCCCGATCAGGTCGGCCACCGAGCCGGAGGTGAGCAGGAACGCGGCGAGCGTCAGCGCGTAGGCGTTGACGACCCACTGCAGGTCCGAGAAGGAGGAGTGCAGCGAGCGCTGGATGTCCGGCAGCGCGACGTTGACGACGGTGATGTCCAGCAGCAGCATGAAGATCGCCACTGAGACCGCGATCAGAGTCCACCACTTGCGCTCCATCATCGAAGAAGCTCCTCACCGTCGCTGGATTGCAGCTGGGTTGCAGCCTTCGCACGCACTATATGAACGTCGCCGCGTGCCTTCGGCGTCGTGCGGCCGGCGGGTAGCGCGATCGGTCATCCCGCCCGGAGAGCGCGATCGGCCATCCAGCGAGGGAGCGCGATCAGGCCTCCTGGAGATGGCGGGCGAGGAACGGGACGATCCGCTCCCACAGTCGCCTCGCCGGCTCCGGGCGGTAGGAGGGGCGGGGGTCGGCGAAGAACGCGTGTCCGGCGCCCTCGTACACGTCGACGCTCACCTCTCGCCCGCTCGTAGCGATCGGAGATCGCCCGGCACGGGCACGCAGCTGCTCCCCCACCTGCGGTGAGGGATTGTGGTCCTCGGCGCCGATCGCCGCCATCAAGCGGGCAGGACAGACGGTCGGCCAGCTCCAGTGGGGGAGTGGGCCGCTCGGCGGTCGAGTGCTGCTCGGGGGTGGCCGCGTCGATGAACCCACCCCAGCAGTCCACGGCCGCGTCCAGGCGGTTGGAGGCGCAGGCGAGCAGCAGCGTGTAGCGCCCGCCCATGCAGAAGCCGATGCAGCCGACCTTGCCGTCGCAGTCTTCGCGCGCGCGCAGCAGATCGGCGGCGCCCTCGAGGTCGCCGAGGACGGTCGCGTCGGACATCGCGAACAGGCGCGCCATCATCGCCTGCAGGTCCTCCAGCGGCGGCGGCCCGCCCTCGCGCGTGAACAGGTCAGGGGCGAGCGCGACGTACCCGAGGTTGGCGAGGCGGTTGGTGACGTCGCGGGTGTGCGCGTCCAGGCCACCCGCGTGGTGGATGACGAGGATGCCCGGACGACCGTGCTCGCCCGCGGGCTCGGCCGGAACGGCGAGGTAGCCGCCGATCGAGTCGTCGTGCGCGCCGGGGTAGCGGACGTCTTCGCCGCGCACGCACGCCGGGTCGGCGATGGCTCCGGGCACGCCCTCGGGGCTCGGTGTGACCTCAACTGGTGGGGACATCGCGGTGACTACTACTCCCTTCGGTGTATCGGTGTCGGTGTCGATCGGTCGTTCGCGCGCCTGCACGTTCGACTCGAGCTCGCACTGATGCCCGCGACGCGCACGCACCGGCGCGCGACCGCGCGCGGGCGGGGAGTCCGCTCACAGGATCGCCTTCGGATACGCGCGCGTGGCGGCGGCGAGCATCGCGGCGAAGAACGCGCCCACGACGAGGAAGTCGAGCCACACCACGCCCGCTCCGCCGACGCCGACCAGCATCTGGCGCAGCCCCTGGACCTCGTAGGTGAGCGGGTTCACGTGCGCGATCGCGCGCAGCCAGCCGGGCATCACGGCCAGCGGGTACAGCGCGGAGGAGGCGAAGAACAGCGGCATCATGATCAGCTGGCCGATGCCCATGAATCGCTCGCGCTCCTTGACGACGGCCGCGAGCAGCATCGACATACACGCGAACGCCGCCGTGCCGAGCATCAGCATCGCGAGCGTCCCGAGCACACCTGTGAGCGTCCAGCGCACGCCGATGCCGGCCACCGCCAGCACGACCAGCAGCAGCAGCGCCTGCACGAGCGCGCGCACGCACGCACCGGCGGCCTTGCCGAGCACGATCGAGGCGCGCGACAGCGGCGTGGCGAGCAGTCGCTGCAGCTGGCCGACGTCGCGTTCCCAGATGACGGAGAGCCCGAAGAAGATCGCGATGAACATCGCCGCCTGGGCCATCACGCCGGGGGCGAGGTAGGCGCGGTATTCGATATGACCGAGGTTCAGCAGGTGCGCGCCGCCGACGGCGCTGCCGAAGATGAACAGCCACAGCAGCGGCTGCACCGAGCGGGTGACGATGTCGAGGTGGTCGTGGCGGAGCTTGCGCAGCTCCGCCTGCGCCATCGCGAGGGTGCCTTCGACGCCACACGGACCGAGCGGGCCCGTCGTGAGAGCATGGCGGCGAGCTGGGACGGTCAGCTGAGCCGGCGGGCAACGCTGCGCTGTGCGCGGACATCGGACAACCTCCCTTCCTCGTCCTCGCCATTGCCGCTCTCCCCGTCGAGGGGGCGGCCGGTGATGCTCGTGAACACGTCTTCCAGGCTGTCGGCGTTGTGGCGCTCGATCAGCTCGGCGGGCTCGCCCTGCTCGATCAGCCGGCCTTGGTCGATCACGCCGAGGCGGTCGCAGTGACGCTCGGCCTCCTCCATCAGGTGGGTGGTCACGAGGATCGTCGTGCCGGTCTGCTCGCGCAGCGCCTGGAGCCGCGCCCACACCATCGCGCGGGCGTTCGGGTCCAGGCCGACGGTGGGCTCGTCCAGGAACAGCACCTGCGGGCGGTTGAGCAGCGCGCTGGCGATCTCCAGCCGCCGCAGCATGCCGCCCGAGAGCGTGCGCGCGAGCCGGTCGAGCATCTGCTGAAGCTCCATCGTCTCGATGACCTCCGCGATCCGCCCACGCCGCTCGCGCCGCGGCACGCCGGTGACGCGGCCGTAGAAGTCGAGGTTCTCCCAGGCCGTGAGCGCGCCGTCGACGGAGATGGCCTGGGGGATGTAGCCGATGCGACGCGCGCACGGCGAGACTGTCGGCTGCGGACGTCATACCCGGCCACGAGCGCGCGGCCCTCGGTCGGCGCGAGCAGTGTGGTGAGCACGCGGATCGTGGTCGTCTTGCCGGCGCCGTTGGGCCCGAGCAGGCCGAACACCTCGCCGGGGGCGACCGCGAAGGAGACGCCGCCGACGGCCGTGACCTCATCGAAGCGGACGACCAGGTCGTCGACCAGCACTGCCGGGTCGGCGGCGGTGTGGATGGTGGGCGCCGTGCTCCGTCGGGCTGGCGAGCGGAGGGGTCGAGGATGCCGGGCGATGCGACGGGTCCGGCGGGGTGGAAGCCGGGGTGGATGCGCGCCGGGCGGGAACGCGCCTTCGCGTGCGCGTCCAGCTCGCGGATTTTGCGGCGCACGCGCTTGCGGGTCTCGCCCAGCTCGGTTTGAGGTTGGCCAGCTCGGCGGCGCGATGCTCGACGAGCTCGAGCTGACGGTCGATGTGGCCGAGCGCCTCCTCCAGCAGCTCGCGGCGGCGCGCCGGGTCGACGTCCTCGCGGCGCAGCTGCGCGCGCACGCTCGCGCGCGACTCCTCGGCGGCGAGCAGCGTCTTGAGCTCCTCGAGCGTGACCCCGAGCAGCTCTTTCAGGCGCATCACCTCGCGCAGCCGCTCGACCTCGGCGTCGGTGTAGACGCGATGCCCGCCGGATGGGCGCGAGGGCGCCTGCGGCAGCAGGCCGATCTCCTCGTAGTAGCGGATCGTCCGCGGCGTCGTGCCCACGAGCTTGGCTACGTCCCCGATCCGCAGGCTGGGCGCGTCCCCGCTCATGAGATCCTCCGCGCTTGGGCGGACACCGGGTCCGGGGTCGGGGCGGACGGGTTCGGGCTAGCTTGGGCCGCGTCCGCGCGGGTGCGTGAGACCCCGAGGTGGGGGGTGTTGGCCGATCGGAGATCCCGTGGATCTCCGATCGGTATCCGGCCCCGCGCACTCGCGGACGGTATGGGCTCGGGTGTGGCGGTCAGGTCGAAGGACAGGTCAGGCGACTGAACGTGGCTGGGGCGCAGCAGGCACACGAAGGCGCCCAGCAGCGAGGTCGCCGCGAGCACCCACAGGGCGACGTGCATGTTGTGGATGAACGGCGCGAGCTTCTCCGCCGATAGGCCCTTGGCCAGACCGGAGAACACGGCGAACAGCGTCGATTTCGGGATCGAGGAGGTGACGATCGCGAGCACGAACGCGATCGACAGCACCGCGCCGGTGTTCTGCACGAGCGTGCGCGCGCCCGCGGCGATCCCGCGGCGCTGGGCGGGGACGGCGCCCATCATCGCGGCGGTGTTGGGGCTGTTGAACATGCCCGAGCCGATGCCCACGAGCGCCAGCCACACGGCGCTCTGCCAGTAGGCGGTGCCCACGCCCAGGGTCGTCATTCCGGCCAGGCCGACGGCGCTGACGAGCATGCCCAGGGCCGCGAGCGTGCGCGAGCCGTGCCGGTCGGCGTAGATGCCGGCCAGCGGCGAGGCGACGAGCATGCCGAGCGCGAGCGGGATCAGCTTGATGCCGGCTTCGATCGGCGAGTTCGACTGCGCGCCCTGGTAGTAGAAGACGAACAGGAACATCAGCGCGAAGCGCGCGAGACCGTTGATGAAGGCGGAGGCGGTCGCCGCGGCGAAGAGGCGGTTGTTGAACAGCGTCAGGTCGAGCATCGGCGCGCGCGAGCGGCGCTCGATCAGCACCCATGCGGGCAGCAGCACGGCCGCCGCGGCCAGGCCGACGATCACGAGCGCGTCGTTCCATCCGCTGAGCCCGCCCTTGGAGACGCCGAGCACGAGGCCGGTGAGGCCGAGCACGAACGTGACGGTGCCCAGCACGTCATAGCTCTGCACGTGTTCGCGCTTGGCCAGCTCGCGCAGGATCAACCCGCCCCACGCGGCGCCCGCGAGCGCGAGCGGGACGTTGAACCAGAACACCCAGTGCCAGCTGATCGCCACGAGCGCGCCGCCGAGCACCGGTCCGAGCACGAGCCCGATCGCCGCGACCATCGTGTTCGCGCCCATCGCCAGCCCTAGTTCCTCGCGCGGGAACGCGTCGGTGACGAGCGCGGCGGCGTTCGCGAACAGGAACGCCGAGCCGATCCCCTGCAGGATGCGCCAGCCGATCAGCACGGTCGCGTCGGGGGAGAAGCCGGCGCCGAGCGAGGCGAGCGCGAACACGAGGAAGCCGCCGACGTACGCGCGCTTGCGCCCGAACAGATCCGACAGGCGCCCGGCCATCAACACGAGCACGGTGGCGGCGATCAGGTAGGCGAGGATCACCCACACGAGCTCGAGCAGGCTCGCGTGCAGCGAGCGCTCGAGGTCGGGCAGCGCGATGATCAGCGTGCCCGAGTTCGTCGCCGCGAGCAGCATCCCCAGGCTCGTGCAGGACAGCGCCCACCACTTGTAGTTCGCGTGGCCTTCGGCGACGCCGATGCGCGATCTGTGCCTGCCATTGGGCGAGGGGGGTGCGATAGAGGGTGTGGTGGTGCTCAAGCGACTACTACGCTCCTCGCGGATGTCGATGAAATTGACGTGAACGTAAACATCATCATAGCAGGATCAGGGGGCTGGACCCGGGGGCGACGAGTGCTAAAACAGACCCATGAGTGAGCGTGCCGTCGTCAAGTCAGAGCAGGAGTGGCGCCAGCAGCTGACGCCTGCCCAGTACGAGGTGCTGCGCAAGGCTGGCACCGAGGCGCCGTTCACGGGCGAGCTCGTCTACAACAAGGCCTCCGGCGCCTACCGCTGCGCCGCCTGCGGCACGGAGCTGTTCGACTCGAACACCAAGTTCGACTCCGGCACGGGCTGGCCGAGCTTCACCGAGCCGGCCGTCGCGCAGGCCGTCGAGCTGCGCCCCGACAACGGCCTGTTCATGCGCCGCACCGAGGTCGTCTGCCGCACCTGCGGCGGGCATCTCGGGCATGTGTTCGACGACGGCCCCGGCCCGACCGGGCAGCGCTACTGCATCAACTCGGCCGCGCTCTCCTTCCAGCCGCAGGACGCTCCCGGAGCGGCTTCGGAGGCTGAGGCCGGGGTGGAGACAGCTCCGAGCACCGCCGTGCCCGACGACACACCCGCGCCGTAAGGCCGTATCCCGATGGGGACATCCGGCTGGGGCGTTCCAGCGTCGTGCCGGCCGATCGGAGATCCTGTCGATCTTCGATCGATACGAACGCAAGGGCGAAGGCATGGTGGTGTCATATCGAGCCCGAGGACAAGGTCGCGGGCCATCGAAGCATCCAGACGTGCGGCTTACCCTGGAGCGGTAACCTCGCCGCCATGATCATGATGGACCAGTCCAAGCGGCTGTCCGAGCCGCTGCGCTGGGGTCGGCGCGAGCGCGCCATCGTCGCGACCCTGCTCGCCTGCGTGGCCCTCGCCGCGATCGGGCTCGGCGCCTACGCCCTCACGAGCGGCGCACCCCCGCGCAGGGACTGCATCGAAGTCACCTTCGCCTCCACGCTCGGCGGCGCGACCGAGCACGCCTGCGGCGCGCAGGCCAGAGAAGCGTGCGCCTCGCCGGGCGCCTTCAAGCATGTCGCCGCCGAGCTGCGCGCCGCCTGCCGGCGCGCCGGCTTCCCGTTCGGCTGACCCGCACACCGAACCGCGCGCGCTCCCGCGCTCAGCAGGATCGATTTTGAGATCGCCCCATTCCGGGCACGCGCTCGACCGCGGTCGCCGCGCAGCCGGCCGATCGGAGATCCCGTCGATCTCCGATCGGTCCTCGCCCGCCTGGTCTCGACCCCAACAGCCCCCGCATGGGCGTCTATACAAATGTCGAAACCCCCCCGCCAGTTGTTGGCCACGGTGTCCCTACCCCGTCGGGCCCGCGCGGAGTTTCATACGCGAACCGCAATTGTCGCGTCGCCGTCCGCAGGTGCGGGCGGTGGCCCGGCTGCATCGACATAGAGAGAAATGGAGGCGTATGTCCGTCCTTGCCACAGCAGAATGGCTCGCATACCCGTCGTGGCTCAACGCCGGAGACAACGCGTGGCAGATGACCGCCGCGACGTTCGTCGGGCTGATGAGTCTTCCCGGTCTCGCCGTGCTCTACGGCGGGGTCATGCAGAAGCGCTGGTCGGTCAACAGCATGATGCTCACGTTCGTCGCGTTCTGCCTGGTGATGGTCGCCTGGTGCCTGTGGGCGTTCAAGATGGGCTTCGGCAGTCCGATCGGACATGGCAAAGGGTTCCTCGACACGATGTGGGGCAAGTCGGGCACGGTTCTCTCGACCGGGGCCGAGGAGGGCCAGGCGATCATCCCGTCGATCACCGAAGGCCCGCCGTTCCACTTCCCCGAGGCCTCGCTCGTGTACTTCCAGTTCGTGTTCGCGGCGATCACTCCGATCCTGATGCTTGGATCGGTGCTCGGGCGGATCAGCTTCAAGGCCTGGATCCCGTTCGTGCTGCTGTGGATCACGTTCGTCTACACCGTCAACGCCTTCCTGATCTGGGGCGGCGGCTATTTCGCCGCGCACGGCGCGCTGGACTACTCCGGCGGTTACGTCATCCATCTCGCGGCCGGCATCTCCGGGTTCGTGGCGGCGGCGGTGATCGGACCACGATTGCAACGAGATCGCGAGGTCGACGCCCCCAACAACCTGCTGATGGTCGCGGCGGGCGCGGGCCTCTTGTGGCTCGGCTGGAACGGGTTCAACGGTGGAGACTCCTACTACGCGGGCGCCAACGCCTCCGCGGCCGTGGTCAACACGAACCTCTGCACCGCCGTGGCGATGCTCGTGTGGATCTTCTGGGACTACGCCTTCCGCGACAAGCCCTCGCTGATCGGCTCGGTCAACGGCATGATCACCGGGTTGGTGGCGATCACGCCGTCCGCCGGTTTCGTCAACGGCTACGGCGCGATCGCGGTCGGTGTGATCGGCTCGACGATCGTGTGGATGTCGATCAGGTTCCTGAGCCGAGCGCCCGTGTTCCGTCACGTCGATGACACGCTGGGGGTGATCTACACACACGGCATCGCCGGGCTCTGCGGTGGTCTGATGGTGGGCCTGTTCGCCGATCCGCACCTCGTCGAGTACATCGGCGTCGGGGGCGCTTCCAACCTGCCCGGCAAATTGAGCGTCTTCAACGGCGGCAGCTGGACGCTCCTGCGCTGGCAGGCCGAGACGGCTCTGTGGGTGATCGTGTTCAGCGGCGTCGTCACGTTCGTGCTGCTGAAGCTCGTGGGCATCTTCATCCCGCTGCGCCTCACCGACGAGGAGCTCGAGATCGGAGATCACGCGATCCACGGCAACGAGGTCTACCCCTCCGACGTGCCCACACTCGGGGGCCCGCACGCACCGGCATGGCAGCCGGGCGCCGAGCCCGCGCTGGGCAGCGCGACGTAGGGCCGGCAGGCTTCCGGATCGCGGCTTTCGTCCACCCCACGGACGGAGGTCGCGGTTCGGTGGGACAACGAGACGGCTCGCGGCCCCGCTTCGGCGGGGCCGCGGCTGTTTAGGAGCTGCTTGTAAGACCCACTGGGCAGCTCACGCCGGTCCCGCCCAGACCGCAGTAACCACCGGGGTTCTTCGCCAGGTACTGCTGGTGGTAGTCCTCGGCGTAGTAAAAGGGATGAGTCGTCGCGCCCCCCGGCTCGATCTCGGTCGTGATCGTGCCGTGGCCGGCGGCCGTCAGCACCTGCTGGTAGGCATCGCGCGAGGCCTCGGCCGCGGCTCGCTGGGCCTCGTCCTGCCAGTAGATCGCCGAGCGGTACTGGCTGCCGAGATCGTTGCCCTGGCGCATACCCTGTGTCGGGTCGTGGCCCTCCCAGAACAGCTTCAGCAGCTGCTCGTAGCTCGTCGCACCCGGGTTGAAGACAACGAGCACAGCCTCCGTATGCCCGGTGCGTCCCGAGCAGACCTCCTCGTATGTCGGGTTGGGCGTGAACCCGCCCGCGTAGCCCACGGCCGTCGTGTAGACGCCCGGCGCCTCCCAGAAGACGCGCTCCTCGCCCCAGAAGCAGCCCATGCCGAACACGGCGCTCTGCATCCCGTCTGGAAAGGGCGGGCGCAGCGGAGTGCCGAGCACCTCGTGCAGCTCGGGTACGGGCATCTCGGCCGCACGTCCCGGCAGGGCGGCGGCCGCGTCGACCATGCTCGGCGGCTTGCGTGTAAACAGCATCCTCCATCCAGGGTAGTGCGTGCGGGCTGCAGACCGGCGATGGCCGTTGAAGGTTCGTCGTCAGCCGCCCCAACGGGCTCAAGCCGGGCGCGCGTGCGACCGAAGAAGCTGGCAGGTGCCAGATACACGACCAACGAGCTCTCTCCAGCCCTCCGCGGCTCGGCGGCGTTCGCGTGGGCCGCGCGGGATCTCCCCGCGCTCGCTCGTGCGCGACCTCACCGCACGACGGCCGGCGATCGCATGGGCGCTGTCGCTGCTGTTCACGTTCAAGGGCATGATCTGTCTGCTGGCGGTCGCGTATCCCATCAGCCCCCGCGAGCCGGTCACGCTCGTCGCGATCGCCGGCGCTCTCGGTGTCCTCGCCGCCGTCGTGGTGTGGCTGTACGGCGCGCGCATTCCGCTGCTCGGCTTCGAGCTGCTGGCAGCCGGAGGATCGCTTACGACCAGCTGGCTGATCGCGCACGCCGCCACCCCGGGGGGCATGATGGTCGCGGCGTTCGCCTATCCCTGGATCGCGATCTACGCCGCGCACTTCTTCCCCCGCCGCGGGGTGATCGCCCAGGGCTTGCTGATATCCGTCGGCTTCGGCGTTGGCCTGGAGCTCAGCGGGCTGTCCCATGTCCCCGTCTACTGGACGATCGTGATCGTCACGATCTGGTCGATCTGCCTGATGCTCGGCAATCTCAGCGAGGGTCTGCGCCGCCAGGCCGGCACCGATCAGCTGACCGGCCTGCTCAACCGCAACGGCTTCATGACGGCCGCGCTGCGCGAGCGCGCGTTGGCCGATCGCACCGGCAGCCCGCTGACGCTGGCCGTGCTCGACCTCGACGGGTTCAAGCAGATCAACGACCGCGAGGGCCACGCCGCCGGCGACCGTCTGCTGGCCGGACTCGGCCGCGACTGGCGTGCCAGGGTGCGCCCCGGGGACATCGTCGCGCGTCACGGCGGCGACGAGTTCGTGCTGCTGCTCCCCGCGACCACGCCCACCGGCGCGGAGGCCGTGCTCGAGCGGCTGCGCGGCAAAGACGATCCCGTCGGCTGGTCGGTGGGTGTCAGCGAGTGGTTGGGAGGCGAGCGCCTGGATGTCCCGATGGCGCGCGCCGACCGATACCTGTATGGGGTCAAGACCGCCCAGCGCGGCCAGCAGGCGCAAGCGCCAGAGGGCGAGCCGCGCACTCACGGCGCCCTGCTGCCCTCGACCTGAGCTCTGCGGCTGTCGCGGAACCGGTCGTCCTGGTTCGGCGGTCGCTCCGCGATGTGACCGTCGCGCTCGGCCAGGCGGCGATCCACTCAAACATTCGGGAGCAACCGTCCAAGCCAGTGGGACAGTCCGGCGTGCTCGATCGTCTGCGGAGCGATACGCATGCCCGACTTCTCCAGCACCCGCCGCGACGCCACGTTCGCGGTCGTCGCGAACCCCACGACGTCGCTCAGCCCCAGCTCACGCGCGTGCGCGACGGCCACGCACGCGATCTCGCTCGCGTAGCCCCGGCCCCAAGCGTCTGAGCGCACCGCATATAACACCTCGACGCACTTCTCACCCGCGATAGTGGTGCGGCGCAGTCCGCCCCGTCCCACGAACACGCCCGTGTCCGCCTCGAAGAACACCCACGGCCCGAACCGCTCCTCTTGCCAGTGCGAGATGTCGGCGCTCAGCATCTCGGCCGCCTGCTCGGTCGTGCGCGGGCCACCGAGGGCTCCGGGCCACAACATGGCGCCCACCGCCGGGTCGGCGAACAGGTCCACGTACAGGCGCTCGTGCTCGCGCCAGGGACGCTCGGGGCGCAGCCTCAATCTGATCGACTGCCGGAGGGCCATCTTCATACGGTAGCCCCGCGCTTTCTCGCGTGGTGCGCGAGCTGCACCCGTGGCCGGCGAGCTCAAGCGCACGCCGGAGCTGCTCAGCGGCGTGGGACGCCCTTCAGGGCTACTACGCCTGTGGGACGCGGCGTGGGGCGCGATTCAGGACTATGCCCGTGGGGGGCGCGGCGCGTAACGGTGGTGCAGCATCAGCGGGTTGCCGTCCGGGTCGTTGAACAGCGCCATGTGACACACGCTCGTATCGAGCGTGTCGCCTCGGAAGGCGACCCCACGCGATTCCAGCGTCTTGCGCGCGGCCTGCACGTCATCGACGTGCAGCGCGATCTCATGCCCGCGCACCTGATGCTCCATCCCCATCTTCGCCGCGTCGATCACGCTCAGCGTCAGGTTCCCCGTCTCGAACTCGGCGTAGTTGCGCTCCTGCAGGTGCACCGACATCGGCAGTCCCAGCGTCTCGCCGTAGAACTTCACGGCCGTATCCAGGTCCGTCGTCGAGACGGCGAGGAAGTCCACTCCGGTTACGAGCTGCTCTGATGCGGTGTCCGTGGCTGCCATGCGCGTCGCTCCTTGCTCGTGGTCTATACGTGCTCTACGCGCTCACCGCGCGAGAGGTCTGGTTCTGGCGCGCCTGCGCGTACAGCGGCTCGGGCGCCATGTCCAGACCGTGGTCGGGCCAGACGATCGTGCCGCCCTCGACACGAACCCGAGCGAATCGCTGTGGGTCGCGCAACGGCTCGAACACCCCGGTCCAGTCGCTGTCCTCGAATGCGACATCGCCCACCGTGCCGTCCTCGAATGTAAGACGGAGCTCGTGGTCTCCAACGACCTTGGCATGCGTGACGTGTACGAGTGGTGGTAGATCGACCATGGAGCAATGCTAGGGCAGTGGATCGACCGGCGCCAGAGACTCGCGCCTGCAAGCCCGCTGCCAGTTATCCAGCAGCTCGTCGCGGTGCAGTCTGGCCCAGGCTCCGACAAGCCGAAGTGCCCGTGGGGGAAGCGATCCTGCCAGCACGCTGCCGTCAACGGAGATGGACGCGTCTTCGCCAGCATATTCTGCGTGGAAGTGTGCCACCGGGTGGTCCCGCTCGTTCCGTGGCTGATCCTCGGCACACCTCCCAATCCGACCACGAGGGCAGAACGGGACAGATCGACGACAAGAGCGGATGAAGGGACTCGAACCCTCGACCTTCTGCATGGCAAGCAGACGCTCTAGCCAACTGAGCTACATCCGCGCGTGGGCGCAACTATACCCGGCTCGGCTTCGCCGGATCGCCTCAGAACCTGTTTCAAAATAGGCGGTGCGGTCGGGGCGTTCATGGACCAAGCTGGGCGACGCGGGACGGCGCAGCGCATGCTGGTTGCACGTGCAAGCCGTCACGTGGTGATCCAGCGCCGCGTCCAGGTGCGCATCCGGGCGTGCCGATCTTTTTGAAACAGGTTCTTAGAACGCCCCTCCGAGCGCTCGCCCCAGCGCCACCGCGCCGAGGCCCGCGACGACGCTCACGAGCACGTTCGCGAACGCGGCCGCGCGGCGGCGGTCTTCGGCGAGGCTGTGGGTCTCGAGCATCCAGGTGGAGAAGGTGGTGTAGGAGCCGATCGTCGCGCCGCCGGCCAGCACCAGCGCGTTGCCAGTCAGGGCGACGCCCGTGAGCAGGCCCAGGACGAACGCGCCGCTCAGGTTGACCGCGAGCGTTCCCACGGGGAACGTGAGGGGCAGCCGCGAGGAGACGATGTCCTCCACCAGCAGCCTGGCGACCGCGCCGAGCGCGCCCAGCGCCGCCACGGCTGTCCACAGGAGTGCGCTCATGTCAGGCCTCGGCCTCGGCCGGGGACCCGACGGCCGCTCGCGCGGTCAGTCGCGTCGCGATCGACACCGCGGCGTAGCCGCCCGCGAGGCTCGCGCCGACGTATCCGAGCGCGAGGTCGTAGCGTGCGCGGTCGAGCATCTGCAGCAGCTCGAGCTGCATCGTCGAGAACGTCGTCAGCGCCCCGCAGAAGCCGGTTCCCAGCAGCCGATAGGTGGGGATCGAGACCGGTCCGTGGCGCAGCCCGCTCATCAGCGCGCCGAGCAGGAGCGCGCCGAGGATGTTCACCGCGAACGTCGCCCACGGCCAGCTCCCCGCGGCGGTGGGCCAGGCCTGCTCCAGCCCGACGCGGCCCAGCGCGCCGACGGCTCCGCCGGCGCCGACCGCCGCGAGCTCCAGCCGGGTGATCTGGGGATGCGCCGCGCGGAAGGACTCGGGCAGTTCGCCCACGTCCTCGATCGGCCTGTCGGGCTGGGGCGTATCGTGGGGCGTGTCGGCATCCACCGGAGTAAGTCCTCCCGTTCGGGGCTCGTCTCGGTAGAAGCCATCAGCGGACACGCCGCGGTTATGGAGCGGGCCTCATCACTCTCCGGCAACCGTCGCCAGCAAATACACCCTAACTGACCAGGCGGCGGGAGCAACTGGGGTGTACCCGCACGCCGCCGCCGCCACCACCACCGTGGGTGATCTTGCTGGCGGCGCGCCGCCGCTGGGGGGCTCAGCTACTCGCCGACGAGACCCTGGCGAGGCACATACCGTCCGCCGTCGCCGCGGGCGAGTAGGCCCATCAGCTCGAGCTCGGCGAGCGCCAGCAGCGTCTCGCCCGGATCCTCTCCGGCGCGGGACAGCTTGCCGGGGGTGTCCTCGCCGGCGCCGACTCGTTCCAGGGTCGCGCGCAGATCTGCTCGCAGCTTGCTCGGCAGCGAGCAGGCATCGAGCCGCCACGCGCTCACGCCATACAGCAGGTCGAGCGCGTCGGCCGCGCCCCGCACGAGCGGAGCGCCTTCCGCCAGCAGCGCGTTCGTCCCCCGGCTCGCCGGCGAGGTGACCCGCCCGGGGATGGCCGCCACGGTACGTCCGAGCGCGCGAGCGATGTGGGCGACCCGCAGCTCCGCAGGGCTGTCCTCGGCCTCGACCACGATCGTCACCGCGGCCAGGGCCGCGACCAGGCGCGCCCGGACGATGGCGCCCCAGCGCGGCTGCGTGATCCCGCAGGGCGCCTGTGAGATGGCGCACCCGCATGCGATCACGCGCTCATACAACTCCCGCCTGCCGACCGGTGCCACCACGTCGACCGCGCCGGCCATCGCCGTGACGGTCGGCCCGTCGATCTCCAGCGCTCCCGCGTGCGCGGCGGCGGCGATCCCGTTGGCGAAGGCGCTCACGACCGTCACGCCCGAGACCGCCAGCCCGCGGGCGAGGCCGCGGGCCATCTCCATCCCGTAGTCCGTCGGTCGCTCGCTGCCGACGATCGCGACCACCGGCCCGGCGCTCAGTCGAGCAAGGCGCTCGCGCCCGCCGGCGACATAGAGCCTGCGCGGCGCGCTCGGGCTCGCATGCAGGGCCGGCGGATATCCATGGGAGTCGCGCGAGACGATCTCGACGCCTGCCGGCAGGGTGGGGGCGCTCTTCGGGGTCGCGCGGGTCATCGCACACCGCCCTTACGCCGCCCGGCTGCCGCGCAGGCCGGTCTCCGGTCGCAGCGACAGCGCCACGCCGACGTCGCGCCTCCGCACCCGCTCGCAACCGTTCAGGTCGGCGATCGTGCGCGCGACGCGCAGCGTGCGGTGCTGCCCGCGGGCGCTCAGCGTCCCCCGCGACTGCGCGTCGCGCAGCAGTCTGCTGGCCCTGCTCGTCCAGGCGCGCGTGCCGTTCGAGCATGCGCACGTCCATCTGCGCGTTCACGGTCGTCGCACTCCCCGCGCAGCCGCCGCGCCTGGCGCTCGCGCGCGCTCGCATCACGCGCTCGCGGGCCCGCGCGGAGCTCGTCCACGGCTCGGCGCCGAGGCCCTCGCTGCCCGAGCTCTCGAGCTTGGCCTGCAGGTCGATCCGATCCAGCAGCGGGCCGCTCAGCTTGCGCCGGTGGCGCGCCATGTCGGTTTCGCTGCACCTGCACCGTTCGTCGTCGCCCGCATACCCGCACGGGCACGGGTTGGTCGCCGCGAGCAGCATGAACCGCGCCGGATACACCGCCGAGTGCCTGGCCCTGACGATCGCCACGCGCCCGTCCTCCAGCGGCTGGCGCAGCGCCTCGAGCGTCGGCTTGGCGAACTCCGAGAGCTCGTCCAGGAACAGCACGCCCGCGGTGGGCGAGCACGACCTCGCCGACCCAGCCCCTGCGCGCGCCGCCGACCAGCCCGGCGGTCGTGATCGAATGGTGCGGCGCCCTGAACGGCCTGCTCTGCGCCAGCGCGCCCTCGGTGCTCGCCGGCGATGCTGTGGATGCGCGTCACCTCGATCGCCTCCGGGCGGCTCAGCTGCGGCAGGATCGACGGCAGCTCGCTGGGCGAGCATCGTCTTGCCGGTGCCCGGGCGAGCCGCTCAGCAGGCAGTTGTGCCCGCCCGCCGCCGCCACGATCAGCGCTCGCACCGCGTGGTGCTGCCCGCGCACTTCGCTCAGGTCGGGCTAGTGCGCGCCGGCGCGCCGGCGCTCGGCGCGGGGTCCGTCCGGCGTCGGGCAGCGGGTCCGGCGGACCGCCGCTCAGCACGCGCACCGCGCTCGTCAGCTCTCCCGCCGCCGCGACCGCGAGCCCGTCGACGAGCATCGCCTCCCGCGCGCGCTGCGGGCGCCAGCACGAGCGTGGCCACCCGCCCCTCCGCGCACGCCTGCGCCACCGCGAGCGTGCCCTGGCAGGCCCGCACGCCGCCGTCGAGCGCCAGCTCGCCGAACAGCGCGTGCGTGTCCAGGCGCTCCTTCGGCAGCTGCTCGCTGGCCGCCAGCACACCGCAGGCCAGCGCGAGGTCCAGTCCCGGGCCGACCTTCGGCACGTCCCCCGGAGCGAGGTTGACGGTGATCCGCTGCGCCGGAAACTCATAGCCCGGAGTTCAGGATCGCCGCCTGCACCCGCTCGCGCGCCTCGCGCACCGACGCGTCGGCGAGGCCGACGATCGCGAACGCGGGCAGGCCCGGCCGGATGTCGACCTCGACCGTCACCGGCCGTGTCTGCAGCCCCTCGATCGTGAACGTCCTCGTGCGTGCCAGCATGCTGTCTACCTCCTGTCGTTCGCGGAGGCATCCAAAGTTAGGCCGCGCTTGGGACGAAACTCTCGGGGTCTAGAAGCGCCTTTGAGCGCCCTTGTGCCAGGACTGCGTCCTGTCGCTTGCAGGTATGCAAACTAGTCCCCTGAGGACTGGTTTTGCTGTCGAGGGGACCTTATGGTGTCGGCTGTTCCGTCGGAGCACGCATGCGCAGCGACCCGGTGTGGCGCACCTCCTCTCGTAAGGGAGACGCCACCCGGGCCGCCCGGGTGCTGCCCATAGCCGGCCGGCGCTCTCCGCGCGCGTGGGCCGGCGCTACATCCCCGCGGGATGGCGCGCGACGTAGCCGGCTGTGGACATCATCGTGCTCGACCACCGCGTGCCCGTCTCCTGCTGGGCGATCGTGTCGAAGCGTTTGCCGTCCACCACCATCCACGCGTGTTCGGCGTTCGCGTAGATCGTTATGTACCTGCCCGGGCCCGCTTCGCCGTAGGACTCCAGCGCCGAGGAGTCCTCGGGCGAGCTCAACAGGCCGCCGCCGTGCAGCGCGTAGGAGACCGACCCCGAGCAGTCGTAGCCGGTCGACTGGAACGAGCCGTGACCGCCGCCGAACACGTACGGCCGCGTGGCGATTTCATCGCCCGCGGCGATCACCCGCGCGACGACGCTCGAGCCGGCGCCTTCGCCGCCGGCGGTGCTCGACGAGCCCCCGCCGGCGCCGGCCAGCGCGGAGTGCGGCGGGTTCAGCGTCTGCGCGTCGTCGACGCCGATCACGCTCCACGTCGCCGGTCCCACGACGCCGTCCACGGTCAGCCCGTGCCGGGCCTGCAGCCGCTTGACCGCGGCCTCCGTTGCCGGGCCGAAGTCGCCGTCGGGGGTGAGGTGCAGCGCGCTCTGCAGCTGCGCCACCGCGTTACCGCTTGCGCCAGCGCCTTCTTCGGAGGAGGCTTCGCCCGAGCTCGCCACCGCGCTGTGATGGTGCACGTGAACGGCTGCGGCGATCGCCGCAGCGGGCGGGGTCAAGCGTTTCCTCGCCGCTCACGCCGATCACGCTCCACGTCGCCGGTCCCACGATCCCGTCCACGGTCAGCCCGTGCCGGGCCTGCAGTCGCCTGACGGCGGCCTCCGTCTCGGGGCCGAAGTTGCCGTCGGCGCTGACGTGCAGCGCGCTCTGCAGCCGCCCCACGGCGCTGCCTGCGGAGCCTTCGCCGGACGCCGGTGGCTTCCCCGCTGGAGACATCCGCCACCGACGCTCGCGCAGGTGCGCGCCCGCGCAGCGCGGCACTGGTCTGCGGCCCGACGATCCCATCGATCGTCAGCCCGTGGCTCGCCTGGAACTTCTGCACCGCCGCCTCGGTCTCGGGCCCGAACACCCCGTCGACCGGAATGCCCAACGCCTGCTGCAGCAGTTCCACCTGCCGGCCTTCGGCGCCTTCGCTCAGTTCGATGATGTGTTCGGTCGTCGTCGGCGGCTCGGCCGCGGTGGGGGCAGCAGTGCTGCTCGCGTCGGCCAGGCTCGCGGCGGGCCCGGCGCTCAGCGCCACCAGCGCGCCCAGCGAGATACGCTTCGCGCGCGACCCCGCCGGCACGAACCGCAGCTCCCGCGCGCGCCTGCGCGCTCGGGAGCGCCCCAGCGAGAGCTCCCACGGGTCGGCCGCGGCCAGGTCGCGAGCGCTCGCGCCGCGCAGCCCTCCGACGCCGAGCAGCGTCGATCAGCGATGGGGGAGGCTCGATCGCCGGCGCCGCCGCGGCGCTTGTCGGCCCGCTCGCGCCGCGCGCGAGAACGGGCGTAGGAGGCCTCCCAGGGGTCGAGTACAGCAAGATCGCGCGAGGGCTCACTCGGCATGCGTTACGTCCTTTCGACTTCGCGGTGGCGCCTACGGGGTTAGCTGTCGGGCTCGCGCACATGCGCTACGCCACGCTGTGGTGGCGATTCGCCCCCGCGGCCCTCTGCGGCCGCAACTGGGTCCCCCGCTCCCCGACCCCGTGAGGTCGCGGATTGGGCACGAACGCGGGGCAACCTAACAGGTCGCTCTGCAATATGCATCACATCGGGAGGTCTGCAACGTTTCTTGCCGAACGGCCGCCACTCGCGATTCTCCGCTCAGCAGGATGAGTCTCGAAAGCGCCGCATCCCACGCACGCGCATCGCCGCGGTCTCCACGAGCGCGCCCTGCGCCGCGCCCGGTCTCGGCCCCCGGCAGCCCCCGAACTGGCGCGTCGGCCGCGGATCGGCTCCCCGACCGCCTCGTCAACCGGGGCGCGAACACCCCGCGCGTTGGTAACGTCGCTGCGGATGCGCTCGCGTGGACTGAACCCCCGCATACTGCTGAGCCTGCTCGTGCTCGTGCTCCTGGCCGGCGGCGTGGCGGTGCTTTTGATCGGCGGTCCCTCGCGCCAGCAGGCGACCGGCGCGATCCCGGCCCACGGCCAATTCCGCGCCGCGGAGGTGTTCTCGCCTCCCTCGACGGCGCCGCCGCTGCAGCTGCACAACTACCTCGGTCAGCCCGTCAACATTGACTCCTACCGCGGCCGCGCGGTGCTGGTGACGTTTCTCTACACCAACTGTCCCGACGTCTGCCCGCTGATCACCGCCAGCCTGCACGCGACGCTCGAACTGCTCGGTCCGCGCTCCTCGCAGGTGCAGATCATCGCCGTCTCGGTCGACCCCCGTGGGGACACCACCCGCGCGGTCGCGGCGTTCCTCGCGCGCCACAAAATGACCGGTCGCATGCTCTACCTGACCGGCAGCGCGCACGAACTCGCGCGCGTGTGGAAGGCCTGGGGGGTCGGCTCCGAACGCGACGCGCAGCAGCCACAGTTCATCAACCACTCCGGGCTCGTCTACGGCATCTCCGCATCGGGTAAGCGCACCACGATCTACGCCTCCAACTTCATCCCCGCCGAACTCGCGCACGACGTGCCGCTGCTGGCGGCGCAGTAGGGCGATTCGCACCCGGCGCTGTCAGTGTGCCGTGTGGGTCCGCGGCACGCCGGCCTGAACAGAAACACGGCAGGTCCCGTGCGCATTGTGTGTAGCGCAAATGAGGGAACTCACACGAATACAGGCCGTTTGATCGCGCGTCAGCCGGGTAGATGTGTGTCAACCAAAAAAGGGGGTACACATCATGGTCGCGCTAATAGTTCTGCTGTTGATCCTCGCCATATTTGGCGGTTTGGGGTTTGCGGCTCATGTGTTGTGGTTCGTGTTGTTGATCGCGGTGGCGTTGTGGCTGCTCGGGTTCTTCATCGGCGAGGTGGATGCCGGAGTTGGACGCAGACGCTGGTACGGCCGCTGGTAGCTGCTCAGGCGGGCGGGCGGGCCACGGCCAGCCAGGCGAACAGGCTGGTCGTGGCGGCCTGGGTCTGCAGCATGCCCGGTTCGGCGTAGCGCGCCGGCAGCGGTTCGCCGGCCCAGGAGAGCAGGTACAGGCCTTCGCCGTTCGCCGCGCGGGTCTGCGCGGCGCGGGCGTTCGCGACGGCTAATTCGTACAGCGTGTCCTCGCCGTCGAGCGAGTAGAGCGCGAGCATCCACTGCAGGTAAACGGCGTCGTACTGCGGTGCGAAGTCGAGCAGCTCTCCGAAGCGGCTGAGGGCCGTCGTGGTGAGGTAGCCGGCGATCGTGCAGTCGCCCGGCGCGGCGGCGATCCGGCAGAGCAGCGCCTGCGCGTAGATGAGCGGCGACTGGATGTAGTCGATCGGCGTCGCGGCGAGGCTGCCGGCGCCGTACAGCTGGTCGCTCGGGCTGAACCCGCCGGTGTTCGCCCAGGCCAGGAATCGCCGTGCCTGGGCGAGGGCGAAGCTCGAGTGCGTCTGCTGGTAGAGCAGCACGGCCAGCAGCGTGGCGCTCGCCAGCGCCTCGCCGGCCTTGTAGGGGTGCTCGGTGTCCCACCAGATCCCGCCCGCCGCGGGGTCCCAGCCGGCGGCGGCGATGTAGCGCAGCGCGGCGAGCGCGTCCGCGAGATAGCGTCGCGCGCCGGTCGCGCGGTAAGCCTGCAGGAACGCCAGACCCCACCAGCCGTTGTCGTCGAACCAGGTCTCGGTGTCGGCGGTGCGGTCTCCGGGGTAGGGGGAGTAGCCCGGGAGCGGGCGCAGGCCACGGTTCAGGTAGCGCTCGGCCCCGCTCGCGAAGCGCGCCACGGCGGCCCGGTTCGCCGCGGTCGGCTGGGCGATCGCGATCGCGTCCAGCGACTGGAACAGCGGCACGATGTCCCAGATCGTCGCCAGCGGATAGCGGTCGTGGTCGTGCAGGCGCGCGTCATACCAGCCGAGACGCGCGTCCCACCAGTGCCGTTCGGCCGCGGCCACGCCGGCCCGCGCGAGCGCGAGGTAGTGCCGCTGGGCGCCGCTGAGGGCGGGAGCGGGCGCCCGGGCCGCGGACGCGGTGGCCGCGCATGCGCAGGAGGCGATGCCGACGGCGAGCGTGCAGAGGCAGATGGCGAGCGTGCGCATGCGATCGTTAACCCGACAACCTCGTCATCGGCGCGGCGCCGGCATGTTGTGAGGGTGTGGCCGCGCGGGCTTTCGGTGGGTGACCCACAGCCGGTCGTCATACCGGCCCTGCCGGCGCCGGTCACCGCAGCCGCCGGCTCCGCGGGAGCGCTTTCGGTGGGCGTCCGGCGCGCTCGGCGCGGCCCGCGAGGCGGGCTCTCGGGCCCGCCGCCGAGCATCATCCACCGGAGCTCGACGGGCCGTGGGCGTCAGCCGAGCCTGACGCCGCCGTCGGGCGTGAGCGCCCAGTGGGGGTTGTGCGCGATCTCCCAGGGGTGGCCCTCGGGGTCGATGAACACCGCGCTGTAGCCGCCCCAGAAGGTCTCCGCGGGCTCGCGTCCGATCCTCGCCCCGGCGGCCCGCGCCTGCTCGGTCGCCTCGTCTACCGCCGCGGGCGAGTCGAGGTTGAGCGCGAGCGTCACGCCGCCCCAGCCCGCGGTGTCGGAGACGCAGCTGTCCTGTGCCAGGCGGGAGCGATCCCACAGCGAGAGGACCATCTCGCCGGCCTGGAAGAACACGACGTCGTCGTCTGGCTCGGCGCCGGTGTGCCAACCGAGGGCTTCGTAGAAGCGCCGCGCGCGGGCGAGATCGCGCACGCCCAGGGTGATCACGGTTACTCGTTGGCGCATGGGCGCAGTGTGGCGTATCCCGGTGGATGCCATCGCCCGTGCGGAGCAGGCTCGTCGCGTGGCTCATCTGTAGCGTGCGGTGCGATGGAGCGCTTCACGAGCTGGGACGGGATCGAGATCGCATACCGGGTCTGGGGAGAGCGCACGGCGCGGGCGCCCGTGGTCCTGCATCACGGCTTCGCCGCCAACGCCGAGGCGAACTGGGTTGCCACCGGCGTCGTGGACGCGCTCACAGCCGCGGGACGATGGGTCATCGCCCCGGACGCCAGGGGGCATGGCCAGTCCGAGAAGCCGCACGACCCCGATCGATACGGCGAGCAGCGCATGGCGCGCGACCTTGCCGTCCTGCTCGACACGATCGGTGCCGACGAGGTCGATCTCGTCGGCTACTCGATGGGAGCGATCGTCGCATTGCTGCTCGCGAGCGAGGATGAGCGGGTGCGACGGCTCATCGTCGGAGGCGTGGGCTCGGGCGTGGTCGAGTGCGGGGGCGTGGACCGGCGCGTGGTCTCCAACGAGTCGATCGTCCATGCGCTCAGCGTCGAGGATCCCTCCACGCTGTCCGAGCCGCGGGCGCAGGCGTTTCGCATGCTGGCGGACGCGCTGGACGCCGATCGCACGGCGCTCGTCGCGCAGGCGAGGTCGGTCTACCGAGGTGGCGTGGCGCTGGATCGGATCTCCGCGCCAACGCTGGTGCTCGCCGGCGCGGAGGACCCGATGGCGGTCCATCCCGAGGTGCTGGCGGACGCGATCGCCGATGCTGAACTGCGGATCCTCGACGGAAACCACATAGAAGCCCTGGGCGATCCCCGCTGCGCGCGGTCGATCGTCGAGTTTCTGGCTTGATTCGTGCGGTATCGGTTGGTGGAGACGACGACCGGAATCGAACCCGGTGCAGGAGGTGGCCCAGCGATGGGTCGCTTACCTCCCCGCAGAGTTTCCCGGCCGCTCACACCAGCTTCGACGAGGCGCCGGCAGCGTTGACCACGGGAGTCTCGAGTCGCGCTCCTTCACGCGGTGGATAGTCGAGTTGCTAAAGGACAAGCCGTGCGGGGCCGTGCCCGGAACACGCATTTGCCGATCGAGAGGCACCACGGCGGCGCCGTCATCCTGCGGGCGGCTTCGGGTGCTGCCCGTTGGGCAGTGTTGCCTTGCTGAGGGTCACGGTGCCGACGATGACCGATTCGTGGGGTGCGGCGGCCGAGGGGCCCTGCTGGTTCAGGTAGGTGACTTCGAACCCCTCGTGCGATGTGCAGGAGGGCGTGAGCACGAAGAGCCCGAGCGAGGTGGTTCTGAGTGTTTCGTGTGCCCTGACGTTGCGTCGTAGGCCCCAGCTGGTTTCGGGGCGGCCACCGGCCTTGCATGTGGCTAACCCGTCGATGGAGTATTCGGCGGCCCTGGAGTAGCCAGCGGCCGCAGAGGTGATCGCATAAGGCGCCGTGAAGGTGACTTCGCCCTTGTAGCACGGGTAGAGCAGGAACGCGGCTTTGCACGCTGCGCGGGACTGGGGCAGGAGCGTGAGATGAATCGGCGCGTGCAGACTGCGTGTCGGGTTGGACCGTCTCTCCTGTTCGACAACGCGCCTCGGTAGTGGTACGGGATGCGTGCCGGGCGGCTCGTGGATCGTGATGCTGCCCAGGCGCGTGGGTTGTGGCAGGCCGTCCGCGGAGCTGACGTATTCGACGGTGAACTTCACCGCCCGGCTGCATGCCTCGGAGAGAACTCCCCCGACGGGTATGGTCACGAGCGCGCCGCGCGCGACGTCGGCGCGAGAGCCTTCTCCGGCGAGCCCGCGGCGGCAGACCGCCGCCGTCACCGAGTAGTTCTCGCCGGCATTCGTGACGGGGTAGGGCGCGTGGAAGCTGATCTGCGCGCTCGTGATCACGTGGTTGTGGATGTGCAGGTGTGCGCGCAGCGGCGCGTGCACGATCGGCAGCGCAGCCGGGTGTGGTGGCGGCACTTCCGAGAGTCCGCATGAGGCCAGGCGCAGGTGGCCCCGGTCGATGCACGACCGTCCCGCGTAGCTGTAGGCGATCGCGGTCAGCGCTCCGTTCGGGCCGGCCGGTGAGCTGTAGTTGCCCGGTTCGTCTCTGCCGTCGGTCTCGCTGGCGCTTCCCAGCGGCCTGCCGCTCCTGTAGCGCTGCACGATCAGATACGCGCCCAGACCCGGGAGCACCGGCTGGGTGTGTGTCTTCGAGCCTTCGCGGTAGGTGACGCTCACCGCGTGCACTCCGAGCAGCCCGAAGGAGATCTCGCGGCGGTCGGCCGGCACCCCAGCGCCCTGGCGGGGGCTGGTGGCGGCACTGAGTTGCAGCCCCACGCTGTCGCCCGCGTAGATGCCCCCCGGACTCGCGCAGTTTCCGGCCATCCATCCGGCTGCGTCCGCGAGTACGTCTGGGAGCGCGTCCGTGGGCAGCGGGTGGAAGCGCCCGTCGTTGAGAAACGCGCCGTCGACGCCGAGCTGTCCGAGCTGGTCGTGATAGACGCGGCCGATCTGCACGCAGACGAGGCCGCGCGTGGTGTGGACGATCCTCATTCCCCATGGCAGGCCACCCGCCGGGTCTGGCGCTCGCAGGGGGAGCAGCCGCGCGCCGCCCGCCACCGGGATGCCCTCGCCGGCGGTGGCGATCGGAGCACGCGCCGTGCCGACCGGCGAGCCCGTGAGGATCACTCCGGTCGCCGCGAGCGTGATCGCGGCGGTGGCGAGCACCAGCGCGAGCGCGACGAGTGCGACGCGCACATGCATGGATGCGCGCCGGCGGGGCGATGTACGCGCGAAGCGTGTGCGCAAGAGCGCTCGCAGCGGCCGCCGCCAGGTGTGCCGGCGCTCCGCGGCGAGCACCAGCTCCTGTCCGAACCTGTCGATCGCGTCCATCCTCAGGCCTCCTTCATCCTCGTGCGCAGCTCAGCCAGCCCGCGGCTGACGCGCTTGCGGACCACCGACTCCGAGCACCTCAGGCTTCGGGCCAGCTCGTCGTATTCGCTTTCTTGGAGCACCCGTCCTTCGATCGCGCCGCGCTGCTGAGCTGACAGTCGCTCGAGCTCGAGCAGCGCAGCGCCGCCGCCCGCCGCCGCCGCCCGCTGCTCCACGCGCTCGATGTCCTCGTCGCTGAATACGAGCGGCTCGAGCCCCAAGCGCCTGCGCGCCCGGTCCTCGACCTGTCCGCGGCGGATCGAGTCCGCCATCTTGTGATGTGCGATCGTGAACAGCCACGCGAGCGCCGAGCTGCGCTGCGGGCTGTAACGCGGCAGGGCGGACAGCGCCGCGGCGAACGTCTCCGCGGTCAGGTCAGCGGCCAGCTCGCGATCGCCCGTGCGCCGCAGGAAGAAGGCGAGCACGGCGTCCACGCGCCGTCCGTAGAAGAGCCCAAACGCCTCCGCGTCGCTCCTGCCCGCAACGAGAAGCGCCTCATCGGCATGGTCATCATCGACGCCCACAACCAGTACATCGTGAAGGCCGGCAGTTTGTGACGCGAGGGCGAGGCTATTTGACGTGTAGGAGCGGGCCGGTACTGACGAGTTCTTGACTGGCTCCGCAGAGCGCTCCGGCTGGGCACAGCTCGGCGGCCACCCTGCGGCGGGGATTACGGATCCCGGCGAGCGCAATGAGACCTCCGCCGGCGACGAGCACGGCTGCGATCGTGTCGGCAACACGGAAGGCATGCACGGACGCGTCCTCGAAGGTCGCTCGAAGGAGGACCCGCTCGCGGGGAGGCACTCCAATTAGGCTGGGCGAGCCGAGAGGCTGTCGCTTGGCGCGGCTGATCGCCGCGCGGCTGCCGGAGCCGAGCGCGGTCCGTCCCAGCGTCGCGTCGACGCGACTGGCAAACGCGAGAGAGACGACGGCCCCCAGCACAGCTACCGCGAAAAGCTGCGCGACGCGTGAAAGCGTCGTATTCACCGCGGCTGCGACGCCGGCGTGCTCCTCCTGCACTGCCCCGAGGACCGTGGCGGTCAACGGCGCGACGAGCATCGCGAGTCCCAACCCGAACACGAGCAGCGCCGGCAGGACCTCGCTGAGATAATCGGCGCGTTGATCGACACGCACCAAGAGCAACAGGCCGCCGGCGGCAACCAGAGCCCCGAGGCTTATCAGCACCCGCGACCCGATGCGGTCGGCGAGTGCGCCGAAGCGGCGGGAGAGCACGATCAGCAGCAAGGTGACCGGCAGGAGCGCAAGCCCCGCCTGAACGGGGCTGTAGCCGCTGACCTCCTGCAGAAACACAGGCAGCAGAAAGATCACACCCCCCAGCCCGAGGTAGGCGGTCAACGTCGCCAGGTTTCCGATCGTGAAGTTGCGCTCGCGAAACAGGCTCAGTGGGAGCATCGGCGCCCGAGCTCGCGCCTCGCGCGCAACAAACGCGATGGCTCCCAGAATCCCTGCCACGAGCGAGCCGACCACCAGGGTGCTCCATCCGCGCGCCGGCTCCTCGGTCACAGCGAACACCAAACCCGAGAGCGTGACCGCCGCCAAGAGGGCCCCGGCGAAGTCCAGACGCTCGGCGGACCCAGCGCTCTCGCCCCCGGGTATACCGCGAGCAATCAGCGTCACTGTCACGAGCACGAGCGGCGCATTGAGCAGAAAGATCAGGCGCCATGAGCCGGCGGCGATCAACACTCCCCCGATGAACGGCCCGATAACCCCGACGATCGAGCTGAGCGCGGTCCATGTCCCAATCGCCCTGGCCCGCTCGTCCTCGGGAAACACGTGGATGATCACCGCCAATGCGCTGGGCGTCACCAGCGCCGCGCACGCTCCCTGCATCGAGCGAAACACGCATAGCTCGGGGATCGACGACGCGACCGCGCAGAGAGCCGAAGTGAGGCCGAACCCGGCAACGCCGACCAGGAACACGCGCTTCTGACCGAATACATCTCCAAGCGAGCCGCCGATCAGCAACAGTGACCCGAGCGTCAGCAGATACGCGTTCGTCACCCACTGCTGGCCCGCCAGGCCGCCGCCGAGGTCGTCTCGAATAGCGGGCAACGCGACACTGGTCACAGTCGCATCGAGGAACACGACGCTCGTACCGAGCACGGCCGCGAGCAGGGTCAGCTGCTTCTCGCGCGGTGTGGCCACTCGTCGGATGTCTGGCACGTGCGCAGATTCGCACGTCACGAGCGCCATTCGCCTCGCGACCGCACCTTGGACGAACGAGTAGCAAGCGGGAGCGCTCATCGCCTGCACAGCGGACAAGCCAAAAGGTGCCGATTTGCAGGGCTTTCCCAAGGCGACGACCGGAATCGAACCGGTGTAGACGGCTTTGCAGGCCGCTGCGTAGCCACTCCGCCACGTCGCCGGGAGACCTCCCTAGGTTATCGGGCCATCGTCTGCTGCCGGCAATCTCCGATCGGGCGGCGATGTTGCCGATCAGCTGGGGGCGAGGTGGCGCCTTATCGGGCGCTTCGGGTTCCGTTATCTACCTTTTCTCGCTTCGTTAGCGACGGTTAGGGACATTGTTAGCGTCCGCACAGCGAGCGCACGCATCATGACCTCATCCCATTTGAACCCTGGAGGTGGTCGTGAAACGTCTACTCGCACCTATCCTGCTCGCGGCTATCGCCGGAGCGACCGCGGCGCTCGTCGCAGTGCTCGCGCTCGGCTCCGGTGGCGGAGGTTCCGCGCCCACCGTGCGCGCGAGCAGCGCGTCGGCCGGCGCTCGCACTGCGACCGGAACTCGTCGAGAGGTCGCCTCGACGGGGCTGACGGCAACCCAGATCTATCAGCGCGACTCATCGGGCGTGGTGGCGATCAAGGCGGTCACCGCCGAGGGCGAAGACAGCGGCACCGGCATCGTGCTCGACGAAAAGGGCCTGATCCTCACCAACGACCATGTGGTCGCGGGCGCCAGCAGCATCGTGGCCGGCCCGGGCAAGTCCTCGAACGTGACCCGTACGGCGACGCTCGTCGGTGAGGAAGCCAATCAGGATCTCGCGCTCATCCGCATCGACCCGTCCGGTCTGGATCTACATCCGCTGAATCTCGTGAGCTCGAGCTCGGTGCAGGTGGGCGACCCGGTGTATGCGATCGGCAATCCCTACGGTCTCGACGAGACCCTCACCCGCGGCATCGTCTCGGCGCTCGAACGCGAAATCGCCGCTCCCGACGGCTCGAAGATCACCGGCGCGATTCAGACCGATGCGGCGCTCAACCCCGGCAACTCCGGCGGACCGCTGTTGAACGAACAGGGCGAAGTGATCGGTGTCAACTCCCAGATCGCCAGCGACGCGGCCCGCTCCGAAGGCTCCCAGCCCGGGAGCACAGGCGTCGGGTTCGCGATCGCCTCCAATACGGTCGCTCAGGCGGTCAAGAAGATCGAGGCCGGCGAAGGCGTCTCCTCGGCGTCCGCCGAGGGTCAAAGTCAGGCCCAGACCGAGGGTGGCCCCGGTGGCGCGCAGTCGCCGAATGCCGGTGGCTCGCCGTACGGCTCGCGCAGCCCCTACGGCGAAGTCGAAGCCGGCGGCTCCGGCACCGAAGGCGGCCTCGAAGGCGGAGGCGGTGTCGAAGAGGGCTCCGGCTCAAGCGGCGTGGCCGTCCCCGGCGAAGCCGGCTCCAGCAGCCCGGAAGCGGCCGGTGTCGGCGGCGAAGGCCAGACGATCGTCGTCCCCTGAGCTGGCAAGGCCCGGGCGCGCTGGGAGGCTCCGCCCGGGCCTTTATTCTGCGGACAACACGACGCCAGACGTACCGGTGTGCCGAGGTCATCGCCGCGGTTGCGCGTTGATAGGCTTGGATTCGATCCCAGGGCGATTAGCTCAGCTGGGAGAGCGCCGCCTCGACAAGGCGGAGGTCACTGGTTCGAGCCCAGTATCGCCCATCGCCTGAAACCCGCATTCTTGTGCGGCTTTTCGTCTTATACGGCGTCGTCAAGGTTCCAATGAGGTTCCGTTTGTGACCAGCGGGCGTGTTGGATGGGCGCTGCCGCTCCGACGGTGCCCCGACCGCGCGCTGAGCTCACAGGCGGGCATGCGCGCGCCTCAACGCACGTTGGCGCAGTCGGCTATATGCCGGCGAGCAGGTCGCCGGGTGGAATATCGAGTGCCTTGCAGAGCCGGACGATCGTAAGCAGGCCGGGGTTACGACGTCCGCGCTCGATACGATTGACCTCGGTCGGGTGGAAGTCCGCGCGAAGCCCAAGGGCTTCCTGTGTGAGGCCAGCGTGTTCGCGGGCTGATCGGAGGTTCGCTCCGAAGATCGCACGGGGGTCGTCTACGGAGGGTGCGGACTTGCCGTCGCCGACCGCGATCAGCTTCGCCCCGGAGCGCTCGATGAGCCGGGTCAGCGCGTCGAGGCGCTTGTGGTCGACCATCCCCGCCTCGTCCAGCATTACTGTCGTATCCCTGCCTACATGGATGGCCCCCGTGTTCGCGCGGGCGACCAGCGAGTCCAGGGTGAGCGTACGCCCTGCCAGTGCAGGGCTGTCCGCTCCCAGGCGCTCGGCTGTTGAGCCGGAGACAGATACGCCGATCGTTTCGCGGCCGGCGTACTGCTCCGCGCGGGCGGCGGCGTCAATCACAACTCCCTTGCCGGTTCCGGCTGGGCCGACGAGGACCGCGGCACGCTCGGGACCGGTGAGGACTGCGAGGGCGTGGTGCTGCTCGGGGCTGAGTGGCCCGCCGATGCGCTCGGCTACCTCACGGGCAGCGTTATCGCGTGCAACGTCGCCAACATCCCGGCCTGCGGGCTGGGCGAGTTGTGTGGTGCGGCGTTCGATCGCCTGCTCCTGGGCACGCACCGCCAGGGTGGTCATCCGCCCGCCCTCAAGAGTCAGCACGCGCCGGTCGTGGACCATCTCCCGGGCGATACCGAGTGCCTGATCCGGCGCCATCTCCCCGGCGGCCTGCTCCAGCACGACCGCGTGCAGGTCGCGCTCCTGGAACACGGCGTGTTGCTCGGTCAGCTTCGCCTCGACCCGATCCTCGATCCCGTGGCCGGCTGCAGGGCGCTCGGATGCGCCGATCAACTGCACGGCCTCATCCGGCCCGAACCCGTGATTGCGAGCGGTCTTTGTCCACACTCGTTGGAGGTCCGAGCGTGTCGTCAGCTCCTTGGCTCGACGGTTCTCGAGTGCGAGGTTGCGAAGCTCGCCGCGCTCGGGGGCCCGGCCGTAGCGGGCACGGAAGCGCTCCGCCGCGCGTGCGACCTCACGCGAGCGACCGGAGAACGCCTCGCACAGCTCGCGGGGGACACCCGCGATCTCGAAGTACCGGCCATCCTTGCCGGTGCCCTGCTCGATCGCGTAGCCATCCCGCACGAGCTCGTCGGCGAGCGCGGAGTGGTAGAACGCGCCCAACTCACGAGCGCTGCGGAAGATCGGCCGTGACGCGACTGCCACGATCCGGTCGTCCTCACGGACAGCGCCGGTGATGACGACATGGCTGTGCAACTGTGGGTCCGGTGCCTGAGCGCCCGAGACTCCGCGGGCGGTCGTGTGTCGGTACTCGGTGGCGATCACGCCCTTGGCGTGCTCTTCTACGACCTGGCCGCTGTAGCGGCGGCGCACGACCGGCACCTGCTCTCGCAGGTGGTGGATCGTCTGCTCGACCGCGCGGCCGTGTGCCTGCTCGATCTGCTCGCGCTGCCAGGGATCGCCGAGCGCCCACACCGTCGAGACGGACTTCGGCGCGCTGAATGTCACGTCGATCCCGCCGCCACGGCCACCGCCGGCACCCTCGGGTCGCAGCCAACGGCCCGTTCCGGGATGTCGGCCCTCCATCAGCGCGATGAAGTCCGCGCCATCTACCGGCTCACCGGCCTGGACTCCCAGCCTCTTCAGCGTCTCCGCGTCGGCCAACCACCGGCCGGGAGCTTGGGCCATCTCACCGTCCGGGGTCAGGTAGTAGTCCCCGCGCTCGGGCTCCACCGTCTTGCTCTCCAGATAGCGCGCGTACCCGCCACCTCGGGACGCACCTATGCTCGCCGCCGTCATCACATGAGTGATGACCATCAGCACCCCGAAGCGGCCACCGAATTTGCGCAGCGCTCGCACAGCGGCGGCACCGCCGTGCATGTTGTCTGTTTTGTCGTTGAGGAGCAGCGCCGCGCAGCCGTGAGGACTTCGGTTAGGAGTCGTGCGGGTGGATGCTGCGAGGCCCAGTCTGCGCCGTGTGAAGCGGGTGGTGCGCTCAGTGGCGCGGCGGACGCGCTTGGGGTTCAGGGAGCGCGAAGGCGGGGGCCGAGGTGAGTGGCGGTGGCCGGTGGGCGCAATTTGCTGGATGCTTCTATGTTGTCAAGGGCGTGTTGGAGAGTTTGTTGTAGAGGTCGCGGGAGAGGTATCGCTTGAGGGATCTCATGGCTTCTCGCTTGGTCTTGCCTTCTTTGGTTCGGCGTTGGATGTAGGCGCGGCTGGGGGCGTGGTGGACGGAGCGTGAGAGCGCGATCGTGTAGATCGCTGTGTTGATCTGGCGGTCGCCTCCGCGGCTGAGGCGGTGACGGACGGTTTTCCCGGATGACGCTGGTTGTGGGGCGGTGCCGTTGGCGCGTGCGAACGCTGCCTCGCTCTTGAAGCGTGCGGGGTTGAACGCGATGAGCTTGGCGGCGCAGATCGGCCCGACGCCGGGTTCGTCCATCAGCGCGGGAGCGAGCTCGCGGGCGATCGTGTCGATCTGACGGTTGTATTCCTGGGCTTGCTGGTCGAGGGCGCGGGTGCGGTTGGCGATGTCGCGGAGCACCTGGAGGGTGGTGTTCTCTTGCAGGCTGGCGTTCGGGCGTGTCCGCATCCCGGTGAGCCGCTGCGCGAGCTTCGCGCCGTTGCGCGCTGTGCCGACCCTTTCCCTGAGTGTGGCTGGTGCGGTGACGTGGAGAGCTTGGAGCTGGTTGTAGAGGCGTGAGCGCTCGCTGACGACGGAGTGGTAAGCAACGAGCAGCATCTGCAGCGCGACGCGCTTGCCGTGCCCTCTCGGCGTGGAGAGCCCGTCATTGGCGAGCACCTTCTTGGCGGCCAGCAGCGCGTCGAGCTGGTCGGACTTCCCGATTCGTCGCTCGCGGCGTTTTGGCCGCTCGACCTCGAACACCGTGATGGCGTTGTCCTGGAGGTATTCGCACAGGCCGGCGCCGTAGCTGCCGGCGCCCTCGATCCCGACCCGGACCTCGCCCTTGAGCCCCGTGATCCACGCGAGCAGCTCGCGGTAGCCGGCGAGAGTCGCGGTGATCGTGATCTCGGCCAGGAGCTGCCCGAGAGCGTCAACGGCGACGGCGAGGTGCTCATGCTTGTGGGTGTCCACGCCCACTGCGATCATCATTTTCCGGTCTCCTTTGTTGCTGGTTGGCGCTGGTGATGTGGAGGCCGCCAGACAAAGCCATGTCGAGCAAGCAAGCACGCTTCTATGAAGTCATGGCGGCGTCCGTGGCAGGCGACGGGAGACAAATCCAACGGAGGGCACCCGTGAGGGGCCAGCCGGTTTAATCGAGTCATCCCGTCGTCTGCCACACCCTCGACGGGGCACCGGACGCCACTGCATCGCCACCGCTCCGCTACGCCCTACGGGCTTCGCTCCGCGGTGGCGAGCCCGCTTTCCTGAGGGCCCCAACAGGCCCTCAGGAAATTACATGGCCGGTTTGTTCGCCTGGTGGTCATAGGCATAGATGTCACTCACAGAACCATCCTCGGGCAGCGGGTCTGCAAGTCGGGCCGGCGATGATCGAGTAGGCCGTCAGGACACTCGCGAGCTGGCGAGCGAGCTAGCGGCCCTTATCGGCCAGCAGGCCACACCGCCGTTGCTCGACTCAGGTCAGGCTGCCGTGATCTTGAACGTGCCGCAGTCGTGGATCGCCGCTGAGGCTCGCGCTGGACGCATCCCGCACGTTCGCCTCGGCCGCTATGTGCGGTTCAGCCGTGATGAGTTGATCGCATGGTGCGACGGTCGCGCTGTTGGTCCGCGAACCAAGCGCAGGACGGCAGCGTGACTGCCGGCTCGCAGCGCGATCGTCGCTGCGGATCGTCAGCTTCCCCGCGGGTCCTCACCGCTGGCGTGGTCGATTGCGTCCTGGAGCTGGGGCAGGTCGGCGTCGAGGGCGGCGAGCAGGCGCCGGAGGGTGCTCCAGCGGATATCGCGCCAGCCGCCCTCGACGCGGGAGAGGTATGGGGCGTCGATGTCCGCGCGGGCGGCCAGCTCGTCCTGCGTGAGCCCGGCTTGTGTGCGCAAGGTGCGCAATGCGTTTCCAAGATCGGTGTGTCCGGGACTTGTCATATAGTTAAGGTTGCGCTGCTTTCCGTCGCGCAGAACATAGTTGGCGCCCGCGCGGGTCGGACCGCCGGGCGCCGTGGCACCAGGAGCCGAAAACTCCAGGCGCGTCAGGGACCCTACCCGCACAGGACGGGTTTCTTCCTCGTCGGATCGAGCCTCTGGAGCCTCCAATCGAGAGAAGGAGGAACCGACGTGAACACCGACGAGAGCAAATCCGTTCGGCATCTGGACAGGCTCGGGATGGTTGTCGTATGAGTACCGCGAAGCCGGGAAAGACCGTGACAACGGGGGCCGGTACGACGGCGCGTCGGTCGTATGGCAGCGGGCGCGTGTATGTCCGTACAGACAGCGCGGGCCGGGAGACCTTCTATGGCTCGTGGTGGACGAATGGCCGGCGGATGAATCGCCGGTTGGGGATGAAGCGCGCACGCGGCAGCAGAGAGGGGCTGACGGCCGTGCAGGCAGAGGCGGAGCTGCGGCGACTCACGGGCGAGGTCACCCCGAACGCGGCACAGGGCGATCGGCTGGACGTGGCAGAGATTGGCCGGCGCTACCGCAAGCACCTGGAGGCCCTGGGCCGCAAGCGCAGCACCCTCGCGGCGGTCGAGATGGTGCTGCGGGTGTGGATCGAGCCGCATCTCGGGGGTCGCGCCCTGGAGAGCGTGCGGTCCGAGGATGTCGAGGACATGATGCGCGCGATGTCAGCCGATGGGGTGGGGGCCAAGTCGATCCGCAACTACATCGGGACGCTGAGCGCGCTCTATCGCTACGCGATGCACCCCCGCAGGCGATGGGCCACAGCCAACCCCTGCGACATGATCGACCTGCCGCCACTCTCGATCTCAGACGAGATCCGCTTTCTGACGACAGTCGAGGTCGACGCGCTTGTATTCGCGGCGGTGGAGGGCGACCACCAGGCACTCGACCGAGCGCTCTATCTGACCGCGGCGATGACCGGCCTGCGGCAGGGCGAGCTGATCGCGTTGCGCTGGCAGGATGTGGATTGGGATGCACAGCGGGTCAGGGTTCGTCGCAACCATGTCCTCGGTGAGTTCGACACACCCAAGAGCCGTCGCTCGACGCGCAGTGTGCCCATGAGCCGCCGTGTCACTCGCGAACTCGACCAGTGGAAGAAGACGACGAGCTGGGCTGGTCCGGCCGATCTCGTGTTCGCTGAGCCCGTGTCAGGCGAAGTGCTCCGCCGTGGAGCGCTCATGCGCCGCTACCGCCGGGCGCTGAAGGCCGCAAAGCTCGAGCCGACGCACCGCTTCCACGACCTGCGCCACACGTTCGGGACCGCGATGGCCGCCGCCGGGGTGCCGATGCGGACGCTTCAGGAGTGGATGGGCCACCGCGACATGGCGACGACGCAGCGATACGCCGACTACGCGCCGAACGAGCGGGAGGTCGAGATGGTCGACCGGGCATTCGGCGACGATCAGGTTGCGTAGTCGTGCGCTGTGCGGCCTGCGTGTTCGTGGTTGTTCGCCGCAGTGGTTGGGATCATCCGACGCATGCCTAAGGATCGGTCTCGCCGCCGTCGTGTTGCCCGCGACGTGCGCATCGTGGTTGAGCGCTCCAGCACTCATCCGGTTGAGTACGCGATCATGTTGCTCGTCGAGCATGAAGGCGCTTGGCACACGGTGCGGACCTTCGACAATGCCCATTCCCCCGAAGAGCATCATGAGCACCGCTATGTGGGCTCAGAGAAGCAGGACCCGATTATTACGCATGGCTCTCTGAACGAGGCGATGTCCGCAGCCGAGGTCAAGCTATTGGAGAGTTGGAGCGATATCGTACGTAGCTGGAAGGCAAGCTTATGAGCACCATCGACAAGAAGACCGACAAGTTGTTCATGGCCGCCACGCTCAGCGAGGAGAGCTTGGGCTACCCCGACGACGTGGAGTTCGTCCCCGGCGACCAGGAGTGGGCCGATGACGTGGTCTGGCGCAATCTCGCCGACGAAGGCCGCGCGACAGTGATCGTTGACGAGGAGACCGAGCTTCTGTTGATTCCGCTTCCCCGCCGCCCGATCGATCGGTTGCGTGGATGCGTCCGCGTGCGCGTGACCCACCGCCCCCACGGGCACATCGCCGCATACGCGACATCCAGCACCCTTGGGCGTCACCCCGTGCGCGAGATGCGTGCGCTCGCGGCTGCGTAGGACCGAAGGAGCAACGGGATGACCGTCACGATCGACGGGCTTGTGTTCGAGCGCAGCAACTACGACGCCGACGGTGATGTGCTCTATCTCACCCGCGGCGAGTCGAACATGGCCGCCGATGCTGTGCTGACGCCAGAGGGTCACGGTGTCCGCTACGGTCCTGACGGCGAGGTGATCGGCGTCACGATCATCAACGCGAGATGGTTGCTCGAGCGCGACGGACATCTCACGATCACGGTGCCGCACTCGGTCCGTGTAGAGGCGGGCGAGCTTGCTGCTGCAACTCGATCCAGCGATCCGAAACGGTCAGATGTTCGGCGAGCTGTGGCTTGGTCAGCCAGGGCTCGGGTAGGCGGTTCTCGGAGTTGTCCGGCGGCATAGCGGCGGTCGATCAGAGCAGAAGACCTTGACGATCTCAAGGCGAAAGGACGCCCTATCGCTAAACGACATCTCCTGGGTTCGCAGGATTGGAATCCCAGCCGTCGAAGGAGCAGCTGACCTAGCCAGGGGGATTGTCTCGGCTTACGCATCGGACAAGGCAGGGACACGAACGTAACGCCCGGTTGACGGCAAAGAGAACGAACTTATACAAGCGCGTGATCGAACTAGAGCACTTCACGGTCCGCGGCCTCAAGTCGCTTGCAGGGGTCGAGCAGATCCCGGTGAGGCATCCAACCATTGTCACTGGCGCCAACGACGGGGGTAAGAGCACCACCCTGCGCGCTGTGGCATTCCTTCTCGGCGAATGGATGCCGAGCATCGCCGACTACACGCAGATGGGGCCGCCCTCCGACGGCACCGAATCGCTACGTGTAGATGAGATTGTCGTTGAGGGATACTTTGCGCTCACCGCACCCGATCTGAAACAGTTTGGCTCGGACAGCCATATCAGTGTCCGACGCGTCCTCCCCCAGCAGGGCACCGCTCGATACGAGGTTCGGGCTGAACAGTCCGTCGATCCCAGCCTAAGGCAGCTCGATGACCGCAAGCTCGCGCAGTTGCAAGAATTGGCGACCGAGTTGGACCTTGAGCCGAGCGGCAAGCGCAACGCTCGCGATTCGTGGCTAGAGCCTCTACGGTCTCACGCAGCAGCAGGTGATTGGGAGGAGGCATGGATTCCCGCACCTCGTGAGCTGATCGACCGCTTGCCAACGATGATGATGTTCTCCTCGACCGAGGAGCCTGACCCTGAGAACCAAATCCGTAACGCATTGCGGACGGCCTATCGTGAGCTGCTGAACAACGACGAACTTGTTGGTCCGGTCCGCAAGGTGGAGGCTGAGGTTCAGAAGCGCCTAGAGGTTCACGCCGAGAAGCTCTGCAAGCATGTTGAGGAGCGGTGCCCCGAGCTCAATGAGATACAAGTAAAGCCAGAAGTCACCTTCAGTGACGGGTTCCGTAACGTCGATGTGCTCGCGTCTCGTCCGGGTGGCGCCGGCATACCCCTCAACCAATCAGGCGCAGGTCGACGACGGCGTATCAATCTGGCGATCTGGGAGTGGACGGGCGAGCTGCTGACAGCTCGTACGGCTCAGGACAGGGCAGTCGTGATTGCCTATGACGAGCCTGATACACATCTTGACTATGGACACCAGCGCGAACTCATCACTCTAATTCGCGATCAGTGCCAGAAGACCGGAGTACGCATGCTCGTCGCGACCCACTCACTGAACCTAATTGATCGCGTGGCGATCGAGGATGTGGTGCACCTGCGCCTCGATAGGTCGCGTCCCACTGGCCGGGGGATTTGAAAGACGGGCGTAGCCTCCGCTTTGTCCTGAGAAGACCAAGCGATGGAGGTACGCCCGCATGGAGAAGGTAGCCCCGAGCGAGAGGTTTCGCTCTGAACTGGACGTGGTGTTGGCCGGTGTCGGCGGGGAGGAGGACCCGATCGAGACGGTCGGGCGTCTCGGCGCTCGGCTGATCTTGCAGCAGGCGCTGGAGGACGAGGTCAGCGAGTTCCTGGGACGCCGGCGCTATGAGCGCGCTGGGGAGACGGTCAGTTACCGCAACGGCCATGAACCAAAGACGGTCAAGACGACGAGCGGGGCGATGCGCCTGGAGCGCCCGAGGATCCGTGACGCGAAGAAGCTCGGGTTCGAGAGCCGGATCCTGGGCAAAGGCGTCGCCCGCACACACGCGCTGGAGTCGCTGGTGATCAGCGGCTTCCTGAGGGGCCTGTCGACCAGGGACGTCGAGGCCGCGTTGGAGGAGGTCTTCGAGGAGCCGATCGCCTCTAAGAGCACGGTGTCGCGGATCTGCGAGGACACCCGGGAGCGCTACCGCCAATGGTGCCGGCGGCGACTGGAGGCGCACGACATCGTCTACTGCTTCTTGGACGCGATCTATCTGAAGCTGCACCCGGACGACACACCCTCGGAGGGTGTCTTGGTCTGCTGGGGTGTGACGCTTGAGGGCCGGAAGATCCTGCTCGGATTGGCTCTGGGAAGCCGCGAGAGCTACGAGGCGTGGCTCTCCTTCGGGCGCGACATGATCGACCGAGGACTCAGATCACCGGCGCTCGTGATCGCTGACGGGGCACCCGGGATCTGGAAGGCCGTCGCCGAGCTCTGGCCGCAAGCACTCGAGCAGCGCTGCACCGTCCATGCGCTGAGGAACGTCACCGCGAAGCTCCCTGAGCGCCACCACCAAGAGGTCAAGGCGCGCTGGTGGAAAGCGTTCGATGAGGCCCGCTCCCCGGCCGAGGCCGCTCGGGAGCTGCAGGGCATCATCCTCGACTACAAGGCGGCCTACCCCTCGGCGATGGCCGTCATCGAACGGGACCTGCCCGCTCTCGTGGTTCATCTGCGGCTCCCCTCAGAGCACCGCAAGCGAATCAGGACCACGAACCTCCTGGAGAGGACGTTCGTGGAGGTCCGCAGGCGCACCAAGGTCATCGGCCGGTTCCCAGGAGAGACCTCAGCCCTCTCACTCATCTGGGCCGTGCTCGAGCTCTCCAGCCGCGGCTGGCGCGGAGTGAAAATGAACCCCAAGACCGTCGCCGAGATCGAACGGCTGCGCCGTCAGCTGCGCGAGGACCCAGCCCCACCCCCGACCATCGAGGCTGAGGAGGTGATCGCCGCATAACATCCACAGCCAGCGGAGCTACGCCCGAACGATTTCACCCGGGAAATGGGACGCGACCTTCACCCGGGAAATGGGACGCGACCCCTCGATAACGAGTACACCATTGTCGAACAGCTCATGGGCAGCGAGCATGAGGATATTCAGCGCTATCTGGTTGGCGTGTCAGAGGCTATGGGGCTTCGCAACAGCGTGTTGCTTCACGAGCGGTGCTTTGTCGGGGTTGAGGGTCCTACCGAGGTGCAAGTGCTTCCGATCCTCTTCCGGCTAGTTACAAAGATGAGCATGCAGTCGGCCGGTATCGCACTCATTTCCGGCAATGGCAATGACGGTGCTCTTAAGGTGGTTCGGTTCCTTAAGGACAACGGTCGGCGTCTCGCGTTCGTTGTCGTTGATTCCGATTCAACGGACGGGAAGCTCTTCAGACCTGACAAGCTGAAGACTGTTGGTGTGAGCCCGGATGACATCCATTTCGTTGGTGACCGCGAGTTGGAGGATTTGTTTACTGACCAGCAGTGGGCTGCAGTAGCGAACCGTGAGTGGCGACGGCAAGATGGTTCTGAGTGGACGTCTGCGAACTTCGCAGAGCTCCGGAGCGAGACGAAGTTCAGCAGCGCCATCGAGAGCGCCGTTCGCGCTGCGTCTCTGTCAGCGCCGCAAAGCAAGCCGGGATACTTGCTGGCGCTTGTGCAAGGACTACGGACGGATGTAGAGGTACCGACGGATCTCGTACTCGTGCTCCAAGCGTTGGCGAAGTTCGCCAGTGGCGAGGGTTAGTTTGCCGGTTGATTCACGCTGAAGCGCCGAGATGGTGATCTGGAGGGCAACAGAGTAAAGGGAGAGACTGTTAGAGCTGACAATAGATCTCGCCCATGTGCTTGTCGTTGGGTGCGTAATACGGCGGATCGTCCGTAAAGACCTCATCCAGGATGACGCAGTTGGTCATCTTCTCGACCAAGAACAGATCCCACAGCGGGACCGGCCGAGAGCTGCTGGTGCCTCCCGTTTGATAGGCGCGCAACATCACATTGCCTGTGGTCATATGCTCTCCGTAGGCTGCCGGTATGGCGATCCGCTGATGCCCGTCGTAAGCAAAACTAATGAGATGCCTATCAGTGATGGCTGCGCACAGATCCATAGATCCCTCCTGGATGTTGACTATCGCGTGCTGGTCAGCGACGGAGCGCGTCGGTGTTTATGGCAGCTATTCGCAGGTTTGCTGCTAAAGACCAAGCCCAAGGCTACCAGTCGAGCGCACGTCCGTACGCTACCAGCTCACGGCCGAGATCCAGTAAGCGGGCCGAGCCCGACTACTGGATCATTGGATGGGGCCGGCGTCAGCAGCGCGATGGCGCCCTGCGCCACGACCATGTTGCGAGCGCTATCTCCGGCACGAGTGGAGCGACGCGCGGCGAGCTTCTTCCGAGGTTCCATTCAAGGTTCCATTCTGAGCAAATCTCAGCGAACCTGAGATCACCCAAGCCCAGCAACCACGGGGAACATCACCCAACCCAAGCCCCCCTGCCTGGTTCGAGCCCAGTATCGCCCATCGAAAAAGCCCTGTAAATGAGCGGGTTTTAATTTTTGATTGGTTCTGCCGTTGTACTTCAAGTCGCGGTTGGCGAGCGGTCGAAGGCCTTAATCGCTGCTCGTCAGCGCGGCTTGCTGGAGCTGGTGGCGACGCAACCTACCAAGGGTTGGTAATCTGATGGCATGCGAGTTGCCATCGACGGAGTCGGGCGTCTGGTGATCCCGAAGTCTCTGCGGGATGAGCTCGGGGTTAACGGTCCAGCCGATCTAGAGTTGACCGCTGCGGATGGCAGACTGGAGTTGACGGTCGCGGATGTGCCCGCTCGTGTCGAGGAGCGAGACGGCTTCTTCGTGATCGTGACCGACCAGCCGATGGAGCCGCTGAGTGTCGCGCAGGCTCGTGCGGCGGTCGAGAGCGTACGGCGGTGATCGCGCCCGATTCGAGCGTTGTGATCGCGGCGCTGGCGCCGTGGCATGAGATGCACAAGCAGGCACGTGTGGCGCTTGGGTGGGACGAGGTCGGGTTGCCTGCGCATGTGGCGTATGAGACGACTTCGGCGCTTAGTCGTATGCCGAAGGAACGGCGGATAGCGCCGGGGGTTGTGCTGGAAGCTCTGCAAGGCGCGTTCCCACAACCGTGGCTGGCGCTGGACTCTGCTGGTCTGCGCGACGCTCTGCAGCGGGCGGTCGGGGTCGGGGTGCGCGGCGGCTCCTTGTACGACGCGCTGATCGCCGCGACCGCCGCTGGCCATGATGCCGAGGTCTTGAGCGCCGATCGGCGAGCGCTCGGGACTTACCGCGCGATGGGCGTCGAAGTCAGGTTCGTAGATCCGTGATGGGAGTCCAGTGTTGGGCCACACCGCGCATGCGTCGGCGGTCAGCCCGCGCTGATAGGGGTCACGCTGTCGCTGCAAGGCGGAAACTTGGGTGCATACGTTAGGGTCGTCAGTGACGGCCGTTGCAACGGTCCATTTCCCAGCGCGGCCTATCCCGTCTTTCGGTGGCGAAGGAGCCCGAGGAAAATGGGTAGCGCTGGGGAGATCGACGCGATCTTCACTGCGCCTGTGTCGCCACAATGCATGTGGTGCCACCTTCTGGCAGGTGATGAACGTGCAAGCAGACGATCTCGATCCCCAGCAGTTCTTTGATGTTCGCGAGATCCCATCGAAAGTCGACGCGCCCCAGCTTGAAACTCGATCGGGCAGAGCAGATCATCGAGCGCCCGCGATCAACCTGAGTGCAAGACGGACCAGGTCGCTTCGCTCACGAGTTCGATCAGCTAGGATCAGGCCATGAGTTCGCAAGTCGAGGGATTACAGCGCTGATACCCGCCAGTCGTTGGCGACAGAAGTGGAGCAGGTGGTCCTTAACGTGGTCCAGCATGTGGTCACCGTCGCCTCCGAAGCTCCTGTGCTCCACGCGCTCTCGGCCGTGGCGCGAGACGCCCATGCGGTCACCGCCACCATGCTGTTCCTGGACGGCGGAAGGTCGTTCAACCAGCTGACGGACGGTTGCATTGATCTTGTGCAGCGTGTGTCTGCGTTGGTCCAGCAGGAATGGGAGCCGGCTGGTTCCACGACGTCGTGAGTCGCATCACGTCTGGGTCGGTGAGTCACTCGGTGCGATCGCTTCGCGACGTGCGACCGTCCCTCTCCGACTCTGTGAGCACCGCAACGCGCGATCGGATTCGCGCCCGAGAGCGGGCATCCGCTTCGCCCCAACAACGCCGGACGACATCCGAGCGCACATTCTGCGGCCCAGGGGTGCCCTACGCGGCGTAGAGGAGGCCAATCCGCATGCGTACATCCATCTCGATTCGACGCTGGGCCTGCTCGTCCCCAGGGATCGGGAGCTGGATGTTGCAGTCGTGTGTTGCGTCTCCAGGGTGCGCAAAGCTGATCACGCCGAAGTCGGTCCGTCGTGTGCCCCGCCGGTAGGTCACAAGCCATCCCGCGCTTCTGGCGTCGGCGATAAGGCGGACGACGCCATTCGATACAGCACCGATCAGCGCAAGCTCAAGGGCGTCATCGTAGGACGCTTGCAACTCGGAAACTTCGCGCCGTACGCCGCGCAACTCCGTTTCAAGTCGTTCAAACCGATCATCGTCGCAAGACATCAAGCAAGCGTAGCGAGTAGATCGGTCAGAATGACGGATCAGCAGCGAGACACTATAGGCAGGCGATTTGAGTAATCAGTACCATATAGGAACTTGGTGTTTGGACAGCCTCGTGGCTGACCCGCGTGAAAGGATTGAGTGCCATGGATCCACACACATGGTGGGCATTGCAGAACCAGCAGCTGGCGGAGCGACAGACGTCTCCATCAAACGTGTCGCTAACCACGCCCTACGGCGACCTCATCCCCGCATGTCCGAAATGTGGGGGAACGGCAGTTAGGGCTCTAGACGGAGCAAGCTACGAATGCAACAACTGCGGCCACTGTCAGGGCTATCGCTGGCAAGCCTCAAGGGCGCGGTAAGAAACCGCCGGGCGTTGACAGCCCATGGGGGAGAAGGGCTGGCAGCAGCAGCAGCAGCAGCAGCAGCAGCAGCAGCGGTGTTCGCTGGTTGTGGCGAAGCAGGGCCGACTACCACTCATAATCCCTTGAATGCGTACCCGCAAGACTTAGGCTGGGGAGCCTCCGAAATATGCCGACATGTGTGGCTCATCTTGCCTCCCTCTTTTTGGCACGGTAGACGATGTCTGCGGGATGCGTCTTTGGGGGGAGGCGACCGTGGTGGACACGGTCGTCGTTGTAGAAGGCCAGGTAAGTGTCGAGCTCGCGCCTGAGGCCGGTGTGGCGGAGGTGTCATCCTGCGACGAGAGACATGGGAGAAGCTCCATCTGGCAGACGAGATCACTTATAAGCAGTAATGGCCTAACTCGACGTTGCAGTCCAGGACGATGCGTACTGCCCTCGACGTGGTATTTCAAGCAGAGCAGGTATGTTGCCGACCGACGAAGCCCGCGGCGATTACGCTCATATTGGCCCAGCGTAAAGCGGGAGTGTTCAGGGTCTCGCTGGTGCCGTCGAGATTCGTCCGTTGCGGGAGTCTCGTGAGGCTCTATGTGACGGCTCCATTTACGCGAAAGGGGAAGCGCGCGGACACAAATCAGGTGCCTGCCCTTAATGGTCGGGGCACGTCCGTACGGACGACGTGCCCATCGGCGTCGAGCGCAAATCCCGGTAGCGAGAAGCGCGTGGCAAGCAGCTCCGGTATGGCCTCTCGCTCGAGCGGCGTCACGCTTGTGCCTGTGGGCGTTTCCTCGGTGAGGGATAGCTCGCTCCAGTCGCATAGCAAGGTGCCCGTGCCGTCATCGCCACGAACTCCCACGATCAGGCCGGTGACGAACGGCGAGCGGGGATGCGTGGAGGTCCACCAGTTGCTGGTCTCGACGTCAATGAGCGGCACCGGCTGCGGGAGAAAGCCGTAAACATCGACCCATTCGTCGCCCTCCAGCTTCTGGAGCACGAGCTCGGAGCCGTCCTCGATGACGCGAAAGCTCCAACCTGACTGCTCCTGTGTGGGGCCAGGCCCGAATGGGATCGGCTCGAGGATGCCACGGGAGAACCCCACGTCGGCGTGCCAGCTCGCGCCGTTCTCGCTGACGCGCAGCACAAGGTGACTACGAGGCCGCACCACGCCCGCCTTCGCGCCCGCGCGCATGCGTGCCAGGAACATGTCCACCTCCGCGCCGAGCGCCTCGAGGGCTGCCTTCAACAGCAGGTTGTGCTCGAAGCAGTAGCCACCGCGGCGTTCGCTCACGAGCTTGCGCTCGAGGTCCTCCATCTCCAGCGACACCGGCAGGCCCTGGTGCGGGTCGAGGTTCTCGAAGGGGATCGAGGTGAGGTGCGCCCTGTGCACCTGCGCGATGCTCGGCTGACCGTCCAGGCCGATTCGCTCCAGGTAGGCGTCGAGGTCGAGCATCGCGTCACCACGTCCTGAATTAGCGACGCGCTTCCTCGATCAGGTTTCCGAGTGTCTGTCTCTGCCGGCCCTCGTCGTCCATGTTTTCGGGAGCAAACCATGCCTCGAACCCGCGTTGGATAGCCGGCCACTCGTCGTCGGTGATCGCGTACCAGGCGGTGTCGCGGTTGCGGCCCTTGACCACCATGTGCTTGCAAAAGACGCCCTCGAAGGTGAACCCGAAGCGCTGGGCGGCACGGCGTGAGGCGGCGTTGAGCGCGTTGCACTTCCACTCAAGACGCCGATACCCGAGGTCATCGAACGCGTGGCGCATCAGCAGGTAGATCGCCTCGGTGGCGGCCGTTGTGCGCTGCAACGGCACGCCGAACCAGATGTGGCCGATCTCGATGACGCCGAGCTCCGGTGTGATACGCAGGTAGGAGGCGAGGCCGAGGGGCCGCTCGTCGGCGAGACCCACGAGCGTGAAATAGAGCGGGTCCGTCGAGGTCTCGGCCCATGCCAGCGTCTGGCGCAGGTGGTCAGGGCTCTCATACGGGCCGTCGGGCAGATACGTCCAGATCGACGGGTCACCGTCGGGAGGGTGGGAGACGGAGAACAAAGGCACTGCGTCGCTCTCCGCGGTGACCGGGCGAACCAGGATGTGCGCGCCGGTCAGCGACACGGGGGTTGGCCGTGGGACCGGATTCCAGTCCAGCGTCTCGCCAAGCGGAAGGTCAGCGGGCGCGCTCATCGAGACGCTCGCGGGTGGCGTTGCTGCGTAGCCGTCAGCCGCCGCTTCAGGTTCTCACGAACCACCGGCCACTCATTGTCGATCACGCTGTAGTAGGCGGAATCGCGAACGCCCACGTCCTCGATGATCATATGCCTGCGAAAGATTCCCTCGAAGCGAGCCGGAAGCGCGGCGAGCGCGGCGCGGGAGCGCTCGTTGCGGCTGTCGGTCTTGAACTCCACGCGCATACAGCCGAGACGCTCGAAGACGTGCTCCAGCATCAGGAGCTTCGCCTCGATGTTCGCCCCGGTGCGCCAAGCTGACGGCTCCAGCCATGTGCCCCCGATCTCAAGGCCCCGATGGGTCTCGCGTAGGTCGTGGTAGCCGGTACTACCGACTGGACGCCCGCTGGTGCGATCCAGAATCGCGAACACGCACACAGTGCCAGCCTCACCCGCCGCGAGGGTGTCCTGAAACCAACTCTGGAAGTGCTCCGGGCTCTTTCCTCGCGGGATCGTCCACGTCCAGATCTCCGGGTGCTGTGACGCGGCGAACAGACCGTCCTGGTGGCGGGGGTGTAGCGGCTCCAGCACGACCAACTGGCCCTCAAGACGCGCTTTCAGCCCGTTCCACATCCAGCCTGTCCAGCACAAGCGGCGAATACAAGATGGGCTCGCGTTCGAGTGGAGAAGTGAGGCATCACGCTCGATACGCTACTTCAACGTTGGCCCCTCAAACAGGGCCAAATAGACACCAAAATCTAGGGCCAATGGACCTCCATCTCGACCTTTCTGACGCCGCCGGTCGGTCGCTGCGAGCCCGTCTTGAGGACGCGCTGCGTGAGGCGATCCGCAGCGGACGCCTCCCCTTGGGCACGAGGCTGCCTCCGACGCGCTCGCTTTGCGTCGAACTCGGTGTGTCGCGCGGCGTGGTCGTCGATGCATATGCCCAGATGGCAGCCGAAGGCTACCTGCGCACCCGTCGCGGCGGGGGAACGACGGTCGCCGCGACGGTCGCGCTGAACCACGCACCGCTGGCCGGTGCCACGCCAACTCAGCCGGTTCGCCACGACATGAGTCCGTTCCGCCCGGCGTTGAGCCGCTTTCCCCGGACGGCGTGGTCCTCCGCTTTGACACGGGTGCTTCGCACGGTGCCGGATGAGCGCCTCGCCTACCCAGATCCCGCCGGTGTCCCTGAGCTGCGGATTACGCTCGCCGCGTATCTGGGGCGAGTCCGCGGCGTACGCGCCGACCCCGAGCAGATCGTGGTGACAAACGGTTTGCGTCAGGGCATCGACCTCTTGTGGGCCGCTCTCGCCGCAAACGGCGCTCGACGTATCGCCGCCGAGGACCCCGGCTGGCGAGGGATGAGCGAGACCGCAAGCGCCGCCGGCCTGGAGGTGGTGGCGCTCCCGGTCGACCGGGATGGGTTGATCGTCGAGCGCCTGGAACATGAGGGCGTCGACGCGGTAGCCGTTGCGCCTGCCCACCAGTACCCCACCGGCGCAGTTCTCTCCCCGCCCCGTCGGGCAGCGCTGCTCGCGTGGGCGCAACAGCGAGATGCGCTGATCGTCGAGGATGACTACGACGCCGAGTACCGCTACGACCGCCAGCCGATCGGCTCGCTACAGGGTCTCGCGCCAGAGCGCGTCGTGTACGGAGGCTCGGCGAGCAAGACACTGGCCCCAGCAGTCCGCCTCGGCTGGCTTGCCCTCCCACGACACCTCATGCAACCAATCGCCGACCGCCAGCGCGTACGCGGAGGAATGCCGGCACCACTCGGGCAGCTCGCGCTGGCTGATCTGATCGAGCGCGGTGAACTGGACCGTCATCTGCGCCGCCAGCGCCGCCGCTACCACCGCCAGCGTGACGAACTGCTGGCCGCACTCGCCGCCAAGCTGCCGGAGGTTACCGTCCACGGCGCCGCCGCCGGTCTTTACGTCGTGCTGCACCTCCCTGACGGTCTCAGTGAGACGGTGGTGCTCGCCGCGGCGCGCTTGCGGGGCATCGCCTTGGAGGGCCTCGGCGCCGATGCCCCAGCGGTCGTCGTCGGTTACGCCAATCTCACTGACGCCGCCGTCGAGCCAGCAGTGGCCGCACTTGCGGCGAGCATCAGACAGGCCGAGGCTGCGCGGCGCCCATCCGGACAATAGCCCGCTCCGAAATACGCCGAGGCTCCAAGCACGGCTGGCCGTGTCTACCATCTGCCCATGAATGGCTCCAGCGTGCCCGGAGGGGTGGTGCACAGACTGCCTGCTGACCTACGTAGCGCGCTGATCGCCAACGCTGCGGCGCTTGAAGCCTGGAAGGACATCACGCCCTTGGCCCGCAACGAGTTCATCTGCTGGGTCGAGGACGCCAAGCAGCAAACCACCCGAGAGCGGCGCATCCGGCGCACGAAGGAAGAGCTGGAGGAAGGTAAGCGTCGGCCATGCTGCTGGCCGGGCTGCAAACACCGCGACCGCACAGGAAGGCCACGACCCGCCTAGGAACACTCATCGACCCGGGAATCCCGTGATCGCTCGTCGTCCCAAGCAGGAGCGTGAGCGGCGTCCGCCGACGTGCTCGCATCCGGCGATAGCGGGCGCTATGGCTGGTTGCTCCCTCAGCGGTCCGGGGGAGCATGCGCGTCCTGACGCTCGGCCGGATGTAGCTCGTAACGTCCACAAGTATCGTCACCCGATATGGTTGTTTTGTGGCGAGCAATGGTCATGCCGAGCGGTTCCCCGCTGACGCGGTCGTTCCGCCGGAGACGAGGCCGTTGGGGGCAAAAGAGCGTGAGTTGGGCGACTTCACCACGACGCGGCCGGTTCTCGGGCTGGCGGCGGCGGCGCTGCTCGTGGGAGCGGCCGTCGCGCTCCTGGCGCTGGCGCTCCTGGACCTGATTGGCCTGATCACGCATCTCGTCTACACGGGGACGCTCAGCACCAGCCTGAGCAGCCCTGACATACACGTGCTGGGGGTATGGAGTGTCTTGGTGCCGGTGGCTGGGGGGTTGATCGTGGGTGTGATGGCACGGTTCGGCTCCGAGCGTATCCGCGGTCACGGGATCCCCGAGGCGATGGAAACGATCCTTTTGCGCGGTAGTCGTATGGAGCCGAGGCTGGCGGTGCTCAAGCCGATCTCCAGTGCCGTGAGTATCGGCACGGGCGGCCCGTTCGGCGCGGAGGGGCCGATCATCGTGACCGGCGGCGCGCTCGGGAGCATCCTCGGGCAACTCCTGCATCTCACCGCGGCGCAACGGCGCACGCTGCTCGTGGCCGGCGCGGCGGGCGGCATGACCGCCGTGTTCGCGACCCCCGTGGCGGCTGTGCTGCTGGCGGTGGAGCTGCTGTTGTTCGAGTGGCGTCCGCGCTCGATGATCCCGGTCGCGCTCGCGGCGTGCTCGGCTGAGGCTGTGCGGGAAGCGCTCGCGAGTGCTGGGCTGTTGCGCGCGGCTCCGCTGTTTGCGATGAGCGCTCCCGGCTCTTTGGGCGTGTCGGTAACACTCGGGGCGGTGCTGGTGGGGGTAGCGTGTGGTGGACTGGCGTGGGTGATGACGCGATGTGTGTATGGGGCGGAGGATCTCTTCGGACGGCTGCCTTTTCACTGGTCGTGGTGGCCCGCGATCGGTGGTGTGTTCGTCGGTATCGGCGGTTTGATCGATCCAAGGGTGCTCGGCGTGGGCTATGAAACGATCGGGGCGCAGCTCGCGGGGCAGCTTGCGCTCGGGGCGCTGGCAGTGCTGCTCGTCGTCAAGCTCACGGTCTGGTCGATCGCGCTCGGGTCGAACACCAGCGGCGGAATCCTCGCCCCCCTGCTGATGCTCGGCGCCGCCCTCGGCGGACTACTCGGCGCAGTATTGCCGGGCGCCGGGGAGGGCACCTGGGCGCTGATCGGGATGGCCGCCGCAATGGCCGGCGTGATGCGCTCACCGTTCACGAGCATCGTCTTCGCGCTCGAGCTCACCCATGACGTGAACGCGCTCCTGGCGCTACTGGTCGCGTGCACGATCGCGCATCTCGTGAGCGTCCTGACGCTGAAGCGCTCGATCCTGACCGAGAAGATCGCCCGCCGCGGCTACCACGTCACCCGCGAGTATGAGATCGATCCCCTGCATGCCCTGCTCGTGCGCAGACGTGATGAGCACCGACGTGCTGACCGTGCAGCCACAGACATCCACCACCGAACTGTACGAGCGCCTGCCGGAGGGCAGCGATGATCGCCGCCAGCGCCTGTACCCCGTGCTCGACGCCGATCGAGCGGCTCGTCGGTGTGCTGGCGTTCTCCGACGTGCTCGCCGCGCACCAGTCCGCAAGCCCGATCAAAGCCAGCGAGCTCGCGCGCCAGCCGATGATCGCCTTTGCCGATGAGACCCTGCGCGAGGTCAGCCGACAGGATGGTCTCAAGCGGACATGGAGTGCTACCCGTCACAGACCGGGAAGCCCCGCAGCGGCTGGTGGGGCTGATCAGCCAGTTCGACCTGCTCAAGGCTCACGAGCGAGTGCTGATCGAGGAGCGCCACCGCGAGCGTCCGCTCGGACCGCGCCGGCAAGTCTCCGAACCCGGCAAACTGCTCCCGATCCGCGAGCCGACGGCATGAGCCCGCTCACCACCGGCCGGCCGTTGCTCGATGAGGACTACCAGCGGCTGCTCGCATTCCGCAGCGAGTTGCGCGACTTCCTGCGCTGGAGCGAGCAGGCAGCCCAGAACGCCGGCCTGACACCCTCGCTGCACCAGCTGCTGCTCGTCGCTGCGCGGCCACCCCACCCAGCCCGGGCCGACGATCGGACAGGCCGCCGAGGAGCTGCACATACGCCACCACAGCGCCGTGGAGCTCGCCCAACGCGCAGAGACCACCGGGCTGATCCGTCGCGAGCGCGACCCCATCGACCACCGCCGCGTACACCTCAAGCTCACCAGCCACGGACGCGAGCAGCTAGAGGCCCTCACGCGCGAGCACCTCACCCGCATCCAAACCCTCGCGTACACACTCGACCATGTCATACATCCCGAGAACCAACCATGATGCGGCCGCGATCAGGGAGGCGGGGGCCCCCCGGGCCCGCGGCATCCTTCGAGCCCCGAGTGCCGGATGATGATTGCCGCTTATTTCCGAAGTGCATCGGGCGGACACAGGCCGTCGAGTGGCGCCCGGACAGCGGCGGGGATGCCCAGGTGCCGACCAGCGTGTCCCGCTGAGATGGTCAGCGATTGGCACTTTGCGCGCGGCGCGGCTCGGCGCCACTGCGCTTCCTGCCGTTGTGCTCTTTTCACGACGCGGACGATTGCCTCTTCGGTGGCAGCGGGGCGAGCCTCGTGCGGACGCTCGCTCGACCTGCAAGCGGACGTAAGGCGATCGTGGCTAGATGACTTGTGCGTGCTCGCGCGGGGTGGCGTGGTGGCTGTGGCTGGTGTCAGGTGTGCGGGGTTGGAGTGTGATGCGTCCGCCGCGTGCGGGTACGATGAATACGTTGCGGTGGGCGACTCGCTCTGCTCGCTGGTGGGAGGGTTCGAGGCGGGCGTGGCGCAGGATTGTCCTGAGTACGATTCGGGCCTCGGTGAGGGAGAAGGCGGCGCCGATGCATCGTCTGGGTCCGCCGCCGAAGGGGATCCAGGTGTAGGTGCCGGCGCGGGTGTCCAGGAACCGCTCGGGGCGGAAGGTGAGCGGGTCGGGGTAGAGCTCGGGACGGCGGTGCACGAGCGTTATGTAGGGGACGACCATCGTGCCACTCGGGATGGTCAGCCCGGGTAGCTCGAACGGCTCGGTGGCGAGTCGTGCGGTGAGCGGGAAGGCTGGGCGCAATCGCATCGCCTCCTTGATGACCGCGTCGAGGTATTCGTCGTCTCCGTCGAGCGCGGCGGTTTGCAGGCGTGTGAGCGCGTCGGGGTAGCGGCTGACGCGCTCGAGTATCCACGTCAGGGTGGAAGCGGTGGTGTCGTGTCCTCCAAGCAGCAGGGTGCGCATTGCGTCGCAGATCTCGTCGTCGCTCATCAGGCGGCCTTGGCTATCGGGTGTGCGCAGGAACATTCCGAGCACGTCCTGGCCGTCGAGTTGATCGGTGCTGCGGCGCTGGGCGACCTCTTCCATCACGATCGCGTCAACCGCGTCGATCGCGCGGCGGACTCGCGGGAACGGTCTGTCCCACCCATTCTCACGGCTGGTCGCGATTATCGTCTGCAGGAAGAACCGCCGCGAGTGGCCCTCGGCAAGCAGCGCGAGCGTCGCCGAGCGCAAGCGGTCGACGCGCGCGGGGTCGGTGACCCCGAACACGGTGGCCATGATCACCTCGAGGCTGATCGCTTCCATGTGCGGCTGGGAGGGAGTGGGGTGCCCGTAGGGCCAGCGTGCGAGAACCTCTTCGGTCTTGCGCTGCATCGTCTCGTGGTAGCCGGTAAGCGCGTCCCCATGGAACGGGGGTAGCTGCATTCGCCGCCTGCGCATGTGCTCGGCGCCGTCGATGTTCGTGAGTCCCGTCGGGCCGAGGAAGAGATGGTGCGCGGATGCCTTGGCCAGCGCCGCTCCGAGACGAAGCACGTCGGTGTCGGCTGTGAAGACACGCTTGATGTCCTCGGGATCGGTCAGGCACAGCCACGGCCCCGTCGCCGGCATCGGCACCAAGAAACGGTCGCCGAGCTGCCCACAGTGGCGCGCGAACTGCTCCGGGGCCAGCCAGTACTGGGCGGCATTGACGACCGCGGGGCGTCGCAGTCGAGGCACGTCGGTAAGCGTTTGGTCCATGAGCCACATCCTCTCTAGTTACTCTGTGCGAAATAGAGTAACATAGTACCCAATGGTGCCAATAGCCGAATTCCTCGAGGTGGCTCCCGTCGTGGGCGAGGACGCGCTCTTTGACCGCGTCGCCGCGGCGGCGCTCGACGAGTTCGCCGAGCACGGCATCCGCCGCACCTCGATGGAAGACGTCGCCCGCCGCGCCGGCGTCTCACGAATGACCGTCTTCCGCCGGTTCGCGAGCAAGCAACGCCTCGTCGAGATCGTCATCGCACGCGAGGTCCACCGCGGAATGCAAGAGCTCGACCTCCTATGGGAAGGCGCAGAAACGCTGGAGGACCGACTCGTCGCCGGGTTCGAGTTCGCCGGGCGCTACGTGCGCGGACACCCACTATTCGACCGGCTCCTACGCAGCGAACCCGATGTCCTGCTACCACCGCTCACCCTCGACGGCGGACCCGTCCTCGAGCTCTACCGATCACTCATCGCCCATCGACTCCAAGCCGAAGTCAACGCCGGTCGCGCCGCGACACCAGACATAGACGGCGTCGCCGAAGTGACCGCACGCCTCGCGATCTCACTACTACTCACCCGCGACGGAACCATCACACTCGACGACCCAAACTCCGTCCGGCGCCTAGTCAACCTCACGCTACTCCCCATGCTCCAACCACACTCCGACTAGCGCCGGCTGCAACCACGCAACGCAGCCGGCCTCCACACGCCAGCCACCGCTTGCCCCTCGGTCTCTCTCGGACGCAAGTCGCCGGGCCGCTCTCGTCCAGCGGCGCGGTCTGTCCCGCGGGTCGGGCCGACACGCGTCCGCTCCTCGGTTGCCGATCGGGCTCGATCACGGGTGCGCCGCGAAGACGTGGGCGACGGCCCCGGGCTGAAGGCGGTGGTGTTGATCGGCTCGATCGTGAGCGGTGCGGTGAAGAGCCGCTCGCCCGCACCGAGGATGACCGGGTGGACGACAAGGCGGTACTCGTCGATCAAACCGGTCTGCACTAGCGATCGAGCGAACCGGACGCCGCCCTGCGCGAGCAGGTATCCGCCTGAGCGCTCCTGCTTGAGGCGCGTGACGGCTTCGGCTAGGTCTCCGGTCGCGATCGTCGTCTCGCCCCACTCGGCGGACGTGAGCGAATTCGAGAACACCACCTTGGGGATCTCGTTCATCGGCGCCGCGAACGGCCCGGATGCGCCGGGCCAGAAGCTGGCCCAACCCGCGTAGGTGGTGGCACCGATGAGGTGTGCGCCGGCGTTGCTCACGGTGTCGAGGACCCACTCGGCGCCGTCGGGAGAGCGTCCCGCGGCCTCCCAGTCGGAGCTCCCGTCGGCCGGTGCGACGTATCCGTCGAGCGAGACGGACATCTTTAGGATCAGTGAGGTCATGCGCTGCTTCCTTTCCCGGGATGGATAACACGAGCTGCTCGGTTCCCCCAGCTCCGCAACCACGAACCGCGTCAAACGCTCAACCTATAGATCCGCACCGTTATCGCTCGTCCTGGCCTCTTGACAGCGCTGCGAACATATGTTCGTGTCAGGTCTTAGTCCACTTCACATCGCTTTTCCCGTCGCTTCGGCGGCGCTGCGTGCCGAGCGCCTGGATTGGCTCCTCAAGAATGAGGCGCGGATCTCGATGGATCGGGACTTCGAGATCGCGGTCTGCGAGTTGATCTCGAGGAAGGACCCGGAACACCTCCTACCCGGTTCGGCCGCGTTCGCTGAGCGGCTCGTGGCGCCATCCGCGCAGCAGGGCGTCGACTGATGATCGTCTGCGTTTATCTACCCCGGTTTGAACTCGTGGCCGCTGCCGGGGGCCCGGAGGCACTCAATGGGAAGGCGGTGGCGATCGCGCCGTCTGGGAGCGGCCCGGCCAGGGTCGGTGAAGTGTCGGGCACGGCCCAGGCTCGGGGTGTGCAGGCGGGGATGATGTTGGGGGAGGCGCTCGCGAGGTGTCCGACCCTGGAGTTGGTTCCGGGCGATCCGGTCCAGGTCGCGCACTCCTGGGAGCAAACCGCGCGAGCCTTGGAAGGCATCGGCGCCCATCTGGAGCTGGCACGGCCTGGTCTTGCGTACTTCGATGGGGCGGGGCTGGTTGGTCTCCACAACGGCGACGACGGTTTGATTCTCGCGACTCGCAAGGCGCTCGCCAGGCCCGCGCGGATCGGTGTCGCGCCGAGCAGGTTCTGCTCGCTAGCGGCCGCCCTCGAGACGCGGACACGTCGTGTCCGGAGGGTCAGCGAGCGGGAGGTGGCCCGGTATCTCGCCGCGCAGCCAGTGGGGATCCTTTCCTACCGGCCGCAGACCGCGACGATCGTCGCCTCTTTGCAGCAACTTGGGCTCGGCAAACTCGGTGGGCTCGTGAAGCTCACGGCTGCTGAGATCGCCGACCGGTTCGGCGAGCCGGGCACGACCGCACGGCGTCTCGCGCTCGGCTACGACACGCCACTCCGGGTCCGGCGTGTCGAAGATCGGCTGACAGAGTCGATGCAGCTTGGGGAGGCTAACTCCGGGCTGTTGCTCGAGCGCACATTGGAGGTGCTCGTGGATCGGCTGTTGGCGCGGCCGCAGCGGCGTGGGCGGACGGTCAGGGCGATCACGCTCTCCACGCGCCTGGCCGAGCGCGGGACGTGGCGTGAGGAGGTGGTGTTCCGCCAGGCGCTGTCCGATCCGCGCCGGATTCGCCTCGCGCTGAGCCAGCGTCTGCAGCTGTTGCCGGCGCCCGCGATAGCGCTGCAACTGGCTGTCAAGGAGTTCGGGCCCGCGGGCGGCGATCAGGGCGGGCTGCTCGACGGTGAGCGCACCGTGCGCCTCGCCCGGCTGCAGGACGCCGTCGGTCAGGTGCGAACGCTCGCGGGGTCGAACTCGGTGCTGCGTGTGCTTGTTGTCGATCCGCGCTCGCGTGTGCCGGAGCGGAAGGTTCTCTACGCGCCGTGGCAGCAATGACTCGCCGCACGATCGCCAAGCCCGCCGCCCCGAAAGCCCCCAAGCCCGCGAAGGTACGGGTCGAGCACGGCAAGCCGGTCGCGGTCGCTGGTGTCCGCGTGGAGGAGGTGCGGGAGTTCTGGATCGTCGAGGATCGCTGGTGGACCGAGCGACCGATCCGCCGGCATTACTGGGAACTGAACACGCTCGCGGGTGCCAACGTCGTTGTGTTCCACGACAAGGTCGCCGACAGGTGGTTCAGCCAGACGGCGTGAGCAAAAAGATGTCTGGGACGCCACCGTATGTCGAGCTGCATGCTCATTCTGCCTACTCGTTCCTGGACGGCGCCTCACACCCCCACGAGCTGATCGAACGAGCGGCCGAGCTCGGGCACACCGCGCTCGGGTTGACCGATCACGACTCGGTCGGTGGGGCGATGGAGCTCGCGATGAGCGCGCTGGACTCGCCCGTGCGTGCGATCTTCGGCGCCGAGGTCACCATCGACTCGCCGCTCGCCGAGAGTGAGTGGCACCGGCATGTGACGTTGCTTGTTCGCGACAGCGTTGGCTGGAGCAACCTGTGCCGGCTGCTCACGCACGCGCACGCGCACACGCGTGACTCGGCTGACCGCCATGCCGGTCAGCCGTCCGTTCCGCTCGAACAGATCCTCGATCACGCCGAGGGCCTGGTCTGCCTGACGGGCTGTGCGGAACACGGCATCGAAGACGAGCCAACCGCCCGCCGGCTGCTGGACGCGTTCTCCCCTGAGCGTCTGCGGGTGGAGTTGCAGCGCCCGTACGCTCGTGGCGACAAGCTCCGCAACCGTGCCCGGGAGCGCCTCGCGCGCCGGCTCGGTGTGGCGACGGTCGCGACCGGTGACGTTCACGCGCATACCCGTGAGCGCGCGTTGTTGCAGCACGCGTTCGTCGCGATCAAGCACGGCCTGACGCTGGATGGCAGTGAGGTGCAGCGCCGCCCGAACGACACGCATGTCCTCGCGACCCCGCACGGGATGGCACAGCGGCTCGGCGACTATCCGGACGCGGTCGCGGAGAGTGTGCGGTTCGCGGAGACGTTGACGTTCAACCTGACCGGGGATCTCGGCTACCGCTACCCGGGATCGGATTCGACCCAGGCGACGCGTGAGTTGGCGGAGGTCTGTCACGCCCGGTTCGCCGGCCGCTACCCCCGAGGCTCCCCGCACCACTCGGCCGCCGCCGGGCGGTTGGAGCAGGAGCTTCAGGTGATCGACAAGCTCTGCCTCTCGGGGTTCTTCCTGTTGCATCACGAGGTCCTCGAGCTAGCACGCGAGGTCGCCGTTGAGATCCGGGGGGCGGACACCGCCCGGGCGCTGCTACCGCCCGGCCGTGGCCGGGGGTCGTCTGTGTCCTCGATCGTCTGTTACCTCACCGGCCTGTCCCATATCGACCCGGTCGCTAACGAGCTTGCGATCGGCCGGTTCCTGCACGAAGACATCACGGGGCTGCCCGACATCGACATCGACTTTCCGCGGGATATACGCGCCGTCCTGATCCCCAGAGTGCCCAAGCATTTCGGACCAGATCGCGCCGCATTGGTGGCCACCTCCCCGACGTTTCGTGCGCGTGGCGCGATCCGCGAGCTCGGCAAGGCCCTCGGCCTACCCGCCGGCGAGCTCGACCGTGTCGCCCGCGGCTCCGATGGGTGGGGCGGGCACGGCACCGTCGTCGAAGACATCAAAACAGCGCTTGGTCCCGAACGCTGCAAGCACCCACGCTGGGCATGGCTCGCACGACTGGCCGATCAGGCGTATGGGCTGCCAAGGAACCTTGGGCAGCACCCCGGCGGCATGGTCATCGCCACACGACCCCTGATCGACTGCGTCCCGATCGTCCCCGCGGCGATGGAGGACCGGCAGATCGTGCAATGGGACAAGGACTCCTGCTCGGACGCAGGGTTCCTCAAGATCGACCTGCTCGGGTTGGGGATGCTCTCCGCGGTCGAGCGCTGCGTCGAGACGATCGCCGCGACCAGGCACGAGCGGATCGACCTGTCGCGCATCCCGTTCGACGACAAGAAGACGTACGAGATGATCAAGCGGGCCGACACGACCGGCGTCTTCCAAATCGAGAGCCGAGCGCAGATGGGATCGCTCAGACGCACCCTGCCGGAGGACCTCGACGACCTCACGATCCAGGTCGCGCTGGTCCGTCCGGGCCCGATCGTCGGCGGCGCCGTCAACACCTACATCGAACGACGCCAAGCCCTCCTCGCCAACCCACGCTTCGAGATCCCGTTCCTGCACCCCTCCCTGCGGGAGCCACTGAAGGAGACGCTGGGGACGATCGTCTTTCAGGATCAGGTGATCGAAGTCGCCCGTGCGTTCGCTGGCTTCAGCGCCGGGGAGGCCGAGAGCCTCAGACGCGCGATGTCGCGTAAGCGTTCTCAGGAGGCGATGAACGACCACCGCCAGCAGTTCGTCGAGGGCGCCCGCGCGAGCAACCCGGACGTCAGCGAGAAGGTCGTCGAGCGGGTCTGGAGCATGGTCGCGGGGTTCGCTGGGTTCGGGTTCCCCAAGGCCCACGGCGCCGCCTTCGGGCTGCTGGCCTACCAGTCGACCTGGCTGCGGGTGCACTACTTCCCCGAGTTCCTCTGCGCCCTGCTGAACGAGCAGCCGATGGGCTTCTACCCCCCAGACAGTCTGATCCACGAGGCCCAACGCCGCAGCACCACGATCCTCCCACCGGACGTGATCCACAGCGACGCGGAGTGCACCGTCACCACTAACAGGGAGATCCGCATCGGGCTGAACTACATCAAAGGAATCAAAGAACAGGACATCGAGCGGCTGATCGCAGCCCGCCGGACAGGTCGGCCGTTCCGCGGCCTGCAGGATCTCGCCGCGCGCGCCGCCGCGAGCACCGCAACGCTCGAAGTGCTCGCCTGGTCAGGGGCCTGCGACACGCTCGCCGGCGGGGGCCCCTACGCGCGGCGCACCGCGCTTTGGCAGCTCGGCGTCGTCACCCCCGCGAAGCGGATGAAGGGGGGTGACCAGCTCGCGCTCGACCTGCCGCTCGTCAGGGCACCGGATCTGCCCGGCCTCACCGACTGGGAGTCGATGATCGCCGACTACACCGCGACCGGCATCACGATCGAGTACCACCCCTTGGGACTCCTGCGCGAGCAACTCGACTCAGTGGGCGCGATGCCGATCGCCGCCCTAGCCAAGGTGCGCCACGACACTCGGGTGAAGGTCGGCGGGTTCGTGATCGCCCGCCAGAAACCAGGCACCGCCAAAGGCATCACCTTCCTGCTCCTCGAGGACGAGGGCGGGACCCTCAACGTGATCGTACCCGTCAAGCTCTTCGAAGCCCACCGCCTGACCGTCCGCACCGAGCCGCTGATCCTGATCGACGGCATCCTCGAGCGCCACGAGCAAGGCGGCGGCGCGATCAACCTCCTCGCCAAGAACATCACTCGACTGACCCCCAACCTCGACGCGCCGACAGCCACCGTCAGGGACCTCCACCCCGCCCAGGAGCCGCCCACCACGACAGCTGAGGACTTCGCTGTCGCAGCACCCGCCATCACGAACTTCGGGCAAGGAAGGCGACGATGAGAGCCGCCAGTCCGGTTTCGCGCTGCAATGACGCTTGGGCGCCAGCGTCTACTGGCGCCCGATGACGGCGCTCAGGAAGCCGGTGCCAGGCGCCGGCGTGCCTTCTGAAGTGACGGAGCCGCGTTCTTGGCTCCTTTCAGCGCGCGGGCGCGCACGTCAACGCTGGCTTTCTTCGCGGCGATCGTGATCTCCTCGCCGGTCGCCGGGTTGCGGCCCTTGCGTGCTTTCTGCGCCGGCCTGAGGTTCACGGTGAGCTGCACGAGGCTGCCGATCTTCACCTTCTCGGCTTCCCCGAGCTGCTCGAGCACAATCTCCTCAAGCGTCGCGAGCACGAACTTCGCGTCGCTCTTGCTCATCTCTGTACGCTCGGCGAGCACAGCAGCGAGTTGTGTCTGGGTCAGCATCGGACTCCTCAACGGTAGCTTGATCGAGAGGCACGAGTAAACCCGACCTGGCGGACGAAGGCGGCCAGCCCGACCCGGGGCGGCGGCTTCCCCATTGCGCGACAAAGCGAGCGCCGTACCTCGACACCGGGACGTGCCTCCTCCGGACGGTGGGTGTCGCGCAAATGGTTGAGACTGGCTGGGTGACGCCTGTTGGTGGTGGTGATCGCCTGGATTGCGCCTGTGTTGCTTTGGGCCGGTAGGGGCGACGGGTCGCGGCCAGAGCGGTGTTCAGGCCGCTGCGGCGGCTATGTGGTGCTTGTGGAGCTTGAGAAGGTTGTGCGTGGCGGTGATGAGTCGCCATTCGGAGCGTGCGGCGGATCTGCCTCGCCTGTGGAACTGGTTGATGCACCGGTTGTGCTTGGTTTGAGCGAACACGGGCTCGACCATCGCCTTGCGTTTTCGGTAAAGCCCGCCGCCAAGCTCGCCGGCGAGGACGGTGCGCATGAAGGCATAGCGGCCGCCATCCCAGCCGCGGCGCGGCGTGTCGCGCTTGCCGGCATCGGGCGGGATCAGGACCTGGGTGCCGTTGCTGACGACGTTGTCGATTTGATTTTCATGCCAGTAGCCACTGTCCGCGACCGCGACCCCAGGCGTGTCGTTCACACCGATCTGCTCTAGCTCGCGCTGGGTGGCCTTGACCATCGGCTCGAGCTGCCCGAAGTCTGGTGAGGTGAGCGTGACCTCGGCCGCCAAGACGATTTGATGCTCGTTCACGGCGGCCTGCACGTTGTAACCCTGGGTGTAGCTGCGCGGCGTCTTGACGTTGCGTGAATCGAGGTCGGTAACGTTGATCTTCCCCGGCGGCACCTCTGGTGCCACGTAGGGGTTCGGGCGCGCCCCGAACCGTCTGCCGTCCTTGGTCACGGCAGTCGCGCGATGATGCTCATAGGCGCCGTTGGCCTCGCGCTCGACCCGCAAGTTCTCCTGAAGGCGCTGCTCTGCTGCCAGCAGCCGCTCTGGTCGCGAGCGTGGAATCGGCTGAGCCTGTAGCCGCCGGTGCTCATCGAGCTGGTGGCGCGCCTCGCGCACCCACCCCTCACGGCCCTGGACGCGGGCGACGATCGCCTCGGGATCGAGCACGAGCTCCACACCCTGCGATTCCGCGTCAGCCGCCTTCACCTTCGCGTCTTGCCTGTCTGCACGCTCACGCACGAGCTTCTCCTTGGCTTCGCGCAGCGCAGCGCGTCGGCCCTCGTGGGTTTGCAGGTGCTCGGGCAGCTCATCGCCGCGCGCCTGCCCATAGAGCTCGTCCTCGGCGGCGTCGATCTCGTCCGCCTCCTTCAGGATCTCGCGGGCGAGCTGCTCGTAGTCGAGATTGCAGTGATGCGAGGCGTTTGCATGAACCTTCGTCCCGTCGATCGCGATCAACCCGACCTTCACGAGCCCCGACTCCCGACAGAGCCCCAGCACCTCGCTGAATAAGCCCGCCAGGGCCGTCTCGTGGCGCGCACGAAACCGCGCGATCGTCGCGTGATCGGGCGTCTGCTGGCAAGCGATCACCCGGTAAGCGACATCCTCCACGCAGCGACGCTCGATCACCCTCGAGGACCGCTCACCACGCGCGTAGGCATACAAAAGTAGCGCCACCATCATCGAAGGCTCAAACGCCGCGCGGCCCCACCCATCCTGGCGGTAAGAGCCATAGAACGCGTTCAGATCCATCTCCTCGACCGACGCCAACACGAACCACGCCAGATGACCCTCCGGCAGCCAATCACGAGGATCCGGCGGCATCAAAAACACCTGCTCACGATCACACGCAAGAAAGTTCTGGGGCATACCCAGAAGTGTCTAAACCACACCGGACAGACCCGGTGTTTGCGCGACACCCACGACGATTTGCGAGACCCGCGGTGGACTGGCGGGTGCGTCCTGCTTCCAGCCGCGCGGGGTGCTCACGACGCCAGCGCATCGCGTTGCCATCGTGCTGCTGAGCAGCGCCGGCGCGCGGTGACCGCGCGCTCGCACTCGCAGGCGAGCCGTCGTCCGCGGTGGACCCCCGGTCGCTGCCGCTGGTCTTCCGAGGCGGCAGCGGGATTGCGAACTGCGTCGCGCCTGGTTGCCGCGGAACGGCGCGCGGTGTGGCCGGGTGGCTTGCCTCACCTGCGATGCGGGTGGTGCGGATTAGCGACGTAGCTCTGCCTGTAGCTGGGTTGCGAGGCGGACGGAGGCGTCGATCTCGACTTGGCGGATTGAGACGCTCTCGATGCTGACCCCGAATGGGACGCCGACGCGCCGGCAGAATGCGATCAGCTCGACGGCCGTAGCGACGGCTTGGTCGTAGGACGCTTCTAGGGTGTCCTCCGCGTGGCGCAGCTCGTTCTCGATCCAGCGCGGTACATCGACACCGAGCCACTGAACGAACTTCAGTGTCTTCACCGACCCGCAGACCGAGAACGTAAAGACGATCGGCGCCGGCTTGAGGCCACGAGCGGCGCACTCGTAGTGATAGTCGGAGACCAGGTCCTTCGCGGCGTTGACGTCATAGACGATCTGGGTGACAAAGAACGAGCAACCTGCAGCCTGCTTCGCAAGCAGACGGAGGTGCTCCGTGCCTCCGCGCGCGTGGCGCTCTGGGATCGCCACACCTCCGAGCAGGAGATCCGGGCGCACCTCACTCCGTAGTTCGTAGGCCCGCGGCAGAGAGGTCGCGACCGGCTTTTCACGGGACGACGCACCGACGAATACCGACAGCGCCTGGGTTGGGGCCTGTTCGCTGAGCCACGACTGAAGCTGTTGCTCTGGGTACTTGCTGACAGCGCGGTACACGATTGCGGGTACCTCCAAGCCGACGAGATCGCGAGCGAGGTAGTCGGCGGGGTCCATCGTGGGCAGGAACGGAAAGGGCCGTTCCTCGGGATTGCGGTCGCTCTCGTCATCAATGTCGTAGAGCACGAGGCCATCGATGCCCACGGGGCGCAGGCGCTCGAGCGTCTTCGCGGCGATCTGACGGGCGTGCTCCGGTTCGGTCGTCAGGCGCGGTGGCGTCAGCGCGAAGAGCAAGAACTCACCCGTCCCCTCCGCAATGCGCCGCTGCAGCTCCACGCGCCGAAGCGTAGCCAAGCGCCTGTGCACTACGACTTGGCGCCAGCGGTTGTGACCTCCGCTAGTGGGCCTTCTCGGAATGTTTGACCGGAAACTCGCTTCTGGTGGCGAATAGGGACGCATGTTCTCGATCCAGGAGGTGGTGATGCGTCCCCCGGAGGTATTTGTCCGGCCGCTTGCTCATGGAGAGGCGGTGCGGTTGAAGCGGCTGGCGAAGCGCGCGAAGCATGCGTCCACGCGTGAGCGTGCGGCGATTCTGTTGGGGTCCAACGCGGGGCTCTCGGCACCGCAGATCGCGGGGATGTGGCTGACCGACGATAACCATGTGCGCAAGGTTATCCACGAGTTCAACGAGCAGGGGTTCAGCTCCCTGCGCCCTGACTATCGGGGCGGGCGTCCCCGCCGGATCGAGCGTGAGGATCGCCAGCGGATCGTCGCGATCGCCGGTGCCCGCCCCGACACCCAGGGGGTGCCGTCTGACGCGCTGGTCGCTGCCGCGGCTGGCTGCGTACCTCGCCGAGCAGGGGATCGTGTTGATCAGCCCCGCGCATCTCGGGCGGGTGCTGGCCGAGGCGAGCCTGTCGTTTCAGCGAACCCGCACCTGGAAGGCGAGCCCCGACCCCGACTACGAGGCGAAGGCCGCGCGGGTGCTGGAGCTGACGCGCCGCATACCCGAGGACGGCGGGGTCGTGATCACCTTCGACCAAATGGGTCCGGTCAGCCTCAGACCGACCCCGGGCGCGGGCTGGGCGCCCAAGCGCAGACCCGAGCGTCAACGCGCTGACTACCACCGCCGACATGGCACCCGCTACGTCTTCGGCGCCTCGACGTTCACGCCGACCGTCTGCGTACGCGCCTGCGGCCCCGCCGCCGGGGCAGCGACAACCTCGCGTTCATGAGACAGATCCGCGGCTGCTATCCCGCCCGCCAGCGGATCTACTGGATCCAAGACAACCTCTCGGCGAACTGGACACCCGACATCCGCCAATACGCAGCAACCAACAAGATCGAGCTCGTGCCGACCCCCACCTACGCCAGCTATCTGAATCCAGTCGAGTGCCACTTCTCCGCGATCAGCCAATTCGTGGTCTGCAACGCCGACTACCTCGACTGGGACGCCTTCGCGTTCGCGCTCGCCCGACACATCACCTACCGCAACGGCGAACACCGCAACCGACGCCTCATCGCCGCCGAAAACCGACACCGCATCACCGCCTGATGCCATTACCGGTCAAACATCCCGAGAAGGCCCACTAGCAGCGCGCAACTCGGCGTCTCGCCTGCACAAGAGTCGCGTCGAATGCTGCTTGGACGCGCCATCCGTCGTGAGTCGCCGCGACTCACGCGAATCAGGACGACCGTGCCGTAGCCGATCGCGCCCGTCCAACACGCAGCACGGCCCGGGAGTGAGCTTCACGGCGAGTTCTCGCCGCTCTCGACCCTCGCCTGCACTAGCTCGGGGCTGTGCGCGTGGCGGCGCGAGTAGCTCGCCGGTGCTGATCTGACGCGCCGCGTCGTCTAGCTGCGCATCGCTCAGAGCTCCCCGCGCGTCCAGCTACGGAGCAGTCCCTCGGCGACACCCGGGTCAAGACCCTCGGCGCGTACGGAGGCGAGAGCGTTCTCAGCCGCTTGGGCGCGTGTCGTCATGCTCTCGATGCTACCGCCGCGATCTGCCCGAGCTTGGTAGCAATTTTGGTAGCAATTTGAGCAAACCTGAGCTGATCTGAGGGCACCGTAGGCCAGTAAAACCGGGCTGTATGGCTTTACCTGGGCGCCAGAGGCGAGTTCGAGCCCAGTATCGCCCATTTCTGAGGGCCGGACGCGTCGCGATGACGTAGATGGTGCTTGCAGCTTTGCCACCACATTTCCCGTGCGGTACGGTGCCGACGCTTGCAAATCGCAATCACTTGGAGGACGCCGATGCCGGACACCAGCTGCCACATGTCGATCTCGCTCGACGGCTTCGTCGCCGGCCCGGATCAGAGCCGGGAGAATCCGCTGGGGAAGCGCGGCAGGGAGGTCCACAGCTGGCACCTCGGCGACGAGCGCGCGAACGACGCCGACGCAACGGCAGAGGGCTGGCTCATGCGACCGCGCGGGGCCTACGTGATGGGCCGCAACATGTTCGGGCCGATCCGCGGCGAGTGGGATGAGGACTGGGATGGATGGTGGGGCTCCGAGCCGCCCTACCACGCGCCGGTCTTCGTGCTCACCCACCACGCCCGCGAGCCGATCGAGATGGAGGGTGGCACGAGCTTCCACTTCGTCACCCAGGGCTTCGAGGCCGCCTACGCGCAGGCGCGTGAGACGGCCGGCGAGGATGGCATCGACATCGCGGGCGGCGCCTCGACCGTCCGTCAGGCGCTCGCCGCCGGAGCGATCGACGAACTCACGCTCGACGTGGTCCCCGTCCTGTTCGGGTCCGGCGAGCGGCTGTTCGACGGAGTCGAGTCCCTCGGGTTCGAGCCGGTCGAGGTGCTCCACTCTCCGCTCGCCACGCACATCCGCTACCGGCGGGTGGGGTGAGGAGCTCCCCGCGCTACTCGGTCGGTTTAGGCGAGCGGATCTCGACTGCGATCACGTTCGGCGGAGGGGCCGGCGGCATTGGGCTCGGAGGAGCCGGTTCTCAGAACACCTCAGAGCCGCCGGCACGCCCCACAGCAGCCCGCATCAGGCCCAGGCGCTCCTTCGAGCCCGGTATCGCCCATCGCGTGAATCCCGTGTTCGCAGGGATTCTGGAGGGTTGTGAGCGACTCGTGGTCCCGCGGTGGTCCCTCCGGATGAGCTAGAGGAGCATCTCGTGATTGCGCCCACGAGGCCACGCCACGTCCCGTCGGGATCGTCCGAGACTCCTGGTTGGATTTAGGTTGTATGGCTGCGCGCACACACCCCCATGGCCCCGTGCGACAGACGTCCGCGGAGCACGCGGGCTCGCCTCGGCCGGGACTAGCGCGGTCGACCACCGAGTCCCAAGGGCGAGATGCGCTCCCGACCGACGCGGCCGGATTCGCTCGCCTGTTGGCGGCGCTCACGGATATCCCCGGCTCGCTCCCTCCGGCCCTTCTAGGGCGTGTAGGGGAGGTGTTCGACGCGCTAGGGCCTCCCGACAGCGACGCGGATCAGGTCCGCTCCCGCTTCTACGGCCGTCTGAACCAGAAGCTCGTGGCGAGCCGCGAGGTTCTCCGCGAGATATACGGGTTCGCGGCCGGACAGGGCCTCGTGTTAAACTACCCGGCGAAGGTCGCCATCGCCTGGTCGGTTGACTCCGGCGATGAGGAAGCATACTCCCAACTCGTCGGGCACCACGCGCAACACGGCAGCCCTCTGGCGGCCGGGCTGATCGAGCGCTTCAGGCCGCTGCCACACAGCGTCACCCGCCAACTATTGCTCGACGAGACGATCAAGCCGACCAAGCTGCGCAAGTCGCTCGAGCGGGAAGTGGCGCAGGACGTCTTCGAGGCAGCGGCTGGCCCGCTGGTCTGGTCACTTTGGCCACCGAAGGCACTATGGGCGTTCTTCGGCCCCGAGACAGGGCACAGCGGGCAGATCGGCGATTACCTGACGGATCTGCGGGGGCACAATCCAGACCTGTTCGATCGGGGCCGCGCGCTGGTCGTCCGCTTCGTCGCGCCCGACGAGGGCGCGCCCGCGTCACTGCGCGACCACCTAGCGGGCTGGGTCGCCGAGGAGTACACCCGGGTCAACAATTATGGGTACCTCGCAATCGTCTTCGACTGCGGGCACAAGCCGGGCGTATGTTGGGATCTGTCAGCCGACCTAACGATGTTCGCTGAGCGGTTCGACGAGCAGGCGGTGGAGTCTTCGTACTTCCGTTCCGATGAGGTCGCGCGGGAGACGCTCGAATGTGTCCCCGGGTTGGATCGCGATCGCGCGCGCTTCGACCTGGTCAACGAGGGATTCACCTTCCGGGATCTGTTCGTCCTCACGGACGGGAGCGGGCGCGTCGAGCGGCTGCTGCTCCTGTTCCAGAAGAACCAGCGTGACGAGACGAAGGTGCCCTGTCCTGGCTGCAGGACCTCCGATGTGGCCGGTAACTCATATCCGACGTTGGGGGTGAAGAGTTGGGAGTGCCGGAACCCGCTGTGCCCAGACCGCAGCATCTATAACCGCGGCAAGAGGTATTCGTTCAAGGCGCTGCTGGCGCAGGCCGCGATCGAGCACCCGGAGAACCAGATCCCGACCGCGAGTGTGCGCCGCTGGCAGCGGGACGTGGTGAAGTTCGAGGGGGATACTGAGGTCCTCGACATGCTGGGCCGGCACTACTCCATGGCAGGCGATACCGTCGTGGTCATCGACGCCCCGGCGGACGCGCCGCTGATGCCTTCCGGGCGGCGACTGCTGAGCGAGACGGGCAGCCCCGCGGCGGCCGATGCCCCGCTCTGGCGGGGCGGTGCGTTCGTCGCCAGGTACACGCCGACCAACGAGCAGGATCGGCCCGGCGGATCGCTCAGCGACCGGGGGCAGTTCGGAGCCGACGCGCGTTGGGAGATCCGTCACGGAGACGCGCTCAGAGTGCTCTCAGAGATACCGGACGACACCTTCGAGCGGGCCGTAACGTCGCCCCCCTACTTCAACGCGCGGGACTACGCCCAGTGGCACAACCTCTACTGCTACCTACACGACATGTGGCGCATCAACAGTGAGGTGTTCCGGACGCTCAAGCCCGGAGGCGTCTACGCCTACAACATCTTCGACTACTTCGATAACGAGCGCACCGTGGTGTTCTCGAACATGGGCAGGAAGCGGATCCCGCTGAGTGCCCTGATGGTCGATGTGTTCAGACGCATCGGCTTCGAGTTCGTCCGGTCCATCGCGTGGGACAAGGGAGAGATCCACGGCAAGCGGGGGTTCAATGCCGGCAACTTCTCGCCGTTCTACCAGTCCCCGTTCAATTGTTGGGAGCACATCCTCCTCGTTAGGAAGCCGGCACCCGCGACCTTCGCTGTCCCTCCACCGATCGCAACGCGGGACGTGCTCGAGCTGCACCCAGTCGTGAAGATGGTCCGCGGGGTGAACACGCTGGGGCATACGGCCCCCTTCCCGATCGGACTGCCGGAAGCAATGCTGCGGGGTCTACCCACTGGTTCTGTGGTGCTAGACCCGTTCGGAGGGTCAGGCACTACGGCGAGAGCGGCGTTGAACCTGGGACTGCGGGCCGTCCTGGTCGAGCGAGACGCTGACTACGTAGAGCTGAGCCGATGTCTCACACGGGACCACGAACTCGCGATCGACTCGCAGCAGCCGCAGCTGTGGTGAGCAGGGTCGCGTCCCATTTCCCGGGTGAAATCGTTCGGGCGTAGCTCCGCTGGCTGTGGATGTTATGCGGCGATCACCTCCTCAGCCTCGATGGTCGGGGGTGGGGCTGGGTCCTCGCGCAGCTGACGGCGCAGCCGTTCGATCTCGGCGACGGTCTTGGGGTTCATTTTCACTCCGCGCCAGCCGCGGCTGGAGAGCTCGAGCACGGCCCAGATGAGTGAGAGGGCTGAGGTCTCTCCTGGGAACCGGCCGATGACCTTGGTGCGCCTGCGGACCTCCACGAACGTCCTCTCCAGGAGGTTCGTGGTCCTGATTCGCTTGCGGTGCTCTGAGGGGAGCCGCAGATGAACCACGAGAGCGGGCAGGTCCCGTTCGATGACGGCCATCGCCGAGGGGTAGGCCGCCTTGTAGTCGAGGATGATGCCCTGCAGCTCCCGAGCGGCCTCGGCCGGGGAGCGGGCCTCATCGAACGCTTTCCACCAGCGCGCCTTGACCTCTTGGTGGTGGCGCTCAGGGAGCTTCGCGGTGACGTTCCTCAGCGCATGGACGGTGCAGCGCTGCTCGAGTGCTTGCGGCCAGAGCTCGGCGACGGCCTTCCAGATCCCGGGTGCCCCGTCAGCGATCACGAGCGCCGGTGATCTGAGTCCTCGGTCGATCATGTCGCGCCCGAAGGAGAGCCACGCCTCGTAGCTCTCGCGGCTTCCCAGAGCCAATCCGAGCAGGATCTTCCGGCCCTCAAGCGTCACACCCCAGCAGACCAAGACACCCTCCGAGGGTGTGTCGTCCGGGTGCAGCTTCAGATAGATCGCGTCCAAGAAGCAGTAGACGATGTCGTGCGCCTCCAGTCGCCGCCGGCACCATTGGCGGTAGCGCTCCCGGGTGTCCTCGCAGATCCGCGACACCGTGCTCTTAGAGGCGATCGGCTCCTCGAAGACCTCCTCCAACGCGGCCTCGACGTCCCTGGTCGACAGGCCCCTCAGGAAGCCGCTGATCACCAGCGACTCCAGCGCGTGTGTGCGGGCGACGCCTTTGCCCAGGATCCGGCTCTCGAACCCGAGCTTCTTCGCGTCACGGATCCTCGGGCGCTCCAGGCGCATCGCCCCGCTCGTCGTCTTGACCGTCTTTGGTTCATGGCCGTTGCGGTAACTGACCGTCTCCCCAGCGCGCTCATAGCGCCGGCGTCCCAGGAACTCGCTGACCTCGTCCTCCAGCGCCTGCTGCAAGATCAGCCGAGCGCCGAGACGCCCGACCGTCTCGATCGGGTCCTCCTCCCCGCCGACACCGGCCAACACCACGTCCAGTTCAGAGCGAAACCTCTCGCTCGGGGCTACCTTCTCCATGCGGGCGTACCTCCATCGCTTGGTCTTCTCAGGACAAAGCGGAGGCTACGCCCGTCTTTCAAATCCCCCGGCCAGTGGGACGCGACCTGGTGAGCAGTCAGAAGGACGACTCGGGGTCGATCGTGTAGAGGCCCTCGCGTGCCAGCCAGTGCGCCATGGCCCACGCCTCCTTGAACCGTATGTTCGCCATGGTGAGACCGTACTGCCGGCAGATGCGCTCGTACTCCTGGTACGTCTTGGGGCGCTTGACGAACAGCAGCCACATCAGCGCCGACTCGGTAGTCAGGTGGGTCCGCCCGCCATTCGCGTGTGATGGCCGCCTGATGACGTTGCAACGTCGGCACCTCAGGGTCATGTTCTCTAGCCGGTCAGCGGCGTCGCCATACTGCTCCCGGCTCTCAACGTGATCTGCCTGCAACTCAAGCCTAGAACCACAATCGGCGCAGCGCCCTGTCTGTTCGATGTGCCACGCGAGCACGGCTTTCATCGTCTGGCGGTGCGGATAATGGGCCTGGAAGGTCTTCTTGGAGGCGATAGAGGTCCCCACCTGGGACGGATTCAGATGCCCCAACACCAGAGCGCCTATCTCCTTCGCGGACACGAAGCCGGTATCAATCAGCCAGTCGATGAGACGGTGCCAGTGATCTTCCGACCATTCGATGTCGATCCCGGGGGCTTCTCCGAAGTCGGCGTGGTTGCCACCGAGTGGCGGCGGCGGCGGCGCGGCGCCGGGGATGGGGGGTTGTGCAGCGGCCATCTGCGGATGAGATAAGCAGACTGGTCGGACGGTCTACCGCGCGTCGGACTCCGACGCTGGGGTCGAGCGCATACCGGCAACTTCGGCTGCCGAACGGGCGGCGTAGGCGGGACTGGGACATCGTTGTGGGTGCTCGACTTCGACGCGAAGGCTGCGGGTCTGGCTGCCCTGGCGGCGTGGGAGTCTGAGCACGGACGCATCCCTGGCCGGCGAGTGCGGACCGGCAGCGGAGGACTGCACATCTACATGGCCGGGCTCCAGGTCTTCGCTCGCGTAAGATCCCGTCTCCGAGGACACGGTCGAGCACCGGTACGCGATCAGGGAAGGTTGATCGAGCGGATGGACATCCACGACCCCTGGGCTATGCGAAGCGCCGGCGTGCAGGACGTCGCAGCTGTGCTCGACCTGTGGACCGCTGCGGGCAGCCTCCCGAGCGTCACAGACTCCCGCGACGGACTGGCCCAGCTGCTGGCCACCGACTCTCAGGCGCTGCTGGTCGCTGAGCTCGATGGTGTTCTGGTTGGTTCGCTGATCGCCGCGTGGGACGGCTGGCGTGGGAGCTTCTACCGGCTGGCGGTCGATCCCGATCGACGGCGGCAAGGGATTGCTACCGCGCTTTTGCGAGAGGGTGAGCGTCGTCTGCGAGCACGGGACGCTGTCCGGCTCACCGCGATCGTCGCTGATGATGATCCGATCGCGCTGGGCTTTTGGCGGGCGGCGGGCTACACAAGACAACATGATCGCATGCGGTTCGTACGCCATTTCGATACGTAGTGCCCGGTCCTTGGGGCGGTGTCGCGAGCTGTGAGAGGGGATTGACGATCGACGCGCTCTATTCACTCGACGCGCCGCCGGTTCAGCTGGTTGAAGTTGTGCTGGAGCTGCCTATGGCCGTCCGAATGATCTCACCCGAGGAGGGGTGCTGCGCGAGCGTCACGGGGACAGCTCGTATTGCTTGACGAACTCGCTCTTGGCCTCGGTGTACGCCTCGCGGTCATCCCGGTAGCGACTCGCGAGTGACCGCTTCAGCGCCGCGTACTCATCCGCAAGGACCGGATCGGCGCGCAGGCCGTCGCGGAAGCGCAGACGCCGCTCGAGCTTTTCCGGCTCGTCCACGAGGTGCAGGTGGTGGGTGCGAAGTGTGGCCGTCGGGTAGCACAGGAACCGCCGGTGGCTGAGCGTTGCGTTGAATGCCTGCGGATACTGGTAGCCGCCGTGTTGCACCAGTGAGGTGATCGGCGTGTGGAGGTCGTCCACGAGCGCGATCATGTCGATCACCGGCTTGGCCGCCAGGCCCGGGACGGCGGTGGAGCCGAAATGGTGCAACTGCACTCCGGCAGGCAGCAGCGGCGCGAGCCGCTCACGCTCGGCCTTGAAGGCGTCCGGCCACGCCGGGTCGTACTCGACGATCTCCACCTCGGCGTCGCGCCCACCGGCACGCGCCAGATCCTCGGCTGCGGCTCTGCGGCTGTCTGCTGATGCCATCGCTCCGCGGAGTCTCTCAGACCCCTAAGGTGTGGGAGAGACCCTGTGGTAGCGAAGGTAGACGACACGAGAGCCAAAGGTCTGTGTCTCGATCAGCTCCAGATTCATCCGCTCGTCCAGGGCCGGGAAGAAAGGCGTGCCACAGCCCAGTACGACCGGGCTGAGGAAAAGCCGGTACTCGTCGATGAGGCCCAGCTTCATGCAGGTGGAGGCCAGGCCGGCGCCGCCGACTGCCAGGTCCTTACCCGGTTGCTGCTTGAGCTTGGCGACCTCGTCGGCGACGTTGTCCCGGAGTAGGCGGGCATTGCCCTCGACTTTCTCGAGGGTCCTCGAGAAGACGATCTTCGGCAGCGCCTTCCAGATGCGCGCGAACTCGAGCAAGTGCTCTGCGCCCGACGGGTTCTCCTCAGCGGTCTCCCAGTAGAGCATCGTCTCGTAAAGCCGCCGTCCGCAGAGGTGCACGCCCAACTCCCGCGTCTGCCGGTTGTGGAACCGATGCAGCTCCTCGTCCGGCGCCGACCAGTCGATCTCTTCATCGCGCCCGGCGATGAAACCGTCCAGTGACACTCCCATCGAGTAGACCAGCTTCCTCATCACGGTCCTCCTCGGTCGGTGTCGATCGGCGCGCCGCCGAACCCCAGCTCGTTGCCGTCGGGGTCGCGGTAGAGCGCCTTGCGTACGCCGTTGGAGTACGTCTCGCGCTCGTCGGGCTCGAGCCCGCGGGCAGCGATCGCGGCTACGTGGGCATCGAGATCGTCGAGGAAGATCGTCACCACGCGAGTTGCCCGCGCCATCGGCGTGCTCCACGACGTAGACCGACCGGTCCTCGGCGAGCGTCCACACCGCCTCAGTGGCGTGGGGGAAGAACGTCGGCTCGCCCAGCAACCGCTCGTACCACGGTCGGGCCGCTTGGAAGTCCCGCACGCGCAGACCCGCGAAGAGGTGCAACGACATTGCCGCGAGTCTAGGTCACGCCGCCACGGAGGCAGAGCGCCCAACTCGGCTACTCGACGGGCTGCCAAGGCTCAGAATGGCTCCCCCAGCAGCTCAACACGTCCGGAAGGCCAACTGGTGTCACTGTCGAGCGCCTTCCACATCGCCGGCAGAGGCATCTCGATCCGTCCCCCGGGCTGGTCGGCCCACACCGGCGCGTCGATCGGGACGAAGCCGAACTTGCCGTACAGCGGCATCAGGTTCGCCAGGCAGAAGAGCATCGCCCGCTGGGCTTCGAGCTCGCTCGCGAGCTCGAGCAGGCGTTGGCAGAGCAGGTGTGCCAGCCCGCGCCCCCTCGCGCTGCGGGTCACGATCAGGCCGCCGAGGCCGACGACCTGAAAAGGCGGCTCCTGTTCGATCGCCACCTCGGCCAGAACCACGCCGCCGGCGGCCACCAGCCGGCCGTCATCGGTACGGACACCGATGTTATGAGTCTTCTCACGCCAGACCAGGCTTTCGCCGATGCCGCCGAATGGCTCGCGCTCGCCTGCGACCAGTTCCTCCCAGTAAGGCTCCGAGAGCCTGTCCAGCTCGACCAGCCGCATCGTCTCACTGTAGGGCTGCACAGTGACGACGCCGATCAAAACGCTTCGGCGCGAACGCCGCGCGAATCTGCCCACATCCAAGCCGCGGCAGCCACTCCCGCCGAGACGAGCAGCACCGCGGGCCATGCCCCGATCGCCAGCGCCAGGAGGTGGGAGATGACGAACGCGAGCAGGCCCACGCCAAGGAGCCGCAATGCCGTGCGCGTGCCATGGCGCTGCATCCAGACCCAACCGCAGCAGAGGCCGCCGATCAGCAGGACGACCCCGCCGAGAGCGCGGGAGCCGGTGCTGACCGCTACGGCATAGCCGAGGATCAGGGTCCCGGCCGCGAACGGCGCTGTGGGCGTGAGCCGCACGTTGCGCAGCGTAGCGCCCCCTTGCCAGAGATAGGGGTGGGCTGACGGAGGGAGCTGGCTAAGGTGAGCGAGATGGCCCTCATCCGAGCAAGCGGCCCGCTCAGCCGGGCATTGCGGGAGACTCTCCCGGAGCGGCCCTTTCATGTGCGGTTCTGGGATGGCGGGCGCGTGGAGGCGACAAGCGATGGGGCGCCGATCTTCTTCGTGAGGCGCCCGTCGGCTCTGGCGCATGTCCTGCGGGCACCCGGGACGCTCGGTCTCGGGCGCGCGTATGTGGATGGCTCGCTGGACGTGGACGATCTCGACGCTGCGTTCATCGTGATCGACGAATGGGAGCCGCCGCCTCTGAGCGTCGCCGAGCGGGTGCGACTGGGGCTGGGGCTCGTGCTCGCGGCGCTGCCCGGAGGACTGCCGCGTCGCCCGCGCCTCGAGCTGATCCTGCGCGGGGAGCGTCACAGTCTGCAGCGCGACGCCGCGGCCATCCGTTACCACTACGACGTCGGCAACGATTTCTTTGCGCTGTTCCTCGATGAGTCGATGACCTACAGCTGCGCGATCTACTCGCGGGGCGCGCAGACGTTGGAGGAGGCGCAGCTGACGAAGCTGGATCTGATCGCGCGCAAGCTCGAACTGCGGCCCGGAATGGAGGTGCTGGACGTCGGTTGCGGATGGGGCAGCTTCGCGATTCACGCGGCGAAGCACTACGGGGTCACGGTCACCGGCGTCACCCTGTCGCCGTCGCAGGCCGAGCTCGCGCGTGAGAAGGTCGCGGCGGCCGGGTGCGGTGAGCGGGTGGAGATCCGCGTGGCTGACTATCGGGAGCTGCCGCGCACGTCGTTCGATGCGATCGCCAGCATCGGCATGTCCGAGCACGTCGGCGAGAGCCAGATCGATCGCTACGCCAGGTCGCTGTATGGCCTGCTGCGTCCCGGAGGGGTGCTGTTGAACCATGCCATCTCCGCGCTCGACCCCGAGTATGACTCGCTCGAGGACGAGTTCTCGATGCGCTACGTGTTTCCCGACGGAGAGGCTCTGCCGCTCTCCCGCATCCAGCTCGCGCTCGAACGCGCCGGCCTTGAGATCGACCACGTGGAGGGCTTCAGGGAGGATTACGCCCGCACGCTGCGTGCCTGGACCGCGCGCTTGGACGAACATATCGAGCGGGCCGAGCAGCTGGCGGGAGTGCAGCGCACGCGCGTCTGGCGGCTGTATCTGCGCGCCGCGCGGCATGGCTTTGACACCCACATCACCGCCGTCTATCAGAACCGCGCGCGCCGACCCGCCTGAGCGCGTGCAAAATCACACTCCCGGGAGGCGGTACTTGCGGGTGTTGGGACAGCGCTCCAGCAGGCCGAGCTCCACGAGGGTGAGCGCGTAGCGGTGTGTCGTCGACGGGCTCATGCCGAGGTCTTCGGCGATTTCGACGATCCCGCGCGAGCCTCCGTCCGGGCCGAAGCACGTGAGGATCGACAGGCCGCGCAACAGCGAGCGCGACAGGCGCGGGTCAATGGCCCCGATCGGCATGTACCCGCCCAGTCGGGAGGCCGGGTCCGTCTTGGTCGGGCGCTTATCGCCACCGGCGTGCAGGGGTGCGTTGAGGGTGTCGGCGATGAGCTTGGAGATGCTCGGGGCGCGGCTGCGGGATGCCGCGCGCATCACCTCGTCGACTTGAGCGGGAGACAGCTTGATGGAGATGGAGAGCGGCTCGTCTTTGGTCATAGCCGCGATGATGCCAGATGCAGACTAGTGTCACTAACCCGTGTTTCTCAATATGCGGGATCGGGTAGCCTCCAGCGCTGCGATGTCGATCACGGTGACACTTCCCGACGGAACGCCGCTGGAGCTGCCCGAGGGCGCCACCGGCGCGGACGCCGCCGCGGCGATCGGGTCCGGGCTGGCGCGCGCCGCGCTCGCGATCGAGGTCGGCGATCCCGGGACCGCGGACGAGACGTCCGAGGTCCGCGATCTGGCTCGGCCGCTGTCTGACGGCGCGCGCATCTCGATCTTGACGAAGCGCAGTGGCGATCAGGCGCTGCGGCTGATCCGCCACGACGCCGCCCACGTGCTCGCGGCGGCTGTGATGGAGCTCTATCCCGGCGTGCGCATCTCGATCGGGCCGCCGATCGAGCAGGGCTTCTACTACGACTTCGAGTTCCCCTCCGGCGTGGCCGTCTCCGAGGAGCAGTTCCCGGCGATCGAAGAGCGGATGCGCGCGCACGTCAAGGCGGGGGAGGCGTTCGAGCGCCGCGACGTGACACCCGCGCAGGCCCGCGAGCGGTTCGTGGGGGAGAGCCAGGATTACAAGGTCGAGCTGATCGACGACCTCGTCGGCGCCGCCCCGCCGACCCACCCGTTGGAGACAGTGTCGCTGTACACGAATGGACCCTTCACCGACCTGTGCCGCGGACCGCACGCACCGAGCACCAAGGCCATCGGTGCGTTCGCGCTGCAGTCGGTCGCGGGCGCCTACTGGCGCGGGGACTCCACCCGCACGATGCTCACGCGCATCTACGGCACCGCCTTTCACTCGGCCGGCGAACTGGCCGAGCACCTCGAGCGCCTGGAGCAGGCTCGCGCGCGCGACCATCGCAAGCTCGGGCGCGAGCTCGACCTGTTCACGTTCTCCGAGGTCTCGCCCGGCGCGGCCTTCTGGCTGCCCGCCGGGACGCGGTTGTGGAACAAGCTCGTCGCCGTCTCGCGCGAGATGGCTTCGGCGCGCGGCTACACCGAGGTCAAGACGCCGCTGATCTATGACGCCGAGCTGTGGAAGACCTCCGGGCACTGGGGCAAGTACCGCGAGCACATGTTCCTCGCCGTCGACTCCGACGGCGAGGAGATGGGCGCGGTCAAGCCGATGAACTGTCCCGGGCACGCCCACCTGTTCGCCACCCGCCGCCACTCCTACCGCGACCTGCCCGTGCGCTACTCAGAGCCCGGCCTGCTGCACCGCAACGAGGCCTCGGGCGTGCTGCACGGGCTGCTGCGCGTGCGCCACTTCGCCCAGGACGACGCGCACATCTTCTGCACCGAGGAGCAGGTCCAGGCCGAGGTCGCCGGGCTGCCTGGAGCTGGCCTTCGCCACCTACGCCCTGTTCGACTTCGACGTGCGCCTGGAGCTCTCCACCCGTCCGCAGGAGCGCATCGGCGACGAGGCGATGTGGGACCGTGCCGAGGGCGCCCTCACCACGGCGCTCGCCGAGCAGGGACTGCAGTACGAGCTGAACCCGGGAGATGGGGCGTTCTACGGCCCGAAGATCGACATGCACATGACCGACTCGCTCGGGCGCTCGTGGCAGTTGGGAACGGTTCAGCTCGACTACTCGATGCCCGCGCGCTTCGGGCTTGCGTACACCGGCGCGGACAACGCCGAGCACACGCCCGTGATGATCCACCGCGCCTGCTTCGGCTCCTGGGAGCGCTTCATCGGGATCATGCTCGAGCACTACGCGGGCGAGCTGCCGCTGTGGCTCGCGCCGGTGCCGGCGATCGTGCTGCCGGTCTCAGACCCTTACAACGACTACGCGCAGAGCGTCGCGCAGGAGCTGCGCTCGAGCGGCGCGTACGTCGAGTGCGACGATCGCGGCGAGTCGGTCGGACGCAAGATCCGCGACGCCGAGCTGCGCAAGATCCCCTACATGCTGATCGTCGGCGAACGCGAGCAGGCCGATCGCAGCGTGTCGGTCCGTGAGCACCGCGGCGGGGACACCGGCGCGGTCGCGTTGACGAGCTTCGGCGAGCGGTTGCGCGGAGAGCTATACTCGGCCCCGTTGACACCCCGCCCATCCTCAGAGCGCGACGCCTGATTTCAGCTTGACGCGCAGACACCACAGCTAGTGCCGGTACCTCGCAGGTTCGACCGGCGCCCGCCCGAGCGGGACCAGACCAGGGTCAACGAGCGCATCCGCGTGCCCGAGGTGCGCGTGATCGACGACGAGGGCAATCAGATCGGCGTGATGAAGACGCCCGACGCGCTCAGCTTCGCCCAGGAACGCGACCTGGACCTCGTCGAGGTCGCCCCCGAGGCGCGCCCGCCCGTCTGCCGCGTGCTCGACTACTCCAAGTACAAGTACGAGCAGGCCCAGAAGCTCAAGCAGGCGCGCAAGCACCAGCAGCAGATAACAGTGCGCGAGATCAAGTTCCGCCCGAAGATCGCCCAGCACGACTACGACACCAAGAAGCACCACGTCGAGCGCTTCCTCAAGCACAAGGACAAGGTCAAGGTCACGATCATGTTCCGCGGGCGCGAGGTCACCCATCCCGAGCGCGGCACGATGATCCTCGATCGCCTGGCCGAGGAGCTCTCCGAGCTCGGCGTCGTCGAGCAGCGCCCGATGCAGGAAGGGCGCAACATGACGATGATGATGGCCCCCTCCAAAGCCGTGCTCGCGGGACGGGTGGACGGGGACAGTCCGGCGCCGGACGGCGTCGAACCGGTCGAGCCTGCCGCGGTCGCCGGTGAGAACGGCGGCGCGGGCACGGGTGAGAACGGCGCCGCCGCTGATGCCGCCGGCCCCTCGGAGTCCGCCGCCACAAACGGCGGCGAAGCCGCCGGTGCGGACAGCGCCGAGAGTGCTCCCTCCTCGCTCGAGCCCTCCGGTGCGGACGGCGCCGAGGACGCCCCCTCCTCGCCCGAGCCCTCCGCGGCCGCCGGCGAGGACACGGCCGCCTGAGCGACGCCGCGGCTCCCGGTCGAATCGGGGTCGGCGCATCGGGCCGGGCATGTCATACTGTTGCGCTCGCCATGCCCAAGATGAAGACACACTCCGGCGCGAAGAAGCGCTTCAAAGTCACCGCCTCCGGCAAGGTGCGGGGCAGGCATGCCTTCACGAGCCACATCCTTGAGAAGAAGTCGCCCAAGCACAAGCGCGCGCTGGGCCGCCCGGTGATTCTCTCCCCGCACGACACGCCGCGTGTCAAGAAGCTCTTGGGAGCAGGCAAATGACCAGGGTGAAGCGCTCGCTCAACGCGCGCAAGAAGCGTCGCTCGACGCTTGAACAGACGAAGGGATTCCGCGGCCAGGCGCACTCGAACTACAAGCGCGCCAAGGAGGCCCTGATGAAGGCGGACTCCTACGCCTACAGGGATCGGCGCAACCGCAAGCGCGACTTTCGCCGGCTGTGGATCACCCGCATCAACGCCGCCGCCCGCCTCAACGGGATGAGCTACTCGCAGTTCATGCACGGCCTGTCGCTCGCCGGGATCGAGCTGGACCGCAAGGTGCTGGCCGATATCGCCGTGCGCGACGCCGACACGTTCCGACGTTTTGCCGAGACCGCCCGCGAGGCGTCGGCGTCGGCCGCCTGAGTACCCCGCCGACATCGACACGCTCCGGGCGTCGCTCCTAACGGACGGCGCCTTTTTTGTGCTCCCACCCGAATCGCAGCCGACCGCCCGAACTTCATATATCCATCACACATAGACCAGGTCCACCACAGGCCACACGACTACCGAGAACAGCCGACACTCACCACCTCAGCCCTCGCTCACCACCTCAGCCCGCAATGACCATCACCTCCCCCCACAACCCCCATCTCAAGGAGCTGCGCCGGCTGACGCGCAGGCACGAGCGTGAGCGCGGCGGTCGTTTCGCGGCCGAGGGCGAGGATTTGATCATCGCCGCCGAGCGCGCCGGGTGGCCGGCCATGGAGGGGTATCGCGTGGCGGGCTGTGAGCTCGGCGGAGCGCGGTTCACCGACGTGGCGCCCGAGGCGCTCGCCGCTGTGTCGGCGCTCGGCTCGGGCACGCGCGCGATCGGCGTCTACGAGCAGCGCTGGCTGGACGCGCCCGTGGGCCCGCTGTGCGTGTACCTGCACGGCGTCCGCGACCCCGGCAACGTCGGCACGGTGCTGCGCGGCGCGCTCGCCTTCGGCGCCTCCTGCGTGGCGCTCGGGCCGGACTGCGCCGATCCATACTCGCCCAAGGCCGTAAGAGCGAGCATGGGAGCGTTGTTCGCCGTCGCGCTCGCGCGGGTGGTCGATACGGCTCGGCGTCGCTGCCGGGCGAGCGTGTCGCGCTCGTCGCCGGCTCGGGCGAGCCGCTGGCGGAGCTGTGTACGCGGCTCGGCGATGCGACCGAAGGCCCGGAGCGCTCACGCTGCTCGTCGGCTCGGAGCGCTCCGGGCTGCCCGAGGAAGTCGTGAGCGCATGCGAGCACGTCGCCCATATCCCCATCGCCGCCGAGTCGCTGAATGTCGCCATGGCTGCGACAGTCGCGCTGTACGAGACTACGACCCGCCGCTCGACTAGGGTCCGAGCGTCATGATCGAGCGGATCGACGAGCTGAGCGCGCAGGCGCGGGCGGCAATCGCCGGGGCCGACGGCGGCGAGGCCCTGGAGGAGCTGCGGGTTCGCTATCTCGGGCGCAAGGCCGAGCTGCCCCAGCTGCTGCGTGGCGTAGCCGAACTTCCGCCCGAGCAGCGGGCGGCGGTCGGCAAGGCCGCCAACCAGGCGCGCCAGGAGTTGGAGGGCCTGATCGAGGCGCGAACCGCCGAGCTGGGCGCCGCCGAGCTGGAGCGCCGGCTGCGTGAGGACGCCGTCGACGTGACGCTGCCCGGAGCGCCCTCGCAGCCGATCGGGCGGTTGCACGTCCTCACAAGCACACGTCGGCGCCTGGAAGACGTCTTCCTCGGGCTCGGCTTCACCGTCATGGAGGGCCCCGAGATCGAGACGGTTCACTACAACTTCGATGCGCTCAACCACTCCCCGACGCATCCCGCGCGCGCGCGTACAGACACGTTTTACGTAGCACCGGACACGGTTCTGCGGACGCATACCTCGCCGATGCAGATCCGCGCGATGGAGGACCACCCGCCGCCGTTGTACGTAGTCATCCCCGGGCGCGTCTACCGTCCCGACTCCGACGCCACGCACACGCCCCAGTTTCACCAGATCGAGGGGTTGGCCGTGGACGAGGACATCACGCTCGCCGACCTCAAGGGCACGCTGCTCGTGTTCGCGCGCGAGATGTTCGGGGATGAGCGCGAGGTGCGTCTGCGCCCGCACTTCTTCCCCTTCACCGAGCCGAGCGTCGAGGTCGATGTCTCCTGCTTTCACTGCTCCGGCAAGGGCTTCCTCGGCGACGGTTCACGCTGCTATCTGTGCAAGGGCGAGGGCTGGCTGGAGGTGCTCGGCGCGGGCGAGGTCGACCCGAACGTGTACTCCTACGTAGCCACCACCGAGGCCAACTCCCCGGGCTATGACCCCGAGCGGGTGCAGGGCTTTGCCTGGGGCATGGGGATCGAGCGGATCGCGATGCTCATGCACGGCATCCCCGACCTGCGGCTCTACTACGAGAACGACCTGCGGTTCTTGGAGCAGTTCGGATGAGCCCGAGGCGTGGGATGTTCATCGATGCCTGCGGCGTCGCCGACAGGAGGATGGGACCGAGATGAGAGTCCCGCTCGGATGGCTGCGCGAATACTGCGATCCCGACCTCGACGTCGCCGGCGTGGAGGAGCGCCTGACGATGACCGGCACCAAGGTCGAGGCCATTCACCACCACGGGGTCCCATCGACGGAGAACTTCGTCGTGGGGCGCGTCCTGAGCGCCGAGCGGCACCCCGACGCTGATCGGCTGAAGGTCTGCACGGTCGATCTCGGCGAGGAACAGCCCGCGACGATCGTGTGCGGCGCCCCGAACGTCGCGGCGGGACAGACCGTCGCCGTCGCCAGGCCCGGCGCGGTGATGCCCGACGGCAGCAAGCTGAAGCAGGCCAAGCTGCGCGGCGTCGTCTCCGAAGGCATGATCCTAGCCGCGTCCGAGCTCGATATCGGGTCCGGCGGCAAAGGCATCATGGTGCTGGACGATGGGATCTCCGATCGTCCAGCGCCCGGCACGCCGCTGGCAGACGTCCTGCCGATCGCCACCGAGGTGATCGAGCTGGAGGTGACGCCCAACCGGCCGGACTGCCTCGGCGTTTACGGGGTTGCGCGCGAGCTGCACGCCGCGACCGGGGCGCCGCTCACGCCCGAGCCCTGGTGCGAGGACCCCGGCTCGCCAGGCGCTCTGGCCGGCGCGGAGGTGACGGTGGAGTGTCCCGACCTCTGCCCGCGCTTCACCGCGCGCGTGTTCGAGAACGTCACGATCGCCCTGTCCCCGCCGTGGCTCGCCGCGCGGCTGAGCGCCGCCGGTCAGCGGCCGATCAACAACGTCGTGGACATCACCAACTACGCGATGCTGCTCACCGGCCAGCCGCTGCACGCCTTCGACCTGGACCGCGTCGCGGGCGCGCACCTGACGGTCCGTCGCGCCGCCGAGGGCGAGCAGGTCGCGACGCTCGACGGGCAGACGCGCGCGCTCGACGCGGAGATGGTCGTGATCGAGGACGCAGACGGCCCGACCTCGATCGCCGGGCTGATGGGCGGCGAGCGCTCGGAGGTGCAGCCGGACACGACGCGCGTGCTGCTGGAGGTCGCCAACTGGCACGGGCCCAACATCCACCGCTCTTCCTGGGCACTTGGGCTGCGCAGCGAGGCCTCTGCTCGCTTCGAGAAGGGCCTGGCACCCGAGCAGTGCCTGTGGGCGCAGGCGGTCGCCACCAGGCTGATGATCGAGTGCTGCGGCGCGAGCGTGGCGCCGGGCACGATCGACATTGGCGGCGAGGGCGCTCCGCCGCCCGCGATCGGCCTGCGCGAGGCGCGGGTGCGCGCGATCCTCGGCATCGAGGTTTCCCGCGCCCGCCAGGCACAGATCCTGAATGCACTGGACTTCCACACCACTGAGGTCGACGACGGACTGCAGGCGACCCCGCCGCCCGTCCGGCGCGAGGACGTCACCCGCGAGATCGACCTGATCGAGGAGGTCGCCCGTATCGACGGCCTCGAGCGACTGCCGGTAACGCTGCCCGCGCGCCGCGGCGCGGCGGGCAGGCTGACCCATGCCCAGCGGGTGCGCCGCGCCACCGAGGACGCGCTCGTCGGGCGCGGCCTGCACGAGATCGTCGGCTGGAGCTTCGCCGAGCCCGCGCTGCTGGACCGGCTGCTGCTGGGGCCCGATCATCCCTGCGCAACGTCGTGCGAATCGAAAACCCGCTCTCGGAGGATCAGTCGATCATGCGCCCGACGCTGCTCGGCTCGCTGCTCGACACGGCGCGCCACAACGTCTCGCGCAACGGTCCCGACCTCGCGATCTTCGAGTCCGGCGCCGTCTATCGCACCGCCGGCGAGGACTCCGACGGCGATCGCCCGGCCGACGAACACCACGCGCTCGGCGTGCTCCTTGCCGGTGAGCTGGAGCCCCCCTCGTGGCGTGGGCGCGGCGGCGAGGCCGACTTCTTCGCCGCCAAGGCGCTGATTGGCTCGCTGCTCGACCGCTTCCACGTCCACTGGTCGGTGCGCGAGGCCGCGCATTGGCCGTTCCTGCATCCCGGCCGCAGCGCCGAGGTGCTCGCACGCGGATCCTCCGCTGAGCCGCTGAGACTTGGCTTCCTCGGCGAGGTGCACCCGCGCGTGGCCGAGAGCTGGGATCTGGGGCGCACGGCCACGTTCGCGGTCGACCTCGGCATCCTCGCCGCGGTCGCTCCCGAGGTCGTCTCGTTCACGGCCTTCGGGCCGTTCCCAGCGCTGCGCCAGGACCTCGCGGTCACGCTCCCCGTCGCGGTGTCCGCACGCGAGCTGCTGCACCTCGTGCGCAAAGCGGGCGGCGAGACGCTCGATACGGCCGAGATCTTCGATGTCTACACGGGCGCTCAGGTGGGGGAGGGAAGGCGTTCTCTCGCCCTTGCCCTCTCCTTCCGCGCACTCGACCGCACCCTTACCGACGAGGACGTCGCGCCGGTGCGCGAGCGGATAATCGCTGCGCTGAGCGAGCTGGGGGGTGAGCTCCGTGGCTGACACGACGGACCTTCCGCAGATCTTCGCCGAGGGCTCCCCGCGGGTGCTCGTCGCCGGCGCCACCGGGTTCGCGGGCGCGCTCGCGGCGCACCTGCTCTGGCGCCATCCCCGCTTCGAGCTGATCGGCGTGACCGGGCGCTCAGAGGTCGGCCGGCGCCTGGATGACCTCTATCCCCGCTACCGCGTCCCGCTCACGATCCAGCCGCTGGACATTGATGTACTCGCGATCGAGCTCAAAACCGGTCGGCCTCTCGACGCGGCCGTCGTCGCCTATCCCCACGCGGCAGCTGCGCCCACCGTCGGCGCGCTGCGCGAGCTCGGCGCGCGCGTCGTGGATCTCAGCGCCGACTTTCGGCTCGCGTCGATCGAGACATACGAGCAGTGGTACGGCCCGCACCCGCGCCCAGACCTGCTCGACCAGGCGGTCTACGGGCTGAGCGAGCTGCATCGCGCGCAGATCGCCGGCGCGCAGATCGTCGCCAACCCCGGGTGCTATCCGACCGCGGCCGTGCTCGGGCTCGCCCCGCTCGCCCGCGCGGGCGTGATCGCCGACATCGTGATCGACGCCAAGCAGGGCATCTCCGGCGCCGGGCGCACGTTCGACGACATGACCCATCTGTCGATGGCCGGCGAGAACATCCTCCCGTACAAGGTCGCCTGCCACCGGCACACGCCCGAGATCGAGGAGCAGCTCGGCCTGCTCGGCGCGGGCATGCCCGTTCAGTTCCAGGCCCATCTCGTCCCTCTCGATCAGGGTGAGCTGGCGAGTTGCTACGTGACCACCACCCGCACCGTGGCGCCGGCCGAGCTGACGGAGCTGTACGCGGACGCCTACGCCCACGAGCCGTTCGTCGAGGTCGTTGCCGAGCCGCCCGGCACGCGCGACGTGCAGGAGACGAACTTCTGCCGCGTGTTCGCCGCCGCCGACGGGCACACCGGCAAGGTGGTCGTGCTCTCGGTGATCGACAACCTCTGGAAGGGCACCTCCTCGCAGGCGGTGCAGAACCTCAACATCATGTTCGGGCTGCCAGAGACGGAGGGATTGACATGAGCGCCGGCAACGACGTGTTCGGCGATCGGTCCTCCGCCGGCGCGCCGCAGCCGTTCTTTCACTCGCGCTGGGTCCCGGCGCCCGAGCACGTGCGCGATCTCGGACCGGCCGCGGGCCTGCCCGCCGGCTTTCGTGCCGCGGGAGTTGCGTGCGGGATCAAGCCCTCCGGCAATCCCGACCTCGGCCTGCTCGTGTGCAACGCCGAGACTCCCGTCAGCGCGGCGCGCTTCACCGCCACCGGCACCCCCGCGGCGCCCGTGCTGCTCAGCCAGGAGCGCTGCCGGCTCGATGGGCTGCGCGCGATCCTCGCCAACTCCGGCTGCGCCAACGCCGCCACCGGGCGGCGTGGACTCGACGACGCCGCCAAGACCCAGGGCGCCGCGGCTCTGGCCGTGGGGGTGGGGGAGTCCGCGGTCGCGCTCGCCTCCACCGGCGGCATCAGCTGGTACCTGCCCGTCGACGCGGTGCTGAAAGGCATCCTCGCCGTTTACAGCGAGCTGCGCCGCGAGGGCGACGCCGACTTCCAGCAGGCGATCCAGACGACCGACGCGTTCGAGAAGCGCGCCTGCCTGGAGGTCGAGCTCTCCGGCGGCCCGGTCCATCTGACTGCGCAATGCAAGGGCGCGGGCATGATCTCTCCGAACTTCGCCACGATGTTCTGCTTCGTGCAGACCGACGCCGTGCTCGAGCCCCACACGGCGGACCTGCTGCTCGGCGTGTGCGTCAAGCGCTCCTTCGACCGCTGCTCGGTCGATGGGCAGCTCTCCACGAACGACACGGCGATCCTGATGTGCTCGGGTGCCTCCGGCGTGCGGGTCGCGCCGGAGAGCGAGGACGAGCTGCGCTTCGGCGAGGCGCTCGACGCGCTGCTGCGCCAGCTCGCGATCCTGATGGTCAAAGACGGCGAGGGCGCCGCCCGGATCGCGCGCGTGATCGTGCGCGGAGGGCACCTGGAGGGCGTCGAGGCCGCCGCGCGGGGCGTGGCCAACTCGCCGCTCGTCAAGACCGCGCTGCACAGCGCCGATCCCAACTGGGGTCGGATCGTCCAGGCCGTCGGCGCGGCCCTGGGTGGGCGGGACTGGTTTCCGACGCCGCTGGCTGTGGACATAACGCTCGAGGGCATCCCCGTCTGCTCGGCCGGCGCCGCCATTCCCTACGACGAGGCCGAGCTGGCCGAGGCGTTGAAGGCGAACGAAGTCGAGTATGAGATCGTCCTGCCCGGCGAGGGGGCCGAGACGGAGGTCTTCTTCTCGGATCTGTCACACGAGTATGTCCGCATCAACGCCGAGTACACGACATGAGCCCGCGTGAGACACCAAAAGCGCTCCGTCTCGACCAGCCCCCGCTGCGACCGGCGACATCCACCTCGATGCGGGCGCTCCGCGTAAGGGTCCGTCGAGAAATAACTTGCGGCTTGGATGCGCCTGTCTGGCGGCGCCAGCCGCCACCCACGATGCTCGACGTGCCACCAGCACGCCTGCGCTCGCGTGCGTCGTCTGGCATCCACCATCCAAACACCCCAATCCCACAATTTATTTCTCGACGAACCCTAATTGTCTCCCACCCATTCAACCCGAGGACTGTGCAATGAGAGATGTAGGAACGCTGTTGGAGGCGCTCCCGTACATCAGGGAGTTCCACGGCAAGACCGTCGTCATCAAGTACGGCGGCGCGGCGATGGAGGACGCTAGCCTGCGCGAGGAGTTCGCGCGTGACGTCGTGCTGCTCAAGTACGTCGGTCTGAACCCGATCGTCGTGCACGGCGGCGGTCCCGACATCACCGCCTACATGCAGCGCCTCGGCCTGCCCGTCGAGTTCGTCGGCGGACTGCGCGTCTCCGACGAGAGCACCGTCGAGGTCGCCAAGATGGTGCTCGTCGGCAAGGTCAACACCGAGATCGTGCTGCGCATCAACCGCCACGGCCAGCCCGCGATCGGGCTGTGCGGCGACGACGGCTCGCTGTTTCGCGTCTCCCGCCGCACCGCGCCCGGAGGCGAGGACATCGGCTTCGTCGGGCGCATCGACCATGTCGACGTCGACGTGCTCAACCACGTCGCATCCGACTACATCCCCGTGATCGCCTCCGTCGGCGCCGACCGCGACGGGCATTCCTACAACGTCAACGCCGACGAGGCCGCCGGCGCCGTAGCGGGCGCGCTCGGCGCCTACAAGGTCATCTTCCTCACCGACGTCCCCGGTTGGCTGCGCGACCCGGCCGATCCCGACTCGCTGATCGGACAGGCCAGCACCGCCGAGATCCGCTCTGCGCTTGACGCGCTGGAGGGGGGCATGCGTCCCAAGCTGCAGGCGTGCGTCGACGCGATCGGCGCGGGCGTCAGCGCGGCGCACATCCTCGACGGGCGCCTCGCGCACTCGCTGCTGCTGGAGTTGTTCACCGATGCCGGGATAGGAACCAAGATCGAGGCAGCCGCCGCATGAAAACGTATGGCGGCGCTGGATCTGCGTCCTCGATCACTCGTGTACCGATCGTAGATCGACGGGATCTCCGATCGGCCAGCACACTTCGCTCACTGCGTCCTTGCCCAGCTTGCCCTGCGTGTCCATGCGGGAGCGAAGTGGCCTCCACATGAACCTGGCTGACCTCCAGGCGCTAGAGCGCGAGCATGTCGTCCCGTCATACGCGCGCTCTCCGGTGCAGTTCGTACGCGGCGAGGGACCCTGGCTGTGGGACGAGGACGGCAATCAGTACCTCGACTTCCTGTGCGGCATCTCCGTCACGAACGTCGGGCATTGCCACCCGCGCGTGGTCGCGGCCGTGCGCGAGCAGGTCGGCCGGCTGATGCATGTCTCCAACCTGTTCTACACCGAGCCCGCGATGCGCCTGGCCGAGCGCCTGTCGCAGTCGAGCCTGCAGGGCAAGGTGTACTTCTGCAACTCCGGCGCGGAGGCCAGCGAGGCCGCGATCAAGCTCGTGCGCAAGGCCCACCCCGGGGGAGATGTCGTGGTCGTGTACGGGGCGTTTCACGGGCGCACCTACGGCGCCCTTTCGGCCACGCCTCAGGAGGCCAAGCAGGCGCCGTTCGCACCGCTGGTCCCGGGCTTCCGCGCCGTGGACCCCACGCCGGAGGCGATCGCGGGCGCCGTCGATGCCGGCACCGCCGCCGTGCTGCTCGAGCCGATCCAGGGCGAGTCGGGCGTGAACGTGCTCTCGCAGGAGACGCTCCAGGCCGCGCGCGAAGCCTGCGACGAGCACGGCGCGGCGCTCGTGTTCGACGAGGTCCAGTGCGGAATGGGCCGCACCGGCACGCTGTGGGCCTACGAGCAGACCGGCGTCATCCCCGACGCGATGACGGTCGCCAAGGCGCTTGGCGGCGGCCTGCCGATCGGCGCGCTCGTCACCGCCCCGCACCTGGCCGACGTGTTCCAGCCCGGAGACCATGGCTCAACGTTCTCGGGCGGCCCCGTGATCGCCGCCGCAGCTCTTGCCGCACTGGACGTCATCGACGATCCGCAACTGCTTGGGCGCGTGACCGAGCTCGGCCACCGGTTGCATGACGGCCTGGAATCCCTCCCGCACGTACTGTCGGTACGAGGGCGCGGGCTGATGCTCGCGTGCGAGCTGGACATCCCCGCACCCGATGTCGTCCGCCGCGCGCTGCTCGAGCAGCGCCTGATCCTCAACGCCACTGGCCCCACGACCGTGCGCCTGCTGCCACCCCTGATCGTCGGCGAGTCCGAGATCGACACGGCGCTGGAGCGCCTGGGCGCGGCGCTGGCCACAGGCGACGGCGGATAGGGTTCGCGCCTCGATGAGCGCCGACTCACCCGAGCAGGGCTTCCCCCCGCGCACCGCCTCCTACGAGGCCGACCCCGAGCAGGTCGGTCGCGTACTGCTGCTCTACTCCGGGGGGCTGGACACGAGCGTGATGCTCAAGTGGATTCAGGACCGTTATGGCGCGGAGGTCGTGTGCCTGACCGTCAACCTCGGACAGCCGGGCGAGGACTACGAGGCGATTCGCGCGAAGGCGCTGCAGCTCGGCGCGCTGGAGTGTCACGTCGTGGACGCGCGCGAGGAGTTCGCGCGCGAGTACCTGCTCCCGGCGATCAAGGCCAACGCGCTGTACGGCGGCGGCTATCCGCTGTTCACCGCGCTTGGGCGGCCGCTGATCGCCAAGCTCGCCGTGCAGCACGCGCGCACGAGCGGGTGCGACACGATCGCCCACGGCTGCACCGGCAAGGGCAACGACCAGGTGCGCATCGAGGCGACCGTCGCGACGCTCGCGCCCGAGCTGCGCACGATCGCGCCGGTGCGCTCGTGGCAGATGGGCCGCGAGGAGGAGATCGCGTACGCGCGCGAGCACGGCATCCCAATCAAAGGCGGCGCGGAGACGACGCCCTACTCGATCGACGACAACCTCTGGGGACGCTCCTCGGAGGGCCGCTGGATCGAGGATCTCGCCCATGCGCCCGAGGACGACGTGTTCCAGCTCGTTACCCGCCCCGAGGAGGCGCCCGAGCAGGCACAGACCGTCGAGGTCGAGTTCGAGCGCGGCGTGCCGGTCGCCCTCGACGGCGAGCGTCTTCAGCCGGTGGCGCTGATCGAACGCGCGGCGGAGATCGCCGCGCGCCACGGCGTCGGGATCATCGACCACATCGAGGATCGCATCGTCGGGTTGAAGGTCAGAGACATTTACGAGGCGCCCGCGGCGGCGATCCTGCTGGCGGCCCACCAGGAGCTCGAGCGCCTGGTCTGCACGATCCATCAGAACCAGTTCAAGCCCCAGCTCGACCACCAGTGGGCCTACCTGGTCTACGCCGGCCTGTGGTGGGAGCCACTGCGCTCAGACCTCGACGCCTACATGGACAGCGTCAACGAGCAGGTGACGGGCACGATCGGCCTCAAGCTTTACCGCGGCAGCGTCCGCGTCCTCACGCGCTCCTCGCCGAACGCCGTCTACGACGCGAGCCTCGCGTCGTTCTCGCAGTCCGGCGGCCTGTTCTCCCAGGCGGCCTCGCCGGGCTTCATCGAGCTGTTCTCGCTGCAGTCGCGCATGGCCTGGCGCCTGCGCCACGACGCCTGAGCTCGCGTCACGCCGGAGGGCCTCGCGCGCGTCGAACGCGTCCGGTCGGAGACGTAATCTCATAAGCATGATCGCAGAGGGATCATCCTCGTCCTCACAGACGCCGGTGCCGCGTGGCGGGCCGTCGCCCACGAGCGAGCGCGACCTGCTCGCCGAGCGCCGCGCGCGCCGCGCCGTGGAGTCCGGCGAGAGCGCCCTCCTGCGCCGTGCCGAGACGGCCGAGGCGACGGTCAAGACGCTCGAGGGCCATGTCTCGAGCCTGCAGCGGCGCCTGGAGGAAGCCGAGCGGGACGGGCGTCGAACCTCCGAGCTGGCCGAGCGCCTGGAGAACGTGGAGAGCGCGCTTCAGGCGATCCGCGAGAGCCATCGCCGGATGGCCACGACCGTCAGCGAGCTGAAGGACGTGGCGATGAGACTGCGCGGCACTGTCGATGCCCAGCCTCCGCACGAGTCCTCAGTCCGTCCGCGCAGCGAGGAGATGGCCGACGCGCTGGCCGCTGCCGTCGAGCGACTGCGCGCGCGCGCGCAGGAGAGCGTCGCGGTGGGGCCGGATACGACGTCCGCTGTGACGACGCCCGCTGCGGCGAGGCCCGCTGTCGCGCGCGCGCCGCACAAGCACAGCATGTCGCTGATCGGACGTTGGCGGTTAAGACGCAAACAGCGGCGCAGGCGCTGAACGTCCGCCGCCGTGGCGCCTAACATCAGATGCCGGTGACCGCCCCGACCTGCGCCCATCTGCACGTCCACTCCGAGTACTCGCTGCTCGATGGGGCGTGCAAGATCGAGGCGTTGGCCGCGCGCGCGGCGGAGTTCGGCCAGCCCGCCCTCGGCCTCACCGACCACGGCGTGATGAACGGAGCCGTCGAGCTGCACAAGGCCTGCGCCAAGCACGGCGTCAAGCCGATCGTCGGCTGTGAGATCTATCTCGTCGACGACCACGCCGCGGCGGCTGCCGGTCCGGGGTCCCCGAAAGTGCAACGCAACCACCTGACGCTGCTGGCTCGCAACGACGCGGGCTACCGCAACCTCGTCAAGCTCTCCTCGGCGGGCTTCCTGGAAGGGCTCAATCGCGGCAAGCCCACGGTCGATCTCGACCAGATCGAGCAGCACTCGGACGGCGTGATCGCGCTCACCGGCTGTCTGGCCTCGCGCTTCTGTCAGCGTCTGCTGGAGGATCGACCGCAGGACGCGCGCTCCCACGCCGATGACCTGCGGCGAATCTTCGGTCCGGACAACGTCTACTTCGAGGTGCAGAAGAACGGGCTCGCACCGCAGGAGAAGTGCAACGAGGGAATCGTGCGCATCGCGCGCGAGCTGGGCGGCGGCCTCGTGGGCACCGGCGACGTGCACTACCTGCGTCGCGAGGACTATGACCACCACACCGCGCTGCTGTGCGTGCAGACCAAGAGCACGCTTGCCGCGCCGAAGCTGACGTTCGACACGAACGAGTTCTTCCTGCGCGACAACGCGGAGATGGCCGACGCGTTCGCGCAGTGGCCGGAGGCGATCGCAAACACGGTGGAGATCGCCGAGCGCTGCTCGGTGGAGCTGGAGCTCGGCAAGCAGCTGATCCCGAGCTACTGCACGCCCGACGGCTCCAGCGAGCGCGACTACCTGCGCGCGCGGGTGCTCGAGGGTCTGACGCTGCGCTACGGCGATCCGCCGCCGGCCGAGGCGATCGAGCGCATGGAGATGGAGCTGGGCGTGATCGACCGGATGGGCTTCAACGCCTACTTCCTGATCGTCTGGGACTTCGTCCGCTACGCCAAGGAGAACGGCATCGCCGTGGGACCGGGGCGCGGCTCCGCGGCCGGCTCGATCGTCGCCTACTGCCTGGCGATCACCGACGTGGATCCGCTGCGCTATGACCTGCTGTTCGAGCGCTTCCTGAACCCCGAGCGCGTGTCGATGCCGGACATCGACATCGATTTCTCCGTGCGCGGACGCGAGCGGGTGATGAAATACGTGACCGACAAGTACGGGCGCGAGTCGGTCGCGCAGATCGTCACGTTCGGCAAGATGTTCCCGCGCGCCGCCACCCGCGACGCGGCGCGGGTGCTGGGTCTGGACTACGGCACGGGCGACCGTCTGGCGAAGCTAATCCCCGACCCGATCATGGGCCGCTCGCCCTCCTTCGAGGAATGTCTGAAGCCCGGGCAGCCGCTGCGCAAGGCCTGCGACGAGGAGCCGGTCGCAAAGCAGATCATCGACGTCGCGCAGGGGCTGGAGGGGATCGTGCGCAACAGCTCGATCCACGCCGCGGCCGTCGTGATCGCCGACCGCCCGCTGACCGACATCGTGCCGCTGCAGCTCGCCGACGCCGGCGCCGATGAGAACGGGGAGAAGGCATTTCGCACCGTCACTCAGTTCTCGATGAAGCCGATCGAGGACATCGGCCTGCTGAAGATGGACTTCCTCGGCCTGCGCAACCTCGATGTGATCGAGGATGCGCTGGACATCATCGAGCGCTCCTCCGGGCAGCGCCCGGAGATGACGACGCTGCCGCTGGATGACGCGCGAACGTATGAGATGCTCGCGCGAGGCGACTCCACCGGTGTGTTCCAGTTTGAGTCCGAGGGGATGCGCGAGGCACTCAAGAAGGTGCGTCCGGACGAGTTCAACGACCTCGTCGCGCTCAACGCGCTCTACCGCCCGGGCGCCATGGACCAGATACCGGTGTACGCCAAGGGCAAGCACAACCCGCAGGCGATCTCCTATCCGGACGAGCGCCTGCGGCCGATCCTGGAGTCCTCCAACGGGGTGATTCTCTACCAGGAGCAGGCGATGCAGATCTCCAAGGAGCTCGCGGGCTTCTCCGGCGCGAAGGCCGACGATCTGCGCAAGGCGATCGGCAAGAAGAACCGGCAGGCGATGGCGGCGCTGAAGCCCGAGTTCGTGGCGGGCTGTCGCGCGTCCGGCACCACGCCCGAGACGATCGAGTTCCTGTGGAACACCAACGAGAAGTCCGCCGACTACTCGTTCAACAAGAGCCACGCCGCCTGTTATGGGCTGATCGCCTACCGCACCGCTTGGCTGAAGGCGAATCACACCGCCGAGTACATGGCGGCGCTGATCTCCTCGGTGATGTCGACCAAGGACAAGGTCCCGTTCTTCGTCGCGCGCTGCGAGGAGATGGGGATCGAGATCCTGCCGCCCGACGTCAACCTCTCAGACCACGAGTTCACGGTCGTGGAGGGCAACATCCGCTTTGGCCTGGATGCCGTCAAGGGCGTCGGGTATCAGGCCGTGGAGGCGATCAAGCGCGCGCGCGAAGGATCGGACTCCGGGGATGGGGCTCCATTCGATTCGCTGTGGGACTTCTGCGAGCGGGTGGACAGCCGCGCGGTCAACAAGAAGGCGATCGAGGCGCTGGTCAAGTGCGGCGCGCTGGGCTCGACCGGCGCGAGCCGCAAGGGCATGCTCAGCGTGCTCGAGCAGGCGCAGGCCGCGGGCCAGAAGGCTCAGCAGGATGCGCAGATCGGACAGGGCTCGATCTTCGATCTCGCGCCCGAACCGGGCGCTCTCTCTTCAGAGGACGCAGCCGGCGATGCGAGCGGGTTCGGCGGGGGCGCGATCGCGGGCGCCGGCGCCCATGTGAGCGCGGCGTTCGCACGGCCGGCTCATCCGCCGATCCCGGCCGAGGAGTTCGACCAGGCGGAGCTGCTCGCGGTCGAGAAGGAGGCGATCGGCCTGTTCGTGTCCGCGCACCCGCTCAAGCCGCTGCGCGAGGCGCTGCGCGCGCGCACCGACTGCCAGCTGACCGCACTGACGGATCGCCGCGACAAGGACTGGGTGACGGTCGGCGGGATCATCGTCGAGGCCAAGCGCATCCGTACCCGCTCGGGCGATCCGATGATGTTCGCCACGCTCGACGACCTCGGCGGCGCCGTCGAGATGCTCGTGTTCGGCAAGGCCCTGTCCGAGCACGAGGCCGCGCTCGCGGTCGACCAGGTGGTGCTCGTGCGCGGAAGGGTCGATCACAAGGAAGCCGGCAAGACCTGCATCATCGTGCAGACCGTCGAGGTGTTCGCCCCCTCCGAGCAGGAGATCGAGGACGCTCGCAGACGGGCCGACGTGGATGCCCGCACGGCCGTCTCGCTCGCCAGGCCGATGTCGGTGCGCGTGGACCTCGCGGGCGTATCGCCGGGCGCGATCGAAGAGGTCAAGCAGCTCGCCGCAGACTATCCCGGACCGGCCGAGATGTGGATCGAGATCGTCACTGCAGCGGGCATGCGGAGGCTGCGCTTGGGCGAGGCGTATCGGGTGCAGAACACGCCGAGCGTGAGGGCAGAGTTGGAGAGCATCTTCACCTCCACACCCGCGGTCGCCGAGGCGCTCGCCGGCTGATCTGGAGGCTCGCGGCCCTAGCGCACCGCGGCTACTTGCTTTTGCGGGCTTGCAGTCCTCGTTCGCGCAGCTTCATCGCCAGCGCGATTTCCTCGTGCGAGGGCCCTTCGCGATTCTCGCCCGGAGTCTCCAATACGCACGGCAGCTTCTGCAGGCCCGGCGCTGACAGGAACGCGATGCAGCCCTCATCGCCGAGCTCGCCCGTGCCGACGTTCGCGTGACGGTCGCGGTTGGAGCCCAGCGGCGTCTGGGAATCGTTCAGGTGCAGCGAGCGTACGCGACCACGGCCCAGCGCGCGCGTACATTCGCGCTGCACCGAGCTCATGCCGGCAGTTGTGCGGATGTCATACCCGGAGGCGAGCAGATGACAGGAGTCCAAGCACACCCCCAGGCGCTCGTCCCCGCCGGCCGCCTCCAATAGTTGCGCGAGCTCCTGAAACGAGCGCCCGAGCGTGCCGCCCGCGCCCGCCGTGTTCTCCAGGTGCAGCTCACAGCCCTCGCTGTCGGCGAGCGCCTGCGCGATCGTCTCCCCGGCGCGCGCGATCGCCTCGCCCACGTCCCCGGTCTTCGCCGAGCCGGGATGCAGCACGACGCCGGCGGCGCCGATCGCCTCGCCCACGCGCAGCGAATGGGTCAGCGAGGCCAATGATTTGGCGTGGATGTCGGGGTCCTCGCTGGCGCAGTTGAGCAGATACACGGCGTGAATCAGCACCGCGCCGATCGGGCTGTCGTCCATCGCCTCGCGAAATGCCGCGAAGTCCTCGTCGGTGTAGGCGGTCGGGCGCCACATGCGCGGCGACTGGTTGAAGATCTGGATGGCCTCACAGCCGCGCTGCACTCCGCGTTCGATCGCTTTTGGCAGACCGCCGGCGGGCGAGACGTGTGCTCCGATTAGCATGGCGGCGATCTTATGCATTCGCCGTCCGAACAGTCCGACAGCGCCGAGCGCCCGATGCGCGTGAGGTTCGCGCCCTCGCCCACGGGCGCGCTGCACATCGGCGGCGCGCGCACCGCCCTGTTCAACTGGCTGCTGGCGCGCCATCACGGCGGTCAGCTGGTGCTGCGCATCGAGGACACCGACCGCGAGCGCTCGACCGCGGAGAACGTCGAGCAGATCCTCGACGCGCTGCGCTGGCTGGAGCTCGACTGGGACGAGGGGCCGATCCTGCAGACCGAACGCTCCGAGCGTCACGCGCAGGCCTTGAGGGCGCTGCTCGACGGCGGCCACGCCTACCGCTCCAGCGCGACCGCCGAGGACGTCAAGGCCTACAAGCAGCTCCACGGCGCCGAACGCGGGTTTCGCGGCGAGCCCGAGTCCGAGTCCGAGTCCGGCGGGGCGATACGGCTGCGGGTGCCGGAGGAGGGCGCGACGATCGTCCATGACGCCGTCCGCGGCGACACGCGCTTCGAGCACGTCCACATGGACGATCCGGTGATCGCGCGCGCCGACGGCTCGGTGCTCTACAACTTCGCGGTCGCGATCGACGATCTCGACGCTCGCATCACGCATGTCGTGCGCGGCGAGGATCACCTGTCGAACACCCCGAAGCAGCTGCTGGTGCTGGAGGCCGCGCGGGCCGTCGGGCTCGAGGACTCGCAGACCGGCCGGCGGACGCCGCCGCCCGTATACGCACACCTGCCGCTGCTGCACGGCCCGGACGGCAAGAAGCTCTCCAAGCGTCACGGCGCCGCCTCCGTGCAGGAGCTGCGCGACGCCGGCTACCTACCGGGGGCGGTGCGCAACTACCTGGCGCTGCTCGGCTGGGGCACGGGCGACGATCAGACCGTGCTTGGGACCGAGGAGCTGATCGCGCGCTTCGGACTCGATCGCGTCAGCCGCAACCCGGCGCGCTTCGACGAGACGAAGCTGCGCTGGTTGAACGGCGTCTGGATTCGCAGCCTGCCGGTCGAGGAGCTCACCGCTCGGATCGCGACGTTCCTGCGCGAAAGCGCTCACGCTGACGCCGCCGAGGATCGCCGGCTTGCGCGCGCGGTCGAGATCAGCCAGGAGAAGATCCACACGCTCGCGGACTTCTGGCCGCTGACGGGGCCACTGCTGGGCGAGCCGGTGGACGACCCCAAGGCGCGCGAGCGCTGGCTCGGCGCGGAGGGGACGGCCACGTTGAGGCAGGCGCGCGAGGCGCTGGCCGGGCTCGACGGGTTCACGGAGTCCGACGTCGGTTCGGCGTCGGAGGCGCTCGTCGCGCGCCTGGGAGCCAAGCCGCGCGAGGTTTATCAGCCGCTGCGTGTGGCGATCGCCGGGACGACGGTCTCGCCCGGCATCTTCGAGAGCGTCGCGCTGCTGAGCAGGGATGAGACGTTGCGCCGGATCGATCGCGCGCTCGCTTCGGCGACACCACGCCCGGATACTCCGCGGGCCGACTGAAGCTCGCTCCATCCGCGCCTCGACGCGTGGCGCGGATGGCGCGGCGGCGCGTCACGCTCACCGGCCGCCTGGGGTTGGGGTGAAAGATTTCTCTCAACCATCGCTCCAGGCCTGCCGATAGGGACCTCGACGATGCCGGCAACAGCGACCAAGACCAAAAGTGGCGCCCGCAAGGCCGGGCCCGCCACGACTCGTGAGCGCCCGGCCCTCAAAGCGGTCGCTTCCGATCCCCGAGGGATCCGACGGCGCGTCCCCCACGCCGGCCGCGGATCAGCCGCGCCGCCAGGGAGAGGGTCATGGCCGGCGCCTGACGATCGCATTCGAGGCGCTCGAGGCGTTCCCCGCACTCGCGGAGTCTCGCAACCGTCTGCTGGCGGTCGTCGAGAAGGACAACGTGGCCACCGCCGACATCGTCACCGCGGTGGAGTCCGACGTAGCGCTCAGCATCGCCGTGCTGCGCCTGGCCAATCAGATGCAGGGCCGGCGCGGGCGCGTGGAGACGATCGTCGCCGCGGTCGAGGCGCTGAGCGAGCAGACCGTGCAGGCGCTCGCCGCGCGGCGTGCGGACATTCGACTTCTTCGAGCGCTCCAGCGTGTGGGACGCGGCACCGGAGCGCTTTCGGCTGCACGCGCTCTCCACCCAGCACGCGGCCGACCGGCTCGCGGCCGAGGTCGGCTATGAGCACCGCGACCGCCTGACCGTCACGAGCCTGCTGCACGACGTCGGCAAGCTCGTGCTGCTGCACGCCTATCCCGGCTATCCCGCGCAGGTGCACCGCGGCGCCAGGACGCCCGAGGAGCGCATCCATCAGGAGCGCCGCGAGCTGGGCGTCGACCACGCGCTCGTCGGCGGTGTGCTGATCCGCCGTTGGGGACTGCCCAGCAACGTCGCCACCGCGATCGAGCGCCACCACAACCCCGACGTCGAGGGCGAGGTCGCGTTCGTGCGTCTCGCGGACATGCTCGCCCACTACGAGCAGGGCTCGGTCGTCTCGCCCGGGGAGATGCTGCAGACCGCGCGCGTGCTCGGCCTTGGGGCCGACGAGCTCGGCGCGTGATGTACGAGCTGCCGAGCCTCACCGGCCAGCGCCAGCGTCACGTCGACCCCTCGCCGCTGTCTGGGCGCGAGCTCGGAGTGCTGCAGCGCCTCGCCGAAGGCAAGGTCTACAAGCAGATCGCCCACGAGCTGACGCTCTCCACGAGCACCGTGCGCACGCACCTGCACAACATCTACGGCAAGCTCGGCGCGGTCGATCGCGCGCAGGCTGTCCTCATAGCCACCGAGCGCGGATGGCTTGTAGTTCCCTAGCATCGCGCCTACGCGATGCATCTCGATCACCAGCAAGTCCCCGTATGCCGTGCTCGCGCTCGCCGAGCTGGGGCGCAGCGCGGGCTCGGACCCGGTGCCGATCGGAGAGCTGGCGCGCCGGCGCGAGGTGCCGGTGCAGTTCCTGGAGCAGCTGTTCGCGGTGCTCAGGCGCGCCGGGATGATCAGCTCCCAGCGCGGCGTCAAGGGCGGCTATCGCTTCGCGCGCGAGCCCTCGAGCGTGACGGTGCTCGAGATCGTCGAGCTGCTCGACGGGCCCGCTCGGCCGCGACGCCGAGGGGGTGTTCGCCGACGCCGCCGCAGGCCGCGCGCAAGGTGCTCGAGCAGACCGACGATCGCGGACGTGATCGAGCGCGAGTCGCGCGAGGCCGGCGCGAGCATGTACTACATCTGAGAGTCGATCGCGGCAGGCCGCCCGCCGAGCCCGCCGGACGCGCGCTGGGCCTGCCCACTATTGTCGTGGGCGATATGTCCGCGAATCCCGATCAACATTGCGGAGCTGGTCGGGGACACGCCGCTGGTCGGGCTGCCGCGGCTGCTGGACGGAGCCGGCCGCGGAGCACGGCGTGGAGCTGTTCGCCAAGCTCGAGTCACAGAACCCGGGCGGCTCGGTCAAGGACAGGATCGGCGTGGCGATGATCGAGGCCGCCGAGCGGGAGGGCAGGATCGAGCCTGGGCGCACGACGATCGTGGAGGCGACCTCCGGCAACACCGGCATCGCGCTCGCGTTCGTGTGCGCCGCCAAGGGCTATGAGCTCGTGCTGACGCTCCCGCAGGGAATGAGCCGCGAGCGCGAGAGCCTGCTGCGGCTGTATGGCGCTCGGGTGAACATCACCGAGTCCCTCGGCGGGATGGGCGAGGCGGTGGCGGCCGCGCGCGCGATGGCCGCAGAGCCCGACGTGTTCCTGCCCGACCAGTTCTCCAACCCCGCCAACCCGGCGGTCCACCGGCGCACGACCGGCCCGGAGATCGAGCGCGCGCTGGAGGGTCGCGTGGACGTGCTCGTCGCGGGCGTCGGCACGGGCGGCACGATCACCGGCGCGGGCGGCTACCTGCGCGAACGCAACCCCGACCTGCGGATCGTCGCGGTCGGAGCCCAGCGGCTCGGCCGTGCTCTCGGGCGGCGCGCCCGGCCCGCACCGCATTCAGGGCATCGGTGCGGGGTTCGTGCCGGCCGTGCTCGACCGCGAGCTGCTCGACGAGGTGATCGCGGTCTCCGACGACGACGCGATCCACACCGCCTGGGCCTGCGCGCGGCGAGCGGGTGTGCTCGCGGGGATCTCCTGCGGCGCCGCGCTGTGGGGCGCGCTGCAGGTCGCGGCTCGTCCGGAGTCGGCGGGCAAGCGCGATAGTCGTGATCATGCCCGACTCGGGCGAGCGCTACGTCTCGCAGGCATTTTTTGCACCCTGAGAGGCAGCGGGGCGGCGCTACGCTGTTCGCATGCCCGGCCTCAGCGTGCTTGCACAGGTCGCAAAAGAGTTGCGTCGCGACATGGACGCCGCTCGCGATCGCGATCCCGGCGGCTCGCGACGTGGGAGCGGTGGAGATCTGCGCGACCTGGCCCGGCATCCACGCGCTGCTGGCCCATCGCGTCGCGCACGCGTTGCACGAGTCGGGCGTGCGGCTGCTGCCGCGGACGATCTCGATGCGTCTCGCGCGCGCTGACCGGGATCGAGATCCATCCCGCGGCGCAGATCGGCCAGGGCCTGTTCATCGATCACGGCGCCGGTGTCGTGATCGGCGAGACCGCCGTCATCGGCGACGACGTGACGCTGTATCAGGGCGTCACGCTCGGCGGCACCGGGTTTGCGACGGGCAAGCGCCATCCGACGGTGCAGGACAACGTCACGATCGGCTCGGGCGCGAAGCTCTTGGGGCCGATCACGATCGGTCACGGCGCGAAGATCGGCGCGAACAGCGTGGTGATCACCGATGTCCCCCCGAACTCGACGGTCGTCGGTAACCCCGGGCATCCGGTGCGCGTGGAAGGCCGCCGCGTCGAGGGCCCGGACGCCGACTGGATCCACCTGCCCGACCCGATCGCCGAGGCGATTCAGGCGCTGGCGAGTCGTATCGGCGCGCTGGAGCGCGCCATCGGGGAGCTATCCGGGGAGGAGCCGGATGCGCCGGTGGCGGAGGTGACGCCGCTGCGTTCCATGCGCGGACCCAACCCGGCCGGGGGGTAGGTCGCTCGTGGTCCTCACCCGCAGCCGGCGTTGCGCCACGTGTGGGCGCCGCGAGGACCCCAGTGCGCGGCGCCCCGGCGCGCAGGCGCTCGGGGCCGGATCGCTCGGCGCGCTCGCGATCGGAGCCTTCGCGTTGGGCGGTGGCGCGATCGGCGCGCTGGCGATCGGCAGGCTGGCGATCAAGCGCGGCGCGATCGGACGCCTGCGGGTGGAGGAGCTGAGCGTCGGGCGCCTTACGGTCGAAGAGCTGTCGATCGAGCGCCAGGATGTCGTGCCGTCGGGTGACGGCTGAGGCTGAGGCTTCCTGAGCACCACGCGTCGTCTCTGTCGGCTCTGACGATGGTCACGTTTGATAGACATTCTCTCCCGATGAGTCGTGCTCTGCGTGCAAACCATCTCCGTCGCCATCTCGTATCCGCTCTCCTGGTGGCGTGTGCCGCCGCGTTGGCGCTTGTCCCGGCAGTCGCATCTGCGCCGCAGGCGCTCGCTGCCACCTCACCCGACACCGCATTCGCGGGTCCCGCTCCGATCGTCCCCTACATCATCAATGGGCAGGAATCCTCGATCTCGCAGTTTCCATGGCAGGTCTATGTGGAAGGCGGTCCCTTCAAAGAAGGCGGTAAGACGTTTACAACCTCCTGTGGCGGCTCGATTCTCGATTCGACTCATATCCTCACGGCCGCTCATTGTGTAGACGTCGAGGGGACCACGACCACGCACTCCGCCAAAGACTTTGCGGTCGCGAGCGGCGTCTCGAATGTCAGCGAACTGTCTTCCACGACCCAGGTGAAGGGTGTCGCCGGCATCCGCACCGACCCGTATTACACGGTCTCTCCGGAAATCAAGGACGATGTGGCGGTGTTGACGCTGAACACCCCGCTCGAACTGTCCGAAGCGGAGAACGCCGAGGCCATACAGCTTGTGCCGGCCGGCGCGACCCCGGCGCCGGGTACCACGCTCAGCATCAGTGGCTATGGCAAAGAGGAAGGCGCCGAAGGCGCTCAGCCGACCGGCCAGCTCTACTCGACCACGCTCACGGCCATCAGCAGCGATGCCTGCCGCAATCAGGTCGGAGTTGAACTCCGCCGTGCTGTTGTGTGCCGAGTCGGCGAGCTCGTCGACCTGTCAGGGTGACAGCGGGGGTCCGCTGACGGAGGGCAGCCCCCCCGTACAGGTCGGTATTGTCGATTTCGGGACAAAGGAATGCCCGGTGGGTCAACCCGACGTCTTCACCAACATCGCCGCACCCGAGATTCGCGACTTCATCGAAGGCAACGAATCGCCTCCGGTGGCTCCGCGCCAGACCTTGCCACCGGAAATCAAATGGTTTGGGAGCTCGCCGGTTGCCTTCCTCCCACTTACCTGTGATGCGGGCGGGTGGAGTGGGTCGCCATCGTTCGCCTACGCCTTCCAGGTGGAAAACGGGTCTGCTCAGATGCTCCAGAGTGGACCGGGCAACGTCTTCGCGCCCCTCGGCAGTCTGGTGGGCTCCACCGTCGTGTGCATCGTGCAGGCGAGTAACGCGGGTGGCACCAGCACCGGTCGATCGCAGGCGACACCCGCGATTGCGCCCGACACGACACCCCCGAACGCTGCGATCAGGGGACTGAAGTGCCACCTGCGGTCATGTGTGTTGTCGTTCGCCGCGTGGGACCCCAACGGCGTGGCGGTGAGCGTACAGTCGACCGTTGCCTACTCGGTTCGCGTCAAATGCCCGAAGAAAAAAGGCAAGAAGGCGTCCAGGCGGAGGGTCTGTCACACCACCAGGACTTTGAGGATGTCGCCGAAGACGCTCTCGGCCGGCTCGTTCCGAGCGACGGCGTCCGGACTGCCCTATGGCGAGAAGCTCACGTTCGCCGTAGCGGTCGCCAACGCGGCCGGTCTGAAGGCCAGGACCGCGAAAGCTCACATCAGGTTGCGCAGGCCCAGGCCGAGGAAGCATTAGCGCCGTCCCTTCCATTAGCGCGTCCCTTCCGGCGTGGACCCTATGCTGGGCCGCATGCCGAATGACCTCGACGAGCCGCGCCCCCCGGGCCAGCGCTCGCCCGAGGAGGAAGGGCGGATCGAGCGCCTGCTGGCGGGGCTGAACGAGCCCCAGCGCGAGGCGGTCACGCATGGGGAGGGGCCGCTGCTGATCCTGGCGGGCGCCGGCAGCGGCAAGACGCGCGTGCTGACGCACCGGATCGCGTTCCTGATCTACACCGAGCAGGCGCAGCCGCAGGAGATCCTGGCGATCACGTTCACGAACAAGGCCGCGCAGGAGATGCGCGGACGTGTCGAGCGGCTATTGGGACGGAACACGCGCGGGATGTGGCTGATGACCTTCCACGCGGCCTGCGCGCGGATCCTGCGCTCCGAGGCGCAGCGGCTGGGTTACACGCGCCAGTTCACGATCTACGACCAGGCTGACGCGCGGCGGCTGACGCGCCGCTGCATCGACGAGCTGGGGATCGACCCCAAGCGCTTCACGCCCGCGGCGATCCACAGTCAGATCTCCGCCGCCAAGAACCGGCTGCGCTCCGCCGAGGACTATCGCCAGGCGGTGGGCTCGCCGTTCGAGGAGATGGTCGCCGACGCCTACGAACTGTATGAGCGCGACCTGCTGCGGATGAACGCGATGGACTTCGACGACCTGCTGTTCCGCGCGGTCAACGTGCTGGAGCTGTACGAGGAGGTGCGCACGCGTTACGCGCGCGCGTTCAGGCACGTGCTCGTGGACGAGTACCAGGACACGAACTACGCGCAGTACCGGCTGTTGCAGCTGCTCGTCGGCGGTGGTCGGGCGCCCAAGCGCGGCGAGCGCGTGCAGCTGGAGGGGCATCGCAACCTGGCGGTGGTGGGCGACGATTCGCAGTCGATCTACGGATTTCGCGGCGCGGACGTGCGCAACATCCTCGACTTCCAGGACGACTTCCCGGACGCGCGGGTGGTCAAGCTCGAGCAGAACTACCGCTCGACGCAGCGCATCCTGTCGGCCGCGAACGCGGTGATCGCCAACAACCGCGGGGGGATCGCCAAGCGGCTGTGGAGCGACCGCGGCGACGGCGAGCCGATCCACGTGCGCGAGCTGGAGGACGAGCACGGCGAGGCGCGGTTCGTCGTGGGGGAGATCGAGCGGCTCGTGGACGAGGGCGCGGCGCGTGCGGAGATCGCGGTGCTGTACCGGACGAACGCGATGTCGCGGGTGATCGAGGACACGCTCGTGCGCCGCGAGATCGCCTATCAGGTGATCGGCGGGACGAAGTTCTACGAGCGCGCCGAGATCAAGGACGCGATCGCCTATCTGTCGTGGCTGGCCAACCCCTATGACGTGGTCGCCTTCACGCGCATCGTCAACTCTCCCCGTCGCGGGCTGGGGCGCACGTCGCTGTCGCGCATCGTCGCGCACTCGGCCACGATCGGCGTGTCGGTGTGGGAGGCGGCGGCCGCGGCCGATCGGATCCCGGGCCTGGGGGCCGCCGCGGTCAAGTCGCTCGAGCGGTTCATGTCGACGATGACCGAGCTCGCCGAGCTCGCCGAGCAGAGCGTCCCGGTAGGAGATCTGCTCGAAGCGGCGCTTTCGCGCACGGGCTATGTCGACGCGCTGGAAGCGGAGGCGCTGGGAGGTGCGGAGAAGACGATCGAAGCGCAGGGGCGCCTGGAAAACCTGGATCAACTGGTAGAGGTGGCGCGCGAGTTCGATGCCGCCGCGACCGAGGACGACGACACGCTGGACCTGTTCCTGCAGCAGCTTGCGCTCGTGGCCGACGCGGACTCCCGTCGCGAGGACGAGGGGCTGGTGACGCTGATGACGCTGCACAACGCCAAGGGGCTGGAGTACCCGATCGTCTTCATCGTCGGCTGCGAGGACGGCGTGTTCCCGCACTCGCGCGCGCTTGGACGAGGGCGGACTGGAGGAGGAGCGGCGGCTGTTCTACGTCGGCGTCACGCGCGCCAAGCGCGAGCTGTACCTGGCCTACGCGCGGCGGCGCTCGGTGTTCGGCCAAGCCACGTACGGTTTGCGCAGCCGTTTCCTGGACGAGATTCCGGCGGAGCTGACCGACCGTGAGGAGGAGATGCGACTCAGCTCCAGCGTGGGCGCCGGTGCGGGCGGGCGCACGATCGGCGGGCGCTCCGCGCAGAGCTGGGCGGCCTCCCGCGCTACCGAGACCACCCCCGCGAAGACGTATCGCATGGGCGAGGACGTCGTACACGCAGCCTTCGGCGAGGGCGTCGTTACGGGCGTGGAGCCGGGCGGGGTGATCGTCGTGCGCTTCGCCGGCGATGGGTCCGAACGTAAGCTGATGGCCGAGTACGCGCCGGTCAGCAGACGTTAGGGTTGCGCCCGATGTCCGCCACGATCATCGACGGCAAGGCGATCGCCGCGCGGGTGCGCGCGCAGGTGGCGGAGGATGCGCGCACGTTCACCGAGCAGACCGGCCGAGCGCCAGGTCTGGCAACGGTGCTCGTCGGCGAGGATCCGGGCTCGCTCGTGTACGTGGGCTCCAAGCAGCGAGCCTGCGCGGAGGCGGGTATGACGCCGTTCGATCATCGACTGGGAGCCGATGTTTCCTTCGAGCAGGTCTCGGAGCTGCTCAGCCGGCTCAACGAGGACCCTGCCGTGAGCGGCATCCTGCTGCAGTTGCCCGTGCCCGAGCAGCTCGACGGACCGACGCTGACCGGCATGATCGATCCCGACAAGGACGTGGACGGGCTCACGCCGGTCAACGCGGGGCGGCTCGCGCTGGGACTGCCCGGGCTGCGGCCGTGCACGCCTTTGGGGGTGCTCGAGCTGCTCGAGAGCGTGGATGGCGAGCTGGATGGCGCCGAGGCGGTCGTGGTGGGGCGCTCGAACCTGTTCGGCAAGCCGATGGCGCAGCTGCTGCTGGCGCGCAACGCCACCGTGACGATGTGCCACTCGCGCACACGCGACCTGCGCGCGGTGTGCGCCCGCGCGGACGTGCTGATCGCCGCGGTCGGTCGCGCGCGGTTGATCGAGCGCGACTTCGTCAAGCCCGGCGCGGTCGTGATCGACGTCGGCATGAACCGGTTGACGCCGGAGGAGGCCGACAACAAGAGCGGCCTGGTCGGGGACGTCGATTACGCGGCGGCCAGCGAGGTCGCCTCGGCGATCACCCCGGTGCCGGGGGGCGTGGGTCCGATGACGATCGCTTGCCTGCTGCGCAACACGCTGCAGGCAGCGCGCACGCAGGCGGGAGTCGAGGTATAGATGTCGCCGATGTCACCTCCGCCGAGCTGTCCTCGTCCTGGCGACCGTGCCCGCCGGGTGGGCGGCGCGGCGCCCTGGGAGTCACGCCGATGAGCCTCCGTCGCCTGCGCCTCGGAGAGCTGCTAGCGCTGGCGGGCGCCGTCTGCGTGATCGTGTCGCTGTTCCTGCCCTGGTATGAGAACGCGGCCGGCAAGCTCAGCGCGTGGGACACGTTCGGGCCGGCGCTCGTGCTGTTGATCGCGGCGGCCGCCGCTGCGCTCGGGCTGGTCGTGAGCACGATCACCGAGCGCAGCACGGCGCTGCCGGTCGCGGCGGCGGTGTGGAGCACGCTGTTCGGGATCGTGGCCGTGATCGCGGCGATCGTACGGGTGCTGGAGCGGCCCGAGCACGCGACATCCCTGTGCTCCGGCGCCTGGCTGGCGCTCGCGGGCGCGATCCTGATGCTCGTCGGCTCGTGGCAGTCGCTGCGCGACGAACGCTCGTCGCTGTATGAGCCGGCGGAACCGCCGCCGCTGCCACCGCCCGCGCCCCATCCCAACGGCACGGGCGCCGCGGGATAGCGCCGCGGTGACGTTTCCCGCACGGTCGCGGCGGGTGCTCCCCGAGGTCTCCGTAGAATGCGCCGCGTGATCGACCGCGACGAAGTCCTGCACGTAGCTCGCCTGGCGCGGCTGAGGCTGGACGAGGACGAGATCGAGCCTTTGGCGCGCGAGCTGTCGGCGATCCTCGACCACGTCGCGCACATCGACGAGCTCGACCTGGAGGGGGTGGTGCCGACGACGCATGTCGTCGAGATGACGGGTGCGCTGCGCGCGGATGAGCCGCGCGCGTCGCTGCCGCGCGAGGTCGCGTTGGCGCAGGCTCCCGCGGTCAGCGGCGAGCGGATTTTCGGTACCGAGCCCGCAGGCGTGAGCGGCAACGAGATCATCGACCTGTCCGCAGCCGAGGCGGCGCGGAAGATCGCCGCGGGCGAGCTGTCGGCCGATGAGCTGTTCGACGCCTACCGCGCGCGCGCGGCGGCGGACGAGCTGAACTGCTTCACCTGGGTCGCGCCCGAGCGTACGAACGGAGCGGGTGGCGATCGCGGCAGCGCCCCTGGCGCGGGCGTGCCGCTGGCGGTCAAGGACCTGTTCTGCACCGAGGGCGTGCCGAGTCAGTCGGGCTCGCGCATCCTGGAGGGATATGAGCCCCCGTACACGGCGACCGTCGTGCGCAAGCTGCAGGCGGCGGGCGCGAGCCTTCTGGGGAAGACCAACCAGGACGAGTTCGCGATGGGCTCCTCGAACGAGAACTCCGCCTACGGGCCGGTGCTCAACCCGTGGGATCGTACACGCGTGCCGGGGGGCTCCTCGGGCGGGAGCGCCGCCGCGGTCGCGGCTGGGCCTCGCGCCATGGGCGCTGGGGACCGACACGGGCGGCTCGATCCGCCAGCCGGCCGCGCTGTGCGGGATCGTCGGCCTGAAACCGACGTATGGCTCGGTGTCCCGCTACGGGATGATCGCGTTCGCCTCCTCGCTGGATCAGGCCGGGCCGCTGACGCGCGACGTGACCGACGCGGCGCTGTTGCTTCGGCACATGGTGGGACGCGACCCGTGCGATGCCACCTCGCTGGAGTTCCCGCACGCGATCGAGCTGCCGAGCGGCGAGCGCCTGGACGGGATCAGGCTGGGTGTGCCGGCGGAGCTGACCGGCGGCGGGACGGGCGCTGCCGCGGGCGGAGATGGCGTGGGGGTGGCCGGCGAGGGGATCGAAGCGGGCGTGCTCGAGGCGTTCCGGCTCGCCTTGGATCGGGCCGCGGAGCTGGGCGCGGAGATCGTGGAGAGCGTCAGCCTGCCGCACGCGCCGCACGGGCTGTCCGCCTACTACGTGCTCGCGCCCGCGGAGGCCTCCTCGAACCTGGCGCGGTTCGACGGGGTCCGCTACGGGCTGCGGAGCACCGATCCCACCCACCCGGAGGACCTGCTGGAGATGTATGAGCAGCACGCGCCACGACGGGTTCGGCGCGGAGGTCAAGCGGCGAATCATGCTCGGCACCTACGCGCTGTCGGCCGGCTATTACGACGCGTACTATGGCCGCGCGCAAAGGGTGAGAACGAAGATAGCGGAGGACTTCGCGCGTGCGTTCGAGCAGGTCGACTTCATCCTCACGCCGACTGCGCCGACGGTCGCGTTCGGGCTGGGCGAGAAGACGAGCGATCCGCTGCAGATGTACCTGAACGACTACTGCACGGTGCCGATGTCGCTCGCGGGCATTCCCGCCATCTCGATCCCGTGCGGGCTCAGTGACGGGCTGCCCGTGGGTCTGCAGATCGCCGGGAGGGCGTTCAGCGAGAATCGGCTGCTGGACGCGGCCTACGCGCTGGAGCGGGCGCTCGCGTTCGACGGGAGCGCGGCGCGTGTCTGAGCTCGAAGCGGTCATCGGGCCTGGAGATCCACGTCCAGCTGAAGACCCGCACGAAGATGTTCTGCGGCTGCGAGCTGTCCTTCGGCGAGCCGCAGAACACGCGCACCTGCCCGGTCTGCCTGGGCCTGCCGGGGGCGCTGCCGGTGGCGAACGCGCAGGCGGTCCATCTCGGGCTGACGATCGGGCTGGCGCTCGGCTCGGAGCTCGCGCCGAGGTCGGTGTTTCACCGCAAGAACTACTTCTACCCGGACCTGCCGAAGGGCTATCAGATCTCCCAGTACGACCAGCCACTGTGCAACGGGGGGCAACTGGGGGAGGTGCGCATCCATCGGGTGCACCTGGAGGACGACGCGGCGAAGCTGACGCACGTCGGCGACAGCGGGCGCATTCACGGTTCGCGGGAGAGCGTCGTGGACTTCAACCGCGGCGGCACGCCGCTGGCGGAGATCGTGACCGAGCCCGACCTGCGCAGCGCCGAGCAGGCGAGCGAGTGGTTGAAGCTGTTGCGCACGACGCTGCGCCAGCTGGGTGTCAGCGACGTGAACATGGAGGAGGGCTCGCTGCGCTGCGACGCGAACATCTCGCTGCGCCCGGTCGGCTCGCGGGAGCTCGGCACGAAGACGGAGCTGAAGAACATGAACTCGTTCCGGTTCATCGAGCGCGGGATCAGGGCGGAGATCGCCCGCCAGCAGGAGATCCTGCGGGGCGGGGGAGCGGTGGTGCAGGAGACGCTGCACTACGACCCGGCCTCCGGCGCGATCACGACGCTGCGCAGCAAGGAGGAGGCGCACGATTATCGCTACTTCCCCGAGCCGGATCTCGTGCCGGTGGCGATCGACGAGCAGATGATCGCGCGCGCGCGCGCGCCGCGCTGGGCGAGCTGCCGGCCGATCGGGCGCAGAGGTACGAGCGCGAGCTGCGAGTCAGCGCGGACAGCGCGCGGCTGCTGGCGTTCAGGTCGGAGCTGGGCGACTACTTCGAGGCTGGCGCTCGCGGCTGCAGGCAGACCCGCCGGCGCCGGCGCAGGCGCTCGCGAACTGGATCGCCACCGACCTGTCTGAGCCGCCTCGCCGAAGACGAGGATCCGGCCGCCTCGCGCGTGCGGGCCGACGCGCTGGCCGCGCTCGTGGGGCTCGTGGCGGCGAAGCGGATCAGCGTCGGCGCGGGCCGGCAGGTGCTCGACAGGCTCGTGGCCGAGGGTGGCGAGCCGGCTGAGATCGTGCGGGCTGAGGGCCTGCGAGGCGATCGGCGAGGGAGATGAGCTGGGCGAGATCGTCGCCGCGGCGCTCGCGGCGAATCCCGACGCGGCGCAGCGCATGCGCGAGGGCAACGCCAAGGCGATCGGCCCGATCGTGGGGCACGTGATGCGCGAGACCAAGGGCCGCGCCGACGGCGGCGAGGTCGACGAAGCTGGTCCACGAGCAGCTGGGCATCTGACCCTGCGCCGGCATCCGGCCGAGCCGTGGCGCCGGCGCGTGTGTCGAGCGCGAGCCTGTCTCGGTGTAAGTCGCTGGCACCCGCAACACGCGCGGCGGCCCACATTTTGGACTGTGGGCCAAAGGCAGGACGGCGCGGGGTGCGCCAATATGCTGGCCATGAACCCACCAGTGGCCAATTCGAACGCTCAGTCCTCGCGCCGGTTCGTGCTGTTGCCGGAGCAGGGGGATGACGTGTCGAGCCGGGGGCCGCGGATCCGTCGCTATCGGCTGGCGAGTGTCGGCCGGCGCTCAGGGACGAGCGCGGTGGACGTGGCGATGGATCGCATGGCGCGCGAGCTTGGCCGTCTGGGGCGTTCATAGCGAAGCACCAGAACGGACAGGTCTCCTTGTACAGATCTCCTCCGGCTTCCCTCGGCCGGAAGTGAGCGGGGCGCAGCCGGGCGGGGTGGCGATTCCCGTCCGGCCGCACCGTTATCGCAAGTCGCGAGCTGCGCCTGGGTCGCCGCACGTCCTCCGCGCGCCGGCCCCTGTCTCGGCGAACCGTCTACCCTTAGGAGACGATGAGTCGGTCTCCTCAGAATCTCGCATCGGGCAGCTCGTTCGCTCGCACGGTCGTGGCGGTGCTGGTGCTGCTGGTCGTCGGGTACTTCCTGCTGCACGTGCTGATCGGTGTCGCGGTCGCGGTTGCCGGGTTCGTGCTCGTGATCGCGGCGATCGTCGCGGTCATCTGGGCGGTACGCGTCCTGCTCTGAGGGCGGGATCAGCCGAGATGGCCTACATCTTCCTCGCGCTCTGCTTCGGACTGGCGGGCGGGATCGTCGGCAAAATCAAGGGCAGCTCGTTCTGGCTGTGGTTTCTGATCTCGGCGGTCGTGCCGATCATCGGCCTGGCGACGGCGATCGTGTACCGCTCCGAGCGCAACGAGCTGCGCCGGGCCTGCCCGCGCTGCGGGCGGGTGACGAAGGTCTACGACGCGATCTGCACGAAGTGCGGGACCGAGCTGGAGTACCCGGACGTCGTGATCGCGCCGGAATCCGCGGGCGCGCACCCTCTGCGCCGCCGACGCGGCCTGATCAGGGCGCTTCGGAGTGCGTTCGAGCGGGGCGAGATAAGGGAGCCCGAAGTCGGGGGCTGTCTATAAATCAGGGATGGACGCAGCCGGCGCCACGAGCGATCCTCGCACGCGAAGGCCTGATCGCCCGCCTCATCCGCCGGGCGGGGTTCAAGGACGAGACCGACTTCGTGCTGCGCGTCGTGCAGCCGGCGCTGGTGGGCATGATCGACGGGACGGTCTCCTCGTTGGCGCCGATATTCGCGGCGGCGATCTCCTCGAGCTCGCACACCGCGCTGCTCGTCGGCTTCGCCACCGCGCTGGGGGCGGGCGTGAGCATGGGCTGGTCGGAGGCGCTGTCGGACACGGGCGAGGAGACCGGGCGCGGATCGGCCGTCGTGCGCGGGTCGATCACCGGCGGGATGACGGCGCTGGGGGGCATCTTCCACACGCTGCCGTTCCTGATCTCCGACGTGCACAAGGCGCTGATCGTCGCGGGATGCGTGGTCGCGGTGGAGCTGTTCGGGATCGCGTGGGTCAGGAAACGGTTCCTGCACGTGTCGATGCGCTCGTCCCTGCTGGTCGTGACGGTGGGCGGCGCGATCGCGCTGGCCATCGGCGTGGCGATCGGCTCGTCCTGATCTGAGCGCCCGAAAACCCGCTGGTAAACTGCCGCTATGCGCGCGGTGGACGCAATCATGGAATGCCTGAAGGCTGAGGGCGTGGACGTCGTGTTCGGGCTGCCCGGCGGGGCGAACCTGCCGACGTATGACGCGTTCGTGAACGGCGGGATCAGGCACATCCTCGTCAGGCACGAGGCGGGCGGCGGGCACGCTGCGCAGGGGTATGCGAAGGCGACGGGCAAAGTGGGGGTGGCGTTCGCGACGAGCGGCCCGGGCGCGACGAACCTGATCACGCCGATCACCGACGCGATGATGGACTCGGTGCCGGTGGTGTTCATCACCGGGCAGGTGCGGACGGAGCTGTTGGGGACGGACGGGTTCCAGGAGGCGGACACGCTGGGGATCACGATCCCGATCGTCAAGCACTCGTTCATGATCCAGGACCCGCGGGAGATCCCGAGAGCCATACACGAGGCGTTTCACATCGCTCGCACGGGCCGACCTGGTCCGGTGCTCGTGGACATCCCCCAGGACCTGTCGCGTGGCGGAGATCGAGTACGAGCCGGTGACCGACGTGCGGCTGCCGGGGTATCAGCCGACGACGGAGGGCAACCAGAAGCAGATCCGCCAGGCCGCGAAGGCGCTGGCCTCGGCGCGTCGCCCGGTGATCTACGCGGGCGGGGGCGTGGTGAACGCGAACGCCTCGGCCGAGCTGGTGGAGCTGGCGGCGTGCGACCGCTTCCCGGTGACGTGCACGCTGATGGGCCTGGGCGCGTTCCCGGCGCCGCACGAGCAGTGGCTGGGGATGCTGGGGATGCACGGGACGCGGGCGGCGAACTATGCGATGGACGAGGCCGACCTGATCTGCGCGGTGGGGGCGCGCTTTGACGATCGGATCACGGGCAAGCTGTCGGAGTTCGCGCCGAAGGCGAAGTTCATCCATATCGACATCGACCCGGCGGAGATCTCGAAGAACGTGCCGGCGCACATTCCGATCGTGGGCGACGCGAAGCACGTGTTGGCGAAGCTGGCGATCGAGTACCGGGCGCTGAGCGCCGACGGCGCGCGGCTGGGCGACTGGTGGCAGCGGATCGAGGGCTGGAAAGCGAAGTACCCGCTGGGGTATGAGGACTCGAGCGACAATGAGATCAAGCCGCAGTTCATGATCCAGGCGCTGTACGAGGCGACGAAGGGCGAGGCGATCGTCTCGAGCGACGTGGGCCAGCACCAGATGTGGACGGCGCAGTACTACGACTTCCCGGCGCCGCGGCGCTGGATCAACTCGGGTGGGCTGGGGACGATGGGGTTCGGGCTGCCGGCGGCGATGGGCGCTGCGGTGGGCTGCCCCGATCGACTGGTGTGCTGTGTGGCCGGGGATGGGTCGGTGCAGATGAACGCGCAGGAGTTGGCGACGTGCGCGCAGGAGCAGATCCCGATCAAGGTGTTCATCATGAACAACGGGTACCTGGGCATGGTGCGCCAGTGGCAGGAGCTGTTCTGGGACGGCAAATACAGCCACGTGGAGACGGGTGAGTTCCCGGATTTCGTGAAGCTCGCGGAGGCGTATGGGGCGACGGGGATGCGGTTCGAGGACAAGACGACGCTCGTGGAGGACATGAGACGCGCGATCGAGACGGACGGGCCGGTGGTGGTGGACGTGCGGGTGACGCGCGAGGAGAACACCTACCCGATGATTCCCGCCGGCAAGGCCGCGAGAGAGATGGTGGGGTGAGCGTCGCGATGGGTGAGCCGGGCACGAAGGCGCCGCTGAGCCTCGAGGAGCTGCAGGCGTCGACGGGTCTGCGGACGGGGCGCAAGCACGTGCTGTCGATCCTGGTGGAGAACAAGTCGGGCGTGCTGACGCGGATCGCGGGGCTGTTCGCGCGGCGGGGGTTCAACATCGACACGCTGACGGTGGGACCGACCGACGACGAGCAGATCTCGCGGGTGACGCTGACGGTGGACGGGGCGCTGCACCCGATCGATCAGGTGACGAAGCAGCTGCACAAGCTGGTGAACGTGCTGAAGATTCGCGACCTGGAGCCGGCCGACACGGTCGCGCGCGAGCTGGCCCTGTTCAAGGTCTCCGCGGACGGCGTGCAGCGGGGCGAGCTGATGCAGATCACGGAGATATTCCGGGGGAAGGTCGTGGACGTGACGAAGCGTTCGGTGATCGTCGAGGTGACGGGCACGACGGAGAAGATCGAGGCGTTCGAGGGCATGGTGCGCCCGTTCGGATTGATCGAGATGATGCGCACGGGGGAGATAGCGATCTCACGCGGAAGAGTCGAGACATAGGAAGGCGCAGGAAGACGCGGGCAATGGTGGGTAAGCCAAAGCCAGTCCTTGCATCGAGTTGCGGTCCAAGCCGCTTACCGCAGCTGTTGACATTGCGAGAGCTTTGAACGGCAGAAGAGCAACAATCGACACGCAGCGCCTGGAGAGCCCGTTCGCGCTGAGCGAGCAGGATCGCGAACGGATGGGGGCGAGACTGGACCTGGCCCTGCGCAGGGCCAGGCGCGGCGGTGAGCCGACGCTGGCCACGAGCACGGTGAGGCTGCCCGGCGGGGTGGACCCGAGCGCCGTGGTGTGCGCGTCGCGCAGGGAGGGCGAGCCGTGGTTCGCATTTGAGCAGCCCGACAGGGGCGGCGCGGCGCTCGCGGCGCTGGGCGAGGCGGTGTGCCTGGGCGACGCCGGCGCGGAGAGGTTTCAGAGCGTGGCCGACCGCTGGCGCGCGCTGGCGGCGACGGCGGTGGGGGACCCGTTGGACGACCCCGACCGCTCGGGCCCGGTGGCGGTGGGAGGGTTCGCGTTCGCGCCGGAGGGCGGGGGGACGCCGGCGTGGGAGGGTTTCGACCCCGCGTCGCTGATCGTGCCGGAGGTCGCGATCAGGCGCGCCGCCAAAGGGGGGCGCGGTCGCGACAAGGACGAGCCCGACGTGAGGCTGACGTTGGCGGCGCTGATGGCCCCCGACGACACCTCCGAAGAGGTGTTGGAGCGCCTGGAAGGCCGCTTAGCGGAGCTGAAGAAGGGGACGCTACCGCTGCTGGACCCCGCCCCGACGGGGAGATACAGCGTGGGCAGCGCGATGCCGCCGAGCACTACGAGGCGGCGGTGGAACACGCGACAGCGCTGATCCGGGAGGGCAGGCTGGAGAAGATCGTGCTCGCCCGCGAGGTGCAGGCGCACGCCCCGCAAGCCTATGACCCGGCGGCGATGTTGGGAGTGCTGCGCGAGGCGTTCCCGGCGTGCTTCTGCTTCTGCGTGGGGCGCGGGGACGCGACGTTGATCGCCGCGAGCCCCGAGCTGCTGGTCCGCCGCGAGGGTCACCGCGTGAGCACGCTGGCGCTGGCGGGCTCGACCAGGCGCAGCGCCGACCCCGCCGTGGACGACCATCTGGGCGAGCAGCTGTTGCGCGATGAGAGCTATCGCGAGGAGCACGCGATCGTCGCGCGGCGGATCGAGCGCACGCTGCGCCCGCACGCGGTCTGGGTGGCGGCGGCGCCGGAGCCGGAGCTGGTGAAGATCGCGAACATCCAGCACCTGGCGACCCCGATCCGCGCGCAGCTCGCGGCCCCGATCGACGCGCTGGAGCTAGCGGGCCTGATGCACCCGACCCCGGCCGTGGGGGGCGAGCCGCGCGACGTCGCCACCCCCTTGATCCCGGCGCTGGAGGGGTTGGACCGCGGCTGGTACGCGGGCCCGGTGGGCTGGACCGATGCGACGGGCGATGGTGAGTTCTGCGTGGCCCTGCGCTGCGCGCTGCTGCGCGAGAACGTTGCCCGCTGCTATGCGGGCAACGGCATCGTGCGTGACTCGAATCCGCAGGCGGAGCTGGCGGAGACCGAGGTGAAGCTACAGGCCTTGCTCCCGCTTCTCGCCGGCTGAGCGCCGTGAGTGGCTCAGGCCGCTATGTCGCTGGGCCTGGGGATCCGACGGAGCTGGGTGAGAGAGGGAAAGACGATGCGATCGACGATGTCAAGCTCGTCGATCGAAGTGATCTCGACCATCGTCTTGTCACCTTCGCGTAGCTCCAGGACCCCACCCTTGGCGCCGGCGGGAATGCCGTTAACCGGCTCGGTCAGTTCGATCAGATCGAGGACCTTGATCTCGTGCGTGGCAGGCATGTGCTCCATCTTAGCTCAGAGCCTCGGATACGCGGTCACCAGTCGTGGCGCGTCACCGACTCTCTCGTAGTGCCAGGCAGTTCTCGCCCTGGCGATGCGCAGCCCGATGACGAGCTCGATCTCGACGCCACAGACGACTCCGTGCGGTTCGCGATCGGCGACCCGCACGATCGGCGCATCGGGGAGGGTCCGGGCCACCGCCGCCCAGAGGCGCGGGGCATCGTCCTCTCCGATTCGAAAGACCCGTTTCCATTCCGGTCCATGGCCGTCCTCGGCAAGGATCCAGTCGAGCTTCTCGGGCGCGGCATAGGCATCGTCGGCACGCGGCAGCAGTCCACCGATCGCCGGTGGCCAGGGCGGGTCGGAGGTCATCGGTCCATCCGGTTCGAGCGCATGCCCAAAACGCTACGCCACGCTTGGGACGGTACTCTCGGGCGGCTCACGCCGGGCGATTTGCGCTCGAGCTCGTCGGGTCATACCGGCTCGCGAGCTGCTGAAGATCGGCTCTGCAGAGCGTCTTTGCGGGGGTCGTGGAGGGTTGTTGCGGTAGGGGGCTTGACGAATGGTGTCATGTGTGCTTATGATTGGTAGGTCATGTGCTCTCGAAGTGGGGAGCGTGTAAATAGATCGGGTTTGGGGTGGTCCTGTCTGGATCGACTTCAAGCGCTTTTGCAGAGCACCGCCCTTGGGAGAGGGATCGTCTTCAAATTATGATGAGGGGTTGTTTTCGCGTGAGCTCGGGTTTGATGAACGTGATGGGGATCGCCGCGCGCCCTGATGGGCCCGTAGGTAGATGCGTCAGCAGCGCTGACACATCTCTCTCTCTCTCTCTCTCTCTTGCCCGGATCTCCTAGGCCAGAAGCCTAGTTTCGGCGCCCGTCGGGGCGCCCAACACCATCTTTCAGCCGGCACCGACCGCGCCCTTGGGCGCGGTATTCGTCGTTCTCGGCCGGTTTTGCGCAGTTCAGTCCAATCCGCGTGCGTAGCGCTGAGCGCCCGTACGTCCTACTCCATGGAGGAGAGATAACGATGTTCTCAGCAATGCGTAGACGCGTGCGTGTGAGTCCGGCGAGCATGATCGCGAGCCTCGCGCTCGTGTTCGCGATGACGGGTGGGGCTTATGCGGCGAAGAAGTATCTGATCACCTCGACAAAGCAGATCAGCCCGAGCGTGCTCAAGGCGTTGCAGGGCAAGGCTGGGCCGGTGGGTGCGAGCGGTGTCAATGGCGTCAATGGCGCGCAGGGGCCGGCTGGTCCCGCGGGCGCGGGCGGCGGGAAGGGCGAAACCGGTCCCCAGGGGCCGCGGGGGGCGCAGGGCGAAAAGGGTGTGCAGGGTGCGCAGGGCGTGACAGGCACGACTGGTTTCACCGAAACGCTTCCGTCCGGGAAGACTCTGAAGGGTGGCTGGGCGGTGGCCGCGACGCTGCCGGGTACGGGCATTTCGGAAGGGTCCGACGACACTGCGGTTAGTTTTGGTATTCCGCTCGGTGCGGCGCCTGAACCTGTGTATGTGAAGGCTCCGCCCGCGGAAAAGGAAGCTTGCACTGAACCAACGAAATTCGAATGCGAAACCAAAAATAAAGAAATAGAAAAAGTAGAAGAAGAAATAGTGGCAACGAAGGGGACCTGCCCCGGCACCGTCGAAGCCCCCGGTGCTGCAAAGGGTCATCTCTGCGTCTTTGCGCGAGCCGAATCCAACAATAGCAGGGTGCAGGTCTGTTCGCCTGCGACCGAGTCGCTGATTTCGTGTCTGTTTGGGGGGGCTGTGGAAGCCGACCGCACCGGTTTTCTTGTAGCCGCATTGGACCATGAAAAAGGTCTCATGGCTCTCAGCGGCACGTGGGCGGTGACCGCCGGTTAGCCAGGCGATTCCATGCCAGTCGCATTCACGCAATCCCTGTGCTTCCCGGGGCGGTTCACCGTCCCGGGAAGTGACAGGCCTCACAGCCACTTCAAGGACATGCATCAAACCCACGAGAAAGGCACGACAATGAGTCCCACAGAGCCAAGCGCCCAGAGGCCGTCTCCCGAGACCGGTGTCTTCGCGACGCTCTGTGCTCCACCGCGGGCCAGAGGGATCGGTGCGCCGTTCCTCGTCCTCGCGGTGGTTGTGGGGATGCTGTTGTCTGCGTCGGGGGCGCTCGCCGCGGGCGGTCCCCCGATCTTTAACCATAACGAACTTCAGCAGTTGCTCTTTTCGACGCGGGTGACGATTGGCGCCAGGATAGAGAACGGAGGAGAAAAATATGAAGTCGAGTACGGCACCAGCGAAACAGGGCCCTGGACGCCAGTTCCCTTCGGAATATTCGAAGGAGACGGCGACACGGTTATGATCGGGGCGCAGGATCCCGCGCCCTTTATGCCGGATGCATACTGGTTGCGTGGCCTTACGCCGGACACGCAGTATTACGCACGATTCCTGGCCACTAACGCGGAAGGTAAAGCGGAAGAAGTCGTTCCGTTCAAGACTCTCCCGGTCGCTAAGCCGGAAATCGACAAAGTCCATTATCGTGATTTTACCAACGATGATTTCCCCAGTTTCAGGCAATCCCCCAGTGGGGTGACCGATACTTCGGCTGGGTTTGAAGCGACGATCGAGGATAATGGCGCGGAAACGAAATATACATTTGAATACGCTCCCGCGGAAGCTGGTGGTGTGCGTCCCGCTGAAGCCGGCGCGGCGTGGAAGGCGTTCACGTCCGATGCGACGGGCACGGTGAGCGTTGCTGAAGAACACGCGCTCATCAAAGCCGGTTTGGCGGGCCTCACCCCGGAAACGAAGTACTACGTGCGTATCACGATGAGCAACAGCCAGGGCAAGAGCGTACAGGCCACATACGCCGCCGGTGCGGACAACTCTCCTGAAGTCGTTAATGATGAAGTGGGTTCGTTCACCACGGGGACCGCCAGGCCTGTCGCCGGCGGACCACCTAGATTGCGTAATCGGAGGACCGACTCCGTTCGTGCCACCGATGGTTTTGCTCCTAATAGTTCCGAAACACGTTGGCGCTTCGAATATGCGGAATCCGTGATCGGGCCGTGGAATATGGTCCCTGGCGGCGAAGGCGAAGGCACGATCTCTAAGGGCCTATCCCTGTAGGGCGGTGGTTATTCGTGCGGCGTGTGCGCGCTTGAGGGCGATGATGCCGCTGGCGAGTTGGAGTAGGGCGAGGTGGTTTTGGTCCTTCTTTGACCAGCGGATCAGGATCGCTCGGTTGCGGTTGAGCCATGAGTGACACGCCTCGACGATCCATCGTCGTGCTCGCCAGTCCGGATCGCGGTGTTTCAGATCGATCTCCTCACCACGCCCACGGATGTGTGGGGTGAAGTCGCGCTCACCGAGTAGTTCGCGAATGACTGGGAAGTCATATGCCTTGTCCAGGCATAGGCCCTGGGGGTCAGCCTGGGTTGGTTTGGGCCGCTCGATCGGGATCGAGTCGAGCGTCGCCTTCAGCAGCTTGTGATCGTTGCGGTTCGCGCCGTCGTGAGCGATCCCGATCGGGACGCCACGTGCCTCGACGAGGAGCGAGCGCTTCGCCCCCCCTTGGCCCGGTCAGTGGGATTGGGACCGGTCTTCGGCCCACCAAGCGGCGCCTTACTCATCGCTCCGTCGGCCGCCAACCAGGACCAGTCGATACCGACCTGCTCGTCGTAATCGAATAGGCCTCGGCGCCAGATCTCGTGGAAAACTCCCGCTTGCTCCCACTCCTGAAAACGCCGATGTGCAGTCGAGGAATTGCATACCCCGGTCACGTTGAGCGCGTTCCACTGCATACCGGTACGCAGCACCAGCAAGATCGCGTCCATTACCTCGCGCTTTGGCAGTCCACGCCGGTGAACTCCGAGTGGATGCTCGGGCGCAGGCGGCAACAGAGGCTCAATCCGCTCCCACAACCAGTCCGGCATACGCCAACCATCGTCACGCTCAACCAAACCCATCACCGGCCTCCTATGTCCGATCAACAGATCGACCCAAGAATTCGCCAAAGACAAACAGGAATCCTCCCTACAGGGATAGGCCCTAAGGCACAGGCCGAAGCGAAGCCGTACGGCGATCAAGCATTTTTTGTCGGTGCGACTCTCACCGGCCTGAGCCCCGCGAAGCAATACTATGTGCGGCTGTTCACCGAAAACGCGGCCGGTGAAGGCAAGACCTGTCACGAAAGCGAGGGCAGTGGGAACGGTGAACCTAGCTGTGAACTGGTCCGCGAACAGACCCAGGGCTTCGGGATCTTTGAAACGCTCGGCTTTCCCTCGGTGAGCACGTTCGCTGTGCATGGTTTGGTGGGTGGGTGGTTGCAGCTCGATGGTGCGGTCAACTCGAGGAGCACGCCGACTTCGGCGGAACAGACGATCACCTTGGAAGGCGCCCCGACGGGTGGGACGTTCACGCTGACGTTCGACGGGCATACGACGAGCCCGATCGCGTATGACGCCCCGGCGAATGGGGAAGAAGGCTACACGGTCGGTGACGCGCTGGACGCTACTTTGGGTCCTAACATTGAAGTGGAAGGTCCGGCGGGTGGCCCGTACACTGTCTTCTTCGCTGACACGGATGCGGGTGTGAGTGAGCCGCAGATCGAAGCGAACGGGTCGGGTTTGATGCCGTCGGGCAAAGTGTCGGTGCATACGGATTACAGGGGTGGCGAAACGACGGAAACGCACTACCGTTCCAGTATGTGAGCGAAGCGAGCTTCGCTGAACATGGCTGGTCCGGTGCGCAGGAGACTCCTGAAGCGACGGCTCCTCCCGGCGGTGAACTGGAGGTCGTTAACGTGTTGCTGCCGTCGTTGACGGCGGGCGAAACGTATCGCTATCGTGTCGTGGCGAGCAGCAGCGCTTTGGGTGCCGCCGTGCTCGAAGGTAATGAACAATCGTTGACGGTGCCGAAGCTTGTCGCTGAAGCGGGCGCGTCGGCGGGTGGTTGTCCGAATGAAGGGTTGCGTACGGGTTTGTCGGCGCGTTTGCCTGATTGTCGTGCGTATGAGCAGCTGTCCCCGGTCGAAAAGTATGGTTCGCAGGAACCCTTCCAGTACGGTACGGAATTGAACTTGGGTTGGCGTTTCAGCGAAGATGGCGAAAGCGCGTTGCTGGAAGCGACGCCCGTGAACTGGGTTCCGGGCGCGAGTGGGGGTGGCAGCCCGTATCTATTCTCGCGCCTGGCGGGGAAGGGTTGGGGGTTGACCGCTGGTTCTCCGCAGCCGGAAACGGGCCTGGAGAACGTTAGGCCGGAGCTTTATAATGCTGCTGTTACGCAGGTCGCGTTCGAAGCGAAGTACAGTTCTTCGAAGCTCAGCGAATCGTCTAGTGTTGATTATAAGGTCGGCCCGGTGGGTGGCCCGTATACGAGGGTCGCGTCGATTCCGCGTGGTGTGGCGTCTGCGGAAGAAGGTTGGGTGGCGGCGAATGGTGGTTTCTCAAAGCTTGTCTTCGAGACCCAGGATCGTGAATTGTTGGGTGAATCGACGGGTACCCATAGTGGCCCTGACTTGTATGAATACACTGCGCAGGGTGGGTTGCGGCAGTTGAACGTGAGCGGTGAACCGGCCGTCACGATCGGCACGTGTGGCGCGGCGATCGTCAGGGGTGTCGACGAAGAAGGTATGAACCACACTCAGTCCGGTACGGTCGGTGGCCCGCACAGTGTGTCCGCGGATGGTTCGCGTGTGTTCTTCTATGCCGGGTTCGGCCGCGAATGCCCATCGAAAGCGGAACTCACGGGAGAAAACCATCCAAAGTCTCATCTCTATATGCGTGTGAACGGCACAGAAACGGTCGATATCGGCGCGTACACGTTCATGGGCGCTAACGCGCAGGGCACGAGGCTGCTGCTTGTCAAGGAAGGTACCAGTGAACTGTTGGCGTATGACACTGAAACAGGGGTGCTCACCCCTCAGTCCAGCGGCGAACTTACGACTGCTCAGGAATTGGCGCTGCTCGGTATCCCGGGTAGGGTCGAAGCGGGTGAAGGCGCCGAACTGTTTGCTCATCCCCGCTACACCTACTGGGGCGGGAGCCCTCATAATGAGCAACCAGGCGCTACGGAACAGGCCTACCGCTATGACAGCGTGGAACATCTCATAGAGTGCATTTCCTGCGCGTCGTCTTTTGACCCAAGCCCGCAGCAGCCGGCGTTCATAACGAGTAATATCGGTAATGCCTTGCATGGTGGTGTGCAGGATTCGGCGACGGCGTCCGCGAATGGTGAGTTTGCGTTCTTTACGACGCCCGCGGCGCTGGTGCCGCAGGATGTCGATGGCGAAATCGGTATTGAATCGGTTGGCCATAACGGTAAGCTGGGCGAAGGGGGCCTCGAAACCGGCGAATATCTTGATGCGGCGGGTGCGACGGGGCCGTCGAGTGATGTGTACGAGTGGCGGGCGGCGGGTGTCGATGGTTGTGCGCAGTTGCAGGGTTGTTTGGCGTTGATCACGGATGGGCGTGGTGGGTATCAGAATATTTTGTTGGGTACGGCGGATGAAGGCCGTGATGTGTTTATTTATACCCGTTCGACGTTGGTGGCGCAGACGGGGCGTCCTGAAGGCAGTCTCGGTGAAGGCAATATTTATGATGCGCGGGTCGATGGTGGTTTCGCGCCGTTGCCGCTCCGTCCGACGGAATGCGAAGGCGATGCCTGTTCTAACCCGCCGGGAGCGCCGGCCGATGTAACCCCGTCGAGTTTGACGTTTTCAGGTCAGGGGAATGTGACGCCCGGCGCGGCTTCGGCGCCGGCGGAGAAGAAGGTCGTGGTAAAGAAGAAGCACAAGGTCAAGAAGAAGGCGAGATCAAAGAACAAGCGCGGGAAGACGGCCAAGAGGGCTGGCAGAGCCGCCCGCGACCGGAGATCACGCTCATGAAGACCCGAATGCTGATCCCGTTTGTGGTGTTCCTTGTTTGCTTGGTGTTTGTGGGTGTCGCGCAGGCGGCGCCGAGCGAACATTCGTTTGAAATTGTTCCCGGGTCGTTTCATTTCACCCCATCGAGCTTGCAGGCGGGTGCTCATTCGGATTGGACGACGTCGTTTGCGTTTGAGCCTGAAGGTGAAGGCGGTACGACGTATAACGATGCGCGTAACATCACCGTGGAACTGCCCGCTGGGTTCGTCGCGTCGAATACTGCCGTGCCGACGTGTTCGCAGGCGCAGCTGCTGGCGATCAACAAAGTTGGCCCCGGCGGCGAAGTACCGCAGTGCCCGCTGTCGAGCCAGGTGGGTACGATTACCCTTGAAATCTTTGCTCGTGGTGGCGCGACGACTCCGCAGCAGCTCACAGTGCCGTTGTTTAACATGGAAGTCACGAGCTTCGGCACGACCGCGCAGCTCGGATATAAGACTGTCCTGTTCACGGGTTTGTTGCAGATCAGTGTGCGTCCCCAGGACGAGGGGTTGACGTCCGCGACGACCGATATCCCGAAGCTTGGTGAAGTGCATAAAGTGTCGGTCACGGTCTGGGGTGTCCCCGCGGCGCGTGAACACGACGCGTTGCGTGGCGCGGTGTGTGGTAACAATGGTGAAATCCCGGCGGTGTGTCGTAACGAATACGGCTCTCCGCAGCCAGCGAATGTCCAGGTCAAGCCGTTTTTGGCGAATCCGACGAGTTGTGGGATGTTCGAAGCGAAGATGGAAGCGGAATCGTGGGAGCAGCCGGGTAGCGGGCTGCCGGGGGGGATGCCGACGAAAGCGACTGATATGGTCGGCCCGATCGTCGAATGCGAACGCGTCCCGTTCGAACCGTCGATCGAAGCGCGACCCTCGACGCGCTCCGCTGAATCCCCGACCGGTCTCGAAGTTGGGCTCGTGGTGCCGCAGACGTGGGAAAACCAGTTCACGGTGGCGACGTCGAATCTGAAGAACGCGAAGGTCACGCTCCCTGAAGGCATGACCGCGAACCCCGGGTTGGCGGAGGGCCTCGGCGCGTGTACCCCGGCGCAGTACGCCGCGGAAACGAGCGGCTCGCTACCGGGGGAAGGATGCCCGCCGGAATCGAAGATCGGGTCGATCGAAATCGAAACACCGCTGCTCAACGAAAAGATCCCGGGTGCGATCTATATCGCGACGCCGTATGACAACAAGCCGGAATTCGGCGACGCGGAACACCCGGGTGGGTCTTTGCTCGCGTTGTATGTCGTCGCGAAGGATCCCGAACGTGGCGTGCTGGTCAAGGTCGCGGGGAAGATCACCCCGAACCCCGTCACGGGGCAGTTGGTGACGACGTTCGATGAAAACCCGCAGCAGCCGTTCAGCAAGTTCACGCTGAAGTTCCGTCCCGGAGCGACAGCCCCGCTGATCAGCCCCCCCACGTGCGGCGCCTATGCGGTGCAGGGCGAACTGTCGCCGTGGGCCACGCCGGGAGAACCGAGCTTCATCTCCAGCCAACCCTTCCAGATCACCCAAGGAACCCACGAAGGAGCCTGCCCCACGGGCGGTGTCCCTCCGTTCAAACCACAGGTCATTTCCGGGACCGATAACAACGCCGGGAGTTCCTACAGTCCATTCTACCTGCGGATCTTGCGAGAAGACGGCGAACAAGAAATCACACGCTTCTCAACGACCCTGCCGCCAGGGTTGACGGGGAATCTGTCGGGGATCCCGTTCTGCCCCGACGCGGACATCGAAGCGGCGCGTGGCACGACCGGCCTGGAGCAGGAGGAACACCCGTCCTGCCCGGCGGCTTCGGAAATCGGGCATTCCCTCGTCGGCGCCGGTGTCGGCTCGGTGCTCGCGCAGAATCCCGGCAAGATCTATCTGGCGGGCCCCTACAACGGCGCCCCCCTCTCGATCGTCTCGATCACCTCGGCGAAGGTCGGCCCGTTCGACCTCGGCACAGTAGTGATCCGGTTCGCGTTGAACATCAACCCTGTCACGGCGCAGGTCGAAACGAGCGGTGCGCAGTCCGAAGCGATCCCGCACATCATCAAGGGCATCGTCGTGCACGTCCGCGAAATCCGCGTGTACATGGACCGCGACAAGTTCATCATCAACCCCACGAACTGCAGCCCGCTGTCGATCACGGACACGATCGACGGTGCCGGCGCGAACCCCACGAACCCGGCCGACCAGGTTCCGGTCGCGGTGGGTACGCCGTTTGAGGCCGCGGACTGCTCGAGTCTGAAATTCGAACCGAAGTTCGCGGTCTCCACATCTGGGAAAGCAAGCAAAGCGGACGGTGCGAGCCTCACCGCGAAACTGACCGTCCCCGCTGCGCTCGGCACCCAAGCAAACATCAAGGAAGTCAAGGTGGACCTCCCCAAACAACTCCCCTCCCGTCTGACAACGCTGCAGAAAGCGTGCACCGCGGCGCAGTTCAACGCCAACCCAGCCGGCTGCCCCGCGGCATCGAACATCGGGCACGCGAAGGCGATCACCCCGATCCTCCCGGTCCCGTTGGAAGGCCCCGTGTACTTCGTCAGCCACGGTGGTGAAGCGTTCCCGAGCCTGGAGATCGTGCTGCAGGGCTACGGTTTCACGATTGATCTCGTAGCCTCGACGTTCATCTCTAAATCAGGGGTCACGTCGAGCACTTTCCACACTGTCCCCGACCAACCCGTCACGAGCTTTGAACTGACGTTGCCCCAGGGTCCCGAGTCCGCGTTGGCGACGGATCTCCCCGAAAGCGACCACTACGACCTCTGCGGACAGAAACTGACGATGCCCACAGAATTCACCGGCCAAAACGGCGCCACGATCCACCAAACCACCCCAATCAGCGTCTCCGGCTGCCCCAAGACCAAGAAGACCCTCACCCGCGCACAAAAGCTCGCGATCGCGCTGAAGGCCTGCCACAAGGACAAGAACCACACCAAGCGCACCAAATGCGAAAAGGCCGCACGCAAGAAATACGGTCCCGTCAAGACCCGCAAGAAGGCGAAGAAGTGAGCCCCGCGGCGATCGTGAACCGCGAGCGTGCGGTGCGTGCTGGAGCTTCGGCGCGGCGCGGGAGGTCGCGCACGTTACGAGAGGGCGCTGTGCAGGTCTCTGAGGTCCAGCGCGCGCGGATCCTCACCGGGATGGTCCGCGTCGTCGCAGAGCACGGTGCCGGGGGCGCCACCGTCGCGCGTGTCGTCGCGCGCGCCGGAGTGTCGCGGCGCACGTTCTACGAACAGTTCACCGACTGTGAGGACTGCTTCCTCGACGTGTTCCAGGACACGATCGTCAGGGTCGAGAAGATCGTCAGCGAAGCCACAGCAGGCATACCGCCCGTGTGGCGTGAGCAGGTCAGGGCCGGTCTGACCGCGCTGCTCGCGTTCTTCGATGATGAGCCGACACTCGGCTCATTGCTCGTCGTTGACGCGCTCGGTGCCGGCCCCGAGGTCCTCGAACACCGTGCGCGCCTGCTGGAAAAGCTCACCGCCATCATCGAACAGGGACATGATCGCGATCGTCCTGCTCGCGGCACCAACACCAAGCGCGGGAAGTCCTCCTCACCGCCACCGACCCTGACGGCGGAGGGCACCGTCGGTGCGGTGCTGAGCGTGATCCATGCACGCATGCTCGAACAACGTGCGACGAAGCGCTCCACGAAGGAACCCCCCCACACACGACCCGTACCAGGACCGCTGCTTGGGTTGCTCAATCCCCTGATGGGCATGATCGTGCTGCCCTATCTCGGACAGGCCGCCGCCACCCGCGAGCTCACCCACCTGGCGCCCAAGAGTCTCAGTCGGTCTCGGCAAACACCCGACAGCCACGACACCCCCGCACATCACGCGCGCGGGGAGACCGGTCCGCGCGATCCCCTCGAGGGCCTGAACATGCGCCTCACCTACCGCACGCTCGTAGTGCTCTCCGCTATCGCCCACGACCCCGGCGCCTCAAACCGCCAGATCGCCGACGCCGCCGGTGTGCATGACCAGGGCCAGATCTCAAAGCTGCTCACCCGCCTGCAACGCCTCGGCCTCGTCCAAAACACAGGCCAGGGCCACACCCACGGCGAACCCAACGCCTGGGCGCTCACGCCCCGAGGGACACAAGTCCAGCAGAGCATCCCTACATAGAGCCGTTTCAGACGGGTGCCTCTGGGCGATGCCGCGGCACATATTTCGCGTATGTACATGTCTTCACTGGCCCACCTACAGGGACCCTTCAACCAGCCGGCCCCTCGGGTGCGGCATTCGGCGTTTCCGGAGTTGTTCTTCTGTTGTCGTGCAGCCGGCGGTGGGCGCGCTCATAGACGGTCGGCGCGTGCGAGTCCTCGGGGTGGTGACGCACGCCGAAGGCGATGTAGCGCAGGCGCGGTCCGGTTGGATGTCCGACCGCCTGAAAGACCATCCCGAAGCGTCCGTCCGGGTGCGGAACATAGACCTTGACACAGTCGGGCAGGACGGTGCCGTCGTGTCCTCGCTCGTCAACGGGGCGCAGGCGCGAGAGGGGAATGCCGCTGCGCTTGTAGTTACGCCGGGCGGCCTCGGCGGCCGTTGCACCGGCGGGCGTGGATCGCGCGAGATCCTCGTCGAAGAGATCGCGATCGAAACCCGCGGGGAAGCGCGGCTCGGATGTCGACATGTCTACCCCTCGCCGTCGGGGTGAAGCATGTGCGGCCCGTGCTCGCGCCAGAACTCGGCGGACTCCTCGGGTGTCATCGCCCGCTCGCCGTGGGCGGCGAGTCTCGCCGCCCACGATGTGTCCGGGACGAGCGTCAGCTCGCCGTCGGCGCGCTCGTCCTTGACGATGTACTCGCCGGCGCGGTCGCCGCTGAGTGTCACGTGCGGTGGTGCTGCCACAGGACTCATGGTGCCAGATCCTCCTTCGGTCGTGAAGCGTCTCGGGTTGCGGTCGTCTCTGCTTCCTGTTCCGACGAAGTTTCGAAACCGGGACGTTCCCGCGCACCACACGCACGGCGAGACGGGATCACATGACCCCGGCACAAAGTCTTGCCGCCAATCGCCGACACGCCCATTCAGTTCAGCAGGAGCGATGTTGAAAGCGCTGTTTTCAGTGCACGCGTCCCGCCGCGGTCACTGCGGCTCTGTCTGCCGCGCGCGCGGTCTCGGCGCTCCCACCCATGGCCGGCTTGGCAGCCACCAGTTGCGGGCGCCGAACAGGCGCATCAGCGCGGGCACGAGTATGAGGCGGATCAGGGTCGCGTCGATCGCGATCGCCAGCGCCAGGCCGAGGCCGAACTGCTTCAGTTCCAGCACGTTCGCCGTGATGAAGCTGCCGAACACCGCGACCATGATCGCCGCGGCCGCCGTGATCGGACGCGCCGTGTGCTCGACGCCGGTCGCGACCGCGAGCTCGTTGTCGCCCGAGGCGAGCCACGTCTCGCGCATGCGGCGGATCAGGAACACCTCGTAGTCCATCGACAGGCCGAACAGCAGCGCAAAGATCGAGAGCGGCAGGAACACCTGGATGAAGCCCGTGCTCTCAAAGCCGAGCAGATGCTCGCCGTTGCCCTCCTGAAAGACGAAGATCACGATCCCCACCGTCGCGCCCGTTGCCAGCAGGTTCATCGCCACCGCCTTCACCGGCAACACCACGCTGCGGAACACAACCGTCAGGAACATCAGCGACAGCGCCAGGATCAGCCCCAGCACAAGCGGGACCTTCGCGCGCGTTTCGTTCGAGAGGTCCACGATCTTCGCGCTCGCGCCGCCGACCGCCACGTCGAGTCCGCCGGCCCGGATCGGTGCCAGCAGGCTCGCGCGGATGTGGCGCACGAGCTGTTCTGAGCGGTAGGAGTCGATCGCGCTCACCGGCGCGACCGTCAGCAGCATCGCGTCACGACCCGGCGTCGCCACGACCGCGGCGATGTCGTTGCGAGAGGTCGGGGCAAGCTCGCGCGCCAGCTGCGTCACACGCGCCGTGTCGGCCGGGTCGAGTGGACTGTCGCTCTCGCCACGACCGGCGATCACGATCTCGATCGGCGCCAGTGCGCCCGCTCCGAACGAGCGTGCGAGCACCCGCTCGCCCTTGCCCGACGGCGTGCCCCCCAGCGAGGCGATGCCGAAGTCAACGCCCGTGCGCAGGCTCAACAGGGGGGTCGCCGCCAGCAGCAGCACCGCCGCGATCGTGCCCGCCGCGAGGACCGGATGACGCATCACCGCCAGCGCCCAGCGCGCCCACACCCCATGCCCGTCGCTCGCCTCCGCACGCGCGTCGCGGGGCTGCATCCGCGCGGGCAGCGCGCCCCGATCGATGCGCGGTCCCAGCAGCGCCAGCGCCGCCGGCAGCAGGGTCAGTGCGACGATCACCGTGCACACCACGACCGACACGGCCCCGAGCGCGAACTCGCGATAGATCGGCGCTCGGATCACCCCCAGCGTCGCCAGCGCGAGCGCGACGACCACGCCCGAGAACAGCACCGTGCGGCCCGAGCTCGCGATCGCCGTCCCGACCGCATCCTCGATCTGCTCGCTGCTCACCGGCCGGCCCGGAGTCCTGCGCCGCGCGAGCTCCTCGCGGAAGCGGCTGACGATGAACAGCGCGTAATCGATGCCGATGCCGACCCCGATCATCGTCACGATCGTCGTCAGGAAGCTGTCGAACGTAAGCATCGTCGCCAGCAAAGCGAGAAATCCGTACGTCAGCAGCAGCCCGCTGCCCGCGATCGCCAGCGGCACGACGGCGGCGACGGCCGCGCCGAGCGCGAGCAGCAGTATCAGCAGCGCGATCGGCACGCCGATCGTCTCCGCACGCTCGACGTCTTCGTTCTCGACCGTCGTGATGTCCTTCGCCACGGGCGAGTACCCCGTCAGCCACACGTGCACCCCCGCGTCCGCCAGCGGATCGAGCGTTTCCTGCAGGTGCGTCGCGCGTTCGATCAGCTGGCGCGGGTCCCCCGCGATGCCCACCAGCGCGATCGCCGCGTGCCCGTCGCGCGAGATCTGACCGCGTGCGCCCCGGTCATACGGGCCGGCGACTCCCTTCACATACGGCTTGCCGCGTGCCGTGGTGAGCGCGCGTGTCACGACCGCGCGATAGGCAGGTTCGCCGGCGTCGCGCGTCGAGGAGGAGAACACGAGCACGTCTTGCTCGGCGCCATGGTCTGAGAAGCGCCGTTCGAGCAGCTGCGCCGCATGCGTGGACTCCGCCCCGTCGATCCCATAGTTCGGCGCCCCCAGCGAGCGCTTCAGGCCCGGGTATGACGCCGCGCAGGCGATCAGCACGAGCACCCACACGGCCAGCACCACCCGCCGACGGCGGGCGATCATCCGTCCCCAGCGGTATGCGCCCGCGCTGCTCATCCCGCGTCCGCCGGCGTAGTCTCGCCGTTCGTGCACGCGCGCGAGACGGCGCTCCACACGCGGCCATGCAGCTCCACGTTCGCGGCGCGATCCGTGCGGACGTGGACGATCGTCGAGCCGGCCTGTGGCGCGAGCGCGCTCTCCAGCGCGACGCGCAGGGCGGGAATCGTGTCCACCCGCTCGTATGCGAGTCCGTACAGCGCCGCGACCTGCGCGAAGTCAAGGCCCGGCGGCGTGGCCACGTGACGGGTGTAGAGATCGCCCAGCTCGCCTCCGTCCTGGCCGTCCTCCGCACGCGGCTTCGTGTCGGCGCCCGATTCGTGGTCGCTCGCGCGCGCCATCGCCGCCCGCGAGATCGGCAGGAAGTCGAAGATCCCGCCGCCGTCGTTGTCGAGCAGCACGATCGTCAGCTTCAGCCCCAGGCGCGTGGCCGCGAGCAATCCGCCGATGTCGTGCGCCAGCGCCACGTCGCCGATCAGCAGCACGACCGGGCCCGCGCCCGCGACGGCCGCGCCGAACGCGCTCGAGACCGTGCCGTCGATGCCGTTCGCTCCCCGGTTGCACAACACGCGCGGGGGATCCTCGCGCACGGGCCAGAACGTCTCGATGTCGCGCACCGGCATCGAGGAGGCGACGAACAGCGTCGCCTCCTCGGGCAGCAGCACCCCCAGCTCCGCCGCGACCGATGGCTCGTCGATCCCGTCTCCGTCGAGGACGCCCAGGATCGCCTCGGCGGCCTGCTCGTCGGCGCTGCGCCAGCCCGCCAGCCAGTCCGGGTCGGCGGGCTGCAGGGGAGGGAGTCCGGGTGCGTTCGAGCGGTCGGGTGAACCGACTGTAGCGGGCGCCGCCGCGGCGTCGATCAGTCCTGCGAGCGTCGCGGCGGGCTCCACGGCGATGGAGTCGCTCAACACTGACCCCGGATCCTGCCACGCGCCCTCGGGATCGAGTGTGACCTGACGCACATCCGCCATCTTCGCCAGCCACGTCCGCAGGGGCTTTGAGACCGGCAGATCGCCCACGCGCAGCACGAGGTCGGGACGTTGCGCGCCGGCGAACGAATCGTCGCGCAGCAGCGCGTCGTAGTGGGCGACGGCGGCACCACCGCGCCGCGCCCCGGACAGCGGGTCTGCCAGCAGGGGCCAGCCGATCTCCTCACAGAACGCGGCGGCGGCAATCCCGAGCGTGGTCTCGCGCTCGTGGCGCCCGGCGACCACGACGCCGCGACGCGATCCGGCAAGGAGCTCTCGCAGATGTGTTGCGCGGGTGGCGGGCGTGGGGCGGCGGCACACATACGGCCTGTCCGCGGCACGGCCGGTGTCGTCGGTAGGGAGCGCCTCATCGGTCACCAGCGGCTCGCGCAGCGGGAAGTTCAGGTGCACCGCGCCCGGTCGCCCCTCCAGCGCGGTCCAGTAGGCGCGGCAGGCGAGCGTTCTGATCCAACGGACTCGCTCCGGGGTCGCGTCGTGGGTCCCGACCTCGAAAAACCACTTCGCGGCGTCGCCGAACAGCTTCAGCTGATCGATCGCCTGCCCCGCTCCGTTCTCGCGCAGCTCCGGCGGGCGGTCCGCCGTCAACAGCAGCAGCGGCACGCGCGCCTCGCGCGCCTCGATCGCGGCGGGCAGCAGCTCGGCCGCGGCGGTCCCCGAGGTGCACGTCACCGCCACCGGCAGCCCCGACGCCTTCGCGGCTCCAAGCGCGAAGAATCCGGCGCAACGCTCATCGATGTGCGAGTGGCATTCCAGGCGCCGCTCGCGCGCGAGCGTCAGCACCAGCGGCGCGCACCGCGACCCCGGCGAGGTGCACGCCACCCGCATCCCGCAGCGCACGAGCTCGTCCACGAACGCGCGCAGGAGGACGTATGTGTCGGTGGCCTGAGTCATGCGGGAGATGATCGGTCGCAGACAACGCTACTCGGCGCTTGGGATGCCCGTGCCCGCGCCCGAGAGTTTCGTCCCAAGGCAGGCCTATCTTCGATCGAATGGAGGACGATCCTCAAACAACCGATCCCGATGGTCGGACGGTCGCATTCGACGCGGGGTCGCACCTGCATCTCGCGCTCGGTCGGCCGTGGCTTCTGGACCACGTCGAGACGATCATGGCGACGATTGCGCTGCCCGACTTCCGCGCGGACGACCCGATTCCAGGGCGGGAGCGGTTCTACCGGCGACACATCGCATCCAACCGATGGCTAAGAGTCGTCGTAGACTTCGATGACTCCCCGGCATGGGTCGTGACGGCGACCGTCCAGAGCAACGATCCGCGGGAGCGACCATGACGATCACCATTTCCGGCATCGAGTTCGATCATTGCCACTACGACGATCGTGGGGACGTCCTCTATCTGAGCGTCGGTCCGTCGCGTGAGCCGGCCCGGGCGTTTGAGACCGGGGAGGGCCACAACGTCGAATACGACGAGGACGGCAACGTCATCGGTCTTGTGCTCCTGAACGTGCGCCGGACGCTGGAGCGCGAGGGCGAGCTGGAGCTGACGTGGCCGCCGACACATCTGCCGGCGCACGACCTGGAGGCGGCATTGGCCGCCTGATGGGCGCGCCCAAGACAGTCGTCCTACTGCATGGTTTCGCCGGTACGCAGCGCGCGTGGGACGGTGTGGTCGAGCGGTTGAACCCCGAACGCTATCGCCCGTTGACCCTGGACTTGCCCGGGCATGGCGAGCAGGCCGACGTGGAGCGCTTGATCTCGTTCACGGGCTGCGTCGAGCACGTTCTGGCGCGGGCGCCGGAGCGCTTTGTGTTGTGCGGGTACTCGCTGGGTGGGCGCGTGGCCCTGCATGTGGCGCTGGCGGCTCCCGAGCGCGTGTCGCGGCTCGTACTCGTTGCGGCGACCGCTGGGATCGAGGACTCAGTCGAGCGGGCGGTGCGCAGCGAGGCCGATCGTCGTCTGGCCGACGAGATGGAGAACGGATCGTTGGAGGACTTCGTTACACGCTGGTGCGCACAGCCCATGTTCGCCGACGATCCTCCCGCCGTCGACCTGCTCGCTCGCGAGGACTACCGTCGCAACCGCCCGGACGCGATCGCAGCGGTCCTGCGCGGCATCGGCACGGGGGAGATGACCCCACTCTGGGATCGGCTGCACGAGCTGAAGATGCCGGCGACGGTCCTAGTAGGAGACCGCGACACCAAGTTTCTGGCTCTCGGCCGGCGCATGGCCGATCTGCTGCCCCAAGCAATCATGCAAACCGTCCCCGGCGGTCACCGCCTCCCGTTGGAGAATCCCGCCTCAGTGGCGAGTCAGATCGCGGTCGATCCGTGACCCGCGCCGGTGTCCTCATCGACCATTGGTCCAAATGTGTGCACGATTCAAGAGCCTTTTGCATCCGGGCCGATAAAGGCCGCGAGAGACGCATCATCATCTCTCCTTTTCTCTTCTCTGCCGGGGACCAGCTAAATCACCATGCCAGACAGCGAAACCCCCAACCCCACCCCCGAGCGCGACAACGGCGCTGCTCAGCATTCCGCCGCTGAGCCGCCAGTCAGCCGCCCCCCCGAGCAGCCCGCGCAGGGCTCGGTTCCCTCCGCCGGCGAGCCACAGGGCGCCGACGGTGGCACTCCACCGTCTCCGGCCACGCCCTCCATGCCCATGCCCTCCACGCCGCCGACCACATCCTCCATGCCGCCCGCCACGTCCTCCATGCCGCCCGCCACATCCTCCATGCCGCCGGCTGCGAGTGGAGACACTGCCGCGAGCGGCGACACGCCCGAGCGCGTAGAGCACGCGGCCCGGGGTCACAGGGGCGTCTGGGCCGCGGTGGCGGTGCTGTGCGCCCTCGCGGGAATCGCCGGCTCGATCCTCGGAGCACGCGCCGTCGCGCGCAACGACGCCGCCGGCGGACGACGGGCCTTCCAGCAGACCTCCACCTCGATCGCCTCCACGCTGAGAGTCGCCATCCGCCACGAGGAACAGCTCACCGTCAGCGCCGGCACCTTCTTCGCGTCCCACCCCAAGGCCACGCACGCCGAATTCGCGACCTGGGTCAAATGGGCGCGCACGCAACGTCGCTATCCGGAGCTCGATGCTCTCGGCCTGCTCACGCCCGCCGACTCCTCGCCGGCGCTGTTGCTGAGTCGGGATACCGGACTGAGCGTCTACACCCCCGTCCCGTCGGCCGGCGGGACGGCGCTGGCGATCGAAACACCCGTGTATCGCGGCTTCGTCACGCCGCTCAGCGTGTTCGGCCGCAGGGCCGCATCCGTGGGCTGGCTGCGTGAGGTGCTGATGCCCGGCGTCGTGCTGCATGAGGCCCTCGCGGGCCAGCCGGGCTACGCGCTGCGCCTGCGCTACCGGGCCGGCTCCGCGAATCTGGTGTTCGTCAGCGGCGGCGCCCCGCAATCCGGCGCGCAGAGCACGGCGAGCAGCTTTCACAACGGCTGGACCGTCAAGACCTTCGGACCCGCGGCCGGCGGCGGCGTATTCGCGGACGGGAACGCGCTCGCGCTGCTGATCGGCGGCAGCCTGCTGAGCCTGCTGCTCGGCGTGCTGGTGTTCCTCCTCGGCAGCGGTCTCGCGCGGTCCTCGGCCCCGGCGCCGAAGACCGGCGACGCGCCCAACGAGGACCTCTACGACGCCCTCACCGGCCTGCCCAACCGCGCGCTGATGCTGGATCGTGCCGAGCGCATGCTCGCGCGGGCCGTACGCCAATCGGAGATCGTCGCGGGTGCGCTGTCGGTCGAAATCGACTGGGTCAAGGACGTCAACGACAAGCTCGGGCAGGCCGCCGGCGATCAGCTGCTGAAGACCGTCGCCCAGCGCCTGCAGGACGTCATCCGCGCGGGCGACACCGTCGGTCGCCTCGGCGGCGACGAGTTCGTGATCCTGGTCGAATCGGCGGCTCGCGGGGTGCGCCTGGACTCCCTCGCGCGACGCGTGATCGAGGCTCTGCACGAGCCCGTCGAGCTCGACGGCTTCGGCCCGAGCTTCGTCCTGACCGCGAGCATCGGCGTCGCCTTCGGCCGCTACACCGCCCCCGACGAGCTCCTGCGCGACGCGCATGAGGCGGCCAAGGCCGCGGGCAAGGACCGCTACACGCTCTTCAACGCGAACATGCGCTCGGTCATCGAGGGTCAGGGAGTGCTCGAGGCGGAGTTGAACACCGCGCTGCGCGAGGGACAGCTGTTCCTGCTCTACCAGCCGATCTTCGATCTGGACACGCGCACGGTGACGGGCTTCGAGGCGCTCGTCCGCTGGCAGCATCCCGAGCAGGGCGTGCTGGCGCCCGCCGACTTCCTGCCGCTGGCCGAGCAGACCGGGCTGATCGTGCCGATCGGTCGCTGGGTGCTGGAGCACGCCTGCAGCCGCGCCGCCGCCTGGAACGTGGCAGGGCACCGCATCGGCATCTCGGTCAAAGTCTCGGCCAAGCAGCTCGGTCGCGACGGCTTCGTGACCGATGTCCGCCGAGCGCTGCAGCAGTCCGGGATCGAGCCCACCCTGCTCACGCTCGAGATCGCCGAGACGACCGTGATGCGCAACGTCGCGGCCGCCACCGAGCGCCTGCGCGAGGTCAAGCAATTGGGCGTGCGCATCGCGCTCGACGACTTCGGCAGCGCCTACGCCTCGCACTCCGATCTGCAGCAGCTGCCGCTCGACTACCTGAAGGTCGACCGCAGCTCCCTCGCCGCCTCGGACACCGAGGACTACCGCAGCTGGCTGCTCGAGACCGTGCTCGTCGCCGGGCGCGACCTCTCGCTGACGGTCATCGCCAAGGGCATCGAGACCCACGAGCAGATGGCCGCCCTGCAGACGATGGGCTGCACGATGGCTCAGGGGCTGTTCATGGGCGCTCCCACCCCGGCGGACGCCGTCGAGAGCCTCTTCCACGCAGACCTGCCAGCGGCGCCGGCGCTCACAGCGAGCTGACGCCCAGCCCCGGACCCGGGGGCAGCGCGATCCTGCCTCGGTCGACCGGCAGCTGATCCTCGATGCCCGCGAACAGCCCCAGCGTCGCCAGCCCGCACGCCGGCACCGGGCCGCGCGAGGCCAGCGCCGCCGCCGCGTGCAGCGCCGCGGCAATACCCAACGGACCGTCGAGGGTCGAGGCCACGTAGGGCTCCGCGCCCGAGGCCCGCACCAGCGTCGCGGCGGCGAGCAGGCCGGAGATCCCCCCGCAGCGGCCGATCTTCAGGCACACCGCGTCGGCCACGCCCGCGCCGAGCGCGCCGTGCTCCGCCGCGGTCTCGTCGATCGCGATCCGTGTGCTCACGCGCTCGCGCACCTCCCTGATCGCGTGCAGCCCGTGCGTCGGCTCCTCCACCAGCTCCAGGCCCGTGGGCGCCAGCGTTTCGATCGTCCTCACGGCCTCCTCCACCGTCCACGCCCCGTTCGCGTCCAACCGCAACGCCGTCCGCGGGCCCGCCACCGCCCGCACCGCCGACACGCGCGCCACGTCATCGCCCGTTCCCACCTTCAGCTTGATGCACTCAAAGCCCGCCTCCGCGGCCGCTTCGGCCGCTTCGGCCGCGCCCCGACGGTCGCTCGCGGCGATCGTCGCGTTGACGCTCACCGCGCGCGCCGGGTCGTCGGTGAGCAGCTGCGCGATCGGCTTGCCCGCGCGCTTGCCCGCGCGATCCCACAGCGCCATGTCGATCGCCGCCAGCGCCTGCGGCAGGTCCTCCTCGCGCCGGCACGCTTCGACGATCTGCACCCCGTTCATACCCGCCGTATCGGCAAGGACCCGCCCGTATCGCTCCAAGGCGTCCATCACCCGGTCGATGCTCACTCCGTCGTAGCGCTCCAGCGGCGCCGCCTCGCCGGACCCAATCTCCCCGTCCTCATCCTCGAGCGTGATCACCACCAGCTCGCGCTCCTCACCTCGCCGTGCGCCGTCTCCCACGGTTTGGCCAGGCGCAGCGTCCTTCGCTCCACGCTGAGCTTCACCTTGCGCTCCCACGCTCCCTCAACATCAACCGGTGCGGTGAGCGGCGCCGACTGCAAGCGACGAAGACGCGAGGCTCCGGCTCACCCACCCATCAGCCCCACCCGGTTCACCATCCCTTTCAGATCCCGCCGCTCGCGAGGATCCCCGCCGCGAACAACAGGCAGAACAACAACTGCAGCATGCCCGTCTGCGCCAGCGCGCCGTTCAGCGGCGGTCCGTCCACTCTTGTCCTCACCGTCTTCACCACGCCCACCGCGAGCGGTATCGCCGCCCAGCTCAGCAGCAGCCATGGCGACATTCCCAGCGCCCACAGCACCGGCGCGCTCAAGAACGCGCCTCCCACCATCTCCGTATACAGCGTGCGCGTGCGCTCCCTTCCCAGTCTGACCGCGAGCGTGCGCTTGCCCGCGCGCCTATCCGTGTCGATGTCCCTGACGTTGTTCACCACCAGGATCGCGCTCGCCAGCAGCCCCACCGGCACGGCGCACCCGAACGCCTGCCACGGCAGCTCCTGGACCTGCACGAAATACGAGCCCGTCACCGCGACCACGCCGAAGAACAGGAACACGAACACCTCGCCCAGCCCCTCGTACCCGTACGGCCGTGGACCGCCCGTGTACAGCACGCCCGCCAGAATCGACGCCGCCCCCACCGCGATCAGCTCCGGCCCCGCCACCGCCACCAGGTACACCCCGCACAGCACCGCCAGCCCGAACGTCGCGTACGTCGCGATCAGCACCTGCTTCGGCGGCACCAGCCCGCCGGCCGTCACCCGCACCGGCCCCAGCCGGTCCTCGGTGTCCGCGCCCCGGCGCGCGTCGGAGTAGTCGTTCGACAGGTTCGTCCCCACCTGGATGAAGACCGCCCCCAGCAGCGCCGCCACGAACGCCAGCGGGTGAAACTCTCCCGCTCCCAACGCGAGCGAGGTGCCCACCAGCACCGGCGCGACCGCCGCCGGCAGCGTCCTGATGCGCGCCGCCATCACCCAGATCCGCACCATGCTCGGGGCGCTCCGTCGTGCCGGTGGGGCCGGGCGCGGTGAGCGTCGACGTCGTCTGCGTCACCGTGCTCACGCGCGCCTGGGGAATTTCTCGAACTCCGGCCTGCGCTTCTCCCGATAGGCGTTACGGCCCTCCTGGGCCTCCTCACTGCCGTAGAACAGCAGGTTCGCGTCGTGCGCCAGCTGCTGGATGCCCGTCAAGCCGTCCTCGGCGGCGTTGAAGCTCGCCTTCAGCAGTCGCAGCGCGAACGGCGACAGCGCCAGCATCTCATCACACCACCTCACCGTCTCCGCTTCCAAATCCGCCAGCGGCACGACCGTGTTCACCATCCCCATCTCCAGCGCCTGCTGCGCCGAGTACTGGCGGCACAGAAACCAGATCTCCTTCGCCTTCTTCGGTCCCACCAGGTTCGCCAGCAGCCCCGCCCCGAACCCCCCGTCGAACGATCCCACCTTCGGCCCCACCTGCCCGAACTTCGCGTTCTCCGCCGCGATCGTCAGATCGCACACCAGATGCAGCACGTGCCCGCCGCCGATCGCATATCCCGCGACCATCGCCACGACCGGCTTCGGCAGCCGCCGGATCTGCACGTGCAGATCGGTCACGTGAAAGCGGCCGATCCCGGCTTTGCCGGCATCGTCCTCGGCGAGATAGCCCGAATCGCCGCGCACGCGCTGATCCCCGCCCGAGCAGAAGGCCTCATCGCCCGCGCCCGTCAGCACGATCACGCCGATCTCCGTGTCCTCGCGCGCGTCCTCCAGCGCCCTGGAGATCTCGATGATCGTCCGCGGCCGGAACGCGTTGCGAACCTCCGGGCGGTCGATCGTGATCTTCGCGATGCCAGTCGACGGGGATGATGGCTCGCCCGACTTCTCGTAGCGGATGTCCTCGTACTCGCCCGCGCTCGTCCAGGTGGTAGGCATGGCGGACAAGGCTACAAGCTAGCTTGCTAGGGCAATCGCTGAGCAAGCAAGGCCAGACCGTATGGGTTGTGTTGACCTGATCTCTTGGTGGGGATGATTGTCGGCACCCCGCGCATGAATATGCGGGGACTGGGCTGGAGGGTGGTCCTCCGGCCGACACCCTGAGTCATGGGAGGTGCCGACGTGTTGAACGATAAGACGATCGTGGGTCTGGATGTGCACGCGAAGGCCACACAGGCCGCGGTGCTGCAGTTCCCAGCGGGTGAGCTTTCTTTCCAGCGGATCAACGGGGCATCGAGTGAGGTGGTGGACTACCTGGGAGGGCTTTCGGGGAGCGTGCTCGCGACTTATGAGGCCGGTCCGGTTGGCTATGCACTGGCCAGGGCAGCGGCGGCGCGAGGACTGGATGTTCGTGTGTGCGCGCCGGGTTCGATCCTGCGCCGTCCACACGAGCGGATCAAGACCGATCGTCGCGACGCCGAGCGCTTGGCGCGATTGCTCACCGCCGGTGAGCTGTCCTTCGTGCGTGTACCGACCGTCGAAGAAGAGAGCTACCGTGACCTGGCACGCTGCCGTGAGGCCGCGCGTGGTGATCTGATGCGCGCTCGCCACCGCCTCTCTAAGTTCTTGTTGCGCCGCGAGGTACGCTTCACCGGGCCGGGGAGCAACTGGACCGGGGCGCACTTCTCCTGGCTTCGAAAAATAGTCCTCGATGACCTTGCCTCTGAAGCGGTCCTCGCTGACTACCTCACCGCGGTCTGCGCACTCGAACAGCGCCGTGGCACGCTGGACAGCACGATCGAGCAGGTGTGGCCTGAGAGCCCGTGGGCGCAAACGATCGCGCGGTTGCGTTGCATGCGCGGTATCAGCACGATCACCGCGTTCGGGCTGTGCACCGAGATCGGTGATTTTCATCGCTTCGCTCACCCCAGGACACTGACCTCCTACCTGGGGATCGTGCCCAGCGAGCATTCCTCTGGCGAGCAGACCCGCCGCGGGCCGATTACCAAGGCCGGCTCCCCACACGCCCGCAGGCTGCTCGTCGAGGCAGCCCACCACTACCGCCACACCCCCGCGATCGGGATAGCCCTCGCTCGCCGTCAAGACGGCCAAGACCCCCGCGCGTGCGAGATCGCCTGGCGTGCCCAGCGACGCCTGCACCACCAGTTCAAACGGCTGCGACTGGAGCGCGGCAAGCCCGCGAACATCATCACCGTCGCGCTCGCACGCGAACTGTGCGCGTTCGCCTGGGAGGTCGGCCAGCTGCACTGAACACGCTCTGACATCCACCAGTCCCGGCGGCGGTACTGTCGGGGCGACACGGAAACCACCGGGACCTGGCCTGTCGCGGCTAGCGGGCCCGCGCTGCGTCCTCGGGCAACCAGCACTTCGCTGGCCGCGCCCGCCCCCAGACTGCGCGCCCCGCGACGAATCGGCGGTCATGAGGTAACCAGCCCTCGCATATGAGGCTGAACAGCACTCGACACGCCCAGCACCCCACCCGTGCCGCCCCGAGAACACCGTCCACTCACGCACACCCAACACCATCAAAACGGCCCCCTCAACCTGCCCGCTTGACAAACCAACCCCCATATGAGGACGCAGGGAGCGTGGCGTACTGGGTACGCGAGCGACTGAGGACACAGCATTGCGCAGCTCAGCGCTTGCCCTAGCCTGTGGGCATGCAGGTTGAGGGCTGGCTGCATCGCGCCGCGCGCACGCGCCCCGAATCGACGGCCTTCGAGGGGCCCGACGGCGCGGCGTCATCGTGCTCCTACGCCGAGCTGCACGCCGCCGCGCGTCGCGGCGCCCGGGCGCTGTCGGCTCGCGGGGTGGGGCGGGGGGACCGCGTCGCGATCGCCCTGCCGCCCGGTCTGCCGTTTGCCGAGGCCCTGCATGCTTGCCTGCTGCTGGGCGCCGTCGCGGTACCCGTCGATCTGCGCCTCGCCGACGCCGAACGTGCGCACATCTGCGACGGAGCCGCCCTGGTCGTGTCGGAGACATTGAACGCAGCGCCCGACGCCAAGGACGAGCCGGACTTCGCGCTCGACGAACGCCACGATCTTGCCGCCGTCGCCGCCGTCATCCACACGTCCGGCACGACCTCCGCGCCCCGCCCGATCGAGCTCACCTACGGCAACTTCCTCTGGAGCGCCCTCGGCTCGGCCGTCGCCCTGGACCGCGACCCCGACGAGCGCTGGCTGTGCGCCCTGCCGGTCTCCCACGTCGGCGGCCTGTCGATCCTCGTGCGCTGCGCCGTCTACGCGACCACGGCGGTCGTGCACCCGCGCTTTGACACCGAGCTCGTCATACACGCGCTGCGCGAGCGGGACATCACGCTCGTATCGCTCGTCGCGACGACCCTCGCGCGCCTCCTGGACGCCGGCCTGGAGCATCCTCCCGCCCTGCGCCACGCGCTCACCGGCGGCGGTCCCGTCCCCGACGCGCTGCTCGAGCGCGCCCGCGAGGCCGGCGTACCCGTCAGCTCCACCTACGGTCTGACCGAGGCCTGCTCGCAGGTCACGACCGCGGGCCCGCCGCTGTTCTGCACGCGCGTGCGCATCGACCGCGCGTTCGCGAGCCCGGCGGGGGAGCACCGCTTCGACTCCGACTCCGACGTCGGCGAGATCCTCGTCTCCGGCCCGACGCTCGCGCCGGGATCGCGCGACGCCGACGGCTGGCTGCACACGGGCGATCTCGGCTCGCTCGACGAGCGCGGCTTCCTGCGCGTCAGCGGCCGCATCGCCGACACGATCGTCAGCGGCGGCGAGAACGTCGCCCCGGCCGAGGTCGAGGCCGTGCTCGAATCCCACCCCGACGTGCTCGAGGCGGCCGTCCTCGGTCGCGCCGACCCGACGTGGGGGGAGGCCGTCGCTGCGATCGTCGTGCCGCGCCCCGGAGCGGCCGTCGACGGTGAGCGCCTGCGCGCCTATTGCGCCGGGCGCCTCGCCCGCTATAAGGTGCCCAAGCAGCTCGACATCGCCACTACGCCCCTGCCGCGCACCAGGTCGGGCAAGCTGTTGCGCAGAGACCTCTCGTGAACGCGCGTCCCAACGACAACGACGACGCATCCGCCACGGACTCCTCCGACGAGGATCCCGGCGAGGGGTCTCAGGCGTTCGACGCGAACGCCCACCGCGAGTCGAGCCTCGCCGGCTGGGAAGCCGCCGCCCCCGGCTGGACGCGCCGCCAGGAGGCGATCCGCCGTTTCAGCGCGCCCGTGTCGGCCTGGATGCTCGACGCGGTCTCCCTGCAGCCCGGCCAGCGCGTGCTCGAGCTCGCCGCCGGACTGGGGGAGACGGGGATGCTCGCGGCCGAGCTCGTCGCCCCGATGGGGGGAGTGATCGTCTCCGATCAGGCCGACGGGATGCTGGAGGGAGCCCGCGCCCGCGCGGTCGAGCTGGGGCTCAGCAACATCGAGTTCCAGGTCATCGGCGCCGAATGGATCGACCTGCCGCTCGCCAGCGTCGACGCCGTCCTCTGTCGTTGGGGCTACATGCTGCTCGCCGACCCGCCCGCCGCGCTCGCCGAGACCCGCCGCGTGCTGCGCCCCGGCGGGCGCGTCGCGCTGGCCGTATGGGACTCCGTCCAGCACAACCCCTGGGCGCTGCTGCCGACCTTGGAGCTGATCGAGCGCGGCCTCGGCTCCCCGCCCGTGGGTGGGCGGGCCGGCCATCAACCCGGGCCGTTCGCGCTGGGCGACCCCGAGCGAGTGCGCGAGCTGCTCGCCCACGCCGGCTTCGCCGAGATCGACTTGCACACGCTCGAGATCGAGCAGCGCTACCCCTCCTTCGGGGATTACTGGGAGACGACGCTCGACATCGCCCACGCCTTCCACAACGCCGTGCTCAGCCGCCCCGAGCCCGAGATCGCGGAGATCCGCTCGGGCTTGGCCGCACGCCTGGAACCCTTCTCAGAACCCGACGGGACGCTCGCGATCCCCGGACGCACGCTCGTCGCCTCCGCCAGCGCCTGAGTCGGATAGCCTGCCGCCCCATGCTCTATGACGACGACGCAGACCTCACGCTCCTGCACGGCAAGACCGTCGCGATCATCGGCTACGGCTCCCAGGGCCACGCCCACGCACTCAACCTGAAGGACTCCGGCGTCAAAGTGCTCGTGGGCCTGCGCGAGGACTCCGCCTCGGTGGCCCAGGCGCGCGAGCAGGGACTCGAGGTGCTCTCAGTCGTCGACGCCGCCAGTCGCGGTGACCTCGTGATGATCCTGCTGCCCGACGAGCGCCACCACGACGTCTGGGAGTCAGACATCCGCGACGGCATCGCCGAGGGCAACATGATCCTGTTCGGTCACGGCTTCTCGATCCACTACGGCGAGATCGAGCCGCCCCCGGGTGTCGACGTCGGCATGGTCGCGCCCAAGGGTCCCGGTCACCTCGTCCGCCGCCAGTTCACCGAGGGCAGCGGCGTCCCCGGCCTGATCGCCGTCGCCCAGGACGCGACCGGCAATGCCCGCGGGCTCGCGCTCGCCTACGCCAAGGGCATCGGCTGCACCCGCGGCGGCGTGATCGAGACGACCTTCAAGGACGAGACCGAGACAGACCTCTTCGGCGAGCAGGCAGTCCTCTGCGGCGGCGCCTCCGAGCTCGTCCAGGCCGGTTTCGAGACGCTCGTCGATGCCGGCTATGACCCCGAGATGGCCTACTTCGAGTGTCTGCACGAGCTCAAGCTGATCGCCGACCTGATGTACGAGAAGGGGCTCGCCGGGATGCGCTACTCGATCTCCAACACCGCCGAGTACGGCGACTACACGCGCGGCAAGCGCGTCATCACCGACGAGACCCGCGCCGCCATGAAGCAGATCCTCGCCGAGATCCAGTCCGGCGACTTCGCCCGCGAGTGGATCGCCGAGAACCGCGCCGGCCAGGAGAACTTCCTGCGCATGCGCGCCGAGCAGGCCGACACCCAGGTCGAGCACGTCGGCTCAGAGCTGCGCTCGCACATGGACTGGATCAAGCCCTCGTTCTGAGCGGCTGACGGCGACGAGGTCCTCCACGGTGCTCGCCTACGTCTTCTGGCACCGTCCCCGGAAGGACTCCGCGATCGCGGAGTACGAGCACGCCCAGCTCGCGTTTCACCGCTCGCTGGCCCACACCCCACCGATGGGCTTCGCCGGCTCGGCCTGCTATCGCGTCGCAGAGCTGCCCTGGCTGCACGGAGCCGCCGGCGGCTACGAGGATTGGTATCTCGTCGAGGACTACACCGCCCTTGGCGTGCTGAACGAGGCGGCGGTCGGCCACGGCCACCGTACCCCTCACGACGAGGTCGCTCGCCGCTTCGGCACGGGCGCGGGCGGTCTCTACGGCCTGGTCGAGGGCGAGCCCCTGCCCGACCTCGGCTCGATCGGCGAGGCGTCAATCGCCGTCTGGGTGGCGCGCACGCCAGGGATCGAGCGGCGCTCGCTGGGCGAGCTGCTCGGGGATGGCATGGATCCGCGGCACGCGAGCCTCTGGCGCCGTCAGCTCGTCTTCGGGCCCGCCCCCGAGTTCTGCCTGCTCGCCCCCGAGCCGTCCGCGGGCGTCGCCGCGACCCGCCTGCCCGGAGGGTGGACGGCGATCTCGACGACACACGAGCGCCTCGGCGATCGGTGAGCTACACTCGCCATCTCGTCGCGACTGGCGTTCGGGTGGGCTCAACCACCGGGAAGCGACGTGGCAGTAGCAGGGTTTTCACCGCCGCACGCCTGGGCACCTCACATAATCGCCTGCCTCCTCACACGGAGGCCCCTCAACGCGAGAGGACCAGCCCATGACGACGAGCCCGACCCCAGACATGACACAGCTGCTCATCCCGGATGACCTGAAGCCCGTCGACGGGCGCTTCGGCTGCGGTCCCTCGCGCGTGCGCCCCGAGGCGCTCGCGCGGCTCGCCGGCGAGGGCGCGGCCGTGATGGGTACCTCCCATCGCCAGCAGCCCGTCAAGGCGCTCGTCGCGGACATCCGCGCCGGGCTGCGCGAGCTGTTCTCCGCGCCCGACGGCTACGAGGTCGCGCTCGGTAATGGCGGCGCCACGGCCTTCTGGGACGCCGCTGCCTTCGGCTTGATCGATCGCCGCGCGCTGCACCTGACCTACGGCGAGTTCTCCGCCAAGTTCGCCGCCGTCACCACCGGCGCGCCGTTTCTCGAGGACCCCGTCGTCGTCTCTACCGATCCCGGAGACGCCCCCGACCCGGGCGCGCTCGCGACTCCGGACGGGCCGGTGGACGTAGTGACCTGGGCACACAACGAGACCTCCACAGGCGTGATGGTTCCGGTGCAGCGACCGGCCGCGACCGGCGACGCGCTGGTGCTGATCGACGCGACCTCCGGCGCCGGCGGGCTGCCCGTGAGCGTCGCCGACGCCGACGCCTACTACTTCGCCCCACAAAAGGCCTTCGCCGGCGACGGCGGACTGTGGATCGCGCTGCTCAGCCCCGCCGCGCAGGAGCGGATCGCCGCGCTGGCCGCATCCGAGCGCTGGATCCCCGCGTTCCTCTCGCTCGCCACGGCGCTTGATAACTCGCGCAAAGACCAGACGTACAACACCCCCGCCGTCGCCACCCTGTTCCTGCTCGCCGACCAGATTCGCTGGATGCTCGACGGCGGCGGGCTGGACGGGTGTGTCGCGCGCACGCGCGAGTCCTCCGGGCATCTGTATGACTGGGCGCAGAGCACCGCGTATACGACCCCGTTCGTCGCCGACCCGGCCAAGCGCTCGCTCGTCGTGGGCACGATCGACTTCGCCGAGGCGGTCGACGCGGCGGCCGTCGCCGCGACGCTGCGCGCGAACGGGATCGTCGACGTCGAGCCCTACCGCAAGCTCGGGCGCAACCAGCTGCGGATCGGCATGTTCCCCGCCGTCGACCCGGACGATGTGCGTGCCCTGACCGCTTGTATCGACTGGGTCGTAGAGAGGAGCGCGTCATGAATGCCGCCACTCCGGAGACCGCAGAGCGTCTGAAAGTCCTCGTCAAGGAGAAGGTCGGCGACTCCGGCATCGAGCTGCTGCGCACGCGCTTCGACGTCGATCTCGGCATCGACTGGACCGATGCAGAGCTCGAGGAACGGATCGGCGCCTACCACGGCATCCTGATCCGCTCGGCCACGAAGATGACCGCCGAGCTGATCGAGCGCGCCGTCAACCTGCGCGTGATCGGGCGCGCCGGTGTGGGCGTGGACAACGTCGACGTGCCCGCCGCCACCCGCCGCGGGATCGTCGTCGCCAACGCGCCCCAGTCGAACGTCGTCACCGCGGCCGAGCACACGCTGGCATTGCTGCTCGCGCTCGCCCGCAACATCCCTCAGGCGCACCAGTCGCTGCACGAAGGCAAATGGGACCGCTCGAAATACTCAGGCGTCGAGCTGTACGAGAAGACGCTCGGCATCCTCGGCTTCGGGCGCATCGGCCAGCTCGTCGCTCAGCGCGCGCGCGGCTTCGGCATGCGCGTGCTCGCCTTCGACCCGTTCGTCAGCGCCGAGCGCTACCGCGAGCTCGGGGTCGACAAGGCCGACTCCCCCGAGGACGTCTACGCGCAGGCCGACTTCATCACCGTGCACCTGCCCAAGACGCCCGAGACCGAAGGCTTCCTCGACGCTGCGGCGTTCGTCAAGATGCGCGACGGCGTGCGCGTGTTGAATGTCGCCCGCGGCGGGCTGATCGACGACGCCGCCCTGCAGGCGGCGCTGGACTCCGGCAAGGTCGCCGGCGCGGCGCTGGACGTGTTCCCCTCCGAGCCGATGACCGACTACCCGCTGTTCGAGGACAGCTATCCCCAGGTAGTCGTCACCCCGCACCTGGGGGCCTCGACCGCCGAGGCCACCGACCGCGCCGGGTATCAGAGCGCCGAGCAGGTGCTCGCCGCGCTCACCGGCGGCGTCGTCGCAACGGCCGTGAACATCCCCGCGATCGGCGCCGAGGACATGGAGGTGCTCGGCCCGTTCCTGCCGCTCGCCACTCAGCTCGGGCGGCTTGCGATGGAGCTGGCCGAGGGCAGCTCGGTCGAGCGCATCGAGGCCGCGTTCCTCGGGCGCATCGCCGACTTCGACACGCGCCTGTTGACGCTCGCCGTGATCCAGGGCGCGTTGCAGGGGCGCACGGAGGAGGACGTCAACCTCGTCAACGCCCCCACCATGGCCCAGCAGCGCGGGATCATCGTCGAGGAGAAGGCCGTCTCCGAGGCGCAGGACTTCAACGAGCTGATCCGCGTCACCGTCGCGGCCGGAGAGGAGCGCGTCGCGGTCGCCGGCACCGGCATCGGCCCCAACCGCGTGCCCCACCTCGTCGAGGTCCAAGGCCGACGGTTGACGATCGAGCTCGAGCCCTACGTGACCGTCTTCCGCTACCAGGACCTGCCCGGGATGATCGGCCGCGTCGGCACGATCTTCGGCACGCACGGCATCAACATCTCCTCCGCCGCCGTCGGACACGTTCCCGACGGACAGGGCTCGGCGACCGCCGACGGCGAGGACGGGCGTCTGGCCGCGATGGTCGTCACGACCGACGCACGCGTCCCGGCGGACGTCGTCGAGGAGATCGTCGTCTCGGAAGGCTTTGTCAACGGCTGGTCTGTGGATCTCGGCTGATCTTGGCTAATGGGATAGGGTGATCGCCAGATGCGTGCGGTCGTCATAACCAAGCATGGGGGACCCGGGGTGCTGCAGGTCCAGGAGCAGCCCGACTCGAGCCTCGGCGCCGGAGAGGTGCGCATCGACGTCGCCGCCGCGGGGATCAACTTCGCCGACGTGATGGCGCGCCTGGGCCTTTACGCCGATGCGCCCAAGCCGCCGTGCGTCGTCGGCTACGAGGTCGCCGGCACGATCCTCGAGCTGGGGGAGGGGGTTGCGGAGTCCCACCCGTCCCTCAGCCACGGCCAGCGCGTCATGGCGAGCACCCAATTCGGCGGCTACGCCTCGCAGGTCGTCGCTGCGGCGACCGACGTCGTGCCGCTGCCGGACAGGCTCACGTTCGAGCAGGGCGCGGCGATCCCCGTCAACTACGGCACCGCCTGGGCGGGTCTCGTCGGCTTCGGGAGCCTGCAGCGGGGCGAGCGCGTGCTGATCCACTCCGCCGGAGGGGGCGTCGGCATCGCGGCCACGCAGATCGCCAAGCGCTATGGCGCCGAGGTGTACGGGACGGCCTCCCCCGGCAAGCACGAGCGGATCTCCGAGCTCGGCGTCGATCACCCGCTCGACTACACGAGCTCCGGCTGGGAGCGAGGTCTGCCGCAGTTCGACGTGATCCTGGACGCCGTCGGTGGCAAGAGCTTCCGCCGCGACTACGGGATGCTGCGCGCCGGCGGGCGGCTCGTCGCCTACGGAGCCTCCGCCGTCGTCTCCGGCGAGCGGCGCAACCTGGTCAAGGCTCTGGGCACCGTCGTACGCATGCCGCGCTTCAACATGGTCAAGCAGATGTCCGAATCCAAGGCCGTCATCGGGCTGAACATGCTCAGCCTGTGGAAGGACCGCGGGACGCTCGCGCCCTGGATCGGGCCACTACAGGAACTGATCGACGACGGCACCGTCGAGCCGGTCGTCGCCGGCGCGTTCTCCTTCGAGGAAGCCGGCGCCGCGCAGAACATGATCACCGAGCGGCGCAACGTCGGCAAGGTCGTCCTCACCCCCGAGGTGGCCGATAGCCGGCGCGCCTCTGCGTCCTCGGTCACTCGCGTACGTAGTACGCCACGCGGGGTGGGTGGGCCTTTCATCTCTTGAGCCGCTTGACTCTCGACCGCCTCAGCCGCGCCCGGTTCTAGGCGGTCGGTGCTAATCTGCGCCGTAGATGTCGTTCCAGTTCTCGTCCCTTCTGCTTCTCCTGCTCCCCCCTCGGGGGGAATAGCGCGTGGCGGCCGCGTAGCCGCATACCGATGGAGAGCAGCAGGTAATCGAGATTTGGAAAGGAACCTGAGGAACGACATGAGTGAGAGTAGACAGCATCTCCGACCCCGGAGCGCACCGAGCAGGCGCGCGTCCGGATCTTCGACACGACGCTGCGCGACGGCGAGCAGTCGCCCGGCATCTCACTGAACCGCCAGGAGAAGCTGGAGATCGCCCACCAGCTCGCGCGGCTGGGCGTGGACATCATCGAGGCGGGTTTCCCGATCACCTCGCCGGGGGACTTCGAGTCCGTGCAGGCGATCGCGCGGGAGGTCGAAGGGCCCGTCATCTGCGGGCTGGCGCGGACGAGCAAGCAGGACGTCGAGGCTGCCTGGAACGCGGTCAGAGATTCGGAAAGGCCGTGCATCCACACATTCATCTCTACCTCGGATATTCACATCGTGCACCAACTACAGACCACGCGCGAGGACGTCAAGGGCCAGGCGCGGGCGGCCGTGGCACAGGCCAAGCAGTACCTGGAGGATGTCGAGTTCTCACCGATGGACGCCACTCGGGCGGAAGTGGAGTTCACGGCCGAGGTGATTCAGATCGCGCTGGAGGAGGGCGCCACGACGATCAACATCCCCGATACGGTCGGCTACACGATGCCTCAAGAGTTCACCGCTTTCCTGGGGCGGTTGTATGAGCTGGTTCCCGATCTGCGCGACGTTGTGCTGTCGGTTCACTGTCACGACGATCTTGGCCTGGCGGTGGCCAATTCGTTTGCCGGCGTGTTGGCCGGGGCCAGGCAGGTGGAGTGTGCGGTCAACGGGATCGGCGAGCGCGCGGGTAACGCCTCGCTCGAGGAGATCGTGATGCTGCTGCGTACGCGCCACGCCGACATACACATGGACACGAGCGTGAACTCCACGGAGTTGGCTCGCACGAGCCGGCTGGTCTCGCGCTTGACCGGCTATCAGGTGCAGCCGAACAAGGCGATCGTCGGACGCAACGCGTTCGCGCACGAGTCGGGGATCCACCAGGACGGCGTGCTCAAGGAGCGCTCCACGTACGAGATCATGGACGCCACCACCGTGGGACTGAAGAGCAACTCGCTCGTGCTGGGCAAGCACTCCGGCCGCCACGCGCTGCGCGACGCGCTGGAGGAGATGGGCTTCCAGCTCGACGGCCAGGCGCTGAACACCGCGTTCAAGCGCTTCAAGGAGATCGCCGATCGCAAGAAGCAGGTCACGGCGATGGATCTGGAGGCGCTCGTGACCGACGAGCTGCGCGAGGAGATCCCCGGCTACGCGCTGGAGTGGTTCGAGGTCGAGGCCTCCTCGCGCCGGCCCCCGCACGCGCGCGTATCGGTGACGCTGCCCGACGGCGGCTCGGCCGAGGGGTCCTTCACCGGCGACGGGCCGATCGACGCGGTGTTCCGGGCGATCAACGCTGCCGCGAGCGTCGAGGCGCAACTCGGCGAGTTCACGATCGGCGCGGTCACCGAGGGCCAGGATGCGCTCGGCGAGGTGTCGGTGGTGGTCGAGGTCGACGGCATGTCCGGCGCGGGGCAGGGCGTCTCGACGGACATCATCGACGCGGCCGCGCGGGCGTATGTGCGTGCGCTGTCGGTCGCGCGGGCCCGTGCGCTGGCCTCGGCGGACGCCGTCGGGCTGCCCGAGCCTGCGGGCCGTAGAGCTGGCCGGAGGGCTACCGGGTCCCCGCAGGGTGCACTGGCCAGTGCCTGACCCGTGTAGAGCGTCATACGTGCGTCTGTGATAACGTACGCGCGTATGACGCCGACGGCAGTCAAACGCCGGCGGAGCAGCCGCGCCCCACCCGGCCGCGACGCGGACCCGCTCGACCCGGTCACGATCGGCGCGCGGGTGAAGGCGCTGCGCGAGTCCGAGTCGCTGTCGCTGCGCGAGCTGGCGCTGCGCAGCGGCGTGAGCGCGCCGATGCTCTCGCAGGTCGAGCGCGGAGAGACGAGCCCCACGCTGACCGTCGCCGCGCGCATCGCCGCGGGGTTGGAGCTGCGGCTCTCCCAGCTGCTGCGCCTGGACGAGGACGGGGCGGTGACGATCGTGCGCGCCGGCGAGCGCTCACGCGGAGGCAACAAACGCCGCGGACACAGCTTCGAGGTGATGACCGCCGCGCAGCCCGGCCAGCGCGCCGAGCTCTCGCGCCACGCGCTCGCGCCGGGCGGCGCCACGGGCGCGGCCGACGACCCGCCGATGCACGAGCCCGGCAGCCGCGAGACCGCGCTCGTCGAGCACGGCGTCCGTCGCGCTCGTATGCGACGGCAGCGCTACGAGCTTAAGCGAGGGCGACTGCGTCACGTTCGACGCCGACCTTCCTCACCACTTTCGAGAACCCCGGCCGGCGCGGAGGCCGCCTTTCCTGGCGGTCGTCTCGCGCCGGGCTGAGACGCAGCTGACCAGGACGCAAGCCGATGACCATGGCAAAGACGATGTTCGAGAAGATCTGGGAGAGCCACGAGGTCGCCCACGGGCTGCTGTACATAGATCTGCACCTCGTGCACGAGGTCACGAGCCCGCAGGCGTTCGACGGGCTGCGCCTGGCCGGGCGCACGGTGCGCCGTCCCGATCGCACGCTGGCGACGGCCGACCACAACACGCCGACGGACGGCACGCCGGTCGCGGCGCGGATCAAGGACGAGCTCTCGCGCGTGCAGGTGGAAACACTGGAGCGCAACTGCGCCGAGTTCGGCGTGCCCGTCTACTCGCTCGGCTCGGATCGTCAGGGGATCGTGCACGTGATCGGTCCCGAGCTGGGCGTGACCCAGCCGGGCATGACGATCGTGTGCGGGGACTCCCACACCTCCACGCACGGCGCGTTCGGCGCGCTCGCGTTCGGGATCGGCACGAGCGAGGTCGAGCACGTGCTCGCGACGCAGTGCATGGTCCAGCACCGTCCGCGCTCGATGCGCATCCGCTACGAGGGCGAGCTCGGCTTCGGCGTGACCGCCAAGGACCTGATCCTGGGCACGCTCGGGCACCTCGGCGTCGGCGGGATGACCGGGCACGTGGTCGAGTACGCCGGCCCGGCGATCGAGGCGCTGTCGATGGAGGGGCGGATGACCGTCTGCAACATGACGATCGAGGGCGGCGGGCGCGCCGGCATGATCGCCCCAGACGAGACGACGTTCGCGTGGTTCGCCGAGACTCGAGCGTCCCGGCGCGCCGCAGGGCGAGGAGCTGGAGCGGGCGATCGCGGCCTGGCGCGAGCTGCCCACCGACGAGGGCGCCGAGTTCGACCGCGAGGTGACGCATCGACGCGAGCGCGATCTCGCCCCAGGTGACGTGGGGAACGAACCCGGGAATGGTGCGCGCGGTCACCGAGACGCGTGCCCGCGCCGGAGGAGTTCGACAGTCCCGCCGACCGCGAGGCGACCGAGCGCGCGCTCGCCTACATGGCGCTCGAGCCCGGCACGCCGATCGAGCAGATCGCGCTCGACCGCGTGTTCATCGGCTCGTGCACGAACTCGCGCATCGGCGACCTGCGCGCCGCCGCGGAGGTCGTCGCGGGCCGCAGGGTCGCGCCGAGCGTGCAGGCGATGGTCGTGCCCGGCTCCCAGCAGGTCAAGGCACAGGCCGAGGCCGAGGGTCTGGACAAGGTGTTTCGCGAGGCCGGGCTTCGACTGGCGCGTGGCGGGCTGTTCGATGTGCCTGGGGATGAACCCCGACATCCTTGCAGCCGGGCGAGCGCTGCGCCTCGACCTCCAACCGCAACTTCGAGGGTCGCCAGGGCCGCGGCGGGCGCACGCACCTCGTCTCCCCGCAGATGGCCGCCGCCGCGGCCATCGAGGGGCATTTTGTCGACATCCGCGACTGGAACTAGGAGGAGCAATATGGATCCGATCAGCGTCATCTCCGGGCCCGTCAGCCACCTCGACCGTGCCGACGTGGACACCGACCAGATCATGCCCAAGCAGTTCCTCAAGCGCGTCGAGCGCAGCGGGTTCGGCGAGTTCCTGTTCTACGACTGGGCGAAGGAGCCGGGGTGGGACCTGCCGGCCAACCCGATCCTGGTCGCGGGCGAGAACTTCGGTTGTGGCTCCTCGCGCGAGCACGCCCCATGGGGGCTGCAGGACTATGGGTTTCAGGCGATCGTCGCGCCGAGCTTCGCGGACATCTTCTACTCGAACTGCACGAAGATCGGCCTGCTGCCGGTCGTGCTCGGCGACGAGGACTGCCGCGCGCTCGCGCATGCCGGCAGCGGCGAGGTCGACCTGCTCGAGCAGGAGGTCCGTTTCGCCGGGCGCGAGGCTGCGTTCGAGATCGACCATGAGATCCGCCATCGGCTGCTGAACGGGCTCGACGACATCGCGATGACGCTCGAGCAGGCGGCGGAGATCGCCGAGTACGAGTCAGAGCACGACCACGACGGCTACGCGCGCGTGGCCACGACCGCGCTGTAGGCGCTGGGGGAAAGCCGATGAGTCATCGCATCGTCACGCTGCCCGGAGACGGGATCGGCCCGGAGATCATGGCTCCAGCGCTCGAAGTGTTGGGGGAGCTGGGGGAGTTCGAGTTCGAGGAGCACGCGTTCGGCGGCGCCTGCATCGATGCGCACGGCGACTGCGCTCACCGACGAGACGCTCGACGGCCTGCCGCGCCGCCGACGCGGTGCTGCTGGCGGCGGTTGGGGGGCCGAAGTGGGACAGCACCGACCCGAGCGCGCCGCGTCCCGAGCAGGGGCTGCTCGGACTGCGCAAGGGGCTGGGGCTGTACGCGAACCTGCGCCCGGTCAAGCCGCTGCCGGCGCTGTATGACGCCTCGCCGCTCGAAGCGCGAGCGGATCGAGGGGACCGACCTGCTGGTCGTGCGCGAGCTCACGGGCGGGATCTACTTCGGCGAGAAGACGCGCACGGCCGACATGGCCAGCGACGTGTGCACGTACACGACCGCGGAGATCGAGCGGATCGCCCGCGTCGCGTTCAAAGCCGCGCGGGCGAAGGTCTCGAGCGTGGACAAGGCGAACGTGCTGGAGACCTCGCGGCTGTGGCGGGAGGTCGTGATCGGGGTGCACGCGCGCGAGTTCCCGCACGTCCAGCTCGAGCACGTGCTCGTGGACAACGCCGCGATGCAGCTGGTGGCCGCGCCGCGGCACTTCGACGCGATCCTGACCGAGAACATGTTCGGGGACATCCTCAGCGACGAGGCCGCGATGATCACCGGCTCGATCGGGCTGCTGCCGAGCGCCTCGCTGGGCGGTGACGGACCGGGCCTGTTCGAGCCCGTGCACGGCTCCGCGCCGGACATCGCGGGCACGGGCGCGGCCAATCCGCTGGCGATGCTGCTGTCGGTCGCGATGATGCTCCGGCACGGACTCGATTTGCCGGACGCGGCTACGGCGGTAGAATCGGCCGTTGAGAAAGCGCTCGACGCCGGCCTGCGCACCCCCGACCTGGGCGGTGCGGACGGGACGGCGAGCGCGACGAAAGCAGTGCTCGACAACCTCTAAAACAGGAGCGAGATGAACGTGGACCCAACGGACCTCATATGGATGAACGGAGAATTCATCGCATGGGAGGACGCCAAGGTCCACGTCCTGACGCACGGGCTGCACTACGGCACGGGCGTGTTCGAGGGCGTGCGCTGCTACGACACGGAGCTCGGGCCGGCGGTGTTCCGCAACGCCGAGCACGTGCAGCGGCTGCGCAAATCGGCCGAGCTTTTTTACATGGACGTGCCCTACTCCGACGAGGAGCTGCGCGCGCCACGCGCGAGCTCGTGGCGCGCAACGGGCTGAGCTCCTGCTACATCCGCCCGATCGTCTACCGCGGCTACGGCACGATGGGGCTGAACCCGTTAGACGCTCCCGTGGACGTGACGATCGCCTGCTGGGAGTGGGGCACGTATCTCGGCGAGGAGGGCATGCGCAACGGCGTGCGCGCGAAGGTCTCCTCGTGGGAGCGGATCGGCCCGCGCTCGCTGATCCCGCACGCGAAGGCCTCGGGCCAGTACCTCAACAGCGTGCTCGCGAAGATCGAGTCGATCAAGTCAGGCTACGAGGAGGCGATCCTGCTCGACGAACATGGCTACGTGTGCGAGGGCACGGGCGAGAACATCTACATCGTGCGCGACGGCGAGATCGCGACGCCCGGGCAGGACAGCTCGATCCTCGACGGCATCACGCGCCGTTCGGTCATCCAGATCGCCCAGGACCTCGGCTACACCGTCGTCCGAGCGCAACGTGGCGCGCGCGGAGATGTACCTGGCCGACGAGGTGTTCATGTCCGGGACCGCCGCCGAGCTCGTGCCGGTGCGCGAAGTCGACGACCACCCCGTCGGAACGGGCGAGCCGGGCGAGATCACGCGCGTGCTGCAGGCCGCGTTCGACGACGCCATCCACGGTCGCTCCGAGCGCTACCGCGAGTGGCTGGACGTGGTCGCGCCCGCAGGCACTGCAAACACCCGACGGCGTGGGCGCCACCCGGGCGCAGACGCGTAGCAGCAGTCCCCAGGCCGCCGCGCCGAGCGGCACCACTGCGGCGGGGTAGCCCGTGGCCCACATCCAGCTATACGACGCGACCCTGCGCGACGGCATGGGCGGCGGCGGCATGACGCTGACGGCCGCGGAGAAGGTGCGGGTCGTGCGCGCGCTGGACGAGCTCGGCGTGCACATGATCGAGGCGGGGTTTCCGGCGTCCAACCCGAAGGAGCTCGAGCTGTTCGAGCTGCTCGAGCGCGAGTCGCTGCAGAGCGCGGAGATCGTGGCCTTCGGGATGACGCGCCGGCGCGGCGTGGAGGCCGCTGAGGATGAGGGGCTGCGCGTGCTCGCGGAGTCGTTCGTGCCCATCTGCACGCTCGTCGGCAAGAGCTCGGTGCTGCAGGCCGAGACCGTGCTGAAGGTGACGCGCGAGGAGAACCTGAGCATGATCGGCGAGTCGATCGCATATCTGCTCGCGCACGGCAAGCGGGTGCTGTTCGACGCCGAGCACTTCTTCGACGGGATCGAGGAAGACGTCGGCTACGCGCTGGAATGCGTGCGCCTCGCGGCGGACGCCGGCGCCGAGCGGGTGGTGCTGTGCGACACCAACGGGGGCTCGCTGCCGTTGGAGGTGCGCGAAACGGTCGATGCCGTGCGTGAGCAGATGCCGGACGTCGCGCTTGGGATCCACACCCACGACGACACCGGCTGTGGGGTCGCCAACACGCTCGTCGCCGTGCAGGCGGGCGCCACGCAGGTGCAGGGGACGATCAACGGGATCGGCGAGCGCACCGGCAACGCCAACCTCGTCACGATCGTCGCCGACCTGCAGCTGAAGATGGGCTACGAGGTGCTGCCGGCCGAGCGGCTGGCGCGGCTGACCGAGACCGCGCACCTCGTCGACGAGCTGCTCGAACCGCACGCCCGACCCGGCACAACCCTATGTCGGCAAGCATGCGTTCGCGCACAAGGCGGGCATGCACGCCGCGGGGGTGCGCGAGTCAAGCGAGGCGTTCGAGCACGTCGCCCCGGCGCTGGTGGGCAATCGCAGCGACGTGCTGATCTCCGAGCTGTCGGGGCGCGCCACGATCGTGGAGAAGGCCCGGGCGGCGGGAATCGCCGCGGATGAGGAGTTCACCCGACGCGTCGTCGAGCGGGTGAAGGAGCTCGAGCACAAGGGGTTCCAGTTCGAGGCGGCCGACGGGTCGTTCGAGCTGCTGATGCGGCGCGAGGCCGATCTCGAGGGGTACGAGCCCCTGTTCAAGCTCGAGTCCTGGCGGGTGATCGTCGAGAAGCATGCTGACGGCCGGGCTACGACCGAGGCCACTATCAAGATCTGGGTGGGCGGCGAGCGGTATGTCCGCACCGCCGAGGGGAACGGGCCCGTTCATGCCCTGGATCGGGCTCTGCGCGACGCCATCGGGGAGATCCACCCGCACCTGAAGGACATCGACCTCGTCAACTTCAAGGTTCGGATCCTGGATGAGACGAAGGGGACCGGGGCCGTCACCCGAGTGTTGATCGATGCCTCGGATGGCAAGGATGTCTGGGGTTCGATCGGGGTTTCCGAGAACCTGATTGCCGCCTCTTGGGACGCTCTGGTGGATTCGCTGGAGTTTGGGATGCATGGTGGCAAGCCCTCGTCGGTTGCGACGCTCCGCTCGGCCGGGACCGGGTAGTGCAGGGCTCGGGGCGGCCGCGGGCTCGGTGCCGGCCGATCGGATGTCGAACCGCCGAGGACCGGAAGACGGCACTGGTCGCGCCGGCGTTGACGGCCTTGTGCCTTTGGCCAAACCTGTATTGGGGGAGGCTGAGGAGCTGGCTGTGCTGGAGGTGCTGCGCTCGGGGCAGCTTTCGCTTGGGGCCTCGGGTGGGGAAGTTCGAGCGCTTGTTTGCCGCTCGGGTTGGGGCGGCGCACGCTTGCGCCGTCAGCAGTGGGACTGCTGGGTTGCATCTTGCGCTGCGAGCGGTTGGAGTCGAAGCCGGGGATGAGGTGATCACGAGCCCGTTCTCGTTTGTGGCCTCGGCCAACGCCGCTGTGTATGAGGGGGCTCGGCCGGTGTTCGCGGACATCGATCCGGTGACGCTCAACCTCGATCCGGAGGCTGCGGAGGCTGCTGTCACCTCGCGAACGAAGGCGATGCTGCCCGTGCATATCTTTGGTTATCCCGCTGACATGCCCGCGTTCGAGTCGATCGCAGAGCGGCATGGGCTGGGGATCGTGGAGGATGCGTGTGAGGCTTTGGGGGCCGTGCACGGGGATGGGGGTGTGGCTGTCGGGGGGCGGGGGCACCCGGCGGTGTTCGGGTTCTACGCTAACAAGCAGATCACCACCGGCGAGGGCGGGATGGTCACGCTTGGGGATGGGGAGCTGAAGGAGCGGATCGACTCCGAGCGCAATCAGGGGCGGGCTCGGGACATGGGGTGGCTCGATCACGATCGGCTGGGGTTCAACTATCGGCTGTCGGACATCGCCTGTGCGCTGGGGATCGCTCAGCTGGAGCGGCTGGGGGAGATGCTGGATGGACGGGGTCGCGTGGCCGGTTGGTATCGGGAGGCTCTGGTCGAGAGTCGAGGGGTTGGGGTTGCCGTGTGTGGACAGTGGCGGTGACCGGCGAGGGTGGTTCGTGTTCGTCGTGCAACTGCCCGCGGAGGTGGAGCGAGACACGGTCCTACGTAGGCTTGCCGAGAACGGGGTTCAGAGCAAGCCGTATCTGCCCGCCATTCATCTGATGGGTTACTACCGTGAGCGGTTCGGGCATCGGCCGGGCGAGCTGCCGGTGTGTGAGGACGTGGCGGCGCGCTCGCTGGCGCTGCCGTTCTTCCCGGAGATGACGGCGAGTCAGGTTGAGAAGGTGGCTCGCGAGCTTGTCCGGGCGGTGGGGCGGTAGATCCGGGGAAGTGTTTCTGGGTGACGCAGAGCCTGCTGCTGCGAACACTGTCCTCGGCGCCGGTCACCGCAGTGGGCGGCATCGTCGAGAGCGCTTTTGTTGTCTCGCCGAGGTAGTCGGAGACAATCGTGGAGGCGCTCGAACCCACGCGCTTGACATGGTGCATGAATCTGGTAAGACCTGTGTGCCCCTGACCTCCGGGCAAACAGCCGACGCCGGGACATCTCTGAACTGAAAGACGAGCGTCCCGGCGTCGGCCTAGCAACCCCCAACCGTTGTGGAGCCGGTTGGGATACCCAACATCATACCCCAGATGCGCTGCGGCGCATCTGGGGTATTCCTTTGTATTGCTAAGGAAAAACACTGATGTGACCGGCTGGGCTCCCACCGGCGCGCGCAGATCGCGCGCGGGCTCGGGGCGCTCTCGCCCGCCCGCCGGCCGGGAGCGCGCTCACGAAGATCCTCCAATTCTCCGGAAATGGAAAATCGGTCGAGCTATGCGGCTCGCAGCGCGCTCGTCCGGTGCGCCGACCGCAAGTGAGAAACAAGGGTCTACTTTGCGCTTGACAGCAGAGTATGTTCTCTGGGAGGATTCCGAGCGTAGTTCCGTCCGTCAGAATATTGGCGGACCTCGGAAAGTCTTGTCGCCGGCGGCACGGAAGGGAGTAGTCACGAAGGGGTGAGGTTTCACCAAGCTTGAGCGTCACTCAGTCTCCTCTCCGAGGGCGCTCGAGGAATCCGGCGGCGGAGCCCCGAAGCCGCCGGCCGGGCACGGAAGAACACGCGAGCGGGCGTCGCGGCCCATCCCCAGAGGTCGCGGCGCCCGCGAACGTAGGCAGGATCAGATCGTGGTGGGCGAGGTCGCCCACCTGCCCGGCCTGCTCGGGCCCGATGAACGGCGCGAGTGCGAAGTAGGTCGCGCGGGGCAGAAGCTCGGACATGCTCTCGGTCTGTCCCCGCAGGGCATAGGTCAGGCAGAGCTCGAAGAGTCCGCCGGCGATCGCTTCGATCGTCACGGCAGGCGGCAGGGCGAGAGCCTTGGCCTGTTCGGATCCGGGAATGAGCATCTCTCCGTAGGCGGCGACGCCATCGGTGGCGCGCTCGGCCGTGCGCCGAGTCGCCGTCAGCGCATCGACGAGCGCCAGGTGCGCGAACGCGGGCTCGGAGGCGAGGAAGTCGAGCAACGCGGAGATCCCCTCGCGCACACCCAGACGCCAGTCGGCTTGGGCCGCATAGGCGCGTTCGACGATCGACAGGCTTTTGGCGTGGCCGAGCTCGTAGGCGACGAGGAACGCGTCCTCCTTGCCGGCGAAGTGCTCGTAGAACGCCTGCAGCGAGACGGCGGCCCGCTCGGCGATGCCCTCGACAGTGAGCGCCGCGTAACCATCCTGGGCGACGAGGTTGGCCACCGCGTCGAGGATCCGCTCGCGCTGGCTGTGCACGACCAGGCTGCGCGAAACGCTTCCGTGTCTGCCACGGGCGAGCCCGCGGCGCCCGCCGCCGATGGCCGCGGGTGTGCTCAGTGCGAGGGTTCCCGGTGCGCGTCCGCCGACGAGCCCGGGCGCCAGCGCGTGGCCGTTGGTGGGGTGGCTCAGCAGTCGCAGCATCGATGGCGGTGGAGGGTTATACGAGGTGGCCCATCCCACGAGATCCGGTATCAGCGCGCGCAGCTGCTTGACCCTGCCGCTGCGCACATGCGCGTTGAGTACGCCGGTGAGGCCGCCGACGATCCCTCGCAGCACCGGGTTGGGGACCGTCCCCGGTCCCGCCGGCAGCCCGAGCATGTCGCGCAGCAGGCCTTCGTATTCGCTCATCAGCCGCTCGCGGCGCTCGATTCCCGCCGGTCCCACGACGCCGGCCTCGACGAGCGCGACACGCACCCCGCGGGGATTGTCGATCGCCCGTTCGAAGAGCTTCGCGATTGCCAGCTGCGCGCCCTTGGCCGGATTGGCGGCTGCCTCATACGCACGCGAGACCTCACTCCTGCCCTCTGCGGTGATCGTGTCGTAGGCCGCGAGAAAGCACTCCTGCCTGTTGGCGAAGTGCTGGTAGAAGGCCTTGCGTGACACGCCGGCGCGTGCTGTGACCTTCGCGACGGTCGCGCCCGCATAGCCGCTCTCGCCCACGAGCTCGCCCATCGCGGAGATCAGCCGTTTGCGTTGGCTGGCGGTGACCTGCTCGCGCGTAAGCTTGTGTGGCCCGCGGGGAAGGCGGGTTCCGGGGGAGGGGGTCTCCTCGCGCTGTCTCCCTGGCGGCATCGTGATACGGGGGACGGCGCGTGGACTCGCCGTCGTCCAGGTCGTGCTCCTCATGCAAAGCAGTCTGCCTAGATGGTATCGGTTGTATGAACATGCGCGCTCTGGCTGGAGCGTGGATCGTGCTCGCCCCCATTCCCCGACCGAGAGGGTCGGCTCGAGGCCGGTGAGAGAGCCCAGTCGGTCGCGCCGAGCAGGCCGGCGAGAGTCGCGCGTCCATAGACTCAGGGCATCTCCCGCTTCCGCGAGCCCCAGCACCCGGATTTTCAGCGCATGAACGCCTCGATCGGCTTCGACCGGCGGCTGTGGCCGTACGACGTCGCCCAATCCCGCGCACACGCGCGCATGCTTGCCGCGCGCGAAATCGTCTCCGCAAGCGACCGTGACGAGCTGCTCGCGGGTCTGGACGCAATCGAGCGCGAGCTCGCCGAGGACCGTTTCTCATTCGAGCAGGACGACGAGGACATCCACATGGCGATCGAGCGCCGCCTGACCGTGCTCGCCGGTCCGGTCGGCGGGAAGCTGCACACAGCGCGTTCGCGCAACGATCAGGTGGTCACCGATCTTGCCATGTACACGCGCGAGCGCGCCGGTGCCGCACAGGCCGCGCTGGAGGTGCTGATGGCGGCGCTGCTGGAGCGCGCCCGAGAGCACGTGGACTGGCCGATGCCGGGGTACACCCACCTGCAGCGCGCCCAGCCGGTTTATCTGGGCCATCACCTGCTCGCGTACTTCTGGATGCTCGCGCGCGATCGGGCGCGCTTTGAGTTCGCTCGGCGCGAGTCCGCACGTCTGCCGCTCGGATCGGGGGCGCTGGCCGGGGTCAGCTTCGATACCGACCGGCGGATGCTCGCGCGCGAGCTCGGGTTCACCGAGGTCGTGCCGAACTCGATCGACGCGGTCTCCGGCAGGGACTTCGTGCTCGACTACCTGAACGCGGCCGCGACCTGCGCCACGCACCTGTCACGCCTGGGGGCGGAGCTCGTGCTGTGGTCCAGTTCGGAGTTCGACTTCTGCGAGCTGCCGGATGAGTGGAGCTCGGGCAGCTCGATCATGCCGCAGAAGAAGAATCCCGACGCGGCGGAGCTGTTGCGCGCGAAGGCGCCGCGGGTGGTGGGCCATCTCGGCGCCCTGCACGGCGTGATGCATGCGCTGCCGCTCACCTACAACAAGGATCTGCAGGAGGACAAGGAGCACCTGTTCGACGCCGTCGACACGATCGAGCTCTCGCTGGCGGTCGCCACGGGCATGGTCGCGGGCGCGCGCTTTCACCGCGAGCGTCTGAGCGAGGCCGCCGCGGACGAGTTGATCGCCGCGACCGACGTGGCCGACCTGTTGGTGGGGTTCGGCGTGCCGTTTCGTGAGGCGCACGGGATCGTCGCGGGACTGGTGCGCACGGCGCTCGACAGCGGACGGCGGCTCTCAGAGCTGACGACCGACGAGCTGGCGGCCCACAGTGAGATCCTGGCCTCGCACGAGGCGCGGCTCCGCGAGGTGCTCACGCAGAGCTCGTGGCTGGAGTCCAAGGTGTCCGAGGGCGGCACTTCACTCACGCGTGTGCGCGAGCAGATCGAGCTGGCGCGGGCGACGCTCGATGGCCCGCCGGAGCGCTGAGGGGCTGCCGGCCGGGTTCTACGATCGCCCGGTCGTGCAGGTCGCCGAGGATCTGCTCGGCTGCATCGTCTCCTTCGGCGAGGGCCGCGGGGCGATCGTCGAGACCGAGGCCTACCACGAGAGCGAGCCCGCATGCCATGCGTTCGTCGGGCTGACACCGCGTACGGAGATGCTGTTCGGCGCCCCCGGGCGCGCGTATGTGTACTGCTCCTACGGCATTCACGCGCTGCTCAACGCGGTCTGCGAGCCCGCGGGCGTCGGCGCGGCGGTGCTGATCCGCGCGCTCGAGCCGCTCGAGGGGATCGAGCAGATGCGCGCCCGGCGAGCAGCGAACGGCGCGGGGGCGGGAGAGGGCAGGCCGATCGGCGACACGGAACTGTGTTCTGGGCCGGGCAAGCTCACCCAGGCGCTGGGCATCGGACTGTCGGAGAACGGGGGCGATCTGTGCAGCGGCCCGATCGTGATCCGCGCACCCGCCGATGAGCGCGAGGAGGCGGTAGTGGCCGGCAGGCGGGTCGGCATCACCAAGGCAGTCGAGCTGCCGTGGCGTTTCTGCATCGCCGGCAACCCGAACGTCTCGCGCCCGCGCCCTACGGGCTGGCGCTGACTCCGCCCGTCGCTTCCGGGCTCGCGCCGCCGCCGCCACCTTTGGACGCGGGAGCGCTTTCCGCCGGGCTGGGGCGGCCGGGGCGGGTGGCGAGGACGGGGCCGGTGCGGCGGGCGGGGAGCTGTGTTCGCTCGCGCCGGCGCCGGTGTGCGGGCTCGCATGCCGTTCCGCGCCTTCTTCGCCCGACTGCGACGCCCCCGCGGAGCCGTTGGCGGATGCGGCCGTTTCTTCGGAGACGCTCGTCGTGGACTGTCCATGTGTCTTGCCGTCCGTCTGAGCGCCGGCCTGCGTGGCCGCCTGTTCGGCGCGAGCCTTGTCGATATGCAGAGCCGAGATCATGAAGTCGTGCCAGATCAGCGCGGGGAACGTGCCCCCGAGCACCGGGCCGCCATCGAACTGGGTCGTCATCGGGACCAGGCTGTTGGGATAGCCGACCCACACGGCGACGGTGTACTTGTGATTCCAGCCGACGAACCAGGCGTCGCCGTAGTTTGAGGTCGTACCCGTCTTGCCGGCGGCGAATTCGCCGAGCGCAGCGGCTTTGGCGGTGCCGTACTGCAGCACTGTCTCGAGCATTTCGGTCTCGGTCGCGGCGACGCTGGGCGGGAGCACGGGTCTGCTCACCACCTGGTTGACGTCGCGGTGGGAGCCGTCGGGCAGCGGGTGTTGGGGCGAGGCGACTTCCTGGATGCCGACGGGCGCGCCGTCTTCGGCCAGCGTTCCGCTGACGCGCCGGCCGTCGTGGGCGATCGTCTCGTACGCGTGTGCCATGTCCAGCGGCGTGACGCCGACCTTCAGCCCGCCGATCGTCATCGCCGGGTTCGTCGAGATCGGAGTGGTGATGCCCATCTCGTGGGCGAGGCGGGCGATGTGGGTGGTGCCGACCTGCAGGCCGACTTCGGCGAAGATCGAGTTATCGGAGTAGGCGATCGCGCCGGTGAGGGTGTTCGTGCCGGTGTAGGCGCCTTCGTCATTGTGCACGACGAACTTTTCGTGGCCGCCGGTATCGGGAACGATGAACGTCTTTTCCTTCGACGGCCACTCCGAGTCCGGTGAGATGCCGTGCTCCAGGGCCGCGGCCAGATCGAAGGCCTTGAACGAGGAGCCGGGCTGGCGCTCTCCCTCGGTGGCAAGGTTGAACGGGCTTTCGTCGTAGTTGCGCCCGCCCACCATCGCGCGCACCTCGCCGGTCGAGTTTTCGATCGCGACCAGCGACGCGGTCGGATCCCCGGAGTAGGCGAGGTAGCCTTCGATCGCGTGTTCGCCGGCGCGCTGCAGTTCGAGGTCGAGCGTCGTCTTGATCTGCAGCCCCCCCGCGAATGCGCGCGGGGCGCCATAGCGTTCGATCACCTGTTGCTGGACCCAGCTGGTGAAGTAGCCGGCGTCGACCCCTTCGACCGTCTGCTCCTCTGGAGCCTGGACGTTCGTGGGCGTGGGCAGCGCCTGCGCGACGCTCTGTTCATAGATCATCTTGGTGAGATAGCCCTGTTCGTACATCTGGCGCAGCACGACGTCGCGGCGCTCGCGGGCGGCCATGGGATGGTAGGCGGGGTCATACGCGGTGGGGTCCTGGATGATCCCGGCCAGCAGTGCCGCCTCCCATGGCTGCAGCTGTTCGATGCAGAGCGGATGGTTGGGGGTGCCGCAGCCGAGATGGTCGGCTTCCCGTCCGAAGTAGGTCTGCGCGGCCGCCTCGATCCCGTAGGCGCCGTTGCCGAAGTAGATCGTGTTCAGGTACGCCGTGATGATCTTTTCCTTCGACCACTTGTGCGAGAGCTGGTAGGCCAGGGCCGCCTCGCGCAGCTTCTCGAAGATCGTTCGGTGCGACTGGGCCTGCAGCGCGTTCTTGATGAACTGCTGCTCGATCGTGGAGGCCCCCTGGACGCTGCCTTTGTGCAGCACGTCCTGGACGAACGCGCGCGCGATGCCGCGGATGTCCACGCCGCTGTTGCTCGCAAAGCGCTTGTCCTCGATCGAGATCACCGCCTCCTTGACGACCGGCGGGATCTGAGACGGCGTGACGATCACCCGGTTCTGCTGGCTGAGCACGCCGATCGGGTGGCCCAGATCGTCATACAGCAGCGAGCTCTGCTCGTCCTTGAACTGCGAGAATTTGGTCAGCGACGGCAGGTCGGAGGCGACGGCGACGAACATGCCGAACACGAACGAGATCAGGCCGAGCAGCAGCACGGCAAAGAGGATCGCCACGAAGCGCAGCCGCTTCAGACGCGTCCTATGCGGCGGCCCCGGCAGCGAGGGCGGGGTGGGGGGTATGTCAGGGCGAACCTCAACGCTCATCGGCGGATCGGAGCTTGTGCCGGGAGTGCCGGAGCGGCCGGCTCTCCGAACATATGCCGCGAGCGACGCGACAGGAAAGGCCCAAGCGCGAGCGAGAGTCTACCATTGCCCGCCACATGCCGAACACCCTTGACGAGGCCGCCGGGCTGGCTCGCAACGCGGTCGACAGCCTGCCCGGTGGGGTGCTGGCAGACAAGCTGGCAGCCGCGCGCAGAGACGGGCGGCAGCTGCGGGTCAAGCTCGGGATCGACCCGACCGCGCCCGATATCCACCTCGGTCACGCGGTCGTGCTGGGCAAGCTGCGCGAGTTCCAGGACGCCGGCCATCGGGTGGTGCTGATCGTCGGGGATTACACCGCGCGGGTGGGTGACCCGTCGGGACGGTCGAGCCTGCGGCCGATGCTCTCCGCGCAGGAGATCGAGGTCAACGCGCAAACCTTCCAAGACCAGGCCGTGCGGATCCTCGACCCGCACCCCGAGCGCCTCGAGGTGCGGCGCAACGGAGAGTGGCTGGAGATGGGCATGGCCGAGCTGCTGAAGCTCCTGCGCACGACCACGGTGGCTCAGCTGCTCGAGCGTGAGGACTTCTCCAGGCGCTGGTCGGCTGCCGAGCCGATCTCGATGTTGGAGCTGATGTATCCGCTGCTGCAGGGCTATGACTCGGTGGCGGTGGGCGCCGACGTCGAGCTGGGGGGTACCGACCAGAAGTTCAACCTGCTGCTCGGACGAGACATCCAGCGCGCCTACGGCCGGCCGGAGCAGGCGATCATGACGATGCCGATCCTGGTGGGCACCGACGGACGCCAGAAGATGTCCAAGTCGCTGGGCAACCACATCGCGATCACCGACACCCCCGATGCGGTGTACGGCAAGACGTTGAGCATCCCGGACGAGGCGATGGGCGACTACTACCGGCTGCTGCTGCACCGCGAGCCCCCGGGCGAGGAGCTCTCGCCGCGCGACGCCAAGCGCGAGCTGGCGCGCGAGCTGGTGGCTGGCTGCACTCGCCCGAGCAGGCGTTGGAGGCCGAGGGCCGGTTCGACCGGGTGTACGTCGAACATCAGGCGCCCGAGCAGGTGGACGAGGCGCGGGTCCGGGCCGGCGGAGACGGCATGGTGCACCTGCCCGAGGCGATGGCTGAGGCGTTCGGCATGTCCCGCTCGGAGGCCCGGCGCCTGATCGATCAGGGCGGCGTGACGCTCGGCGAGGCCTGCTGGTCAGCGGCGAGCACGACGTCCCGGTGGAGCGTGCGGACGGCCAGGTGCTGAAGGTCGGCAAGCGCCGCTTTCGTCGCCTGCGCGCGGCGTAGAGGGCCGACGCCCGCTGCTGTCGGCGCGGTGCTCTATGCTGATCGGCACAGCAGCTTCGGCTCCGTGAGCGTGTGGGTAGATGACCCGCCGGTCCTGGGTGGCGGCTGAGCGCTATACTCTTCGGTCGGCCCACAGAGCGCCCTAGGGCGTTGGGTCGGATCGGTCTTCTCGGAAGGAAGCAGAAACCTTGCGGAGAGGCGTATCGATGGCGGTCTTTGAAAACTCAACAGCATGCGCACCTACGATCGACCTCGATCGTGGTGTGCGTCCAGGTTCGACCCGCCAGCGGGAGCGCTTCGCGTGCGCCTCGGTGGCGGTCAAAGAGTCAAGTAGAGAAGTACCCCGTCATGGTGTCGGGACCACGGTGTATAGGTCCCGGCAGTTGTGAGCCCGTCGTGTTTACGCACGGCAGGCGAGGCAACACCATGACAGCTTTTCGTGAAGTTCTTCACGGAGAGTTTGATCCTGGCTCAGGACGAACGCTGGCGGCGTGCTTAACACATGCAAGTGGAGCGACGAACCAGGGCTTGCCCTGGGGCAGAGCCGCGAACGGGTGAGTAACACGTGGGTTACCTGCCTCGATGACCGGGACAACCCGAGGAAACTCGGGCTAATACCGGATGTGCCCGCAAGGGGAAAGGAAGCTTCGGCCTCCGCATCGAGATGGGCCCGCGGCCCATTAGCTTGTTGGTGAGGTAACGGCTCACCAAGGCTTCGATGGGTAGCTGGTCTGAGAGGACGATCAGCCACACTGGGACTGAGACACGGCCCAGACTCCTACGGGAGGCAGCAGTGGGGAATCTTGCGCAATGCGCGAAAGCGTGACGCAGCAACGCCGCGTGGGGGAAGAAGGCTTTCGGGTTGTAAACCCCTTTCAGTTGGGACGAAGCTTCTCCGGTGAATAGCCGGACGGAGTGACGGTACCTTCACAAGAAGCACCGGCTAACTACGTGCCAGCAGCCGCGGTAATACGTAGGGTGCAAGCGTTGTCCGGAATCATTGGGCGTAAAGAGCGTGTAGGCGGCCCGATTAGTCCGCTGTGAAAGTCCAGGGCTCAACCCTGGAATGCCGGTGGATACTGTCGGGCTAGAGTCCGGAAGGGGCGAGTGGAATTCCTGGTGTAGCGGTGAAATGCGCAGATATCAGGAGGAACACCAATGGCGAAGGCAGCTCGCTGGGACGTGACTGACGCTGAGACGCGAAAGCGTGGGGAGCAAACAGGATTAGATACCCTGGTAGTCCACGCTGTAAACGATGGCAACTAGATGTGGGGGGTGTCGACTCCCCCCGTGTCGAAGCTAACGCATTAAGTTGCCCGCCTGGGGAGTACGGCCGCAAGGCTAAAACTCAAAGGAATTGACGGGGGCCCGCACAAGCAGCGGAGCATGTGGTTTAATTCGACGCGACGCGAAGAACCTTACCTGGGCTTGACATGTGAGTGACCGGTGTGGAAACACACCTTCCCTTCGGGGCACTTTCACAGGTGGTGCATGGCTGTCGTCAGCTCGTGTCGTGAGATGTTGGGTTAAGTCCCGCAACGAGCGCAACCCCCGTCGCATGTTGCCAGCATTTAGTTGGGGACTCATGCGAGACTGCCGGTGACAAACCGGAGGAAGGTGGGGATGACGTCAAGTCCTCATGCCCCTTATGTCCAGGGCTACACACGTGCTACATTGGCGCATACAGAGGGCTGCGATACCGCGAGGTGGAGCGAATCCCTTAAAGTGCGTCTCGGTTCGGATTGCAGGCTGAAATTCGCCTGCATGAAGGCGGAGTTGCTAGTAATCGCGGATCAGCATTGCCGCGGTGAATACGTTCCCGGGCCTTGTACACACCGCCCGTCACACCACGGGAGTGAGCAACACCCGAAGCCGGTGGCCTAACCCGCAAGGGAGGGAGCCGTCGAAGGTGGGGCTCGTGACTGGGGTGAAGTCGTAACAAGGTAGCCGTAGCGGAAGCTGCGGCTGGATCACCTCCTTTCTAGGGAGCACATAACAGTGCCCCGATCGCAGCGACCGTCCGGCGTCGCGCTCCTCGAGAGCACGAATGGCCGGCCGGTATACGAGCGGTCGGGCCTAGCATGTCGACCGAACCTGGCTGGATGACCGGACACCGTGCGTGACCCTTCTACTTGGGAACACAACCGGCCTCGGTCGCAAACGACCCCAGCATGCTGTTGAGTTTTGAGAGACCGGCTAGTCCGCCGGGCCCCGTGAGGCCATGTCGCAGATGACGTGACCAAACAAGCACGGAGATCCGACGGGCTATGTGACGGTGCCTCTCCACGGTCCTTGAAAACTGCACAGAAGCCACATCAGCCGCCATCGATAAGCGGCGGCTGAATAACGGGTATCACCGGGCCCTGCAAGACCGAAGCGCTCCGTAAGGGGCATCAGGTCATGTTGGGCCAGATCACCGTCAAGATAGTAAGGGCACACGGTGGATGCCTTGGCACCAAGAGTCGATGAAGGGCGTGAACGGCTGCGATAAGCCACGGTTAGGCGCTGAATAGCCTTTGACCCGTGGATTCCCGAATGGGGAAACCCAGCGCTGGTAATGCGGCGTTATCCCCGGCTGAACACATAGGCCGGCGGAAGACAAGCGGGGGAAGTGAAACATCTCAGTACCCCGAGGAAAGGAAATCAACAGAGATTCCCTGAGTAGTGGCGAGCGAAAAGGGATCAGCCCAAACCTGGCAGATGTAAGCGGACACGCGTTGTCTGTCGGGGGTTGTAGGGCGTTTGTTCCGAGCCGTGTCCGGCTCGGCGGAAGTTACAAAATCATGTGGTAGTCGAAGCGCGTGGAACCGCGCACCATAGAGGGCAACCGTCCCGTAGACGAAACTGCATGACCTTCCGTCAGACGTTCCTGAGTAAGTCCGCGCCCGTGAAACGCGGACTGAACCTGGGGGGACCACCCTCCAAGGCTAAGTACTCCTTGGTGACCGATAGCGGACAAGTACCGTGAGGGAAAGGTGAAAAGTACCCCGGAAGGGGAGTGAAATAGTACCTGAAACCGCGTGCCTACAAGCGGTGGGAGCAGGCTTGTCCTGTGACCGCGTGCTTTTTGCATAACGAGCCGGCGAGTTACTCGTCTGCGGCAAGGTTAAGCGATGAGCGGAGCCGTAGCGAAAGCGAGTCCTAATAGGGCGACATAGTCGTAGGCGGTATACCCGAAACTGAGCGAGCTACCCATGGGCAGGCTGAAGCGGGGGTAAGACCTCGTGGAGGGCCGAACCGACCTAGGTTGAAAACTGGGCGGATGACCTGTGGGTCGGAGTGAAAGGCTAATCAAGCTCAGTGATATCTGGTTCTCTCCGAAATATATTTAGGTATAGCCTCGGATAAATTGCGTGTTGGCCGTAGAGCACTGTTTGGATTAGGGGCCCTACCAGGTTACCGACTTCAGGCAAACTCCGAAGACCATCACGTTTACTCCGGGAGTCAGTTGCTGGGGGATAAACTTCAGCGTCAAAAGGGAAACAGCCCAGACCGCCAGCTAAGGTCCCTAAGTACTAGCTAAGTGGGAAACGATGTTCGAGTGCATAGACAACCAGGAGGTTGGCTTAGAGGCAGCCATCCTTGAAAGAGTGCGTAACAGCTCACTGGTCAAGTGTTCGAGCGCGGACAATGTAACGGGGCTCAAGCTAGTCACCGAAGCTGCGGGTGCGTGAGGTCTTCGGACCGATCGCGCGGTAGGAGAGCGTTCCCATGCCAGTAAAGCGGCGGCGTAAGCCAGCCGTGGAGGCGTGGGAAGTGAGAATGCCGGCATGAGTAACGAAAGAGGGGTGAGAATCCCCTCCACCGATTGCCCAAGGATTCCTGAGTAAAGTTCGTCTGCTCAGGGTTAGTCGGGACCTAAGGCGAGGCCGAAAGGCGTAGTCGATGGCCAACAGGTTGATATTCCTGTACCACGTCGCTTCCGTTTGACCGATGGGGGGACGAGGAAGGCTAAGGGAACCCAGGCGATGGTTGTCCTGGGGTAAGCATGTAGGGGTGGCCCCTGTTAAATGCGGGGCTGCATTAACCTGAGGTGCGATGCCAGCTGGCTCTAAGCCGGCGAGTCCCCGACGCCATACCTCCAAGAAAATCCTCTAGGGAGGAAGCGCGTGCCCGTACCAAAACCGACACAGGTGGGCAAGTAGAGAATACTAAGGTGATCGAGATAACCATCGTTAAGGAACTCGGCAAAATTGCCCCGTAACTTCGGGATAAGGGGCGCCCCAGTAGGGTGAAGCACCTCGCGTCTGGAGCCCGAGGGGGCCGCAGTGAATAGGCTGAAGCGACTGTTTACCAAAAACACAGGTCTCTGCTAAGTCGTAAGACGACGTATAGGGGCTGACGCCTGCCCGGTGCCGGAAGGTTACGTGGAGTTGTTAGGGCTTGACCCGAAGCAGCGAAGCTAAGCCCCGGTAAACGGCGGCCGTAACTATCAGTTGACCGAGGTAGTTGTAAAACTGGCTATATGCTGGAACATCCGAGTATCCCGCACTACGAGTTCGGTCTGAAGATAGGCCGAGCCGTGAAAATGCACGGGTGCGGACAATCAGCAGGAAAGGCCCAGTGTCCAGTCGGATCGGGACGGTCGACCGCGCAAGCGGCGTCCTGGCAGGCGTTTATGACGATGGGAATCCTCAGAGACTATACGCCAGGCTCTTCCTTCAGACCGGGGGAGAGATGAGATAGTCCGCTCTCATGGGCGACCATGAGAGTCCGTCAGAAATGAGCGGGCCGCTCAAGCGAAGTGCTTGAGTAGTAACAGTAAGGAACGGTCCTAAGGTAGCGAAATTCCTTGTCGGGTAAGTTCCGACCTGCACGAATGGCGTAACGACTTCAGCGCTGTCTCAACGAGGGGCTCGGTGAAATTGCAGTCTCGGTGAAGATGCCGAGTACCCGCGGCTAGACGGAAAGACCCCGTGAACCTTTACTACAACTTGGTATTGGGGTTCGGTGCATTTCGCTCAGGATAGGTGGGAGGCTTTGAAGCGCTGGTTGCGGCCGGCGTGGAGCCAACCTTGAGATACCACCCTTGGTGTATTGGATTTCTAACAGCATTCCGTGAATCCGGGTGCTGGACAGTTCCAGGCGGGTAGTTTGACTGGGGCGGTCGCCTCCCAAAATGTAACGGAGGCGCACAAAGGTTCCCTCAGCACGGTTGGAAATCGTGCGTAGAGCGCAAAGGTAGCAAGGGAGCTTGACTGCGAGACTGACAAGTCGAGCAGGTGCGAAAGCAGGTCTTAGTGATCCGGCGGTAGCAAGTGGAAGTGCCGTCGCTCAACGGATAAAAGGTACTCCGGGGATAACAGGCTTATCGGGCCCAAGAGTCCACATCGACGGCCCGGTTTGGCACCTCGATGTCGGCTCGTCGCATCCTGGGGGTGGAGTTGCTCCCAAGGGTTGGGCTGTTCGCCCATTAAAGCGGTACGCGAGCTGGGTTCAGAACGTCGTGAGACAGTTCGGTCCCTATCTGCCGTGGGCGTTGGAGAGTTGAGAGGATTTGTCCCTAGTACGAGAGGACCGGGATGAACGCACCTCTGGTGTATCTGTTGTCCTGCCAAGGGCATTGCAGGCTAGCTACGTGTGGATCGGATAACCGCTGAAAGCATCTAAGCGGGAAGCCGGCCTCGAGATGAGCTCTCCCATCCCCTAGAGGGAGTAAGACCCCTGGTAGACCACCAGGTTGATAGGCCGGATCTGGAAGGACGGTAACGTCTGAAGGAGACCGGTACTAATGGGTCGAGGGCTTGACGGATTTTTTTGATTCGCTCCCAATGCAGGGGGCGAAGTGATACTCGCTGTGGCGCTGTGCAGTTTTGAAGGACCGGGAGGACGCCTGGTCTCTCACCTTTTTCCGGTGGCTTTGGCGAGGGGGAAACACCTCTTCCCATTCCGAACAGAGCAGTTAAGCCCCTCAGCGCCGATGGTACTTGGCTCGCAAGGGCCTGGGAGAGTAGGACGCCGCCGGTTTCTTCAATTACGGGCCGCCCGCGGGCGGCCCGTTTTCGTTGATGTCGCGCGCGTCTGAGCCGTCCCGATCGTCGACGGAGCGCTCGACAGGGGACAGGCACACCTGTGAGGCCTGCGCCGGCTGTCCCGCGGCGCACCCGTGCGGATCGGCCGCTGCAGGGCCGCGCGATGGGGATGCCCGTCGTCGCCGACGCCCGCCCACGCGCCGGCGGTCGTCCCGTCGACTTCGACCGCTCCCGGCCAGTCTCGTCCTGGTCGACCTCCCAGTCGACGTCGTAGTCGTCCTCGAGCAGCAGGAACGAGCGGGCCAGGGAGAGCGCAGTGCGCGCTCGGCGCGTGAGCGGGGATGGAGTGCTCTCGGGGGAACATGTGTTCGTAAGATAGGCGGCGGCGCGGACGGACGCGACACGAACATATGTACGTATTCGGGGACGATCTCGGAAACCCGCATTCTAGAGCCAATGTGCTGTGCGTCAGGCTGCAAGGAAAGTTGCGTCTTGGCGGTCGACGGCATCGGCGTCGTCGGCGGTGCTCGTGCAGGGCGATCGCACGCCGTCGGGGCGAACACCGCTGGAGATGGCTGTTACGCTTGGCATACGCTCCTCGGGTGGCCCGATCCTGGGTCGGCGGGCGCGCGTTCAGCCCATGGAGAAGTTCGTCATCGAAGGCGGCGTCCCGCTGTCCGGCACGATGGTCCCGGCCGGGAACAAGAACGGCGCGCTGCCGATCCTCGCGTCGGCGATCCTCACCGACGACGAGGTTGTCGTTCGCAACGTCCCGCGCATCAGCGACGTCGACGCGATGCTGCGCATCCTCGAAGCGATCGGCGTCGCAGTCGCGTGGCGCGGGCCCAACGAGGTCGCGCTGTGCGCCGGCGCGGTCCACGAGGTGGAGATCGACCCCGAGCTGGCGGAGCTGATCAGGGCGTCGTTCCTGCTCGCCGGCCCGCTGCTCGCGCGCTTTCGGCCGCGCCGTGATGCCGCCGCCGGGCGGCGACGTGATCGGACGCCGCCGCCTGGACCCGCATCTGGACGCGTTCCGCGCGATGGGCGCGACGGCCGACTGCGCGCGCGAGATCGTGCTGAGCGCGCCACGGGGTCTGCGCCCGACCGACGTGTTCATGGACGAGCCCTCGGTGATGGCGACCGAGAACGCGCTGATGGCCGCCGCGCTCACGCCGGGGACGACCGTGATCGGCAACGCCGCGTGCGAGCCCCACGTGCAGGACCTCGCGCGCATGCTCGTGAAGATGGGCGCCGACATCCAGGGCATCGGCTCGAACCTGCTGACGGTCAACGGCGCCGAGCGACTGCACGGGTGCGAGCACGACGTCGCTCCCGACCACATCGAGATCGGCAGCTTCATCGCGCTGGCCGGCGTCACCGGTGGAGAACTGCGCATCAAGGACACCGTTCCCGGCGACCTGCGCATGATCCGGCTCGTGTTCGAGCGCCTGGGTCTGCGCACCGAGCTCGACGGCAACGACGTGCTGGTGCCGGGCGGCGCAGAAGCTCGTCGTGCAAGCCGACGTGGGGGAGTACAAGAGCAAGATCCAGGATGGACCCTGGCCGGCGTTTCCCGGCCGACCTGACCTCGATCGCGGTCGCGCTCGCCACGCAGGCCGAGGGTTCGATCCTCGTGCACGAGTGGATGTTCGAGAACCGCCTGATCTTCACCGACAAGCTGATCCTGATGGGCGCCGACATCGTCATGTGCGACCCGCACCGCGCGATCGTCACCGGCCCGCGCAGGCTGCGCGGCGAGCGCGTCGAGTCGCCGGACATCCGCGCCGGCATGGCGATGCTGCTGGCGGCGCTGTGCGCGGAGGGTCGCAGCGAGATCGGCAACATCCGCCAGATCGACCGCGGCTACGAGCGCATCGACGAGCGCCTGCGCGAGCTCGGCGCCCGCATCGAGCGCGTCGCCACGGAGCCGCCGTTCACGCCTGAGGCGTCCGCCGACGCGTGCGCGAGCGACGCCGGTTGTTTCCGCGACCACGAACGTCTTCGCGATCCGCACGCCGGCCGTCAGACCCCCGGATATCCTCCTGCGAACCGCAGCAATGGCGAGACCGATCTCATGATCCACCCGATCCCCAGCGGCACGCGCGACGTGCTGCCAGACGAGACGCGCGAGCTGCGCGCGATCACCGACGCCCTGCGCGGCGTGTTCGAGCGCCACGGCTACGGCGAGGTGTACACGCCGGCGCTCGAGTACGAGTCGGTGCTCGCGCACGCCGACATCGACGGAACGGGCCCCGTGCACCGGGTGTTCGACGAGAGCGGCGCCACGCTCGTGCTGCGCTCGGACATGACCGTGCCGATCGCGCGCCTGGTCGCGACCCGCTACCCGGCGAGTGAGCGACCGCTGCGCTTCTGCTACTTCGCGCACTGCTACCGCGGCATGCGTCCCCAGTGGAGCCAGCCGCGCGAGCTGCTGCAGGCCGGCATCGAGCTGATCGGCTCCCCCGCCCCCGGAGGGACCGCGGAGGCGCTGACGGTGCTGTGCGACGCGCTCGACGCCACCGGCTTGAAGGACTACCGCGTGGGCCTCGGCGACGCTTCGCTGTTCCCGACGCTGATGGACCGTCTGCAGATCGCTCCCGACGCCCGCGTCGGCCTGCTGGAGACGCTCGCGCAGCGGGACTTCGTCGAGCTCGAGCAGCGTCTGCGAGGGGATCGGCGCCTCCGAAGAGGCCGCCGCGCTGCTGCTGAGCCTGCCCCAGCGCCGGGGCGGACCCGAGGTGCTGGCCGAGCCGCCGGGGCCGGCCGCCGACGCGGTCGCGGGCATGCGCCAGGTGAGCGAGCTGCTGACGAGCGGGTCGCCGCGCGGGTGATCTTCGACCTCGGCCTGGTGCGCAGCATCGGCTACTACACCGGCGCGGTGTTCGAGGTCTATGACCCGACGCTCGGCGTTCCGATCGGCGGCGGCGGGCGCTATGACGATCTGCTCGGGCGCTTCGGCGCGCGGACGCCCCGCGGTCGGCTTCGCGCTCGGACGTCGAACGGCTGCACATCGCGCTCACGGGCGAGGAGCGCGGGACGGGCATCGTCGTGGTGGCGCCGGCGTGATGGCGATGAGCGGGAAATCACGATGACCGACTGGCTCGACGACCTGACGATCGCGGTTCCGCGCGGAGCGCTGTTCGACGGCACCGTCGAGCTGCTCGCCTCGCTCGGGCTCGACACGACCGAGCTGCGCGGCAACGACCGCAAGCTGCTGTTCGAGGACATCGGCGTGATCACGATGCGCCCCTCGGACGTGCCCACCTACGTCGAGGACGGCGCGGCCGACCTCGGCATCACCGGCAAGGACGTGCTGCTCGAGCGGGGTGGGCGGGCATCCGATCACGGTGCGCGCGAGCGCGGGCGCCGCAGATCTACGAGCTGCTCGACCTCGGCTACGGGCGCTGCACGATGGTGTTCGCCACCGCCGACCGCGTCAACGATCGCGGCGAGGATCCGGCGGCCGAGGCGCTGCGCCGGCTGGGCGTGATGAGCGTCGCGACCAAGTACCCGCGCATCGCCGCGCGCCACCTCGCAGGAGACCGGCCGCCAGGGAGAGATCGTCGAGGTCAAAGGCTCGGTCGAGCTCGCTCCCCTGACCGGGCTGGCGGAGGCGATCGTCGACCTCACCGCGACCGGCACGACGCTGCGCGAGAACGGACTGGTGGTGCGCGAAGAGATCGTCGAGTGCACCGCGCGGCTGATCGCCAACCCGGTCGCCTACAAGCTCAAGGCCGCGCAGATCGACCAGCTGCTGGCGCGGCTGCGCGAGCACATCCCAGCGCGCGAGGCCGCGTGAGCCGATGCGCTTGCAGCGGCTGAGCATCGCTCAGACTCGACGGCCTCGGCGGCCCGCTGCAGGTCGGCCGCCCACCTGCGCTCGCTGGTGCCCGCCGGCGAGAGCGTCGCGGAGGCCGTGCGCGAGATCGTCGCGGACGTGCGCGCACGCGGCGACGCCGCCGTGCTCGACTACACCTCGCGGTTCGACACCGACGGGGCGGCGCCTCGCGGCGCTGCTCGTCGCCCGCGGAGGAGCTCGACGAGGCGCTCAAGCTGCTGGACCTCGAGCTCGTCGCCGGACTGCAGGTCGCGATCGCCAACGTCGCGCTCGTCGCGCAGGCCGGCGTCAGCGAGGACGTCGCGGTCGAGCTCCCGCAGGGACAGCGGGTCGTGCTGCGCGAGGTGCCCGTGCGGGCCGCCGCCGTGTACGTGCCGGGCGGACGCGCGCCGTACCCGAGCACGGTCGTCATGGGCGTCGTCACCGCGCGCGCGGCCGGCGTGATCGACGTCGCGGTGTGCGCTCCCCCCGGACGGCGACGGGCAGATCGATCCGGTGATCCTCGGCGCCTGCCGGCTGTGCGGGGTCGAGCGCGTGTACCGCATGGGCGGCGCGCAGGCGATCGCCGCGCTCGCCTACGGAACCGAGACCGTGCGACGCGTCGACGTGATCGTCGGGCCCGGCAACCTGTACGTGCAGGAGGCCAAGCGCCAGCTCTCGGCGACCGTCGGGATCGACGGCTTCGCCGGCCCGAGCGACCTGCTGGTCGTGCTCGGCGAGGACGCCGGCGCGCCGCGAGGTGCGAGCTGGCGGCGCTCGACATGCTCGCGCAGGGCGAGCACGGCGACGGCAGCCTCGTCGATGGCGATCTCACCGTCGGCCCGCGTGCTCGACGCGCTGGCCATGCGCTCGAGCGGCTCGTGGTCGAACGTCCCACGGTCGCCGACGCGGCCTGTGCGCTCGTGCACGTCTGCGACGCGCGCGCGGCGATCGAGCTCGCCAATGCGATCGCGCCCGAGCACCTGCAGCTGATCGGCTCCGAGCCCGAGGCGCTCGCGCGCGATGGTGCGCTGCGCCGGCTGCGTGTTCGTCGGCGCCAGTGCCAGGCGACCGCCTTCGGCGACTACGTCGCCGGCTCCAACCACGTGCTGCCGACCGACGGCTCGGCGCGCTTCGGCTCGACGCTCTCGCCGCGACACTTTCGCCGGCGCATGAGCGAGGTTCGGCTCGGCCCGCTGGGCGGTGAGACGGTGCGCAAGCTCGCCGCAGCCGGGGCGCCGATCGCCCGCGCCGAGGGGTTTCGAGGTGCACGCCGAGTCGATGCAGGCCCGCGCGCTGACCCCGCGGCCGAGAGTACCGTCGCAGACGACGCGTAATCTGATGGGACGCCGCAGGCCGCAGCACCGGACCGGCCGAGCTTGTCCGATAGCCAACGAGACCGATGACCGACACCCAGCCAACCCGCACGGCCACGATCGAGCGCCGAACCGGCGAGACGGACATCCGTCTGTCGCTGACTCTCGACGGCTCAGGCGCCGGTACGCGCGACACCGGCGTGGGGTTCCTCGACCACATGCTCGACCTACTGGCCCGGCACGGGCGGCTGGACCTGGACGTGAACGTCAACGGCGATCTGCAGACCGGCGCGCACCACACAGTCGAGGACACCGCGATCGTGCTCGGCCAAGCGCTCGATCGCGCCCTGGGCGAACGCGCGGGCATAGTCCGCTACGGGCAGGCGACGATCCCGATGGACGAGGCTCGCGCGAGCTGCGCGATCGACATCTCCGGGCGTCCGCTCACCGTGTTCGAGGCGCAACTGCCCGCCGGGCGCGACCGGTGGGTTCGAGCACGAGCTGACCGAGGAGTTCTTCCGCGCGCTGGCCAACGCGGCGAAGCTGACACTGCACCTGCGGATCGAAGCCGGCACGAACGCCCACCACATGATCGAGGCCGCATTCAAGGCGTTCGCGCGGGCTCTGCGCCAGGCGGTCGCGATCGACCCCGCCGAGACGGGCGTGCCGAGCACGAAGGGCACTCTGACCTCATGAGCGATCCGGACTTGCAGCCCGCCCGTATCGGGCTTGTCGACTACGGCATGGGCAACCGCCGCTCGGCCGAAAAGGCGCTCGAGCACGTCGGCGCGCGCGTGCAGGCCAGCAGCGACCCTGAGCTTCTACGCGAGATGGACGGCCTGGTGCTGCCGGGCGTCGGCGCCTTTCCCGCCGGGATGAGCGAGATTCGCGAGTTCGGACTGGACGAGCTCCTGATCGAGCGAGCCGGCGCCGGCGTACCGCTGCTCGGGCTGTGCCTGGGCATGCAGCTGCTGTTCGAGCGCTCCGAGGAGCACGACGGCGCCGAGGGGTTGGGACTGCTGGCGGGCGCCGTGCGCCGGCTGAACGCGCCCGGTCTGAAGCTGCCGCACATCGGTTGGAGCGAGGTGCACTGGCGCCGATCGACGCCGCTGGCCGACGGCCTGCCCGACCCGAGCTACCTGTATCACGTCCACAGCTTCGCGCCCCATCCCGTCGACGAGGATGCGGTGCTGGCCACCGCCGATTATGGCGAGCCCTTTGCCGCGGTCGTCGGGCAGGGCAACGTGTACGGCACGCAGTCGCACCCGGAGAAGTCCTCCACGCACGGGCTGGCGCTGCTGGCGAACTTCACGCGCCTGTGCGGTCGCGCGGCCGTCCCGCGCATGAAGCTCTATCCGGCGATCGACATCCTCGACGGCAACGCGGTCGGCTCGTGAAGGGCGACTTCGACGCGAGGAAGGTCTACGACGAGGATCCGCTGGCGGCAGCGCGTGGCTGGACGCGAGGAAGGCGCTCGATATCTGCACGTGGTCGATCTCGACGGCGCGAAGTCGGGCGCGCCGGTCAATCTCGATCACCTGCGGCGAATCGCCGGCGAGCTCGGGGTGCCGGTGCAGTACGGCGGCGGGCTGCGCTCGGCCGCGGCCGTGAACGACGCACTCGCCGCGGGAGCCACGCCGCGTGATCCTGGGCACGGCCGCGTTCACCGCAGCCGGGCCTGCTCGAGCAGGTGCTGAGCGAGCACGGTCCGGAGCGGGTGCTCGTGTCGGTGGATGTGCGCGACGGCCACGTCGCCACGGCCGGCTGGACGGAGACGACCGAGATCACGACCGCAGCGGTGATCGATAGCCTCGCACGGCGCGGGGCGAGGCAGCTGGTGTTCACCAACGTCGACCGCGACGGGATGCTGCAGGGGCCGGACCTGGAGGAAGTGCGCCGCGTAGCGCGCGCGGCGCACGAAGGCAGCGTGATCTACTCCGGCGGGATCGGGCAGCTGGCGGACCTCGAGGGCCTGGCCGGACTGGGGGAGGAGAGTCTCGAGGGCGTGATCGTCGGCAAGGCGCTGTACGAGCGGCGCTTCACGGTCGCGCAGGCCCGGGCGGCGCTAGCCGGTTGACCGCTACGGTAGGCACGTGCACCTCAAGCGCGTGATCCCCTGCCTGGACGTAGACGCCGGCCGTGTTGTGAAGGGCGTCGAATTCGTCGACATCCGCGACGCCGGCGACCCGGTCGAGCTGGCCGCGCACTACGACCGCGAGGGCGCGGACGAGCTCGTGTTCCTCGACATAACCGCCACGCACGAGCGCCGTGAGACGATCGCCCAGCTCGCGCGGCGCACCGCGGACGAGGTGTTCGTGCCGTTCACGATCGGCGGCGGCATTCGCTCGGTGCGGGATGCTCAGGTGGTGCTCGACGCCGGTGCCGACAAGGTTTCGATCAACAGCGCCGCACTGCAACGCCCCGAGCTGATCGACGAGATGGCGCGCGTGTTCGGTTCGCAGTGCGTCGTGCTCGCCGTCGATGCCAAGTCCGTTGCCGATCCGGCTTCGATCGGCAACGGCGATCGGCACTGGGAGGCGTATCTCGCGGGCGGTCGCACGCCTACGGGACGCGACGTGATCGACTGGATCCGCGAGGCCGTCGAGCGCGGAGCGGGGGAGATCCTGCTGACGAGCATCGACCGCGACGGCACGAGCGATGGCTATGACCTGCCACTGACGCACGCGGTCAGCGAGGCGGTGAGCGTGCCGGTGATCGCCTCGGGCGGCGCGGGCGAGCTGGAGCACCTCGTGGAGGCTCTGCGCGCGGGCGCCGACGCGGTGCTGTGCGCGTCGATCTTTCACTACGGCCGCCACACGGTCGCAGAGGCCAAGGCACACTGGTCGCGGCGGGCGTGCCGGTGCGCGAGGCCGGATGAGCGAGACAGTGTCGCTGCGGACCGGCGCCGAGGTGCTCGGGACACTCCATGACCAGCCGGGCGGTTCGCAGCTGCTCGAGCTGGCGGATGGTCGCGGCGATGTGGAGCTGGTCGGCGGCGCTGTGCGCGACCTGCTGCTGGGCGGCACCCCGCGCGAGTTGGACGTGGTGGTGGCCGATGATGCCGCGGCGTTCGCCGGTGAGCTGGCGAGTCGCCTCAACGCTCTAGCCGGCCACAGCGCGAGCGAGCGGCTCCAGTCGAGCTCCCACGAGCGCTTCCGCACGGCGCTGGTGTGGTGGGACGGCAGCCGGATCGACGTGGCGACGCGGCGCTCCGAGCGCTATCCAGCGCCGGGGGCGCTGCCGGAGGTAGCAGCAGGCACGCCCGAGGAGGATCTGCAGCGTCGTGACTTCACAGTGAACGCCATCGCTCTGTCTCTCGGCGGCGCGCAGCGCGGCGAGCTGCGCGCCGTCGCGGGCGCTCTGGAGGATCTGTCGGCCGGCCGGCTGCGGGTGCTGCACGACCGCAGCTTCATCGACGACCCCACGCGTCTGCTGCGCCTGGCGCGCTACCGCGCGCGGCTGGGCTTTGCGATCGACGAGCACACCGCCGACCTGGCCGCCACAGCGGTGAGTGAGGGCGCGCTGGACACGGTCTCCCTCGCCCGCATCGGCGCAGAGCTGCGCCTGGCGTTGAGTGAAGCGGACATGGCGGCCGCACTCGCCTCGATCGATCGCCTCGGCCTGCTGAGGGCGCTATCCGCAGAGCTGAGCTTTGACGAGGAGACAGCTCGCGATGCGCTCGCCTTTCTGTCTGAGGCGGGCGCAGTCACTCGTCCGGACCTGCTGCTGCTCGCCATGCTGCTGGGTCCCGCCGTTGATCAGCCCATCGACGATCGGGACCGCGGGCGGATCGCGTGCCTTATGGACGATTTGGAATTCTCTGCGTCCGATCGAGACCTGGTGCTGAAAGCGCTGACCGACAGGCTCGCTCTAGCCGTGGAGCTGGCCTTCGCAGAGACTCCCTCGGAAATTCACAAGGCCGCCTCGCGTGCGTCGCTGGAGGCCGTCGCTCTGTCAGCCGCTCTCAATGCGCTGCATGCAGAGGACCGCGATCATTTCACCACCGAAGCCGCCCGCCGCTGGCTCACCGAGCTGCGTGGCGTGCATCTGCAGATCACCGGCGATGACCTGCTCGCTGCCGGCATCCCCGAGGGCCCTGAGGTTGGGCGCAGGCTCGACGTGGCGCTGTCTCGGAAGCTTGACGGCGAGCTGGCTGACGACCATGACGCAGAGCTGAGGGCGGCGCTGGAGGCATAGCTGTGGCCGTTCCGACGTAGTGGCGCCAAAATGGCGCTAGACTGAAGTGATGCCCAGCGTACAGATCAAGAACGTGCCACCGGATGTCCACCTGATCCTGCGCGATCGAGCCGGCAAGGCGGGCCAGTCGTTGCAGGCGTATCTGTTGGCCCAGTTGGAAGAGCAGGCGAGCAAGCCCACGATCAAGGAACTGTTCGAACGAGTGGAGCACCGTGGCGGCAGGTTGTCGCCAGCCCGTGCAGCCAAACTGGTGCGAGAAGATCGCGACGCGCATTCACGGTGATCGTCGTCGATGCGTCGTTTCTCGCCTCGGCGCTGATAGCCGACGATGACTTGGGCGAGCGCATGCGCCTGCGTTTGGATGTCGAGGATCTCGTGTGCGCTCCCGAGGTCATCGACCTTGAGGTCGCCAGCGCTTGGCGTCGCGATCTTCTAGCCGGGCACATCGGCGAAGACCGTTCTCGACTGGCACTCGATGATCTCGCCAACCTGTCGCTGGCCAGGATGCCTCATCGACCGCTCATGCACCGCATCTGGGAGCTTCGTCACAACCTCACCACGTATGACGCCGCGTACGTTGCCCTGGCGGAGTCCCTCGAAGCGAGACTGTTGACGTCCGACGGCAAATTGGCCGAGCTTCCCACTCCGCGATGCGAGATCGAGCTGTCGTGATAATCGAGCCGATTGACTCCGAGGTGTCGATGCTGCGTTTCGAGTTGCCTGGAACCGGTCACGCGTTGTTCACGACGCGCGCCCACGGCAACATGTCCTCCGTCAGCGGCCTCGACCACGAACACGGATACGGCGCGCGCGAGCGTCTGCGCGCACAGCTGGGTCTGCGACGACTGGCACGCGGATATCAGGTGCACGGCACGACCGTCCGGCGCAGCCGGACCGACGCTGACATCCCTGCGTCCGACTCTGCCACCGCGCAGCCACCGATCGAGGCGGACGGTTGGGCGACATCGGTCGCGGGCATCGGCGCGATGGTGCTCACGGCGGACTGCCTCCCGATCGCCCTCGGCGGCGACGGCGCGGTCGTGATGGTCCATGCCGGGTGGCGCGGACTCGCCGCCGGTGTGCTGGAGGAGGGCGTGCTTGCGCTGCGCGAGCTCGGCGGCGAAGACGACATCGCGGCGATCATTGGCCCTGGCGCTGGCCCCTGCTGCTATGAGGTCGGCGATGACGTACATGCCGCCTTCGCAGGAGCCCATCGTGATGGCCGGCACATCGATCTCAAGGCGCTTGTGCGGGATCGGCTGCGCGCCGTAGGAGTCTCCGATGTGCGCGATGCCGACGTATGCACGATCTGTGACGAGCGCTTCTTCTCACACCGTCGCGAACACACACTCGCCGGCCGCCAGGCGGGGGTCGCATGGCTCAGCTGATCTCCGATCTCCACGCGGAGCAGATCAGGCAGAACCTCGCACATGCGCGCGAGCAGATTTCCGACGCTGCGCGCGTAGCCGGCAGGGACCCAGACACGGTCGAGATCCTCGCCGCGACCAAGTACGTGAGCAGCGAGGATCTCCCCACGCTTGCCGCCGCCGGCATCCATCTCGTGGGGGAGAACCGCGCGCAGGATCTCGCCGCCCGCGCCGCCCTCCACGGTGAGCTGTTCGACTGGGATTTCATCGGCGCCGCTGCAGTCGCGCCGAGTCCGCACGATCCTGCCCCACGTGCGCCTGATTCATTCCGTCGCATCGACCTCGGTGCTGCGCGAGCTGGAGCGCCACCGTGCGCTCGCTCGTCCCGGGCTCGCGATCCTGATCGAGGTCAACGTCGCCCGCGAGCCCGGCAAGTCCGGCATCTCGCCCGAGGAGCTCGACCCCTATCTCGAACAAGCGCCTGTGCCCGTCGCCGGCCTGATGTGCATGCCGCCGCTCGCCACCGACCCCGAGGACAGCCGCCGCTGGTTCGCCGCGCTGCGCGAGCTGGCCGCTGCGCGCGATCTGCCGCAGCTGTCGATGGGGACCTCTCAGGACTATCTCGTCGCGGTGCAGGAGGGCGCCACAATTGTGCGCATAGGCACGAGCTTGTACTCTTAGCGGCTCCGGTCGGGAACGCCCGATGGTTAGCATCAGCAGGGAAACTCGCCCTCCGGGCGAACTCCGCATCTGTACCTATGGCTTTTCGAGATTCCTGGCATCGCGCGCTTGTCTACTTCGGCCTCGCCGAGGAGTATCACGACGACTACGACGACGAGCCGGGGGGCGGGCCCGAGCCTGACCTCGAGGACCGCTACCGCGAGCGCCCCAACGTCCGCCGCCTGCGCCGCCGCCGCGACGAGTTCGACGACATCTTCGCCGAGGACGAGCACCGCGCGCGCGCTCGACCACCGCGCTGCGCTCGGTGCGCACCGGCAACGGCAACGGCGACGTGCGCGTCCATCTGGTCGTGCCCAAGTCCTTCAACGACGCCCAGCAGATCGCCGACCGCTTCAAGGACTCCGTCCCGGTGATCCTCAACCTGCAGTCCTCGGAAACCGAGCTCTCCAAGCGTCTCATCGACTTCGCCTCCGGCCTCACCTACGCGCTCGACGGCGGCATGCAGCGGATCGCCGACAAGGTCTTCATGCTCACGCCCCGCAACGTCGAGATCTCCGCCGAGGAGCGCGCGCGGTTGATAGAGAAGGGCTTCTTCAACCAGTCCTGACCTGAGGCGCGATAGCCTTCGCCTGGCTGCGTCCTCAGTCGCTCATGTGCGATTTGCACACTTCGCTCCCTGCGTCCCTTGCCAGTCTTGACTCTCGCACCTCAGGGGGCGGAGTTGCGCGAGAGAGCTAATCGATGTCAACCAGGGATTCCATGCAGATCGGTCTCATCGGCTCAGGCAACATGGCACGCGCGCTCGCGCGCGGGTGGGGCCGCCCGTTCTCTGCTCGGACCCGCTGCCCGAGCGTGCCGCCGCGCTTGCCGCCGAGGTGGGAGGGGAGGCCCTGCAGAGCAACACCGAGGTGGCCCAGCGCGCGGATCTGCTCGTGCTCTGCCACAAGCCCGCCCAGCTCCGCGACGTCGCCGCCGACATCGCGCCCCACGCGCGCGCGGTTGCCTCGATCCTCGCCGCCACTCCGCTCTCAGCGCTGCGCGCCGCCTACCCCGATCGGCCCGTCTACCGCTTCATCCCCTCGCTCCCCGTCGAGGTGCGCCAGGGCGCCGTCGTGCAGGCGGATGGCCCGCCCCAGGACGCCGCCCTCGACGCTCAGGCCCACGATCTGTTCGCCGAACTCGGCACGCTCGTCGTGCTCCCCGACGCGCTCGTCGACGTCGCCATGGGACTCATGTCCTGCGCGCCCGCCTACGTCGCGCTCGTCGCCGAGGCGCAGGTCGACGCCGGCGTGCGCCACGGCATCCCCGCCGCGCAGGGAGCGGAGCTGGTCGTGCAGACCCTCGCCGGCACCGCCGAGCTGCTGCGCCGGCGCGCCAACGACACCCAGGCGATCCGCCGCGAGGTCGCCTCGCCCGGCGGGGTCACCGCGCGCGGGCTCGACGCGCTGGAGCGCGCCGGCCTGCGCGCCGCCTTCAGCGATGCCCTCGACGCCGTGCTCGACGGCGGGCGCACGCCCGATGATCCTCCCCACCGCCCGCACCCAGATCGCCGACTACCTGTCGACGCTGATCTACGTCTACACCCTCCTGATCATCCTGCACATCGTCGTCCAGCTCCTCTTCGCCGCCGGCCTGCGCCCGCCCTACTCGCGCACGACCGACGCGATCCTCGGCTTCCTGCGCGACATCTGCGAACCCTTCCTGCGCATCTTCCGCCGCCTGCTGCCCAGCTTCGGCGGCTTCGACCTCAGCCCGATCGTGGCGATCCTCGTGCTGGGGATCTTCAACTCGATCGTGGTCCAGGGCATCATCCACGGCTGACCTCACCCGTGCGCGCCGCCCCCTCAAGCGCCTACGCCCGCGCGGGGCTCGTGCTCGTGCTCGTCCTCGCCCTCGACCAGCTCACCAAGCGCCTCGTCGCGCACTCGATCGCTCCCGGCGAACGCATCGCCGTCATTCCCGGCATCCACCTCGTGCACACCCGCAACCAGGGCGTCGCCTTCGGCCTGGAGGCCGGCAGCCAGACGCTCGTCGCGATCCTCGTCGGCCTCGCCCTGCTGGGCCTGCTCGTCTACTTCGCCACCCACTCTTCCCGCCCGCTGATCTGGCTGGCGACCGGCCTGCTGCTCGGGGGCGCCCTCGGCAACCTGCTCGACCGCATCCGCACCGGCTCCGTCGTCGATTTCATCCAGCTGCCGCTCGGCTGGCCGCCGTTCAATCTCGCCGACGCCTCGATCGTGCTCGGCGTCGTCCTGCTGCTGTTCGCGATCGAGGCCCGCACCGCATCGCACGAGCGCGTCCACCCCGGCGGATAATCGCTGAGCCCATGCGCTCGACCGCTCAGGCGCCGGCCGCTGCGGTAAGCGGCTTGGACCGCAATCGATGCAACGATCGGCTCACGTCTTACCCACCCATTCCATGACCTCTCCGTTCACGATCGCCTACGAGGACGCGCACCTGCTCGTGGTCGACAAGCCACCCGGCCTCGTCGTGCACCCCGCGCGTGGCCATCGCACCGGCACGCTCGCCCAACTGCTCGGACCCGCCGCGGCCGGCGGCCCGGACCCGGAGCGCGCCGGCATCGTCCACCGCCTCGACCGCGACACCTCCGGTCTGCTGCTCGTCGCGCGTTCCGATGAGGCTCACCGACGCCTGCAGCGCGCGCTCGCCGAGCGCCGCATCGTGCGCGAGTATCTCGCCCTCGTCCACGGTCGCCCACCCGCGCGCACCGGCACGATCGAGGCCCCCATCGGGCGCGATCCGCGCGTGCGCACGCGCATGGCCGTCGACGGTGCCCACCCGCGCGAGGCCCGCACCCATTTCGAGATCGAGCGCCCGCTCGGCCCGTTCACACTTCTGCGCCTGCGCCTCGACACCGGCCGCACACATCAGATCCGCGTCCACCTACAGGCGATCGGCCACCCCGTCGTCGGCGATCCCGAGTACGGGCGGGGACCGCGCCGGGACGGCGAGGTCCCCGGCGTAAGCACCTCTGGCACGCTCGGACTGCAACGCCAGTTCCTGCACGCCGCGCGTCTCTCATTCGCGCATCCGTTCACCGACGTTCCGATCGACGTGCTCTCGCCGCTGCCAGGAGACCTTCAGGCCGCATTGGAGCAGGCCGAGCGGCTATCCTGACGGGTTCATTTCAACCCTCCACCCGCGCGGACTTATCGATCGCGGCCCTGCCCGGACGGCGACCAAGCCTCATTCAGCCATCTCCGGGTCCGTGGCGACCGCGCGGCAACACATCAACAACACACATACAAGGGAGCACCACTCGTGGCTCAGGCTCAGGTAGGCATAGCGGAGCTGTTGGAGGCCGGCGTTCATTTCGGCCACCAGACGCGTCGCTGGAACCCGAAGATGCGCCGCTTCATCCATGGTGAGCGCGGCGGCATCTACATCATCGATCTGCTCAAGACCTCCTCGCTGCTGAACGCGGCCCAGGAGTTCGCCGGCACGCTCGCCCATCGTGGCGGCACCGTCCTGTTCGTCGGCACCAAGAAGCAGGCCCGCGACACGATCCGCGACGTCGCCGAGTCCGCCGGCATGCCCTACGTCAACCATCGCTGGTTCGGAGGGCTGCTCACCAACTTCCAGACGATCAACCAGCGCATCCGCCGGCTGCACGACCTCGAACGCTTCGAGGCCGAGGGTCAGCTCGCGCTGCTGCCGACCCGCGAGCGCATGGCCGCCCAGGCCGATCTCGCCAAGCTGCGCGCGAACCTCGGCGGCGTCAAGAACATGCAGCGCGTGCCCAACGCGATGTTCGTGATCGATCTCAAAACCGAGGTCATCGCCGTCAAAGAGGCCCAGCGGCTGCGCATCCCGATCATCGGCCTCGTCGACACCAACTGCGATCCCGACGGCATCGACTTCGTGATCCCCGGCAACGACGACGCGATCCGCTCCTGCGCGCTGATCACCCAGGCGATCGGCCAGGTCGTCGCCGAGGGGCACTCCGTCTTCCGCGCCGAGGAGGAACGCGCCCGTCAGGAAGCCGAGGAGCGGGCCCGCATCGAGGCCGAGGCTCGCGCGCGTCGCGAAGCCGAGGAACAGGCCAAGCGGGAGGCCGAGGAACAGGCCGCCGCCGCCGCCCGCGAGGCTGCCGAGCGCCAAGCCGCGGCTGCCGCCGCGGCCGCACAGGCTCAGGCTACCGAGACCGTCCCTTCCCCTCCCGCGGCTTCCGCCCAGGCTCAGCCCGCCCTGCCGGTCGACCCCAAACCCGCTGTGCCTGTCGATCCGAAACCCGCCGTGCCGGTCGATCCCGAGCTGGCCGTGCCTGTCGATCCGAAACCGGCTGTGCCTATCGATCCAAAGCCCGCCGTGCCGGTCGATCCTGAGCCCGAGGCTCAGCAGACGCCCACACCCGCGGCGCCGGCGGCGATCGCCGCGACCGAGGAGGCCGGCGCGTCGTGAGCACGGTCGAGATCTCAGCACAGGATGTGAAGGCCCTGCGTGAGCGCACCGGCGCGGGGATGATGGATTGCAAGAAGGCGCTGACCGAGGCCGACGGCGACATCGAGCAGGCGATCGAGCTGCTGCGTGTCAAGCAGGGCAAGAAGATTCAGGATCTCGGCGAGCGCACCGCGACCGAGGGCACCGTCCAGGCCTACATCCACGCCGGCGCCCGCGTCGGCGTGCTGATCGAGGTCGACTGCAACACCGACTTCGTCGCCACCAACGACGACTTCGTCGCCTTCGCCCGCGATGTCGCCCTGCAGATCGCCGCCACCCCCACAGTCCGCTACGTCAGCCGCGAGGACGTCCCCGACTCAGAGCGCGACGCCGAGGCGCGCATCTACGAGCAGGAGGCTTCCGAGAAGCCCGAGGCCGTGCGCGAGCGGATCGTCAGCGGCAAGCTCGACTCGTGGTATCGGACGATCGTCCTGCTCGAGCAGGAGATGCACAACCCCAAGTTCGAGGGCAAGACCGTTCAGCAGCTGCGCGACGAACTCACCGCGACGACCGGCGAGAATGTCGTCATACGCCGCTTCACCCGCTTCGCGGTAGGTCAATAGATCTCCCGGAGTGCCCTGAGCACCTGGGGCGGATAGTCTCCTTCGGATGCCCGACCCAGCGTTCCGACGCATCCTGCTGAAGCTCTCCGGCGAGGCTCTGATGGGCAGCTTGGAGTTCGGCACCGATCCTGAGCGCGTCGCCGCCGTCGCCCAGCAGGTTGGCGCCGTGCGCGATCGCGGCGTGGAGATCGCGATCGTCGTCGGCGCCGGCAACATCTACCGTGGCATGCAGGGCGCCGCCGCGGGGATGGACCGGGCGACGGCCGACTACATGGGCATGCTCGCGACCGTGCTCAATGCGCTGCCGCTGCAGGATGCGTTGGAGAAGATCGGCACCGATACGCGGGTGGTGTCGGCGCTGGGCGTCGCGGAGGTCGCCGAGCCCTACATCCGCCGCCGCGCGATGCGCCACTTGGAGAAGGGACGGGTCGTGATCTTCGCGGGCGGCACCGGCAACCCCTTCTTCACGACCGACACCGCCGCCGCGCTGAGGGCGGCCGAGATCCACGCGGAGACGATCCTGATGGCCAAGAACGGGGTGGAGGGTGTCTTCACAGCCGATCCCGCGACCGATCCGCACGCCACGTTCATCCCCGAGATCACCCACATGGAGGCGATCGAGCGGCGGCTACGGGTGATGGACTCCACGGCGCTGGCGCTGTGCATGGAGAACGGGATGCCGCTGAACGTATTCAACATGGACGATGACACGAGCATCGCGCGGATAATCTCCGGTGAGCGCGTGGGCACGCTCGTATCGACACCGACCGCGGACGAGGGAGAAGACGATGGCAGCTGAGATGATCGACGTGCTGCTCGAAGACGCGCGCGAGCGAATGGCCAAGTCGGTCGAGTCCACCCAGCACGAGTTCTCCTCGGTGCGCACCGGCCGCGCGAGCCCGGCGCTGCTCGACAGGATCGTGGTCGACTACTACGGCGCGATGACCCCGCTGAACCAGCTGGCGACGATCTCCGCGCCGGAGGCGCGACTGATCACCGTGCAGCCCTACGACAAGTCGTCGATCAAGAAGATCGAGAAGGCGATCAACGAGTCCGACGTCGGCCTGAACCCCTCCAACGACGGCAACCTCGTTCGCCTCGCCGTGCCCGAGCTGACCGAGGAGCGCCGGCACGAGCTCGTCAAGGTGGTGCGCAACCTCGCCGAGGAGGGGCGCGTGGCGATCCGCAACGTTCGCCGCGACACGATGCAGCACCTGCGCGAGCTGAAGTCCGCCGGCGAAGCCTCATCGGATGACGAGCATCGCGCGGAGGTGGAGCTGCAGAAGCTCACCGACGCGCGCATCGGCGAGCTCGACGGGGTGCTTGCCACCAAGGAGCAGGAGATCCTCGAAGTCTGATGGCCGACCCCGGCGAGCCGGAGCGACGGGCGGGCAGTCGGGCGGCCCGATACGTCGCCATCATCACCGACGGCAACGGGCGCTGGGCGCGCGCGCGGGGACTGCCGGTCAACGACGGTCACGACGCCGGCGCGGACACGGTAAAGGCGCGGCTGCGCGACGCCGTGCGAGCTCGGCGTGCGCGAGCTGACGGTGTACTCGTTCTCGACCGAGAACTGGTCGCGTCCACCCGAGGAGGTGGACGGGCTGATGGCGATGTTCGCCCGGCGTATCGCCGGCGAGACGCCCGAGCTGCACGAGGAGGGTGTGCGCATGCGCTTCATCGGCCGCCGCGAGGGCGTCTCTGAGGATCTCGTGCGGCGCATGGAGTGGGCCGAACGGATGACCGATGCCAACAGCCGGATCACGCTGTTCGTCGCGTTCAACTACGGTGGTCGCGCGGAGATTCTCGACGCCGCCCGCGCATTCCAGGATGGCGAGGAGGAGGACTTCCGCCGGCTGCTCTACGCGCCGGAGATGCACGACCCCGACCTGATCATCCGCACCAGCGGCGAGCGGCGGCTGTCCAACTACCTGCTGTGGCAGTCCGCCTACTCCGAGCTCATCTTCCGCGACGAGCTGTGGCCCGACTTCACGCGCGAGGCGCTCGAAGGGTGTCTGGCGGAGTTCGCCGCACGGCGGCGCAGGTTCGGCGGGCGCTGATGGCGCGAGCGTCTCGTGGCGCACGCTCGCCGGACTCGGGTCCGGCGAGGACTTCCACGCCGCGCATGCGAGCCCCTTCGGCAAAGCTCCCCGCTCGGATCTGGGCGCCCGCGTGCTCGTCGCGCTGCCGGCGATCGCGCTGGCGCTGTTCCTCGTGATCGAGGGCGGCTCGATCTTCACGCTCGGCCTGTTCGTGCTCGGGTGCCTGTGCATGCACGAGCTCTACTCGATGTACGCGCGCACGCACCCCGCTCGCCTCGCGGGCTTCCTCGCGCTCGCCGGTCTGCTCGTGGCGGCCCAGTATGGCGGCCAGTTCCAGATCCTGCTCGTCGCCGTCGCGGCGCTGCCGGTGCTGTTCGCGTTCACGCTCCTGCAGCCCAGGCCGAGCGTCGCCGGACTGGCGGTCACGCTGCTGGGGATCTACTGGATCGGCTTCGCGCTCGCCCACGCCGTCCTCCTGCGCGACCTGCCGCACGGCGAGGGGATCGTGATCGACGTGCTCGTCGGCACCTTCCTCGGCGACACCGGCGCCTACCTCGGCGGTCGCATGTTCGGACGCCGGCCGCTCGCGCCGCGCATCTCCCCGAACAAGACCGTCGAGGGACTGCTCGCCGGCATGGCCTTCACGATCGCGGGAGTCTGGCTCGCCGGGCGCTACCAGGACTGGCTGCCCGGCACGCACGCGCTCGTCCTCGGGCTCGGCGTCGCGCTCGTCGCGCCCGTCGGCGACCTGTTCGAGTCCTTCGTCAAGCGCGAGGCGGGCGTCAAGGACTCCGGCGGCGTCTTCGGCGCCCACGGCGGGGCGCTGGATCGGCTCGACGCTGTCCTGTTCGCGGCCGTCGTCGGCTATTACATCTGGTTTGCCTACGTCCACTGATCGCCCGCCCGGGACCCGGCGCTCTCCTCGCCGGTGAATCGCGTCTCGGCCAAGACGGCGGGCAGACGCGATGTAGACTCGGCGCGTGGCTTCAAAGCGGATAGAGCGCCAGGTCGATGATGCGCTCCTGTTCATAGCGACCAGCACGGGCTTCCTGTATGTGCGCCGGCGATTGCGGCGCCTGCTGAACAGAGCTGCGCTTGGCGCGATCCTAATCGCCGCCGCGGGCGCCCTGGGCCTGGCCGGCGTGGCGAGCGCTTGGTATCGAAGTCGCGCGAAGAGCTCCGCGCCCGCAGGACCGGGCCCGACGGCGGAGTGACCTCGCGGCGTCTGCTCATCCTCGGCTCGACCGGCTCGATCGGGACGCAGGCGCTGGACGTCTGCGCTCGGGAGAGCGAGCAGTTCGAGCTCGTCGGCCTCTCCGCCGAGCGCTCCTGGGAGGCGCTCGTCGAGCAGGCGCGGGCTCACGGGGTACGGCGGATCGCGCTCGCCGACGAGCATGCCGCCGCACGCGCGTCCGAGGCGTGGACTGACGGGGAGGTGCTGAGCGGCGCCGAGGGTTTGGTCCAGCTTGTCGTCGAGTCCGGCGCCGATCTCGTGCTGAACGCGCTCGTGGGCTCGGCCGGGCTCGGGCCGACCGTCGCCACGCTCGGCGAGGGGATCGACCTGGCGCTCGCCAACAAGGAGTCGCTGGTCGTCGGCGGCGAGCTCGTGAGCGCGCTCGCGGAAGCCACGGGCGCGCGGATCGTGCCGGTGGACTCCGAGCACACCGCGCTGCACCAGCTGATCGCCGGGCAGCCCCCCGGCGCGGTCGAGCGGCTGACGATCACCGCCAGCGGCGGACCCTTCCGCGGCTGCACGCTCGCACAGCTGGAGGGAGTGACCATCGAGCAGGCGCTCGCCCATCCCGACCTGGGCGATGGGCGGCAAGATCACGATCGACTCCGCCACGATGATGAACAAGGGTCTCGAGCTGATGGAGGCCCACCACCTGTTCGGCCTGCCCTATGACCGAATCGACGTGCTCGTGCACCCCCAGTCGCTCGTCCACGGCCTGATCGGACTCGCGGATGGGGCGATGCTCGCCCATCTCGGTCCCCGCGACATGCGCGTCGCGATCTCCTACGCGCTGCACTCCGGCGAGTCGGTGGGCTTGCCGATCGAGCCGCTCGACCTCGCAGCGATCGGCACGCTCACTTTCGAGCCCGTCGATCTGGACGCATTCCCTTGTTTGCGCCTCGCGCGCGAGGCCGCCCTCGCGGGCGGCACCGCACCCTGCGTGCTGAACGCCGCCAACGAGATCGCCGTCCACGCCTTCCTGGAGGGCCGTCTGCCATTTACCGCCATCGCCGAGACGATCGAGCGCACCCTCTCCGAGCTGCCCGCCGAGCCGGTCCGCGCGTTCGAGTCGCTGTATGAGGCCGATCGCGCGGCGCGGGTGCTCGCGAGTGACGCTGTGGCCGCTCTGGGATAAGACCACGCCGCGCCCAACCGACGGGCAATCGTCGACGCGCCTGCCAAACTGAGCGCATGAGCTGGGTCCTGACGATCCTCGGCATCGTGGCGCTGATCGTGCTGCACGAGCTGGGGCACTTCCTCGCCGCCAAGGCGGTCGGCATGCGCGTGGAGCGGTTCTCGCTGTTCTTCCCGCCCAAGCTCGTCGGCATCCGCAGGGGGGAGACCGAGTACATGATCGGCGCGATCCCCGCGGGGGGCTACGTGAAGATCACCGGCATGAATCCCGAAGAGCTCGAGGGCATGGACCCGGAGGTGGCCGCCCGCGCCTACTGCAACCAGCCGCCGTGGAAGCGCATCGTCGTGATCCTCGCCGGTCCCGGCATGAACTTCCTGATCGCGTTCGCGATCTTCTGGGCGATTCTCGCGAGCTCGAACTACAACGGCGATCTGACGCTCGGCAACATCAACTCCTCGATCCAGACGCTCGTCCCGGCGACAACCGTGCAGGAAACCGAGAAGGGCTCGCCCGCGCAGGGCGTGCTCCAGCATGGCGACCGGATTCTCGCCGTGGATGGGCGGCCGGTGACGGTCGCGTCGGCCATGCACGCGATCGCCGCACATCGCTGCGCCGGCGTTCCCAGCGCCGATTGCCGGGCCGCCACGCCCGTGCAGCTGACAGTCAAGCGCTCCGGACGGGTGCTCACGCTGTCCGTGTACCCCCGCTACAGCACCGCGGCGCAGCGAATGCTCGTCGGCTTCGACTTCGGCGCGACGCCCAAGCAGTTCGGCGCGCTCGCCGCCGCCGGTGTGGCGGCGCACGAGATGTGGAGCGCGACCGGCAACCTGCTCACGGGCATCGGGCGCGCCTACACGAGTTCGAAGGCGCGCCACGAAGTCCACACGATCGTCGGCATCGGCGAGATCGCTCACGAAGCGGTGGCGGACGGAGCCGGCTACGGCCTCGTGATCCTCGGCCTGATCTCGCTGATCCTCGCGGTCGTCAACCTGTTCCCGTTCCTGCCGCTCGACGGCGGCCACGTCGCGTGGGCGCTGGCCGAAAAGGTGCGCGGGCGGACGGATCTCGGTCGCCGCGATGTGGCGCTACAGCACCGTCGGCATCGTGCTGTTCGCGTTCCTGTTCATCAACGGCCTGTCCAACGACATCACCCACCTGGGCGGCTGAGGCCGCGCGGGCGGAGCGAGCCCGCGCGCGTCCCGCTCCGCCGGTGGCGTCCCCCGCTCAGCTCAACCCGGCGGGCGCACGCACACCCAGCTCTTGACAAGTCCCCCGGCGCGCTCGGGCAACGCCGGCCCGAACAGCGACTCCATCTCCGCCGCGGCGCAGCAGCTCGATCTCCTCCCACTGGCCGGCCGCGCCCAGCCGCCAGTAGGGCCTGCGCGCGCGTCGGCGGCAGCCAGTGCGCGAACGGCAGCAGCGAGTGGGGCTCCAGCGGAAACGAGTAGGCGGGGGTCTGCACGAACCAGCCGCGCCCCACCCGGCGAACCTCCGCGGCGAACGCGGCGCGGCGCGGCGGCGGCACGTGCTCGATGACCGACGAGCAGTACACGAGGTCGAACTCCCCGTCCGCGAACGGCAGTCCGACCGCCGCGTCCGCGCGCACGAACGGCCCCGGATAGTCCGGGCGCGCGGCGAGATCGACGCCCGTGATATCCAGCGCGGGCTCGAGCCCGCGCAGACCTAGCGCTCCGCAGCCGACGTCCAGCACGCGCGCGCCCGGCGGCAGGTGCGTCAGCGCGAAGAAGCGCTCGTGCCGAGCCGCACGGGCGCGGGCGGCGAACGGCGAGGCCAGGCGCGCGAGCGGGCCGTGCGCGGTGGCGTAGACGTCGGGCATCGTAGAATCAGGCCATATGGCGTCTGAGCGGCAGATCCACGTGGGCTCGGTTCCGATCGGCGGCGGCGCGCCGGTGGCGGTGCAGACGATGACCAAGACCGAGACGGCGAACCTGAGCGCGACGATGGATCAGATCCGCACGGTCGCCGAGGCCGGCGCCGACATCGTGCGCGTGGCGGTCCCGCGCGAGCAGGACGCCGAGGCGCTGAAGAGCATCGTCGCGGAGTCCCCGATCCCGATCATCGCGGACATCCACTTCAACCACACGCTCGCGCTGAAGGCGATCGAAGCGGGCGCGCACTGCGTGCGGCTGAACCCGGGCAACATCGGCGGACCCGAGAAGGTCGCCGAGGTGATCGCGCTGGCCAAGCGGCGCGGCACGCCGCTGCGCGTGGGCGTCAACTCCGGCTCGCTGCCCAAGCACCTGCGCGAGCTCGAGTACGAGAACCCTGTCGAGGCGCTGGTGACGGCGGCGATCGAGACGGTCGAGTTGATGGAGCGGCTGGAGTTCGACAACTTCAAGGTCTCGATGAAGTCCACCTCGGTGCCGAACACGATCGCCTCCAACCGCATGCTCTCCGAGCGCATCCCCTACCCGCTGCACCTGGGTGTGACCGAGGCGGGCACGAAGTGGTCGGGCTCGCTGAAGTCAGCGCGGTCGGTCTGGGCACGCTGCTGGCGGACGGGATCGGCGACACGATCCGCATCTCGCTCTCGACCTTCCACGCCGAGGAGGAGGTGAAGGTCGCGTGGGAGATCCTCAAGGCGCTGAAGCTGCGCGAGCGCGGCCCGGACCTGATCGCCTGCCCGACGTGCGGGCGCCTGCAGTTCGACATGGACAGCGTCGTCGTCGAGGTCGAGCACCGCCTGGAAGCCTACGAGGACCCGATCGAGGTCTCGGTGCTCGGCTGCGCGGTCAACGGCATCGGCGAGGCGCGCCACGCGGACTTCGGCATCACCGGCGCGAAAGACATGGGCATGATCTACTCCAAGGGCGAGCCGCTGAAGAAGGTGCCGACCGAGCAGCTCGTCGAGGAGCTCTTCAAGGAGATCGACCGCTACTACGCGGCCGGCAAGACCGTGCAGCGCGACGAGTCCGCCGCCGCCGAGGCGCGCCGCTGGCTCGCCGAGAACGAGGACGCCACGGCGATGACGCCCGAGCGGATCGCCGCGCTGGAAGCGGCTGCGGCGGAGAACGACGCGAGCGCCGCGGAGGTGCTCGCTTCGATGCTCGAGCCGGCGACGCAGCTGGACGAGGCCGTCTCGCCTGTGGCGGGGCGCCGCTTCATCCGCAGCTAGCGCGCCCCGCCGGATACAGCGCCGCTCAGCCCGCCGCGGCGAAGCGCGCGGCGACCTTCTCCCAGTCGACGACGTTCCACCACGCGTCGATGTAGTCGGGCCGCTTGTTCTGGTACTTCAGGTAGTAGGCGTGCTCCCACACGTCCACGCCCAGCAGCGGAGTGCTGCCGTCGGAGATCGGGTTGTCCTGGTTGGGCGTGCCCACGATCGCCAGGCTCCGAGCCGTCGTGCACGAGCCAGGCCCAGCCCGAGCCGAACTGGTTGACGCCGGCTGTCTTGAGCTTCGACTGGAAGTCCGCGAACGAGCCGAACGCCGCGTCGATCGCCTGCGCCGAGGTCGCCGTCGGGGCGCGCCGCCGCCGGTCGGACTCATGCTCTCCCAGAAGAGCGAGTGGTTGTAGTGGCCGCCGCCGTTGTTTTGCACGGCAGTGCGCTTGTCCTCCGGCACCTGTCGAGAGTTCGCGCAGCACGTCCTCGACGGCGGCGTCCGCGAGCGGCGTGCCCTCCAGCGCGGCGTTCGCCTTGTCGACGTAAGCCTGGTGGTGCTTGTCGTGATGGAATTCCATCGTCGCCTTGTCGATGTGCGGCTCGAGCGCGTCGTAGGCGTAGGGGAGCGGCGGAACGGTGTAGGCCATGGGGAATGCTCCTTCTCAGATCTCGTCGAATGATGTGGTGTGGGCTGTTCTATCAAAGGCCGATCGTGCCGACCGGGCCCGGCGGATGCAGGTCGTCGGAGCGCGTCGTGGGGCCGGCGGAGGATCTCGTATAGGGATATCCACAATGGGATATCCCTAATCGGGTGGTGGTCCCTAGGATGTGGCCGCATGCCCCGCCTGTCCGAGTACATGCTCCCGACCGAGAAGCAGGCGCCCGCGGACGCGGAGGCGATCTCGCACAAGCTGATGGTGCGGGCGGGGCTGATCCGGCAGATGGGAGCGGGCATGTGGACGTGGCTGCCGGCGGGCTGGCGCGTGCACCAGAACGTCGTGGCGATCGTGCGCGAGGAGATGGATGCGATCGGCGGGCAGGAGCTGCTGATGCCGGTGCTGCAGCCGGCGGAGCTGTGGCGCAAGACGGGGCGCATCGAGATCGAGGAGCTGTTCAAGCTGAGCGATCGCAAGGGCTCGGAGCTGGTGCTGGCGATGACCCACGAGGAGGCGGTCACCTTCCACGCCGCGCAGACGATCCGCTCCTACCGGGATCTGCCGCGGATCGTCTACCACTTCCAGGTCAAGGAGCGCGACGAGCCGCGACCGCGCGCGGGCGTGTTGCGCACGCGGGAGTTCGTGATGAAGGACTCCTACAGCTTCGACCGCGACCGGGCGGGGATGGAGGAGCGTTACGAGCTGCATGTGGGCGCGTATGACCGCATGATGGAGCGCACCGGGCTGCGCTGGTACCGGGTGGAGGGGGACGTCGGCATGATGGGCGGCCTCGGCGCCCACGAGTACATGGCGCCGTGCCCGGCCGGCGAGGACGAGGTCGTGCTCGGCGTGGGCTACGCGGCGAACGTCGAGGTCGCGGCCGACAGCCCGGACGTGGAGCAGGTCGGCGAGGACTACTTCAAAGACGGCGAGCGGCTGACGCTCGAGCCGGCGATCGAGATCGGCAACATCTTCAAGCTCGGCACGCGCTACTCGGTGGCGCTGGGCGCCTCCTACCTGGACGAGCACGGCGAGGAGCAGCCGGTGTGGATGGCCTCCTACGGGATCGGGCCGGCGCGAATCGTGGCGGCCGCGGTCGAGCAGTACGCCGACGAGCACGGCATCTCCTGGCCGCGCTCGCTCGCTCCCTTCCAGGTCCACCTGGTGGGACTCGGCAAGCCCGGCACGCCCGAGCACGACGCGGCCGAGGCGGTCTACCGGGCACTCGGCGAGGGCGGGATCGACACGCTGTATGACGATCGCGACCTGGGCCCGGGCGAGAAGTTCGCCGAGGCCGAGCTGCTGGGGTGTCCGCTGCGGCTGACCGTCGGGCGGCGAACGCTGGAGTCCGGCGAGATCGAGGTGCAGGTCCGCCGCGGCCGCGCGCAGGCTCCCGGGATCCCGCTGGAGGGCGCGCCGGGGGGGCTGGCCCGGGCGGTGGACGAGCTGTGGCGGAGCCTCCCCTAGAGCGACCGCCGGCGGCTCGAAGCGGAGCTTCGCCGGACCCCGGCGGTGCGCCGGGTGCCGGTCGATCCCGAACCGGCCCCGCCCTCACGTTGCGCCGGCTGGTGGGGCTGGATCGCTCGGGACCACCGCCGCCGCAGACGCTGGCCGGGCAGCCGCTGCGCCCGTGGACGATCCCGAACGCGATCGGGTTCCTCAGGCTCGCGCTGATCCCGGTGTTCCTGATCGTCGCGCTGTCCAGCTCCGACGGCACGGGCGCCGCGCCCGCGGCGTTGTTCGCGGCGATCGGCTGGGGCGACTACGCCGACGGGATCGCCGCGCGGGTGACCCGCCAGTACAGCCGGCTGGGAGCGCTGATGGACCCGATCACCGATCGGCTGCTGGTGATCTCGGGCGTGGTCGTGTGCTGGCACTTCCAGCTGCTGCCCCGCTGGGCGCTGGCGGTGTTGGTGGCGCGCGAGCTGGCGATGCTCGCGCTCGGGCGCTACGGGCAGACGCACGGGGTGGAGCTGCGCATCAACTGGGCGGGACGGATCGGTGTCGGCCCGGTGATGGGCTCGTTCTTCTTCGCGATGGCGGGCCTGCGGACGCTCGGCGAGGTGCTGCTGTACGTCGGGCTGGCGCTCGCGCTGACGGCGACCGCAATCTACGCGCGCTCGGGGCTCGAGCAACTGCGGGCATCCTCCCCACCGAACGTCTCGCACGGACCCTGAGGGACCCACGCCGCGAACCCTAACCTCAAGCTCAGGTTTACGGTACAGTCTGAGGGACAGTGTGGAATGTCGCCCGCGCCTGCAGCGGGCCCGACGCGGTGCAAGCCGATAGGAGATCGAAACTCATGGACACCTTCCCGGACCTCGGCTCGCTGGACGACACGGAGCTGAAGAACCTGATCAAAGAGCTGACGGAGGAAGAGACGGAGGTCTCCTACAGGCGCCGGATCCTGCACGGCAAGATCGACATCCTGCGCGCCGAGCTGGTGAACAGGCTGCGCAAGAAGCACGACGGCGGCGCCACCCCGGTGATCACCGGGGATGACGTGCAGCAGCTGACCGACATCCTGGCCAACCGCCAGACGACCGTCTCCAGCGACGTCGAGTAGAACGGACGGAGCGAAGCGAGGGGGTCACCGAATGGCTCTGCACTGCACCGAGTGCGGGTTCGTCAACGTCGAGAGCGCCAACTACTGCCAGCGCTGCGGCGCGCTGCTGGGGCGAGCGGAGAGCGCCGGCGGGACGGGCGGGGAACCGATCACCGCCACCTACCGCATCGACGAGGCGGGTGAGCTCGTGCCGGTCGAACTGGATGAGGTGACCGCTCGCGGACCTGCACTCGTGATCCGCACGGGCGGGGGACGCGTCGGCGAGAGCTTCGCGGTCGCGGGCGAGCGCATGAGCATCGGCCGGCGCCCGGACTCCGACGTGTTCCTCGACGATGTGACCGTCTCGCGCGATCACGCGCTGCTGATCGAGCGCGCGGGTCAATGGCACCTCGACGACTGCGGCTCGTTGAACGGAACCTACGTCAACCGCGAGCGGATCGAGTCCCAGCGCCTGGAGGAGGGCGACGAGGTGCAGATCGGCAAGTACAAGCTCACCTTCCACGCCCGCTGAGGCTCCACGATGGCGACCCAGACCCAGACATCCCAGACGGACCTCGAGCGCTTGAACGCCGAGCTGGAGCAGAGCGACGGCGCGACCGGGGCGCCGCGGCAGAAGTCGATCACGATCGGGACCGTCTGCAAGGCCTTGGCGCAGGAGTTCCCGGACATCTCGATCTCGAAGATCCGCTACCTGGAGGACCAGAAGCTGCTCACGCCGCGGCGCACCCCCGGCGGCTACCGGCTGTACACCCAGGGCGACGTGGCGCGGCTGCGCACGATCCTGCGCATGCAGCGCGACGAGTTCCTGCCACTGCGCGTGATCCGCCAGGAGCTCGCGACTGGACGCGCGGGGGACGGCGCGGCGACCGCCACGCCCGTGCCGGGCAGACGGGGAGGACGCGAGGGGATGCGACCGTGGCGCACGAGCGTGAGCGTGCGCGAGGCGACCGGAGCGCTGTACTCGCTGGAGGACGTGCTGGAGGAGACCAGCGCCGACGGCAAGCTGGTGGGCGAGCTGGAGGAGTACGGCGTCGTCAAGGGCGAGCTGCGCGGGGGCGTGCGCTACTTCGACGAGACCGAACGCGAGATCATCGGCGCGGTGGCCGAGCTCGCGCGCTACGGCGTGGGGGGGCGAAACCTGCGCGTGTTCCGCTCCTCGGCCGACCGCGAGGCGACGCTCTTGCAGCAGATCCTCGCCCCGGCGCTGCGCTCGCGCAATCCGCAGCGGCGCAAGGAGGCGGTCGAAGCGCTGGAGAACCTCGCGGCGGTCGCCACGCATCTGAAGCACCTGCTGCTGGTGCGGGACCTGCGCAAGATAGTTCGCTGACGCACGATGACCTGCGCATCTCTGCGTCCTCAGTCGCTCGCGTACGTAGTACGCCACGCTCCCTGCGTCCTTGATCTGCTTGGTCCTCGTGCGTCAGGATGCGGTGGCAGCCTCCTGTGTTCCGACGAGTCGCAATGAACCAGGCATCAACCGATCTGCGGGAGTTCGTGCGGGAGATCCCGGACTTCCCGCGCGAGGGCGTGGGGTTCAAGGACATCACGCCGCTGCTGGCCGATCCGCATGCGCTGAGGGCGGCGGTGCGGGGCCTGGCGGAGTATGCGCGACCGCTGGACGTCGATTGCGTGATCGCCGCGGAGGCGCGCGGGTTCCTGCTGGGGCCGGCGCTCGCGCTGGAGCTTGGGGCGGGGTTCGTGCTGGCGCGCAAGCCGGGCAAGCTGCCGTATGAGACGGTCAGCGCCGAGTATCTGCTCGAGTACGGGTCGGGCGAGCTCGAGCTGCACACCGACGCGCTCGGCGCCGGTCGGCGGGTGTTGGTGCACGACGACCTGCTCGCCACGGGCGGCACCGCGCGGGCGTTGTGCGAGCTCGTGCAGAGTCTCGGCGGCGAGGTCGCCGGCTGCGGGTTCCTGATCGAGCTCGAGTTCCTGCACGGGCGCGCGCGGCTACAGCCGCACGACGCGCACGCGCTGATCTCCTACGAGTCCTGACGCGGCGACGGCGGCGGGGGAGAAAGAGACCGATGCCGACGGCGAACCGCACCCGCACGATCGCAGCTCCCCCGTGGGAGCTGTGGGAGACGATCCGCGACCCCCACCACCTGCCGCGATGGTGGCCGCGGGTGAACCGCGTGGAGGACGTGACCGAGACCGAGTTCACAGAGGTGCTGATCACGGGCGCGGGCAAATACGTGCGCGCTGACTTCACGCTGGCCGTGTGCGACGAGCGCGAGCGGCGGCTGTGCTGGGAGCAGCGCCTGGAGGGCAGTCCGTTCGCGCGGCTGCTGAAGCGGGCCGAGACCGAGGTGCATCTGAAGGAGGTCGCCGGTGGCGCTCAGGCTGCAGTGGCGACCGAGGTGACGATTGAGCTGCGCCAGAGCCTGAACGGGTTCTTCTCGCGCTTCGGCGCCTACATGGTGCGCCGAGCGGCGACGAAGACGCTCGACGAGGCGCTGGACGGGCTGGAGCGGATCGGTGGCTCGTGAGCGCGTATGGCTGCGCTGGATCGGCGTCCTCACCAACGGCTCCGCCGTCGGTGCCGGCTCGCGTACGTAGTACGCCACGCGGGGTGGGCGGGCCTTTTCAATCTTGCCCAGCTTGCCCTACGCGCTCACGACAGGTGATGGCGCTTACGGAGGATGTCCAATGACCGAGCCGCCGCGGATGCGCTGGTGGGGATGGGGCGATCCGGGGCGCGGCTCGGCGCTGAACGCGCACACGTTGGAGCTGCTGCGCGAGCGGGTGGGCATCTCGGATCGGCCGAGGCCGCCGGTCGCGCTGAACGCGGTGAGGCTCCCGCGGACGCGCCTGGACCGCGACGCGCTGGCGGCGCTGGCGGCGATCGTCGGCACCGGAGCGGTCCGGGAGGATCGGACCGAAAGGGTCGCGCATGCCGCCGGCAAGGGGTATGTGGACCTCGTGCGCATGCGCGCGGGGACGCCCGCGGGTGCGCCGGACGCGGTCGTGCTGCCGGCGGAGCACGGGCAGGTGCGGGCGGTGCTGGAGCTGTGTGCCGGCAGAGGTCTGGCGGTCGTGCCGTTCGGCGGGGGCACGAGCGTGGTGGGAGGCGTCGAGCCGCTGTCGGACGGGCACGGCGCCGTGATCGCGCTGGACACGCGCCGGATCGCTCAGATCGCAGAGCTCGACCGGGAGTCGCGGATCGTGACGGTCGGCGCGGGCATGCGCGGGCCGGAGCTGGAGCGGGCGCTTGCGGCGGAGGGGCTGACGCTGGGGCACTGGCCGCAGTCGTTCGAGTACGTGACGCTCGGGGGGTGCGCGGCGAGCCGCTCGGCGGGACAGGCCTCCAGTGGCTACGGGAGCATCGCGAAGATGGTGCTCGGGCTGCGGATGGCGGCTCCGGCGGGGGATATCGCGCTCGCGCCGCTGCCCGCGAGCGCCGCGGGGCCGCAGCTGCGCGAGCTGATCGTGGGCTCGGAGGGGACGCTGGGTGTGATCGACGAGGTCTCCCTGCGGGTGCGCCGGGCGCCTGCGAAGCGCAGGTATGAGGGCGTAATGTTCGAGAGCTTCGCCGCCGGCGCGCAGGCGCTGCGGGCGATGGCTCAGGAGCATGCGACGCCGGAGGTGGCGCGGCTGTCCGACGCGGCGGAGACGCGCATGTCGATGGCGCTGGCCGGTGCGGGAGGGTTGAAGGGACGGCTGGGGCGCGCCTATCTCGGCGCGCGCGGACGCGGGGACCGATCGAAGATCGGCCAGCAGACCGAGCGGTGCATCGCGATCCTCGGGTTCGAGGGCGAGGCGGGGGAGATCAAGCGCAGGCGCGCGCGGGCGATGGAGCTGGCGCGCGGCCACGGCGGCGTGGCGCTCGGGGGCTCGCCGGGGCGGGCGTGGCTGCAGGGCCGGTTCCAGGGGCCGTATCTGCGCGACGAGCTGCTGAATCACGGCGTGATGGTCGAGACGCTGGAGACGGCCACGCGGTGGTCGAACGTGGAGCGATTGCACGACGCGGTGACGGTCGCGATCGAGCGCGCGCTCGCGGACGAAGGGACGCCGGGCATCGTGATGTGTCACGTCTCGCACCTGTATGAGACGGGCGCGTCGCTGTACTACACGTTCATCGCCCGCCAGCGCGAGGGCTCAGAGATCGAGCAGTGGCGCGCGGTCAAGCGCGCGGCGAGCGAGGCGATCGTCGCTCACGGCGGCACGATCACCCACCATCACGCGGTCGGGCGCGATCACGCGCCGTGGCTGGGACGCGAGATCGGCGCGCAGGGCTTGGCGGCGATCGGGGCGTTGAAGGCTGAGCTCGACCCGGCGGGGATCATGAACCCCGGCAAGCTGTTGCCGTCAGCGAGCTGAGATGGATGGGTAAGCCATAGCCGAGTGCCCCGTCGAGTTGCCCTCGGCGCCGCTTACGGCAGCGGTCGGCGTTGAGGGAGCGCTTCCGGTCGAGACTATTTGCCGAGGCTGAAAGCGCCCGTGAGCACGATCGGTCCGGGATGGGTGGGGTTGTTGCTGGTCTCGCGGGTGAGCAGGATCTGGTGGTAGTCGCCGGCGTTGGACGGCAGCAGCGCCCCTCCCTGCAGCCGGCCGTTGGAGCCGACGGTCGGGGCCTTGCTGATCGCCTCGGCGCTGGTGGGCGAGTTGTAGAGCCAGATCACGTAGGAGAACCCCTGCGAGGGGGGGAGATGTTCGGCGGCCATGTAGAACGCCCGCTGGGAGCCTTCGGCGAGGATCTCGACGATGCCGAGCGATTTGCTGGACGGTTCGGGCGAGGTCAGCGTCAGCTGGTTGACGACCGTGGGTTTCGATGAGCTCGTTTTCGTGGTGTGCCCGGGGGTGCTCGTGGTCGCGGAGGCGCTCTTGCCGGTGCCGGTGCTGGTGCTGGTGTTGTTGGAGCCGCCGCCGCTCGTCAGCAGGACGACCGCGACGATGATCACGATGACGATGCCGCCCAGCAGCAGTGCGCCCCCGCGTCTGGACACCGGCAGTCCGGCACCCGATCCAGCCCGCCGGGCGGTGGGTGCGCCGCCGGGCGTCGAGCCACGCGGAGGGTGGGCGGCGGGATCGCCATGAGCGGGCGAGGTCTCGCCGGGAGCGCCCGCGAGCGCGTCGAGCGCGGTGTGCGCGCGGTCGCGGACGGCGCTCTCGGAAATACCGAGCAGCTCGGCGACCTGGGCGTAGCTCTTGCCGCGGTCCACGAGCAGCGACAGCGTCGCGCGCAGGTCGGGGGAGAGATCCTCTAGTCGGGGCATGGCGGGTTAGGCTATCGTGGCGGCGCGATGGCCACCGCACCCCTGCCCACCGTCGAGCAGCTGAACGAGGCGATGACGGGGTTCGATCGTCACTACGGCCTGGAGTTCGTGGAGCTCTCCGACAGCGAGGTGCGCGCGCGCGTCGGTGTGCGCGAGGAGATCAAGCAGCCGTTGGGCCTCGTGCACGGCGGGCTGTACGCGTCGCTCGCGGAGTCGATGACCTCGCTGGCGACGGCGGCGGCGGTGATGGGGGAGGGCATGATGGCCACGGGCATGTCCAACAGCACGAGCTTCCTGCGGCCGATCCTAGTCGGGACCGTGCACGCCCGGGCGGTGCGGTTGCACAAGGGTCGTACGACGTGGGTGTGGGACGTGACGTTCAGCGATGACGAGGACAGGACGTGTGCGGTGACGCGCATGACGATCGCCGTGCGCCCGGCGCCGGACGGGCGTTAGCCGAGCGCGCGCAGAGGATTCGGCACCTGCGAGGGCAGGGGCCGCGAGCCGAAGCCGGTGTTCGGCAGGGGCGCGGCCAGCGGAGTGCCGGGGACGCCGGGATAGTTGATCGGGACCGCCGTGCCGGCCGCGGCGCGCGCGAGCGCCGGAGTCTGGGCGTAGATGTCGAGGACCACCCCGCCGGTGGCGATCGAGATCGGCCTGGCCCCGGGCGGCGAGATAGCCGCGGATGCCGCGCAGGGACGCGGACGCGCGCGCGGCGCCGGAGCCTTCGCCGGGGACGAAGCCGTTGTCGGGAGAGGTGATGACCTTCAGCGGCGGCACACACGTGGATTGCCCGCCTTCCAGGCAGTCGCCGTACTGGACCGTGAACGCGCCGCTGGGGTCGCGCGAGGCTTCGGTGATATGCAGGCCATGGAATGTGCCGCCGAGCCAATACACGGGGTAGGGCGCGAGCAGCAGGCTCTCGAGCTCGTTGTGCGGGATCGGCTGATCCTGGAGCGTGTTGCCGCACGCGTCGAGGCAGAGGGCGCAGAGCACGGCGAGGAGCGCCGCGATGGGCCGGACCCGGCGACGCACGCTCAACCTCGATACCGGTTCGTGATGGGCATGCGCCGGTCGCGCCCGAACGCGCGCGTGGTCACCTTGATCCCGGGCGGCGCCTGACGGCGCTTGTACTCGGCGAGATCGACGAGGCGGATCGTGCGGTCCACCGCGTCCTCGGGCAGGCCGTCGGCGATCAGCCGCTCGCGGCCGTGGTCGAGCTCGATGTAGCCGTGCAGGATGCGGTCGAGCAGCTCATAAGGTGGCAGCGAGTCCTCGTCGCGCTGGTCGTGGCGCAGCTCGGCGGTGGGGGGACGCGTGAGGATCGAAGCGGGAATCGGCGCCTGAGCGCGCGGCGGTCCGCCGGCGCCGGCGGTGGCGCCGGCGGGTGAGTTGCGCCATTCGCACAGCCGGTAGACGAGCGTCTTGGGGACGTCCTTGATGACCGCGAATCCGCCGGCCAGGTCCCCGTACAGGGTGGTGTAGCCGACCGACATCTCCGACTTGTTGCCGGTCGTCAGCACCAGCCAGCCGAACTTGTTGGAGAGCGCCATCAGCAGGTTGCCGCGGATGCGGGCCTGGAGGTTCTCCTCGGTGATGTCCGGCGGCTCGCCGGCCCACCCGTCGAGGTCGGCGTGCAGGGTGTGGGTGTAGGCGTCCATCACCTGCTTGATCCCCAGCTCGTGTGCGCGCGCGCCCAGCGCGCCGGCCAGGGCGTGGGCGTCGGACTGGGTGGCGGTGGAGGAGTATGGCGAGGGCATGATCGCGACGTCGACGCGTTCGGCGCCGAGCGCGTCGACGGCGAGGCACGCGACGAGCGCGGAGTCGATCCCGCCGGAGAGTCCGAGCACCACGCGGGCGAAGCCGTTCTTCTGCACATAGTCGCGCAACCCCAGCTCGAGCGCCGCGTACACCTCGGCCTCGACCGGCGCGAGTGGGCTGCGCGGCGAGATTGTGGCGCCGGCGCTCGCGAGCGTCGCGGTGGCCGCGACGGGGGCCGACCACGACGACGACGACGATCCCACCGAGTCGGCCCCGGCGGCGTCGGGCGGGCCGCTCGGCGGATCGCCCGCGGGCGGCAGGTCGAGGTCGCAGACGAGCAGCTCCTCGACGAACTGCCCGGCGCGGGCGATCGTGGCGCCGGTCGAGTCGAGCACGAAGGAGTGGCCGTCGAACACCAGCTCGTCCTGGCCGCCGACGAGCGCGCAGAACGCGACGTGGGCGCCGGACTCCACCGCGCGGGCGCGAACAGGCGCTCCCGTTCTGCTCCCTTGCCCGCGTGGTAGGGCGAAGCGGAGATGTTGACCAGCAGGCTCGCCCCGGCCGCGGACTCTTCGCTCGCGGGGGGGCCGGGCTGCCACAGGTCCTCGCAGACGGTCAGGCCGATGCGGTGGCCGGCGAGGTCGATCGTCGCTCCGGCGGCGCCCGGCGTGAAGTAGCGGCGCTCGTCGAAGACCCCGTAGTTGGGAAGGCGGAGCTTGCGATAGACGTACTGAACGGCGCCATTGCCCAGTACGGCCGCGGAGTTGTAGACGTGACCGTCCGCCAGCTCGGGAAACCCGACGATCGCGGTGGCGCTCGTGCCGGTGATCTCGCGCGCCAGATCCTCCAACGCCGCGCGAGTGTCGGCGAGGAAGTGCTCGCGCAGGAGCAGATCCTCCGGCGGGTAGCCGGTGAGCGCCAACTCTGGAAACAGCACCAGTTCGGCGCCCGCGGCGCGCGCCGAACTCAGGCCGTCGAGGATGCGGCGTGGCATTGCCGGCGATGTCGCCGACGGTGGCATTGATCTGGCAGAGGGCAAGACGCAACGTCAGGGGATCGTATCCGCGTGTGAAGCCACCTCCTTGCGATGGCTGACCGCTCGCCGCAAGCGGACGGCCCAGTCGCTGCCGGGGTGTTCAGCGCGCGGTCGCGCGTTTGCCGGCGGTGCGCTTGCCGGCGGTGCTCGCCCAGCGCGATCAGCGCGCTCGCCGCGTGCCGCCGAGCCGTTGGCCGATGCGGTCTTGGGTGAGTTGGCGGCTTTCTTTGCGGCGCGCTTGCCCGGTGCCCGCACGCCGGCGGCGCGAGCCAGCGAGGCGATCGCGCGATCGAGGTCGCGAGCGATCGCCTCGAGCTCGGGGACGGCGTCATAGTCGGCGAGCAGACCGAAGCCGAGCCGGCCGTCGTAGCTCATGACCGCGATCCCCAGCGCCTGGCGGCGGGCGAGGGGCACCACGGGGTACAGCCCGCGCAGGCGCCGACCGAGCAGATACAGCGGGAACTGCGGACCGGGGACGTTCGTGACCACGAGGTTGAAGTAGCGCTGGCGGGCCTGCAGACGCGCGGCCTGACTGAGGATCGTGGGCGGCGCGAAGCCGGCGAGGTTGGTCAGCACCTGCGCGCCCACGGCCTGCCCGGACTCCTTCAGATCCTCCATCGCGTCGCGGATTCGCGCGAGGCAGTCGGTGGGATCCTCGACGCCGACCGGCAGCGGCGCCCACATCGCGGCGACCTGGTTGCCGAGCGCGCCGCGCTGGGAGTCGGCGCGAACCGAGACGGGCACCATCGCCTTCAGCACGAGCCCCTCGGTGTCCTGGCCCTGCCCGCGCAGGTAACGCCCGAGGGCGAGGCTGACGGAGGCGAGCACGACGTCGTTGAGGGTGCCGCCCAGCGAGTCCTTGATCGCTTTGAACACCGGGAGCTCGGTGTCGACCCAGGTGTAGCGGCGGTGGGGGCCGATGTCGACGTTGAAGGGGCTGGGCGGAGCGGGCGCGCTGATGCCCGCGAACGTGGTCGCGCCGACGCTCACGAGGTTGTCCTTCGCCTGCGCGACGGCCCTGCGCGGCGCGCGCAGCAGCGCGCGCGTGCCGCGACCCATCTCCGCGGGCACGGTGGCGCGCTCGAGCAGTGCCTCGCCCAGCAGCTTCGCCGATCCCGGCAGCGGCTTGGCCGTCCACGGCGCCGGCGGCCGCGACGTGCCGGTGGGATCGGAGCCCGCCCACCCGGTGTCGAACAGCACGGTCGTGATATCGACGCCGGAGATCCCGTCGACGAGCGCGTGGTGGGTCTTGGCGATCAACGCGAACCGCCGGCCCGCCATGCGCTGCACGAGCCAGATCTCCCACAGCGGCTTGGAGCGATCCAGGCGCTGGGAGAACAGCCGCCCGGCGAGCTGCTTCAGCGCCGCCTCGTCCGCGGGACGCGGCAGCGCGGTGTGGCGGATGTGATAGCGCGGGTTGAAGTGCGGATCGTCGGTCCACAGCGGCCGTCCCTGCCCGAGCGGCACGTACGCCAGCCGCTGGCGATAGCGCGGCACCAGGTGCAGACGGCTGAGCACATGGTCGATCAGCTCCGCGGGCGTGGGCGCGACGCCCTCGAACACCATCACCGACGCGACATGCATGTGCGCGGTCGAGTCGTCCTCGAGGTGCAGGAAGGCCGTGTCCAGCGCGGAGAGGCGGTCGGGGTTGGCCACGAGGTTGATTGTCGCTGGTCCAGACGCTCGCGTCAACGACGGGCAGTAGGCTTTCGCCGCATGCGCGACGAGCGGAAGTCGAGCCGGCACATCCTGGAGTCGGCATGATCCTTGCGCTGACGTTCTGGAGCCAGCCACAGGTCTTCACCGACAGCTGGGTCGAACTCGCCGGCACGATCACGCTGATCGCGTTCGTGATCGGTGTGTACAAACATCTGGAATGCCACAAGACCGGCTGCCACAGGCTCGGGCGGTTCGTCCACGGCCGCTACAAACTCTGCCGCGTACACCACCCGAACGTTCCAAGCGACGGCAGGATCACGCAGGAGCACCTCGACGCCGTCGATTGACTGAGCCAAACGCCGTCGTCGGAAACATCGCCGGCCTGCTGCGCCGATGGTCCACCGCCCCCCTGCACAGCGAATGACCTATGTGATGTACAGCACACATGGCGTCGTCCGAGACCGGATAGCGTTGGACCCTGTTCGACCCTGCCGAGTCGTGTCCGTGGATGGATGCGAGCGGGGGACCCACTGCCGGATCGCCTCGCCAGAGGTCGGTCTGGATGGGGCGAATCGGCCGCTGATGCGGCTGTAACGCCCGGCTGACGCCCGCTCGTGCGTGTGTCGGCCGCTCGTGAGCCCGACAGCTAACCCCGTAGGCGGACACCCAGGAGGTTCTTCCCTCGATGTACGTCCCCGCGACGTCGGCGCAGCCTGCTGCGCCGGCAACGCCGCAGCTCGCATCCGTTATCGAAGTCACGACCGGTGAAGCTTCCTCTGGCATCGCCGGACTCACGGAGTTGGGCGTGACGCCCGAGCATGTCTCGCTCGCCGTGCGCCGTCCCGACCTGAACGTGCTGGCGAACCACACGAGCACGATCGCGGGTGTTCTGAACCCGGGTCTCGCCGGTCGGGTGGTCAAGCTGCAAGCGCTCGGCGCCCGCGGCTGGAGCACCCTTGCGAGCACCCACACCGGACGCGGGGGGCGCTTTCGCGTGCGCTACGTCCCGCGCCGCACCGGCAGCGAGCGCGTGCGGCTGCGCTTCGCGGGCGATGCGGCGGATCGTGGTGCGCGCCGCGTGCTGGGGCGCCTGAAGGTCTATCGCCTGGCGCAGGCCTCCTGGTATGGCGGAGGTGGCGGGCTGGCGTGCGGGGGAGAGCTGACGAGCGCGACCATGGGCGTGGCGAACAAGACCCTCCCGTGTGGCTCGCTGGTGACCCTTCGCTATGGCGATCGTTCGGTGAGCGTGCGCGTGATCGACCGCGGACCGTATGTGGCCGGTCGCGAATTCGACCTCACCGAAGCGACCAAGCGGGCGCTCGGGTTCGGCGACACGGGCGAGGTGTGGAGCACGCGCTGAGCCGGCTCGGCGCGTGCAGGCAAGCGCGCCCGCCGCTCGTGCGCGCCAGGCGGTGCCGCGTGTCCGTCCTGGGAGCGTTCGTGCAGGCCTTGGCATCGACGCCCGCCGTTCGTTCAATGCACGAGGTGAGACCGATGCGTGCACACCTCTGGCTGGACGGGACAGGCGACTGGGCCTGGCCCGGCAGTCGCGGCGGCGAAGCCGCGGCTGAGCTGCTGCCGCCCCCGTGGGTTCCCGCGCTGCCGCGCCGCGCGCAGGCCGCAGACGCCACGGTCCCTCCGGGGGCACGGCCCTCGCAGCGCACCCTGCGGTGGCGGTACGGCACGAGTCTGCTGCTGGCGGCGCTGGCGGCCGTGTGCGTCGGGTTGGCGCTGGACGGTCGTGCCAACTTCGAACGCCTCGTGGGCGTTCGCGCCGCGACGGGTCAGTCCGCGGCGGCGCTCGCGCTCGAGCGCGCGGTCGCGGTCTCCCCGCAGTCGCTGCCGAGCGTGGGGCTCGTCAGCCGCGACGCGGCGGGCAGCTCGATCGACTCCAGCAGCTACTCCTCCCGGGCGCTTCACGGCGAAGGCTCGTTCCTCGTGTATCTGCCGCCCGGCTACGCGAGCACCTCGACGCGCTATCCCGTCATCTACCTGCTGCACGGCGACGACCAGACCGACAGCTCGTTCCTGCAGCTGGGCGTACAGGGCACGCTCGACCGGTTGATCGCCCGGCACGCGATCCCGCCGACGATCGCGGTCATGATCCAGGGCGGGCCGGGCACGAACAACTGGCTGAACCACGGCGATGCGGGCTATGAATCCTACGTGCTCGAAGTGCAGCAGCTCATCGACCGGATGCTGCCGACGATCCCCGATCGCGACGCCCGCGCGATCGCCGGCTACTCGATGGGGGGCTACGGCGCGATGCACCTCGCTCTGACCCACCCGCGGACCTTCGCCGCCGTGGAGAGCTGGCTCGGCTTCTTCAACGGCCTGGAATCCCAGCTGCACGCCGATCGTCCGACGATCGCGCGCCTGGGCCTGCGCGCGTTCGTGTACGGCGGCTCCGAAGATGTCATCGCCAACCCGTCGGAGAACGCCCCCTTCGCCGCGGCGCTGCGCGCGAACGGAGCCGACGCCCACAGCGCCGTCTACCCCGGCGAACACGACTTCGCGACGCTCGAAGAACACCTGGAACACATGCTCGAGTTCGCCGGCCGCGGACTGTCGTAACTGCCGCGACGCGTCTCAGCGGGGATGAGAGCAATTTTGAAAGCGCGGCAATCGGCGCACGCGTCTTGCCGCGGTCATCGCGCTCCGACTCGCCGCCCGCGTCGGCTCGGCGACGATGCCCCTACCCACGCGCTCATTGCTCTCCGGCGACCTGCAGCACGAGCTTGCCCGTGTTCGCGCCTTCGAACAGGCGCAGGAGCGTCTCGGGGAAGCGCTCCAGGCCGCCCTCGGCGATGTCCTCGCGGGACACGAGCTTGCCGGCGGTCAGCCACTCTGCCATCTCGCGCACGCCCTTGGCATAGCCCTCGCCATAGTCCGAGACGACGAAGCCCGTCATGCTCGCGTGGTTGACGAGCAGCGACATGTAGTTCGAAGGGCCGGTCATCGCACCGGTCGCGTTGTACTGCGAGATCGCGCCGCAGATCACGACGCGCGCGTGCCGCGCCAGGCGCGCGAGCGCGGCGTCGAGGATCTCGCCGCCGACGTTGTCGAAGTACACGTCCACGCCCTTCGCACAATGCTCGCTCAGGCCCTCGGCGACATCCTGCCCCTTGTAGTCGATCGCGGCGTCGAACCCCAGCTCATCGACTATGTACTCGCACTTCTCCGCGCCCCCGGCGATGCCGATCGCGCGCGCCCCCTTCAGCTTCGCGATCTGACCCACGACCCCACCGACGGCGCCCGCCGCGCCGGAGACCACGACGGTCTCGCCCTCGGCCGGGTGGCCGATGTCGAGCAGACCGAAGTACGCCGTCATGCCGGGCATACCAAGCGTGCCCAGATATGTCGGCAGCGGGGCGAGCCCCGGATCGACCTTGCCGACCGCGTCGCCGCTCACGACCGCGTACTCCTGCACGCCCAACAGGCCCGTGACGTAGTTGCCGACGGCCAGGCGCGGATGGTTGGACGCGACCACACGACCGGCCGCCAGCGCGCGCATCACATCGCCGATTTCCACCGGCGCGATGTACGAGCGGCCCTCGTTCATCCAGCCGCGCATCGCCGGATCCATCGACAGGTACAGGATCTTCACGAGCACCTCGCCCTCGCCCGGCTCGGGAACCGGGCGCTCGATGAGCGACCAGTCGCTCGGCTTGGGCAGCCCGACGGGGCGGGCTGCGAGTCTGACCTGGTGGTTTACAGCGTCCATGTGGTTACGCCCTTCGTCGGTGGTTGCCGCGAACCATACGCGTCCGACACGGCCGAGCGATCGCCGGGGATCGGGTTCCTCGACAGGCGACAGACGATCGATGCGCGTTGGCCGGTGTGAGACAATCCGTCCGATGAAGGTCGGTGGCTTCACGATCCCTGCTGCGTGGCGCTCACCCTCGGCGGCGTGGCTTGCCGTGGGGGCGCTGTGCATGGCGTCCTTGACACTCATCTCCGGGTCGGCCGCGGGTGCGCGATCCGTGCCCGCGGGCTTTCCGTGCAGCGCCCCGAACAGCTCGAAAGTGCCCTGCCACTTCTCGACTCCAAGCGGCAATATCCGGTGCCTGTGGACGCCATCCCCGAACAGCGTCGCGTGCGAGCTGCTCGCCTCAGGACGGGCCTACAGGCTGCGACCCACCGGCCGGGCGAAAGCGATCAAACTGAAACTCGCGCGCCGTGGACAGACGCTCCCTCGAGGCCAGCAGATCGTGTTCCCTGGAAGCCTCTCGTGCCGGGACACACGCACGACGATGACCTGCAACCAGGACTTCGGCACGGGCGCGTTCAAGCTGGCGCCGAAAGGCTCGCACAGCTCCTGACGGAACGATCTCGCGGAGCCGCCCTTGACCGGTGCAGCAGTCATGGAGTTCATACGAAGCCGCACCAGGACCGCCGATCCCGGCGCTGGATTCGAGGATATGTCGTCGTTGTCGGCCTAGCCAAGCGAGCTGGGGTCGCTGGCTATGACTTCTTACCGGCGTTGCCGTTCTTGCCGGCTTTGCTGCTTTTGGACGGCGTCAGGACTGGCGTATCCGGCCCCCCTTCACCAGTGCCGATGAGGATCGTGAGCAGGTCGCTGATCCGCTGTACGCGGCCGAGGCGGTCGGGAAGTGGGAGGCCGGATTGGATCGTGTATTGGTTGCGACGTCCGTTTCGCTCTCGCGTGATGTAGCCGCCGTCGGTGAGCTCCGTGACGATCCGGTGGGCGGCCCGTTCGGTGATCCCGACTCGCTCGCTGATCTCTCGTAGAAGCACGCCTGGATCGTGGGCGATGCAGGCGAGGACCTGGGCGTGGTTCGTCAGGAATTTCCAGCGATGAGTGGTGGTGGCCTCGGTCATAGGTAGAGACTAGCGTATCTAGACTCCGATTTCCTAGAAATGAGTTTCCTGGATTTCATTTTCATGCTATGTTGTTCAAGTCCGCGGTGCTCTTCAGGTCGCTGGCGCTCATGCGCACACCAAACGAAAAGAGGTCCACCGTGCCCAGCTCAGTAATGCCCCACCCGTCCACCGCGACCGCCGGAAACGGCGCAGCAGCTCTCGATACTCCCGATCCTGTTGCCAACGGAGCGCCCCAGCCCTCGCCGCGCCCTGGGTCACCGCGAAGCCCACTGCTGGCGAAACTGACCGGCCTGACGTCGATCGCCACGATCGCCGCGCTGGGCATCATGATCGTCGGGATCGTCGCCGTCGTGGGAGGCAGCTATGACAAGAAGGTCGTCCACGACCAGCTCGTCCCACAGAAGATCTTCTTCCCCGCTGCCAACAGCCCCGAGCTGCTACCCGGTGTGAAGCAGTATGCGGGCCAGCAACTCACCACAGGGAGCCAGGCCAAGGCGTACGCCAACAACTTCATCAACGTGCACCTGTCCAAGATCGCCGGCGGGCAGACCTACGCACAAGTCAGCACGGCCGCTCTGGCGGCGCCAACCAACACCAAGCTGGCCGAAGAGAAGGCCACACTCTTCCAGGGCGAGACCCTGCGCGGCCTGCTGCTCAATGCCTGGGGATGGTCACTGGTCGGCACCATCGCCACCCTCGCCGGCTTTCTCCTGATCGCGCTGGGGCTTGTGCTCTTTCTGCTGCCGCTGGCCAACTGGCAGGTCAATCTCCGGGGCCGACGCGCTGCGCAAGCCGGCGCATAACCATGAAGACGATGCGCGCATCTCAGGACGGACCGAAACTCTCACTGTCCGACGACGAAATGCGGAAGCTTTTGAGAAACCCGAGCATCTCGGGTAGAACGACGCTCGGGTTCTCACGATGCGGCCAGTGCCCGGCGCCCGCGACAATCAACGCCCGACTCGGTGGCCCCAGGAGTTCGGCGGTGCGCGTGAGCATCGCGCTCTCACCCAGGTCGTGCTCTCCGCCGACGACCAGCCCGGGGACCCGTGGGACACGCTTGAGCGCCGGGGGCTGGCCGCCGAGAGGCAGGTCGCGGTAGTAGGCGATCGCGCCCTCGAGCGTCGCCTGTGAGGACAGCGCCTCCTTGGCACGGCGCACCGTCTCGTCGCGCTCGGGACCGGACCAGCCCGGCGACCAGCGCCGGTAGAGCGCGTCGAGGTAGGCGAAGTCGTTGCGCCGGCACGTGCGCGCGGACCAGGGGAGCTTCAGGCCGAGGAAGTGCCGAACCGCCCACATGGATGCGGGTGTGCGCTTCAGCAGACTGGGGTGGGGGATGCCCAACGTCGTTATCGCGCGCACACGCTCGGGCGCCAGCGCGGCCGCGACGTACGCGATCAGCGCGCCCCAATCGTGGCCGACGAGCACCGCCTGGGATGCGCCGATCGCATCGAGCAATCCCAGGCCGTCGCGTCCCAGCGTTTCGGGGTCGTAGCGCCGGCCGGGGACGATCGTCTCGGTGTGGTATCCGCGCAGCCACGGCACCGTCACGCGCCAACCGGCGTCCACGAGCGCCGCCTCGGTCTGCGACCACGAGTAGGGCGTGTCGGGAAACCCGTGCAGCAGAACCACATCGGGACCCTCGCCTCGTTGCGAGACGACGTATCGCTGCTCCTCGCCCGTGATCGTGCGGAACTCCATCGGCGGAGTGTATGGAAGCGCTAGCGTATGCGGATGTCCTCGCAGTGGCCGGCACTGTCATACACGGAGTGGCACGAGACCTGCGACACGCTGCACGCGCACACCCAGCTCCTGGGCAAGCTCGCGGTTGCGCTGGCTGCGCCCGAGCCTCAGCTGCAACACGCTGCGCTGCGGCTGACCGCGCGCGGCTGGGAGACCTTGCCGCTGCCGGCGTCCGACATGTCTGGGGCGATCGTCGTCGGGCTCGACCTGCGTACGCACGAGGCATTCGTCGAGCACAGCGATGGGAGTGCGCGCCGCGCCGCGCTCGTCCCGGACAGGCCCGTCGGCGAGGTCACGCGCGAGGTGTTGGCGGGAGTCCGCGAGCTGGCGGGCACAGTCGAGATCGACCCGACGCCGCAGGAGGTCTCCTGGAGCGTGCCGCTGGACGAGGACGACGAGCATGCGCGTTACGAGCCGGCGCAGGTCGCCTCCTACTTCGCCGCCGCGACCCAGGCCGCGCTCGTGCTCGCGGCGCTGCGCGCGCCGTATCGTGGGCGCTGCACACCGGTGAACGCGTGGTGGGGCTCGTTTGACCTGGCGGTCAATCTCTTCTCTGGCCTGCCCGCCGAGCCACCGTCTCAAGACTTCATCATGCGCAACGCCATGGACGTCCAGGAGGTCGCGGTGGGCTGGTGGCCGGGCGATGCGCGCTACGAACAGGCGGCCTTCTACGCGTATGCCCACCCCGCCCCCGAGGGCTTTGCCGCGGCGAGGCTCGCGCCGGCGCCGGCGCGCTGGGAGGACGCGCTCGGCGAGTACGTCCTCGATTGGCAGGACGTCCGCTCGGCCCCAGACCCGCACGCGTTCGCACTCGAGTTCGCGCGCTCGGCCGTCACGCACGCCTGCGCGGTCTGTGACTGGGACCCCGCGTTTGCCGCCAGCATCCAGGGAACGCCGCCGCCCGTCGTCTGAGGGTCGCAGTCAGACCAAATCCCTAAATCACACTTTAGTTGTACGCGAATCGAGCGGCGGCGCATGATGTGTGCGTCTCCCGATGCGCCGGAATGGGCGCTAGATTCGAAATGTGTCCCACGAACCCAGCGCGCTGAAGGTCGCCCACCTCGACGCGGACGCGTTCTATGTCTCGATCGAGCTGCGCCGCCGTCCGGAGCTGCGGGGATTGCCGGTGATCGTGGCGGGGAGCGGGCCGCGGGCGGTCGTGACGACCGCGAGCTATGAGGCGCGCAAGTACGGGGTGGGGTCGGCGATGCCCGCGGCGCGGGCGCGGCGGCTGTGTCCCGAGGCGGTCGTGCTGGCGCCCGACTTCACGACCTATCGCGAGGCCTCGCGCGAGGTGATGGAGATCGTGCGCGCGCACGTCGAGCGGGTCGAGGTGGTCGGTCTCGACGAGGCCTATCTCGACCTCGGCGGGCTGTTCTCTCCGCGCGCGGCGATGCGCCGGCTGATCGCGGAGATCCGTGCGCGGACGGAGCTGGCCTGCTCGGTGGGGATCGGCCCGAACAAGCTCGTCGCGAAGGTCGCCTCCGACGCGGAGAAGCCCGCGGGGTTCGTGGTGCTCACGCGCGAGCAGGCGTGCGTGCGCTTCGTCGCAGGCTCCGCCCGGGCTCGTGCCGGGCATCGGGCCGAAGACCGCGGCGCGGCTGGCGCAGCTGGGATTGACGACGCTCGAGGCCGTCGGCACGGCGCCCGAGCGGGTGCTCGTGCAGCGGTTCGGGCCGAACCTCGGGGTCGAGCTGGGACGCCGCGCGCGGTTCGAACACGACGGTGTGGTCGGCGCCGCGCGCAAGGTCGTCTCGGAGTCGCGCGAGCGGACGTTCGACTATGACGTCGCCGACCCGCCCAGCTGCGCGAGTCGCTGAGGATGATGGCCGAGGAGCTGTGCGCGAGCCTCGTCGCGCACGGACGCAGTGGGCGCACGATCGGGATCAAGGTCCGCCTCGACGACTTCACGACTGCCACGCGCGCGCATACGATCGAGGCGCCGACCAGCGACGTCGAGCGAGTCACGTCCGTCGCGCTGCGCCTGCTCGCGGAGTATGCGCCCGCGCGCCCGGTGCGCCTGTTGGGCGTGCGCGTCGCCGGCCTGGCCTCGGGCGCCTCTGCCGAGGCGCCCGCACCCGGCGATATCGACGAGCGAGCTGGAGCCGCATCGAGCTCCGGCGCCGTCGCGGGTCGCGCCGCCGGAGGACGCGACGCACGCGAGAGGCTGGACCAGCTGTCGCTGCGGGTATAAGATCGACGACCATGCCGCTCGCGCGCGTTGGGGAGATCGAGCTCAGCTACGAGCGTGCCGGCTCGGGGCCGCCGCTGCTGATGATCATGGGGATGAGCGGCACGTTCGACCACTGGAACGCGGAGTTCCTCGCCGACCTGCGCCGCGACTTCGAGACGATCGTCTACGACCATCGCGGCGTCGGCGCCAGCAGCCGCCTGGAGGGGCCGGTGACGATCGCCCAGCTGGCGGAGGGCGCGGCGGGCCTGCTCGCGGCGCTCGAGATCGACTCCGCGCACGTGCTGGGCATCTCGATGGGCGGGATGGTCGCGCAGGAGCTTGCGCTGAGCCATCCAGAACGTATCCGCGCGCTCGCGCTCGGCTGCACCTACTGTGGGGGTGAGGGCAGCTCGGTCGCCTCCGAAGAGGTCATGCGCCGGCTCGCGGAAGGGATGGCCTCGGGCGACCGTGAGCGCGCGTTGCGCACCAGTTGGGAGGTCAACGTCTCACCCGCGTACGCCGCCGACGAGCAGGCGTACGCGCGCTTTCGGGAGATCGGTCTGCGCCGGGCCGTGCCGGTCGAGGTGATCCTGGAGCAGATGCGGGCGATCACCGAACACGACACGTCCACGCGGTTGCCCGAGATCGCGCTGCCGACGCTCGTGATGCACGGCACGCTCGACCAGATGCTCCCCGTGCAGAACGGCCACATGATCGCCGGCCTGATCGAGGACTCGCATCTGGAGATCTTCGACGGGGTCGGTCATCTGTTCTTCTGGGAGCAGCCCGAGCGCGCGGCGGAGTTGGTGCGCGCGCACGCCGCGGTGCATGCCTGAGCGTTTTCGCCAGGGCGCGACCGAGCTGCGCATCACCACCGACGACGGGGTCGCGCTGTCCGGCGAGCAGGCCGGCGCAGGGCCGGCGATCGTGCTGCTGCACGGCCTGACGGCCACGCGCCGGTATGTCGTGATGGGCTCGCGCCTGCTGGAGCGCTCGGGCCGTCGCGCGGTCGGCTATGACGCTCGTGGGCACGGCCGTTCTACGCCCGCGGCCGATCCGGGCGCCTACGGGTACGAGCGCCTGGCGCGCGACCTGCTGAGCGTCCTGGACTCGCTGGGTATCGAGCGGGCGACTCTCGCCGGCGCCTCGATGGGCGCGCACACGATCGTGCGCTTCGCGCTGGAGCATCCTGAGCGCGTGGCCGCGCTGGGACTGATCACGCCGGCGTATGACCCGGACACCGCACATGATTGGACCTGACGACGAGCCCGCGGCCTGGGACGCGCTCGCGCGAGGACTGCGCGAGGGTGGGGTGGAGGGATTTCTGGCGGCATATGACTTCGCATCCGTGCCCGCCGCGTGGCGAGCGACGGTGGAAAAGGTCGTTCACCAGCGACTGTCCGCCCACGAGCATCCCGAGGCGGTGGCCGACGCGCTCGAAGTCGTGCCGCGCTCGCGCCCGTTCGAGCGGCATCGAGGAGCTGAGCGCGATCGAGGCCCCCGACAGTCGTGATCGCCTCTCGCGACGAGGCCGATCCCGGGCACCCGCTCGCGGTGGGCGAACGCTACGCGCAGGCGATCCCCGGCGCGAGGCTGCTCGTGGAGGAGCCTGGCAAGTCGCCGCTTGCGTGGCAGGGGCGCGGCTCGCGATCTCGGCTTGGAGGGCAGTCTGCTTCGCACTCTGCTCGAGCTGCACGCAATGCCTCAGCTGCACAGCCAATGCGTACGTTCGTGATAGCGTACGTACGTATGCCAGAGGTACGCACTGGGACGGCAGACTTACGACCGGATATCCGGTCCGATGCAGGCGTTGGGCCAGGCCGTGCTCGACCGCCTGCAGCTGCGCGGCGATGAGACGGTGCTCGACGCGGGCTGCGGCTCGGGGCGCATCACCGAAGCGCTGATCGCGCGCCTGCCGCGTGGGCACGCGATCGGGTGGACGTGTCCGAGTCGATGGTCGCCGCCGCGCGCGAGCGACTCGGCCCCGACGCGGACATTCGCCGTGCCGACCTGCTGGAGCTGGAGCGCGAGCTGGAGGAGCCCGTCGACGCGATCCTCTCGACCGCCACGTTTCACTGGGTCGCAGACCACGCGGCGCTGTTTCGCTCGCTGCACGGCGCGCTGCGCCCCGGCGGGCAGGCTGGTGGCGCAGTGCGGGGGAGAGGGCAACATCACCACGCTGCGCGGCCGCGCGGGCGTTGTCATGGAGCGCGAGCCCTACGCCGGGCGGTTCCGCGACTTTCAGCCGCCGTGGAACTACGCCAACCCCGCAGACACGCAAGAGCGACTGCTGGCGGCCGGGTTCGCCATCGGCCGAGTGCTGGCTCGGCGCCGGCGCCCACAGAGCCCGAGCACCCGCGTGAGTTTCTGTCCACGATCGTGCTCGGTCCGCACGTCCAGCACCTGCCCGAGTCGCTGCGCGAGCCGTTCATGGACGAGGTGCTGGCCGAGCTGGGCGAGCCGGTCGTCGTCGACTACGTGCGTCTGAACATCGACGCGACCGCCTGATCGCGCGCCGGTTCAGGCCAGCGCCGCGCCCGAGCTCCGCGATTCGGTCCTCGCCGACCTCGGCGCCGCTCAACAGCGCCGCATAGCGGCCGCCGTGCTCCAGCAGCTCGTCGTGGGTGCCGCGCTCGACGATGCGCCCGGCGTCGAGCACGAGGATCTGGTCGGCGTCGCGGATCGTGGAGAGGCGGTGGGCGATCGCGATCGTCGTGCGCCCGCGCGAGAGATCGTCCAGCGCCAGCTGCACGGCGCGCTCGGTCTCGGTGTCCAGCGCCGAGGTCGCCTCGTCGAGGATCAGCACGGGCGGGTTGCGCAGGACCGTGCGGGCGATCGCCATGCGCTGCTGCTCGCCGCCGGAGAAGCGGTAGCCGCGCTCGCCCACGGGCGTGTCGTAGCCCTCGGGCAGCGAGACGATCAGCTCGTGGATCTGCGCCGCCCGCGCGGCGTCCTCGATCTCCTCGTCGCTCGCCTCGGGACAGGCGAAGCGCAGGTTCTCGCGGATCGAGGCGTGGAACAGGTAGGTCTCCTGCGAGACGAGCCCGACGGTCGCGGCCAGCGACTCGTGGGTCAGGTCGCGGATGTCCACGCCGTCGATCGATACGCAGCCCTGCTGGGGCTCGTACAGCCGTGCGACGAGGTAGGCGAGCGTGGTCTTGCCCGAGCCCGTCTCGCCCACGAGCGCGGTGCGCGTCCCCGCGGGGATCTCGGCGCCGATGTCCTCCAGCGTCCAGGGCGAGTCGGGGTCGTAGCGAAACGACACCTCCTCCAGTCGCACGTCCCCGCGCACGCCCGTCAGCGTGCGCGCGTCGGGGCGCTCCTCGATGTCGACGGGCAGGTCGAGATACTCGAAGATGCGTCCGAACAGCGCGAGCGAGGTCTGGACTTCCAGGCCGACGGACAGCAGCTGCTGCATCGGGAACAGCAGGCGCGTCTGCAGCGTCGTGAAGGCGACGACGGTGCCGATCGAGATCACGTTGTCGCCGTGGACGATGGAGTAGCCCGAGAACCAGTAGACGGCGGCGGGCATGATCGCGAAGCTCATCTGCACCGAGGCCATCCGCCAGCGTCCGGCCATGCGTGCGCGGACCTCGAGGTCGGCGAGTTCGGAGGACTCCGAGCAGAAGCGGTCGACGAGCTCGGAGCGAGCGGCCCATGGTTTTGCCGAGCAGGATGCCGGATACCGACAGCGACTCCTCCACGAGCGTGGACATGTCGGCGAGACGGCCCTGGCGCACCGATTGGATGCGCCGGCGCTCGTTGCCGACGCGCCGCGTCAGCCACACGAAGAACGGCAGCAGGATCAGCGAGAACAGGGTCAGCTGCCAGCTGAGGGCGAACATCGCCACGACCGTCGCCGTGACGGTGGCGACGGTCGAGACGGTCGAGGTGGCGGTCGAGGTGACGACGTCGTCGATGCCGCCGATGTCATAGGCGATGCGCGCCTGCACCTCGCCCGAGCGGGTGCGCGTGAAGAACGCCAATGACATGCGCTGCAGGTGCGCGTAGACGGCCGCGCGCAGGTCGTGCATCACGCGCTGGCCGACCTGATTGGAGATCCACGTCTGCGCGACGCTGATCACGCCGTTGATCACCGCCAGCGCGATCATGCCCGCGACCAGCCACGTGAGCAGCGTGCAGGTTGTGCCCGATGATGCCTTCGTCGACGGCTTCGCGCAGCAGGAAGGGCGAGGCGACGCTGAGGATCGAGCCGAGCACGATCAAGCCCAGCAGCAGTCCCAGGCGCACGCGGTAGGGGTTGAACAGGCGCGCGATGCGTCGCAGCGAGACCGGCCGGTCGGGGATGTCCTCGGGACGCAGCTCCGGTTGTTGCGATCGGCGGCCGCCACCACCGCCGCCACCGCCGTGTCCCTGGGCAAATGGCTGGGCGCTCACGCCAGAAGACTTTAGAAGGTGCTCGCGACCCCGCGGCGGTGGTGCGCGGCGCGCCGGACGGCTCGCGTCGTAGGCTTAACGCGATGAACCTGTCCGCCTCGGAGACGCGCGTGCTCGGGTGCATGCTCGAAAAGCAGCTGACGACGCCCGACATCTACCCGCTGACGCTCAACAGCCTGCGACTGGCGTGCAACCAGTCGACCAACCGCGACCCGGTGGTGGACTACGACGACATGGTGCTGCGCGACGCGCTGCATCGGCTGGAGCGCCGCGGGTACACGCGCCTGGCGAGCGGCGCGGCGCCGCGCGCCGAAGTACCGCCACCTGCTCGCCGAGGCGCTGCCGCTGGCGGGCGATGAACACGCGGTGCTGTGCGTGCTGATGCTGCGCGGGCCACAGACGCCGGGCGAGCTCAAGCAGCGTGGCGAGCGGATGCACGCGTTCGCCGACCTGGAGGCGGTTCACGAGACGCTCGAGCGGTTGATCGCGCGCGAGCTGGTCGATGCGCCTGGAGCGCCGGCCGGGGCAGAAGGAGGAGCGCTACGAGCACCTGCTCGGACGCGGACGGGGATGAGATCGCTCAGGTTTCTCAGCCGCTGGCGATCCCGGGCCCGCCGCCGTCCGCCGCCGCCGCGCCGATCGCGGATCCGCGCGCCGTCCGGCCGGGCGGCCTGGAGGAGCGCGTGGCGCAGGTTGGAGCGCGAAGTCGCCGCGCTGCGCGAGGCCCTGGGCGAACCGTCGCGATCCGCCGCCGCTGAGCCCGAGCCCGTGGCGACATTCCAGCCATGAGCCTCCTGCAGCCGCTGCTGCGCCGTGACCGACACCGCCGGTGGCGTGGGCATCCCGATCGCGCTGGCGGCGGGCCTGGTGTCGTTCCTGTCGCCGTGCGTGCTGCCGCTGGTGCCGGGCTACCTGTCGACGGTCGTGGGGGTCGCGCCCGCGGACATGCAGGACGCGGGGGCGCGGCGGGTGCTCGTGCCGAGCCTGCTGTTCATCGCGAGCTTCTCCTCGATCTTCATCCTGCTGGGGCTCGGCGCGACGGCGATCGGCTCGACGCTGAACGACCACAAACAGACGCTCGAACAGATCGGCGGGCGTGGTGATCGTGGCGATGGGCGTCGTGTTCCTGGCGACGCCGTTCGTCGATCGGCTCAACTTCCAGTGGCACTCGGAGTCGCTGATGCGCCTGGCGGGGCGGGGCGGGCCGCTGATCGCCGGGGCGGCGTTCGCGATCGCGTGGACGCCGTGCACGAGCATCACGCTCGGCGCGATCCTCACGCAGGCGGCGGTCTCCAGCTCGGCCGCGCACGCGGCGCTGCTGCTCGCGTTCTACTCGGCGGGCCTGGCGATCCCGTTCCTGTTGATCGCGCTCGCGTTCGAGCGCGCGACGAACGCGCTGGCGGTCGTCAAGCGCCACTTCCCGATCGTGATCGGAGTCGGCGGAGCGATCATGATCGCGCTCGGGCTGCTGATCCTGACGGGCGAGTTCACGACCCTCAACGCCCAAGCCAACAGTCTGCTGCAGGGAACGGGGCTGGACGTGTCCAACATCTGAGCTCGTCGGGGCGAGCCCGCGTATCGCGGCGAATCCATAGGCCGTGTCCGTCGCGTGACGCGCGCGTGAAATGCGGCGATCGCAAACCTCGCTCCTGCTGAGCGGAGCGAGCGGACGGAGCGACCCGGGTGGGCACTACCCTCGCACGATGCCCCGCCCCTCGATGCCCGCGCCTCAGCGCACCGCGCTGCTGTCGGTCGCCGCCGCGGCGGCGCTGGTCGCGATCAAGCTCGTCGTCGGCCTGCTCGCGCACAGCTTGGGGCTGGTCGCCGAGGCGATCCACTCGGCCACCGACCTGGTCGCGGCGCTGCTGACGTTCTTCGCCGTGCGGGTCGCCGGACGCCCGGCCGACCGCGAGCATCCCTACGGTCACGGCAAGGCCGAGCACCTGTCGGCGCTGGGCGAGGGCGCGATCCTGATGCTCGCGAGCATCGCGATCGCCGGCGAGGCGATCGACCGTCTCGCCGGGCACGGCCCGACGGTGGACGCGCGCTGGTACGTGCTGGCGGTGGTGGGCGCGGTGATCCTGATCGACGCTGGGCCGCTCGCGCACGCTGCATCGCGCCGCGCACGAGCACTCGAGTGCGGCGCTGAGCGCGAACGCGCTGCACTTCACGCTCGATCTCGTCGGCTCGATCGCGGTGCTGATCGGGCTCGTGCTCGTGCGTGCGGGCCATCCCCAGGCGGACTCGATCGCCGCGCTGCTCGTCGCCGGGCTCGTGCTGTTCTCGGCCGGGAGGCTGATGCGGGGCAATATTCGCGTGCTGATGGACACCGCCTCGGGCGCGGCCGAGCAGACCGCGCGCGCGGCGATCGCGGGGATCGAGGAGCCCGTCACGCTCAGTCGCCTGCGCATGCGCGAATCGGCGGGACGCCACTTCGTCGACGTGGTCGTCGGCGTGGAGCCCGACGCGGACCTCGCCCACGGCCATGCCGTCGCCAGCTCGATCGAGGAGGCGATCGGGCGCGATCTGCCCGGCAGCGACGTGGTCGTTCACGTCGAGCCCGACACGGCGCTCGGCTCGCGCCACCTCAGCCACGGTCCGCGCGCGGTGCTGACGGTGTGCCTTGGCCCGGATCGCACGCTCGCCGACGCCCGCGCGTTGGCGGATCGGCTGGAGCGGGAGATCAGGGATGAGCACCCGGACGTGATCGACGTGTCGGTGCACACCGATCACGACTAGCAATCGCGGGCATGCGGGCGACCTTTCTTGACGGAGCCTTAAGGACGGCCGACTAAGCTCGCATCGCTATGCGGGGAGGGGTTCTGGAGCGAGGGGTTTCGAAGGGCGGAGTCTTCGCGCCCGTCCTGGCCGTGCTCGCCGCCGCGCTGATCGTGGGCTGTGGCGGTGGCTCGTCCGCCACCTCGACGACGACGACGGTCCCGAGCTCGCCCGCGGCCTCCACGCAGGGCTCGTCTGCGAGCGTCGATGCCGTCGCGCTCGTGTCGAGCACGGCGATCTCGAAGGCGAGCTACGAGCACTGGCTCGCGGTCGAGAAAGCCCTCGGCGCCGGCGCCAATCCGAGCCATCAGGCGCTCGCGTTCCTGCTCACCTCCCAATGGGTGCTCGGCGAGGCGGCGGGACGGAAGATTTCGGCCTCCGAAGCCGAAGTCAAGCGGCGGTTCGCGCAGATCAAGCAGCAGAGCTTTCCGAAGGCGGGCTCGTTCGCAGAAGTTTCTCGCCTCCTCCGGCGAGACCGAAGCCGACCTGCTCGCGCGCGTGCAGCGTCGAACTGCTGCGAGTCGCGCATCGTCGCTCAGGTCGACGCCGGCAAGAGCGCCTCGCAGAGCCAGGCCGCGCTGGCGAGCTTCGAGCGGGCGTTCCAGCGGCATTGGCGGAGCTACACCACCTGCAAGCCGGGCTATGTGATGGAAGACTGCTCGGAGTACAAGGGTGCGCCCGAAAACCTGACCGCCGCCGGCCGCTCGATCCCGCGGCTCCGCCTCGAGCTCGTCCGCAACGGGCGCCGCGCGCTCCTCCGGGGCGCGAGCCTCGCAGCTCCGGCGGCGAGCTTCCGGCCCCGCTCGTCGGCCAGATGGCGATCTCGAGCCCCGCGTTCGAACGCAACGGAGAGCTCCCCAAGCAGTACACCTGCGACGGCGCCAACATCAGCCCGCCGCTGGAATGGCAGAACGTCCCCGCCAAGGCCGCCGCGCTGGTGCTGTTCGTGATCGATGACACGCACCACCGGCCCCGCCGGCGGCATCCGCTGGATCGTCGGCGACATCGACCCCGGCAGCAGGGGCGTGGCCGCCGGGCAGACGCCCGCGGGCGGGATCGTCGGCGCAGACACTCAGGGCAAGAACGGCTACGGCGGCATCTGCCCGCCGCACGGCAAGAGCAGCACGATCGAGTTCGTGCTGTATGCGCTCAGCAAGAAGATCCCGCTCTCGTCCGGCTTCGCGCCGACGACCGCCGAGCGCGAGTACGGCTCCGGCAAACTGCTGCTGGGCCAAGCGGCCGTCACCTACGCGTCCTATCGGCGACCCTCAAGTCGCCAACCCCGGCACGATCGAAAGCCCGCGCAGCTCCTCCGCGGCGATGAATCCGAGCGTCCTGATCGGCATCCCGGCGGTATCGGCGTGCCCTGACTCCGCTCGCGCCGCGCGCCGGTCCGCTCAGCAGGAGGGATGTCGAAATCGCTCGATCTCACGCACGCGATCAGCGACGGACACGGCTCGCCGACTCGCCACCGCGCTCGGTCTCGCCCCCAACAGCCCGCGTCAGGTCGTCGTCATGGCCTGCTCGCGCTTGCGCTCCCGGTAGCGCCGTTCCCACGCCTCCTGGTTGCGCTTGGCGTCGAGCACGAACGGCGAGTAGCCGATCGCCTTGACGATCGCCCGGTTGATCTGCGACCGGGGGAGGGCAGCGGTCGCAGCACGTCCACGAACAGCACCACGCGCGTCTCGTCGGTGTCGTTCCAGACCTCGTGGTTGAAGGTGTCGTCGAAGACCATGCTCTCGCCCTCCTGCCAGTGGCGGAAGTCCTCGCCGACCCGGATCCGGCAGGCCTCGGCGTCGCGCGGCACGATCAGGCCGAGGTGGTAGCGCAGCACGCCCTTGTACGGACCGCGGTGGTCGAGGATGTGCTTGCGCGGGGAGAGGATCGAGAACATCGCCGTCGTCATCCCCGGGATCTCGCGCATCAGCGCCGCCGTGCGCGGGCACATCTCGACGCCGAGCTTCGCCTCGAAGCCGTAGCCGTACAGGAAGAACGTCTTCCAGCGGTCGTCGTCGGTGATCTCGATCTGGTCCTTGGAGATGTCCTGGAAGTTCGGCAGCGCCTCGCGATCCTCGAGCACGCGCTCGAGCTCCTCGCGGATCATCGTCCAGTTGCGCCTCGATGTGCGCCACCCACGGGAAGCGCTCGAGCGGGAAGAACGTCGCGTCGCCCACGAGCGAGCGCCGGCCGATGAACCGCTCGATCGGCGCCAGCATGCGTTCGCCGACGGCGATCGTCAGCTCGACGGTGCGCTCCCACGCGGACTTCGACCCGTCTGCCATCGCGCGCTCCCATCCGTCCAGTCGGAACTCAACAGGACAGTCTAGGACCCCCGCCAGACACATCGTCCGAGCGGGGGTCCTGACGCGAAATGCTTAGGCTGCCTCTCGCAATGCCGCCATCTCTGGCGACTCCGCGAGCTTCTTCAGCGCGCGCTGCTCCAGCTGGGAGGCTCGCTCGGCGGAGAACCCGAGCCGTTTGCCGATCGCGGTCAGCGTCTGGGGCTCCTCGCGCCCGGTGCCGAAGCGCAGCGTCAGCACGGTGCGCTCGGTGTCGGGCAGCTGCGAGATCGCCTCGTGCACGATCCGCTCGCGCTCGTTCTCCCAGGCGGTCTCCTCGGGCACCTCTGCGTCGGCGGGCAGCAGATCTCCGAGGGCGGTGTCGCCGTCCTCGCCGACCTGCTGGTCGAGGCTGACCAGGGCGGCGCGCTGGTGGCGCACCTCCTCGACCTGCTCGATCTCCAGGCCCGTCTCCGCGGCCAGCTCCTCGATCGTCGGCTCGCGCCCGAGCCTGACCGACAGCTCGCGCTCGACCCGCCCGACCTTGCGCGAGCGCTGGGCGACGTGCACGGGCAGGCGGATCGTGCGGCCGGAGTTCTCCAGCCCGCGCTGGATCGCCTGCCTGATCCACAGCGTCGCGTAGGTGGAGAACCGGAAGCCCTTGCGCCAGTCGAACTTCTCGCTGGCCCTGATCAGCCCGAGCATGCCCTCCTGCACGAGGTCGCGCGAGGGGCAGTCCCTGGTTCTGGTAGCGCCGCGCGTTGGAGGCGACCAGGCGCAGGTTCGAGTTGACGAGCAGTTCCTTGGCCTGCAGGTCGCCGCGCTCGATCTTCTGCGCCAGTTCGATCTCCTGAGCGGGCGTGAGCAGGGGGTAGCGCCGCGAGTGCGCCAGCAGCTGGTCGACGGACTCCGGGATGAAGCTGTCCAGCGCGGCGCTCGTGAGCGGCGCTGTCAGCCGGTTTTGCTGGGGTTTTGGGGGTTTTGACGATTGTGTCTGCCATGATGAGGCCCTTCTAATCCGATGCTTGCAGTCGGAATTATACGCCGCGATAGTTGCGTTGTCAATTATTCTTTCTGGACCGCCGATCGGGGTCTCGTTCGACACCATGTACGTCGCTCCTGCCGTTCGGTTTGCCCATCAGCACTCTTTCTGTCGGCTTTCCTTCCCGCGCCGAACTTCAGGGCCGATTCTGGACGTCGCGCGCGCATCCGTGCGCACGTGCACGCCCGCGAGCATGCTACAACCCGTCAGACCTGCCCGAGTCTCGTCATAGTCTCCTGCTTACCGGCCCGCCCTATCGTCCGCTTCGGCCGGCTCGCGCAGCCGCTGCTGGACTGGCCGCCGGGCGGCCACGGGCTGGCGTGCCGCAGCTCAGGAATGACATCGATAGGTCTACACTCTCTCGATGAGCCGCCGTGGACCTCTCCGGCCAGGTGGTGGCCGTCACCGGCGCCTCCTCGGGCATCGGCGAGGCGACCGCGCTGCAGTGCGCGCGGGCGGGCGCCGCCGTGGCGCTCGCCGCGCGGCGCGTCGATCGCATCGAGGCGCTGGCCGCAGCGGATCGTCGCCGAGGGCGGGCGCGCGTCGCGATCGCCGACGGACGTGGGGGAGGAGGAGCAGGCGGGCGAGTTCGTGCGGCGCGCCCACGCCGAGCTCGGCCGCCTGGACGTGCTCGTCAACAACGCCGGCGTGATGCTGCTCGGGCCGATCGACAACGCGCCCACCGAGGAGTGGCGGCGGATGATCCACGCGAACGTGTTCGGCGTCCTCTACTGCACCCACGCGGCGCTGCCGCTGATGCGCGAGCAGGGCTCGGGACACATCGTCAACGTCAGCTCGGTCGCCGGCCGCGTCGCCCGCATGGGCTCGGGCGTCTACAACCTCACGAAGTTCGGCGTCGGCGCCTTCTCGGAGTCCCTGCGCCAGGAGGCCGTGCCGCTCGGCGTCCGCGTGACCCTGATCGAGCCCGGGCGCCGTCGCCACCGAGCTCGCCGGCCACAACCGCCCCGAGGTGCTCGAGCAGATGGCCAAGCGCTTCGCCGGGCGTCGAGCGGCTGACCGCCGAGGACATCGCCGCGCGCGATCCTCTACGCGATCGGCCAGCCGCCGAACGTCAGCATCAACGAGATGCTCATCCGCCCCAGCGGGCAGGTCGGGTAGCGGCCTCGCGCCGCGCCGGGCGATATCCCGAATCCGCTGCCGGCAGACGGCATTGTCTCCTGGCCGCGAACGGGATGCGTGCCGCGCGTAGCTCAGATCCGGCGCGAGGAGACGCCGGACCGTATGCGAACATATGTTCGTGCGCTGGTCGAACCTGACGCTGACCGAGGACGAGCAGCGACGGCTGCCCGGGCTACCGCGACGAGGCCGTAGTGCGGCGCTTCGACGCGCCCGAGGCGCTGGAGACGCGCTTCTACGAGATCCGCGCCCGCTCGGTGCTCAACCGCGTGCCCGCGCGCTTCGCGGATGCCGTTCCGCTGGACGATCAACCCATACAGGGGCTGTAGCGCATGCGTGCGTTTACTGCTTCGCCAGGCCAACGCACCGCTACCTCGACTTCGACGCGGGCCGAGACTTCGAGCGCGAGATCGTCGTCAAGGTCAACGCGCCGGAGGTGCTGCGCGTCGAGCTGGCGCGACCCTCGTGGAAGGGCGAGCACGTCGCGCTGGGCACGAACACCGATCCCTACCAGTGGGTCGAGGGGCGCTACCGGCTGATGGAGGGCATCTGGGAAGCGCTGCGCGACGCGCGGCGCAATCCATGCTCGGTGCTGACGAAGTCGCCGCTGCTGCTGCGCGACCTCCCGCTGCTGCTGCGAGATCGCGCAGCGCACGCAGATCAGCGCGTGCCTGTCGATCCCGACGCTCGACGAGCGCGCCTGGCGCGCCACCGAGCCGCACACCCCCAACCCGCGCGCGCGGCTGGAGGCGGTCGCCGAGCTCAACCGCGCGGGCATCCCCACCGGCGTGCTGGTCGCACCGCTGATGCCGGGGATCAACGACGCACCCCACCAGATCGAGCCGCTGCTGCAGCGGGCCGGCGGAGGCCGGCGCCACGAGCGTCGGCGGGGTCGCGCTGCACCTGCGTGGGGAGGTGCGCGACGTGTTCATGGGCTGGCTGCAGACCAAGCGCCCCGACCTTGTCGGGCGCTACGAGCAGCTCTACCGGCGCGGCGCCTACGCGCCGCGGGAGGAACGCGAGCGTCTGGCGGGGCTCGTGCGCCGCCCGGGGCGGCACACGCCCCGGAGGTTCACACGCGTGCGGCCACCGGCCTTGCAAGCGCCGGTTGCGCCGACCACCCCGCCTGCGCCGCCGCAGGAAGCCCTGTTCTGAACCGCGGGCCGAGTCCGACGAATGGTGTGATCCGTCGGTTGGGGAAAAACGTGTGTGCCGGAGTCTGTGGTCAACGGCGCCTGCTCCAGGCGGCTCACGGTCCACGCTCGGCAATCCTCGAGGATGCAAGCCGTGAAGCTCGCACACGCCGCCTCGTGGGCGATCCCGAACGATAGAGCAGACCGGCATCTCTTCGGTCGATCGGATGGGAAGGATCCGTGTCGGGCGGTGTCCTAGGACCGATGGCCCGCAACTAATGGAGGATCTGACGTGAGGTTCGCACAGCAGCAGGTCGAGTAAACGACACTTTCCACGCCCATGCTCTCGATGCTCGCTCTGGCCATCGGCCTGCTCGCTCTGGCGGGTTGCGGCAGTTCGTCATCCAGCACCAGCTCCTCGGCGTCCCCACGCCCGCGACCCCGGCGGAAACCCCGACGACTTCGAGCTCCGCGACCTCCTCGACTCCGGCGCCGGCCGGCGGCGGCACGGGCAGCGGGGCAGCTCGAGCCTCACGCCAACCCCGAAGGCGAACTGAAATACAACAACACCTCGCTGACCGCCAAAGCCGGCGAAGGTCTCGATCGACTTCACGAACATGTCCTCGCTGGCCACAACGTCACGGTCGAATCCTCTTCCGGTACGCAGGTCGGCGCGACGCCGACGTTCCAGGGCGGCTCGAAGACGCTGTCGCTGAACCTCAAACCCGGCACCTACAAGTTCTTCTGCTCCGTTCCCGGACACCGTATGGCCGGCATGGAAGGCACGCTGACCGTGCAGTAGCGACAGATGGGCGCCGGGGCGCCCAAACTGATCCTTACGTGACCGTAAGGTTGCTAGCGTGGGGGCAATGGCTGCTGCCACCGCACCGCGCGCACCCGCGCAGTCACGCGACCCGAACGACAAATACAAGTGGATCGCCCTGTCGAACGTGACGCTCGGCGTGCTGCTCGCGGTGCTCGACGGGTCGATCGTGCTGATCGCGATGCCGAGCATCTTCAGGGGCATCCACCTCGATCCGCTGGTGCCGGCGAACAGCTTCTACCTGCTGTGGATGATCCTCGGCTTCCTCGTCGTCACGAGCGTCCTGATCGTCAGCCTCGGACGGCTCGGGGACATGTACGGCCGGGTGAAGATGTACAACCTCGGCTTCCTCGTCTACACGGTCGCCTCGCTGCTCCTGACCGTCGACTGGATGACCGGGCGCGCCGGGGCGCTGTACCTGATCGTCTTCCGCATCGTCCAGGGCGTCGGCGCCGCCTTCCTGCTGGCCAACTCCGCCGCGATCCTGACCGACGCGTTCCCCGCCAACCAGCGCGGGATGGCGCTCGGCATCAACAACATCGTCGGCGTCAGCGGCGTCTTCATCGGGCTCGTGCTCGGCGGCCTGCTGGCGCCGATCGACTGGCGCGCGGTCTTCCTGATCTCGGTGCCGATCGGCGTGTTCGGGACCGTCTGGGCCTATCTCAAGCTCGAGGAGCGCAGCACGCCCAAACGCGCGCGGGTCGACTGGTGGGGCAACCTCACGTTCGCGCTCGGCCTGATCCTGATCATGGTCTCGGTCACCTACGGCATCCGCCCCTACGGCGGCCACGCCACCGGCTGGACGAGCCCGAAGGTGCTCGCGCTGCTGGGCGCGGGCCTGGCCTCGCTGGTGGCGTTCGCGCTGATCGAGTGGCGGGTCGCAGACCCGATGTTCCGCCTGCCGCTGTTCCGGATCCGCGCGTTCACGTTCGGCACGCTCTCGACGTTCCTCTCGGCGGTCGCCCGCGGCGGGCTGATGTTCATGCTGATCATCTGGCTGCAGGGCATCTGGCTGCCCCAGCACGGCTACGACTTCACCGAAACGCCGCTGTGGGCGGGGATCTACATGCTGCCCCTGATCGTCGGCATGCTCCTCGCCGGCCCGACCTCCGGCTACCTCTCCGACCGCTTCGGCGCGCGCTGGTTTGCGACCGGCGGGATGCTCGGCGCGGCGCTCAGCTTCTTCCTGCTGGCGCTGCTGCCGATCGACTTCCCCTATCCGCTGTTCGCCGCGATCCTGTTCCTCAACGGCGTCTCGATGGGCATGTTCGCCTCGCCCAACCGCGCCGCCGTGATGAACAGCCTCCCGGCGGGCGACCGCGGCGCCGGCGGCGGCATGAACCAGACCTTCCAGAACTCCGCGCAGGTGCTCTCGATCGGGATCTTCTTCACGCTGATGATCTTCGGCCTCTCCTCCAGCCTGCCCGCCGCGCTGACCGCCGGGCTGCAGGCCCACGGCGTCGCCGCGGCGACCGCCGCCGGCGTCGCGCACCTGCCGCCCGTGTCGATCCTGTTCGCCGCGTTCCTCGGCTACAACCCGATCCAGCACCTCGTCGGCGCCCACGCGCTGAGCGCGCTCTCGCCGGCGAACCGCGCGACGCTCGTCGGCCACTCGTTCTTCCCGCACCTGATCTCCGCGCCGTTCCGCGCCGGCCTGCACGAGGCGTTCGCCTTCGCGATCGTCGCCTGCCTGATCGCCGCGGGCGCATCGCTGATGCGCGGCGGCAAGTATCACTACGACACCTCGCGCAGCGCCGGCGTCGAGCCCATTCCCGGGCGCGGCGTCGACGGAGCCGCGGCCGCGACGGCGCGCGTCTAGCAACCTGGCCGAGTGCACGCGACGGTCGGAGCACAACGATCATCCCAACCCAACCCGAGAGGAACAACATGCAAGTTGAGTGGTATGGCCAGTCGGCGTTTCGCCTGGCGCGCGGAGCAGACGGTGGTCATCGATCCGTTCGGGGACATGTCGGCGTGGCCGCGAGCCGCGGGATGCAGTTCGACTACCCGCCGATCGAGGGCGTCGAGGCCGATCTGCTGCTCGTGACCCACGAGCACGTGGACCACAACGGCGTCGAGGCGATCGGCGGCGACCCCGCGATCCTGCGCTCGACCGCCGGCACGCTGGAGTCGCCGATCGGCGAGGTCGTCGCGATCGCCTCCGAGCACGACGAGGCGGCGGGCACCGAGCGCGGGCCGAACACGATCTTCGTGTTCGAGCTCGACGGGCTGCGGGTGTGCCACTTCGGCGACTTCGGCCAGTCGCGCGCTGCGCGAGGAGCAGGCCGCGGCGATCGGCGAGATCGACCTGCTGTTCATCCCCGTCGGCGGCGGCCCGACGATCGGCGCCGAGCAGGCCGCCGCGATCATCGAGCGCCTGTCGCCGCGCTGGGTCGTGCCGATGCACTACCGCACGCCGCGCATCGGCTTCCTGGAGACGGCCGACGCGTTCCTGGCGGGCTCCACGCACGTGGAGCGCCTGTCCGAGACCACTTTCGACACGGACCGGCTCCTGGTCGCCGACGGCCCGCTCGTGGTGGTCCCGGCGGTGCCGTAGGCGCGGGAGCGCGGGCAGATCGAAACGGCAGCCGGGGTGGCGAGGCGTTGACGCGAGCGTCGGCGGGCTCATCTTCGGGCGGGCGGCGTCAGGGACGTGTCCAGGGTGCATCCGCGCGCGAGGCGAGATGCACGGCGAGGATTACGAGCAGCACCAGACCGAGCGCCACCGCGATCGTCTGAGGCGACGGACACGTGCAACACGAGCACCGCGCCGATCAGCGCACCCGTGAGCATCGCGGCAACCGCGATGCTCCGCCGCCCGAGCTTCGAACCGGCTCCGCCCAGGATGCCGGCCTCCGAGGCGATGCCGGTCAACGTTTTCGTCAGAACGCTCGTCGTCAGCTCGGGACCGCCAGGCGTTGCGCGGCGGCGTTCTGCACGCCCATCGCGAGCGCCAGCAGGGCGATCAGCGCCAGGCGGACGCCGCGGTCGGGCGGCCGTGGCGCCGAGCGCCGCCACCAGCAGGGCCGCGGCCATCAACGGCGCCTGAGCGCATGCCGGCTGCGCGCAGCATGCGCCCGCGATGCGCCGAGTTGCGCCCCCCCAGCCAGCCGCCGCCGAGCGCGCCGAGCAGGAACGCGCCCGAGCGCGACCAGCGAGGAGCCGGCCGACAGTCCGCTCGCACCCGCCAGCGCGAAGCCGAGGAACACGACGTTGCCGGTCATGTTCGCGACGAACACGTGCCCGAGCTTCAGATAGCTGGCGGCGTCGACCAGGCCCGTTACGAGCGTGCAGCGCCACGAGCAACGGCGGCAGCGGCCCGTGCCTGTCCCCGACGTGCCGGCCACAGCGTCCCGTCTGCCTCCTCGCAGGACGCGCATCTCCGGACTCCTCGCATCGCCGACCCACCATCCGCTCGGCATCGGCAGGCGGATCAGTGTCCCGTCCGCCTCGGACGGCAGGCGCGCGAGCCGACGCCGAATGGATCTCAGGAGGTGCGTCAGCACGGTCTTGACGCTCTCACCGCCGAGGAAGTGCTCGCGCAGAACGCTCGGCGCCTCGTCCAGCGGGGCGATGGTCGTCGTGATCGCCTGCGGGTGCAGCCCGCCGCGCGCCATCAGCTCGAGCACCTCGGGCATCAGCGCGCGCACGTGCGTGCGTCCGACGTGCAAGGTGGCGTTGCGCACGTACATCCGCAGCATCGGGATGCTGCACGCTGCGGTGCAGTCCGCCGGAGCTCGAGCACACGCCGTCCGGCGCGGTCGCGGCAAGGGCGCGGGCGAGCCCGTTGACGCTGACGTCGACGACGAGCGGGAGCCGGGGGGCGGCGGCGCAGCTCGCGCGGGTGCAGCGCGTGCATCCCCAGGCGCTGCGCGTGCGCGCGCACCCACGGGCGGGCTGTCGGCGAAGTGGACGTTGCGCGCGCCGAGCGCGAGCGCGATCATGCCCGTGTACAGGGGGCAGCTGGCGGTGAACAGCGAGCGGGGGCTATGCGCCGCGAACACCAGCACCTCCGCGTTCGGATCGCGCGCAGCAGCGTCGGGCAGATGGGGCGCGATGTGGCGGTAGGCGTCGCAGACGTTGTCGGCGACGCTGGCCGCGGCCGCGGGGTCGATGCCGTCGGGCAGCGCCACGAGCATCGCGTCGGCGTAGGGCACGGCGAGCCGATCGGAGAACGCGCCGCCCCAGTGTCCGGCGCCGAGCGCCCATGCCGTACATGGAGATCGGCGGCACGCCCGTGCAGCTGCCGGTGCGCCCGGCGCGGCACGGCTCACAGATGCCGCAGTTGATCTGAAACGGGACGACCACGCGGTCGCCGACCGCACGGTCGCCACGCGCTCGCCGACCGCGAGCACCTCGGCGACGCATTCGTGCCCGAGATGGAGGGGCAGCGGGAGCTGCGTAGCGCCGAGCATGAGCGGGCAGTCCAGGTCGCACGTCGATGCGGCGATCGGATGCACGATCGCGCCGAGCGGCCCGGGTGGCGGTGGGGCCGGCACCTCGCGCCAGTGCAGTCGTCCCGCCCGGAGCGGCCATGCAGCGCGCGCATCCGCGGACGGGTGGGCCGGACCCGCTGGCGGGCGCGATCGCCGACGGTCGCGCTCAGCCGACGCAGCCGATCCCGCTCTGTCGCGTTCGAGCACGACGGGCGCGGCCGCCATCGGCGCTGGGGGAGAGCAACCCGGCGTAATGGCGAAGCCACCCGCGCGGACGAGGTCGGCCGGCTCGGGCTCACGCGATACCCGCCGTCCCGCTCGGCATGCGCGGTTCGGCTCGACGGAGGCGAGCGTCGCGTTCGGTCACCGATCGCCGACGCTAGCCGCCGACCACGACGATGTCGCCGAGCTGCCAGCATGTCGAAGACCGTGTGCGCCGTTTCGATCGGCAGCTCGACGCAGCCGTTGGACTGCGGGAAGCCGTAGGAGCCGCGCGGGTAGCCGTGCACGGCGTCGCCGCCGTTGAAGTAGTTCACCCACGGCACGTCGGGGTCGACTGTATTTGGTGCCGTCGACGTCCGTGCCGGTCATCGTGGTCGACGTGAAGCGCGAGAAGATCGGGAAGATCCCCTGCGCCGTTTCCGCGCCCGGCACGCCGGTGTTGGCGGGCGTGCTGAGCGCGACGTGGTGGCCGCGATGGACCTCGAGCGTCTCGGGCAGCGACTCGGACACCGTCACCCAGGTGTAGGGCTGGGGGTTGCGCCGGTAGTCGCTCTCCGCCGCGAGCAGCGATGCCCAGGTCGGCGTAGTTCGGTTCGCCGGTCGGTTCGAGGCCGTGGTCTGACTGGTAGACGGTGAGCGCGCCGCGCGTGGTCTCGTCGAGCTGTCCCGTTTCGATCGCCGGGGCGTCGGAGGGGTCGGGCACGAGCGCGCCGCGGGGCGGGTGAAACGCGTGCACGGCCGCTTCGCGGCGCGTCTCGCGGCCGGCAGCGATGTGGACGTCGTAGAGCGGATGGAACCTCGCGCCCATGTAGCCCAGGCGCGCGAGCGCCTGCTGCAGCGCCGCGATCGGCGGGCACGCGACGTTCAGGCCGACCGTATGGCGCTTGCCCAGGCGCGAGTGGCCGGTGGCGATCGTGTCCGCCCACACGGTCAGCGTGTAGGTCGAGCACGGCATCAGCGTCGAGGCGGGCGTGAACACCTCGGAGTCGCCGACCGTGCTCCACGTGCCCGCGACCGCGGGCCTGAGCGTCGGGGGCGGCGAGCTCGCGGCCGGGCGGCGCCGACAGCGTCACGGTCAGCGGCTCGGTGCCGTTGGCGATCGTGTGCGGCGGCAGCGCCACCAGCCGGGTCGGCGTGAGCGACTCGGCTGAGGCGGCCGCGCTCACCGGATGAGACCCGAGCAGGCTGCCGACGCTGCGATCGCGCGTGAGCAGCATCACCGTTCCGGCTGCGCCGACGGCAAGCACCATCAGCACGACGCTCAGCGAAACCACTCTGCTCCGCGATCTCGACTCCGGAGGCGAGTCGCCATCGCAGGCCCGCTCACCGTGGAAGCCGCGGCCGGGAAGATGCTCGCCCATCGCTTTCATACGACCGACAAACGCGCTCATACACTAGAGGTTAACGCATGTATACGACATGGTTGAATCTGTCTGGACGATTCTGGACGTGTGCGTGACGGCGCCCGCCGGGTAGGATCGAGCCCGCGCGTATGAGCATCGGTGAGGTGATCACAATCGCCCTCGCCGGACTGGCGGCGGGGACGATCAACACTGTCGTCGGCAGCGGCACCCTGATCACGTTCCCGGTGCTGCTCGCGTTCGGCTACGCACCGGTGACGGCCAACGTCTCGAACACGATCGGGCTGGTGCCCGGGTCGGTCTCCGGCGCGATCGGCTATCGCCGCGAGCTCTCAGGCCAGCGCACACGGGCGATACGGCTGGGGACGATGTCGGTGCTCGGCGGCGCCACCGGGGCCGTGCTGCTGCTGGTGCTGCCCGCCGCCGCCTTCAAGGCCGTGGTCCCCGTGTTCATCGCGCTCGCGCTCGTGCTCACACTGCTGCAGCCGCGCCTGAACGCGTGGCTGGCCAAGCGCGAGATCGACCTCGACCGCCATGGCGCGATACCGACCGCGCTCGCGATCTACGCGATCGGGGTCTACGGCGGCTACTTCGGCGCCGCCCAGGGCATCCTGCTGCTGGCCGTGCTCGGCGTGGCGCTGACGCAGGACCTGCACCGCACGAACGCGCTGAAGAACGTGCTCGCGGGCCTCACGAACGGTGTGGCGGGTCTGTACTTCGTGTTCGCCGCGCACGTCGACTGGGCTCCCGCGGCGATCATCGCCGTCACGTCGATCATCGGCGCCCAGCTCGGAGCGCGCTACGGGCGGCGACTGCACCCCAACGCCCTGCGCGCGCTGATCGTCCTCGTCGGAGTGTCGGCGATCGTGCGGCTGGTGTTGGGCTGAATCGAGGACTGTCGAGTCAGGTGGATATATGCGGAGTCTCTGTTATTCTGACACCGTATGCGGTGTAGAACGGGTGCGTCGGTGCTGTTGCGCGACGCGAGAACGCGGCACGGCATCAGTCAGCGCAGGCTGGCGCTGCGCGCGGGTACCAGTCAGGACGCGATCAGCCGCATTGAGCGTGGGGTGGAGTCGCCGACGTTCGAGCGGCTTGCCAACCTGCTGATGGTGCTGGGCGAGCGCCTCGAGCTCGACAGCGTGCCGTTGTGTGAGACCGAGGGGGGGCATGCTATGTCGCTCACTACGCGTGAGCGACTGCGCGAGGCGGCGTCGTGGAACCTGGTTGCGACCAAGCTGGAGATCGCGGGTGGGCAGGCACGCAAGGCCGGCCATCCTGCGACGCGCTACATGCGGTCATGAGCGAGTCTCCCGAGCGTCCGCTGGACCTCCGAGAGCTGTTTCGAGTGCTCGACGAACACGGGGTGGACTACCTGGTCATCGGCGGAGTCGCCGCACAGGTGCACGGACGCCGGCGAACGACCAAGGATCTCGACGTCACGCCGGCACCCGATCCGGAGAACTTCACGCGACTGGCCGCCGCGCTTGCAGCGCTCGACGCCCACCCGGCCGAACTGGGGCCAAGCGCCCAGACGCCGACCGCAGAGCAGCTCCGTCTCGCGCCGGTCGTCCCGCCGCTCACCACTCGACACGGGGAGTTGCACATCTTGAACGATGTCCCCGGAGCCGCCGTCTATGCGGAGATGCGCACACGCGCCCTGAGCACCGACCTCGACGGGATCGTCATGCACATAGTCGCCGTAGACGATCTCATCCGGATGAAGCAGGCGGTCGGCAGACCAGGCGACATCGAGGACATCGAAGCCCTCACGACGGTTGCACGACAAGCAGAGCAGCGTCGATTCAGCCAAACGCAGCGGCGCGGGCGCGGGGCCTGAGAGCGGCCCCTCTCAGATTGAGTAATACCCGGTGGTGACTGGACCCCAAGCTGGAGAGAGCTCGTCTCACGGTGTCCGCGAGAGCCTCGGTCAGGCACCGACGTAGGCCGCGAGGTGCTCGCCGGTGAGGGTGGAGCGCGCGGCGACGAGCTCGGCGGGCGTGCCCTCGTAGACGATTCGCCCGCCGTCGTGGCCGGCGCCGGGGCCGAGGTCGATGATCCAGTCGGCGTGCGCCATGACCGCCTGGTGATGCTCGATCACGATGACTGACTTGCCGGAGTCCACCAGCCGGTCGAGCAGGCCAAGCAGCTGCTCCACGTCGGCGAGGTGCAAGCCGGTGGTCGGCTCGTCGAGGATGTAGACATCGCCTTCCTCAGCCATCCGCGTGGCCAGCTTGAGCCGCTGTCGCTCGCCGCCGGACAGCGTGGGGAGCGGCTGACCGAGCTTGAGATAGCCGAGCCCGACGTCGGCGAGCCGGTCGAGGATCTTGTGCGCTGCCGGCGTCGCCGCCTTGCCCGTGCCGAAGAACTTCTCGGCCTCGATCACTGCCATCGCGAGCACCTCGCTGATGTCCTTGCCGCCGAACTTGTATTTGAGCACCTCGGCCTGGAAGCGCTTCCCTTCGCACACCTCGCAGGGGGCGGCGACACCGGCCATTATCGCGAGGTCGGTGTAGATCACGCCCGCGCCGTTGCAGTTGGGGCAGGCACCCTCGGAGTTGGCGCTGAACAGCGCAGGCTTGACGTCATTCTCCTTCGCGAACGCCTTGCGGATCGGGTCGAGCAGTCCGGTGTACGTAGCCGGATTGCTGCGCCGTGAGCCCTTGATCGCTGCCTGGTCGACAGAGACGATCCCGTCGCGGGGCGGGCTGGAATTGACGACCGAGCCGTCGATCAGCGAGCTCTTGCCCGAACCCGCCACGCCGGTCATGACGACCAGCACGCCGAGCGGAATGTCGACGTCGATGTCCTGCAGGTTGTGGGTACTGGCGCCGCGGACCTCCAGGGCCCCGTCCGCCCTCCGCACGTCAGCCTTGAGTGTGGCTCGGTCGTCGAGGTGACGGCCAGTGATCGTGTCGCTTGCGCGCAACCCCTCGACGGTCCCCTCGAACACCACCTCGCCGCCGTCTGTCCCGGCGGCAGGGCCGAGGTCGACGACATGGTCGGCGATTGCGATCGTCTCCGGCTTGTGCTCCACGACGAGCACGGTGTTGCCCTTGTCGCGCAGCTGCAACAGCAGCTCGTTCATCCGCTCGATGTCGTGTGGGTGCAGCCCGATCGTGGGCTCGTCGAACACGTAGGTGACGTCGGTGAGCGAGGAGCCGAGCTGGCGGATCATCTTGACGCGCTGAGCCTCTCCGCCCGAGAGCGTGCCCGAGGGCCGCTCGAGCGATAGGTAGCCCAAGCCGATGTCCACGAATGAGTCGAGTGTCGCGCGTAGCGCTTCGAGCAACGGCGCGAGCGACTTGTTCTCGAGTTTGCTCACCCACGCGGCAAGGTCGCTGACTTGCATCGCGCAGGCGTCTGCGATGTTGATCGCCTTGATCTTCGACGACCGCGCCTCCGCGCTGAGCCTGGTGCCGTCGCACTCGGGACAGGTGCTGAAGGTGACCGCCCGCTCCACGAAGGCACGGACGTGCGGCTGCAGCGAGTCGACGTCCTTGGAGAGCATCGACTTCTGGATCCGCGGGATCAGGCCCTCGTAGGTCAGGTTGACGCCCTCTACCTTGATCTTGGTCGGCTCCTTGTAGAGCAGGTCGCCCAGCTCTTTCTTGGTGAACTTCTTGATCGGCTTGTCCGGGTCGAAGAAGCCGCAGCCCAGGAAGATCCGGCCGTACCAGCCGTCCATGCTGTAGCCGGGGATCGTGAGGGCACCCTCCCTGAGCGACTTGCCCTCGTCATACAGCTGAGTGAGGTCGATGTCGTTGACCGAGCCGCGACCCTCGCAGCGCGGACACATGCCGCCGAGAATGCTGAAGCTTCGCTTCTCTTTCGTCGTGCGCCCGGCGCGCTCGATCGTGACCGCCCCGGCGCCCGAGATCGACCCGACGTTGAAGGAGAACGCCTGGGGCGAGCCGATGTGCGGCTTCCCCAGCCGGCTGAAGAGGATGCGCAGCATCGCGCCCGCATCCGTGGCGGTGCCGACGGTGGAGCGAGCGTCGGCACCCATCCGCTCCTGGTCGACGATGATCGCGGTCGTCAACCCTTCGAGCACATCCACCTCGGGCCGCGCCATCGTCGGCATGAAGCCCTGCACGAAGGCGCTGTAGGTCTCGTTGATCAGCCGCTGGGACTCCGCGGCGATCGTGCCGAATACCAGCGAGCTCTTGCCAGAGCCCGAGACGCCGGTGAACGCCGTCAGCCGGCGCTTGGGGATCTCGACGCTGATGTCCTTGAGATTGTTCACGCGCGCACCGTGCACGCGAATCGCCTCGTGACTGTCGGCGGCGTGGCTCATGGGTCCTGAAGCAGCCCGAGGACGTTGCCATCGGGGTCGGTGACGGTGGCCACCAGCCGGCCGCCACCTACGTTGTGCGCGGGTTCCTTCACAGTGGCGCCAGCGGCGGTCACCTCGGCCAGCTTTGCCTCGATGTCCGGTACTTGCCAGAAGGTCACCGGCGAGGTCATGCCCTGCGGTCCGCCGCCCGGTACCAACCCGATGTGCTGGCCCTCGGCCTCGAAGCCGACGTAGTAGTCCGAGTCGGCCTGCGGCGGTACGCCGAGCAGAGCGGTGTACACCGCCTTGGCACGCGCCAGGTCGGTCACGGGATGCAGCACGGTCTTGATTCCCTGGGTGGAAGAGCCGGTCATGGTCACTCCTGAGGTCGTGGGTCACAGCGACCCGGTGAACGGTCGTGTTAAGACGAACGGCGAGGCGCGAAATCGACAGTCGGCACACAAGTCTGCATGGCGGTCATGCTAGTTGCGGCTCGGCGACCGGCACTCCTCGATTCCCGCGGCGAGCCATAACCAGACAAGCGACGATGCTCGAGCGGATCGGCCGCCCAAGCTGCTCGTGCAGGGTCCAATTCGCGCTCTCCATGGTCTTCCGTTGCTCAGGTGAGAGTCGTGACCAGAAAGACATCGTGCCAAGCAGGGAGTTGAGGTCGGCGGCCGTGTGTTCCATCGGCGTGGGCACCACGGCGATCTGCGCGTCGTCGAACAGATGGGCCGCGTACTCGCGTGCCACCTCATATCCGCCAAGCCAGGCCCAGACCTCTGAGATGTTCTCGCGGCGCTCGCGAACGCCCGCGAGAGTGGTCTCGAGATCCCGATAGTGCGGCCAGCTTGCGGCGATCTCGGGCGCGATCGCCGTCATCGCGCTCAAAAGCGCCTGCTGGTCATCGGCGCTGCGCGGCTCGTGCAGTCCGAAGTACTGGATGAGCGCGAGCGTCCCGCCGGGCACGAGCGCGTCCGCTGCGCGCTGCCAGCCGACATCGGGATCGACCCAGTGGATCGCAGAAGCCGAGAAGACGGCCCGGAAGTGCTCGTGGGGGAGTCGTGCGTCCTCGAATCGGGCGTTCACGAGCTCCACCTCGCCCGTGCCTCCAAGGCGCTGCTGGGCGAGCCTCGCCAGCTGAGCACCCGGCTCGATCGCCGTGACGCGCAAGCCCCGAGCCAGGAGGCTGTGGGTCAGCTGTCCAGTCCCACAACCGATATCGAGCACCTCATCGCCGCGCTGCAGGCCGGCAACCTGGCAGGCGAGATCGATCAGCTGCTCGGGGTAGATTGGGCGGTGCCGGTCGTACTCGGCCGCCACCTGATTGAAGACTTTGCCGTAGCTGCGCTGCAGTGTTCCGTCCGGCACGCTCACAAGGTAGGTGACGCGGGCGACGGAGCGGTTAGTGCTCGAGCTCTGCGACGAGATCGCCGACGCGGCCGGCGATCTCGTCGCGCGTGGCTCGGACCTCGGCCAGCGGGCGGTCCTTGGGGTCAGCGAGGTCCCAGTCGATGTAGCGCTTGCCCGGGATGTAGGGGCATTCATCGCCGCAGCCCATCGTGACGACGACGTCCGCCCGTTCGGCGAGCTCGCGGGTGAGCAGCTGGGGGCGGCGGTCGGAGAGGTCGATGTCGAGCTCGCGCATGACCTGGATGACCTCGGGGTGGATGTGCTCGGCCGGTGTGGTGCCTGCCGACAGCGCGGTGTGCTTGCCGGGGGCGGCGCGCTCGAAGAGCGCCTGGCTCATCTGCGAGCGTCCGGCGTTGTGCAGGCAGACGAACAGGACGGTCGCCATCGGCTGCTCTAGCCTCGCGCTGCCGCGCTGACCGCGCCTGCCGGCTGCCCGTTGTGCGGCAGAACGACGTCGGCGGCCTCGTCCGCCGTCACGTCGGGATAGAGGACTCTGAGCACGAGGATCGCGCACGCGGTGCCGACGAGCTGGGCGATGATGAAGGTGGGCACCGAGGCGGGCGCGATTCCGGCGAAGGTGTTGGAGAACATGCGGCCGATGCTGATCGCGGGGTTGGCGAAGCTGGCTGAGCTGGTGAAGAAGTAGGCGGCGCCGATGTACGCGCCCACGGCCGCCGGTGCCGTGCGTGCGCGTCCGGTGCGCGCGAGCGCGAAGATCACGAGCAGCAGGCCGCCGGTCGCGATCGCCTCCGAGAGCAAGTGCGCGGACGATGCGCGGTGGTGGGTTGAAATGCTGATCGCGGCCAGGCTGAACATGGCGTTGGCGGTGATCGCCCCGAGAATGCAACCGGCGATCTGGGCGGGGATGTAGGCGAGCGCGTCGCGGCGGTCGATGCCCCCAAAGCTGGCGTCGGCGAGTGAGACGGCGGGGTTGAAGTGCCCGCCGGAGACCGGTCCGAACATGAGGATGATCGCGAACAGGCCGGCTGCGGTAGCGGCCGCGTTCTCGAACAGCTGCAGCCCGACGTCGCCTGGGGAGAGCGTCTGGGCGGCGATCCCCGAGCCGATCACGAGCGCCGCCAGGAACGCGGAGCCGAGCAGCTCGGCGAACAGGCGACGGGGGAGCGGCGCGGTCATCGCCGGCATCATATTGCATTGACAAACGCCACTTCAATAGATATATATAGATTGATGGCTGTCGATCTGGAGCTCACCCCGAAGACCAAGCGCGCGGCGGGGGAGAGGTGCTGCGAGCCGGTCGTATATCCCGATGTGCAGCGCGAGCAGGCGACACGCATGGCCGCAGTCGCCAAAGCGCTCGGTGACCCAATTCGCTTGCAGCTCGTCGACGTGCTGCGCCGCCACGCCGGAAAGGTCTGCGTGTGCGAGCTCGTCCCGCTGTTCGACATCGCCCAGCCAACGCTCTCGCACCATCTCGGCAAGCTGCGCGCCGCGGGGATCGTTGACTCCGAGCGCCGTGGCCTGTGGGCCTACTACTACGTGATCCCCGACGCGCTCGATGAGCTGTCCGCGTGGCTGAGATAGAGACATGACCGAGATTCGAGTCTCAGATGACAGAGATACGCCGCACGTGCGGCGTCCCGCACCGATGCACGGAGCGCGAGCGAGCAGCTTCAGCGACCACTGCCACCAGCAGGTCACAGCCTGCGTGAGACACCGGTCAGGCGGGCTGCCACAGCTCGACCCGATTGCCCTCGGGATCGGTGACCCAGCCGAATCGGCCGACACCTTCCATTTCCTGCGTCTCTTCAGCCACGTCCGCTCCCTTCGCGCGCAATTGCGCGAGCATCGCATCCAGGTCGCGGACCCGGAAGTTGATCATGGTCTGCTGCGCACGGGACCCGAAGTAGTCGGTCTCGGACTCGAACGTAGCGAACACCGTCGGCCCGGCTTCCTGGCGCCACAGGCCGTTCTCGTCGGCGTCCAAGCCTAGGCAATCGCGATACCACGCAAGCAGGGCCACCGGGTCGGCAGCCCGCATGAAACATCCACCGATTCCAAGCACACGCTCCACGCTGCTAGAAGCTATTAGTCGGCCCACCAATCCCGCTGACCCTCGACGTCTGCTCGCGGATTTTCGCCGAGATTGGGCGCACCGAATACGAGGATCTGCAGGCCCTCTGGCCCGCTCTCGTAGCCTCGCCACGTACCGGGCGGGACGCGCACCACGTCCCACTCCTTGACCTCGACGATCTCGTCGTCGAGCTTCATCCGCCCGCTCCCGCCCACGACCACGTACACCTCCTCCTGCTCCTTGTGCGTGTGGCCGTACGGGAAGCGATAGTCGGGCGGGATGCGCTGATAGCTGAGGCCGGACTGCTCGAGCTCGAGCGCCTTGCTCGCCATGCGGAACTCCAGGTCCGGCGCGCCGTCGAAGTTGGACCCGACGTCGACCGGATCCTCCCTGAGGTTCGTGAGGGTGAACGGCACGGCCACGATTCTATGGCTTGGGAGGTCAGCCCGACTGTCTCAGATGAACGGGACGCCGCACTCAATACAGCGCCCGCCGATCTGAGACAGTCCAGTCCCATCCATATGAGACTGGATCGCCAAAGCGACCGCGCCCGGGCCGAAGGTCTCGCTTATGAGCCGGCGTCTGGTGTCGCTCCGCCGAATCCCACCTCGTTGCCGTCGGGATCGCGGTAGATCGCCTTGCGTACGCCGCCCGAGTACGTCTCGATCTCGTCGGGCTCAAGCCCGCGCACAGCAATCGCAGCCAGGTGAGCATCGAGATCGTCGAGGAAGATCGCTACCACGGAGTTGCCTGCGCCATCGGCGTGCTCGACGACGTAGACCGACCGGTTCTCGGCAAGCGTCCACACCGCCTCAGTGGCGTGGGGGAAGAACGCCGGATCGCCCAGCAACCGCTCGTACCACGGTCGGGCCGCTTGGAAGTCCCGCACGCGCAGACCCGCAAAGAGGTGCAACGACATCGCCGCGAGTCTAGGTTATGCCGCCGCGAAGGCACCGCACCCGAATATGAGCTCGCCGAAGCGTGCGCCTGCGTTGCCAGCCGCATCCTTAGCTTGCTGCGAGGTCATCGGCCGACGACGCGATCCCCTGCAGCCGATGACGTCTCGCGCGGCGACATCATCGAAAATTCATTCATTACGTTACGTATAGTAATATAATTTTCGATCTTCGACAAATGACTGCCGCGACCGCACCGGACATAACCAGGAGTAGAGGGCCAGGCCGCCCGCGCGATCCGCGCGTGCGCGACGCGATCCTGCGTGCGACGCGGAGGCTCTTGGTCGAGGTCGGCTACGCCGAGCTGTCGATCGAGCGGATCGCGGAGTGCGCGGGGGTCGGCAAGCCCACGATCTACCGGCGCTGGCCGAGCAAGGGCGCGCTCGTGTGGGAGGCGGTGCTCGGAAAGAGCGTCGTGCGGTCTCTGCCCGACTCGGGCAACGTGCGAGACGACCTGTGCACGATTCTGCGCTGGGGAGTCGAGCAGACAACAGCGCCGGAGGCCCACGCGGCGCTGCCCGGGATGCTGATGGAACTGCGCGCCGACCCTGAGCTCGAGCGGCTCCTGCGGGCAGGCCCGATCGAGCGGGAGCACGCGCGTATCCGCACGGTTCTCGAGCGCGCCGTCGTGCGCGGTGAGCTGCGCGCTGAGGTCGACCTCGACCTGGTCCTGGATACGCTCATCGGCACCGTGCTCGGGCGTGCGCTGCTGTTGGACCATCCACTCGACGAGCGCTTCATCGACGCAATCATCGACCTCACGCTGACCGGCGCAGCCAAGTCCGACCGAGAGCCATGAGCCAGCACGAAACCTCACGGATCCTATTCGAGCTCGCGACCGCGCCCTTCATCCTTATGGGCGGCTTCCACGCGCTTGCCTCGGTCATCGATACCCTCCGGCTGACCTTCTTCGCCCCGACGAAGCCGGGCCTGCGCCCCGAGATGGAAGTTGCCGGGATTCGGCTGCGAGAGATGTTCCCCGGCGCTTCCGGGGCTCGTTTCTCGATGTGGAGGGGGTGGCTTGGGTTCAACATCAGCCACGGCCTGGGAGCCGCCACATTCGGTTTCACGATGCTAATCCTGGCGCTCCACGACTACGGCCTCGTGCAGCAGGTCAGCGCCATCGAGCCGCTGACCATCGCGGTCTCCGCGGTCTACTTTCTCATCGCCGTGCGGTTCTGGTTCTACGCGCCAGCCATTGGCTGTGGCCTCGGACTCGCCTGCTTCATCGCCGCCGCCGCACTCAGCTGATGCAGCCCCAAGCCGATCACTGGGTCGAGGATCGGGGCGCCGGCGGCGATCGCGATCGCGCTGGCGATAACGGCGAGTGACACGTACGCGTCAACGCGGGCGTGCTCGCCGTGATCCCCGCGCGTGTGTATCTGAGGATGATGAGGCGCAGGCGTTTTGGCAGGCGCAGGGTTTCGAGCGCGACATGGTTTGCCTGTCGCTGTACGAGAGGAGCTGAGCAACGATGACCACAATGAATGACAGCCCAGAGATCGGGCTGCTGCACCGCGCCTGGGAGGCGTTGACCGGGGGCGACTTCGCCGTCCTCGAGGGGTCGCTGGCCGAGGGCGCCAAGTGGCATGGAGTGGAGGACGGACAGCTCTGTTCGGGCCGCACAGAGATCCTCGAGGTGATGACACGCAACCTGCCCGGTCGTTTGCGGGGACGTATCGAGGAGACGATCCAGACCGGCCCTCGCGTGCTCGTCGCGTTCCGCCCCGAGCAGCCATCCGACGCAGGGGACCGGCCGTTGGACGACGGGATCGCCTACATGGTCGTGACGATCAGTGACGGCAAGATCATCGAGTTGAAGGGGTGCGCCGACCGCGCCACAGCCCAGGCGTACCTCGCGAGCAGGGAGACCCCTGTGGCGCCGGTCCTACCGCCGCTTGGAAATCACAATCACTTTGGAGGAGAGTAATGGCCGACACCACTTGCCACATGTCGATCTCCCTCGACGGCTTCGTCGCCGGGCCGGGTCAAAGCCGCGAAAACCCGCTCGGCAAGCGGGGCCGCGAGCTTCACGGCTGGCACCTTGGCGACGAGCGCGCGAACGAGGCGGACGCCACCGCCGAGCGCCGTCTGCTGCGCCCTCGCGGCGCGTACGTCATGGGCCGCAACATGTTTGGCCCGGTCCGCGGCGAGTGGGACGAGGAGTGGTCGGGCTGGTGGGGGCCCGAGCCGCCCTACCACGCGCCCGTGTTCGTCCTAACCCATCACTCTCACGCGCCGATCGAGATGGAGGGCGGGACGACGTTTCACTTCGTCACCGATGGCTTCGACGCCGCCTACGCCCAGGCCCGCGAGACTGCCGGCGCAGACGGCGTGGACATCGCGGGCGGCGCCTCGACCATCCGCCAAGCGCTGCTAGCGGGCGTCATCGACGAGCTCTGGCTCGACATCGTCCCCGTTCTACTCGGGTCCGGCGAGGGGATATTCAACGGCATCGCCGAGTTCGATTTCGAGCCCGCCGAGGTCCTTCATTCCCCACTGGCGACGCACATCTGCTACCGCCGGGCGGGATGAGCTGGGTACCGCAACCCGTGCAAGCACCTGCGCAGTAGCGGGCGGGTCTTGAACCTGTGACCCTCAGCGCGCTACGTTGTGACGGAACTGAAGAAGCACGATCGGGGCAAGCGGTGGTCCTTGCGATACCGGAGTAGCGGGCACACGGACCTCTCCCAATAGAGATTGCCTGTGCGCGCGCTCCGCTCAGGACGTCAATCGGATCGGGGACCGTGACGTGATCACGGGCTGCATGGCCATCAGAGCCTAGCCCGCGCCTAAATTCAAACTGATGCACTGCGGCGTCTCACCGATCTGAGACGCCCAATCTCACTCATATGAGACCGCTGGCGTCTCATTCATGTGCGACAGGGAAGCCATTCGGGCCACGACGCGGACACGGACAGGGACAGGGGTCGGTCGAAGCGAGCGGGCATCGCCGATCCGGCCAGCTCTGACGGCGAATAGGCCATTTGGCCGATGTAGTCCACCGTACGGCACGGCAGGCTTGGGATGATGCACGAGGAGATCATGATTCCGGTGGGCGGAGCTGACCAGGACGCGGTGGCGATCGTCCCGATTGGGACGGTGACGTTCGTGCTGACCGATGTCGAGCGCTCGACCTTGTTGTGGGAGGAGCGGGGCGAGGTGATGGCGGGGGTGATGGCGCGCTGTCACGACCTGCTCGCCGAGACTATGCAGGCGCGTGGCGGGGTGCTTCCGGAGGAGCAGGGCGAGGGTGACAGTTCGGTCGGCGTGTTCGTGCGAGCGTCGGATGCGGTTGCGTGCGCAGTCGATCTGCAGCGAGCGATAAGAAGCGCGCCGTGGCCTGAGGGCGTGGATCTACGCGTGCGTGTCGCGCTGCACACCGGTGAGGCCGTGCTGCGCGATGCGCGCAACTACACCGGCCCCTCGATCCATCGCTGTGCTCGGCTGCGGGCGATCGGACATGGCGGGCAGACGCTGCTGTCGCGCACGACGTATGAGCTGGTCGCAGGCGGCCTGCCCGACGGGGTCAGCGTGCGTGACCTCGGTGCGCATCGGCTGCGCGACCTGGCGCGCCCGGAGCAGGTGTACCAGCTGTGCCACGCGGATCTAGACGACGACTTCCCGGCGCTGCGCTCGCTGTCGGCCCTCCCGAACAACCTGCCCGTCCAGCTCACCAGCTTCGTTGGCCGCGAGGCCGAGATCGCAGAGGTTCGTGAGCTGCTCGGCCGATCGCGACTGCTCACTCTGACCGGAGCGGGAGGGAGCGGGAAGACGCGGCTGGCCTTGCAGGTGGCCGCCGAGACTCTTGACGATCACCCTGATGGTGTGTGGTGGGTGGATCTGGCGCCGATCAGCGATTCGGCGCTGGTGGCCAGCGAGGTTGCGAGCGCGCTTTCGATTCGCGAGTTCCCGTCGCAGCCGGTGATCGACACGCTGACGACGCAGCTCGCCGAGCGCCGGTTGTTGATCGCACTCGACAACTGCGAGCACCTGCTGGGCGCGTGCGCGGAGTTGGCGGCCACGCTGCTCGAGGCGTGCCCCGGTGTCGTGATCCTCGCGACGAGCCGCGAGTCGATAGGGGTCGAGGGAGAGCAGAGCTGGCGGGTTCCCTCGCTGCAGGTTCCGCAAGCCGAGCTGGCACCGGCGGCGCTCGCGGAGGTCGAAGCGATCCAGCTGTTCTGCGATCGGGCGCGACAGGTGCGACCGAATTTCGGCTTGGTGGACGCGAACGCGGAGGCGGTGGCGACGATCTGCCGGCGACTGGACGGAATCCCCCTGGCGATCGAGCTGGCGGCCGCACGCGTGCGGCTGCTGACGCCGCAGGAGATCGCTGAGGCGATGCGCGAGCGGTTCGTGCTGCTGACGGGTGGCTCACGCACGGCGATGCCGCGGCAGCGCACCCTCGAGGCCTCGGTCGATTGGAGCCACGACCTGCTCAGCGCGGCCGAGCAAACACTGTTCCGGCGCATTTCCGTGTTCGCCGGCGGCTGGACGCTCGATGGGGTCGAGGCGGTTTGCGCCGGCGGTGGCCTGGAGGTCGTTGAGATCCTCGACCTGCTCTCGAGCCTCGTCGACAAGTCGCTGGTGCAGGTCGAGGAGCAGGGCGCCAGGACTCGCTACGCACTGCTTGAGACGGTGCGTGCGTACGCGCGGCAGAAGCTCAGCGACGCCGCCGAGGCTGCGCTCGTGCGCAACCAGCACCTCGATTACCACCTGGCGCTTGCCGAGTCCGCGGAGCCGGATCTGTACGGGGCGCGCCTTGAGCAGTGGCTCCAGCCGCTCACGACGGAGCTGGACAACTTCCGCGGTGCACTCGGGTGGGCGGTCGACGCGGGGCGCGTCGATGAGGCTCTACGCCTCGCCGCCGCGCTGTGGTTGTTCTTCGAGGCGCGTGGCCATTGGCGCGAGGGCCGGGGGCACCTCGAGTCGGCGCTAGCCGGGGAGGGCGCAAGCGGGCTCGCTCGGGCAAAGGCGCTGGTTGCTGTGGGCCACATCGGGACGATCTCAACCGACTGGGTGGCGACGCGGCGCTTCGCCGAGGAGGCGCTCGCGATCGGCCGTGAGGTGGGTGACGAGCGCACGGTGGGTCGAGCGCTCGATCTGCTCGGGTGGGCGCTGATCTCGCTCGAGCCGGAGGCTGCGATGCCCGTGCTCGAAGAGAGCATCGCCATCACGCGCCCGCTCGGGGACGCCTGGTTTCTGGCCGATGGGCTCTACGGAGCCGGCTTTCTTGCAAATGTTGGTGGGCGGCTGAAGGCTGCGCCGCCGCTGCTCGAAGACGCCCTGGCGGTATCGCGTGCGGCGGGCAACCTGCTCGGTATCCGTGAGTCGCTCAGCTGGCTCGGCTTCAACGCGGCGGTGCAGTGTCGATTCGCGAAGGCGGAGGCGATGCTGGGGGAGGCTCTCGCGCAGTCGCGTTCGCTCGGCGACCCACTGTTCGCGATGATCGATCTCGGGGCCCTCGGTTTCGTCAAGACCCGCACCGGGGAGTGGGCGGCCGCGCGAGCGCACATCGAGGAGTCGATCGCGCTGGGCGTGCGTATGGCCCACAACGGCACGCCATTGATGCAGTGGCAGCTGGGACTGCTGGAGTACGCCACCGGCGAGCTCGAGCGTGCGGAGACGATGATGAGTGAGGCGTTGCCGACGGCGCGGGCGAGCAATTACGCCTCTTTCACCGTCCCCGCGCTGCTCATCACGGCGGCCGCCCAGCTGGCGCGCGGAGAGACGGTAACGGCCGTCGCCGCGATCGAAGAAGCGGTGCTCGTCGCGCGCGAGAGCAAGAACCCGCTGGCGATCGGGGCCGCGCTCGAGGCGCAAGCGCAGCTCGCACGCGAGGCCGGCGAGGTCTCCGGAGCTGAGCAGCTGCTCCACGAGGCTCTGCGCGCGTTCTATGAGGCCGGCGACCCGGGTGGCGTCGCGGACGTGCTGGAGTCGCTCGCGGCGCTCGTCTCAGAGCTGCAGAGCGCGGAGCAGGCGGTTCGGTTGCTCGCTGCGGCGGATGGCATTCGCGCCGCGGTGGGCTGCGTGCGCTTCCCGGTGCGTCAGCCGCCCTACGAAGCGGAGCTCAGCGCGCTGCGCGAGGCGCTCGGCCAGGAGGCCTTCGCGGCGGCGTGGTCGGCCGGCGCCTCGGCCTCGCTGGATGATGCGGTCGCCTACGCCGAGCGCGGCCGCGGAGAACGCAAGCGGCCGTTGCGCGGTTGGGAGAGCCTCAGCCCCGCCGAGCTGCGGGTCGTGGAGCTCGTCGCCGAGGGCCTGACCAACCCTCAGATCGGCGAGCGGCTGTTCATCTCGCCGCGCACCGTCCAGGCGCACCTGTCCCACGTGTTCGCCAAGCTCGCCGTCTCATCGCGTGCCGAGCTTGCAGCGCAGGCGGCGCGAAGAGACCTCTAGCTCCGGCGCTCCACGGAGCCGGCAGCACCGGCGCCGAATACGCCACCGCCGCCCGCTCGAATACGCCGTCTGGCCGATGTGCCACGCGTTTCCGCCGGTCAGTCTCGGTGACAACGAGGCCAGACCTCGAAGCGAACAGAGAGATCGGAGGACGCATGAGCCAGGTATTCGATGTGATCGTCGTGGGTGCGCGCTGCGCGGGGTCGCCGCTGGCGACGCTGCTCGCACGCCGGGGCCTCAAGGTCGCACTCGTCGAGCAGGCCAGCTTTCCGAGCGACACCCTCTCGACCCACATCTTCGAGGCCCAGGCGCTGGCGTTCCTGGACCGCCTCGGGGTCATCGAAGAGATACGCGCGACCGGCGCGCCATTCCTCGACCGCGTCGACCTGCGTCAGGAGGACCTCGAGTTCGTGACCCCGATTCAGCTGCAGTCAGGCGACGTCGGCGGTACAGCATCGGTGCGCCGGATGCTGCTCGATCCGATCTTGGCTCAGAGCGCCGCGGAGGCGGGCGCCGATCTGCAGATGGCGAGCAAGGTGACAGGACTCCTCGAGGATCAGGGTCGAGTGGCCGGCGTGCGGGTCGCACAGAACGGCTCGGAGACGACGCTCCGGGCGCGGCTGGTTGTCGGCGCGGACGGTCGCAACTCGACGATCGCGAGCCTCGTCGGGGCGCGCAAGTACAACCTCACGCCGAACGAGCGATTCCTCTATTGGTCCTTCTTCGAGGGAGTCGAGCCCGGCCCCGATCCGGCATTCGTGTTCCACCGGTGGGGCAATCGACTGGTGACAGCGACGCACGCCGACAGCGGCCTCTATCAGGTCATCCTGATTCCGGATCTGGCTGATCTCCCTCGCTTCAGGGAGGATCTGGAGGGCAGCTTCATGGAGTACGCATGCAGCTGCAGGCCCGTGGCGCAGGCACTCTCGGGCGCGCGTCGGACCGGGAAGCTGTTCGGCATGCTGCGCTGGGAGGGGTTCTTCCGGGAGGCCTCCGGCCCCGGCTGGGTGCTGGTCGGCGACGCCGGCAACTTCAAGGACCCGACGCCCGGTCAGGGCATACAGGACGCATTCCGGCAGGTCGACGCGCTCGTGCCAGCGATCGCAAGCGCGCTGGATGGCTCCGGAGAAGGCATTGACAGTGAGATGGCGGCCTGGGGCAGCTGGCGAGACAAGGACGCGGCCGAGCACTACTGGCTCGCTACCGATATGGGGAAGGCTGGGTCGACGCCCGCGGTGGTACCCGAGATCGAGAGGCGACTGCTGGAGCGGGGCAAGATCGGCACGTTCCTGGATCTGTTCTACAGCCACCGGTCGCGGCCCTCGCAAGTCTTCACCCCGCCGCGCCTGCTAGGCGCCACCGCCAGGCTGTTGGCGCGCCCGGGATGCGACCGGCGCGCGCTGCTTGGGGAGGTGGGCACGCTCCTGGCAGAGGACTTCCAGCGAAAACGTCTCAACCGCAAGCCGGTGTACGCCCCCGCGGGCACGGCGCTCGACGCTGGCCCCTCCGACGTAGACGACAGCGTCCTGCAGACCACGGCGTGAAGGGCTCGATGGCCGACATCACTGTCAAGGTATGCGTGCTCGCCAAACGCAATGGTGCCTGTTTGCTGTCTCACATCAGTGAGACGTCCCGAAATCGACCTGTCTCATATGGATGAGACGCGGCTGTCTCAAATAGGTGAGAATTCCAGTCTCACATGGATGAGACGCCACACGCGCCTAAATTCAAACTGATGCACTACCAATCAACGGGTAGTGCATCAGTTTGAGATTCTGGGCTTGCGGAGGTCTTGAAGGGTTTACGCTGCTCGGCGTTCTGATTCATAGGTTGCCCCCCGCACCGCTGTCACGGCCGGGGGGCGTGGCACAGGAGGGTTAGCTCCCATGCAGAGCAAGCGTATTGGTCTGGCGCAGCGTGCTGTCGTTTTGCAGGTCCTCAGCGATGAAGGTTGCTCGCATCGCGCTCTGGTCGCCGCGTTGGGCGATCTCGACCGGATTGGTGTTGAAAACGCCTTGGCGATGGTGCAGGCGAAGGACATCATCAGGAGTTCGGGTGGCAAGCTCTGGCCGTCAGGATGCTTGGCGCATCTGGACGCGCTCGATCTGATCGCAGTCTGAACCGTTGCCTTCCAACGCCGATCTCGGCGCGGCCGTCCGGCGGCTACGCGGGGAGCGTGGTCTAACGATCGAAGGGCTTGCGTTCCGGGCTGACTGGCACCCGACATATGTCTCGGAGGTCGAGCGCGGTGTCAAGAGCCCGTCCTGGGGCAAGCTCGTTGCGCTCGCGGCGGCTCTGGGCGTCTCAATGGTCGAGCTGGTGCAGCACGCCGAAGATGAGGCGGTTGTGGCCCGTGCGGCCAGTGTGGCTCGTATGCGACTCCAGGAGGGCCGTCTCTGACGGGCCATGTCGTTTTTAGTCGAGCAGCGCCACGATCTCGCGTGGCGTCCAGACGTGATCCGTGACCTCGGCGACCATTGCCGGGGTTCGTGGATACGGGTTGGCGAGCGTCTTGTGCGGCCGGACGAAGTTGTAGGCCATGAAGTGCAGTGCCACCGACGCCGCGTGGCTCTCCAGTTTCTTTGAGAACGCGTTGGTCAGCCGTGTGTACCGGCGCATGTGCATTCTCATCGTGAGGTTCTGCCGCTCAATGTAGCTGGTGCTGGTCTTGGCGAGGTCCGGGTTTCCGAGCTGCGGCTTGACGCGGACGCCCGTGCACGCTGGTGGGCTGTAACGGCCCGGAGCGACGTTCGTGGACTGGTATTCCTTGACGACCTGCGCCCAGTCCACGTCGCTGGCGAACACGAGCCCCACAGCACCCTTGTAGCTCGCGTGCGCGTCCGTCGAGAGCTGGATGCGATACCGGAGCCGATCGCGCAGATCGTCAAGGAACGCGACGCAGTCGGCGGTCTTCCGTTCACCGAGCAGCCAAGACGGCACCAGCTTGGACTCGGCGTCGATCGCCACCCAGCACCACACGTCGCCGACGCCGAACTCGTCCTTGCGGTCGTCGGGCACGTTCTTGGCCTTCGACCCGACGAAGCTCCAGATCTCGTCGCATTGGACCTCGGTGCAGTGCAGATCGCGCAGCGTGCGGTCCTGAAACTCCGTGCAGACCGCTCCCAGGTCCAACAGCAGCTTGGACACCGTGTTGAACGAGCACCCAGCCATCCGGGCCGTGGCGCGTATACTGTTCCCCTCCGTGAGCATGGCGAGGATCTGCGCCCGCCGCTCGATGCTAAGTCTGTTCATATTGAACATTATGCGTGAGCGCTCGGACAGAATCGTTTGCGAAACGCTCGAGCAAATCGGCGAAATCTTGGGTTCTTTCTACCTCTACGACTGGCTTTTAGGCTCGAGCAAAAGCAACTCTTCTTGGCCGTCAAACTGAACGTCTTTGGAACCGTCCGCCGTCGCGCGCGAGAATGCCTTTGTCGGCTGACGCGATGGAGGATCGACCCACATGGTGAATTGGATCTGCTGCTTCCCAAACCGTTCAGCCATCTTCTGCTTCAACTCGGGCATCGTTTGGCAGGCGGCCGCCATGCCGATCAGCATCCACAAGTGCTCGGTGAGGCGCTTGAGGCCGTATTGGCTGCTGAGCCACTGGTGGTAGTTAGCTCCACTCCGGGGCGCAGGGGCATGCTCCCGTAGCCACTGGGAAACGTCTGGGTCGAGATAGTCGTAGACCAATTCCATAACCAACTTGCCCCAGTACCGCGGGCGCTGGGAATTGACAGCACCCTTCCAGTTCGTCAAGCGCCCGAACTCGGTCCAGAGTTGGTCTGGGAATGTCTTTTCCCACTTCCTCATCTCCTCCTCGAGAAAGATCGAAAGCTTGACTCTCAGCGCATCTTCGGCACGTTCGTACTGATATCCAGTCGCCTCATCAATGAGTGCGATCAGCCCCACCTTGGCCGACGCTGCCAAGAACATCCCGGCATGGGCGGCAATCTCACGTTGGCGATTGCTCTGAAGTGCGCCATCCTCGAGGGCTCGAACGTATGCCGTACAGACATCGAGAAACAGCTCGGCGGTGATACCGCGAACCGTCTTGTGCTTGACGCCAGGGATCGTGAACTCGATCATCTGGTCATCAAAATCGTCCGGCAGATAGCCCTTGAGTGCTCCAACCCGTAGGTAGCTCTCAAGATCCCCACCGCGCGTCCCGGTCAGCGAAGTGGTCGCGCCCGTGCGACTGATGAGACGCCTGCCGTCGTCAAGCACGTAGCAGGGCGGACCGTCGTCACCAATAGGTAGCACGCCGACCCACTTCGCCGTAGGCGTACCGCTGGGCTCTGGCGGGCCTGCTGGAAGAATGACGAGTTCAGAGGGCGCGAGGGCTACGCCTTGCTCAACCGCGAGCGCAACTAGGCGAGTGTGGTACTTCGGAGGGATTCGTCCTGTTGAAACCCAATACTGAACTGTGCTGGGAGTCTTGCCTAGGAGGTGGGCCAGCTTCGATTCGCCGCCGAACCGCTCGATGATGCGCGCTGCGGGAGATACTTCCATGACGAACTCCTTGGTAGCCGACCACGCGATCGTACCAAAGTTTCCGTGATCGACTACGAAGTTTTCGTATCTTTGTCTTTCCACCTCGCCTGTGCAGCCCGCCGCGCGGCAGCTTTTCGCTGCTCGGGCGTCATGCTCTCTGCGCGGGCCTTGCCGCCCTTCAGGCCGCCTTTCCGGCCCAGCTCGACTGCGGCCGGGTTCTTACCGTCATCCTCGGGCATCTCGTTAGCCTCGCCCGTGGCGAGGTCCACGATCATCTTCCCGAGCTGGCTAGGGTCGCGGGGGCGTTTGCGTGAGCGGTCCGGCATAGCTTGAGCGTACCAGCGCGTTAGGCCGCTACCAGCCCCAAACCCTCTAGCCGCGAGAGGCATGGGGAGGCCCAAAGCCGCTCGCCGTGACGAAGGATGACGCCATCGGCCGCGAGTGTCTTGACGGCAACGACAGCATCCGAGCCAAGCAGACGCTCAAGACCCGCCAGTTCGCGCTCGCGTTCGAGCACAAGCCGGACGACCGCGCATTCGATCGCTGACTCGCCGCGCTGCATGGTCCTGACCGTAGCCAGTGGTCGCTGTCGTGCGGGGCGGAAACCCAAACTGATGCACTACCAATCAACGCGCGATAATCTATGTTATGTCAACTAAGTTCGTAACCGCGATCTCACAGCGAGGGGTTCGAGTGCCTGCTGCGGATGAATACGGAGCGGCATTCGTGAAGGTATCCGGATGCGTAGACGCTCACGATGCGACGTCCGGTGCGAACACGACGCCGTCGGCGTGGTAGTTCGGCAAGGGAGATTTGATGCAAAGCGGCCACGAGTCCGAGCCCGCGATCATCGAGCGCAGCGCCGCCAAGGCGAGCATCTGGCTGAAGGATGTCGCGAGCGAGCTGGGCGATGGTGATCGGCAGTACGCCTACCGTGTACTGCGGGCCGTGCTGCACGTCCTGCGTGACCGGCTGACGATCGACGCGGCAGCGAAGCTCGCCGCGCCGCTGCCGACGCTGATCCGTGGCATCTACTACGAGGACTGGGATCCGAGTCGCGCGCCGATGCCGGCCCACACGCCCGACACGTTGCTGGAGCACATCGTCAGCGAGGGTCGCTTCTCGGGTGAGACCGAGGCGTCCGTCGCGGTCACGGCCGTCGCGGCTGTCCTGCGCAGGCGCCTGGGCGCGGGTGAGAGCGATGCGATCCTGGCGGTCATGCCGGAGAAGCTCCGCGTGCTGATCGAGGCCTGACTCAGCCGCCGTGGCCGCCGGCACCGCCGGCAAGGGCACCGCCGGCAAGATCACGGGCGCGCGCGAGCACGGCATCGATCATCGGCTCGGTCAGCCTGCCCGTGAAGGTGTTCTGCTGACTCGGGTGATAGCAGCCGAGCAGCGTGTATCGCGCGCCCCGATACTCGGCGCCGTGAGCGAATCGCGGGCGCGGGCGCGGCACGGCCCGCGGGCGCCCGGACTGTGAGGAGCCGTCCCTCCCACCGGGCGCGACCTTCGCGCTGAGACGCAGCGCGGCATCCCACGCAAACGCGCCCAGGCACAGGATCACCTGCACCCGATCGAGTAGTTCCAGCTCGCGCATGCTCCAGAGCAGACACGCGTCACGCTCCTTCGGCGTTGGTTTGTTCGCCGGCGGCGCACACCTCACAGCCGCGGTCACCCACGCGTCGCGCAGTCGCAGGCCGTCATCGCGCGCCGTCGAGGTCGGCTGGCTGGCCAGGCCGGCGCGCCACATCGCTGCATATAAAAAGTCGCCCGAGCGATCGCCGGTGAACATCCTGCCGGTCCGGTTGGCGCCGTGCGCGGCGGGGGCGAGCCCAAGCACCAGCACGCGCGCCTGCGGGTCGCCGAACCCTTGGAGCGGCCTGCCCCAGTACGCCTGATCGGCGAACGCCGCTTTGCGCTCTCGCGCCGCCTGCTCGCGCCAGGCCACCAACCTGGGGCAGCGCCGGCAGTGGATCACGGCCCGCTCGAGCGCCACCAGGTGCCGGTTCTCAGACATTGGCGCCGAGCGGTAGTAGCATCGCTGGAAGTATGTCGTTGTGGATGGTGATCGTGTTGCTCGGGCTGGTGAAGCTGCCGGTGGCGGCACTGATGTTGTGGGTGCCGTTCCGCAACGACCAGGCGATGAACGCAACGGCCGGCGTCGGCGCCGAGACGGATGGGGCTGGAGACTCCGAGGACGACGGCGGCAGTATGGCGCTTGCGGCCTCGCCACGCGATCCCCATCCGCGCTTTCCCAGACCACGCCCCCGCCGGCGGGGGCCGCACGGCTCGGATGCGCCCCCCTCCCCACGACGGATACGCCAGCCGACCGCGACCGCCCGTCTCAGCACCAGGATGTCGCCGATGCGCGGACGCGGCGGCGACGCACGGCGAGCGCGGGTTCAGCGATTGCGCTTGCGCTGACGGCGCGCGGCCTTCGCTTTCGCGCGGCGCTTGCGCATCATCGCGGCCATGTCGCGGGCGGGGCGCCCCTCGCCCGTCACCTGTCCGTCGGCGACAGGCGCAACCCTGTGGGCATCGCGCAGGATCATGAAGGCGATCCCGGCAAGCAGCGCTCCTGCGGCGATCAGCCCCAGCAGCAGCACGCTGCTCGTGTTCGAGTTGGAGGTGGCGGTAGAGGCCGTGGATTCTGTCGTGGTGGCGGTGGTCGGGGTCGTTGCGCTCGACGCCTGCTGACCGCCTTGGGTTAATTCGCTGAAGGCGCTTCCGCCGGCAGCGCTCGCCGAGCCTCCGCCGGCCGTGGCTCCGCCGGCGGCGCTCGCCGCGCTGGGAGCGCTCGTCCCGCCCCCGCTCGCGGCGCTTGCGCCGGCAGTGCTCGCCGCACTTGCGGCGGGTGCGCACACGCTCGCCGGAACCAGCACCGCGACTGCGCACAGGCAGCCGAGGTGCACTCGAGACCGGCGTGTGCGATGCATGGACACGCAATCGAGAATATCGCCTTATGCGCTCCTGGGAGCGCGTACGATCGCGTTGCCCGCATGCCGGTCGTGCTGAGACGTGCGCTCGAGACCCCCTCGCCGCGAAGCCCGTGATGGCTGTCCGCCGCGCAGACCGTAGAATGACCGCGCGATGGCGCCCAAACAACGTCAGATCCGGATGGAGCAGCGCGGCGGGCTGGAGGCGATCCAGGCGCTGGAGCAGCGCTCGGACGAGGAGCTCGAGAACGAGACCAAGTACAAGTCCGCCGCGTTGGCGATCCTCGGGGCGCGCGCGTCCGAGCGCTTCGACGCGGAGCAGGCGCGCGGATACTTCCAGCGCGCGATCGCCGCGGCCCGACCGCAGGAGCGGATGCAGCTGCGGCGTATGGCCGACGCCTCGCTGGCACTGGCCGAACGTCGCGCGGGGGATCTGAAGGAGGCCGTCGAGCGCCTCGGACAGACCCCGCCGACCGGCCGGCAGATGTTCGCGCTGCGCGCGATGGGCCTCCTCATCCCCCCGGGCTCGGCGGGCATGCTCGCGCGTGTGCGGGGAATCGCGCTGATCGTGCTCTTGATCGTGGTACTGCTGGCGATCGGTCTCGGCGTCGTCGAGCTGATCTCGCTGCCGTTCGGCGGCCTGGGCATCGCGCCGGGAGTCCTGCTCGGCTTCTTCCTGGTGGCGGCCGTCATCACGGTGATCGCCACGATCGGCCGGCGCCGGCGCAACCGCGCACAGGCCGAGGCTCGCGGCGGGCACTGACCGCGCGGTTGCGCCGTCTTGGCCGAATGTCGGCGCGGGCGTCTCTCTCTCGGACAAGCGACAACCGTCGGGAAGGTGCGCCAAGATGTCTTGGGGAGCCTCCGAATCGACCGCTCCCTACGAGTCGAACGTGGCCAAACAGACCCACCACAAGCACACCTCGCGCAAGGACTACCGGCGCCTGCTCGACACGCTGGCCGAGCACGAGGCCGTGCACCGTGTGGCGACCGGCCGCGTCAAGCCGCGGATGGGCTCCGGCCGTCCGGTCGCGGCCATATCGAAGGTCCGCCGGGTGGATTCGGGCCTGTCGATCACGATTAACTCCGCGGGCGCGATCATCGACGCGTATGTCGTCACCGATCGCCCGGATGAGGTGATCGCGTTCATGCGCGCTCAGGCCTGGACGCGCTGAGCATGCCCGCGCCCGTATGTCTGCTGGTGAACCCGTCCGCGGGTGGTGGCCGAGCACGTAGGGCCGCCCCGAGCGTCGAGCGCCGGCTGCGTGAGCTGGGGCTGGAGGTGCGCCGCGAGGATACGCGCGACCTCGAGCATGCCCGCGACCTCGCTCGTGCGGGAGCGCTCGCCGGGGAGACTGTGGTGGTTCTCAGCGGCGACGGCATGATCGGCGCCGTAGCCGACGCGCTGCGTGGGACCCCGGGCGCGGTGCTGGGCATACTGCCGGGCGGGCGCGGCAACGACCTCGCGCGCGTGCTGGCGATCTCGCAGGACCCGCTCGAGGCGTGCGCCACGATCGCGCGGGGAGTGCCACGTGCGATGGACGTCGGCGAGGTCGACGGGCATCGTGCGTTCGTGGGGATCGCCTCGGTGGGATTCGACTCCGATGCCAACCGCATCGCCAACGAGGCTCCATCCTGGCTGGGCAATCTCGTGTACCTGTACGGCGCGCTGCGGGCGCTGATCGCGTGGCGCCCGGCCCGGTTTGAGATCGAGCTCGACCCTCCGGGCGAGCGCGTGAGCGTCAGGGCCTACACGGTCGGAGCCTGCAACTCACAGGCCTACGGCGGTGGGATGCGCGCGGCGCCGGACGCGCTGCTCGACGACGGCCTGCTCGACGTGATCGCCCTGGAGAGCGTCAGCAAGTTCGAGTTCGTGACGAAGATCCTGCCGAAGGTGTTCAGCGGGAAGCACGTGCAGGAGCCCGGGGTGCGCGTCTGGCGCGCGCGAGAGATATCCGTCAGCGCCGACCGCCCGTTCGAGATGTATGCGGACGGTGATCCGATCGGCAGGCTGCCGGTGCGCGTACGCGCGTTGCGGGGCGCGATCACTGTGCTCGTTCCCGATGGCGACGCCGCGGGCGCCGCGTTCGGCTCGCCTGCGTCGTTGCGCTCTGCATCCGTCTCATCTCCCCCCTCCCCCCTCGCCTCCTCGTTGTCTTCCTCTTCATCGTCATCCTCGCCCGACGCGCGGGCAGCTGCGTCTGACCCCCCGCTCAAGGGCGCCTGATGGCAAGCCTGCTCGCGCCGAAGCTCGCGCTCGCACGAGCTGCCGGCGCTCTGTCGCGCCTGCGCGGTGGCGGGGCGACGAGTGTCCCGGGCAAGGTGTTGCTGAGCTTGGAGCCAGACGCGCTCGGTGCGCTCGCGGCTCGCCTCGAGCGGGGAAGCGTGCTGATATCCGCGACGAACGGCAAGACGACGACGGCCGCGATGGCAGCATCGATCCTCGAGCACCGGGGTGTCGAGCTGGTGCACAACCAGGCGGGAGCGAACATGGCGGGCGGGATCGCCTCCACGCTGCTGTCGGCCGCACGTCCGCGGGGACGGATCGCGGGCGAGCTGGGCCTGTTCGAGGTCGACGAGCTGTGGCTGGAGCAGATCGCCGCTCAGCTGCAGCGGATTGCGCGTGGTGCTGCTGTCGAACCTGTTCCGCGACCAGCTCGACCGTTACGGCGAGCTCGAGACGATCGCCGACAGCTGGGTCTCGGCGCTGCGCGATGGGCCGGCTCGGGCGGCGACGCTCGTGCTGAACGCCGACGATCCGCTCGTGGCGGATCTCGGACGCGACCGGGACGGCTCCGTCGTTGACGGCACCGACGATGAGCGTGATGAAGGCAGTCGGGTCGTGTACTTCGGCGTCGAGGACGACTCGCTCGCGCTGGCCGGCATGGCGCACGCCGCCGACGCCAAGCACTGCCGCCGCTGCGGCGCGCCGTACGTGTTCGACGCCGTGTATCTGGGCCACCTCGGCCATTACCACTGCCCGAGCTGCGGACGGCAACGACCCTCCCCCACCGTGTGGGCAAGCGCGGTCGGCCTCGATGGCGTGCGTGGGGCTCGCTTCCAGCTGAGTCGTCCCCGCGGGCGCGGCCGAGGTGAAGCTGGCGTCTGCCCGGCCTGTACAACGTCTACAACGCACTCGCGGCGGCCGCGCTCGCGGTTGCGCTGGAGATGCCGCTGGCCGACATCGTCGCGGGGCTGCAGAGCGCCACGGCGGCGTTCGGGCGGGCGGAGACCGTGACGGTGGACGGGCGCGAGACGCGGATCATGCTCGTCAAGAACCCGGCGGGCTGCAACGAGGTGCTGCGCACGCTCGCGCTGGAGCCGGGCGAGCACGACCTGCTTGGCGTGCTCAACGACAACATCGCCGACGGGCGCGACGTCTCGTGGATCTGGGACGCCGACTACGAGCTGCTCGCCGGGCGCGTGCGCAGCGCGACGTGCGCGGGGACGCGCGCGAGCGAGCTGGCGCTGCGGCTGAAGTACGCCGGGGTCGATCCACACCGCATCAGGGTGATCGACGACCTGGCACAGGCGCTCACGACCGCAACCTCCGATCGTCCAAGCGCCGACGGGGATGAGCCGCTGTACGCCTTGCCGACATACACCGCGATGCTGGCGCTGCGCGAGCTGCTGGTGCGCCGCGGAGACGCGAGCAGCTCATGGCGGTGAGTGCGAGGACCGAGCGCACGCTGCGAGTGTGCGCGCTGTATCCGGACCTGATGAACATCTACGCGGATCGCGGCAACCTGCTCGTGCTGCAGCGCCGCTGCGCAGTGGCGCGGGATCGGGTTCGAGCTGGCGAGCAGCGGGCTCGGCGAGCAGCTGGACGCGAGCGGGCACGACCTCTTCTACATCGGCGGCGGCCAGGATCGCGACCAGCGGCTGTGTGCCGAGGACCTGCTGTCGACCAAGCGTGCGTCGCTGCATGAGGCGGCCGCGCGCGGGGCGGTGGTGCTGGGAGTGTGCGGCGGGTATCAGCTGCTCGGGCAGGCGTACACGATCGGCGATGAGGAGATCGAGGGCGTCGGGCTGCTGGACCTGCGCACGGTCCGCGATCCAGGCCCGCGGTTGATCGGCAACGTCGCGATCGAGGTCTCACTCGACGACGACTCCGATCCCGGGGTGCTGGCCGGGTTCGAGAACCACGGCGGGCGCACCCACCTCGGCGCGGACGCCCGGCCGTTGGGGCGCGTGATGAAGGGGTACGGCAACGACGGACGCTCAGGCTATGAGGGAGCACGGCAGGGCGCCACGATCGGCACCTATCTTCACGGCCCGCTGCTGCCCAAGAACTCGTGGCTCGCGGATTGGCTGATCGCCACCGCACTGCACATCGATCCGAGCGAGCTGAGTCCGCTCGATGACAGTCTGGAGCGCGAGGCGCATCGGAGTGCCCGTCGTGCCGCGGGGGTGTAATCGAGCGGACGGCGGATGATGCGCCGGTGCGGGCAAACGTTGCGGATTGAGGGTTGGGCGAGACGAGTGCGACCGGCGAGTCAAGCGGCCGAGTCCGTCGCGGGACGCGTCAGTGAAAGCGAGCGTTTTCAATCCGGGCACGCAGTATCAGCGCTTCGCGAGGCGGGTGGGCGTCCTGGTGCGCCCGGGTAGCTCAGTCCCGTCCCTCGCTCTCCCGCCGGTTGCCCAGGCGGGAGGAGATGCGATCGGCGGTGGAGATCAGGTGCGGGCCGAGGGCGTCGGCGAGCTCCTCCACGGCGATTGAGGGGACGCCGGCGGTCAGGTCGATCGCCGCGGAGATCTCGCCGGCCTCGTCAAACACGGGAGCGGCGATTGCGATCCTGCCGCTCACAAGCTCCTCGTCCTCGACTCCCAGGCCTTCCTCGCGGACCTGCGCGAGCTCGTCGCGCAGGGTGCTTTTGGTCACGATCGTGTTCGGGCCGCGACGTTTGAGATCCACGCGCGAGAGCACCTCGCGGCGCTCGTGGTCGGGCAGATGTGCGAGCAGGACCTTGCCGAGCGCGGTGCAGTATGCGGGCAGCCTCGATCCCTCCTCCACGTTCGGGCCGGGGACGCGCTGGCGGCGGCGAAACCCCTGCACGCGGTCGACGTAGAGAATCTCGTCGTCCTCCAGCACGGCGATGCTGGTCGCATAGCCCGATCTGTGCGCGAGCTCCGCGAGGTCCGCGTGTGCGTGCTCGCGCAGGCTCGTCTCGTTCAGCGCCGCCATCCCGAGGTTGGTCACGCGCAGCCCGAGCCGATACTTGCGCCGCGCGCCCTGCCTGAGATACCCGAGCGCGAGCAGCGTGGTGACGTAGCGATGGGTGGTCGAGCGGCTCATCCCCAGCCGCTCGGCGATGTCGGCGATCCCCAGCACGGGAGTCTCGGGCGTGAAGCACTCGAGAATCGCCAGGCCCCGCTCGAGCGACTGGGAGTAGCGGGGTTCGGAGAGGTCGGGGATTCTCCAAGTGTCCGGATAGCTGGTACCGGCGCGCGGGGGCATCGCTAGTCGAGCGCTCCCGCATGACTCGGGGTCTGCCGGCTCGATCCTGGAACGCCCCAGCCGCACGTCCCTGTCCAGAGAAGCTCTAAAGGGCCGGACGCCGTAGGACGACATCCGGCCCTTCTCTGGCGAGACGGAGGTAAGGGTGGGGTGACATGTCGTACGCGCCACCCGGGGTTGCCGGGCCACGCCAGGCCCTCTGAGAAGGCCGAGCGGTGCGCGGTCGGCAGTGTCAATCCTTACCACCACGCCGATCATGACGGGCGCGCGCGCGCATGTATAGCGACATGTCGCTATATCGCGACCTATGGTCCAGATTCGCGTAGATCGGCTGTGCGGATCGCCGCCGGACAGGCATCGCCGGCGAGCGGTCGAGCGCAGCCGGTGGCGAAGGACCGGCGCTCGCGCCGGCGCAGCACGACGCGCGAACCGGCGTGTGGCGTCACGATCACGCTCCGCCATCGCGGGCGCTCCATGCGCCTGCTCGCGGGGTTGACGGTCATCGTCTCGAGGACCGTCCGCAGCACCGTCCCCATCTCCAGCAGCGCCAGATGCGAGCCCGGACAGCGCCGACGTCCTCCCCCCCACGGCAGGTATGCGTAGGGGCTCGGCTGTCCTTCCAGAAACCGCTCCGGACGGAACACGTCCGGTTCGGGTAGACGTCGGGATCGTGGTGCAGCAGGTAGATGCACCCGAGCAGGTGAGCCGGCGGCTCGATATGTCCACCCGCCGATCTCGATCGGCTGCACGACCGCGCGCGGGATCGTGAACAGGAACACCGGCCGATGACGCAACACCTCGTGGATCGTCGCCGTCAGGTAGGCGTCGCCCGCGTCGTCGTCGATCTCCTCGATCAGCCGTCGCTGCACGTCCGGGTTGTGCGCGAGCAGCTGAAACGCCCATGCGAGCTGCGAGGCGGTGGTCTCGTGCCCGGCGAGAATCAGCGACATGACGTTGTCTCGCAGCTGCACCCGGCTCATCGCCGTGCCGTCGTCGTTGCGCGCCTGCAGGAGCGCGGCGAGCGCGTCAGGACCAGCTCGACCTGAGCGCAGACGCTCGTCGATCAGCGCGTGGATCAGGGTGTCCGCTTGCGAGCGGTCTCTCAAAAAGCGTCTCCAGACCGCACGCCCGGGACCGTGTCGCAGGATCGGCATCGGAAACACGACGCTCCCCGTGACGCCCAACATCTTCAGGATCGTGTCCATCAGGCTCGAAAGCCGATCCTCGAACTGTGCCTCGACCCCGACGAAGATGCGTCGCAGGATGACGTTCAGCGCCAGCGCACGCAGACGCGGATGCAACGGCAGGGGCGCGTCTCGCGGCCATAACGAGACGGTGCGTCGCACGGTGTCGATAACCCAGCTGCTCTCTTTCTCGATCGTGCGCTTCTGCAACGCCGGAAGCACCGCTCTGCGCCCGCTCAGATGCTCGTGCACATCCAGCAGCATGAATGAGCGCCGGCCGACGATCGGCGCTATCTTCGCGCCACCCTCTCCCGGATGCAGCACCTCGGCCGGCGCCGTGAGCATCGCTTTCACCTCGGCGGGATCGGATAGGAACACGAGTCTGGGAAAGCTGGTCATCTTGTGCGTGAAGCGTTTGCCGTAGCGAGCTTGGCATCGCTCCATATACGAGAATGGCGATCTCCAGTACGCATATGTCAGAAATGTCGCGGGAACGGGCATGCCGGGAGGCAGGCCGTGGGCGCAGTCGCCGCCGACGTCGGCTCTCCCGGCTCTCGTCGCTCGCCACACATGTGCGATCGCCAGCAACAGTCCGGTGAGGGGTCCGCTCGCGTGGGTCAGAACGCGCGTCTGCTCGCGGACTCGCGGAGCCCTGGCGCCGGGAGCCGACAGATACATCGCGACGATGCCCTCTGCCAGCACAACATGCCGCCGGCCGTTGGGGAGCCGCGCAGCATGGGAGACCATCCGTCGTATCACCTCCGCGAGACGATCCAGCGCGACGGCCTCACTCTCATAGTGGGAGATGTAGCTGTGGCTCTCGTTGGCGGCATCATGCGCCAGATCGACATAGCTGTCGAGCATCGTGATCGCGAGCGAAGCCCACGGGAAGTAGGCCGAATGGACGGCGAGCAGATCGTGCTGCTCGCAGGAGGTCTCGGCTGCCAGCGCGAGCAGGACATGCGGCATGAACGCGCCTGCGGCCGCCGTCAGCTCGAACCAGGCGAGCGCGTGCTCGCCTGCCGACTCTCGCTCAGCCCACTCCCTGAGTGCCTGCTCGCGCCGTCGCGACTCGGGCTCGTGGTTCAAATACTGTATTGCGCAGCGCTCCACGCCGTGGAGCATCAAGGGACGCACCAGTCGGTATGAGGGCAGCTCGAGGCACGTTCGCCGACAGATCTGCACGAGCGCGAGCAGATATCCACCGTCGTTCTTCCACGGGTGGTAGCGGTAGTAGTCGGATATCGGCGCTTCGGGGTCGAGCGCCTCGACGAGCGCGCGGTGCAGCTGGCGTCCGTTTGCGTGGCCGGCGCTCGCGCCGCGCTCGCTGACGCTGTCCAGGAAATCCCACATCACCTGATAGGCGACCAGCAGGATCAGCAGGCGCTCGTCCCGACGTCTGGGAAGAATCGAGAACAGCGAAGCGCCTTCCACGTTGTCGCGCTTGCGGACCAGCGAGTCGAGCGCATCCTCACGAATCGCGGGATCCGGAATTGCTGCAGCCCGCTGAAACCATGCGCCAAGCTCACGCGCGGCCGCCGGCCGACCCCACAAGAGCCCACGGGCCAGCGCGCAGACGAGCGTCGAGACCTGTGCTGGAGATTTCGAGTGAATACCAGTAGCTCCAACGGCACCAATATTTCCAAGCCTAGAAGATAGGCGCCGCGCGCGCCGCGACATCTCTCGAGACTCGAGAGAAATTCCGGCGATGCGGCCGATATGTCTGGGCGAACGCCCGAGAGACTAGTGTCTTGAGTCATAAATTCGGTCAGCGTTTGCCGGATGGATGGACGTGATCTGACGGTCGACGGCGCCGATGAGTGTGCTGGTGGCACATGGCCGGCGACGGCGGGCGTCAGGCGGGTTCAGGCGCCGGGAAACGCCAGCGAATTTATGACTCACGACACTAGGTCTCAGGCCACGGATACGGGGCCACACCGGCGGCGCGATAGCCCGGTATCGCTATGCATGTGGCCGCCACGACGGTCACGAGCATGAAACCCGCAAAGGCCACCACGGCATTGGCCGAAAGGACGACCGGAAAGCCTGTGACGGTCATCAGCGCGTGACCAAGCAGGAGCTGTCCGTAGATACCCAGGCACGCGCCGATCAAGCAGCCCGCTCCGATCAGCAGGGCGCTCTCGAAGATCAGCGCCAGCCACAGCGTCCGGGTGTCATAGCCCTGCACCTTCATCCGAGCGAACCGGCGGCGACGCTGCCAGACCGTCGCCCCCATCACCGTGGCGGTCGCCAGCACGCCCGCCACGAGTGCCAGCAGGGCGATCTGGGAGAGGCGCCCCAGCCCCTGGCGACTTGTGGCCTGCTGAGCCTGTTCGCGCTGGCTGGAGGTTTCGACCGCGAGTCCCGATCTCGGTCCCAGCACGGCCTGAATCTCGTTGCGAACAGCCGTGGGCGCCGCCCCGGGAGCGAGCTCGATGTTGTACGCGCTGGGGTCCGAGCTTTCCCATGCGCGCGCGTAGTCTGCGCCGTTGAGGATGATCGCCCCCGGCGGCCACCCCAGGTTCGTCGTCAGCGCCGCGACTCGAAACGTCGTCTCACGAGGCGAGGGCAATACGAAGGTCTGGCCGATATGCAGATGGTGCTGCACGGCAAGCGTCTTTGAGATGACGGCCCAGCCACCGGCACGCAGTCTCGCCTCCGACAGCGCGGGCGCGCCGGCGACGAGTTGGCTTGGCGGTATCGGCGAGGACGTGGTCGAGGGCGGTGCCAGCACCCACACACGCCGCCCTCCATATTCGAGAAACCCACCTCGGTAGGGACTGACGGATCGAACGCCGGGCAGGCGCGCCAGCGTCGCGATGGAGAGGCCGCTGAATGGTGTGGTCGTGAACAGGCTCTGTTCTCCAGAGGGCGCCACCCAGAGATCCGCTGCCGAGGCGATTCCATGAAACGAGCGGTCGAGACCGCGCTGGAGATTGGTTCGCGACCCTTGGATGGTCACGCTCCCGAACACCGCGATACCCGCCGTGGCGGCAATCGCGATCGAGCGTGTTCGCGTCCTCGGGGAGCGTAGTTCGATGACCGCGATCTGGGTGGCTCCGATGCCACATACACGCTGCAGCCGTTCGAAGCCGGCCGCGATCGCATCGAGCAGCACCGGCAACAGCAGCAGCAGCGCGGCGATCAAAGCCACCACGCCGACGACCGCGGACTGTGGCGCGGCAAACAGGATGATCGTCGTCACCCCAAGACAGGCGCATCCGCCGATCAGCATTCCCGCCGTCGGCCAGTCGAGCGCGGCACGCTCATGGGATGTCTGGGCGCGTGGAGCGCGCGCCCAGATATCCCGCACCGGTGTCAGCACGCCGATGCACGACGCGATCGCCCCGGCGCCGACGGCGATTACGACGCTCTCCCAGGTGACGATGCGCTGCGAGCCGATCGGAAACGCGAGAGACAGGAATCCCGGCGGCGTGTTGAACGCGACGATCGACAGCAACTCGCCCAGCGCCAAGCCCGCGACGGAGGCGACCGCCGAGAGCACCAAGGCGTCGAACAGGAGCGTCTTGACCGTCTCCCAACGCGTCGCACCGCCGCGTCGCAGCTCCCGTATGAGTCCCCGTCGGGAGTCCGTCGTGAGCAGCATCGCGCAGTACGCGAACATGAACCCGACCAACGCACAGATGGCCGCGAATGTCTTCGTGGACTGATCCACCGGGGCCGCTGCCTGCCTGAACAGCGTCGCCTCATAGTCCGCCGGCTCGACGTTGATGCGCCCCGCGGCCAGTCTCACCAGATCCGCATGCACCGCGCGATCCGCGCCGGGTCGCGTTTGGACGAGGATTCGTGTGACCCGCGCCGGCATGTCGGCAAGCTTCTGGGCGTAGGCCAGAGGCGCGAGTGCGATCGGGCTGTTGACCAGCACGCCGATGTTGCGCTGCGTGAGTTCGAGACCCACGAATGCGGAGACGACCTTCGGACCGACCTGCAGCTTGACGAGTTCGAGCGGGCCGATCCCGAGCCGGCTCGCGATTGGCGCCGGCAGTGCCAGCACACGCTTACCTACGAGCTGTGCGCCCGTGAAGTGCCGCAAGAGCCGTCCGGCAAGACGCACATCGTGGGGGTCGGTGGCGATCAGATCCAGCGGCTGGGTCCCGTGCGGGCCGATCACACTGGCCTGAACCTCGAGCACCGGTACCGCCGCGCGTACTCCGGGCAGGCGCTGGACCTCGCCGAGCAATGACTCCTCGAAACCCTGCGGGCTGCGCGCCTTGAGCTGATAGGTGGACTTGCCCACCACCCCCGTGGTGAGTTGCGACACAGACGTGTCCAGGCTGGTACTCGCCACCTGCGAGGCGAACAGCAGCGCCACGCCAACGGCGATCCCGAGCACCGCGAACAGCTCCTGGATCAGCACCACCCGTGCTTTCAAACGCACCGCATACAGGTGGGCAATGTTCGACAGGCGCATCGCTATGAGGCGATCTCGGACGCCCGCGCGGGCGCGAACAGGTGGTCGGGCTCGTAATCGACCAGCCGCCCGTCGCGCAACGCGTGCACGCGATCGGCAAACGCGGTCGCCTGCGGATCGTGAGTAACCAGCAGCACCGCCGCGTTCTGCTCGCGAGCGACCTCCACGAGCAGTGCGCAGGATCTCGCGGCCGCGATGAGTGTCGAGGCTCCCCGTGGGCTCGTCGGCGATCAGGAGCTTGGGGCCGGTCGAGAGCGCACGGGCGATCATCACGCGCTGGCGCTCACCCATCGAGAGCTGATCGGCGCGGTGGCCGAGGCGATCTCCGAGCCCAAGACGTAAGAGCAACGGCTCGATCCGCCGCTCGGCGTCGCGCGTGCGTTCGAACAGCCACAGCTTCATCGCGGCGTTCTGCACCACGGTGCCGCCGGGCAGCAGATCCGAGGTCTGATCGACGAAGCCCAGCTCGCGCAACCGGTAATGCGAACGTTCGGCGTCCGTCAGCCGGCAGAGATCGCGCCCGTCCACCAGCACCGCACCGCCGTCGGGCTCGATCAGCGCCGCGATCATCATCAGCAGCGTCGTCTTGCCCGATCCGCTCGGTCCGTACAGCGCCACGAGCTCTCCGGCAGTGACCGACAGCGACACGCCGTCCACGGCCCGCACGGGCTCGGCGTCGCCCATACGGTAATGCTTGACGAGGTCGCGCAGCTCGAGCATCGGGGATCCGTTATGGAGATGCGCGCCGTCGACGCTCACCCGGGAACTCGAGGACGTTGTCCCCCTCGGCCGGCGATGGCGTGGCCGGCGAGAGCAGCAGCTCGCCTCCGCCGAGTGAGGCCACACGGTCGCAGTTGGGCGTGGGGCCCGAGTCCCCCGCGCAGACGAGCACTGCGATCCCCCGCTCGACGGCGAGCACGCCGAGCAGCTCGGCGACGTCGGCGCGCTCCTCGATGCCGAGCGTCGCCGCGAGGTCGTCGACGAGCAGCAGTCTTCGGCTCGCGCGCGATCCCGTGCGCGAGCGCGACCAGCGCGCGCTCGGAGTCGGCCAGCTCGCCCCAATGCTGGCGCGCGCATTCGCCCGCGCCGACGCGCTCGAGCGCGTCCTTGGCTCGCGCGTAGGCGCCGCGCCGACCGTGGATGCCGAGCAGCGGCAGGGCCACGCCCGTGAGCACCGGAACGTCGAGGTGCGGCTCGGTGCGCTCGACCATCCCGATCTCCGAGCTCAGCAATCGCGAGCGTCGCCGATCGGACAGGCGCCAGATGTCCTCTCCCGCGAAGCTCACGCTGCCCCGGTTCGGTCGCTCCATCCCCGCCGCGACACGCAACAGCGACGTCTTGCCCTGGGAGCGTCGCGCGAGCACCGTCACGCTTTCTCCCCCGTGCAGCTCGAACGAGACGTCCCCCAGCACCCTCACGACGTGCCGCCGCCCGCGCGGAAAGCTCAACGACACTCCCCGCAGCGAGAGGATCGGCTCGCTCACCGCGTGGGCGCCCGCGTACGCCACGAACCCGCTTCGGAGCGCTGGCGGACGTGCTCGCGCTCGAGATACATGCGCACGTCCTGCAGCCACTTGATCCTGGCGTCCCACCACGTGGCTTCCCCGGAGGAGACGATCAGCTGCATCGTTCGCTCCCAGTCGCTGGCGTCGTCGCTCACCTGCCGCTCGGCCCTGACCTCGCGATTCAGGTCCTGCAATCGCAGCGTGCACGCCATCTCCGCCTCGCGCACGATCTCGATCAGCCGCGACAGCTCAGCAGATCCCCACAGCGCGATTTTCGCGTGCAGCTCCTCGCGCACGGGCGGGGTCTGTGTCGAGGCGTGCAGCCAGCGCTCGAAATGATCCACCCCCGAGGGTGTGATCTCGTAAACCGTTTTCTTGCGCCCGCCGACGACGCTCAGCCCGGCCTGCTCCTCGATTTCAGCCGGACGCACCAGCTTGCGCTCCAGCAGCCGTTCAACCGCCCTGGACGCCGCGCCGCGGCTGAACTGGGCGGAGCCGAGGCGTTCGGCGATGCGTTTGTCCAGGTGATAACAGGTGTCCGGCTGCTCGATCAACAGGCCGAGCACGATCTCTCCCGCTGACATCTCGGATTGTTGGACGGTGCTGGCCATGTCAACTAAGCGTAATGGGAATCCGCGATTCCATGCGCAGAATGATTTGGATGAATATGCAGCGCATGTCAGGCATGTCCTCAGCTGCCCGGGAGACTGACGACATTCGGATACGCCTGCGCCTGCGGGCATGCCGGCTGCAGCAGCAGCTCACCGCCGGCGAGCGTCGCGACGCGCTCGGACCATCTCGTGGCCCGCGCATCCCCCACACCGACCAGCACGCCGAGCCCACGCGCGGCGGCCAGCGCGTACAGCAGCATCGTGATCTCTTCGGTCTCGCCCAGCCCGAGCGTCGCCGTCAGATCATCGACGAGCAGCATCTTCGGATCGCGCGCGATCCCCTGTGCGATCGCCACACGCGCACGCTCGCCGTCGCTCAGCTCGCTCCAGCGTCGCGGCGCGCACTCCCCCGCGCCGACCTCCTCGAGCGCCTGCTCGGCCAGCTCGCGCGCCTGACGCCATGTGTATGCGCCCGTGAGCGGCAGTGCGATGCCCTCCCCCACCGGAATGTCCAGGTCGGGCGGAGCCGGGCGAACGAGCGCGATCGGCGCGCTCAGCGCACGCGCGCGACGGTGGCGTTGGCGGAGGTCGCGCCGACCGCGGGCGTCCACCGGGCGCCACATGTCCCGGCCGGCGAACGACACGCTGCCCCGATCCGGGCGCGCCATCCCCGCGGCGACCCGCAACAGCGACGTCTTGCCCTGGGCGCGTCGCGCGAGCACCGCCACGACTTCGCCCGCGTGCACGTCCAGCGAGACATCCGTCAGCACCCTCACCACGTGCCGAGGCCCGCGCGGATAGCTCAACCACACGCTACGCAACGACAACGACCCCTCCATCGACGACACTCTACCGAACGATTCGTCCGTGGGGATCGTTGTTTCCTGCCCCGAGAATGCCGTCCCAAGCCGTGCGTACGATCGGCGGACGGCGGGTGTAGCGTCGAGGTGACGCGACCGGTTGACAACCGGGAATTCGGGGTAGCTCCTCGGATGGAGTTCGAGTCTCCCGCCCGCCGCCATAAGCCCGCTGGGCCCGGTCGCACAGAGCGCAAAGTCAGCACTCGTGGGTAGCGCCCACCATCGACAGCGACCGGCCCAGCGGATGTGCAGCCATCGCTCTGCTCTGCTAACCTCGATAGAGGTTGTCAACCGGTTGGAGGTAGCTCCTCCTGCACCCGACCCGCCCTCGGCGGGTCGAGCTGTTTCTTGACGCAACTGTGGATCTTTCCGAGTACCAACGCCTTTCGCGCCGCACCGCCGAGTACCCGCGCGAGGCGTCAGCGTGGCTCGCCTACCCTGCCCTCGGGCTGTCCGGCGAGGCGGGCGAGGTCGCCGAGCACGCCAAGAAGGCGATCCGCGACGACGGCGGGCAGATATCCGACGAGCGCCGCGCGGCGCTGGCCAAGGAGCTGGGCGACGTGCTCTGGTACGTCGCCCAGCTCGCGAGCGAGCTCGGCCTCGATCTCGACGAGATCGCGCAGACGAACCTCGACAAGCTGCTCTCGCGCCAGCAACGCGGTGTCTTGTCAGGCGACGGCGACGACCGCTAGCCGAGGCAACCGCAAACCGGGCGAAGCGCTCGGCGAAGCGTGCGGGCACCAGCGCTCGCACCCTGACCCCCTCGGGCGTGTCCAGACGCGCGATCTCGCCCGCCACCTCGTGCAGCTCCGCCAGGCTGCCACCGTTCGCATAGGGCACCAGCAGCTCCACCGGGCGCAGCGTGTACGCCAGCTCGCGCTCGACCCTCTCCCCCAGCTCCTCCAGCCCGTAGCCGGTCTCGCCGCTCACGAGCACCGCCTCGGGGTGGTTCGTGCGCAACTCCTCGCGGTCCTCCTCCCCCAGCAGGTCGACCTTGTTCAGCACCAGCACCCGCGGGCTGTCCTCCGCGCCGATCTCGCGCAGCGTCTCCTCCACCGAGCGCCTCATCGCCTCTCGCTCTTCCTCCGGCGCGCTCGCGTCGATCACGTGCGCGAGCAACTCCGCGCGCTTGGTCTCCTCCAGCGTCGCCCCGAACGCGTCCACGAGCTGATGGGGGAGCTTGCGAATGAAGCCGACCGTGTCGCTGCACAGGTACCTCCTGCCGCTCAGCTTCAACGTCCGCACCGTCGGGTCCAGCGTGTTGAACAGCCGGTCGCGCACACTCACCTCCGCGCCCGTCAGCGCGTTCAGCAGCGTCGACTTGCCCGCGTTCGTGTATCCCACCAGCGCCACCGTCGGCAGCGCCGCGCGCTCACGCTCGGCGCGCATCACCGCGCGCGTGCCCTTGACGTGCTCCAGTCGCCGGCGCAGCGCGGCGATGCGGTCGCGCGCCAGCCGCCGGTCGGTCTCGATCTGGCTCTCCCCCGGCCCCCTCGTGCCGATCCCGCCGCCGAGGCGCTCGAGGTGGCTCCACAGTCCGCGCATCCGCGCGAGGTTGTACTCCAGCTGCGCCAGCTCCACCTGCAGCTTGCCCTCCGCGCTGGCCGCGTGATCGGCGAATATGTCCAGGATGATCGCCGTCCGATCGATCACCGGCAGGCCCAGCGCCTCTTCCAGGTTGCGCTCCTGACGCGGGCTCAGCTCGTCGTCGCAGGCGATCACGTTCGCGTCGCACGCACCCGCGGCCTCCTTCGCCTCGCGCACCTTCCCCGAGCCCAGATACGTGTTCGGGTGGGGCTCCTCGCGGCGCTGCACCAGCTCGCCCACCACCGCCACCCCCGCGGTGCGCAGCAGCTCGCCCAGCTCCTCCAGGTTCTCGCCTTCCGGCAGAGCCGCGATGCACAGGGCTCGCTGGCGTGCGCGCTTGGTCTGTTCCACTACCCATCAGTGTAGGTCGCCGAGGGGCGCGGTTCTCAATGCTCCCTCAACGCCGACCGCAATCGAAAGCGGCGCCGACGGCAACTCGATGCAAGGACCGACCTATGGCTTACCCACCATCCCTACCCACCGAGCGCCCCCAGCCTGCTCACAGCCTCCACCAGTCTGTCATCTGGAGTCGTCAGCGAGATCCTGAACCAGCCCTCCCCCGCCGGGCCGTATATCGCGCCCGGTGAGAGCACCACCGCGGCCCGCTCGAGCACGTGCTCGCAGTACGCCTCCGAGCTTGCAAACCCCTCTGGCACCGGCGCCCACACGTAGATCGTGCTGCGCGGCGGCTTCACATCCACGCCGATCCCTTTGAGCGCCTCGCACACCAGATCGCGGCGGCGCACGTACAGCTCGCTCATCGCCGCCACCTCCGCGTCGGCATCGGGCGAGAGCGCCGCCACCCCCGCCAGCTGCACCGCGTCGAACATGCCCGAGTCGATGTTCGTCTTCAACCGCCAGTACGTCTCGATCGCCTGCGCGTTTCCAACCATCGCCGCACAGCGCCAGCCCGTCATGTTGTAGCCCTTCGACAGGGAGAAGACCTCGATCCCCACGTCCTTCGCTCCCGGCGTCTGCAGGAACGATGGCGCTCGATAGGAGTCGTAGGAGATCTCCGAGTAGGAGTTGTCGTGCACCACCAGCACCCCGTACGCGCGCGCCCACTCCACCACACGCTCGAAGAACCCCTCCGGCACGATCGCCCCCGTCGGGTTGTTCGGGTAGTTCAGGAACATCAGCTTCGCCTTTTGCGCGATCTCATCCTCGATCGCGCCGAGGTCCGGCACGAACCCCAACTCCGGCCGCAGCGCCATCAGCACCGGCTCTCCGCCCGCCAGCCACGGCCCGCCCGTATACACCGGATATCCCGGGTCGGCCGCCAGCGCGTAATCGCCCGGGTCCAGGAACGCCAGGTTCAGGTTGAAGATCGCCTCCTTCGCCCCGAGCGCCGGCACGATCTCGCTCTGCGGGTCGAGCTTCACGTCAAAGCGCCGCTCGTAGAAGTCCCGCACCGCCCCTCTGAACTCCTCGCGCCCGCGATTGCTCGGGTATTTGTGCGTACCCGGCTCGCTCACGGCCTCCTGCATCGCCTCCACCACCAGCGCCGGCGTCGGGCGGTCGGGGTCGCCGATCCCCAGGCTGATCACATCCACGCCCTCCTTGCGCTTGCGCGCGATCTTCGCCTCCAGCTGCGCAAACGCGTACGGCGGAATCCGCTCCAGTCGCTTACTCGGTCTCATCTATCTCCTTCAGCTCCCTTACCAGCTCGTCGCTGAGACGCCCTTTGTATACGGGTCTGCCCCAGCCTGTCAGGTTGACGCGCAGATCTTCGCCCACCTCGACCTCCAGCTCGCCCCCGTCCAGCATGACGGCGACGGTTTCGGCCCCCTGTCCCCGCTGCCCATTGTCTGCGATCTCGGCTTTCTCACGCTCCCTCCGGTTCAGCGTGGACGCGATCGCCGCACCCGTGGCGCCTGTGCCCGAGGACAGCGTCTCCCCCACACCGCGCTCATATATTCGCGCGCGTATTCGGATCGGACCGCGATCTCCCGTACCCTTGTCTTTGTGTACCAGGACACGTTCGTCCTGTTCGGAAATTTCGAATCATTTTCGATCCGCGGACCGATCGTGGCCAGATCGAGTTTCGCCAGCTCCGCCTCACTCGCCACCACGATCGCGCACTGCGGGTTGCCGATCGACACGTGCCTGAACCGCCATCTCCGTCCGCCGACTTTCAGCTCGCCCCGGCCATCCGGGGGGCCATTGGGATAGTCCTTTGACGTCAGGCTCGCCCTGCCCATGTCTACCCTGCACGAGTCCACCCCTGTAATCGTCGGTCTGATCTCCCCCGCGACCGTCTCGATCGTGAACTCATCACGCTCGGTCCATCCCCGCCTGCGCAGATACAGGATCGCCTCGCGCGCGCCGTTGCCCGACAGCTCGGCCTCGGAGCCGTCGGGGTTATAGATGCGCAGGTTCGCCACATGCTCGGGATTCGCGGGCGACGAGAGCACCAGCACCCCATCGGAGCCGACGCCGACATGCACGTTGCACAGCCGCCGTACGCGCCCGGGCGTCAGCTCGAACGGCAGCTCGTCCCGCTCGACGATCAGGTAGTCGTTGCCCAACGCCTGCCACTTCTCGAAATGCATACGCCGGCGCAGTCTATTTCGCGAGGCCCATCCGACCCGGCTCGGCCTTCGTGCGCGCCTCGCGCTCCAGCGCCCGCACGATCTCCTTCGCCACATCGTCCGGGTCGCGCCCGGTTACGTCGATCACGCTCACTCCCGCGAGCTTGCGCATCCACGACAGCTGGCGCTTGGCGTAGTTGCGCGTGCGCCGCTTCATCGCCTCCACGTCCCCCGCCAACAGCTCCTCGAACCCGAGCGCCTTGCGCGCCGTCTCAGACGCGCCCGCCTCCTCGGCGCGCTCCACCTCCTCGCGCACCCCCGCGTCGAGCATCGCCTGCACACGCGCGTCGATGCGCTCGTACAGCGCTGCGCGCTCCATCGTCAGCCCGAGGAGCAGCGTCGGGCGGCGCATGTCCTCGCTCCACAGCTGGGACTCTCCGTCGGGAGTGCGCAACTCCCCCGCGTCGGCCAGCTCCAGCGCGCGCATCACGCGCTGGCGGTCGTTCGGATTCAGCCCCCGCGCGACCGCCGGCGCACGCTCGGCGAGGATCGCATGCAACGCCGGCGCGCCCTTGCTCTCCAGCTCCGCACGCCAGCGCTCGCGCGCACCCTTAGCCGGGGGCGGCCTCATGTCCAGCTCTGTCAAAGCCGCGCGCAGATACAGCCCCGTGCCCCCCACCACGATCGGTCGTCGGCCCCGCGCCAGCAGCTCGTCGATCTCCGCGTGCGCCAGCTTCGCGTAACGCCCCGCGCTGAACGTCTCCCGCGGCGCCAGAAACGACACCAGCCGGTGCTCCAGCTGCGCCCGCTCGCGCGCACTCGAGACACCCGTCAGAGTCTCCATGCCCTCGTACACCTGCAGCGCATCCGCGGACACCGCGACCGGATCCTCTCCGCGCGCTCGCAGCCTCCTGGCCAGCGCGAGCGCGACCGCCGTCTTGCCCACCCCGGTCGGGCCGAACACCGCGATGATCTCGCGGGCCTTCCCGGCGGGCGACGGCTGCCGATCGTGCATCCGCCCAGTATCGCCATCGCCGTGGCGGACGCTCACCGCGATGTTGCCGTAGGCTCTTCCCACAATGCAGATCTCCGGCTCCACGATCTTGCTCACCGGCGCCACCGGCGGCCTCGGACATGCGATCGCACGCGCGCTGCACGCCCGCGGCGGCGAGCTGATCCTCACCGGGCGCCGTCTCGAGGTGCTCGAACCTCTCACCGCCGAGCTCGACGGGTCGCGCGCGCTCGCCGTCGATCTGAGCTCGCCGACCGAGGTCGACCGTCTCGTCGCGGAGGCCGGCAAGGTGGACATCCTCGTGGCCAACGCGGCGCTGCCCGCCGCCGGCACGCTGGACAGCTTCACGATGGAGCAGATCGACCGCGCGTTGAACGTCAACCTCCGCGCACCGATCGCTCTGGCGCATGCGCTCGTGCCGGCGATGACAGAGCGGCGACAGGGACACCTGCTGTTCATGTCATCGCTCGCCGGCAAGTCCGCCACCCCCGGCACGGGGATCTACAACGCGACCAAGTTCGGTCTGCGCGGCTTCGCCTCCGCCCTGCGCGCCGATCTCCACGACAGCGGCGTCGGCGTCTCCGCGGTGTTTCCCGGATTCATCCGCGACGCCGGCATGTTCGCCGAGGCGGAAGTCAAGCTCCCGGCCGGCGTCGGCACCTCCAGCCCCGAGGACGTCGCTCGCGCCGTCCTCAGCGCGATCGAGCGCAACCGCGCCGAGGTCGACGTCGCCCCGCTGACGATGCGCGCCGGCGCCACCTTCGCCGGGATCGCCCCCGAGCTGGCCTCGAGGGTGGCCCGTCGGCTTGGTTCAGAGGGCATCGCACGCGAGATGGAGGCCGGCCAGCGCGAGAAGCGCTGAGGCGGGCGCTGGGCGGCGCAATAGTGTGCGTCCTCAGTCGCTCGCGTACGTAGTACGCCACGCTCCCTGCGTCCTTCTCTTGCTTGCCCAGCGCCCGCCTCAGGAGCACGACGCTTGCACGAGCGAAGCGTGCGACACACGTTGAGCCTTACAAACCTCCTACACACATCTGCGCCTGGCCTTACCCGCGCCTACGGGTCCGCTTAGCGCCGGTCGGACGATGACTCGCACACAAGCAGTCCTCTCGTCCCACCACCAGGAGGTTTGACCGATGAAAGTATCGAGAATGCTCGGAGCCACGATGGTCGCCGGCGCGCTCGCCACCGGGGGCGCCGTCGCCGGCATCGCCGGGGCGGCGGCCGCTCCCAGCGCCCGGCACCGGCGCGACCGGCTCCACCGGCACGACGTCCACGCCGAGCACCACCACCCCGCGACGCCGTCCCACCAGGGACAGGGTCAGTCGGGCAGCGCAGTCCAAATCGGGCTCGACCGGCAAACGACCCTGCCCGAACATGGGCTCGGGCTCCAGCTCGGCTCGGGACCACCGGACCGTCCGGAGCCCCCAACGCGGGCGCGAGCGGCCCTCCGGGGCCACCGCCGGGCGCGAGCTCCCAGTAACGCCGAGACCGGGCCGTAGCGGCGTGGGCGCGGGCGATTCGCGCGCCGCAGCGCGGGCCCGTCTCGCCAGCCGTCGCGCAAATCTCGCCGCCGGGCGGCTCTCAGCCAGCGACGCGGGCGAGCAGCGACTCCGTCGCCGGACAGCGTCTGGCTGGTGGCGGCGTCGATCTCCACCTCGGGTCAGCTCGCCCGGGCTGCGCCAGCCCCGCGAAGTTGACGACCTTGTTGTGCCGGGTCCGGCCGCGCAAACGCTCGGGGTCGGTGCGCGAGGGCCCTTCGACGAGCACCTCCAGCGTGCGCCCCACGAACCGCTGGGCGCGCTCGTGCGCGCTGCGCTTGACCGCCTCCACGAGCCGCTCCATGCGCTCCACCTTCACCGGGTGAGGGACGATTCCCTCGGTCAGCTCGGCCGCCTCGGTGCCGCGGCGCGGGGAGAACACGAACGTGAACGCGCCGTCGTAGCCGACCTGCTCGACGACCTCCAGCGTCTGCGCGAAATCCTCCTCGCTCTCGCCCGGAAAGCCGACGATGATGTCTGTCGTGAGCGACGCGTCCGGGACGTGCTCGCGGATCAGCGCGACCCGATCGAGGTAGCGCTCACGGTCGTACGTGCGCCGCATCGCCTTCAGGATCCGGCTGGAGCCCGATTGCAGCGGCAGATGGATGTGCTCGCACACGCTCTCAAGCTCGGCGTGCGCGCGGATCACGTCCTCGCGCATGTCCTTCGGGTGCGGGCTCGTGTAGCGGATGCGCTCGATCCCCTCGATCGCGTCGATCTCCCCGAGCAGCTGCGCGAACGTCGTCGCGCGTCCGGTCGCAGGTCGCGCCCGTAGGAGTTGACGTTCTGCCCCAGCAGCGTCACCTCGCGCACGCCCTCGCTCGCCATCGCCTGCGCCTCGACGACCAGCTCGTCCAGCGGGCGCTAGACCTCCCGCCCGCGCGTGGAGGGCACGATGCAGTACGAGCACGCGCAGTTGCAGCCCACGCTGATCTGCAGCCAGCCCTGAAACGGGCGCGCGCGGCGCGCCGGCAGATGGCCCGTGAAGCCCTCGAACTCGAAGTACCCCTGCGCGGTGAGCGAGTCGCTGGTCAGGAACTCCGCGAGCTTGTGCACCTGCCCGGGACCGAACGCGACGTCCACGAACGGAAACCGCTCGAACACCTCCTCCTTGACCGACTGCGCCCAGCAGCCGCCGACGCCGACCACCCGTTCGGGCCGTTCGCGCTTGAGGCGTTTGGCCTCGCCGAGGTGGGCGATGAAGCGGCTGTCGGCCGTCTCGCGGATCGAGCACGTGTTGAACAGGATCAGGTCCGCCTCACCGCGCTCGGGCGCCTCGGTGTAGCCGAGCGACTCGAGCATGCCCTTCATCCGCTCGGAGTCGTGCTCGTTCATCTGGCAGCCGAACGTCGTCAGGTGGTAGCGCTTCATCCACCCGACAGGTTAGGGCCCTCGCCAGAATGGATGGCGCATGGACCCTTGATTCGCGCGAGCGGCTCGACCGCTCTATGTGTTCGCCGACTTGCGCGATCAAGCAGCTACTACCGCCGGCGGCCCCTCGACTATCGCCACTGGTGGGACGTCCTTGTCTCTGTCAATCGGCGTCACGTGCTCGCGGCCGATGCCCAGCGCCGCGTAGATCTTCTGCTCGATCTCCTTGGCCACCGCGGGATTGGCGTCGAGCTGGGCCTTGGCGGCAGCGCGGCCCTGACCGAGGCGATCTTCGCCATAGGAGAAGAACGACCCGACTTCGTCACGATGTTGTGCTCGATCCCCAGGTCGAGCAGGCATCCCGAGGTCGAGATGCCTTTGCCGAACTCGATGTCGAACTCGGCCTGCCGGAACGGCGCGGCGAACTTGTTCTTGACGACCTTCACGCGCACGCGGTTGCCGACCGCCTCGGTGCCGTCCTTGAGCGTCTCGATGCGCCGGATGTCCAGGCGCTGGGAGGCGTAGAACTTCAGCGCGCGCCCGCCCGGCTGGGTCTCCGGCGAGCCGAACATGACGCCGACCTTTTCGCGGATCTGGTTGGTGAGGATGCACAGCGTCTGCGTGCGGTTGAGGTTGCCCGCGAGCTTGCGCATCGCCTTGGACATCATCCGCGCCTGCTCGCCGACGCTCGTGATCGCCCATCTGGCCCTCGAGCTCCTTGCGCGGGGTGAGCGCCGCGACCGAGTCGATCGCGACCACGTCGACCGCGCCGGAGCGCACGAGCATGTCGGCGATCTCCAGCCCCTGCTCGCCGTAGTCGGGCTGGGAAACGAGCAGCTCGTCGATGTCCACGCCGATCTCCTGCGCGTACAGCGGGTCCATCGCGTGCTCGGCGTCGATGAACGCGCACACCCCGCCCAGCTTCTGCGCCTCCGCGAGCACGTGGTAGATCAGCGTCGTCTTGCCCGAGGACTCCGGGCCGAAGACCTCGACGATGCGCCCCGTGGGCACCCCGCCGATGCCGAGCGCCAGATCGAGCGACAGCGCGCCCGTGGGGATCGCGTCGACGCGCACCTGCGCGCCCTCGTCGCCCATGCGCATGACCGTCCCCTTGCCGAACTCGCGCTCGATCTGCGTGAGCGCGCCCTTCAGGGCTGCGTCGCGTGCCTTTGCGGCCTTCTCCTCTTCGTTCACAGGCATGGTCGGGCTCCTCCGGTCGAGATGGACTGGAGAAGCTACGGAACGCTTCGGACGGAACGTCTGTTCGCCTCCCGGACGACCCCGCGCCCGCGCCCGCCGTCGTGCATCACGACCGGAAAGCGTCGATGACGGGCGGCGGAATGTCAGTCGTCGGTCTCTCCCAGCAGCAGCCGCCGGACCATGTGCATCGCCACGGTCGTTGCGCGGTCGCGGATGTCGGCGCGCCCGCCCGGCAGGTTCACCGAGCGCGTGATCGACGCGCCCGCGGGCCCGGCGACGCTCAGCCACACCAGCCCCACGGGCTTCTGCTCGGTGCCGCCGCCCGGGCCGGCCACGCCGGTGACGCCCACGCCGACGTCGGCGTCCAGCCGCGCGCGCGCGCCCTCGGCGAGCGCCCGGCGACCTCCTCGGAGACCGCGCCGTGCTCCTCGATCAGCTCGCGGTCGACGCCCGCCAGCGCGACCTTGGCGTCGTTCGCAGTACGCCACCACGCCGCCCCTCACGTACTCCGAGGCGCCCGGCGGCTCGGTCAGCCGCGCCGCCAGCACGCCCCCGGTGCACGACTCCGCCACGCGCGATCGTCCGGGTCGGCGGGATCGACTCCCGCGCAGCAGCTCCGCCACCTGCTCATCCACGGTGCTCGCCGTCGGTCGAGAACAGCGTGTCCGGCGTGGCGCTCGGACATGCAGCCGCTCGAACGCGTCGATACACGCTCTCGGCGTCGCGGCTCATAGCGCGTCACGACCTCGATCTCGCCGCGTTTCAGGCAGGTCGTGATCTCGAGCCGCTCGAGCTCGACGCCCTCGCGCTTCGGCCACGCGCAGCGTCTCGGCGATCTCCGACTCGGGGATCCCGAACAGGCGCAGCGTCCGCTGCTCGTACACCGTCGCGCCCGCGAGCGCCTCGCGCAGCGCGTCGCGTCTGCGACCGCCGCGCCCCACATCGGCTGCAGCTCGCGCGGCGGGCCCGGGCAGCACGACCACGGTCGGGGCGCTCGGCGGCCGCGTCGCGGCGGCGGCACCACCAGCCCGGGCGCGGTGCCGACCGGCTCGAGCACGGTCGCGCCGCGCGGCACCGTCGCCTGCTTGCGGTTGCCCGCCGCGATCGCCTCCGGGTCGATGTTCGGCCAGCGCTTCAGCAGCGGGCGCACGATCTCTGCGATGCGCTCCGCGAGCGCCTCGTCGAGCACCATCTCGCGGCCCTGGAAGCGCGCCGACGACCTCGGCCGTGAGATCGTCGGCGGTCGGCCCCAGCCCGCCGCTGGTGAGCACCAGGTCGATCCCCTGCTCGGCCATGAACGCGCAGCGCCGCGTGCATGTCCTCGCGGGCGGTCGCCCACGATCGTCGTGTACGCGAGGTCGACCCCCAGCTCGCGCAGCCGCTCGGCCAGCCACGGCCCGTTGCGGTCGCTGACGCGGCCGCTCAGCACCTCGGTGCCGGTCACCACGATCCGCCGGCGCGCGCGCTCACTGTGCAGGTCGGCAGCTGCCCGGCCGGCAGCGTGCTGGCGCCGCCGGCCTTGGTGATCGAGTAGCCGATCGCGCTCGCTGGATGGCGGGCACCGTGCGCGGCGTGCCGTCGATCGATCAGCGTGACCGCGTTGTTGCCGAGCGTGAGCTCGAAGCGCTTGGCGTGGTAGGTGGGCGTGCTGCGCCCGGCTTCCAGCGTCTGCCCCGGGATCAGCTTGCTGCCCGCCGTCGCCGATCAGGCACACGTACACGTCGCCGGTCGGCGCGCAGCGACAGCGCACACCGTCGCGCGGCGGCGTTGCGCGGCGGTCGCGCCCGTGCGGTGCGCCGTGCGCCGTGTGTCGCACGCGCGTTGCGCGGTCGCATCGCGTGCGCGCGCTCGTGTCGTGGTGTCGAGCCGCCGAGCCGCCGCCGCGACAGCAGCCCGACGATCAGCAGCACGATCACGACGCCGACGATCGCCCACGAGCGCCATGTAGCCGCGCGAGGGGCCCGCCGCGCGCCGCCGGACCCGCGGGGCACGCGCGCTTTCCGCGGGCTGGAGACGATCGGCTCGAGCGTCGGCTCGCTCGGGCGCTCGTAGCTGCAGCCGGTATTCCTCCACCAGCGCCTTGCCGTCGAGTCCCAGCGCCTGCGGCGTAGGTGCGCAGGAAGCTCTTCACGAACGTGGGCCCGGGCAGCAGGCCCCACTCTTCGTTCTCCAGCGCCCGCAGGTACTTCGCCCGGATCTTCGTCTGCGCCTCGATCTCGGACACGTCGATGCGCGCGCGCATCCGCGCCTCGCGCAGCGTCGCGCCGATCTCGGGCATCTCGCGTGGCAGAGAGGCTAGTCGCTGCACGGCACGCTCGCGCGACGGGCTGCGCCGGTCGAGGCGATTCCAGCGCGGCCAGCACGCGCGGCAGGTCGGCCTCGGTGACCAGCACCTGCCGGGGCTTGGAGCCCTCGTAGCCGGAGATCACGCCGCGGCGCTCGAGCATGTCGATCAGCCGCCCGGCGCGCGTGTAGCCGAGGCGCAGGCGGCGCTGCAGCATCGAGGTCGAGGCCGTCTGCATCTCCGCCACGAGCGCGATCGCGTCGCGTCAGCAGCGGGTCCTCGTCGGGGTCGAACTCGTCCGGGCCCGCCCTCGGGCTCCGCGGGCTCGACCTCCTCGAGCAGCTCCTCGCGCAGCTCCGGCTCGCCCTGGCGGCGCCACAGCTCGGTCAGCTTCGCGATCTGCGCCTCGTCGATGTAGGCGCCCTGGATGCGCTGCAGGCGCGAGCTGCCGACCGGGCTGAACAGCATGTCGCCCTGGCCCAGCAGCGACTCGGCGCCGTTCTGGTCGAGGATCACGCGCGAGTCGGTCTGCGAGGAGACCGCGAAGGCGATCCGCGAGGGCACGTTGGCCTTGATCATGCCCGTGATCACGTCCACGCGCGGGCTCTGCGTCGCGAGCACGAGGTGGATCCCGACGGCGCGCGCCTTCTGCGCGAGGCGGATGATCGAGTCCTCGACGTCGGCCGGCGCGACCATCATCAGGTCCGCGAGCTCGTCGATCACGCACAGGATGTAGGGCAGCGGCGCTTCGTCGCGCTTGGCGCGCGCCTTGTTGAGCTCGATCAGGCTGCGCGTGCGCGCCAGCGACATGATCCCGTAGCGCTGCTCCATCTCCTTGACGAGGTTCTGCAGCGCGTTGGCCGCCATCCGCGGGCTCGTGATCACCGGCGTCAGCAGGTGCGGGATCGACTCGTAGTGGTTGAGCTCCACCTGCTTGGGGTCGACCAGCACGAGGCGCAGCTCGTGCGGGCGTGGCGCGCAGCAGCACGCTGCAGAGCATCGCGTTGATCGCGCCCGACTTGCCCGCGCCGGTCGTGCCCGCCACGAGCAGGTGCGGCATCTTCGCGAGGTCCGCGCCGATCGCCTTGCCGGCCACGTCCTTGCCGAGCCACACCGTCAGCGGCGACCAGTCCTTCGGCGGCTGCCTGGAAGACGTCGCCGAGCCGCACGATCTTGCGCCGGTGCGCGTTCGGCACCTCCACGCCGACCGCCTGCTTGCCGGGGATCGGCGCGAGGATGCGGATGTCGGTCGCGGCCAGCGCATAGGCGAGGTCGTCCTTCAGCTGCGCGACCTTCGCGACCTTCGTGCCCGGCGCCAGGCGCAGCTCATAGCGGGTGATGTGCGGCCCGGCGACGGTCCCGATCACCTTCGCCTGCACGCCGAAGTGCCCGAGCGCCTCGACCAGGCTGGTCGCGCGTGCGCTCCTGCCCGGCGGTGTCCGGACGCGACTGCTCGCCGGTGGAGCGCGTCAGCAGCCTGCCCGCGTCGGGCATCTCCCAGACGAACTCCGGATCCTCGGTCACGCTGTCGCGGTAGCGGCCCTGCGGCGTGAGCGCGGCCGGGTCGGCGTCGGGGTCGGCGTGGGCCACGCCGGGGATCTCCTCCTCCTCGGAGTCCTCGGCGCCTGCGCCCGCGAGCTCGCCGCTCGCGCGGGCGGCGCCCGCGGCGGCGACGATCTCTCCGCCCCCGTCCGGCGGGGCGCCGCGGCATGATCTTCGTCGAAGCCAAGTCCGTCGCGCGAGGGCGCCTCGACGTGTGTGGCCCTGACTATCAGCTCCTCGGGGGCGGGCTCGGGGGGCTCATCGGCGACGGGTCATAGCCGGCGGCGGGAGGTGTATGGGGGAAGCCCTCTCCTGCCCCACCCGCGACCCCGTCGCCGCCGGCTATGTCTCGCCGCGCACGTGCCCACGCCCGCAGCCGCTCGATCCCAATCCTCGTCCCGTCCAGCCGCCCGCCTCGCGGCGGAGCGCAGCACGCCCGCGGGCGAGGCACCGGTCAGCAATGTTACTCCGACAAACAGCAACACGGCGATCAGCAGATCCACGCCCACGCTCTGCACGAGCCTGTGCGTGACCTGGTAGAGCGCCTCGCCGACGACGCCGCCGTGCGCCTGCACGAACACGCCCGACCACGACGATTCGCCCGTGTTCGGGCTCGTGGCGGAGCTCACCCCGAGCGTCCCGGCGGCGAGCGCCATCGTCACCGCCGCCACCAGGCACGTCGCGCCCGTGCGCAGCGGCCGCATCTGCGGCCACGCCGGGCGTGCCAGCAGCGCCCCGCCGCCGGCGACGAGCGCGATCGGCGCGAACACCTTGGCTTCGCCCACGCACCAGCCGAGCGCTTCGCGCCAACCCCTGTCCCACGCGACCGCCGTTCCAGCCGCCGTACAGGACGAAGCCCATGAACACGCCCACGGCGATCGTCGCGAACCCGAGCATGTCGAGCTGGCGCTGGTCGAGCTCGGACAGCGGCGCCGGCCACAGCCGCGCCAGCGCCTCGCGCGGGGCGAACCCGGCGCCGGCGCCCCGTCCCGCGGCGTGCGGGAGCGCGCACGCGCTTTGGCGGGTCTTTTCGAGGTCGTCCTGCGCGTCGGCGTCGAGCGCCGCTTCCTGGTCGTAGTCATCCCGCGCAACTTCGACGCGGGCGCCGCGGTCCTCTACCGGTCGAGCGTCGCGCAGCGGATCGCCCGCCGCGAGAGGAGTCGCCGCCTGCTACGCACCCGCCGCCCCGCGAACCCTTACCATCGCTTTAGCGCACACCGCTACATAAAGAACCCTTCGCTCATGAACGACTTCTCCCGTGCACCCGTGTCCTCGTCGTCGAGGACGACGAGGACATCGCCCAGGCGCTGCAGCGCTCGCTGCGGATGGAGGGCTATGAGGTGCGCGCGGCGCCGGACGGACCCGCCGCGCTGGAGCACGGTCGCGCGTTCGCGCCCGACCTCGTGATCCTCGACCTCGGCCTGCCCGGCCTGGACGGTCTGGAGGTCGCGCGCAGCCTGCGCGCCGAGGACGACGTGCCGATCCTGATCCTCACCGCCCGCGACGCGCTGGAGTCGCGCGTGGAGGGCCTGGACTCGGGCGCCGACGACTATCTGGTCAAGCCGTTCGAGCGCCAGGAGCTGCTCGCGCGCATGCGCGCGCTGCTGCGCCGCCGGCCCACCGCGCGGCTCGGCGCCGCTGCGCGTGTCGGACCTGTCGCTGAACGCCGACACGCATGAGGTGATCCGCGGCGAGCGCTCGATCGATCTGACCCAGCGCGAGTTCGAGCTGCTCGAGTACCTGATGCGCAACGAGCGGATCGTCATCTCACGCCAGCGCCTGCTCGACGAGGTGTGGGGCTATGACCCGTTCTCCACGACGAACACGATCGAGGTGTTCGTCTCGAACCTGCGCCGCAAGCTCGAGGCCGAGGGCGAGCCGCGGCTGCTGCACACGATCCGGGGAGCCGGATACGTCCTCCGCGCCTGAGCCCCCGGACCCTGAGTCGGTGGGTCCCGGCTCCGCGGCCCTCGCCGGCGAGGAGGGCGCCGACGAGGGCCCCGACGCGGCCGGTGGCCCGGGTGAGAACCGCAGCGCGAGCGCCCCACGACGCGCGCTCGGAAATCTGACGGCCACGTTCGACCGCTTGCCGATCCGCACGCGTCTGGCCGGCGTCTCGGCGCTGCTGACGTTCACGATCCTGTGCGCGTTCGCGATCGCGATCGGCTCGCTGACGGTGAGACGCATCCGCTCGGACTTCAACCACGAGGTCGAAACGACCGCTCAGCAGTTGCCCAAGCAGCTGAGCATCAGGGTCAACCCGGCGACGTACAAGATCGAATCGATCGTGCCGCCGCTGCAGGATCTCGTCACGCCGCCGCAGAGCGCCGTCATCCGCGTGCTGACGCTTGGCGGCGTCACGATCGAACAGGCGCCGTCGAACGCCCCGAACCTCGGCGCCCCCTCCGACGATCCACGCACGGTCGCGGGATATCGCGTGGTCAGCCTGCCCGCGACGATCGGCATCGCCGGCAGCGGCGAGCCGATCGGTCGCGTCGTCATCCAGTACGGGCGCTCGGTCGCGGATACCGAACGCGACGATCGCCCGCGTCGAGCTGTTCCTGCTGCTCGGGGTGTTCGCCGGCGCCGCGCTTCGCGCTGCTCGCGGGGGTCGCGATCGCCCGCCGCGCGATGGCGCCGATCGCCGAGCTGACCGCGACCGCCGAGCAGATCGCGCGTACCCGCGACCCCTCGCGCAGCGTCCCCCAGCCGCAGGCCGACGACGAGGTCGGAGAGCTGGCGCGCACGCTGGAGGGCATGCTCCGCGAGCTCGATGCCGCGCGCGGGGAGACGGAGGCGATGCTCGCGCGTCAACGGCGGTTCGTCGCCGACGCCTCGCACGAGCTGCGCACTCCCCTGACGAGTGTGCTCGCCAACCTCGAGCTGCTGGCGGAATCGCTGCACGGCGAAGAGGGCGACGCCGCGCGCTCTGCGCTGCGCTCCTCGCAGCGGATGCGCCGCCTGGTGGCCGACCTGCTGCTGCTCGCGCGCACCGACGTCGGGCGGGTCGTCGCGCACGAGCCGTGCGCCCTGGACGCAGATCGTGGTCGAGGCCGCGGGCGAGCTGGGTCCGGTGAGCGAGACGCACGACATCGAGCTGGATGTCCAGGCCGCGCCCGTGGAGGGCTCCCGCGACGAGCTGCACCGTCTTACGATCAACCTGATCGAGAACGCCCTGCGTCACACCCCGCCCGGCAGCGAGATCCGGGTCAGCACACGCCTGGCGAACGGCCAGGCCGAGCTGGTCGTCGAGGACGACGGCCCGGGCGTGCCGGCGGAGCTGGCCCCCACGCTGTTCGAGCGCTTCGTCCGCGGCGCCGGCGACCGCGGTGGCTCGTTCGGGCTGGGTCTGGCGATCGTGCGAGCGGTCGCCGAGTCCCACGGCGGCTCGGTCCGCCTGGAGACCCACGACCCGCACGGTGCTCGGTTCGTCGTCGACCTGCCAGCCTCCACCGCGAGGCTAGACCTCCACCACAACGGGCAACACCATCGGCCGCCGCTTGAGCCGGTCGTAGACCAGCTTCGCCAGGTCGTCGTGCAACACCTGCTGGAGCAGGTCGACCTCGCGGATCTCCTCGCCGGCGGCCCGCTGCGAGCGAGCCTTCGACGGTCGCGCGGATCTCCCCCACGAGCTCGTCGGCCTGGTCGATGAAGGGCACGCCGCGGAAGATCACCTCGGGGTCGGCCACCGAGCGCCCGTCCTGCTCGGCGATCGTGGCGACGACGATGAAGATGCCGTCCGCGGAGAGCATGCGCCGGTCGCGCAGGGCGACGTCGGCCATGTCGCCGATCTCGACGCCGTCGACGAAGATCATCCCGGCCTGCTCGCGCGAGCCGAAACGCGCGCCGCGGGCGTCGATGTCCAGCGGCAGACCGTTGTCCCCCTGGAAGATGTCCTCCGGCGGCACGCCGACGGCCTCTGCGAGCTGGGCGTGCAGGCGCAGGCGCTTGAAGTCGCCGTGGAAGGGCATCACGTAGCGCGGGCGGACGAGGTTGAGCATCAGCTTGACCTCCTCGGCGTAGCCGTGCCCGGAGGCGTGGACGGGGGCGTCGGCGGGGGTGATGACGTCACAGCCGATGTGGTAGAGCCGGTCGATCGTCTCGTTGACGGCGCGCTCGTTGCCGGGGACGGGCGTGGCGGAGAAGACGACGGTGTCGCCGCCGCGCAGCTGCACCTGCGGATGGTCGCGGTAGGCCATCCGCCGCAGGGCGCTGAGGGGCTCGCCCTGGGAGCCGGTGGAGATGATCACGACGCGCTCGTCGGGGAAGTCGTCGATCTCGCGCGGTCCGACGAGCATCCCGTCGGGCACCTCGATGTGGCCGAGCCGCTGCCCGATCGCGACGTTCTTGCGCATCGAGCGCCCCACCAGGGCGACCTTGCGGTCGAGCGCGTGGGCGGCGTCGACGACCTGCTGGACGCGGTGGATGTTCGAGGCGAAGGAGGTGACGACGATGCGACCCTCGCAGCGCGCGAAGGTCTCCTCCAGGTGCGGGCCGACGCCCGACTCCGAGGGGGAGAAGCCGGGGCGGTCGACGTTCGTGGAGTCACCGCAGAGCAGCAGCACGCCCTCGCGCCCGAGCTCGGCCAGGCGCGAGACGTCGGCGGGCGGGCCGTCGACGGGCGTCTGGTCGAACTTGTAGTCGCCGGTGATGAGCACCGTGCCGAGCTCGGTGCCGAGCGCGACCGCGGAGGAGTCGGGGATCGAGTGGGTCATGTGGATCAGCTCCAGCTCGAACGGCCCCAGCTCCAGCGATTCGCCCGGCGCAGACGTCCTGCAGCTCGACGTCCTTGAGCTTGTGCTCCTCGAGCTTCGAGCGGGCCATCGCGAGCGTCAGCGGCCCCCCGTACACGGGCGGAGTGCCGCCGTGCGCGGCCAGCTCGCGCAGCACCCAGGGCAGCGCGCCGAGATGGTCCTCGTGGCCGTGCGTGACGACGATCGCCTCGATGTCGCGCGCGCGCTCGCGCAGGTAGGAGAAGTCGGGCAGGACGAGGTCGATGCCGACCATCTCGGGCGTAGGGAAGCGCAGCCCGACGTCGACGACGACGATCCGCTCGTCGTGCTCGACGACGGTCATGTTCTTGCCGATCTCCCCCAGGCCGCCGAGGGGCAGGACGCGCAGCGTGGAGCTCACGCGTGGGGGTCCGGGTGCGGGCCTGGGTTCAGGTCGGGCATGGCGAGCAGTATCTCACGTAGGGCGGACCGGCTCGGGCTGTCGGGGGTCGAGACCGGGCAGGGCGAGGCATCAAGACGCTCCGGTTATTTCTTACGGACCACCTTCTTACGAACTGGCCCATACTTAGCCCAAGCCCCCTTTTCGCACTTCTGCCTCTTTGCACGGCGCACGTCCTTTCGACATGCCTTGAGCGCTTTGGCGAGCTTTTGGGCGCGGGTGAGCGTCTTTACCTTTGCGCAGCCCGTCACGCCGATTGGTGTGGACTGGTGGATCACGTCGCCGTTCTGCCCGACGAATTCGGTCGGCATCGCCAGTTTGACCGTTGCCACGGCCGCGGACAGCAACCGCGAGCGCTGCATCTCCGAGACTTGCACCCGTGGAGAGGCGGCACGCGGACGCGCTGGACGCGCAGAATGAGGGCGCTTGGTGATCAAGCTACGCCTCCAGGCGCGAGGCAGGTCCACTCGCGGTGGGCTTGCCGGCCGAACGTGGACGTGTAAGCGAGGCTTCGGTCTCGCGTTACAGCGTGCGGACGGGGAGTGTCAGTGCGCGCGTGGCGGGGTAGCTTCGAACAGGGCGCGGGACGCGGGGAACCATACCTCGCGAGGAGGCTGGAGAACCGCCTCGACGCGGCGGTTAAACGAGGGGTGCTACTGGGACAAGAGAGAGAGAGAGGAGAACATAGCGTCAACCGCAGGGCTTGTCAAGAGCGAACCGTAGGTGAGCCTCCAGGGCAGGCGTGGCGGTCTCCTCCCACGGCTCCGCAAAGCCAAATCGGTGCGCTTCTACAGCGTGTGCGACTCGGCGCGTTGTTACGCCCGAGCGCCGGTGAGCAGGCCGTGGCGCGTGAGCATCGCGCGCACGGCGGCGGTCTCTTCCTCGGTCGCGTCGACGATCGGCAGGCGCGTGGTGCCGGCGCGCAGGCCGAGCAGGTTCAGCGCGGCCTTCGTGCACGTCGGGGAGGCGGTCATGAACAGCGTTTCGTAGACGTCGCGCAGGGACGCGTCGATCTCGGCGCGATGCTCGGGCTCGTCGATCATGCGACGCATCTGCGGGCCGACGATGTGGCTTGAGACGGAGATGCCCCCGGCGCCGCCCATGTCGAGCGTGCGCGCGAACGTGGCGTCGTCGCCGGTGTAGAGGACGAGACCGTCGATCGGCTCAGCTCGGCGGGGTTGGACTGCTTGACGCCCGCGATGCCCTCGATCTGGGCGAGCTCTGAGAGCAGGTCGGGTGGGATGTTCGTGCCCGTGCGCGAGGGGATGTTGTAGAGCAGGATCGGGCGGTCGGTCGCCCGCGCGATCGCCTCGTAGTGACGTCGCAGGCCCAGGGGGCTGGGCCGGACGTAGTACGGGGTCACGCTCAGATGCGCGTCCGCGCCGAGCTCGGTCGCGCGTTCGGTCAGGAAGACCGCGTGGCGCGTATCGTTCGTGCCGGTGCCCGCGACGATCGTCGTGCCGGGCGGACGCTCGCGCGCGGCGAGCCCGATCAGACCCAGGTGCTCCTCGTCGGTCATCGTCGAAGCCTCGCCGGTCGTGCCGGCGACGACGAAGCCGTCCGAGCCGTTGCGCGCAAGGTGGGCCATCAGCGCGACGAACGCCTCCTCGTTCACACGCCCGTCTGCGTCGAACGGCGTGACGATCGCCGTCAGGATGGCGCCAAGGTCCAATTCGGGCATGGCGAGCAGTATCTCACGAAGAGCGCAAAGTCTCGGGCTGTCGGGGGGTCGAGCCCACGCGAGACGACGAGTCGGACGGACTGTGTCCGCGGTCGATCGCGTGCGCCAAAGACAGCGCTCGCAAAAGCGGGCTCATCCCCGCTGAGCGGCCGATGTGAGATCCCATCGGACGCAAACTCGCGGTGCCTTGATGTTCTTTGTCTTCATTGCTAGAGTCGCCTCATGACCGGCTTTGACATCTTCGACCGCTACGACTTCGTCATGTTTCTGGCGATCGGTTTGATCGGGGTGGGCGCTCTGATCCTGGGCGCACCGCTGTGGGTGCTGATACCCATCTACGCTGGCGGCTGCATAATTGGGTCCATACGTCACTTTGACGAACTCATGTACGGCGAAGCACGGGATGGTGCGGGAGCGCTTGACCCGGACGGATCCGATACGCCGGGGGTGCGGTGAGCGGCTTGAACCGCAAACAGATGCAAGGACCGGCTATGGCTCACCCGCAAAAGCCCGCTTGGGGTCGTTCAGAACAGCAGGTTCTCAAGCCCCACGACCGGTGATTCCGGCAGGTCGCTCACGCGGCGCACCGCCAGCAGCACGCCCGGCATGAACGACTCGCGCCCGGTGGTGTCGTGACGGATGGAGAGCGTCTGGCCGACGTCGCCGAGGATCACCTCCTGGTGGGCGACGAGTCCGGGCAGGCGCACGGAGTGGATCGGGGGCTCCGGTTCGCCGCTCGCTGCCGCCATCAGCTCGGCCGTGAGCTTTGCCGTCCCGCTCGGCGCGTCGATCTTCTTGTCGTGATGCAGCTCGACGATCTCCGCGCCGGCCATGTGCCCCGCTGCCTCCGCGGCGAAGCGCATCATCAGCACAGCCCCGATCGCGAAGTTCGGCGCGATCAGCACGTTTGCCTTTGGCAGACCCTCGGGCGTGCGCGCGCTGCGCAGCGGCTCGATGTCAAAGCCCGTCGTGCCGATCACGACGTGCACCCCCGCCCGCACGCACGCCAGCGCGTTCTCCAGCGCCGTGTCGGGCCGGGTGAAGTCGACCACGACCTCCGCCTCGCCCAGCACGTCGGCCAGCGCGACCTCCAGCAGCGGGTCTGCACGCCCCACGAGCTCCATGTCCGGAGCGCCCTCCACCGCGGCGCACACGGTCGCACCCATCCTCCCCGCGGCGCCCGCGACGGCCACTTTGATCACGCCGCCACCTTCTCCAACGGCGCGAGCGCTTGTAGAAAAGCGTCCTCCTCCGCGCCCACGCCCGCGGCCGACAGCGCCTCCGGCGCGAACAGCTCTCGCGTGAGCTCGCGCAGATCCTCGACCGTCACCGCGTCGATCCGATCGACGATCTCGTCCACCGAGTAGATCGGCAGCTCGCCCAGCAGCGCCGAGCCCAGCCGGTTCATGCGCGCGGTCGTCGACTCCAGCGACAGCGCCACCCGTCCCTTCAGGTTCTCGCGCGAACGGTCCAGCTCCTGCGGGCTCGCCGGGTCCTCCACCACGCGCTCCAGCTCCTTGGCGATGGTCGCGAGCGCCTCCTGCAGGTTGTCGGGGCGCGTGCCCACATACAGCCCCACCTCGCCCGTGTCGGCGTACTGGCTGGAGAAGCTGAACACAGAGTACGCCAGCCCCTTGCGCTCGCGCACCTCCTGAAACAGCCGCGACGAGGTCGTGCCCCCGAGCACCCCTTCGAGCACCCGCAGCGCGAACCGCCGCTCGTCGTGGCGCGATATCCCCCTGCCGCCGAGGCACACGTGGTACTGCTCGGTGTCCTTGCGCAGGAACCTCACCCTGCGCTCGAACACCGGTTCCGCCGCCGATATGTGGGCGCCGGCCACCCCCGCCCGATCCGCCGCGGTCGGTCCGCCGGCGCAGGCGCCCGCGCCGGAGGGGGATGCATGCACCTTGGTGGCGCTCCCCGCGGGGCCCGCTGCCCGGGCCAGTTCCACGAGCGCGTCATGATCGACCGATCCCGCCGCCGCGATCACGATCCTCTCGGGCGCATAGCGCTCGTCGTGGAACGTGCGCAGCTGCTCGTCGGTGACCGCGCCCACGACCGCCGCCGTCCCGATCACCGCGCGCCCCAGCGGGTGCGCTCCGAACACGGCCTCCCCCAGCACGTCGAACACGCGGTCCTGCGGATCGTCCTCGTACATCGCGATCTCCTCCAGCACCACCTCGCGCTCGGCCTCCAGCGATTCGAACTTCGGCCGCCACACCATCTCTGCGGCCACGTCGAACGCGCGCTCGAGATGGCGATCCATCACGCGCGTGTACAGCGACGTGCTCTCGCGATCGGTGCCGGCGTTGATCTCCGCGCCCATCGCATCGAAGATCTCGTCGATCTCGTGCGAGCGGTAGCGCTCGGTGCCGCGAAACAGCATGTGCTCCAGCAGGTGACTGGTGCCCGCCTGCTCGTCGGACTCCATCGCCGAGCCCGTGCCGATCCAGAACCCGAGCGCCACCGAGCGCACGTTCTCGATGCGCTCGGTGATCACCCGCACGCCGTCCTCCAGCGTGGTTGTGCGGTGCTCGGTCATCTCGCTTCGGGTGCCACCCGTGGTCGCACCGCGGCCGGCGCCCAGGCTAGCGATCGCGTCCGGACCCGTGCCGGGGGCGACCCGAGCCGCGCTCGCCCTCGCGTCGGGGACCGCCGCTGCCGCCGCGTCCACCACCCTCACGCCCGTTATTGCGCCGGGCGCCGTCGCGCGGAGGCCTGCCGCCTCCCCCACCGCCACCGGCGGTGACGCCCGCGAGCTCCTCCACGGACTTGCCCGCGATCTCCGGGTCCTCCGCGAGACGCAGGCCGATGCGACCGCGCTCGCGGTCGACCTCGACCACGCGCACGCTGATCTCATCGCCGCGGTTGAGCACGTCCTCGACGCTCTCCACGCGCTCGCCCGGTGAGACGTTGGAGATGTGCAGCAGCCCGTCCGTCCCCTTCGTCAGCTCCACGAACGCGCCGAACGTCGTCGTCTTGACGACTTTCCCGACGTACTCGTCGCCGACCTCGACCTCCTTCATCATCACCCGGATGTGCTCCGCGAGCGCATCGCCGAGATCGCCGTTGGCCGAGTAGACCAGCACCTGGCCGTCGTCGTTGACGTCGATCTGGGACTCGTACTCATCCGACAGGCCCCTGATCGTTTCCCCGCCCTTGCCGATCAGCATGCCGATCTGCGAGGGGTCGATCTGGATCGTCTGGATGCGCGGCGCGAACTGCGAGAGCTGCTCGCGCGGGGTCTGGATGATGTCGGCCATCTTGCCGAGGATGAACGTCCGCGCCTCGTGCGCACGCGAGAGCGCGTCGCGCAGGATGTCGAACGTCACGCCCGTGATCTTGATGTCCATCTGCAGCGCCGTGATCCCGCGCTCGGTGCCCGCCACCTTGAAGTCCATGTCTCCCAGGTGATCCTCGACGCCCGCGATGTCGGTCAGGACGACGTAGTCATCGCCCTCCTTGATCAGGCCCATCGCGATACCCGCGACCGGCCGCTTGATCGGCACACCGGCATCCATCAGCGACAGCGAGGATCCGCAGACCGACGCCATCGAGGAGGAGCCGTTGGACTCGAGGATGTCCGAGACCACGCGGATCGTGTACGGGAACTCCTCGATCGAGGGCACCATCGGCGCAAGCGCTCGCTCGGCGAGCGCGCCATGACCGATGTCGCGGCGCTTGACCCCGCCCATACGACCGGCTTCCCCGACCGAGAACGGCGGGAAGTTGTAGTGGTGCCAGTAGTACTTTTTGGTCTCCAGCCCGAGCGTGTCCAGGCGCATCTCCTCCTTCAAGGTGCCCATCGCGACGACGCTCAGCGCCTGCGTCTGCCCGCGCGTGAACAGCGCCGAACCGTGCGTGCGCGGCGTCACGCCGACCTCGATCGAGATGTCGCGGATCTCGTTCTCGCCGCGGCCGTCTGGGCGCTTCTTGTTGACGGCGATGCGCTCGCGGATGATCGACTTCTCCAGCTTGTCGAACGCCAGCTGCACCGCGGCGCGCTGCTGCTTGGCGGCAACCAGCTGCTCCTCGGAGGCGCCCTCCGGCGCGGGCGCGGCGTGCTGCTCGAGGATCGCCCGCTCGACCGCCTTCGTGGTGTCCTGGCGCTCGAGCTTGTCCTCCACCTGTGTGGCGTCGTCGAGCGCCTTTCCGTGCGAAGCGCGGATCGCGTCGAGCACGGCCGGGTCGACCTGGATCGTCTCGAAGACTTTCTTCTCCTTGCCGACCTTCTCGGCCAGCTCGCGCTGCAGCGCGCACAGCTTCTTGATCTCCGCGTGGGCGATGTCCAGCGCGTCGAGGATCTCCGCCTCGGGGATCTCGTTGGCGCCCGCCTCGACCATCAGGATCGCCTCCTCGGTGCCGGCGACGATCAGGTCGAGGTCCGAGGGGTTATCCGCGTCGGAGAGCAGATCCGGCTCGTTCGGGTTGACGACGAAGTTGCCGTCGACCTTGCCGATGCGCACCGCGCCGACCGGGGTCGGCAGCGGGATGTCGGAGATCATCAGCGCCGTCGAGGCACCGTTCATCGCGAGGATGTCGTAGGGGTGCTCGTGGTCGATCGACAGCGGGATCGCCACCAGCTGCGTGTCGTAGCGCCATTCCTTGGGGAACAGCGGGCGGATCGGCCGGTCGATCATGCGCGCGGTCAGCGTGCCCTTCTCGCCGGGCCGCCCCTCGCGCTTGAAGAAGGAGCCGGGGATTTTGCCCGCGGCGTACATCCGCTCCTCGACGTCCACCGTCAACGGGAGGAAGTCCACGTCGCGCAGACTGCCCGCGACCGCGGTGCAGAGGACCATCGTGTCGCCCTGGCGGACGACCACTGCGCCGGAGGCCTGCTTGGCCATCCTGCCGGTCTCGAACGAGATCTCGCTGCCGGCGATCTCCACGGAGACCCGTGTTACGGCGTCATTGCTACTACTCATATGCTTTCTACCTTCCTATGCTCCGCCCGTCGGGTTGGGACGCGAAAGGTCCCTGGCGGATCGTGTTTATCTCTTATTCCGAACCAGCGGAGCTTAGCGGACGACGGCCCGCACAGCCGGTTCGATCTCAGCCGGCGACCGCGGCCGCGGCGAGACCGTCGCGCAGCAGCTCGACGCCGGGCAGCTCCGCCGGCGAGGGCGCCTGATAGCTCCAGCGCACCACCCCGTCCGGGCCTGCGATCACCAGCGCGCGCTGCGCGAAGCCGCCCTCGTGCAGGACCCCGAACGCGGTGCACGCGGCGCCCTTCGGCTCAAAATCCGACAGCTGGAGAATGCTCACGCCGAGCTTCTCCCTGAACGCGGTCTGCGAGTAGGAGCTGTCGCACGAGACCCCGTAGATCTCCGTGCCGTTCGCAGTCAGCGCGCCCAGGGCCTGCTCGTAGATCTGCAGCTGGTCGGTGCACACCGGGCTGAACGCGAACGGGTAGAACACGAGGATCGTCGTGTGACCGCGCAGGTCCTGCTCGGTGAAACGCTCGCCGTCCTCGCGCTGCAGCCTGAACGACGGCGCCGGGGTACCGGGGCCGACGACGCTCACTTACGCAAGCCCAGCTCTTTGATGAGGGCACGGTAGCCCTCGAGATCACGGCGGCGCAGATAATCCAGGAAGCGCCGGCGGCGCCCGACGAGCATCAGCAGGCCGCGGCGCGAGTGGTGATCTTTGCTCTGCTCGCGCAGGTGCTCGGTGAGATGGTTGATGCGCTCGGTCAGCAACGCGACCTGGACACGGGTGTTGCCGGTGTCCTGCTCGCCCGACCCGAACTGCGCGGCGATCTCGCGCTTGCGCTCTGCGGTGATGGCTGTCATTCGCGGGCCAACGGTAGCAGACGCACCTCGGCGCCACGGTACGCGACCGGTACGGGTCGAGTGGGTTCGGGTCGGGGCGAGTCCGGTGACCGCTGCCTCAGGCGGCCGCGGCGATCTCGCGCGTGCGGGCGACGTCGCGGCGCATCTGCTCGATCAGCGCCTCGGGCGTGTCGAACCGCCGCTCGCCGCGCAGGCGCGCGAGAAAGTCCAGTCGCAGCGTGCTGCCATACAGGTCGCCGTCGAAGTCGATCAGGTACGCCTCGATCAGCTCGCCGCGGCCGGTCTCGAACGTCGGACGCACGCCGATGCTGACGGCCGCCGGCACGCTGCCGTTGGCCAAGCACGCGTACACCCCGTGGCCCGGGCATACGAGCGCCTCCTCGGGCACGAGGTTGGCGGTCGGGAAGCCCAGCTCGCGCCCGCGCTCGTCACCGTGGATCACCTCGCCGCGCAGCTGAAACGGGGCGCCGAGGAACCGCGTTGCCTGATCGACCTCACCCGCGAGCACAAGACCGCGGATGTGGCTGGAGGAGACGATCTCCCCATCCACCTCCAGCAAGGGGTGCACGACCGTCTGAAAGCGCTCGTCGGCGGCCAGCAGACTCGGGTCCCCCTGCGCGCGGTGCCCGAAGCGGAAGTTCTCGCCGATCGCCACCCGGCCCGCACCGAGCGCCCCGACGATCACCTCGGAGATGAACTCGTCCGCGGAACGCCCCGCGAACTCCGCGTCGAACGGGATCACGATCAGCTCCCGCACGCCGAGTCCCGCGACGAGCTCCGCCTTGACCTCCAAAGTCGTCAGCAGCTTCGGCGTGTGCTGGGGCGCGACGACCGACACCGGGTGCGGTTCGAACGTCAGCACGCTGTCCGAGCCCTCGATCACCGCGCGATGACCGAGATGTACGCCGTCGAACGTGCCGACGGCGACGCTGCGCGGAGGATCGTCCTCGCTGGGCGGCGGCACATCGGGCAGGCGGATGATCTTCACGGCCCGCACACCTTATTTGGGCAGCGTCCGCGACGCTTGGATCGCGCCGAGCGCGTGCTCGAGCGAGATCAGCGGCGCCTGCGCCCACGACTCCCCGCGGCGCGGCGGCGCGAGCGCATCGGTGACCTGGAACGGACCGATCGCCGTGCGCCTGAGCTCGACGCAGTAGGCGTCGTGCAGGTCGGCGATCAGCGAGCGCACGTACGTGCCCGCCGAGCACTCGATCGCATAGCCCGCGTGTTCCAGCGCGACCCCCGACCCGGGCAGGGAGGCGGGGGCCTCAGCGGAGGCCGTCGCGGGTGGGGCGGCGTCCCGCTCGCGCCAGGTCTGCTCGAAGCGGTAGACGGTCACGATCCGCTCGGGCATCTCGAACTCCTCTCCGCGCCGCGCACGCTTGTAAGCGCGCTCCCCGCCGATCTTCACGGCCGAATGCCGCGGCGGTCGCTGGCGGATCTCTCCGGTCGGCAGCGGCGGCGGGTCGGGTGGCAGCCTACCGGTGTCGAGGATCTCCCCCTCGGTGTCTCCGGTGCTGGAGGTGGCGCCGAGCCGCGCGACGGTCTCATAGCGCTTGGGCAGTTCCATCAGCTGTCGCTGGGCTTTCGTCGCGCGTCCGACCAGCACGATCAAAAGGCCCGTCGCGAATGGGTCGAGCGTGCCCGCGTGGCCGACCTTCACCCCACCCAGAGCGCGCCTGAGGAGGGCGACCACGTCGTGCGAGGTCATCCCCGCGGGCTTGTCGATCAGCAGGATCCCGTCCATGCGCGTTCATCATCGCGCGCAACGACTCCGCGCCGACGCCCGCGTGAAACCGCGCGCCCGGCCCGTAGGCGCCCGCGCGGTTCAGGCCACCGTGGCGGCGGCCGACCCGTTCGAGGTGGCGTGCAGCTGCACGGCGAGCGCGCCCCGCAGAAACTCGACCAGGGGCTCGACCTCGAGCGTCGTCGTGAAGCCCGCCGCGCGCCGGTGTCCGCCCCCGCCCTGTGCGCGCGCGATCGCCGACACGTCGACGTCCTCGCCGGTCGCGCGCAACGACACTTTGCGCCGTCCATCGCCCGCCTCCGCACCGCTGAGCTCGCGGATGAGCGCCGCCACCTTCGTGCCCTGCACCGCACGCAGATGGTCGATGATCCCCTCCGAGTAGCTGTCCTCGGCACCCGCGTCGCGAAAGTCCTCCGCGCTCAGCGCCGCCAGCGTCAGCTCGCCGGAGTCAAAGCGCCGCATGCGGCCGAGCGCGAGTGCGAGCAGCGCGATCTTCGCCGCCGGCATCTCCTCATACAGTCGCCGGTAGACGTCCTGCACGTCCACGCCCGCTCCGATCAGATCCGCGGCCATCTCGTGCGCGCGCGGACCGGTGTTCTCGTACATGAACCGCCCCGTGTCGGTGATCAGCCCCACATACAACGCTCGCGCCACCTCCGCGGTCGGGCGCACCCCCAGTCCGTGCATCAGATCCCACACGATCTCCGCGGTGCACGACGCGTCCGGCACGACATGATCGAGCGTGCCGAAGCGCGTGTTGTCGTGGTGATGGTCGATGTTCAGCAGGTGCCTGCCCTGCTGCAGCACGCAGGCCGAGTTGCGGTCGATGTTGCCGCAGTCCAGGAACACGACCGTGCGCTGCGCGACGTCCGCCGGCGGGGACTGGATCAGGCCGTCGAGCTGGAAGAAGCGGTACTCGTAGGGGAGCGGCAGGTCCTCCGGCGCGATGAACAGCTGCGCATCCTTCCCCAGCGCGGTGAGCAGCCCGTGCATCCCCACCAACGACCCAAGCGCGTCGCCGTCCGGACCCTCGTGCGCCGCCAGCACGAACCGTGAATCCTCGCGGATGCGCTCCAGTACCCGCTCGCGCGTGACCTCGACGCTCTCGATGCCCTCACTCATGTGCAAACCATTCCCGCACCCATGAAGGAACCCTGCCCGCGCGCATGAGCGAACCCTTTCCCCGCATACGACCTCGGCCGGGGTGATGTCTGCAGTGACTCACGAGCCCTCGATCTCCCCCAGCAGCTCATCCACGCGCAGCGCCCGGTCGGTCGTGTCGTCGTAGAGGAACTCCAGGGTCGGGGTGCGCTTCAGGCGCAGCTCGGAGGCGACCCTGCCCTGCAGGTAGCCGTGCGCGCTGCGCAAACCGTCGAGCGTCTCCTCGCGCTGGGCATCGTGCGAGGGCCCACCGCTGTCGCCGAGCACGCTCACGTACACGCGTGCATGGCGCAGGTCGGCGCTTGTCCTGACATCTGTCACGGTAACGAATCCAACTCGAGGGTCCTTCAACTCTCCTGTCACCGCGTCGCCGAGCACCTGCCTGATCGCCTCGTCGACGCGGCGCATACGTCCCGAGGGCATCCTACTGACGCGCGCTTAAGGAGCTCGCGCTCCTGCAGGCGCGTCTCATATGTCTCGAGGATGTCGCCCTCGCGCAGGTCCTGGAAGTTCGCGAGCACGATCCCGCACTCGAACCCGGAGGCGACCTCGCGCGCGTCCTCGTTGAAGCGACGCAGGCTCGCGATCGTCGTGTCGTAGATGACGGTCCCCTCGCGCACGACCCGCGCTTTCGCGCCGCGCGTGACCTTGCCCTCGGTCACGAACGAGCCGGCGATCACACCGATCTTCGACGCTCGGAACAGCTGGCGCACCTCCGCCTGGCCGAGTGGTGTCTCGACCTCGGTCGGCTCGAGCATGCCCTGCATCGCCGCGCGCAGCTCTTCGATCGCGCGGTAGATCACCGCGTAGGAGCGGATCTCCACGCCCTCGCGCTCGGCCACCTGGCGGGCTTCGCCGACAGGACGCACGTTGAAGGCCAGGATCACTCCCCGCGAGGCCGCGGCGAGCATCACATCGGACTCGTTAATACCGCCGACGCCGCGATGGATGATGTTGACGTTGACCTCTTCCTGGGGCAGCTTGGCGATCTCGTCCTCGATCGCCTCCAGCGACCCGGCGACATCGGCCTTGACGACCAGACCGAGCTCCTTGACCGTCCCCTCCTGGGCGAGCTTGAACACGTCCTCGAGGGAGACCTTGCGTCCCGAGCGGCGCGCCAGCGCCTCGGTCTTCAGACGGTTGGCACGCTCGCCCGCGAGCTGGCGTGCGCGGCGCTCGTTCTCGACGACACGCACGAGCTCTCCGGCCTCGGGTACGCCGTCGAAGCCGAGCACCTCGACCGGCTGACCGGGTGTGGCGTGCTTGACACGAGCGCCCGTGAAGTCGTGCATCGCACGTACCCGTCCGAAGTGCGCACCGGCGACGAGCGCATCGCCGATGTTCAAGGTCCCGCGCTGGATCAGAACGCTCACGACCGGGCCACGACCGGGGTCGAGCTTGGACTCGATCACCGTGCCGGAGGCGTCGGCGTCGCTGTTGGCCTTCAGCTCCTCCAGGTCGGTGACCACCTGGATCGTCTCCAGCAGCGTGTCGAGGCCTTGACGCGTCTTGGCGCTGACGTCGACGAACTCGATCTCCCCACCCCACTCCGAGGGCTGTAGCCCGTGCTGGGTCATCTCCGTGCGCACGCGCTCGGGCTGGGCGCCCTCCTTGTCGATCTTGTTCACCGCCACCACGATCGGCACTTCCGCGGCCTTCGCGTGGTCGATCGCCTCCTCGGTCTGGGGCTTGACGCCGTCGTCGGCGGCGACCACGATCACCACAACGTCGGTGACACGCGCGCCGCGGGCGCGCATCGCGGTGAACGCTTCGTGACCGGGCGTGTCCAGGAACGTGATCTCTTTGCCGCTGTGACGCACCTGGTAGGCGCCGATGTGCTGGGTGATGCCGCCCGCCTCGCCGGCGGCCACCTCGGTCTCGCGGATCGCGTCCAGCAGCGAGGTCTTGCCGTGGTCGACGTGTCCCATGATCGTCACCACCGGCGGGCGCTCGATCAGATCCTCCTCGGCGTCCTCGAACACGGGCTCGACCTCGACGTCGTCGGCGGCGTGAACGATCTCGATCTTCTTTTCGAATTCGTCGGCCAGCACCTGGATCGCGTCGTCGGACAGCGTCTGCGTGAGCGTCGCCATCTCGCCGAGCATCATCAGCTTCTTGATGATCTCCGGCACCGGCGCGCCGAGGTACTCGGCGACGTCCTTGACCGTCGACCCCGAGTTCACGCGCACGAGATCGGTGGCCTCCATCGCCGTGGTGTCGATCGGCGCGATCGTCTCGTCATAGGTGCCCCGTCGGCGACGGCCGCGGCGCGGGCGCCGCTGGGGCTGGTTGGCCGGTCCGCCCTGTTGGCGACGTGAAGCCTGGGAGTCGATCACCACGCGGCGGCGGCCTCCCGGAGCGTTGGCGGCCGGAGCGCGCTCGCCGGTGCGTGAGTCGCGCGTGGGGCGCACCCGCTCGGCCGCGGGGCCGGTGGAGGCGTCCGTCTCCTCCGCCGGCGCGGCTTGGGCATCGCTGGTCGCAGCGAGTCCGGAGGCAGCAGCCGGCGGTGTCTGCGGTGCCGGGGCCAGCTCGGCGGCGGACACGCCGTTGGGGACGATCGCCGCCGCGGGCTCAGGCGTGGACGCGGGCGTGGGTTTGGACGAGGGTTTCGGTGGAGAGGCGGTCACGGTCGCTGTGGCGGACTCCGCCGCGTGTGCTGCTGGCCCCGCCGTGGCGCCGCCGTTGCCCAGCGCCTGGATGACCGCGCTCTCCTCGACAGACGACGAGGCGGTCTTCGCCTCCACGCCGGCGGCATGCAGCTTCTCCAGCAGCTCCTTGCTGGACAGGCCCTGCTCTTTGGCGATCTCGTGCACCCGCTTCTTGCTCATCTGGCCACCGATTCTACGAGTTCGTCGGGCAGGGCTACGGCGCAGCGCAACGCGCGCGCGATCCCAGCGCCGCGGAGGGCGAGCGCCAGACAGTCGGCCGAAGGCTCGCCGACGCTCGCGTCGCGACACAGATATGCCCCACGACCCGGCATCGTGCCGTCACGGTCGAGCTCCGCCCGTCGCGCGCTACGCCTCTCACCGGTGCCGGCCGATCCTCGATCGGTGAGCGCGATCCTTACCAGCTCTGGCTTCGGCGCCGTGCGCCCGCAGCCGACGCACCTGCGCCGGGGGACATGTGAGCCTATGGCGCCGGCTCCTCGGCGGGCGCCTCCTCGGCGACGGGTTCGTCCGAGGTGTCCGCTGCTTCTACGGAAAGATCCACCGGCTTGTCCATCGGTGTATCCACGGGCTTATCCAAGGGGATATCTACCGGCTTGTCCATGGGCATGTCTACGGGCTTGTCCATCGGCATGTCCACGGGCTTGTCCATGGGCATGTCTACCGGCTTGTCCATGGGGATATCCACGGGCTTGTCCATCGGCATGTCTACCGGCTTGTCCATGGGGATATCCACCGGCGCATCGGCGGCGCTCCCCGTCTCCGGCGCGTCCACCGTCGGGGCCTCGGGGGCGGCATCGGTCTCACCGTCATGGGCGAGCGCGACCACATCCTCATCCACGGTCGCCTCCTCCTCTGCCGACGCGCCCGCGGGCGCGTTCAGGTCGGCGACGTTGTCGGTCGCGATGCTCGCCAGCGCCTGGTGTGTCTCCAAGCCGCAGTAGCGCGAGCCCGGCAGCGACGCGTTCGGGCAGCGACGACCGTTGGAGAGGACCGCGGCGCAGCGGCCCTGGACCTCCTCCTCCTCGTAGCCGTGCTCGAGCCTCCTCGGCGGCGAACTCGGTCTCCGAGCGGATGTCCACGCGCCAGCCCGTCAGCCGCGCCGCCAGACGCGCGTTCTGACCCTCGCGGCCGATCGCCAGCGAGAGCTGATCGTCGGGCACGATCACCGTGGCCTGCTTGGCCTCGTCGTCGACGAGCACCTCGCGCACCCGCGCGGGCGAGAGCGCCTTGGCGACGAACCGCGCGGGCTCGTCGTTGTGGGGGATGATGTCGATCTTCTCGCCGCGCAGCTCCGAGACGACCATCCGCACGCGCGAGCCGCGCGGCCCCACGCACGCGCCGACCGGATCGACGCCGTCGGTGTTCGAGACGACCGCGATCTTCGAGCGGTAGCCCGGCTCGCGCGCGACGTTGGCGATTTCCACGAGACCGTCGGCGATCTCCGGCACCTCGAGCTCGAACAGCTTCTTGATCAGCTCGGGATCGCGGCGGGAGACGATGATCGAGGGTCCCTTCGTGGACGGGGAGACCTCCTTGATGACGGCCTTGATCCGCTGGGAGTGGTCGTAGCGCTCGCCCTCCACCTGCTCGGACTTCGGCAGCAGCGCCTCGACCCGTTCGCGCAGCTGCACGAGCGTGTAGCGGGAGTCCGACTGCTGCACGATGCCCGTGATCAGCTCGCCCACGCGGTCGCGGTACTCCTCGTACATCATGTCCCGCTCGGCCTCGCGGATGCGCTGCAGGATCACCTGCTTGGCCGTCTGCGCCGCGATCCGTCCGAAGTCGTCGGGCGTCACGTCGCGTTCGTCGATCTGATCGCGGTATTCGGCGAACTTGGCGGGGTCGATTTCCGGTTCCTCGGGTTCGCGCATCTCCCCCGTCTCGGGGTCGATCGTCGTTTCCTCGTCGATCGTCTCGACGATCAGGTGCGCCTCCAGCCGTTCGGGGATGATCAGCTCGATGACGCGAAAGTCGGCCGTCTCACGATCCATTTCCACGCGCGCGTACTTGGCCGAGCCGGGCTGCTTCTTGTAAGCGGACAGCAGCGCATCCTCGAGCGCGACCATCAGCTTCTCCGGCTCGATCCCCTTCTCGCGCGCCAGCGCGTGCATCGCCTCGAGTATTTCGCGTGACATGTCTGGGCCTCACTCCTCAACCAGGTTCGAACGACGGATCTCCGAGTACGGAATCGCGATGACGCCACCGTCGGCGGCCAGCGTGACCTCATCCTCGGAAGCTCCCACCAGCTCTCCGGTGAAGCTCCGCATGGGTCGCTGACCGATCGGCAGGGGATGACGCGCACGCACCCTCGCGCGTCGCCCGACGAAGCGCCGGAAATGGGCGGGCTTCGTCAGCGGTCGCTCGCTGCCGGGCGAGGACACCTCGAGCGAGTAGCGCTCGCGCAGATCGTTCAGCTCGGAGGTCACGCGCTCGCACATGGCGAGCGTCACGCCATCCGGATGGTCGATGAACACACGCAGGCAGCGCCCGCCGACGATCTCCGCGAGCAGCACCTCGATGTCGGGCTGGCTGGTGGCCAGGCGCGTCTCTATATCTGTCTGCAGCGGGGTCATCACTCAATCCTTACGCAAAAAAAGCGGGCGGGCGCCCACTCTCGGTACTGCAACCGCATCTGCTGGCCGATCTCCGATCGGTCGGCACGAAAGCTGTCGGTCGAGAATAGCATCGGGGCGAGTGCCGATCATCCGCTGGCCCGGCGCTCGCCGCTGTTCAATCGCCGTGGGCCGCGCGTCGGGCGCGGTCGCGGTAGCGCCGGTAGTCCTCACGCTCGGGCGCCAGCGAGCACGCCAACGCCAACGGCTGACAGGCCTCGCGATGACGTCCGAGCAGCTGCATCGAGCGGCCCAGGCAGAACAGCGCGTAATCGTTGGTCGGCGTCCTGGAGGCAACCGCCTCGAACTCCGCGGCGGCGCTCTCGTAGCGCCGGGCGTGGAACAGCGCCCGCCCGAGCGCCTCGCGGATCGAGGCCTTGTCGGGCTCCAGATCGCGCGCGCGACTGAGCGGCACGACCGCGGCCTCGTGGTCGCCGTGGTCGAGCAGGTCGCAACCTCGCCGGTAGAGGTCGTAGACGCTCTCCATCGACGCCATTTTAGAGCCGGCGTGGCAGGCTCGGCAAACCTCCCCGGCTGCGGTCGACGGCCGCCGCCCAAGCCCGGAGCGCGGGCTACCGCAGCCGCGCGCGCAGAGTCTCGACGGCATCGAGGATCGCCGCGGCGACCTGCGCCTTGCGTGCGCGTGGCACGTGTCGCTCGGTGATCTCCCGCTGCTCGCCGGCGGTGAGGATCGTGACCTCGTTGGCATCGACCTCGAAGCCGATGTCGGTGCGCGAGATGTCGTTGACGACGACCGCATCCAGTCCCTTGCCGGCGAGCTTTGCTCCTGCCGTGCTCGATCGCGCGCTCGCCGTGCTCGGCGGCGAATCCGACGAGCGTCTGATCGGGGCGCCGGCGCTCGGCCAGGCCGGCGATCACATCCGCGGTCGCCTCCAGCTCGACCTGCAGGCGCTCACGCCCAGCCTTCTTGATCTTGCCCGCGGCCGGGCTCGCCGGGCGAAAGTCGGCCACGGCCGCCGCCATCAGCAGGACGTCGCATGTGGGGAACTCCTCCTCGCAGGCTCGCCGCAGCTCGGCGGCCGTCGAGACCTCGCGCCAGGCCGCGCCGGCAGGAGGTTCGAGCGCGACGTTGGCGGCGATCACCGTCACCTCGGCTCCGCGCGCGAGGGCCGCGCGCGCGAGCGCCAGCCCCATGCGTCCCGAGGAGCTGTTGCCGACGAACCTGACGCTGTCGATCGGCTCGCGCGTGCCGCCGGCCGTGACGAGCACTCTGAGCCCCCGCCATGCGCTTGCGCCGGGCCGAGTCTCCTCGTGGGTCGGGGCGCCGGCGGAGGACTCCGCGAGCGCTTCCTCGCACGCCGTGAGGATCCGTGCCGGTTCGGCCAGGCGACCGACGCCGTGCTCGCCGTGCGAGGCGAGCCGTCCGCTGTCGGGCTCGACGATCCACGCGCCGCGCTCGCGCAGCGTCCTGAGGTTCGCCTGCGTCGCGAGATGCTCGTACATGCGGTTGTTCATCGCCGGGGCGATCACCAGCGGACAGTCCGCGGCCAGCGCGCAACTGCTCAGCAGGTTGTCCGCCAGGCCGGCGGCGAGCTTGGCGATCGTGTTCGCCGAGGCGGGCGCGATCAAGTACACCTCAGCGCGCGCTACCAGCTCGAGATGGCTGAGTGGCGCGTGCTCGGGCAGCGGCTGCCCGGGAAACGCCCCACGCGCGGGGTCGCGCTCGAACTCGCTGACGAGCACCGGCGCGCCGGTCAGTGCCTCGAACGACGCCGCCCCCACGAACCGCCTGCTCGCCGGGGTCTGCACCACCCTGACCGCGTGCCCGGCACCCGTCGCCAGGCGCACTAGCTCGAGCGCCTTGTACGCGGCGATGCCGCCGCTTACGCCGAGCAGGATTCGTGACATGGCCTAGCTTTTAGACGGCCCGCCGACCATCGGCAAGCACTGGTGGCGCGCTTGCGATCCGCGGTCTAGCGGTAGTGGTACTTGATCTTTCCTGCGGCTACCTCCTCGAGGGCGATCGTGAGGTAGTTCTTGGAGGCCGTGTCCACCATCGGCGGCGGAAACTCGTCGAACGTGCCCTCGCCGAGGTTGTGGTAGTAGCTGTTGATCTGGCGCGCGCGCTTGGCGGCCACGAGCACGCTGGCGTAGTTGGAGTCGACGTTGTCCAGCAGTCTGTCGATGCGCGGTGAAATCACTGGGTGTGGACCTTTCCTGGTTGACCTTGCAGTGTAGTGGCTCTGCTCGCTCCGACCTGGCGGCAACGACCTCCGTCAGCCGGCGAGAGCGTCCTCGAGCCGTAGTCTGAACAGAGGAGGACAGGTCCCCCTCCCGACCCTCCCCCCTCAATTCAGCGTCTCGCGCACTATCTCCGTCAGCTGGGCGAGAGCGTCCTCGAGCCGGTCGTTGACGACGACGTGGGCGAACTCGGGCTGGGCGGTGAGCTCCTGCTCGGCGACCCGCCAGCGGCGCTCGACCTCCTCGCCGTCGTCGGTTCCGCGACCGACCAGGCGCGTGCGCAACGCAGCGAGCGACGGTGGCGCGATGAACACCTGCACGGCGTCGGGCATCGCGGCGCGCACCTGCCTGGCGCCCTGCACCTCGATCTCCAGCACGACCGGCATGCCCGCGCGCACGCGCGCCTGCAGCTCGCTGCGCAGCGTCCCGTAGCTGCGCCCGGCATAGTCGGCGTGCTCGACGAACTCGCCGGCGGCGACTTTGCGGTCGAACTCCTCGCGCGTGAGGAAGTGGTAATCGACGCCGTCTCGCTCGCCCGGGCGCGGCGCGCGCGTGGTCGCGGACACGGACAGCTCCAGTTGGGGCAGTCGCTCCATCAGTCCCCTGATGAGCGTCCCCTTGCCGACCCCCGAGGGTCCCGTGATGACGAACACGCGCGCCACGAGCTGGACCCTAATGTGCGGCCGCGGCGGGAGTGTGCTATCGACGCAGGAGCGAGACCAGCTCGCTGCGCTGGCGCTCGGAGAGTCCGCCGATCGTCTTGCTCGGCGAGATCCGGCAGTGGGCGAGGATCTTGTTGACCTTCACGCGCCCGTACTTGGGGACGGCCAGCAGCATGTCGAACACCTTGGCGGTCTCCAGGTACTCGGGCGGGTTCAGCAACAGCGCGTGAATCGACAGCCGACCGGCCTTCAGGTCGCGCTTGAGCTGGGCGCGCTTGGTGCGAATGCGGTTGGCTCGCGCGAGCGCGTCCATGCGCTGATTTAGCGACCGCTCGGGGGCCATAACGTGCTTGGAGCCCGTCGATTCGGTCGCCGTCGCCATGGGCGGCGAGTCTACACACCGGCGCGCGACGATCAAGGAAAACCATACGAATTCATCTATACCTCAACCTGAGGTCCAGCTATGTCGAGGCTTCTGTACGGTGGCATGGCGCGTTTGCAGGGGTTTTTATCCGCCGCCGCGTTTGGCCACGCAGCCAGTCGTCGAGATCGATCAAGCAGAACAGGCGGCGAGACCGCGTGCGATCCGTGCGCCCGCAAGGGGCTCGCGGAAGCTCTCCGTCCCGACCGCCACGAGCGTCGCGCCGACGTCGAGCAGATCCTGCGCATGCGCCGCGTCCTGCACGCCGCCCATACCGATCACGGGGATCTCCACGCGCGCCGCGGCAGCGGCCACCTGCGCGAGCGCGACGGTCCGGATCGCCGCTCCGGACAGGCCGCCCGTGCCGCCGCCCAGCCACCGCCTCGACGGGTTGACAGCGGCCCGTCGCGCTCGTGGGAGCCGGCGTCCTTGCCGCGTGCCGCTCGCGGGTCACCAGCACCGAGCGCGCGCAGTCCGCGGCGCGAGCGCCATCGCTCGGAGCGTGTTGATCAGCGACACCGCGTCCGCCCCGCCCTCCTGCGCGGCGCGCGCACAGGCGGCCACGTCGGCTGTGTTGGGCGTCAGCTTCACGATCAACGGCTTGCGCGTATGCGGGCGCACCGTCCTCACGACCGCCTCCAGCTGGCGGGGATCGGCGCCGATGTCAAGGCCCGTGTGCACGTTCGGGCACGACACGTTCAGCTCGATCGCCGCGATCTCCACGCGCGCGTCGCACGCCTGCACGCAGCTCGGAGATCTCCGCCGCGGTGGAACCCATCACGTTCGTGATCAGCGGCACCGGCAGCCAGCTGCGCGAGCGTCGGCAGATCCTCGGCCAGATAGCCGTCCAGGCCGCGGTTGGGCAGCCCGATCGAGTTGATCCAGCCCCGCCGCCGCCTCCCACAGTCGCGGCGGCGGGTTGCCCTCGCGCGGGCGCAGCGTGATCGTCTTCGAGACGAACGCGGCGAACGGGAACTCCTGCACCAGTGCATCGCCGAACGCGCGCCGGGCGGCGATCGCGTCGAACGTGCCCGAGCCGTTGATCACCGGATGCGCCAGCGTCATGCCGCAGAACTCGACCTGGCTCATGCCGGCGCTCCCGCGTGAGGGTCCACATGATCGGAGCGTGGCGACGCGTCGAGCACGGGACCGTCCGAACGCACACGACGCAGGTATCCGCCCGCACGCGTATCGGCACGACGTCACAGCCGTCGAGGCATCGACACGGCCCGAACCCGCAGAGCGACCGTCGCGTGCGGCACGACACCCGTAGCGCGCCGAACCGCCATGCCTGCCTCCAGCGCGAGCTGGGCGGGCGTCCGCGCGCCGCGCACAAAGCGCGGACGGCCTCCAGCATCGGCGCGGGACCGCATGCGTAGACGACCGCGTCCCCGTCCCGGTCCAACTCGGCGCTCAGCAGGTCGGTGACGAGTCCGGCGTGGCCGACAGAGCCATCGTCGGTGGCAACGATCGCATCGCTCAACAGCGCCGCACCGGCGGCGTGGGGACCGTCGCGAAAACCGAGCAGGACCGTGTTCGAGACTCCGTCCGCGGTGAGCGTGTCCTGCAGGATCGCCAGCGGCGCGATTCCGATGCCGCCGCCGACCAGCAGCGCGCGGCGCTCCTCCTGCGGCGGGGCGAACCCGCGGCCGAGCGGCCCCAGCACCCACATACCCTCCCCCGGCCCCAGCTCACACAGACGGCGGGTTCCCGGGTCCGACGTCCTCCAGCAGATAGTGCGCCTCGCCGTCATGCACGCGCGCGACCGAGAACGCGCGGGCCAGGTACGGGCGCTCGTCCTCTCCCCCCCGCCCCAGCGCTCGGCGGCCGCGAGCATCGCGAACTGCCCCGGGTCCGGCGTCGGCCCATCGGGATCTGCGACGCGCAACAGGCGGTAGGCGCCGAGACGCTCGTTGGCCGTGACCCTCAGCAGCCGGCGGCGCGGCGAGGCGAGGGTTCGCCCGATCGTGGCGTCCACCTATGCGACTCCGGCGCCGTCCGGCCGGCTCTCCCCGGGCGGTTCGCGGCGTGCAGCTCCTGCAGGCACAGCACCTCGGGCTCGCCGTCGGCGCGCGCTCGCGAGATCGCGCGCGCGGCCGAGACGCCCGCCGCGAGCGTAGTCAGGCAGGGGATCCCGTGCGCGACCGCCGCGCGACGGATCTCCCAGCCGTCGGTGCGCGCGCCCGAGCCCGTGGGAGTGTTCACGACCAGATGCACGTCGCCCCGCTCGATCCAGTCGAGCACGTGCGGCGAGCCCTCGCCGATCTTGTTCAACCGCTGCACCGGCACGCCCATGCGCGCGATCGCCTCGGCGGTGCCGCGCGTGGCGACGATCGCAAAGCCGACGTCGTGCAGCGTCTGGGCGATCGCGAACGCGCCCGACTTGTCGGAGTCGGTGACCGTGATGAACGCCGTGCCCTCGCCCGGCAGCGGCACGCCCGCGGCGGCCTGGGCCTTGGCGAACGCCGTCGGGAAATCCGGGCGCGATCCCCATCACCTCGCCCGTGGAGCGCATCTCCGGACCGAGCACCGCGTCGGAGCCCTCGAATCGATCGAACGGCAGCACCGCCTCCTTGACCGACACGTGATCGCCGTACCCCAGACCCTGCCGGCCGGCGGGCAGCTCGAAATCAGCGATCCGCTCGCCCAGCATGATCCGGCACGCGAGCTTCGCCAAGCGGCACGCCGACGGCCTTGGACACGAACGGCACCGTACGCGAGGCGCGCGGGTTGGCCTCGATCACGTACAGCTCGCCCGAGTACACCGCGTACTGCACGTTCATCAGCCCGACAACGCCGATCGCAAGCGCGAGCTCGCGCGTGGCAGAGCGGATCTGCTCGAGCATCTCCTCGCCGAGCGAGTGCGGGGGCAGCACGCACGCGCTGTCGCCGGAATGGACCCCGGCCTCCTCGACGTGCTGCATGATCCCGCCGATCCACACCTCCGTGCCGTCGCACAGCGCGTCGACGTCGACCTCGGTGGCGTTCTCCAGAAAGCGGTCCAGGAAGATGGACGGCTTCGACGACATCCCGGGTGGCGCGTCGGCGTATCCGCCCGCGCTCCGGGGGAGGCTCGCGGCTGAGATAGTCGGCGAGACCCTCGCGCGAGTAGACGATCTCCATCGCCCTGCCCCCCAGCACGTAGGACGGGCGCACGAGCAGCGGATAGCCGACCTCGTCGGCCTGCGTGAGGGCCTCCTGCACCGAGCACGCCGTCGCGATACGGCGGCGCGGAGTAGCCCAGCTCGGCCAGCAGCGCGCCGAACCGCCCACGGTCCTCCGCCAGGTCGATCGCCTCGACGCTCGTGCCCAGCAGCGGCACGCCCGCCGCGGCCAGTCCGGCTGCGAGCTTCAGCGGGGTCTGCCCGCCGAACTGCACGACCACGCCCTCGGGCTGCTCGACCGCGATGACCCCGAGCACGTCCTGGAGCGTCAGCGGCTCGAAGTACAGCCTGTCGGAGGTGTCGTAGTCGGTCGAGACCGTCTCGGGGTTGCAGTTGATCATCACCGCGTCACGGCCGGACTCGCGCACGGTCATGGCGGCGTGCACGCAGCAGTAGTCGAACTCGATCCCCTGCCCGATCCGGTTCGGGCCGGCGCCGAGGATCACGATCGACGGGCGCTGACCCCGCACGACCTCGTTGCTGGGCGCTTTGCCCGCCGATGACGGGCGCTCCCAGCCCGAGTAGTAGTAGGGGGTTCGGGCGGGGAACTCCGCAGCGCACGTATCGACCGAGCGAAATCCTCGCTCGCCCGCGAACGGGGCGTCCGGATCCTCGGCCAAGGTGAGCAGCTCGCGCAGGAACCACGGGTCGATCGACGTGCGGGCGCGGATCGCCTCCACGCCCACACCGCGGCGCAGCAGCTCGAGAATCGCCTCGAACCGATCCGGGCCGGGGACCTCCAACCCGTCCAGCAGCGCCCGTTCTCCGACGGCGTCCAGACATGGGGGCTTGTCCAGCTCGCGCGAACGCAGCGCCTTGGCGAAGGCCTGCCCGAACGTGCGCCCGATCGCCATCGCCTCGCCGACGGACTTCATGTGCGTGGTCAGCGTCGAGCTCGTGCCAGGGAACTTCTCGAACGCGAACCGCGGCCACTTCACGACGACGTAGTCGATCGTCGGCTCATAGCACGCGGGGGTCACGCCGGTGATGTCGTTGTCGATCTCCTCCAGCCGGTACCCCACCGCCAGGCGCGCGGCGATCTTCGCGATCGGGAACCCGGTCGCCTTCGAGGCCAGCGCCGAGGAGCGCGACACGCGCGGGTTCATCTCGATCACGAGGATCTCCTCGGTCTCCGGGTTGACCGCGAACTGCACGTTCGAGCCGCCCGTCTCCACGCCCACCGCGCGGATCACCGCGATCGCCTGGTCGCGCAGGCGCTGATACAAGCGGTCGGTGAGCGTCTGCTGCGGCGCCACCGTCACCGAGTCGCCCGTGTGCACGCCCATCGGGTCGACGTTCTCGATCGAGCACACGATCACGACGTTGTCCGCGTTGTCGCGCATCACCTCCAGCTCGAACTCGCCCCAGCCGAGGACCGACTGGTCGAGCAGTACCTGGCCGATCGGCGAGGCCTCAAGCCCACGCTCGACGATCGTGAGGAACTCCTCGGACGTGCGCGCGATCCCACCGCCGCGCCCGCCGAGCGTGTAGGCAGGGCGCACGATGCAGGGCAACCCCAACGCGGGCAGCGCCTGGGTCGCCTGCTCGCGCGTCGTCGCGATCGCGCTCTTGGGCATCGCGAGACCCGCGCCCGCCATCGCTTCCCCGAACAGCTCCCGGTCCTCCGCACACGCGATCGCCTCGTAGTTGGCGCCGATCAGCTCCACGCCATAGCGGTCGAGGGTGCCGTCGTCGTGCAGCGCCTTGGCCAGGTTCAGCGCCGTCTGCCCGCCCAGCGTGGGCAGCAGCGCGTCTGGACGCTCCCGCGCGATGACCTGCGCCACCGGGCCGGGCAGCAGCGGCTCGACGTAGGTCGCATCCGCGAGCTCGGGATCGGTCATGATCGTCGCCGGGTTGGAGTTGACGAGCACGATCTCATACCCCTCCTCGCGCAGCACCTTGCACGCCTGCACCCCCGAGTAGTCGAACTCGGCGGCCTGCCCGATCACGATCGGGCCCGAGCCGAGGATCAGGATCTTGTGGATGTCATCGCGCCTAGGCATCGGTGCGCTGAGACCCCAATCGGGCGGCGGGCGTGCAGCGCTCGCGCGATGCCGACAGGTGCGGTAACCGGTGGCGGTACGGCCGTAGGAGATACGCGCTATGGGTTACCCCCAAAAATCCACCTCCCATACCGCTACGTCGCCTCCTCGATCCGCTGCAGGAATCGATCGAACAGGTACAGGCTGTCGTGCGGTCCCGGGCCCGCCTCGGGGTGATACTGAACTGTCCCGCCCGGCACCTCGAGCAGCTCCAACCCCTCGACCGTGCGGTCGTACAGGTTCACGTGCGAGAGCTGCGCCTCGCCGAAGTCGGTCTGCCAACGCACCGGCTCGTCGGCGGCGATCGTGCGTGCGCCGCCCGGCCCGAGCGCGGCGAAGCCGTGGTTCTGGGAGGTGATCTCGATGCGGCCGGTCTGCAGGTCCTTGACGGGATGGTTCGCACCGTGGTGGCCGAACGGGAGCTTGAACGTGTCCAGGCCGACCGCGCGGCACAGCAGCTGGTGGCCCAGGCAGATGCCCCACACTGGCTCTGCAGCCGACAATCTCGCGCACGGTGTCGACGACATAGTCGAGCGCCGCCGGATCGCCGGGGCCGTTGGCGAGGAACACCGCGTCGGGATCGTCGACGAGCAGCTCGGCGGGAGAGGTCGTACATGGGTACAGCGTCACGCGGGCGCCGCGGGCGACCAGCTCGCGCACCATCGATGCCTTGATGCCGGTGTCGAGCACGGCTATGTGCGGTCCGGCGTTCGCCTCGCCGTGGCGGCTGACCGCCGACGGGGTCACCTGTCGGGCGAGATCCCGGCCGGCCATCGGAGGCTCCGATTCGATCAGGGCACGGGCCTCATCGACAGGCGTCGCCGCCGCGAACACTCCGCCGCGCATCGCGCCCTGATCGCGGATGTGGATGACGAGCGCGCGCGTATCCACGCCGCTGATCGCCGGGATGCCACAGTCGGCGAGCCACTGCAGCCAGCCGCCCTCCGCGCCGGGGGCGTCCTCGCGGTCGCAGGCCTCGCGCATGATCGCGGCGCGCGCCCACGGACGCTCGGACTCCATCGCCTCGGCGCTCACCCCGTAGTTGCCGACATGCGGGTAGGTGAACGCGATCAGCTGCCCCGCGAACGACGGGTCGCTCATCGACTCCTGATAGCCGGTCATGCCGGTCGTGAACACGATCTCACCGAGGGCATGTCCCTCCGCGCCGCAGGCGATCCCGTCAAAGCGCGTGCCGTCCTCAAGCAGCACATACCCCGTCGCGTCGCGCATCTCAGAGAATCAACTTCTGCACGGCTTTGAACTCGGGCGTACCCGCGCGCTCCAGCAGCTCGAACAGCGAGGCCTCAACCGTCGTCACGACCGCACCCGCGCGCTCCAGCCGCTCGAGACCCCGCTCGTAGTCGATCTCATGCCGCGAGCCGACGGCGTCCGCCGGCACATGCACCTCGACGCCCCGCTCGAGCAGATCGTGGACGGTCTGACTGACGCACACGTGCGTCTCGATCCCGCACACGAGCGCCTGCGTGCGCTCGCCCAGGTCGAACCCGTCCGCGCGCGCGGCGGAGAAGACCGTCTTCTCGATCGGTCGCTCACCGTCGAGCCCGACCTCGGGCGCGGTGTGGCCCAAGCCTTTCGGATACTGCTCGCTGACGATGGTGGGGATGTCGAGGATGCGCGCGGCCTGCACCAGCTTGCGCGAGGCGTCGGCGACACCCGCGAACGAAGCGTATGGACGAAATCCCTTCTGGATGTCCACGACGACGAGCGCGGTCTTGTCGCGGTCGAGCAAACTCATTACGCCGCCACCACCGAGAAGACACGCTCGCGGTAGACGATCGCACCGGCGGCCACTGTGAGCAGCACGCGCCCGCGCAGGCGGCGCCCGGCGAAGCAGCAGTTCTCCGAGCGGCTCTCCCACCCGCGCTCGCCGGCGAGGAACTCGGCGTCGAGATCCACCAGCGTCAGGTTGGCCGGCTCACCGGTGGCGATCGTCGGGGTCGGCAGCTCGAACAGGGCCGCGCCGGCGGTCATCCGCTGCACGAGCAGGCCGAGGGACAGCTCGCCGGTCATCACCAGGCCGGTGTAGAGCGCGGCGAAAGCGGTCTCCAGACCGGTGGTGCCCATCGGCGCCTGCTCGAACGGGACTTCCTTCTCCTCGCGTGCGTGCGGGGCGTGGTCGGTGGCGACGCAGTCGATCGTGCCGTCGCGCAGGCCGGCGATCAGCGCCTCACGGTCGGCCTCGCCGGCGAGCGGGGGATTCATCTTCATGCGCGTGTCGAGGCCGCGCACCGACTCGTCGGTGAGCAGCAGATGGTGGGGCGTGACCTCGGCGCTGACGCGTCCGCCGGCAGCTCGAGCGTGGGCCACGGCCTGCACCGAGGCGGCGCAGCTCAGATGCTGAAAATGAACGCGCGCCCGCTCGTACATCGCCAGCTCCGCATCGCGCGCGACCATCGTGGACTCGCTCACCGTGGGAATCCCGCCGATGCCGAGCGCAGCGCTGACGGCGCCCTCACGCATCGCACCGCCGTGAGACAGCGTGGGGTCCTCCTCGTGCAGGCTGATCACGCCACCGCACAGTCGCTGATATTGCAGCGCCTTGCGCAGCATCCCCGCCGATGACACCGGTCGCCCGTCGTCGGTGAACCCGAGCGCGCCCTGCTCGCGCAGCTCCGCCATCTCCGTCAGCTCCTCGCCGGACAGCCCGCGAGTGATCGCCGCGAGAAACCCGACCGGGACGCGCGCCTCACGCGCGGCGGCGTCGCGCAGCGACCGCAGCAGCGGCGCGGAGTCGATCACCGGGTCGGTGTTCGGCATCGCGATCACCGCGCCGAACCCCCCGGCCGCGGCCGCCCGCGTGCCGGTCTCCAGATCCTCCTTGTGCTCCTGCCCCGGCGTGCGCAGATGCACGTGGGGGTCGACGAACGCCGGCAACAGGTGTCTGCCGCCTCCCGCGACCGTCTCGATCCCGTCCGGCCCCTCGACGCCGCCGGGCTCGCCCAGCTCGGCGATCAGCCCATCCCGCACGAGCACGTCGTGACGGGCATCGATGTCGGCACGGGGGTCCAGGACGTGGACGTCCCGCAGCAGCAGCTCGGCCGGTGCGGTCGGCCCTTGGATGAGAGTGGTGGCGGCCATTACGCGAGCTGGGGCTCGGGGACGGGTCTGGGGACGTGCGCGCCGGAGAGAAGCTCATACAGCACGGCCATGCGCACGACCACGCCGGCCTGCACCTGCTCGGCGATGAGCGCCTGCGGAGAGTCGACAACCTCGCCGGAGAGCTCAACGCCACGGTTGACCGGGCCGGGGTGCATGAGCACCTGGCGCGGCGAGAGCCGGCGGCCGTTGATCTGAAACCAGGAGGCGTACTCGCGCAGCGACGGCACCCACTGCTCGCTCATACGCTCGTGCTGCATGCGCAGCGCATACACCACATCGGCCGAGCTCAGCTCGTCCAGCGTGCAGCGCACCTCGCAGCCGAGCGCCTCGATTTCGCGCGGGATCAGCGTCGGCGGGCCGGCGACCGTCACGCGGGCGCCCATGCGCTGGAACGCGATGATGTTCGAGCGCGCCACGCGCGAGTGGGCGACGTCGCCGACGATCCAGATCGAGCAGCCGTCGATCGAGCCGAGCCGCTCGCGCAGCGTGTACACGTCCAGCAGCGCCTGCGTCGGGTGCTCGTGCTTGCCGTCGCCGGCGTTGACGATCGCCGCGCTGCACCATCTGGAGACGAGCTCGGCCGCGCCCGCCCAGGGCGTGCGCAGGACGATCGCGTCGGGCTTGTGCGCGCTCAGCGTGAGGACGGTGTCCTTCAGCGACTCCCCCTTCTCAACGCTCGAGCCGTTGACCGCGAAGTTGACCACGTCCGCGGACAGGCGCTTGGCCGCCAGCTCGAACGAGCTGCGCGTACGGGTAGATGCCTCGTAGAACAGGTTCAGCACCATCCTCCCGCGCAGCGCCGGCACCTTCTTGATCTCACGGTCTGACACCTCCGCGAACCGCGCGGCCTGGGAGACGATCCGCTCGATCGCCTCACGGTCCAGATCCTCGATGGACAGCAGGTGGTTCATGCGCTGTTCTCGTGCCTCATGCATCCTCACACCGGGCTCGCAGGGCAAGCTGGTCCAGATATTGAAGGCCCGCCCACCCCGCATGGCGTACTGGGTACGCTGGCCGATCTTCGATCGGTCGGCACCGACGGCGAAGCCGTTGGTGAGGACGCCGATCCAGCGCCGCCATGCGTGCCCGGGGCGATGGCAACCTCGTCGATGCCGTCCAGCTCGGCGAGGCGCACGCACACGTGCTCGGCGCGCGAGGTCGGCAGGTTCTTGCCGACGTAATCGGGCCTGATCGGCAGCTCACGGTGGCCGCGATCGGCGAGCACCGCGAGCTGCACGCGCTCGGGACGGCCGTAGTCGAACAGCGCCTCGATCGCCGCGCGCACCGTGCGGCCGGTGTAGAGCACGTCGTCGACGATCACGACCGTGCGTGCGGTCACGTCGAAGTCGATGTGCGAGGCGTGCACTACCGGAGCGTCGGGACGACTGGCGACATCGTCGCGGTAGAAGCCGATATCCAAGTCCCCGAGCGGGATCTCGGCATGGCTCAAGTCTTCGAGCAGATCCTTGAGACGGTGTGCGAGGAAGGCCCCGCGACGATGGATTCCAACGATGGCGATCCCCCGATCCTCGGGATTGCGCTCGGCGATCTCATGAGCGATACGCGTCAGCGCCCGCTGTATGTCCCCCTCGTGGAGGACGGTCTTCTCGCTGCGACTACTCTCGTCCATGCTTCCTTCCTGGCCTCTCGGGACCGGGTTAAAGGATCGCGCCGGACTGTATCAGCGCGACTGGACACACCGGCCGAGGATCTACCCCGCGGCGACCGGTTCCGTGGGCGCCTCCTCGCGCGCGCGGCGCTCAGACCAGCGCACCAGCCGAGGCTCGCCGCGCTCGGGGAACGGGACCTCGATCGTGTCGTAGTCGCGCGGCGCCTCCGTCTGCGCAAACACCTCGCGCGCCTGCTCGCGCAACTCTCCGCCGGGATAGCGGCTGGAGATGTGCGTCAGCGCGAGCATCCGCACCTGCGCCTCGCGCGCGACCTCGGCCGCCTGCCGGGCGGTGGAATGCGAGGTCTGGCGCGCGCGCTCTGACTCCTCCTCGGCGAACGTGGCCTCGTGCACGAGCAGGTCGGATTCGTGCGCGGCGACGATCAGCGACTCACACGGAGCGGTATCGCCGGAGACGACGACCTTGCGACCCGGCCCGCGCCGTGCCGAGCACCTGCTCGGGTGTGACGCCGTCGACGGTTTCCCCGCGCTGCAACCGGCCGAAGTCCGGGCCGGGCCTGACCCCGAGCCGCTGCGCGAGCTCCGGATCCAGATGCCCGGGACGGGTGTCCTCCACGAGCGCGTACCCGTAGCACGCATCGCCTTTGTGGCGGACCGGGATCGCACCGATCAGATACCCGTCGCGCGCGACGGTCTCGGCGGGCGCGAGCTCGGTGACGCTCAGCTCATACGGCAGTCGCCCGTAGACGAACCGCATCTGCTCCATCAGCCCCGTCAGCCCCCGCGGCCCGTACACGCTCAGCGGCTGGGATGCGCTCGCGCAGCGCGAACGACTTCAACATCCCCGGCAGCCCCAGCCAATGGTCGGCATGGAAATGGGTGATGAACACGCTGTCGATGTCCGCCAGTCCCGACCGACTTGATCAGCTGCCGCTGCGTGCCCTCGCCGCAGTCGATCAGGACGTGCTCGCCTCCCCGACGGATCAGGACGGCGGGCAGCCCGCGCCGTGAGCTTGGCACCGAACCGCCCGTGCCCGCGAAGAAGACCGATAGATCCATGCGCGCAACGGTAGCGGCGGGATGGGCCGAGCGGGAGAATCGAGGGCCCGCCGAGCGCGGGCGGCGAGCACGCCGGTAAGCTCTGGGAGCGAAGGCGCCGGGCAGCAACGACGCCGCCTGCGCCCGTAGCTCAGTGGATAGAGCGCCCGCCTCCGGAGCGGGAGGTCGCAAGTTCGAATCTTGCCGGGCGCGCTGAAGAAGTGCCTGCTCAGGGCCGGGTTTTGGGATCGGGACGTCTCGGCCGCGCGGGCGTTCAGCGGCGCTGTTGCCGAAATAGTTGCCGAAACTACCCCTCTCGACCCCCCGTGACGGGGTCGGTGGGCTTCATGAGGCGATCCGTTTCATCGTCCTCGGCGCTGTACGCGCAGAGCCATTCGAGCCGTTCCTTGGCGCCGAAGTCGGTGTCGATGACCTGCGCGTAGATATTCAGCGTCGTGTGGGCGTCGCTGTGGCCGGCCTGGCGCTGGACGGTGGGCAGCGGCCTTCCGCTCGCCAGCAGCAGAGAGATGAACGTGCGCCGCAGCGAATGCGGGGTCACGCGGGTGGGGAGCGGCAACAGTCCGCGGGCTATGCGATCGCGGTCGGCCTCGCGGATGGCCGGCGCGAGAACCCGCTGGCGCAGGTTGCCGGTGTCGCGCCTGCGTCCTTTGGCGGTCGGGAAGACCAGATCGTCAAGCCCTTTCATGGGCGCTGCGCGCTGCCAGCGCGTCAGCTCATCACGCAGCCGATCGAGCAGCTTGACGCTTCTCGCGGCCTTGTCGGTCTTGGTGCCGCGAACGCGAAGGACGCGATGGGCGAGATCGACATCGCGCCAGCGCAGTTCGCACAGCTCGCCCGCTCGCAGGCCGGCCAGAGCAAGCGTCGCGACGATCGCGCGGCGAGGACTCTTCGCAGGCGCGTCGAGAGACAGTCCCGCGAGCCGGCAGGCGGTCGAGACGGCCAGCTTCAGCTTGGCTGCGATCTGCCTGAACGTGTGGCCCTGCTCGCGCATCGCCCGGACGCGCATGGCGTTCTGACGCGTGGCCGGACGGATCGCGCGGTCGATCCGTTCGGCTGCGTTGATGAGGTCCACGACCTCGTCGGGCATCAGCCAGGTGCGGCGCGGAGCGGCTGCCTTGAGTCGTCGCCTGCGACCCGTGGCAGGGTTGCTCGCGATCAGCTCGTGCTCGACGGCTTCCGTGAGGATGTTGGAGAGCAGGTCGATCGTCATGTTGATCGAGCGGTTGGAGAGTGTTCGCACGACCTGTCCGCGGCGGTCGTGCAAAGGCGATCCGTGCTCCTGGCGTCGCGCGATCTCCTCGCGCTCGGCGAGCTTGGCGTCGCGGTAGCGGTCCACCGCGCGGCGGTCGATCTCGGCGAGTCGGTACTTCGCGAAGAACGGCAGCAGGTGCGAGGTCAGCCGCCATTCGTAGTCGGCGATCGTCGTCGGCCTCAGCTCGCGGCGCTTGCGCTCCAGCCATTCGCTCGCATAGGCATGGAATGTGAGCTCGTCACCGGTGGGCTCGCCACCGTCGGGGTCCCGCCATTTGCCGAGGGTCACAGCCGCCTGCTGGCGCCGGAGCTCCTCAATCGCCTGCTCTCGATCCATGCCCTCTCGGCTGTAGCCGAGAACGACAGCGCGACGTTCATTGACGGCCACGCTAAGTCTTGCCCAGTACGCGATGCTCCCGTCAGAGAGGCGGCGTTCGCGGATCTGGGCATGTCTGGGTCTTGTCATTGCTGATTCTCCTTCCCTCGCCGGCGCCGACGCGGCAGCGACGAGTTGATCGGTTGGGGTCACCGCGCCGCGACTCGATGTCGCGCGTCTGCGGTCAACACCCCCTCCGAATGTGTTGGCCTACAAGGGTTTGTGCGCCGCGGGTATGTGCCTCGCGAGTCGCGAGGACGCGCATCAGTCCGTAGGGCTCTATGGCTTCCGACCTCTCGACGCCAGGTGGAGCCGGCGCACTCATAGCGTCCCAGGGAACCGCTGCTCTTACGCCGCCGTTCAGCGACTTCCGTACGGCCCCCAAAGCTGAGGCCGCAGCGGACTGCTCACGTATTCGGCGGGCGCGTTTGCGCCTCTAGGATCTGCTCAGCCCTGGCAAAGAGCACTGATGGCGGCACGCCCAAGGCAGCCGCCATCTTCCAGATCGTGCGCAGCGTCGCACTCTTACTGGCGCGCTCTATGTGCCCGTAGTAGGCGCGATCGATGCCGCCGTCCAGGGCAGCCTGTTCCTGGCTGAGCCCCCGTTCCTTGCGAATCTCGCGGACGGCTTGGCCAAAGGCTTGGGAAGGCGAGAGAGCCATGCCGCCAGCCTCTCGACATGCGGCTTAGCGCCCCACGGTCAAGAGCTCCCAAATGCTGTTAGGATCACTTTGCCAGCTCACCGTCTCGGGCACAGAGATGTCCCATCAACCGATTGATCATTGCGACACCCGAGCGACGCGCTGGTCGTAGCGCTTGCGCGAGTGGCTGACCGACAGACCTTCGTCGAAATCACGCGAGTCGATGCCAAGCGCAGGGAGCTACGACCAGGAGACTGGGAAGCCGAAGCGACACGACGAGGTCCGCAAGGACCTCGTCAAACGACTGCGCTCCCGGCGCACGGAGATCGAGAATGCGCTCGCAGCACGCATCCACAACGTCACGGTCGATTCGGGTAGATGTGACCATAAAGACGGAGAGCGTACAGCGATTGTCGCGATCCTGGAATACACCCTGACGAGCATCGAAGATGGGGATGCGTATGCACCGTCTATCCCGCCGGAGGCGGTGAAGCAAGCACGCGGGGCCGCCCGCAGCGGTGTTGGACTTGGCACAGTCCTGCGCTGCTACCTGGCTGGCTATGTGCTGATAGGGAACCTTGTGATGGAGGAGGCCGGCAGCGACGATTTGCGGGACTATGGCGCGACGCTCCGTTCCATCCAGGAGGTACATGCGTTGGTGCTCGACGACCTGATCACGTCAGTCAGCAAGGAGTACACCAGCGAGGCACAACGTGTGAGCAACTCGCCCCAACAGCGTAGCGCGGAACGTGTACGTCGATTGCTTGCCGGAGAGATCCTCGACATGACACAGTTCGGATATAAGCTGGAGGGCTGGCATACGGGTATCATCGGCACGGGAGGGCGTGTAGCACAGGCCCTCAGCGCCCTGGTCGCCAGCCTGGACTGTCGCCTACTGCAGGTATCCCACGGTGACGAGAAAGTGTGGGCTTGGCTGGGCGGACCGAGCAGACAGAATGTAATAAGCGACGTCAAACGCCTTCGGTCAACCGGCTTGCCAGGCGGAGTCTCGCTCGCATTTGGAGAGCCTGCCGAGGGGGTGGAGGGATGGCGTCTCACGCACTGGCAGGCCCAGAGTGCTTGGCTTGTTTCGCTCCGCCGACCTCAACGCTTCACACACTATGCCGACGTGGCGCTCTTGGCCCCCTGGCTCCAGCAAGATGCTCACGCTCGCTGGTTGGTGGACACATATCTCTCACCTCTTGATAACCAGAAAGTCGCCGGCACAACCCTCCGCGCTACCCTCCGTCACTACTTTGCCGCCGGCCGCAACGGTTCCGCGGCCGCGAGCGCTCTCAGGGTCAGTCGACGTACGATGCGCAATCGCATGAATCTCATTGAACGCGCATTAGGACCTTCGATCGTCGAGCAGCATCAGGCAGAGCTGGAACTGGCTCTGCAGTTGGAGCAACTGATCAACGCCCATCGAGGGCGTCGATAGGTTGAGTTCAACTCACGGCGTCATCAAAGCGCACCAAGGGCTCACGTTTACCGCTTTCTCAAAACAGTAACGAACTCGCCCACACCAGCTTGGAGCAGCTCTAGAGAAAACGGCAGATCGAGCGCCGCGAGAAATCCGGCGAAAGTAATCGGCTCCCACACATGAAAATGAGGATGCAGATGTTCCGCCTCCATCTCTTGGACGCGCTGCGCCAGTATCTCATCACGATGCCCCTCGATGAAGTACGCGCATTCTTCATAGTGTTCACGCCGCGAAACTTCTGAACCTTCGCGGTGATCTCGCAGCAGGTGCTCGACGGTCGTGCGCCCGCGCTCCGCGTCAAAGCTATCGCGAGCGTCGGGCAGAGTCAGGTAGAGAACGCCATGCGGTCTCAGAACCCGCAGTTGATGCCCGAGCGCGGCGACTGGGTCCTCCACGTGCTCGAGCATGTGATTCGCGACGACGAAGTCCAACGACGCATCGGCGAATGACCCGAGGCGCGCGCCGTCATCGACTACGTCGGGGACGACCAATGGTCTACCGGCGCTCAAAGTGCCGCCGTGCGCCTCCCGTAGCCCGGGTTCATCGACGTAGTCGACATAGCGTACCCGAGTTCCGCGGGGCAATCGCAGGGGAAAGTCCAGAGCACCGATCTCGATGCCCTCGCCTCGCAGGAACCGGAGCGCAACATCCGCGCGAATCGTCTTGCGCTCGGACATGCCATGGCGAAGCACAACATCCCGCATCTCGCGCTCACTACGGCGAACGACGTAGCTAAACCACGACCGCATACGACTACAGCCCTGATGAATGGCGGATCACCCGCTAGCGCGAGGCAGACGATAGGTAGTGATTGATCTTCGGAGTGTCGTCCGTGAGCACCCGGCGACCTTAGCAAAAATCGCGTACTTCCCCCGCCTTGGCCGACGCTGGTGCCTTCGGTGAACACTTCGGTCCATTTAGGGCTTGCGTGGATGAACGATACCGCGCTGACCTCAACAGCGGAGAACCGCCTCGACCGCACATGTCGGGAACTAGTCGGTTCCCAAAGTGAGAAGTGAGTCACCGTTTGCTGCACACATTGGCCCTTCCGGGAGATAGGCAGAGACAACTATTAATCGCATCTGCTGAATTGCCTCACCTGCCAGCCACCCCCGAAGGGAAGGAATCCAATACCGTGATGCCGCACAACAGTCACACATCGAACCTGTCCAATGGCATCGTGTGTCGGATGGCCTTTGCCGCTGTGCTGGCAGTCCTGTTGTTGTTCGCTCTCTCATCCGTGGCCTACGGTGCCTCGAGCTTCTATTGGTACGGAAACGGCGACTCGACATGTTGGCAGACAGGGGAACTTGGCTCGCCATCTGAAGCATGTGACTCCGTAGGTGCTGGGCACTTGGCAACACCGGGGAGTCATACAGGCGGGCTCGAATATATGTCTGAAGGTGGGAGCAGTACGAACTTGACGCAACTGTCCTCAAGCGGAGACTACTGCAGTTATGCGCGACTTGGTAGTGAACTGAAGTATCAGGATTCTACGAACGAAGGGGCCATCAGCGGGCTCAGTATGCCCACCCCTTACAGCAGCTATCAAGAGGGTGACAAAACAGCAAACGCCTATAACGCCTGCCAAGCAGATGGCGCATATTGGGGACAAGCTGTGCGAGGACCATCTGGTAAAGGGTGCGCGGGGGAAGCCTGCGGTATAGGCCACTACGTGTCGCTGAGGAGCCAGGGAAGCAACGACCGGCCGTGGGGTAATGGATTCGGCGAACCGTCGCTCGTCCTGTCAGTAGAAGCAGGAGTGTCCACTTTCAATGCCTCCGGCAGCTCCTATGGCGGTTGGGGATATGTCTGCCCCGAGTTGGAAGACACTGAACCATCATTCCATGGTGTGATCGAGTATTGCTTGCAAGAGTGGCGCTCGGCCCACGATGCCCCGCAATGGAAGAACGAGCGAGTCCAAGAATGCGCCAGTCCGTCGTCCCAGATCAATACTTACTTCTGGCCCGGCACATCCTACGCAACCGAGATGCCAGGCTCGACCAGTACATTCGAAGTAGGATCTGCTGGTTCCGGGCATTTTGAAGCAAAGATCACCCAAACCAATCTAATCAAAGCAGTTCAACTTATCAATGCCACCTGCTCTGGCTGGCATCTATCAGAAAATCCTGCGAACTACGCCCTCGTTGGCGTTGAGAACGGCCTGGAGGGATACTACGGCGTAAGCGCGATGGGTGGCTGGGGAGCGAACCTGCAGCTACACACCGAATACACGGAATATAACTCTCCTAGCCGTCCCGCGGCGATCGAACTGCCCAATGGCCAGCAGCATGTCTATTACCATGCCACCAATAACGAACTCGGCGAGTGGTGGTACAACAACGTCAATCAGCCAGGAAAATGGATCTGGAGTTTCTACGAACACGGCGGCCCCGCAGCCGGCAATCCATTCACCATTGTACGGTCGTCGGGCAACCAAGAAGTCTTCTTCCGAGGCACGGACGGCGCTATTCATGAGTGGTGGTGGAATCAGAGCACTGGCACGTGGGCTCCCTACAATCTCGGAGGAGAACCGGGAGGCGATCCCACTGGATTCGTAAATGAATCTACGGGTCAGGTGTTTGTTTACTTCCGGGCGCGAGGCGGCGGCATTGGTGAGCTCTGGTACAACAACATCAACAATCCAGGCCACTGGATATGGAGCTACTACAACCTCGGCGGCTCAGCAGCCGGAGACGTACTCGCGCTCCAGCGACAAAACGGCAACCAAGAGATCTACTACCGAGGCACAGACGGCGGGATGCACGAGTGGTGGTGGAACCACAGCAACGGTGAATGGGCACAGTACAGCCTAGGCGGAGAAGTAGGAGGCGACCCCTCGGGATTTGAGAACGAAACGACAGGCCAGACATTCATCTATTTTCGCGCGCGAAACGGTGGGGTTGGGGAGCTCTGGTACAACAACATCAACAATCCAGGCCACTGGATATGGAGCTACTACAACCTCGGCGGCTCAGCAGCCGGAGACGTACTCGCGCTCCAGCGACAAAACGGCAACCAGGAGATCTACTTTCCAAGCACGGATGGTGGGATGCATGAGTGGTGGTGGAATCACAGCAACGGTGAATGGGCACAGTACAGCCTAGGCGGAGAAGTAGGAGGCGACCCCTCGGGATTTGAGAACGAAACGACAGGTCAGACATTTATTTTCTACCGGGCACGTAATGGTGGGATTGGGGAGCTCTGGTACAACAACATCAATGATCCGGGTCACTGGATTTGGAGCTACTACAACCTCGGCGGCTCGGTTGCACCATGAGTCGGCCGTCTGCTCAATACACGTCAAAGACGACCAGCAACGAGGCTATCTTGAAGCCGGCATGGTGGCGAATGGCCATCGTGCGAGCTATTGCCCGTATGCCGGGTCCCATGAGGAGAGCGCTTTGGCGCATTCGAAATGCACGTGCTAGGGCACATCGGCGCGCGCTTGAGGCCAAGGGAGATTACTCCCTGTCAGCTCCTGCTTTGCATGACATAGATGCACAGCTTGTACGTTATCTCGACTTCGACGGCGGTTTTTTTGTCGAAGCGGGGGCCAATGACGGCTATAATCAGTCGAATACGTACCGTTTGGAACGCGTTCGCGGTTGGCGCGGCGTGTTGATCGAGCCGGTGCCAGCTCTCTACCATGAGGCTCGTATTGAGCGCAACGGCTCTCATGTATTCAACTGCGCACTCGTTTCAAAAGAGCACAACGGAGAGCCTATTCGACTCATATACGGCGGCATGATGACCACCGTTGCCGGCACCAGGGATTCGGAGGCTGCTGATCACGCATGGGTCGAGAAGGCCCACGCTGTCGCTCAAGAGGAACCCAAGCATGAGTTTACGGTGGCGGCCCGTACGCTGTCGGCGATTCTAGACGAAGTACACGCACCTGAGATCGACTTCCTTTCTCTCGATGTCGAGGGCTTTGAGCCACAGGTGCTCGCCGGCCTAGAGTTTGAGCGCCATGCTCCCCGCTGGATACTTGTCGAGATACGTGAGGGAGGGTGCAGCCGCGAGGAGATCGAGGCGATCCTCGGAGATCGCTACGCATACATTGAACAGCTCTCGCTATACGACACGCTGTACCGTCGGCGAGATTGAGAGACAATTCGCGAGCCGGTTTGAGGCGAGGTCCCTGAGTCGTGACGGCCTCGTGCATCAGCATACATCCGAGCACCGACCTCGCCAAGCTACAGTACGATGCCGAATGCCTCAGGTGCTGATCGACGGCGTGGCGATCGAGGCGCGTCACCTGATGCTCGCTCCGGCGGACGTGGCGCGGGTGCTGCGCGTCGAGGAGTCTGATGTTCGCAACATGGTCCGTCGTGGCGAGCTGCGCGACGTCTCCTCAGACGGCCGCCGACGCCTCGATCCGGAAGAGGTGATTGCGCTGGTCGAACAGCGGGTGCGTGACGGCGAGCTCGGCAGGCATGTGTTCGTCGAGCTCGCCGCCTTGATCTCAGGGCGGCTGTAGATCAGGCCGCCAGTCGCAGCCGCGGTGGCGATACGCGCAGGGGCTCTGAGCAGCGCCATGTCGGCTCGCCGGCCTTGGTGGTCCATCCCTGCTCCATGGGCCAGCGCCCGAGCATCTCCGCCAGCGCCTCACGCATGAGGTTGGTGCGCCAGAACGCGTCGTGCACACCCGGAACCCAGATTCGGCGGTAGTTGATCCCGAGCGTGGCGTCGACAGGGGCGCTGCCAGGCTCCCACGGCCGCTTGTCCCTTCGCGAGGGGATGTGTTCGCCCTTGACCCACCTGGTGAGCGTGGAGCGAGCCTCCAGGCCGACGAGGTCGCAGAACTCGCGGAAGGTCAACCAGTCGCGGACAGCCGCGGGCGCACCGGTGGCCATCAGCGGCTTCCCGAGCGTGCCCTGGTCGATGGCTTCCCAGTCCACGTGCTCGGCGCCGGGCGGCTCGGAGTCCGGCACGGGGAGCCATGTCGCCTGGTCGAGCCGGTAAAGGTCCAGCTTGACGATCGTGTCGGCCTTCTGCCGCGATAGCTGCACGAGCTGATGGGTGATCGCGGCGCTCTCCAGCATGATCTCCTTGAGCTCGCCGATCGAGTCGACCAGCTCTTCCTGCCGGCGCAGGATCACATCGAGGCGATCGTCGTCAGGGCGGTTCGGGGGTGGGAGCGCACGCCGACCGCAGCGGGCGTGTCTGGCCTGGAGCTTCTGGGCGCTCTGCTCCAAGCGCTGCTCCTCGTCCTCGATCCGCCGCAGGCGAATCAGCTCCCGCTCGTAAGCGGCCACGTCGGGGCGTTTGCGCATCCCGATGCCCGTGGTCAGGATCTCCCAGGCGATCTCGGCGGCGCGGCCTGAGACGACCTCGAGCATGGCGGGGGTCTGCCGGTCGCCGTAGAGAGCGCGCAGATCCTGCTCGATCCCGCCGTTGTCGAGCAGGGCGGCCGCATAGTAGGGGGTCGGCAGGCTGGCTTCTCCCCCACTCGCCGGGTGCCGTTCGCTCCACACTTCTCCGGCGCGTTCGGCGAGCTTGTTCGCGAAATGACGGTACTCGTGCGGTGTGTAGCCGCAGTACGGCCGCTCCTCCTCCGCCACGTGCCTCGGGAGATGTCGTGGGTCTCGCGAGACGAGCGGAAGCCACCCATTCGCCTTTCCGCCGGCCACGCGGTGGTAGAGCCACTGTTGGCGTATGGGCTTGGCGTAGTGCGACGGTTCGGCGACCAAGAGCGGAGCGCTGGGCGGTGCCGGGGCGTCCCCTTTCGCCGCGAGCATGCGATCCATGAGTGTCAGGTAAGTGTCGAGCACGAACGCCGCCTGGCGGGGAATCGGCTTGCGCCTGACCTCGTCGCGACCCTTGCCCTTCCTGGGTCGCAGATCCAATGCGGCGCCACGTCGGCAGTCGGGCATTGGGCCCTCGCAGTCGGGTATGTAGTCCTCCCTGCAAAGTCTCGCGATGGCGTTGCGACGTCCGCCGGTCAGGACCATCAAGACCAGCAGCACGCGATCTCGAGCCAGACGCCACAGGCCCCGTGCGGCAAGTGTGTCATCGCTCAACGTGTCTAGAGCTCGTAACTCGTCCTCGATCGAGCCCGTTCCGAGACGTTCGTGTATCTCGCCCGTCATGGCCTGCCACGCCTGGCGCACCGTCTCCACGCGCGGCGCGACCGTTTCATAGCCGCCCCTGGGCATGTCCGGCATCGCCAACTTCGGCACATACGTCCAATGCCGGCACGCGCTCAGCCCGCGCAGGCTGTGCGCGACCCGCAACAGTCGCGTGGCCTCGTTGAACACGACCTTCACCGAGGAGCGCGCACGCCTTCCCGACACGCGACGGCGATTCCCCTCGACCATCCCAAGCGAGTAGTCGTAGGTCGCCGCCTGCGCCCGCACTGCGCTCACCTCGGGGCTGTCGGCGAGTAGGGCGCCGACGATCGGGAGCCAGCTCGCAGGCACGACCCGCTCCAACATCTCGGCAGGGAACCGCGCGTGCGCCGGTCCGCCCGCGCGCATCACAGCGTCCTGATAGGCGTCGTAGAGCAGAAACGGCGCCTGACCGTCCCGCCGCTGCCGTTCGGGCCCGCGCGCGTACGCAAGCTGGACGTCCTCGCCGAACGGCTCGATCTCCCGCCCGTCGACCACCGCGACAGCCGACGCGTACCGCTTGAGAAACTGGCGCAGGAAGTGCAGATCGGGGAACTCCTGATTCCTCGCCCCGACACTCGCGAACAACGCTCGCCGCGCAGCGTCGATCAGCGCATCATCCATGACGGCGCACCTCCCATCGTCCAGAAGGCTTTGCATCTCGCTCGGCCAGGTAGCGCCTGTCCTGCAAGTCATCCTTCCTGAACCGCTCCGATGCACACGTTTCGAGCGGGATAGGAGTGCAGCTGCACATCAAAGAACACCCGCCGCGCGCAGTCGCTCAACGCGCGCCGACGAGAGTCTGTCCTCCCCCGCCGCGCACCGCTGCTCGCGAGCCCAGTGACGCAGCGACGGACTCCTGACCATGCCATCGCGGTTCGCAGCCCGCTCGAATTCACGCACCCGATCCAAGAAGGCCTGCTCGATCGGCGACCAGATCCATCCCGGGAGCGATTCGAGCACGGCGTCCATCGCACGATCCTCACCGCGAAGTCTGCGACGATGCGAGACCCACGCGCCGAGCCTGAAACCGTCCGGCGCGACAAACGAGGCGCGCACATCGGCCGTTCGGTGCTCTTGCACGTATGCCCAGAGATGAACGAGGGCGTCCTCACGCCGCCGCTCCGGCGAAAACCCGTCAGGAAGCGCCTCGATCGCACCCAGCAGCCTCGCATGTCGCCCCGGCGCGCGGGCACGCCGACGACACAGGAGCGCTCCCAGTCGAAAGCCGTCCTCGCACTCGTACCCACGTGGAACCCTTGCCGTGCCGTGCTCGGCATGGAACGCTTCGACACGGTGGAGGATCTCAGCGTCCTCCAAACGATCCGCGAGACGCTGCCGCTCGGATGCCCATGCCCGGCGGCGAGTTCGCCAACCCGGCATCGGTTCGAGGATCTGCGCGAGCCAGGGGTGCCGTTGGGGGCCGTTACGCCGGTTTCGTACCCAAATCCCAGAGCCTGAAGCCGTCCTCGCACACGTACCACAGCGGCACCCGCGCCGTGTCATAGCGCTCCACATACGCTTCGAGTCGATAAAGCCCCTCCAACAGCCGCGCGTCCACCGAGCTCCAGTCCCAGCCCGGCAGGCCGTCCAACACCGTATAGCGGGGGTGCAGGCGCCCGCGACGCTTCTCCGACCTCCGACGCATCACCCACTGCCCCAGCTGGAAGCCGTCGGCGCACCTGTGGTGGGTCGGCACGTACAGGTGACGATGCGCCGCCCGAAACGCCTCCAGCCGAGCGATCACATCGTCAACTTCAGAGCTCATCGTCAGACCGGCCGCTTCTTGATCGGCAACAGCGACGCCGAACGACCCTTCGCGGCGCCACGACGCCCGCCACGGGGCGCCGACCGGGTCGAGCGCGTGTCGGTGTCGGGGGCTCCCCCGCCAAGCAGGCGGCGCCGACTGAACCGCCACGGACCCCGCTCGCCAAGCAGCCGCCAGCCACCCAGCTCGCGTGCATGGGCGTAGACCCACGCCTTGTGTACGCGCAGCAGCCGCGCGGCCTCATCCGCCGTCAGCAGCTCTGGCAGCCCATCGCGGAGCCGCGATGCTTCGTCTGCAACATCAAGAGTGTTGCCTTGGGCTGCCAGTATCGCCATCGACATAGTCTGTTGCCGGCGTGAGACAACCGGCGATACTGAATTGGGAAGGGATGCGCCCGTACCTCCCAGCCAACGCCACTCAATCCCATGATCGATCGCGGTGGGACACGCTGCAACGACTGCTCGCATGCCGTCGGTGGGCCGCAGGGGTCAGTCCACCGGCGATCCTATCCTTCGGCCATCATGGTGACGACACCGCTTCAAGGTCAGCGATCCCCGGCGTGGGAAAGGAACGTCGACATGCCCGAGAGGTGGGCACGCGATCATCTCTGGCTGCTGAACGCAGTGTTCGCGCAGTTCGATCGCGATGCGGACTGGCCGCCTATCGAGCGGGTTCAGCGTATGGTGGCTGACTCTGATACCTCGCGCGCGGTCGCTGTGGCTCAACTTGCGATCGACATGCCCTCCGAGCTGGGAGCACGTCAGGGCGAGCGGTTGGCGCTCACGACGCGTGCGCTCTCCTATTGCGATGAGGCAGCGCCATTGCTTGCGGCCTTCGTTGGGGTGATACAGCTTGCAGTCGAGGTCTACCGAGCGAGCAATGCCGAGCATTCACCAGTTCTATCCGGATTCACCGTAAAGGATCGTCTTCAGCTCGATGACTCGACATATATCAAGGTGTCACGCTTGCTTTTCCAGGAGCCGTGGTTCTTCGGCGGCGGCTCGGGCAATGTGGATGAAGACTGGCAGCACACTGTGCGGGTGGACATTCTCCTGGCCGAGCATGGCCAGGGGATAGCTGATTATCTTGACGCTGTTGCTCGGTATCGCTTTGGCGAGCCTTACTTGATGCCTGAAGACAAGGCCCAGGAGGGCGGACGCGTGATCAGACTGGAGCGTGACTGGGAACTCGGCGAAGAGATTGGCAGGGGTGGATTTGGCAGGGTTCTGCTGGCGCGCGCTGGGGACCAGCTGGCTGTTGCGAAGTTCGTCCCGAAGGAGTCCGGTGCTGAGCGCGAGTTGCTGTTCGTCGACCTCGGCTCGGCACGCAATGTGGTACCGGTTATCGACCACGGAGAGACCGAGGACAGCTGGGTTCTCGTCATGCCACGCGCGGAGATGAGCCTGCGTCAACATCTCGACGCGAAGGGCCCAGCCCTCCCTGTCCAGGAGGCACGAGCGATTCTCACAGACGTCACCACGACGCTCGTCGATCTTGCAGGAAAGGTGGTGCATCGAGACATCAAGCCAGAGAATGTGTTGCTGCTAGACGGGCATTGGTGTCTCGCGGACTTCGGCATCTCACGGTATGCCGAGGCGACAACAGCTCCTGACACCCACAAGTTCGCGATGTCGCCGCCTTATGCTGCACCCGAGCGATGGCGCAGCGAGCGGGCAACCGGTGCCGCGGATGTGTACGCGGTGGGGATCATGGGTTACGAGATGCTAACCGGCGCGCTGCCGTTTCCAGGTCCGCGCATCGAGGATTTCCGCGATCAGCATCTTCATGCAGATCCGGCGCCGATCGACACAGGGGTTGGAGCGGGCCTCGCCTCGTTGGTAGAGGCATGCCTGATCAAGGCGCCGGGTGCTAGGCCGCAGCCAGCGGGCATGGTGGCTCAACTCGATCACGCCGCCGACCCACCGGCACTGGCCGGCCTGGCTCGGTTGCAGGAGGCCAGCCGTAGCCAGTCGGGCCAGGCTGCCGCAGCGGCGCGGCGTGCGTCGGAGGCAGACACAGAGGAACAGCGTCGAGCGGACCTTTTCACTGCGGGCTCGCAGAGCTTGCAGAGGATGATGGATAAGGTAATGGAGGCCATCAAAGTCGCAGCTCCAGCATCGAGCGGCGACGGGGGTCGTGACGATGGCTGGTCCATTCGGCTCGGCCCCGCCCATCTTCGGGTGTTCCCACCGATGCCGTGCAATGTGCAGGCCGCCGGCCAGCGCATACCGTTCGACGTCGTCGCGTGCACCGATATGGAGCTATCGGTGCCTCCAGACACCTACGGCTATGAGGGTCGAAGTCACGCCCTGTGGTTCTGTGACGCACAAGAGGCAGGCATGTACTCGTGGTTCGAGACGGCGTTCATGATTCAACCACTGATGGCACGGCAGGCAAATCGCGACCCCTTCTCTCTGAGGCCGGGGGCGGAGGCCGGCGAAGCAATAGGCCCCGGGGTTGGTGTGTATCAGGTCGCGTGGCCGTTCACGAAGCTCGACGACGAAAGCGTGGAAGCATTCATCGGCAGGTGGGCCGGTTGGTTCGCAGATGCAGCCAACGGGCACCTTCATCGGCCCAGCTTGCCCGAGGGGACAACGCAGGGAAGCTGGCGCCGAAACTGAGAAAATGTTCGCCTCTCGTCAGGGGCGAACTCTGGTTGCGTGAACGGACGGCGCTGGATCTCGTCAGCCTCTAATGTCCAGGTCATGATCATCCCTATTCCGGAGCATCTGCGCACGGTTACGCCGCGACTCGTCGTGCGTGACGGCGCTGCCGCCATTGACTTCTATCGCGCTGCCTTCGGCGCCACTGAGCTCGGCGAGCGCTTCACCGGGCCTGGCGGCGAACTCATCCACGCCGAGGTGCAAATCGGCGACTCGGTGGTGATGATCAGCGACGAGGGCGAGAATGGCGCCCCGGCAAGATCCCCGAAGTCCCTGGGCGGCATCGTGAGCGCGATCATGGCGACCTACTGGGAGGACGTTGACGCCGCCTGGGAGCGCGCCCTCGCCGCTGGAGCTGAAGTGGTCTACCCGCTTGAGAACCAGTTCTATGGCGAGCGCGGCGGGCGCCTGCGCGACCCTTTCGGTCAGCAGTGGATGCTCAGCCAGCGCATTGAGGAGGTCTCACACGAGGAGATGGACAGCCGCGCGGCTGAGTTCTTCGCATCTGACTGACGATCCGGCTTTGGGTGGGTCGCCTCCTGCTTCGCGTGGTGGCTGTTGCGTAAAGGGTGCGGCGCGCGGGGTCTTGCTGCCTGGGTGATGGTGATCGCGTCCACCAGAGGGTCGATGGTTCCGCGGGGGACGGCGCCGGCATCGCTTGGTTGGCCGGCTGGAGACCTTTCAGGACCCTGCAGCGGCTGTCTGGTGCTTGTGGAGCTTCAGTAGGTTGTGGGTGGCGGTGATCAGTCGCCATTCGGAGCGTGCGGCGGATCTTCCTCGGCGTTGAAAGCGGTCGATCCGCCGGTTGAACTTCGTGTTCGCGAACACCGGCTCGATCATCGCTTTGCGTTTTCGGTAAAGCCCGCCACCAAGGTCGGTCTGGAGCACTCGCCGCATGTGCGCGTAAACGCCACCATCCCATCCCGGTCGGGTGCCTCGGCGTTTGCCGGCGTCGGGCGGGATCAAGACCTGGATCCCCTTGTTGATCACGCTCTCCATCTGCTTCTGATGCCAGTAGCCAGCGTCCGCGACGACGACCTCGACGGTATCGGTCACACCCGCCTGTTCGAGCTCGGTCTCGGTGGCGGTGACCATTCCTGCCAAGTGCCCGAAATCGGAGGAGTCGACGTTCACCTCAGCGGCGATCACGATCTGCTGCTCGGTCGCGGTCGCCTGCGCGTTATAGCCCTGCATGTACCCGCGTGGCGTCTTCACATTCTTCGAGTCAGGATCGGTCACGTTGACCTTCCCAGCCGGCGTCTCCGGCGGTACGTATGGAGTTGGAGCAGCCCCGAGTCGCTTGCCGTCACTCGCGCGCCCGTGCACCCGGTAAGCCTCGTAGGCATCATTCGCGCGCTGCTCGACAGCGAGCTCATCCTCCAGCCGGCGCTTTGACTGCCGAAGGCGCTCAGGACGCGAACGCGGGATCGGCTTGGCCTCGGCGGCGCGCTTCTCATCAAGGCGACGTTTAGCCTCACGCAACCAACCCCGCCTGCCCTGCTCGGTGGCAAGCTCCGGCAGCAGCTCATCGCCGCGCTTCTCCCCATACTGCTCGTCCTCTTTGCGATCCACCTCCCCAGCCTCGGCAAGGATCTCCCTGGCGAGCTGCTCATAATCACACGCCGCGTGCTGCGAAGCGTTCGCGTGCACCTTCGTGCCCCGTCGATCGCGACCACACCGACCTTCACCAAACCAGCCTCCGCACACAACCCCAACACCTGACCAAACAGATCAGCGAGCGCCGCCTCATGGCGCTGGCGAAAGCGGGCGATCGTCGTGTGATCCGGGCGCTGATTCGCCGCGATCACCCGGTAGGCGACGTCCTCCACGCACTCCCGCTCGATCACCCGCGAGGAGCGCTGCCCCTTGCAGTACGCGTAAAGCAACAGCGCGAGCAGGTGGATTCAACTGGTTGTCGCAACGCCTGACGTTGAGGAGTTGCCATGGGCAGAAAGAATCGCGCTTTGGATCGTGCCACTGCAGCAGGGAGGCGCGGTCTTGGACGTCCGCCTGTGGGACGGAGGGAGCATCGGGTCAGGTTCTGGGAGGCGATCGCTCGAGGTGCATCAAGCGAAAACGCTGCGATCGGAGGCGGGGGTCCTGCCGAGCATTGGTGTCCGGTGGTTTCGCAAGGGTGGCGGCATGCCGCCTCTCACCCTCGCGCCGGTGTCGGGGCGTTATCTGTCCTTCACCGAGCGGGAGGAGATCGCAGTGCTGCTCGCTGGTGGTTGTGGGGTGCGGGAGATCGCGCGTCAGCTCGGTCGGGCGCCGTCGACGATCTCCCGGGAGCTGCAACGCAATGCCGCGATCCGCACCGGCCGACCCGAATATCGAGCCTCGACAGCTCAGACGCATGCGGACCGTCGCGCCCGACGACCAAAGACGGCGAAGCTGGCGGTGAACCCGGAGCTGCGGGCCTATGTGCAGGCCCGGCTTTCCGGGGCTGTGCAGCGGCCTGACGGGAGTGTCGCGGGTCCGCGGGTCAGCTGGCGCGGGCGGCGTCATGGACCGCGCAAGGATCGGCGTTGGGGACAGTGTTGGAGCCCGGAGCAGATCTCCGGTCGCCTCCGTGTTGACTTCCCCGATGATGAGTCGATGCGCGTGTCTCATGAGGCGATCTATCAGTCGCTGTATGTGCAGGGCCGCGGAGCGCTGCGCCGGGAGCTGACAGCTTGCCTTCGGACCGGTCGAGCGCTGCGGGTTCCCAGAAACCGGACGTCGAAGGGCAACAGGAGCTTCGTGACTGACGAGCTGTTGATCAGCGAGCGGCCGGCTGAGGTTGCTGACCGGGCTGTGCCGGGTCACTGGGAGGGCGACTTGATCCTTGGGGTGGATCGGTCTGCGATCGGGACTTTGGTGGAGCGCTCAAGCCGGTTCACGATGCTGTTGCATCTCCCGCCGATCGAGGGTCACAACAGCCCAAGAGTGAAGAGCGGCCCGCCGATCACGGGTGCCGGGGCCGGCGCCGTTCGTAATGCGATCGCTGACACGATCGGGACCCTTCCCGAACAGCTTCGGCGGTCTCTGACCTGGGACCAGGGGATCGAGATGGCCCAGCACGTGCAGCTGCGACTCGACAGCGGTCTGCAGATCTACTTCTGCGATCCACGAAGCCCGTGGCAGCGCGGCACCAACGAGAACACCAACGGGCTGCTGCGCCAGTATTTCCCCAGAGGCACCAACCTCGCCCGCCACAGCGCCGACGAGCTCGCAGCCGTCGCGGCGGCGCTGAACGGTCGACCACGCAAGACACTCGCGTGGAGGACACCCGCTGAGGTGCTCACCGAGTACCTCAGCGCTGCGGCCTGACCGCCGGCTGCAGCATCCATCGCCCGCGACACACCGCGGCATCCCTGGCGCCCCCGGTGAGGGTTGACAGTCGCGCGCGGCTGTCGCTGTTCCGGCTCGCCCTCCGGGCGAGCCTCCACGACGACAGCCCGCCTTATCGAGGCAAGGCCCGGTTGTCACGTCCAGCCCTTAGAGTCATCGACCACACCGCGTTGCGACGACCGACTGAGCTCAGGGCATCATCCCCGGCTCATGCGCTGCGCGGCCGTGACCATCCCCGCGGTAGGCGCCATAGAACGCCGACAGATCCATCTCATCGACCGTCGCCAGCACGAACCACGCCAAATGATCCTCCGGCAGCCACTCCCTCAGACTCGGCGGCAACAACAGCTCCTGCTCACGATCGCAAGCAATGAAGTTCTGAGGCATACCCAGATCCTCTTCAACCCGCCGGACAGCACCCTTTACGCAACAGCCACCGTGAGCAGCGGCAGCGGCGATTCCCGAAGTGCCTTTGTCGGTCTGGCACCACCCTCGTGGGCGGCGGTAAGGTGGACGGGTGCCGTCGCCGCCCATGATCGCGCCGGTGCTCGTGGCCGAGTTGCTAGTCGAGGGCGAACGGTGGCCAGTCTACGTACACGTCATCGACCATCCCGATGCCCGCGTGCTTGTAGATACCGGCATGACCGAGCTGCATCCGGCGGTCGCGGACCTCGATCCCCGCCTGATCCCACTGAGCGACCAGGACTTCGACCTCGCCGGCATCGACATCGTCGTCAACACGCACCTGCACTTCGACCACTGCGGCGGCAACCACCTCTTCGCCGGGCGACCGATCTACGTCCAGGGGCGTGAGCTACAAGACGCGTTCAGCAAGGACGACTACACGATCAACGACTGGGTGCAGGCGCCCGGCCTGCACTACGAGCAGGTCGACGGCGAGCTCGAACTGTTGCCTGGACTCCGGCTCGTCCCGACGCCGGGCCACACGCGCGGCCTGCAGGTGGTCGTCCTCGAGACGGGAGAGGGAGAGCGGCCGGTCGTCGTCGGCGGCGACGTGGCCGTTAGCTTCAGCGAGCTCGACGAGCCGCAAACCGAGGGCCAGCTCAAGGTGCGCGCGCTCGACCCCGAGCTGGTCTGGCTCGCGCACGAGCACGAGCCCTGGCGACCCCACATCACGTAGAAGCTCGAGCTGGTCGTCCAGCGGCGGGCGGCATGCAGCACGCCTCGCCCTCGCTGGCCTCATCGCGACCGAGAACGCGCCGAGCAGCCGCCGCAACGAGTCGCGCAAAATCGCCAGGCCGCCTCACCCCATCAGTCACTGGGTTTCGGCAACCGTTGCCGAAACCCCCGGCCAAGATCCGCAAAACACGGCTATTCCCGGGCCTCTCCCCCACCCGTCGCAGCCCCAAAACACCGTTCTACCAACGGAGATTCCCACGATCCGCCCACCCGCCTCCGGAGCGGGAGGTCGCAAGTTCGAATCTTGCCGGGCGCGCTGAAGAATTGCCTGCAAATTGGCAGGTTTCTGAATGGGTTGTGCGAGCGGATTTTGACCCACTGACCGTGTTTCGGGCGAGGGAAGATCCCGCTCGCTCTTCTACACGACTGACGTGCCGCCACGAAGATCGAGCGGTCTTTCGAGGAGCAGTTCCGCCTCGAGCGGTCTTTCGAGGAGCAGTTCCGCCAAATGACATCCCTCGCGGGTCCTGGCAAGATAGGGCTCACCGTGCACGCGACCCCCGTGACTCCGGGAAGCGACCTGGCAGTGCGGCTGCCGTGGCGGTTCCGTATCGCCGCGGTCGTTGCGCTCATCGCGCCGGTGGTCATGGCTGTGGTGGCCGCAGTCGCATTGGCGGGCGATGTGCCCGTCGCGGTGCTGGCGGTCGGGCTGGTGCTGGTCTGCAGCGCGGCCATCTGGTTCGCCTTGACCCGTCGCGGCCCGCGGCGAGCGCTCAGCGCTGCACTCGCCGCGCTGAGCGGGATCGGGCTGATCGTGGTGCTGGTGACCAACTGGCAGGGGGTGGTCGTGCTCGTTGCGCTGCTCTTGCTACTGGCCGTTTTCGGACTCGCCGCGCGCTACGCGCTCGGGCGGACCGGGGAAACGGTCGTCAGCGGCGTAGCTGGGGCGGTCGTGCCGGTCGGCGCTGCCGGATCGGCGGTGCTGATCATCAACTTGAAGTCGGGCGGTGGCAAGGCGGAGCGCTTTGACCTCGCTGCTCAAGCTCGGCGACGGGGCATCGAGCCGGTTGTTCTGCAACCCGGCGATGACCTGCTCGAGCTCGCCGAGAGCGCCATCGCACGCGGTGCGCAGGTCGTCGGGATGGCCGGGCGGCGACGGCTCGCAGGCCCTTGTCGCGACGGTTGCCGCTCGGCATGACATTGCCCACGTCTGCATTCCCGCGGGCACTCGAAATCACTTCGCCCTGGACCTCGGCCTCGACCGTGATGACGTCGTGGGCGCGCTGGACGCGTTCACGGACGGCGTCGAGCGGCGCATCGATCTCGCGCGCGTCAACGACCGGGTGTTCGTCAACAACGCCTCGCTCGGCGTCTATGCCAAGGTCGTCCAGTCCGACGCCTACCGCGATGCCAAGCTCGAGACCTGGACCGGCATGCTGCCCGACCTGCTGGGCCCCGACGCCGAGCCGATCGATCTCGAGTTCACCGCTCCCGATGGGAGCCGCTGCGACGACGCGCCGCTCGTGCTCGTATCGAACAATCCGTATCGAGCTGGCGAGCCTCGCCGGCGCGGGCACGCGTGAGCGGATCGACACGGGCCGGCTCGGCGTCGTGGCCGCGCGGGTGCGCAGCGCCGCCGATGTGTCGAAGTTCGTCGCGCTCGAGCTGGTCGGTCAGGTGGGCCGTTTTCCGGGCCTGCTGTCTTGGTCGAGCCAGGAGTTCGAGGTCCGCTCGAGCGGACCGGTGGAGGTTGGGCTCGACGGCGAGGCGCTCGTGCTCGATCCACCCCTGCGTTTCGCGTCGCTGCCAGGGGCGCTGCGCGTGCGGCTGCCCAGGGCAGTCGGCCTGCCACCGGGCGCCAGAGCCGTGGCGCTGACCACGGACAATCTGGGTGCGCTTCTACGGGTGGCGGCCGGCCGGTGAGCCACCCGGCCGCGCGGCTGGTGCTCGGCCTGGCCGTCTTCGTGCTCCTCGGCTGGGGGGTCGGGGAGCTCTGGACCTCGGTCGTGCGGGATCGGTCGAGCTGGACGCGATGCGCGAAGTAGCCGCGCAGCGCACGGCGGCGCTCACCGACGTCGCGCGGGTGGTCACCTGGGCGGGCAGCGCGTTCCTGCTGGTCCCGCTCGCCCTGATCGCCTGCGTGGCGCTCCTACGGGCGGGCCTGCGCCGAGAGGCGCTCGCGGTCGCGCTCAGTCTCGGCGGTGCGAGGCTGATCTTCAACTGGGTCAAGCTGCTCGTGTCTCGTCCGCGCCCGCCCGTCGAGCACCTGCAGGCGGTTACCGGCTCGAGCTTTCCCTCGGGCCATGCGACACAGGCGAGCGCATTCTGGTTCTCGCTGGTGTTTGTGCTGCCTGCGGCCGGCGCGTCGGCGAAGCTGACGCGCGTGGCTGCGGGCCTCGCACTTGTGATCGTCCTCGTGGTGGCCGCGTCTCGCGTGTATCTGGGCGTCCACTATCCGAGCGACGTGGTCGCCGGCATGCTGCTGGGCACCGGTTGGGCGACTTACGTGCGGCGCTGCTTGCGGGAGCCTGAGAGCATGTTTGAAGGGCCGCAAGCTCGATGACGATGTGGCGTCGTGCGCAGCGTCTTGACCGCCGGCTGATGAGACGCTCGTTCGGGGCTCGCTCACCCGCACTGGATCGTGCCCTCATCGCCACCACCCGGGCGGCGAACTATTCGCGGCTGTGGCTTGCGGTCGCGGGCGGACTCGCGCTGTTTGGAGGGCGACGAGGGCGCAGGGCGGCCGGGCGCGGCCTCGTCGCGATCGCAATCGCTGCGACGGCGGCGAACGGCCCGGCAAAGCTGCTCGTGCGCCGGCGACGGCCGTCCTCGCGCCGGCAGCCCACGCTCATCCGCACGCCGCGATCGACGTCATTTCCCTCCGGCCACACCGCCGCCGCGATTGCGTTCGCCACCGGCGCGAGCGCCGAGCTGCCGGTCCTCGCGCCGGTCCTCGTTCCATTGGCGGGCGCAGTCGCCTACTCGCGCGTGCATACCGGGGTTCACTACCCGAGCGACGTCGCCGCCGGCGCCGCGATCGGGATCGGCTCCGGCCTTCTGGCTATGCGCCTGCCGCCACGGGTTCTCCGGCGACGATCCGCCGCGCGCAGGCAGCAAGCGGACCTCCGTCAGCATGAGCGGGCCATGCGGTTCGGGCTCGCCGCCGAGCGCTGGGTGCCGGGCATTCGCGTCGTACGAACCTATCGGCGCTCGTGGCTGCGAGCGGATCTCGTGGCGGGTGTGGTGTTGGCGGCGATCCTCGTGCCGCAGGGCATGGCGTACGCCGAGCTGGCCGGGCTCCCGGCGGCCACCGGTCTATATACGACGATCGCATGCCTGGTCGGCTACGCCGTGTTCGGGCCCTCCAGAGTGCTGGTGCTCGGACCCGATTCCTCGATCTCGCCCCTGATCCTCGCCGCCATCACGCCGCTGCTGGTAACCGGAGATCCCGCGAGCGCAATCGCCCTGGCCGGCATGCTTGCCGTCCTGGTGGGACTTACCGAGATCGGCCTTGGACTGGGGAAGCTCGGGTTCGTGGCAGACCTCCTGTCAAAGGAGGTGCAGGTCGGATACATGAACGGCCTTGCGATCACGATCATCGTCGGCCAGCTGCCGAAGCTTTTCGGCTTCTCCACGCACGCCGACTCGTTCCTCGCGGAGCTGCGCGCGTTCGCTGAGAATCTCGACCAGACGCAAACGACGACCCTCGTCGTCGGTGTCGCCGTGCTCGTCCTCCTGCTGGTGCTCCCCCGCATCACCACGCGGCTGCCGGCGGTGCTGGTCGGGGTCGTCGGCGCCACCGTCGCGTCGGCGGTGTTTGGGCTCGCCGGCAAGGGCGTGATCACGGTCGGCGCTCTGCCTCGGGGGATACCCACGCCCACGTTGCCGTGGACCTCCGCCGGCGACGTCGTTCCCCTGTTCATCGCCGCGGTGGGCATCACGCTCGTGTCCTTGACCGACACGATCGCCACCGCGACGAGCTTCGCGGCTCGGCGTGGTGAAGAGGTCGAGCCCAACCAGGAGATGATCGGCATGGGCGCGGCGAACATCGCCGCGGGGCTCTTCCAGGGCTTTGCGGTATCGACCAGCGGCTCACGGACAGCGGTAGCCGAACAGTCGAAAGCCAAGAGCCAGGTCACCGGTGTCGTGGGCGCAGCCCTGGTCGCGGTGCTCCTGCTGTTCCTCAACTCGCTGCTGGCCGACCTCCCGCAAACGGCACTGGCCGCCGTGGTGATCGTCGCTGCGCTGTCGTTGATGGACGTGAGCATCCTGCGCCGCTACCTGCGCGTTCGCAAGAGCGCGTTCGCGGTGTCCCTCGTCGCAACCGCCGGCGTGATGCTGCTCGGCGTGCTGCAGGGCATCGTCGTCGCCGTCACGCTCGCGATCCTGCTCTTCTTCAGGCGCAACTGGTGGCCTCACGGCGCCGTCCTGGGCAAGCTCGAAGGGGACGACGGGTGGCATGACGTTGACGCTCATCCGGACGCGAAGCAGATTCCGGGCGTTGTCGTGTATCGCTGGGAGGCGCCGCTGTTCTTCGCCAACGCCGGCGCGTTCCGGCTGCAGATCCGCAAACTCGTGCGTGACCGCGAGCCTCGGTGGGTGGTCCTGCAGTGCGAGGCCGTCACCGACGTCGACGTCACCGCCGCCGAGATGCTCGAGCAGCTCGACAACGAGCTCAATGCCGCCGGGACCCACTTGGCGTTTGCGGAGATGCGCAGCCGCCTCCAGGACCTCACGTTGCGCTACGGCCTCCTGGAGACTCTCGATCGCGAGCACTTCTACCCCACGCTCGAGGCTGCTCTCGAGGAGATTCAGGCCGGCGACTCCTTGCCGGGTCGCCCCGGGGGACAGAAATCCGGCGGGTAGATACTGACCGGGCGTTTCGCCGGATTGTTAGGAATCCTGGCGCTTCTGCTCGAATGGGTCTCCCGGGGCGCCCTTGGGCGCCTGCTCCTCGAGCTGCCTCCTTGGCCTCGAGCAGCGCCTCGCGCTGTTGCCTCGAGACCGCGGGAAGCGGGGGTCGATCTCCATCAGCGCGTGAACCAGCACCGCGGCCGCTCCGAACCGGGCGAACCACTTGCGGTCGGCGGGGATCACCTACCACGGGCGCCCACTCGGTGCTCGTGTGCGAGAGCATCTCGGAGAACGCCCGCTGGTAGTCATCCCAGCGCTCACGCTCGTCGACGTCGGCCGCAGAGAACTTCCAGTTGTGGTCGGGGAGGTCGATACGCCGCAGCAAGCGGGCTGCGCTGCTCCTCCTTTGAGACGTTCAAGAACAACTTGACGATCCGTAACCCATTGTCGGTGAGATAGCGCTCCCAGTCGTTGATCTCGCGATAGCGCCGCTTCCAGATGTCCCCTGTCTTCGCCGCCTTGGGCAGCTTCTGGCGGTCGAGGTTCTCCGGGTGTACGCGCACCACGAGCACCTCCTCGTAGTGGGAGCGATTGAAGATGCCGATCTCACCGCGCGCAGGCAGCCGCTGCGCGTAGCGCCAGAGGAAATCGTGATCGAGCTCCTCGGCCGAGGGCACCTTGAAGCTGTGCACGGCGACGCCCTGAGGGTTCACCCCGCTCATCACGTGGCGGATCGTCCCGTCCTTCCCGGCCGTGTCGAGCGCCTGCAACACCACCAGCACCCCCCAGGTGTCCTGAGCCGCCAGCCGGGCCTGGTACTCGCTAGCAGCCGCACTCCCTCGGCGAGCAGGGCGACCCCCTCCTTCTTCTTACTGCCTCCCTTGAACGCAGGGTCGAAGTCCTTGGGCGAGATCGACCTTCTACCCGGGCTTGACCCGGAACGGCTCGATGAACTTGCGCAGTCGCCGCTGACGTTTGCCCGTCATCTTCGACCATCGCCTCCGCCTCGTCGTCGGTTCCACGGCATGATCTCGACAAGCTTCCATGTCGCCGGCCCCCATTTCGTGATCAGTGACCTTCATCAGAACCTGGGAATGGACACCTCAAAGCCGTCTCGGCGGTGATGCGGCCGGACTCGACCGCCGCGACGAGCTCGCGTAATCGCGCTCGTTCTGCTCGGCGTAGGCGTGGGAGAACTCGACGATCGCGCGGTCGAAGGTGGCGCTCTTGCCGAGATAGGCGGCGATCGCTCTGCGGTCGCCGCTGCGGGCGTGCGCACGTGCGAGCGTCCAACCGCACAGCCGTCCGTAGTGGGCCAGACCCTTCGGGGGTCATCTGCTCGATCTCCGCCGAGCCCTTCCAATCCTTCAGCTGTCGACCATAGAAGTCCCGTTCTCGGCCGTCGAGCGCAGACTCGACGTGCAGCCAGCCGAGAAAGATGTCGCTGGTGGCCTGCATCAGCCGCTGTCCGGCCACTACCCGCTCGCCGTGGTTCTCGAACTCGCTTGGGCCGAGGAACTCCTCGAGCACCGACGCCTCGGCCTCCTTCATCTGCAGGAAGCAGCGGGTCCTGTCCGTCGTTGCCGAGCATCAGCGCAATCCAGGCGCGCGTGCCGACGCTCCCCACCCCGACGACCTTGCGCGCGAAGTCGGCCAGGTGGAACTGCTCGAGCAGCACGCGCCGGTCGTGCACGAGCGTTTCGCGGTAGGAGCGCAAGAGTTCGCGCAGCCAGTCGAACATCTCATCGCGCTCGCGGCCCTGCAGGAGGTCGTCGACCGGCACGATCAGCGGCGGTTCGGCGACGATCCGCGCCTCGCCATCCACGACACGCGTCAGTTTGGAGAACGCCGACATGCTGTCCCGCGTACGCGCCTTGGCCAGAGTTCTTCTCGGTCCTCTTGACCATCCGGGGGGTGAGCTGCGGACCGAGTTCGGCGAGCGCCGCCTCGATGTCCAGCCGGGCATACCAGACGTCGAGGTTTCCCATCGCAGCGAAGCTCGCCATCGTTGTGCGGTACGCCTCCACGGTGTCAAGCACCACCTGGTCCTGATCCTTGACGGCAAAGCCGTTGTCGCGCGCGGCGATGAGCATGCTCGCGGCCAGACGCTTTACATCCCACTCCCAGGGGCCCGGAAGTGTCTCGTCGAAGTCATTGAGATCGAACACGAGTCGACGCTCGGGCGAGGCGAACACGCCGAAGTTCGACAGATGCGCGTCGCCGCAGCACTGGACGTTCAGCCCCGAGCGCGGTGTCGCCGCCAGGTCGCTGGCCATGATCATCGCCGCACCCCGGTAGAAGGTAAACGGCGAAACCAGCATGCGCCCGTAACGGATCGGCACGAGCTCCGGCACGCGAGTCTCGGCCTGACGCTCGAGCAGCTCGATCGGATCAATCGCGGTGCGGCGCCGGCTCGAATATGGCGTGACTCGAGCGCGGCACCTGTCCACGCGCCGCCTTGCCGCGAGCGACCCGCTCGGCCACCGTCAGATGCGGCACGGTCGCGCTGGCCTCGGTCGTGCGCTTCTCAGTCGCTGCCATCGACAGAACATACTCCGCGAACTCGGGGCGACGACCGCGCAAGTACCAATGTCGCCTAGCTGTATCCGTTCGCAGAACCCCTCGCTCCAGCGTGAAGTCACCCAGATGAGAGACGCGCTCACGCGCACTCACCGCGGGCGCACCGTCCCGGCAGCAACAGGGGAACCTCCGGCAGATGGATCACTCGCCGCAGCGATCGCTTGCCACAGAGCCTGCATCGCCGGCGCCAGCTCGGCGATCTCTCGCAGATGCACGAGCGCGAGCCCGCGCAGCGCCCTCCTGCCGCGATCGGTCAGCAGAACGTGCACGACCGAATGGCGACTCGGATCACGCCGGCGCGTGACCAGGCCCGCGCTCTGCGCACGATCGACAAGGCCGACCACACTGTGGTGGCGCAACACCAGCGCCTGGGAGAGCTCGCCGATCGTAGGCCCTCCACGCACGGCGCTGCCGCGTATCGCCAGCAACAACTGATGCTGCGCCGGGGTCAGACCGTGCTCTTCCGCCTGCTCCTCGCTCCAGTGCAGGAAGTGGCGCAGACCGGTGCGCAATTGCAACAGCTGCTCGTACTGCTCATGGGTCAAATCATCGTGAATAACCCACAATATATCGTGATACGATATCGGAGCACGAGATATCGGGCCCCTAACCTTGCGGCGTGTCGGTGTCGGCGATGGCGGGAGAGGTCGCTGCGTCGCGGGTGACCTGCCGTGAGAGGCGCTCCCGCTCGCTCCACTCGTCCTTGTCCAGTCTGCCGGAGCCGGCGGTGTAGCCGGACTCACCCCCGCCGCCCCCCCGCAGCACATAGGCGCAGCCGACCGCGATCAGCGCCCCGGCGATCGGCCCCAGCACATAGACCCAGTAGCTCGAGAAGTCCCCGCTCACGAGCGCCGGACCCAAGGAGCGGGCCGGGTTCATCGAGGTGCCGCTCACGGGCGCCGACCACAGCCCGGCGAGCGCTATGTACCCGCCGACGCCGAGCGCGGCGATCGTGCCGACGTTCTGGGCGGAGGACGCGGTTCCCAAGATGACGCTGACGAGCGTCGCCGTGAGGACTATCTCCATCAGCAGCGCCTGCCAGTTCGCATAGCCAGGGCCCGGGAGCGTGGCGCCGAGATGCTGGATGTTGCCGAACACCGCGAACAGGAACAGGCAGGCCAGCGTCGCGCCGAGCAGCTGGACGATGATGTAACCGGGGAGGCGCTTCCACGGGAAATCTCTACGCAACGCGAATGCGAGCGAGACCGCGGGATTCAGGTGTGCCCCGGAGACCGCGCCCATGAACAGGATGATCGCCATCACCATCAGCCCCGGCGCTACCACAGCCGCCGCCAGGCTGATCTGCCCCTGACCATGCAGAATCCCACCGCCGGCGGCGACGAGCACCAGCATGAACGTGCCGAGCAGCTCGGAGAAGAGCCGCCGCCACTCCTGGCTCGGATCGTCAAAGTCCTTGCGGTCGCCGAACTCCAGCATCAGTAGGTGATGCCTGCGAGGCGCAACAATCGCCCCAACCTCCGAAGTAAGACCCGATCCAACGCTCGCGCTCGGCATGACATTCACGGGTGTTCGGCCTGCACTCTCGCTCATACGTCCTTCTCCATCATGCATCCTCCTACAAGACGGAACCCATTCAGAACCAGGGCACCAAACAAGCGACGATCGGGACACTACTCTATGGGCGGTTCCCATTCGCAGGCGATTCGCGGCGGCGGAAACTATTCAACTGACCGACACAGCGACGGCAGCATGCGGAATCGACGGTTACCTGAGGATTGCGCTGGGCGCGACCGGCGTGGAGGCGCCCAGCACCTGGCCGCCGGCGCCGAGCGCTTGGACTGCGATATATCGCGGTGTGCTCGAGATGGCGATGGCGGTCTCGAAACCGCTGCGCGGGGCGATGGCCGCAGGACCGAGCGCGTGCGAACTCGCACCGGCGAGCAACCGCCATTGCGTGACGGCGGTCGCGCCGTTCCAGCTGACGTAGGCGACGAGGCCTCCGTGCGAGCGGGCACGGACCGCGAGGACCGGCGGTTGTCTCGGGGCGCCTGACCAGGGGAACTTGAGCGCCGTGTAGGACTGGTAGAGCGGGGGCAGATGGGCGTCGAGCAGGGGCTGGCCGGCGGGGGAGTATTCAGAGAAGAACGGTTCCTGACCCCAACCTACGAACCAGTCGCCGCCGGGCAGCGGCTGGAAATCTCCCTGGCTGGCGGCCAGCAGCGGCGTGGAGTGAGTAAAGCTCGAGACGAGCGTGGCCGTCATCGTCTGCTTGTTGAGTGCGAGCACGATCACGCGCGACTGGGAATGCACCTTCGGCGTGCCGCCGTTGTCGAAGAAGGAGATCGTACCGCCGGGCTCTTCGCGGGCGTCGTGCTGCCAGGCCGGGGCCGCGCCGCGGGCATCGCAAAGCTCGACAGCTTGCCGCCGAGACGCCAGGCGATCTGGCCTGTGCGAGCGTCGATGTCGTAGGCGGCCCATGTGTTGCGAGAGTCCACGAGCAGGTCGGCGCCGTGTTCGGAGACGGCGTTGATGTGGAAGTAATCCCACGGAGAGACCGGTGTGCCGCCGTGTCCGACGGGCATGTAGGAGTCGGTGAGGGCGACGTGATCGAGCGCGTGCCACTCCGAGCGCACGAGGCCGGTGCGCAGGTCGATTTCCTGAAAGAGGGTGTCGGCGACCGCGCCGTCTGCCGGCCCGCCGTAGGCGCTGAGGTCGCAGCGGATCGCGTCATAGACGGTGAACAGCGCGGTGCCCTCAGGGGTGACTTCGAACGCGTGCAGATCGGGCTGGTAGCCGTTTCCGGCGCGCACGATCGCGACGTCGTCATAGGAGCTGTCGGCGATCACAATCCCGGCGTCGCGCCGACCATCGGCGACGAGCGGGTCCTGCCACCACGTGAGAACCGACCTGCCCGCGTATGCCTGGACCCGTAGGTCCGCCGCCCTGGAACCGTTTGGAATGGCCTTGAACCACACGAGGTCGCCGGCGCCGTCGAGGATCATCGGCCCGTACTGGCCCGGTCCGGCATAGGGCGCCAGGAAGATGTCCCCGGGAGCCTGTGCGCCAGTGTCGGTCGTGACCGTGACGGTCGGCGGGCGCAAGTCCGGACGCGAGAGGAAGTGCTGGAGTTCGCTTGACTTGGCGGGCGGCGGCGGGGGCGGCGGCGTCTCCAGCGAACGACTCACCGAGTCGACCTCGGCGACGGTGAAGTGCCACGCGACGGGCGTGGAGCCGGCGCCCAGTCGCAGGACCGCGTGTACGGTGACCACCTCACCCTCAGAGAACGGCTTGCTGGGCAGAAAGCTGGCTCCATCGCCCTGTGAGTAGGCGGCCAACCGGCCCGCGTGAGCGCCGCTGTGCGCTCCGACGACGACGACCCCGGCGATGTCGGCGGCGGGGACGCCGAGGAAGCTGATCTGGGTGAGATAGGACGCGTCGGTGGAGTCCGGGTCCGGTGAGACGCTGACGGCGCCGCCGGCGAGCGCTCGGGAGACGTCAAGCGTTCGTGGCACGCAATTGGGCGCGGTCGTTGCCGCGCTCGCGCGTCCCTGTGCGAGCGCGGAAACGAGCAGCACGAGCGCTCCCGCCAGCAGGGAACGCGCCGGCGGAACGCAAACACGATCACATGACACTCGACTCAACCGGCGATGAGCCTAGCCCGAACGCCACGGGCGTGCGCCGGTCGGCGCGCTAACCTGAAGTGATGATCACCCAGGCAGATCGTGCGGCTGAGCGACGCCGCGTGAAACTGGAGGAGATCCAGCGACAGGTGAAGGACGGCTCGCTGACGATCCGCAAGATGACAGCGGAGGAGCGCAAGCGCTATCCGCCGCGACCCTCGACCGGGCGCGGACGCCGCCGCTGAGATTCGCGCTCGCCGGCGTGACGCGCGCAATCTGAACGTGAGCGCGAGCGCTCGCGGCGGGTATCGGCCTGTCGACCCTACAACTCCAGATATCGCAGGAGGACTCGTCCGAGCACGATCACGTCGCCGCTGGACAGGTCGGCCTGGGTGACGCGGCGGCCGTTGACGAACGTGCCGTTGGCGCTGCGGTCATCGAGGATCCGGACACCGGCGCCACGGCTCACGAGGATCGCGTGCCGGCGCGAGACCGAGCCCTCGTCCAGGTGCAGGTCGGCTGACAGGCCGCGTCCGATGTGGATCACCTCGCTCCCCACCGGGACGAGCAGCGTCTCCCCCGCCCCCTGGATCTCCAGGTAGCGCCCCGGCTCGGCCGCCTGGGGCCCGCGCGCGCGCCGGCGGTTGCGCTCGTCCAGACAGGCGATCGCGTCGATCCGTTCGGTCGCTCCAACCTCGACGATGTGCGGTGCTTGCGCAGACATTGTCCAAAGCCAAGTCCACCGTACTCAGGCCCAGCTCAATGCTCGTGAAGAAATTGCGAAGGCCACCCGGCTGCCGCCTGCCGCCGCAAAGGCGCTCAGAACCCTGGCCAAACCGGGGGGCGCAGCGATCGGGACCGGGCCCGCCGAGTCGGCGCTTACGCCGCGCGCGTGGTTTTCGGCGGGTCTGAGCGGCGGGACATACGCTTGGAGCTCCACCAGCACCAGCCGCCCACGACCAGGACCGGCACGACGTACAGCATCGAGATGTACCAATGCATCAGGCATGCGAGCGTGCTCATCGCGGCAAAAGCTAGCACGCCCTCACCACGCTTCCTTCGCCGGCGCCTCGGTCCCGCCGGCGGCCGTCCCAACCCCGCGCTCGCCGGCATCTCCATCCTCGGCTTGGCCACTCGAGTCCGCGGCGGCACGCGCGCGGCGCCGGCGCACGAACAGCACGAACAGCAGGCCGAACAGCGCGATCGCCACGCCGAGCGCGATCACCGCGATCGACGCGTGCGAGTTCTCGGGCGTCCAGAACAGCTGTCCGCTGACCGCACCCGCCTGTGCCCCAACGCGGATCGGCACCTGCCAGTCGAAGATCAGCGTCCGCCTGCTCTTGTCCTTGACCTGCGGAGGTGTCAGCGGCGACATCCAGTGGATGCGATGGTCGTGCCATTCGAACTGCCCGGTGCGGTCGACCACGACCCAGTGCGGGGGTGCGCTCGGACTCGCCGAGAGGGGAACCGCGACGTTGCCGTAGAAGCTCGTGTTCAGGTAGGTCGCGGGCGAGCGCGTGTTCTGCTCGGCCGTTCCGTTTGCCAGCACACGCGCGTACGGCTCCCCCTGATAACCGTAGATCGTGACCGTCTTGCCGGTGTGATTCGTGAGCAGCAGCCGGTCGGCGAACTCGAGCACTTCCAAGCTGAGCCCGGGCACGCTGGGTGTGACGCCGGTGATGTTCGATCGGTAGTTGTAGTTGCTGCCCTGATCGTTGATCGGATTCGCACTCTCGGTCGACGTCGCCGCGCCGACGGACGCCGGCAGCGCGAGCGCCGCAACCCCGAGCAGCACTGGTATCAGACGATGCGACATCAACAGCACGGTAGCCAACGCGCAGCGCACAGACGCCGCCATCCTCAGGTGCCGACTGCCGAGAGCAGCCACAGGCCGAAGCTCGTGAACGCGACCATCACCGCGAGCATCCAGTACTGCGAGCGCACCGCCTCTTCGACATCGTCGTACATCGTCAGCGCGCGGTCGTGGGCGAGGGCCAGCCCGGCAACGTGGCCGCTCAGGAGTGCCGCCACCTGCACATACCAGATCGCGGCGAAGGAGATCACGTTGTAGTCGATCTGGTAGCTGCTGGTCCCGAACAGGTTCGCGCCGTTGCCCAGCGGGTCAGAGGCCAGATAGCCGATCGCCTGGCCCTGCCAGATCAGCAGCGAGAAATAGTGCGCGAGCACGTACGCGAACCCGATCGGCACGAGCGTGTGGGCGAACGCGTGCGTCAGCTGACGGGAGTCATAGCGCTCGCTGACGCTGCGCACCCCGGCGATCCCGAGGCGGTAGACGCCGGCGATCAGGGCCACGCAGAGCACCAGACCGACCGAGTAGGTCAACTCATATGCGGGCACCGGGTGCAGACCGATATCGGCGAACAGGCTTTCGATGCTCGGCTCGATGTTGCGCCAGACGCCGCCGTTGCTGAACCCGTCGAACGTCGTCGTGCCGATGATCGAGCAGATCAGCGCGATCGTGCCCGGACGGATCTCCAGATCGGTGATCCCGCTGAGAGGACGGCGCAGACAGACGACGCCCCGCTCGTCGCGGCACAGCGCCGAAAGCCGCGAGAGCAAGTTGAAGTAGGCCCCGAACCCGTCCGCGCGTCCTCCCCACTCCTCCACCCCGAACAGCGTCATCCCGGCGAGCATGATCAGGAAGTAGGCGAGTGAGAGCGCCGCCAGCGTGGCGGGATGGTCGCGGTCGGCGGGAACGTAGACGAGCTCCAGCCACGCGAACCCGATGATCACGGCCACCGCCGGCCACATCCCCAGCCACTCGGGATACCGCAGCCGGGGAGCTTCCGAGCCAGACGACGCGGAGACGCCGGACGGACGACGCAGGCGACGCACCAATACCGTGAGCGCCCGCGCGCACGTGCGCCACGGGCTGAACGCGCGAAACACGTCGCCGAACAGCACGCTCGCCACCGGTATGCCGACCCAGAAGACGACGTAGATGAACGTCACCGAGAAGTTCGCCATGGGCACCTGTGCGCCGGCGAATCCGCTGTAGAGAACGAGCGCGAACAGGCCCACCCCGATGAGGCAGGCCAGCCATTCCAGCGCCGCGGGCAGTCGCACGAGCGCCCGCCGGCGCTGCTCCTGAAGCTGTGGCGTCGTCCACATCGTCGAGAGCGCCACGAACGACACGACGAGCACGATCGCCGCCGTCCAGCTGAACAGCCATACGGGGATCGGCAGGTTCGCTCGCCCTACGATGCCGTGAGCCTGTGCGCTCGCCGGGATCGCCAGCGCCGCGACCGTCAATCCGCCGAGCAGGAACGGCAGCTTGCGGCGAAACCGAGGGCTCATGCCCGGCGCAGTCTACGGATCGCTCTCACCCCAAGCGCAGGGCAGACGCACCGAGATCTCGTCCTGCAAGCGCTCCATTTCCGCGCGCCGGCGCCTGCGAACCCTAATCTCCCTGTCACATGACTGCGCCTCCCATCGCCGTCTCGACGAGCATCGAGGCCGCCCTGCAGCTAGGACCGCTGGCGATCTTCGGGCTGCTCTACGCCAAACGGGTGCGCACCCTCGCGATCGAGGGCCGCAATCCCGTGCCGGGCTGGCGGCAGGCGTGCTTTTACTCGGGGTTCGTCGTCATCGCGGTCGCGCTCACCTCGCTGGGCGGCGCCAGTCAGGAACTACTGCTGGTGCACATGGTCGAGCATCTGCTGTTGGGGGACATCGCCGCGCTGCTGATCGTGCTCGGATTGACAGGTCCGCTGATCGCGCCGATCCTGCGCATTCGCTTCTTCGACCGCCTGCGCATCCTCGCGCATCCGTTGATCGCGTTCCCGCTGTGGGCGATCGACCTGTATGCGTGGCACCTGCCCGTCTTCTATCAGGCGGCGTTGCGCCACACGGGCATACATGCGCTCGAGCACGCGATGTTCCTCGGCTTCGGCATCAACATGTGGATGTGCCTGTTCGGGCCGCTGCCGATGCCGAGCTGGTTCGGCAACTTCGCCAAGCTTCTCTACATCCTCGCCGTGCGTCTGACCGGCACCGTCCTCGGCAACATCTTCCTGTGGTCGGGCACCGTGTTCTACCCGTTCTACGCCCATGGCGATGCCGTCAACCACATCTCGCCGCTGGCCGATCAAAACATCGCCGGGGCGGTGATGATGGTCGAGGAGTCGCTGCTCACGCTCGGGCTGTTCTGCTGGCTGTTCCTGCGCACCGCGCGCGAGGCCGAGGAGCGTCAGGAGCTGCTCGACTTCGCGCAAGCCCAGGGGATCGAGCTGACCGACGCCCGCGCCGCGCGCGCCGTCGCGGCCGGGCGCGGCGCGGAGCTGCGCCAGCGCTTGGAGACCCGCACCGGCGCCCCCGAGCGCTGACCGGCGATATCCTCACCGCATGTGCGTGGGTTGCGCAATGGCTGCAGCTTCGACCGCCACCGGCTTGCGGACCTGGCTGCAGACCCACCATTTCGGCTGGCTGACCCCACGCCGCATGCGCGCGCTGACGATCGCCGTGATGTCCGGCGCGGCGATCTTCTCCACGATCGGCTTCAGCGGCTCCACCCCGTCGACGCACGCTTCCTCGCACCGACCGGTACCCGCCACCCCAACTCACCGATAGCTGGCCGATCCGCGCGCCGCGGCAGCCAATTCGCGCTAAGAACCGCCGGCTACAGCCGGCAGTATCGTCAGCTCCGCGCCGTCGGTGACCGGTGTCTGCAGACCATCCAAGAAGCGGATGTCTTCGCCGGCCACATACACGTTCACGAACCGCCGCAACGAGCCGTCCTCGTCGCTGAGTCGCTCGCGCAGCTCGCCGTGAAGCGCATATAGCCCGTCGAGCACGTCCTTGACGGTCTGACCGTCCACCTCCGCCTGGGCCTCGCCTCCGGCGGCGGAGCGCAGCTGGGTGGGGATCTTCACGGTCACCGCCATCAGACCGCGACCGCCTCGGGCACTCCCGTCTCAAACGCCTCGACGGTCGGGGAGATGGTGTATGTCTGAAACGTGTCGCGCACAGCATCGAGCGTCTTCAGGCCCTCGCCGGTGATGACCAGCACGACGCGCTCGTCGGGGTCGATCTCGCCGCGCTGGGCGAGCTTTGCGAGCACCGCCGTCGTCACCCCGCCCGCGGTCTCGGTGAACACGCCCGTCGTCTGCGCGAGCAGGGCGATGCCCTGCCTGATCTCCTCGTCGCTGACGGCGTCGACCGAGCCGCCGGTCTCGCGCGCGAGCTCCAGCGCGTACGGGCCATCGGCGGGGTTGCCGATCGCCAGCGACTTGGCGATCGTCTCCGGCTTGACCGGCCTGCACACCTCGTGTCCGGCGGCGAACGCGCTCGCCACAGGCGCGCATCCCTCGGCCTGGGCGCCATTCATCCTCGGCGTCTCGCCATCCAGCAGGCCGACCTCGCGCCACTCCTCGAAGCCGCGGCCGATCTTGGTGAACAGCGACCCCGAGGCGACGGGCGCGACGACGCGGTCGGGCAGCTGAAAGCCGAGCTGCTCGGCGATCTCGAACGCCAGCGTCTTTGAGCCCTCGGCGTAGTAGGGGCGCAGGTTGACGTTCACGAACGCCCAGTCGCGCTCGGCGCAGAGCTCCGTGCAGAGGCGGTTGACATCGTCGTAGTTACCCTCGACCGCGACCAGTTTCGTCCCGTACACGCCGGTCGCTAGCACCTTCTGCTCCTCCAGATCGGCGGGGATGAACACGTAGGACTCGAGCCCCAGCGCCGCCCCATGCGCGGCCACGGAGTTGGCGAGGTTGCCGGTCGAGGCGCACGCGATCGTCTGAAAGCCGAGCTCCCGGGCACGTGCGGCGGCCACGGAGACGACGCGGTCCTTGAACGAGTGGGTGGGGTTGGCGGCGTCGTTCTTGACCCACACCTCGCGCAGTCCCAGCCGCTGCGCCAGGCGATCGGCGCGGATCAGCGGCGTGCATCCGGCGGGCAGGCCCGTGCGCACCGAGCCTCCGCCCCCGGTGTTCTCCGGGAGACCGCTCGCAGCGCCGCGGCCATAGGCCGTGGTGGGCAGAAAGTCGGCGTAGCGCCAGATGTTCTGCGGCCCCGCCTGGATCCGTCGGCGCAGCTCGCCCGATGTCGCCGCCGGCCAGGCGACTGTGGTCGTAGGCGACCTCCAGCGGTCCGAAGCAGCGCTCGCACACGTACAGCGCCTCCAGCGGGTACTCGGACTTGCACTCCTTGCACTGCAGATGTGTCACAGCCATGTTGGGACTCCTTTTGAAGACCTTCGCCAGTTTCAACGGTGTGGCGAAGAGCAAGAAGCCCGCCACACATCTTCTGGAATTGGCACCTTCCCGTCCTAAGACGGTGGTTGCCGGGGCTTCATCGGGCCAGTCCCTCCACCCCTCTTGATGTGTCCTGCTATGTAGCGGGGAAGTTTAGCAAGCGTACGGACGGATGCAAGAACCATCGTGGACCGTCGCCCGCACGGAGCGGCCCGACATCCGGCGGAGGAATGTGGCGGGCGCGGTAACGCCCGCGTACACCCGGTGTAGAGGCGTAGTGCGATGAGCGTAGTGGGAACCCCAGCCTCAGGCCAAGCCGGCGAGCGCACCCGGGCGCCGGGCGAGGCGCCGACGGACTTCGAGCCCGAGATCCCGACGGTCAAGCGACGCATGCTGATCATCGTCAACCCGTACGCGACCACTGTTTCCGACCGCCTGCGCCATCTCGTCGTGTATGCGCTGCAGGGTCGGTTCGAGGTCGACGCGGTCGATACCGAGGCCCGCGGTCACGCGACCGAGCTGTGCCGCGAGGCGGCGCACGAGGGCTATGACGTGGTCGTCGCGTTCGGCGGCGATGGCACGGTCAACGAAGCCGCCAACGGCCTGCTCGGCTCTCCCACGCCGCTGAGCTGTCTGCCGGGCGGCTCAGCGAACGTATTCGCCAAGATGCTCGGCATCCCCGGAGAGCTGATCGACGCCACCGAGCACCTGCTCGCGCTCGCGGATGATTGGCATCCCCGTCGGGTCGACCTTGGCGTCGTCAGCGCAAGCGGCCGGGACGGCGATGATCCGATCGCCGATCGCCGCTGCTTCACGTTCGCCTCCGGCCTGGGCGTCGACGCGAGCGTCGTCGAGCGAGTGGATGCCAACCCGCGACTGAAGGCGCGTCTCGGCGCCTACTACTTCACATGGGTGGCGCTCCGAACGTTCGCGCGTCGCTATCTAGTCAAGCCTCCCCGCATGGAGATCGCTCGCGGACGGTGAACGGCTTGCCGGAGTCACGACGATCGTCCAGAACGGCTCGCCGTTCACGTACTTCCAGAACCGCCCGATCGAGATCGCCGACGGCACCGCGCTCGACTCGGGCTCGCTGTGCGGCTGCGTGCTGCACCGCGCCACGCCCCTGTCGATGCCCTCGATCGGCCTGCGCGCGTTCTCGCGCGGCGCGCGAGTCACCCGCCACCGTCAGGTCACCGGCCTGTCCGAGCTGACCGAGCTGACGGTTCGCTCGGCCGACGAGCGCCGCTGCCGCTGCAGGTCGACGGCGACTATCTCGGCGAAGTCGCCGAGGCGCGCTACTCGATCATGCCGCGGGCGCTGAACGTCGTCGCCTGAGCCGGCGGTCAGGCAGTCCGTTTGATCGAAGATCGGTCAGGAGGCCATATCGACGTCGGTTGAATGTCGCGCTCCCTAGGCCGTGGCGCCGCCGGGCGTGACGCGGTAGGCGTCGAAGACGGAGTCGATGTTGCGCAGGCGCGTGATCGCACCCTTCAAGCCATGCGTGTCGGCGACCTCGACCACGAAACGGTTCTTGACCATCGGACCCATCGACAGGCAGCGCGCTTCGAGGATGTTCGCCCCTGACTCCGAGAAGGCACGCGAGAGGTCCTCGAGCAGACGATGGCGATCCCAGGCGTCGATCTGGATCTCCACGACGAAGGAGGTACTGCGCTCACCCGCCCAGGAGACGTTCGTGAAGCGCTCGGGGTCGCGGGCCAGGACCACGGCGTTGGGGCAGTCCTCGCGGTGGATCGTGATCCCGCGTCCGAGCGATATGTAGCCGACGATCTCATCGCCCGGCACCGGGCGGCAGCACTTGGCCAGGCGCAGCATCACATCATCGACGCCCTCCACCTCGATCCCGTACTGGCCCGAGGACTTCGTCGGGCGCCGGCGCGCGCGTCCGACCCGCAGAAGCTCCGCGCCGGTGTCCTCGCCGTCGGCGGCCTCACCCTGCTTCAGGCGCTGCATCACCTTGTTGACGACGATCTTCGGCGAGACCTTGGCGGCGCCCAGGGCGATGTAGAAGTCATCGGCCTTGCGATAGCCCATCTCGCGAATCACGTCCGCCAGCAGCGCCGAGCCGGTGATCTTCTGTGCGGGCAGCCCCTGCTTGCGCAGGTGCTCCTGCAGCACCTCGCGGCCGGTGTGCTCGGTGTCCTGGCGGGACTCGGCCTTGAACCACGCCTTGATCTTGTTGCGTGCGCGGGTCGTCTTGACCATCGCCAGCCAGTCGCGCGAGGGTCCGCGCTCGCGCTTGGCCGTGAGGATTTCCACGATGTCCCCCGAGTGCAGCTCGCAGTGCAGCGGCACGATCTTGCCGTTCACGCGCGCGCCCACGCAGCGGTGGCCGATCTCCGTGTGCACCTCATAGGCGAAGTCCAGCGGCGTGGCGCCGGCGGCCAGCGACTTGACTTCGCCCTTGGGCGTGAACACGTAGACCTCGTCCTCGAACAGGTCGGTGCGCAGCGTGTCCATGAACTCCTGCGGGTCCGAGAGCTCTTTCTGCCAGTCGAGCATCGAGCGCAGCCACTGCAGCTTGGCGTCCTCGGGCGTGCCCGCACTGCTGCCGCGGCCCTCGAGCCCGCTGCGCTCGGAGCCGGGCAGGTGCTTGTACACCCAGTGGGCCGCGACCCCGAACTCCGCCATCTCGTGCATCTCCTGCGTGCGGATCTGGATCTCCAGCGGCCTGCCCTCGGGCCCGATCACAGTCGTGTGCAGCGACTGGTACATGTTGAACTTGGGCATCGCGATGAAGTCCTTGAACCGCCCGGGCAGCGGCTTCCACAACGAGTGGATCACGCCGACGGTGCCGTAGCAGTCCTTGATGGAGTCGACGATCACGCGCATCGCGGTGAGGTCGTAGATCTCGTTGAACTCCCGGCCCTTCTTGGTCATCTTCGAGTAGATCGAGTAGAAATGCTTGGCCCGGCCGGCGATCTGCGCATCGATGCCGAGCTCGGTGAGCTCGCTTCGCGAGGTACTCGCCGGCTTCGCCGACGTAGCGCTCGCGCTCGTCGCGCTGCTGGGCGACCAGGCCCTTGATCTCCTGGTACTTGCGCGGGTGCAGCGTCGCGAACGCGAGATCCTCGAGCTCCCACTTGATCGCATGGATGCCCGAGCCGATGCGCCAGCGGCGCGTAGATCTCGAGCGTCTCGCGCGCCTTCTCCATCTGCTTCTGCTTGGGCATCGCGTCGATCGTGCGCATGTTGTGCAGCCGGTCGGCGAGCTTGATCAGGATGACCCGCACGTCGGTGGCCATCGCGACCATCATCTTGCGGTAGTTCTCCGCCTGCGCCTCGTCGCGCGACTGGAAGGTGATCCCGGTCAGCTTCGTCACGCCGTCGACGATCTGCCGCGATCTCCTCGCCGAAGCGCTCGCCCACCTCCTCGATCGAGGCGGAGGTGTCCTCGACGGTGTCGTGCAGCAGCGCCGCGCACAGCGTCTCGGTGTCCAGGCGCATGCCCGCGCAGATGCGCGCCACGCCGACCGGGTGCACGATGAAGTCCTCGCCGGACTTGCGCCGCTGGGCGGCGTGGTGCTCGCAGGCGAACACGAACGCGTCCTGCACGCGCGCGCGGTCGATGTCCACGGCCGAGTCGGCCGCGTGCTCGGAGACGATCGCGAACAGGTCCCCCAGCAGACGGCGCTCCAGCTCGTTCAGGTCCAAGCGCGGCGTGACCGGTCTCGGCCTCGCGGCTCCTCGACCGTGACGGCCGTCGTGGCTGTGCGGATCCGCAGGAAGGGCCATGGTCACAGGTTAGGGGACTGCCCTCTCGGATTGAAGCGCGTCAGGCGAACAGCACGAGCTCCTCGTGCTGGGTCTCGCGGCGCCGGCGCCGGCTGGACCTGGCTCTGGCGACGGCGCTCAGCGCGCTGCGGCGCGGCGCGGACCAGTCGCGGCTCGCTGACGCCGTTCCACTCGTTGACCTCCAGCGCGAATGTCGCCTGCGCCGGCTCGCCCTCGGCGACCCCCAGATGCCCGCCGGTGTTGAACGCGACGGCGCGCGCGCGCCCCGCACCGGAGTGCACGGTGAAGCGGGCGTGCTTGCCTTCGCCCATCGGCCGCACGTCGGCGAACGTCGCCTCGGCGATCATCAGCGACACCGGGGGGTTGGCCTGGCCGAACGGCGCCAGCCCGCCGAGCTCCTCGCGCCAGCGCCATCCCCAGCTCCGAGCCCTCGCACGACCGCGTCCACCCGCTCCACCGGCGCCATGTCCTCGGCTGCTCAGCACCGCGCGGCGTAGGCGTCAGCGCCTCGCGCGAACCCCGCCACGCGCTCGCGCTCGATCTCCAGGCCGGCCGCGGCGCGATGTCCGCCGTAGCGGCTCAGGTGCTCCGAGCACGCGGTCAGCCCGGCCAGCAGATCGAATGCCTCGCAGCCGGCGCGCCCCGAGCCGCGGCCGCGCTCCCCCTCCAGTGCGATCAGCACGACCGGGCGGTGATGAGTCTCGGCCAGACGCGAGGCGACGATGCCGATCACCCCCACATGCCAGCCCTCGCCCGCGAGCACCAGCGCGCGGCGCTCGTGGAGATCTCCGAGCGCCGCGATCTGCGCTTCGGCCTCGAATCTGATCGTCCGCTCGGCCATGCGGCGCTCGTGGTTTACCCGGTCGAGCTCGTGGGCTATCTGCGCGGCGCGCGTGGAGTCCTCGGTGAGGATCAGCTCGAGGCCCGCGTCCGCGCGATACAGCCTCCCGGCCGCGTTCAACCGCGGTGCCAGCCCGAACGCGATCGAGCGCTCGTTCACCCTCGCGGGATCCACGCGTGAGACCGCCATCAGCGCGCGCAGCCCGGGCTTGACGGTGCCGGCGAGCGCGCGCAGCCCGCGCCGTACGAGCGTGCGATTCTCGCCGAGCAGCGGCACGACGTCGGCGACCGTCGCGAGCGCCACCAGATCGAGGTCCTCCACCGGGTCGCGCCCCTCGAGGCCTTGGGCGAGCTTGTAGGCGACCGCTGTGGCGCAGAGCCCATGAAACGGATATCCGCACACTGCCGGATGCACGATCGGAGCATCCGGCAGCGCGCCGTCCGCGCGCACGCTGTGATGGTCGGTGACGACCACGTCCATCCCCAGCTCTTTCGCGGCCGCGACCTCCTCGACTGCCGTGATCGCGCAGTCCGCGCTCACCAGCAGTCGTGTCCCGCGCGCGGCGAGTCGCCTGACGGTGTCAAGGCTCAACCCGTAGCCGTCGGATGCGCGATCCGGCAGATACCAGTCGACGTCCGCGTTCAGCCGTCGCAGCGAGCGCAGGAGCACAGCGGTCGAGCACACCCCGTCCACGTCGTAGTCCCCGTGGATCGTGATCCTCGTACCGGCGGCGAGGTGCCTGCGAATCGTCGCGATCGCCGTGTCGATACCCGCGAACGCAGCGTAGGAATGCTCCTCATCGGCCGCGATGAATGCCCGGGCGTGCGCGGGCTCGGCCATGCCGCGGCGCACCAGCACCTGGGCGACCGGGCCGCTCACGCCCAGCTCCGCCTGCAGCCGCTGCACCGCGGCCGGCTCGCACTCCGAGATCTCGAAACGGGGCTCCCCCACGCCCCCAACCTACGGGTGGCGCTAGACGGAACCGCAGGGATGGTTACGCCGCAGCCCGAAGTGCTCTCTAACGCCCGAAGTGCTCTAACTACCTCTAGGGCGACGAGAGTCGAGCGATGCAAGGACGCAGGAAGCGTGGCGTACTACGTACGCGAGCGACCGAGGACGCAGCAGCGCGAAGCGCTCTCGTCGCCCTAGCGTTCGCGGCGCATGCCCTCGACATACACGGCGGCGATGCCGAGCAGCGCGCCCGGCACCGCGTACAGGACGACCGCGATGTCCGTCTCCTTCTGGCCCGGCACCTTCAGCGCCCCGACTTTCGCCCCGTAGATGATCAGCCCGATCGCGATCGCCCCGACGAGCGAGCCCACGAACGCGCCCACGATCCCGCCCCAGAAGCGGTCGGGCAGGAAGATCGTGAAGTGCCAGATCGCCAGACCCATCATCACCCAGCCGAGCATGCCCATCAGCGCGACCTCCCGTGCCGTTTGTTGCGCGGGCGCCTACTGCGCTTGTCGCGGGGCTTGGGGGCTTCCTTGAGCACCAGGTCCTCGGGCGTGAGATCCGCAGCCGGATCGCGCTCGGCGCACCGCCAGCACCATCGCCGTCGCCGTTGGGAGTCCCCGCCGCACCGGCGGGCTGCGCGACGCCGGCCCGGGTGCGAGCGTCGGGCTTCGGCGTCGCGTCGACGTCCAGATCCTGCACCAGTTCGCGGAACTCGTCGCGGGAGATCTGCTCGCCCGGCTCCTCGCTGATCAGGCCGCCGCGGCGCGAGCGCCGGCGCTTCTTGCGCTCGGGCTCGACATCCACGGGTCGCGCCCCCGATCGCGGTCGCGTACGCCGGCACGGCGCCCAGTTCGCGCACGATCCGCGCGCGACGCTGGCGGTAGGCGCCCTCGCGCTCCTTCCAGTGCGTCAGCACAGGCGAGGCGATGAAGATCGAGGAGTACGCGCCCGAGGCGATGCCGACCATCAGCGCGAACGCGAAGTCCTTGAGCGTGCTCCCGCCGAACAGCAGCAGCGCCAGCACGGGCAGCAGCGTGCAGAAGCTCGTCGCCAATGAGCGTGTGAGCACCTCGGACATAGATCGATTGACGATCTGCGAGAACGCCGCGCGCGGCATGCGTGGCACGTTCTCGCGCACGCGATCGAACACGATGATCGTGTCGTACAGCGAGTACCCGAGGATCGTCAGCAGCGCCGCGACCGTCGCCGAGGTCACTTCGCGCCCGGTGAGGGCGTAGATCCCCGAGGTGATCAACAGGTCGTGCATCAACGCGATCAGCACCGGGATCGCGTACTTCCACTCGAACCGCAGCGCGATATAGGCGGAGATCACCAGCAGCGAGGCGATGATCGCGATCACCGCGCTGTTGGCGATCGTCTGACCGAAGGTGGGGCCGATGGAGGTGCTGGAGAAGTTCTTCGTCCCCGGCGAGCTGGGCCCTGAGCCGAACTTCGCGTCGAGCGCGCTCTTGACTTCGTGGACGGCGGTTGGCTTCAGTTTCTCGGTCGAGATCTGATACCCGCTGCCGCCGACGCCCTTGCTCGAGTACTTCTGCACCTGCGCGTTCGGGTATCCCTCGGCGCTCATCACCGCGCTCACTTCCGCGGATGTGGCCGGCCTGACGAACGCCGTCTGGATGCGCGTGCCGGACTTGAAGTCGATGCCGAAGTTCAGGCCCCTGCCGCCGATCGCCAGCGCGCCGATCAGCAGGATCGTGCCCGACAGCGAGAAGAACCACTTCGAGGCGCCCATGAAGTCGAACGTCAACGCACGCTTGGGCTTGCCCGCGCCGAGCGCCGAAGGGCGGCTCATCAGTCGCGAGCGCCCCATCGTGCCGAGCGCCGCGCGCGTGGCGAGCACCGCAGTGAACAGGGTCAGCATCGTGCCGATGCCCAGCATGAACGCGAACCCCTTGACTTCCGCCGTGGCCAGCGCGAACAGGATGAAGGCGGTCATGAACGTCACAACGTTCGCGTCGACGATCGCGGCGAACCCGCGCGTGTACCCGGTGGCGATTCCGGACACGATCGAGCGCCCGCCGCGGACCTCCTCCTTGACGCGCTCGAAGATCACGATGTTCGCGTCCGCGGCGATGCCGATGGTGAGGATCAGACCGGCGATCCCCGGGAGCGTGAGCGTGATGGGGATCAGCTTGATCAGCGCGAAGAAGTAGGCCCCGTAGATGATCAGCCCGCCGACCGCGATCACGCCGAGCACGCGGTAGAACAGGAGCAGGAACATACACACGACCGCGAAGCCCACGAGGCCCGCGACGATGCCCTGGTGCAAGGCCGTTTTGCCGAGCGTGGCGGACACCTGCGAGTTGGAGATCAGTTCCAGGCGAATCGGCAACGCGCCCGACTGCAGCTCGTCCGCGAGGGCCTGAGCGGAGGTGATCGTGAACCCGCCGGAGATCTGCGAGCCCTGGGATGAGTCGATCCCTTCCGGGTAGACGGTGAAGTCGATCGAGGGGGCGGTGATCAGCTGCCCGTCCAGCGCTACCGCGAAGTGCTGCTGCGCGGCTTCCTTACTGACGCCTGGCAGCTGCGCTTCCCGACCGCGTTCGGCGATTTCTTTGGTCACCTGCTGGAACACTTGCTTGCCGTGAGAGGTGAACCCGAAGTTGACGTTCGGCGCGCCACTGCCCCCGCCGCCTTCGTCGAAGCCCTGCTGCGGGTTGGTGATGTCCGCGCCCGTCAGCACGGGGTCGTCGTTGACCACGAAGAAGCTGTTGGGGTTCGACTGGGTGACCTTGCCGGTTTTCGGCGATTCCACCGGGCGGGCCTGCAGCAGGATCGTGCCGGGGTTCACACGCACCGCCTTGGGCTTGGAGCCGACCGGCGGTTTGTAGCCGTCGGCGTACAGATCCTGTTCGGTTTCCTGAGGCTCACAGATCGGCTTGCCGCCGCTGCACAGCATCTTTTCGTGCTTGGTGTCGATCAGATACCAGCTGCCGTAGATGCACCCGTTCACCTGCTCGGGCGTGCAGCCGGGCTCGAGCGTCGTGGCGGTCTTGCGCAGGATCGCCGGGCGCTTGGCCGCGCGCAGCACCGCCTGATATTGGGGGAGCCCCGATTCGCTGGAGCCCGCGTTGGCCCCGCCGGTGACGGTCGGTTCGCTCGCGCCGGCGGGCTTGCCGGTGGGGCCGATCACGTTCGGCTCCCAGTCATAGAAGTACAGCTGCGCGGTCTTGCCCACCTCGGCTTCGGCGCGCTGGGCGTTGCTCACGTCGGGCAGGTCGACGTCGATTTCTTCAGCGCCGCTGCGCTGGATTTCCGGTTGCGCCACGCCCAGCTGATCGACGCGCTTGCGCATGATGTCGATCGAGCGTTCGAGCGATTCGGGGTCGACCTTCGACTGCGCCGTGGGCCTGGCCTGATAGACCAGCTGCACCCCGCCCTTGAGGTCCAGCCCCAGCTTCGTCGGCTTCAGCGCGATCACCGCGAGCGAGGCGGCGAACAGCCCGGCGACGATCAGCAGGATGAAGATGTTGCGCCGGCGGTCGTTCATCGCCGCCGCCGACGGGTGATGGGGTGCAGGGGCGCGAGCATCGTTCGAAAGAGACTACTTCTCCGGGGTCAGTACGAGCAACAGCCCGCCGTCGTCGTCGTAGGCCGGGAACATGTCGGCCTTCGCGCTCGCCGCCACATCGCGTTCGCCGCTGACGACCACCGGCTTGTCCAGGGCCCGCACTCCCCACTCCAGCACGGTCGCGACGGGGTCGTCGCCGTTGGCGAAACTGAGACCCAGCACCTGCTCCACGCGCTGGCCGATCACCTCCTCCTCCTCGAGGCCGGTGAATGCGAATGAGTTCTTGCCGCAGCCGATGATCCGGCCCTCGGCATCACACACGAAGAAGGCGGCGTCCGGTGCCGGGTAATAGTCGTCGAGCAGCTCGAACAGGAACGCGAAGCCGCACTTCGCGCAGCCCTTCGGCTGGCGCGTGAAGCCGATGTTGCGGTCGAGCTCGCTCGTGCGGTGACCGCAGTTGGGGCAGATGAACGGGTGGGCCATAGGCACAGACTAGGGGAGCGGCCGGGTCGAGGTCCCCGCACGTCGCGCGCACGCTCCGGCGCTCGCGCACGTGCCGAAGCGGAGCACGTGCAGACCCACACGGCGGGCCTCGCAGGACGCGCTGCGCGAGGTCACGGGAGGGCTCTTCCTCAGAACAGCGCCGGTCCCGACGGCGCGGGCGCCGGCAGACCGAGGTGGACGAAGGCGCTCGGCGTGGCCGCGCGCCCGCGCGGTGTGCGCTTGATCAGGCCCTGCATCAGCAGATAGGGCTCGTAGACGTCCTCGATCGTGTCCTGCTCCTCGCCCACGGCGACGGCCAGCGTCGAGAGCCCGACCGGCCCACCGTCGAATTTGACGCAGATCGCCCGCAGGATCTCCCGGTCCAGCCGATCGAGCCCCAGCTCGTCGACCTCGAGCATCTCCAGCGCCGCGTGCGCGGCGGCGGCGGTGACCACGCCGGCCATGCGCACCTCGGCGTAGTCGCGCACGCGCTTGAGCAGCCGATTGGCCACGCGTGGCGTCCCTCGGCTGCGGGCGGCGATCGCGAGCGCGCCGTCCTCCTCGAGGTCGATCGCGAGGATCCCCGCGGAGCGTCTGACGATCGCCGCGAGCTCGTCGGTCGCGTAGGGCTCCAGCCGCGCCTGAATCCCGAAGCGATCGCGCAGCGGAGTGGTCAGCAGGCCGGTGCGCGTCGTCGCGCCGACGAGCGTGAAGGGGGGCAGCTCGAGCGTGACCACACGCGCGCCCGCGCCCTGTCCGACGGTGATCGGCAGGCGGTGATCCTCCATCGCCGGGTAGAAGGTCTCCTCGAGCGTGCGCGGCAGTCGGTGGATCTCGTCGACGAAGAACACGCTGCGCGGCTCCAGGGCGGTCAGAAACGCCGCAATGTCTCCCTTGCGCTCCAGCGCCGGCCCGGCGGTCTGCACGAACGGCGCGTCGAGCTCGGCGGCGACGATCTGCGCGAGCGAGGTCTTGCCGAGTCCCGGCGGTCCTGCCAGCAGCACATGGTCGAGCGCATCGCCCCGCGCGGCGGCGGCCTCGATCGCGACCGACAGCTGCTCGCGCAGCGTCTCCTGGCCGATGAACTCTGCCAGCCGTCGCGGCCGCAGCGAGCGGTCGAGCTCGTCCTCCGGTACGAGGTAGGGCGTCTGGATGCGATCGGCGGCGGCGGTCGTGTCGGTCATCGTTCGCCCCGTCCGCTCATCCGGTTCGCGCGACGCGGAGCGCGTGCGCGATCAGCTCCTCCGCGCTCATGTCTGAGTCGGCGTCGCGCAGCAGCTCCTCGACCTCGCCCGGCCCGTAGCCGAGCTCCAGCAGGCCATCGCGCGCCAGGCCGCGTGGGCCGTCCCCGCGCCGGGCGGTGATGAGATGCCCGTCGCTCGCGGATCCCTGCACGCCGACGACGCGCTCGCGCAGCTCGACGATGATGCGCTCCGCGGTTCGCTTGCCGATCCCGGGAACGGCCTGAAACCGCGCCGCGTCTCCGCCGGCGATCGCGCCGATCAGCTCGCGCGTAGGCCCCCCCGACAGCACGGCCAGAGCGACCTTCGGGCCGACCGCCTGCACCGAGAGCAGCATCAGGAAGAGGTCGCGCTCGGACTCGGAGTGAAACCCGTACAGCGTGAGCGCGTCGTCGCGCACGATCAGGTGGGTGTGCAGCATCGTCTCCTCGCCCGCGGCCGGCACGTGGGTGAGCGTCTGTGCCGACACTGCCGCGCGGTAGCCGACGCCTCCGCACAGCAGCACGACGTGGTCTGGACGCCGCACCACGACCTCGCCTCGCAGCACGCCGATCATGCGGTGGCTCCCGCGAGGGCTCGCGACAGCGGCGCCCGATTGATGTGGCAGATAGCGACCGCCAGCGCGTCGGCGGCGTGGTCGGGCGTCGGCGGGGCGGGCAGTCCGAGCAGCGCTTGCACCATGCGCGCGACCTGCTCCTTGCCGGCGCGCCCGCTGCCGCACACCGCGGACTTGACGGCTTGCGGGGTGTAGCTCTCGCACGGGGCGCCGCGCTGGCCCGCCGCGAGCATCACGACGCCTCGCGCCTGACCGACGGCGAAGGCGGTGCGCACGTTCTGGCCGAAGTAGAGCTCCTCCAGCGCCACGCCGTCGGGTTCGTGCTCGTCCAGCAACGCCTCCACGGCAGTGTGGATGGCGGTGAGCCTGCGCTCGACCGGCAGTGCCGCGCCGGTCTGGATCGTGCCGCCGTCGAGCGCCACGAGGCGACCGTCGCGCTGAGCCACCACGCCGTAGCCCGTGTTGGCCAGGCCCGGGTCGATGCCGAGGACGATCACACCCAGTGATTCTGCGCGCCGGCTCGGACGCCTGCCCAGGGCGCCTGCCCGGATGCCCACAGGTCGTTGAGGGCGATCGCGTCCTTGTAGGTGTCCATGCACTCCCAGAAACCGTGGTGGCGGTACGCCCGCAGCTCGCCCGCGGCGGCCATGCGCTGCAGCGGCTCGCGCTCGAGCACGCTGTCGCGCGCTAAGTAGCCCAGCGCGTCGTGGCGCAGGCAGAGGAAGCCGCCGTTGATCCAGTGCTCGGAGCGTGGCTTCTCGCGAAAGCCGGTCACGCGACCGTCGCCGTCGAGCTCGGTGACCCCGAACTGCAGGTGCGGACGCACGACGGTCATCGTCGCGGTCGCGGTGTGAGCGCCATGAAATGCCAGCAGCGCGTCGAGGTCGATGTCCGCTACGCCGTCGGCGTAGGTCGCACAGAAGCTCTCCTCGCCCGACAGCATGTCCTCGAGCAGCTTGATCCGCCCGCCGGTCGGCGTATGCGCGCCGGTGTCCTCGCACTCGACGCTCACGCCGCCGGGCCATTCCGTGGCGAGGACGAACTGCTCGATCAGCTCGCCGCGGTAGCCGGTCGCGAGCAGGAAGCGGCGAAAGCCCTGCAGCGCATAGAGCTGAATCACGTGCCAGAGGATCGGCCGACCGCCGATCTCAACGAGTGGCTTGGGGATCTCCCGGGTGTGCTCCTGCAGGCGTGTGCCACGTCCGCCGCAGAGGATGACCACGGGTGGCTTGGAGGGTGGGTGAGCCACAGCCGGTCCTTGCATCGAGATGCCGTCGGCGCCGCTCACCGCACCTGTCGGAGTATCGGAAGCGCTCATACCCAGGCGCCCAGCCTATCCGGCTATGCCTGGCAAGGCGTGTCGCGGCGAGCACGTCCGGGCGCGCCCGCGCATGGCATACGCTCGGCTTGCGTTCGGGCATCCCGCGGGGCGATCCGCGGGGCGCGCGAGGCGTTGGATCAGGTCCGCCGCCGCCGGGGCACGCCAGAGCTGAGCGGCCCGGCGGCTCCCCACACGCCGAACACCAGCACGACGGCTGTCAGCAGGCGAGCGCGTCGCCACGCCCAAGCGAGCCCGGATCGCCGAGCGCACCGAGGATGCGTCGCCGCGGTCTCCTGTCCTTTCGAGCTGGCGCTCACGGCGGGCAGGGAATGCTCGCCGTCGCTTCGCCCGCGGAGCCGTCGGCATAGGCGAACTCGGCGGCGAACGGAAATCCGCCCGTGGGGCATCTGGAGGGCACCAGCACCGCGCTCTGCTCGGCGCTCGGGTGGACGCTCGCGCCGACCGTCAGCGAGAATGTAACGATCGACGCGTCGGACTCCATGGGCAGCGTTGGCACGGGGGGCAGCGACATCGCGAGCGCTTCCCCGTAGGGAGCGCCGACGGTGAGCACCGTCCCGCTGAGCACGACCCGCTCATCCAGCGGGGTGTGACCCTGCGCGAGGACCTCAAACGTCGGCTGCAAGTTCTCCGGCGGGCCGAGGAACGCCGACAGCGCGACATCCTCGACGATCGTCTGTGAGCCCGCGTGCGCCTCCACGAGCGCGTGACCGACGCCGATCCGCGATCGTGCCGGGCAGCCACTCGAGCCGCGAGCGCGCAGCCGTGCCGCACTGCAGCTGTGCAGGCTCGGCACTTCGAGGCTCATCCCCGCGGGCAGCCGCAGGACCGAGCGTCGCACCGGCGCGGGCACGTCGAATTCGCCGCCGGAATAGTGAATTGTGAACGTCAACGATGCCCGCGCGCGCAGACGATCCGGGGACAGCGACGGCGCGATCGTCGCGGACGTGGGTTCCGGCGCAAGGGGCGGCAAGGGATTCAGCGATGGAGGCGAGCTCGCGCTCGCGCTGCTCGCGGTGGACGCCGTGAGGGACGAGGCCGCGGCGAGGGCTGCGAGCACGACGCGACAGACAGTACGGGCGTGGACACGACGGAGGCGTGCCGCAACCTGCCGATCGCCAGGGGTCATTGTGGGTCCTCTGGCCATTGGCGGCGGTCGATCGTTATTCTCCGCCTACTTGCCCGGAGGGCAGGGAGCGGTGTAGGTGTCGGTGCTCGAGCTGCCGTCGAGGAAGCCGATCGTCACCTTGAACGGGAACCCTCCCCGCGGGCACGTCTTGGGGACGATCAGGCCCTTGACGTGCACTAGCTGCTGCCGGCCATGAACCGTGTGGTAATAGGCGACTTTTTGGCTGCCGATGGTGAAGTAGTTCGTTTCGATCGAGGCGTATGAAGCCCCGGGGAGGGTGGGGATCGGCGGGATTTCGAATTCGACACCGAAGCCGTAAGGCTTGGCGCCGTGGATTTCCTTGGCGACAATCACCAGTTCGACTGAGACCGGGCTGACGCCTTGTGCGTAGATCAGGAACGTGAGACGTCCGCTTTCCCTGGGCCCCAGGAAGAAGTCGAGGGTGTAGGGCTCTTTGATGAATTCTTTGGCGATTTCGACGAGGCCGAGGCCGCCGCCGAAGCCGATGCGGGAGTCCGCGGGACAGCCACTGGGACCCTGCAGTTCGAGTTTTGCCTTCTGGCAGGCGCCGGCACCGGCGACATTCACGGTGAGACCCGCGGGGCCATAGGCGAGGACGTGTCCGACCGGAGTCGGCACGGCGCTGCCGTCGGGCGCGAACACGGTGTTCGCGGAAAGGTTGGCGGGGGCGCCGAGCTGGTCGGGAGTGAAATAGCTTTTGATGGTGAACGTCTCTGACGCGAACGCGAGCGCCGCGCCGATCAGACAAGCGCATCCGATCAGCGCCAGGACGATGACGCGAGCTCTGTTAGGCATGGTCGTTCTCCTCCGCGGATGGCTGACCGGCGGCGCGCGCTGCCGCCGCGAGGCTTTCGTAGAAAAAAGCGAGCTCATCGGCCGTGGGTATCGCCTCGGGATCGAGCAGCGCCTGCAGCTGCAGGCCGTCGGCGACGGCGATCATGTAGGAGGCGGCCACTTCCAGAAAGCGGGGGGGCAGTTCGCTGCCGCGCTCGGTGGCGGCCATGCCCTCGGTCGCCTGCCGGCGCAGCTCCGCGTAGTGCGCGACGAGCCGGCGGTGTAACTCCGGCGAGCGCCTGGATTGGAGCAGCACCTCGAGGGCCATGACGAAGGCCGGCTGCGCGGCGGCGATGCCGTCGATCATCGGGCGGGCGCGCTCGGCGAGCTGCTTCAACGGCTCGGCGTCGGGATCGACATCCACCTCCGCGGAGCGCCCGGCCCATTCCTGGAAGAACTCGAGCATCGCCTCGTTCAGCAGGTTCTCGCGACTGCCGAAGTGGTAGTTGACCGCCCCCAGATTCGTACCCGCAACCGCCGCCAGCTCGCGCACGCTCGTGCCCGCATAGCCACGCTCGAGCACGAGTCGCTTGGCGGCTTCCAGCAGAGCTGTCTTCGTCTCCCACGCGGTCATACAAACGATCGTATCATACAAACGTTTGTATTATAACTTAGGGCTTTGTGCTCTACCCCCTACCGCTCGTCGCGGCCGTGCCCACGCTCCCGACGCAGCGACGGGCCACTCAGACTCGCCGCCGCCCGTAACGAGCGACGACCTGCGAGCAAGGAAATCGTCGGGTCTCTGGACGGCTCTACCCGCGGCGCATGTGCAGCACGCACTGGCGGTCGGCGTGCTCGACGCGGCTATCCGGCAACGCGCTCCAGCACCTCGGCCGGCACGTCGAAGTTGGCGTGCACCTCGCCGACGTCGTCGCTCTCCTCCAGCGCCTCGATCAGCCTCATCAGGCTGCTCGCCTGAGATTCGTCGATCGGCACGAGGCTCGACGGGCGATAACCCATCTCGGCGTTGTCGAACTCGACACCCGCGGATTCCAGCGCCGCGAGCACGCGCGCGTAGTCGGTCGGCGCAGCGAGGACCTCCCATAGATCGTCCTCGGCGGTGATGTCCTCCGCTCCCGCCTCCACGGCTACGACCATCACCTCGTCGTCGGAGTAGCGCGTCGCATCGATCGTGATCGTGCCCATCTTGTCGAACAGGTAGGCGACCGAGCCGGGCTCGCCGAGCGAGCCGCCGTACTTGGAGAAGGCGTGGCGGACGTCGGCGCCGGTGCGGTTGCGGTTGTCGGTGACGGCCTCCACGAGCACCGCCACGCCGCCCGGGCCATAGCCCTCGTAAAGCACGGTCTCCAGGGCCGCCTCGCCCTCGGCGCCCGCGCCGGTGCCCTTGGCGATCGCGCGCTCGATGTTGTCCTTCGGCATCGACGCTTCTTTGGCCTTGCGGATCGCGTTCTCCAGCGTCGCGTTGCCGTCGGGATCGCCCACCGCCGTCGCGCGCGGCGACGGTGATCGCACGCGCGAGCTTGGTGAACTGCTGGCCGCGACGGGAGTCGACGATCGCCTTCTTGTGCTTGATGGAGGCCCACTTGGAGTGCCCGGACATGCGCACAGAATACTTCCGTGGGCGATCCCGCCCCAAGTCCCGGCCGCGATAGTCGGCCTCGCCTCGTCCTTGAGAGCTGAGGCCCGACGGAAAACCCACCGGCAGCGCATAGGATGGTCGCCGCGATGAGCGATCTCGACCCCGGCATATTCAAGGCGTATGACATCCGCGGCCTGTATGGCTCGCAGCTGGACGGCGACACGGCCGAGTCGATCGGCCGCGCGTTCGCGCGCGTGCTGGGAGAGCTGGCGGGCAAGCCCGTCGGCGAGCTGCGCGTGGGTCTGGGCCGCGACATGCGCTTGACCGCGCCCGAGCTGGCGGCGCGCTATCGCATCGGTCTGCTCGAGGAGGGCGCGGATGTGATCGACGTGGGCCAGGTGGGCACTGAGATTCTGTATTACCTCGTCGGCGCGCGCGAGCTCGACGGGGGATTGATGTGCACGGCCTCGCACAATCCCGCCGCCTACACGGGCGCGAAGCTCGTGCGCGAGGGTGCGATCGCACTGTCGGGCGACGCCGGCATCGGAGACATTCGCGCCGCGATCGAAGATGGTCTGGGGATCGCCCCCGGGGGCGGCAAGGCCGAGGACGTGGATGTGTACGAGGAGTTTCAGCAGTACGCGCTGCGGTTCATCGACCCCGCGATCGTGCGCTCGCCGACGGGGCGTGAGGGCAGGCCGCTGAAGGTGGTGCTCGACGGCGGCAACGGCATGGCGGGACCGATGGTCGGCCCGCTGCTCGAGGGCCTGGGGCTGGAGCTGATCGAGACCTACTGGAAGCCCGACGGCACGTTCCCCGACCACGAGCCCAACCCCTTGCTGGAGGAGAACCGCGCGGCGATCGTCGCGAAGGTGCGCGAGAGCGGCGCCGATCTCGGCATCGCCTGGGATGGCGACGCCGACCGCTGCTTCTTCATCGACGACACCGGAGAGTTCGTGGACGGCGACTTCCTCACCGCGCTGCTGGCGAAGTCGCTGCTCGGCAAGGCGGCGGGATCGGACCCCGCCCACCCCGAGGCGGTGCTGTATGACGTGCGCGCCTCGCGCGCGGTGCCCGACACGGTGAGCGCCGCCGGCGGCATTCCACACGTCAATCGTGTGGGACATGCTTTCTTCAAGACGCGCATGCGCAAGGAGGGTTCGCTGTTCGGCGGGGAGGTCTCCGGGCATTACTACTTCCGCGAGTTCTACTGCGCCGACTCCGGCACGATCCCGGCGCTGCTGATCCTCGAGCTGCTCTCTCGCGAGGGCCGCTCGCTGTCACAGCTGCTCGCGCCGTTGCGCGCGAAGTACTTCATCTCGGGCGAGATCAACTCAGAGGTCGCCGACGCCGAGGCGAAGATGGCCGAGCTGGCCGAGCGCTATGCGGACGCGCGCCAGGACCGGCTGGACGGCATCTCGATCGACTATGAGGACTGGCACTTCAACGTGCGCTCTTCCAACACCGAGCCGCTGCTGCGATTGTGCCTGGAGTCGCTGCGCTCGCGCGAGGACATGGAACGTCGCCGCGATGAGGTGCTGGCGTTGATTCGTTCGTGAGTGACGACGGGCAGACGGACGAGCCCAGTGGCGAGGAGCTGCTCGCGCACGCAGCGGAAGCGGGCATCCAGCGCCTGGCCATACCGACGCCGTTTCAGGTCGGACGCGTCAATGCGTATCTGATCGAGGACTCTCCGCTCACGCTGATCGACTCGGGGCCGAACTCGGGCAAGGCGCTGGACGAGCTCGAACAGGCGCTGCGTGCGCGCGGCCATGCGATCGAGGACATCGAGCTGCTGATCGTCAGCCACCAGCACATCGACCACTTCGGCCTGGCCTCGATCCTGGCGCGGCGCTCGGGCGCCGAAGTCGCTGCGCTGGACGGGCTTGGGGCCTACCTGCGCGACTTCGGCGCAGCCGCCGAGCTGGACGACCGATTCGCCCAGGAGATCATGCTCCGGCACGGCATTCCCGCCGACGTCGTCACCGCGCTGCGAGCGGTCAGCGCGAGCTTTCGCGCCTGGGGCTCGGCCGTGGAGATCACACGGCCGCTGCGCGACGGCGAGGAGCTGCGCTTGCGCGACCGCACGCTGCGCGTGCTGCACCGGCCCGGCCACAGCCCGTCGGACACGGTGTTCCTCGATGACCGATCAGAGATCGGCCATCACGCGATTCTGCTGTCGGCCGACCATCTGATCGGGCACATCTCCTCGAACCCCCTGCTCGCGCGTCCCCTCGACGCGGGACCGGACTTCACCGGGCCTCGTCCGCGCGCGCTGATCGACTACATCGCCTCGCTCGAGCGCACCCGCGCGATGGACCTGTCGTTCGTGCTGCCCGGTCACGGCATGCCGATCGCCGATCACGCGTCGCTGATCGACTCGCGCTTTCACATGCACCGCCGCCGCGCCGAGCGCATCCACGGCCTGATCGCCGCCCAGCCGCGCACCGCGCACGAGATCGCGAGCGAGCTGTGGGGCAATGTCGCCGTCACGCAGGCCTACCTGACGATCTCCGAGGTGCTCGGCCACATCGATCTGCTGCTCGACGAACGCCGCGTCGTCGAACTTGCCACCGAGGCCGACGAGGTCGTGCGGTTCGAGGCGGTCTGAACCCTGCTCAGGCGCCTTCGATCTCCCCCAGGTGCTCGACGTTCGCGCGATCCTCCGCCTCCTTGCTCGGCTCGGTCTCAAACCACGCGGCGAGGATCTCCTCCAGCTCCGCCTGCGAGGTGGAGCGCAGGCTGAGCGCGAGCACGTTCGCGCCGTTCCAGCGCCGCGCTCCCGTGGCGGTCGCGGCATCGGCGCACAGCGCGGCGCGCACGCCGCGGACCTTGTTCGCGGCGATCGAGGCGCCGGTGCCGGTCCAGCAGCACACGATCGCCTGCTCGGCCCTACCCTCTGACACGTCGCGGGCGGCCGCCTCCGCGGCCCACGCCCAGTCCTCGCGCTCGCCCGGCTCAGCGCCGGCGAGAGCCCCGTGGATCATCACCTCGTGTCCGCGCGCGCGCAGCGTCGCGATCAGTCCCTCGGCGATCCCCACCCGTTCGTCGGCTGCCACCGCGATGACGCTACTCATGTATCGCAGTATCGCGCGCGCGATCTCACTGGTCAGAAACGCGATGGCGCGGTACTGTCTATGAATATTGAATCAAGCGCCGTTTGCCAGCTATCATTGACTGGTATGTGGTTCGATTGATTGACAGCGGATCGCCGGGAGGTGGGTCGTGAACGGGGGCGGAGTCGAGAGCATCACGTCGAACCCCCACCTGAACGTGTTCGAGCCCTACCGCGATCTCGGGCGCGGCCACGAGGACCAGCTCACGCGCGCCGCGATGATCGTGCTGCGGCTCGTGCCCCTCGCCCGCGAGGCGCTGCTGCACGAGATCGGCGAGCGCTCCCAGAGTCGCCTGCCCGACTGCGCGGTCGACCTGCAGGCCGCGCATCTGGTCGACCCCTCCGAGGAAGGCGCCTCGCACGGCGCCATCCAGCGGGGACGCCTGGTGAGCGTGTTCCTGACGCCCGACTTCGAGCCGCCGGAGATCGCGCAGGAGGTCACGGACACCGACAACGGCCAGCGCTTCGACGGGGTGCTGCGGTTCGACCCCGATCTGGTCGTGCTGCTGGAGAGCAAGGTCTGTCGCAAATGGGCCAAGCGCAACGGACATCGCGTGGGCGAGCTGAACCTCGGCGGCGTGCGGTTCGCCCAGCGCCGCACCTGCATGCTGCGCTGGCACGACCTGCTGGAGGCGTGGTGGCGACTGGCGGAGATCGGGGTGCTCTCCCCCGCCGAGCACGCGCTCGTGCAGGACATGCTCAGCTACGCCCACCAGGACTTCGGCCACCTGCTCCCGTTCGGCAGCCTGCGCCGCGTCGGCGCTGACCCCACCCGGCGCAAGTGGCGGCTGCGCTCGCTGCTGCGCGAGGCCACCGGCATCGAGCCCGAGCGCGTCGGGCTTGTGCACGTCCGTCTCGACAACGCCCTCGGCACCCTGTCGCTGCAGCGAGCCGCGCTGGACATCGACGAGGACGACCGCCTGACGCTGCACATGTGGCCCGGCGAGCTCAAGCCGCAGGCCGAACATCTGTATGCGGCCGGCCACGCCGATCGCCTGTGCGAGCTCACCGCGCCACCGGACTGGCGCGTGGAGCCCCAGCCGCTGCTCGGCTTTCGCAACGCGCCGCGTCGCACCCGCGTGTACTTGACGTGCACGCTCGACGCACCGACGTACGCGCGCCGCTGGGAGGGCGAGGACTGGTCGCACGTCGGCGCCCATCACCGGGACTGCATCCGCACCGAGCTGTGGCCCTGGCTGCTCGAGCGCGGTTACGCATCCGAGCGCGACGCCGAGCGACTGGACCCGTTCCTGCGCGCGCTCGGCCGCCGCTTCGCGCATCTGCGCCCAAGCATGCACGTCGCCCGCTCGTGGTCGTGGACCGACGCCGAACGGCTGGAGGACGAAGGCCGCCTCGTGGGCGAGATCCGCGATTCCGTCAACGCCGTGCTGAGCGCGCTGGAGGAGCCGCTGCTCAGTGCAGAGAATCCAGGAACAGCCGGTGGATCCGATCGTCAGCCGTCAGCTCGGCGTGGAAAGCGACCGCGAGCAGACCGTCCTGACGCGCCGCCACCGGATGACCGTCCACCTCGGCGAGGATCTCCACGTCCGAGCCGTGCTCGGCGATCCACGGCGCGCGGATGAACACGGCCCGCAGCGGGCCTCCCTCCAGACCGTGCAGCTCGAGGTCGGTCTCGAACGAATGCTGCTGACGTCCGAAGGCGTTGCGCCGCGCGCGCATGTCCATCAGGCCGAGATGCTCGCGATCGAGCATGATCAGCCCCGCGCATGACCCCAACACGGGCGTCCTGTCGCGCACCAGCTCGCGCAACGGCTCGCGCAATCCCTCGCGCTCGATGCCGAGCGTCATCGTCGTGGACTCGCCTCCCGGTATCACCAGCCCTTCGAGGCCGTCCAGATCTGCGGGTGTGCGCACCTCGCGCACGTCGGCGCCCAGACTACGCAGGACACGCCCGTGCGCCTCGAACCCGCCCTGCAGGGCGAGCACGCCGACTATCGACATGCAGACCGTAGGGCGGTCGAGGGCCAAGCTGGGCTAGGACGCAAGGACGAAGACGTGGCGGGTGGGCGGGCTTCCCATCCAGTCCGAGGACAACGGCCAGCGCCGGCCATCGGCCGCCCTACCAGCCGCGCTGCGCGAGCAGCTCCTCATGCTCGAGCTTCGAGCTCTCCAGGCTGACCATCGCCGGCCCCAAGCCGCGCGAGGCCGCCGCGACCCGTTCGGGGTCCTGCCAGTGCGTGGTCGCCTCGACGATCGCGCGGGCGCGGGCGGGCGGGTCCTCGGACTTGAAGATGCCCGAGCCCACGAACACGCCCTCGGCGCCCAGCGCCATCATCAGCGCGGCGTCGGCGGGCGTGGCGATGCCGCCGGCGCAGAACAGCACCACCGGCAGCCGTCCATCCGCCGCGACCGTCCGCACCAGGTCCGCGGGGGTGCCGAGGTCCTTGGCGGCGCTCGCCAGCTCGTCTTCGCCGAGCGTCGTCAAGCGGCGGATTTCTCCGGTGATCGCGCGCATGTGCCGTACGGCCTCGACGATGTCGCCTGTCCCGGCCTCGCCCTTGGAGCGGATCATCGCGGCGCCCTCGCCGATCCTGCGCAAGGCCTCGCCGAGATTCGTGGCGCCGCACACGAACGGCGTCTTGAACTGGTGCTTGTCGATGTGGTGCAGCTCGTCCGCGGGCGTGAGCACCTCGGACTCGTCGATGTAGTCGACCTCGAGCGCCTGCAACACGCGCGCCTCCATGAAGTGGCCGATGCGTGCCTTGGCCATCACCGGAATCGAGACCGCGTGCTGAATGCCCGCGATCATCTCCGGATCGGACATCCGCGCCACGCCCCCGTCGCGACGGATGTCGGCGGGCACGCGCTCGAGCGCCATCACCGCGGCCGCGCCGGCTTCCTCGGCGACGGTCGCCTGCGCGGGCGTGACCACGTCCATGATCACCCCGCCCTTGAGCATCTCCGCCAGGCCCGTCTTGACCCGGAATGTCGCCTCGTCGCGCATACCGGGGAGGATAGCTGGCGGGCCCAAAACGCAAACGACCCGCGCTGAGCGGGTCGCTTACGAACTGAGGTTGCCGCCGAACTAATGGGGCCCTGAACTCACTTGTCTGAGTCTAGCCATGCGAAAGTCCGGAACGCAAACGACCCGCACTGGGCGGGTCGCTCACGAACTGGGGTTGCCGCCGAAACGGCCCCGGCTTCACTAGTGCAGTGTAGCGCCCCCGGCGGGAGTCGAACCCGCCAACCCCAGTTAGTGAAGCCAGGGCCCGCATCCGGCGGCGAGGGCGCGTCGCTTACGCGACAGAGCCAATGTAAGGATCGCTTGGGACGTTTTTCTGGGGGCACATGTGCCCCCAGCGGGGCCGCACATGTGCGGCCCGAGCCATGCCGCATGCGGCATGGCCACGGACGGCGCATGCGCCGTCCGACGAGGCAGTGCATGCACTGCCTCGGACCTGACCGCATGCGGTCAGGTCGCCCGAACTACTTCAACCGGAAGGCCTTGATGCGATCGTCGTACTGCGCGCTGTCCTGCGAATACACGCCATAGGCGAGCGCCTGGATGATGCTCAGCAGCGCTGTGTGCGAGCGCACGTACGCGGGCGAGTTCGACGAGTAGTACAGCTTGATCTGCCCCAGCTTCGCGACCTCCGAGAGCGTCGCGTCGGTGATCGCCGCCGTGCGCGCCTTGCGGTGGCGCGCGAGCTTCATCGCGCGCACCACCAGCGGATGCGGGCGCCCCGCCGACAGTCCGATCACGAGCGTGCCCTGATCGATCCGCCCCAGCCGGCTGAGCGCCTCCTGCGAGGGGCTCGCGACGACGTCCACGCGCAGGTCCAGCAGCATCAGCAGGTGGCGCAGGTAGCTCGCGAAGAACGCCATCTGATCGGTCCCCGCGACGAGCACCTTCTCGGCCTGCACGATCGCCTCCACGAGCGCCTCCACCGAACTGCGCGAGACCTTGCGCGCGGTCTCCTCGACGTTCAGGTAGTCGGCCGTGAGCGAGGTCTCGAACTCGTTCTGATCGAGCGAGAACAGCGGCGTGGAGCTCGTCCCGATGTCGCTCGCGCCGGCCGGGGTCTTGGCGTGCACGCGGCGATATTCCTCGCGCGCTGCCGCCTGCAGCTCGGGGAACCCCTCGAACCCGAGCGCCTGCGAGAAGCGCACGACGGTCGAGCTGGAGGTGTTCGCGCGGCGCGCCAGCTCCTCCGCGGTCTGAAACGCGGCCTCGTCGAGATGGTCGACGATGTACTGCGCCACATCCTTCTGCGAGCGTGAGCACTCATCGAAGCGCGCGCGGATGTACTTCGACAGGCTCTGATGCTCGCTCGTGCCGTTCGCGGGCGGCTGCCGGAGCTGTGGGAGTCGTAGCGACACGCTTCATCGGCGGTCTGATTCGACGCGGTCGCCCGTCTCTCCTGCTCGCGCTTGTCGGCAGATCGCGAGCCGGCGCGCCCGCGCCCGGTAGGGTCTCGACGCGATGAAACGCACCCTGTTCGAAGACGTGCACGAGGATTTCCGCGCGAGCTTTCGCACGTTCCTCACGCGCGAGGTGACTCGGGATGAGGGCCGCTACGGCGAGTGGGAGCGCGCCGGGATCGTCCCCCGCGAGGTGTTCGCCCTGGCCGGCCGCGGCGGCTTCCTCGGCATGGCCGTGCCCGAGCGCTACGGCGGCGCGGGCGCGGAGGACTTCCGCTTCAACCTCGTCATCGGCGAAGAGGCTCAGCTGCGCCGGCGTCGGCAGCTTCGGGCTCGGGATCACGCTGCACAACGACATCTGCCTGCCCTACTTCCTCACCTACTGCAACGAGCCCCAGCGCGAGCGCTGGCTGGGCAGGCATCGCCTCCGGTGAGCTGATCACCGCCCTCGCGATGACCGAGCCCGGGATCGGCTCCGACCTCGCCGCGATGACCACGCGCGCGCGCCGCGACGGACGACCACTACGTCGTGGACGGCGCGAAGACGTTCATCACCAACGGCATCAACGCCGACCTCGTGATCCTTGCCGTGAAGACCGGAGCGGGCGGCTCAGAGACGCCACCGCGGCATCTCGCTGCTCGTGATCGAGCGCGGCATGGAGGGGTTCGAGCGCGGGCGCAACCTCGAGAAGCTCGGCCAGCACGCCCAGGACACCGCCGAGCTGTCCTTCGCCGACGTGCACGTGCCGGTCGAGAACCTGCTCGGCGAGGAGGGTCAGGGCTTTCGCTACCTCGTCTCCAACCTCCCCCAGGAGCGCCTCTCGATCGCCGCCTCGGCCGTCGCGGCCTGCGAGGCGGCGCTCGGCTGGACGCTCGAGTACGTGCGCGAGCGCCACGCCTTCGGCCAGCCGATCGGCTCCTTCCAGAACTCGCGCTTCGAGCTCGCCGAGATGCGCTGCCGAAACGGAGATCGCGCGTGCCTACATCGACCGCTGCGCGCAGGCGCTCGGCGCCGGCGAGCTCACGCGCCGAGGACGCCGCGACGGCCAAGTGGTGGTGCACCGAGCTGCAGGGCCGCGTGGTCGATCGCTGCCTGCAGCTGCACGGCGGCTACGGCTACATGCTCGACTACCCGATCGCCCGCGCCTACGCCGACGCGCGCGTCACGCGCATCTACGGCGGCGCCAACGAGATCATGTTGGAGATCGTCGGCCGCTCCCTCGGTCTCTAGGGCCGTGGACGCGGCGCTAGCCGATTGGAAATCCCGTCGATCTCCAATCGGTGCTTTGTCCTCAGTCGCTCGCGTACGTAGTACGCCACGCGGGCGGGCGGGCCTTCGATCGTTCGCCCCGACCACCGCCTTCGGCGGCGGTGCCCGTCCACGACCCTAGAGAAAGCTAAAGCGTCTTCGAAAGCTCCACGAAGTAGTCCAGCGCGCTCGGATCTGCGAGCGAGTCGACGCTCGCCGCCTCGCCCGGCGGGGTGCCCATCAGGATCTTCTTGATCGGCACCTCGAGCACCTTGCCCGAGAGCGTGCGCGGCACCTGCTCGATCTGCAGGATCTCGTTCGGGACGTGCCGCGGAGAGCAGTCCTCACGGATGCGCCGCGCGATCCTCGCGCGCAGCTCCTCGTCGAGCACGACGCCCTCGCTCGAGCACCACGAACAGGATCATCCACAGCTCCGCGTCGCGATCGCGTCGCGCGGGACGTCCACCACGAGCGCGTCGACCACCTCCTCCACCGCGCCCGCCGCGCGGTAGATCTCGCTCGTGCCCATGCGCACGCCCTGGCGGTTGATCGTCGAGTCCGAGCGGCCGTAGATCACCGCGCCGCCGCGCGGCGTGATCCGCACCCAGTCGCCGTGGCGCCACACGCCCGGATACATCGAGAAGTAACTCTCGCGGTAGCGCTCGCCGACCCGATCCTCCGGATCGTGTGCCCGTCCCTCGCGGTCGGGAGGGTCCTCGCGGGTGGGCGGGTCTCCCCAAAAGAACAGCGGCATCGAGGGCAGTGGCTGGGTGAGCACCAGCTCGCCGACCTCGTCCACGACGCTGTGCCCGGCCTCGTCCCAGGCCTCCACCGCGCATCCAAGCGCGCGTGCCTGCAACTCGCCCTCGTATACCGGCAGCAGCGGGCAGCCGCCGACGAACGCCGTGCACACGTCCGTGCCGCCGCTGGTGGAGAACAGCCACACGTGGCCACCGACGTGGTCGTGCACCCAGCGGTAGCTCTCGGGCGCCAGCGGCGAACCGGTCGAACCGATCGCGCGCAGGGCGTGCAGGTCATAGTCGCGCGCGGGCTCCACCCCAGCCTTCGCGCACGCGCCGAGCCAGCCCGCCGAGACGCCCATGCACGTCATCTCCGTCTGTTCTGCCAGCCGCCACAGCGCGCCCATGTCGGGATGGCCGGGACTGCCGTCGTACAGCACGATCGCGGCGTCAGTGAACAGCGCGCCGATCAAGAAGTTCCACATCATCCAGCCGGTCGTCGTGAACCAGAACATGCGATCACCGGCGCGCAGGTCCAGGTGCAGCCAGCTCTTCTTCAGTTGCTCCAGCAGGATCCCGCCGTGGCCGTGCACGATCGCCTTGGGCAGGCCGGTCGTGCCCGAGGAGTACAACACCCACAGGGGATGGTCGAACGGCACCTGCTCGAACCGTGGGGTGCCGACATGGCCGTCGGCCTGGTCCTCGCGACCCTCTCCCTTTCCCTCCCGCGCCGGAGCCGCGCCCGAGCTCCACCAGCTCGCTCCAGCTCATGCCCCCGGGTAGACCCGCCGCGCTCGCCTCGGGCGACAGGTAGGGCAGCAGCACCGTGTGGCGCACGCTTCCCAGCTCGGCGAGGATCGCGGCCAAGGGCTCGGTACGGTCGTAGTCCCGGCCGCCGTGGCGGTAGCCGTCCACCGCCAGCAGCACGCTCGGCTCGATCTGAGCGAAGCGGTCGATCACGCTGCGCGCGCCGAACTCCGGCGCCGCGCTCGACCAGATCGCGCCGATCGAGGCGACGGCCAGCAGCGCGACGAGCGTCTCGGGGATGTTCGGCATGTAGGCGACGACGCGATCTCCGCGCCCCACGCCCAGCGCGCGCAGACCGGCGGCCACCTCCGCGACCTGCATGGTGAGCTGAGCCCACGTCAGCGAGTCCAGCTCGCGCAGCTCCGAAGCGTGCAGGACGGCGACTTGATTGGGGTCCCGCCCACCCTCGCGGTCGTGGCGCATCAGCATGTTCTCGGCGTAGTTCAACTCGGCCCCCTGAAACCAGCGCGCCCCGGGCATCTCGCGCCGGGCGCTCGGGGATCCCTCCGATCCACGAGCGGTAAGCACCTGCTCGTAAGGACGGGAGGCGCGCACCCCGCAGTACTCCCATACGGCGCCCCAAAACTCCTCGATCTCAGACACCGACCACTCCCACAGCTCGCCGTAGTCGGAGAACGTCCGGCCGGCCCGCTCGCCGGCCCAGCGCATGAACCGGGTCATCTCCGCGCGCTCGCGGTCCTGCGCCGTCGGTTCCCACAGTGGCTCGGAGCCCTTGTCGGAAGTCATGTGCGCACCCTCCTTCACCCCAGTATGCGAGCACGGAGGGTCGCCGTTCTCCCCACCGCCCGCGCATCGTGTCGTCCTGCTTGCAATTGATACTCGCTTTTAGCCTCACACGAATACCGGTCGCTCCAACCCTCGGCGATCCCAGCCAAGGGGCCGCCGCCGGTATCCTCGCCCGTCGTGGCCCGCAACGATCTGCGCGACGAGTTCCCGGTGCTGCGCCACCTTGCGTATCTGAACGCCGGCACCGACGGTCCGCTGCCCAGCGCCGCGGTGCACGCAGCCGGCGAGGAGCTTTCGCGCGAGGCCGTCGACGGACGGGCCATGGCGCACTTCGAACGTCGCTCGGAGCTGAACGGCGAGCTGCGCGCGGCCTATGCCGGCGCGCTCGGATGCGACCCGGGCGAGGTGGCGTTGACGACGTGCACCAGCGAGGGCATCGCGCAGGTCATCGCCGGGCTGGAGCTCGCGCCGGGCGATGAGATCCTCACCAGCGACGAGGAGCACCCGGGCCTGCTCGGCGCCCTCGCGGGCGCACGGGACGTCAGGGGCGTGAAGGTGCGCATAGCGCCGCTCCCGGACATCGCCGACGCGGTCGACCCGAGCGTCACGCGTCTGGTGGCGTGCTCGCACGTCGGCTGGATGAGCGGGCTCCTCGCCCCGGATGCCCTGGCGGAGCTGGATGTTCCGGTGCTGCTCGACGGCGCTCAGGGCGTCGGCGCGATCCCGGTGGATGTTCACGCGCTGGGTTGTGACGCCTATGCGGGCGCGGGCCAGAAGTGGATGTGCGGTCCCGACGGCACGGGCATGCTGTATGTCAGCGCGAGCCTGCGCGCGCGGTTGAGCATCGAGCGCCGCGGCTACGCGAACCTCGCCGACCCCAACGCCGGCCTGGACGCCCACCCCCACGAGGACGCGCGCGCGCTTGGACACGATGTCGCTGAGCGCCGAGGCGGTCGCGTGCGCGCTGGCCGCGACGCGCGTGCTGGAGAGCGCCGGCTGGCAGACCGTGCACGAGCACGCGCGCGAGCTGGCCGCGCGACTGGTCGCATTGCTGGGCGAGCACGGCCGCGCCGTGGCACCCCGCGGGGACACCACGCTCGTGTCGTTCGAGAGCCCGGACCCCGAGCGCGAGCGCGAGCACCTGCGCCGGCACGGGGTGATCGTGCGTAACATTCCCGGCGCCCCCTGGCTGCGGGCGTCCGTCGGGGCGTGGAACGACGAGGACGACCTCGACCGGCTGCTGGGCGCGCTCCCCACATGACGACGGTCCACGACGAACCCCTGACCCCACTCGGCAGACGACGACCACACGGCCGCTCATGATCTCCTCGCCAACGCCGTCCGTGGCGCCATCCGCATGAGCTCGACCCAGCAGACCTCCGCGCTTCCGAGCGCGCAGCCGCTCGGCGGCGAACCCGAACCCGACGCACAGGCGCGGGCGCGGCGGCGGGGGCGCCTGCTGGGACGGGTGAGGCCCCAGCACATCGCGCTCACCGCCGTGCTGGCCCTGTCGGCCGTGCTGAACGTCAACCACCTGTCGCGCAACGGCTACGCCAACACGTTCTACTCGGCGGCCGTGCGCTCGATGCTGCGCTCGTGGCATAACTTCTTCTTCGTCTCCTTCGACCCCGGCGGGATGGTCACGGTCGACAAGCCCCCGCTGGGCCTGTGGGTGCAGGGGCTCAGCGCCGAGCTGTTCGGGTTTCACCCCCTCAGCCTGCTGCTGCCCGAGGCGATCGCGGGCGTGCTCGCGGTCGGGGCGCTGTACTGGGTGGTGACGCCCAGGTTCGGTCCCGCCGCCGGCGTCATGAGCGCGCTGGCGCTGGCGGTGTTCCCCTCGTTCGTGGCGGTCTCGCGCGACAACAACCTCGACGCGCTCCTGATCCTGCTGATGATCCTCGCCTGCGGCGTGGGGCTGCGCGCGATCGGCTCGGGCAGGCTGCTGAGCCTGCTGGGCTGCGCGGCGCTCGTGGGGCTCGCGTTCAACACGAAGACCCTCGCCGCCTACCTCGTCGTCCCCGGGCTCGCGCTCGGCTATCTGGTGTGTGCCCCCGGATCGTTCGCGCGCCGGGCCGCCCAGCTGCTCGCGGCGGGCGTCGTGCTGCTGCTCGTATCGGCCTCCTGGTCGCTCGTCGTCGAACTCACGCCCGCCTCGCAGCGACCGTTCGTGGGAGGCTCGATCGACAACACCGAGCACGATCTCACGTTCGGCTACAACGGGTTCGGACGCGTCGAAGGACAGGTCGGTGGGCCCGGCCGCATCCCGGTCGTGTTCAAGCACGGCTCGCTCGCGCACATCGAACGCGAAGCGCTGCGCACGCACGGCCATGCGAGCACGACAGCAGCGCTCGCCCCCGCGGCGGGTGCCACCCCCTCCGCACATCCAGTCTCCCCGGGAACCCGCGCGGGCACCGCGCCGGCGGCCAAAAAAGCAGCCCCCCTGTCCAAGTACCTGCCCAACGGCCGGCTGCGCTACCCGGTCGCCTTCGGCGGCCCGACCGGGCCGCTGCGCCTGTTCGAAGAAGGCCTCGGCGGCCAGGCCGGCTGGATGTTGCCATTCGCCCTCCTCGGCCTGATCGCGCTCGCATTGTGGTCGATCGGGTCCCCCCCGCCGGCGGACGATGACCGGTTGCAGGCCGGTGACGGAGAGCTGGGGGCCGGTGACGGGCGGCTCTCGGCGGACGGCGACCGTTCGCGGGCGGGTGACAACGGTCTCGAGCGCGGTGGCGGACGGCGAGACCCACGTCTGGCGGGGCTGATCGTGCTGGGGAGCTGGTTCCTCGTGGAGGCGACCGTGCTGAGCCTGTCGAAGGGGATCGTCCATCCCTACTACCTGTCGGCGCTGGGGCCCGGAACGGCGGCGATGGTCGGCGGCGGAGCCGTCGCGTTCGTCGCACCCGGCGCGCGCCGGCGGCCTGCGCCTCGCGCTGATTCCGATCGCGGTCGCGGGCGCGGTCGCGGCGCAGCTGACGCTGCTCGGCTACGACCACTACATGCACTGGTTCAGGCCGGTGCTGATCGTCGGCTGCGCGGTCGGCGTCGTGGCGGTCCTGGCGCTGCGACGCTTCACCCGCCAGGCGATGGCACTCACGCTCGGCCTGCTGCTGCTCGCCCCCGCCGCCTATGCCGCCACGACCTGGCGGTTCTCCGTCGAGGGGACGTTCCCGGCCGCCGGTCCGCACGCCGCGGCGGCGGTCGGCCCATACGGATTGAGCCCCACGGACATGCGCGTCACCCGAGCGCTGCTCGCCTATGTCGACGCCCGCCGGCCGGGCACGCGCTGGAACGTGCTGACCGAGGCATCGGACACGGCCGCGCCGATGATCCTGCTCGGTCACGACGCGGGCGCGATGGGCGGCTACAGCGGCAATGACCCCGCCCTGAACGGACCCGGCCTCGCGCGTCTGCTGGCGCGCGGGGAAGCGCGCTACGTGGTGCTCGGCGGGGCCTACGCCGAACGCGGCGGCAACGCCGCTTCCAACGCCGTGATCGAAGCCTGCCGGGTGATCCCGGCGGCGGCGTGGCAGCCGCGCCCGGTCAACCCCAACGCGCTGCTGCTGTACGACTGCGCCGGGCACGAGCGCGCGCTGCAAACCCACTGACGCCGACGCTCACGCCGCGACCAGCAGGTCGCGGTGGAACGCGCGAGCGAACAGCTCGCTCTCGCGGCGCGCGGCCCAGCGGGGGACGGCCGACTCGCCGTCGGCGATCAGCCGCAGCTCGATCTCGCCCTTGTCGCCGTTGGCGTCCGCCCCCACGGGCGTCTTGCCGCCGGACCCGTCCGTGAGTGTGAACCGGGTGGCCCGCACCAGCTGGTCGCGCGAGCGCTCGAGATCCTCGGCCAGGCGCAGCAGCACCGCGCAGCGATCCAGGCACGCGACGTCCTCAGGGCCGAACAGCGCCGCCAATGGACCCGGGTCGGGCATGCCCTTGCGGTGGTAGCGGGCGGCCTGCGCGACGATTGCCACCTCGATCGGTGAGTAGCCCGGCAGCCCGCCGTTGAGGATCAGATAGCGCGAGTGCTTGTGGTGGTCGTCGTAGTCGACCGACATGCCGATGTCGTGCAGCATGCACGCCGCCCACAGCAGTTCCCGCTCGAGCGAGTCGCCCTCGTGCAGCTGCAGGCGCGCGAGCTCGTCGAACATCGCCAGCGCGAGCGCCGCGACGTGATCGGTGTGGGCCGCGTCCGGGTCGATACTGCGCGGCCAGGTTGAGCACGCTCGTGCGACGCAGATCGGCGAACAGCGGCGGGTCTCGGTCGGCGAGCAGGCGCTCGAAGAACACGCCCTCGCGCAGTCCCGCCTCGGTGACTTCCAGACCGTCGAACCCGCCGGCGAGCAGCGCGCCCTGCACGACGATTGCGCCGGCCAGGATCAGATCGGCGCGCGCCGGCTTGATGCCCGGCACCGAGCTGCGTTCGGATGCCGGCAGCGCTGCGAGGCGCTCCACGAGCTCCTCCAGCGCCTCGCTGGAGACGACCGTCGCCTGCACCCCGTTCGAGGGTAGGCCCGATGCCCGTTGGACCGCGACGGCGAGGTTGCGGACGGTGCCGCCGATGCCCACCAGGCGCGGTCCGGCGCTCGCGAGCCACTCGGCGCGCTGCAGCTCGGCGGCGACATGCTCGCGCAGCTGCTCGATCTGCCTGCGCTTGGCGGGCCCGTTGGCCGGCAGGAATCGCTCGGTCATGCGCACCGCGCCCAACCGCCAGGAGCCGAGCTCGCGCGCCACCCGGTCGGCGACTCTCACCAGCTGCAGCGAGCCGCCGCCGAGGTCCAGCACACAGCCATCCATCAAGGTCGTGGAGTTGACCGCCGCCAGATACCCATAGCGCGCCTCCTGCTCGCGGCTGAGCACGCGGATCGGCAGGCTCGTGCGCTCGTGCGCAAGCGCCAGGAAGTCAGCGGCGTTCTCGGCGTCGCGAATCGCGCTGGTGGCGAGGGCGTCCACGGAGTGACCGCCGAGGCCCGCCGCCCGGCAGAAGTGGTCGAACACATCGAGCGTGGCCAGCGCGCGGCGCATCGGCTCCTCCCCCAGTCTGCCCGTCGCGGCGAGGCCCTCGCCGATGCGCACCGGCTCGTAGATCTCGTCGGTGCGCCTCCACCATCCATCCCACGCCATGAACACGACGAGCCGGAAGGAGTTGGAGCCGAGGTCGATCACGGCCAGGCGTTCGCGCACGCGCGTCACGGTTCGGGCACCGCCATCATCCATTGAGCGTATTCGCCGCCCCGGAGGGCTCCTGGGCGGCGTCTCAGGCGAAGCGCTCGGACAGACCGAGCTCGGAGCGGGCGATGCGCATCCGTTCGGTCAGCTGGGCCTCGGCTTCTGCGTCCTCGACGATCTTGAGGACCGGGATCTCGAGGCCGCAGGCCAGACTGGTGAGCTTGCTCCAGGTCGGGTTGCGTCGACCCCGCTCGATGCCGGACAGGTAGGTCGGGTGCATGTCGGAGGCGTGCGCGAGGCCTTCGATCGTGAGATTGCGCGCGCGCCGCAGGCGGCGAATCGCGCGACCAAGCTCGGGGTTGGTGGGCACCAGCGAGGACATACCTGGAACTTCGCTGGTCGGCGAGTGCATGACTACAGGTAATAGAGTCTTATGTATACAAATGTCTGTCTACTTTGTGTCTTCTTTCAAACACGGCCGGCCCGATGTGCATTCAGATGCGAAACATGCACTATCGACTACCTGGACAGGTTGGCCGGGAGGAAGAGATCGGCACGTGCGCCAACGATCCGCGCTCGGCGATCCTCGCACACTCGTTCGCGGCCCCTCGACGATCGACTCGCAAAAACACTCCTTCCTCAGTCCGAGGTCGACTCGCCGCGGAGATAGACGCCGACGGCCAGCGCGTCGACTCCCAACGCTGCCGCGTCCGCGCGCGCCAGGCGACCGAACGGCTTCAGCACGACCTCGCCCGCGCGCAGGCTCCATACCGCGACGGCGCGCCCGCGCACCAGCGCGAACGGCCGGAACACGCCATTGAGAGTGATGATCGGCGCTTTGTCGGCGAGCATCGGCGCGCGCGAGACCCACCCGTGCAGCACCGGATCGAACGCACCCAGCAGGCGCGGTGGCGGCAGCTCCGCCGCCCGCGGCCGTCGCGCCAGATCGACGAGCCCATCCTCGCGCTGGACCAGCTCGTCCCCGATCGCGGCCAACCCCGCGCGCGCGTCGCGCAGCGCCAGCCCCGCCCACTTCGCGAGATCGCGATCGCCCGCCGGACCGTGGCCCGCCAGGTAGCGACGCGCCAGCTCCGCCAGGGCATGCTCGCGGTCGATCGGACGCTGTGCCGGCAGCCACTCCCGGACGAGCACGTACGCGTGCTCGCGACCGACCATCGGCCCGCGCACCGCGATGCCGCGCAGGCTCGCCGCGAACAGCAGGTGCAGCAACGCCTGGCCCTCCGTGCGCAATCCCACCGCCGCGACCCGCTCACGCAGCTGGATGCTGGTCAGCGGCCCCTCTTCCGTCAGAGAGCGCTCGATCGTACGCAGACCTCGCGCGGTCAGATCCGGGGTGAGTCCCTCCTGTGCCAGCCGCCGGGCGCTGCTCGTCATCAGGCGCGGCGCCGTCAACGCCCGCAGCCATGGGTAATCCTCGCTGCGGACGAGGTGCAGCGTCCCTCGGTTCAACCACGTGATCAGCAGCGTGCGATCGTTCAGCGCGCGGTCCACGTCGGTCGCCCTCAAACCCTCGCTGCGAGCCCTGATCGCCAGGCGCGCGCCTCGCGGATCCTGTCCCTGGACCGCAAGCAGGCGCTCAACCACCGTCTCGGGGTCTTTCGCCGGCGAGCCGGCCAGGAGTTGGGCTGTCAGGCGCTCGGGGAGCACGACCGTCCGCACAGTAACGTTCACCGGCCCGCCGACAGGCGAGTCAGCGAGACCAGGAGGACCGATGTACGTCAACCCCCATTTCGCCGAGCGCGAGCTGCCGGTCCTGCAGGACACGATCGAGGCGACCCGCTTCGGCGTCCTCGTGATCTGCGCCGACGGTCCGCTCGCCGCGCACATCCCCTTCGTGCTGCACCGCGACGAGGGCAGATTTGGGACGCTCATCGCACACGTCTCCGCCCGCGACCCACTCGCGCGTCACCTCGACGGCGAGCGCGAGGCGCTCGCGATCTTCAGCGCGCCGCGCGCCTACGTCTCGCCGCGTTGGTGTCCGAGCGGCGGCCTGCCGACGTACAACTTCCTCGCCGTCCACGCATACGGTCGCCCGCGCCGGTTGGAGGACCCGGACGTCGTGCTCGCTCATCTCCGTGAGCTCGTCGAGGTCCACGAGGAGCGTTTCTCACAGCCGTGGTCGCTCGCAGCCGTCGCCGAGGACTACGTCGCAGAGCGCTTGCCTCACATCACCGCCTTCAGGTTCGAGATCGACGCGCTCCAGGGCAAGCGCAAGCTCAGCCAGAACCGCACTGCCGAGGATCGCGAGGGGATCATCGGCGGGTTGCGAGAGCGCGGCAGTGACGATGACTTGGCGATTGCCGAGGCTATGACTGCTTATTCGTACTTGGACGCATGATGCTCGCAGGCACAAGCTGCGAGCCGCGATCTGGCTCAAGAATGCCCAATCCCAGCATGGGCCCGCCAGGACTCGAACCTGGGACCAATCGATTATGAGTCGACTGCTCTAACCAACTGAGCTACGGGCCCTCCTCGCGCCCGGGCCTGAGCCCGGCCACGATCGAGCAGACGCTAGCAGCGAGATGTGGAATGCTCACTGCCGCCGCCCGCAGGGCCGGGTGGGATCGCCGTGCGTGGCGATGCGACGACTACAGGAGGAGTGGCGTGATGGCGGCAGAGCGTGCAGCGATCGTGACGGGGGCGTCGAGCGGGATCGGGTATGCGATCGCGCGGGTACTCGGGGAGGAGGGCTATGCGCTGACGCTCGCGGCGCGCCGGCCGGAGAAGCTGCAGGCGGCCGCGGACGAGCTCGCCAAGGAGGGATACGAGCTGCAGGCCGTCGCGGCGAACGTCTCCGACGAGACGGAGATCCAGAAGGTCGTGGCGGCGCATCGCGAGAAGTACGGGCGGCTGGACGTGCTCGTGAACAACGCGGGCGTGGGGATCGGCGCGCCGGTGGGCGAGATCGAGACGAAGCGGCTGGACATGCAGCTGGACATCAACCTGCGCTCGATCGTACTGTTCTACCGCGAGTGCGTGGGGATGCTGAAGGAGGCGGGCGCGGAGCACCGCGGCGCGCTCGTCGTGAACACGTCCTCGATCAGCGGCAAGCGCGGCGAGGCGTGGCTGTCGGTGTATTCGGCCAGCAAGCACGGAGTTGTGGGCTGGACCGAAGCGATGAACAAGGAGCTGGGGTCGGAGGGCATCAAGTCGACGGCGCTGTGCCCGGCGTTCGTGGACACGCCGATGACGGACTTCGTGAAGGGACAGGTGAAGGCCGAGGAGATGATCCGCCCGCAGGACATCGCGGAGGCGGTGCGGTACCTGCTGAAGGTCTCCCCCGCGTGCGTCGTCCCGGAGATGATGTTCGTCCGGCCGGGCGACTCCCTGTAGGGTGATGGCGATGAAGCTGGGCGTGCACATCGGCTATTGGGGCCTCGGCCTGAGCAGCGAGGATCAGCTGAATATCGTTCAGGAGTCCGAGCGACTGGGGTATGACTCGGTGTGGGCCGCGGAGGCGTACGGGTCGGACACAGCCACGGTGCTCGGATGGCTGGCGGGACAGACCTCGAAGATCAGGCTGGGCTCGGGCATATTCCAGATGCCGGGGCGCTCGGCCGCGATGACCGCGATGACGGCGGCCACGATCGACCAGCTCTCGAACGGGCGGATGATCTGCGGGATCGGCTCCTCGGGTCCGCAGGTGGCGGAGGGCTGGCACGGGCAGCGGTTCGGCAAGCAGTTGCAGCGCACGCGCGAGTATGTGGCGGTCGTGCGGATGGCGCTGAGGCGCGAGCGGGTCGAGTTCCATGGCGAGACGCTGGAGCTGCCGCTGCCGGACGGGCCGGGGAAGGCACTGAAGTTGACGATCGGCACGGTGCAGGAGCAGATCCCGATCTACCTCGCGGCGATCGGCCCGAAGAACACGGCGCTGGCCGGGGAGATCGCGGACGGATGGATCCCGACGCTGTTCTCGCCCGAGCACGTCTCGGAGCTGCGCCCGCTGCTTCAGGAGGGCGCGGCGCGGTCCGGCAAATCGCTGGAGGGCTTCGATATCGCGCCGACGGTGAACGTGTTCGTGACCGACGACCTGCAGGGCGCACGCGACGCGATGCGCCCGTTCATCGCGCTGTACGTGGGCGGGATGGGCTCGCGCAAGCAGAACTTCTACAACCAGCTCGTCTGCCGGTATGGGTTCGAGGCCGAGGCGAAGGTGGTGCAGGACTACTACCTGGAAGGCAAGCGCGATGAGGCGATGGCGGCGATCCCGGACGCGCTGATCGACCAGGTGTCGCTGTGCGGCCCGCCCGACGTGGTGCGCGAGCGGCTGGCGGTATACCGCGACGCGGGCGTGGGCACGCTTGGGGTGACCCCGATCGCTTTCACCGCCGAGGATCGTCTCGCGCAGTTGCGGCTCGTCGCCGAGCTCGCGGCAAGCTGACCCGCGGTCGCGCGCGTAAGCGGTCGGGCTATGGTGGGTAAGACGTGAGCCTGCCCTGTCATCGGTTGCGGTCCAAGCCGCTTACCACAGCTGTTGGCGCCTGAGAGCACCGCAAAACGACTGCTGCTGGGCGCGTTCGGCGACCCGGGTCATGCGTTTCCGATGATCGCGATCGGCAAGGCGTTGCGGGAGCGCGGCCACGAGGTCACGCTGCAGACATGGCGGCGCTGGCAGGCGAACGTCGAGGCCGAGGGCCTGACGTTCGCGGCGGCACCCGAGTACACGGTGTTCCCGAGCGGCGGTCCCGGCGGCGAACCGCTGGACTTCTACGAGGCGGTGGTGCACGCGACCGAGGACACGCTGCCGCTCGTGCGCGAGCTGCGTCCGGATGCGGTCGTCGCGGACATCCTCACGCTCGCCCCGGCGCTCGCGGCGGAGCTGAACGGCGTGCCGCGGGCGACGTTGATCCCGCACGTGTTCCCCAAGAACGAGCCCGATGCTCCGATCTACTCGCTGGGCGCACGGCCGCCCCGCACGGCGGCCGGCCGCGCGATGTGGCGCCGCGCGCAGCGACCGATCCGTCACGGTGTGGAGCGCGGAAGGGTCGAGCTGAACGAGACCCGCAAGCGTCTGGGACTTGGTCCGCTGGATTACGGTCACGGCGGCACGAGCCACGAACTGGCGCTCGTGGCGACGTTCCCGCAGCTGGAGTATCCGCGCGCGTGGCCCGAGTGGGCGCACGTGGTTGGCCCGCTGATGTGGGAGCCCCCGACCGATGACGTCGAGTTGCCGGCGGGTGACGATCCGTTGGTGCTGATCGCCCCCTCCACAGCCCAGGACCCGGACCACCGCTTGCTGCACGCGGCGCTGCGTGGCCTCGAGGACGCGCCCGTGAGGGTGCTCGCGACGTGGAACCGCCGCCTGCCCTCGAAACCCCTGCCGGTGCCCGACAACGCGAGGGTGGTCGAGTGGATCTCCTACGCGCGCACGATGCCAACGTGCGACGTGGTCGTATGCCATGCGGGCCACGGAACCCTCGCCCGCGCGCTGGCGAGCGGCTGCGCGGTGGTCGCCTGCCCGCATATAGGCGACATGAACGAGAACGCCGCTCGATTGGACTGGGCCGGAGCGGGCGTGCGTCTGCCATGGCGCTTCGTCTCCCCACGCCCGCTGCGATTGGCCGTCGAAAGGGCTCTGAGCGAACCGTCGATCAAAGCCCGCGCGGGCGACCTCGCTGCGTGGACCACCGAGCACAATCCGGCGGGCACCGCCGCCGCCCTAGTGGAGCAGTTGGCCCGGTGTGGGCCGAGCAAGGCGCCCAAATCGACACCTGTTCATGTCGCGCACGAGGGGTAGAACGAGGCGTACCGCACTACTCGGCAACGCCCAAAACAGCTCCGGGGGTGGGACTCGAACCCACAACCTCTCGATTAACAGTCGAGCGCATCTGCCAAATTGAGCTACCCCGGATCGAGCTACCCCGCAAGCAAAGCCGGGGTCAGCGGCATTGTACGCAAGCAGAATCGTCTTGCGTCCGGCGTGATTACTCGGGGGGACGCCCGAGTCACCCCGTCTCCTCCAGAGCCCGCTCGTAAGCCAGATCAAACTCGCGCTTGACCTCGGCGCGGCGCAAAGCCAGCTCGCTGACGTCCCCCGACTCCTGCCCACGTGCGCGCACGATCTCACGATCGATGCGGGCGAGCTCCAGCTGCATGCGCTGAGACTCGAGCATCGCCGGGGCCGGGGACTCGCGCCCGGCCTGGACGACGAGCTCGGCGAGCAGGCCGGAAAGCTCGGGATCGTCCTCGGGAAGCTGGGCACCCGGGTCAGTGAGGTGCTCATGCAGGTGACTGGCTGCGCGGCGCAGCACATCGCTCGTGAAATGCGCGGCGAGGTCGAGTTCGCCCAGCGCGCGGGCACCGGACTCCGGCTCGGCGATGCACTGGGCGAGGAACGCGCGCTCGGTGCTCTCACCGCGCGAGGCCACCGAAACGGGACGGGGCGGGCGAGCGCCGGCATCGCCCCCGCGAGCCGGCCTCGAGGTAGCCGTCGAAGAGGCGCGGCTCGCCAGGGTCTGCTCCGCGAGGCTCTCGGGCAACTGTAGGCGCTCGGAGACGGTGCGCGTGAGCTCCATGCGCAGCGCGCTGGGCGGGAGCGTCGCGAAGATCGGTCGCAGCTCGTCGAGCATCCGATCGCGGCCCTCGGGACTGCCGTGGTCGCCGCCTCCGAGGACGCGCTCCACGCGAAAGCGCACGAACGGCACGGAGGCCAGCACCGCCTGCTCGATCGCGGGGGGCCCCTCGCCCTGCACGAGCTCGGCCGGATCGGTGCCGACTGGCAATGGCACCACGCGCAGCTCCAGCTTGCGCTTGGCGGCGAGACCGGCGGCCCGCAGCATCGCCTCCTGACCGGCGCTGTCGGCGTCGAGCGCCAGCAGGACGGTGGGCGCCATCCGCGCGAGCTCTCCAACCTGCTCGGCCGTCAGCGCGGTGCCCATCAGCCCGACCGTGTTGCGAAAGCCGGCATGGTGCAGGGCGATCACGTCGGTGTAGCCCTCGCACAGGATCGCCTGCCCGGCCTTGGCGGCATGGGCGCGCGCCAGATCGGCGCCATAGAGGTGCAGGCCCTTGTGGTAGACGGTGTTGTCGGAAGTGTTCAGGTACTTCGGGCGCTGATCCTCGCTCAGGGCCCGCGCCCCGAACCCGAGCACGCGCCCGCGGGTGTCGGCGAGCGGGAACATGATGCGCGAGCGAAAGCGGTCGTACGGCCGCCCGTTCTCCTGGGAGCGCTGGGCCAGGCCAGTCGCATACAGCTCGGCCTCGGAGAAGCCGCCGCGCAGCGAGCCCGTGAGCACACGATCCCATGCGCTGGGGGCGTAGCCGACGTGAAACTCGCGCAGGATCTCCTCCCCCAGTCCCCGGCCCAGTAGGTAGTCACGTGCACGGGCGGCCTCGGGGGACTCCCACAGGCAGCGTTCGTAGTAGGCGCTCGTGCGGACGAGCAGCTCCAGCAGCCGTTCGCGCCCGCGACGGCGCTTGACCGCCTCGGGGTCCTCCTGCTCGCGCTCGAGCTCGATCCCGCAACGGTCGGCGAGCAGCTCCAGGGCACCTTTGAAGTCGACGTTCTCGGTCTCCTGCACAAACTTGAACACGTCTCCGCCGGCCTGACAACCGAAGCAGTAGTAGACCTTCTGCGTCGGGTCGATCCCGAACGAGGGGGTGCGCTCCTCGTGGAATGGGCACAGTCCCTCGTAGTTGCTGGGACCGGCGCGGCGCAGGTCGGTGCGCGCGGAGACGAGCTCGACGAAGTCGACCGCGTCGCGGATGCGATCTCGGGACGCGCTGGTGTAGAGGGCCATCGCCCGCCAACGCTAGCGGGCGAAGGCTTGCGGCACCTGGAGCTCGGTGTACATCCTGATGCAGTAGCGGTCGGTCATCCCCGCCAGGTAGTCGGTGACGCGCTCGGCGAGGTCATCCTCGGGTGCGGGCGAGATGCCGCTCGCCGCCGCTCGCGTGACGGGCAGCAACTCGGGATGGGCGACGTAGTGCTCGAACAGGGTGTGTACTACATTCGCTATGCGCTCATGCTCCGCGCGGACGGCGGGCCCAAGATAGACGCGCTCGAACATGAACTTGCGCAGCTCCCCCATCGCCGCGCCGGCCTCGACGCCCTGGACGATGTCGCCGGCGCGGGCGGAGTGCTCGACGAGATCGTGCACGAGCGCGTCGATCCGGGAGGAGCCGCTGTCGCCGAGCACCGCAATCGGCTCGCCGGGCAGCTCGTCCTCGCGCAGGAGGCCGGCGCGCAGCGCATCGTCGATGTCATGGTTGATGTAGGCGACGCGGTCGATCAGTCGCACGATGCGCCCCTCCAGCGTGCCGGGAGGATCGGCGCGCCCGGAATGGCGGGCGATCCCGTCGCGAACCTGCTCGGTCAGGTTGAGGCCGACCCCATCGCGCTCCAACTCGTCAACAACGCGCAGCGAGTGCTCGTAATGGCGAAACCCGCCGTCGAAGCGCTCGCGCAGGCAGCGGTCGAGCACCTCCTCGCCGATGTGCCCGAATGGCGGATGCCCGAGGTCGTGACCGAGCCCGATCGCCTCGGTGAGGTCCTCGTTCAGCGCGAGCGCACGCGCGACCGTGCGCGAGATCGTCGTGACCTCGAGCGTGTGCGTCAGCCGCGTGCGATAGTGATCGCCCTCGGGCGCTACGAACACCTGCGTCTTGTGCGTGAGCCGGCGAAACGCCTTGCTGTGGACGATCCGGTCGCGGTCGCGCTGAAACGGCGTGCGCAGCGCGCAGTCGGGCTCCTCGCGCGTCCGTAACGCCGGATAGGAGCGCGCGGCGAGCGGCGACAGCGAGGTCTCCTCCTGGGCGCTCGTGCGCGCGGCGAACTCCGCGGCGATCGAGTCGGCGTCGGTGGCGATGCCCATCAGGCGATTGTGCCAGCGCCAGCGGCGAGGATGCTCAGCGCTCGCGTTTCCAATCGCCGCGTTTGGTCGCGCGATGCATCCAGTGGTGCCAACCCTTCATCTCGCCCGGGTCCTCGTCGTATACCGGCGCTCCGCCCCCCGGCTCCGGCAGGTCCCGAGCCGCGACCGAGTCGATGCGCAGATCCACGCCGAACTCGTGCAGCGAGGCCACATCCGCCGCCTCTACGAACCGCCGTCCATGCTCGGGGGTCGAGATCACGATGCCATGGAAGATGTCCTTCTCGGGCGCCGCCACGACGTGGTGCACGGTGCCCACCCGCTGCCCGTCGGAAGCCAGGATCGGGACATCCTTCTCGAGCACCTCGTAAGCGATGGGCAGACCCTCATTCACGACAGCGCACCATACATGCAGGCGTCGTCAGCGGTCGTCGGCGGTCATCGGCCTGCGGCGCCGACCGACGGCATCAGGCGAACGTGCGCGTGGTGCTCGAGCGTCTCGGAGATCGCCCGCTCGGCCTGCCCGAGCGCCTGCTCGGGCGCGGTCGGAGCGTCGGCCAGGGGCTGGCCGAGCGCCTCGGTCATGAAGCGATAGGCATCGGGGTCCAGCGGGAAAGACCCGGCCTCGCATGCGCCGCACATGACTCCTCCGGCGGCGCCCGAGAACCCGACGAGATGTTCGTGCTCTCCACAACCCGCACACGCCCCCAGCTGGGGCGCGAGACCGGCGGCGAGCATCAGCTTCAACCGAAACGCGAGCGCGTCCGCGCGTCCACTCGCCGCACCGGCGCCCTCGTCCAGCAGCGACAGGCGCCGGCACAGCAGGTTGAACACGTTGGGATGCGGCTCACCGGTCTCGAACAGCCGTCCGACAGCATCGCACGCGCGCGCGGCGGCATCGAGCGCACGGGCATCCGAGCGCAGCCGCGGGTAGGCCTCGACGGTCTGCGCGCCGGTGACCGTCAGCAGCTCGCCGCGGCCTTCGTGCAGGTCGAGCTGCAAGCGGAAGAACGGCTCCAACCGCCCCCCGAAGCGGCTGCGCGCGCGGCGCACGCCCTTGGCGATCGCACCCACACGCCCGAGCCGCGGCGTGTAGACGTGCAGGATGCGGTCGGCCTCGCCGTAACGCAGCGAGCGCAGCACGATCGCCTCCGTCTTGACGGGTCCGGGCATCGCCTTCGAGTCTAGTGTCCCGAGTCACAAATTCGATGGCGTTTCCCGGCGTCTGCCCGCGCCTGACGCCCGCCGTCGACGGCCCACGTGCTACCGGCACGCAGACCGCCGCCATCGAACGTCAGATCACGACCATCCGCTCGGCAAACACTCACCGAATTTCCGACTCGGAACACCAGGATCGAGCCCGGCGCACCCGCCGGTGCCCATGCCGGATCCCCCGCAGGAAACCGCCAACCCATTGCTATACTTAGTGAAGTAATGAGTGAGATCACTGTGTACAGCACCGAGCCCTGTTCGTTCTGCGCCCGCGTCAAGGGCATGCTCGAGACACGCGGAGTCGAGTTCTCCGAAGTCAATCTGTCGAAGGACCCGCAGGGGCGAGTGGAGCTCGCGAGCAGGACGGGCATGATGACGTTCCCGCAGGTGCTGATCGACGGCGAGTTGCTCGGCGGCTTCGCCGAGGTGCAGGCCGCCGTCGAGAGCGGCCGCCTGGACGAGCTGCTCGCCGCCTGAGCAGGCTTTCGCTCGACGCCGGACCGCAGGCCGGGCCACGTCCCGCCCTCACACCCGGCGAGCGCGTCGACGCGGCCGCGACTGACAGGTCTCGCACACGTAGGTGCCGCGTCCGGCGACGACCAGCTTCACGATCGTGGTCCCGCAGCGCACGCACGGCTCGCCGGCGCGGAGGTGCACGAGGAAGCGATCCTGAAAGGAGCCGCGCACGCCGTCGACGTGACGGAAGTCGTCGATCGTCGCCCCGCGCGCGTCGATGCCTTCGCTCAGCGCCTCGATGATCGTCTCGCGCAGGCAGCCATACTGCTCGCGCGTCAACCGTCCGGCCGGGCGCAGCGGGTGCACGGCGGCGCGGAACAGCGCCTCGTCGGCGTAGATGTTGCCGATTCCCGCGATCCGCCGCTGGTCGAGCAGCAGCGCCTTGATCGGTGCGGTCCGTCCGCGCGCAAGCGAGCGCAGGTGCTCGGCTGTGAACCGCTCGTCGAACGGCTCGTACCCGAGGCGAGCGGCGAAGAACACCTCCAGCGCAGGCTCCCCCAGCAGCAGCTCACCGGTGCCGAACCGGCGCGGGTCCACGATCACCAGCCGACGACGCCTGCCCCCACGACTACTATGACGCCCATCCCGCCGCGCAGGCGCACCGTCGGCGGCCGGGCCCCGTCGCACCCGCAGCGGCCCCAGCTCGATACGGACACGTGTGTGCAGCGGCTCGGGATCGGAATCGCACAGCACCGACCCGGTCATGCGCAGGTGCTGGGCCAGGTGCACGTCGTCGGACAGGTGCCACACCAGATACTTGCCCCGGCGACCCAGCTGCTCCACGCGCCGCCCGACGATCGCATCGGCGAGCTCATGCGGAGCGAGCGGGCGCGACCAACGCGGGTCGAGAATCTCCACGCGCTCGAGTCGACGGCCCTCCACCAGCGGCGCGAGCTGGCGTCTGATCGTCTCGACCTCTGGCAGCTCCGGCATCGAGACTCAGCATATGACCACCATGCTCGCCTCCTCGCGGAGCGCCGCAGGCGCGGCCATCGGGTCAGGTCAGGAACGAGCGCCCCGGCAGGCGCTCGGCGTCGCGTCCGGTCAGCCAGCGCAATACGGTCGCGCCGACGTCGGCCAGTGGACCATCGTGGCGCGCACCGCTCGCGCGCACCTCGGCCGGCTCGCTCGGCGCGTTGCCGGCGCGCGCCGCGAGCATCTCTCCGGTGACGGCCAGCAGTGGCGCATACTCGCGCGTGTGATCGGTCCCCGGATGATCCGGGTCGACACCGTGATCGGCGGTCACGATCAGCAGGTCCTCTGCGCGCAGCCGCGGAAGCCACTCCCCCAGTTCGGCGTCGATCGCGCGCAGGGCCCGGTAAAAGCCGGCGGCATCCTTGCGATGGCCATACACCTGATCGGTCTCGATCAGGTTGACGAATCCCAGCCCACGATCGAGCTCGTCGAGCAGTCCGCGCGCGCTCTGCAGGGCACGCGCATTGGTCGCGCCCGGGTGGGACCGGCCGATCCCGACGCCCGCGAACAGGTCGGAGATCTTACCGACGCCGTGCGTCGGCACGCCCATGTCGACGAGCTCCTGCAGGTAGCTGCGCGAGGGCGGCGCGAGCGCGAAGTCGCGCCGACCCTCGGTGCGCTCGAACGCGCCCGGCGCGCCGGTGAACGGACGCGCGATCACGCGGCCGACTGCGTGCTCACCGCTCATCTCAGCGCGGGCCGCGGCGCATGCGCGGTACAGCTCCTCGATCGGCACCCGCTCGACGTGCGCCGCCAGCTGCAGGACGGAGTCCTGGGAGGTGTACAGGATCAGCGCGCCCGTGCGCAGGTGCTCGGCGCCGTAATCGTCGATCGCGGCGATGCCGTTGTAGGGCCGGTTGCAGACGATCTCGTGGCCCATCGCCGCCCGCAAGCGGGCGATCGCCGCCGCGGGGAACCCGTCGGGATAGGTTGGCAGGGGCCGATCGAGCACGATCCCCATCAGCTCCCAGTGGCCCGCCGTGGAGTCCTTGCCGGGACCGAGCGCGCACAGGCGCCCGTATACCGCCGGATCGACCGCCGGAGCGACCCCCGCCAACGGCAGGATCGACCCCAGGCCCAGCGAGGCAAGCACGGGCAGCTCCAGCCCGCCGACCGCCTCGGCCACATGCGCGAGGGTATTCGTGCCCTCATCGCCGTAGGCGGCGGCGTCCGGGAGCGCGCCGACCCCGCAGGCGTCGAGCACGAGCACGAATGCCCGACGGCCCGGCTGCTCACCCATCGTCTGTCGATCTCCGAGCTCGCTCATACGATCGTGGCCACCTCACGTACCCGCGCATCCTTTCCGATCGGCGCGCGCGACGGCCCGCCGACGGGCTCGGGTCCACGCCGGAGTCCTTCGGCGGACAATCGGACGCCGACCCTCAGCCCCCCCGCCTGGCGCGGGGGTGCGCGTCGAAGTAGACATCCTTCAACCGCTCCGCCGACAGGTGGGTGTAGACCTGCGTGGTCGCCAGATCGGCGTGGCCGAGCATCTCCTGCAGCGAGCGCAGGTCGCAACCCCCCGCGAGCAGGTGGGTGGCGAACGTGTGACGCAGCGTGTGCGGGCTCATCCTCTGCTCCAGGCCCGCCCCGCGCGCGTGGCCCTGAACGATCTTGTACAGACCCTGGCGCGTCAACCCGCCGCCGCGGGCATTGACCAGCAGCCGCGACTGCACCTGCACGCCGACCAGCACCGGGCGACCGCGCGCCAGATATGCGCGCGTCGCGGCGATCGCGCTGGAGCCGATCGGGACGATCCGTTCCTTGCCGCCCTTGCCGCGTGCGCGCAGCATGCCCTCCTCGAGATCTACGTCCCCCAGCTCCATGCCGGTCGCCTCCGACGCGCGCAGCCCGCACGCATACATCAGCTCCAGCAGCGCCCGATCGCGCAGCGCCAGCGGCTCGGTCCCACGGGGCTCGCCGAGCAGCCGCGTCACCTCACCGCGCGTGAGCGCCGCCGGCAGGCGTTGTGTGCGACGCGGGCCGCGCAGCTCCGCGGTGGGATCGTGCGCGATCGTGCCCTCGCGCCGCAGATGCCGGTAGAACGAGCGCAGACACGCGGCCTTGCGCCGTAGGGTGGCCGCGGAGACGGCGGTGCGCGCGCTCGCCGTGTCCAGCTCCCGCGAAGACCCCTCCCTCACCGGCTCGAGCGCGGCGTCGGTGGCCAGCTCCGACAGGAACGCCGCCAGATCGCCGTGGCCCGCCCGCAGCGGGTCCACCCCGCGCCGGCGTAGGAACTCCCCGAACTGCAGCAGGTCCGAGCGGTAGGCCTGCAGCGTGTTGCGCGACAGGCCCCGCTCGAGCTCGAGGTGGGCGAGAAACTCGAGCACCAGCGGCTCGATCCCACCGATCGCCGGTGACGCGGCAGTCGTACTCACATACCGAGCTTCGCTTCCGCCCGCCCGGCTCCTGCCCGCGGACCACCGCCTTCGGTGGCGGCAACCCCATCGCGCTCGCCGGCGAGCCCGTCCGCGGACGCGTTCGTGGGCGTTTGCGCGACGAGCTGCCCCAGCGCGGCGCCGGCGGCGAGAGCCGCGCCGAAGAACAGCGGATCTTCCGTCAGGCCGCGGCCCATCGTGCGCGCGGACAGCCCGGAGGCGGCATACGCGGGCAGGTCGATGCTCGCGCGCCGCCAGTCGTGGCGGGTTATGCGCGCAGGACGCTCGACGTCGAGCTCCAACCCGGGCCGGCTGGGCATAGCTCCCCCGAACACCGCGCCGAGCCCGGCGCGCAGGTCGGCGCCGACCGGCGAGCGCATCCCCGCCGGCAGCGCGACGGTGACGGGCGCCAGCAACAGGTCGAGCACGGTCAGCGTGTGGTGGGAGATGCCGCGATGGCGCGCGCGCGGATCGCCCGAGGACATCCGTGCGACGAGCAGCGCCTCGCAGCCGAGCGCGAGCGCCGCGTGCGCGCTGTCCAGCGCTGACAGCCCGCCGTGGCCCAACGGCGAATCCGAGCCCACGATCCCCGGTCCCGGTCCGCACACCACGGCGTCCCAGCCGAGGGTGTCCAGCCCGTGGTGCAGCGCCCCCGCGGTCGTGATCGCCTCGCCCTCGCCGCCAAACGCGGAACCAGCGGTCAGGTGACCGGCGAGCAGCCCGCGCTCGCGCAGCGCACGTACGGTGCGCGAATGCCCGCCGGGGAGCGCGCCGCCCGCGGTCTGCACGTAGCCGAGGCGCGCGTCGGGAACGGCCTGCGCGAACGCCCACGCGACCGGCGCGAGCTGGCCGTGCAGCGCGAGCACCGCAGCGGGCCGGCGCAGGGGCAGGTTCATGGGCCGCGCATCCTCGACGGGACGGATGGCGTGTTGGAGGCTCGTGTAGTTGAGCTTCATCACATTCGCGCCGGGCGCCCCGTCGCCGCCCAGCCCGCGCGTGAGGTTGACGTGCACGATGTCGAACCCGCCCGAGCCCAGACCGAGGTCGAGCGCTTGGGCGTTGACGATCACCTCGTCTCCGATCTGCGCGGCCCCGACGAGCGCGACATCGGCGATCGCCGGGCGCGGGCGACCGTCCAGCTCGATCGCGAGCTCCTGCTCGGGCGCGTCCGGTGGGCCGGCGTCGGTGACGGTGGCGCGACGGAGCTTCAGCATGCTCGCCGCAAGCTACAGACCACGAGCGCTGCCGGTGTCGGCAGCCTCAGACTGCTCGCGTCGAACGTTGACGTCGACGTCACACGCGCACTCCGGCAGGTTGGCCAGCTCGTGTGCGCGACCGATCAGCTCGGCCGCGATCGTCTCCGCCTGCCGCTCGTCGACGTCGTGAAACACCGCCTCCACCCGCAACACGCCGGGCGTGCTCGGGGGGACTGTCGCCCCAGGATGCGCATCGGGCACCCCGGTACTCACGACCGAGCGGCGGACGTCGATGCCTCGCCGGCGCGGACGACGATCTGCTCGTCCCCGCCATCGCCACCGCCCACGCTCTCGACGTCGGCGCGCCCTCCCACCCTTGTGAGCGCCGCGGCGACGAACTCGCGAAACAGCGGCGCGGGCCGCTCCGGGCGGGACTTGAACTCGGGATGGAACTGCGAGGCGACGAAGAACGGATGGTCGACCAGCTCGATCGTCTCGACGAGCCGATCGTCGGGCGAGGTGCCGGAGACCGTCAACCCCGCCGACTGCAGCCGCTTGCGCAGCAGGTTGTTGACCTCATAGCGGTGGCGATGGCGCTCGTACACGACCGCCTCGCCGTAGATCTCCCGTGCGCGAGTGCCGTCGTGCAGCTTGATCGGGTCCGCGCCGAGGCGCATCGTCCCGCCGAGATCGGCGACCTCCTTCTGCTCGGGCAGCAGATCGATCACCGGATAGGGCGTCTCCAGGTCGAACTCGGTCGAGTTCGCGCCCTCCATGCCCGCGACGTGCCGCGCGAACTCCGCCACCGCGACCTGCATGCCCAGGCAGATGCCCAGGTACGGGATGCCCCGCTCACGCGCGATCTGCGCGGCCGCGATCTTGCCCTCGATCCCGCGCCCGCCGAACCCGCCGGGGATGAGGATGCCGTCCGCCGCCGCCAGCTGCGCCGCGGCGGCCGAGTCGGGATCCTCCAGATGCTCGGAGTCGACCCACTCGATCCGCACGCGCCCACCCTGCAGCGCACCGGCGTGACGCAGCGCCTCCGACACCGACAGGTAGGCGTCGGCTAGCTGGACGTACTTGCCGACGATCGCCACGGTGACCTCGCGACCGATCGAAGATCGGCCGGCCCGTTCGGCGCGCTCGATCAGCTCGCGCCAGCCCGCGAGCTCCGGCGGGGGCGCCTGCATGGCGAAATGGTCGAGGATGAAGTCGTCGACGCCCTGCTCGGCGAACACGAGCGGCACCTTGTAGATGTCGTCGACGTCGCGCGCGCTCGCGACGGCGTCCATCGGCAGGCTCGCGAACAGCGCGATCTTCTTGCGGATCTCGCTCGACAGCGGGCCCTCGGAGCGGCACATCAGCATGTCCGGCGCGATCCCGATGCGCCGCAGCTCGTTGACCGAGTGTTGGGTCGGCTTGGTCTTCAGCTCGCCCGCGTGCCCGATGTAGGGGACGAGCGTCAGGTGGATGTACATGCACCGCCGCCGCCCCACGTCGACGGGGAACTGGCGGATCGCCTCCAGGAACGGCAACGACTCGATGTCCCCGACGGTGCCGCCGATCTCGGTGATGACGACGTCGACGTCGCTGGACTCGGCGATCAGCGCGACGCGCTGCTTGATCTCGTCGGTGATGTGCGGCACCACCTGCACGGTGCCGCCGAGATAGTCCCCGCGGCGCTCGCGCCGGATGACGGTGTCATACACCCCGCCCGCCGTCACGTTGGAGGCGCGGCTCGTGTTGGCGTCGGTGAAGCGCTCGTAATGGCCGAGGTCCAGATCGGTCTCGGCGCCGTCCTCGGTGACGAACACCTCGCCGTGTTGATACGGCGACATCGTGCCCGGGTCGACGTTGATGTAGGGGTCGAACTTCTGCATCGCCACGCTCAATCCACGCGCGACCAGGAGGCGTCCGATCGAGGCCGCAGCGATGCCCTTGCCCAAGGAGGACACGACGCCGCCGGTGACGAATATGAACCGGGTCTTCGCTGGAGTGTCCGCGTGGCGGTCGGTGGAGTGCAGTGTCATCGTGGAGGGCTGGACGGCCTGCCCAAAGAGTCTAGCTCCCGCAGCAGCGGCACTCTCGCGACGAGCTCGGAGATCGAGCGCAGCTCGCCGTAGACGGTCACGATCGCGAGCAGCGCGAGCGCGATCAGCTGGCCGGTCTGGGAGAGGACCAGCACCATCCACAGCCCCGTGAGCGCGCCGAGCAGGTTGGCGCCGGTGTCGCCCAGCATCGCCTCCTCGCGCAGGTCATACGCGCCCGCGACGAGCGCCGGCCCGACGAACAGGCCAAGCGTCCACAGCGGACGCAAATCGCGCGCGCCGATCGTCAGCCCCGCGCCGAGCAGCACGAACACCTTGAACGCCCGTCCGGGTCGCAGGTCGAGCAGGTTCAGCGCGTTCGTCGCGAGCACGAGCACGGCGGCGCCCAGCAGCCAGCGGCCGACCGACAGACCGGTGAAATCGCTCACCAGCAGCGCCAGCCCGAGCGAGCCGACCGCCTTCAGCATCCCGGTCGAGAGTTCGCCGCGCATCGCCGCCCCCCCATGACCGCGCCAGCCACGCGGCGCCGGCGAGCCCGCGCGCTCACCGCCGAGCGTGTCGTCGATCAGCCCCAGGCAGGCGACCCCGAGCGCGTAGGCAGCCACCGGGATCAGCCCCGGATACAGGATCGCCGTGTGCCCGATCCGTTCGATCAGCGTCAGCGGCACGAGCGCCATCAGGGCGGCCACGAGGATGAGCACACCCAGCGGGTACGGCAGCTCACGCGCGCGGAAGTTCGGCCGCGTATGACCGCCGCCGCGCAGCGCGCGCAGGGTCGGCTGGGCCAGGAGCGCGGCGATGGCTAGGGCCAGCAGGAACGGCAGGGCGCGCACGGACGGGAAGCTAGCGCCATCCGCGGATGCGTTCCTGTCGGCGCATGCGCCGACAGGTGAGGCCGCGCATGCGCGGCCTCACGACGTGCCGCATGCGGCACGTCGTCCGGGTGGCGCATGCGCCACCCGGCGGGGCCGCACATGTGCGGCCCCGTAGCGGGGCCGCGTACGGCCCCGCTGGCCAGGTCGCATGCGACCTGGCCGACCCAATCAGCCTTGATTTTTCAAGCATGCGCCCACTCCGGTCCAGTTCGCGCATGTGCACTATCGGTGAGCCAGCGGCACGCTCCGAAGTCGTCGCCCCTACGGCACCGCGCTCGGCAGCAGCGAGTCGGCCGTGGGCTTCACGCCGAACGCGCCGTGCGCCCCCGCGAGCGCATACGCGAGCGCAGCCTGTCCGGCCGGGGCGTCGAGATCGTCGACGCTCGAGAGGTTCCTGCTCTCATACCACGGCACCTGCGACGGTTCGGTGCTGCTCAGCTCGACCCCGACCGCAGGCACCCCGACCGCCGCGACACCACTCAGCAGGCCCGTCTCGAACGCCGCGCTCGCGGCGCTCTGTTCGGGGGTCATGCCGGTGGGGTCCGCACGCACCACCACGAGGCCTTCCAGGCGTGAGAGCTGTCCGTCGAAGGCGCTCAGCAGGCTCCCCCGCACACGGCTGAGCAACTCGCGCCCGACCAGCTGCCCACCGCTGACCAGCTGCCGTCCGGCGAGTTCGCCGAAGCGCTCGACCAGCGCGGGCTGGCCGGCCAGGCCCGCGTAATGAGTCCCCGCCGCCTCGCGACCGATGCCCTGCAGATCCAGGGGCTCGCGCACCGTGATCACGATTCTCAGGCCGCCCCCGGCCTGCGTGACCGCCGAGCGCGTCAGCCCGTCGATCGTGTTGGAGGAGCCGCCCAGGAACACCAGCCCGACGTTGCGCCCGCTCAGCAGTTCATGGACGGCGAGCGGGTACAACCCGCTCGCGAACGCTTCCTCCTCGGCGAGCTGGTCCTGCAGCTGCCCCACCTGCTTGCGCGCGCCGTCGACTTCCGAGTCGAGGTTCGCGACGATGCCGCTCTTCGCCGAGGAGACGAGGTTCGAGTCGCCGATCGCCACCCCGATCAGCACCCCCACGGCCAGCGCCAGCAGCACGGCCGCGAGGGACAGCGCGTGATAGCGGTAGTCGAACATCCTCGGGACTCTTGCAGGAGAACGCGTCAGCCTGCGCCGAACAGCAGCTGCAGCCTCAGCCACAGCAGTTCGGCCACGTCGCGCAACGCGGGCGTCAGCGCCACGACGGCGATCATCGCGATCACGCCGGCGGCGATCACGACCAGCAGCGGGGTCAGCCCGGGCCGCGGGCGATACAGCCGGCTGACGCCCTTCGCGTCGACCAGGATCTCGCCGATGCGCAACCGCGTCAGGAACGTCGAGGACATCCCATCGCGGTTGCGGTCCATGAACTCCACGAGGTTGAACGGTGCGCCGACCGCGACGATCAGGCGAGCGCCCTTCTCCGCGGCCAGCAGCATCGCCACGTCCTGGCTGGTGCCGGGCGCGGGCACGATCTTGTAGGGGACGCCCAGCTCATCCAGTCGCTCGCGCCCGGGGACGCGGCCGTCGGGATAGGCGTGCACGACCAGCTCCGCGCCACCCTCGTGGGCGGCCAGCAGCGCCGCCTCGCCCGCCGAGTCCATGTCCCCCACGATCATGTCCGGGCACAGCCCCGCCTGCAGCAGCGCCTCGGCGCCGCCGTCGACCGCGACCAGCACCGGGCGCATGTCGCGGATGAACGGGCGCAGCGCGCGCAGGTCGCGCTGGTGGCCGACGCCGCGCACCACCACCAGCGCGGAGCGGTCGCGAAAGTCCGTCGCGAACCTCGGCAGGTCGATCCTTCCCGCGAGCAGCTCGCGCTCCTCGCGCATGTGCTCGATCGTGTTGTGCGCGAACCGCTCCAGCGCCTCGTCGATCTCGCGCCGGCGCGCCTCGGTCTCCGCGCGCACGCTCGCGCGATCGAGCACGCGACCGCGCGCGAGCGGCCTCGCACCCTCGCGTCGCGCCTCCTCCCCCGCGCGCCACACCTCCCCGCCGCGCACCTCCAGACGCTCTCCGTCGGACAGCGTCTGCCACAGCGCGTCGTCGGGCAGGTCGACGAGCAGCACGCCCGCTTCGACCAGTAGCTGCGGTCCGAGATTCGGGTAGGAGCCGCTCGAGGACGGCCTGCAGTTGAGCACCGCGACGGCGCCGGCCGCGATCAGCTCCTCGGCGGAGACCCGGTCGATGTCGATGTGATCGATCACCGCGATGTCCCCGCGCTGCAGATGCCTGACGAGCAGCTTCGTGCGCCTGCCCATGCGCGCCGGACCGCTGACGCTGCGCGCCCGAGCCTGCGCGTCGGGCGAGGCCAACTGCAATGAGATATCCGGCGGCTGCCCGGTCGCGGCCATCTGACAGCCGAGAGTAACCCCTCGGAGGGGTGGTTTGTGCAGATCGGCATGCGCGGACCCTTGCTTCCGAGTCCAGCCGATCCCGGCGGGAGACGCCGACGCCCCCGCTCTCGACGCGGCTCAGGCGGCCTTGCGCAGATCCCTGGCGTGCCGGCGCGCCGTCGCGTCGGTGTCCTTCGCCCCGAGCATCCGCACCAGCTCGGAGACGACCTGGGGCTCTCCCAGCTGCACGACCGTCGCCAGCGTGGGATCGGCGGAGGTGTCCTTCACGACCGAGAAGTGACGCGCCCCCAGCGAGGCTATCTGTGGCAGATGGGTGATGCACACGACCTGATGGGTCTCCCCCAGCGCCCGCAGGCGCTCACCGACCGCGCGTGCCGTGTGTCCGCCGATACCTGCGTCGATCTCGTCGAACACCAGGGTTCCCAGCCGCGCCTGCCCGGGTGCCTCCTCCACGGTCGACCGCTCGCCGTCGGTGGATGCGGTGATGACCGCCAACATCACCCGTGAGAGCTCGCCGCCGGAGGCGATCTCGCGCAGCGGCCCCGCGGGAACGCCCGGGTTGGGCGCGATCAGCAGCTCGACCGAGTCCCCGCCGGTGGGACCGGGCGCACGCTGGGACAGTGTCACCTCGAACTCGGCGTCGGCCATCGCCAACGCCGCGAGCTGCTCGCGCACCCCTTCCGCCAGGCGCGGCGCCGCCTGCTCACGCGCATGACGCAACTCCACGACATGCCGCTCCAGCTCCGCGCGAGCCTGCGCCAGACGCTCTCCCGTCTGCGCGAGCGCCCCCTGCGCCCCGTCGAGCTCCTCTCTGCGCGCGCGAGCGCGCTCGGCGTATGCGAGCACGTCGGCGATCGAGTCGCCGTGCTTGCGGACCAAACGCTCGGTCGCCGCGAGGCGCTGTTCGACCTCATCCAGCGAGCCCTCCTCGCCGGCGAGTCGTTCGCCGTAGTCGCGCAGCTCACCCGCGAGCTCCTGCGACTCGAGCACGATCGCGCCCAATCGCTGCGCGAGCCCATCCAGCTCGGGATCGACGCCCGCGACCGCGTCCAACCGCGCGGCCGCCGCCGCCAGCAGCGACACGGCGCCGGGATCCTCGCCCGCGTCGGGCGCCAACCCCTGCGCGCCGTAGCCGGCGGCGGAACACAGCGCGTCCAGGCCTCGCAGCCGCTCGCGAGCCGCGAGCAACCGCTCGTGCTCACCCTCCTCCGGAGCCGCGTCGTCGATCTCGGCGAGCTCGTGCTCGAGCAGATCGAGCTCACGCCCCCGCGCGTCGGCCAGCTCGCGCAGCCCCTGCAGCTCGCCCTCCAGCGCGGCGCACAGGCGATACGCCTCCGCGCACTCACGCAGACGCCCCGTCTGCTCCGGACCACAGCGCCCGTCGAGGACCTGCAGCTGGGCGCCCGCGACCGTCAGCTTGCGATGCTCGTGCTGACCGTAGAAGGAAACGAGTCGCGCGCCGATGTCGCGCAGCTCGCCGACCGTCGCCGAACGGCCGTTCAGGTACGCGCGCGTGCGGCGTCCGTCCGCGTCGATGCGGCGCGCGAGGACGATCTCCGCCGCGTCCGCGGCGAGCCGCTCCCCCAGCTCTCGGCGGAGCCCGTCGGGCAGCTCGAACACCCCCTCCACGTAGGCCTCGCTCGCGCCGGGGCGAACGATCCCGGGACGCGCGCGCCCACCCAGCAACAGATCCAACGCATGCGCGAGCACCGTCTTGCCGGAGCCGGTCTCGCCCGTGAGCACGTTCAGGCCCGGGGCGAGCCGCAGTTGGGCGCGCTCGATCAACAGCAGATTCTCGACGTTCAGCTCGTACAGCACCGGCCCATGTCTAGCAGTGGACGGGGACGGTATTCGGCCGAGGATCGCCGGCATGAGCGCCGCGGCGCCGTCTCGCCCGGGCGGGAATGTGCTTGCGTGGCGCGACACGATCGCTCCGAGCAGGCATAATCGAGGCGACGGCGACGGGATGGATCCCGCAACACGGCCGGCTCGCGCGTACACTCGACCGCCCCACAGGCATGGCTGCCAACGACACTCATCGGCGCATCGACTCGCCCTCCGCGGAGGGTCCCAAGGACGTGCGCGGTCCGATCGACTGCCTCTCCGCCAGCGCGCTCGAGGACCGACTGGAAGAGGAGATCAACCGGGCCGGACGGCACGGCACACCGCTGAGCTGCCTGCTGGTGGCGATCGAGGACCTCGCCGAGCTCTCCTCGCGACACGGGCGCGAGCTGCCCGAACAGGCGCTCGCCTACGCCGGACCGGCGCTGCTGCGCGAGCTGCGCCGCTTCGATCGAGTCGGCCGCCCGAGCGACACCGAGCTGCTGGTGGTGCTCCCCGGCGCCGACGGTCCGCGCGGTGAGATCGTCGCCCGCCGCGTGCTCGACCGCCTGCGCGCGATCAAGATCGAGACCGACGGCGTGCGCCGTCCCCTGCGCGTATCCGTCGGACTCGCCGCGTGGCGGGAGGATCTCGACGGCGAGCAGCTGCTCGCGCAGACCCGCGCAGCCGTTCAGCGAGAACGCAACGGGATGGTGACGACAGACGCGTAGTCCATAATCCCGCGCTGTGCTGACGGGATCCGAGTTGTGGCTGCTGCGCCTGATGGCCGATCGCGGCCTGGCGCTGCTCGACGCCAGCTCGCTGCTGATGGTGATCGAGGAGCGCGGTGAGCTGCGCGTCGCGGCCGCCAGCGGCGAGAGCCGCCCGCGGCTGCGGATCGTGCCGGTCGAAGGCAGCGCCCTGGGCGCCCTCTTCCAGGCGGGCAAGCCGGTGGCTCTGGATCGCCCCCGCGGACAGGACGCGGCGCTGCTGCACGAACTGGGGATCGAGGCGCGCGCGGTGCTGGTCGAGCCGCTGAACATGGAGGGTCACGGCGGCGGCCTCGTGATCGCACTGCGCCGGGACGCGGGCTTCAGAGGCCCGGACAGAGAGGCGTTGAGCGCGTTCGCGGCGAGCGTCGCGCAGCGACTTGCGGCGGAGCGCTCGGTCGAGATCGAGCGGCTGCGCTACGGCATGGAGGCCCGCGAGCGTGAGCGCACGCGCTGGGCGCGGGAGATCCACGACGAGACGGTGCAGGGACTGGGCGCGCTGCGGTTGAAGCTCGCGAACGCGCGCGATCTCGATACCGATCGAGGATCGGCCAGCGAAGCGTTGAGCAGCGCCGTCGACGCCGTGCTGGAGGGATTGGGCGAGGAGATCGACGGCCTGCGCCACCTGATCACCGAGCTCCGGCCCGCCGCGCTGGACGACCTCGGTCTGGCGGCCGCGCTGGAGGCGCTCGCGCGTCGCATGCAGGCGATCGACGGCCTGGACGTCCGGACCGAGATCGACCTCGGTCCCGAGCACGATCCGAAGCGACTCGACCCCGAGCTAGAGAGCACGATCTACCGCGTCGTGCAGGAGGCTCTCACGAACGTCAGCCGCCACGCCGAGGCCGAACGCGCCGTTGTCAGCGTCACCGAGCGCGACGGCGTCGTGCGCGCGTCAGTCACCGACGACGGCAAGGGCCTGCCCGAAGCAGACCGCCTCGGCCCGCGCGGCGACGGCTTGGAGGGCGGCTTCGGCATGTCCGGCATGCGCGAGCGCGCCGAGCTCGTCGGCGGCGAGCTCGAACTCGTCCCCGCCCCCGGCAAAGGGACCGTCATGCGCCTGGCAGTACCACTCGCCGGGCGTCCCGACCCAGCAATGCTCGATCAGCTGCAGCCCGGCGGGGTGACCTAGCGCTAACGCGAGTGGGTCAAGCGCAACATCACTCCACGTCCTCGTCCTCCGCACCCCCGGCTCCGCGCAGCCAGCCGGCGAGCTGCTGTCCGGCCGAGTTGACGGACTCGCCCGCGTCGCGAAAAGCGTCGCGCACGCGCTCGGCGTAGAAGGAGACCGCCTCGCCGCCGTCGGCGCGGGCATCGACGGGGTCCTCCCGCCGCGGGTACTCGCCGGCGACGATCCGGTCGTAGTCGCCGGAGCGAACCCACGCCATCAGCTCGTGCGTACGCCGGACGGGCATCGGATGGGTGACGCCGAGGTCGATCAGCAGGCGCGTCAGACGCTCGAGCCCGCCACCGCCCTCCGTGTAGTCGAGCCCCTGGCGCATGAACGCGTCGAGGTCGAGCTCATCCACCATCGCGCCGCCGGCGAGGCACATCAGCGTGCGGCAGACCACGAGCGGGTCGCGCGTCACCAGCGCGGCGGCGCGATCCGCACTGAGCTCGGTCGCACGCGACCACTCCAGCAGCGCGGTGCGCACGGGCGCCAGCGGAAGCGGCAGGCGCGAGGTGCGTGTGAGCAGCACGAGGATGTAGAGGGCCGTCAGATACAGCTGGTGGTCGGCGAGGATGTGCGCGGCCTCGTGCGCGAACACGGCCCGGCGCTGATGCGCGTCGAGCAGATGCACGAGCTCGGACTGCACGACGACGATCGGGCGGCGCACGCCGATCGCCAGCGCGTTCGGCGATGGGTACTGCGTGAGGTACAGATCGGGGACGTCGGCCATGTCGAGCGTGGCGTAGGCGATCGCATGCTCGCGATAGACGTCGCCCAGCTGGTCTTCTGAGAGCCGCACCGAGGAGCCGAGATAGCTCTGCCGCAGCGCGCGCTCGTAGCCGAGCTCGATCAGCTTGCGCACGACCTTGTCCAGGTAGGGAATCGAGCCGAGCGCGGCCGTCGCGGCGCGATCGGCGGGATGCTGAAAAGCGCGTGCCGAGATGCCGTCGAGGCGATAACCGGCGGTGGGGAGCTGCGAGCCCGTGGATGCCATGTGCTGGAGCGTACCGCCGGCTCGACCGCAGCGGAGGATGCCTCGGTTGGCGGGATCGCCGGGACACGGCTACGCCACCTCCGACAGCTCCCTCTGGTGCGCCTCGAGCGCGTCGTGGCCGTGCTCGGCCCGCATGTGCGGCGCGGGCATGGCCACGGGTCGTATGACGGTCACGACGACGAGGAACGCCAGCGCCATCAGGCCCGCGCCGATCTCGAACGCGAGGTGGTAGCCGCCCACCAGCGCAGCCGTGGTCGAGGAGCCGCCGGCGAGCAGGTGGCTCGTGCGGGTCGCCGACAGCGTGGCGAGCACCGCCAGGCCGAGCGCGCCGCCGACCTGCGCGGAGGTGTTGACCAGCCCCGAAGCCAGGCCCGCATCCTCGGGGGTCGCGCCGGACATCGCGAGGGTCATCAGCGACGGGAAGGAGCTGCCGATGCCGAAGCCGAACAGGAGCATCACCGGCAGTACGTTCGTGAGGTAGTCGCCGTGCACGGGGGCGCGCGAGAACAGCAGCAGCCCCGCCGCGATCAGGATCAGGCCGGGGAACAGCATCGTGCGGGCGCCGAAGCGCATAATCAGGCGTTCGGAGTAGCGCAGAGAGAGGACGCCCATCACGAGCGTCGCGGGTAGGAACGCCAGGCCGATCTCCAGCGCGTCATAGCCGAGCACCCGCTGCAGGTAGAGGGCGCCGAGGAAGAACATCCCGAACATGCCCGCGACCATCAGCATCTGCACGACGTTCGCGCCCGAGACGTTGCGCGAGCGAAAGATCCGCAGCGGGATCAACGGGTTGCGCGCCCTGGACTGGCGGAGCACGAACGCGAGCAGCAGCGCGAGCGAGACGGCGCCGAGCTCGAGTGTGCGCGGCGCGCCCCAGCCGTGCTCGGCGGCGGGCTTGACGATCGTGTAGACGCCGAGCATCAGCGAGCTCGTGATCAGCGCCGCGCCCAAGACGTCGGCGCCGGCGCCGAAGCCGATGCCCTCGTCGCGGTGCAGCAGGCGCACCGCCAGGACTCCCGTGGCGATGCCGATGGGCACGTTGATGAAGAAGATCCAGTGCCAGTCGATCGCCTGCGTGAGCACACCGCCCGCGAGCAGTCCGACGGAACCGCCGGCGGAGGCGACGAAGCCGTAGACGCCGATCGCCTTCGCCTGCTCGCGAGGCTCGGGGAACATCGTGACGATCATGCCGAGGACCACCGCCGAGGTCATCGCGCCGCCGACGCCCTGAACGAAGCGGGCCGCCACGAGCATCTCCTGGCTCTGCGCCAGCCCGCACGTCAGCGACGCCCCGGTGAACACGACGAGGCCCACCATGAACACCGTCCGGCGGCCGATCATGTCGCCGAGCCTGCCGGCCAGCAGCAACAGGCTTCCGAACGCGATCAGATACGCGTTGACGACCCACGCGAGACTCGACTGGGAGAAGCCGAGATCGGTCTGAATCGTGGGCAGCGCGACGTTCACGACGGTCGCGTCGAGCACGATCATGAGCACGCCCACGCACAGCACGTATAGGGCGATCCAGCGGCTGCGGTCGGTCATTCGAGCAGTGTAGGAAGACCCGGCCAGGCGCTACTCGACGAGCCCAAGCTTGCGGGCGTAGGCGGTGATCTCCGAGCGCGAGGAGAACCCTAGCTTCTCGATCGCGCGGGCACGGTAGGTCTTGACGGTGCGCTCGGCGACGTGCAGCTGCTCGGCGATCTGCGGGTTGGTGTAGCCGTTGGCGATCAGGCGCACGACCTCGCGCTCGCGCTCGGACAGGGCGACGCCATCGGCCTGGGCCTCCTCGCCCGCGGCCATCAGCGCGCCGAGGCGAGGGTGCAGGTAGTTGCCGCCCGCCACCGCCAGCCTGAACGCCTGCAGCAGCTCGGAGGGCTCCGCCTCCTTGAGCACGTAGCTGCGCGCGCCCGCGCGCAGCGCCTGTCGGGCATACTCGGGATCCTCGCGCATCGTCAGGATCGCCACGGCGAGCGTCGGGTGGGCGACGAAGCAGGACGGCAGCGCCGCGAGGCTCGACCCGCCGGGCATCGTCAGGTCGAGCGTCAGCAGGTCGGGCTTGTGCTCGCGCACCTCACGGATCGTCGAGGGCACGTCGGCGGCTTCGGCGACGATGTCGAACTCGCCGGCCTCGCGCTCGAGCACGGTGCGGATGCCGTCGCGGACGACCGCGTGGTCGTCCGCGATGATCACCCTGATCGGCCTGTCCACTCCCGGGATGTCCGCCTCCATCGAGCGCACACCGTAGCGGGTCCTCCAGACCTCACGAAACCGCCTTCGCGAGGGCACGACGGGACGACACTCGGCGCCCGCGAAGGACGACATCGATCGGCACCAAAGGGACGACACGATCGGCACCGTCTGCTCTACAGACAAATGGCCCGCGAGGACGCATCATGTCGGTCATGCCGCACAGCCGATCGAATCGCTCGTCGCAGCACGACCGCAAAGACGACCGCAAAGGAGTCGCACGATGATCGCCCTGGGCATCCTCACCACCTGGCTGACCCTGACGGCCGCCGGCTTCGCCGGGCTGTCCGCGCTGCGACGCGCCGGCGCTCGCGAAGGCCCGGATACGGTCCCGACGCCGCTCGGACGACAGGCCTCGGCGTTCGCCGACGCCCGCGTCTCGATCCCGGAGGCGCTCCCGCGATGAGCCCGATCGTCTCACCGCGCTCTCACGGCGGCTCGCGGCGCCCGGCGCTGCGTGCGCTGGACCCTGGCGAGCGACGCGAGCCGCCGATGAGCGTCCTCGACGTGAGCGAGCCGCGCAGGCCCGAGCTGCGGCTCCTCTCCGATGGCGGGCGCGAGTCCGCGCCGCGCCTCGCGCCGGTGCTGCTCGCGGGAGCGGACGCTTGTGGGCGCGCGAGCCTGCGCGCGGAGCTCGGGGAGACGCTGCCGCCCCGCACCAGGTGGGTCGAGGCCGACGACGTCGCGGAAGCGCTCGAGCGGGCCGCGTACAGCCGCATGGTGATTCTCGCCGGAGATCTCGACGACGTCGACGCGGAGTCGCTGATACACATGCTTGGCCGCCGCCACCCCGAGCTGCCGGTGATCTCCGTCGACGCTCCCCTCCCCGCCGCCGCCGGAGGCTGCGGCTAACCGCCATCTCGCACGGACGGCGTTCGCCCTGTGCCCCATCCCCGAGCCGGCTTCGAGCCGGCGGGGCTCCCGGGGGCTCAACGCCGCCCCACGGCGCCGCGCACTCGGGCCCGAGCGATTGGGGAGCGCTCGCTCACCGCCGCGACGCCTCGGTTGAGCGGGATCGGCGTTGCACGACTCGTCGCCATCTCGAGCTGTCTGTAGCGTGGCGCGGCAGTGTCCTCGTCGGCAGCCTCAACCACCGCCCCCTCGCCTCTGCGCTCCCCACGAGTGCGTCGAATCGTCTCGGCCTACACGGTCAACCGGCTGGGCACCTGGTTCGGTTTCATCGCCCTCTCGATCGCCGTCTACGACCACACCGCGAGCGCGGCGGCGGTCGCGGCGCTGCTGCTGGCAAGTCAGGTCATCCCGGCGTTCCTGGTGCCGGCGCTCGTGGCCAGGGTCGAGACCTCCGCCCACAGGGGCGCGCTGAGCCGTCTCTACCTGTTCGAGGCGGCCGCCACGGCCACGCTCGCCGCAGTCGTGATGTGGCACTTCACGTTGGCCGCGGTGCTCGTCCTGGTGGCGCTCGACGGGACGGCCGCGCTGGCGGCCAGCGCGCTGCTGCGCGCCGCCGCGGCGCGTGCCGCGCGCGAATGGTCCTACGACCGGCACGCCCAGACCATGCCGGCGGCGGCGGCTGGTCTGCCCGCCCAGACATACGCCGGCCAGGCCGGGATCGCCGTCGCGACCGGCGAGAGCGGACTCACCGCCAGCAGCGTTGGCGCGGGTGCTGGCGGGATCGACGCCCGCGAGACGGGCGCTTTGGAGGCCGAGCGCAGGGCGAACGCGGCGATCAACATCGGGTTCGCGCTCACGTTCACGCTCGGGCCCGCGATCGCCGGCCCGACGGTGTCGACGTTCGGCGTCCCCGTTGCGCTGCTCATCGATGCGGCGTCCTTCCTGGTGTGTGGCGCGATGCTGATCGACCTCACGCCACAGGTGCAGGACGCGGAGACGTCCTCGGTGCGCGCCCGCCTGCGGGCCGCATGGGATCACATCGCCAAGGAAACCACGCTGCGCAGATTGCTGCTCGTCCAGGCGGTCGCGCTCGTGTTCTTCGAGTTCTCGCCGCCGATCGAGGTCGCCTACGCGAAAACCACGCTGCACGCCGGGGATGGGGGCTATGGGCTGTTGCTGGGCGCCTGGGGTCTGGGGGCGGCGATCGGCAGCATCGTGTTCGCGCGCTCGATCAGGCGCTCCCTGGGCGTCCTGCTGAGCGCGTCCACGTTGGCGGTCGGGATCGCGTATCTCGGCTGGGCGATAGCGCCGTCGCTGGCTCTGGCCTGCGCGGTGGGAGTGATCGGAGGGATCGGCAACGGTGTGCAATGGGCAGCGCTGATCAGCACGGTGCAGCGGCTTACACCGGAGCGCCTGCACGCGCAGCTGATGGGCGCGGTCGAATCGATTGGCGCGATCTCTCCCGGGATCGGCTTTGCGCTCGGCGGCGTCATCGCGGCCGCGGGCTCGCCGAGGACCGCCCTGCTGATCGCGGGTGTGGGAGCGACGACCTGCACGATCGCCTTCGTGCGCCTGCCGCTGGGAGGCTTGACGAGCGTGGCCGCGGAGTCCGCCGCGACGGACTCCGAGCCGGAGTGGGCGCCGCCCGATTCGCCTCACTCGCGCGATTCGCACCCGTCCAGCGTGCAGATCTCACCTTAAGGACCACGCCGAATCGGCCGTTAAGTACGACAACACCGCCAATCGACGATGACTGACTCGAAGCTGACCATCCGTATTTTCTGCGCGGGCGAGGCGCTCGCGCTCGCCGGGGCGCTCGGCGCCGCGGCGTGGCTGTCGGACGCGCAGGAATGGCAGCCGCTGCTGCTGGTCGGACTGCTGCTGGCGCTGTCGCTGGGCGGGCAGCGGCTGGTGTTCACGATCCGCGGCCAGCACCTGTCGGCCGGGTTCGTGGCGCAGGTGCTCGCGATCAGCCTGCTCGGACCGGCCCCCGCCGTGGCGATCGCCCTGGCCGCGGCCATCTTCATCTCCGTCGGGCGCCAGCTGCCGCTGTCGGCATGGCTGACCAACCTCGCCGCGTTCGCGGTGTTCCCGCTGATCGGCGGCCTGCTCGTGCAGGCCTCGATCGGCAACGTGCACGATCCGGCCAACCAGCTCGCGCACGAAGTCACGTTCGGGCTGGTCGTGTTCGCGGTGTTCATGATCACCAACGCGCTGAACTTCAGCGTGATCGCGCTGGACAACCACTTCATCGAGAACCGCCGCCTGTTCGGGCAGGTGCGGGAACTGTTCGTGCCGATGCTTCCGGGGCAGATCGCCGCGGGCGCGCTGACGGCGCTGCTCGCCGTCGCCTACATGAACCTCGGCCTGCCGGTGCTGTTCGGATCGGTGCTGGTGATCGTCATCTTCCAATACCTGATGGTCGCGCTGCTGCGCTCGGAGGATCGCGCCGACCAGCTGGAAGCACGCTCGGTGCACCTGGCCTCGCTGCAGCTCGGCGTGCTGACGACGCTCGTCGAGACGCTCGCGCTGCGCGACCGCATCACCGCCCGGCACGCCGCCGCGGTCGCGCGCTATGCGCGCACGCTGGCGCAGGAGATCGACTGCTCGGAGGCCGACCAGGACCTCGTGCACACGGCCGGGCTGCTGCACGACATCGGCAAGTTCGCGCTGCCCGACAGGATCCTCAAAGCGGAGGTGCTCTCCGACGAGGACTGGGCGGTTATCCGCCGCCACCCGCAGGACGGAGCGACGCTCGTGGGGCGCCTGGACGGCTACGGGCCGGTCGCGGACGCGATTCTGTACCACCACGAGCACGTCGACGGCAGCGGCTATCCGGCGGGGCTGATCGGCAACGAGATCCCGCTCCCCTCGCGCATCATCGCGGTGTGCTCGACCTACGACACGCTGACCGCGCGCGAGACCTACCGCTCGCCGATGAACCCTCAGGACGCGATGGCCGAGCTGCGCCGCGTGGCCGGACGCCAGCTGGACGGCGAGCTGGTCGAGAGCTTCATCGCGATGCTCGAGCGCGAGGGTCCGGTCACGTTCGCGCACGGCGACGACGCCAACTTCGAGGCCGAGCTCGCGTTCGAGCGCCGCGCACGCAAGATCGCCCAGCCGGCGCTCAGTTAGACCGCCCGGAACGCATAGCCTCCGGGACGCACAACATCGTAACCGGCGAACCGGGATGACGGGACTGTGTTTATACGACGAAGGCGCCGCGGCCGTCCGCTACCGGCACGCGACGCCTCCAAATCTGGCCGCACTGGCGGCCTCTCTCCTGCAGTTTTACTTATGCCAACGCACGATAGGTCTCCTTCGCCAGGGCCCACGGGGCCTTTTGCGAGGTGGCCCTGTCTGTCTCCATCCACAGGACACCGCTACCCTTGAGTAGGTTTGCAGAGCATACTAACGAGATTGGACGAGATGTCCAGCTTGATGTCGGTTTGTGCACGATTAGTTGCACGAGCAGGACAGCTCGGTTGCACGCTCGACGCAGGTTCAGCCGGTCAAACGTCCACAAACGTGCGCCTCGCTCAGCCGGCCGACCCGTTTCGGCGATACATGGGTCAGGCGAATCTCCGCGTGCTCGCGCGGCGGCCGCCGCTTCACGGGCCGGCGGCCCGCCATACGACCGGAAGAGGGACAGCTGAGATGACCGCAACCACACCGCCCGCACCGTTTCCCCGCACCGGCGACGAGCGCCAGCTGGTGTTCACGAGCTCGCAGGCCGCCCGCTACCTGGGCGTCTCGCTGGCGACGATCCGCCGCTGGACGGACGCCGGCCACATCGCCTGCTACCGCACGCCCGGGGGTCAGCGACGGTTCTCCAAGGACCAGCTCGACGGGTTCCTCGTCTCACTGCAGAGCGGCGAGGCAACGCACACGACGCCGAAGGCCGCCTGACGCCTTCTTTGTTGGGTGAGCCATAGCCGGTCGTTGCATCGGCTTGCCGCCGGCGCCGCTCACCACAGCCGCCGGCGTAACGGCAGCGCTCTCTGCCCACACCCACCCCGGGCCCGCGCGCAGCGAGCGGGCCGAGCGTCGCTCAGCTCGCGAGCCGGCCGAACTTCTCGCGCAGGCGGCGATAGAACGATGAGTCGGGCAACTGGGCGATCGTGCCGACCGCGTCGAGGAAACGCGCGTCGATCGCGCCTCCCGGCGGGATCTCCCCGGCGGGACGTCCGTCCACGGCGATGTCCAGCGGCTCGCGCGAGCGGTTGTGGATCGTCAGGCGGTCTTCGGGAGCGACCACCAACGCGCGCGCGGTCAGCGAGTGGGGCGCGATGAACGACACGACGAACCCCTCCACGCCCCAAGCCATCACGGGGCCGCCGTTGGCGAGGTTGTAGCCGGTCGAGCCCGCGGGCGTTGCGATCACGAGGCCGTCGCAGCGCACGCTGCCGACGATCTCACCCTCGAGCGCGTAGGCGATCTCCGCGACCCGCTCTCCCACCTTGCGATGGATCGCGACGTCGTTGATCCCGACGCGCACCCCGGGCTCCTCGCCGGCCGGCATACCGGCCGGTACGTCGAGGACGATCGCGGGCAGCTGCAGCAGCTCGAACTCGCCGCTCAGCGCCCGGGCGACGCCCTCGCCCAGTTCGTCGGGATCGACCGTCGCCAGAAACCCGATCTCGCCGAAGTTGACCGCGAACACGGGCACGCTCGTGCCGGCATACAGACGCAGCGCCTTGAGAATCGTGCCGTCGCCGCCGAGCACCACGCACAGCTCGACGTCGTCTTGCACGGGCGCATTCAGCTCCACGCCGGGACCCGGCGCGAGGTCGCGGTGCTTGCGCGTCTCCTCCTCGTCCAGCCGCAGCGTCACCCCCGCGCCGGCGGCCGCGGCGATCAGCTCGCGCAGCGCTCCGATCGTGTCGGACGGGCGCCGGTGGGTGAGCACCGTCATCGACCGAGCGTTCACGGCTCGATCCTCCGCGCCATCCCGGTCAGCTCCTCGAGGTCCGCGGCGGCGCCCGCACGACCCGGCTCGGCGAGGTGGACGAACGTCTCGCGGTTGCCCTTCGGCCCGGGCAGCCCCGATGAGTGATATCCGAGCACGCTCGCTCCCAGTTCGAGCGCGGCGCTCCCCACGCTCACGAGCGCGTCGCGGCGAACGCCCGGGTCGCGCACCACTCCACCTTTGCCCACGCGCGCGCGGCCCACCTCGAATTGGGGCTTCACCATCGCCAGCGCATCGTAGGCGTCGGCCATGCATGCGAGCACGGCGGGCAGCACGACCGTCAACGAGATGAACGACACGTCGATCGTCGCCAGCTCGGGCAATGTCCCGTCGGCGTCGCGCGCGCCGAGCAGCATCGCGGGAGTCAGCGCGCGTGCGTTCGTACGCTCCAGCACGCTCACGCGCGGGTCGCTCCGCAGGGCGTAGTCGAGCAGCCCATACCCGACGTCCACCGTGACGACGCTCGCGACGCCGCGCTGCAGCAGGCAGTCGGTGAACCCGCCCGTGGAGCTGCCGACGTCCAGCGCGCGGCGGGCGGCGACGTCCAGGCCGGACGCCTCGAGCGCGTTGGCGAGCTTGACCCCGCCGCGGGAAACATATGCGCGCGCGGGGCTCACGCTGATCGCCTCAGCCGGATCGATCAGCTCGCTCGGCTTGGCCGCGCGGCGTTCGCCCGCGCCGACGCGCACGTCTCCCGCCATCACCGCGACCGCCGCGCGGCTGCGCGAGGGGAACAGTCCACGGTCGGCCAGCAGACTGTCCAGACGCACCCGCCGACGCTGGGAACGCGCATCGCTCACCGCCCGAACGGTACCCGCTCGCCGCGCTCCGCCCGTGTCGGCGGGCGCGAGGCCTTCTGTGATCATGCGCACACGGACGCCGATCGGCGGGATATGTGTCCGCGGGCGCTGTATCATCTGCGGCGAGGCCGTGATCGGGCTCGCTCGAAACGGATCTCGTGCAGGAGCCGCAGGACATCTTCAGTCGCGCCGGTATCCGCAGGGAACTGGACCGAATCCGATGAGCCACGACGTCAACCGACGACCCTCGCCTCGCGCATGAGGACCATGCGTGCCGTCATCGAGCTGCGCTCCGCGCTCGCGCCCGACCGCCGCGCCGGTCGCACGATCGGCCTCGTGCCAACGATGGGCGCGCTGCACGAGGGCCACCTGTCGCTGATCCGCTGTGCTCGCGCGCACTGCGACGTGGTGGTCGTGTCGCTGTTCGTCAACCCCTCCCAGTTCGACGAGCGCTCGGACCTGGAGCGCTATCCCCGCGCGCAGGAGCGCGACGCCGCGCTCGCCGCGCGGGCCGGCGCCGACATCCTGTTCGCGCCGGCAGTCGAGGAGGTCTATCCGGCCGGGTTCGCCACCTCCGTGGAGGTGCTCGGTGTGACCGACCGCCTGGAGGGCGAGGTCCGTGGGGCAGCGCACTTCCGCGGCGTGAGCACGGTCGTCACCAAGCTGCTGTGCATGGCCGGACCCGACGTCGCCTACTTCGGTCAGAAGGACGCCCAGCAGGTCCTCGTCATCCGCCGGCTGGTGGCCGACCTGAACCTGCCGGTGCGCGTGGAGGTCTGCCCGACCGTGCGCGAGGCCGACGGCCTGGCGATGTCCAGCCGCAACGCCCTGCTGAGTCCGGGCGAGCGCGAGCGCGCGCTGTCGTTGCGAGCCGCTCTGCTGGCCGGCGCCGAGCTGGCGGGCGCAGGTGAGCGTTCGGCGACTGCGCTGCTCGAGGCCGCCGCCGGGGCGATGGAGTCGTTCGCGGTCGAGCCCGAATATCTGGCGATCGTCGACCCGGACACGTTCGAGCCCGTCACGCGCCTCGACAGGCCCGCGCTGCTGGTCCTCGCGGCGCGCGTCGGGGCGACGCGATTGATCGACAACGAGACTCTGCAGCTCGTTCTGGGACCCGTTCGCCGGCGCTCCGCGCCACCGACCTCCGAGCAGAGAGAAGTACCGCGATCCGCGACGCGAACGCCAGACTCCGACCCGATGCGAACGCCAGATCCCAACCAACTCGACCCCAGAGAGGCGCAACCCATATGCAGCGCGTGATGCTGAAGTCGAAGATCCACCGGGCAACGGTCACCGATTGCGACCTGCACTACGTCGGGTCGATCACGATCGACCCGGACCTGCTGGAGGCCGCCGACATCCTCGAGCACGAGCAGGTCCACGTCGTCGACGTGGACAACGGCGCGCGCTTTGAGACCTACACGATCCCCGGCGTTCGCGGCTCGGGCGAGATGAAGATCAACGGCGCCGCCGCTCGCCTCGTGCATCGGGGCGACACGATCATCGTGATCTCCTACGGCCAGTACGACCAGGCCGAGCTGGAGCGCTACGAGCCGCGCGTGGTGCACGTGCAGGCGCAGACCAACCGCATCATCACCATCGACGACGAGGTGGCGACCCTGCTCGCGTAGGGCGTCAACCGCATCAGAGAGGACTCACCCAGCCATGTCCAGCCATACAGTCCAAGCTCCCGCCGACCCCGGGCGCCTGCCCATGACCCTGCCGCTGCTCGTCGAAAAGAAGCGCCTGCGCGAACCGATCGTGATGGTCACCGCCTATGACTACCCGAGCGCTCGCTCGGCGGAGACCGCTGGCGTCGACCTGGTGCTCGTGGGCGACTCGGCCGCGACGACGGTGCTCGGCTACAACTCGACGACGCCGGTGGAGCTCGGCGACATGCTCGTGCTCGCGCGCGCGGTGCGCCGCGGCCTGCGCACGCCGCTGTTGATCGGCGACATGCCGTTCGGCTCGTATGAGGTCTCCGACGAGCAGGCGATCGCGAATGCGATGCGGATGGTCAAGGAGGCCGGCTGCGAGGCCGTCAAGCTCGAGGGCGGCGGTCCCGCCTCGGCGGCGCGCGCGCGCGCGATCGTCGCCGCCGGCATTCCCGTGATGGGCCATGTCGGCCTCACGCCGCAGACCGCGACGGCGCTCGGGGGCTGGAAGGCGCAGGGCCGCACCGCCACGGCGGCGGCGCGCATCGGCGAGGAGGCGCACGCACTGGCGGCCGCGGGCTGTTTCGCGCTCGTGTTCGAGGCGATCCCCGCCGCCGTCACCGAGGAGCTGATGCCCACGATCGAGATACCTGTGATCGGCATCGGCGCCGGTCCGGCCACCGACGGGCAGGTGCTCGTGTTCCACGATCTGCTCGGCATCCGCGACGGTCTCGGCGCGCGCTTCGTCAAGCGCTACGCCAGCCTCCAGGAGGAGATGAACGCCGGCGTGGCCGCCTACGCCGAGGACGTGCGCTCGCGGCGCTACCCCGGCCCCGAGCACACCTACTCGATCGACCCCTCCGAGCTGGCAGAGCTGCGAGATCGGCTGGGCTAGAACCTCCAGAGCCGCGCGTCACGAATTTCATACGCGCCCCCATATCCCCCATCCAAGGGGGTAGGCTTGACTGGTGTTGCGCACAGGTGCTCGGGCGCCGCGGTGACGCTCCTGCACGATCGTTGCGGAACATCTTCATCGATCACACGCAAAGGGAGGCACGGCAAATGGGCGCGACTGGAATAGACGAAGCCAAGCTCGAACAGTTCATGGGTCAGTTCGTGCAGGACATGGGGGCGGCGATGACCGCGCCGCTGGTGACCATCGGCGACAAGCTCGGTCTGTACAAGGCGATGGCGGACAGCGAGCCCGTCACGCCCGCGCAGCTCGCGGAGCGCACCGGCTGCCGCGAGCGCTATGTCCGCGAGTGGCTGTGTCAGCAGGCGGCCAGCGGCTACGTCGAGTACGAGGCCTCAGACGGCACGTTCAGGCTGCCGCCCGAGCAGGCGATGGCGCTGACCGACGAAGACAGCCCCGCTTTCATCCCGGGTGCCTTTCAGCTGCTGGCGGCGGTCATCAAGGACGAGCCGCACATCACCGAGCGCTTCCGTTCGGGCGAGGGCTTCGGCTGGCACGAGCACGATCACGACCTGTTCCAGGGCACCGAACGCTTCTTCCGACCCGGCTATCTCGCGAACCTGGTCGAGTCGTGGTTGCCGGCGCTCGAGGGCGTGGTGGAGAAGCTCTCCACCGGCGCCCGCGTGGCCGACATCGGCTGCGGACACGGCGCGTCGACGATCCTCATGGCCAAGGCCTTTCCGGCCAGCACCTTCGTCGGCTCGGACTATCACGAGGGATCGATCGAAGCGGCTCGCGCCGCCGCCGAGCGCGCCGGGGTCTCCGACCGCGTGACGTTCGAGATCGCCTCGGCCAAGGACTTCGGCGGTGGGCCGTTCGATCTGGTGTGCGTGTTCGACGCGCTGCACGACATGGGCGACCCGGCCGGCGCCGCGCGCCACGTGCGCGAGATGCTCGCCGAGGATGGCACGTGGATGGTCGTCGAGCCGTTCGCGGGCGATGCGATCGAGGAGAACCTCAACCCGATCGGGCGCATCTTCTACGGCGGCTCGACGATGCTCTGCACGCCGGCTTCCTTGAGCCAGGAGGTGGGGTTGGCACTCGGCGCCCAGGCAGGCCAGCAGCGCCTCACCGAAGTGCTGGGCGAGGGCGGCTTCAGCCGCGTGCGCCGGGCCGCCGAGACCCCGTTCAACATCGTGTTGGAGGCACGACCGTAGACGGCGCCCAAGTGTCGCTTGCTAGAGCGACGACGCCTGTGCGATCTTCCTGAGCACTCGTGCGGGCGCGCCGGCCGCGACCGAGAACGGCTCGATGTCTTGTGTCACGACGCTGTTGGCGCCGATCACCGAGCGCTCGCCGATCGTCACCCCGCTGGTGACGACGACATTTGCGCCCAACCAGCAGTTGTCGCCGACCCGTGTCGGCCCCTTGCTCTCGAATCCCTGCCAGGTAATCGGCTGCTCGGGGTCGTCGTAGCGGTGGCTGGAGTCGCTGACGAAGCAGCCGTTGGCGAGCATGCAATGCGCGCCGATCTCGACCAGTCGCTGGGCGGCGATCATCACGCCCATGTTCAGGAACGTCCCCTCGCCGATACGCACGCGCGCGCTGCCGGGGGCGGTGATCCACACGTTCGGCTCCAGCAGCGCCCCCGCCCCCACCTCCAGTCGCCCCTCGCGCATCGCCTCCAGCACATTGCCGTGGACCGGCCAGCGCACGAACGCTTCGCTGCGCATGAACCGCGCGTGGATCTGGGCGCGATTCCACGGAAGCGAGTTGCGCTCATACCAGCGCCACTTCTGTGCCCACAGCCGCGCCCGGCGGGCGTGATCCAAACTCCCGCCGCTCACGCAGTGCTCCATACGGGCACGCAGGGCAAGCTGGACCAGAGGACGCGACGGAGCGCGTTTGCGCACCTGGCACGCAAGTGACCGGGGACGCCCATCACCCGGCGCCGCCATGCGTGCCCGTATCTCAAGCCGCGATCCTGGCGCGCCGTTTTCGCTGCCCACCCCTGCCGGATTTGGCGGCAGTCGCGCGCTTGGGCGCCGGAGTGAGCAGCTCGGCGAGAAAGCGCCCGGTGTGCGAGGCCGGCTCGGCGGCGACCTCCTCGGGAGTGCCGACGGCGATCGCGAGCCCCCCCTCCTCGCCTCCCTCGGGACCCATGTCGATCAGCCGGTCGGCGCACTTGATCACGTCGAGGTTGTGCTCGATCACGACCACGCTGTTGCCGGCCTGCACGAGCCGCGCGAGCACCTCCAGCAGGCGCTGCACGTCGGCGAAGTGCAGCCCGGTCGTGGGCTCGTCGAGGATGTACAGAGTGCGCCCGGTCGCGACCTTCGAGAGCTCGGTCGCGAGCTTCACCCGCTGGGCCTCGCCGCCGGACAGCGTCGTCGCCGGCTGACCGAGCCGCACGTAGCCGAGGCCGACCGCGTGCAGCGTCTCCAGACGGCGGCGCACCTTCGGGATGTGCTCGAAGAACTTCAGCGCCTCCTCAACGGGCATGTCGAGCACATCGGCGATGCTGCGGCCCTTGAACTTGACTTCGAGCGTCTCGCGGTTGTAGCGCTTGCCATGGCACTGCTCGCAGGGCACGTACACGTCGGGGAGGAAGTGCATCTCGATCTTGATCTGCCCGTCGCCGCGGCAGACCTCGCAGCGCCCGCCCTTGACGTTGAAGCTGAAGCGGCCGGGCTTATAGCCGCGCGCGCGCGCCTCCTGGGTCTTGGAGAACATGTCGCGGATCACGTCGAACAGGCCGGTGTACGTCGCCGGGTTCGAGCGGGGCGTGCGCCCGATCGGGGACTGGTCGACGGCGATGATCTTGTCCAGCTGGTCCAGGCCGTGGATCGCGCGGTGCGCGCCCGGGCGCTGGCGGGCGCGGTTCAGGCGATTGGCGGCCGCCTTGTAGAGCACCTCGTTGACGAGCGTCGACTTGCCCGAGCCGGACACTCCCGTCACACAGGTGAGCACACCCAGCGGGACGTGCACGTCGATGTCGCGCAGGTTGTTCTGACGGGCGCCGAGCACCTCCACATAGCCGCTCGGCGTGCGCCTGCGCGCGGGCACCGGCACGCTCAGCTCGCCTGACAGGTACTGCCCGGTCAGCGACCCCTTCACGCGTTGGACCTGCTTGGCCGTGCCCTGCGCGACGATCCACCCGCCGTGCTCGCCCGCGCCCGGGCCCAAGTCCACCAGGTGGTCGGCGGAGCGCATCGTCTGCTCGTCGTGCTCGACCACGATCACCGTGTTCCCCAGGTCACGCAATCGCTCCAGCGTCGCGATCAGCTTCGAGTTGTCGCGCTGGTGCAGACCGATCGAGGGCTCGTCGAGGATGTAGAGCACACCCACGAGCGAGGAGCCGATCTGCGTGGCCAGGCGGATGCGCTGCGCCTCGCCGCCCGACAGTGTCGCGGCGGCGCGGTCCATCGACAGGTAGCCGATGCCGACGTTCTCCAGGAACTGCAGCCGCTCGGAGATCTCGCGCAGGATCAGCCGCGCGACATGACGATCGGTCTCCGAGAGCTCGACCTCCTGCAGCCACTCCAGCGCCCGGCGCGCCGACAGCGCGGTGAAGTCCTCGATCCGCGTTCCCCCCACGAGCACCGCACGGGACTCCGCGCGCAGGCGCGCGCCGTCGCACACCGGACAGGTGCGCAGCGACATGTACTGCTCGATCTTCTCGCGCGTGCCCTCGGACTCGGTCTCCTTGTAGCGGCGCTCGAGGTTCTTGACGATCCCCTCGAAGCGCGTCGCATACGAGCGCCGGCGCCCGTAGCGGTTGCGGTAGGAGATCTGCAGCTTCTCGCCGTCGGTCCCGTACAGGAACAGGTCGCGATCCTCCTGCGAGAGGTCTTCCCAGGGCGTGTCTAGGTCGACGTCGTAGCGCTCGGCGATCGCCTGGGTGACCTGGTCGTAGTAGTTCGACACGCTGTTCGCCCACGGCACGATCGCGCCCTGGCCCATCGACAGCGACGGGTCGGGCACGAGCAGCTCCGGGTCGATCTCCATCTGCGAGCCCAGCCCCGTGCAGCGCTCGCACGCCCCGTGGGGCGAGTTGAACGAGAAGATCCGCGGCTCCAGCTCGACCAGCGAGGGACCGTGCTCGGGACAGGCGAAGCGCTCGGAGAACGTGAACACCGTCCCTGCCGGCGGCACCTCGCCCGGGACGATCTGCGCCGAGGCGGCGCGCACCCCCTTCGCGCCGGTCGCGCGCGTGCGCTCATCCTGTCCCGAGGCGTCCTTGCCCGGGGCGCCGACGATCTCGATCTCCACGAGCCCTTCCGCGCGCCCCACCGCCGTCTCGATCGAGTCCGCCAGGCGCTTGCGCAGGTCGTGGCGCATCACCAGGCGATCGACCACGACCGAGATGTCGTGCTTGTAGCGCTTGTCGAGCACGATCGATTCCTCCAGCATGCGCACGCGATCGTCGATCTTCACGCGCTGAAACCCGTCCGTGCGCAGCTCCTCCAGCAGCTTGCCGTACTCGCCCTTGCGCCCGCGCACGAGCGGCGCCATCACCATGAACCGCGTCCCCTCCCCCAGCTCCATCGCCTGGTCGATGATCTGCTCGGCCGACTGCCCCACGATCGGGCGGCCGCAGATGGGACAGTGCGGCTTGCCCACCCGCGACCACAGCAGCCGCAGGTAGTCGTAGATCTCCGTCACCGTCCCCACCGTCGAGCGCGGGTTGCGCGAGGTCGTCTTCTGGTCGATCGAGATCGCCGGCGAGAGGCCCTCGATCGAATCCACGTCGGGCTTGTCCATCTGCCCCAGGAACTGTCTTGCGTACGCCGACAGCGACTCGACATACCGGCGCTGCCCCTCGGCGTAGATCGTGTCGAACGCCAGGCTCGACTTGCCCGAGCCGGACAGGCCCGTGATCACCACCAGCGCATCGCGCGGCAGCGTCAGCGAGATGTCCTTGAGGTTGTGCTCCCGTGCGCCGGAGACGACGATCTGATCGCTTGCTGGCATCCGCGGTCAATTGTATTGTGGCGAACAGACGTTCGCCTTCCACTCATGCCATGACCACTATAATGATCCCATGTCCAGAACAATGACCGCTACGGAAACCAAGACCAAGATTCTCGCGCTGCTGGACGACGTGGCGGCCGGCGAGGAGGTGCAGATCACCAAGCACGGCCACGTCGTGGCCCGACTCGTGCCCGCCGGCGGCCCCAAGTCGCTGGAGGGAGCTCTCACGGGTGTGGCAATGTCGGGCGCCGACGAGGAGGACCTGTTCGCCACCGGAGCGACCTGGAACCTTCCGTGACCACCGTTCTGCTGGACACCCACGTCGTGCATTGGTGGTCGGCTGAGCCGGAGCGCATCAGCAAGACCGCCGCCGCGACGTTGAGCGATGCCGACGAGCTGGCCGTGGCCGACGTCTCATGGTTCGAGCTGGCATGGCTCGCAAACCGCGAGCGCATCGTCGTGAGCATTCCAATCCGCTCATGGCTGGAGCGTCTGGCAAGCGAGCTCCGAACCGTCAGCATCAGCCCGGCAATCGCCGATACAGCCATCTCTCTTCCCTCATCATTCCCGGGAGACCCGGCCGACCGCCTGATCTATGCCACCGCCGTTGAGAAGGGCTGGCAGCTGGTGACCAAGGACCGCAAGCTGCGCGAGCATCGCCACAGCCGACCCGTCGCGGTTTGGTGACGCAACACAGCCTTTGCTGACACCGAGCACGTGGACGCGATCCATGGCAATCGCCAGCTCGCCGGCGACCCCGCCCGTCCTACCCCTCGATAGCCGCGAACACCTCGTCCAGCAGCTTCGCCCGGTCCGCCACCTCGTAGTTCTCGGCCAGATACCTGTCGGTCGCCTCGCGCGAGTCGCCGTTCAGGGCCATGTTCAAAGCCACCAGGCGCGCTCCATCCAGGTCTCCGTTCTCGGTCGCCGGCCGCTCCGGCGGGGACGGCGACACCAGTGGTGGGACCGGGATGGGTGGCGTTGGGAACGGAGGCGCAGGTTGCTCCGCGGCGACTGGCGGCGGAGGGGTGTCCGGCGGGGGCGGGGGCGCCTCGGGCAGCGCAGGGGCCTCCTTGGCGACCGCCGACACCGTCTCGGACGCCCCTCCCGACGATGCCGCGCCATACAACTCCGCCATGTTCGCCTCCGCGGCAGCAAGGTCGCTCGCAAGCTGCGTCGCTCCGCCGCGCAGGCTGTCCACGAGCGCGCCCGTCTCGCCGTCCAGCGACTCGACCCGCGCGAGCAGCGTCGCGGTCGCGCGTCCCACGTTCGCGACGTGCGCCTGGGCCTTTGCAATCGCGTCCGCGCGCGTCTTCTCGGCGTCCTGAGCCGCCTGGGCGCGCGTGTTCTCGGCGTTGGCGTTCGCGTCGCTCTCGATCTCCGCCGCGGCGACCTCGGCGGCCGCGACGATCGCCTGCACCTGGGTTCCCGCGCTCGCCGCCAGCGAGTCGGCTCCACGCCCGGCGGCGGCGCGCTGCAACTCCTCCACCTCGCTTGCCAGCGCCCGCAGATGGGCATCCACGGAGGCTGGGTCGTACCCGCGGCGGCCGATCGGAAAGTCGCGCTTCTCGATGCTCTGCCTGTCCAGGTCCACTGCGTTCGAAGCCTAGCGGACGCCCCGGCCGGTGCTCACCGCTTGTGCTCGTGCGCTGCTCCGTACCTGCCGCGAGCCAGCTTCTCACAGCTCGCCCGATGCTTCTTCGGCTTGCTCTGGCATGCCTTCAGGGACCTCGCAAGCTTCTGCGCTCTCGTCAACGGCTCGAGCTTGGCCGACTTCCCAACCTGGGGGCCGGGCGTTTTCACGCCCGGTGTCGATGAGGCTGAGACGTCTCCCGATCCTGTCGCCTGGCTGCCGTCACCGCCGGACTGGCCCGGCTGGCCACCGGCGGGCGGGAGCGAAGCTCCGGGGCTCGGCGGATCGAGCACGCCGGTCGGCGGTTCGAACGTCCCCCCTGCACCCACCGTACTGCCGACCGCATTGCTCGCTGTCAGCGAATAGCCGTATTCCCCGCCTTTCAGCGTCACGCCGGCGCTGTTCAGATCGAGGCTGACGCTCTGATCCACGAACGAGCCGAGGAGCCTCCCGCTCGGCAAGGGGATGTCGATCAACACTTCGCAGCCGGCCCCATGTGACGAGCATGGCGATGACCACAGCGTGAACTGATATGTCGTCGGCAGGCCCTCGGTGTCGATCTGTGCTTCGAGCGTCGCATCGCTCGGGGTCAGATGCGAGTAGGACAGGGAGTCGACCACCGGCGCGGTCGCCGGGGGCGTCGTGAACGTCTTCTCGCCGCCGAAGCCTTCGCCGGCCGAGCTGGTCGCGACGACCCGGTATCCATAGATCGTGCTCGGCGACAGGTCTCCCCGGGCATTGACCAGATCGACGCTCACGGTCTGCGCCGACGAGCCGGCCGGGATCGTGCCACTCGCGATCGGTGTGCCGCCAGATGCTTCACAGTAGCCAGGCCCGAAGGACTGGCACGACGGCGCTTCGAGATAGAACTCGTAGGTGGTTTCGAGGCCCTGCGGATCGATCTGCGCTTCCAGGGTCGCATCCGTCGAGGTGACGTTCGATGCCGACTCGCTTTCGATCGTTGGACGTTCGCTGACTGGAGCCGGCGTTGTGAATGCCTCCGCTCGGCCTGTTGTTTCGCCGGTCGAATTGGTGGCGACTACCCAGAATGCGTAGGAGGTGTTTGGCTGAAGCGGGGGGCTGACACTGATGGACTGGGTACTGTCGCCAGCGGTGATCTGCCCCTGTCCCACGACCTTTACTGCCCTCCATAGACACATAGCGCGCCCCGGCTGCGCATTTTCACACCCGTATTCGAGCAAGAATTCGTACGTCGTTTCAAGCCCGCCCGGGTTGATATGTGCTTCCAGAGTCGCTTCAGCCGCCGTGACGTTCGTAACTGACTCACCTTCGATCGAGGGTGACGACGACGCCATCGCGGAGCCCGAGAACACGAGGAAGATGAGGCCGACGATCACCCCTGCGAGGGCGATCGTCCGATAGCGCTCGAGCAAGCCGCTGATTCGCTCTGCCACCCTCATGCTGGCATCTCCTCGACCGCCTGGATACGCGGCGAGTGTATCGCACGCGGCCCGCGCGTGTTGCTGCCGTTAAGCGCTCCCAACCATGCCGACAGCTGTGGTGAGCGGCGCCGACAGCGTTCTCCGAAGACGCGGGCTGTGGCTCACCCATCCATAGCCCGACCCGTTACGCGACCTCGCCCGCGGGCTCCTCCGCCGCCGCGCCTTCGTTTGCCTGGATCTCGCGCAGGTCCCGCCTGAGCTCGCGGAGCTCGTCGCGCAACTGGGCGGCGTACTCGAAACGCAGGTCCTCCGCGGCCACGCTCATCTCCTCCTCGAGCTCGACGACCATCCGCTCCAGCTCGTGCGTGCCCATGTCCTTCGTCTGCGCGCGGCGCTCGGCGGCTCGGCGGCGGCTGCCGCGCGGGATCTTCGAGTCGGCCTGCAGGAACTCGGCGATGTCGGAGATGCCCTTGACGATCGTCGCCGCGGTGATCCCGTGCTCCTCGTTGTAGGCAAGCTGGATCTCGCGGCGGCGGTCGGTCTCGGAGATCGCTGCTTTCATCGCCTTCGTCTCGCGATCGGCATACATCAGCACGGTCCCGTCGACGTTGCGTGCCGCCCGGCCGATCGTCTGGATCAGCGAGGTCTCCCCGCGCAGGAACCCCTCCTTGTCGGCGTCCAGGATCGCCACGAGCGAGACCTCGGGCAGGTCCAGGCCCTCGCGCAGCAGGTTCACGCCCACGAGCACGTCGTACTCCCCCAAGCGCAGGTCGCGGATGATCTGGATGCGCTCCAGCGTGTCGATCTCCGAATGCAGGTATCTGGTCTTGAAGCCCATCTCCAGCAGGTACTGCGAGAGGTCCTCCGACATTTTCTTCGTCAGCGTCGTCACAAGCACCCGCTCGTCGCGATCGACCCGGCGGCGCACCTCGTTCATCAGATCGTCGATCTGATTCTTGGTCTCGCGCACCTCCACCATCGGGTCGACGATCCCGGTCGGTCTGACGATCTGCTCGACCACGCGCCCCGCGCGCGTGCGCTCGTACTGGCCGGGCGTGGCCGATACAAACACCAGCTGCGGCGTGATCGACAGGAACTCGTCGAACGTCTGCGGACGGTTGTCCAGCGCGCTCGGCAGCCTGAACCCGTAGTCCACGAGCGTCTGCTTGCGCGAGCGGTCGCCCTCGTGCATCCCCCCGATCTGCGGCACGGTCTGATGGGACTCGTCGATGAAGCAGACGAAGTCCTTGGGGAAGTAGTCGATCAGGCAGTACGGCCGCTCGCCCGGCTTGCGCCCGTCGAGGATCCGCGAGTAATTCTCGATCCCCGAGCAGAACCCCATCTCGCGCAGCATCTCCATGTCGTACTGCGTCCGCTGGCGCAGCCTGTGCGACTCCAGCGGCTTGCCATCGGCCTCCAGCTGCGCGCAGCGCTCGTTGAGCTCCTTGCCGATCGCTTCCACGGCCGCTTCGACCGTGCCCTCGCGGACGTTGTAGTGCGTCGCCGGCCAGATCGCCACGTGCTCGACGTCTTCCTCGATCAGCTCCCCCGTCAACGGGTCGAACTCCTGCAGCCGCTCGATCTCATCGCCGAACATGCTCGCCCTGAACGCGGCCGTCTCCGAGTAGGCGGGCCACACCTCGAGCGTCTCCCCCTTCACCCTGAACGTCCCCCGCGCCAACACCGTGTCGTTGCGCGTGTACTGAATCGACACCAGTTTCCGCAGCAGCTGATCGCGGTCGATCGTCTCCCCCCGCTTGAGGATCTGCATGTTCATCTCATACACCTCCGGCGACCCCAACCCGTAGATGCACGACACCGACGCCACCACGATCACGTCCCTGCGCGCAAACACCGCCGCCGTCGCCGCATGGCGCAGCCGATCGACCTCCTGGTTGATCGCCGAGTCCTTCTCGATGTACAGGTCCCGGCTCGGCACATATGCCTCGGGCTGGTAGTAGTCGTAATAGCTCACGAAATACTCAACCGCATTGTCGGGAAAGAACGTCCGGAACTCGTTGCACAACTGCGCCGCCAGCGTCTTGTTGTGCGCGATCACCAGCGTCGGACGCTGCACCGCCTCGATCGTCGCCGCCATCGTCATCGTCTTGCCCGTGCCCGTCGCGCCCAGGAGGGTCTGGAACCGCTCGCCCGCGTTCACGCCTTCGGCGAGGGACTCGATCGCCTTCGGCTGGTCGGCTGTGGGCGTGAACGCGCTGTCTAGCTTGAAGTCGGGCATCGGACGCAGCGTCCTACGTTAGCGGCGCGACCACGACACGCCTACGCCTCAGCTCGCCGGCTGGAGCAGCGTCCCCAGGCGCTCGTACTGCGTCGAGCTTCGCCCGAGGATCTCCTCGACCCAGCGCAGGACTTCGACCTCGTCGATCTCGGTGCCCCGGGCGACCATCTCTTCGACGTCCACCCAATCCTTCGGTCGATCGAACACGGCCTTGCACACGATCAGGTGCTCCGGCGAGAGGATCGGGATCTGCACAGGACCGAACTCGACCTCGCGCGCTCGCTTTGCCATCTCTCGATGCAGATCGAGGGTGGCGAAGAACAGATCGAGGTAGGACCCACCCCAGTCCAGCCTGGCCTGACCGTCGCGTTCGATCGCAATTCGATCGGGTCCGGAGACGCTCACGCCGAGATGGACGATCGCGCCCAGCACGGGCTCGGCGTCTTCAGGCGCGACGGTCACGTTGAGATCGACGTCGGTCGTCGCACGCGGACTGCGATACCAGGCCAGTGCCACGGCCCCGCCGAACTGGTGCGGGACCCTCAGCGAGTCCAGCATCTCGTGTACAGCCACGATCTTCGCGGCGAGACCGCCAAGCGTATCGGTGGCGCTCATTTCAGCTCAGGCTTGTGACGGCGCGGCGGTTCTCCACCAGCCGGGACAGCACCGGAAACCTCAGCGGCTCGAACGGCCGGGGAGGCTGACTGCGCGCGACGGCGTCGGCGAACCCCAACAGGTCGATGAGCGCAGCTCCCGAGTCTTCCCCTCCAGAGGCGGCAGGCCGTCGCCGCATCGACAGCGCCATCCGTCGCGACGCCTCCACGAACCGCCTGGACGAGTCGCGAACACCTTCTGCCACGACCCCAGCCCCGATCCTCATCGGCGCCCCAGCGCGTCTGGCCGAAGCAAGGACCGCCTCGGCGTCGAACGGCCGCGTGGACCGCGCAGCGGCCGCCGCGAGCACCTCGTCGGTCAACACGTCGAAGCCGGCGAGGCTGCGCGCGCGGGGACCCCCCGGGGTATGAAGCGACTCGCGGACCTCGAACCGCCCTTTGGGGCGTGCGACCACGTAAGCCATACCCACTAGATTACCACTATGTCGGCCCACTAGTTGCGACTACGAAGATCAAGCGGCCCGAACGACCGAACGCCTACGACAGCCCCAGCTGGCGCGCATACACCGCCCGGTATTCCCCCTGAGCCTGCAGCACCCGCTGCACGTAGGCGCGTGTCTGCCCAAACGGGATTTCGCCGACCGTCAGGCTCTTGCCTTCGCTGCGTGCGCGCGCCACCCAGCGGTCGACGTTGGCGAGGCCCGCGTTGTACGCGGCGACGGCGAGCATCTCATCCCCGGAGTAGTGGTCGAGCAGGTAGCGCAGGTAGTAGCTGCCGTAGGCCACGTTGATCGCGGGAGTGCCGAGGTCGCTGGTCGTGAACTTGTACCCGCCTGAGAGCTTGGCCAGGAATTCGGCGGTCGCGGGCTCGATCTGCATCAGCCCCTCGGCGCCGGCGGGGGAGGTGCGGGGATCGAACTTGGTCTCGGCGTAGATGACGGCGGCGATCAGCGCGGGATCCAGGTGCTTGGCGGCGGCCTGTTCGCGGATCACCCGTTCGTTCGATAGCGGCAGCGCCAGCTGGCGCACCGTATGGTCGAGGCTGGAGCCGAACGCGAGCACGAGCGCACCGAGCGCGAGCGCGACCAGCAGCAGCGCGCCGGGGCCGCGCAACCGTCCCCCGCGCCGCCCCCGTCCGGCGCGCCCACCGCGCGAGCCGCCGTCAGCTCGATACACGGTGCGGCGTACTGTGCTGCGCGATGCCGACGGCGAGCGCGGTGGGCTCATCCTGAAAGAGTGTCAAGCACGGCCGACAGCTGTGCCGCCAGCTCCCGCTCGCTGCCGTCGTTGCGGACCGTGAACGTCGCCCGCCGCGCCTTCTCCTCCTGGGAGAGCTGGCGCGCGGCGCGCGCCTCTTCGAGCGCGTGCCCGCGGCTCGCGGCGCGCTCGCGCCGCACCTGCTCGTCGGCGATCACCGCCACCGTCGCGTCGTATATCCCCTCCATCCCGGCCTCGAACAGCAGCGGTACCTCGACCACCGCCGCTCGCGGCGCCGGCCGCCGCGCGCGTACCTCCGTCAGCCACTGCCCGACCCGCTCGCCGACCAGCGGCCACAGCACGCCCTCCAGCCAGGCCCGGTCCTCCGGTTCGGCGAACACGCGCTCGGCCACCGCCGAGCGATCGACCGTGCCGCCGGGCGCCACGTCCTCGCCCCAGCGCTCCACGATCGCGTCGCGCAGGCGCTCGTCGTCATACAGCTCGTGCACGACCGCGTCGGTGGACAGCACCGCCGCCCCCAGGCGCTCGAGCTCCGCCAGCGCCGTCGACTTGCCGGCGCCCATGCCGCCCGTCAACCCGACGAACGGCACACCCTCAGACGTCATCCGCCCTGCGCCGCCCGGGATCCTCGGGGCTGGCTTCAGTCCTGCGCCGGCTCGCCGGCGGGCTGCAGCTCTGCCTCGGCGCCGCCATCTGCGGCGGGAGCTTCCGGCTCGGCCTCGGCCTCGGGCGCTGCTTGCGCCTGGGCGGGCGGAGTCTCCTCGGTCGCCGGAGCCTCCTCAGCAGCAGCCTCGGCCTCAGCCGGTATCTCCACGGCCGGCGCTACCTCTGCCACCGGTGTCTCCTCGACGGCCGGCGGCTGCTCCTCGACGACCTCGGTGGCGCCTCCCGCGACGGCGGCCTCGGCCACGATCTCGGTGTCCTCCGCCGAAGCCTCCGCCCCCTCGAGAACCTCGCGCTCGCCTCGGCGGCCTCGGCCGCGGGAGCGTCGTCGGGACGGGAGACGGGCAGGATCTGATCCTCGACGCGCTTGGCCGACAGCGACAGGCGCCGGCGCTCGGAGTCGATCTCGAGGATCTTCACGCGGATCTCATCGCCCGGATGGACGATCTCGCGCGGGCTTTCGACGTGGTGGCCGGCGAGCTCGGAGATGTGCACGAGGCCCTCGACCCCGTCGAGGATCTCGACGAACGCGCCGAAGGTGACGACCTTCGTGACCTTGCCGGCGAGCTCGTCGCCGACGTTGTAGGTGTCGACGATCCGCTGCCAGGGGTCCTCCTGGGTCTGCTTGAGCCCCAGCGAGATGCGCTGGCGGTCGCGGTCGATGTCGAGCACCTTGACCTGCACGGTGTCGCCGATGTTGAGGATCTCGCTCGGGTGGTTGACGTGCGACCACGACAGCTCGGAGATGTGGATCAGGCCGTCGATCCCGTCGAGGTCGACGAACGCGCCGAAGTCGACGATGTTCGAGATCTGCCCCTCCACGACCAGGCCGGGCTGCAGGCGGTCGAGGATCTGCTGGCGCACCTCCTTGCGCTCCTCCTCGAGCACCGCGCGGCGCGAGAGCACGACGTTGTTGCGCGAGCGGTTGAGCTCGATCACCTTCGTCTCGATCTTCGTGCCCATGTACTCGTCGAGGTTCGGCACGCGCCGGATGTCCACGAGCGAGGCGGGCAGGAAGCCGCGCACGCCGAGGTCGATGATCAGTCCGCCCTTGACGACCTCGATGACCGTCCCCTCGACCGGCTCGCCGGACTCGGCGGCCGTTTCGATGCGCCGCCACGCTTTCTCGAAGCGGGCGCGCTTCTTGGACATGATCAGGCGCCCGTCCTGATCCTCCTTGGTCATGACGATCGCATCGACCTCCTCGCCGATGCACCTCCTCGTGGGGATCGACCGACTTGCGGATCGACAGCTCGTTCGCGGGGATGACGCCCTCGGACTTGTAGCCGATGTCGACGAGCACCTCGTCCTTGTCGATCCGGACGACGTGGCCGGTGACGACCTCGCCCTCCTCGATGTCGCGGAAGGTGGCGTCGTAGTTGGGGACGATCTGCCCGTCGATCTCGAGCAGCAGTCCGTTGGACCCCGCGACCACGTGGGCCTGGGGATTCTCGATCAGTGTTTGCACCGATGCGAAGCCTAGCGCAGCCGTATCATTGCGGGCCGAATGCCGACACGTGCGACCAAGCGGGGAGCCGCGCGCACTCCGCCTGGAGGGGCGCCACGACTGCGACGTGCTGGTGTGCGGCGCGAGCTTCGCCGGCCTGGCCGTGGCGCGCGAGCTGGCGGGCTCGGGTATGCGCGTGCTGATGATCGATCGCTATGAGATCGGCGAGCGTCAGACCTCGGCGTGCGCGATGCCCACGCTGTGGCTGGAGGCGATGGAGTCTGATGGGATCGCTGCGCCAGACCTTCGACGAGCTGGTCGTGCACACGCGCTCGCGGACCTCGCGCTGGCGGCTGCCGTGGTCGTTCTCGACGTTCGACTACCGCGAGCTGTGCGCGCTGCTGTACGAGCAGGCCGACGCCGCCGAGATCGAGTTCGAGACCGCCACCGTCACCGGCCGCGACGGGCTCACGGTCCACACCGACCGCGGCGAGCTGCGCGCGCCGCTGGTCGTGGACGCGCTCGGGCTGGCGGCGGGTGCTCTCCAACGCGACCGCGATCCAGCCGCCGAACGCGCGCCTGTCGCGCGGCCTGGAGGTCCACCCCGCAGGCGCGCGGCGAGGAGCTGGAGCTGTGGATCGACCACCGCTACGTGCGCGCCGGCTACGCGTGGAGCTTCCCCGCGCGCGATGAGCTGCGGATCGGAGCGGGCTCGTTCTGGCCCGCGCACCACGTCAAGGAGCCGACCGTCAGGCTCGCCGGCGAGCTGGGCCTGCCGCCCGACGGTATCAGGGCAACTGGATCCCCCACCAGCTGCGGCCCGCGGTCGAGGACGGCGTGTTCTTCGCCGGAGACTCGGCCGGGCACTGTCTCCCGCTCACCGCCGAGGGGATTCGCACGGCGCTGTACTTCGGCCTCGCGTGCGCGCGCGAGCTGCGCGCGGTGCACGAAGGTCGCATCACGCGCGAGCAGGCGCTGGCGCGCTACGGCGCGTTCTCGCGACGCGCACGCGCGCAAATACCGCTGGCTGCTGCGCGTGCAGCGCGCGGTCGGGCAGCTGACCCCCACGCCGCGCCTCCGCGCGATGCTCTCGCAGAGCCTGGAGTCGCGCCGCTTCGCCGCGTGGGCGTTCGAGCACTACCTGGCGATCGCGCCGCCGTCGTTCGTGGTGCGGCCCGCGCCCCGTCTCGCGCTCGCCGCAGGGCGCGGTCGCCGCGACCATCTGAGCGCTCGGGCCGGCGACGGCGACGACTCAGGCGACGCTGCGCAGCCGCGGTGCGCGCTGCTGTGCGCGGCCTCCAGCGCCAGTCGGCTGGCCTCGATCGCGCTGGCCCAGGAGACCTCGGACAGCAGGCCGGGCGCGGCGACCATGTCGCCGGCGAGGAACACACCGTCGCCGCGATCGACCGCGGGACGGTCGCGCCAGCTCGTACCGGGCATGTCGAGCGCTCCGCTGCGCCCGTCCATCACCTGCCGGCGACGCCAGGTCTCACGCTCGCGCCAGTCCGGCAGGGAGGCGTCGAGCAGCCGTTCCAGCCGCGCGGCGCGCTCGCTCGGCGTCCTCGCCCGGGCGGATCGGCATGTGCGCCTGGACAGCTCCTCGCCGGCGGGCGCCAGCGATGGGTCCGGGGCGGTGAAGCGCTCGATCCAGCCGGCCTCGTCCAGGTCGGAGACCACGAACGGGTCGCCACGACGATGGCGCAGGCCGAGGTCGAGGCACACCGTGTGCCCGCTCGTCCAGTGCAGGGAGTCGTCGCCGAGCAGCTCGCGCGCCTCGCTCAGCTCGGTCGCGACGATCACCGGTGACTCGGGCAGCTCGCCGACGCCAGCAGCCAGTCTCGATCGCCACGCCCAGCTCGCGGGCGCGGGTCTCCAGCGAGCTCACGACCGCGCTCCAGCCACCGAGCGGGTAGCGCGCCGCGGGCGGTGGCGCTGAGCAGGGTTCTGACCGTGCGCGTCCAGACGAACGCGGCCGACAGCTCGCCGGGGTCGTGGTAGAAGGTGTACACGCCGGCCGCCGCCGAGAGCATCGCCGCGGTGCGCTCGTCGGTGTGCTCGGCCGCCCAGGTGCGGAAGTCGAGCTCGACCGGCGCCTCGCGACCGCGCAATCGCAGCACCGCGGGCAGCGCTCCCAGCGGCGGGCGTGCGCCTGACCTCGCCCTGCCAGCGCAACCTGACGCCCGCCAGCGGCGGCCCGACATAGCGGGGCAGCAGCTTGCGCTCGGCCATCCAGCGCCACAGCGGACCGTCCTTGTAGAAGGCGTGCGGGCCGAAGTTGGCCTTGTACGGACCATCGCTGCTGCGCGCCCGACCGCCGAGCGCGGCACTGGGCCTCCAGCAGAGACACTCGCGCGCCGCCCTCGGCGCAGGCGATCGCCGCGGTCAGGCCCGCGAGCCCTCCTCCCACGATCGTGATCCGGTTGGTCGAGCTGGTTGCATCGGCTGGCAGGCTCATGGCGATGATCCTCCTGGCGGCGGATGTGCGGTCACGATCACACTACGCCGAGACTGGTCCGGTATACAGTTCCAGTAATGTCAAGCCCTACAGGACCAGTTACTGGGTCGATATCGGTCTCCAGGCCAAGGTCGGCTGCGGGTCCGGAGCTGCTGGTCGAGCTCGATCGCTCCGGCGAGCTGCCGCTGCACGAGCAGCTCGAGCGCTCGCTGCGCGAGAACATCCGCCGTGGGCGCCTGCCCGCCGGCACGAGACTGCCCTCCACCCGCGGGCTGGCGGCGGAGCTGGGCGTCTCGCGCGGGGTGGTCACCGAGGCTTACGGCCAGCTCGGCGCCGAGGGCTACCTGGAGACGCCGCCAGGGCGCCGCCGTGCGGGTCGCTCGCGCCGGTGCGCGCGGCGGTCCCGCGCGCACCACGCGCGCTCGCTGCTACCGACCTTCCCCTACCACTTCCACCCCGGGCTGCCCGACCTCGCGGGCTTTCCCCGCGACCGCTGGCTGCGCTCGCTGCGCGCCGGCCTGGGCGAGTCGCCGCTGGAAGCCGTCGGCTACGGCGACCCGCGCGGCGTGCCGCGGCTGCGCGAAGCGCTCGCCGACTACCTTGGGCGCGTGCGCGGCGCGGACGCGCGACCCCGAGAACATGCTGATCTGCACGGGGTTCATGCAGGGCTTCTCGATCCTGTGCCGCTGGCTGCACGGCCAGGGCGTCGAGCGCGATCGCGGTCGAGGACCCCGGCTGGCACGTGCACCGCCTGATCGCCGAACAGGCGGGCCTGCGGACGATTCCCGTGCCGGTCGACGAGCAGGGTCTGTGCGTCGCAGGCGCTCGCGGCCACGCGACGCCACCGCGGTGCTTGTCACCCCCGCGCACCAGTTTCCCGACCGGCGTGCGTGCTCAGCCGCGAGCGCCGCGCGGCGCTGATCGAATGGGCCGAGGACGGCGAGCGGCTGATCGTCGAGGACGACTACGACGCCGAGTACCGCTACGACCGCGTCGCCGTCGGCGCGCTGCAGGGGCTGGCGCCCGAGCGGGTGCTCTACATCGGCTCGGCCAGCAAGCGCCTGGCGCCGGGCTATGCGCCTGGGCTGGATGCTGCTCCCCTCCTGGCTGGCCTGGCAGCTGATCTCGACGAAGGCGATCGAGGACGGCGGCTCGGAGGTCGTGGGCCAGCTCGCGCTGTGCGACTTCATCGAACGGGGCGAGCTCGACCGGCACGTGCGCCGGATGCGGCTGCGCTACCAGCGCCGGCGCGACGCGCTGCTGCAGGCGCTCGCGCGATGGCTGCCGCAGGGACGCCCGAGTCGACGCCGGCGCGGGGCTGTATGAGCTCGTGGAGCTGCCCGCCGATGTGAACGAGTCCGCGCTGCTCGCCGCCGCCGCCGCGCGCGGCGTGGGCATGGAGGGCCTTGCCTGGCATCGACTTACGCGCACGGCGGGCCGACCCGGCGTGCTGCTCGGCTACGGCAACCTGTCCGAGCCCGCGATCGAGCAGGGCGTGCGCCTGCTCGCGCGAGGCACTGGCCGAGGTGAGCGAGCGGGGCGAGGTGATCAAGCCCTCAGGGTGGGCAAACGGTCCTGATCGGCGACCGCGCCGCCCACCGTAGGACCCGCGCCGAGCCGGTCTCACCGAGCAGCTCGCTGGCATCGGCGCGCCGTGCCCAACTGGACCTCTGGCAGAGCACGGTCGAGCCCATATCGTGCGAGGCGTGAGCGGCCGGCTCCGAGCAGCTCGCGCAGACACCGTCGTTGCCCGACCCGGCGCCGTCGGTCGTGACGGTCGGCCTCGGTCGCCTTCGCCGTCATCCAGCTCGGCCTGGCGCTGTTCATGGCCGTGAGCCCTCACGCGTTCTACACGGCCGTCGGCCCGTTCGGCGCGTTCAACGCGCACTACATCCGCGACGTCGCCAGCTTCTATGGCGCGATCGGCATCGGCCTGCTCGTCGCCATCCGCCGCACCTCCTGGCGCGTGCCGGTGCTCGCGCTCACGACCATCCAGTACGCGCTGCACAGCGTCAACCACCTGATCGACATCGGCAAGGCCCACCCGGCGTGGAACGGCTACTTCGACTTCTTCTCGCTCGCCGCCGCGGCCGTGCTGCTCGCCTGGCTGTGGCGCAGCCAGCCGCGCTGGAGGCGAGCAGCATGAGGGTGTTCGTGGCTGGGGCGACGGGGGTGATCGGCCGGCGGCTGCTGCCGGCACTGAGAGCCGCGGGCCACGAGCCGATCGCGATGACCCGCTCACCGGAGAAGGCCGCCGCGCTCACCGCGCAGGGAATCGAGGCGGTCGTGTGTGACGCCTATGACGCGGCCGGCCTGGCCCAGGCTGTCGCTGAAGCTCAGCCGGATCAGATAGTGCACGCGCTCACGGATCTGCCCGAGGAGATCAACATGCGTCGCTTCGAGCGCGAACTGCAGAGCACCGGGCGGCTGCGCAGGGAGGGCACGCGCAATCTCCTCGCCGCGGCGCGGGCGGCCGGAGTGCAGCGAATCGTGGCCGAGAGCATCGCCTTCATCTACGCGCCCGAGGGAGATTGGGTCAAGGACGAGGACGCCCCGCTCGCGATCGCGACGCTGCCGTTCGCCGCCGAGCCGTCGCCGACCTCGAGCGCCAGGTGCTGGAGGCCGGTGGGATCGTGCTGCGCTACGGCTCAGCTCTACGGTCCCGGCACTGGTTTTACGAGGGACGGCTCGTGGGCCACGAACCTGCGTCGAAGGCGGCTTCCGATCGTGGGCGCGGGTAGCGGCATGTTCTCGTTCCTGCATGTCGACGACGCCGCGAGCGCAACCGTCGCGGCGTTGGAGCACTCGACGGCCCCGCCACATACAACGTCGTCGACGACGACCCGTCGCCGATCCACGAGTGGGTGCCCGTGTACGCACGCGCGGTGGGACGCGCCCGCGCCCTGGCGTGCCCCGGCCTGGCTGGGACGACTCGCCGCCGGACGGCTTGCCGTGGAGATGATGAGCGAGCTGCGCGGCGCGAGCAACGCGCGGATCAAGCGCGAGCTGGGCTGGGAGCCAAGGTATGCGAGCTGGCGCGAAGGGTTTCAGACGGCACTCGGTTGAATTCCGGAACTTCTCCGGGACCCCCAGACGCTCAGGTGACGGCCATCTGCTGGATGAGCCTGCCCGAAGCAGGGAGCACGGACGAGCTCGCGAGGAGCTGAATCCATATGTCCATCGCCCGACTCCTATTGGACACATCTTCAAAGGAGGATCTCGATGAGTCGTATCCAGGGCAGGCCGGAGAAAATGAACCCCCTGACACGCTTGGCCCTGCGCAGGGCACGACGCAAGACCATCCAGCTGACGGGGGGACGCACGGCCGAGCGAATGAGCGAGCCGATGGATGCCTACGCGTACATTCCTCAGGTTATGTATAACTATGGTCTATATGAGCTGGCCTGCCACAAAGCGCAGCGCGTCGAGCCTCAGCTCAAAGAACTGGCGGTGCTCAAGGCGGCGACGATCGTCAACTGCGAGTTCTGCATCGACATCAGCTCCTTGACGGCGCGTCGGGCGGGTCTCAGCGACGAGCAGCTGCTGGCGCTGCCACGCCACCGCGAGAGCGAGCTGTTCAGCGAGCCGGAGAAGCTCGTGCTCGACTATGCGGCGGCGATGAGCCGCACGCCGGCGCATGTATCCGATGAGCTGTTCGCGGCGCTGCGCGAGCATCTCGACGACGCGCAGCTCGTGGAGCTCACGAACCTCATTGCGCTGGAGAACCTCCGTACCCGCTTCAATGTGGGGCTCGGCATCGGCTCGGCCGGCTTCTCCGAGGGAATGGTGTGCGCCGTGCCCGAGATCGAGGCGGAGCCCTCCCGGGCAGGCGTCGCGCCGGAGCGAGCGGTCGCACAGGAGGCATTCTCGCCGGTGCCATAAGCGTGATCGGCCGCCCGGCGACTCGGAGGTGGTGGGTCAGCTCTCCCCGGATCGGCTGCGCGGGCGAGCGATGTGCGCATCGAGCGCGAATCGCGCTCTGCCCACGCAGTGGTGAGCTCGAGGAGGGTTCGCGCCGACACACCGGCGCGAACCCTCGCATCACCTAACCCAGTTTGGCCGTAAACGAAACCTTGCCGCTGTCGCACCGCAGGCCATGTTCCTGCCCGACCGAGTACGTCAGATTCTGTTCGATATAGCCGCTGGCGGTGCCCTTCTTCGTGAACGCGATCGAGAAGGTCCCTTCTCCGGTCTCCGGTTCTCCGCCGGGGATCGGGGGTCCCTCCGTGACGGAGCCGTGCTCGACGAGCTTGCCCGAGGCGGGGAGCGCGACCGGGGTCAGGAAGTTCGCGAGCGGGTCTTCCATGCTGACCGGGGTGGTGCACCCCAGGCGCGGCGAGGTGAGCACCGATACGCACAGCCCCAGCGCGGAGGCGCCAGAGCCGGGAGCGGCGGCGCATTTCGTCTTCTTGAGGGTGATGTTGAACTTCTGCGCTTCGCTCGGCGGCGACGCCGACAGCTTTGCGTTATATGTGCCGGTCTTGAAAGCCGCCGACTTTTTGGCCGGTTTTTTGGCATGCGCCCCGGCCGGAACGGCGCTCGTCAGACAGACCAGTGCTGCTGTTCCCATCAATGCTGCGAGTCGAAAGCGGCGCATAGTCAAACCTCACATCCTCAGGTGTTCGCGGGCTGTGCCCTCGGTGGAGACACTCGGCCCAATCCCCCGCCCCCTCCAGTGCGCGGACAGAGATGGCGCCGGCTCTCAACTCCAGCCCCCCTCGGCGTCGTGTCGTAGAGCACAAGCGTACAGGACCACCCGCTACGGACCCACCGGCGCATGCGGCGCTCATCGCCGCACGACCAGCACCACCCCGACGACGAGCAGCACGAGCCCGACGATGCGGGAGGCGTCGATGTTCTGCTTGGCGATCCCCAGCAGGCCGAAGCGATCCACCACGACGGCGATCGCCAGCTGGCCGGTGACGACGATCGCGGTCAGGCTGCTGAGACCGAGCGTGCGCACGGTGACGAGGGCGACCGTTACGTAGAACGCACCGAGGATGCCTCCGATGAGGGCCCACCACGGCGCACGCGTCGCGCTGGCGATGCTGGACAGGCCGCCACTGGAGAGCGAGGCGACGAGGATCAGCGCGAGCGTGCCGATCGTGAACGAGACGGTCGCCGCCTGCAGCGCGCCGACCTGGCGTCCCAGGCGCGCGTTGACCGGCGCCTGCAGACCGACGAAGCAACCGGCGGCGACCGCGAGCAGGACCGCGAGCCCGCGGCTCACCCAGCTACCTCCGAGCGCGCGCCGACATCGACACCGACACCGGTGTGTGGCTGCGCCCGCCGGCTCACTTCGCCTCCAGCCAGTTGGCGCCCACGCCGATGTCGACGGCCATCGCCGGCTCGGCATCCCACACGCCGCACATCTCTCGCTCGATCAGCACACGTGCGGCGTCGGCCTCGGCGGGCGGACCCTCGAACAGCAGCTCGTCGTGGATCGTGAGGATCAGGCGCGTCTGCAATCCCTCGGCGGCGAGGGCGGCGTGGCAGCGGACCATCGCGAGCTTGATGATGTCCGCGGCGGTGCCCTGGATGACGGTGTTGACGGCGAGGCGCTCGCCGAGCGTGCGCACCTGGTAGTTGCGGGCGCGCAGCTCGGGGATCTGGCGGCGGCGCCCCCACAGCGTCGTGACGTGCCCGTCCTCCTTGGCCTGCTCGATCGTGTGCTCGATGAACGCGGCGACCTGCGGGAAGCGCTTCAGATAGGCGTCGATGAAGTCCTTGGCCTCCTCGCGCGGGATGTTCAGGCGGTCGGCGAGGCCGTAGTCGGAGAGGCCGTAGACGATGCCGTAGTTGATCATCTTCGACTTCGAGCGCATCCCCGGGTCGATGTCCTCGGGGGCGACCTGGAAGACCTGCGAGGCGGTCGCGGTGTGGACGTCCTCGCCGCGGCGGAAGATCTCCTTCAGGGCGGAGTCGTCGGCGGCGTGGGCGAGCACGCGCAGCTCGATCTGGGAGTAGTCGGCGGAGATCAGCACGCCGCCGGGCGCGGCCTCGAAGCAGCCGCGGATCTCCCGCCCGAGCTCGGTGCGGATCGGGACGTTCTGCATGTTCGGGTTGGTGCTCGACAGCCGCCCGGTCTGCGCGACGGCCTGCAGGAAGGTCGTGTGGATGCGCGAGCGCTCGTCGGCCTGCTCGGGGAGCACGTCCAGGTAGGTCTTGATCAGCGTGCGAGAGCTCGCGCCAGCGCTCGATCCGCGGCACGATCGCGTGCTCGGAGCGGATCGCCTGCAACACGCGCGCGTCGGTCGAGTAGCCGGTCTTGCCGCGGCGCTTGCGCGAGAGGCCGAGCTTCTCGAACAGGATCTCGCCGAGCTGCGCGGGCGAGGCGATCAGGAACTCGGTGCCGGCGAGCGCGAAGATTTCCTGTTCGAGCTCGTGGATCTCCTCGCGCACGCGCGCCGGTGATCTCCGCCAGGCGCTCGAGGTTCAGGCGCACCCCGATCGAGCTCCATCGCGCGCAGCACCGGCACGAGCGGCAGCTCGATCTCGGCTCATGATCCGATCGAGGCCGCGCTCTGCGATCTGCTCGCGCTGCCAGGAGGCGAGCGCGCCCAGCAGCGCCGCGTCGCCGGCCACGGGATCCTCGGCGTCGCAGAGCAGACCGCGCTCCTCGCACAGCTCGGCGAACGGATATCCGCGCCGCGCGGGCTCCAGCAGATAGGCGCCGAGCAGCGTGTCGTGGACGAGCAGGTCCGGCACGACGCCGAGCGCCTTGGCGTCGTGCGCGATCACCGGCCGCCCCGCGCACGCGGCGACGATCTCCTCGGGCCCGGCGCAATCGCCGGCGAGCACCTCGACCGGACCGGGCCCGCCTGCTCACCGGAGCCCGACCGGCGGGAGCAACCGCGAAGCGCCAGGGCGAGCCCTCGGCGAACAGGGCGCCCTCGGGCGCCTCGGTGGCGCGCACGACCACGCACAGCGCCTCGCCCGTGCCGAACCCGGCGATGTCCGCGGGCGCGCCTGCGCGCACGCGCGCGCGCAGCCTGACCTCGGCCGTGGGAGTCGCGGGGCGCCGGCGACGAGCTCGTCCTCGCCGAGCGCCTCCTCCAGGCGGCGCAGCGGGTCGCGCAGCTCGTACTGGCGGAAGACCTCGCGCAGGCGCGAGCGGTCGGGCTCGCGCGAGACCTCCTCGCCGAGGTCGACCCCGACCTCGAGATCGCGCTGGACGGTCGCCAGGCGCTTGGAGACGCGCGCGTCCTCGCCATGGTCGAGCAGGTTCTGTTTGCGCTTGGCCCCGCCGATCTCGCGGATGTGCCCGAGCACGCCCTCCAGCGATCCGTAGGTCTGGATCAGATCGGAGGCGGTCTTGTCGCCGATGCCGGGGACGCCGGGGATGTTGTCGGAGGTGTCGCCCTTCAGGCCGTAGAAGTCGGGGATCAGCTCGGGCGGGATGCCGTAGCGGTCGATCACGGCCTGGTGGTCGTAGATCTTCGTGTCGGTGATCCCGCGCGAGGTCGCCATCACCTTGACGAGGCCGTCGGGGTCGATCAGCTGGAAGACGTCGCGGTCGCCGGTGACGATCATCGCTCGCAAGCCCGGCGGCGCGGGCGCGCTCGGCGAGCGAGGCGATCACGTCGTCGGCCTCGTAGCCCGTCGAGCTTGACGTTGCGATAGCCGAACGCCTCGACCAGCGGTTCCATCGCCGGCCACTGCATGCTTCAGCAGGTCCGGGCGCGAGCGGCGGGTGGCCTTGTAGTCGGCGAACATCTCGGTGCGCCCGGAGGTGCCGGCGTCCCAGGCGACGACGGTCGGACTGGACGCCGTACTCGGTGACGATCTTGACGAGCATCGAGGCGAACCCGAAGATCGCGTTGGTCGGCTCGCCGGTGGAGGTGGCGATCGACTCGGGCAGCGCGTAGAACGCCCGGTAGACGAGGCTGGGACCGTCGATCAGGAACAGGCGCGCGGTCTGCGTCCGCCGCCGCTCGGCGCCGGCGCCCGGCGCGTGAGCCGACTCGCCGGCGCTGTCGCCTTGGTCGCCATGCACCGACCACTCTACGGAGACGCTCGCATAAGATGCCGGGCCGCCGCCCATGCCGGGCGGCGCCGCCGCCGTGCAAAAGCGCCTGCCGCCTGACGCCGGGCGCACCTCAAACCAGGAGAGCACTCCGTGACGAGCATCACCCCGAGCGCCCAGTACAGACTGAACGTGCGCGTCGAGATCGACGACAGCGCCGGCCTGCTCGGGCGCGTGACGAGCGCGATCGGCGAGGCCGGCGGGATGGTCGCGGCGGTGGACCCGGTGGAGATCGAGCACGGGCACAGCCTGCGCGACATCGTCGTCGACGCGGCCGGGCCCGAGCACTGGGAGCAGATCGTCGCGGCGATCGAGGCGATCGAGGGCGCGCATGTGATCGACCGGATCGACCGCACGTTCCAGCTGCACATCGGGGGCAAGATCGAGCAGCACAACAAGCACCCGCTGAAGACGCGCGACGACCTGTCGATGGCCTACACCCCGGGCGTGGCGCGGGTGTGCCTGGCGATCGCCGAGGACGAGGACCGGGCGTTTCAGTACACGATCAAGCGCAACACGGTGGCGGTCGTCTCCGACGGCACGGCGGTGCTGGGGCTCGGCGACATCGGCCCGCGCGCGGCGATGCCGGTGATGGAGGGCAAGTGCTGCCTGTTCAAGGAGTTCGCGGGCGTGGACGCGTTCCCGATCTGCCTGGACACGAAGGACGCGGGCGAGATCGTGGAGACCGTCAAGCGGATCGCGCCGGCGTTCGGGGGGATCAACCTCGAGGACATCTCCGCGCCGCGGTGCTTCGAGATCGAGGACCGGCTGAAGGCGGAGCTCGACATCCCGATCTTCCACGACGACCAGCACGGCACGGCGGTGGTCGTGATGGCGGCGCTGCTGAACGCGGTCAAGCTGACGGGCAAGCGCATGGGAGACATGCAGCGTGCTGATCATCGGCCTCGGCGCGGCCGGGATCGCGGTGACGAAGATCCTGCTCGAGGCCGGGCGTCGGGCAGATCGTCGGCGCGGACTCGCGCGGAGCGCTGCACGTCGAGCGCGAGGACTATCTGGACGGGACGATGAACCCGCAGAAGCGCTGGTTCGCGGAGGTGACGAACCCCGAGCGCCGCGACGGGGCGCCCGCGGACGTGATCGACGGCTCCGACCTCCTGATCGGGCTGTCCGGCGCACGGGCGCTGCCGGCACAGGCGCTGGCGCGGATGAACGACGACGCGATGGTGTTCGCGATGGCCAACCCCGAACCCCGAGGTCATCCCCGAGGAGGCGGCGCCGTACGTGCGGATCATGGCGACGGGGCGCTCGGACTACCCCAATCAGATCAACAACGTGCTGGCGTTCCCGGGCATCTTCCGGGGCGCGCTGGACGTGCGCGCGGGCGCGATCACCGAGCAGCATGAAGATGGCGGCGGCGCGGGCGATCGCGGAGATCGTGGCCGACGACGAACTGCGCGAGGACTACATCATCCCGTCGGTCTTCAACCGCGACGTGGCCCCCGCGGTGGCGGCGGCGGTCGCCGAACGAGGCGCGCGCGAGCGGGACGGCCGCGGCGGCGGGCAACGAGGTCGGGTTCGCGCAGGGCGACACGCAGACCGGAACCCATCCGGTCGTGCCGGCGGGAGACGGGGGGTTCGTCAAGAAATAGATTGTGGGATTGAGGGGGTTGGGCCGTGAGTGCCAGACGACGCACGCGAGCGCAGGCGTGCTGGTGGCACGTCGAGCATCGTGGGTGGCGGCTGGTGCCACGGAACGGCCGCCTCAAACCGCAAGATATTCCTTGGCGGACCCTTAAGGACGTAAGCTGGTGTGAAAGGTGTCCTCGATTTTTTGTGGGTGACCCATGAGCCAGTTGACATACCAGCCCTGTAGGCGCCGGTCACCGCACCCGCCGGCTCCGCGGGAGCGCTTGCAGGGTGGAAGCCATCCGGCGGACGGGTGGGGATCATGAAGGTCGCCGTCACCGGGGCGAGCGGGCTGATCGGCAGTGCGCTGGTGGCGAAGCTCGTTGCGCGCGGGGACGAGGTGACGGTGCTTACGCGCGACCCCGACAGGGCGCGCGGCAAGCTGGGTAACGAGACACGGGCGCTGCGCTGGGACCCGCTGTCAGAGCCGGCGCCCGCGCAGGCGCTGAGCGGGCGCGACGCGGTCGTGAATCTCGCGGGCGAGCCGGTCGCGCAGCGCTGGAGCGAGCGAGCCAAGCGGGCGATCCACGACAGCCGCGTGACGGGGACGCGCAACCTCGTGGAGGGATTGCGCGAGCTCGCGGCCGAGGTCCGCCCGAGCGTGTTGGTCAACTCTTCGGCGATCGGCTACTACGGCGCGCACGGCGCCGAGCCGATCGACGAGGAAGCGCCCGCCGGGCGCGGACTTCCTCGCGCAGGTGTGCGCCGCGTGGGAGACCGAGGCGCGGGCGGCCGCGGCGCTGGGGATGCGCGCCGTGCAGGTGCGCACGGGGGTCGTGCTCGACCGCGCGGGCGGGGCGCTGGCGAAGATGCTGCCGCCGTTTCGCCTGGGCGTCGGCGGGCCGGTCGCGGGCGGACGGCAGTACGTGGCGTGGATCCATCGCGACGACCTGGTCGGGATCATGCTGGCCGCACTGGAGGACGAGCGCTGGACGGGCGCGGTCAACGCGACGGCGCCCGAACCGGTGAGCAATCGCGCGCTCTCGCTCGCGCTCGGACGCGCGCTGCATCGCCCGGCGCTGCTGCCGGTGCCCGGCCTGGCGTTGCGGGCGCTGTATGGGGAGATGGCGGAGATCGTCACGACGGGCGTGCGCGCGGTGCCCGCGAAGGCGCTCGTGCTCGGCTATGAGTTCCAGTACCCGCGACTCGATCGGGCGCTGCGCGCCGCGCTTGGGTGAGGGGCGTGGGACACGGCGTTTCACCGGCCGCTGCCGGGACGGGCCGTCAAGCGGGAGGGAGCTGCTGGGGGAGATCGACCTTGACCCTGGCGATGTTCGCCTGTCCCGAGGCGAAGACCGAGTGCCCCAGGTCAGATCACAACGTTCAACGACACCCCAAGCGAGTCGAGGACTCTCGGAGCTCAGGAGCCGAGATGATCGTCGGTCCGGCTGTCTGGCAGCCGGCCGTGGGCGGCTTCGAGATCGCGGAGATCGACAAGGTCGCGTTCGCGACCCGCGATCCGCTTGAGCGCCACGAGGTCGGCCAGCGAACAGATCGGCACCTCCACACCGTCGACTCGGCGTGTCTCGGCGCGGGCGGAAAGCTCAGCGAAGCTGAGCGGCGACACTCGCTCCGCGAGCAGGTCGATTTCGCCGTGCGGTGTCGCAAGATGGATCGTCCTTCCTGACGCGACAATGTCATCGGGCACCGGCGATCCATCCGGGCGAGTGGCCGGCCACTCGGCGATCAGGACCCGCAGCCCTTCGAGATTCTCGGGCTCCGGGGCAAGGATCACATCGACGTCGCGAGTGGCGCGAACAACTCCGTGGCGGATCAGCGCAATCCCACCGATGAGCACGTAGCGAACACCCATATGGTTGAGATCGTCGAGGATCCTCCCAAAACCGCTCATCGCGATGTGCGACCGGGCGCGACCAGCTCAATCGCGCTCCGACTCAGGGCGATGCCCTCCGCGAGCAGCACGTCCGGGTCGCGAGCAGCATCGCGAATGAGGCGATAACGGCGCCACGCCTCGCCGGCAGCAGCATCCTCACCGGACGCTTCGGCCGCACGAGCCGCACGAGAGGCCTCGTCCAGCCGCCTGACCGCACGCGAGTCGAGCATCCGCAAAAGCATAGCTCTGTTGCCGAGGCCCTCGGCTTCATCCGCAAGCCAACCAGAAGTCAAGCCCCAATTTGAGGAAGTGCTCGCCCGGCGTCGCTCAGCCCACGTTCAACTCGCGCCAAAACACCGGCGCGCCGCCGGACACGCGATCCACGCCGTAGCTCGACAGCGTGGTTTCGCCATCGGGTTCGATCGCGTAGCGGCCGATCACCGAGTCGTGGGGGCCGGCGGCGAACAGCGCGTCGATCACCGCCTGGCGGTTGTTGCCGCGCGTCCCGGCGCGAGCGATCGCCTGCAGCGTCGCGCTCATCGCCTCGTACCCGAACAGGGCATACGCTTCGGGCTGTTCGTGAAACTGGCGGCGGTAGGCCGCGAGCACGCGTTGCGCGGAGGCCGGGTAGTGGCTTACGGGCAGTATCGGCGTGCTCAGCAGCGTTTTCGCGGCCGCTGCGGCGCCGATGGCCGAGGTGAAGGTGGCGTTGACCATCGTGCTCGACCCGAGCAGCCACAGCCGAGGATCGGCGCTGTGCAGCTGCTTCCACAGCGAGACGATTTCCGGGCGTGGTTCCACCGGCGAAGAACACGGCCTGGGCGCCGGATTCGCGCGACCTTGGCGACCTCGCCCGTGAAGCTCGTCGTGGCGGTCGTGTCGAGGCTGTCGTGCGCGGCGAGCGAGATGCCGGCGTGTTCTGCGTCCGCGACGACCATCTGGGCGAGCGGCAGCTCGAACGGGTCCTGGTCGTCGAGCACGTACACCCTCCTGACCCCCAGCTCGCGCATCAGCCGCACCTGCGCCCGGGCCTGCGTCGGATCGCCGGGCTGCAATCGCGCGAAGTTGCGCCGGCCGGTCGGGTAGAACCGTTCGGGCTCGTCCTGACCGGCGTACGCCGAGGATGTCAGGCCCCCGTAGGGACTGGCGGGGCTGACCTGGAGGATGTCGGCGGCGTTGATCAGCGGCAGCGAGATCGCGGTCGCCGCCGAGTTGTAGTCACCGAGATAGGCGATCGTGCTGGGATCGTTGGCGGCCGTCTTGGCGTTGCTAGCGGTCACGCTCGGGTCCCACTGCCCGCTCGTGGGGCTGGAGTCGTCCATCGAGTCGTAGCTGATCTTGAACGGCCCGATGTGCCCGCCGGAGTCGTGCAGCGCGAGCTTCTCGCCATCGACGATCTGCTGGGAGATCGCCCCGGACGGGCCCTGCAGCGGCAGGCTGGAGTAGACGGTGAGCTGGTTGCCCTGGCTGCTGACCGCCCCGGAGACGCTGCCGCAGCCGGAGACGACCGCCACGAGCGCCGCGCCGCGAGGCCAGCGCGCTCGCCGCCTGGCAGAACCCGCGCGCGCGCACGCCCGGCAACTCAGCTGCGGCGGCCGGGCAGGTAGCCGGAGACGATCTTCAGCGTGGCGCCGACGACGATGATCACAGTCGCGAGCATGAACGCGTCGAAGCCCTTGGCGCCGAGCGCCCAGAGCACGATCCAGATGACCAGGCCGGCGGTTACGGTGAGGACCAGTCCCATGTTGCGCGCATCCTACCTGAGCCATGCGCGAACGGGCGGCGTTGCCCGGCTGAGCGCGCCCCGGCGCGGCGAGGGCTCGGCGCGACAGACGATCAGCGCAGACCGGCGGCGAGTTCGGCGACGACCGCGCCGACCGCGCCGGCCGGGTCCTCGGGGGCGTCGCCGGCGGCGCGCACCAGCCGCGTGCCGACGATCACTCCGTCCGCGCCGGCGTCGGCGGCCGCACGCGCCTGCTCGGGCGTGGAGATCCCGAAGCCGAGCGCCACCGGGACCTCGGTGCTCGCCTTCGCGCTCGCGCGACGATCTCCCCGAAGCGCTCGGACAGCACGGCCCGCTCCCCGGTCGTGCCGACCACCGAGACGGTGTACAGAAACCCCCGCGCCAGCTCCGCCGATCGCCGCCATCCGCTCGGGCGTGGTCGTGGGCGCGACCAGCGGCACGAGCGCCAGCCCGTGCGCGTCGCACGCGGCGCGGATCTCCTCGGACTCCTCCAGCGGCAGATCCGGGCACGATCAGCCCGCACGCGCCGGTCTGCGCCAGGCGCGCGATGAACGCGTCCGCGCCCGGCGCGAGCACCATGTTGGCGTAGCACATCAGCACCACCGGCACGCTCGCCGCCAGTCCGCGCGCGACCTCGAGCACCCCGGCGACGTTCGCCCCCGCCGCGCAGCGCCCGGTGCCCGCCGTGTGGATCACCGGGACCGTCGGCGAGCGGGTCGGAGTAGGGCATGCCCAGCTCCAGCAGATCGGCGCCCGCACGCACGCAGGCCTCGCCGATCGCCAGCGACTCCGCGAGCGTCGGATAGCCGCCCATCAGGTAGGGCATCAGCGCGGCCGCGCCCGCGCGCGGCGGCGAACGCCCCGGCGATGCGCCGTCGCCGGTCATCGGCCGCGTGCTCACGTCGCTCGGTCCCGTCGCCCAGCACCTCCGCGAGGTCCTTGTCGCCGCGCCCGGACAGGCACACCAGGTCGAGCTCGCCGTCGCTCTGGGCGAGTGTCCAGGCCAGCGCGTGCGCCGTCTCCAGGGCGGGGATGATCCCCTCCAGGCGCGCAACCTCCCTGAACGCCGCGAGCGCCTGCGCGTCGGTCACCGCGACGTAGCGCGCCCTGCCGCTGTCGCGCAGCTGCGCGTGCTGGGGTCCGGTGCCGGGATAGTCCAGACCGGCGGAGATCGAGTGCGCCTGCACGATCTGACCCTCCTCGTCCTGCATCACCGCGGACAGCGCCCCGTGCAGCACGCCCGCGCGCCCGCCGACGGTCAGCGGCGCGCCGTGCCTGGGCGTGTCGATGCCCTCCCCCCCGGCCTCCACGCCGATCAGCCGGACATCCTCGTCTCCGAGGAACGCGCTGAACGTGCCGATCGCGTTCGAGCCTCCTCCCACGCACGCGATCACGCGCTCGGGCAGGCGCCCCTCGCATTCGAGGATCTGCGCTCGCGCCTCGCCGCCGATCACGCTCTGTAGGTCGCGGACCAGCGCCGGATACGGCGCCGGTCCGACGGCGGAGCCGATCACGTAATGGGTGTGCTCGACGTTCTCGACCCAGTCGCGGATCGCGGCGGAGGTCGCCTCCTTCAACGTCCGCGCACCCGCGTCGACCGCAACGACGCTCGCGCCGAGCAGCTGCATGCGCTGCACGTTGGGATGCTGCCGGCGCGTGTCCTCGGCGCCCATGTAGACGACGCACTCGAGGTCGAGCAGTGCGCATACCGTCGCGGTCGCCACCCCGTGCTGGCCGGCGCCGGTCTCGGCGATGATCCGTCGCTTGCCCATCCGCTTCGCCAGCAGCGCCTGGCCGAGCGCGTTGTTGAGCTTGTGCGAGCCGGTGTGATTGAGGTCCTCGCGCTTGAGATACACGCTGCGCCCGACCCGCGCCGAGAGCCTGCCGGCGCGATACAGCGGCGTCGGACGCCCCGCGAAGTCGCGCAGCAGCCGATCCAGCTCGCGGCGGTAGGACGGATCCTCGCGCGCCCGTATCCACGCCTGCTCGAGCTCGGCGAGGGCGGGCATCAGCGTCTCGGGCACGTACTGGCCGCCGTAGCGCCCGAAGCGGTGCTCGACCGTCGTCTCGGTTGCACTCACGTCGACGCGCCTTCGAGCGGCGTGCCGTGCGCAGTGACGACGACGTCTGCCGCGGGGGTCGCGGAAGGGTCTGCTTGCCCCGCGGTGACGGCATCCGCCACCGGGACCCCGACCGAGTCTGCCCGCGCGGCGGGCGGTGCGACAGCGTCGAAGAACGCCCGCAGCTTCGCCTCGTCCTTGTGTCCGGGCGCACGCTCGGTGCCGCTGGCGGTGTCCACGGCGTATGGTCGCACCAGCGCGACGGCTTCGGCCACGTTGCCCGAGTGCAGTCCGCCACTGAGGATCAGCGGTGTGGCCGATCGTCGCCCCGCCAGCAGCGACCAGTCGAACGTCTCACCCGTGCCGCCCCGCAGATCCCGCTTCGCGGGAGCTTTGGCACGCGCGTCGGCGAGGTGAAAATCGACGTGATAGCGCTCCAGCTCCCTGACGTCCCCCGCGCCGGCTATCTGGATCGCCTTGACCACCCGCGCCCCGGTACGCCGGCGCACCTCTCTGCAGAACGCCGGACCTTCGCCGCCGTGCAACTGCAACATCGTCAGACTCAGCTCCTCGGTTCGCTGCGCGAGCTCGTCCAGCGTTGCGTCCACGAACACTCCACACAGCTCCACCTTGCGACGCAGCTCAGAAGCTATCCGCAGCGCCTGCTCGGTCGAGCACTGCCGCGGGCTGCCCTCGTAGAAGACCATCCCGATCGCCCACGCGCCGAGCTCGACCGCGAGCTCGGCGTCATGCAGGTCGGTGATCCCGCAGATCTTCACCCGCGGAGGCAGATCGGTCGCGCGTGACTGTGCCTCGGACATACCCCAAAGGTAGCGGGGAGGACTGAGCAGAGTGCTCAGGAGGCGACTCGCGGTCCCGTGCCGTGGGGTGCGAGCCCTATCCTTCGGGCGTGTTCGGGTTGGGCACCGAGTTGGGGCGGGTGCCGAGCGTGACGGACACCGTCTTGGGGTCGTAGCCGCCCTTGCCGTTGGCGCGCAGCAGCCCCAGGGTGACTGTTTCACCGGGCTTCTTGGTCGAGACGTCGTTGGCCAGGTCTTCGGAGCTGGTCACCGGTTTGCCGTCGAAGGAGACGATGATGTCCCCGCCGATCGCGACCGTCCCGTCTTCGGTGCTGCCGCTGACTTTGCCGCCGCGGATGCCGGCTTTTTCGGCGGCGGTCCCGTGCTGGATGCTCTGCACGAGCGCGCCGCTTTTGACGGGCAGGTTCAGAGCCGACAGCGAGCCGTCGATCGTGAGCGAGGTCAGGCCGATGTAGGCGCCGCGCACGGTCCCGCCCTTCTCCAGCTGGGAGAGCTCGGACTTGGCGGTGTTGATCGGCACGGCGAAGCCGATGCCGACGCTGCCGTCGCCCGAGCCGCCGGTCTCGATCTGGGAGTTCAGGCCGATCACTTCGCCCTGGGCGTTGAGCAACGGCCCGCCGGAGTTGCCGGGATTGATCGGCGCGTCGGTCTGCAGCACGTTGTCGATCGTGAATCCGTTCGGTGCCGTGATTTCGCGCTGCAGCGCGGAGATCACGCCGGTCGTCAGCGTGCGTTCCAGATTGAACGGGTTGCCGATCGCGAGCACCGGATCGCCCACCTGCGCCTTGCTCGAGTCGCCGAGCGTCAGCGGGTGCAGCGTCAGGCCGTCGGTCGGGATGCGCAGCACCGCGAGATCGTGGGATGGATCCTTGCCGATCACCTTGGCTTCGACGTTCTGGCCCTTTTCGAAGCTCACCTGGACCTTCACGGCGTTCTCGACGACGTGGTAGTTGGTGAGGATCGTGCCGTTGCCGTCGATCACGATGCCCGAGCCCGTCGCCCTGCCCTGGCGTTGGCTTTCGCCGCCGCCGAAGAGGTTGAACGGCGAGGATTCCCCCTGCTGCACGATCGTCGAGGTCACGTACGCGACGCCGGGCGCATCGCGGACATAGATCTCGTGGGGGGTCAGTCCGGTGCTGACCTGCGAGGCGTTCGAGGGCGCCAGCGGCGCGGACTGCACGGTGGTGACCGTGCTGGTGGACGAGCTCAGGCCTCCGGCCGCCGCGATCACGGCGGCGACGACGGCGCCGCCGATGAAGGCCGCTATGAAGGGTATGGCGAAAGTGCGCTTCATTGCGATCGATGAGTGTAGAGGTGAAGTGTCATCGTGGTCTGCCGGATGGTGTTCGACCGGTCATGGCCACAGGATGATCCGTCGCCATGAACGGCATCTAAAGCGAAACATCCGTTCAACTAAAACTTTTGGCCGCGCTGCCGATCTCCGCAGACAGGTCGAGCCCGGCTCTCAGCGCTCGCAGCGCCTCCTCGGGCGCGTGCGCGCGCATCAGCGACTCCCCCACCAGCACCGCCGCCACGCCCGCCTCTTGCAGGCGCGTCAGCTGTCCCGCGTCGGCGATTCCCGACTCCGAGACGACCGTCACGCCCGCCGGGATCTCCGCGAGCAGCGCGAACGTACGCTGCACATCGACGCTGAAGTCGCGCAGGTCGCGATTGTTGATCCCGATCAGATCGGCGCGGGCGTCCAGCGCGAGGCGCAGCTCGGCGGCGTCGTGGACCTCGACCAGGACGTCGAGGCCGAGCCCGCGCGCGAGCTCACGCAGTCCCTGAAGCTCTGCGGGGATCAGCGCGGCGACGATCAGCAGCACCGCGTCGGCACCCGCGACTCGGGCCTCATACAGTTGGTAGGGGTCGACGATGAAGTCCTTGCGCAGCAACGGCAGCCCGCATGCCGCGCGGGCGGTGCGCAGATCCTCGAGCGAGCCGTCGAAGTTGGGACCCTCGGTCAGCACCGACAGCGCGCTCGCGCCGCCGCGCTCGTAGGCGCGCACGATCTCGCCGAGGTCGGCGTGCTCGTGCAACGTGCCCGCCGAGGGCGAGCGTCGCTTGAACTCGGCGATCACGCCGATCCCCGGCCGGCGAAGCGCATCGCGCAGGCTTCGCGCGACCGGGACGGCGGCGAGCGCGTGCTCGCGCAGCTCCGCTTCCGAGCGCTCGCGCTTGCGCCGTTCGAGCTCCAGACGCGTGCTCGCGAGGATGTCCGCCAGCACGCTCATCGGAGAACCTGTGGAAAGCGTCGGGTGGCGGCTGTCCTTCTCACCCGGCGGCCACCACCCGCTCGGGCGCGTGCTCGGCGCTGGCCCGCACGAACCGCTCCAGCGCGTCCGCGGCCGCACCGTCGGTGAGCGCCTCGCGCGCCGCGACGACGCCGTCGGCGATCGAGTCCACGCGGCCGGCCGCGTAGATCGCGGCGCCCGCGTTGATCGCCGCGAGGTCGCTGTGGGGTCCGGGCTCGCCGCGCAAGATCGCTCGCGTGAGCGCGGCGTTCTCCTGAGGGCTGCCGCCCGCGAGCAGGGCCGCCGCCTCGCCGGCTGGGTCGGCCTGCTCGACGCCGACCTCACGCGGCGTGAGCGTGTAGCGGGTGAGCTCCTCGCCATTGACCTCGATCACGGTGGTCGCCGCCGCGATCGAGATCTCGTCGAGACCGTCGACGCTCGAGACGACCAGCGCGCGATCGACACCCAGCCGCGCGAGCGCGCCGGCGATCGTCTGCAGGAACGCCGAGTCGGACACGCCGATGAGCTGGCGGCGGGCGCCCGCCGGGTTGGTGAGCGGGCCGAGGAAATTGAAGATCGTACGCACCGCAAGCTCGCGCCGGACGGGAATGACGAACCGCGTCGCCTGGTGGTGGGCGGGGGCGAACATGAACCCGAACCCGGCCTCGGCGATGCACGCGGCGACGCCCTCGGGGCCGAGGTCGATGCGCGCGCCGAGCGCCTCCAGCAGGTCGGCCGAGCCCGAGCGGCTGGTGGCGGAACGATTGCCGTGCTTGGCCACCGCGCAGCCGGCGCCGGCCGCGATCAGGGCGGCAGTGGTGGACACGTTGAACGTGCCGCGCCCGCCGCCGGTGCCGGCGGTGTCGAGCAGATCGGTGCGATCGATGGGCACGTGCGCGGCCAGCTCGCGCATCGTGCGCGCCAGCCCGGTGAGCTCCTCGACCGTCTCGCCCTTCGTGCGCAGTGCGATCAGAAATCCGGCGATCTGGGTCTCGGAGACCTCGCCGTGCATGATCTGCGCGAGCACCTCCGCGGTCTCCTCGGCGCTCAGGTCGCGCCGCTGGGCGAGCGCGTCGATCGCGCGCGTGAGGATCGGGTTGGGCATCTATCGCGTCTCCGCGGCGGTCGAGCCGGCGGCGGGGGCGCTCGACTCCAAGCCGCCGACACGGCCGTCGTCGAGGAAGTTGGCCAACAGCTCCCGGCCCTGCTCGGTGAGGACGGACTCGGGGTGAAACTGCACGCCCTCTGCCGGCAGCTCGCGGTGGCGCAACCCCATCAGCACGCCCCCGCCGCGCGCGGACTCTTCCAGGCAGTCGGGCAGCTCGGGCGCGACCACGAGCGAGTGGTAGCGCCCGACCGTCAGCGGACACGACAGGCCGGTGAAGATCGTGCGGCCGTCGTGCTCGATCGTCGTCGCCTTGCCGTGCACGGGAGGGTTCAGCGTGACGCGACCGCCGAACGCCTGCGCCATCGCCTGATGGCCGAGGCACACGCCGAGCGTCGGCACCCCGGACTCGGGCATCCGCCGGGCGACCTCCAATGAGATGCCGGCCTCGTCGGGCGTGCACGGCCCGGGCGAGATCACGCAGCGCGCGTACCCGTCGCTCAGCAGCTCCTCGACCGTGGCGCGATCGTTGCGCACCGTGCGCACGTCGGCGCCCAGTTCGCCGAGATATTGCACGAGGTTGTATGTGAACGAGTCGTAGTTGTCGATCACCAGCACCTTCATACGCAAACCCCCTGACATGAGCAATGCGATGATGGGCTCACAGGGCAAGCTGGGCAAGGACGCACCGAACGAGATGTGCTCGGTACACGAACGAGGGAGGACGCCGATCCAGCGCAGCCATGTGAGCTCATCATGGCCAATCCGGCTGCGCTACGGCCAGTTCGATCGCCTGAATGACGGCGCGAGCCTTGGCCCGGGACTCCGCCAGCTCATATGCCGGCTGGGCGTCGGCGACCGTCCCGCCGCCTGCCTGGATGTGGGCGACGCCGTCGTGGACGACGACGGTGCGGATGTGGATGCAGGTGTCCATGTCGCCGGCGTAGGAGAGGTAGCCGATCGCCCCGCCGTAGCCCCCGCGCTTGATCGGCTCGAGCTCGTCGATGATCTGCATCGCCCGCACCTTCGGCGCGCCCGAGAGCGTGCCGGCCGGCAGGACCGAGCGCAGGGCGTCCATCGCGGTGACGCCGTCGCGCAGCAGGCCCGTGACCGAGGAGACGATGTGCATCACGTGCGAGTAGGTCTCGACCGACATGAACGTCTCCACCTCGACCGTTCCCGGCTCGCAGACGCGGCCGAGGTCGTTGCGGCCGAGATCGACGAGCATCACGTGCTCGGCGCGCTCCTTCTCGTCCTCCAGCAGCTCGCGCGCGATCTGCTCGTCCTCGGCGACGTTCGCCCCACGGGGGCGCGTGCCCGCGATCGGTCGCGTGCTCACGCGCGCGCGACCGTCGGGCTGCCCGGCGGAGCTGACCGTCAACAGCGGCTCGGGACTGGCGCCCACGACCTGGAAGTCGCCGAAGTCCAGGAAGTACATGTAGGGGCTGGGGTTCACCGCGCGCAGGCCGCGGTAGATCGAGAACGGCTGCACGGGCGAGGGCGCCGACCAACGCTGGGAGGGCACGACCTGGAAGGCGTCCCCGGCGTAGATGTACTCGATGATCCGCGCCACCATCGCTTCGAACTGCTCACCTGTCATGTTCGACTGAAATTCGGGCATCGTGCGCGCGGGCACAGTCTCGGGCCGACCTCCGAGATCGTGCTCGCCACCAAGCGGAACGGGACCGGCCAGCGCGCAGCGAATCTCGCCGACGACGGCCGCGGCCCGGGCCCGCGCGCGCTCGACGTCCGGCTCGGCCTCCAGATCGGCGTTGGCGAGGATCGTGATCGTGTGCCGGAGGTGATCGAACACGACCAGCGCGTCGGAGAGCATCAGCGCCATGTCGGGCAGCCCGAGGGGATCCGTCCCCGCCCACCCGCGGGCTCGCCCAACGGCTCGACGGTGCGCACGAGGTCATAGCCGAAGAAGCCCACCGCGCCGCCGGTGAACGGCGGCGCGTCGGCCATCGGCGCCTGGCGATAGCGCGCGACGTGCTCGGCCGCGAGCGCATATGGGTCGCCCCCATCCGCGAGCGACCAGCGCAGGACCGAGCGCGGGCGAAAGCCGATGAACGACCAGCGCCCCACGCGCTGACCCTGATCGGCGGACTCCAGCAGGAACGCCGGCTCGCCGGGCGCGAGCGCGCGCAGCTTCAGGAACGCCGAGACGGGCGTCTCGCAGTCCGCGATGAAGGTGTCGCAGACCGGGATCAGGTTGTGGCTTACGCTCTCAGCGACGGCGGCCATCGAGCACCCGCTCGGCGTCGGCGAGATCCCGTCCGCGACCGTGCACGAGCACGAGCAGGTGATAGAGCAGATCGGCGGCCTCTTCGTCGACGCGCTCGTCGGACTCCTCGCGCGCGGCGCGAGTGACCTCCTCGGCCTCCTCGCGCACCTTCGCACCCGCCAGCGTGGGGTCGTCGAGCAGGGTGACGGTGTAGGAGCCCGCCGGACGCTCGCGGGCGCGATCGTCAAGGGTCCGCTCCAGCGCGGGGAGGATCTCGTGCGGGGCGCCCGGATCGAGCTCGCCGCGGTGAAAGCAGGTGCGCTCGCCGGTGTGGCAGGCGGGCCCGGCGGGCTCCACCAGCGCCAGCAGCGTGTCGCCGTCGCAGTCCAACCGCAGCGCGCGGACCGCCTGGACGTTGCCGCTGGATTCGCCCTTGTGCCATGCCCGCTCGCGCGAGCGGCTGTACAGATGCAGCTCGCCGCTCGCGCGCGTGCGCTCGAGCGCGTGCGCGTTCATGTAGGCGAGCATCAGCACCTCGCCGGAGCGCCAGTCCTGCACGATGCACGGCACGAGACCGCGCTCGTCGTAGACGACGAGCTCGTCGATCGGCGTGGGGGTGGGGTCGGGCATGTGTGGGATTGTAGGTCCCATGCCGACAACGACATCGGTGCTTTGGATCCGCGTCCCGATATCTGTCGGGATTGATGCAGCCGTTCCGCGGCGTCATACGCCGCCCACGATGCTCGATGTGCCACCAGCACACCTGCGCTCGTGTTCGGCGTCTGCCATCCACGGCCCGACCACCTCAACCCACCACCTATCGTGACGCGAATCCTGGAACGCAAGCTGCTCGTCGTCACCGGTAAGGGCGGCGTGGGCAAGACGACGATCGCGGCCGCGCTGGGGCTGGCGGCGGCCGAGCGCGGCCTGCGCACGATCGTCGTCGAGCTGGGAGATCAGCGCCGACTGCCGATGCTGCTCGCGGGCGCCTCCGGGCGCGGGCAGCGCGGACCGGCACGACAGGCCGACGGCGGCGAGGAGACCGCGCTCGGAGAGAACCTGTGGAGCGTGACGATCGACCCCGACCGCGCGCTGTTGGAGTGGTTGCAGGCGCTCGGCGGACGGGTGCCCGGTCGCGTGCTGGCGGGCAGCGGCACGTTCCAGTACTTCGCCGCGGCCGCGCCCGGCGCGAAGGAGCTGGTGAGCATGGTCAAGGTGTGGGAGCTCACGCGCGGTGAGCGCTGGCGCCGGCGCGCGGACAGCTATGACCTGGTGGTGCTCGACGCGCCCGCGACGGGACACGCGCTGGGCTTGCTGCACTCGCCGAGAACGTTCGGCGCGATCGCACGCGTGGGGCCGATATTCGGTCAGGCCGAGCGGGTGCGCGAGCTGCTGGAGGATCAGGCGCAGACCGGCTATCTGGCGGTCGACCCAGCCGACCGAGATGGCGATCGGAGAGACGTTCGACCTGCGGGCGGGACTGCGCTCACAGCTCGCGGTGGAGCTGGACGCGGCGATCGTCAACGCGACGCTGCCGCACCGATTCGAGGGGTCGGAGCCGGCGCGGATCGCGCGCATGGACGACGGCGCAGTCACGCGCTCGGGTGGCGAGGTCAAGCGCTCGGCGATGCTCGCCGCACGGACGGTGCGGGAGCGTGCGCGAGTGCAGCACAACCAGATCGCGCGCCTGCGCCGCCACGGCGTGGCCATACACACGGTGCCGTTCGTGTTCACACCCGAGCTCGAGCTCGAAGCGGTCCGGCGGATCGGCCGGCGGCTCGCGGAGCGCGTGTGAGCGGTTATGGTGCCGCGACCCGGTATCTGCGCGTCGCGGGGTCGCGTTCGATCAAACCGACCGCGAGCAGCGTCGTGACGTAGCGATGGGTGGTACTGGTGTTCATGTCGAGCATCCGCGCGAGCTCGGCGATCCCCAGGTAGCCGCCGTCCGCCGGAAAGCAGGACAGCACGAGCAGACCCGACAGCAGTGAGCGCGACAGGCGCCTGTCATCCAGCTGCTCCGGGTAGCTCCAGTCCTCGGAATCGATCGCGAGCGTCCAGTCGGGATCGCGCAGCGCCGAGAGCAGGATCGACATCGTGCCGCCCTCGCCGGCGCCGCGCACGACCTGGTCGACCTGAGACTTGGACAGCTCGATCATGACCTTGCCGGCCTCGGTCTCGCCGTCGCGACTGCGGCCCGGACGCTGCACGGGCCGTCCGGGCCGTTGCCAGCGCCCGGACGGCGGCGCCATCCCCGCTGCACCCCCGCCCTTGACTCGCGCGCCCCCGCCGGCCTTGACCCGCCGGCCGCGCTGTCGCCCTCTCTCGGCGGCGGTCACATCACGGCTTTCGCTGTCGTCCAACATGAGTGTGCGTACGAGCATGTCGAAAACGCCACGCTGTGCACAGACTGGTCTGAATATTCAGTTCTGACTAGCTTGCGGACATTACGAGTATGTGTGTCCAACCATTGCGAGGCTTATGCTCGCTGGTCCGACGGCAGACGCGCCCGGGAGCACGCCTGCATCCGCCGAGACGTCTTGCGTGACGGTGAGCTCGACCGATTATGCAGAACGCTGCGCATAGGCGATACGCCATAGTCGCAGGATCGGCAGCAACACACGCGTCAGCGATCCGCCCGCGTCGATGAGCTTGCCTGTCGTCGCGCGCATCGCCGGCGTGCGCGCGCTGTCCCGGGAGAGATACATGGCGATCATGCACGCCGCGATCACAGCATGCCGATGCCCGTTGGGCAAACCTCTCGACTCCCGTGCGGCACGTTCGACGATCTCGCGCAACCGCTGCGCCGCGATGGCGGGGCTCGCGTAGTGGGCGATATAGCTGTGGTCACCATTGGCCTCGTCCTCGACCTGGTCGACATAGCTGTCGAGCATCGTCGTCGCCAATGACAGCCACGGAAAATAAGCGGTGCAGGCGCGGTCGATCTCGTGCTCGGTGCACGTCGGGCTCGGCCGCCAATGCCAGCAGCACGTGCGCGGTCAGCGATGCGCTCGCGGCGCCGCTCAACTCGAACCAACTCGCATCGTGTCGACCGTCAAACTCGTGCTCTGCCCACCGCCTCAGCGAGGCGTCGCGACAGGTCGAATCCAAGTCGTGGTTCAGCGCGAGGACCTGGGCACGTGTCGCTTCGCGAGTCACCAACGACTGGACGCGCGAGTAGGACGGCAGCGCGCTGCAGCCACGACGGCATGCCTCCACGAGCGCGCGCAGATACCCACCGTCCTGCCGCCACGGGTGGTACTGGTAGTAATCGGAGATCGACCTGCTCGGATCCACCGCCTCCACTAGAGCCAGATGCAACTGACGACCGTTCGCCTGCCCGCGATCGGCGCCGTGCTCGTTGAGGGTGTCGAGAAAATCCCAGATCATCTCGTACGCCACGAGCAGTCGCAGGAGCTCCAGATTACGGCGTCGAGGTAAGATCCAAAACAACGCAGCGCCATCCGTGTGACCGCGCTTGCGTTCGATGGAGGACAGCGCGTCTTCGCGAATCGGCGCGTCGGGAATCATCATCGCCTGCCGGCGCCATCCCCGAATCTCTCGTGAGATCGCCGGCAACCCCCAGACCAGCTGGCGCGTCGCGGCAGCAACGAGCGCCCCGGATTGCCGGGCCGAAAGCGGCAGTGAATCGGTGTCCTCTCCAGGAATCGGAACTCGCCCGAAGACTAAAGAGCAACGCGGTCGGGATTGGGGAGGTTTGAGTAGCTTGCGGGCCTCCGATTATGACACCGTCCAAATCAGTGGTCCTGCAAGCTGATCGCGGGACGCACGCGAGCCGCCATATAACCAGGCACCGCCACGATCGCTACCGCAACCATCGTGACGAGCACGAAGCTTGCGATCGCCACGGGTATGCCGATCGACTGAACGACGGGAAACCCGCTGACCACGGTCAGCGCACGACTCAATAGAAGCTCCCCGCAGATTCCAAACAGCGCGCCGATCGAACAGCCCGCGCCGAGCAGCAGGACGCTCTCCAGCAGCAGGGCGCGCCACAGCACCCCCCTGCCGAAGCCATCGATCTTCATGTCGGCGAGCCGCACGCGGCGCTGCCAGATCGCAGCGCCCATTGCCGCGGACATCGCCAGAACGACCGCGATCAGCACCAGCGTGCGAATCTGGGTAAGACGCGCAAGACCCTGGGTGGCCTGCGCATAATGAAGCCGCTGACGCTGGCCGGCCGTGGCGACCTGCAGTCCCGATCGAGGACCGAGCGTTTGCCGTATCTCGGCGCTCACCGCACTCGCCGACGCCCCGGCGGTGAGCTCGAATTGGTAGGCGCTCGGATCCTCACTCGCCCATGCGATCGCATAGTCGTCTGCGTTGAGCACGATCGCGCCGGGCGGCCAGCCAAGGTTGGTGCTCAGCGCGGCGACGCGAAACGCCGTCGGCCGCGGCGTGGGAAGCACGAACAGCTGCCCCACATGCAGATGATGTTCCGCCGCCACGGCTTCTGAGACGACGATCCATCCACGTCCCCGCAACTCAGCGGTGGCCGCTCCGACATTGCCACTGCACAACCTGGCTTGGTGTGATCGGATGCAGCGGCGGCGCGCGGTGGCGCGAGCACCCACAAACGTCGCTCACCCCAGTCCAGGAAGCTGCCGCGATAGGAGCGGACCGCCGCGACTCCGGGCAGGCGCGCGAGGCTGCCCGTCTCGACATTTCGAAACGGCGTGGTGGCAAACGAGTTCGAGGTCCCCGCAGGGGTGACCCAGATCGCGGCGAGCGAATCGATGCCGTGCGCCGAGGCATCGAGACCCCGCTGCAGGTCGACGCGAGCTCCCTGAATCGCGACGCTGCCAAACACCGCAATCGCACCTGTGGCGGCAATCGCGATCGAGCGGGCCCTGTTGGCGCGAGAGCGCAGCTCGATCACCGCCAGATACGTGGAAGCACCCGGCATCATCTGCTGCATTCGGTTGAACGCCGCGATCGCCAGGTCCAGCAACACGGGCAGCAGCAGCAACAGGCTGAAGGCCAGGCTCACGACCCCGACGATCGCCGCTCTGGGCGCAACGAGCATTATGAAGATCGTGCTCGCAAGGCAGGCGAAACCTCCGGCGAGCAGCCGGCTCGTTCGGTTCCGGACCTTGGGCTCCGGTGCTTCCATCAGACGCCCCAGGTCCGAGAAGAGGTCACTGCGCAACGGCGCGAGCACGCCAAAGATCGCGGCCACCACTCCACCGCCAACGGCGATCGCGTAGCTCTGCCATATCACGATCCGCTCCGAGCCGATCGGGAACGCGAACGATAGATAGCCCGGATCGGAACGGAACAGCTCGACGGACATCAGCTCACCCAGCGCCAGCCCGAGGACACACGCGACGATGCCGAGCACGAGCGCGTCGAACAGCAGCACCTCGACGATCATCTTGCGCGTATAGCCGTCCAGTCGGAGATCTTCGATCAGGTTGCGCCGCTGGGGCACGGTCAGCAGCAGCGCGTTGAACGCGAACAGGAACCCGACGAGCGCGCTGATCGCGGAGAAGAGGCTGGTCGACTGATTGGTCGGTTCGGCGGCCTTCTGAAACAGCGTGTCCGTGAAGTCGGCCGGACCGACGTTCAGGCGACCTGCCGCGACGCGGCTCAGACCGCGCGATCACCTCTCGGTCGTCGCCGCGGCAGCGAGCTCACGTAGATGCTGGTCAGCCGCCCGGTCATGCCAGTCAGCCGCTGGGCGTAGCGCAACGGAGCGATCGCGATCGGGCTCTCGCCGAGGACGCCGGAGCCGGGCGCGAGCAGCTCGGGCGCGAGCAGCGAGGAGATCGTGCGGGCGCCGATCTGCAGCTGCACCGGCTGCAGCGAGGACGCGCCGATCCTCTGGGCGATCGGCGCGGGCAGCATCAATGCCCTCGCTCGACTGAGCTGGGAGGTGCCGAGCTTACGCACGAGCGCTCCCCCAAGAAACGCGAGGCGAGGTTCGGTGCCGACCAAATCGACCGACTGGCTTCCCTGCGGTCCGACGACGTTGGCGCTCTCCTGAAGCACGGGCACCGCGGTCAGCACGCCGGGAATGCGCTGCACCTCACTCAGCAGGCTCGCGTCGAAGCCGTGCGCGTCGCGGGCGGTGATCTGAAAGCGCATCTGTCCGACGATCCCCGCCGTCAGCTGGCGCACGGCGCCGTCGAGGCTCGTGCCGGCGACCTGCGACGAGAACAGCAGGGCCACCCCGATCGCGATCCCGAGCACCGCGAACAGCTCCTGCACGATCCTGCTGCGCAGGCGCACGCGGTAGAGCCGAACGATGTTCGACAGCCTCATCTCCGTCGGTCTGCCTACCGTGTGCCGCCGACCGACATGAACGCCCGATCGGGCTCAGTAGTCGACGAGCTTGCCGTCGAGCAGAGCGTGCACCCGGTCGGCATATGCCGCCGCCTGCGGGTCGTGCGTGACCAGCATCACCGATACTCCGCGCTCGCGGCAGACCTCCGTCAGCAGGCCGAGCACCTCGCGGCTGCGCGCGCTGTCGAGACTGCCGGTCGGCTCGTCGGCGAGCAGCAGCTTGGGCTTCGTCGAGAGCGCACGCGCGATCATCACCCGCTGGCGCTCGCCCATCGAGAGCTGCTCGGCGCGATGCCTCGTGCGCTGTCCCAGCCCGAGACGCTCGAGCAGCGGCATCACCCGGCGGTGTGCCTCGCGCGCGCCGATGTCGAGCCCGAGCAGCTTCAATGCGGCGTTGTCGAGCGCGCTCACGCCCGGCACGAGGTTCAGCGACTGGCGCACGAATCCGAGCTCGTGCAGCCGATAGCGCGCCGCGTCGGGATCAGAGAGCTCGCAGACGTCTCGCCCGTCCATCAGCACCGCACCGGCGTCCGGCCGCAGCAGCGCGGCGATCAGCATCAGCAGCGTAGTCTTGCCGGAGCCGCTGGGGCCGTACAGCGCGACCAGCTCACCGGGGGCGATCGACATCGAGATGCCATCCACCGCACGCACGATCTCCCCGTCGCCGGATTGGTAGTGCTTGACGAGATCCCGCAGCTCGAGCATCAGTTGACCGGGCTCACCGGCTCGTTCGGGCTCGCGCAAGACCCCGAACGCGATCGGACGTGGCGCACGATCGAACGCGGCGCACCTACGCCGACCGTTGCCTGCTCGGGAAGTCGATGACGTTGGCCCGGGGCGCCGGCTCGTGCGGCTGTGTCAGCAGCCGGCCGCCGCTGAGGACCTTGATCTCGTCGGTGCCCATCGCCGCCGGCATACCCGGAACGGCCATCAGCACGGCCAACCCCTCTGCTCCGGCCAGCGAGCGCAGCAGCCCGTTGACATCCTCGCGTTCGCGCACCCCGAGGTTCGCGGTGGGATCGTCCACGAGCAGCAGCCGCGGGTGTCGCACGATCCCGTGCGCGATCCCGGTGAGCGCGCGCTCGCCATCGGAGAGGCTGTCCCAGCGCTGGCCCGCGCACTCCGACACGCCCACGCGTGCGAGCGCGTCATACGCTCGCGATCGAGCCCGGCGCTGACCGTGCTCGACGAGCAGCGGCAACGCGACGTAGTCGAGCATGCTCAGATCGCTGCGCGGCCCCGCGCGCCGCACCCAGCCGATCTGCTCGCGCAGCAGGCGAGCGTGGGCCGCCTCCGACATGCCCGCCAGCGCGCGCCCCGCGAAGCGCACGGCGCCGCCATCGGGGCCCTCCAGTCCGGCGGCGATCTTCAGCAGGGTCGTCTTGCCGGCCCCGCGCCTGCCCCACACCGCGACGAACTCGCCGGCCGAGGCCTCCATCGAGACATCGCTCAGCACCCTCAGCTCGTGCGCGCCCCGCCAGTAGCTCTTGCTCACCGAGCGCAGCGACAGCAGCCCTTCCGCCATCATCGCTCCAGAGCTCGGCCCGCCGCCATCGCCATGCACACGCTCCGCGTCCCGCGTCGGATCTGGCGTGCCCTCAACACGCCCGCAGCCGACCCGCCGGGCGACCTGCGCCGGATCTCTCGGGCTCATCCCGCAGCTGCTCGAGCAGCTCCCTGGCGCTCTGCAGCCACTCGATCCGCGCGTTCCAGAACGCGACCTCGGCGTCGCCGCGAGCACTCGCATCAGCATCGACCATTCTCGCGAGCCGCCCGCCCGCGCATCCTCGGCGAGCCGGTTCAGATCGCGCAGACGCGCCAGGCACGCGAGTTCCTGACCGTAGACCATGTCGATCAGCCGCGGCACGTTGCGCGGCCGGCACAGCGAGATCTTCATGTGCAGGTCGTCGCGCAGCGGCGGTGTCGGCGAGGAGGCGAGCATCCAGCTCTCGAAGTGATCGACGCCGTCCGGGGTGGCCTCGTAGATCGTGCGAGGCGCCGCGCGTCTGGATGGGCCGGCACCCATCTCACCGGCGCTGCGCACCAGCTCGTCGCGGGCGAGCTGATCCAGCGCGGAGTAAACGCCGGAGGGCGCGAATCCAGATGCGCCGAAGCGCTCCTCCAGGCGCTGCGCCAACTGATAGCCGTAGCCCGGACGCTCGATCACGAGACCCAGAACCGCATGCTTAGCGGACATTCCTCACCTTCCTGGCGAACCTACCCACCGCGAAGAGCTGTCGATCTCACCAGACGGTACCCGATCGCGCGGCATTGCGCATCCCAAAGCTGGAATGAATCAGATGAACCGGAATTCCCTTGGATCACGCTGAAGCATCTATCGGGATCTCGGGCCCATCCCAAAGGGGAGGTGTTGGCGCATGCGCCAACGACCAGACGAGGCGCATGCGCCTCGTCTGCGGGCCGCACATGTGCGGCCCGCCCGGACGGTGCATGCACCGTCCGGCCATGCGGCGCATGCGCCGCATGGAACTACGTTATGCCCAGGCGATCGAGCAGCCCCTCGTCCGCGCGCCAGTCCCGGCGCACGCGCACGGACAGATCGAGATGCACCTGAGCATCCCAGCTCGCGCTCGAGCTCGGCGCGCGCGGCCGTGCCGATCGCCTTGATCATGCGTCCGCCGGAGCCGACGACGATGCCCTTCTGCGAGTCGCTCTCGACCCAGATCAGCGCCCGCACCCGCGCCAGTCCGGGGCGCGGATGTTCGATCTCTTCGACCACCACCTCGACGGCGTGGGGAACCTCCTGGCGGGTGCGCCTGATCACCGCCTCGCGCACCAGCTCGCCCAGCAGCAGCGCCAGCGGCTGGTCGGAGCGCTCCTGCGGCGCGAACATGAACGGCCCCTCGGGCATCGAGGCATACAGATGCTCGACCAGCGCACCGCATGCCGAGGCCCGTGCGCGCCGAGATCGGGAACACCTCGCCGTCCAGCTCCAGCGCGCCCGCCTGTTGCAGTGTCGCGGCGGTCGCCGCGCGGTCGAGCCGGTCGATCTTGTTGACCGCGATCGTCGTCGCGGGCGCGGAGCGTGCGAGCACCGCGGCGATGAACCGGTCGCCAGGCCCCACCCCCTGCTCGCCGTTGAGGACCAGCAGCGCCATGTCGGCTCCTTTGAGCTCGCGCTCCACGCGTCCGGCCATGCGCTGGGTCAGCGCGTCGCGTGGACGCTGGACCCCCGGAAGGTCGACCAGCACGACCTGGCTGTCCGCCCGCGTGCACACTCCCCGGATCGCCCTGCGCGTCGTCTGCGGGCGGTCGGAGACGATCGCCACCTTCTCCCCCACCACGGCGTTCACGAGCGTCGACTTGCCGACGTTCGGGCGCCCCGCCAGGGCGACGAAGCCGCTGCGAGTCCCGGACACGACGACGCCCGCTATGTCTCGCCCAGCAGCTGGGTCTGCAGCGCCAGCATCTCGCCGTCGTCGATCTCGTGATCCATGCCGAGCAAGTGCAGCACACCATGCACGATCGCCTCGCGCAGATCGGCTGTGTGCTCGGGACAGATCATCACGTCGCCCAGCTCGCGCGGAGCATCCCCCTGCGCGGCGACGCCATCGATCGGGAAAGAGAGCACGTCCGTCGGGCCGGTCTTGCCACGATGTTCGAGGTTCAGCTCGGCGATGCGACCCGCGTCGACGTACTCGATCGCGAGATGACCGTCGTCGATCCCGACCGCGGCGGTGGCGAGGACGCACAGGCGCGTGACCTCGCCCGGCGCGGGCGCGTCGGGCGCGAGACCCGCGCCGAGGACGTCGACCTCGATCACGGACTCAGGCGCGTCGCGGCTCGCGCGCGCCCTGACCGATCCGACCGTCGGGGACACGCGTTGCCCCCGGACCCTCCGCGCCGCCCCGCTGGGCGTGCTCGTCGTAAGCCTCGACGATCCGCTGCACGAGCTTGTGCCGCACCACGTCCTCGCCGCCGAAGCGCACGAACTCGATGCCCTCGACCGTCTCGAGCACCTCCCCCACCGCGATCAGCCCCGACTGCTGCTCGCGGGGCAGGTCGACCTGCGTGACGTCACCCGTCACGACCATCCGCGACCCGAAGCCCAGGCGCGTGAGGAACATCTTCATCTGCTCGGGGGTCGTGTTCTGCGCCTCGTCGAGGATCACGAACGAGTCGTTCAGCGTGCGCCCGCGCATGAAGGCGAGCGGCGCGATCTCGATCACGCCGCGCTCCAGGTACTGGGAGACCTTCTCGGGATCGAGCATGTCGTGCAGCGCGTCGAACAGCGGGCGCAGGTAGGGATCGACCTTCGCCATCAGATCGCCCGGCAGGAATCCCAGCCGCTCGCCCGCCTCCACCGCCGGACGCGTGAGGATGATGCGGTTCACCTCGTGCCCGGAGAGCGCCGCGGCCGCCATCGCCACCGCGAGAAACGTCTTGCCCGTCCCCGCAGGCCCGATCCCGAAGGTGACGGTGCTCTCGCGGATCGAATCGACGTAGCGCTTCTGGTTGACCGTCTTCGGCGCCACCTGCCGCCCGCGATAGCGCCACACCACATCCTCCAGCACGCGCGCCGGCGACTCGTGCGCGTCCAACGCGCCCGTCACCGCGGCGATCGTCCCCGGCCCGATCTCATGGCCGCGCAGGATCAGATCCGAGAGCTCGCGCACGACCCGCTCCCCCACGCGCGTCTCGCCCTGCTCGCCGTCGAATGTGATCAGGTTGCCGCGCAGGAACACCCGACACTCCAGGTGAGCCTCCAGCGCGCGCAGCACCGCGTCCTGGCTGCCGGCCAGCTCGGCGGCAACGTCGTTCGGCAGCTCGATCTGGGTCCTCATCCGCCGTTCCGGGGCGTACGCGGGGTCGAGGCGCTCATCCTCCGAGCGCCGCCTTGACCAGCCCGGACACGCGCCCGCCGTCCGCGCGACCATCCACGGCCGCCATCGCGCTGCCCATCGCGCGACCCATGTCCCGCACCGACTCCGCCCCGCTCTCGCGCACCGCTCGCTCGACGATGGCGCGAAGCTCCTCGTCGGAGAGCTCGGCCGGCAGGTAGGAGCCGATCAGCTTCGCCTCGGACTCCTCGCCGTCGGCGAGATCCTCGCGCCCGGCCTCGCGATAGGCCTTGGCGGCCTCCAGCCGGCGCTTGCGCTCGCGCCTGAGCACCGCCAGCTCGTCATCCGAGCCTTCCTTCGCGGCCTTCTGCAGCTCGGACAGCACCAGCCGCAGCGCCCCCACGCGCGCCTTCTCACCGGCACGCATCGCTTCCTGTAGGTCGCTCTTGACTGTGTCGAGGATCGCCATCCCCGCTCAGGATACGCCGTCGGCGATGGTTGCACGTGGCGATTTCGGACGATGGCCCGGCGAGCAACCACGCGCACCCGCTGGGGAGCCACTAGGGTGCCGTCCGTGAACGATGCCCTCTACGCCGAGGCGCTCGCCCCGTTTCTGACGGAGGCGCAGCGTCTGCGTCCGGCAGACGCCGAGGTGATCGATGCGCACACCCACCTCGGTCTGGACGAGGACGGGCGCTCGCTGACGCTCGCACAGCTCCTCGCCCAGCTCGACGACGCCGGCGCGCGGCGCGCGTGCGTGTTCCCGCTGCACGACCCCGAGCGACGCCCCGCCTACAGCGTCCCCAACGACCGCGTCATCGCGTGGGCTTCGGAAAGCGAGGGTCGTCTCACCCCGTTCTGCCGCCTGGACCCCGCCGAAGATCCGATCGCCGAGGGCGAACGCTGCCTGAGCGGCGGAGCGCGCGGCATCAAGCTGCACCCGCGCGCTCAGGACTTCGTGTTCGACGGCCCGGAGATGCGCGCCATCTTCGCGCTCGCCGACAGCGCACGGGTGCCGATCCTGATCCATGCCGGCCGGGGACTGCCGCCGCTCGCCGATGGGCTGGCGGACCTGGCGATGAGCCACCCGGACGTCGTGTTGATCCTCGCGCATGGCGCGATCTGCGACCAGGGCATCCTGACCTCGCGTCTGGCCGACCATCCGGGCGTGCTGTATGACATCTCCTGCTTCTTCCCGCTCGACGTGATCGAGCTGTTCGCGCGCGTGCCGGCCGAGCGCATCGTGTTCGCCTCCGACCCGCCCTACGGCCTGCCCGCCACCACGCTCTATCTGGCGCTGCGCGTCGCGGTCCAGGCCGGTCTGGATGAACCGGCCGCGCTGGGCCTGCTGGGTGCGACGATGGCCGGTCTGCTCGACGGCCAAGGCCTGCCCCCTGTCACGCCGCCGCGCCGCGGCTCCTCGATCCTCCTCTCAGGGCGTCTCGCTCGCGTCTACAACTACGCCAGCCTCACCGGTCCCGCCTTGTTCGCGGGGAATCCGGAGCAGGCGCTGGCGATGCTCGACATGGCGATCGCCGCCTGCCGCGACCCCGAGCCCGGCGATGTCGGCGAGGCGCTGCAGACGATCGGCTCGGCGCTCAGCGCCGCCGTCGTTCTGCTGCGGGGCTCGGGCGGCACCCGCGCGGCGATCGATCTGATCTACCGCGCGATCGTCCGCGCGGCGACCGAGCTGCCCGATCCAGCCTGACGGCCCCGCACGATCGAACGAACTCGAGCTCGATGCGCGCCTCGCGCGGGTCGCGCGGCGACCGGGCTGATCTACCGCCCGGCGACCGAGCTGCCGATCCAGTCCGACGACCCGCACGATCGAACTCGAGCTCGGTACGCGCCTCGCGCGGGTCGCGCGTCACCGGTCGGCCTGCAGCCAGACGGCGGCCCAGTCGCCACTCTCGCGGCGCTCGCGCTCTGACATCCCCAGTCGCCGCGCGAACGTCCGGCTGATCTCCTCGGCCTCACCGACGAGCAGTCCGCTCGCGATCAGGTGCTCCGGCGGATGCTCGAGCGCCTCGGCCAGGTCGAGCAGCAGCGGTCTCAGCAGGTTGGCGAGCATCACCGGAATCGCCCGCCGATCGCCGATCGGCCACGGATCGCGGCGCAGATCGAAACGGCGCACGTCGATCCGCACGCCGTTGGCGGTCGCGTTGCGCGCGGCCGCCGCGACACTCAGCAGGTCGTGGTCGAGCGCCAGCACCGGGTCATATCCGAGCACCGCCGCGGCGATCGCGAGCACCCCCGAGCCGCTCCCCAGATCGATCAGCGCCGACCGCTCGGCGCTGGAGCCGGCGAGGGCGAGCAGCAGCTCCAGGCACAGCCGTGTGGTCGCATGAGCGCCCGTGCCGAACGCCTGCCCCGGATCGATCACGATCTCCCGCAGACCCGGGCGCTCGCAGGGGCTCTCCCAGGGTGTGCGCACGCGCAGCCCGCTCACTCGCGCGGGCGCGGGCGAGGGGATCGTTATCGGCCGATGAAAGTCGCGCCAGCGCTCTGACCAGTCATCCGGGATCTCGCTGGTGGATATCTCGACCAGCGCGTCGCCGACCGCGGCGCGCAGATTCGGCAGCACCGGCAGCTCGCCGGGCGCGCCGTAGATCGCATACTCGACGGCCTCGCCCTCCAGATCGGATTCCTCGACGCCCGAGGGAACCAGCTCGAGCAGCTCCGCGAGCACCACCTCCGCCTGCTCGCGGCGGACGCGCAGCGCGAGGCGGATCACACCGGGTGACTGCGCAGCACCCGGCGCAGCTTGGCGAACATCGACTCATCCGAGCGCAGGTTCTCCTCGGTGAGGGTCTCCTGCAGACGGCCGATCAGCTCGCGCTGCTCCTCGCTCAGGCGGCGGGGCACGACTACGTTCACGACCACCTTCACATCGCCCCGGCGGCCACCTCGCAGCGATGGCATCCCCTGACCCCTGAGCGTGATCACCACTCCCGGCTGGGTGCCCTGAGGCACCTCGACCGCAGCCGTTCCCTGCAGCGTCGGCGCCTGCAGCGTCCCACCCAGCGCGGCGAGCGGCGCGGGGACGTCGAGCGCCGTGATCAGGTCCTGGCCTTCGCGCACGAATCGCTCGTCCTCGCGGACCCTCACGAGCACGTACAGGTCGCCCTCGAGCGCGCCCGCCCCTCCGGCATGCCCGCGCTGTCCGAGCCTGATCCGCTGACCGTCGGCGATCCCCGCCGGCACGTCGACCTCGAGGCTGCGCCGGCCCACCTTGCGACCATGCCCGCGACACTCCCCGCACGGCTGCGCCGCCATGCGCCCGTCGCCGCGACATGTCTCGCATGCCACCCTGCGCATCATCTGCCCGAACGGCGTTCTGGTGAGGGCCTGCAGCTGGCCGCTGCCCCCGCAACGCTCGCACGTATGGATCGGGGTGCCCGGCTCGGCGCCGTTGCCGTGACAGTGCTCACAGCGCTCGACGGCCTCGAACGAGACCTCCACCCGCGCGCCCGTCGCGGCTTCGGCGAGGTCCAGCTCGACCGCAACGGCGGCATCCTCGCCGGAGGCCGGCCCCGAGCGCCCGCCGAACGGGCTGCCGGCGCCGAAGAACGCGTCGAACAGATCGCCGATCGAGCCGAACCCGTCGAAGTTGGGGGCATAGCCGCCCGATCTGAGGCCTTCATGACCATATCGGTCATACGTCGCGCGGCGCTCGCCGTCGGAGAGGATCTCGTATGCCTCCGCCGCCTCCTTGAACTTCTCCTCCGCCTGCGGATCGTGTGCGTTGACGTCCGGGTGCAGCTCCCGCGCGAGCTGGCGGAACGCTTTCTTGATCTGCTGCTCGGACGCGTCCCGCTGCACCCCCAGCACGTCGTAGGGATCGCGCGGCATCGAGGTTCGACTCATGCGCGCGCGCTCATCCTTCCGCGTAGGCGTCTTCGACGAATCGCGAGAGCTCGTGGGCGGCCTTGCGCACGGTCACGATCGCCTCGGCGTAATCCATCCGCACCGGCCCGATCACCGACACCGCCCCCAGCTTGCGCCTGGCCACCCCATAGCTGGTCGCGACCAGGCCGAGGGAGTGCATCGCCGGGATCTCGTTCTCATGGCCGATGCGCACGTACACGCCCTGCTCGCCGAGCGCCATGCGCAGCACCCGCAACAACGCCACCCGCCGCTCGAGCAGGCCCATCAGCTCGTTGATCTGAGCGGTGTCCTCGATCATGCCCGTCGAGAACAGATGCGCGGTGCCCTCCACATACAGCGCGTCGTCTGCTTCCGGGTCGATCTCACCAAATGCCGGCGCCAGCCGCCGCAGAAACGCGGTCTCGGTGGCGGACAGACCCGGGTCGATCAGACGTTGGTGCAGCATGCGCGCGCCGAGCCCGGTTCCGACAAGCCGCTCGTTCAGATACTCCCCCGCCCACGTCAGCAGACCTGGATCGACGGCGCGCTCGAACGTGACCATCATCTTCGACACGCTCCCGGTCGAGGTGATGATCACGACCATCACGACCCGCGACTGCAGGGCGAGCACCTCGACGTGGCGGATGCCGGCGCTGTTCAGAGCAGGCGCGGAGACGACCGCCAGCAGGTTTGTCACCTGAGACAGAGTCTCCGTGGTGCTGCGCACCGCCTCCTCGACTTCGCGGCGCATCAGCGAGAGCTCCAACTGCGCCGACTGCGCCACCGGCTGCAGACCCTGTCCGGAGGCGAGCATCCGGTCGACCACATACCGCTGTCCGGCGTCCGTCGGAACCCTGCCGGCCGAGACGTGAGGGTGAGCGAGCAGACCGCCCTCCTCCAGCAGCGCCAGCTCGCCCCGTACCGTCGAGGCGCGGCAGTCCAGCGCGGGATCGGCCGCGATCGACTTCGACGCCACCGGCTGCCCGGTGTGCAGATAGTCCTCCACCACCTTGCACAGGATCCTCTCTTGACGGGTCGTCAGGGCTTGCATGGACCTGATTCTAGGTTGCCCGCGAGCGCCCCCGCCGGCCCGCTCACAGCTGCAGCTCGGCCTCCGCGTTGCGCACGATCTGCTTCTCGCCCTGCTCGGCCACCGTATCGATGAGCAGGCGGCCGTCTCGCAGCTCGCGCACGGTGCCCTTCACCACGACCTCCTGCTCGGGCACGCCCATACCGCGGAACTGCACCGACAGCCGCTTGAGATGCTCGGGCCCGCCGGCGGCCTCGGTCTGCGCGCGCGCTACCTGTGCCATTGTCCACAGGCCGTGCAGGATCCTTCCGGGCAGGCCGACCGCACGGGCGAACTCCTCATCGATGTGAATCGGGTTGAAGTCGCCCGAAGCGCCCGCGTAGCGCGCCGTCAGATACTTGTCGGGAGTGACACTCACCTCTGGAATCTCGCCGCCGACTTGCAGATTGCTCATACCGGATCACACTCCTCGCACGATGTTTGTCCAGGTGCCGCGACACACGCGCTCGCCGCGCTGGTTGGTCGATATCGACTCGAACACGTAGTAGCCACGCCCGTCGCTTTCGGAGATGTCCTTCACCGAGGCCGTCGTCGTGATCTCATCGCCCGCCACCACCAGCGGTCCCCACTCGAACTCCTGCCCACCGTGCACCATCAGCGCGAAGTTGAGCTCGATCTCGGGGTCGAAGATCGGCGGTCCCACCGAGGGCGCGCTGTAGACGACGGCGAACATCGGCGGCGCCACGACATCCGCATAGCCGGCGTCGCGGGCGGCCTGCACGTCGAGATGAATCGGATTCGTCTCCCCGACCGCGCGCGCGTACTCCTTGATCTTCTCCCTGCCCACCGCATACGTCGTGGGCTCATACTGCTTTCCGATCGCTTTGGTGTTGACTGGCACCGTATAGGGCTCCTTGACGCGGGCTGTTGTACTCGCGAGCCGCATGGGCGTCCGCGGCGCGCCAGTTTACGCGCACGCTCGGCCAGGGGCGCCGCGGGCGACTGCAGCCCCCACGCAAGCCGGGCGGCACGTGCGATGCTCCCGGCCTTCCGCATATGCCCCGTTAAACACGAAAAGGCCTCCTGGGCCAACAGCGGGGGACGCCGATATGGCATCCCCCGCCGACCACGTCATGGGTCGCGGCCCTCAGAACACGAGCTCGGCATCCTCCGAGCCCGCGCCGACGCCGGCGAGCTTACCGCCCTCCTGGTGCTCGACCTCGGACCCCTGATCGGCGCCGGGGTCGCCGGCGGCGTCGTGCTCGCGCCGCCGGCCATCCGGGCTGTCCAGGAACTGGACCGTGTCGGCCACGATGCTCACCGCCTGACGCTTCTGCTGATCGGAGGTCTCCCACTCACGCCACTCCAACCGGCCGTCGATGGCGACCCGGCTGCCCTTGCGCATATAGCGGCTGACGCTCTCCGCCGGACCGCCGTAGACGCTCACGTCGAAGAAGTTGGGCTTCTCGCGATAGTCGCCATCGGCGTCTTTGCGGCTCGAGCTGCAGGCGACCCGCAGCCCGCAGACATTCACACCCGAGGGCAGAGCGCGCAGCTCCGGATCGCGGGTCAGACGTCCCACCAGTACGACACGGTTGATGCTGAAGTAAGCCATCTCGCTGTCTCCATTGTCTTGAGGTTGCCCCCCGACAACCAAGCTACCCATCGCTTGGGACGATACTCTCGGGCGCCTGCTCGGCGGGGTTGCTCGAGCCCCGATCGATGGGGCCATGGGCGACCCGCTCACCCCGCTCGGCAACGGCCCGAGCCGGACCGGGCAGGGCATCGAATCCGACGACCACGATCTGCTCATGCGCCTGCGCCCGATCGATCGCGCGCTCCAGTGCGTGTCGGACCTCGAGCGGTGCGATGTAGAGCACGCCCGCCACGCAACGACAGCGAGCCCAAGCCCGGCAGATGTCCGTCAGGCGCCGCGCCGCCTTGATCGTCAGCTCGACCTCCACCGCGACCGGCAACCCCCGTTCCCCATCGCCGGCTCCCTCCGGCCAGAGGACGAGGTCCGGGCGATGCAGCAGCGCTCTGCCGCCGGGACCGATACCCAGCTGCGCGCTCCCCAGCGGCACACCACGCTCGCGCTCGTCGCGACGCAGCTCACGCTCGCCGAGCACGCGATGATCGGGATAGCCGCGCTCCAGGGCCGCGGCGACAGCCGCACAGGCAATCAGGTGCAGAGCGCTGGAGGCGCTCACGCGACATGGGTCGAGCCCCCGCAGACCGCACCTGCGCATCCCCGCTCGCGTGACCGTATACAAGGCCGGCTGCCGTGCCAGCGGGCGCGTGCGCGACAGCCATCCCGCCCTCTCGAGCGCTCCCAACCGGGCGCGCGCGGAGGCCTCCGACACACCCTCGCGATCGGCCAGCGCCTCAGCCGTCACGGCGCCAATGCGCGCCGTCCACTGCAATATCGCCACTCGCTCGGGCGAGAAAGCCGGCTCGGTCCCAGCTCTGACCTTCGCGGTGGACTTCGAGGTTGACCGAGATGTAATGCGTGCACGAACCATGATGGTCCTCCTGAGTTGGTGGTTGGTGGGGGATCCCCGTCGGTGGAGATCCCCCGATGCATGTGAGGTGCGGCATGCGACGTGCGCCGGCGCGTGCTCAGCGACGGTGCTTGACCGACAGCATCCGAGCGACGCTCACGCGGCCACCCTCGGACAGCCCGATCACCGCCGCCCAGCCCTGTGCAAGGCCGGTCACCTGCTCGGCCCGCAGCGCACGATCGAGACCGCGCGCGCGAGTAATCCGGCCATCGCCGTGCCGGGAAGTTCTCCAGACTCCCCTGGCCTCGGTCATCGCGGACAGCAGCTCAGCCGAGTCGGGAACAACCTGACGATGGGCCACCAGCACCGACAGGTTGCCCATGATCTGCTCCAGCAACATCTCGCGTCCCGGCACGCGCATGTCGGCGAGCTCCTGCGTGCCCAGCACGAGACTCACACCTGCCCCACCAGCCCTGGCGAACAGGCCCACCACACGCTCGGGCGCGATCGCCGAGAACTCGTCGATCGCCACGAGCGTCGGCCTCGGACGGCTCTGGAGTGCCGCGACCATCGCCTGCAGGTCTCCCACGATCGCCGCTCCGAGCATCTGGGCCAGCAGCGGCCGCTGGTCGGCTTGCAGGTTGAAATACACCACCGCCCCTGCTTTCGCCGCATCCAGCAGGTCCAGGCGAGGTGCGTCGGACGTCTCCGGATCCAGCCACGGCCCGATGTCGGACTCGGCCATGATCGCCAGGCGGTCGCGCACGCCCGCCAGATCGTTGTGCTGGCGCGTCGTGAGCGAATCCAGGTAGTCATGCGCTCCCTGGAGATGTGACTCGGGCAGGCTCCTGGCCAGCAGCTCCAACCGCGCAGGGTCGAGGTGTTCCACCAGCGCCTTCAGGCTGACCTCGATGCCGGCCCTGCGCAGCAAGCGCACCTCGTGCCCGAGATAGCGCTGGGCCTGTCGCAGGTAGTGCGGCTCGGTGAAGCGCTCGCCCGCGAGCACCTTGTCGGCTATCTCGGTCTCGCTGCCGCGAGCGTACGGGTTGTATATCGAGGGCCCACGCGGAGTCCACTCGACGAACCGCATCCCATGCGCCAGCGCCGCGTCGTGCAGCCGCAGGCACAGATCGCGATCCCCCTTTGGATCGACCACGATCGCGCCCATGCCACGCTGCACCGCCCGCACAGCCAACCAGGTCATCGTGACCGTCTTGCCCGAGCGGGTCGCGCCGAGAACGAGCGTGTGCGTCCCGCCGGTCACACCGCCGAGTGGGATCGTAACGGCGCGGCCGTCGCGCTCGTGACCGACCGTCAGCCGATCGCCGCTCCACCAGCTCTCCGAGCCGACGGGGATCCAGCGCGCCTGCAGCTCGCGCACAAGCGAGTGCAGCGCGTCCAGTGGACCGCGCCGCCCGGCGGCGACTTCAGCCAGGTCGGCGCCCGCCTCGACGTCTTCGCGATGCCAGCGCCGCCCGCGCACGGTTGCGCAAAGCGCCGCCGTGCCCAGCGTCGCGGTGACGCCACCGCCGAGGACCGTACGGGCGAGCACGACCAGCGCCAATGCGCCAGCCGCCCAGGTCCAGCGCAGATGCCGGCTGCGCATCATCCTCGCCGCAATCAGTCCGATCGCGAGCCCGATCGCAAGATGCATGGTCGTCGTCGTCAGCCAGTGGACCAGCTGTTCCATCGGCCTCAGCGGGTTCACCGCCGGTTCATTGGTGTATTCGGATGAGGGCATGTTTATGCCACTCCCTTTCTGTGTGGGCCGGCGCGAGCCGGCCGTGGTGGTTAACGACCGACGGCGGGCCCGAGGGCCCGCCGTCGCGGTGTGCTGCATGGCGAGCCGCACCGCGGCTCGCCAAGATGTGTATGGGCGGCGATCGCCCGGCGCCGGCCGAGCTCCGTCGCCCTTGATGGCGCGCCTCAGCGCAGCCTGTAGCCGACGCCCCACACGTTGATCACCCAGCGACCGCCATGCTCCTCGAGCTTGCGACGCAGACGACTGGCGTGACTGTCGACCGTTCGAGTCGACCCGTTCGACCGGTATCCCCATACGGCGCGCAGCAGCTCCTGCTTGGCGAATACGCGCTCCGGGTCGCTCGCCAGATGTGCGAGCAGCTCGAACTCCAGCCGGCGCAGCTGCACCGGCAGCGCATGCAGGCTGACTGCGTAACCACGCATATCGATCTCCAGAGAGCCGACCGTCAGCCGATCCGTCGGCGCGCTCATCAGCTCGGCTCTGCGCAGCAGCGCCCGCATGCGAGCCCGCAGCTCGAGATAGCGGATCGAGCTGGCCACGAAATCATCCGCTCCGGCATCGAACGCTCGCAGCATGTCGAGCTCGCTCACGCTCGCTCCGATCACGATGACCGGCATCTCCGGCACCCACAGTCGCCTCCCGCGAGCTGTCCGGCGAATCTCCCCCAGCAGCTCCAACTGCCCTCGCGATGAATCCAGAGAGCCGAGCACGACCAGCCTCGGCTGACACCATCCAGCCAGCGTTCGCGCGTGCTCGGCGGTCCTGGCAAGCTCGGTGTGATAGCCGTCGTCCAGCAGCTGCTCGACGAGTGCCTTCGCGGTCGCTGCGTCTGACTCGACCACGAGGATCGGCCGGGCGCACCCCGACTCATCACCGCACGTGCGGTACGCGCCGGCCGCGGCCGCAGCAGGATGCACGGCGGAGGCCGAGACGTGCGCGGGCGCTAGAGCGCGAGACTCGGGCCGAGCGAGCACCGCAGCCGCGGCGGACCCCCCGCTCATCCCAGCTCCACCTCGCGCGGGCTGATGCCGAGCCCGTTGCGCGCGATCAACGCCAGCACGTCGCTGTGCACCCACGGCGTGGGCCGATTCGAGCCGCTCTCAGGGAGGATTCCCACGCGGCGAGCCAGCCAGCTCGTCTCACCGCTGGCGTTGCCTTTGGAGTCGCGCTTGACGCGACCGCAGCGGATCGCGATCTCGCTCAGGCTCAACCCGTGATGCTCGATCGCGGCGAGCACCGTCTGACGGAGCTTGCGGTTGAGCACGATCGGGCTCCCGCACAAGCGCTCCAGCTCGCTGCGCAACACCGTGGTCGAGACATTCACGTCGTCTCGATACCCCGCCAGCGCCCTGCGCGTGAGCGTGCACACCGGCTCGTAGCTTTCGAGCGCCCCGATCGCCTCGCGCAGGCATACGGTCGCAGGCGCAGCTGGACCTCCTCCGCGCAGATGCCGGCGCCAGCGCAGTTCCAGCGCGGCGGTCTCCGTTCGCGCCGGCTCGAGACGAAAGACGAAATCCCCCTCGGCGCCTCCGCGCCGCCCCACGAGATCTGTCTCGCGCGCGATTCGTCGTGTTTCCTCGTTCTCTTCGAGGAAAGGCTCTCCGGTCAGATCCTCGGTGCTCACCCTCCGGCAGCGACCCCGATGGGCGTCGCGCAGGTAGTGGGCGCACACCAGGGCGGCATTCTCTGCCGGCTCATCGCTGCAGAGATGCGCCACCAGCCGGCGATCGGCGAGCGTGAGTGCGTCACGGTCCACGACAAGCACGCAGCCATCGCCTCGACGCCCCGCTATCACTTCCCTCGTGCGACCGGTCGCGTCGGTGTAGCGGCCCAGCGGATCGAGCCCGCTCCGCGCACAGACGGCGGTCTGTCGATGCGGCGGCCCACCATCGCTGCGTGTCGATCGGCCGCGCCTGGAGTGAGCGGGCGCGTCGACTTCGGGTCTGCACGCCGCTCCAGACGCGCGGAGTGGCGAGGGCGAGGGCGAGATCGTCTGCGTCATGGATGTCTCCTGTCCAAATTCGAGCCGGCGCTTGGGTGTCTTGCGGCGCCTTGTAGATCGCCTGTCGCGATCCGTCAAGGGTGCGAGCCGGCGCTCTCGAACGAGTCGAGATCGTCCGAGACCCCTATAGGGGTCTCGGAAATCGGGCCCGAAGCGCGATCGGATCGCAGAACTTGGCGCGAAAGCGTCCAGTCGATGCCGCGCTTGTCGCCGAGGCGGATCCTCGATCTTTTCCGCGAGCGACCCATGCGAACCGTCGTGTCAGGTAAACGTGGCGCTCGACGGACAGTCTGGCGCTGTGTGAATCGGCTTCGAGGCCCGGCGAGAGGCTGTGATGAGGGGATCGGCGTGGGCCGAGCGGCTTGGGGAAGAGAAAAGGTGGAGGGCGACGATGGTAGCCCGCGATGGACCGCCGTCGAGCCCCGGTACGATGCCGCGCGACTCTCGGACCGACGCGCGTCGTATGGATTACCGCAGTTCGGCTCTGCAAAGCCGAGCTGCGCGGTCCCAACGTGCAGTCGCCCATCGCTGTCGAGCGAGGGCGACTGCGCGATGTGCGTCTCGCGGAGGGTGGCAACTGCACACCCACGGCGGGCGGCGGCATTTCGCGCTGGGCAAATGCACGAGTCTTTTCGTGCCAATCGGCTTCATCCGCGGAGGCCTACCGGGTCAGGACTCGGCCCGTCGAGGCACCTCATCCGGGCAACTCCCGCGGCTCGGCCGCGGACTCGCGCGCCCGCGGATCGCCGTGGGCGACAGACACGCGCACCTCCGGCGGCAGCCGCGGCACGCCGTAACCGTGCAGGCTCCCCTCGTACGCGTCGCGCTCGGCGACGAACACGACTCCCTCACGCCCGGGGTACTCCCAGTCGGCCGGATACTCGCCGGCATAGGCACGACAGGCGGTCAGCACCGCGTCGGCCCGGCGCGCGCACTCCCGAGCGCGGTTGCGATCGCGACAGACGAACACAACCAGGGGCGACACCTCGCCGCGGGGGCCATAGCGCTTGATGTGCACCGACCAGCCCGCCAGCAGGTGGTCGTAGCGCTCGAGCTTGCCCGCCGCACGACCGGTGGGCAGGCGGTCATCGAGCTCGACGAGCAGATCGATCGGGCCTCCTCTCGCCTTCCCGCCCCTACGCCTGCCCCCGCCCACGCCGACCGGCTCGCGCAGATCTTCGGGGAGCTCGATCCTCGCGTCGGGACGCACCGTCTCAAAGCGCTCCACCGGCACTCGCGCGCCCGCCGAGTCGGTGCGCAGGAACTCGTGCGGGGCGCGCCCTCCCGGCAAGCCCAGAGCGAGCGGATCCAGCGCCATGCGGCCATCGGGAGTCGAGCGCAGCGGCGGAGAGAGCATCGACTCCCAGACTCCACGCAGGGTCACGACCGGACCGTCCAGTGCGCGCTCGAGCGCCAGGGCCCAACCGACCACGTGTACGTCGTGGCGCGCCTGGCGCAGCAGCCGCCCACCCGCCACCGGCGTGGCTGGGGAGGGGGGCTCGGACAGCGTGTCGACATCCCGCTCGTGCAACGCCGCCACCCGGTCATGGGCGTGCAGCAGGCGCAGGCCCGCGAGGGTGATCGCATAACACATCGGCATGCCGCCGCCGTCACGGCGATGGAACTGGAACCGTCGCACCAAGCCGGCATCGGACAACCGCTTCAGACGTCGCTGCGTAGTGGTGGATGCTCGCCCCGGATTGAAGCGCCGGTGAATCTGACTGCTCAGCACATGACGCATACTGGCCACCAGTGTGAGGATCTCCAGGTCAAGCGGCTCGGGAGTCAGCGCACGCGGTTCGAGCACGCGCTTGGCCCAGCGCACGCTGTATGCGCTGTCGAGCTCAGCCAGCTCGCGGTAGCCGTCCGGGGGGACCTGTGCCACCGGGATCGGGGCCGCCGGGATCGGGGCCGCCGGAGGCGGGGCTTGCGCGGCTGGGCTCGACCTGACGCGAACCGGCTCTGCCGGAGTCTGCGCGGATCGATTCTCACCTGTGCTTGGCCTGACCGAGACTCGCGGGACCCGGTCCCGAGCCTGCGCCTCGCCGATGCTTCCTCCCGCACGAGGGCTGCCCGCGCGGGGCTCTCTGATGGCGCGTGCATCCTGCACATCCGTGCCTGTGCGCTCGCGGTCCCGACGCTCTGGGCGATCGGTCGCCTCACGGCGCTTGCGGTCCCAGTGAGGCTGACTGAGGTCGGTGCGGTAGCGCCCGCCGCGCTCGGCCTGGCGCGCGGTGTGCAGCGCGACCCGCTCCGCATCGACGCACAGCGGGATCGTTTCGGCGACGAACGGGGCCTGCCGGCCCTCAGGTGTGCTCCAGCTGGCGATCGCGTGGTGGCGAGGCAGGTGCAGGCGGGCGTCGGGGCGTCCGAGCGCGGAGAGGCGCTCGACCCCCGGACGGATCGTGTCGGAGAACTCGGACATCGTCAACCCGACAGCCGCGCGCGCGTCGCGCACGGAGGCAGTGGCGAAGTAGACGCGATGGGCGAACAGCGCATCGAGCTGGTCGCGCACCTCGCGTTCGAGCCACTGCGCCTCGGTCTGCCAGCACGCCACGGTCTCCAGGCCGGCGGAGCGCTTCAGCGCCATCGTCTCGGCGAAGCCGCGGTTGAGCACCAACGGGGCCTCGTCGACCTTCAGGGCGACGGCTACGCGTTGAGCTGCCGGCACGAGATCCTGCTGACGGGCGAGTGCGGCGTCGAGCATGCCGACGAGCAGCTGCATCAGCACCGAGGTGTTGCCGGCGCCCATCAGACCCAGAGCACCCTTGACGACAAGCACCTCCCGACCGGCGATCACCCGATCGAAATCGATCGGCAGCGAGTCGTTCAATAGCACGCGCTTGATCGACTGCGAGTTGAGCAGGCGCGCGAGCTTGTTCACGGGCGCATCGAGCTTGGCCGTCGTGGTGCTGCGCGAGTCCGCGAGCTGGGCCGTGAGCTCCGCCGTGAAAAACTCGGAGATCTCCTTCAGCTCGGGCAGCGCACGCACGCCCGCGCCGACGCGAGCCCGATAGGAGTAGCCCTCCTCGCCGACGGACAGCAGCCGCGCCGCGTCCCACAACGTCGAGGAGCGGTCATATGCCAGCACCGCGATGATCGCGTTGCGCAGGTATCGATCGGAAGAAGCGCGAATGTCCGCGTCGGTGAAGAGGTGCTTGAGCGCCGCGACGACATAGTCGGCGATCACATCCGCGGGAGCATCGACCGCAAGCGGGTTGAACCCGCATGTCGGATGAGCCAAGTCGAGCAACGTGCACGTCCGCTCGACGGGCACCAGGCCTACAGCCGCCTCGGCCGCGTCGCCCTTGGGGTCGAGCACGATCACCGCACAGCGCTCGCGGCGCAGATCCTCGGCGACGGTCGCGACGAGGTAGCTTGACTTCCCCTGCTCGACGGTTCCAGGAACGGCGGTGTTCTGGCGGCGCATCGTCGGGTGGATCGACACCGCTCCGAGCGAGTCCCGCAGAGTTCCGGTCCCGTCGGCGGGGCGCATGATCGAGGGGGGCGCGGGAGCCAGAGGCAGAACGCCGCGCGCGAACGGGACGGTGGCATAGTCGATCGAGGGCAGATGCCAGATGGCAGCCAGCTCGGTGGAGGCGAACACGCCGCGATGCCAGGACGGCAGTGGATTGCCCTCGCCGCGCAGGACACGGCGAGTGTATGAGCCGAGCACGCCGTGTCGCACGGCGGTGCCGCGCTCCACCAGGGGGTTCTCCGCCTCCCCGACGCGCAGCTCTGAGGCGATTCGCTCGCACCGCTCACGGTCGGGGGCGATGATGCGCAGGTCGACGAAGAACAGCGGACGATGCTGGACGTCCAGACCGCCGCGCAGCTCGCTGTCCTCGATCATCGAGCGGTCGCGCACCTCCAGATGGTTCCTGCGCTCACGCGACAGGTGCGCCTCGTGACGCTTGTAAAGACGCTTGGCGTGGCGCTCGAACATCGCCGGCGTGGGAGTCATCGCGACTTGCACGAACGCCTCGCTCGCGCAGGCGCCCATCACCGTCATCAGCCGGTTCATCGCGGGTTCGCGCTCGTGCGCGAAGTGGTCGAGCAGCTTCGCGCGCTTGATGAAGTCCGAGTGCTTCTTCAGACGCAGCACCGCCGGAGGCGGCCCCGACAGCTGCCCTTCGGGCACCAGACGGCAGTTCGGATAGGCGGTGCGCAGTGCCGCCTGCATCATTTCCCGAGACCCGGTCGGGCAAGTCACAGCCAGCCATGCCGTACCGTGTGCGTAGTGGACCTCCACCGCGACGGAGGGCTGGCCGTGCAACAGCCGTCGCCACCAGCGAAGCAACAGGCGCTTGTGCAGCGCCTCGAACATCGAGACGATCGCTTCGGCGCTGGCGGTATCGGTGCGATACGTGCGCACCCGCATCCGCACATAGCCTCGTCGGTGTCGCGCATATATGCGGAGACTTCCGAGCAGCGCCGCCGTCAGCGCCGCCAGAATCGCGAGCGTCCTCGCGACAGGGACCCCGTCGCATGGAGCCCATCGCCACCCGGCACGCAGTGATGAGCCGAAAGCGCCAGCCAGAGCACCTACACTGAAGTGTCGCGAAGCTGGGCCGCTGCCACCACGCAGCGCTGCTCCCAGCCCGCCGGCCAGCAACCATCCAGCCAGCGCAATGGCCACGACGAGCGCGATCAGGCCCAGTATCCGCCACATCAGAAAACGCAGCAACTCGACTGCTTGTTCCGACCTGTCCGCGATATCGGGACACCCAGCACCCCCGACCTCCAATGGCGGTCCACGAAAGGTGCCCAGACTCAAGCTTGCGCGTATAACGCTCGAATGGACATATAGATGATGGAGCCACCGAGATCGCACCGTGAGTTGCATGCGTCGCCGACGGGGAGTCAGCCGGGACTGAACTGCGTCCGTCGCCACGTCGCCGTCGCCACGGTGACATGGTCGATCGCACTGATGCTGACACTCCTCCTCGGGGGCGATGCGAGCGCCGCGACGTTTACATTCGGGAGTCCCCTGACGATTTCCGCCAGCAAAGACACGGCCAACGACCTCGACTATCAGGGCACCAACGTCGCGCTCCCCGGCTCGGTCTTCCACATCCCGCATGACGGCGCGGACAGCGCGCTGTGGAATGTGCAGATCCCGGTGGGCGATCCGACCGCTCCCGCGGGCGGCCAGGTGGTGAGTGTTCGTCTCGAGGGCTGCGCCAAGTCCAACGGCCCGGCGCCGCTCACCCAGATTCACTTCCAGTCTCTCGCCCCTCTGGCGGGCGGCGGAGCCAAGGTCGAACTGACCAGCCAGGCGTTCGACATCCCGGTCTGCGACGTCGGCGGCGCGAGCGGCTCGACCGTCAGTGCCTACGACCCGATCAACCTCTGCGTGGCGCAGGGCGACTTCGTGGCCTTCAACGATGAGGGTGGCTTCGTCGGCGCACAGAACGGGCCGCCGCCCTATCCGGCGGGAGTCCCTTACATGGTGATCGGCGGCGTGACGGGAGCGACGATGGACTCGTTCATCCGCAACAACGAAGTCGGCAACGGAGCGGTGTTCTCACCGACCGACACCACCAATCACGACGGCTTCGCTTCCAACCCGGGCGAGGAACTGTTGCTCCAGGCGACGCTCGCCACCGGTCCCGACGCGACCCCGATCTGCCCCGGCGGCACCAAGGGTCTCCCCCCTCCCGGCTCCGCTCGCGCCTCTCATCGCCACGTCTTTCCGACCTTGACGATTCCCACTCCTCAACTCGACGGGATGAACGTTCGTGGAGTCGTTCAGGTGGCGATCTACTGCCATTCCGGGAGTGCTTGCACCGGTGCGATCACACTGCATTCCAAGTCCCATCACGGCTCGCGCTCGGTCTGGTTGGGCGCGGCCAGGTTCGTGGTGGGCGCCCACCGCACCGGCAAGGCTCGCGTACGCCTCAGCACCCTCGCGCGGCGCATGGTCCGCGATACAACCGGGGGGTTGGGAGTCGAGGTGACCGGCGGCCCGGTCGTCGGGACGAACGCGTTCAAGGCCGCGATCGCTGTGCACGGCGCCTGAAGCGCAACCCGCGACGAAATGGCGAGTCAGCGCGGGCGGGCGGCCCGCTCGACGTTGATGCCACGCTCGGTGAGATACCACGCGTTTGCGGCACCCTTCGCCTGACCCTCGCCTCGGTTCTCGACAAGGTCCAGCCTGCGCAAGCGCGCCAGCAGCTTGGAGATCTGGCCCTGATCGGCGATGCCCGAGCCCTCGGCGATCTCGCGATTGCTCGCGCCCGGATGCCCGCCGATGACCACGAGCACGCGCACCGTCCGATACGTGAGTCGCATGTCTAGGCCTTCCAGCGGGTCTCGACTTCCGGAGCGCGCCGACGGTTGAGCCGCTTTCCGAGGCGGCGGCGCCGGTCTGGTCAGCTCTTTGCTCGCCGCCCTGGCGCCCATGTAGGGGAGCACGATCATGCTCATCAGGGGCGCGAGAAGCGCGGACAGCGACTCCTTGCCCCCCTCCAGCAGACGCGTATGGATCACGGCGAAGACCGCCCCGATCGACGCCTTCGGCGGTGACCTCGGGAGGCTCGCGAGCGGCGTTGCCGGCAGACTCGCCCGCGATCGACGATCTCCGGCGAGTTCGTCGAGCACTTTGGCGCGACTCTCGAGGACCCGCGCGCCGGCGCCCAGCGCCTCCACCACGCAGAGCCTGGCCAGACCTGGCTCTTCGTCCATGAACGCCAGCAGCCGCGCCAAGCCCGCGCGCATGCCCTCTCGCCACCCACGCTCCAGCGTATATGCGTCTATCGCGAGTGCACGCGCTTGGGCGATCGCCTCCTCGAACGCAGCCAGGAAGCAATCCTCCCGGTCGATGAACACGTCGTAGAAGGTCTTCCTCGAAACCTTCGCCCGACCGATGACCTGGGCCACGGTCATCCGCGCGTACCCGACTTCTTCGACCGTCTGCACAGCTGCCGTGAGCATCCGGCTGCGCTGAATCTCGGTCACCTGCCCGCGTGGCAGCCCATTTGGTCCAGGGCGCAGCCGCGGGGTAGCCACGCGCTGTTTTTTCGATCGAAGCCATCTCTTCCTGCCTAATCGTCCTGTTTCGACTATGAAAGTGACGCCAGCCCCAGATCACGGCGCCTGGTGGCTGGCATCGCGCGCGAACAGGCGCAAGGCCCCGTTCGTGCACACCACAGAGGTTCATAGGTCGAAGCCCACAAGTCGAGACGCGTCTCCTACTTTTCTTATGCTTGCCCGAATGACCTAAAATCGGCTCTGCGACGCCAAATGTCAGATCATATGACGCGCTTGTCTCCGGGCTCACACGCCCGGATGCATCGCCACGTCGATCCCGACGCGTGGGGCAGACGCACGATCATGAAGCCGGCTACCCGGCAGCGAAATACCCGGACGGGTTCGCGGCCGAACCGTTGCCCGCAAAGCGAAGGTCTCCCACTCCGCCGCTCCGCGCAGAGACCTCCAAGTCGCTACCAGACTCACCTCGACAGAGGGTGCTCTCTTGGTATACCGACCCTGCCCCCGACGGCCCCAATCCACAGTGCCGAAGCCGTTTTCGTCGATACCGCCAACGGGATTCGAACCCGTGTTACCGCCGTGAGAGGGCGGCGTCCTAGTCCCCTAGACGATGGCGGCGCGCTCAAGCTCGACCGAGGCTAGCAAAGCACCCGAAGCAAGCCCGGGTGAGCAGCTCGATCTAAGCAGGGCTGTCAGATGCCTGAGGACCTTCTCGTGCGACGTCGGACTCGAGTCCCGGTGCGATATCTTCGCTCCTCACGACACGCGGATGTGGCGGAATTGGTAGACGCGCACGGTTCAGGTCCGTGTCGGGGAGACCCGGTGGAGGTTCGAGTCCTCTCATCCGCATTCGCTGGGACGCGCGCGCAACTACGGTGCTGGCCTTGGACGGCTCGCAGCCCACCGGTGGCCACGAGGCCGCGAACACGCATGCGACGAGCGCATCTGGTCGCGCGGCTCTTTGAGCAACGAGACCAGCCCACCCCTCTCGCCAAAGCTGCTCGCCGACACGCTGGAATGCCGGCCAGGTGCGCCGGTCCGGCGTCGGCGCAGGCAAGGTGACCCCATCGAGCCGCTCACTGTCGCTGAGATCCGCCAGCTGCAGATCCAGACGCCACTCGTGATGGTCATATGGGACATGGTCTCCGTAGCCAGCCCCCACGAACAGCGCACCGGCCGCGAGCAGCACGCGCCGGTGGTGGTTCATCGCGAGCGTCGTGAACCGTCTGATCACGGCACGGCAGGGTCGCCGACAGGCTGGAGCATTCGGGCAGTGTCGGCTCGCGGAGCCGCCCGTGCAATCGGGAATGTCCCCTAATCGTCCCTTGCCGGGCTACTCCTCGATCAGCCGCCGGCGTGCCGCCCAGCGGCTCAGCTCGTGGCGGCTGGAGAGCTGGAGCTTGCGCAGCACGGCGGAGACGTGCGCCTCGACGGTCTTCGCCGAGATGCCGAGCTGGGCGGCGATCTCCTTGTACATGTAACCGCGCGCGATGTGTTGGAGCACCTCGCGCTCGCGCGGCGTCAGCAGGTCAAGCTCCGGGTCCACCTGCGCGGCCGGGATCTCGCCGGCGAAGGCGTCGAGCGCGAAGCCGGCCAGGCGAGGCGAGAACACGGCGTCGCCTTCCCGTACACGGCGCACGGCGTCGGCCAGCTCGGGGCCGGAGATCGTCTTGGTCACATAGCCGCGAGCACCCGCGCGGATCAGCGCGATCACGTCTTCGGCCGCGTCGCTGACCGAGAGGGCGAGGAAGCGAACGGTCGGCCGGGTTTCGCCGACGCGTCGGATCACCTCCACCCCACCGCCCCCGGGCATGTGCACGTCGAGCAGGACCACGTCGGGCTCGAGCTCCTCGATCGCCCGCACGGCGCTCTCGACATCCCCGCTGTCGGCTACGACCTTGACCTGCGGGCCGAGACTCGCGCGTACACCTGCGCGGAAGAGGTCGTGATCGTCGACGATCACGACCCTCGCCGCCGCTCCCTCGCTCACGGCCGAACCTCGCCGTCGATCGCGATCTCGACCTCTGTGCCCCCACCCGGCTGGGAGCGCACGACCGCCCGGCCACCGGCGCGGCGCATCCGCCCGACGATCGACTCGCGCACGCCGCGTCTCGCCTGCGGCACAGCCGTCGGATCGAAGCCGGCGCCACGATCGCGGACGAACACCTGGATGCGCTCGTCGGAGAGCTCTGCGTAGACGGAGACCGGTGTCTCGCCGGCGAACTTGGCGGCGTTCAGCATCGCCTCGCGCGCAGCGCCGACCACCGCCCCCGCGCGCTCGTCCAGGGCGCAGTTGCCGACGGCCACGACCTCGACCGTGCCGCCCACCGTCGCCTCCACCTCGGCAGCCGCCGTCTCCAGGGCACCGGCAAGCCGCGCACCGTCACCTGGCCCTTGCCCATCCCCGTCAGCCAGCCAGCCGCGCAGCTCGCGCTCCTGCCGGCGGGCGAGCGCCGCCACCTGCCTGGGGTCCTCCGCGCTGCGCTGGATCAGCGCCAGCGTCTGCAGCACCGAATCGTGCAGGTGCGCCCCGACGTCGGCGCGCTCCTGCGAGCGAATTCGCTCGGTTCGCTCGGCCGCGAGGCCGCGCGCGAGGCGGCGCCAGGAGGGCGCGAAGATCAACGCGACCGCGACCAGCACCACGAGCGCCGCGAGCGCCGTTTCGCCCGCCGGGCGCAACGCGCCGTTCGCCCACAGGAACGCCAGCCCACCGGCGAGCACCAGCACGACGCCGAGCCCGCCGCGGCTCACTTCGGGGCGGGCGAGCACACGCATTCGCGCGGAGGGTCGGGACGACGACGGCAGTGGTGGCGCCGGCGAGGGTGATGATGGAGTCGACGAGGACGGAGACAAAGGCGAAAGCTCGGATGTGCGGTGAGCGGCCCAGCCGCGACGGCGCGCGGACACGACACCGGGCGCCAGCCAGATCAGCAGCGCCCCAAGCGCGGCGACCGCGGCCGGCCAGACGATCGCGTCTCCCGGCCAGGGTCCGGCCGCACGCACGAACAGCAGGCCGCTACAGACCACCAGGCCCGCGCCGAGCGCGATCCTCAGACCGCCGCGCGGCCGGTTCGCCGGGTGGGAAGACATCGCCGCTCATCATCTCAGTCGTGCCCGCGCCCGCGACCACGGGCACGACCGACCAGACCGCCGACGAGCAGGATCGCCCCCAGCGCACCCACGAGCACGGGCGCCATGTAGGCGAAACGAAGGTCGATCGCTCCGCTCGCGTCGAGCACGAGCAGCACGCCCAGCACGAGCACGGCGATGCCCGTCAGCAGGATCGTGACGTTCGGTGAGCGCCTCATCGAATCGCTCCTCACCGAGGGATCGCCGGCTTCATCGATGCGCGTCATCGACTCGCCCCCGCCGAGGGAAGGCAGGCTTCGTTGGTGCCGAACGCGTCGGGATGGAAGTGGCTGGCGCCCCAGCCGCCCCAACCACTCCAGCCGTTCCAGGCGCGTTCGATCGGGTGGTCGGCCACGAGCAGCGCGCCGAGCCCAATGCTTCCGTCCAGGGCCAGGCGCGGCGTGCGCGGCGAGGAGGACACCGGATGTTCAGTCCAATCGATGTCGAGGCCACCGGACCGTTGTTCGAGCGCGCCGACGTAGCCTCCGCCGATCTGCGCGCTGGTAGTAACGCAGACATCGCGTGGCACGAGCACGACGAGCTCTCCCATCCCCAGTCGCACGTGCAGACGAGTGGTGCCCGGTGGAAACGCGACGTCGCGCAAGTCGACTTCAAGGCGGCCGGCGCCGAGCTGGTAGGCGTCACGCACTTCGCCGAGGCTCTGCGGACGATAGGCGCGTTCGCCCATGCCGCCGTGCAGGTCGACGTGCGCGGCGGCGATCACCGCCACCGACACCGCAAACGCGACAGCCGGCAGCACCAGCCAGCGAACCCCACGCGTGAACGCGCTGAGCACGAGCACCGCGCCGAGTGCGACCACCAGCCAGGCCGCGACCGAGCCGTCGACGCCGCCAAGCCACGCGCCGGCCACCGCGAGCAGGACCGCCCACACGAGGACTGCCGTCGCCCGCGCGAGCCGGCGCAGCAGCCGCCGGTCGGCACTCGCGGGCACGTGCTCCCCGTCCGGCCTCCTGCGCAGCCACATCCAGACGAGCGTGGCAGCGACGCCCACGACGGCGAGCCACCCAACGCCGACACCGTACCTCCACGCGTCGCGGTGTCCCGCGTGACCGACCGCATCCAGGGCAATCCCCGCCGCCACGAGCACGACCACGACGCCGAGCACGATCAGCCAGGACGAGCGCAGCAGGTGGATCGGCGCCCGGCTCGCTCCCTCCTCCGGTACCAGCAGCAGGATCGCCAGATAGAGCCCGATCCCGACCCCCGAGAAGATCGCGAGGCCCACGAACGCGATGCGAAAGAGGATGGGATCGACATCGAAGTGAGCCCCCAGGCCGCTGCAGACGCCGCCGATCAGACGCCCGCGCCGTGTGCGCAGGAGACGGCGGCGCCGATCGCGCCCGCTCTCATCGCCGGTCATCGGCTGCCTCGATGCCGATTGCGGATGGTCCATCCAGGCGAAGGTCGAGCTGCTCCTCGACACCGAGTCGCGGGTGCCGAGCCGGCGCGACAGCGTGAGCGTCACCCTGGATCCCTGCAAAAGCAGCAACGCCGGCGTACAGGAACGCCGTCTCCGGCGCAGGCGCCGGCCTCAGCGCCGCTCTCCGATCTGTAACCGCCTGGAGCATGGGGACAGTGTCGACCCGCAGCGCCGGCCGCGCAATCGGGAATGTCCCTGACTTGCCCCCAGTGGCCAACCGAGCGCGATGCCGGCGGTGGCGGTTGGCACGACGCCCTGCCGATGGAGCTGCCGGCCGGAGATCTGACGCTCGCGGCCACCGGGCACGTTCGCGGCGCGCGCAGCCGCCAACCATCGAGCCCGCGGCGCGCACCGAGGATCGCGCCCGCGCTCAGCCAAACGCCGGACGGCGTGACCGCCGCACCCGCGGGACGCCATCGTCGAGGGCCCTACTCCTCCACCTCTCCCCCTTCGCGGCGCTCGGGACCATCGCCGCGCAGACCCGCGAACAGCTCCTCCGGGCGGACGTCGAGCGTCGCGGCGAGCTTGAGGATGTTCGTCAGGCTCGGGTTGCGCGTCCCCCGCTCGATGCCGCTGATGTAGGTCCGGTCCAGACCGCACTGCAGCGCCAGACTTTCCTGAGAGAGGCCCCGCCGGTTGCGGATCGCGCGAACCGCCTGACCGAAGGTGGCGTGCGCCGCCGATCGAATCGTCATGCCACAAGCTTTCCGCCTCGACGACTATTAGTCTACGGACTATCGGTAACACTCACCACAACACAGGCGCCCCGGCACGGCGGCCACCGCCCGGGGCATGGCACGGAAGGAGCACTCCCATGCAGGATCAAACTAAGCAGATCTCCAGCGACCACAACCCTCTCCTGGAGCGAGCGATCGTGTCGCAGGCCCTGCGCGACGATCACGACGACGACTGGCGACGAGCCGAGCTGGCGGTCGAGCTTCTCGACACCGACCCGATCGCGATCCGTGAAGCCCTTACGCGGCTGCAGGAAAACGGCGTGATGGAGTCCGCGGGCGAGACCGTACGAGCGTCACGCGCGGCGAAATGTCTGAACGATCTGGACATGATCGCGGTCTGAGTCCCGGCGTGCTCACCCCGGCTCGACGATCGAGCCGGGCGGCGGGCGTCCGGCGATGGCGGCGCCTTCGCAGTCGCGCACGCAGCGCCGATAGACGGTGTGGAAGCCCAGCAGTTCGGGGACCGTGACGAAGCGATAGCCGCGGGCGCGCAACGCCCCGATGATGCCGGGGTAAGCCGCCAGGGTCTGCCCGCGTGGACCTCCGCCGTCGTGGGAGATCACGATAGAGCCGGGCCGCACCCCGGCGAGCACGCGCGAGCGGATCGCCGCGACGCCCGGGAGGGTGTAGTCGCTGGGATCGACCTCCCAGGTGATCGTCGCCAGGCCGAGCGCGGCGGCGGTCTGAACGACCGAGCTGTCGTAGTCGCCGTAGGGCGGGCGGAACACGCAGGGGGTGTAGCCGCTGAGCCCGCGGATCGCCTGGATCGTGCTCTGCAGCTGACCGCGCACGTCGCCGGTGGCGAGCAGGTCGGGGTGCGTGTAGGTGTGATCGCCCAGCGCGTCGCCGTCGCGCAGCTCTTCGTGCAGCGTCGCCCGATAGCGCGCGCTGACCTGCTCGCCGATCATGAAGAACGTCGCAACGGCGCGATTGGCGCGGAGCATCCGCACGAAACTGGGCGTGAGCGGGTAGGGGCCGTCGTCGAAGCTCAGCGCCACCTCGCGGCGTCGCGGACCGTGGGTGTAGTCGATCGCGGGCCCGCGCCGGACGCATCCGATCGGGCGATACCTCACAGGCTGGGGTATCGCGGGCACGAGCAGGGGCGGTGCGCCCGGCGCATGCGCCGGGCGGCGGGGGCGCACATGTGCGCCCCCGCGACGTGCCACATGTGGCACGTCGTTCCGGGCGGCGCATGCGCCGCCCGGCGATCTCGCGCATGCGCGAGATCGGAGCGGGGCCGCATGCGGCCCCGCTGCCCCCGTCGCATGCGACGGGGGCGACCCGCCTGCCGCGGCATGCGGGATCGGCGACAGGGCAAGCGCGAGCATCGTGCCCAGCGACGCCGATCCGGCCAACGTCAGGCGCCGCCGAGTCGAGCGGGCGCGCAGGCTCCCGGGACTCATCCCGTTGACGATACCGCTCGCCGGCGCAGTCCTACTCGACGCAGACGCGTCCCTGCAGCGTCCCCTCGGCGAGCTGCGCGCGGAGCACCTTCTTGTCGAACTTGCCGACGCTCGTCTTGGGCACCTCGTCGACGAACGCGAACTCCTCGGGGATCCACCACTTCGCGACGCGCCCGCGCAGGTGCTCGTGCAGCTCGCGCGCGCCCACGGTGGAGCCCTCGCGCAACACCACGCAGCACAGCGGGCGCTCGGCCCAGCGCTCGTCCGGGCGGGCGATCACCGCGGCCTCGATCACGTCGGGGTGGGCCATCACCTCGTTCTCGAGCTCGACCGAGGAGATCCACTCTCCGCCGGACTTGATCACGTCCTTCGAGCGGTCGGTGATCTGCACGTATCCGCGCTCGTCCACCGAGGCGATGTCGCCCGTGCGCAGCCAGCCGGCGGCGAACTTCTCCTCGTCCTCCTCGCCGCGGAAGTAGCGCGCGGCGACCCACGGTCCGCGCACCTCGATCTCACCGGTGGCGCGCCCGTCCCAGGGGACCTCCACGCCGCCCTCGCCGATCAGGCGCAGCTCGACCCACGGCATCGCCCGCCCCTGGCGCGCGCGATCGTCCCAGTAGGCGTCGTCGTGCTCGCCGGTCTCGTCCGGACGCGAGTAGGTGGCGACGGGGCTCGTCTCGGTCATGCCCCAGGCCTGGAATATGCGCACCCCGTGACGCTCCTCGAAGTCGCGCATCAGCTGGCGCGGCACGGCCGAGCCGCCGCAGGCGGCGTTCGACAGCGAGGAGAGGTCGAGGTCGGGGTGCTCGTCGGCGTAGCGCAGCAGGTCGGCGAAGATCGTCGGCACGCATCCCATCAGCGTGGGACGCTCGGCGGCGATCAGCCCCGCCAGCGGCTCGGCCTGCAGGAAGCGGTCGGGCAGGATCAGGTCGGCGCCGGCGAGCGCCGCGCCGTGCGGCAGGCCCCAGGCGTTGGCGTGGAACATCGGCACGACCGCCAGCACGCGATCGGCGCGCGACAGGCCGACGGCGTCGCGCATCAGCGTGGCGGAGGAGTGCAGGCTGATCGAGCGGTGCGAGTAGAGCACGCCCTTCGGGTTGCCGGTGGTGCCGCTCGTGTAGCACAGGGCCGCCGCCTGACGCTCGTCCACATCGGGGTAGTCATATCCGCCCGCGCCCGCTTCCTGCAGCAGTTCCTCGTAGCTCAGCGCGTTCGGCAGGCCGCCCGCGTCGACCGGGTGGGCGGGGTCCTCCATCACTATGTAGTGGCGGACCCCCTGCAAGCTCGGCGCCAGCTGTTCGAGCAGCGGCACGAGCGAGGCGTCGACGAAGATCACCTGGTCCTCGGCGTGGTTGACGATGTAGGTGAGCTGCTCGGCGAACAGGCGGATGTTGAGCGTGTGCAGCACCGCGCCGACGCAGGGGATCGCGAAGTAGAGCTCGAAGTGGCGCTGGTTGTTCCAGGCGAACGTGCCCACGCGATCGCCCTGCTGGATGCCGAGTTTCGTGAGCACGCGCGCGAGGCGGTCGATCCGCTCGGCGCTCTCCCCGTAGCTCATGCGCGTCCTGACGCCCCCCTCGCCGAGGGTCACAACCTCAGCGTGTGGATTGCCGCAGCGCAGGCGATGCAGGATGTGGTGCAGGGTCAGGGGGAAGTCGTCCTGCATCAGCCCCCGCAGCGCGGTGTTCAGACCGTCGCCGCTCGTGCTCACGTGCTGTCCCGCGCTGTTCTCCATCATCTCGAAACTCACCCTCCGTCTCTCTCGATCCCGTGTTTGACCCGTCGTCGTCGACCCCTCGCAGACCCGTGCCCGCCAGCCTTGCCGGCACCGCTCAGGCGCTGCGCGCGCGATGCTCGCGCCGCGCGGTGAGATCACTGTAGATCGTGAGCGTGCGTTGAGCGATGTCGTCCCAGTCGAAGCGCAGCACGTGCTCGGAGGCCTCGGTGACGAGGCGGTCGCGCAGCTCGCCGTCGACGAGCAGGCGCTCGATCATCACGCCGAGGTGCTCGGCGTCGCCGCCGTTGAAGCGCAGCCCGACGCGCTCGCCCGAGGGCACGACCTCGCGCAGGCCGCCGGTGTCGGCGACGATGCACGGGCAGCCCGAGGCCATCGCCTCCAGCGCGACGAGCCCGAACGGCTCATAGATCGAGGGCACCACGCACAGATCGGCGATGCGGTAGAGCGAGTGCAGCGCGTCGTCGCCGATCCAGCCGAGGAACGCGCCGTGCTCGGACAGGCCCAATCGCTGCGCCTGCGCGCGCAGCTCGGCCTCGTGCGTCCCCGAGCCCGCCACCACGAACCGCACGGCGCCGACGCGCTCGATCACGCCCGGCAGCGCGTCCAGGGCGAGCTGAAACCCCTTCTCGTAGACGAGCCGCCCCACGAGCAGCACGAGCTGGTCCTCGGGCTCGGCGAACTCGCGCCGCAGCGCGTCCAGGTCACCGACCGGCTGCAGGTCGCGCGGGTCGATCCCGTTGGGGATGACCGCGATGCGCCCCTCGTCGATATCGAAGATGTCCGCCACATGACCGCGCATGTAGTAGGAGCACACGATTACCGTGTCGGCCCGCTGAGCCATCGCGCGCTCGACGGAGTGGATGTGCGACTGCGGCTGATCCTGCACCCAGCCCTGATGGCGGCCGTGCTCGGTCGCGTGGATCGTCGTCGCGTAGGGAATCTCGAGCTGCTTGGAGAGCGCCGCGGAGGCGTGCGCCACGAGCCAGTCGTGGCCGTGCACGAGGTCGTAGGAGCGCTCCTGCGCGAGCGCCAGGCCGGCCGCGAGCATGTCGTCGTTCATGCGCTGCACCCACGCGACGAAGCGGTCGAGGTCGCGGGGCCAGCCGGGCTCGGGCACCCGATAGACGCTCACACCGCCGCGCTCTTCGACCGACAGGCCCGCGATCGAACCCGCGGAGGACCCCTCCCGATCATCCTCGCCGGCGCTCTCGCGAGCGCCATTCTCGCTCGCGATCTCCAGGATCCGCCGATCGATTCCGGCTCGCTCGCGGGACCCTCGGGTGAGCACATCGACGGATACCCCGCGACGCACGAGCGCCTCGGCGAGCTTGCGCACATGTCGCGCCAGGCCACCCTCGATCACCGGCGGGTACTCCCACGATAAGAGCAGCACGCGATCGCTCATCCACGAGACCCTATCTCGCGCGCCGCCTCACGCGGCGCGCGCCGACCGTCGAGCGGGAACGGTCGGCGGGGTCGGCGGGGAAAGCACCCCCGGGCGGCCCGCGGGCATGCGATCGAGCAGACTGAGCGCATGGGTATCGTCGTGCTCGACACCGTCTGGGAAGGCCTGCAGAACGCGCTGCTGATGGCGTGGCAGGTGTGGTGGGCGCTGGTGCTGGGGTTCGCGATCTCCGGCGCCGTGCAGGCGTGGGCGCCGCGAGCGCGCATCGAGCGGGCGCTCGGCGGCGGCGGCGCGCGTCCGATCCTGCTGGCAACCGGGCTGGGGGCGGCCTCCTCGTCGTGCTCCTACGCGGCGATCGCGATCGCCCGATCGCTGTTCGCCAGGGGGGCCTCGGCGGCGAGCTCGCTCGCGTTCCAGTTCGCCTCGACCAACCTCGTGGTGGAGCTCGGCATCGTGATGTGGGTGCTGATCGGCTGGCAGTTCACGCTCGCCGAGTTCGTCGGGGGAATCGTGCTGATCGCGACGATGACGCTGCTGCTGCGCGTGTTCGTCTCACGACGCCTGGAGACGGCCGCCCGCAAGCACGCCGCGCACGTCGAGGGCGGACACGTACACCACACCGCCGGCGGGGCGGGCGCCGGGGCGGGGCTGGGCGGGCGGCTGCGCTCGCTGCAGGCATGGTCGGACGTCGCCCACAACTTTCGCAACGACTGGGCGATGCTCTATCGCGAGATCGGGATCGGATTCCTGCTGGCCGGGTTCGTGGGGCTGCTCGGACAGGACGTGTTCAACAGCCTGTTCATCATCGACGCCCCCGAACCGTGGCGGCTGCTGGAGAACGTGATCGTCGGCCCGCTCGTCGCGGTGCTGAGCTTCGTGTGCTCGGTCGGCAACATCCCGCTGGCGGCGGTGCTGTGGTCGGGCGGGATCGGGTTTGGCGGTGTGATCGCGTTCGTGTTCGCCGATCTGCTCGTGCTGCCGATCGTGCTGGCCTACCGCAAGTACTACGGGTCTCGCTACGCCGCGCGCATCGTCGGGCTGATGTTCGTGACGATCGTGATCGCCGCGCTGATCGTCGACGGGTTGTTCGACGCCGCCGGCCTGATCCCCCAGGTGCGCCCCACGCGAGCGGAGGTGTTCGGCGAAGTGACGGTCGACTACACACTCGTACTGAACGTGCTCGCCACGCTCGCCTTCGCGGCGCTGCTGGGACTGACGCGGCGGCGCGGGGCGATCGATCCGGTGTGTGGGATGCGAGTCGATCGCACACAGGCGATCGTGCGGGTCGCGGACGGGCGGACGCACTGGTTCTGCTCCGAGGGCTGCGCCGAGACATTCGACGGGAATGGGTCCGGCGCGCTGCGATACTGACCCTGCCGGAGATCCACAAAGGCTGAGGCGAGGCCGACGATCGACGATGCCGGCCCATGCGCGATGCCGAGATCACAGGGGGACCCGATCAGCGTCAACACCGAGCCGGTGAACGACGCCGCCATCTCCGAGCTGCTACGTCTCGAGCGGCGCCTGGAGGCGATCCTCGTCAACCTCGCGGAGGCGATCACCGTGATGGACGAGCACGGGCGGATGGTGTTCGCCAACCAGGCCGCCGCCGACCTCCTCGGGGTCGCCACGCCCGAGGAGCTGATGAGCGCACAGCCGGGCACGATCATGCCCCGCTTTCAGGTGCTCGACGAGCAGGGCCGCGAGCTCGACCTGGAGAGCATGCCCGGTCGCAGGCTGTTCGCGGGTGAGGACCCGCAGCCGCTGCTCGTGAGGAACATCGTCCGCGCCACCGGCGAGGAACGCTGGCTGATGGTCAGGTCCTCGCCAGTGCTCGATCCCGAGACCGGCCGGATCCTGTACGCGGTGAACGTGTTCGAGAACATCACCGAGGTCAAGCGCGCGCAGTTGAACGAGAGCTTCATGGCCGAGGCCAGCCGCGTGCTCGCCTCCTCGATGGACTATGCCGAGACGCTGCGGCGGGTGGCGCGCCTGGCGGTCCCGCGACTGGCGGACTGGTGCGCGGTGGACGTGCTGAACGAGCGCGACGAGATCGAGCTCGTGACCGTCTATCACTCCGATCCCGCCAGGCTCGCGATGGCCGAGCGGCTCGACCGCCGCTACCGACCCGCGCTGGATGACCCGAGCGGCGTCGCCGAGGTGCTGCGCACCGGACAGGCTCGCATCTTCACCGACATCCAGCCCGATGCCCTCGCCGCCTACGCTCACGACGACGAGCACTTGGAGCTGCTGCGGACGATCGGCCCGCAGGCGGTGATCATCGTGCCGATGATCGGCGCGACGAGGACGATCGGGACGATCACGCTGGTCTCCTCCGAATCTCCACGCCGCCTCTCCTCCGCTGACCTGGCGCTCGGCGAGCGCCTCGCCCGCCGCGCCGGGACGGCCGTCGAACGGGCGCGGCTGTACACCGAGCGCTCGCGCATCGCCCACATCCTCGAGCGCTCCCTGCTGCCGGAGTCCCTCCCGGAGATACCCGGCGTGGAGATCCAGGCAAGGTACTCGCCGGCGGGCGAGGTGAACGAGGTCGGCGGCGACTTCTATGACCTGTTCGAATGCCGCACGGGCCACTGGATGCTCGTGATCGGCGACGTCTGCGGCAAGGGACCCCGGGCGGCAGGCGTCACCGCGCTCGCGCGGCATACGCTGCGAGCGGCCGCGCTCAGCGACCAGTCGCCCGCCGAGATGCTGCACACGCTGCACCGCGCGCTGCGCCTGCAGCCCCCCGGCGCGGACCTGTGCACCGTCTGCCTGGTCCTGATGACGCCCGGGCCCGATCGCGCGCGCCTCACCGTCGCCCTCGCCGGGCATCAACCGCCATTGCTGATCGACCGGGGCGGCGAGGTCACGCCGCTGGGCGCGCCGGGCACGCTGCTGGGCGTCGTCGATCCGATCGACATCGTCGAACGCGACGCCGCGCTGAACCCCGGCCAGACGCTGCTGCTGTACACGGACGGCGTGACCGAGGCCGGCCGCGCGGGCGGGCAGCTCGGGGAGCGAGGACTGCGTCGGCTGTGCGCGGGAGCGGCGCATCTGGCCCTCGACGGACTGCTCGAGCACATCGAGCACGCAGCCCTCGAGCGAGCCGTCGGCAGACTCCGCGACGACGTCGCGCTGCTCGCGGTGCGTCTGGACGCCGCCGCGGCGCCCCCTCCCGATGAGCCCGCCACCGTGTGACGATAAGCCCTTCACCACGTGGCGCCCGTCGACCGCGCGGAGCTCCCGACGGCGTGTCGAGGCGCGGCGCCCGCGCATCGCTCGAGGAGCCCTGATGGTCACGAAAAATGAGCGAAGGGAGGGAGGGGCGCGAAAGCCCTGCGGTAACATCCGGGTGTGGCGGCTCAGGAGCGCATGCAGGTCGAGCACCTGCAGATCGACGTCCGCAAAGAGCCGGACCGAATCGTGCTGAGCCTGCACGGCGAACTCGATCTGGCGAGCACGCCACTCCTGCAGGACGAGATCGAGAGTGCCGAGACCGACGGCGTGTCGCTGATCGTGCTCGACCTCGACGACCTCGAGTTCATCGACTCGACCGGCCTGCGGATCATCCTCGCGGCGCACGAGCGCTCCCAGGAGCGCGGACAGATGCTCGCGCTCACCCGCGGCTCCCAGCAGGTCCAGCGACTCATGAGCATCACGCGCGCGGGTGAGCACCTGCGCATCGTCGAGTCGCCCGACGAGTAACTGGTCTAGCTCGCTCGGATGGCGGGCGCAAAATTGGGAGCGGGTCGGAAGTCAGCCGCGACCGGGGCATAGCTCGTCCGGGCGGATGCTATACGCCGGCGGGCGGAGTCAGGTGCCCCGAACAAGACCCGCAGAATCGAGATCCGGATCACCGAGGAGGAGCGCAGCCCCGAACAGGAGGCCGCGGCAACCCCGGTGCCGACAGACAGGGGCCCCCGGGACGGGGACCCCTGTTGATCACCTCTTCCGCCGCGGCTGCTGCTTACACCAGAGGCGGACGTCCGGGCCTGAGCAGCGCCCTAACGATCCAGATGAGCGCAGGCACCTCGAGGATCGTGATTGTCGGCTTTCCTGTGATCCACGGCAGCCAGATCGTTGCCGCGATGCCTGCCGCGATGATCAGGCCGAGTGTTTCGCGGGCTTCCCAGAAGCGGAGTGCTTTCCGGGTCAGCCGCGCCGTGATTGAGTCGGGTGTGTTGCCTGTCAAGACTTTTCCTCCGTGGTTGCAGTGGTGGTTGGCGTCGTTGCGCCGGAGTCGCGGGGAGGGCGGGCTTGCGCCGCCCTGCATCGTCGCGTATGCGTCGCCCGATGGCGGATGGAGCGGCGTGGTGCCGCCGAAGCTCACGGAGATTCCGCGAGCATGTCTCGCCGGGCCTGCGGATCGTCACTGGTTGCTCGAACGTTGCGCGGGTCGCCGGCTTGCTGGGTGCCGGGTGGGTCCCGGCATCGCTGTTGTCCTTGGCGTATAGACGTGCCTCCTTCCTGGTCGAGGCATTGCTTGCCGATGCTGCGTCAATGGCACCGAGCCTGCGCAGCATCCGTCCTCGCGTCGGTCGAGGGACCGATACACAGGTCAGTCGTGCGGAGTGCGAGGACAGCCAATTTTGCATCACCCGCAAAGGATAGGCGGCGCCCACGACGGAAAAACCAACTCACGGGCACGATTGCGCTTGTTGCGATGAAATCGCGCCGAGTGCGAGAGCATGGGCGCGGTCAAGCCCCCGCCTGGTGGGCCTTCCTCGAAAGTCGCGAACACGGACAAACCGCGCACCAGAGCCAGTGTTTCCAGGGGTTTTCGCCCGTGTTCGCTGCTTCATGGTTTTCTGAACAATCGCCCTAACTGGACGGTATTTGAACCACGACGCGGTCGAGACGATCGGACGACTACATACGACGCTATAGCTGCCGCCGTTTGAGATTGCGACTTGTCCGGACGTATGCCGTACACTATGGCAGATGCCCTCCCCCACGAAGACGCGCAGGATCGAGATCCGGATCACCGAGGAGGAGCGCAACCTCGAGCAGGCTGCCGCAACCGTCAATGGCGAGACCCTCAGCGAGTTCGTACGCCAGGCAGCTCGCCGCGAGGCCGAGCGCACCCTCGCTGAGCGCACCCGGTACGTCGTCGATGACGAGGCCGCCCAGCGCTTTCTCACCGCACTGGAGCAACCCTCCCCCAACGCCGAACAAGGCCTGCGCCGGCTAACTCAGAAGCCGAGCGTTCTACCCTCCGCGTGACGCAGCGGCTGACCGCGACCACGGCGTTCGACCGTGGGGCACATCGCGTCGAGACCTTCAACTGCGGTCAGGAGAGCCTGGACCGCTGGCTGCGCGCCTACGCCGGCCAGAGCCAGCGCCGCGACGCCGCCCGTACATTCGTCACCCTTGACCCCGACGGCAACGTCGCAGGCTATTACACACTTGTCGCGGCTCAAGTCGAGTACGAGCAAGCAAGCGCCAACGTCACGCGAGGGCTCTCGCGGCACTTCCCGATCCCGGTCGCACTCCTCGCCCGCCTAGCCGTCTCCATCCCCCATCAGGGCACCGGCCTCGGACGCAGCCTGCTACTCGACGCGCTCCAGCGCGTCCTACGAGCCTCCGACGAGCTCGCCATCCGAGCAGTCACCGTAGACGCCATCGACGAGCGTGCCGCATCCTTCTACCGCGCATTCGGATTCGAGCCCTCGGACCTCACGCCCAACACCCTCATGGTCCCGCTCCAACTCGTCAGGCAAACACTCAGCCGATGACGCACGCGCGAAAGAACGACAGAACCCGGGACCGTCCTCTGACATACGCCACCCCCACAGGTGACTACTGTCAGCAATCGCCCTAACTGGACGGTATTTGAACCACGAGACGGCCGAGACCATCGGGCGGCTGCACCGGACGCTACAGCCGAGTAGGGCGACGATTCGCGCTCCTCAAGGCCGCTGATCCTCTGGCCACCGTTCCTGGGGCCACCGTCGAGACTCATCCGGTGGGCCGGCAGTCAGCTCGTATAGACGCAACATGTCGCGGGCAATCAAAACCGCTATGTCATCGTCCAGCATGGCGATGGATTCCTCGACGGCTATCTGCGAGTACTCATCGTCTTCATCTTCGTCGTCGGCTTCGGGACCACCGCTCACGAGACTCGAAGCGATGCGGCCATAGATAGTGCGCTCCAGCGTAGTGACGAGTTCTGTCTGCGGGTCCAGAACCCCGAAGATTCGCTCTGCGAGCTGCAACCGAACGCGCAGCGGCTCGGACCCCGTGATAAGCACATCGAGGGCGCGGCGCATCGTTATGTAGGCCGTACGTTCTTCCGGAGCGGGCGTCACGCCAGAATCGGACACGTCACCTCGCCTCTGAACGGGCACAGTTCATGGGCCCGAGTGTATGCCTTTGCCCAAAAGGCCCGATACCTGAGCCGCCCGAGGTTCCACGGACACTGTGATCTGCCGGACGACACTCGGGCTACTCGTTGCGCTGGGAACCGGATCGGCAGCCCATATGTCGAGAACATGCGAAGGAGACGACGGCAACCGTAGGGGTGGCCAGCGCAGCCGTCAGCTTCTCAACTGGCGCTGACGTACAACCTCGGCGGCTAGACAGGATGGAGTGGCCGGGTGGGTCCGGGTGCTCGGTGAGGATGGCCGGCGGCCTGCGCATTTGCGTGGGTTGCTGGGGTTTGATCCCGGCGGAGCCACATACGGAGGTCACCGACCATGTCAGAGGATCGCAGGGTAGTCGTAGTCGGGTTGGATGTGCACAAGTCGTCAGTGAGGCTGGCGGCGGTGCGTGATGGTGAGCTGTTGCGCGAGCGAACGCTTGGCTATGACCACGAGCAGCTGCTCAGAGAGGTCGGGGCGTGGCCGGGCGCGCGGGTCTGCCAGGAGGCCGGGCCGACGGGGTTCGGACTTCATCGCGCGTTGGTCGCAGCGGGTATGGACAGCGTGATCGTTGCGCCTGGGCTGGTGCCCTCGCGGCCCGGTGACCGGGTGAAGACCGATAAGCGCGACGCTAGGAGCGTGGGTCAGTAACGCGGTGCTGTCCGGCGGGTTTTAGAGGATTTCGTCGTTCACGGCGCGGAGGTTTGTGATGTCGGAGGCGGCGGTGCAGGAGCGGTTGCTGGAGGTGCCGGCGGGTGAGGGTGGCGAGCGGGCCGCGCGGTCGCCGGCCGGGGAGCAGAAGACATTTCGGTCCTATGACCCGGATCAGGTGTTGTTGATGGCGCCGGTCCTTTCGGAGTGGGTGCCGGAGGGCGATCTTGCGCACTTCGTTTCGGATCTGGTGGAGTCGGCGCTGGATCTCTCGCCGATCTACGCGGCCTATGAGGAGGAGCGGGGTTACCCGCCGTATGACCCGCGGCTGATGCTCAAGCTGCTGATCTACGGTTATGCCAACGGGGTGGCCTCCTCGCGCAAGCTGGAGGCGGCGACCTTCAGGGATGTGGCGGTGCGGATGCTGTGCGCCGGCCAGCACCCGGATTACCGCTCGATCGCTCGGTTTCGCAAGCGTCACTTGGAGGCGCTCTCGGACTTGTTCGTGCAGGCGCTGCGGTTGTGCAAGCAGGCGCGCATGGTTGGGCTGGGGACGTTGGCTCTCGACGGCACCAAGCTGCGCGCGAATGCCTCTCGCCACAAGGCGATGAGCTACGAGCGGATGGTCCGCAAGGAGGCAGGACTCGAGGGCGAGATCGCGGTGCTGCGCAAGAACGTCGACGCGCTGCTGGCTGAGGCCGAGCGCACTGACGCCGAGGAGGACGAGCGCTTCGGGGGAGAGCGGCGCGGCGACGAGTTGCCGGCGGAGCTGGGGCGCCGCGAGCAGCGCTTGGCGGTGATCCGCGAAGCCAAGGCGGCGTTGGAGGCCGAGGCCGCCGAGCGCGAGGGCGCACGGCGCGCTGAGATGCAGGCGCAGGGCAAGAAACCCCGCAGACCACCGAATGGGCGTGATCCGTTCGCGCCGAAGCCCACGGCGCAGCGCAACTTCACCGACCCGGAGTCGAGGATCATGAAGACCTCTGACGGCTCTTTTCATCAGTGCTTCAATGGCCAGGCGGTCGTGGACTCCCGGTCGCAGGTGATCGTCGCGTCCGAGCTCTCCGATCAGGCACCCGACGCTGAGCAGCTGGAGCCAGCGCTGGAGCAGCTCCAGGAGAACCTCGATGCGATCGATGCGCAGCTGCCCGATGACGCGGCGTTGACTGCCGACGCAGGCTATTTCTCCGAGCAGAACGTCAAGACCACCATGACGCATGGGCTGGACGCGCACATCGCGACCGGCCGTTTCAAGCGCTCAGAGCCGCCGCCCGCTCGAAGGGGACCGATCCCGAAGAACGCGACCCCCAAGCAGCGCATGGCACGCAAGCTGAAAACAAAGAAGGGCCATGCCGTTTACGCTCGGCGCAAGGCGATCGTGGAGCCGGTGTTCGGCCAGATGCATACCGTCCAAGACACCCGGCGGCTGCTGTTACGCGGCGAACAGGCCGCCCGCGCGCAATGGCGTTTCCACTGCGCGATCCACAACCTGCTCAAGCTCCACCGCGCCGGAGGACTCGCCATCATCGGGGCAACCTGAACCCGGAACGGGCTCACCAGACCAACGGCAAGCCCCAAGAAACCCCGCAAGACCCGACTATCACAGCTCTCGCGGAGCGCTCAACCCACCCCCTTACCGCCCGACCGACGCGACGCCGCCCACCACACCCGGGACGGTTACTGACCCACGCTCCTAGGCGGCTGGCGGGACTGCATGCCGCTGGACTTTTGACGGAGATTTCATCCCGACACCCGAGCATGAGGCGTTGCGCGATCTCGTCCGGGCGCGTGAGGACGCGCGTTTGGACAGGATGCGTGCCCGTCACCGCCTCGGGAAGTTCTGTCTGCGTCACGAGCGGACGATGCCGACGACGTGTTGGGGCATCACGCGTCGTGCGTGGCTCGGCCGCCAAGCGTTCGAGCTTCCTGGCCAGCAGCAGGCATTCGATGACTACCTGTTCGCTGTTGACCAGGTCGACCGGCGCATCGAGATGCTCGAGGCAGAGCTTGACCGTCTCGCCAGCGAGGGCCCTCACCGCGAGCTGATCGCTCGACTTCGCTGCATGCGCGGGATCGACACGCTGACAGCGATCGGGCTGGTCGCCGAGGCCGGGGACTTCACGAGGTTCAAGACCGCCGAGCAGTTCATGAGCTTCGTCGGGCTGGTCCCCTCAGAGCGTTCCTCCGGCGAGAGCCGCAGGCAGGGCTCGATCACCAAGGCCGGCTCAGCGCACGCGCGGCGGCTGCTCGTCGAGTCAGCGTGGAACGGCCGCCGGCGCCCGACGGTCGGCTATGAGCTATCGCGTCGCCAGCGCGGCCAGGACCCGCAGGTCATCGAGCATGCGTGGCGCTGCCAGCAGCGACTGCATCGACGCTGGAGCCGGATGGCCGGCCGCGGCAAGCCACACCAGAAGATCGTGGTCGCCTGCGCCCGTGAGCTCGCCGGGTTCGTGTGGGCGATCGCGACCGAGCAGCCACTGCGGACTCACTGAAGAACAAGATCGTGCTCGAGCGTGGGGTGGCGGGCGCTCCCTCCCAGAAGGAGAACCCTCGCAACACCTATGCGACGCCGGCTCGCCGGCGACCCGCGACGCTAGACCGAGGCAGCTCCCGACGGATACCAGTCATGCGGCACCAACCCGCGAATGTCAGTCTGACCCACCGTCGCTGCCCCGGGACGCCCGCCACCCCACGCCCGAACCGCTCAGCGCCAACCCGCGCAGCCCCTTGACTTTTTACTCCATGTCAGGTGCAGGTCGAACACGATCAGACGGATCGTGTTTTCTCGGAACTCCGTCGCGCGCTCCTTCTCGTCGTCGGGAAAATAGAAGGCGTCGAGAAGTTCGCGCCCTTCGCGGACGGCGTCCGCCTCGTGATCGCTGGCACTATTCACGGATCGCCGGAACTTACATCAGACTGTCGGCCAAGAGCGCAAACGCAACGTTGCGATCAGCGGGATCGCGACTACCACGGCGCCCAGTGACCATCCCACCGCCAGAGACGCTCCCGAGTGACGCCAAGCCAGACGAGAGCCGAGCGGCGCTGTAGCCAGCGACGCCCAAGTCCGACGGAATGCACCGCTGCCCAAGTCCCTAGCTTCTCGACCGGCACTGCCGTTCGACCTCGGCCGCGAGATCACCTATGGTCGCGTCGAGGGCGCGTAGGAGGCGTGTGACGGTGGACCAGCGGATGTCGCGGTGTCCGCCCTCGACCTGGGAGAGGTAGGTGTCATCTGCTCCTGCGCGGGCGCCCAGCTCCTTCTGGGTGAGACCGGCACGGGTGCGCAGCTCGCGTAGCGCTGCGCCGAGGGCGTGCTGGGAGGCCAGGATGGGGTCTGTCGTGTCGTCGCTCATCGTTCTGCGCCCCACAACAGGGCTTTACGTCGCAGCCAAGTTCTGCTAGGTTGGGGCGAACCGAACATACAAGTTGGCGCCCGCGCGGGTAGGACCGCCGGGCGCCGTGGCACCGAGAGCTCGCACTCCCGGCACAGAAGACACCCTATCGGCATAAACCGGGCGTTCTTCCTGCCAGAGCGTAAGACCCCTCGGGGCCTCCGAACCCAAAGGAGGAACCGACATGCACACGATCATCCGCCCTCTCCGCACACGAGTGTCGGAGTGGGCCATCAGGACGCTCGGCCACGCGATCAAGGCCCATACGCGGGGCCTGCTCGCTGCGGGCATAAGCCCGATCGACATGAACGCGACGTTGCTGAACAGTGTCGCGGTCGAGCATCCCGATCTCGCCATTGAGCGGCTGCTCGTCCTCCAAGCCCTCGAACGGCCGGGATTGCACTCTCGCTGCGAACTGGAGATCGCACTCGGCGACGTAGAGCCTGTCAGGACGAGCGATGCGTTCAGCGCATTGGAGGCCGAGGGCGTCCTGCACACCAGCGGCGAGCAGGTATGGGCTTCACGGTGCGTGCGGCATCTCGACACACTCGGGTTCATCAGCGTATGAGCGCTCATGCGACCGGCGCGGACTTGGGGCGAGCAGTTCGTCGCCTGCGCAAGGCCTACGGCGTCAACATCGAAGACCTCGCGCTCGCCGCCGAGATGCACCCCACATACCTCTCCGGTATCGAGCGTGGTCGTCGCAACCCCACGTGGCGCAAGCTGTGCGGGCTCGCCGACGCACTCGACGTATCCGTCACGGTGCTCGCGTCACAGGCCGAAGAGGAGGCCGCAGTCGCCCGGATCGCGCGGGCCGCGAGGACACGCCTGAGAACCCAATCCGGCGCGCTCGGGATATCCCCGACGCGACAGCAGACGCCCGTCTCACCACGGCCCGGTGCTTGAACGCGCCGGGCCGTATCGCCCTTACGACGCTCGCTGGACGGATGTTCGGCGAAATCTCGTTGCCGGTTCGGGGAGTTCGCGGTCAGTACACGCATGAACCGAAACCCGTTGACCCCGTTTCGTTGCTTCCGGTGCTTAACGAGTATGGGCACCCGTCGCACACTCCACCGCCCTGCCCTCTCGAGTTCTTGCCGTTCGGTCGTTTGCGATCGGCAACCCGCGACCTGCCGTTTTTGGCTTGCTGTCGGAAAATCCGGGAGAGTCGGGCGCGCCCGACTCTCTCTACCCGTCCCTACTCGTGCCGTTGATGCGCTCTGGTTCGGGTTCATGCCGTCCGCGAGTGCCCAGGTCTTCTGCCCATGAGTAGTTCTCGCTCCAGCGACCGTGATCGTGTCGTCCGGCCTCGTCGTCGCACCCCCACCCCCACCGGGACGGCCAGCGCACTGACCGACCTCGACCGGCGACTACTGGACGTGCTGTGCTCGCATCGCGTGGTACGCCAAGACCAGCTCGCACGCCTGTTCCCCAAGATTCCTGAGCGGACGCTTCGCTACCGCACCCGCCGCCTGCACGACCTCGGACTCGCGGGGCGTACTCGTCCCTACCGTGAGCAGGGTTCAGCACCGAACCATCACTGGCCGACACGACGCGCTGATTGCCTGATGCGCGGTGAGCCCGTCCCGCGTGGCGGGGAGCGCCAAGAGCCCAACCCAGTCTTTCTCGCGCACGCCACCGCGCTGACCGAGCTGTACGTCGCGCTCGTAACGAACGGTCGGACTGCCGGGTTCACACGCCTCCACTACCACCGGGAGAGCGAAGCCCGCGAGCCCTTCAAAGACGGCATGCGAGAACGAGCACTCGCCCCGGACGCCACGCTCGGCCTGTTGGACGAGCAGGAACGCTCACTGTGGGCGTTCGTTGAGATCGACCTCGGCACGATGTCACACACCCGCCTGCGCGCCAAGGCCGCGCTCTACGCCGCCTACATCACCAACAACGCATGGCGCGACCGCCACGCCTACCCGCCCGCGCTGCTGTTCCTCACAACGACCGACACTCGCGCGCGCCGGTTCCTGGGCGCTCTCGCCCGTGCTCTCTCTCACGGCCCGCCCCTACACAAGCGCCGCGCGTTCATCGCCGGTGCCGCAGGGATAGCGTGGTCTCCGCACCAGCTTATGACCGTCAACTGCCTCACGGACCTCGACGGCAATACCGGCCTGGGACTACTCGACATCCTGCACGCCGCCCACGCACCCCACGAACGGGCACTCGCGCACGCACGCAAAGAACGCGAGGCAGAAGAGAACAAGCGTCAGCGTCTACGCGAGAACCCCGCCGCGATGCGCAAGCACCTGCACCAGTACGCGCCCACCCTCGCCCCCTACTTCAACCGACTCCAAAACCCGGGCGCGCAAGCAATCGAGCTTCTACTCGCCTCAAACACACCGCCACGCCCGCAAGAGAATGAGGTGCTGCGCGCCATCGCAAACGACCTCGCCGACGCGCTGCCAGAACTCCGGTCGCCACCCGACAGCCCGCCCGGCGCCGCAGTGGCCGAGGAGGTCGCTCTACTCGTCAGGGACTACACCGACACCCAGGCCAAGCACATCAGAACGCTCGCCGCAGACCACGGCGACGGACCATCGCTACGACGCGCGTGGAACCGGCTACGCGACGGCGATCTGCTCACCCTGAACGATCTCGACCAGCTCTCCCGGGACATAGAACACGACACGACAAGTCGCCACGCACAACACAAGCGACGCACAATCTATTTGGAGTGGCGCGAGCAAGCCGCACGAACCCTCGCACGCAAAGCCGGACCCCTCGGACGACTCACCCACCACCCCGAGGACTTCTACCCACAGCTCGACCACGAGCACCTGAAGGTCTGCGGGCGCTGCGAGGAGATCGTCTACCCGGCCGCGCACGAGGACCAGCGCACCCGTTTCGGGCAACGCCACTCTCCCTGCCACTACTGCGACGACATCTACCAACTCCGGGACTACACCACCACTAGCACGGAAAGCGAGACATACCAATGAGCAACCCCGACAAACAACCCGCCACGACCCGCGTCTCACCCAGACGACGGCGAGCCGCCGGCGCACAATCGCAGCGAACAGTCCGGCGAGCCCGCGTCGCCTCATCGTGCGCCCGTCAGATGACAGGCGACCACACTGTGCGCGTCCGTGCGGTTTGCCGTAACCCGCCCGATCTTGACCGTTTCGTCGCGGCGCTGCTCGCGCTCGCCCTCACAGAGCACCCGAACGAACAAGACCGCAAGTCCGGGCGGGGTGGATGCTCATGAAGCGCGCCGCGATCTACCTGCGAGTGTCCACGAGCGCGCAGGCCAAACGCAACCGCGAGCCCGAGGGATACTCAATCCCCGCGCAACGCGAGGCGTGCCTACGCAAGGCAGCCAGCCTGGACGCGGAGGTCGTCGGTGAGTACGTGGACCGTGGCGAGTCCGCGAAGACCGCCGACCGTGCCGAGCTGCGCGCGCTGCTGGAGCGCGTCAAGCAGCAGCGAGACCTCGACTACGTGATCGTGCACAAGGTCGACCGCCTCGCCCGCAACCGCTACGACGACGCCACCATCAGCTACACCCTGAAGACCGCCAAGATCGAACTCGTGTCCGTCACCGAGAACATCGACGACACGCCATTCGGACGGTTCATGCACGCGATCGTCGCCGCCAACGCCGAGTTCTACTCCGCCAACCTCGCCGCCGAGGCACGCAAGGGACTCATCCAGAAGGCAAAGACCGGCGGCACACCCACCCGCGCACCAATCGGCTACCTCAACGTCAGAAAGACCATCGAGGGACACGAAATCCGCACCGTGGAAATCGACCCCGAACGCGCCCCACACGTCCGCTGGGCGATCACCGCCTACGCCACCGGCGCCTACACCCTCGACACCCTCCAAGACGCCCTCACAGATCGCGGCCTCGTCACCCGACCCACCCCGACACGACCCGCGAAACCGCTCTCACGCTCACAGCTCGCCGCATTGCTCGTCAACCCCTACTACGTCGGGATCGTCCGCTACGCCGGTGTCGAATACGACGGCAACCACGAGCCACTGATCGACAAGACGACCTTCCAGCGCGCCCGCGCCGTCCTCGAAGCACACGGGCACGCCGAGGAGCGCGACCGCAAGCACGACCACTACCTCAAGGGCACCCTCTACTGCGGACGCTGCAACTCCCGCATGAGCCTCACCCACGCCAAAGGCAACGGCGGCACCTACCCCTACTTCTTCTGCATCGGACGCACCCGCCGCAACGGATGCCAACAGCCATACATACCCACCAACACGATCGAGCACGCCGTCGAGCACCTATACGCCCACGTCGCGCCCTCAGCCAAGCAAATCCGCACCATCCGCGCCAAGCTCGACCACGCGCTCGCCGGGATGCGCACACAAGCAGAGCAGGAGACCGCCCGCCAGCAACGCCGGCTCGCCAAGCTCACCGACGAGCGCACCAAGCTCCTACACGCCTACTACCAAGGCGCAATCCCCCTCGACCTCCTCCACCAAGAGCAAGACCGCATCGCCGGACAGATCACCAGCGCCGAAGCGCAGCTCGCCATCGCACAGCGCTCAGCGACCGACGTACAGAGCACGCTCGACAAGGCCCTGGACCTCCTCGCCGGCTGCCAACGCGCCTACACCAACGCGCCCGCCCACCTGCGCCGCCAATGGAACCAGGCGCTATTCCTGCGCCTACACGTACACGACCAAGACATACAGCACGCCGAGATCGCCGAGCCCTTCGCCACGCTCGCAAACCCCACCCTCACCACCGCACTCGACCACCACGAGAAGCAGCCACACAAAACGCGCACGCGGGGCGAGCAGGACACCGCCGCCGCCCTTAATAGTGCTTTGTTAGGTTTTGGGTAGGACTTCGCTGCTGTTGCGGCGAACCCTTCTGCGTCCGTGGTTCTCGACGCGGGGGGGCATGATGGCTGTGATGACGGTGGATGTGGATGCTCCGGTGGCGGTGAAGGAGCGGCTGGAAGCGTTCGCGGGTGAGGTGCTCGCGGAGGCGATGAACCGGCCGGTGCAGCGGGTCAATGGCTCGTTGTATCTGCGGGGGCTTTTGGAGCAGGGTCCTCGCAAGTCGCTTGAGCCGATGGTCGGGCGGCTGGCCGGGGATGCTGACTATCAGTCGATGCAGCAGTTTGTGGCCGATAGTCCGTGGGACCCGGCGCTGGTGGTCAAGGCGGTGGCCGAGCGCGTGGTTGCGGAGATCGATGTGGAGGCGTGGGTTCTGGACGACACCGGGTTTCCGAAGGACGGCAAGGACTCGCCGGGCGTCAAGCGTCAGTACTCGGGGACGTTGGGCAAGACGGGTAACTGCCAGATAGGTGTGTCGGTGCACGCTGTCGGAAAGCAGGGGACGGTGCCGCTGGGGTGGGCTCTGTATCTGCCCGAGGACTGGTGCGCTGATGAGCAGCGGCGGCAGAAGGCGAAGATCCCCGACGAGGTCGCGTTCAAGACCAAGTCGGAGCTCGGGGTCGAACTGGTCGAGCGAGCCGCCGGCTGGGATGTGCCGAAGGCGCCGGTGCTCGGCGACCAAGCCTACGGGGAGAACACCTGGCTGCGTGATCGTCTGCACAAGGCCGGGTGCGAGTACGTGCTGTCAGTTGGGCCGAAAGCGAAGGTGTTCAGGCAAGGGACGGTGTTCGCGGTGCCGCCCAAGAAGGCCAAGGCGACTCGCTCGCCGATCAGGCCGCGGCCGGACAGCAAGCCCGAGCCGATCGGCGCGCTGATCGGCCGGCTTGGAGCAGATGCCGCTCAGATGGTCACCTTCCGCGACGGTCCTGACGGCGAGCCGGTCACCTCGAGGTTCATCTTCGCGCGTGTTCACGCCGGCCATGGCTGGCGCGATGACCCAGGACGGCAGGGGTGGCGCGAGGGCGCCGAGGTGCCCCCGCGCGAGGAGTGGCTAATCGCCGAGTGGCCCGAGGACCAAGCGCGACCGACCGACTATTGGATCTCAAACCTGCCCGCCGATATCCCGCCCGAGCAGCTCACGCGGCTGGCACGGATGCGCTGGAAGATGGAGCTCGACTACAAGCAGCTCAAGGGTGAGCTCGGGCTCGACCACTACGAGGGGCGCTCATACCTGGGCTGGTACCACCACACCGCCTTGGTCACCGCCGCGCACGGCTTCCTCACCCTGGAGCGCCTTCACCCAAAAGCCCGACGGTCGGCCTGACACTCCCCAAGACCGTGCTGCTGATACAGCCGATCTTCAAGTGCTGGACCGGCCGCTGCCAAACCTGCTCCCAGCCCGTCAAACTCGACCAGCTCCCCCTCAAACACCCATCCCAACAAAGACGAGTAAACCTAACAAAGCACTATTAACGGCGGCGGTTCAAATAAGGCTCAAATAGTCGGGGCGACTGGATTCGAACCAGCGACCTCTCGCTCCCAAAGCGAGTGCGCTACCAGGCTGCGCCACGCCCCGATGAGCTAAGAGTAGACGCACTGGACGCCATGCCGGGAGCTGCGAGCGGTTGGATCCCCGCCCGGACTCGGCGGGCTCCTCACGCTGCTAGCCTCAGTCACCGCCCATGGCCGACGTCCAACCGCTGCGCGCGCTGCACTACGACCCGTCGTCGTCGGCCCGCTCGCGGACGTGGTCGCGCCGCCGTATGACGTGATCGACGCGCGAGCAGCGCGCCGCGCTGCTCGCGCGCTCGCCGTACAACGTCGTCGCGATCGACCTGCCCGCAGGGCGAGCCGGACCGCTACGCCGCGCGCGGCGAGCTGTTCGAGAGCTGGCAGCTGCAGGGCGCGCTCGTGCGCGACGCCGCAGCCGGCGATGTGGGCGCACACCCAGGACTACACCGGACCCGACGGCACGCACGCGACGCGGCGCGGGTTCTTCTGCCGCGTGCGCATCGAGGAGTACGGCCCCGGGCGGGTGCGCCCGCACGAGCGCACGCACCCCGGCCCGAAGGAGGACCGGCTGCGCCTGACGCGCGCGACGCGCGCGAACATCTCCCCGATCTTCTCGCTCTACTCCGACCCCGACCCAGGCCGCCTGGACCGCGCTCGAGCCGGCCACCGCAGCAGACCGCCGTGGGGAGAGGTCACCGACGCCGAGGGCACCGTCCACCGCCTCTGGCGGGTGGCCGATCCCGAGGCGATCGCGGCCGTGCAGGCGGCCACGCGCGACGCCGAGCTGCTGATCGCCGACGGCCACCACCGCTACGAGACGATGCAGGCCTACGCGCGGGAGGTCGGCGGCGAGGGCGAGCACCGCTACATCCTCATGTGCCTGGTCGCGCTCGAGGATCCCGGGCTGACGGTGTTCCCCACCCACCGCCTGGTCGGCGGCCTCGACGAGGACCGCCGCGACGCGCTCAGGCGGGCGCTCGAGCGCGACTTCGACATCGCCGAGGTGCCCGTCGAGCAGATCGCGCCCGCGCCGCGGCGAGCGGCGCCGCTGCAGCTCGGCTACATCGACGGCCGCGACGATCGCGCGCTGCGCCTGACGCTGAAGGACCAGGCGATCGCCGACGCGGCGCTGCCGGGCCACTCCGAGGCCTACCGCCACCTCGACACCGGCGTGCTCGAGGCGCTGCTGCTGAAGGGCGCGCTCGGGCTCAGCGACGAGGACATCTCGCACTTCAACGGCCTGTTCTACGCGCGCGACACCGAGGAGGCGCTCGCGATGGTCCGCTCCGGCGACTACGACGCGGCGTTCCTGATGCGCCCGACGCCCGTCGCCCAGGTCCGCGACGTCGCGGCGGCCGGCGAGAACATGCCGCCGAAGTCGACGTTCTTCTTCCCCAAGCTGCTCACCGGGCTGCTGTTCAACCCGCTGTCGCCCGAGAGCCGCTGCAAACGCCACCCGCGCGGTCCGAGTCGCTCAAGTGATCGATGTCAGACGGCAGGAGTATCTGTGCGGAGACTTGTGATGAGGGGTCGATCGGAGGGCTGACGACGCAGATTGGAGGGCTGACAGGGATGAAAGCCACCGCGCGACGCGACGGCAGCACGTTCAGGCACACCGTGCAGGTGCGCGACCACCAGCTCACGGTCGACGAGCCGCTGGACAGCGGCGGCAGACGACGCCGGGCCCGACCCGCAGGAGCTGCTCGCGGTCAGCCTCGCCTCGTGCACGGCGATCACGATGGAGATGTACGCGCACGCGCAAGGGCTGGGACATCGGCCACGTCGAGGTCGACGTCGAGTACACGCCCGCCGAGCGCGGCTGTCCGACCAAGTTCGAGCTGGTGCTGCGCCTGCCGGACGATCTCCCCGAGGAGCAGGTCGAGCGGCTGCGGGTGATCGCCGCGAAGTGCCCGGTGCACCGCGCGCTCGACGGCGAGGTCATGTTCCAGGAGCGCATCGAGCGCGTTCACCTGGCCGCCTGAGGGCGCACGCCGGCGCGATCGCTGCTCGCCGGAGCCCGAGCGGACCGCCGCAGCCGCGGACAGACACCGGCGGCCGTGCTCGTGCCGCTGTTCCTGCGCGAGCGACGCGCGACGAGATCCGCACGCTGTCTTCACGCAGCGGCGCGCCGATCTGCGCCGCCACGCCGGCGAGATCTCGTTCCCCGGCGGCCGGCGCGACCCCGAGGACGCCGACCTGCGCGACACGGCGCTGCGCGAGGCCGAGGAGGAGATCGGCCTGCGCCGCGCGCGGGTGCAGCTGCTCGGCGAGCTGCCGCCGATCTCGACGTTCGCGACCAACTACGTGATCCACCCGTTCGTCGGCCTGATCCCGGCGGGCCTGCGCCTGGCAGCTCGTCGCCCGCCGAGGTCGACGCGGTGCTCGAGCTGCCGCTGGATGCGCTGCGCGCCGGGCGCACGCGCACGCGCATGGAACGCCGCGGGATCGCCTTCGAGACCGACGCCTACGTCGTCGGACGAGCACCTCATCTGGGGCGCCACCGCGCGCATCCTCGAGACCTGCTGGAGCGGACGGAGGAGCTCCTGCTCCCCGTTCCGCGGACGATTGACCTCGACCGAGCCCTCAGCGGGTCGCTGGACGCCAGCCGGATTCGTCGCCTGCGACGTACGTGAGCGCGGTGCACCGCCCGGCGTGCGCCGCCGGCCTCGGAGCTCAGCTCGGCTGGGGCACGATCCGGATGTAGGGGCGGGGCTCCTCCCAGCCGTCCGGGTAGGTCTCTTTGGCCTCGTCGTTGGAGACCGAGCCGGCGATGATCACCTTCTCGCCCTCCTTCCAGTTGACCGGCGTGGCGACCTTGTGCTTGGCGGTCAGCTGCAGCGAGTCGATCACGCGCAGCACCTCGTCGAAGTTGCGCCCGGTCGTCATCGGGTAGACGAGGATCAGCTTGACCTTCTTGTCGGGCCCGATCACGAACACGTTGCGGACCGTCTGGTTGTCGGCCGGCGTGCGCGCGCGCGGAGTCGCCGGAGGTGCTCGGCGGGCAGCATGCCGTAGAGCTTTGAGACGTTGAAGTCGCTGTCGCTGATGATCGGGTAGTTGGGCGCGGCGCCCTGGGTCTCCTCGATGTCCTTCGCCCACTGCTCGTGCTTGTCGAGCGCGTCGACCGACAGGCCGATGATCTTCACGTCGCGCCGGTCGAACTCGGGCTTGGCGTTGGCCATGTAGCCGAGCTCGGTCGTGCAGACCGGCGTGAAGTCCTTCGGGTGCGAGAACAGCACCGCCCACGAGTCGCCGATCCAGTCGTGGAATTTGATGCGGCCCTCGGTCGTGTCGGCCTCGAAGTCGGGGGCTGTGTCGCCAAGTTGCAGCGTCATTGATGTTGTTCCTTTCTCGACGGTCAGAGCGTCGCGAGAGTCGTGAGGAAACCATGCTCTGTAAATCCTGATCGGCTTTTGGGGATTAGTTCGAGGATAGCGTGTCTCCACACCCTCCCCGACCTCCGAGCAGCCTGCCCACGCCGGCCCTCGCCTCGGCCTGCCAGGTCTCGGGGCGATCGACGTCGGCCTTCAGGATCGCCACGGGGATCGCGTTGCGCTCCGCGACCCTCCGCGACGATCCGCTCGCCCTCGCCGCGCACCTCGTCCACCACCGCGACACCCGCCGCCTCATACACGAAGCCACGCATGGTCGTGTCGATCGCCTGGCCGAGAAACGACTCCAAGCGAGAGCCGTGCAGCGCCTGCACCTGCACGCGATCGCCCTGAGCCGTGGCGAGCATCCAGCAGGCGATCGTCACCCCGTCCAAGGCTCCGCGCAGGGTGGCCAGACGATCGGGTGTGCCGATCGCGGCATTCGGCGCCGGTCGCCTCGATCGCGGCGCGACCGGACTCGCCGCGGGTCGTGATGCGCACGGCGTGCCCCTGGCCGATCAGATCGCTCAGCCAGCACCTGCCACGGCACCCGCCACCGACGATCAGGATGCGGGCCACGGCGGGCGATGCTACACCCCGTACTGCCACGTACACCCCGTGCAGCCGCGCCCAAGCCTCCTCGACCCGCCGAGCCAGGCCGAGGCGCCGTGAGTCGCCACTGGCCGGCGCGTCGAGCGCGTCTTGGGACGAGACCGGAAGCTCGAGGAGACTGGTGGCTCGAGGTCGGCGAGCTGCTGACCGCGGGCGTCGCGGCCCGATCGGGCCGCGACGCCCGGGTGAGGAGGCCGGCGCGAAGCGAGTCGTGTGCCGAGACCTGTTCGAGCGCCACCGGAGAGGTATGGGTAGCGGCGCTCGAACAGATCCCGGCACGGTGCGGCTCCTACGTATCGCTGTCCTGACTGGAGTCCGTTCCCTTGGGTTGGCTACCTTCCATTGCCATGAAGAAAAACACAGTTTCTAGCGTATGTCAAGGGGAAAGGGGAAAAGTTTTGTCAACACCCCCCTCGACAGCCGATCACGGGCCGCCCCACAAGCGTCGAATACCATCCGCGGACGATGAGCGAGACCGCTCGACGAATCAGACGCCCCCGCGGCCGGCACGCCGGACGGGGACGTCGTGACGATGGACAAGATCGTCGCGCTGTGCAAGCGGCGCGGCTTCGTGTTCCCCTCCTCGGAGATCTACGGCGGCGTGGGCTCGACCTACGACTACGGCCACTACGGCGTGCTGCTGAAGAACAACGTCAAGAACGAGTGGTGGCGGGCGATGCTGCAGGAGCGCGACGACATCGTGGCGATCGACTCGGCGATCCTCCAGCACCCGCGCGTGTGGGAGGCCTCGGGCCATCTCGCCGGCTTCACCGACCCGCTCGTGGACTGCCGCACCTGCGGCAGCGCTTCCGCGCCGACCACCTGCAGGAGCTTGCATGCGGGCGCAAACCGTCCAAGCATCCGGGCGAAACCGACGAGTGCGACCTGACCGAGGCGCGCGACTTCAACCTGATGTTCGAGACGACGATCGGCCCCGTCAAGGAGTCCGGCTCGACCGCCTACCTGCGCCCGGAGACCGCGCAGGGGATCTTCATCAACTTCAAGAACGTGCTGCAGTTCTCGCGCAAGAAGCCGCCGTTCGGGATCGCCCAGGTGGGCAAGTCCTTCCGCAACGAGATCACGCCCGGCAACTTCATCTTCCGCACGCGCGAGTTCGAGCAGATGGAGATGGAGTTCTTCGTGCCGCCCGCCGAGGCGCAGAAATGGTTCGAGCACTGGCTCGCAGAGCGCGAGCGCTGGTATCGTGGAGCTCGGCATCCGCCCCGATCACCTGCGCCTGCGCGCGCACGAGCCGGACGAGCTCTCCCACTACTCCTCCGGCACGAGCGACGTCGAGTACCTGTTCCCCATCGGCTGGTCGGAGCTCGAGGGGATCGCCAACCGCGGCGACTTCGACCTGACCCAGCACGCGCAGTTCTCCGGGCAGAAGCTCGAGTACTTCGACCAGGCCACCGGCGAGCGCTACGTGCCGCACGTGATCGAGCCGGCCGCCGGCGCCGACCGCGCGACGCTGGCGTTCCTGGTGGACGCCTACGACGAGGAACTGGTCGAGCGCGAGGGCGACGGGCGAGGGCGAGACGCGCACGGTGCTGCGCCTGCACCCGCGCCTGGCGCCGGTCAAGGCGGCGGTGCTGCCGCTGGTGGGCAAGGACGGCCAGCCGGAGCTCGCGCGCGAGGTCCACGAGCGGTGCGCGAGCGCGTGCAGGCGGAGTACGACGACGGGCGGCGCGATCGGCAAGCGCTACCGCCGCCAGGACGAGATCGGCACGCCGTTCTGCCTTACGATCGACCACCAGAGCCTCGAGGACCACACTGTGACGCTGCGCGATCGCGACTCGCTCGCGCAGGAGCGCCTGCCGATCGAGGGCATCGCGCAGGAGATCGAGCGGCGCGTCGAGCGCGCCGTGGAGCACACCGAAGCTGAGCGCTGCTATATCGGGCTCGACGAGCTAGGAATCACGACCGCCCGCGCACGGGCACGAGGAGACAGACACGGATGGACTTCGACCTGACCGACGAGCAGCGCCTGATCAAGGAGACGGCGCGCGAGTTCACCGACAAAGAGATCGTCGTGCAGTCGCGCGAAAACGCGCGCAACCACCACTTCGACCTGGAGCTGGTCAAGAAGATCGCCGACCAGGGCTACCTCGGCGCGATCGTCCCCCAGGAGTACGGCGGCGCGGGCCTCGACTACCTCAGCTACGGCCTGGTCGTCGAGGAGATCGGCCGCGGCGACTCGGCGATCCGCACGGTGATCTCGGTGCAGACCTCGCTGGTGTGCTCGGGCATCCTCAAGTGGGGCACCGAGGAGCAGAAGCACAAGTACCTGCCGAAGCTGTGCTCGGGCGAGTGGCTCGGCTGCTTCGGGCTGACCGAGCCCGACACCGGCTCGGACGCGGCCAACCAGAAGACGCGCGCGACGCAAGACCGACTCCGGCTGGGTGATCAACGGCGCGAAGATGTGGATCTCGATGGCCAACTACGCGAAGGTGGCGCTGATCTTCGCGCAGACCGACCCCGCGCTCGGCTACAAGGGCCTCGCGTGCTTCCTGGTCGACACCGACCAGCCGGGCTTCAAACCGCAGCCGATCGAGCACAAGATGGGCCTGCACGCCTCCGACACCGGCGTCGATCGCGCTGGAAGACGTCGAGGTCTCAGACGAGCGACATGCTCGGGCAGAGTCGGCGACGGCTTCAAAGTCGCGATGTCGAACCTCGACTCCGGGCGCTACTCGGTGGCGGCCGGCTGCGTGGGCATCTGCCAGGGCTGCGTCGAGGAGTCGGTCAAGTACGCCAAGGAGCGCGAGCAGTTCGGCAGACCGATCGCGAGCTTCCAGCTCGTGCAGGCGATGATCGCCGACATGGTGCTGAAGACCGACGCCTCGCGGATGCTCGTGTGGCGCGCCGGCTTCCTGAAGGACCAGGGACGCCCGAACACGCTGGAGACCTCGATCGCCAAGCTGCACGCGACCGAGGCGTCGCTGGAGTGCGCGAACCTGGCGATCCAGGTGCACGGCGGCGCGGGCTACGTGGACGACCACCCGGTCGAGCGCTACTTCCGCGACGCGCGCGTGACGACGCTGTACGAGGGCACCTCGCAGATCCAGAAGCTGATCATCGGGCGCGCGATGACGGGCATCAACGCGCTCGTGCCGACGCCTAGCCGCGGCTGGTCGATGACGGAGAAGCATGATGATGGGGCCGGCGCAGCCGGCCCGGCGGGCGGGCAGCGGGTCATCGGCGTGCTCGGCGCCGGCACGATGGGCTCCGGCATCGCCCAGCTGGCCGCGCGCTGCGGGCGCGCGCGACGCTGCTGCACGACCCGATCGCAGAGGCGCTGGCAGCGCGGCTCGAGCGCGCGCGCGACGGGCTCGCCAAAGAAGCGGCCAAAGGCAGGCTCGAGCCCGGAGGAGGCGAGGCGGCCGCCGCGCGCCTGCAGGCGGTCGACGACCTGCGGGCGCTGGCCGACTGCGAGCTCGTGATCGAGGCGGCGCCCGGAGCGCCTCGAGCTCAAGCACGAGCTCTACGCGCGGCTCGCGGAGATCGTCTCGGGCGAGTGCGTGCTGGCGAGCAACACCTCCTCGCTGCCGTCACCGCGATCGCCGCGGCCGCGCCGCAGCCCGAGCGCGTCGTGGGCATGCACTTCTTCAACCCGGCGCCGGTGATGCGGCTGCTGGAGGTGGTCGCCGGCGCGCAGTCCGACGAGCGCTCGCTCGCGCTCGCCGACGGCGACCGGCAAGGCGATGGGCAAGACGCGATCCGCGCCGCCGACGGGCCGGGCTTCCTGGTCAACCGCTGCAACCGCCCGTTCGGCCTGGAGGCGCTGCGGCTGCTGCAGGAGCGGATCGCGGACGTCGAGACGATCGACCGCATCTGCGCATGGAGGGCGGCTTTCCGCATGGGCCCGTTCGAGCTGATGGACCTGGTCGGCGTCGACACCGGCTTCGAGATCTCCCAGAGCTTCTACGAGCAGAGCTTCGGCGAGCCGCGCTGGCGCCCGTCGCCGATCAGGCGCACGCTCGTGGCGGCCGGCCTGCACGGGCGCAAGAGCGGGCGCGGCTACTACGACTACAGCGACGGGCCGAAGCGCGCTACCGGCCCGACGACCCGCCACCGCTCGAGCCGGGCTCGCCGGACGCAGGCGAGGGCGTGGTCGTGATCGCCGGCGACGGTGTGCTCGCCGACGAGCTGCGCGCGGCGGCGACGCCGCCGGCTACGAGGTGCGCTCGCCGCACGAGCCGACGGGCGGCGTGCTCCCGTCGCTGTCGATCGACTGCGGGCGCGAGCGCGAGCGCGAGCGGGCAGCCCGCGCCGGGCACCGTGAGTCGGCGCCGGGCGGAGCCGCGCCTCCTGCTCTGCGCCGAGGGCTCGCTGGCGCGCTCGACCCCGGCGGCAGCGCGGTCGGCTTTCACGTGCTGCCGCCGCTGCAGGAGGCGCGGCTGGTCGAGCTGACGCGCAGCGAGAGCTCCTCGCCGGTGGCGGCAGCGCGCGCGGAGCGCTTCTTCGCCGCGCTCGGCAAGCACTGCGAGTGGGTCGGCGACGCGCCGGGCCTCGTGCTCGGGCGGATCGTCTGCCAGGTCATCAACGAGTCGCGCGTTCGCGCTCGGCGAGGGCGTCGGCAGCGCGCGCGACATCGACACCGGCATGTGCTCGGGCTGAGCCACCCGCGCGGACCGCTCGCGTGGGCCGACGCGATCGGCCTCGACCACGTGCTGGCGGTGCTCGAGGCGCTGTGCGAGGAGTACCGCGAGGAGCGCTACCGCCCGGCGCCCGCGCTGCGCGCGGCTGGTGGCCGCGGGCCGCGCTCGGGCGCGCCGGCGAAGGCGGGCTTCTTCGACTACGACGACGAGGGCTGACGGCGACGCGCGACCTCACGTTCCGCGGCCGCGCACGCGGTCGTTCGAACCAGTGTGAGCCGCGCGCGACCGAGCCCACCGCCCCTTTCAGCGCTTCCTCGACGCCCACCGCGACGCTGTGTGGCGCTTTCTCGTCGCCTCGGTCGGGCCGCGCGGACGCCGAGGACTGCTTCCAGGAGACGTTCCTCGTCGGCGCTGCGCGCCTATCCGCGCCTGCGAGAGACGTCAGAACCTGCGCGCGTGGGTGCTGACGATCGCGCACCGCAAGGCGCTCGACTCGCACCGCGCCGCGCGCGCGGCGCGCCGTGCCCGTCGCGGACGCGGCCGCGATCGACGATCGCCGCGCCTCGCCACGGCGCCGCACGCCGGACGAGGCGGCTGTGGCAGGCCGTGCGCGAGCTGCCCGCGCGCCAGCGCTCGGCGGTCGTGCTGCGCTACGTCGGCCGATCTTCCCCACCGCGAGATCGCGGCGGCGATCGGCTGCTCGGAGGAGGCGGCGCGGCGCTCGCTGCACGAGGGACTGACCAAGCTCAGAGAGGCGGTGACCTGATGACGACGATCTCGATCGAAGCTGCACTGCGCTCGTGGCCGGACGCGCACGACGACGCTCGAGCCAGGCCGAGGCGCGCCGGCGGCGGCGCCTGGCCGAGCGGACCGCTCGCCGAGGGCCTCGCGGACGTCGAGCTACGCGCACCGTCGAGTCGCCGTTCGGCACGCTGCTACGCCGCGACCACCAGGCGAGGGCTCGTGCGCCTGGCCTTCCCCGAGGAGGACGCTCGACGAGGTGCTCGAGCGCCTCGCGCGAGCGGTCTCGCCGCGGATCGTCGAGACGCCCGCGCGCGCTCGACCCGCGCGCGGCGCGAGCTCGACGAGTACTTCGCCGGACGCCGGCGCGCGCTTCGACCTGGCGCTCGACTGGGCGCTGATCGGCCCGTTCGCGCGGCGCGTGCTGGCGCAGACCGCGGCGATCCCCTACGGCGGCGTGCTCAGCTACAGCGAGGTGGCCGCCGAGGCCGGGCAGCCCGCGCGGCTCGCGCGCGGCCGGCAACGCGCTCGGGCTCAAACCCGATCCCGATCGTGATCCCCTGCCACCGCGTGCTGCGCACCGGCGGCGCGCTCGGCGGCTACGGCGGCGGCCTGGAGCGCAAGCGCTGGCTGCTCGAGCTCGAGGGCGCGCTCCCGCCCGACGGCTGAGCGGCAGCTCGGTCGCGGCGCGGCCGCTGCTACGATCGCGCTCGCTGCCGGTCGGGCAGGCGCCCACTGTGCCTCGGCGAGGTCGCCCTCGGGCATCTCGGCCGGCGTCGGGCACCTCGGGCGTGTCGCGCAGGTACCACTCGGCGTCCAGCGCCGCCTGACAGCCCGAGCCGGCGGCAGTGATCGCCTGGCGGTAGGTGTGGTCGACGAGATCGCCGGCGGCGAACACGCCCGGGCAGCTTGGTGCGCGTGGAGCGGCCCTCGGTCGACCACGTAGCCGTTCTCGTCGACGTCGATCTGGCCGCGCACGAGCGCCGACTGCGGCTCGTGGCCGATCGCGATGAACGCGCCCGACATCGGGCATCTCGCGCTCCTCGCCGGTCTCGGTGTTGGTCAGCGCGGCGTGGCCGAGCGCGCCGTTCTCGCCGGCCACGAACTCGTCGCACCGTGTAGGGCGTCAGCAGCTCGATGTTCTCCTGCGCGCGAGCGCGCTCGAGCATGATCTTCGAGGCCCTGAACTCCGCGCGGCGGTGCACGATCGTGACCTTGCGAGGCGAACTTCGACAGGAAGATCGCCTCCTCCATCGCCGAGTCGCCGCCGCCGACGATCAGCGTCTGGGCGCCGCGGAAGAAGGCCGCGTCGCAGGTGGCGCAGTAGCTGACGCCGCGACCGCCGAGCTCATCCTCGCCCGGGACGCCGAGCTTCTTGTGCTCGGCGCCCATCGCCAGCACGACGGTGCGCGCCCGGTGCTCGGTGTCGCCGACCCACACGCTGTGCACGCCGCCGGGCTCGCTCGCGAGCTCGACGCGCTCGGCCTGCTCGGTGACCAGGCGCGCGCCGAAGCGCTCGGCCTGGTCGCGGAACTTCTGCATCATCTCCGGGCCCATGACGCCCTCGGGGAAGCCCGGGTAGTTCTCGACGTCGGTCGTCTGCTGCAGCAGCCCGCCCCAGGCGAAGCCCTCGATCACGAGCGGGCTGCAGGTTCGCGCGCGCGGTGTACAGCGCCGCCGTGTAGCCCGGCCGGCCCGCTGCCGATGATGATCACGTTCTCGACGTCGCTGCTCATCTCATCGATCTCCGTTCATGTCGCGCCGGTCATCTGCGATTCGCCTGCGTATCGCGCTCGAGCGAGTGCCGTGCATCCAGCGAAGCATATGACCTCAGGTCGCTTTACTTTGTAAAGTATAGCGTCGATGAGGGCGTTTCGTCAAGTGGACGACCGTCTCTGGGCATGCGCCAGCGAGCCCTGCAGCGCGCCCGCGGTCTCCACCCCGCCGGGGCGCGCGACCGACGCCGCGGGGGCGTTCTGCTCCTCGCGCCAGCGCGCGACGGTGCGGCGCAGCTGGAAGTAGGCGACCGCGCCGGGGATCGTGGGCAGCCAGAAGGAGATCGCGCGATAGGACAGCACCGCGAGCACCGCCAGGTTGAAGTCGACGCCGAACGCGACGAACGCGCCGATCATGCCGCCCTCGACGCCGCCGAGCCCGCCGGGCAGCGGCAGCAGGTTGCCGAGCATGCCCAGGAAGTAGGCCATCCAGATGACCGTGAACGGCGGCGGCGAGCCGAACGCGTGGAACATCGCCCACAGCACGCTGATGTCGAACGCCCACCACGCCACCGCCCCGAGCAGACCCGGATCGCGCGAGCGGATCAGCTCGATCGCCGTGCGCACCCCGCTCGCGGCCAGCGCGGGCGCCGTCACGCCGCAGCGCGACCCAGCGGGCCACACGACCGGAGCCCGACGCCCAGCCCTGCAGGCGACGCTCGATGTCGTCGGGCAGCAGCGCCATCGCGCCGACGACCGCGATCAGGATCGCCGCGACGATCGCGGGGACGATCGTCATCGCGAACGAGCCGCCGCCGGGGAACAGGCCGGTCCCCAGGCCGATGCCGTCGATCAGCACCGAGCCCGCGTAGACGGCGTACAGCAGCACGATGAACGCGACCATCCGGCAGGCCACCAGCCGCGCCTCCATCCCCGAGCGGCGCAGCGCCCAGGCGGTCAGCGCGATGCCGCCCGCGCCCGCGGTCGCGAACAGGCGCGTGGCGGCCAGGCCGGCCATCGTGATCTGGTAGCTCTCCGGCCAGCCGATCGAGCCCGATGCTCGGGCTCCCGGCCGACGAACACCGCACGGAACAGCACCACGTAGCCGGCGAACGACAGCAGCTCGAGCACGACCCCGATCGCGATCCACCAGCCGTCCCCGTCCTCGATGTGGTGCAGCGTCGTGCCCACTCCGGCGAGCTTCGGCAGGACGAAGTACAGGAACCCGACGATCGCCAGCACGAACAGCCCGAACGCCACGGCCTGCCGGCGCGTGACCACGCACGCGCGGCATCTCCTCCTCGTGATGAGAGGCGGCGCGTGCCGGCGGCGGACCCTCCGCCAGATCACGTGGCGTCTGCTCGTCGTGACGCGTGGACCTTCCCCTCGCCGAGCCGCCCTTCGCCGGATCCTCGGTCACGTCCTGCGCCAGCTTCGGCTCGCTCTCCCCCGCTTCCATCAGCGCGCCTCGTGCGCGATCGCCTCCAGCGCCGCCACGCGCGCCCGAAGCCCCGAACGGCCGGTCCCGCGCGCGGCCCCAGCCGGCGCACGGCGCCCGTCAGCGCGGCACCGGCGAGCAGATCGACCGCGTAGTGCTCGCCCAGATACACCAGCGCGAACCCCAGCACCGCCGCGTAGGCGCCGCCGAGGGCGCCCGCGACCGGCCCCGCCTCCGCGAGCAGGAGGGCGGCCATCAGGGATGTGGCGAAGTGCAGCGAGGGCATCGCAGCCAGGGGATTGCCTCCGAACACACTGTATAGAGGCCCCCAGCCGTCTCTCCAGAAGTGCTCGCCGTACTCGACCATCATCCGGCGCACGTCCTCCGCGCCGTGATCCTCGCGACCGGCCTCCGCGCGCCGCATACCAGGGCGGTGCGGTCGGAGCGAGCCAGTAGACGCTCGCGCCGAGGTCGAACACGGCGTAGGTCATCACCGCCGCGCGCGGGAACTTCTCGGGATGGCGCACGAGGATGTACGCCAGCGAGCCGTGCGGCACCATGAACCACGCCCAGTGGGCCCACACGAGCACCTTGTCGAGCGGTCCGCCAGCTTGGCTCGCCGTTGGCGGGGTCGATTTGCGCCAGCGCGCGCTGCAGGCGCAGCGTCGGCAGCTCGCCGAGACCGAGCACGCGATCGATGTCGATCGGATAGTCGATGTGCACACGCCGCGCCTGCGCGTCCTCGTCGTCGTGCGGCGTCTTGTACGCGGCCAGATACGCCCACATCTGCAGGCAGCACACCGCCACGTCGCGCGTGCGCGAGCGGCGCACCGCGACGCATACGGCGACCGGCGCGGCGAACGCGACGGTCTGGGTCACGAGCGGCGGCGCCGCGATCCGCTTGCGCACCAGCGGCGCCGCGACCCCGGCAGCCACCACCCCCCAGGCGGTCGCCCTGATGATCTTGGACAGCCGCACTGCGCGGTGAGTATATGTCGCGCTCAGCTCGCGCTCGGGCGCCCCGGCGCCCAAAGGATCAGGCCGCCGTTACGCGGGCGTCCGCGTGCACCGACGCCTCGGCGACGAACGCCGCGATGACTCTGCTGGCAGTGTCCGCCTCCGGATGCCACTGCACGCCGAGCACGAACCTTCGCTCCGGCAACTCGATCGCCTCGGGCGACTCGTCCAGCGCGGAGACGCCGCTCACGAGGAGACCCTCCCCCAGCCGGTCGACGCCCTGATGGTGGTGGGACTTGGTCGCGTGCGCGACCTCCCCCGCCGCGCGAGCCGCCAGCGAGCCCTCGACCAGCACGACGCCGTGCTCAGAGCCCTCGAACGAGCCGATGACGCGACGGTGCTCGCCGTGGCCGTAGCGCTCGGGCAGGTGCTGCTGCAGCGTGCCGCCGCGGGCGACGTTGATCAGCTGCATGCCGCGGCAGATCCCCAGCACGGGAAGATCCCGCTCGATCGCCGCTCGCGTCAGCGCGATCTCGAACGCGTCCCGCTCGGGCACCGTGTCGACCGTCTCGGCGTGGGCGGTCTGGCCGTAGGAGCCGGGATCGATGTCGGCGCCGCCCGCGAGCACGAGCCCGTCGAGCAATTCCAGCGCCTCGTCCGGATTCTCAGTCACGTATGGGTCGACGGGCAGGAGCAGCCCGAGCCCGCCTGCACGCTGCACCGCTTCGACATAGTTGTAAGGCAACAGCGCCGCCTGCAGGTCCCACACGCTCCAGCGCGCGCGCTCCAGGGCCGCGCACATGCCGATCACCGGACGCGTGGGCGTGCTCATCGCGCACACACGATACGCAACGCCGCCAGGCCGTAGGATCGTCCACCGACCCACATCCCGGGGCCCACCGCCGGCCCCGGCCCCGTCCCACGTCCACGTCCACCGCGCACGCGAGGAGCTAATCCGATGAGCGACCCGTCCCCTGAGCTTGAGACCGTCAACGTGTCCCTCCTCGACGGCGTCGCCACGATCCAGCTGAACCGCCCGAGGCGCTGAACGCGTGGAACAGGCGGTTCGGCGAAGACCTGCTCGCGGCCCTGCGCAGCTCGGCGGAGGACGACGACGTGCGCGCCGTGCTGATCGAAGGGGCGGGGCGCGCGTTCTCCTCGGGCGCCGATCTGAAGGATTTCAGCGGCGGCGAGACGACGCCCGACGGGCGCCCGGACGTATACAGGACCCTGACCGAGCGCTACCACCCGATCATGCACGCCATCCGCGAGATGCCAAAGCCGGTGCTGGCATCCGTGAACGGGCCGGCCGTGGGGATCGGCTGCTCGCTCGCGCTGTGCTGCGATTTGATCGTGGCGGGCGAGAGCGCCTATTTCCTGCTCGCGTTCGTGAACATCGGGCTCGTGCCCGACGGCGGCTCGTCGCTGTTCGTGCCCACGCGCGTCGGCATGGCGCGCGCGAGCGAGCTGATGATGCTCGGCGAGCGCCTGCCCGGCCCCGCAGGCGCTTCAGTGGGGTCTGATCAACCGCGTCTTCCCGGACGAGCGCCTGGACGAGGAGGCCGCGGCGCTGGCGGCGCGGCTGGCGGCCGGACCGACCCGCTCCTATGCGGGGACCAAGCGCCAGCTGAACAACTGGCTGTACTCGCGCATCGAGGAGCAGCTCGAGCTGGAGGCGCAGATCCAGCGCGAGATGGCCTCAAGCGAGGACTTCCTGGAGGGCGCGATGGCGTTCGTGGAAAAGCGCCCGACGCGATTTTCGGGCGGAGACCGTAGCAATCGTCATCAAGCATGTCCCGTCCGGGGCTGAATAGAATCCCGCCCGCCTTGGGCCACGTGCTTCCCACAACGCTTGCCTTCTTCACGCCCGAGTCGGGCGGTTCGCCGAACGCGGACAACATCGACTCGCTGTACAAGATCATCCTGGTCGTCGCGCTGGTGATCTTCTTCGCGGTCATCGGCGGGCTGGCGTACGCGCTGATCAGGTTCCGCGCCCGCAAGGGCGCGAGCGCCGCGCAGATCCACGGCAACACGCGCCTGGAGGTCGGCTGGACGGTCGCCGCCGCGGTGATCCTCGTAGGGCTGGCGGTGCTCACGTTCGCGCGACTGGGCGCGATCCAGAACCCGCCCAACTCGGTGCGGCCGGCGCGAGCCTGATCGGCGAAAGCGAAGCGGGCGTGCTGTACGCGACCGCCGACCGCCATCTGCCGCCGAACGGCAAATCGCTGAACATCACCGTCATCGGCCGCCAGTACATCTGGCAGTTCGTCTACCCCGGCGCGAACGAACCCGATGGTCTCGGGGCGCCCTACTCGTATGAGGAAATGGTCGTCCCCACGAACACGACCGTGACGCTGGACATCGTCTCCTCGGATGTCGTGCACTCCTGGTGGATACCTCAGCTCGGCGGCAAGTTCCAGGCGGTGCCCGGCTATCACAACTACACCTGGTTCAAGATCCCCAAGCCGGGCGTGTACACGGGCCAGTGCGCGCTGTTGTGCGGGCGCGGGCACGCGCGCATGATCGCGACCGTCAAGGCCGTCCCGCCGGCGCAGTTCGAAGCGTGGCTGGCCTATCAGAAGAAGGAGATCGCCCAGGCCAACGCCGCCGCGAAGGTGGCGCGCGCGAAACTCGGCGCGCAGATCGGCGCCGGACAGGTCGAGAACCCCTGATGTTGGCGACGCGCGCCGGGGCGACGCAGGGAGAGGTATTCGATTTCAAAGATTGTGCACTTATGTATCTACCCGGCAAATACCATAGAGCACAAAGCAAAAAACTAATACAACCATCCCCACCCCCGTGCGCATGCGTATCTACCGACCTGGGAAGCGCTCGTCGCCGCGGACCAGGCCGAGCGAACCCCTAAACCCCGGCAACCCCGCCCAGGAGAACACCCAGCACATGGCCACCGTCGCAGCCAACCCGGTCCCCCAAATAGTCGCCCACCGCGCCGAGCGCGAGGCTCGCGGCTGGGCGAGCTGGATCACGACCACCGACCACAAGCGGATCGGGATCATGTACATGGTCACGACGTTCGTGTTCTTCTGTCTCGGCGGCGTCGAGGCGCTGATGATCCGCCTGCAGCTGGGCGCGCCGAACAACACGCTGGTCACGCCGCAGGTCTACAACCAGCTGTTCACGATGCACGGCACGACGATGATCTTCCTGTTCGTCGTGCCGATGATGGCGGGCCTGGCGAACTACTTCCTGCCGCTGATGATCGGCGCGCGCGACATGGCCTACCCGCGGTTGAACGCGCTCTCCTACTGGCTGCTGCTGACCGGCGGGCTCGTGTTCTACGCCTCGATCTTCTGGAACCCGCCGGAAGCGGGCTGGACGAGCTACGTGCCGCTGTCGAACGCGATCTACTCGCCCGGCGGCGGGCAGGACGCGTGGATCTACCTGATCCACCTGACGGGGCTGAGCTCGATCCTGGGGGCGATCAACTTCTATGCGACGGTCGCGAACATGCGCGCGCGCGGGATGAGCTGGGGGCGGCTGCCGCTGTTCGTGTGGGCGATGCTGACGTACTCGATCCTGATCATCTTCGCGATGCCGGTGATCGCCGCCGCGGTCACGATGCTGCTGACCGACCGGCACTTCGGCACGCACTTCTACGACCCCACGCAGGGGGGCTCGCCGCTGTTGTGGCAGAACCTGTTCTGGTTCTTCGGCCACCCGGAGGTCTACATCATGGTGCTGCCCGGGTTCGGCATCGTCTCGGAGATCCTGCCGGTGTTCGCGCGCAAGCCGATCTTCGGCTACAAGGCGATCGCGGCCTCGACCGTGGCGATCGCGTTCCTCGGCTTTTTGACGTGGGCGCACCACATGTTCACGGCGCCGATCCCGGAGGCGCTGCTCGTGTTCGTGATGCTCAGCTCGTTCTTCATCGCGGTGCCGACGGGCGTGAAGATGCTCAACTGGATCGCGACGCTGTGGCGCGGCACGATCGAATTCAAGACGCCGCTGCTGTTCTGCGTGGGCTTCATCGCGCTGTTCTTGATCGGCGGCATCAGCGGCGTGTTCCTCGCCGTGTTCCCGGTCGACTGGCAGCTGAACGAAACCTACTTCGTCGTCGCGCACATCCACTTCGTGCTGATGGGCGGCGCGGTGTTCACGATCTTCGCGGCGATCTACTACTGGTTCCCGAAGATCACCGGGCGCATGCTCAGCGAAGGTCTCGGCAAGCTGAGCTTCTACCTGATGTTCTTCGGCTTCCTGGCGACGTTCCTGATCCAGCACGTGATCGGCCTGGACGGGATGCCGCGACGGGTGTACGAGTACCCGAATGTCGGCAACCTCGCGCTGTACAACCTGATCTCGACGATCGGCTCCTTCATCCTCGCGGCCGGCGTGGTCGCGACGATCGTCAACGTCGTGCGCAGCCTCAAGGTCGGCGCGATCGCCGGGCCGGACCCGTGGAAGGCGAACACGCTGGAGTGGTTCACGAGCTCGCCCCCGCCGGTGAACAACTTCGACACGATCCCGCTCGTGCGCTCGGCCGAGCCGATGAAGGACATCCGCCGCGAGGTGCAGCGGCGCGGCAGCGCGGGCGTGCCGGCGCCCGGTGCGGCGACCGTGCCCGCGGGCGCCACGCAGGTGGGCGTGTAGCGAGCATGGGGACCGTCCGACGGGTGCCGACCGAGCGACCGATCCTCGCCGCTGAGCGCATGCCGGGTGCGCGGCAGCCCGCACCGTGCCCCTACCATTCCCGAGCATGAGCGTGCGTTCCACAGGCGCAGCCCCCGCGATCGAGGCGCCAAGTCTCGGTCTCGCCCCGCGCACGCGCCAGCTGCTGAGCGACTACCTCGAGCTGACCAAGCCGAAGGTCCAGTCGCTGCTGCTACTCACGACGATCGCGACGATGTACGTCGCCGGCGATCCATCGGTGGCGCTCGTGGCGCTGACCTGTCTGGGCGGCTACCTATCCGCGGGCGGCGCAGGAGCCGTGAACCACTGGTTCGACCGCGACATCGACGCGCAGATGACGCGCACCGCCTCACGGCCGATTCCCGCGGGGCGCGTCTCACCCCAAGCGGCGCTGCTGTTCGGGTGCGCGCTCGCCGCACTCTCGTTCCTCGAGCTGTCGCTGACGGTCAACGTGCTCGCGGCGAGCCTGTCCTTCGCCGGATTCCTCGGCTATGTGTTCGTCTACACGATCTGGCTGAAGCGCCGTACCCCACAGAACATCGTGATCGGCGGGGCCGCCGGCGCAGTCCCGCCGCTCGTGGCCTGGGCGGCGGTCACCGGATCGGTCAGCGGCACGGCGGTGCTGCTGTTCTTCATCGTGTTCTTCTGGACGCCCCCCCACTTCTGGGCGCTGAGCCTGCTGATGAAGGACGAGTACGCGAGCGTGGGCGTGCCGATGCTGCCGGTCGTGCGCGGCGAGGCGGAGACCCGCCGGCAGATCCTGATCTACACGGTGCTGCTGTACGCGGTCACGCAGCTGCCGTTCTGCGCGGGTGGGCTGGGCACGATCTACCTCGCCGCCTCGATGACGCTCGGGTTCGGCTTCATCGCCGGCGCGATCCTCCTGTACCGGCGGGCCGACCGGCGCAGCGCGCTGCGGCTGTACCTGTACTCGCTGGCCTACCTCGCGCTGCTGTTCTGCGCGATGGTCGCGGACGTCCACCTGTAGAATGCGCGCCCGATGATGACGAGACGCCTCGCGCGCAAGAACATCCGCACCGGGCTGATCGTGTGCGGGATCTGCATGTTCATGTTCGGCATCACCTTCGTGGTGGCCGCCTTCTACGTGTCGTGAGCCCGCTCGACCCCGAGATACCGCCCGCGGGCGAGGAGATCCATCTCCCCGGGCCGTCGATCCTGCCGCTGCTGACGGCCGTCGGCATCACGCTGGCGCTGGTGGGCGTGACGACGATGATCGAGCTGACGGTGATCGGCGTGCTGCTGACGCTCGTGTGCGTGTGGCGCTGGATCAAAGACACGCGCCACGAAATCGACGAGCTCCCGCTGGATTAGGGCCTCGTCGCATGCGACGAGGCCGGGAGGGCCGCATGCGGCCCTCCCTCGGAGCCGCACATGTGCGGCTTCGCCGAGCGGCGCATGCGCCGTTCGGAAGGCACGCCGCATGCGGCACGTCCGGGGGTGCGCATGCGCACCCCCGTCTGGCGGCGCTTGCGCCGCCAGAACAACATCACATACATGGAAAACCTCAAGCGCTCGCCGGCACCGGGCAGATCGCCCCGTCCTGGTCCAGCAGCGCACGACGTCGCGCACCGACAGCACCCCGACAGTCTCACCCGTGATCGAGCACGATCAGATGGCGAAACCCGCCGCGGACCATCGCCGCGGCGGCCTCCTCCAGCGACCAGTCGGGCGCGGCGAAGACGACGTCGCGCGTGAGGTGCTCGGCGACCAGCTCACGGTCGGGGTCCTGACCCGAGCCGAGCGAGAGCAGGATGTCGCGCTCGGTGATGATCCCGGGACCGGGCCCTCGGGGTCGATGACGACCGCCGCGCCGACTTCGCGCTCGGACATCAGCCGCGCGACCGCACGCAGCGTGTGTCCCGGTCCCACCGTCAGGACCGTCGGGCTCATTCCCTCGCGCACCTCCATGACCGGCCTCCTTCCCGCTCAGGCCTCGGACAAAACATCGACCCGCACATTGCAACGATTGCCTCAATGTAGTACCGCGGGCGTCCTCGGTCAAGGCCCGCCTCCGCCCCCTGTACGCATCGGAATACGACCGCCCAACATCGCATCGGCGCGAGGCACTAGGATCACGCCTCGTGATGGAGGGGATCGCAGTGACCAGTGCTTCGGATCATCAGGCCGCATGGCGTGCCAGCGGTGGGCGCACTGCGCGCGAGGACGCCCGCATGCCTAGCCGCGCGCGCGATCGCGACCGCCGCCGTCGCGGCGCTGATCGCCATCGCGCGTGGGCATCGTGCTGAGCTTCAGATCCACTGGTTCCCGGTGCAGGCCAGCGCGCAGGCCAAGAACACCGACAGGCTCTACCACGTGCTGGTGATCGCCTCGATCCCGATCTTCGTGCTCGTCGTCACCGTGATCCTGTTCTCGGTGTGGCAGTTCCGCATGAAGCCCGGCGAGGAGCTCAAGGACGGCCCGCCGATCCACGGCAACACGCGCCTGGAGGTGTTCTGGACGGCGATCCCCGCGGCGCTGCTGCTGGGTCTCGTCTCCTACTCGTTCGTGGTGCTGCACGAAAACGAGAAGAAGCCCGCGGGCGTGCCGGAAATCCAGATCGGCGTGACCGGGCAGCAGTTCTTCTGGGACTACGAATACCCCTCCTCGGTCACCGGCGGCAAGCCGCTGAAGAGCTATCAGCTGTACCTGCCCGAGGGCGACACGGTCTACTTCAACATGCGCTCCAAGGACGTGATCCACGCGTTCTGGATCCCCGCCTTCCGCCTGCAGGAGGACGTGGTGCCGGGCATCACCACCCACTACCGGGCGACGCCCGACCGCCTCGGCACCTACCCGGTGGTGTGCAACCTGCTGTGCGGCTCCGGGCACTCGCTGATGCGCTCGGCCGTGCACGTCGTTCCGCCGGCCCGGTTCCGAGCGTGGCTGGCCAGCCAGGAGCGCTCGGGCTCGACCGTCGCCACGGCCTCCGCCACCCCGCCGGCGAGCGCCGCCGAGCCCGCCACCATCGCGGGGGCGAGTGCGGGATAATGCGCGCGACGATGAGCAGCTCAGACGCCGAGGGAGCACGCTGATGGCGAGCACGGTCCAATCGCCCGGTCCCGTCCGCCCCGGCACGAGCCCCATCGCCGTTCGGCGAGCGCCCGCAGCGCATGGCGCTCGGCGCGAAACTGCGCGCGCCCGGGCTTCTACCGCGCCGCCTGGATGATGGTGCTCGGCGTCGCGTTCGCGTTCGGGCTGACATGGCTGGTGCGGATGACCACCGGGCACGCGACCTTCCACCACTTCATCGACGGCGAAGCGATCCTGACGGTCGCGCTGATCGCCGCGCCGCTGATGTTCCTCGTCGGGATCGGCGGCTTCGACTACTGGTTCTACTGGGCCTCCGGCCGCCCGACGCGCCCGGAGGATCACTCCGGCCACGGCGCGTACACGTGGCGGGACTACTTCCGCATCAACACCGACCACAAGGTGATCGGCGTGCAGTACACGGTCACCTCGTTCTTCTTCCTGCTCGTGGGCGGGCTGATCGCGATGCTGATGCGCATCGAGCTGGCCCAGCCGGGCGCGCAGTTCGTCGACGCGAACACCTACAACGGCCTGTTCAGCGTGCACGCGTCGATCCTGATCTTCTTCTTCATCATCCCCGTGTTCGCGGGGCTGGCGAACTTCGTGCTGCCGCTGATGATCGGCGCGCCCGACATGGCCTTCCCGCGCCTGAACGCGCTCTCCTACTGGCTGCTGCCGGTCGGCGGCGCGATCATGCTCGCGAGCTTCCTGGCGCCCGGCGGGGCGTTCGCGGACGGCTGGACGGCGTACACGCCGCTCTCGACCGACATGCCGGTCGGGCAGGTGTTCTTCTCGCTCGGCGTGCAGTTCGCGGGCGCCTCCTCGATCATGACCGCGCTGAACTTCCTGGTGACGATCATCACGATGCGCGCGCCGGGGATGAGCTTCTTCCGGATGCCGCTGCTGGTGTGGGCGAACTTCGCGACCTCGCTGCTGGTCGTGATCGCCACGCCGTTCATCGCCGCCTCGCAGTTCTTCATCCTGCTCGACCGCTCGCTCGGCTTCAACTTCTTCAACGCGGGCGCGGGCGGGGACGTGCTCATGTATCAGCACGTCTTCTGGTTCTACTCGCACCCTGCCGTCTACATCATGATCTTGCCCGGGTTCGGGATCATCTCGTGAGATCATCGCGGTGAAGTCGCGCAAGCCGATCTTCGGCTATCGCATGATGGCCTTCTCGCTGCTGGCGATCATCGTGCTCGGGTTCACGGTGTGGGCGCACCACATGTTCACCTCCGGGATGGCCGCCTGGATCCGCATCCCGATGGCGATCACGACCGGCGATCATCGCCGTGCCGACGGGCATCAAGGTCTTCTCCTGGCTGGCGACGCTGTGGCGCGGCGTGCTGCACCTGGACACGCCGATGCTGTTCGCGCTGGGCTTCCTGACGACGTTCACGCTCGGTGGGATCAGCGGCGTGATGCTGGCGATGATCCCGTTCGACATCCACGTCAGCGCCAGCTACTTCATCGTCGCGCACATCCACTACGTGCTGTTCGGCGGCTCGCTGATGACGATCTTCGCGGGCGTCTACTACTGGTTCCCGAAGATGACCGGGCGCATGTACGACGAGCGCCTGGGCAAGTGGCACTTCTGGACGCACGTTCGTGTTCTTCAACCTGACGTTCGCGCCGATGCACATCCTCGGCCTGGACGGCATGCCCCGGCGCGTGGCGACCTACGCCACCCAGTACGCCGACATGAACCTGTTCATCTCGATCGCCAGCTGGCTGCTGGGGCTGAGCACGCTGATCTTCCTCTACAACATGGTCACCAGCTGGCGCGGCGGCCCGCGCGCCCTCGCCAACCCGTGGCGGGGCATGACGATCGAGTGGCAGGTCTCCTCGCCGCCGCCGGTGTTCAACTTCGACCGCGTGCCGACGGTCGTGGGCGGCCCGTACGAGTACGGCGTGCCCGGCGCGGTCCACGCGATCCTCGACCCGACGCCGGCCACCGTCGGCGCGGCGGCGGGGACGGCGAGCTCGGCCCCACCCGGCGTGAGACTGGCGCCGAGCGAGTGACCATGGATTCCCGAGCGATATACACGATCGGAGGCGAGCAGGCGCGATGACGGAGATCCTGGTCGTAGCCAACCGCACGCTCGGCGGCGAGAAGCTGCTCGATCTGGCGCGCTCGCGCGCGCAGTCGGTGCAGGACGTCAGCTTCCGCCTGGTCGTACCCCAGATCAAGCCCACGGCGGGCCTCGTGATCTACGACGAGGCGGTGCGCGAATCGGCGCAGATCAGGGTCGACCTGGCGTTGACCCGCGCGGCCCAGGAGGGCATGCGAGGCCAGCGGCGAAATCGGCGACCCCGACCCGTTCCTGGCGACGATGGACGCGATCGCCGCTGCGTCGCCCCGACGAGATCATCATCTCCACCCACCCCGCGACCCAGTCCGGATGGCTGCGACGCGATCTGATCGAACGCATCCACAACGCCTCGGGCCTGCCGGTCGAGCACGTCGTGACCGATCTCGAGCGCGAAGGGCTGCCGTTCGGGGTGACGCTCGTGATCGCCTCGAAGACCTCCAGCGGCGAGGAGCTGATCGAGCGCCTGCGCACGAAGGCGGCGCAGGACGAGCGCACCAGCGCCTGTTCATCGCCGTGGTGCCGCTGCAGGACGGCAGCGGCGATGCGCCGCGGCAGGCGCGCGCGCGACTCGACCGCGATGCTCGAGAAGCTGCACGGCGCGGGCCTGCTCGCGTCGGGCATGACCGGCGACCCCGACCCCTACACGGCCGCGGTGAACGCGCTGGAGCTCTTCAGGGTCGACGACGTGGTCATCTCCACGCTCCCCAACCAGCGCTCGGGCTGGATGCGCGCGAACCTGATCGAGCGCGTGCAGCACACGACCTCCGCGAAGGTCGAGCACGTCGTCGTCGACGTGGACGACGCAACCACCGGCATGGCGAGCACGGCGGCATAGGGCGAGTAGGAGCAGACGATGGAGGCAGCCAGCATCTCAGCCCACGCCGTCGGCCACGGCGAGCACGACCATCACGGCCCGCCGCCGGCCAACCGCAGCTCCCGCGTGGAGCCGCAGCTGCTGGGAATGCTGCTTTTCATCATCTCCGAGGTGATGGTGTTCGGGGCGTTCTTCACCGCCTACTTCTTCATCCGCGTCGCCCAGGGCGACCCCTGGCCCGCCGTGGGAACGCACCTGCCGGTGCAGGTCGCGGGCGTGAACACCGCGATCCTCGTGTCCTCCTCGCTGACGCTGCACTGGGCCGAGCGATCGATCAAGAACGGCAACCGCTGGGGCCTGAAGGCGGGCATCCTGACGACGTTCCTGCTCGGCTGCACGTTCCTGTTCATCCAGATCAACGAGTACGCCAACATCGGCTTCGCCCCCCAGGACGCCGCGCAGCAGACGATCTTCTACTCGCTCACGGGCCTGCACGGCGCGCACGTGTTCATCGGCCTGATGCTGCTCCTGTTCGTGACGATCCGCTCCTTCCGCGGCCACTACTCCCCCGAGGAGCACCGCGGCATCGAGATACCAGGCATCTACTGGCACTTCGTCGACATCATGTGGATCGTGGTCTACTTCACGGTCTACATCCTCTGACGGCCGTGGGCACTGCGCTGGCCGAAACGGGGACCGATCAGGGAGACACTCGCTCCGCTCGCATCCCCAATCGGCCAGCGCCGAAGGCGCGTGTCCCCCGGCTTCGGTCTGCGTCCTTACCGATCGGAGATCACGGAATCTCCGATCGGCCAGCACGCGTACCGAGTACGCCAACGCGCTCCCTCGCGTCCTCGTGGCCTGCTTGACCCACGACCGTCAGAGAGCACGGTTTTGGAAACCTTTCAGTCTTGGCCACCAAGGAGGCGACGATCCTGCTTAATCCGCTGCGCAGTGAGGATGAGGCGTTCCGCGTGCTGCTCTACGTGGTCGCGGTGTTCGTGGTGCTGATCGCCGTCGTGCTGATCGCCCGGGCGGTGTTCTGAGCGATGAGCGTTCGACCGTACCTCTGCCCTGAGCTGCGACGCCGGCTGGCGGGGCCTACTTGACCGTCAGCGTGCCGTACATCCCCGCCGCGCGGTGCCCGGGGGCCTGGCAGAAGAAGGTGTAGGTGCCGGGCTTGAGCGTGACGGTTACCGAGGCGGTGCCCTTGCTGACGAACTGGCTCGCGCCGAGCACGGCGTGCCGGTGCCGGTCGCCCCGCCCGCGCCCGGTTCGATGGCGATGTTGTGGGAGACGCCGGACATGTTCGGCATTTCGATCGTGACGGCGCCGGCCGAGGCGGTCGCTTTGTTCGTGGCGTAGGCGAGCTGGCCTTCGGGGTTGGCGGGGATCTGCAGCTTGCCGGCCTTCTCTTCCGCGGGCTTGCCGCTGCCCGGCGCCTTGACGGCACTGGCGAGCAGGCCCGTGTCTTTGCCGGGGTTGGCGGCGGCGCCGGCGACGTAGGCGGCGATGTCGGTGACGGTCTGGCCGTTGACGAGGTTCTTTGGGCATCGCGCCGAACGGGTTGGGCTGGCGGATCTGGTATTCGACGACGCCCTGGATCGCTGAGCGGCCGTGGGCTTCGGCGACGGCATAGCGGAAGGCTTCGTCGAGGTTGGGGCCGACCGTGCCTTTGGTGTCGGCCCGCGCGAGCGTGTGGCAGGCGCCGCACTTGGCGACGAACTGCTGCTTGCCGACGATCACGTTCGCGTTCTCGCCCTGCTTGGCCGAGCAGCCGGCGGCGGTGAGGACCAGCGCAAGCAGCAGCGCCGCCGGTCGCGACCGTCCGGCCGACGTTGCGCGGGCGCCGGCGCGTCAGGCCGCGCACATTCCCCGTGACGTTGACCCCAGGCATCAGCGCGGGAACTCTATCCGAACATCCGGCCGTCAGGGCTCTGACGAGCGCGTCCAGCTCACCGCGCGCCGCGGCGATCACGCCCCGGGCGACGCCCTCCCACGACCAGCGCTCGCGCACGGTCCTCACGAGACCGGCGCGGGTCTGCTCGCGTATCGCGGGATCGGCCGTCAGCCAGGCCACGATCCGCTCGGCGAGCGCCGCGACCGAGGAGTCGTCCACCGGGAAGGACAGCCACGGGGCGACCTCGGCGGGCACGGCGCGCGCGAGCGCGGCCGAGACCTCCGCGAGACCGGAGTGGGCGGCGCTGATCGGCAGCGCCCCGCAGGCGGCGGCCTCGGCGGCGACCATGCCGAACGCCTCGGGGAACGTGCTCGGCACGACCAGCGCCTCGCACGCGGGCAGCAGATCCGTCAGCTCGTCGTGATCCAGGCGGCCGGTGAACACGACGCGGTCGGGCAGGACGCGCGCGGCGTCGCAGGTAACGGGCGCGAGCGCCTCCCTGCAGGCCGCGCAGAAACGCCCGCAGATGCGGGCAGCGCGATGCCTTCGGCCGCGTCCAGGTCGCCTCCGCCAGCGGCGCGAGCAGACGCTCCAGCAGCGCGCGGTCGGCGCCGAACCCGACGACCACGAGCCTGGCGTCGGGCACGCTCTGGAGCACGAGCGGCCAGGACGCGAGCAGCAGGTCGACGCCCTTGTTGACGATCAGCTTGCCGACGAACGCCACCAGCCGCTCGCCGGCGGGATCCAGGCGCTCCAGCGCGTCGGCGGCGGCGAGCTCATCGCGGGCGAACGCGCTCGCCGCGGCTCCTGCACGGTGTGCGTGGAGGCGCCTCGAGCGCAGGCGCAACCGTCAGCGCTCCGCAGCCCCGCCGCGGCGCGCTGGGATCGCGCGGCACGAACCGCGCCACGTCCACGCCCGGCGGACCGAGTCGTGTGCGCTGCGGCAGCGCCGGATCCGCGAGCGCCGCCCACAGGCTGGCGGCCGTGTGATGGGAGCCGACGAGCACCGCGCGCGCGCCGGCGAGTCCCTCGCGGGCGAAGCCGAGGAAGCGCTCGGGATGCGGCTTGACCGTGTACTCGAGCGCACTGCCGTGAACCTTCACGGCATACGGGACCTCGCCCGCGAGCGCGCGGGCGAGGATGGCGGGGCCCATCACCAGATGGTTGGCGAGCGCGACGTCGGGGCGTACGCGCGCGACGAACCTCGCGCACGGCCGCGACGTTGGCCTCGAGGTAGGAGGCGACCTCGGCCTCGGAGCACTCGGCGAACGTGTCGCGCCTCGATGCCCTCGTAGCGATCGGCGACGTACACCGGCAGCAGACCGCCGATGTCCGGCCGATAGACCAGTGCAGCGCCCAGGCCGGTCGTCTCGCCGCGGCGTCCTCCCGCCCCGGCGTCGCGCACACCGCAGAGCGCAGCCACCGCCCTCCCAGTCGCCGAGCGCGTCCACGAACGGCTGCTCGTCGGCATGGCGATCCTGGCAGAGCAGATGCACCTCGTGCCCGAGCGCGACGAGCGCCGCCGCGAGGCGCGCGTTGTAGACGTTCGATCCGGTGCCGCCCAGCAGGTAGCCGTGGAAGATGAGGATGCGCATGATCGCCCGCGAGCCTACCGCCATGCCTCCCGCGTCCAGTGGCTCCGATAAAGTGCTCGCGCATGAGCACAGAACAGCGTTACCGTCTGCGCAACCCCGCGAGCGGGCGTGAGATCGTGATCGAGGCCCAGCCCGAGGAGATCTACCGCGACCGCGACACCGGCGAGGAGCTCGAGATCGTCGGCAAGCTGCTGCCGCTCGCGCCCTCGAGCTCGAAGCTGCCGTGGGCGGTCGAGAACCTGCGGTTCTGCCCGTGGTGCGACCAGCTCGCGCAGAAGGACCTCAACGACTGCCCGACGTGCGGGCGGCGCATGGGTCCGCTCGGAGCGCCCGCGGCAGGGTGAGCGCGTGAGCGCAGAGCGCCACCCCCCTCACCCCTCCCGACCCGCGCCGGCGTCGCGTCCTGACAGCGTCGGCGACGGTCGTGCTGGTGCTCGGATGCGGCGTCGGGCTGGGCGCATGCGGCGGTTCGAGCAACGTCTCGGACGCGACGCCCAAGAGCACCCCCGAAATCACCCCGCCGACGAACACGAGCGCCGAAAAAGCATCGGCGCAGACGACCTCCACTTCGACGACCTCGACGCGAAAACCAAAACGAGCAGCGAAAGCGAATCGAGCTCCTCCGAAAGCGAATCGAGCTCGGAATCGACCGGCGGCAGCAGCTCCGAATCCGGGAAGGCGAAGCGGCCGGCGGCACCTCCGCGGGCGGGACCGAAGAAGAAGCGCCGAAAACGCCCGAAAACCGAAAGCAAAGGCGGAGGCGAAGCCGGAGGAACCGGCGCCCCCTAGGAAGTGCGCTGACTCGCTGACTACGGCGTGGAGATCAAGGTCGCGCTGTAGGTCAGGCGCGCGGTGCGGTAGAGGCAGGCGTACTGCACGTTCGTGCCGACCGTCGTCTGGGTCGTCTGCGTGGAGGTGCTGGAGCAGCTCGTTTTGGGGCGAGACGCCCGCCAGGAGGTCGTGTTGGCGAAGCCGAGCGCCAGTGCGGGCGCCCATGAGGGCACGGTGAGGGCGATCACATCGCCCTTCTTGACCTGCAGCGTCGTTTCGAGCGGGAACTGGGCGGTCTTGCCGAAGTAGGGTTCGAGTTTGACGAGCGGACTCTGAGAGATCAGCTTGTAGGTGAGGTTCGGCTTCTTCTGCGGGCGCAGGACAGCGATCCCGGCGATGGAGGCGCCGCCCTCGTTGGTGTTGAAGAACTTGATCTGGGTGGCGTTTGGCTTGCCGAGGGATGATCGTCCAGGCGACGATCGTGCCCGAGCGGGGCGCCGACAGGATGTTGCGTCACGGAGCCGACCTTGACCTGAAAGCCGGTCGTGCGGCTGACCGCCAGGCACGGGCTGGCGGGACAGCTGGGGACGGTTTCGGGCGTGGTGGCACCGATGACGCCGACTTCGCTGAGGGTCGCGGGAGCGAGGGCGGGCAGCGCCAGCAGCATGAGCGCAGTTCCCCCCAGGATCGCCGTGAATTTGCGTCGCATATGCGTCATGAACACGCCCGCCTCGGAAATGGTGCGGTCGCTTTAGATTCGCTGTGCGCCGGTCAGTTCCTGCGCAGCAGCCGCGATCTCGCTGCGGATCGCCCGGAGCGGGCACCCAGGGAAGCCGCAGCGGGTCCTCGGCGTAGCGCGGGATGACGTGGACGTGGAAGTGGAACACGGTCTGCCAGGCGACGGCGCCGCAGGAGTTGACGAGGTTGACGCCGTCGGCGGCCAGGCGCTCGCGTAGGCGCGACGGCCAGGCGCTGAGAGGCCAGCGCGACGGCCGCCAGATCGTCGGGATCGACCGTCAGCAGGTCGGCGCTGTGCGCGCGCGGGATCACCAGCGCGTGCCCGCGCGTGGCGGGATTGATGTCCATGAACGCGATCGTGCGCTCGTCTTCGTCCACGATCGTCGCCGGCAGCTCGCCGGCGACGATCTTGCAGAAGATGCAGTCGGGATCGGCCATCCCGGCAGCCTAGACGGTCCCGATCTCCAGCAGCCGCCGCGCGTGCGCGAGGGCCTGCTCGCGGGTGCGCGATCTCGCCCGCGTACTGGGCGGCGGCGAGCTCGCGCAGGATCTCGCCGAGCCGCGGACCGGTGGGGATCTCCAGCGCACTCGCCAGCTCGTCGCCACGCCACAGCGGCGGGGGCGGTCCGTCCGCGCGCCAGCGCAGCGCGTCGGCGAGCATCGGGCGGGCCAGGCGCATATGCGCGTCGATCGCCTCGGCCGCGCGATCGCCGCGGGTGGCGAGACGATCGGTGACGGACAGGAGCGTGACGTCGACCTCGACGGGCGAGGTCGCCTGCAGATAATCGAACACGGCGCGCCGCGGGAGCGGTCGCCGGGGCTCGTGCACGAGGAAACCGAGCCGCAGATGGTGGCGCACGAGCGCGGCGACGTGGGCGCGCAGGCGCTCGCTGACGCGCAGGCGCTCCAGCACCGTGCGCGCGAGCTCGGCGCCGCGCGCGTCGTGGTCGAGAAACGTGACACGACCGTCGGGGCGCACGGCGCCGGTGAGCGGCTTGGCGGCGTCGTGCAACAGCGCTCCCCAGCGCAGCGCCTCGCCGCGTGTGAGGTCGTCCGCGAGCGGCTCGGCCAGCAGTGCCGCGACCGGCTCAGCGAGATCGGCGGAGCCGAGGATCGCGGCCGGGTCCGCCTGCAGCGCGATCGTGCGCTCGAGCACCTCGAGCGTGTGACCGTGGACGTCGCGGTGGTGGTAGCGGCTCTGCTGTACGCCGCGCAGCGCATCCAGCTCCTCCAGCACGGCCGCGGTGATCCCGAGCGAGTCCATCAGCTGAAGGCCCTCGAGCGCACGCGGCGAGGCGAGGATGCGACGCAGCTCCATGAACACGCGCTCGCCGGAGACGTCCCGCAGCTCGCGGCGCGGCGCGCGAGGCCGCGTGCGCGGTGTCGGGGTCGGGCTCGAAGCTCGAGATCGAGCGCAAGCCGCACGAGGCGCAGGACGCGCAGGGGATCGTCGGCGAACGCACGCGGAGAGGCCATGCGCAGGCGCCGCGCGGCGAGATCGGCCAGCCCTCCCAGCGGGTATCGACCGGCTCGCCCCCGGCGATCGGTTCGGCGATCGCGCTGATCGTGAAGTCGCGCAGCGCGAGGTCGGCGGACAGCGAGCCGCCACGCAGCGGCTGGACGTCAACCTGCCACGAGCGATCGCGCGCCACGACGCGCCAGCCGGAGAAGTCCTCGGAGAGCTCGAAGCAGGCGGCGCCACCGGCGGCGGCGCGGACGATCGCGCGGGCCGCGGTCTGCGGGAGAGGCGTCGAGGACGATGTCGAGATCGAACGTGGCGCGGCCGAGCGCTCGATCGCGCGGGGCTCCGCCGACCAGCCATGCGGGAGTGTCCGCGCAGCGCCGCACGAGACGCGCGCAGCGCCTCCTCGGGCACCGTCTCGCTCACGACGCCGGCGCGGCGGAGGGACGGTATCGCGCGCCGTACCCGCGCGGACAGCCCGCAGGTGATCTCGTAGTTGATCGTGTCGATGCGTCCGCGCCAGCTCCTCCGCGGTGATGCGCTCGGGGCCACTCGCGCCGATCAGGACCGCCTCGGCGCCACACAGCTCCAGTGCCGCGGGGTCGGGGCCGAGGTCGACGGCGACGTTGTCCATGCTGACCGTCCCCACCAGCGGCAGACGCGAGCCTGAGATGAGAACGTCGGCGTTGCCGGACAGCGCGCGCCTGAAGCCGTCGCCGTAGCCGATGGGGAGCACGCCCAGGTGCGTGTCGCGATCGGTCACGATAGCGCCGGCCATAACCTGTGCTCTCCCCCGCGCGGCAGAGCTTGACCTCGGCGACGTAGGAGCTGAGCGTGAGCGCCGGGCTGAGATCGTGCGCGAATGGATCCTGGTTGAACGGGTCCAGGCCGTAGACGGCGATGCCGCAGCGAGCCATGTCGAAGTGGGCGCGCGGGCTCGCGCAGCACGGCCGCGCTGTTGGCGGCATGCACGAGGATGTCGGGATGCTCGGCCTTGACCGCGCTGCGCCCAGCTCGCGAAGGCGGTCGAGCTGCGCGCTCGAAGAAGCCCTCGTCCTCGAGTACGTCCGCGGTCGCGAAGTGTGTCATCACCCCGGCCAGTCGCACACCGGACGCGGCATCGGCCGCAGCGACGACCCGCGAGGCCTCGGCGCGATCGCGCGTGCCGAGGCGGCCCATGCCGGTGTCGAGCTTGACGTGGACCCGCGCGACGCCGAGACGAGCGCGGCGGCCTCGGACGCGAGCACGACCGTCCGCTCGCGCCACACCACGATGTCCGCCGCCAGCTCGATCGCCCGCTCGATCTCCGCGCGGTCGGCGAGCGCGCCCATGATCAGCACGGCGCTTCGATGCCGGCCGTCGCGCAGCTCGGACGCCTCCTCGACCGTGGCCACCGCCAGCCATGCCGCGCCGGCTGCAGGGCGGCGCCGGCGCACTCGACGGCGCCGTGGCCGTAGCCGTCGGCCTTGACCACCGCGCACAGCTCGCGCGCCGTCGAGCGCGCGCGAGCAGACGCGCGCAGTTGCGTGCGACCGCATCCCGATCGACGCTTGCCGGGCGCGCGCGACGCTCATGCGACGGCCTCCCGTGCCGCCGGCAGAGCGGCGATCACATCGGTCGCGATCACACCCTCGGCGGCGCCCTGCGCGCGCGCAGCCAGACGGCCGGCCCGGACGTGCAGCAGCACACCCGCCGCGGCCGCCGTGAACGGCTCCAGGCCCTGGGAGAGCAGCGCCGCGATAACGCCGCTGAGCACGTCCCCGCTGCCGGCGGTAGCCAGCGCGGGACTGTCGCCGGGGCTGACGGCGACCAGTCCGGAGGGATCGGCGACGAGCGTATCGTCGCCCTTGAGCACGACCACGGCACCGGCTCGCGTCGCGGCCAGACGGACGTGTGCCAGGCGTTCGCGCGCGATGTGATCGGTGTCGGTGTCGAGCAGCCGCGCCAGCTCGCCCGGATGCGGTGTGAGCACCGTCGCCGCGCTGCGCGCCGCGAGATCGTCGAGATGGCCGGCGCCATGGGCGCCGAGTTGCCGGCGTGCGCGTTCAAACCGTCAGCGTCGAGCACGAGCGGAACCTCGGCGCCACGGGCCAGCGCACGCGCGAATGCGACCGCATGATCCCCCCGCCCAAGCCCGGGCCCGAGCGCGAGCGCGCCGCCGCGTCGCGCGGCCTCGAGCACGACTTCGATACCCGCGGGAGTCAGCGACCCGTCGGAATCGGGCAGGCCGCGGGTCATCAACTCGGGCGGGCCGCCGCTCGCGACGATCGCCTGCTGTGAGGCCGGGACGCAGGCGGTGACATACCCGGCGCCCGCGCGCATCGCGCCGAGCGCGGCCATGCGCGGCGCGCCGGTGAGTCCGCGCGAACCGCCCGCGACGAGCACGTGGCCAGAGGAGAACTTGGTCGAGACGGCGCTGCGGCGCGGGAGCAGGCGCAGGACCGCGGACGCGATCAGGCCGATGTCGGCGTCGTCTGGCCCACCGCGCGGGATACCGATGTCGAGCACCTCGACCTCGCCCGCATGAGCCTTGCCGGGATGTATCCATAGGCCGGGCTTGGCCGCGTGGAACGTGACGGTCTTCGCAGTGCGCACCGCAGCGCCTGCGACGACGCCCGTGGAAGCATCAACGCCGGAGGGCACGTCGATGCTGACGACCGGCGCCGAACAGCCTTCGATCGCCGCGATCGCCTCACCGACCTCACCGCGGGGCTCACCGGCGAAGCCGGTGCCGAGCAGGGCGTCGACGACCACGCTTGCCCCGGCGAGCGCGTCCATGCACCGTCCGAGCTCCAGCGGAGCCTCTCCGGGCAGACGCTCGAGGTTCGCCAGCGCATCCCCCGTCAGCTTCGCCGGCGAACCGGCGCACACGACCGTCACCTTCCGGCCCGCGTCCCGCAGCAGGCGCGCGACGACGAGCCCATCGCCACCGTTGTTGCCCGTGCCGCACACCACGACCGCCGGCCCGTCGGGAACGAGCCGCTCCACAGCGCGCGCAACCCCGGCCCCGGCCCGCTCCATCAGATCGAGCGAGGGCACGCCACGCTTGTCGATCGCCCAGCGGTCGATCGCCCGCATACGCTCGGCGTCGGGCAGCGGCTGGAGCCAATCAGGAAGCGAATCCACGCCCCGCGATGCTAGATGGTCACACAGACTTGAGTCGGAACGATCAGCGGTCCGTTGGCCAAGTCAGGCAAGGACGCAGGGAGCGTGGCGTACTACGTACGCGAGCGACTGAGGATGCAGCATGACTCCGCGCCAACGAACCGCTGGCTACTCGACGGTGACGGTCTTGGCGAGATTGCGCGGCTGATCGACGTTCAACCCGCGCCGGCGCGCGATCTCATACGCGAGCAGCTGCAACGGGATCACGGCGAGGATCGGCTGCAACATCCAGTCGATCGCCGGCACGTAGATGACGGACTCGGCGTGCTGTGGATCTGCTCGTTGCCGGCTGTCGCGATCGCGATCACGTGCGCTCCGCGGGCGCGCACCTCCTGCATGTTCGAGGCGATCTTCTCCAGCACGGGCGAGTCGGTGGCGACGCTCACGACCGGCGTCTGCTCGTCCAGCAGCGCGATCGGCCCGTGCTTCATCTCACCCGCGGCGTACGCGTCGGTGGCGATGTAGGAGATCTCCTTCAGCTTCAGCGCTCCCTCGAGCGCGACCGGCAGACCGACGTGGCGGCCGATGTACAGGAAGAACTCGCTGCGCCAATGCGCGTCGGCCACGGCCCGAACTTGCGCTTCGACGCCCTCGCCGTCGGCCGCGCGCGCCTCGCCGGTCAATTCGGCGATGCAGTGCGGCAGGCGCTTGAGCTCGGACACCAGCTCGGTGACGCGCTCGGGCGGGAGCGTTCCGCGCAGCTGGGCGAGACGCAGCCCGAGCAGGTACATGACCGCGACCTGGCACAGGAACGTCTTCGTCGCCGCCACCCCGATCTCCAGGCCCGCGCGGGTGAACAGCACGCCGTCGGCGTCGCGCGTGGCCTGCGAGCCCATCACGTTCGTGATCGCCAGCACCTTCGCACCCCCCGCGCGCGCCATGCGCATCGCCGCGAGCGTGTCGGCGGTCTCACCCGACTGGCTGATCCCGATCACGAGATCGCCCGGACCGAGCACCGGGTTGCGGTAGCGGTACTCCGAGGCGACGTCCATCTCCACCGGCAGCCGCGCCCACTCCTCGATCGCGTAGCGGCCGATCAGACCGGCATGGTAGGAGGTGCCGCACGCGACGACCACGATCCGGCGCACGTCCGCCAGCAGCGCCTCGTCGAGCGCACCCTCCTCGTCCAGGTCCACGCCGTCACCGGCGGCGGTGCGATCGGAGATCGTGTCGGCGACCGCGTCGGCCTGTTCGTGGATCTCCTTGAGCATGAACGTCTCATACCCGCCCTTCTCGGCGGTGTCCTCGTCCCAGTCGACCGTCTCCACCGCCCGCTCGAGCTCCTCGCCTGAGGGCGTCGTGATCGTGACGCCCTCCGGACGCAGCACGACGATCTCATCGTTGTCGAGGAACTGCACCCGGCGGGTCTGCGCCAGGAATGCGGGAACGGCCGAGGCCACGAACTGCTCGCCCTCGCCGCGGCCGACGATCAGCGGGCACTCGCGACGTGCGCCGACGAGCACCTCGGGCTCGTCCAGGCTCATCGCCACGAACGCGTAATGGCCCTGCAGCTCGGCGTAGGCGGCGCGCACCGCGTCGGGCAGATCGCCGTCGTAATGGGAGGCGATCAGGTGCGCGATCGTCTCGGCGTCGGTCTCGGAGGTGAACACGCAGCCTTCGGAGGCGAGACGTTCCTTCAGCGCGATGTAGTTCTCGACGATCCCGTTCACGACCACGTGCACGCGATCGTCGGAGTCGTAGTGAGGATGGGCGTTCTCCTCGCTCACGCGCCCGTGCGTCGCCCAGCGCGTGTGACCGATGCCGGTCGTGGCTACCGATCGGAGATCGGCCAGCGAGGCGACGGCCACCGACCCCTCGGCCTGTGCGTCGGCGGCTTCGCCATCGAGCTTGACCCGCAGCGCACCGAGATTGCCGACGGCGCGAACGGACTCGATGCGACCATCCTCGATCGTGGAGATCCCGGCCGAGTCATACCCGCGGTACTCCAGCCGCGTCAGCCCGCCGAGCAGCAGCTCACGGGCAGGGCGTCTACCGACATAGCCAACGATCCCGCACATCGCACGAAGATACCAGTGGTGCTCAGCCCAGCTCCCGCTGCACCAAAGCCACCAGCCGCTCGCAGACCTCCCGCGCTTCGGTATCCGTCGGCGCCTCGACCATCACGCGCACCAGCGGCTCGGTCCCGCTCGGGCGCACCAGCACGCGCCCGCGTCCTGTGAGCGCCTCGTCCTCGGCTCGTATCGCGGTGGCCACCGCCTCCGAACCGTGCAGTGCCTCACGGTCGCGCACCCGCACGTTCACCAGTCGCTGGGGCAGCTTGGCCATCGCGTGGCGCTCGCGCAGGTCCGCTCCGGCGAGCGCCTCGAGTGTCAGCAAAGCTCCCGCGATCCCATCGCCCGTGCGGTTGAAGGAGAGCTCGATCAGGTGTCCGGACTGCTCGCCGCCGAGCGTCCAGCCGCGCGCGAGCATCTCCTCCAGCACATACCTGTCACCCACCCTGGTGCTCGCGACCTCGATCCCCGCCTCGGCCATCGCCGTGTGAAAGCCGTAGTTGGTCATCACCGTCACGACCACGCCATCGCCGCGCAGCCGTCCGGTGTCGCGCAGGCGCAGGGCGGCGAGCGCCATCAGCTCGTCGCCGTCGACCACCGCTCCGGCGCCGTCCACCGCGAGCACCCGATCGCCGTCGCCGTCGAACGCGAACCCGAGCGCATGCCCGCCGGCGCACGACGCGCTCGGCGAGCCGCTCAACGTGGGTGGAGCCGCAGTCGGCGTTGATATTGCGCCCGTCCGGCGCATCCGCCACCGCCGTCACGTTCGCCCCGAGGCGCCTGAAAACCTCCGGTGCGACTTGGTGGGTGGCGCCGTTGGCACAGTCGAGCAGCACGTCCAAGCCCGCGAGGTCCAACTCGGCAAACCGGGTGTGCAACTCACGCAGGTAATCCTCGCCGGCGCCGCGCAGCTCGCGGATGCGACCGATTTGAGGCGGCGACCCCGCCCCGCCCGCCCGTCCTGCCACGGCCGAACCCGAAGCGCCCGTCCCATCCCGTTCGGCGGCCCGCTCCAGCTCGCGCTCGATCTCGAGCTCGGTGTCGTCGCTCAGCTTGTACCCATCGCCGCCGAAGAACTTGATCCCGTTGTCCCGATAGGGATTGTGCGAGGCGGACAGCACGGCCGCCAGATCGAATCCGTACCGTGCGATCAACAGCGGCGCGGCTGGGGTCGGCAGCACGCCGCCGAGCAGCGCTTCTCCCCCGGCCGCCGCCACGCCTGCGGCGACGGCGGCCTGGAGCATCTCACCGGACTCGCGGGTGTCGCGCACGATCAGCACCCGCGGCCGCTCAGCCCGCGTAAGCCGAGTCGCGGCCTGCGCGAGCCCGAGCGCGAGCTCCGCGCTCAGCAGCTCGCCGGCGACGCCGCGGACGCCGTCGGTCCCGAACAGCTTGCGAGTCATCTACGCGTCGATACGGACATCGGAACCTCCGACCCTGACGGTCCTGCCGTACAGGCCGCGGGCGGGCTAACGCTTGGAGAACTGCGGCCGCTTGCGCGCCTTCTTCAGACCGGCCTTCTTGCGCTCCTTCGCGCGCGAGTCGCGCGTCAGAAACCCGCGACGCTTGAGCTCGCCCCGGAGGTTCGGGTCGGCCTCCAGCAGCGCCCGCGAGACGCCGTGGCGCAGCGCTCCGGCCTGCGCGGAGATACCGCCGCCGTGCAGCCGCGCGACCACATCCATGCGATCCTGATATCCGACCGTCTCCAGCGGCTGACGGATGTTGCGCTGCAGCGTCACCCGCGGGAAGTGCTCCTCCAGGACGCGTCCGTTGACCAGATACGTGCCGGTGCCCGGACGCAGCGTCACCCGTGCGATTGCCGTCTTGCGCTTGCCGGTCGCGCGATATCTCGCCCCGGACGCGAGGTCGATGGCGGCGGTCGAGATCGGCTCGGCGAGCACCTCCTCGTCCTCCTGGGAGTCGCCCTCGCCGGCGCCGGCCTCGACGTCCTGCTCATAGGCCTCGGCAACGCTCGCGTACGGATCGGTGAGGTCGGCGTCGCGACCCAGCGGGTCCACGCCCTCCGGGACGATGTCCACCTCGAGGTGCGCACCCGGCACGGCCGGCTTCTCGCGCGGCGCGGGCTCTTCGTCTTCCTCCAGCTCGTCCTCTTCGACCGCCTCCGCGACGGCCTCAGCCACGATCTCCTCCTCGGCCTCGACGGCCTCCGCGACGATCTCCTCGGCGACAGCCTCCTCGACGGCCTCCGCGACGATCTCCTCGGCGACAGCCTCCTCGACGGCCTCCGCGACGATCTCCTCGGCGACAGCCTCCTCGACGGCCTCCGCGACGATCTCCTCGGCGACAGCCTCCTCGACGGCCTCCGCGACGATCTTCTCAGCGATCTCCTCGGCCACGTCCTCCTCATACGCCTCAACCAGCTCCTCGGCCTCAGCGCGCTCCTCGGCCTCCTGAGCGGCCTCCAACGGCGCATCCTCGGCAGAGCCGGCGATCTCCGTCGCATCGTCGGTCGGGACCGCGTTGCCCGCAATCGGATCGAACGGCTCGGCCTCGGGTGCCGGCTTGCCCTCGCCGGCGTGCTCCTGAGCCTCCTCGAACGCCTCCAGCGGCGCATCCTCGGCGGACCCGGCGATCTCGGCGGCGTCCTCGCTCGGGACGGCGTGCTCGGCGGGGGTCTCGGGCGTCTCGTCGTCAGCCATGGCTTATGCCTCTATCTCGAGTGGTTGTGGCTTCTGCGCGGTGTGCGGATGCTCGGGACCCGCGTATATCTTGAGCTTCGTGATCTGCTTGCGCGCGAGCCGGTTGCGGGGCATCATCCCTTTGACGGCGAGCCTGATGACCTCCTCGGGGCGACGCGCGATCATCTCCTCGAACGTGCGCGAGCGCAACCCGCCCGGATAGCCCGAGTGGCGGTAGTAGCGCTTGTCCGTGCGCTTGCTCCCGGTGACCGCCACCTTCTCCGCGTTGATCACCACGACGAAGTCGCCCGTGTCGATATGCGGCGTGTACTCGGGCTTGCGCTTGCCGCGCAGCACGTCGGCAATCTGTGTCGCGAGGCGACCCAGCGTCTTGCCGTTGGCGTCCACGAGCAGCCAGTTGCGCTCGCGCTCGGTGGGCTTGGCCACATAGGTCCGTACTGAGGGTGTCGTGATTGTGCTCATCGCGTGAAAAAGGCCGCACGTCAGCGCGCGGCGCAGCGGACCATCATAGGCGAAGTCAGGTCAGTTCGCGGCGTCGGTCAGAACATATTCGGGAAGATCAGGCCGCATGCGGCCTGATCCCGGACGGTGCATGCACCGTCCGGCGGGTCGGTACATGTACCGACCCGAACAGCAGCTACTCCCACTCGATCGTGCCCGGTGGCTTGGAAGTGATGTCCAGCACGACCCGGTTGACCTCGCGCAGCTCGTTGATCATCCGCGAGGCGATCGTCTCCAGCAGCTCATACGGCAGCCGCGCCCAGTCGGCCGTCATCGCATCGTCGCTCGTCACGGCCCGCACGACCACCACGTATCCGTACGTGCGCTCGTCTCCCTGCACGCCCACGGTCCTGACGTCCGGCAGCACGCAGAAGGACTGCCACAGCTCGCGATACAGCCCGGCGCCGCGGATCTCCTCCTGCAGGATGTGATCGGCCTCGCGCAGCACGTCCAGCCGCTCCTTCGTCGCTTCGCCGCCCACCACCCTGATCGCCAGGCCCGGCCCCGGGAAGGGCTGGCGCCACACCAACCGCTCGGGCAGTCCCAGCTCGGCGCCGACGGCTCTGACCTCGTCCTTGAACAGCGCCCGCAGCGGCTCGACCAGCTCGAACTTCAGATCCTCCGGCAGGCCACCGACGTTGTGATGGGACTTGATCGTCGCCGCCCCCGTGCCGCCCCCGGACTCGATCACGTCCGAGTAGAGCGTGCCCTGCACCAGATACTCGGGCGGGTCCTGCATCGAGATCTTCGCGGCCTCCTCCTCGAACACCCTGATGAACTCAGCGCCGATCGCCTTGCGCTTGGCCTCCGGCTCGCTCACCCCGCGCAACTTCGCCAGGAATCGCTCCTCGGCATCGACCGCCACCAGCGGCACCTTGAACGTGTCCCTGAACGCGCTCACCACCTGCTCGCCCTCGCCCTTGCGCATCAGCCCGTGATCGACGAACACGCACGTCAGCTGATCTCCGACGGCCCTGTGCACGAGCAGCGCGGCGACCGAGGAGTCCACGCCGCCCGACAGTCCGCAGATCACCCGCCCGTCACCCACCTGCACCTTGATGCGCTCGATCTGGTCCTCGACGATCGAGCGTGGCGACCACGTGCGCTCGCACCCGGCGATATCGGTCAGGAACCGCGTCAGGATCTCCTGCCCATAGGGCGTGTGCACGACCTCGGGGTGAAACTGGATGCCGTATATGCCCCGCTCCGTGTCCTCCACCGCGGCCACCGGCGAGGCGCTCGAGGACGCAAGCGCGGTGAATCCGGGCGGCGGCTCGAACACGGTGTCGCGGTGGGACATCCAGCACGTCTGCTCCTTCGGCAGCCCCGCGAGCAGTCGCCCAGGCTCGGTGACCCTCAGATCCGAGCGGCCGAACTCCCCCACCTCCGCCTGCTCCACTCGCCCACCGAGCTCGTGCACGAGCAGCTGCATCCCATAACAGATGCCCATCACCGGCACACCGAGCTCCAGCACGCCGCGCTCCAGCTTGGGGGCGTCCGGCGCGTACACCGACGCGGGCCCGCCGGAGAGCACGATCGCGCGGGGTTTGCGCCTGGCGACCTCTTCCAGCGGAACGCTGTGCGGCAGCAGCTCGCTGAACACCCCGCAGTCGCGGATCCTGCGCGCGATCAGCTGGCTGTACTGACCGCCGTAGTCGAGGACGACGACCTCTTCACTGGCCGCCGGTACCCCACTCGGGCGCTCGCCGCCATCGGCCGTCGCGGGCGCGGTGGCGGCCGAGCTAGTCATTTACAAGCGCGGCAGCCTTCCCATTGACCGCACCCATGCCGACGGCCTGGTCGCGCTGCAACGCCTTGCCCTCGGTCTGCAGCGCCGGCGCGATCACGACCTCCGCGCGGTTGAACTCGGCGAGATCCTTGTGCCCGCACGTCGCCATCGAGGTGCGCAGCCCGCCGAACAGGTTGAACGTGCCGTCGTTCTCGCGCGCCGGGCCGACGAGGATCTCCTCCAGCGTGCCGTTCTGCGTGGTCGCCACCCGCGCGCCGCGCGGCAGAGTCGGATGGAACGTCGCCATACCCCAGTGAAAGCCCCTGCCGGGCGCCTCATACGCGCGCGCCAGCGGCGAGCCGATCATCACCGCGTCGGCACCGAGCGCGATCGCCTTCGACACGTCCCCGCCGTTGCCCATCCCACCGTCGGCGATCACCTGGCAGTACTCGCCCGTCTCCAGCATGTGCGTCGAGCGCGCGTGCGCCACGTCGGCGATCGCGGTCGCCTGCGGCACGCCGATGCCGAGCACGCCCCTGGTCGTGCACGCCGCGCCCGGGCCGACACCGACGAGTACGCCCGCGGCCCCCGTGCGCATCAGGTGCAATCCCGTGTGGTAGGAGGCGCACCCGCCGACCACCACCGGCACGTCGAGGCTCGGAATGAACTCCTTCAGGTTCAGCGGCTCGGACACCGTCGAGACGTGTTCGCCGGAGACGACCGTCCCCTGGATCACGAGCACGTCCAGGCCCGCCTCCAGCGCGAGCTCGTAGTAGTCGCGCACGCGCTGAGGCGTCAGCGAGGCGGCGACGACGACTTTTCGCTCCTTGATCTCGGCGATCCGCTGGGCGATCAGCTCGGGCTTAACCGGCTCTGAGTAAATCTTTTGCATCTCCCGCGTCGCCGCCTCCTTGGGCAGTCCGGCGATCCGCTCCAGCTGCTCGTCGGCGTCCTCGTAACGGGTGAATATGCCCTCGAGGTTGAGCACCGCCAGCCCGCCCAGCCCACCGACGATCGCGGCGGTCTCCGGCGAGACGACGCCGTCCATCGCCGACGCGAGCATCGGCAGCTCGAACTGATACGGACCCAGCTTCCAGCTGATGTCGATGTCATCGGGATCGCGCGTGCGCCGCGAGGGCACGATCGCGATGTCATCAAATCCGTATGCCTGGCGGGCTTTCTTGCCGCGCCCGATCTCTATCTCCATCGTCGCATCCTTTCAGTCCGCGCGGACAAGAAGACCCCGCACTCGGCAGGGCCATGGGGGCGGCGAAAGCGCCGCGAGAGCCTGTTGTCGGTGAGCGCGGCCAAGTGGCTTCGAGCATAGCAACGGTCACGACCGCGCTTGGGCCCTCGGATATGCTCGTTTGACCATGACCGGTAGGGCTTTTCCCAGCTATGACCCGCACGCGATCGAGGCTCGTCGGCAGGCCGCCTGGCGGGACCGTGAGGCGTTCGCCACACCGTCTGTCGAGGCCGATCGTCCGCGCCGCTACATCAAGCCCTCGGCCCCGTTCACCTCCGGCAACATCCACATCGGCCACGTCCGCTCCTACTCGCTCGGCGATGCCTACGCGCGCTTTCAACGCGCGCGCGGCGAGGACGTGCTGTTCGCGTTCGGGTTCGACGCCTTCGGCCTGCCCGCCGAGCTGGGGGCGATCGACCGCGGCGAGGCCCCCAGCGACTGGGTCGCGCGCTGCGCCGAGCACATGACCGGTCAGCTGCGGCGTCTGGGCTACTCGTTCGACTGGGACCGTACGTTCCTCAGCTCCGACGCGCTGATGTACCGGTGGTCGCAGTGGCTGTTCGTCACGCTGCTCGAGGCCGGGCTGGTGTATCGCGGCACCGGCGCGGTCGACTGGTGCGACACCTGTCAGACGACCCTCGCCACGATCCAGGTCGAGGACGGTGAGTGCTGGCGCTGCCACAACCCCGTGCGTCTGATCGAGCGCCCGACGTGGTACCTGCGCATCAGCGCGCACGTGCCGGAGAACGACCGGCGACTGGGAGAGTTGGTCGAAGGCGGACGCTGGGACGAGGTCGCGCTCTCAAGCCAGCGCTTCGTGCTCGGACGCGTCGACGGCGTCGAGGTCGACTCGACCGGCGTCGACGGCGCGCGCCTGACCGTGTTCACGCCACACGCCGACGCGCTCGAGCAGGCGCGCTTCGTGCTGATCTCGCCCAAGCATCCGGACATCGACGTGTGGGTGGCCGATCCACGGGTGCGCGAGCAGCTCGAGGAGCTGCGCTCGAGCGGGCTGGAGCGCAGCTCGCGCGACGCCGGCGCGATCGCGCTGATCGACACCGGACGGACCCTGTCGGCGCCCACGGGAGGCGGCTCGCTGCCGGTACTGATCTCACCGGGGGTCGACGGGCGCTTCGGCGCGACGGCCGTCTTCGGCGTACCCGAGTGCGATCGCACGGATGAGGTGATCGCCGGGCGTCTATCCGAGCTGCTGGGCGACTCCCGGCCCGGCGGCGAGGAGCCATCCTCGGCAGGCGAGCCGTCCGCGACGGTCCAGCCGTTCGCACCGCGCGAGGGCCCGTCCGCACCGCGCGAGGCCGTGCGCTACAAGGCCGAGGACTTCTCGATCTCGCGCCAGCGCTCCTGGGGAACGCCGATCCCGATCGTCTACTGCGAGGGCGACTGCGGGATCGTGCCGGTCCCGGTCGAGCAGCTGCCGGTCGCGCTGCCGCTCGACCTGGTGCCCACCGGCGCCGGCAATCCGCTGGCCGAGCGCGAGAATTTCGTCCACACCACCTGCCCCGGCTGTGGCGGCGCCGCGCGCCGCGAGACGGACACGCTCGACTGCCACTTCGACGCGCTGTGGCTGTGGGTGCCGGTGTGCGTTCCCCCGGCCGAGCGCGAGCGCCCGCTGGATGAGATCTTCGCGCTCGAGGATCTGCGCGCGTGGCTGCCCTGCGAGCGCGTCGTCGCGGGCTCGGACAGCGGCAACTTCGTGTTCGACCAGCGCATCGTCACCAAGGCGCTGCGCGACATCGGGCCGCTCGCGTTCCTCACCGACGGCGAGCCGTTCGCGGGCTGCCTGTTTCACGAGATGGTCATCAGCGACGGACGCAAGATGAGCAAGCATCTCGGGAATGTCGTCGACCCCGACGCGCTCGTCGAGCGCTACGGCGCGGACACCGTGAGGCTCGCGGTGCTTTACGCGGCGCGTCCGCAGAAGACGCTCAATTGGAGCGAGTCGGCGGTGCTGCGCGCGCATCGCTTCCTCACGCAGGTCTGGGAGTTCTCGCAGTCGCGGCTGGCCGCCGCCGAACGGCTCACCGCCGAGGAGCTCGCGCGGGACGCGGACGCCGACGGCCGGCCCGTCAGAGACACGACCGAGCATCTGCGGCTGAAACTCAGCCAGTGGTGCGAGAAGGGCGTGGAGAAGAGTGACCGAGGACATGGAGGGCCTCGAGATGCACAGCGCCGTGCGCAGGTGTGATGCGCCTGTTCGACCGCATCAAGGACTTCGAGAAGCGCGTGCTTGCGCGCGACGAGAGACTGAGCGCGGCCGATCGCGACGCGCTGCTGAGTGCTCTGGGAGTGCTCGCGCAGCTGCTCGCGCCGCTGGCGCCGCACATCGCGGAGGAGCTGTGGATCGCACTCGGCAATGACGGTGGCGCGCAAACGCCGTGGCCCGGCGTATCTTCCCGGGTACCGGCATGAGTCATGTGTCCAGCACCTCATCCAGTGGCGGCCCCGACCAGGGGCTCCGCAAGCGGACGCGCTCGTGCGCCACGGGCCTCGTCTGCCACCGCTGCGACAACCACTATCCGCTGAGCGACAGCGTGTTCGCGTGCCCGGACTGCGGCAAGGGCCTCGACGTCTCCTACGACTACGAGCTGGCGGCCCGCCACTTCAAGGAGGTCCCGAGCTCCGAGCGCCCCCAGAACATCTGGCACTTCGAGGAGCTCCTGCCGATCCTCGACGCCTCCGCGCAGGCGCGCGTCGGTCGCTACGCGGGCTACACCCCGCTGATCCACGCCGATCGGCTCGGCGCGGAGCTGGGCCTGAGCAACCTCTACCTCAAGGACGACTCCACCTCGCGCCCCAGCCTCTCCTACAAGGATCGCGTCGTGTCGATGTCCGTCGCGCGCCTGCTCGAGCTCGGCGAGCCGGGAGATCGGGTGCGTGTCCACCGGCAACGTCGGCACCGCCGTCGCCTCGCTCGCCGCCAAGGCGGGGGTCGCCGCGTACGTGTTCTATCCCAACCGCCTGGAGGACATGAAGGCCCGCGCCTGCGCGGCGCTCGGCGCGAAGGTCTGCCAGGTGGAGGGCAACTACGACGAAGCCAACCGTCGCTGCCGCGAAGTGGCCGAAGCGACGGGCCTCGAGTTCGCGAACATCACCCTGCGCCCGTTCTACGCCGAGGGCGCCAAGACGGAGGCGTTCGAGATCGTCGAGCAGCTCGGCTGGCGGGCGCCCGATCACATCGTCACCGCGGCCGCCGGCGGCACGCTGTCATCGCGCATGCACAAGGGCCTGGGCGAGCTGCAGCTGCTGGGGCTCGCCGAGACCGACGCCACACGCATCCACATCGCACAGCCCAGCGGCTGCAACCCGATCGCCACGGCGATCCTCTCCGAGGAGGCCGAGATTCACGCCGTGACGCCGGAGACCGCCGCGCATTCGCTGGCGATCGGCGCGCCCGGCGACGGCTATCTGGTGATCGACGCGGTGCGCACGCGCGGCGGCACGGGCGGGTTCGCAAGCGATCCCGAGATCTTCGCGGGCATCGACCTGCTGGCTTCCACCGAGGGCCTGCTGACCGAGCCCGCCGGCGGCACGACGATCGCGGTGCTCGAGAAGCTCGCCCGCGAAGGCCGCTTCGCGCCTGATGAGACGGTCGTCGCGGTCATCACCGGCAATGGGCTGAAGACGCTCGACGAGCATCCCGCCAAGCCCTGGCCGGAGAAGATCGCCTGCGAGCTCGATGCGATGCTCGCGGCGCTCGAGGGTCTCGGGCGCGAGCCCACCCCGATCGTGGCGTAGAGCGACTTCACTCCAGGCGTAGAGCGACTCCACGCCAGCGGATGCATCGTGGCGCTCGAGCACCACGGCCTTGACATCCAAACTGATTCCCGATAAACTTGATCGACAATGTTCCGTTTTGTGATCAGCGGCATCCCGAGGCGTCACTTCTCATGCCAGGCCTCGGGATGTTGCGCGCCCGCCGCCCCAGACGGCGAGCAGCATGAGCGGGACAGTGCGGAAGCGATTGAAGCTCGCCTCCTGACCCCCGGGAGGTGTCCCCACCCCCCTTCCGTGCACATCCTCGCGGCCGGGCCGGCCTCCCTCTCACCGGCCCGGCCGCGAACCGAGCACGAGGCCCGCGAGCCCGCAGATCAGCTGTCGAGCGCGACCGGGCGATACTCCCTCGTCGTCGGATCCTGCTCCATCAGCCCGATCGTCTTCAGCGTCTTGACATAGCGATGGGTCGTCGAAGGCGACATGCCGAGCTGGTTGGCGAGCTCGATGATCGGGCGCCAGGGCCTGTCTGGCCCGTAGCACGCGAGCACCGACAGGCCGCGCAGCAGCGACTGCGAGAGCTGGGGGTCGTCCATCGCCGCGGTCAGCGCTTCCTGGGAGGCGCGCTGCAGGTCATACGCCCTGCTGTGGCTGCCCGTGGGTGGATCATGGGCATTGTCCAGTGCTGCCAGCAGCAGATTCGACACGGTGCCGTTGGGGGTCTTGCTCGCGGCGCGCATGACCTGCTCGACCTGCACCGGCGACAGCGTGATTGAGATGTAGTCGTTGTCGTTGTCGTGCTTGCTCATTGTGGTTCTCTCCCCAAGGGTGTGATTTTGGCTGAGGGCCACCAAACGGAGATGGACCCCTTCTAGTTCTTTTCGAATAACACTCGTGTTCGGATCATCAGCTACCCCCAGATAGCGGAACTGTATTGGATCGATCGATCAGGCGCCGCGCAGCTCGATCCGAGCCCGCTCTTGGAGCGGGTTTTGATAGACCCCGGGCGATGGACGACCCCGAGCATCCGCACGCCAGGCAGCGCTCGCAGAGACCTCGCTCGATTCCTTCCACGACCGCCGGCCGCGTCGGCCTTTTGATCGTCGCGCTCCTGCTTGCCGGTCTGGTCGCGTTCGCGCTCTCGCGCCTGAACCTCAGCGCGCATCGGCCACGCGCTGATCACCGCCAGCCCCGGCTGGATCGCGCTGGCGCTCGCGCTGATGGCGCTGCTCGCTGCGTGCTGCGCTCGGTCTCCTGGCACGAGGCGCTGCGCGCGGCGCTGCCCGAGACGCCGATCGGCTGGATCGCCGGTGGTGCGCGCGACGATGATCGGCGTGATGGCCTCGGCGGTGTTCCCGGGGCGCATCGGCGAGCCCACGCGCGTGGTCGTGCTCTCGCGCCGCCTGGAGGGCTCCCAGCGGCGGCTGCTGCCGATCGTCGCCGGGACGGTGTTCTCCCAGACGCTGATCAACCTGCTCGCGCTCGCGATCCTCGCTGGCGGTCACGTTCACGCAGCGTGCCGCTGCTCCACGGCCATCTCGCCGGCGATCGCTCGCGGCGCTCGCCGTGCCGCTGGCGCTGTGCGCGCTGGTGCTCGCTCGGCCCGCGCCTGCTGCGTCTCGGCCGAGCGCTCGCGCTCGCTGCGCGATGCGCGCTCGCCGCCGAGACGGTCGCGCGGCTGCTGGGGCTCGCCCGGCAGGGCCTGGTCGTGTTCGCCCGCCCGCGCCACGGCATCGACCGCCGTCGCCGCCCAGCTGTTCGCCTGGGCGCTGCAGTGGCTGGCCTGCTACGCGGTCGCTGCTCGCGCTCGGGCTGCAGCCCACGGCCGACGCTCGTGGCGGCCGCCGCGGTCCTGCTGGCGGTCAACGTCAGCGCGATCCTGCCGGCGACGCCCTCGAACGTCGGCGTCTTCCAGGCCGCCTGCCTGGTCGTGCTCGCCGCCTACGGCGTCGGCGCCGGCCAGGCGCTCGCCTACGGGATCATCCTGCAGGCGGTCGAGGTCGTCACGGCGCTGGCGCTGGGCGTCCCGGCGCTGCTCGGCGAGGGCCTGACCTGGCAGGACATCCGCTCCGCCGGCCGACGCACGCGAGTCGAGGTCCGGCTCGAGGCCGAGGCCGACGCCGAGCGAGCCCGGCGAGCTCGCCGAGCTCGGCGGACGCGGCGCCGCTAGCCGACGAGCGCGCGCAGGGACTGGCGCAGCGAGCTGCGTCGTCTGCAGCACCGCGGTCGGCTCATAGCCGCAGTGGGCCATGCAGTTCTCGCAGCGCGGGTCCCTGCCGCGACCGTACTTGCTCCAGTCGGTCGTCTCGATCAGCTCTTTGTAGGTCTCGGTGTAGCCGTCGGCCATCAGGTAGCAGGGGCGCTGCCAGCCGAACAGCGAGTAGCTCGGGATCCCCCAGGCGGTGCAGTCGAATTCGGCCTTGCCCTCGAGGAAGTCGAGGAACAGCGGGCTGTGGTTCAGCCGCCAGCTTCTTGCGCCGCCCGTCGGCGAACGCCTCGCTGAACAGCTCGCGCGTCTGCGGTCACGCCGAGGAAGTGCTCCTGGTCGGGCGCTTTCTCATAGGCGTAGGCGGGCGAGATCATCATCTCGTCGACTTCGAGGTCGTCGTTGAGGAAGTCGAGCACCTCGCGCACGGTCTTGGGCGAGTCGTGCGTGAAGAAGGTCGTGTTGGTCGTCACGCGGAAGCCCGCCGCCTTGGCGGCCTTGATCGCCGCGACGGCCTTGTCGAAGACGCCCTCGCGCTCGACCGAGGCGTCGTGGCGCTCGCGCAGCCCGTCCATGTGGACCGCCCAGGCGAAGTAGGGGCTGGGCTTGAAGTTCTCGAGCTTGCTTCTCCAGCAGCAGCGCGTTCGTGCACAGGTAGACGAACTTCTTGCGCTTGACGAGCTCGGCGGCGATCACGTGGATCTCGGGGTGGATCAGCGGCTCGCCGCCGGCGATCGAGACCATCGGCGCGCCGCTCTCCTCGATCGCGCCGATCGCCTGCTCGACCGGCATCCGCCGGCGCAGCTCGTGCTCGGGGTGCTGGATCTTGCCGCAGCCCGAGCAGGCGAGGTTGCACTGGAACAGCGGCTCGAGCTCGACGATCAGCGGGAACTTCTCGCGTTTGGCCAGCCGCTGGCGCATCAGGTACCAGCCCATGCGCGTGCTCTGCCTGACTCGGACCGCCATCGCGCCGTACCTTAGTCCGCCCGGCGCCCAGTCGTGAAGGGCGCGCGCCGACACGGCGCAGCGCCCGCGCCGCCCGCAGCGCGCCGCCGACGCGCCTGCGGCGCGCAGCAGCTCGTGCGCGGGGCTGTCGAGCACGACGCGCACGACGCCGAACGGCCGCCCGCCGGCGCCGGCGGCGAGCCACACCGACTCCATGTCGACCGCGATCGCGCCGCCCGCGTGCAGCTCCGCGCGCCGCTCGCCGAGCGCCAGCCGCGAGACGCACACGATCGCGCCCGCGGCGCACCTTCAGGCCCCGCCCGGTGAGCAGCGCGCGCGAGCTCGCTCGCGCAGCCGCGCAGCGCGACCCGCTCGCTCGGCGTGCCCTTCGTCGGCCGCCGCGAGCACCTCCTCGGCGACGATCACTTCGCCCGGCACCGAGCTGCGCGTCGAGCCCGCCGCAGAAGCCGAGCACGAGCAGCGCGCTCGCCGGGCTCGCGCGAGCAGCTCGCGCGCGGCCGCCTGCGGCGCGTCGCGGGCCCATGCCGGTCCTGCGCACGTGCGCTCCGCGCGCGCCGAGCGCGATCGAGCGCCGCCTCGATGCGCAGCGGCGCGGCGACCAGCAGCTCGCTCATCGGCGCTCACGCCGCGGCTCGATCGCCCGCCGGCGAGCCGCGCCGGCGGGCGCGGTCGCGTCCAGCTCGAGCGCGCGCGAGCGCGCGTCGCGGCGGCCGCGTGCCCGCTGAGCACGGCGCCCTCGAGCGTCGCCGGCCAGCCGGTGTCGGTCCAGGCGCCGGCCAGCGCGAGGCCGGGCACCGCGGTCGCGGGCCCGGGCGCAGCGCGCCGACGCCCGGGGCCGGCGCGGAAGTCGCGGCGTGCTCGCGGGTGACGAGGAAGCGCTCGACGCTGCGCCTCGCGCGCCCGCGGCAGCAGCGCGCCGAGCGCCGGCAGGTAGCGCTCGCGCAGCTCGTCGACGCTCATCCCCATCTCGCGCTCGGCGCCGGACAGCGACACCGCCAGGTACTGGCAGCCCGGCCGGCGCGCCCGCCGGCGCGCGGTGCGGTCGAACAGGTACTGCACCGGCGTGCCGACGCCGGCCGCGAACGGCTGCTCGCAGACCGGCCGGTCATAGACGACGTGCAGGTTGACGATCGGCGAGCTCCCGAGCCGCGCGCAGCGTGCACCGCGAGCTCGGCCCAGCAGCGGCTCGAGCAGGCCCGCCGCGCGCGCGTGCGGGAGCGCCACGACCACCGCCGTCGGCGCGCAGCCCGTCCCCGTTGCCGCCTCCGCGCGCCTCGCGCCGCGCTCCCGCAGCTCGAAGCCGACCCGGCGCGCTCGAGCGCCTCCGCGCGCCAGCCGAGGCGCACCGTCCACGCCGGCGTCGCGCGAGCGCGCGCTGCGGCGGGCTCGCCGATCGTCTCGCTGAGCGTGCGCTCGTGAAAGCCGATGTCGCCGGCGTCGGCGCTCGAGAGCAGGCCCGTCTGGAACACGAACGCGCCGAGCGCCAGCGAGGCCTGGCGGCGGGCAGGTTGAGCGTCGGCAGCGCGATCAGGTCCCACAGCGCGGCGACCGCCGTCGGGCCCTGGCCGTGGCGCGGCCAGCCACTCGCCGAAGCGTCGATCGCGTCGAGCGCCGCGCGTCGTCGGGATCGAGCCGCGCGCAGCGCGAGCGCCGCGCGCGCCGCGCTCGAGGCGCTCGCGCGAGCGTCAGGTGGGGATAGCGGGCGAGCGCGCCGGCGAGGTGCAGCGGCGCCGGCAGCGAGCCGCGGCGCAGCACGATCGGCTCGGCGCCCGGGGCTCAGCACGGGGATCTCCAGGCGCGGCTGCACGACCACGCAGCGCTCGCTGCCGAGCCGCGCGCAGCAGCGCGCGGTAGGCGGTGCAGCAGCGCAGGAACACGTGCTGGCCGTTGTCGATGCTCAGCCCGTCGCGCTCGAACGAGTAGGCGGCGCCGCCGAGCCTGCGCCGGACCTCGACGAGCGTCACCTCGCGCGCCGGCGTCGGCGCAGTCGAGCGCCGCGGTGATCCCGGCGAGGCCGCCGCCGATCACGACCACGCGCGCGTCGCCGGCGCTCAACGCGCCCGCCTCCGAGCATGCTGCGCGCGCGCGACCCAGCGCCTTCTCGCGCGCCGGCAGCGAGATCCGCTCGCGCAGCGCGCGCTCGGGGTCGGCCTCGATGCGCGTCGCAGCAGCCGCCGGTAGATGCCGGCCATCGCCAGCACGCACGCGGCGCTGCGCCGGTCCAGCAGCGGCGCCAGCTCCATCCCGCGCTCGAACCACTGCTGCGCGCGCTCGGCCTCGAAGCGCACGAGCGCGCCGAGCCAGCTCGCCTCGCCGGCCCGCCGCTGCCGTTCGGCGCCGGCCGCCGATCGCGCGCGCGGCGCGAGCCGCCGATCGTCGCCGGCCGCCGCGCGCTCGGCGCCGGCCGCGATCAGGCCGAAGCGGCGCAGGTCCTCGGCGGGCAGGTAGACGCGGCCGTTCTCGGCGTCCTCGCGCACGTCGCGCAGGATGTTCGTCAGCTGCAGCGCCACGCCGAGGTCGTCGGCCAGCCGCGTCGGCGCTGCGCGCGGTCGGTCGCCGTCGGGATCGCGCAGCGCGAAGATCGCCAGGCACACCCGCCCGATCGCGCCGGCCACGCGCCGGCAGTAGACGACGAGCTCTCGAAGGTCTCATAGCTGACGCCCGTGCGACGTCCATGCGCACGCCCTCGATCAGCTCGCCGCAGCGCGTCCGGCGGGCAGCGCGAAGCGCGCGTGCGCGTCGGCCAGCGCGACCATCACCGGGTCGCGCGCGCGGCCGGCGCGCCGGCGCGCCGAGCTCGCGCGAGCGCCCGCGCCTGCGCCGTCGAGCCGGCGCAGCTTCTCGCTCGGCGCGCGAGCGTCGCCGTCGCCGATGTCGTCGACGCGGCGCGCGAACGCGTACACCGCGCACATCGCCCGGCGCCGCTCGCGCGGGCAGCAGGCGGATGCCGTAGTAGAAGTTGGCCGCCTGCGCGCGCGTGATCGCCTCGCAGTCGCGGTAGGCTGTCGGCGAGCTCGCTCGACGCTCAGCGCCGCGCCCGGCGCGCCCGGCGAGCGTGCCGCGCGCAGCGCGCGCCAGCGCGCGCGCCAGCGTGCCGGCCCGCGGCGGCGCCCGCGAGCACGTCGTAGCCGGCGCGCTCGATCGCGTCCAGCGCCGCGCGCCCGCCGGCGACGAACGCCGGCGACGGCCAGCCGCGCGCGCGCCGCGCAGCTCGCCGATCAGCGGCGCGCCGCGCGCGCAGCAGCGCGCGCGCGCGGGCGACCTCGAAGGCGAGCAGCGCGCGCAGCGGCGCGCTCGGCGTGCGCGGCGCGCGAGGTCCGCGCTCGCTGCAGCCGAAGCGCGCGAGGTCCTCGAGCGGCAGGTAGATCGCGCCCGCTGGCGCAGGTCCTCGGCCGACGTCCTGGCAGTGCTCGGCCAGCTGCAGCGCGGTGCAGATCGAGTCCGACAGCGCGATCGCGCGCGGGCGTCGGCCGCGCCGAACACGCCGAGCACGAGCTCGCCGACGGGGTCGGCCGACAGCGCGCAGTAGCCGCGCAGCTGCTCCCAGGTCTCGTAGCGGCTGACGCGCTGGTCGACGCGGTTGGCCTCGATCAGGCGCACGAACGGCTCGCGCGGCAGCGCGCACTCGCGCAGCGTCGGCTGCAGGCGCACGCAGCAGCGGATGCTCGGCGCGTCGCCGTCGATAGGCGCGGTCGAGCTCGCGCTTCCAGCCAGTCGAGCGCGGCCAGGCGATCGCCCGGCGCGCGTGTCGCCGAGCTCGTCGACGAGGCGCGCGAAGCCGTAGATCGCGAGCAGGTGCGCGCGCACGCGCCGCGGCAGCAGCCGGCTGGCGACCGGGAAGTTCTCGCCCGGCGCCCGCGCCATCACCGCGCTCCGCGGCCGGGAGCGCCGATCGGCGCGTCCGCGATCGAGCATCACCCCCGTCGCTCGGAGCGTCGACCGGCCGCGCGTCGTCCCGACGGCCGTCCGGCGCAGGCAGCGGCCGAGCGCCATCATCGGGAACGTCGAGCCGGTAGAGGTGGTAGTTGATGTAGTAGTCCGACGGGAAGCCGGTGCCGGTGTACTGCGGCTCGTCCCAGCTGCCGTCGGCGCGCTGGGTCGCCACCAGCCACGCCGACGCCGCGCTGCGAGCGCCGTGCGAGCGCTCGCCGGCGGCGTGCAGCGCGAGCAGCGCCCAGGCGGTCTGCGAGGCGGTGCTCGGGCCGCGCCGATCCACGCCGGATCGTCGTAGGAGCGCGGGTCCTCGCCCCAGCCGCCGTCTTCGTTCTGGTGGCGCTCGAGCCAGTCGCACCGCGCGGCGGATGCACGCGCGCCGAGGGCTCGACGCCGGCGGCGATCAGCGCCGGGCACCGCGGCGCCGGTGCCGTACACGTGGTTGACGCCCCAGCGCCCGAACCACGAGCCGTCGGGCTCCTGCTGGTCGATCAGCCAGCGCACGCCGCGCCGGGCGGCGGGCGTGTCGCGCGAGCCCGAGCGCGGCGAGCATCTCGACCGCGTGCGCGGTCACGTCGGCGCTCGGCTCGTCGATCACCTCGCCGAAGTCCAGGAACGGCAGCTCGCGCACGAGCGCGCGCGTGTTGTCGGCGTCGAACGCGCCCCAGCCGCCGCCGCGAGCTCTGCATCCCCTCGACCCAGCCGCAGCCCGCCGACGCGCCGTCGATCCGCGCCGCCAGGCTCGCCCGCGCGGCGCTGCCGTTCGGCCGTGGCCGAGTGTCAGCGCGCGCGCGGACGCGCGCGCAGCGCGAGCACGACCTCGGCGGTGTCGTCGACGTCGGGGTAGTTGACGTTGGCGAACTCGAACGCCCAGCCGCCGGGCGCGAGCTCGCGGTCGCGCGACCGACCAGTCGCCGCGCGTCGGTGACCTCCTCGCCGAGCAGCCACTCGGCGGCGCGCACCATCGCCGGGATGCATCGCCGGGCAGCGCCGGCGTCGGCGCAGCGCGACCATCGCCAGCGCCGTGTCCCAGACCGGCGACTGGCACGCTTCCAGGCGCCGGCTGCGCACCGGCGGGCGCGCCGACGCCGCGGCGAGTCGTCGCGGTCCTCGACCATGAAGCGGTCGAGGCCCTCCAGGCCGCGCCGCATCACCGGATGATCGAGCGGGTAGCCGCACGAGGTGCAGCGCCATCAGCGAGTAGACCCACGGCGGCTGGATCCCGCCCCAGGAGCCGTCGGCCTCCTGGCGGCGCACGATCCAGCGCTCGGCGCGCGCCGAGCGCCAGCCGGCGCAGCGGGCGCGAGCGGGCGGCGCTCGTAGGCGCGCAGCAGCGCGGTCGAGGCGCGCCGAGCCAGGCGCCGCGCCGCGAGCGCCGGCGCGGCCGGCTCGCCGACGGCTCGCCGACGCTGGGCGTCGACGTGCAGCTCGTCGAGGTCGAACGGCAGCGGGCGCACCGGCCGGTGGGCTTTGACGAGCGACAGCGCGACGATCGTCTGGCGCGCCCAGCAGGCGAAGTCGTAGACGTTCAGCGGCACCCACGCGGGCAGCAGGATGATCTCCGGCGGCAGCGCCGGCACCCGCTCCCACGACCACAGCCCGAACAGCGCCAGCCAGACGTGGGTGAACACGCGCGCGCGCTCGAGCCCGCCCTGCGCGCGGATGAACGCGGCGGCCGCCGCGCATGTGCTCGGCCTCGGGCGAGTCGCCGGCCAGGCGCAGCGCCCAGTAGGCCTCGATCGTCGTCGACAGCTCGCCGGGGCCGCCGTGGAAGTTCGCCCAGGTGCCGTCCTCGCGCTGCTGGGAGCGGATCCAGGCGGCCGAGCGCTCGGTCTCATCGGCGCGGCGGATGCCGAGGAACTCGCGCAGGAGCATGTCCTCGGCGTCCATCGTCACGTTCGTCTGCAGCTCGCCCTGCCACCAGCCGGCCTCGTCCTGCAGGGACAGCAGGTGCTCGCACGCGCGCTCCAGCGCCACGCTGCGCCTCGCTGCGGAGCCTCCACGGTCGACGATGCGGACATGCCGGAAAGCTAGATCGTTTTGCCCGACGACGACAGTTGCGCGCCGTCAGCGACTGAGGACTGCGATCGGCCGGGACGAGCACCTCAGGGTGTGCGAGCGTGATCACGTGCCGGCGCAGCGTCGCCTCGCGAGACCGCGCGGGGCATCGGCGAGACGAAGCGATACACGATCAGCCCGTCGACGTCGCGGCGATCGAGCAGGCGAAAGCCGGGCGCGGGCGGGCTGCCGGCGGACGGCGCGCAGCGGCGCGTAGCCGGTCTCGTCGATCTCGTTCACCGGTCACCGAGCTACCCGCGGGCAGGTTGTGCAGCCCGGGCAGGTAGTACTCCAGCGGCGCCGCGCCCAGCTCGACGGTCGTGATCGCACGCGGTCGCGCGACGGCGGCCGCCGCGCAGCGCCGTGCGCGAGCGACCGCGCCAGTTGCCGCGCTGCAGGCGCGGGCTGAGGTCGACGTCGATCGAGATCGCCAGGAACGCGAGCGCGATCAGCGCCGGCGAGCGCGATCCCGGCACGCCCGGCGCGCCGGGAGCCGACGACGACCGCGATCAGCGCGGTCACGGGGATCATCGCGCCGACGAGGTTGCGCGGCGCGAGGTAGTCGGCGCCGAACGCGACGAGCGCGATCGGGATCAGGACGCCGCACGGCGGCGATCGCCAGCGCGATCAGCCGCGCCGCGCTCCTCGCGCGGGCGTCGAGCACGCGCCACAGGCCGAGCCCGAGGCCGGCGAGGATCGGCAGCGCGACGAGCAGCTCGATGCCGTGCCCGAGCGGCGGCGCCGGAGTAGCCGGTCAGGTAGTACTGCGGGATCGCCTGCAGCCGGCTCGGACAGCGCCCAGCTGCCCGATCCACTGCGTGCCGTGACCGCCCTGGGCGGAGATCAGCGGCAGCAGCGCCAGCGCCGACGAGCACGAGCGCGCCGATCGCCGGCAGCGCCGCGCGCCGGCGCTCGGCGCGCGTCCCACAGCAGCCACAGGACCATCGGGATGAGCAGGAACACGGCGAAGTAGTGGCTCAGCAGCGCGAGCGCGCCGCTGAGCGCGAACGCCGCCATGCCGCCCGCGCGTGGGCTCGCGCAGGGCGCGCAGGAAGCACAGCATCGCGAGCGCCGGCGATGAGCACGAACAGCGCCGTAGGCGCGCGCCTCCTGGGAGTACCACACGAACAGCGGGTTGACGGCGACGAGCGCGGCCGCCGCGATCGCGGTGCGCGCGGCGGCCGGTCAGCTCGCGCCCGATCGCCCAGGCGACGGGCACGGTGGCGATGCCCGGCGAGCGCCGAGGGCAGGCGCAGCGCGACTCGCCCGTCCCCAGACGCGCGAGTCGGCCCAGGCGATCAGGTACCACAGCGGCGGCGTGTTCTCGGTGTGGACGACCGAGCGCAGCGTCGCGCCGAGGCTCGGGTGCAGGACGTGCACGGGCGTGAACGCCTCGTCGTACCAGAAGCTCTGCAGGCCGAGCGTGCGACAGGCGCAGCACGGCCGCGAGCAGCGTCAGCGCGGCCAGCGGCCACCACGCGGGCGAGCGCGCGCGAGCGCGCGAGCCTCCCGGCTGTCGGCGCCGTGCGCGTCGGACTGGCCGTGCGCGCGGCGCTCACGCGCCGGCGCTCGCGGAGTCGGCGTTCCGCCGCGGCTTCGGCGCGGTCGGGCAGCTGCCGGACGCGGCCGCGCCGAAGCAGCCGTAGCGGTGGCGGCGCAGGTCTTCTTCGGTGTTCGGCGGCAGGTACCAGCCGCCGTGCACCGTGCGCCGGCCGTCGACGGTCGGGCCCCCAGATCACCAGGCAGATCTGGATGCGCTCCTTCGGGCGGTCCGGGCGTGGTGTTGCCGCAGACGACCTCGCGCTGGGAGTGTTCGCCGTAGCAGCGGCCTGCTCGATCGAGAGGTTGTGGTAGTCGTGGCCGGTGTAGGCGCGCCAGGTGCGCAGGTCGGCGATCAGGCGCTGGTTGACGTGGGTCTGGCGGGACGACGTCGTTGATCGTCGCGACCGGCGAGCAGCAGCCCGAGCAGGATCAGCACGGTCGTCTCGATCGAGCCGCACGCGGCTCATCGCGTGGCTCCGCGTAGCCGTCGCGCTGTCATGGGAGCGGCTCATGAGACGGGCGCAACAGCGGGGACGTCTGGTGGACGATGAACAGGCGCCTGCACGACGAGCGTGGCGACCAGCAGGCGCCGGTCGCGGGTGACGACGGCCAGCGGCAGCGGCCAGAGGATGTACCAGGCGAGCAGCCAGGTGCTCGTGACGGAGATCGCCAGCAGCGCCCAGCCGGAGGCGGCGACCCAGTCATAGCCGCGCCAGGTGCGCCACAGCAGGTGCAGCGACGATCAGCACGAGCGCGGCCTTGAGCAGGTCGTGGTCGACCGGGAACACGCCGGGCTTGCCGAACAGGTGCGCGAGCTCGTTGGGGAAGCTGTCGGTCGAGACGAACGCCGAGTCGCGGTTCAGCGCGGAGACGACGTCGATGCCGTGGATGCCGAACGACGAGGTAGCCGACGAGCGCGCACAGCGCCAGCGCGGCGAGCGCGCCGTAGACCGGCGGCCGGCTCGCCGCCGGGCGAGGATCATGAACGGCAGCAGCACGGCGACCGTGGCCTTGACGAGCGCGCCCGACGACCACCGCGGCCGCCCGCGGCCGCGTCGCGGTCGGACGAGCGTGAAGCGCGACGGCGGCCATCATCAGCGCGAGCATGATCAGGTCGTTGTGGGCGCCGCCGAGGCCGTAGATCACGTACAGCGGGTTGGCGCCGACGGCGAGCAGCGCGAACACGGGTCGAGACCGCGCCGGCGCGCGCACGCGCCAGGTCAGCGCGAGCGTGGCGGCGCTGGCGAGCAGCGCGTAGAGCTTCATCCCCCACAGCGCCGCCGATCACGCCGAGCAGCGCCGAGCGGGTAGGAGAGCAGCGTGTAGAGCGGACCGTAGGCGGTGGCGACGTGCAGCCAGTCGTGCCCGACGTAGTGGAAGACCGGGTCGCCGACGATCGCGACGGGACCGTGCAGGTAGGGGTTGATGCCGTGCACGACGCCCATGCGGGCGTAGGCGATGTAGCTGAACACGTCGGTCGAGAGCAGGATCGGCCCGGCGAACACGATCAGGTTCAGCAGCGCGACGAGTCCGATCGCCCAGCGCGGAACGCGAGGCGCGGGGTCGTGCGCGGGAGCGAGCGCCAGCAGCAGCCGCGTAGGCCACGCACGCGGCGAGCAGCGCGATCAGGAAGACGCGGTAGCCGAGGCGCTCGCCGCCGAGCGACCCGCAGCCAACCGGCGATCTGCGGGGAGCGAGGAACCAGCGGCGAGTGTCCGCGCGCGGCGTCGAGCACGATCTCGACGGTCGCCGCGAGCAGCACGAGCCCGCACAGAGCGCCAAGCGGCGCCCTCCAGCGTCGCGACGCCGAGACCCTGGAGTCACGGCAGCAGATGCGGGTTGCGCGGGTGTGCCCGCGGCGAGGGTCGGCGTCACGACAGCGGGTCCACGGCAGACGTGCGGACCTGAACCAAGGCTACAGCGCGGTCCAAACCGTCTTCGTCTCCAGGTAGGCGTCGAGGCCGTCGCGGCCGTGCTCGCGGCCGACGCCCGAGGACTTGAAGCCGCCGAACGGGGCCGACGGGTCGACGGCGCCCCAGGTGTTGACGTAGACCATGCCGGCGCGCAGCAGCGCGGCGAGCCGGTGGGCGGTGGAGACGTCGCGCGTCCAGACGCCTGCGGCGAGGCCGTACTCGCAGGCGTTGGCGCGCGCGGCGACCTCCTCCAGGGTGTCGTAGGGCGAGGCGACGAGGACGGGCCCGAAGATCTCCTCGCGGGCGATCCGCAGCTCGTCGGAGGTGGTGCTGAACAGGGTCGGCGCGACGTAGTAGCCGCCGCTGTCGCTCAGCGCCGCCGCGCCCCCGGTCAGCAGCTCGGCGCCGGCGGCGCGCCCGGAGTCGATGTAGCCGAGCACGCGCGCCTGCTGCTCGGCGGAGATCGAGCGGCCCGAGCTGTGTGGCGGGATCGAGGCCGGGACCGAGCGGCGTCTGCGCAGCGCGCTCGGCCAGCGCGCTCATGATCTCGTCGAAGCGCTCGGCGGGGGCGAACAGGCGCGAGCCGGCGTTGCAGGCCTGACCGGAGTTGAAGTAGATCGCCTGGAAGGCGCCGGCGACGGCCGCGTCGATGTCGGCGTCGGGGAGGATGATGTTGGGCGACTTGCCGCCGAGCTCGAGCGTGACGCGCTTGAGCGCGCGCCCGGCGTCGGCCCCGATCTCGCGCCCGACGGCGGTGGAGCCGGTGAAGGCGATCTTGTCGACGTCGGGGTCGGTCGACGAGCGCGGCGCCGGTGGAGCCGTCGCCGGTGAGCACGTTGATGACGCCCGGCGGGAAGCCGACCTCAAGCGCGAGCTCGCCGAGGCGCAGCGCTGACAGCGGGGTCTGCTCGGCGGGCTTGAGCACGACGGTGCAGCCGGCGGCGAGCGCCGGGCGCGAGCTTCCAGGAGGCCATCAGCAGGGGGAAGTTCCAGGGGATGATCTGCGCGCACACCCGACGGGTTCGCGGCGGGTGTAGCAGTGCATGCCGGCGCCGGCGGCGACGGGCAGCACGGCCGCCCTCGATCTTGGTCGGCCAGCCGGCGAAGTAGCGCAGGTGCGCGGCGGTTCCGCGCACGTCGACGTACTGGGCCAGGCCGACGGGCTTGCCGTTGTCGAGCGACTCGATCTGGGCGAGCTCCTCGGCGTGGGCTTCGACGGCGAGCGCGAGCTCGTGCATCAGGCGCTCGCGCCCGGCGGCGGGCAGCTCCGACCAGGGACCCTGCGAACGCCGCGCGCGCGGCAGCGACCGCGCGGCCGACGTCCTCGGGACCGGCGAGGGCGACGTCGGCGATCTCGCGCCCGGTGGAGGGGTCGAGCGTCGCGAACGTGCGCCCGTCGGCGGCGTCGGGGCGCTCGGCGCCGATCAGCAGGCGATGGGGTCCTGAGACGAACTCGCGCGCGGCATCGCCGAGCGCGTCGGGGAGTGTGGCGGAGGCTGTGGTCATGACTGGAGCGTACCTGTCGCGGGAGCGGGTGGGTATGGGTGGGAAACCCAGAGCCCGTGTCTTCGTAGAGACGCTGCCGGCGCCGGTTACCGCAGCTGCGGCATAACGATTGTGAAAAAGCGGGCGAGGCTACGGCGTCAGCACGATCTTCAGCGCCTCGCGCCGGTCATACAGCGCGTAGGCGTCGGGGGCCTCGTCGAGGGACATGTGATGGGTGACGAGCGGCGCGGGGTCGAGCAGGCCGGCGGAGACCATCGCGAGCACGCGGTCGACGTGGGCGATCACGTTCGCGAGACCCAGCCTGAGCGTCACGCCCTTCAGCCAGGCGAGGCCGAGCGGCACCTCGCCACGGCCGGCATAGGCGCCGATGCCGGAGACGGTGCCGGCGTCGCGCGCGAGGCTGATCGCGAGCGCCAGCGGGGCGGGATCGCCGACGGCGTCCACGACGACGTCCACGCCGCGCGCCGTCGGTGGCGGCGCGGATCGCGCGCTTGGGGTCCTCGTCGGTCAGGTGGATGGGCGTGGCGCCGAACCGGCGCGCCATCTCCAGGCGGTCGGAGACGGTGTCGATCGCGAACACCTGCGTGGCGCCCGGCGGCGCGGGCGGCCTGGACCGCGCACAGCCCGACGGGCCCGAGGCCGAGCACGGCGGCGGTGTCGCCGGAGCGCAGGCCGGCGTGGGCGACGGCGTGATAGCCGGTGCCGAGCACGTCGCCGGCGAACAGCGCGACGTCGTCGGACATGCCCTCGGGGACCCGGCGCAGCGTCAGGTTGGCGCGCGGCACGAGCAGGCGCTCGGCCTGGGCGCCCTGCAGGTCGCCGAGCTTGGAGCCGTGCCCGAACGTGCGGCCGTGGGCGCAGCGGTGGTAGTCGCCGCGGATGCACGGCGTGCAGGTGCGCGCAGGCGGTGTGAAAGCAGCCGAGCACGCGCTCGCCGACGGCGGCGCGCTCGACCTCGGGGCCGGCGGCGAGGACCGTGCCGACGAACTCGTGGCCGATCGTGAAGCCCTGCTCGACGGGGACGCGGCCGTGGTAGATGTGCAGATCCGAGCCGCAGATGCCGCTGGCGTCGACCTGCGACGATCGCGTCGTCGGGACGCTGCAGCTCGGGCTCGGGGACGTCCTGCACGGCGACCTCGCCGGGGGCTCTGGAAGGTGACGGCGCGCATGGGGCCCACCCTAAATGAGTCACGGCCCGTATGCTCCGAGCCGATGGCGCAGACCCCGTCGAAGGCAGTGCTGATCACCGGCTGCTCGTCGGGCATCGGGCGCGCGACGCGCGCTGCGACTGGCGCGCGGGCGGCTGGACGGTGTACGCGAGCGCGCGCCGACCGGAGTCGATCGCCGACCTGGCGCGATGCGGGCTGCCGGACGCTGACGCTGGACGTGACCGACGCGGAGTCGATGCGCGCGGCGGTGGCGCAGGTCGAGCGCGAGCAGGGCGCGGTGGGCGTGCTGATCAACAACGCCGGCTACAGCCAGAGCGGGCCGGTCGAGCAGGTCGAGATGGAGGCGGTGCGCCGGCAGTTCGAGACGAACGTGTTCGGAGTCGTCGCGCTGACCCAGCTGGTGCTTCCGAAGATGCGTGAGCAGCGCTGGGGCAAGATCGTGAACGTCGGCTCGATGGGCGGGCGGCTGACGTTCCCCGGCGGCGGGTTCTACCACGCGACCAAGCACGCGCTGGAGGCGATCTCAGATGCGCTGCGCTTCGAGGTGCGGGGTTTCGGGATCGACACGATCCTGATCGAGCCGGGGCTGATCGTGACCGAGTTCGGCGAACGCCGCCGTGGCGAGCATGGACGGCGTCGCCGACGACGGCCCCTACGCCGAGTTCAACGCGAAGCTGACGAAGTTGACGACGGACACCTACAAGGGTCCGATGCGCCACCTCGGCGGCGGCCCGGACGCGGTCGCGAAGGCGATCGAGAAGGCGATCTCGCGCAGGCGCCCGCCGGCGCGCGTGCGGGTGACGCCCTCGGCGCGGCTGGCGATCGCCCAGCGCCGCCTCACGCCCGACCGCGTGTGGGACGCGGCGATGCGCACGCAGTTTCCGCAGCCGCGTTAGGACCCAGTCACCCCTGACGTAGTGGTTAGCAGTCTCTGGCGGATGGATCGTCGTTACTGGCAAGGACGCAGTGAGCGAAATGTGCTGGCCGATCGGCGAGTGCATCTGATCGTCGATCGGTACATGTGCTGGCCGATCGGCGAGTGCATCTGATCGTCGATCGGTACATGTGCTGGCCGATCGGAGATCCCATCGATCTCCGATCGGTAAGGACACAGCCAGGGACGACGAGGCGCCGTCAGAGCGGGAAGCGCGGGTGCGGGCGGCCGAGCTCGTAGCCCTGGGCGTAGTCCACGCCATAGCGGCGCAGCAGCGCGAGCGTGGGTCGGTCGGTGACGTACTCGGCGATCGTGCGTACGCCCATGCTCTGGGCGAGGCCGACGAGCGCCTGCACGACGAGCTGATCGTTGGGCGAGCCGGTCAGCGCGCGCACGAACGAGCCATCGATCTTGAGGTAGTCGAACGGGAGCCGGGTGAGGTAATGAAATGAGCCATAGCCCGCTCCGAAGTCGTCCAGTGCGACCTCGCAGCCGAGCGCGGCGAGACCTTGACAGAACGTGCGGGCGCGGTCCATGTCGGAGATCGCGGCGGTCTCGGTTATCTCGATCACGAGCCGACCGGGGTCGGCGCCCTCGCGCTGCAGGCAGCGCTCGACGTGGGTGAGCATCGCGGGGTCGGTGACCGACAGCGCGGACAGGTTGATCGCCACGCGCGGGCCACCATCGCGCTTGCCAAGCATGGCAGCGACGTGGGCGAGCACGAGCCGGTCGATGTCGCGGACGAGGCCGTAGCGCTCGGCCGCCGGCAGGAACCGTCCGGGCGCGACGAGGCCGGACGGATCGTCGGCGAGGCGGACGAGCGCCTCATAGTGGGCTGGGCGCCCGTCGTCGAGTGAGACGATCGGCTGGTAGTGCACCGCGAACAGGTCCTCGTGCAGCGCGCGGCGCAGGCGCGCGAGCCACGGGCGGCGGTGCAGGCCGGCGGGCGAGGAGTATCCGTCGGCCGGGCTGCATCCGTAGCGATGGTTGGGTACGGCGGGCTCGGGCGTGCGCAGCACCAGCCGGGGGGTGGCGTGGTAGGCGAGTGTGGAGGAGTGCATGGGCCAGGATTTCGACGCGCCTCCTCCGCTGCCCTGCGCGGCGCGGCTATATGGAGGTTTGAGCGCGAAAACGGCAGTAAACCTCCGCAAACCTGCTCATCTCTCGCTCACGCAGGCTCGAGTTGGGACCGCGGAGCCCGTGGCCTGCGCCAGAGCGGACCGAGCAGATCGCGTCAACCGCGCGAATACGGCCGCCGCGCGCGGTCGGAGATCACGAGCAGCAGCGCGAGCAGCACGAAGTTCATCACCACGCGCGACCCTCCGTAGGCGACGAACGGGAGCGTGACGCCGGTGAGCGGGATCACGCGGGTGACGCCGCCGACGATCACGAACACCTGCATCGCCACGATGAACGACAGGCCGGTGGCGAGCAGCTTGGAGAAGGAGTCCTTGGCGAGCATCGCGGTCTTCAGACCGCGGGCGACGAACAGCAGGTATACGAGCAGCAGGCCGGCGGCGCCGACGAGGCCGAGCTCGTCGGTGATGACCGCGTAGATCAGGTCGCTTTCGGGCACCGGCAGGATCGAGCGGCGCACGACCGTGTGGTTGGCGAGTTCGACGGGGTACTGCAGCAGCGACTGGTCGAAGCCGGTGCCGAGCAGGCCGCCGTCGGCCTGCGCGAACAGCGACTGCGCGAGCTGATAGCTGCCTCCGGGCTCGTTGTAGAGCCCCGGGTCGAGCGGGTGTTCCCAGGCGAGCACGCGGGCGTGCACGTGGGCGACGTGTCCGGCGACGAACCACGCGCCGAGCGCGAACAGAACGAGGCCGATCAGCGGGAACGACAGCCGCCCGGTGGCGACGTACAGCAGCGCGAGGAAGGCGCCGTAGAACATCAGCGAGGTGCCGAGCTCGCGCGTCAGCAGCAGCGTGCCCATCGCCGCTCCCCACACGATCAGCATCGGGCCGAACTGCTTCATCGGCGGGATCGTCAGCCCGAGCACGCGCCGCCCGGCGGTGACGAGCACCTGGCGGTTGTCGTGCAGGTAGCTGGCGAGGAAGATCACGATCGCGACCTTCGCCGAGCTCGGCGGGCTGGAAGGAGACGCTGCCGACGTGGATCGTCCAGGTAGGCGCCGTTGACCTGCTCGCCGATCACGGGCACGCGCGGCAGGATCGTCATGGCGATGCCGACCGCGGCGATCGTGTAGCGGTAGCGCTCGAGCACGCCCACGCCGCGGCGGCGCAGGGCGAGGATCGTGGCGGCGAACAGCACCAGGCCGAGCACCATCCACTGCGCCTGCTGGCGCGCGAGCACCGGGTCGATGCGGTAGACCATCACGATGCCGACGCTCGCGAGCACGGCCGCCGAGCGGGAACAGATAGGGGTCGGCGTCGGGCAGGGCGAAGCGGATCACCAGGTGGGCGGCGAGGCACAGCGCGAGGAACAGCGCGCCGTAGGTCAGCGACACGCTGGAGGCGTGGTTGAGCGTGAGGCTGGTGGCGGCGCCCGCGAGCGGTGTCCTGCTGCTGGATGAAGATCGCCGTGAAGCCCGCCGGTGACGAGCAGCGCCGCGGGAACCAGGCCCAGCAGCTCGCGGTTGCGGGGGCTGAGCACGTCGAGCGTACCGGCAGGCCCGGCAGGCATACGCCGCTCCGGTCGGCTGGGACGGCCACCGTTCGGCCGGCGTGCGACGCCGACCGGCCGACTACCATTGCTCGCGCACGCTGCCCGGGGGAGCGGCGTCTGCTTGCGTGCGAACGTGCCATGAGCGGCTATCCGGTGACATCCCAGGACGACGACGATCGCCCGCCCTCGCTCGGGCTGGGGCATGGTCAAGCGCTTCGCGATCGCCGCCGTGGCTGATCGTCGCGCTCAGCGCCGGGGCGACCGCGACGGTGGCGCTGAACAAGATCACGAGCATCGCCGAAGAGGTCTTCCCGAAGCTGAACGAGATCAACGCCCCCAAGGGCGTCGTCACGGCCGAATACAGCGGCGGCCCGCAGACGTTCCTGATCCTCGGCACCGACCGGCGGGTCGGCGCCAAGGACTCCTACGACCGCGAAAACCCGCCGCACTCGGACACGATCCTGCTGGTGCGCTTCGACCCCGACCAGGGTCAGACCTCGGTGCTGTCGATCCCGCGCGACCTGATGGTCAACATCACGACCAAGACCGGGCAGTCCTACACCAAGGAAAAGATCAACGCCGCGTACACGATCGGCAACAAGCTCGGCGCGACTCAAGGGCGGGATGGTGCTCGCGGCCGAAACGATCGAGCACGAAGTGTTCCCGGGGCTGAAGCTCAACGGCATCGTCGACGTCAGCTTCCAGGGCTTCATCAAAGTCGTCGACACGCTCGGCTGCGCGTACGTGAACGTCGACCACCACTACTACAACGAGAACGTCGGCTCCACCGAAACGGACTACACGAGCATCAACCTGCAGCCCGGCTATCAGAAGCTGTGCTACGAAAACGCGCTCGACTACGTGCGCTACCGCCACACCGACTCGGACTTCGTGCGGGTCGCGCGCCAGCAGGACTTCCTGCGCGACCTGCGCGAGCAGATCTCGCCGAGCAACGAGATCGGCCAGATCGACACGGTCGCCAAAGCCGTCGGGCACGCGATCAGCACGACCTTCCACGCCTCCGCGAGCGAGCTGATCGAACTGGCGAAGCTGATCGCCTTCTCGCAGACCAAGCCGCTGCGCCAGGTCAAGTTCCAGACCTCGAACGTCGACTTCCAGGGTGCGAACGGCGGCTCGTACGTGACCTCGACCCCCGAACTCGAGCAGGCGACGCTGGCGAGTTCCTGCACGGCCATGAACAGGTCGAGCGCGCCCGCGCCGCAGGCGCGCCCGCACACCACGCCTCACCACCACAGCGCGCACGCGATCAGCCGGCGGTTCTCGCTGCGCGCGCTGGACCTGTTCCCGACCTCATCGGCGGGCAACGACGAAGTCGGTCAAAGCCGCGGTCGAAGTTCCGTTCCCGGTTCTGTATCCCACGCTGCAGACCGGCCAGGCCGAACAGCAGCAGGTGCGCGCGTACACGCTCAAAGACCAGCAGGGCAACCTCCACCACGCTTACGTGGTGGTCTGGCGCCAGAACGCGATCGGCGGCTACTACGACTTCGAGGGCATCGACTGGCTGAACCCGCCGCTGTTCGCGCACGCCCGCGTCGCAGAGCATCGACGGGCGCACCTACCAGACTGGTCGACGACGGCTCGCACATCCACGTCATCGGCTGGCGCTCGGGGCAACGTGCTGTACTGGCTGACGAACACGCTGCTGGAGGAACTCTCCAACGCGCAGATGATTGCGCTCGCCAAATCCGCCCAGCCGCTGCACTGAGCGGGCCGGCGGGCCGGCCTCACGTCCTGCCGGCGTCCCGAGCCTGGTCGAGCGCGGCGTTGACGAGCGCGTCGGCGTCGCGCGTTCTGGGCGCGTGGCACCGTGCGCATCGATCCAGCGCTCGAACCCGCGCAGCGCCGCGAGCGCCTCGCAGGTACAGCGGGCGCATCGCTGCGTGCTTGACCTTGTACTGGCCGTTGATCTGCTTGGCGATCAGCTCGGAGTCGCCGATCACCTCGACCTCGGTCGCGCCCAGCTCCGCGCGCGTGGCGCAGCCCGAGCAGCAGCGCGCGATACTCGGCGACGTTGTTGGTGACCGTCGCCGAGCAGCTCGGCGTGCTCGCCCAGCATCTCGCCCGTCGGGCGCGGAGATGACGCAGGCGGCGGCCGCCGGACCGGGGTTGCCGCGCGCGCCGCCGTCGACATGAACGATCAGCCTTCACGCGGCCGCGCAGATGCTACGTGCAGCGACGAGCTTGGGACGGCTCTGCGGAACTACAGGGCGCTGTGGCCAGCGGCAGCAGAGTCGCCGGGCACGCGCGCGCGGCGGCGATCGCGGATGACGCGCCGCTGCTTGATCGGCGTCGCGTCGGCACGAGCGCCCGCGGGCGCGGCGGTCGGACTCGCGCCGATCGACGATCACGGTCGACGTTCGTCCTCGTCGCGGTAGTGGTCGGCGAGCTTTGGATACAGCTCTCGGCGAGTGGCTTTGGTACGACGCAGTAGATCATCGTGTACACCGAAGATGCCTACCAGCGCACAGCGCGTCCCGTCGGAGCGTCCGGCGGCTCGGCGTTGGCGACGCGGTCCTCGGCGGCGAGTTCGCTCAGCTCGGTGCCCTGCGCGACGACGCTCAGCCCGGCGGCCTCGTCGCCGAGATCGACCTCGTAGCGGTACCAGCACAGCTCCCAGGCGACGACGATCGCCACGACGCGTGCTCCCGGACTGGTGCCAGCGGGCGGATGGTCACGCTCGGGCGCCCCCAGCGAGCGGGCGACACCCGCGACGCGGCGCGGGTGCTCGCCGGCGTTGAACACCTCCAGCGCGCGCATGCGTCCAGCGCATCGCCGCCGCTCAGCGTCTCTCGCTCCGCTCGGCGCGTGCTCGACCGGGGCGGGATCGGCCCCGGCGAACGGGACTGCGCGGCACGGGTCGAGCCGTCGTCCGAGATCGGAGGCCTCCGGCGTGACAGCGCCGGATCCGGATGGCGCTGCCGGCGCCGAGCCGCCGTCGAAGAAGCTCGTAGGACGACGACGAGGCCTCATCCGGCATCGCTCTGGCGCGCCCGGTGCGACGACTGCGGTCTGGTCCGGCGCTGCGACCCGCTCGCGCTGCTGGCGCAGGCGGTCGAACAGGTTGCGTCCCCGCCGCGGCCGGGCCGGGGACAGGCTGACGCGACTGACCGTCGCTCTCGCGCATCCAGCCCTCGTGCGCGGCGCGCGGAGCGCACAGCTCGCACACGGTCCGGCGCCGCCCGCTCGCGAGGAACACGTCGGGCTGCTCGCCGCGCAGCAGCCGGCGTCCGCACACGTCGCAGGCGACATCCGGCTGGGAGGTGACGATCATGCGGGTGGCCATCGGCGGGCCCCAGGGTATCGGGTGTGAGGCGACTCGGCGGCGCGGGCCTGCTCAGGCGTGGGCGGCGGCGTGCTCGGCGCCGGCCTGCCCTGGACGATCTTCTGCGCGAGGTGCGCGGGCACCTCCTCGTAGCGCAGGAACTCGAGCGTGTAGTCGCCCTGGCCGCCGCGTGATCGAGCGCAGATCGGGGGCGTAGGTGAGCATCTCGGCCATCGGCACCTCGGCCTTGATCTCGGTCATGGCGCCGACCGGCTCCATCCCCTGCGGGCGCCCGCGGCGGCTGTTGAGATCGCCGATCACGTCCCCGACGCACGCCTCGGGCACCGACAGCGTGACGAGCATGATCGGCTCCAGCAGCACCGGATCGGCCAGCGCGCAGCGCCTCGCTTCATCGCCTGCGCGCCGGCGAGCTTGAAGGCGATCTCCGAGGAGTCGACGCTGTGGTGGGAGCCGTCGATACAGCCGCACGCGCACGTCCTTGACCGGGTAGCCGGCGAGCACGCCCGCTGCTCATCGCCTCGCGCACGCCCTTCTCGACGGCGGGGATGAACGAGCTGGGGATCACGCCGCCCTTGATCTGGTCGACGAACTCGAAGCCCCATGCCGGGCGCCGCAGCGGCTCGATCTCGATCTGGCAGTCGCCGAACTGCCCGCGCCCGCCCGACTGCTTCTTGTGGCGACCGTGCGCCTTGGCGGCGGTGCGGATCGTCTCCTGGTAGGGCACCCGCGGCGGCTTCAGCGTGACCTCGACGCCGAAGCGCTCGCGCAGGCGGTCGACGATCACTTCGACGTGCACCTGGGAGAGGCCCGCGACGATCTGCTCGCCGGTCTGCGGGTCGCGGTGCAGGTCGATCGTCGGGTCCTCCTCCTGCAGGCGGCGCAGCGCGACGAACACCTTCTCCTCGTCGCCGCGGCTCTTCGGCCTGCACGGCGAACGCCATCACCGGCGCGGGCAGCTTCAGCGCGGGCATCTCGATCGGCCATCGGTGGGGCTCTCGCGCTCGGCGAGCCAGTCCCCGGCGCGGGTCTCCTTGAGCTTGGCGACCGCGCCGATGTCCCCGGGCCCGAACTCCTGCACGTGGCCGTCGGTCTCCTCGCCGGCGAACACCAGCAGCTGCCCGATCCGCTCCTTGGCGTGGGCGCGCGTGTTCAGCACCTGGCTGTCGGCGCTGCAGCATGCCCTGGTAGACGCGCAGCAGGTTGATCCGCCCCGCGAACGGGTCGGCGCGGGTCTTGAACACGTACGCGAACAGCTCGGCGTCCGGGTCCGCCAGCAGTGCTCGATCTCGCCCGATCCGGAGCGCGCCGTGCTTGACCGGCGAGGGCAGGTCCTCGACGATCGCGTCCAGCAGGCGGGTGGTGCCGAGGTTGCGCGTCGCCACGCCGCACACGACGGGGAAGATCTTGCCGTGGTTGGTGCCCTCCTTGAGCGCGTCCACGATCTCCTCGTGGGAGATCTCCTCGCCCTCCAGATAGCGCTCCATCAGCGCGTCGGAGACCTCGCAGACCTCGTCCATCAGCTTCTCGCGGTACTCGTGGGCGCGCTCGGCCTACTCGTCGGGGATCGCGATCTCGCTCCACCCGGGTGGCGCGCGCTCGCGCCATCGTGGAGTCCTGGCGGAACGCGGTCATGTCGACGAGGTCGATCACGCCTTCGATCTCGTGCTCGGAGCCGATCGGGATCTCGGTCGCGACGACGTGCGGCCCGAACGCGCTCTTGAGCTGCTCGAGCGTGCGGAAGAAGTCGGCGCGCTCGCGGTCGAGCATGTTCACGAACAGCATCCGCGCGATGTCGAGCTCGGCGGCGCGCTGCCACAGCCGCGTGGTGGAGACCTCGACGCCCATCACGCGCGTTGATGACGAACACCGCCGACTCGCATACGCGCAGCGCGCCGAGCGCGTCCGCGACGAAGCTCGGCTCGCCGGGCGTGTCGAGCAGGTTGACCTTGCGCTCCTGCCAGTGCAGCGAGCTGAACGTCGTCGAGATCGACATCTGCCGCGCCTGCTCGTCGGCGGCCGAGTCCGACACGGTGCTCCCGTCCGGCACCGACCCCAGCCGCTTGATCGACCCCCGCCTCGAACAGCAGCGCCTCGTGCAGCGACGTCTTCCCGGCCCCGCGATGGCCGACGAGGGCGACGTTGCGAATCCGATCCGCTGCTTGGCGCATGACGCGGTCTCCTTTCGGGTAGCGAAATTCTACCCTGCGAACGACTCCTCCTGCATGCGCGAGCGCAGCCGCAGGACCGCCTTGGTGTGCAGCTGGCAGACGCGCGACTCGGTCACGCCGAGCACCTCGCCGATCTCGCGCAGCGTCAGGTTCTCGTAGTAGTACAGCGCGATCACGAGCTTCTCGCGCTCGGGCAGCAGCGCGATCGACTCGGCGATGCGGTCCTTGAGGTCGCCCACGTCGAGCGCTCTGGCGGGATCGGGCGCGTTCGGGTCCTCGATCGTGTCCATCAGCGAGACCTGGTCGCCGCTGGAGTCCGAGGTGCTCCACAGCTCGTCGAGCGCGACCATCGAGGAGTTCGAGATCGCCAGCAGCGAGTCGTTCAGTTCCTCGACGGTGATCTTCAGCTCGGCCGCCATCTCCTGGTCGGTCGGCGCGCGGTGCAGCGCGTTCTCGAGCTTGACGTTCGCGCGCTCGACTTCGCGGGCGCGCGAGCGCACGCTGCGCGGCACCCAGTCCAGCGAGCGCAGCTCGTCGATGATCGCGCCCTTGATGCGCATGATCGCGTAGGTCTCGAACTTGATCTCGCGAGAGAGGTCGAAGCGCTCAATCGCCGAGATCAGCCCGACGAGCCCGTAGGAGATCAGGTCGGCCTCCTCGACGTGCGGCGGCAGCCCGGCGGCGGTGCGCCCGGCGACGTACTTGACCAGCGGCGAGTACGCGACGACCAGCCGCTCGCGGGCGCGCTGGTCGTCCTCGGACTTGTAAAGCCGCCACAGTTCGCGCAGCTCGATGCCTTTTACGTTCGTCTCCATCCGGGATCCTCGTCCTAAATCCTGATTATGTCTCCCTTACTCTCTCTAGGCCCGAGGGTGGCTGCGAGCATAGGCGCTTTTCAGCTTCGCCGACTCCACCCGCGTGTAGATCTGGGTGCTCGACACGCTCGCGTGGCCGAGCAGCTCCTGGATCGAGCGCAGGTCCGCGCCCCCGTCCAGCAGGTGCGTGGCGTAGCTGTGGCGCAGCGCGTGCGGGCCGATCGCGCCCGCCGTGGACTCCACGCCGCTGTGGCGCGCCCACCCCTTCAGCCGCCGGCGCACGTCGCTGGTGCCGAGCCGCCTGCCGCTCTTGCGACAGGAACAGCGCCGGCTCGCGAGCGCGCCGGCTCGGCCAGCTGCGGGCGGCCCCGCTCGAGGTACTCCCCGACCGCCTTCAGCGCGAGCTCGCCGGCGGGGACGAAGCGCGTCTTGCGGCCCTTGCCCTCGACGCGCAGCTGCTCGGCGTCGTGGTCGACGTCGGCGAGCCCGAGCGACACGAGCTCCTCGGCGCGCAGCCCGCACGCGTAGGCGAGCTCGAACATCGCGCGGTCGCGCAGCTCCAGCGGGGCTTCGATCGGTGACCCCCCGGCCCCGATCGCGTCGAGCAGCGTGGCGGCCTCGCGCGCTTTCAGCACGCGCGGCAGGTTGTGGGCGCGCTTGGGCGTGGACACGAGCTCCGCCGGGTTCTGCGCGACCTCGCCGTGCTCGCGCTGGCTGTTGAACAGCGCCCTGAGCGCGGCGAGCTTGCGCGCGCTCGTGCTCGGCGCCAGCTCGCGCCCTGAGAGCGCGGCCACATACGCGCGCACGTCCTTCGCGACGACGTCCGCCGGTGCCAGCTCGCGCGCGCGGGCCCAGGCGGCGAACTGGTCGAGATCGGCGCGATACGCCCGCACGGTCCTGGGGGCGGCGTCGCGGCGGCGCAGATCCTCCGTCAACAGCTCCAGCGCGCGCTCCCAGGCGGTGACGTCCATGCGCTCCTACTTCGCCGCCGCGACCTCCATGCCCTGCCTGCTCAGCAGCGGTTCCAGCGCCCGCGCGAGCCCCTCCCAGTCGCGGGCGACGAGCACGTCCTCTTCTTCGCAGACGTCGCGGTTCCAGGGATGGGCGAGCGTGGCGGCGGCGATCCCCCGTTCGAGCGCGGCGGTGAGGTTGAGCGGGCTGTCGTCGATCAGCACGTCGATCTGCAGCTCAGCGCAGCGCGAGACCTTCTCCCAGGAGCAGCAGACGTCGTCGAAGGGCACGCCGATCTCTCCCAGCCAGCGTGCGGTCGCCTCGGCGCAGCGCGGGTCGCGATGGCTGGTCACGTGGATGTAGTGCCCGTCGGTGTCGTGCCAGCGGCGCACCGTCTCGACGGCGCCCGGGTAGGGGACGCCGGCGAGGATGCGCTCCGCGCAGTGGCTCTCCTCGATGCAGACCTGCAGCTGCTCGGACTTCAGCCGGGTGATGCCCCACGTGAACTGCTCCTCGTAGGGCAGCTCGATCCCGAACCGGCGCACGGCGATCTCTGAGAGCGTGTCCCAGTAGTGGTGCAGCGTGCTGTCGATGTCGATCGCGATTCTCATCCGTGTCGGCGTATCGGCTTGATCCGCGGCGCACCCGCGGCCGTCGCGGCGAGGAGGGGATTGCGTTCGCTCCCGCCGTGGCGCGGTAGATTATGCAGATGACGCCACCCACCGTGCCTCTTCCCGGCGGCGATGCCCTCGAAACGGCGTCCCGCAACGGCCATCACAGCCTGAATGTTTACGGTCCGTCCGGACGCTCTGCGTGGCTCGATGTCGACTGGCGCGAGCACCAGCGCTGGGTGAGCGTCGCGGGGCAGCAGGTCAACACGATCGACCTCGGCGAGAATGGCCCACCCCTGGTGTTTGTGCACGGCCTGTCGGGCTCGTGGCCGAACTGGCTGGAGCAGCTGCCGGTGTTCGCCGACAGCCATCGCGTGATCGCGCTGGACCTGCCGGGCTTCGGCCACTCGCCGATGCCGCGCGAGCGGATCACGATCTCGGGGTACGCGCGCCTCTTGGACGGCCTGTTCGAGGAGCTTGGGATCGACGCGGCGACGCTGGTCGGCAACTCGATGGGTGGGTTCGTCTCCGCGGAGCTCGCGATCGCGTTTCCGCAGCGTGTGGAGCGCCTCGTGCTCGTCTCACCCGCGGGCCTGTCCACGTACCGCCACCCGCGCGGGACGCGCGCCCTGCCGGCGCTGGTACGCGGCGAGCGGATCGTCGCTGCATATACGGCGTGGATGGCGTCGAAGTCGGACATGGTGACCAAGCGCGCGTTCCTGCGCAACGCGACGCTCGGCCTCGTGACGGCGCACCCCGGCCGCCTGCCGGCCGCGCTGGCGGCCGAGCAGCTGCGCGGCGCGGGCAAGCCCGGGTTCATCCAGGCATTGGAAGCGAACCTCGACTACGACTTCCGCGACCGTCTTCCGGAGATCGCGTGCCCGACGCTGATCGTGTGGGGCGATCGCGACCGCGTGATCACCGTGAACGACGCGGCCGTGTACGCGGAGCTGATACCGGGCTCGCGCAAGGTGGTGTACGAGGACACGGGCCACATGGCCCAGATTGAGCGCCCGGACGCGTTCAATTCGTTGCTGCGCGAGTTTCTGGGCGAGTAGTAAGGGGGCCGAGACCGGGCGTTCGGTCGAGTCGGGCGCGTGGTGTCCGCTGTCGATCGCGTGCGCCGAAGGGAGCGCTCGCAACACTCGTCTCATCCCCACGACAAGGCGATTTGCGAGTACCACCTGTGCGGTACACTGGTTGTGTGCCATCCACGAAGCCTCGTATTCAGGTGACGATCGACACCGAGCTCGCCGGCGCGCTCGCCGAGTTCGGCGGCACGGAGTCGCGTTCGCGCGCCGTGCGCGACCTCGCGCTGCGCGGCGCGGAGGCGGTCCGCGCCGAACAGCACCGGCGCCGGGAGGCGATCGAGTTCCTGCGAGCGCTCGACGCGGGCGAGAACGACGGATACGACTTCTCGGTATCCGCGCAGCTCCATGCAGAACGCCGCTGAGTCCTACGGCTCAGGTTCCCCGCTAGTTTTCGACACGTCCGCCTGGAATCGTCGCACCGATCCCACCGTCCTGCCCAGGTGGGCAGCGACCCGCGACGCCGGCCTGCTGGCCGTCTGCCCGGTGGTGGCGCTGGAGCTGTTGGCGGCCGCGCGTGACCAGGAGAAGTTCGCCGCTCTCGATCGCGCGTTGCAAGCGCTTGTACAGGCTCCGGTGACACGCGCCGCGGGCGACGCGGCCCTCGGCGCCTCACGCGAGCTGCGCGGCGAGCGGCGCCTGCCCGCCGCCGACTATCTGATCGCCGCCGCCGCGGCGGAGCGCGGTGCCGATGTGCTGCACTACGATCGTCACTTCGACGTTCTCTGCCGCGTGCTCGGGATCGAAAGCGTGTGGATTGCGGAGCCCGGCTCGCTCGATTAGTGCCGGGGCGCTTGACTCCTTTCGCTCTTTCACCTTTGCCTGCGGCCCTTTCTTGGCCCTCTGCGCGATTGGGCCGTATTTCTTGCGTGCTTGGCGTTCGCACACCGTCCGCTTGGCCTTGGCCTTCTTGTGGCAGACCATCAGCGCTGCGGTGAGCTTCTGCGCTCGGGTCGGGGTGCTCTTCGTCTTGGGGCGGGTGTTCGCTCGGCTTCGTCACAGCAGGAGCGACATCGACAACAAGGAAGCTAGAACTACTTTCGTGGAGAGGCAGGCAAGAACCTTTGAACTCACCCTGTTAGTAACGCGAAATCTACGGCTCATCCCTGACTCCTCCCAGAAGGCTTCTTGACTTTCCCTATGCCCCTTCAAAGACCCTTTTCTTCTTCTTTGACTTGCTCTTGTGCTTCGTAGCCTTCTTCGGCCGGGCCTCGCCTTGACGCCCAGCGGAGCTACACCCAGCCCCGAGAATTTCATCCCAAGCTCGGCGTAGCCTCGGCCGAGTGCCGATCGAACGCTTCATCTGGACGACCCACGCGGAGCGCATGCGTCGACGACGACTGCTCGACCGCCTTGAGCTGGAGCGCGAGATCAAGCGCGGCCACCCCGATCGCAGAGCCAACCACGGAGAGGCAGAGTGGCGAGTCAGCGGTTTGCTGATCGACGGACGGTACTTCGTCGCCGTCTACGACCATCCCCATAGCAGCGATCACGCGGCAGTGCGAATTGTCAGCGTCTGGGACCTATAGACCCTCACTGAAGGAGTATCTTGGAGACCATGGATCTGCATTTGCATTACGACCCCGAAGTCGACATCGCAGTGCTCTCCTTCGAGACTGGGCGCGCGCGTAGCAAGGAGCACCCTTGGGGACTGATCGATCGCGACCCCGACGACGGTCACCTGATGGGCTTCGAGATCTGGGGAGCATCGAAGATACTTCCTGCCGAGATGATCGCCGCACTGCCACTCGCGGTGATGCCCGATGACGACATCGCCCCCGCCGATGACACGGCGGAACTGCACCTGCACTACAACCCCGCAGTGGACATCGCCCTGATCTCCTTTGAGAACGGGCGCGCCATCCGCAGTGAGCACTCTTGGGGACTTGTCGAACGTCACCCCGACGACGGTCACCTGATGGGACTCGAGATCAGGGAGGCCTCGAAGATCCTCCCCGCCGAGATGGTCGCCGCGCTGCCGATCGCGGGCAAGCCCCACGGCGTAGCCGCCTGACCAACAGCGCAATTCGAGCCAACCACCAGGAAATGATCCAAGCATGGCGCGCAGCGCAGATATAGCCGTATCACCCACAGCCAGGGCGATGGATAGCGCGATCGAGCGGACGATCGAGGGCAACCCCCTTCACCCCGAGCGCACAGCGTTCGTCGAGGCCGACTCCCCTCATGCCGGACGCGAGATCGTGCGCGCGCTCGACGACGGCTATGCCGTTGCGCTCGTCTGCGCCGACGGTGACGAGCGGATCATCGTCGCCCGACCTCCGGCCTGACCTCCGCGCCCAGACCGCCACCAAAGCGCTCCCGATACGTCGGCGACTGCGGTGAGCGGCGCCATCAGCAACCAGACGCAGGGGCTGGCTATGGCTCACCCACTCAAAGCCCGTCTCGGGCCGCTCTCGCGATCGATGATTTGCGATCAGCGCGCGATCGCGCCCTCGGCGGCTGAGCCGACGAGCTTCGCGTACTTCTGAATCGCCACCTCAATGTGGTCGTCCGCGCGCGCGGGCTGCTCGTAGGCGCTCACGCGCCGCGCGATCTCCTCGTCGGGCAGGGCCACGTCGATGCGGCGCGCGTCCACGTCGATCGTCACCTCATCCCCGTCCGCCAGCGCGCCGATCGGACCGCCCCTGACGGCCTCCGGGGCGATGTGCGCCGCCATGAACCCGTGCGTCGCTCCTGAGAAGCGCCCGTCGGTGATCAGCGCGACGGTCTCCCCCAGTCCCTCGCCCACGATCGCCGCGGTCACCGCGAGCATCTCGCGCATCCCCGGCCCTCCCGCCGGGCCCTCGCCGCGGATCACCACCACGTCGCCCGCCTCGATCTTCTTGGCGAGCACCGCGGCCATCGCCGCCTCCTCGCCGTCGAACACCCGCGCCGGCCCGGTGTGCTTGCGCCGCTCATGCCCCGCGAGCTTCACCACGCACCCGTCCGGCGCGACGTTCCCGCGCAGGATCGCGAACCCGCCCGTCCGCTTCAGCGGATCGCTCAATGGCCTGACGACCTTCTGGCCCGCCGTCTCCTTCGCGTCGGACGCGTGCTCGCCGATCGTCCTGCCCGTCACCGTCATCGCGTCCCCGCGCAGCACCCCCACGTCCAGCAACCGTTTGAGCACGAGCGGCACCCCGCCCGCCTCGTACAGATCCGTCGCCACATACTGCCCCCCCGGCTGCAGGTCGCACAGCAGTGGCGTGCGCTCGGAGATCGCGTCGAACTCGTCGATCTCCAACTCGACCCCGAGTTCGCGCGCGACCGCCAGCAGGTGCAGCACGCCGTTGGTCGAACCCCCGCTCGTCGCCACAGCCGCGATCGCGTTCTCGAGCGCCGGCTTGCTCATCACCTCGCTCGGCAGCCGCCCGGCGCGCAGCACATCCATCACCAGTTCCCCGCACTCCTTCGCCACTTGGAGCTTGCTCCCATCCTCCGCCGGGACCATCGCCGTGCCCGCCGGCGAGATGCCGAGCGCCTCGAACGCCATCGCCATCGTGTTCGCCGTGAACTGTCCCCCGCACGCCCCCGCCCCCGGCGAGGCGACCTCCTCCAGTTCGTGCAGCTCGCGCTCTGAGATCTTTCCGGCGGCATACTCCCCGACGGCCTCGAACACCTGCTGGATCGTGACGTCATGGTCCTTGTAACGGCCGGGCCTGATCGAACCGCCGTAGAGCATCAGTCCCGGGATGTCCAGGCGCGCGAGCGCCATCACCGTCCCCGGGATCGTCTTGTCGCAGCCGGAGATCGTCACGAGCGCGTCGAAATGGTGCGCGCTCGCGACCAGCTCGATCGAGTCCGCGATCAGCTCGCGTGAGACGAGCGAGGCGCGCATCCCCGCGGTGCCCATCGTGATCCCGTCGGAGATCGCGATCGTGTTCAGCTCCATCGGCGTCCCGCCGGCCGCGCGAATCCCCTCCTTGACCTTCGCCGCGAGCACGCGATTGTTGAAGTTGCACGGCATCGTCTCGATCCACGAGTGCGCCACCCCCACGATCGGCTTCGCGAGATCCTCAGCGCTGTAGCCGATCCCGTGCAGATAGGCGCGCGCGGCCGCGCGCTCGGGCCCTTCGGTCAGAGCCCTGCTGCGGTGCTTGACGTCGAATGTCGGCCCGGCGCTCACGCGGCGCGCACATTACCGGCGTCGAGCCGGCCCTGCCCGGCACTCCGCGCCGTGGCCTGGCCGGTCGCATCGCTCGCGGGCTCGCCGTGGCGCCCACGCGCGATCGACTCGTCCTGCTCGCGCTCCCAGCGCGCGAGCCTCTGCAGGTCGCGCGCGACTCGCTGCGGATCGACCTGCCGGCCCGGCAGGTGCATGTTCGCGTCGGCGATCAGCCCGCGCTCGTCCGCGGCGAGCGCCATCCACTTCGCGAGCACGTCATCGGAATCCGGCAGCCGCGCGCTCCCGTACGGGCGGGAGTGGTCGGGGAAGGCCACGCAGTACTCGCTCAGCAGCGCCCCCGTCCTGGGTACGAAGGAGACGATCGGCTTGTGCGGATAGATCAGGTACGCATACCGCTCTCCGGCTCGGCCATACACGCGCAGGAACCCCAGATCGCGATACATCGCCCACTCCCGCTCGTTCACGCACGAGCGCAGCAGCTCGCGCGCCCGCTGCTCGGCGCGGCGCTCCCGGCCCGGGTCGTAGTCCAGCTCGCGCGCGCGGCCGAAGCCATGAGCGCAGAGAAGGCCGCGCTCGCGCGCGCGCAGGCGCACTCGCGAGACACGGGCCATCACCTTCGGCCTGCTCAGCTCCCAAACGAGCGCGCCCAGCACGAGCGCCGCGGTCGCCAACCCGAGCAGCACCGTCGGCCCCTCGCGCGCTAGCGCGACCCGCCGGCCGCGCGGGGGAAGAAGATCACGCGCTCGGCATCGCGCGGCACCTCGGCGAAGCTCTTCACGAGCTCCGCCTCGCGTCGCCCCTCGGTGCTCTGCGTCGGCACGGCCGCCCACATCCCCGCGTCCAGCTCACGCCTGAACGCCTCGATCAACGCCCGCTCCTCCTCGGCCACCTCCACGTCCCCCTCCGCGAGCACGATCTCACCGTGGCCCGGCTTCAGACGCAAGAACCTCATCGTCGGCCCGCCTTCATACGCAAGCACCTCATTGACGACCGAGTCTCGTTCGCAGCAGCTTCATCGCCATCCGATTATGGCACGCGGGGAGCCTCGATCTCAGCTGTCGCGCATCCGCTCGAGCCCGAGCACGTCGACCGGGCCCGCCCCGGCACCCACGTCACGCAGCCCGCCCGCGACCGCCTCGCCCGCGAGCCTCCGTGCGACCGTGGCCGCCTGCAGAAGCGTGTCGCCCAGCGCGAGTCGCGCCGCGAGCACGGCCGAGTGCGTGCACCCGGAGCCGTGCGCCGCCCCGTCGGGATATCGCTCGCCGGGAATCTCGACGCTCGACGCTTCGCCGGACCCGCCGCTCGCCGGTCGCTCCAGCAGCAGATCGGACGCGCACACGCGATGCCCTCCGGTCAGCACGACTGCAGCCGGCCCCAACGCGAGCACCGCCCGTGCCAGCGCTCGCGCCTCCTCCTCCTCCTCGGTTATTACGTCTCCATCCGCCGCCGGGAGCCCCGCCAGCACCCGTGCCTCGGGCAAATTGGGCGTGAGCACGCTCGCGCGCGGAACGATCTCGGCGATGAGCGCATCCTGTGCGTCCACATCGAGCAGGCGAGCGCCCGACTCGGCGACCATCACCGGATCGACCACCACCGGCGTACCCGCCGGCAGCTCCTCCAGCGCGCGCGCCACCGCCAGCGTGACCCCAACGGTGCCGAGCATCCCCACCTTGACGGCGTCCACGCCGATGTCGCGTACGACCGCCCGCACCTGCGCGAGCACCAGCTCCGGCGGCACCGGATAGATCGCCTCGACGCCCACCGTGTTCTGAGCAGTGATCGCGGTGATCGCACTCGTCCCATGCACGCCGCAGCGCGCGAACGCCTTCAGGTCGGCCTGAATACCGGCGCCGCCGCCCGAGTCCGAGCCGGCGATCGTCAGCGCGATCGGGGTTCTGCCCATGGATGACTACGAGCGGCGGCGCGGGAAGATCGTGTAGCTGCCGATCGCGCTCACCAGCAGACGGCCATCCTCGTGGCGCACCTCGCTGTGCATCACCGCGGTCGTGCGGTTGCGCCGGTCGAGCGTGGTCGAGCACACGATCTCGCCCTCCGTCGCGGTCTGGATGTAGTTGATCGAGATGCTGATCGTCGCGATCCGCTCCTCCGCTGTCGTCTGCGCCCACAGCGTCGAGCCCATGCAGTAGTCGACCAGCGCATACGTCACCACGCCCGACAGCAGCCCGCCCGCGTTGATCAGCTCCGGGCGGATCCGCAGCCGCACGGTCTGCGGATCGTCCCAGTGCATCCCCATGAACCCGCTCACGCCGTCGATCGACCCCGGTCCGCCGGCGGGAGTGTCGGCCGCCGGCTGAGCTGCCGCCGCGGGTACACCGCTCACGCCCGCCGAGTCTGTCGAGGCGCCCCCGAGCTCGGATGCGGGCGCCGGCGAATCGGCGGAGGGACTGTCGAGAGCCTCGTCCATGCATCGGAGAGGCTACGCCAGCGCGCCCATTCACGTCCGCTCGATACGGCGTCACAGACCTGTGACGGTCTTGGGCGCGAATCGTCACATATGCGCATCTGCGGTCACATCTGCCGATCTAGCGTGCTCGACATGCCTACGACAGACATGTCCGAACCCGGCTCAGGCGCCAACCGTGCAGATGCAAAGGCCGCCGATCCGCGCCACACCCTTGGCCGTCGCGGCGAGCAGTTCGCAGCAGAACACCTGCAGCGCCTGGGGTTCTCCCCGCTGGGACGCAACGAGCGCACCCGCTACGGCGAGATCGACCTGGTCGCGTTCGACGGCAGGACGCTCGTTTTTGTCGAGGTCAAGACCCGGCGCGTGGACGCCCGCCCGGGCGGGCCCCGGCCCGACCAGCAGCCGCTGCACTGGCTGCGCCCCCGCCAGCGCATCCGCCTACGCAAGCTCGCCACCGCCTGGCTGACCGACGAGAAGCACATCCGCCCCACCGCCCACACGATCCGCTTCGACGCGATCGGAGTGATGATCGACAGCAGAGACCGGCTGCTGCAGCTGGATCATGTGGAGGGGGCGTGGTGAGGATCGGGCGCCGGTACCGGTCGCGTCGCAGATGAGCGCCAAAGGCGACTTCAAGAAGATCCGGCGCCGCGCGGAAGATCAGGGGTGGCGCGTAGAGAAGCGCAAGGAGTACTGGTTGTTCTTTCCACCCGACAAGAATCAGGATCCATGCAAGATGGCCGGTACCCCGTCGTCGTCGCGATCGTGGGTGAACTTCCTCTCATGCATGAAGCAAAAGGGGTATAAAAGATGATCGTGGAGTACCGAACCTGGACCTCTGTGGCAGACGTGCCGTTCAGCGACGAATCCAAATGGCTGCCGTTGACTCGCTTCCTGGACCGTGAGTATCCAGACCTCGGCCCGGTCGCAACATGGGAGGAGACGTCGATAGTGCTCATCCTCGCCGACGACGAGCCCGATCCCGCGACTGCGGCGGAGAAAGCCACGCGAGTCGTGAGCGAGGCGCTACACGCGACTGGGCTCGCCGACCGCTTCCCGACGGTCTACGAGGTCGAACCGGCGACCGACGAGGTTGCCGCAGACCTCGTTCCCGCGTAGCGTCTCGCAACCTACGGGGCCCCGCGAATCCGGGCGCACCGGACTCAGAGCGCCAGCTGCTGGTAAGCCAGCGACTGAAACGACATCCGGTGCAATGGCGAGACACCCTGGCGGGCGATCGCCTCGCGGTGCACCGGAGTGGAGTAGCCGACGTGCTCGGCAAAGCCCCAGCCCGGGTGCTCGGTGTCGGCATGCTGCATGTAGCGGTCGCGGGTGACCTTCGCGACGATCGAAGCGGCGGCGATCGCGGCGCTCGTGGCGTCGCCGTCCACGATCGCGCGCTGGGGGCGCTCGAACTCGGGTACGGAGAAGCCGTCGACGAGACACATGACCTCACCCGGCACATCGGCGGTGACGTTGCGCAGCGCATCGCGCAACGCCGCGAGGTTGGTGACGTGCAGGCCGCGCTCGTCGATGCCGCCCACACAGCGGGAGACGACCGCGACACGAGCCGCGCAGCGCAGTACCAGCGGGTAGAGCTCCTCGCGCGCCTGCGGGGTGTGCTGCTTGGAGTCGTTGAGCGCGCTCAGCGAGCGCAGCTCGCGGGTCGTGAGCGCGTCATAGTCGAACAGCACGCCCGCGGCGACGAGCGGCCCCGCCAGGCACCCCCGGCCGGCCTCGTCGGCGCCCGCGACCAGAGGGACTTCGAGGCGGCGGTCGAACGCGAACAGCCGCCGACCGCTGGTGCGCGCCCGCGCGCGACGCCGCCGGGCGCGAGCGGAGCCACCACTGCCGCTCTTACTCCCCTTCCCGGACTTGACGGCGGACTTCCTCGCCTCCGTGCCGGCGTCCGCAAGAACTGTGGGGCTAGAAGAATCCGACGCGGTCGGGCGGCCAGTAGGTGGCGAATGCTTCTCCGATGATCCATGAAGTGGGAACCGGCCCCCAGAACCTGCTGTCGTCGGATTCGCCACGGTTGTCCCCCATCATGAACCAGTGTCCGGCCGGAATCTTGATCGGGACCGGGAAGCTGCACTCGGCGCTGCCTTCGCACTGGCGGATGTAGGAGTCCTTCTCGACGTGGCCGTTGCGCGTGACGTGGCCTTCGTGGATCGAGATGACGTCACCGGGGCCGGCGACGATGCGCTTGATGAAGTTGACACCGGTGTCCTCTTTTGGGATCGGTTCCGAGCATGCCGCGCCACCCAGTTTGACGGTGTGAGGGACCGGCCCGCACTCCTGCTGCTGAGCGCCTTCGGGCGGATGAAAGACGGTGATCTGCCCGACATGCGGTTCGCTGAAGTGCGTGCCGATGCGATCGACGAGCACCCGCTGACCGATCGCCAGTGTCGGTTCCATCGAGCCGCTGGGAATCCGGTAGGGCTTGACGATCCACGCCTGGATGGCGAGCGCGAGTCCGAGCGCGACGAGCACGATCACGACCAGCTCGACGAGCGAGCTGGCCGTCGATTTGGTGCGCTTGGCACCGGGCTGCGCGCCCGGGCTCACGCCGGCGTGTCGCCGGCGACCTCGCCCCCCTGGGAATCGCCGGCATCGGGGGATGGGGAATCGGCGGCGAGCGTCTCGGACTCGGCCGTCGTGGGCGAACTCGCCTCTTTCTCAGCCCCCCCGGGCTCGACTGTCCCGGCCTCGGCCGGCTCGTCATCCCGCCGTCCCGCCTCTGCCTCGGCGAGCGGCGCAGCCTCTGCTGCGATATTCGTGTCGGCGCTCTGCGCGCCGGCTCCGTCCTGCATCGCCTGTACACCCTCGGCGACCGTCTCCTCGGCGGTCATGCCCTCCGCATCGGTCGCTCCGACAGGCTCATGCAGCAGGCCGGGCTCGACCGCCTGTTCGGGACCGGTGTAGCGGCGCTCGCGCACACGCGCGCGCTTGCCGACGCGATCGCGCAGGTAGTAGAGCTTCGCGCGCCGCACATCGCCGCGGGCCGCCAGCTCGATGCGCTCGATCTTCGGCGAGTGCACCGGGAACATGCGCTCGACGCCGACGCCGAACGACTGCTTGCGCACGGTGAACGTCTCACGCGCACCGTGCCCCTGGCGCTTGATCACCACACCCTCGAACACCTGCACTCGCCGGCGGGTGCCCTCGATCACTTGAAAGTGAACCTTGACACGGTCGCCCGGCGCGAAGTCTGGGACGCGGCGCAACTGCGCGCGCTCGATGGTTTCGATGACGCTGCTCATGAGTTGAGAGTGGGGTTTGAGGACGGGGCGAGATGCGCCTGGAAGACCGCTCCAGAAACCCCGGCAAGGGTGTGACGGCCAGGCGCGGTCAGCAATGGTAGCGGACGGTCGATACGCGCGCCCCACTCTCCCGCGGAAATGCTTATCTCCTCGCGTCGCAGCTCCGGGGAGCGCGGGAGTTTGGAGGTCCAACGCAACGCGCGCGGACAGGCGAGCGCCCCCACCCGGACAGGCAGCGAGCGGGCTTCATGCCCCAGACCCCCCCTCCGCGTCCCGCCCGAGATCGGAGTCGTCGCGTTCGCGACTGCGACGCAGCCGCCACTGCGCGATGCGCGCGTGATGCCCCGACAGCAGGATCTCGGGCACTCGCCACCCGCGATGCTCCGCCGGGCGGGTGTAATGCGGATACTCGGGATGTCCTTCCAGGGCTGGGCTGAAGGACTCCTCGATCGCTGACTCCTCGTGCCCGAGCGCGCCGGGGAGCTTGCGCAACACGGTGTCGCACACGACCATCGCGGCGAGCTCGCCGCCCGCGAGGACATAGCGCCCGATCGAGACCTGCTCGGTCGCGAAGTGCTCGAGGATGCGCTCGTCGAAGCCCTCGTAGCGGCCGCACAGCAGCGTCAACGCAGGCTCACGCGCCAGCTCGCTCGCGAGCTCGTCGTCGAGCAGCCGCCCGCCCGGAGTCAGCGCGATCACCCGACGATCCTCGCGCAAGCGCACCGGGTCGATCCCGTAGCGGGCCCGCAGCGCGGCCTCGAGCACGTCCACGCGCAGCACCATCCCGGCGCCGCCACCGAAGGGCGTGTCGTCCACCTGCCCGGCGCCGAGCGGCGTGTGCTCGCGGAAGTTCACGCACTCGATGCGCGTCCCCGCCGCGAGCGCGTTGCGCACATGTCGCTGCTCGGTCAGCCATCGAAACCACTCCGGGAACAGCGTGAAGATGTCGATCTCCACGCGCTTCAGTCCCCGATGAAGCCCATGTTCACGTCGATCCGGCCCGCGGCGACGTCGATCTCGCGGATGGCGTCTTTGACCATCGGCACCAGCAGCGGTCCGCCGGCCTCGCGGGCCACCTCCAGCGCCTCGCACGAGGGCAGCTCGATCATCCGCGTCACCGTACCGATGCGACGCTCACCGTCGAGGACGACACAGCCCTCCAGCTCGTGCCCCCACCACTCGCCCGCGGCGAGCGCGGGCGCGTCGGCTGCCGCGACCGTCAACTCCTGGCCGCGCAGCGCCTCGGCGCCGGAGCGATCCTCGGTGCCGTGCACGCGCACGATCGGGCGCCGGTCTGTCCCGGCGCGGCGCACGATCGCCACGGTCCGGCCGGCGATCCTCACCTCAGCGCCGAGCGCGAGCAGGCGCGGACGGGCGCCCGTGACATAGAAGCTGCCATCCAGCCCGTGCGCGCGACCGACCCTGCCCGCGGACAGGCGCTCGTCCGCAACCGCGCCCCGAGAGCGATCGGCGTCCCTGGAGTCCCTGCCGTCCACCGTCATCCGCTCGGTCTCACCGAGGAGCTCCTGACGCGAGTCAATCGACGATGTCGATGAGCACCCTGTGTCCGGTGCCGGTCGCGGCGGCTTTCACGACCGTGCGCAGCGCGTGTGCGGTGCGTCCGCCACGCCCGATCACCTTGCCGTAGTCGCCATCGGCGACGCACAGCTCCAGCACGATCGTGCCATCGTCCTCCTCGAACCGCTCGACCGACACATCCTCGGGCTCATCGACCAGTCCTTCGGCGAGATACTCGAGCAGCTGGCGCGGAGTCTCGCCGGGATCGGAGTCGTTGTCTTGCGTGGCCACCGCTCGTGCCCGGCTCGCAGCAGCGTCAGTCGGCCTGCGATGTGGTGATGCCCTGGATGCGCAGCAACTTGCGCACGGTGCTCGACGGCTGTGCCCCGCGCGCAAGCCAGCTGCGTGCTCGCTCGGCGTCGATCGCGATCGTCGAGGGGTTCGTCTGCGCGTTGTACTGGCCGATCGTCTCGATCACGCGACCGTCGCGCGGCGAGCGCTGGTCAGCTACGACCACACGCCAGATCGGGTCCTTCTTGCCGCCCACCCGCGTGAGCCTGAGCCGTACCGACAACTTGTTCCTCTCGATATGCACTGCCTATTTACAAACGCAGAGTTTAGCTAACGAGCCTGGCGCATGAGCGCGCCGATGTCGGGCATCTTGCCGCGTCCCACCTGCTTCATCAGCTTGCGGGTCTGGCCGAACTGCTTGACGAGCTGGTTGACCTGCTGCACGCTGGTGCCCGACCCGCGCGCGATGCGCAGCCTGCGCGAGCCCTTGATCAGCTCAGGCCGGGAGCGCTCGGAAGGGGTCATCGAGAGGATGATCGCCTGCACGCGGTCGAGCTCGCGCTCGTCGACCTTCATGTTCTGCAGCTGCTGACCGGCGAGTCCGGGGATCATCCCGAGCAGGTTCGTCAACGGTCCCATCCGTCGCACCGTCTTCAGTTGGGAGAGGAAGTCGTCGAGACCGAATTCGTCGCGCGTGAGCTTGCGTTGCAGTGCAAGCGCCTCGTCCTCGTCGAACTGGCGCTCGGCCTGCTCGATCAGGCTCATCACGTCGCCCATCCCGAGGATCCGCTGAGCCATACGGTCGGGATGGAACCGCTCGAACTGGTCTAGCTTCTCCCCGGTGGAGGCGAACATGATCGGCTTGCCGGTCAGCGCCTTCACCGACAGCGCGGCGCCACCGCGCGCGTCGCCGTCGAGCTTGCTCATGACCACGCCGTCGAACTGGACCTCCTGCGCGAAGCGCTCGGCCACCGACGCCGCGTCCTGGCCGGTCATCGCGTCGAGCACCAGCAGCACATCGGTCGGTTTGACCGCCGCGCGAATCCGCACAAGCTCGGCCATCAGCTGCTCGTCGATGTGCAGGCGGCCGCTGGTGTCGACGATCAGCACGTCCTTGCCCTCCCGGGTGGCGCGCTCCAGCGCCCATGCGGCGATGTCCACGGGATCGCGCGTTGTCCCCTGCTCATACACCTCCGCCCCCGCCTGGGCGCCGACCTTGACGAGCTGCTCCACGGCCGCCGGGCGGTAGGTGTCACAGGCCGCCACCGCGACCGACGCGCCGCGCTCGGAGCGCAGGTGCAGCGCGAGCTTCGCCGTGGCGGTCGTCTTGCCGGAGCCCTGCAGCCCGGCCATCAGGATCACGGTCGGAGGATGCGCGGAGAAGGCAAGTCCAGCCGAGGCGCCGGGGGCGGGCGGGCCACCCATCAAACGGGCGAGCTCGTCGGCGACGATCTTGACCACCTGCTGAGCAGGGTTCAGCTTGCCGATCACGTCCGCGCCCAGGCAGCGCTCCTTGACCTGCGCGGTGAACTGTCGTACGACCTTGAAGTTGACGTCCGCCTCCAGCAGCGCGAGGCGGATCTCGCGCATCGCCGCGTCGATGTCCTGCTCGCTCAGCGTGCCATGGCGGCGCACATCAGCGAGCGTTGCCTGCAGCTTCTCGGCGAGGGCGTCGAACATGGTCGCTAATGATTCTGGCAGCCGCCGCTCCAGCGGGCGCTCGTAATCTCAGAGCGTCTCAGCCCTTGCCGCCCGCCGAGGGGTCTGGCGGCGCCGGGGGCCGCTTGGGGGCGTCGCCGAGCGCGGATGGTGGGTGCGGCAGCTCGGGCTCATGCCCGGGCACGCGCCTCGAGAGCGCCTCGCCGATGCCGCCGAACGCCTCGGCGAACTCGCTTGGGACGACGAACACCTTGTTCGCGTCGCCTTCGGCCAACTGAGGGAGCATCTGCAGGTATTCGTAGCTCAGCAGCTCGCGATTGGGTTTGCCCGCGTGGATCGCGCTGAACACCGTGTCGATCGCCTTCGCTTCGCCCTCGGCGCGCAGAATCGCCGCCTGGCGCTCGCCCTCGGCGTCGAGGACCGCGGCCTGCTGGGCGCCTTCGGCGGTGAGCACCGCCGCCTGCTTGGCACCCTCGGCGGTCAGGATCTGGGACTGCTTCTCGCCTTCCGCGGTCAGGATCGCGGCGCGGCGGTCGCGCTCGGCGCGCATCTGCTTCTCCATCGCCGTCTTGATGTCCGTCGGCGGATCGACCGACTTGATCTCCACGCGGTTGATCCTGATCCCCCACTTGCCGGTCGCCTCGTCCAGAACGGTGCGCAGCTCGGCGTTGACGTTCTCGCGGGCGGTGAGGGTCTGCTCGAGTGTCAGCCCGCCGATCACGTTGCGCAGGGTCGTGACGGTCAACTGCTCGATCGCCTGCAGCGGGTCCGCGATTTCATACGTCGCCGATCTGGGGTCGGTGATCGTGAAGTACAGGACGGTTTCGATCGCGACGACGACGTTGTCCTCGGTGATGACCGGCTGGGGGGAGAAGTTGACGACCTGCTCGCGCAGGTCCACGAGCGGCTTGACGCGGTCGATGAACGGCGTGACGATCGTCAGGCCCGGTTCGAGCGTGCGACTGTAGCGGCCGAGCCGCTCGACGACCCCGGCCCTCGCCTGGGGAATCACGCGGATCGTGCGCGCCGCGACCAGCAGCGCGAACAACACCACGACGACGATGACGATCAATGCGGCCATTGGTCCGGTCCCTTCATGTTGATATGACTCAATGCATCACAAGCGCGGTGGCGCCGCGTATTTCCACGACCTCGACGCGCTCGCCCGCGTCGATGATCTCGTCTTCGTCGTAGCTGCGCGCGGTCCACACCTCGCCGTCGATCTTCACGCACCCGACCCCCTCGCCGTTGGCGATCCGCTCGATCACCACCGCGGGCCGTCCGACGAGCGCCGCGGCTCCCGTCCGGATCGCGGGTCCCAGCCGGCGATGTCTGCGCGCGAGGGGTCGCAGCGTGGCGAACACGATGCCCGAGACGGCCACGAACACGATCGTGCTGAGCAGCGCCCCCACACCCAGCAGGCCGACGACGGCCGCGAGGCCGGCGCCGAGCGCGAACGGGGCGAGATAGAACCCGCCCTGGTGCATCTCTCCGATACCGAGCAGACATGCGGCGAGCAGCCAGACGATCCATACAGACATGCCTCTCAGGTTACCCCTCGCGGCCCGATGTCCATGGAGTCGAGGCTCGCGGCGCGGCGGGATCGAGAGCGTGGCTCACTGCTCGGCGATCAGCGCGCGTGCGAACTCCTCCGGATCGAATGGGCGCAGGTCCTCGACCGTCTCGCCGATCCCGATCAGCTTCACCGGCAGTTGCAGCTCGGCCGCGATCGCAAGCGCGATCCCGCCGCGAGCGGTGCCGTCGAGCTTGCTCAACACGACCCCGGTGACGTCGGCCGCGGTGGCGAACATCCGGGCCTGGCGCAGCCCGTTCTGGCCGGTGGTGGCGTCGATCGTGAGCAGCGTCTCGTGCGGAGCGCCGTCCAGCTGGCGGGCGATCACCCGGCGAATCTTGCCGAGCTCGGCCATCAGATCGTCCTGGGTGTGCAGCCGCCCGGCGGTGTCGACGATCGCGACGTCCGCACCCTCGGCGCGGGCGCGGGCGATCGTCTCGAACGCGACAGCACCGGGATCGGAGCCCGCGGGGCCGGTGACGACCTCGCATCCCGCCCGCTGCGCCCAGCCTTCCAGCTGCTCGCTGGCCGCCGCGCGGTAGGTGTCGGCCGCGCCGAGCAGCACGGTGCGATCCAGCTCGTGACGCAGGTGCCAGGCGAGCTTGCCGATCGTGGTCGTCTTGCCGGTGCCGTTCACGCCGACCGCCAGGATCACGCTGGGATGGGGGCGGATGTCGATGCGCGCGTCGCCCACCCGCGCGGTCTGCGCGAGCAATCCGATCAACCGCTCGCTCAGCGCCTGTCCACCGGAGAGCTCGCCCGCATCGGCCTCGGCCTCGAGCGTCTGCACGATCGAAGCGGTCGTGCTCGCGCCGACGTCGGCGAGGATCAGCGCTTCCTCCAGCCGCTCCCACGCGGCGGCGTCGAGCGTGCCGAACAGCGTCGCCTGGATCTCCCCGCCGAGCGCCTCGCGGGTCTTCGCTAGGTTTTCGCGCAGGCGCGTAAAGAATCCGCGCCGATGCTCGCGGGACGCGACCGAGGCAGCATCGCGAGCGGGCGCGTCGGTGATGAACAGATCGCTCCAGTCGCGCGCCACGGGCCGCGCGACGATAGCAGCGCCGGCCGGCCCCGGCCTCGGCGGGTGGGCGCGAAAGCACCTCGTGGAAGCCTCGGCCGCGACGGACGTGCGACCCGGTGTGGACGGAGGATGCTCCGGCTCAGGCTACCTCTGCGACGGGCGCCTCGGAGCGACTGGCGTCCTCATCATCGTCGTCCTCCTCCTCCGCGGCGCTCGCCACCGCCTCGGGCGGCAATCGTCGCGAGAGCACCTTGGAGACGCCGTCGCCGCCCATCGACACGCCATACAGCCAGTCCGCGGCCTCCATCGTGCGCTTCTGATGTGTGATCACGATGAACTGGGCCCTGTCGGAGTAGCGGCGCAGCAGCGCGAGGAAGCGGTCGAGATTGAGGTCGTCCAGCGCGGCCTCGACCTCGTCGAGAATGTAGAACGGACAGGGACGCGCGAGGAACACGGCGAACAGGAAGGCGAGCGCGGTCATCGACTTCTCCCCGCCCGAGAGCAGCGACAGGCGCTTGGTCGACTTGCCGGCGGGAGTGATCTCGATCTCGACGCCCATCGCGTCCTCCTGCTCGCCCCCGCCACGAGCCCGCTCCTCCTCGTGTTCGGCCTCGGCGTCGGCGGCGGCCTCTCCGGCGTCGGCCGCGGAGGCCTCCTCGCCGCCGGCGGCGCCCGCGGCGGCGGACTGCCCGCCCAGCATCGCGCGGGGGGTGTGCTCGTCGCGCACGAGTCGCAACCGTCCGCTGCCTCCGGGAAACACGTCGCCGACGAGCTCCTCGAAGTTGCGCGCGGCGGCGGCGAAGGTCTGCTCGAACGTCTCCGCGATCTGGCGATCGGTGTCTCTGATCACGGTCGCCAGCTCGCGCAGTGCGGTCTCCAGGTCCGAGCGCCTGGACTCGAGCTCCTCGACGTGGGCGAGCGCCTCGGCGTACTCCTCCTGGGCGAGCGGATTGACGGGGCCGAGCTGCTCGCGTCTTCTCAGCAGGCGCTGCACGCGCGCCTCCAGCGCGCTCGCCTCCTCCGGCGGGAGCGGCTGCGCGTGCTCGGGCTGCGCCTCCTCATCGTCCTGCGAGGGCAGCGGGCGCTCGAGGCGCTCGGCGATGGCGCTCAGCTCCTCCGCGGCCTCACCGGCCTGGTCGCGCAGCCGCTGGGCGGCCACCTCGACGGCAGTCACCGTCTCGCCGAGCGCCCGCAGGCGCGCCTGGATCTCGGCCTCCTCGTGCGCGCAGGCGCGCAGCTCGGCCGCGACCTCCTCACCGGCGGCGTGATCGCGCGAGAGCTGCTCCTCGAGCTCAGCCAGCAGAGTCTCGGCGCCCTCGGCCACGGACGCGAGCGCCGCGGCGATCCGCCGCGCGCGAGGCTCCAGCTCCATGTCGGCGCTGCGCCGCGCGCGCAGGCGCGCGATCCGCTGCTCGCGCTGGGCGCGTTCGGCGGCCAGCCGCTCGGCCTGGCGACGCTCGGCGGCGAGCTCGCCCTGCAACCGCGATCGGCGAACCGCCAGCGGGCCCTGCTCGGGGGCGCTGCGACGCTGCTCGATCAGCCACTCGGCGCGGCGCTCGGCCTCGGTCGCATCCGCGAGGGCGCGTTCGGACTCGCGCAGCGCCTCCTCGGCCTGCACGCGCGCGTCGTCGGCGTCGCTCACGCTCTCCAGCGCCGTCTGCGCGGCGGCCCGGGCGGCGTGCTCGGCCTGCACCGCCGCCTCGCTGGAGGCGATCAGCCGCTCGCGCTGGTTGCGCCGCGCCAGCACTCGCTCGGCGCCGCCCTCGCTCACCTGGCGCACCTCGCCCCAGGCAGCGAAGAGCACGCGCCCGGACCTCGTCACGGCGATCCCGGCGAACCCCTCGGCGACGTCCTGCAGGCGCTGCACCACCCACGCGTCGCCCAGCAGCCGGTGCGCGAGCGTCAGCGCGGCGGTCGATCCGCTGACGAGCTCGATCAGCCTGACCGCGCCCGGGGCCGGCGACGGGGTGAGGGCGGCCGATGGATCGTTCCGGGACGCGCCCGCGGGAGCCTCCTGTCGCGACTCCCCGCCGGCAGGCGCGGACGTCTCCTGCGCGGGGACATCCGCGGCGTCCCCGGCCAGCAGCGCGCTCGCGCCGTCGGGGCCGGCTCCGTCCAGGAGCGTCGTCGCGCCGGGCAGGTCGCGCACCAGCGCCGCGTCCAGGCGCCCACCGAGGGCGGCGGCGAGCGCCAGCTCATAACCATCGCGCACCTGCAGCGCCGCGCTAAGAGCGCGCGCTCCGCCCGTGCCGGCGCCGCCGTAGCGGGCGTGGCTGCTGAGGAACTGGTTGGTGGCGGCCAGCTCGGCGCCGACCGCGGCTGCCTCTCGCCGGGCCGCCTCGGCGGCGGCTTCGACGCTGCGCAGCCCGGTGCGGGCCTGCTCGGCCAGGACATCGGCCTCGGTGCGCGCTTCGCCCATCGCCTCGACGGCGTCGGTCAGCTCGCCCACCAGTTGGGCGGCCCGCCGGCGCTCTGCCTGCAGTCCCTCGATCTCGCGCTCGAGCTCGCGCTCACGCTCGCGCTCCAGCTCCGCCAGCTCGTGCTCGAGCCCGCGTACCCGATCCTCGCTCGCGGCCACGTGATCGCCGGCGCCATCCCCCGCACCCGACGCGGCGTCCGCGCCGTCGGGCGGCACGGTGAGCGCGCCGAGCTCGATCTCGATACGGCTCGCGCGCTCGGCCAGCGTGACCGCGCTCGCCTGCGCCTGCTCGCCGCGCAGCGCCAGACGCTCGCGCGCGGAGCGGATCTCATACGCGCGCCGCGACAGGGCGTCGTGACGCTCGGTGCGCTCGGCCAGCGCCGTCTCCGCCCGCCCGCGCCGCGCCACGATCGCCTGAAGCTCGGCCTCCACCAGCTCGCGCGAGGAACGCGCGTCGCGCACCTGCGTCTCGGCCTCACGCAGCTCCACGCCGCGAGCGCGCAACGTCTCGCAGGCGAGCGTCCAGCGCGCTTCCAGCAGCTGGCGCTCCAGTCGCTCGTGCAGCTCGGCCGCCTCGGCCTGACGCTTGAGCGGGCGCAGCCTCGTGCGCGCCTCGCGCTCGACGTCGAGCGCGCGATCGAGGTTCTCCTGCGTGCGATCGAGCTTCAGCTGCGCGCGGCGGCGGCGCTTGCGATGCTTGCCCAGCCCGGCGGCCTCCTCGATCAGCAGGCGACGATCGCGCGGCTTGGAGGTCACGATCGCCTCGACCCGCCCCTGGGAGATGACCGAATGCTGCTCCTTGCCGAGACCCGTGTCCGAGAGCACCTCGATCACGTCCGTCAGCCGGCAGCGCGCGCCGTTGAGCCGATAGCCACCCTCGCCGGCGCGATCGAGGCGACGCACGATCGAGATCTCGCTCAGCGGCAGATCGACTGTGCCGTCGGAGTTGTCGAGCACGATCTCGACCTCCGCGGCGCTGCGCGCCTGCACGCCACGCCCGCCGCCGAAGATCACGTCCTGCATCGACTGGCCCCGCACGGCGAGCGGGGACTGCTCGCCCATCGCCCACAGCACGGCGTCGGTCACGTTGGACTTGCCCGACCCGTTCGGCCCGACCACGACGCTGACGCCCGGGCCGAAGTCCAGGCGGGTGCGATCGGGGAACGACTTGAACCCCTTCAACGTGAGCGACTTCAGCCGCATGCTCGCCCTGAGCCCGCATGGCGGCGCTGGATCTGCGTCCTCGATCGCTCGTGTGCAGAGCACACTTCGCTCACTGCGTCCTTGACCAGCTTGCCCTGCGAACTCAGGGTCATGCCAGGGGCTTGTCGAGGGGCAAGTCGCACCGTGTCAGTTTTCGGGTGCTTTTGGGTCGCATCCGCGCAGGCCGTCGTCCTCCCGCTCGCCCGGGCGCGGGGCATCCAGCCCCGCGTCGCCAGGGTCATGTCTGCTCCTGCAATCTGTCCACGGCCTCCCGAGCGGCCTCCTGCTCGGCATGCTTCTTGCTTTTCCCGTTCCCCGAGCCCAGCGTCTCGCCGTCCACGAGCGCAACCACCTCGTAGGTGCGCTCGTGCGGCGGTCCCGTCTCCGCGGTGACCTCGTAGGAGACGACCGACCCGCGCCGGGCGAGCAGCTCCTGCAGCGCGGACTTGAAATCGACCGGGTGCTCCAGCGCCTGCTCGATCTCCGGCTGAAACGCCTCCACGACCGCCTCGGCGGTGTGTTCGTAGCCGGCGGTCAGATAGCAGGCGCCGATCACCGCCTCGATCACAGACGCAAGCACGCGCTCGGTCTCCACCAGTGCCACCGCTCCGCCCGCCGCGCTGGAGGGCGCTGCGGCGCGCAGCCGCTCGGGCACGCCCAGCCGCTCTGCGACCGCGCGGCAGCTCGGGCCCGACACCGCCTGCGCGCGAATCTTCGTCAGCCGCCCCGCGCCGAATCGCTCCGCTTCCAAGCGCGGATACAGGTGCGTGGTGATCGCCAGGCCGAGCACGCTGTCGCCGAGAAACGCCAGCCGCGAGTAAGAGTCCTCGCGGCGTTCGGTCCACGACGCATGCGTGAACACCTGACGCTCGAGCTCCTCCGGCAACCCTTCCAAGAGTTGATTGAGCAGGTTCACCACAACGCTCCGATGAGTTCGCAGGGCAAGCTGGGCAAGGACGCAGTGAGCGAAGTGTGCTCGGCACACGAGTTATCGAGGACGCAGATCCAGCGCCGCCATGCGGGCTCATCGTGGCGCTCGAGCTCCTCTGGCAGCCCATCGAGCAGTTGGTTGAGCAGGTTCATCGGCGGGCATCAGGCAGCGGCATGTGCCAAGACAAAATCCACCGCCTGCCCGACTGTGGTGATCGCGGCTGCCTGCTCGTCGGTCATGCGCACACCGTAACTGTCCTCCAGCTCCTGCACGAGCGTGTACAGGTCAAGCGAGTCGGCCTCCAGATCCTCCTTGAACCGTGTTTCCTCCTCGATAACGCCCGGATCGACGTCCAGCTCGTCGGCCAGATGTCCCCTGATCAGCTCCGCCACCTCCTCACGCGTCATTCCGAGGCAGGCTAGCGATCGACGCGGACACGGGCGTAGCCCGTCGCAGCGCCCCCGCGCGCTCCAGCGCCGCGTGCGTGCGCCCGACCAGATCCTCGCTCGCGCCATACTGTGCGCGCAGGATCGCTCGCGCGAACCCACGCCGACCGAACCCACCGTGAGGAACCACTCCGAGCCGGCGCAGGCCCAGCAGGTACGCGCCACCCTGGCCTTCGGGATCGATCTCCTCGCGCAGCCCCCGCAGCGCCGGGGCCAGCAGCAAGCCGCCGAGCTTCGCTTTCGGCGAAGACATCGCCGCCTCGCGAATCGCCCGCAGCAGCGTCTGCGACACGCCCTCCATCGTCTTCAGCGCGATGTTGCCGGTCAGCCCATCGGTCACGATCACGTCGGCTACGCCCGACACGATGTCGCCGCCCTCCACGTTGCCGACCAGCTCGAACCCCGTCGCTTCCGCATCCACGCGCGCGCGCAGCCGATCGTGGGCCTCGAGCACGAGCGGGCTGCCGCGCGAGTCCTCCTCGCCGTTTGACAGCAGCCCCACGCGCGGACGCTCCACGCCGAGCAGCGTCTGCGCCAGCGCGACGCCCATGAACGCGAACTGCTCCAGGTGCTCGCTGCGCGCCTGCGCGTTCGCGCCGACGTCCAGCAGCGTCACCGGCCGGGCGGGCGGGGGTCCCGGAATAGGCAGCACCAGCGCCAGCGCGGGCCGGTGAATCCCGCGGGCGCGTTTGATGTTGAACAGTCCCGCCGCCAGCGCCGCCCCGGTACCGCCGGCGCACACCAGCGCCTGCGCGCGATCCTCGGCCACCGCCCGCGCAGCCTGGACGATCGAGGCGTCGGGGTTCGCCCGCGCCGCGCTCGCCGGATCGGGGCTCTTGGCGATCGACACGGGCGCATCCACTACCTCGATCCTTCCCTCGGGCACCCCCGCCAGTGCCGGCCTCAGTGCGTCCACGGGCCCGAACAGGATCGTCCTCGCGCCCTCGCCGGCGGCCAGCACGGCGCCCGCTGCCACCTCCGCCGGGCCGAGATCCGCACCGTTGCAGTCGACGGCGACCGTCGTCATGTCCGCGCGCGCGCCCATGGCGCCGGCCGTCTCAGCGTGTTCATCATGCCCGCCGGCCGAGCTAGTCAAGCTTCAGCTCGCTCAGCTTCGCCCAGCGCGAGTCCGGCGCAGGCTCGTGTCGATGCTCGGGACCGGCCTCGTTCAAGTCGATCGCGCACTCCGGGCACAACCCCGCGCAGTCATCCCTGCACAGCACCTTCGCGGGAGCGGCCAGCGCGAACGCGTCGTGCGCCCACGCCGCCACCTCCAGGGTCTCGTCATGGACATATGGACTTGCCAGCTCCTCGCCTTCGCCCGGCACGTCGACCTCGCGCGCCTGCACCTCGATCTCCGGAGCCGCATGCTTCAGACAGCGCATGCACGGCCCATCCAGCGTCGCGTTCAGCGCCAGCTTGAGGGCGTACCCACCGCCGATCAGCTTCGATACCTCCAGCACGAGCGGCACGCTCCGCGGGCGCACCTCATATCGCTCGCCGCCCAGCCCGAGCGCCTCGATCGGCGCCTGCAGCCGCAACCTTCGGCCCGCTCCGGGACTGAGCCGCAGGCCCGCCAAGTCGAACGTTTGCGTCTGCGCCGCCATGCTTCCCAGGCTAGCGCCCGTCTGTTACTACAGAGAGCTTCTCCCCTCGATGCTCCGCGTAGAGGGTGAGCGCGTGGCGCCCGGCGGGGTGAGCGCGTGCGCGCCCGACGAGCGCTGCCATGCCGGGCGCCAGGACATCGGGCTGTGGCAGCGGAACGCCGTACCCGGGTGGGACGACAACGGGCGCGGACAGTGCCGCGAACGTCAGGTCGGCCACGCCGAAACGCTCGCCGCAAAGGTAGGGACGGCCGTCGGAGAGCAGGTCCGCGACAAAGTCGAGCTCGCGCCAGACCGCCGCCTCGTCCTCGACCTCGATCCCCGGACGGATGCCGAGCACACGCTTGACGTAGCCCCGGGCGAACGGCCATCCATAGCGAATCGCGCGATCCTCCCAGCTCGGCACACCCTCGTTGTTGAAGCGCAGCGCGAGCTTGCGCTGCGCAAGCATGTGGACGTACATGAGCCGCCGTCCCCGCGGCCCGAGCCCTTCGTCAAAGCGCCGGCAGACACGCTCGACCTCGTCGCACGCGGCGGGCTCGGCGGGGAACAGCCGGTGCTCGGGAGGCGTACGCTCATCGATCCAGGCGAGGATGTCCGCCGAGTCGCCGATCGCTCCGTCGGGCGTGACCAGCACGGGAACCGTCATCCCCCCGCCCGCGCGCCGCGCGAGAACCTGATGGATGCCCTGGACGTGGCGCTCCTCGCGATAGGGCATACCCACTCGCTCGAGCGCCCACCGAGCCTTCTCGCAATAGTGGCTGATCGGGATCGTGACGAGCCGCAACACCGCAGCAAGTCTACGGGCCGGAATGTCCTGCCCAGCTAGGCGAGCGTCTTCAGCTCGCGCTTGAGCACCTTGCCGGTCGCATTTCGCGGCAGCTCGGGCAGGAACACGACGTCGCGCGGGACCTTGTAGCGGGCGAGGTTCGCCTTCACGTACGCCTTGACATCGTCCTCGTCCAGCTGGGCGCCGTCGCGCAACACGACGAACGCCTTCAGCCGCTGCCCGAACTTCTCGTCGCTCACGCCGATCACAGCGGCCTCCTCGATCTGATCGTGGTCGGCCAGCAGGTCCTCGACCTCGCGCGGGAACACGTTCTCGCCGCCGGAGACGATCATCTCATCGTCGCGCCCGTCCACAAACAGCCGTCCGCCGGCGTCGAAGCGGCCGACGTCGCCGGTGCTCATCAGCCCGCGCACGATCTCCTTGTTGCCACCCCCGGTATAGCCTTCGAAGACCATCTCGTTGGCGACGAAGATGCGCCCGCCCTCCCCCGGCGCCGCCTCGCGACCCTCGGAGTCGAGCAGCTTCACGACCGTCCCCATCGGCGCCCGGCCGGCGGTCCCCGGCGCGGCGCGCAGATCCGCAGGCGTGGCGATCGTCGCCCATGCGACCTCCGTGGAGCCGTACAGGTTGTAGAGCACGTCCCCGAGCGCGTCCATCGCCCGCGTCGCCAGCTCGCCGGGCAGCGCCGATCCGCTCAGCGCGATCACCTTCAGCGAGCTCAGGTCGTACTTCGCGATCGTCTCCGGGCCCAGCTCGAGCATCCGCTGCAGCATCACCGGCACGACCGCCAGCGCGCTGGCACGGTGATGGGCAACCGCCCGCAGCGTGTCCTCGGGGTCGAACTTGCGCCGCAGCACCAGCGTCGACGCCAGCGGCAGGGCGAGCGTGAAGTGCGCGAACCCCCAGGAGTGGAACATCGGCGCCGCGATCACCGTCCGCTCGCGCGCTCGCAGCGGGATCTTCGAGAACAGCGCCGCGAGCGGCTCCATCGAGTCCGGCTGCTTGCGCGGCGCCCCCTTCGGCGTTCCCGTCGTGCCCGACGTCAGGATCACCACTCGTCCCTTCTCCGCCGGAGGGTCCAGCGGGGCGTCAGTCTCCGCAGCGATCAGATCCTCCAACCTGGGGTCGGACCCGGCCAGCGCCCGAACGCCTGACTCGTGCCAGGCGACGAACCGTCTGCGCTCCTCGCCGCCCTCGCGCACGAGGTTCCCGAACTCCTCGTCGTAGATCAGCGCCACCGGATCTTCGCGGCGCATCACATCCGCGATCTGCGGCCCCGCGAAGGCGGTGTTCAGATACAGCGCGCCGGCCCCCAGCTTCGCGCACGCCACGGTCGCCTCGACGAACCCGCGATGGTTGCGACACATGATCGCCACGTCGTCCTGCTCGGTCACTCCCGCCCTGCGCAGGCCCCGCGCGAGGGCGTTCGTGCGCCCCTCCACTTCCGCGAACGTCAGCGTTCCCCGCTCGTCGACGATCGCCTCCCGGTCGGGATACCTGGCCGCCGAGGCCGTATATGCCGCCGCCGGCGTCGGGCCCCAGCGATGCAGCGCCGCGATCGCGCGCACCGCCCTGTCGGGGCGCACCGGCTTGACCATCCCCGTGCCCAGCAGCGTCTGGGCGACCTTCAGCTTGTATCTCGCTTCGCGCGTGTTCATCGCGCGCGAGACCCTACCCAAAACACAGCGGTCTCACCAAGAGCCCTGCGCGGATGGCTGTTCCAGTCGGTGCATGCACCGACTGGCGAGGGCGCACATGTGCGCCCTCGTTCCGGATCGTGCATGCACGATCCGGCCGGCCGGCGCATGCGCCGGCCGGGGTCATGCCGCATGCGGCATGACCGCCACCCAGACGAGCCTATGAGACTTCGGCCGGTCATGAACCACGCTGGCTAGGGCGTCGATGAGCAAGCGAGTCAAGGGCGCAAGGAGCGTGGCGTACTACGTACGCGAGCGACTGAGGACGCAGACCGATCGACGATCAAGATGCGCTCGACCGATCGGCCAGCGCCGGCCGAAACGGGGATGCGAGCCGAAGGCGAGTGTCTCCCGGCTTCGGTCAGCGGCGTCCTAGCCGACTTCGGCCGGTTCGTCCTTGCCCTGCAACCGCTCGCGGCCGCGCTGCACGGCGGCGATGAACTTCGACAGGTTGACCTCGAGCGTGTTCAGGATCTCATCCGCGTAGTCCTCCGCGCCCAGGCGGATCTCGCGCTCACGTGCTCGCGCGTCCTCGACGATGTCCTCGGCGGCGCGCTCGGCCTGCTTGGTGACCTCCTCCTCGCCCACGAGTCGGTCCTGGCGCTCGCGCGCCTCCTTGAGGATCCGCTCGGCCTCCTTCTTGGCCTCGGCCAGCATCTCCTGACGCTCCTTCACGATCCAGCGTGCCTGCTTGATCTCCTCGGGGATCGTCGCGCGCATCTGGTCGAGGATGTCGTAGATCTCCTCCTTGTCGACGCGCACCTGATCGGTCAGGGGCACCGGCTTGGCGTTGTGCACCAGATCGTCGAGCTTGTCAATCAGTACCAGGACGTCCATTCGCTAAACACTATCTCCGTTCGCGTCGCCCGCGGGGGCGCGATTGGTTGTTCTCACACGCCGATCCCGGTGGTCGAGCCGACCGCCACCGGATTCGCTCGGCGGGTTTTCAGTCCAGTTCGTCAACGTCTCAGCTCTTCCTGCAATCGCGCCGCCACGCGGGCGGGCACGAGATCGTCGATCCGCCCGCCGAATATCGCCAGCTCCTTGACGCCGCTGGAGGACAGGAAGCTGTACTGAGAGCTGGCCATCAGGTACACCGACTCTATCTCCGGATCCTGCCGGCGGTTGAGCTGATGCATCTCCAGCTCGTACTCGAAGTCCGATATCGCCCTCAACCCCTTCACGATCGCGCGCGCGCCGACCTTGCGCGCGAACTCCACCACGAGCGTGTTGAACGGCTCCGCCCGGACGTTCGCCATTCCGGCGGTCGCCTGCTCGACGAACGCCAGACGCTCCTCGATCGCAAACAGCGTCTTGTCCTTGCGCACCGACCGGTTCACCACGGCGATCACGACCTCGTCGAACAGCATCGCCGCACGCCCGATCACGTCCAGGTGGCCGTTGGTGATCGGGTCATACGAGCCCGGGCAGACGGCTATGCGCTTGGTATGGGTCATGCGTGACGGTGGATTGCGATGGTGGTGTCTCCGTAGCGGCGCTCCTTCTCGAGCGCGAGCTCCAGGCGCAGCGGCGTGCGCCGATCGCTCTCGATCACCACGCGCGCCTTCGGCGCGAGCACCCCTCCCAGCGCCGCCGACAGTCGCGGCCCCAGCTCGAGCGCCCGGCCGTATGGAGGATCGATCAGGATGAGATCGTATGTCTCTTTGCGTTTCCGTGCCCTGCGGAGCGCCTCCTCGACGTGCTCGCGCCTGAGCTGTGCCTGCTCATCGGCCACGCCGAGCGCCGCGAGGTTCGCGAGCAGCGCCGCGATCGCAGCCCGATCGCGCTCGACGAACACGGCCCGGTGCGCGCCCCTGGATAGCGCCTCGATCCCCAGCGCGCCGGTCCCCGCGAACAGGTCGAGCACGCGTGTCCCCTCGACGTCGCCGAGCATCGCGAACAGCGCCTCGCGCACCCGCTCGGAGGTCGGCCGCGTCGTCCTGCCCTTCGGCGCTGTCAGCCGGCGCCCGCCGTAGCGGCCCGCGATCACTCTCATCCAGGCACCGTAACGAGCCCGTTCGCGGGTGGACAATCCAGACCGGAACTCGCTCGTCGCCGATGCACTGTGTGTTCTATGCGGGGATCGGCTCGAGCACGTCGGCCCCGAACGCCCGCTCCAGCGCGTCGCCCAGCAGCGCATGCTCGGGCTCGCGCAGCTGTGGATCGGCGGCCACGATCGCCTCGGCGCGCGCCCGGGCGCGCGCCAACAGATCCGCATCATCGGGCAGACAGGCAATCTGATGCCGGCCGATCCCGGACTGTCTGACGCCGATCAGCTCGCCCTCGCTGCGCAGCCGCAGGTCGATCTCGGCGAGCTCGAACCCATCGGCGTGCTGCTGCAACGCCCGCAGTCTTGCGGCGCCGGAGGGGCCCATGAGCAGGCACGCGGAGCGATGCTCGCCGCGGCCGACTCGCCCGCGCAGCTGGTGCAGCTGAGAGATGCCGAACCGCTCGGCGTTCTCGATCAGCATCATGCTCGCGTTCGGCACGTCGATCCCCACCTCGATCACGGTCGTGGCGACCAGCACGTCCGCCCCGCCGGAGGCGAACTGCGCCATCGCCTCCGCCTTCTCGCGCGGTCGCATCCCGCCGTGCAACAGCACCAGGCGATGGTCGCGCAACTCGCCCTTGCGCAACCGCTCGAGCTCCGCGGTCGCCGTCCGCAGGTCCGACTGTCCCCCATCGCCCGCCTGCGGGTCCTCGACCTGCTCGATCAGCGGGCATACGACATACGCCTGCCGGCCCGCGAGCAGCTGCTCGCGCAGCTGCTCGTACGCGCGCGCACGCTCGGACTCGCCGGAGACGATCCGCGTCTCGATCGGCTGCCTGCCCCGCGGCAGCTCACGCAGCATCGTCGTGTCCAGATCGCCGTAGTTGGCGAGCGCGAGCGTGCGCGGGATCGGCGTCGCGGTCATGTGCAGCACGTGCGGCGCCGGCCGATCTCCGATCGCTCCCGCGCCGGCCTTGCCGTCGAGGGCGGCGCGCTGACGCACGCCGAAGCGGTGCTGCTCGTCCACGACGGCGACGGCGAGCGCCCGGAACTCGACGTCGGGCTCGATCAGCGCATGCGTGCCCACGATCAGCGACAGCTCACCGCCGGCCAGCTTGCCGAGCGTGTCCGCGCGCCTGCGAGCCGTGGTGGAACCCGTCAGCAGCGCGCATGTCACGTTCGCCTGCTCGCCACCCAACAGCTGCTGCAACGTGGCGAAGTGTTGCTCGGCGAGCGTCTCCGTCGGGGCCATCAGCGCCGCCTGCATCCCATGCTCGACGGCGCGCAGCAGGGCCCATACCGCGACGACCGTCTTGCCGCTGCCGACCTCTCCCAGCAGCAGCCGCTGCATCGCGCGCTCCTGCGCGAGGTCTTCGCCGATCGTCGCGATCGCCCGGCGCTGATCGCCCGTCAGTGCGAACGGCAGCTCGTTGTTCAGCCAGCGCTCACTCAGAGATGGAGTCCGGTCGAGCACCGGCGCGTCGCTTCCCGCCCGACGTCTGGCGCGACGGCGCAGGAACACGAGCTGGGTCAGCAGCAGCTCCTCGAACGCGAGCCTTCCCCTGCCCGCCTCGCGCTCCTCGGAGGTGCGTGCGAAGTGCATCGCCGCCAGCGCGCCCGCCCTGTCCGGCAGCCGCTCGCAGGCCCGAGCGGCAGCGCTCAATGCCTCCGGCACGTCCGCGAGCGCGGCTCTGGCGTCGCGCACGAGCGTCAGGATCTGCGTCGAGCTGACGCCCTCCGTCGCGGGGTAGTGGGCCACGATCTCACCCGTGGCGTCGGTCTCACCCGCGGCGAGGTCGGCGGGTGGGTGGGCGGCCCGATCGGAGCCGACGGCGTGGTGGGCGACGTTGAACGTGCCGCGCGCCGTCGTCTTGCCGTGCAGCACCAGCCGCGTGCCGGGCTTGTAGCGCTGGGCCAGCCACGGCTGGTTGAAGAACGTGGCGCGCATCGTGCCGGTCTCGTCGAACACGCTGGCTTCCACCAACGGCTTCATCCCCCGCCGCCTGACCGGTCGCGCGGCGATCGTGCGCACCTGCACCGCCACCGTAGCCGCCTCGCCATCCCTCAGCCCCGCCACCGTACGCGCGTCGCGGCTGTCCCTGGGCAGGTGCTCGAGCAGCGCGCCTACGCTCGTCAGCCCGAGCGCCTGCAGCCCGTCAGCCATCTTGCCGGGCGGCACATCCAGCGGGTCCCCCAGGCGCGAAGGTCTCGGCCAGCGCACGGACGCGGCGAGCAGCTGCGCACGGGTGGGGATCTCCGCGGACGCGAACGCGCGCGGACCGGCGCTCGGATCGCCGGCCACGGTGACGCCGGCTGGTGCGAGCGTGGACATCCATGCATGATGCCCGCCGTCGCGGTCGTCAGGGGGCCGTCGGGTGCACCCGACGAGAGTTACTCGGCGGTCAGCAGCCACCAGTAGGCGGGCTGGCCGCCCTCGCGCAGCTCGAGATCGAGCGTGCCGTCGACCATCGTCTCGATCTCCGCGCGCGAGAGCGGAGAGCTTTCGCCGATGAGACAGCTCACCAGCTCGGCTTCCCGCGAAAGCTCGGCGATCACCGCGCTCAGCGTCTCGGCCGGATCGCCCCAGGCGTGAACCTCGTTGTCGACGAACCCGACCGCCTCGCCGCGCAGGAACCGTCCCTGGGCGTCGTCGCGCGCGGCCTGCGCGACCGCGCCGGTGCGCACACGCTCGAGCGCCTCGATCAAGGCCGCGGCATTCTGCTCCACGCTGCGGTCCGCCTCCAACGCAATCGCGGCCACCAGCCCCGCCTGCTGGCCGGCGGGCGGGGCCACCTGAACCTGCTTGTCCGACAGCTCGGCCGCGCGCTCGGCGGCCATCGTCACGTTGGGGCTGCTCGGCAGCACCAGCACCTCCTCGGCCGGAACCTCGTGGATCGCCGCGAGCAGCTCGTACGTGGAGGGATTCATCGTCGGGCCGCCGTCGATCGTGCACACGCCCAGCTCGCCGAACATCGTGGCCAGCCCGTCGCCGCTGACGACCGCCAGGGCGCCACAGCGAGCCCGGGGCGCCGCCGCCTCGGGCAAGCTGGCGGCGGCCGCTGCGCCATTGGCGTGGATCGAGGCCTGCATGCGCTCGTCGCGCTCGGCCACCTGCAGGCGCATGTCGGCGATGTCGAGCCGCGAGATCTCGCCGGCGGTCGCGAACACGGCGGTCGCGCGCTCGGGCTCGTCGGTGTGCAGGTGCACCTTCAGCGTGTTCGCGTCGCCCACCACCAGCACCGAGTCGCCCAACTCCTCCAGCGGCTCGACGAACGCGCCCGCGCTCAAACCGCTGCCGGTGACGGCGAAGTTCGTGCAGAACCGGTACGTGCCGGAGACGTGTTGGGGATGGGTGATCTGCGCCGGGGCGTGGTGGTCCAGGTCGGGGGCCTCCTCCCCGCGCAATGCCGCCACCACTCCCGCGAATATGATCGTCAGCCCGTATCCGCCCGCGTCGACCACGCCGGCCTCGCGCAACGCCGCCAACAGCTCCGGGCTGCGCCTGACCGACTCCTGCCCGGTCGCGACCGCGCGCTCCAGCGCATCGGCGATCGCGACGTCCTGGGTGGCGGGATCGGTCGCCGGTCCCAGGCGCGGGTCCTCCGGGCTGTGCGCGACGTCGGTCATGATCTTGTGCGCCATCTCCCGCGCGACCGTCAGGATCGTGCCCTCGGCCGGCTGGCGCACAGACGCGTATGCGCGGTCCGCGGCGTTCGCCAGAGCCGCGCCGATCAAGGTCGCGTCGATCAGCTGACCGGGACGCGAGACGAGCTCCTCGGCCGCACCGCGGATCAACTGGGACAGGATCACGCCGGAGTTGCCGCGCGCGCCCAGCAGCGCCGCGCGGGCGACCGACTGCACAATCTCCTCGCGTCCGATCTCATCGATCGTGCGCGCGTGTCCGTTCGCACCCTGCAGGCGATCGAGCTCGTCCAGCACCGCGCGCAGCGTCAGCGCCATGTTGTCGCCCGTATCCCCGTCGGCGACGGGAAACACGTTGAGGTCGTTGACCTCCTCGCGGCGGGACTCCAGATGCGCCAGCGCTCCTGCCACCGCCGCGCGAAAACGAACCAGGTTGGTGTCGCTCACTGCGTTACGTCTTATCAGGTCGGTCGGAGCCGAGCCTTCCCAAGCACCTGGCCGAGAACTCAGAGTCAGTCTCGTCACAGCCTGTAGGGTCGACGGGCAAGCCAGACAAGGACGCAGGAGGCGTGGCGTGCTTGGCACGCGAGCCGACGAGGACGCAGTATGGCGCCGCCCAGCGGCCCTACAGGGCCTTCGTGACCTTGCCGGCTTTCAGGCACCGTGTGCAGACGTAAACCCGCCGCGGCGCCTTGCCGACGAGGATCCGCACCTTCTGCAGGTTCGGGTCGAAGCGGCGCTTGGTCGCGACCATCGAGTGGCTGCGACTCTGCCCGAACGCCGGACCCTTACCGCAGCTGTGACATACCTTGGCCATCGCGTCCGGCAGTTTAGCGGCTGACCGCGTGCCCGACAGTCAGCCGACGGACCTGGGCAGGACGTCGCGGGCGCCGCCCAGCTCGGCTCGCAGCGCGGCCATCGCCAGCACCGCCTCGGCGGCGTGGCGTCCCTGGTCGCGCTTGCCCCCACCGGCGCGCGCGAGCGCCTGCTCCATCGTCTCGCACGTCAGCACGCCGAACGCGCATGGCACGCCCGTGTCGAGCTGCACCTGCATCACGCCGCGCGCGGTCTCGGCGCAGACGAAGTCGTAGTGGTCGGTCTCGCCTCTGATGACCGCGCCCAGGCAGGCAACGCCGTCGTAGCAGCCGGATTCGGCGGCGTACTTCGCGGCCAATGGGAGCTCGTAGGCCCCGGGCACGTCGAACACCGCAACATCGTCATGCCCAGCCTGCGCGAACTCCGTGCGCGCGCCGCGTACCAATCGCTCGGCGAGATCCTCATAGAAGCGGCCCACGACGATCGCGTAGGAGGCGCTCAGAACGTGTTTAGAAATAGGCGGTGCGGTCGGTGCGTTCATGGATCAAGCTGGGCGACGCGGGATGGCGAAGCGCATGCTGGTGGCACGTGCGAGCCGTCACGTGGCTGGCCGATCGCGAAGATCCCATCGATCTTCGATCGGTCAGCGCAGTGTCCAGGGACGCATCCGGACGTGCCGATCTTTTCAAAACACGTTCTCACCGCTCGCGCTCTCCCTCGGCGGCATCGTGGGTGCGCTCGGAGTGCAGCAGCTCCGCGTCGAGGTTCAGCCCCTGATGGTGCAGCGTGTGGCCCATCCGCTGAGCCTTCGTGCGCATGTACTCCTCGTTGTGGGGGTTCGGCGCGTGCTCGATCGGGACCTGCGCGCTGACCGACAGCCCGTAGCCCTCCAGGCCCTTGATCTTCTTCGGGTTGTTCGTGAGGATGCGGATCGAGGACAGACCGAGGTCGGCGAGGATCTGCGCGCCGATCCCGTAGTCGCGCAGGTCGGCCGGCAGCCCGAGCTGGAGGTTGGCTTCGACGGTGTCCAGGCCGTCCTCCTGCAGGCGGTAGGCCTTGAGCTTGTTCAGCAGGCCGATCCCGCGGCCCTCCTGCGCCAGATACAGCAGCACGCCTTCGCCCTCGGCCTCGATCATCGCCAGCGCCGACTCGAGCTGTTCGCCGCAGTCGCAGCGCAGCGAATGGAACACGTCCCCGGTGAGGCACTCCGAGTGCACCCGCACGAGCACGTCGCTGCGCCCGGACACCTCGCCCTTGACGAGCGCCACGTGGTGCTTGTCGTCGACGAGCGAGCGATAGCCGACGACTTCGAACTCGCCATGCGCGGTCGGCAGTCGCGCCGAGGCGACGCGTTCGACGAGCTTGTCGTGGCGGCGGCGATAGGCGATCAGATCGGCGATCGTGATCATCTTCAGCCCGTGCCGCGCGCAGTAGCCGGCGAGATCGCCGACCCGCGCCATCGTGCCGTCGTCGTTCATCACCTCGCAGATGACTCCCGCGGGGTTCAGCCCCGCCAGGCGCGCGAGATCGACCGCCGCCTCGGTCTGGCCGGTGCGCTCGAGCACCCCCCCGGAGCGGGACTTCAGCGGGAAGATGTGGCCGGGCTGCACGAGATCGCGCGGGTGGGTCTCCGGGTCGATCGCCACCTGGATCGTGCGCGCGCGATCGTGCGCGGAGATTCCCGTCGTCACGCCTTCGCGCGCCTCGATCGACACGGTGAAGGGCGTCTCGAACGACGATTCGTTCTTGGCCGCCATCAGCTCCAGCCCCAGCTCCTCGCAGCGCTCGGGGGTCAGCGACAGGCAGATCAGCCCGCGCCCCTCCTTCGCCATGAAGTTGATCGCCTCCGGCGTCGCGAACTGCGCGGCCAGCGTCAGGTCGCCCTCGTTCTCGCGATGCTCGTCATCGCACACGACGACCATCCGCCCCGCGCGAATCTCCTCCAGCGCTTCCTCGATCGTGGCGAACGGGGTTGCCGCGACGCTCACGCCGGGCTTGTCTGTCGTGGTTGTCTTGGACCGGGTCATACGCGGGCCTCCAGTAGTCGCTCAACATGCTTGGCCAGCACATCGACCTCCAGGTTGACCCGATCCCCGACGGTCATGCTCCCCAGGTTGGTGCGGTGCAGCGTCTCCGGGATCAACGCGACCTCGAACCCGTCTTCGCACAGCGCGCTGACGGTCAGGCTCACGCCGTTCACCGCGACGGACCCCTTCTCCACGAGGTAGCGCGCCACCTCAGACGCGGTCTCGATCCTCAGCACGCGGGCGATGCCCTCACCGCGGATCTTACTCACGACGCCCGTGCCGTCGACGTGGCCCTGCACAACGTGCCCGCCGAGACGCCCATCGGCGCGCAGGGCGAGCTCGAGGTTGACCTGAGCCCCGGGCTCCAACGCACCGAGCGCCGAGCACCGCAACGTCTCGACCATCGCCTCGGCCGCGAACCCGTCGTCGCGAATGTCGATGGCGGTCAGGCACACGCCGTTGACGGCGACCGAGTCGCCCAGCGCCAGCTCGCTCGCGAGGCGCGTCCCGATCCTCAAGGTCGCGCCCTCGTCGCTGCGCTCCAGCGCCGTCACGCTGCCGAGATCCTCGATCAGACCCGTGAACACGATCGTTCGCTCACCACTCGCGCAATCTCGCGCTTATCAGCAGGTCCTCGCCGACGCGCTCGCATTCGCAGGTCAGGGCGCGCAGCGCCTCGGAGATCTGCTCGACGCCCTTGCCCTCCAGCGGGTCGCGGGCGGCGCTCCCGCCCAACAGCAGCGGCGCGAGGAACAGACGGATTTCGTCGATCTCGCCCGCGTCCAGGAACGCCCCGGCGAGGTGCGGGCCGCCCTCCAGCAGCACCGAGCCGACGCCGATCGCCCCGAGCTGCTCAAGCGCCGAGCGCACCCGCGCGGGCTCGTTCTCGCCGGTGGCGACGAGCACCTGCACGCCGGCGGCCTCCAGCGCGTCTGTGTCCGCGCGCGCCGCCGCGCGGGAGACGACGACGGTGAGCGGGATCTCCAGCGCCGCCGAAACCAGCTGCGAGGTGGGTGACAGGCGGGCGAGCGAGTCGAACACCACGCGACGGGGCTGGTATCGCTCGAGCTCGTCGGTCAGGCCGTCGGGACGGGCGGTCAACCGCGGGTCGTCGGCAAGCGCCGTGCCGATCCCGACGACCACCGCGTCCACCGAGGCGCGCCACTGGTGGGCCAGCTCGCGGCTGGCCTCGCCGCTGATCCACTGCGAGTCGCCGGTCCGTGTCGCGACCTTGCCGTCGAGGGTCATCGCGGACTTGAACAGCACCCACGGGCGTCCCACACGCGCGTGCTTGCGAAACGCCTGGTTCAGCAGCCGCGCGCTGGTGGCCGGCTCGCCGTCCGCGAGCACGACCTCGACGCCCTCGTCGCGCAGGATCCCCAGACCGCGCCCGGCGGCCTTCTCGGTCGGATCGTCCGAGCCGACGACCACACGCCTGATCCCCGACTGCACGATCGCGTCGGTGCACGGCGGCGTCTTGCCCTCGTGGCAGCACGGCTCCAGCGACACGTACAGCGTCGCGTCGCTCAGGTCGGCCAGGCCGCACGCCTCGATCGCGTTGACCTCGGCGTGAGCCGCGCCGAACCGTTCGTGCCAGCCCTCGCCGAGCACCTCGCCCGCTCGGGCGACGACCGCGCCGACGACCGGGTTCGGCCTGACCATGCCGCCGTTGCGCGCCAGCTCGATCGCGCGCGCGAGGTGCTCCTTGTCAGTGTCCGTGCAGGTGGTCATCTGTGCATCAGGATAACCCCGCTCAGCTACGGCACCGGCCGCCGTGCAGCCGGTAGATCGTCATGGATGGCCCCGGGCGGTCATATGCGAGGGGGTAGTAGTCGAAGCTCCAGTCGAAGTCGAACGCGACCGGGCCCTGCCCGGACGTGTATGGCGATGAGCGATAGACGACCTCGCCGTCGCGCGCGAGCGCACGGTAGTAGGCGATCGCCAGCGGCACTTCCCGCGGGTCGGCAAACGCGCGCCCGGACTCGGTCGAGCCGCTCACGACCCAGCAGTAGCCGTGCGCCCGGTAATAGCCGATCAGGGCGGGAGCGAGCGTGCGCTCGTAATCCTCGATGCCGATCTTCGCGCTCGCCGTCGGTTCGAGGGCGCCCGTCGGGGAGATGCGCGAGACCAGCGACGGGTACTTGTTCCAGCGCGTGCCCCACCCGTCGGGCGCGACCGGCTCGACCACGATCGGCGCGCCGGCGGGTATGTGCGCGACCATCCACGCGCGCGTCAGATTGCGCGTGTCGGCGCGCGCGAGCACGATGCCCGCATGGACGCTGTATGCGAGCCCCTGCGCGAGCAGCGCCGCGACCAGCAGCGCGGCCGCGGCGAGACGCAGGCGCGGGCGCCGGCGCGCGAGCGCATCCACCAGCTGCACGGCGAACAGCGCCGCGAGCAGGCACAGGATCGGGAAGATCGGCAGCAGCCAGCGGCCGAAGTAGCGCCCCTGCAGGCCCATGAACGCGAGATACAGCAGCGGCGCGGGCACGAGCACCCAACCGAGCGCGCGCTCGCGCCACCACACGCTCAGCGCGCCCCCCAGCGCCGCGAGCGCGGGCGCCCAGCCGAGGCCCCACGTGAGCGTCCACAGGTAGTAGGCCAGCCCGCCGTCTTTGGGCGCGCCGAGCTTGCCCTGGGCTTCGGCGGACAGCGTCGACTGGTGGACCAGTTCCGCGTGGAAGTCCGCATAGTCGAGGAGCGCGTACGGGTTCGCGATCAGGAACGCGGCGAGCGCCGCGACGCCCGCGAGGGCGATCCCGCCGAGCACGCGCCGGCCCGCATCCGGCTGCGCCTGCAGATAGCTCGCGGCCGTCGCCGCCGCGAGTGGCACGAGCACGATGCCGGCCGTGTACTTGGTGGCGCACGCGAGCCCGAGCCCGATGCCGGCCAGCAGATAGTCGCGCGCGCGACCGCGGCGCAGCACCCCGGCGGTCCCCAGCAGCGACAGCGTCAGCGGCGCGAGCGTCGGCACGTCGTTGAGCGCGAGATGCGCGTAGAAGACGGGCAGGAACGCGACCGCCTCGATCGCCGCCGCGAGCAGTCCGACGCCACGTCCGAACAGGCGCGCGCCGGTCGCGTACAGCAGCCACAGCGCCAGCGTGCCGAGCAGCGCCGCGGCCGCACGGGCGATCGTGTAGACGTCCGTCGGGTGCATCGCGAGCGCGTGTCGGACGCCCGTGGTTCCACCGTAGGCGAGAGCGAGCAGGTAGTGCAGCACGTAGGTGTACGCCGGCGGGTTGGCGAAATAGCCCGGGTTCAGACCGTGCCCGAACATCGCGACCGCGTGCGGGACGAAGTGGTCGGCCTCGTCGGCGTTGTAGGCGTAGGGCAGCCCCTGCCTGATGCCCCACAGCCGCAGGCCCAGCCCGCCGGCGAGCACGACCGCCAGCCCGGCCCACACCCAGCGGCGCGAGCCCGCTTGGGCGCCCCCGCCCCGAGCGAACGCGCCGGGGATGCTCGGGCTGCGCTTGCTCCGACTGAGCTGCTCCTGCGCGCCGGCGGAGAGCGCCGGCTCTGAAGCGCCGTCAGCAGTTGTCATACACGGCGTAGTAGCGGCTCGTGTAGATCCGGCGATACCCGGCCTGCGGGACCTGATCGCGGGGATCGTCGCCGACGTCGACGATCGCCTCGAAGAACACGGCGCTGCCGAGCGGGTAGACGGCGACGCTGCCCCGGTTCAACCGCTGCTCCAACGCGTGGGCGCCACGTTTGGCGTCGGTGCGCGCCTGGCTGCGCGCGACGATGTCGTGCTGGCCGACGCTGTCGAGGATCCAGCGCGCGTCGGGTATGAGCTTGTTGTCCGGCAGCGACACCAGCTGGCAGCGCTTCAGCGCGGCGTGCACCGGCGGGCTGGACAGCGCCGCGGCGAGGCCCTCGTGGAAGTCGTCGTGATAGGCGAGGGTCGTGCGCAGGCTCGTCAAGCTGAGCGTGGTGGCGACCGACACGCCGCCGTAGACGATCAGCGCGGCCGCGCCGAGCATCCATACGCGCCGCAGCGTGGTTTTCGGGCGCAGCATCGCCCAACCGCCGAGCGCCACGGCGCAGAACAGCAGCGCCACGATCGACGCGCCCATCAGGTAGCGGTCGATGACCGATGCGCCGGCGGCGCCCTCGGCGACGAACACGGCGACCAGCAGAACGAGCGCGGCCAGCGGCGTGAGCACGCGACGCGGCGCCAGCCACACCGCCAGCGGCAAGCCGATGAGCGCGCCGAGGATCACGGGCAGCTTGTCGATCCGCACCCCGAACGTCCACACCGAGGCGGCCACGCTCGAGAGCCCTTGAGTGCGTTCGAGTTCCTGCGCGAGGCCCGCGGTCGAGTGCAGCGAGTACAGCGGGTCGCCGGTCACGACCCCATCCACGCCGAGCCACACGACGGGCGCGATCAGGGCGAGACCCAGGTACGCGAGCCGCCGGCGATTGTCGATCGCGACATCCCCCCGGCGTGGCCACACGCACCACAGCCAGTACGCGCCGCTCAGCACCCACGCGTCGGGGCGCAGCAGACCGGCGGCGGCGAGCAGCACGAACACCGGCATGCCCCGCCGTGGGCGTTGCACCTCGAACACGATCGCCCACACGATCAGCGCGACGTAGCTGATGTCGAGATAGCCCTGGGCGGAAAGGTTCTCGATGAAGAAGCGGCTCAGCACCAGCAGCGCCGCGAACAGCCCGACGACCGGGCCGAAGCACAGCCGTCCCAGCCGGTACATGCCGGCGAGCACCGCCACGAACGAGGCGATCGAGCCGAGCACCATCAGCCGTGCGCCGCCCGCTCCGAAGATCGAGCAGACCATCCCGAACGCGATCGCCAGCGGATGCTCGGTCGGACCGCGATACACCCGGAAGTCGGGCAGGTGCAGGTGCAGCAGATCCCGGCCCCACAGCAGGGCGTAGAACGAGTCGTAGGTCGGGTAGGTGGGATAGGCGAAGTAGCCCACCAGCGCCCCCACGCACAGCACGCCGAACCCGATCTTCGCCCACGTCGAGGCATCGACCGCGCGCAACCGCCGCAGCGGAGTCGTGTCCTGCCGCGAGGTGCTGAGCGTCGCGCTGGCCATTAGGGTTCGTAAAGGAGAATGATCGGAGAGTGCTTCGGGCGGGGCGTAGAGCCTATCTGTGCGAGCAGGCCCCCAGACGGGGGTGCAAGCACTCGCCCTGACCTCCCCGCCCCACGGGGTAGGCTTTCATCCAAGTGAAGCTCATCATCCAGATTCCCTGCTTCAACGAGGCCGACCAGCTTCCGCGCACGCTCGCCGACCTGCCGCGCGAGGTGGACGGTTTCGACGTCGTCGAGTGGCTGATCATCGACGACGGCTCGACCGACGAGACGATCGCGGTCGCGCGCGCTCACGGCGTCGATCACCTGGTTCGCCTGACCAACAACAAGGGTCTGGCCGCGGGCTTTCAGGCCGGCGTCGACACCGCGCTGAAGCTGGGCGCCGACGTGATCGTCAACACCGATGCCGACAACCAGTACTACGGACCGGATGTGACGAGGCTCGTGCGCCCGATCCTCGACGGACGCGCCGACATGGTCGTCGGTGACCGCGAGGTGAGTGGGATCGAGCACTTCTCGCCGCTGAAGAAGACGCTGCAGCGCCTCGGCTCGTGGGTCGTGCGCCAGGCATCCTCGACCTCGGTGCCCGACACGACCTCGGGCTTTCGCGCCTACAACCGCGAGGCGGCGATCCAGATGATGGTCGTCTCGCGCTTCACCTACACGCTCGAGACGATCATCCAGGCCGGCAAGCTGCTGGTCGCGATCGACCACGTCCCGATCCGCACCAACCCGAAGACGCGCGAGTCGCGCCTGTTCCCGTCGATGGGCGCCTACGTGCGCCGCAACACGATCTCGATCTTCCGCATCTACGCCCAGTACGAGCCGCTGCGGGTGTTCTGGAGCCTCGCGCTGCTGATGGGCCTGCTCGCGATCGGCGTGTGGATCCGCTTCGTCGTCGCATACGCCGAAGGTAACGGCAAGGGCCACGTCCAGTCGCTGATCCTCGGCGCGGTCCTGTTCATCGCCGCGGTGGTGCTGTGGGCGCTGGGCGTGATCGGCGACCTGCTCGCCGCCCAGCGCGTGATGACTCAGCGGACGTTCGAGCGGGTGCGCCGCATCGAGCTGCAGCTGGGCGTCGAGCCTTCGCACTACGAAGCGAACACTTCGCTTCCCCGGCCGCCACGAGCGAGGCTCACGCCGGCGACGGCCACGCGCCCGGGAACCCTGCCGCGGATGCTCCGAGCGAGGAGGGCCCGGCACCGGAGCGCCAGGCGGTGAGGCTGTGATGAGCGGCATGGTGGCAGGCGGCGGTGTGACGGTATCCGAGGATGGCATCGTCACCGGCAACACCTACGACAAGTACGGTTCGACCAACCCGTTCGTGCGGCGCATGATGGCCGGGTTCGAGGGCGCGCTGGATGAGCTCCTCGCCCGCTCGGACCCACGGTCGCTGCTGGACGTCGGCTGCGGCGAGGGCGTGCTCGTGCACCAGTGGGCGCAGCGCCTCGGCGAGAGCAGGCGCGTGGTCGGGATCGACCTGGAGGAGGAGTCGATCCAGGCGGGCTGGTCCCAGCGCACGGCCGCGAATCTCGAGTATCGCGTCATGCAGGCGGAGAACCCTTTGCCGTTCGCCGAGAACGAGTTCGACCTCGCCACGGCGATCGAGGTGCTCGAGCACGTCCCCGACCCCGAGCACACGCTGAGCGAGATGGCGCGCTGCGCCGAGCGCCACCTGCTCGTCTCGGTCCCGCGCGAGCCGCTGTGGCGGATGCTCAACATGGCCCGCGGCGCATACTGGCCCGCGCTCGGCAACACGCCCGGCCACCTGAACCACTGGTCCAAGCGAGCGTTCGTCGATCTGCTCTCGCGCTACGGCGACGTGATCGGGGTCCGCTCGCCGTTCCCGTGGACGATGCTGCTCGTCCGCCTGTAGGACCCGTGTCAGGAGCCTCTAGTCCCGACGCCTCGCCGGTCGCGGGCGGAACCGAGACGAACAGCCCGGCCCGACCGGGCGCCGAGAATGCTCGTCCGCCGCGCTCCTACGGCAGCGGCGCGCGCATCCTCTCGATCGGCATCGCCTCGACGGGCCTGCTGACGTTCGCGTACTTCTCGATCTCCAGCCATGTGCTCGGCGAAGAATCGGCGCAGCGTCTGGACGTGCTGTGGTCGGTGATGTTCGTCGTCATCTCGGTGATCTACCGGCCGATCGAACAGCTGCTCTCGCGCACGATCGCCGACCGTCGCGCACGCGGCCAGGCCGAGCAGTCGCTGCGCGTCCCGATCGCGATCCAGGCGAGCTTCGCGCTGGCGTTCCTGGCGATCGCGCTCGCCCTGCGCGAAGAGCTGGTGGACCACGTGTTCGACGGCTACAGCGCGCTGTATGACGTGCTGGTGGTGGGCACGCTCGCCTACGCGGCCAGCTACTTCGCCCGCGGCTGGCTGGCGGGACACAAGTACTTCGCCCTGTACGGCGGCCTGGTGCTGATGGAGTCGGTCTCGCGGATCTGCTTCGCGCTCGCCGCCGCGCTGGGCATCACCAGCGGCCAGACGGCGGTCGCGCTCGGGATCGCCGCCGCGCCGTTCGTCTCGCTGGTCGTGGTACCGGCGGCCTTCGCGCGGCGCGGCGGCGAACGGCACGAGCACGCGGGCTCCGCCGCGGGCAGGACCGAGGAGACCGACGCCGCGCTGACCGTGGCGCCCATCACCGTGGACGAGGCCGACGCGGCCCTGGCCGGCCCGGGTGCCGAGGGCGTCCAGGAGACCGCCGCCCATGACGAGGGACTTTCGTTGCGCCGGGGCACGGGCTTCGCGCTGGCGGTGTCCGGGATCATGCTGTCCGAGCAGACGATCCTGAACGCCGCCGTCCTGACCGTGGACGCCACCTCGAGCAACCGCGCGCTCGCCGGGATCGTGTTCAACGTGCTGCTGATCGCGCGCGCGCCGCTGCAGCTGTTCCAGGCGATCCAGACCTCGCTGCTGCCCCATCTGACCGGCCTGGAGGCGACCGAGGGCCATGAGGCCTTCGCGCGCGCGATCCGCGTGACGGTGCGAGCGATCGCCGCGTTCGCCGGGGCGGTCGCGCTCGGTCTCCTGGCGATCGGCCCCTTCGTGATGGAGCATCTATTCGGACAGAACTATGCCTACAACCGTTTTGGCCTGGCTCTGATCGGGCTCGGGATGGGCATGCATCTGACCTCGGGAGCGCTGAACCAGGCGGTGCTCGCCCGCGACCGGGCGCGCACGGCGGCCGTCTGCTGGGCGATCGCCGCGGTCGTCTTCGTCGCATGGATGTTCTCGCCCGTCGTCAGCGAAGAACTGCTGCGCACCGAGATCGGCTATCTCGGGGCGACGAGCCTGCTCGCGCTGATGCTCGGCGCCGTCTACAGGCGCGGCGCGCCGGTCGCTCAGCCCTCAGCGCCGGCGGCCGCGGCGATCGCACGGTAGGCCTCGCCGGGATCGCCGCTGCCGAAGATCGCCGAGCCTGCGACGAACACGTTCGCGCCGGCCCGACGGCACCCGGGCGCAGTGCCGGGATCGATCCCGCCGTCCACCTGCACCGCGACGTCCGCGCCGACGATCGCCCTGACCCGCTCGATCTTCTCCGGCGAATGCGCGATGAAGGGCTGCCCACCCCAACCGGGATTGACGGTCATGCACAGCGCCATGTCGATCGCGTCCGTCACCTCGGCCAGCGCCCCGACCGGTGTGGCTGGGTTGATCGCCACGCCCACCCCCACCCCCTGCTCGCGCAGCAGCCCGGCGGTATAGGACACGTGCGGGGTGGCCTCGGCGTGAAACGTGACGGTATCCGCGCCGGCCTTCACGAACTCGCCGACGTGGCGCTCGGGGCGCTCGATCATCAGGTGCACGTCGAGCACCGCCCCCGCCGCGTGCGTCTGCTCGCGCAGCGCCGCGACGACGATCGGCCCCACCGTGATCGGCGGCACGAAGTGCCCGTCCATGACATCCACGTGGATCACCTTCGCGCCGGCATCCAGCACCTCCCCGACCTGCTCGCGCAGCCGGCCGAAGTCGGCGGACAGAATCGAGGGCGCCACGTGCACACCGCCCAGCAGCTCGCTCACGGACCCGCTCATATGGCTTGGAGCATCGAGTCGCCGCAGTTGTTGCACTTGAGGATCGCCGTGGAGGACATGCGCACGATCGTCGAGTGCTCGCCGCAGTTCGGGCACACCGAGGTCAGCTCGAAGCGGCGCAGGCAGTACACGCAGCGGTAGCGTCCCGGCAGGTTGGTCGGGCGCAGCCACGGCTCACCGCAGTGCGGACAGCGCGGCCCGAGCACGACAGGCGCCTTGGCGGGCTTCTCCGCATCGCCGGCCACGGTCTCAGCTCGCCCGGCGCAGCCGCGCGATGAAGAAACCCGCGGTGCGGTCGCGATGGGGCAGGGTCAGCACGGTCTCGCGCGCGCCTGGCGATGGATGCCGGAGGGCGGGCAGCTCGACGCCGAGGTCATCGAGTGCGAAATCGGGGTGGGCGTCCAGGAACACGGCGATCCGGCGCTCGTTCTCGGTCGGAGAGATCGTGCACGTAGAGTAGACCAGCACGCCGCCCGGACGGAGCGCCCGCGCGCCCGCGGCGAGAATCCGCTCCTGCGCCTGCTCCAGTTCGGCCAAGCGCGAGCGCTCCATGCGCCAGCGCAGATCGGGGCGTGCCTGCAACGTACCCAGTCCCGAGCACGGCGGGTCCACCAGCACACGGTCATACACCGCCCCCTCGGGTCGGGCTTGGGCGGCGTCGGCCAGCTCGACGCGCACGTTGTGGGCACGCAGCCGCTTCGCTGTGCGCACCAGCGCGCCGGCGCGACGCCGATCCCGCTCTACGGCCACGACCTCGCCGGCACCCTCCATCAGCGCGGCGAGATGCGTGCTCTTTCCCCCGGCGCGGCGCACAGGTCGAGCACGCGCTCGTGCGGCTGGGGCGCCAGCGCGCGGGCGACGAGCATCGCCGCGCGCGACTGCGCCAGAAACGCTCCATCCCTCCACAGGGGCGAGTCGTGGACGTCGAATGCCTCCTCCAATACGAGCGCCTCGGGCACATCCGGATCGGGGTGTGTGCGCACCGGGAGCTCGCGGGCGAGCGTGGGAGCATCGGTGATGAGCGTGTTCGCGCGCAGCGCCACCTCACCTGGCTCGTTGTCGAAGGCCATCAGCGCGCGCGCGTCCTCGGCGCCGAGCTCCTGCCACCACAGGCGCGCGATCCACTCCGGGTGCGAGTGCTTGACGGCGGCCTGCTCGGGCGTGGCATCGCGCATCGCGCCCAGCAGCGCGGCCGGCCCCTCGCGCCCGGCCCGGCGCAGCGCCGCGTTGACGAGCCCGTGGCCGGCGCGCGCGTTCATCTTGGCGAGCTCGACCGCGTCGGCCACGACTGCGTAGTCGGGAGCGCCGTCCAGATAGAGCAGCTCGTACAGCCCGAGCCGCAGCGCCGCCAGCAGCGGCGCGTCCAACCTCGTGACAGGTCGGTCCGCGAGCCCTTCGATCAGCCGATCCAGCGTTCCCCTGCGCTGCACCGCGCCGTAGGCAAGGCGCATCGCCAGCGCGCGATCGCGCGGATCCAGTTCCCGGGACTCGGCCTGCAGGGCCTGGTCGGCGTAGGCGCCCTGCTCGAACACGCGGCGCAACACCGCGTACGCGCAGACGCGTGATTCAGACGGCATGTCCGCGCAGGTAGGCGCCGGCATCCATCGGACGAGCGCCCGGCGGTTGCACGCGCAGCAGTTCGAGCGCTCCCCGCGCTGTCCCATACAGCAGCCGCTCGCCGTCCGCGGCGAGTGCCCCCGCCGGCGGTCCGTCGATCCCCGGATCGACCGCGACCCGGGCCTCCTGCACACCCAGCAGCCCTCCCTCTGCGAGCTGCAGGCGCGCGCCGATGTGGGGGTGCAGCGCCCTGACGACGCGCTCCAGCTCCTCCGCGGCTCTGGCGGGATCCAACAGCCGGTCCTCGGGCCCGATCTTCTCCGCATACGTCACGCCCGACTCGTCCTGCTCGACGAGCTCCGGCGGCTGTCCGCGCGCGATCAGGTCGAGTGCTCCTACGAGCAGCTCTCCACCGAGCGCCTGCAGACGCTCCGCCAGCGACCCGTACGTGTCGTGTGGCTCGATCGCGAGCGACTCCGTCAGACACACCGGCCCGCTGTCCAGACCGGCGGTCAGGCGCATAATCGAGACGCCGGTACGCGCGTCGCCGGCCATGATCGCGCGCTCCACGGGCGCGGCGCCACGCCAGCGCGGCAGCAGCGACGGGTGCACGTTCAGCAGCTCGTGCTCGGACAGCAGCGGCTCCTTGACGAGCGCGCCGAACGCGCACACGATCACCGCCTCCGGGCGCGCCTGCTCGATCGGCGCACGGGCCTCGGGCTCGTTGACGCTCGCGGGCTGCTCCAACTCGATTCCCAGCGCCCGCGCGGCATCCGCGACGGGCGGCGCGCCGAGCTTGCGTCCGCGCCCCCGCGGACGGTCCGGGCGCGTCACCACCAGCGCCGGGCGATGCTCGCTCATGGCCAGGCGCTCGAGCACCGCGGCCGCGAACGACGACGTGCCGAGAAAGACCGTGCGCATGACCAGAGCTCCCTCCCGCGCGCCGCAGACGCAGCTAGGCGGAGCTCGTCTCGGGGGCGAGCGCGCGCTCTGACCGGGACTCGGGCGTGGCACCGTCGCGCGCTTCGCGCAGGGATCGCATCGCCTCGCGGCGCGCCTCGCGCGAGATGCGGTCGAGGATCAGGATGCCGTCGAGATGGTCGACCTCGTGCTGGATCACGCGCGCCTGTAGCCCTTCGGCCTCGACGAGCACCTCCTCGCCGAACGCGTCGCGCGCACGCGCGCGCACGCGCGCTGGACGTTCCACCTCGACATGCACGCCGGGGATGCTCAGGCAGCCCTCTTCGGCGCTCTCGAGCTCGTCGCTGCGCCACTCGATCACGGGATTCACCATCGCCGTGATCGGATCGTCGGCGTACGCGCGATACACCAGCACCCTGTGCAGGACTCCCACCTGGGTGGCAGCCAGCCCGACGCCGAGAGCGTCGCTCATGAGCAGGCCCATACGCTCGATCTCGCTCCTCAGCGCGTCATCGAAGCGATCGACCGCGACCGCACTGGCGCGCAGCACGGGATCGCCCAGCTTGCGCACGCGTGCCAGCGCCGCGTCGCGGCGGGCGCGAGTCTCCTCGTCGAGCTCCTCGATGGCGGGAGCATCCTCCTCCCCGGCCGATCTCTGATCGACGACCTCTGCGTCCTCATCATCACTCATACGAGCCAGTTTATTGAGGGTCCACGTCCACGCTGAAGCTCACGCCTTTGTGCGCGCGATCCTCGGCGACATGCCGCACGGCCTCACCGACGGCGCGCACGGCGGGACGACGCTCGGACGCCTTGACGACGAGCACCTGGCGCTCCTGCCCACGCAGCCGAAACAGCGCCGCAGGCCCCAGGACGCTCGCTGAGCCGCGCATCTCTGCGTCCTTACCGATCGGAGATCGCGGGATCTCCGATCGGCCAGCACGCGTACCGAAGCCGGGAGACACTCGCTCCGCTCGCATCCCCGTTTCGGCCAGCACGCCAAAGCGCTCCCTCGCGTCCTCTTGACCTGCTTGCCCAGCGACCGTCCTGACTGTAGTTCCTGAACCTACCGCGAGCGAGTCGTTCAACCGTTCCGCCAGCGCGTTCGCGGCTGCGCGCGCGGGAGGGCTCTCCACGGCGGCGCATACGATCCTGATCAGGTGCGAGAACGGCGGGTAGCGCAGCGCCTCGCGGCGCTGCAGCTCGCCCGCGAGAAAGCCGTCGCTGTCGTGGCGCGAGGCATGCTCGATCGCGCGGGCCTCGGGCGCGATCGTCTGCACGAGCACGCGCCCCTCCGCGCCGCGGCCGACCCGCCCGGCGAGCTGGGCGATCAGCGCGAACGTGCGCTCCTCGGCGCGGAAGTCCGGAAACCGCAAGGTCGCGTCGGCGTCGAGCACCACGCCCAGCGTCACGTCGGGGAAGTCATGACCCTTGGCGACCATCTGCGTGCCGATCAGCACGCCCGACGCGGCCGCCTCGAACCGGCGCAGCAGCGTGGCAATGTCCCCGTCCGCGCCGACCGTGTCCGCGTCGAGACGGAGCACGGGAAACCGGCCGTCATCGTCACCGTCGAGCGTGGCCGCGAGATCGTGCTGGACGCGCTCGGTGCCCGCGCCGTGGCGTGCGACCGAGATCGAGCCGCACTGCTCGCAGCGTTCGGGCGTGGGCTCGCGATGTCCGCAGTGATGGCACGCGAGGAACCCGTCGCGCTGGTGCAGCACGAGCGCGACGTCACATTCCGGGCAGCTCCACACCCGCCCGCACGAGCGGCAGGACAGGAAGTTCGACCAGCCGCGGCGGTTGAGCAGCACGATCGCCTTGCCCCGATCCTCCCGCACCTGGGCGAGCGCCTGCACGGTCAGTGGGTGCAGCCCGGCGCTCTGCTCGCCGCGCATGTCGAGCACGCTGACCTGCGGCAGCGGACGCCCGTCCACACGCGCGGGCAGGCGCAGCAGCGGCGTCCGCGCCGCACTCAGCGGAGACGGAGACTGGGCGCGATGCACGCTCTCCGGGCGCGGGGTGGCGCTGCCCAGCAGCAGCAGCGCGCCGCTGCAGCGCGCGCGCTGCGCGGCGACCTCGCGCGCGTCGTAGCGGGGGTCGCCCTCGTGCTTGTAGGAGGCGTCGTGCTCCTCGTCGACGACGATCAGCCCGAGCCCCTCGATCGGCGCGAACACGGCCGAGCGGGGACCCACGCATACGCGCGCCTCGCCGGTACGCAGCCGCCGCCATTCCTCGTAGCGCTCTCCCGGCCGCAGGCGCGAGTGCAGCACGGCGACGGTCTCGCCGAAGCGTTCGGAGAAGCGTCCGACGATCTGCGGCGTCAGTGCGATCTCCGGCACGAGCACGATCGCGCCGCGTCCCTGCTCCAACGCTTCGGCCGCCGCGCGCAGATACACCTCGGTCTTGCCCGACCCCGTCACACCCTGCAGCAGGGTCTGCTCGAAGCGTCGCGCCCGGAGCGCGTCCTGCAGAGAGCGAAGCGCCTGCTCCTGCGCGGGCGTGAGTGGCGGCGGCTGCGGCCGGCGAGTGCCGACCGCCAAGCGCTCGGTGCGAACGACCTTGCGGCGTTTGCGCCCGCTTAGCCTGCGCGCCGCGCCGGGTGGCAGCACGAGCGTCAACGCGCGCGCGATCGTCGAGCAGTACTCCGCCGCGACCCACTCGGCCAGCGCGACCAGCTCGACGGGCAGGGCGGGGGGGCCTTCATCCAGCGCGCGCAGCGGCGCGAGCAGCTTCCCCTCGGCTACCTCGCTCTCCTCCGCCAGACCGACGACCACCCCGAGCACGTGGCGACGGGCGAACGGTACGACCAGCATCGAGCCGACGCCGACCGTGCCGCCGCGCAACTCCTCCGGCAGGCGATAGTCGAACGGCCCGCGTAGCGCGCGGGCGGTTGTCAGTGGCTCCACCTGGGCGATCGAGGCCATCGGCCTCGACCTTAGGTCAGAGCCCGGCGGCAGCGCGCAGCGCCTGGGCCTTGTCGGTGTACTCCCAGGTGAAGTCCTGCTCCTCGCGGCCGAAGTGGCCGTAGGCGGCGGTCTTCTGGTAGATCGGCCGATGCAGTTTGAGCTCCTCGCGGAAGGAGCCCGGGCGCAGGTCGAAGACCTCGTCGACGGCCTTCGCGATCTGACCGCGCGTGCGGCCCTCGAGCTCGGTGGCGAACGTCTCGACCATCACCGACACCGGGTGCGCGACGCCGATCGCGTAGGCGACCTGCACTTCCGCGCGTTCGGCCAGCCCGGCGGAGACGATGTTCTTGGCGACCCAGCGCGCCGCGTAGGCCGCCGAGCGGTCGACCTTGGAGGGATCCTTGCCCGAGAACGCGCCGCCGCCGTGGCGCGCCATCCCGCCGTAGGTGTCGACGATGATCTTGCGTCCCGTCAGCCCCGCGTCGCCCACCGGGCCGCCGATCACGAAGCGACCGGTCGGATTGACGAGGAAGTTCTTGCGCAGCTTGGGAGCGTCGTAGAGCCCGCCCGGCAGGATCGGCTGCACGACGTGCTCGCCACAGGTCCTCAGCGATCTGCGCTTCGACGCCGTCGGCGTGCTGGGTGGAGATCAGGAGCTTCTCGATCTCGACCGGCTTGCCGTCGATGTAGCGGACGCTCACCTGCGTCTTGCCGTCGGGGCGCAGGTAGTCGAGCGTGCCGTCCTTGCGGACCTCCGCCAAGCGTTCGGCGAGCCGGTGCGCGAGGGAGATCGGCAGCGGCATCAGCGCGTCGGTCTCGTTCGTCGCGTACCCGAACATCATCCCCTGATCGCCCGCGCCGGCGACGTCGAGCTCGTCGTCGTCGTCGGAGTCGGTGCGCTTCTCGAGAGCCGTGTCCACGCCCTGGGCGATGTCGGGCGACTGCTTGTCGATCGCGTTGAGCACCGCGCAGGAGTCCGCCGAGAAGCCGAGGTCGGCATTCGTGTAGCCGATCTTGCGCACGGTCTCGCGCGCGATCTCCTGGATGTCCACGTAGGTGTCCGTCGAGATCTCGCCCGAGACGACGATCAGGCCGGTGTTGACGAGCGTCTCGCAGGCGACGCGGCCGTAGGGATCGTCTGTCAGGACGGCGTCGAGCACGCCGTCGGAGATCTGGTCGGCGACCTTGTCCGGGTGCCCCTCCGTGACGGACTCGGAGGTGAACAGGAACTCGTTGTCTGCGTACTGGCTCATGCGGCTCCGGGGGTCGCTGACGTGGGAAAAGAGCCGAGAGTCTACTTAGCGCGGCGCGCCGTCGCGTCGCGGTCACCGCGCTCCACGAAGTCCACGACCAGCGGCACGCCGTCCATTCCATAGCGAGCGCGCAGCCGGTTCTCGAGGAAGTAGGCGTAGTCGCGGGTCACGCGCGTGCGGGAGTTGACCTGGATCGCGAACCGCGGCGGGCGCTCGCCGATCTGGGCCATGTAGAGGAGCTTCAGGCGGTGCTGACCGGCGCTGCGCCGCGTCCCCACCGGCGGCTGGCGGGCCTGCACGGCCTCGGCCAGGAAGCGATTGAGCTCGGGCGTGGGAATCCGCCCGGACATGCGATCGCCCAGCGTGATCGCCTCGTTCAGCAGGCGCGCCACGTGCCTGCCGGTCTTCGCGCTGGCCGTCAGCACGCGCGGGCGCAGCCGCAGCTTTTCGGCCACGCGCGCGCGCTCGTGCTCGCAGCCCATCCTCGTCGCCCTCGTAAACGTCCCACTTGTTCAGCACGAGCGCAGTCGCGCAACCGGACTTCATCGCCAGCTCGGCGATGCGCAGATCCTGCGCGGTTACGCCGTCGCGCGCGTCGCACACGACCAGCGCCACGTCCGCGCGTTCGGCGGCGCGATGAGAGCGCAGCGTCGTGTAGTACTCGACCGAGTCGGCGACCTTCGACTGGCGGCGGATGCCGGCCGTGTCGATCAGCGTCAGCTTGCGCTCTCCGTCCACGACCAGCGGCGTGTCGATCGCGTCGCGCGTGGTTCCGGCCAGCTCCGAGACGATCGTGCGCTCCTCGCCGAGGACGCGATTGACGAGCGAGGACTTGCCGACGTTCGGCCGTCCGATCACCGCGAGGCGGACCGTGTCCTCGTCGGGCTCGTCCTCCGCCTCGGGGAGCAGCTGCACGATCCGGTCGAGCAGATCGCCCGAGCCGAGGCCCTGCGCTGCGGACACCGCCAGCGGCTCGCCCAGCCCGAGGCGATGAAACTCGGCCGCCTGCGGAATGTCGCCGACGCCGTCGCACTTGTTGGCCGCGACGATGCTCGGCACGGAGGAGCGGCGCAGCAGATCGGCCATCTCCTCATCGCCCGGCCGAACCCCGCGCGCGCGTCCACGACCAGCACCGCCACCTGGGCGTCCGCGAGCCCGGCCCGCGCCTGATCGCGGATCGATCCGGCCAGCGGGTCCTCGTCCTCGAAGTCCACCCCACCGGTGTCGATCAGCTTGAACGGCGCCCGTTCCACTCGCAGTCGAGCTCCTTGCGATCACGCGTGATCCCCGGGCGCTCGTGCACGACCGCCTCGCGCGTACCCGTGAGGCGGTTGATCAGCGAGGACTTGCCCACGTTGGGATAGCCGACTATCGCGACCTTCAGCATTGGGCCAGTATGACCGGCCGGGCGCCGCATCCCGGTTCGCGGCCGACTCGGCGTGGAGCGGGCCGGCTCAGCACGGAGTCGGCCGGCGCTCAGCGCGCCAGCAGCCCGGCGATGCGATCCACGACCTCTCCACGCCCAGCCCGGTCGTATCGACGGTCACGGACCCTGATCGCCGGCGCCAGCGGGCTGTGCTCGCGCGTGCAGTCGCGCTCGTCGCGCAGGGTCTGCTCGGCCAGCACCGCCTCCGGATCGGCGCCCAGTTCGCTCGCACGCCTGCGCGCGCGCTCGCGAGGATCGGCTGTGAGGAAGATCTTCAGCTCGCGCCTCGGGGGCGACGACGGTGCCGATGTCTCGACCCTCCGCGACCCAGTCGCCGTGTCGCGATCGTCTCGCGCTGCTTGGCCACCAGCGCGCTCGCGCACCGCTGGGTCGGCGGCCACACGCGAGGCGGCCTCGGAGACCTCGGGTGCGCGGATCGCATCGGTCACGTCGCGTCCGTCGAGCAGCACGCGCGGCGCCCAGCTCGATGTGCGCGCGCTCGCGCGAGCGCGGCCGGGGCGTCCTCCGGGCGAGGCGAGAGCGAGCAGCGCGACGCAGCGATACATCGCGCCGCTGTCCAGGTAGGTGAAGCCGAGCCGCGGCGCGAGCGCGCGCGCGACCGTGGACTTGCCCGCGCCGGCAGGACCGTCGATCGCTACGAGCACGCGGCCCGTCCGCGCTCGCCGGCCGCGAGCGCCCGGACGGGCGGGCGCGACGGACGATCCTCTCACGGCCGCAGTCACGAGCTCCGACCCTTAGATCCTCTGACGAATCCCGGATAGGACACCGCGGCGACCTCGATCCCGAGGACCTCGACCCCCTCGCGCGAGGCCAGTCCGGCGACGGCGCCCATCATCGCCATGCGGTGATCGCCCCGTGCGTCGATGACTGCCGCCGCGCAACCCGCCCGTGCCGCGTACGGCGAACCCGTCATCGGTCGCCTCGATGTCCGCCCCGAGGCCGCGCAGCCCCTCGACGACGCCCGCGATGCGATCGGACTCCTTCACGCGCATCTCCTGGGCGCCGCGCACGATCGTCTCGCCCTCGGCGTAGCAGCCGAGCAGCGCCACCAGCGGCAGCTCGTCGATCGCGAGCGGCACCTCGTCGGCCTCGACGACGGTCGCCTCGAGCGCGCCGTGGGCGATGTCGAGGTCGCTCACCGGCTCCTCCGCGGACAGCTCACCGGTTTCCGTCCTCGAGATCGCCGAGCACGATCCCGCGCATGCGCCGCACGATCCGCAGAAAGCCTGTGCGCGTCCAGTTCACGCCGACGTCGCGCAGCAACAGGCGCGAGCCGGGCACGAGCACGCCTGCGGCCACCAGGAACGCGGCCGAGCTGGGATCGCCGGGGACGCACACCCGGTCGAGGATCAGCTCGTCGGCGTTGACGACGGTGACATGGCGACCGTTGCGGTGGATATTGACCCCCGCGCGCAACAGCATCCGCTCGGTGTGGTCGCGGCTGCGCTCGGGCTCGCCGACGGTCGTGGCGCCATCGGCGGCCAGCGCCGCCAGCAGCACGCAGGACTTGACCTGCGCGCTCGCCACGGGCAGCTCGCAGGAGATCGCCCGCAGGCGCGCACCGCGTACCGTCAGCGGCGGAAACCGTCCGTCGCGCGCATCCAACTCGGCGCCCATCTGCCCCAGCGGGAGGGCGATGCGATCGACCGGGCCGACGACGGATCGAGTCATCGCCGTCGAGCGTGAACGAGCGGCCCTCCTGTGCGGCCAGCCAGCCCGGGAGCAGGCGCATCAACGTACCCGCGTTGCCGACGTCGATCGGCCCGTCGGGCTCGCGCGCCTCGCGCAGGCCGGTGCCGCGGATCGTGTCTCTCCGTCGCGGACCTCCACGAGCGCGCCGAGCGCCCGGACCGCGTCCAGGGTGGAGGTCGTGTCGGCGGCATGCAGATAGTTCTCGATCCGCACCGGCTCGGAGGCCATCGCGCCGAGCAGCGCGGCGCGATGGGAGATCGACTTGTCCGCCGGCGCGCGCAGCTCACCGGCGAGCCCGCTGGATGGCTCGAAGCGCAGGTTCATGAGTCTTCAGCCTATGCGTCCGCGAAGGGATCGGCCGGCTCGTCGCTCGAGCAGCGCCTGACGGGCCGCCTGCGCGCGCTCGTTCCAGGCCGCGAGGGCTCCGGCGTCCCGCCTCGGCGAGCATCTCTCGCGCTTGGTCGAGTCCCGCTGTGACCTCGTCGATGGCGGCGATCAACGCAGGGCCGTTGGCGAGGTATATGTCGGTCCAAACCGCGGTGTTGGCGCCGGCGACCCGGATCGCATCGCGCAAGCTGGGACCGGCGATCGGCTTGGAGCCCTCGCGTTCGTAGGCGGCCAGCGCCTGCTCCGCAAGGACGTTGGCGAACACGTGCGGGAGGTGCGAGATGCAGGCCATGAGGCGGTCGTGGGCCGCGGCGGACGACCGTCCGCGGATGAGCCCCGAGGCGCCCGATCAGGTCGAGCAGGCGGTCGAGCAGATCCGGGTCCTTGGTGGGGAAATCGGCCGTCAGGTACCAGCTCGCCCCCTCGAACATGTCCTCACGCGCATGCGCAACGCCCGTCGTCTCCGCGCCCGCGAGCGGGTGCCCGCCGAAGAAGCGAGGGTCGTCGGCGGGCATCGTCCAGCGCGAGCTTGGTCGAACCGACGTCGCTGACAACACAGTCCTGCCCTGCGTGCGCGAGCGCCTGTGAGACGGTGTCCGCAAGCGCGCCCACGGGCGTGGCGACGAAAACGACCTGCGCCCCCGCGACCGCCGTGGCGATGTCGAGGCGCCGCCGATCGATCGCCCCCAGCTCGAGCGCCCTCGCGCACGCTGCGGGATCGGTGTCATACCCGCACACCTCGCGCCCGCGCGAGCGCGCGCGGCCAGGCCCATCGAGCCGCCGATCAGGCCGACGCCGAGAACGGCGACCTTCAACGGGCGTGCCCCGATCGGGCGTCCGGCGGCGCTGCTGCAGGCGTCGGCCGGACGACCATCAGACGGCGCTGAGCGCCTTCCCGGCCAGTGCCGCAGCGCGCTCGACCGCAGAGGCGTACTCGGCGAAGGAGTCCGGCAGCGCCTGCGGCCCGTCGCAGACGGCCTCGTCGGGGTTGGGGTGCACCTCGACGATGATGCCGTCGGCGCCCGCGGCGGCCGCGGCGAGGGACAGCGGCAGCACGAGCTCGCGCCGGCCCGGCGGCGTGGCTGGGATCGACGATCACCGGCAGGTGCGAGAGCTCCTTGAGCACCGGCACGGCCATCAGGTCGAGCGTGAAGCGGTAGGCCGGTCTCGAACGTGCGGATGCCGCGCTCGCACAGCATCACGTTGGGATTGCCTTCCTTGAGGATGTACTCGGCCGCCATCAAGCAGCTCGTCCAGCGTCGAGGAGAGCCCGCGCTTGAGCAGCGCGGGACGCCCGGAGCGTCCGATCTCGGCGAGCAGCGGGTAGTTCTGCATGTTGCGCGCGCCGATCTGGATCACGTCGGCGACCTCCAGCACCGGTTCCAGGTCGCGCATGTCCATCAGCTCGGTGACGATCGGCAGGCCGGTCTCGGCCTTCGCCTCGGCGAGCAGCCGCAACCCCTCCAGGCCGAGGCCCTGGAATGCGTACGGCGAGGTGCGCGGCTTGTAAGCGCCGCCGCGCAGCAGCGACGCGCCCGCGTCTCGCACCGACGCGCGCGGTCTGCAGTGTCTGCTCGCGCGATCTCGACCGTGCACGGGCCGGCGATCAGCGCGAAGTGATCGCCGCCGATCTTGCGCCCCTCGATGTCCAGCACGGTGCGCTCGCCGTGGGTGATCTGCGAGGAGGCGAGCTTGTAGGGCTTGAGGATCGGCACCACCCGGTCGACGCCCGGCTGACCCTCCAGGCCGAGGCTCTCGACGTTCGCGTCCTGCTCGACGTCGCCGATCGCCCCGATCACGGTCACGCGCGCGCCCGTGCTGCGGTGGGCGAGCGCCCCGGCTCGCTCGATCTTCTCGACGACCGCGTCGACCTCCTCGGGGGTCGCGGTCTCCTTCATGACGATCATCATCGACTCATCCTTTCACCTTACGCCTGGAGTTTTACCTACCGACGGTGTGAGGGTGGCGTTGTGCACGCCGTGTAGGCGCTCGGTCCGAGACCTCGGACCCGGTGCGGCCGCCGGCGCCCGCTCTCACACACGCGGGCAGGGGCCGAAGCGCCTAGATAAATCGCCAGGCGAAATAGGCGCAGGACGAAGACCACGCGGCGAGGGCGCTAGATGTGCAGCCGGATGTGCGAACCGTCGCGGTCATAATCGTCTGGAGTCTTTGTAGCAGACCGACATGTTTCCGTCCAGCGATGAGAGACGGCTGTGCGCCCGCGAGAGCGCCTCGCGAGCGGCGAGCTCCGGCGAGGACAGCGAGCTGCCGGCGAGACCGCGGTCCTGCGCCGCGCGCTCAGATCACCTCGCCCAGCGCCGCGAGGAACCGGGCGTTCTCCTCGGGCGTGCCGTATGTGACGCGCAACGCGGGCGTGTCGCTGCCCAGCGCACCCCCGCCACGCACGAGCACGCCGCGGTCCTCCAACCCGCGCATGACCTCGCCTCGTCGCGCTCGCCGAGGTCGATCCAGCAGAAGTTCGCCTGCGAGTCGGCCAGGCTGCAGGCCGAGGGCGCGCAGGCCCTCGGCGACGGAGATGCGCTCGGCGACGGTGCTCGTCGACGCGTTCGAGCACGGCGTCCTGGTGGGCCAGCGCCTCGACCGCGGCGGCCTGGGCGAGCGCGTTGCAGAAGAACGGCTGGCGCACCTGATCGACCGCCCGGGGCAGATCCTCCGAGCCGCACAGCGCGAACCCGACGCGCAGCCCGCACAGGCCGTACACCTTCGAGAACGTCCGCAGCAGCACCAGGTTGGGGTGGCGCCCAGCAGCTCGATCGAGGCGTCGGGATCGCCGAGCAGGTTGAACTCGCAGTAGGCCTCGTCGACGATCACGCACACGTGCGGCGGGACCTCGGCGACGAACGCGGCGATCTCCTCCGCGGGCGAGCGCGGTCGAGGTGGGGTTGTTCGGGTTGCACACGATCACCAGACGGGTCGCGACGGTGATCTCGGCAGCATCGCCGTGCAGGTCGTGGCGCTGCTCGGAGTCGAGCGCGACGGTGATCGCGCGCGCGCCGGAGGCGGCGGAGAGGTGCGGGTAGACCGAGAACGACGGCCACGCGTAGCACGAGCTCCGCGCCCGGCTCCAGCAGCGCCTCGCCGGCCGCGAGCAGGATGTCGCACGAGCCGTTGCCGATCGCGATCTGCGACGACCGGCACTTCGTAGCGGTCGGCCAGCCGCTCGCGCAGGATCGAGTTGGAGGGGTCGGGATAGCGGTTCAGGCGAGGACAGCGCGCGGTCGATCGCCTCGCGCACCGCCGGCAGGGGCGGGTAGGGCGACTCGTTGCTCGCCAGGCGCACGAGCGGCGCCTGCTCGGCGTAGCCGCCGGCGGCGGGATAGACGGGGATGCGACGGATGCGCTCGGCGAACTCGAGGGCCATGGTCGGCTCATTGTGCCGAACACGTCGGCGAGCCCGACCAGGGCCGGCGCCGACGCCCGTCACGCGCGCCGGCGCCGCGGCTACTGCGCGGACTGTAAGTCGGCGCGCAGCTGGCGGCGTCGCCGAGGTAGACGTGCCGGGGCTCGTGGTCGTCGTCGGCGTGGTAGTGGATCAGCACCCTGATCACGCGCGGCATCGCCCGCGGCACGGGGATCTCGCGCGCGCACAGCAGCGGCACCCGCTCGAACCCGAGCGCGCGCGCCGCGACGGCCGGGAACTCGGCGTTGAGGTCGTTGGTGGCGGTGAATATGCAGCTGACGACGTGCTCCGGCGTGAGCGAGTTGCGCTCCATGATCGCGCTCATCAGCTCGGTCGTCGCGTCCAGGATCTCCTGGGCGTCGTTGCGCGGCACGCTCGTGGCGCCGCGCAGGGCGAACAGTCGCATGGGCGGCGATTGTGTCAGAGCGCTGCGGCAGCGCACGCTCGCGCAGCCGCCCGACCTCGGCCTCGCTCAGCCGCCGATGCCCGCCCGGCGCGAGGCCGTCCAGGCGCAGCGGCCCGAACGCGACGCGCTCCAGCGCGAGCACGGGATGACCGACCGCCTCGCACATCCGCCGCACCTGCCGGTTGCGGCCCTCGTGGATCGTCAGCTCGATCAGAGTCCGGCGCCGCACGCGGCGCGCCCGGGCGGGCGCGGTGCGGCCGTCCTCCAGCTCGACGCCGTCGCGCAGCGCTCGCAGCGCGCCCTCCCCCACAGCGCCCGCCGCCGACGCGCGCGAGGTAGGTCTTGGGGACCTCATAGCGCGGGTGGGTCAGCCGGTTGGCGAGCTCGCCGTCGTTGGTCAGCAGGATCAGCCCGCTGCTGTCGGCGTCGAGCCGCCCGACGGGATACAGCCGCAGCCCGCCGGCGGGCACGAGCTCGACGACCGTCGGGCGCCCGTGGGTGTCGCGCGCGGTGGAGACGCACGCCGAGCGGCTTGTTGCACCGCGTACACGACCCGCGGCTCGGCGCCCGCCAGCGCGCGCCCGTCGACCTCGACGCGATCGCTCGCCCCACGTCCCGCGCGGGATCGGTCACGATCTCGCCGTCCACCGCGCACACGCCCTTCGGCGATCAGCGTCTCGGCGGCGCGCCGCGAGGCGACGCCCGCGTGGGCGAGGTGCTTGGCCAGGCGCATACCGAGCGCCTGGGCCTAGGTCGAGAACCCTACTCCGGCGTAGGTCCGCCCCCGGCCCGGGCCTCCCCCGCGCGCAGCAGTCGCTCGCGCAGCTCGGCCTGCTCCTCGGGCGTCGGGTCCCAGCGCGCGACGTCGGGCAGCTCCTGCAGCGAGCGCAGGCCGAACAGCTTCAGGAACAGCGTGCTCGTGCGATACGTGACCGCGCCGAACTGCGAGCGGCCGGCCTCCTCGATCAGGCCGCGCTCCAGCAGCGTGGTCGCCGGCCGAGTCGGCGCTGACGCCGCGGATGCGCGTGATCTCCGGGCGCGACACCGGCTGCAGGTAGGCGACGATCGCCAGCGTCTCGGCCTGCGCGGGCGTGAGCGTGGCCGTGCGCGGACGGCTGAACAGGCGCCTGGCGGCGTCCTCGGTGGCGGGGTCGGTCGCGAACGTGTACCCGCCGCCGAGCTCGCGCAGCACGATCCCGCGCGCGCCCGGGCGCGTACCGCTCGGCGAGCAGCGCCGAGCGCCGCCCGGATCATCGGCCTCGCCGGCCTGGGCCGCTTCGGCCAGCTCGGTCGACGCTCAGCGGGTCGGGCGAGAGGAACAGCAGCGCCTCGATCGTGCTCGCCAGCTCGTCGCCGCCCTCGGGCCGGCGAGTGCTCGCCGCTCCGCTCGGTCGCCGCGGCTCCTCGGCGACGGCGCTCCGCCTGAGGCCGATCTGCCGGCGCGACCGTCGGTCGGAGCTCCGATGCCGCCGATCCTGCCGACGGCCGTCGACCGCCGCGGCGGCTGGGCGCCGACGGCCTCGATCGCGATCTCGCCGAAGCTCTCGGGCTGGCGCCAGTCGGCCTCGCCGCGCTTGTACAGCTCCAGCAACGCGAACAGCGTGACCGCGACCGTCATGCGGTCGGCGCCGCGGACGGCCTCCTCGAAGCTGAACGCTCCCCGGCGCAGCAGCCCGCGCAGGTGCGCCAGGCGCTCGGTGACGGTCACTCGCGGCAGCCGATGTGACGCAGGCTGATCGTCGGGGGCATGCTCAGCAGCCGTCCGATCGCCTCGCCCAGGACGTCGGGGTCCTGAGAGCCCTCCGCGGGCGCGAGCTCGGTGCGGCGCAGGTGCGCGGGCGGCGGCGCTTCGCGAAACCGGGTGCCGTGCTCGTGCGTCGAGCAGCTCGCTGCAGGTGGCCGGCGGCGGAGCGGTAGCGGCGCGCGTCGAGCATCCGTGCGAGCAGCTCCTCCGCCGCCTCCTCGGGCTCCATCTCGAGCAGCTCCTCGTCGTCCTCGCTCGCGAGCATCAGCTTGGACTTGAGCTCCAGCAGCGCCGCGATCAGCACGATGAACTCGGTCGCGGTCTCCAGGTCCAGCTCGCCGCGAGCTTCGAGATGGTCGAGGTAGGAGAGCACCACGTCGGCCAGCGCCAGCTCGAGCAGGTCGATCTCCTCGCGCAGAACCAGCGTCAGCAGCAGGTCGAACGGCCCGCTGAACACGTCGAGGTCGAGATCGAGCGTCGCGACGGAGCTCATCGCTCCCACCGTAGCGATCACGCAGGATGGCCACCGCGCCGGCTCGCGCCGGCCCACGCCCATCCGCTCGCGCACGTCGGCGAGCGTCCCGGCGGCGATCCCGCGCGCGCGGGCCGCACCGTCGACGAGCACGGCCTCCAGCGCGTCCTCGTCGGCGCGCAGATCGGTGTAGCGCTCGCGCACCGGCGCGAGGTAGGCGACCGTCGCCTCGGCCACCGCGGCCTTCAGGTCGCCGTAGCCGCGCGCGTCCGCCAGCTCCGCCTCGACCGCCTCGGGCGTGCTCGCGCGCGCGACCGCCAGGATCTCGATCAGGTTCGTCACGCCCGGCTTGTCCTCGCCTCGGCGGATCTCCGTGCCGGAGTCGGTGACGGCGCTCTTGATCTTCTTCTCGATCGCGCGCGGCTCGTCCAGCACGTACACCGTCCCCTGTTCGCTCGCCGCCGGTCGTGGACATCTTGCGCGTGGGGTCCTGCAGGTCCATGATCCGCGCGCCCACCTCGGGGATGCGGTGCTCGGGCACCACCAGCACCTCCTCGCCGTCGCCGAACCGCGCGTTGAACCGCCGCGCGACGTCGCGCATCAGCTCCAGGTGCTCGCGCTGGTCCTCGCCCACCGGGACCTCGTCGGCGCGGTAGGCGAGCACGTCGGCGGCCTGCAGCACCGGATACATCAGCAGCCCGGCGCTCACCAGCTCGCGCTGGAGCACGCGACTTGTCGCGGAACTGGTGCATCCGCTGCAGCCGCCCCAGCTCGGTCACGCCGCTCAGCAGCCAGCACAGCTCGGTGTGCTCCTGCACGTCGCCCTGACGGAACAGGATGCAGCGCCGCGGGTCCAGCCCGGCGGCGAGCAGCAGCGCGGTAGGTCATACAGGCTCTCGCGCAGCCGCGCGGGCTCATACGGAGACGGTGATCGCGTGCAGGTCGACGATGCAGTACAGCGCCTCGCCCCGGTCCTGCCCGGCGACGTACTGGGCGATCGCGCCGATGTAGTTGCCCAGGTGCTTGGAGCCCGTGGGCTGGATGCCGGAGAAGATGCGCAGTCGTATGCGACGTCATCCAGCGTCTGACGGATGACCGGGCGCTTCGCCGCCGCGACCTCGTCCAGGCGCCTGACCGGGGTCGTGTAGGGGGCGTTCTGCGCGACCTCCGGCCCTCGGTGGCGGCCTCGCGCAGGATCGCGGCGATCGCCTCGGCGAACGCGTCGAGCGTCTCGCGCGTCTCGGTCTCGGTCGGCTCGACCATCAGCGCCTCGTCGACGAGCAGCGGGAAGTACACGGTCGGCGGATGGAACCCGAAGTCGAGCAGGCGCTTGGCGAGATCGAGCGTCTTCAGCTTCAGCTCGCGCTTCATCGGGCCGCCCGAGAGCACGAACTCGTGCATGCACAGCTCTCCGTAGGCGAGCGGCAGGTGCTCGGCGACGATGCCGTCCTCGCGCAGTCGCGCGAGCAGGTAATTGGCGTTCAGCACCGCGCGTCTCCGAGGCGTCCTTCAGGCCGTCGGCGCCGAGCGAGCGGATGTAGGCGTAGGCGCGCACGAAGCAGCCGTAGTTGCCGTGAAACCCGCGCAACCGGCCGATCGTGCGCGAGCCCGGCCCGTCGCCCTCCGCGCCGAAATCGAGGTCGAACATGGGTCGCGCGGAAGCGGCCTCGTTCGCCGTACCCGCGGACGCGGCGCCATTCGTGGCCCCGTTCGCCGTCCCAGCCGTCCGCACCATCCACGTCGCGCCTGACGACGATCGGGGTCGGCAGGAACGGCGCGATCCGCTCGCTACGGCGATCGGGCCCGACCCGGGACCACCGCCGCCGTGGGGCTGGGTGAAGGACTTGTGCAGGTTGAAGTGGACGATGTCGAACCCCATGTCCCCGGGGCGCGAGACGCCCATCACCGCGTTGAGGTTCGCCCCGTCGTAGTACAGCGTCGCGCCGACGCCGTGCACGATCGCGGCGATCTCCTCGATGTTGGGGTCGAACACGCCGAGCGTGTTCGGGTTGGTCAGCATCAGACACGCCACGTCGCCGTCGGCGTTCGCGCGCAGGTCGTCGAGGTCGATCCCGCCGTGCGGCGTCGGTCGCGAGCTTGACGACCTCGAGGCCGGCCATCGTCACGGTCGCGGGATTGGTCCCGTGGGCGGTGTCGGGCGTCAGCACCTTGCGACGGTGGGTCTCGCCGCGGCTGCTCGTGATAGGCGCGCGTCAGCAGCAGCCCCGCGAGCTCGCCGTGCGAGCCGGCCGAGGGCTGCAGCGAGACGTGCGGCAGCCCGGCGATCTCCGCGAGCGCGCCCTGCAGCCGCCACATCAGCTCCAGCGCGCCCTGCGCGCGGGCGGGGTCCTGCAGCGGATGCAGCCGCGCGTGTCCGGGCAGCGCGGCGGCGCGCTCGTGCAGGCGCGGGTTGTGCTTCATCGTGCACGAGCCGAGCGGGTAGAAGCCTGAGTCCAGGTCGAAGTTGCGCTTGGAGATGCCCACGTAGTGGCGCACGATCTCCGGCTCTGAGACCTCCGGCAGCCGCGGGGCCTGCGCCGCGGCGGTAGCGCGCGGGCAGCAGCTGCTCGGGGTCCACCACCGGCACGTCGAGCTCCGGGCAAACGAACGCGCGGCGCCCGGGAGCGCCCTTCTCGAAGATCGTGCGCGCGCGGTCGCGCTGCTGCAGGTCAGTCGCCTATCCGAGCTCGTCACACGAGTCACGCACCAGCGCCGCCGCGCGTCATGCGGGGACCGCCTGCCGGCGCTCGGCCGCCACGGCCGCCCCGAGCACGTCCGCGAGCCGGTCGATGTCCGCGCGCGAGCGCTGCTCGGTGATGCGCCACCAGCAGGCCGCCGCGATCGGACTCGCGTCCGGTCAGCGCGTGGATGTCGACGCCCGGGTTCACGCCGGCGCGCGCGCAGCGCGCCTTGACCGCGCGCGACGTCGGCGTCGAGGCGCAGCGCGAACTCGCGGATCACCGGCTGGGAGTGCATCGCGCTCGCACGCCGTCGAGCGCCGTGAGCGTCTCGCGGGCGTAGTGGGTGCGCGCGAGCAGCAGCTCGCCCAGCTCGACGATCCCGCGCCGCCCCAGCCACGCCAGGTAGACGACGCCCGCGAGCGCGTTGAGCGCCTGGGAGGTGCAGATGTTCGAGGTCGCCTTCTCGCGGCGGATGTGCTGCTCGCGCGTCTGCAGCGTCAGCACGAAGCCGCGCCGCCCGTCCACGTCCACGGTCTCGCCCGGCGATCCGTCCGGGCATCCGGCGCAGGTACTCCTCGCGCGCGGCGAACAGCCCGAACGAGGGTCCGCCGAAGTCCAGGCGGTTGCCGAGCGGCTGACCCTCGCCGACGGCCACGTCCACGCCGCATTCGCCCGGCGCCGCGAGCACGCCGAGCGCGATCGGGTCGACCTGCGCGACGACCACTGGCGCCTTGCCCTGCCTCGCCCGCCGGCGCCGCTTGGCGGCGGCGCTGAGCGCGGCGGCGTCCTCGACGGCGCCGTAGAAGTTCGGCTGGGCGAAGATCGCCGCGCTGGTGTCGGCGTCGATCGCCTCGCGTCCATGCCTCCACGTCGGTGACGCCGTCGGCGAGCGGCGACCTCGACGACGCTCATCCCGTAGCCGTGCGCGAGCGTGCGCAGCGTCTGGATCGCGTGCGGGTGCATGCCCGCGCTCACGACCAGGCGGCGTGCGGCCGTTGTGCAGCTTCGCCAGATAGCCGGCCGCGGCGACGGCGCTCGGGCCCTCGTACACCGAGGCGTTGGAGACGGGCAGGCCCGTCAGCTCGCAGATCGCGGTCTGGTACTCGAACATCACCTGCAGCCCGCCCTGGGAGATCTCGGGCTGGTAGGGGGTGTAGGGCGTGAGGAACTCCGAGCGCTCCATCAGCATGTCGATCAGCGCCGGCACGTAGTGGTCGTACATGCCCGCCCCCAGGAACGAGATCTCATCTTCGGCGCTGACGTTGCGCGAAGCCAGCTCGCGCAGGTGCGCGTAGACGTCCTGCTCGCCCATCCCGTCGGGCAGCTCGAGCGCGCGTCCCAGCCGCACGCCCGCGGGGATCTGGCGGTCGAACAGCTCCTGCACGGAGCCGACGCCGATCGTCGCGAGCATCCGCTCGAGGTCCTGCGGGGTGGTGGCGGTGTAGCGGCTCAAGGGCTCGCCTCAGCCTAGCCGCCCAAGCGTGGCGGAATAGGCCTCCGCGTCCATCAGCGCCTCGCGCTCGGCCGGATCGCTCAGGCGCGATGCGCACCATCCAGCCTTCGCCATAGGGGTCCTCGTTGATCGGCTGGGGGCTGTCCTCGAGCGCGTCGTTGACCGCGACGATCTCGCCGGACAGCGGCGCGACGACGTCGGATACTGCCTTGACGGACTCGACCTCCGCGTAGGGCGCGCCCTGCACGAGCAGCGTGCCGACGGCGGGCGCCTCGAAGAACACGACCTCGCCGAGGGCGTCCTGCGCGTACCAGGTGATCCCCAGCGTCGCCTCGTCGGGCCGCCCGGCGTCGATGCGCGCCCAGTCGTGCTCGGGGTGGTACAGCAGATCCTCGGGATAACCCGCCTCGGACATCACGCGCCCTTTCGGTAGAGAGGCTTCTCACGGACCACGGCCGCGCGCATCTTGCCACGGACGTCGATCTCGAGACGGGTCCCCACGGCGGCGTGCTCGGAGGGGACGTAGGCGAGGCCGACACCGATCCCCAGAGTGGGCGAGAGCGTGCCGCTCGTGACCTCGCCCCCACCGGCGATCGGGTTGCCCTGGCGCGCGATCCCGGGCCCGTCGATCGCGAACGCGACGAGTCGCTCGCGCGGGCCGGCCGCGCGCACCGCGCGCACGGCCTCGGAGCCGACGAAGCCGGTGTCCTCGACGCAGCACCAGCCGAGCCCGGCCTCGATCGGCCCGCGCTCGGTCGAGAGGTCGTTGCCGTACAGGTGGTAAGCAGGCCTCCAGGCGCAGCGTGTCGCGCGCGGCGAGGCCCGCGGGGACGGCGCCGCGACGCATCAGCTCATCCCACAGCGCGGGAGCATCGGCTCGGCTGAGAGCAGCAGCTCGACGCCGTCCTCGCCGGTGTAGCCGGTGCCGCACACGAGCATCTCCACGCCCGCCAGCCGCCGCGGGGCGGCGGTCATCCGCGGGGGCAGCGGCGCGTCGGCGATCGCCTGCACGAGCTCGCGCGCACGGGGACCCTGCACGGCGAGCATCGCGTAGTCCTCGATGCGATCCTCCACCGCGCGCGTCGAACTCGTCGGCGTGGGCACGCCACCACTCCAAGTCGCGCTCGTGGTTGGCGGCGTTGGTGACCGTCAACCAGCGCTCGGCGTCCAGGCGATAGGTGAACAGGTCGTCGAGCACCCCTCCGTCCTCGCGGCACAGCAGCCCGTACTGCGCGCCGCCGATCGGCACGCGCGAGAGGTCGTTCGAGATCAGCCGTTGCAGCAGCGCGAGCGCCTGCGGGCCGGAGGTCTCGATCTCGCCCATGTGCGAGACGTCGAACACGCCCACGGCGGTGCGCACCGCCGTGTGCTCCTGGCGGACCGGGGTGGGTGGGCCCTCATAAAAGACGGGCATCTCCCAGCCGGCGAACTCGACCAGCTTGGCCCCGGCGGCGACGTGGCGGTCGAACAGGGCGGTGCGGCGCAGAGTGGACGGCATGCGCGCGCAGGCTATCGAGCGCCACGCCAGACACGCACGAGCGCAGGGTGCAGTTCGTCCTCGCACATGTGCGAGGACGCCGTCAGGCGCATGCGCCTGACGGTGACCAGGCCGCATGCGGCCTGGTTCGGGACCGTGCATGCACGGTCCCGCCGACCGGCGCGTGCGCCGGTCGCTCACACGCCGCATGCGGCGTGTGAGGAGGCCGCACATGTGCGGCCTCGCCGGGCGGCGCATGCGCCGCCCGGAACATCACTTGCCGATGCCGAGGGACACCGGACTGCTCACCTGAGTGACCGAGGACCTCTCCAACTCGATGCCCGCCACTTTCAGCTTCAACAGCCGCGGCAGGCCGAGACCGGCGATCGCGAACAGCAGCGCGCTGAAGGTCAGCGTCACGTAGGTGGCCTGGGTGAGGGAGACGGGCCAGCCGGAGTAGAAGCTGATCTGGCTGACGACGAACACGATCAGCGCCAGCAAGACCACCAGCGGCGGTCCGAACCGGTTTTCGAGCGCATCGGGCTGGAATCGGCTCGTGCGCTCTTCCAGGCGCACGATCGCGCGTTCGGCCTTGTGCTGTCCAAGGTCCAGACGGTGGCACTCCCTGAAGTCCTGGAGCGCCTCGTTCAGCAGCGAGGGGTTGGCGAGGGCTCCCGAGCTCTCGTACAGCTTGACCTTGGCATAGCCGCGGGAGTAGAGGATCGCGGCGAGTTCTTTCGCGCTCGGGACCCCCTCCTCGCCGCGCCTGAGCCACTTCGAGCCCTCGTTCGAGCGCCCGTAGTCGAGCGCCTGGGCGAGGTAGGCGATCGCCTCGTGGTAGGCGTCCGGATCGCCGGACTCCTCGCCCCGCGCCAGATACAGCTCGGCCAGGCCGACCCGGGCTTCGACGTTGCCGTGGGCGATCGCGAGCACGCGCCGGTACTCCGTCTCGGCCCGGTCGGCGAGACCGCTCTTGCGGCACGCCTCGGCCAGGTTCGTGCGAGAGATCAGGTCGTCGGGATCGCGCTCGAGCGCGTGCTCGAAGAGGCGCCGCGCGCTGCTGTGCTGTCCCGCGTGCGTGGCGATGACCCCGAGCTGGGCCCACGGCTGCGCCAGCTCCGGGAACGCCCGGCGCGCGCGCTCGAAGTGATCGCGCGCGTCATCGAGTTCGCCCATCGCCAGGCACACGCGACCGAGCGCCAGGCGCACCTCGACGGTCTCGTGTCGATCGAGGCGCTCGCTCAAGTGCCGCACGCAGCTCATGTACGTCTCTCGCGCGCTCCAGTAGTCCTCGGAGGCTTCGTCGCCGTCGAGCTTGGGATCGCTCTGCGGGCTCTCACCGCGCAGCGGCGCGCGCGGCGGCTTGCGAGGACGATCCCCAACAGACGGTGGCGCTCCGCAGCTCTGGCGTTCGCGATAGCACTCCACCAGCTGGATCAGTATGCCCGGCAGGGTGCCGCCCTCGCTCTGGGCCTCGCGCAGCACCTCCTCCGCGGCCGCGAAGTTCCTTTCCATGTCCAGGAACACGCCCGCCAGGAAGCTCGCTATGTCCGGGCTCGTGATCCCGCCGAGCTGCTCGGCGCGGCGGTCGAGCGCCTGCTGGGCCTGCGCGAACGTCTCTCGGCCGCGCGGTAGCGACCCTGCCGCCAGAGGATGTACATCATGTTGCCCAGCGCGTAGACATCGTCGGGGTCGTACTCGCAGGCTCGCCTGTAGGCCGAGAGCGCTCCCCCCAGGTCCTTGGCTCGCGTAAGCCCCAGGCCGAGACTCAGCTCCGCGGCGGCCGAGCGCCACGAGTGGTGAGCAGATCGCTCGAACAGCTCCCTCGCCCACGAGTATTCCTCGCGTTCGGCCGCGATCGCGCCCGCCCACCACAGCACCTGGACGTCACTTGGAAACCGCACCAGCGCCTCGCCGGCCAACGCGACCGCCTCAGCGAGCGCGCGGGTCGACAACAGGATCTCCATGCGCATCGTGACCGCCGGCTGATAGGCCGGATCGCGCTCCGAGAGCTCGTTCAGAACGGTCAGCGCCTCGGCGATGTCGTTGTGTTCGAACTTCAGACGAGCGGACTGCACGAGCAGCGCCTTGTCATCGGGGCTTGCGGTGAGACCCTCGTCTACCGCAACCCGTGCCTCCTCGAAACGGCCGAGCCCGCACAATGTCGAGACGAGCTCCAGGCGGGCGGGCCCATGCGCCGCGTCTGCATCGAGGACCGCGCGATACGCCTCGACGGCTCTGGTCAATGCCCCGCGACTCTCCAGGACAGACCCGATCGACGTGAGCGCGTCCGGATCGCGCTCCCCCTGCTCGAGCGCCACGCGCGCCAGGGGCGAGGCGACCTGCCAGTTGCCGTCATATCGCTCGAAGTCGAGGATCGACGCAAACCAGCCGGGTCGGTCGGCGCAGGCACGGACGACTGCGGCGTAGTCGCACCGCGCGAGCATCGCCTCGACCTGCGCCCTGACCAGCATGTCGGGGTCCACCTGCGGCTGCGCCTGTGCCTGGGCAAGTGCCCGCTCGAGGTCCCCTCCGCGCCCGAGCAGGCGCAGCTGACGCAGCTGACCGACACGTGCAACCAGGTCGGCCTGGTCGCGCTCGAGCAGTTGCTCATAGCAAGCCAGCGCCGCTTCGTGGTCGCCTAGAAAGCGGTCGCGGTAGTCGGCCACGTAATACAGCAACTTCGAGCTCTGCGGAAACCGCGCGCGCGCCGCGTCCAGCAGACCCTCGATCGTCCCGTCCCACGGCCGGGCAACCACGAACGACTCGACGGCATCCGCTCCGCCGGACTGCTCGAGCGCCGCCACCGCCCCGCGGGCGTTGCCGGCGGCCGCGAGCGACTCGGCATGCTCGAGAACCTTGCCGTCATCTGGATCATCGTCCTCAGCGTCTGCCATCCGGTCCCACTCCGATCGTCCCGCTCGCTGGAAGCGGGTTCATTGATTTGAACAGCCGCTGCAGCGGCATCATTCAATCAAACGAGAAACCCACATATGCGCCAGCCGCGAGCGTCGCACCCCGTTGACGATGGGCTGTTCCCGATGCGGGGAATGCGGCTTGACCACTGCAGCGAATGCGCTGCAGGCGTGCTCGCTCATGCCGTCCGGGACCGCACCGTTGGCACGAGCACATGCGCCCGACGGGCCAGATCAGCGCAGGAACGGCGGAACGTCGATGTCGTCGTCGGAGATCTCCAACGACGAGCGCTGGCGATCGTCGATACGGGGACTGCGATCCCGGCGCGTACGGCCCTCCGCGCGGGCGGCGCGTCCCGGACGGTGGTCGAAGCCGGTGCCGATCACGGTGACGCGCACCTCGTCGGACATCGCCTCGTCGATGACGGCGCCGAAGATGATGTTGGCGTTGGGGTCGGCCGCGTTCTGGATGATCTCGGCGGCGTCGTTGACCTCGAACAGGCCGAGGTCCTTGCCGCCGGTGATGTTCAGCAGGATGCCGGTGGCGCCGTCGACGGACTCTTCCAAGAGCGGCGAGGAGATCGCGGCCTTGGCGGCGTCGCCGCAGCGGTTCTCGCCGCCGGCAGTGCCGATGCCCATCAGCGCGGAGCCGGCGTCGTGCATGATCGTGCGCACGTCGGCGAAGTCGAGATTGATCAGGCCCGGAATCGTGATCAGGTCGGTGATCCCCTGGATGCCCTGGCGCAGCACGTCGTCGGCCTCTTTGAACGCATCCAGCATCGAGGTGCGCCGCTCGACGACCGTCAGCAGCTTCTCGTTCGGGATCACGATCAGCGTGTCGACGACCTCGCGCAGACGCTCGATGCCCTCGGCGGCCTGGCGGCCTCGCTGGGAGCCCTCGAAGTCGAACGGGCGCGTGACCACGCCGACGGTCAGCGCGCCGATCTCGTTCTTGGCGATGTCGGCGATCACCGGCGCCGCGCCGGTGCCCGTGCCGCCGCCCTCGCCCGCGGTTACGAACACCATGTCGGCGCCCTTCAGCGCCTCCTTGATGTCGTCGCGCGACTCCGAGGCCGCTCCGAGGCCGACCTCGGGGTTGGCGCCCGCGCCGAGGCCCTTGGTGGACTCGTGGCCGATGTTCAGCTTGATGTCGGCGTCGCACATGTCCAGTGCCTGCGCGTCGGTGTTGGCGGCGATGAACTCCACGCCGCGCAAACCCGCGTCGACCATGCGGCTGACCGCGTTCGTGCCGCCGCCGCCCACGCCCACGACCTTGATCACCGCCAGATAGCTGCCGGCGCCGGTCATACCGCTACTCGCTGAGCTCTCCATGATGGGTTCCGTCCACAGCCTTCAGTAAGAGTTAAGGGTTCGATCGACACTGTCGGCCGGCCCGCTGAAAGACGCACGTTATGCAGGGAACTTCGCCCTGTCAACGACGGCATCCAATCTCGCAACAATCGTTGCAGATCGAGGAACTCTCGACCGGACCCCGAGACACGCTCTTCCAGCGGGGTAAACCTCAAGTCGAGGTCCAGAGTTCTGCCTGGGGTCGGCGATGCGTTGCTCAGCCTCCTGGAACCCCGCTCGTGGTGGGCGTTTCGGAGGTTTCCGCCGAGCCGGCTTGCGAAGACGGCGAGGCGCTCGCTGCTTCGCCGGAGGTCGAGCCGACTTCGGAGGGCGTCGAGCCCGACTGTGTCGCTTCGCCGCCGGCGCTCGGTTCCGTGCCCGCGGCGCTGCCGGAGGTCGTGCCCGTGCCCGTACTCGAGCTCGAGCCGCCCCCGACGGCGGCGTCCAGACCGCTGGCCAGTTCCGCGGCGGTGCTCGGGTCGGCCGCGCCGCTGGATTCCGGTTCGGTGGAGCTCGCGTCGGGGCGAACCGTGCCGGGTGCGAAGCCCGCGGCCGGTCGTTCGGGCAGGCGTACGTCGATGTAGGCGGCACCAGCCGAGCCCGGGTCGGCGAGCACGCGCGCGAGCGACAGCCACTTCGCGTGCGGCCGCGTGGCGTCGCCGAAGTACGCGAGCAGGCCCCCACGCAGCGCGACCGTCAGGCCCTCCGGCCCGGAGTAGACGCGCGTGACTGCGTGCGCCAGCGGTGCCGGGGCGGCGCCCAGCACCGCGAGCGCGCCGAGCAGCGAAGCGCCGCGAACGCTCCCCCGACCGCGGGTAGCGTCGTCGCCGCCCTCGCACCGGCGGCAGCTGCGCTCGCCTTGCCGACGTTCAGGAGCGGCAGCGAGCCCGACAGAAATCCAGGGCCGAGCACGATCCCGTCGGCCGCCACGGCGGTGCTGACTGCCGCCGACGACGAGCGCCGCGACGGGGGCCGCTCGATCACTTCGATGCGCAGGCCGTGCGGAAAGCTCGGATGGACCCTGACCGTAGCGCACGATCGGATATGAGGCGACCGCCGCGCGCAGCGCAGCGGGGCTGACCGCGAGCGTGCTCATCCCGTGCGCCGCGCCGGTCAGGGCCGTTTCGATCGCGGCGGTGTCCGCGCCGTGCACCCCGGCGAGCCCGCGAACCTGCACGTGCTCGACCGCGCTCAGCGAGGAGTGGCGCAGCAGCAGCCACCGCCCTCCCAGCAGCGGTATCGCGATCAGGACCGCCAGCAGCGCGATCCGCAGCCGCCGGCGCGCCCACATCGCCGCGATCCCGGCGCGGGTCATGCTCGCGGCGGCCCTCAACGGGCGCGGCACGCCGAACGCGAGGCGCGCCCGTCTATGGGTCAGGCGGCGAGGGGCGGGCGCGGCTATGGAACGGGCCATTCATGAGGTCTTCGACCTTCTGACCCGAACCCCTACCGGGCTGATTGTGTCCAGGATGTGGTGGCGCTACCATGCTGGTGCTAGTACAACGACAGATGTCGCTGTCTTTTGAGGGGTCCGGGCAACCGGGCCCCTTCTCGTATGAGATCGCCCCGGTGGACATGGGGTCTGCCGTCCACCGGGGCTCGAGGGCAACCTGCTACCTCGTGAGCCGGTCTATGACCAGCAGGGCAACGAGTAGCGCAGTTGCTGGTACAGCGACAGACGTCGACATACTTCCACCCCCTTTCTCGGGACCGATCGACCCCGCATCAGCCCTGATCCGAGTCTGGGAATGACCTCGCTCGCGAGGCTACTCAGCGCTTAGGACCCCTGGCTGGGGCCCACGGAAGCCGCACGTCCCCCAGCGTCTGCACCTCGGGCTCCAGCGCTACGCCGAAACGCTCCAGCACGCGAGCGCGGCCCGCGGCCATCACCGCGAGCACGTCGGCGGTCGTCGCCGCGCCGGTGTTCTCGACGAAGTTCGCGTGCTTGGGCGCGAGCCGGGCGCCGCCGACGGTCAGGCCGTTGCAGCCCGCCTCGGCCAGCAGCTGCCCGGCGGTGCGGCCTTCGGCGCGGGGGTCCTCCGGGTTGACGAACGTCGAGCCGAACGTCTTGATCCCCTGCGGCTGGGCCTCATGGCGGCGGGCGCGCATCTCCGCGAGCGTGGCCTTGACGCTGGCCACGTCGGATTCGGCGAGCAGGAAGGAGGCGCGCGCGACGATCTCCCCGTCCGTGAGGTTGGAGCGGCGATAGGCGAACCCGAGCTGCTCGGGGAGACGGCGCTCGGACCCCTCGAGCGGTCACGATCTCGACCCACTCGAGCGTCCGCGCGAGCTCGCCGCCGTAAGCGTTCGCGTTCATCCGCACCGCGCCGCCGACGGTGCCGGGGATGTTGACGCCGAACTCGATCCCCGACAGCCCCGCCTGCGCCGCGCGGGTCGCGACCGCGGGCAGCCGCGCGCCGCCGCCGCAGACGATCCGCAACGGCCCCTCGCGCTGGATCAGCGCGAGCTTGCGGTCGAGCTTCACCACCAGCCCGCGCACCCCCTCGTCCGCGATCAGCAGGTTCGAGCCCGAGCCGACGACCGCCACGGGCACGTTCGCGGCACGCGCCCAGGCGAGCAGCTCGCGCAGCTGGGCATTGCTCCCGGCGCGCGCGAAGTACTCGGCCTCGCCACCGGTGCGGACCGTCGCCATGCGCGCGAGCGAGTAGTCGCGCTCCACGATCGACGGCACGGTCGTGGGCGAGTCCCTGGAGGCGGGCTTACGCGCCATCGTCGCTCACGACCAATTTCCGGGCCAGCCCATCCACGTCGCCGGCGCCCATCACGACGCAGACATCGCCCGCGCCCAGCAGCCCTCGCAACACCGGCTCGGCGTCGGCGAACGTCGGCAGCCAGTACACGGGCATACCCCGCCGCGCGTCGACGGCCGCCTCGGCGATCAGCAGACCGCTGACGCCGGGATGGTCCTCGGCGCGCTCGCGCGCGGGATACACGTCGAGCACGACCGCGACGTCGGCCTGCGCCAAGGCGGCACCGAACTCGCGCGCGAACATCGCCGTGCGCGAGTACAGGTGCGGCTGGAACACCGCGATCAGCCGCGCATGCGCAAGCGTGCGGGCCCCCGCGAGCGTCGCCGCGACCTCGGTCGGGTGGTGGGCGTAGTCCTCGTACACGCGCGCGCCGCACGCGCTCTCCCCCAGCGGCTGAAAGCGCCTGCCCGCGCCGTGGAACGCGGCGAGTCCCGCGATCGCGCGCTCCTCGTCGGCTCCCGCCAGGCGGGCGGCCTCCAGCGCGGCGGTCGCGTTCAGGGCGTTGTGTACGCCCGGCACCGCCAGTGTGACCTCGTGCCCGCGCCAGCCAAAGCGCGAGCCTCCGTCGAGGAGAGCCGGCGTGGGCGCGTCGAAGGGAACGATCTCGATACCGGTCTCATCCTCCGCTCCGACCTCGGCCCCGGATGCGCCCTGGCGCCGCGATCGGTCCCCGAGCGCCGGCCCGGCGGGGACCTCCGCCCCGGCCCCGACCCGCGCGCTCGCCAGCGCGATCAGCTCGGGGCGATCCCACACGACGATCGCCATGCGCGCCCGTGCGAGGAACGCTCCGAACGCTTCGCGCAGCTCGGCCAGCGAGCCGAAGGTCGCATGATGATCGAGCTCGACGTTCGTGAGCACCGCGATGTCCACGTCGAGCGCGAGCATCGAGCGGTCCGACTCGTCGGCCTCGACGATCAGCCACTCCCCCGTACCGGTCCAGCTTGCGTTGTCCTGCCCCTCTCCCACCGAGCCGCCGACGAGCCAGGCGGGCTGCAGGCCGGCCGCCTGCAGCGCCGAGACGAGCATCGCCGAGGTCGTCGTCTTGCCGTGGGTGCCCGCGACCGCGATCGTGCGTCGCAGCGCGCTCAGCTCGCCCAGCAGCTCGGCGCGCGGACGCTCGGACAGGCCGCGCGCGCGGGCCGCGGCACGCTCGGGGTTCTCGGGCGGGACGGCGCTGGAGTAGACGACCTCGACGTCCTCGCCCGCTGGCACGTTCGCCGCGTCGTGATCGCCTATCAGGGCGCGCAGCACGCCGTCTGCGGCCAGGCGCGCGGTATAGGGGGAGGCGGCGCCGATCGGAGCCGCTGACCTGCGCGCCGAGCGCGTGGGCCGCGCGCGCGTAGCCGCTCATGCCGGCGCCCGCCGACGCCGACGAAGTGCAACCGCCGTCCGTCCCACGGGCGCTCCGGCAGGAGCTCATGCGAGCGCCGCCCGAGACGATCGCCGCGGCCGCGGCGAGCAGCTCGGATGCCACCTCGCGTGCGGCCTCCGGCCGCGCCAACGATCGCGACGCCGTCGCCATCCGCGTCAGGCGCGCAGGATCGCTCCAGCAGCACCGCGAGCTCGCGCGCGAGGCGCGCGCCGGTCAGCTCCGCGTCGGGGATGAGAACCGCGGCGCCCGCGTCGACCATCCAGCGCGCGTTGGCCGTCTGATGATCGGCGGAGGCCTGCGGATAGGGAATCAAGATCGCGGGCAGGCCATAGGCGGCGATCTCGAACACCGAGCCACCCGCGCGCGCGACCACGAGGTCGGCGGCGGCCAGCGCTTGGGCGAATTCCTCCAGATCCAGATACTCGCGCAGGTCATACCCGTCGGGCAGAGTGCGGGAGGCCAGCTCGGGATGGTCGCGGCGCCCGGCGATGTGGAGCACGTGCACGGATCGACCACCGTCGCGGCGCCCCACCCCCAGAAGACCTCCCCCAGTTGTCTCGCCAGAGTCCTCGCCGGCCGCGTCGCGAGCATCGGCGGCCTGCTCCGCGCCGCCCGCGAATGCCTCGATGGAGGCGAGGTTGATCGAGCGCGCGCCGAGCGAACCCCCGAACACCAGCACGCACGTCTCGTCGCGGGCGATCCCGAACAGCGCCCGCGCCTCGTCGCGGCCGGCGTCGGGCACGGGGATCGGCCGGCCCGTCACGCGGTAGCGATCCCCATCGCGGCCGGTGATCGGGAACGCCAGGCAGACGCGCCGCGCGCCGCGCGCGAGCAGGCGGTTGGCGAGACCGAGGTGGCTGTCGGCCTCGGTCAACACGAGCGGGATGCGCAGCGACAGCGCGGCGAGGCCCACGGGCCCGGCGACGTAGCCGCCGCCGCCGAGCACGCGCGTCGGGTCTGAGCGACCGCAGGATCGCCCGCGCGCGTGGGAACGCGAGCGTCGGCGCGCACGAGCGCACGGGCGGCGTGCAGGGGATTGGTGCGGCTGAGGCCCTCGACTGAGATCGTGCGCAGCTCATAGCCCGCCGCCGGCACGAGCTGGGCCTCGGCGCGCGTCCCGCCGACGAACGCTACGTACGCACCGTCAGCCCGCAGCGCGTCGGCCACCGCCAGCGCCGGCGCGACGTGTCCGGCGGTGCCCCCCGCCGCGATCGCGATCCTCGTCTGTGTCACGGCCCCATCCTGCCTGTTTTCGCGCGTCGGCCGCCGTACGGCTCCTGTCACGCGAGGGGACGGCGCGCACGTGCGCGGTGCCACCGGCGGCGACGTTCAGCAGCAGGCCCATCCCCGCGAGCATCACGATCAGGCTGCTGGAGCCGTAGGAGACGAACGGCAGCGGCACTCCCGTCAGCGGCGCGAGGCCGAGCACGGCGAATACGTTGAGCAGTGCCTGGGAGACGATCAGGGAGGTCACGCCGACGGCGATCAGCGCGCTGTGCAGAGAGCGCGCGGACTTGGCCACGCGCAGTCCGGCGTAGGCGATCAGCCCGTACAGGAACAGCAGCGCGCACACGCCGATGACGCCGAGCTCCTCGGCGATGACCGCGAGGATGAAGTCGGTGGGCGCCTCGGGGAGATAGAAGATCTTCTGCACCGACTGTCCCGGCCCGACGCCGAACAGGCCCCCGGAGCCGATCGCGATCTGGCCCTGCACGGCCTGGAACCCGCTGCCGGAGGCGTGCGCCCAGGGGTCCACGAACGAGGTCAGCCGCGCGCGGGCGTAGGGGCGCGCGATCGCGTACAGCGCGACCAGGCCGAACGCCGTACCGGCGACGATCGCGAGGTTGCGCGCCGGGATGCCCGCCGCGACCAGCAGCGCGGCGGTCGTGAACGCGATCGTCATCGCGGTGCCGAGATCGGGCTCGGTGGCGACGAGCAGGCAGGCGCCGCCGACGACGACCAGCAGCGGGCGCGACAGCGCCGCGCAGGTCGTGCACGCGCTTGGGGCGTCTGGCCAGCAGCGTGGCGGCGTACAGCACGAGCGCGAGCTTGAGCAGCTCTGAGGGCTGGAACTGCAGCTGGCCGGGGCCGATCCAGCGCCGCGCGCCGTTGATCGACACCCCCACGTGGGGTATGTGCACGGCCAGCACGAGCGCGAACGACACGGCCAGCAGCGGCGCGACGAAGCCCTGAGCTTTGGCGACCCCGTCGCGCGCCAGCACGCGCATCGCGACGAGCCCGATCGCCCCGTAGAGCACGAACTTGATCAGGTAGGAGCTGCCGTTGCCCGAGCCCTGCAGCAGCGCGGTCGCCGAGGTCGCGCTGTAGACCATCACCGCGCCGTAGGCGAGCAGGCACATCGTGGCGGTGATCAGGATGCGATGCTCGATCGAGTGCGGCTGGGCCTTGGCCTTGCCGGTCGGGCGCGGACGGGAGCTCGCCCCCCGGGGTCCGGGCTTGGGGCGCGGGCGCCGTGCTGCGGCTGCTGGCATCCATGGTCTCTTCGACGCCGCGCGGGCAATGCCTCCACCGATCTCCCCGACGGTGCATCGAAGGGCGTCCGCGCGGACGCCCTGCTGCTGTTAGGAGCCCATCCCGAGCTGTTCGACCAGCTCGCGGAAGCGCTCGCCGCGGGCTTCGAAGTCGGCGAACTGATCGAAGCTCGCGCAGGCCGGCGAGAGCAGGATCACGTCGCCGAAGCGCGCGGTGGACACGGCCACTTCCAGCGCCCGCTCGAGCTCCCCGCATTCGAGCAACGGCACGGGCATGCCCGCGAGCGTCGAGGCGATCAGGGTGGCGTCTTCGCCGATCAGGTACACGGCCTGGCAATGCCGTTCCACCGGCTCGCGCAATGCTGTGAAGTCCTGGCCCTTGGACTGGCCACCGAGGATCAGGTGCACGGTGGCGGGCGCGAACGCGTCGAGTGCGACGAGCGTCGAGGCGACGTTCGTCGCCTTGGAGTCGTTGACATACAGCACCTCCTCGCGGCGCGCGATCTCCTCCAGGCGATGCGGCACGCCCGCGAACGTGCGCAGGCCCTCGCGCACCGCGTCGGGGTCGAGCCCACGCGCCAAGCACACGGCCGCGGCGGCCATCGCGTTGTCCGCGTTGTGGCGCCCGCGCAGGCGGATCTCCCCGCGCGCGCAGCAGCGGCTCGCCGCGCCAGCTGACGACACCCTCGCTCAACGTCACCGACTCCCGGGACGGCTCGCCGTCGGGTGCAGGAGCCCCGCCGAAGCGCACGCGGCGCGCGAGGCCCGGCGGCTGTACGCCCGAAATCGGCGGGCAGCACGGCGAGGTCGTCGGGCGACTGGCGCGCGAACAGCAGGAGCTTGGCGGCGGTGTACTCGTCGAGCGTGGCGTGCCGGTCGAGGTGGTCGGGGGCGATGTTCAGCAGAACCGCCGCCTCGGGGGCGAACGCGAGTGTGTCCTCGAGCTGAAACGAGGAAGTCTCGCAGACGATGGTCACATCCGAAGCGATCGCTCCCACGAGACCGCTGAGCGCGGCGCCGACGTTCCCGGCGACCGCGACCGGCAGGCCGGCGGTCCGGTGGATGTGCCCGATCAGCTCCACCGTGGTGGTCTTGCCGTTCGTGCCCGTCACGGCCACGAACTCGTTCTCCAGCAGGCGCCAGGCGAGCTCCAGCTCGCCGAGCACGGGCACCCCGCGCGCGTGGGCCGCGGCGATGACAGGCGCCTGCCGGGGCACGCCCGGACTCTTGACGACGGCACCGACATGCCCCAGCAGCGCCACACCGTCCTCATGCAGGTGCAGCTCGACGCCGGCGTCCGCGAGCACCCCCAGGCCCTCGGGGCGCGCCTCCGTCGACGCCGATCGCCCGCTCGCCGCGCGCGCGCAGTGCGAGCGCGGCCGCCCGCCCCGAGCGGGCGAGCCCGACGATCAGGTAGGGACCGGTGGCGATGTCTGGTCTGGTGTGCGCGCTCACCTCAGCGGATGCTCTGGTGATAGATGGTGAAACCGATCGCGCAGAAGATCGAGGCGACGATCCAGAAGCGCAGGATGATCTTCGTCTCAGACCAGCCCTTGAGCTCGAAGTGATGGTGGATCGGCGCCATCAGGAAGACGCGCCGGCGGGTCGTCTGGAAGGAGAAGACCTGGATCGCGACCGACAGCGCCTCGAGCACGAAGATCCCGCCGAGCAGGATCAGCAGGACCTCCGTGTGGGTCATCACGGCCAGCCCGGCGATCGCGCCGCCGAGCCCGAGCGAGCCTGTGTCGCCCATGAAGATCGTGGCGGGGAACGCGTTGAACCACAGAAAGCCGATGCAGGCGCCGACGAGGCAGCCGGCGAGCATCGCCAGATCGTAGTCTTCGGTGACGAACGCGATCGCGATGTAGGAGAGCAGCACGATCGCGGCGCAGCCGGCGGCGAGGCCGTCCAGCCCGTCGGTCAGGTTGACCGCACTGGTGGTGCCGGCTACGACGAGGTAGATGAGCACGGGGTAGAACGGCCCGAGATCGATCGTGTAATCGACGAAGCGCAGGCGCAGCTCGCTGGCGAGGTGCGCCTCGTGGCTGGCGACGAACCACAGCCCGAGCGAGATTGCGATCGTGATCGCGAGCTTGGTGCGCCCGCGCAGGCCGAGCGAGCGGCGCCGCACGAGTTTGGTGTAGTCGTCGGCGAAGCCGAGCAGCGCGCACGCGATCATCGCGCCGAACACTCCCACCGAGCGCCAATCCCAGTTGGTCAGGATCATGAACGGGATCGCGACGGCGAGCATCACGATGATGCCTCCCATCGTCGGCGTGCCGGCCTTCTGGTGGTGACCCTCGGGGCCATCCTCACGGATGTGCTGGCCAAACTCGCGCCGGCGTAGGAACGCGATGAACTTGGGGCTCAGGAAGATGCAGATGAGCAGGGCGGAGGTGCCGCCGAAGAGGATGCGCCCCATTCAGCGCCCGTCCGGCTGGGCGGCGTGTCCGCTGGCCCGAACGCCGTCGGGGACCGCGCGTGCGAGCAGCGCTTCGCCGACGCGCTCCAGGCCGACGCCACGGGAGCCCTTCACGAGCACCGTGTCGCCGGGCGCGAGCAGCCCCGCGAGCAGCTCGGCGGCGGCCGGGGCGTCGGCGACCGAATGGACCTCCGCGCGAGCGAACGCGCCGGCCATCTCGGCCGCGAGCGGACCGACGGTCACGAGCACTGCGACGCCGCGCGCGGCCGCGTGGGCACCGATCTCGCGGTGGAAGCGAAGCTCGTCGGCGCCCAGCTCGAGCATGTCGCCGAGCACCGCCACCCGCCGCCCGGGAGCGGTCTCGGCGAGATCGTCGATGGCGCAGCGCATCGACATCGGGTTGGCGTTGTAGCAGTCGTCGATCAGCACTATGTCCTCGGACAGTCGGATGCGCTCACCGCGCAGCGCCGAGAAGCGCACAGTAACCCCGCCGCCGGGCGTAACGCCGAGCGCGCGGGCAGCCGCGACGGCCGCGAGCAGGTTGCGCAGGTGATGATTCTGCGTGAAGGAGGGCCGCAGGACGATGCGGGCGGGCTCGGCCGGGAGGGTTTCCGCGCGCTCGCGATCGCGTTGCGGCGAGCGGTCCTCCGTACCGGTCGCAGACCGTCGGGCGTCCGCGCGGGCGGGGACGGCGCCGGCCAAGATCCAAACGTCCCCGTCGGGCCGATCCTCGGCGAAGCGGACGTCGCCACCGGGCCCGAAGGTGACCGTGTGGACGTCGTCCCGCAGGTGCCGCCGCAACAGCAGCTCGCCGGCGGGCACGATCGCGGTGGCGCCGGGGCCGAGACCGGCTATCAGCTCGGCCTTGGCGGCCGCGATCGCCTCCAGCGACCCGAGCAGCTCCAGGTGAACCGGGCCGACGTTCACGATCACGCCGACCTCGGGCTCGGCGATCGCCGTCAGCTCCGCGATCTGGCCTGGGCCGCGCATCGCCATCTCCAGCACCAGCGCCTCGGTGCCGGCGGGCGCGGCGAGGATCGCGAGCGGCAGGCCGATCTCGGTGTTGAAGTTCTCCGGGCTCGCAGCTCACCCGCAGGTGTGAGGCGAGCAGTGCCGCGAGGATGTCCTTGGTCGAGGTCTTGCCGGTCGAGCCGGTGATCGCCACGACCCGCGTGCCGGCGCCGCGCAGCTCCGTCAGCCACGAGCGCGCGAGCGACTGCAGGCCGATGAGCGGGTTGGGGTCCGCGAGCACCACGCCGCGATACCCGATGACGCCCGACCCCGCGGCCTCGGCCATCGCGGCGACGGCAAGCGCGTGCTCGGGCGCCACCAGCACGCCCCACGCGCCGGCCTGCAGCGCCTGGGCGGCGTACTCCCCGCCGTCGGAGCGTTCGCCGCGCAGCCCGACGAACAGATCGCCGGGGGCGACCGCTGCGCGAGTCGATCGACACGCGCAGCGGTCCGGGAGGCGCGGCGTCCTGAGCGCCGCCGGGCAGAGCGTCGGCGTCCGGGCGGAAGACCAGGCGCGCGCCTGCGGCGCGCGCGAGACGGTTGGCGTCCCAAGCCCTCATTCGCCCGCCCCGGTGGGCGCGCCCACCCGGGCAGTGAGGAGCTCCCGCGCGACGGCGACATCGTCAAACGGCTCCTTGCGGCCGTCCGCGAATTCCTGCCCCTGCTCGTGGCCCTTACCGGCGATCACGACGACATCGTCGGTCATCGCGAGCGACAGCGCCTGCTCGATCGCGGCGCGGCGATCGACCTCGACGTGCACCGACCCTTCGCGGGCGGCGGCTGCCGTGACGCCGGCGACGATCTCGGCGACGATCTCCGCGGGCGCCTCCGAACGCGGGTTGTCGGACGTGACGAGCGTGATATCCGCCAGGCGTGCGGAGATCTCCCCCATCAGCGGGCGCTTGCCGCGATCGCGGTCTCCCCCCGCCCCAAACACGCAGATGACGCGTCGACCACGGGCGATGTCGCGCGCGGAGCTCAGGACGTTCTCGAGCGAGTCGGGCGTGTGGGCGTAGTCGACGAGCACCGCGAAGTCCTGGCCGGCGTCGACGGGCTCGAAGCGCCCGGGCACCCTGACACCGCGTTCCAGCGCATCGACGAGCATGTCGAGGTCGAACCCGAGCGCGTGCACGGCCGCGAGGGCCCCGAGGGCGTTGGCGACGTTGAAGCGCCCGGGCATCGGCAGCATGACCTCGCGCTCGCCGACGGGCGTATGCAGGGTGAAGCGGCACTCGGCGAAGTCGCAGCGCAGATCCGTGGCGCGATAGTCGATGACCTCGTCCTCGGCGTGACTCACCTCGCGATCGTCGGCGTGGTGAGCACCGGAATCATCCACGGCGAACGCGAGCGTCTCACCGCCGATCTCCCGCGCGAGCCGCCGACCGTAGGGGTCGCCGACGTTGACGACGCTCACGCCCGGCGCGGGACCCTCGCCGGGCAGGAACAGCAGGCGCTTGGCCAGGAAGTAGTCCTCCATCGTCGGGTGGAAGTCGAGGTGGTCCTGCGTCAGGTTCGTGAAGACGGCCGCGGCAAAGCGAATGCCGCCGGCGCGAGCGAGCGAAAGCGCGTGCGAGGAGACCTCCATCGCGCAGGCGCGATCCCCGGCGTCGAGCATCGCGCGAAAGCCCGCGTGCAGGTCGATCGCCTCGGGGGTCGTGCGTTGTACGGGTGCTCTTCACCCCCCACAATCGACGTGACGGTGCCCAGCAGGCCTGTCTGTTCGCCGGCCGCCTGCAGCAGCGCGCGCACGAGGTAGGCGGTCGTCGTCTTGCCGTTCGTGCCTGTGATCCCGATGACGTTCAGCGCCACACTCGGATCGCCGTAGAAGCGGCTGGCCACCGGACCCATCGCCGCGCGCACCGAGGGCACGAGCACCTCCGGCGCGCCCAGGCCCAAAGGCCGCTCCACGACAAGCGCAGCGGCGCCGTCCGCGACCGCCTGCGCGGCGAAGTCGTGCCCGTCGCGGCGAAAGCCGGGAACGCAGAAGAACAACGTGCCGGGGCGCACCGCGCGGCTGTCGTATGCGAGCCCCGCGATCTCGACCGCGGCGGACGCATCGTCCACCGGACCGACGCCCGCGAGCAGCTCGCCAAGCGTCATCGGTCGATTCCCAGCGTCAGCACGCTCCCAGTCTAGTTTTCCGACCCCCGGAGCCGCCATCCACCGATCGGATGATATGGCCGACGATGCCTCCTCATCCGATCGACCACGGCCGCGATTTGACGAGCGCATTGCCGAGGTCCTGGGTTCAGGCGACGAACAGCTTCGGGTATATGTCGCGCAGTGTCGCCACGGGCAGACCGACGACGTTCTCGACCTCCCCGTCGATCTCCCGCACCAGCTCTTTGCCGGCGCCCTGGATCGCATAGCCACCCGAGCGTCCGCGCCACTCCTCGGTTCCCGACATACCAGTCGAGCAGCTCTCGATCGATCGGGCGGAACGTGACCCGAGTACACGCCACGGCCACGCGCTCGACGACCTCCGTCCGTCCCTCCACGAACAGCAGCGCGATCCCGCTGATCACTTCATGCGTGCGCCCGCCAAGCGCCGCGAGCGTCGCGCGCGCGGCCGACTCATCGGCAGGCTTGCCGTAGATCACGCCGTCGAGCACGACGATCGTGTCGCATCCGAGCACCACCTCGTCCGCTCCCGGGCGCAGCGCCGCCCGTGCCTTGAGCAGCGCGTTCGCACGCGCGACCTGCATCGGATCTCCTTCGCTCAGCTCCGCCACGTCGGTGGCGCGTACCGTGAACGCGACCCTCAGTCCTTCGAGGATCGCGCGGCGCTGGGGCGAACCCGAAGCGAGGATCAGTGCAGGAGACACCATCACAGGGGCTCGCGAAACCGCCCGCGCGGCGGTGCTACCCCTGCGAGAGCTCGGGAAAGAACAGCGCCGCCTCGCGCGCTGCGCTCTCGGGCGAGTCCGAGCCGTGGACCATGTTCTGGCCCATCTCGATCGCGAAGTCCCCGCGGATCGAGCCGGTGGCGGCCTCCAGCGGGTTGGTCGCACCGATCGCCTGGCGCGCCGCCCTGACGGCGTCCACGCCCTCCAGGACCATCGCCACGATCGGGCCCGAAGTGATGAAATCCACCAGCTCGCCGAAGAACGGCCGCTCGGAGTGCTCGGCGTAATGACGCTCGGCCAGGTCGCGGGTGACGGTCATGTGGCGCAGGGCGACGATCGAAGGCCCTTGCGCTCGAAGCGGGCGATGATCTCCCCGGACAGTCCCCTGGCGAAGGCGTCGGGCTTGACGAGGATCAGGGTTCGGTCCATGGTGCAGGTCCTTTGGTCGTTGACGGAAGGCTCGGTCGCGCGAGGCGGAAGCGTCAGGAAGTCGACGCGGACGGCGTGCGCGACCGCGTGCCACGTGAGCGCGAAGAAGCCGGGTCGGCCGCGACGGGTTTCGCCCTGACTCGTCGTCCGGAGCGCCGCTCGCGGGCGTGACGGCGCCCAGCGCGTCCTCCGGCGAGGCGTCCTCGGCGCCCAGCGAGACCTCGCGAGTCAGCGCAGGCTCGCTCTCGATCGGCATCGAGCTCCTCGTCGGCCCTCTCGCGGCGGCTGCGACGTCGCCGCGCGCGTGGGGGCGACCGCACCGGGCACCTCGGTCTCGCAGTAGGGGCAGATCGTCCACGCCTGGTCGAGCGGGCGCTGACAGCTGACGCAGCGCTCCTTGAGCTTGCGCAGGCAGCTGGGGCAGCGGACGAAGTCGCGCTCGATGCGGTAGTCGCAGTGCGGGCACAGCCCGCCGTCCAGCTCGTGCAGGCGCGCCTCGGCGGCCTGCATCTCCAGCTCGCGCTCGCGCACGTCCTCCAGGTACTCCGGCGGGCGCAGGATCATGTAGACGATCGTGCCGACGAACGGGAACAGCGACGCCGCGGTCGCGCAGCCGACGAGCATCGGGTCGAGGATCCGCCGCCGCGCGTCGGCGTAGGTCCAGTAGATCAGCGAGAAGTACAGGACGACGACGAACAGGATCAGCAGATCGATGACCAGGTTCAGGCCGCTGCTTTCGATTCCAAAATATGCGAGGGTGCATCGGCCGGCTGAGTTTAGAGAAACAGCCGGCCGAATCCGTAGCCAGCAGCAAAAAATACGAGGATGACCAGCGCCACGATCAGCGCGACGGCGCCGATCATCGTGAGCACGGAGGGGCCGTCGTCGTTCATCTGGTTCGAGCGCTGCGAGCCAGCCTGCGCTCCAGGCATCGTAGCGGAGGCGCTCCGGCCGGCGCAGCAGATCGCCGACCAGGTAGATCGAGCCCGTGGCGAGCACCGCCCGCGTCCTCGCGCGCTCCCGCGGCCCAGCCGCGCGCCGTCGAGCGCCCGCTCCGGCTGGGGCTCGCACTCCACCGCGTCGAACCCGAGCTGGCGCGCGAGCGACTGCAGCGCCGCCGGCGAGAGCGCACGCGGGCTCGGCGGCGCGGTGAACCACGCGCGCGCGCACACCGGCAGCAGCGCCGCGAGCATGCTCGCGGCGTCCTTGTCCTCGAGCACACCCATCACCAGCCCCAGCCGGCCGCCCGCCAGCACTTCCGGCAGCGAGCGCACCAGCTCCACGATCGCGTCGGGGTTGTGCGCGCCGTCCAGCACCGTCAGCGGGCGCTCCCCCAGGACCTGTAGACGGCCCGGCACCTCGGTCGCGGCGCGCCGCCGCCGCCACGGCCGCCCTCGTCGATCTCGATCCCGGCGCCGCGCAGGTGGGCCTCCGCCGCCGCTCGCGCGAGCGCGAAGTTGCGCCGCTGAAACGGGCCCCGCGCACCGAGCGTCACGGCGCCGGGGGTCTCCTGCCACCCGCACGATCTGCAGCCTCGCGCTCGCCCGCCACGCGCTCGGCCACCGCCAGCGCCTCCGCCGCGAGCCAGGACCCGAGCACGAGCGTCCCCCCGGGACGCACGACCGCGAGCTTCTCCTCGGCGATGTCCCTCACCGTCGGCCCCAGCCAGCGCGTGTGCTCCAGCCCGACGTTCGTCAGCACCGTCACCGGGGCGTCGATCACGCTGGTGGCGTCATAGCGGCCGCCGAGCCCGGCCTCCACCACCGCGGCCTGCACCTCTCGCTCGGCCATCTCCGACAGCGCCGCGGCCGTGATCAGTTCGAACTGGGTCACGTGGTCGTCCTCGGCCAGCGTGCGGTTGACCCGCTCCGCCGCCCGCGCCGCCCGCGCGAGCGCCGCCGCGAACTCGCCCTCGCGCAGGTCCCGCTCGCCGATCCGCACCCGTTCGCTGTAGGAGACCAGGTGCGGGGAGGTGTAGACGCCCGTGCGCAGACCGTGGCGCTCCAGGATCGCCGCGGTCATCCGCGTCGTCGAGGTCTTGCCGTTCGTCCCCAGCACGTGGATCGCGTCCAGGCGCTGCTCGGGGGAGCCGAGCGCGGTCATCATCCGCCGCATCCGATCCAGCCCGAAGCGCATCCCGAACAGCTCCAGCGAATGCAGATGGCGCTCGGCCTGTGCCGGCGTCCAGCTCCCGCCGGCGCGAGCCTGCTGCGCCGGATGACGGTCCCGTGGCCGCGCTCGCGTTTGGGGCTGTGTGATCTCTTCATCCCGCGATCGGCGCCCGCGGGCTGCTAGGCGTCGGGGTGCTTGCGCAGGTAGTCGATGAACAGCGGCCGCAGCGCCTCGCCGAGCGCCCCATCGCCGCTGTGCATCGCGTCGGAGATCAGGCCTTTGGAGGACTCGATGTCATAGTCGGCCTCGCCCTCGTCGCCGCTGAGCATCTCCGCGGCCGGGATCGCTTTCAGCAGCGACCAGAAGAACTTCACGTCCACGTGGTGCTCCGCGCGATGCACGGCGCGATCGTGCAGCTCGTGCGTGGACAGCTGGTCGAGATCGTCGGCCATCTTCAGATCAGCGACGCTTGCGCCCACGCTTGTGGCGCCGGCGCAGCACGAGCGGCGCGAGATCGCGGCCCATGCCCCTGACGTCGAGCTTGTGCGCGAGCTTGCGCAGCTCCAGGCGCTCCTTCGTACTGAGGTTGCGCACCCGTCCCCGCGAGCGGCGCACGAGCTCGGTGAACCGCGCGCGCTCCTTCTCCGACAGCGAGGCCCAGCGCCGGCCGACGATCATCGTGCCCTGCAGCAGCGTGGCCCACGGCACCGCCTTGACGGTGCGCTTCAGCTTGGAGTCCGAGGCTTGCGCCTGAGTCTTGACGAGCTTGCTCACAGCGCGATGGTATCGATCGCGCGTCCGCGGCGGACTTCAGACGGCGGCCGCGGCGAGAATCGCCGCCAGCGCGCTCGCAAGGCCCACACGAGTCAGCTCGGCGGCGCCTACGCGGACTCCTCGCGCAGCTCCTGTCCGGTGGCCGGCGACTCCTCCGGCGCCGCTTCGGTCACCAGCGTCGGCGTCAGGCCGCGTTCGACCGTCTCCTTGGTGACGACGCACTTCTTCACGTCCCTGCGCGAGGGCAGCTCGAACTGGACCTCCAGCAGGATCTCCTCGATGATCGAGCGCAAGCCCGCGCGCGCCCGTTTCCCGCTCCAACCCGCGCTCGGCCATCGCCGTCAGCGAGTCCTCGGAGAACACCAGCTCGATCCCGTCGAAGGAGAAGAAGCGCTGGAACTGCTTGACCAGCGCGTTGCGCGGCTCGGTCAGGATCGAGACGAGATCCTCGCGCGTGAGCTGGTGCACCGCGCTCATCACCGGCAGCCGCCCGATGAACTCCGGGATCAGCCCGTACTCGATCAGGTCCTCCGGCAGGCACTGCTCGAACACTTCGCCCGTGTCCTTCTCGGCCTTCGCCTCGATCGCGGCGGCGAAGCCGATGCCCTTGTTGCCGATGCGCCGCTCGATCACCTGGTCGAGGTTCGCGAACGCCCCGCCGCAGATGAACAGCACGTTCGTCGTGTCGATCGTCAGGAACTCCTGGTGGGGATGCTTGCGCCCGCCTTGGGGCGGCACCGAGGCCTGCGTGCCCTCGAGGATCTTCAACAGCGCCTGCTGCACGCCCTCGCCGGAGACGTCGCGCGTGATCGACGGGTTGTCGGCCTTGCGCGCGATCTTGTCGACCTCGTCGATGTAGATGATCCCCGTCTCCGCCTTCTTGACGTCGTAGTCGGCGGCCTGGATCAGCTTCAAGAGGATGTTCTCGACGTCCTCCCCGACGTACCCCGCCTCGGTCAGCGCGGTCGCGTCGGCGATCGCGAACGGCACGTTCAGGATCCGCGCGAGCGTCTGCGCGAGCAGCGTCTTGCCGCAGCCGGTCGGCCCGAGCAGCAGGATGTTCGACTTCTGCAGCTCGATCTCCTCGTCGCCCGAGGTCATCATCTGCACGCGCTTGTAGTGGTTGTAGACCGCCACCGACAGCGTGCGCTTGGAGGGCTCCTGGCCGACCACGTACTCGTCCAGGACCTCGTAGATCTCGCGCGGCTTGGGCAGGTTCTCGAGGTCGAACGCCGGCGGAGCCGAAGCTCCTCGTCGATGATCTCGTTGCACAGGTCGATGCACTCGTCGCAGATGTACACGCCCGGCCCGGCGATCAGCTTCTTGACCTGCCTTTGCGACTTGCCGCAGAAGCTGCACAGGAGCTGCTCGTTGGTGTCTGTCGGTCTGGCCATTAGTTTCTCTGATCTCAATGTCTCGGTGACTGAGCTAATATGTTCGGTGATCACCCGGTCGATGATCCCGTACTCCTTCGCCTCCTCGGAGGACATGAAGTAGTCGCGCTCGGTGTCTTTGCGCACGTCCGCGAGCTCCTTGTGCGTGTGCTTGGCGATGATCTCGTCCAACCGCTGGCGCACGTCGATGATCTCCTTGGCGTGGATCTCGATGTCCGTCGCCTGCCCCTGAAAGCTCGAGCTGACCTGGTGGATCAGGATCTTCGCGTTCGGCAGCGCCATGCGCTTGCCCTCCGCGCCCCCCGCCAGCAGCAGCGCGCCCATCGACATCGCGATGCCGACGCAGATCGTCTGCACGTGCGGCTTGATGAACTGCATCGTGTCGTAGATCGCCAGCCCCGCATAGACCGAGCCGCCGGGCGAGTTGATGTACAGCGAGACGTCCTTCTCGGGGTCCTCCGACTCCAGGTGCAGCAGCTGGGCGACGATCAGGTTCGCGATCTGATCGTCCACGGGCGTGCCGAGGAAGATGATCCGCTCGTTCAGCAGACGGCTGTAGATGTCGAACGCGCGCTCGCCTCGCGAGGTCTGCTCGACGACCATTGGCACTAGTGGGCTCATCGTCCTCGCTTTAGTTTCTCGTCTCCGACCCGATTCCTTCAGGCTAGCGACTTGGTGTCCACAGCTTCTCGGCAGCCTGCGCCGGCTCGCCCTCGCCCTCGGCCTCCTTCTCCGGCGTCCACAGCTTCTCGCGCGCCTGCGCCTGCTCCATCGGGATCGGCTCGTGGCGCGCTCCGACGATCAGCTCGACCGCCTGGCGCGCCGCGAGATCCTCGCGCAGCTCCTGCACCCTGTCCGGCCTCGCGCAGCTGCGTGAGCACCTGCTCGGGCGCGATCCCCTCGCGCTCTGCCGTCGGCGCGACGGCCTGCAGCAGATCCTGCTCGGAGGGCTCGATCCCCTCTGCCGCGACGACCGCGCTCAGCACCGCCTCGCGGCGCAGCCCCTGCTCGGCGTCGGGCACCATCTCCGCGAGAATCTCCTCCTCGCCACGCCCGACGATCTGCAGATAGGCCTCGCGCGTGATCCCGCGGTGGGAGAGCGTATGCAGCATCCGCTCCCACATCTCCCGGGCACGCGAGCGCGCGAGCTCCTCGGTGACGGATACGCGCGCGCCGGCTCACCGCCGCGTCGAGCGCCGCCTCGCGGAACTCCTCCGCCACGCGCTGCTCCTCGGCCTCGAGGATGCGCCGGCCGATGTCCTCGCGCAGCTCCTGCACGTCGTCGAACCCGGCGTCCACGGCGAAGTCCTCGTCCACCTCCGGCAGCTGCTTGCCCTTGACCTCCTTCACGGCGATCTCGAACGACGCCTCCCGGCCGGCCAGCTCTGAGTTGCGGTAGTCCGCCGGGAACTTCAGCTGCACCGTGCGCGTCTCCCCCGCCCCCGCGCCCAGCAGTCCCTCCTCGAACCCCGGGATCAGCTTGCCCCCGCCCAGCTCGACCAGCTGGTCACGGCCCTCGCCGCCTGAGAACGCGACCATCGCCATGTCTCGCCCGTCTCCGGGTCCACGCTCCGGCAGGCGCCCGACGTAGTCGACGACCACGTAATCGCCCTCGCCGGCCGGGTGCTCGACCGTCTCCAGGCGCGCGAGGCGCTCGCGCATCGCCTCGATCTCGCGCTCCACGAGCTCCTCGTCGAGGACCGCCTCGCGGCGCCCGACCTCCAGCCCCGCGTACTCGCCCAGCTCCGCCGGCGGCAGCACCCCGATCTCGAACGAGAACTCGAGCGCCTTGCCCTGCGCCGGCAGCTCGCCGAGGTCGATCTTCGGGTCCCCCACGGGCACGATCCCCGACTCTCTTATCGCCTCGGCGTACCAGCTCCCCAGGCCGTCGCGCACCGCTTCCTCGAGCACCGCCTCGCGCCCGAGACGCTGCAACACCAGCGGCGCGGGCACCTTGCCCTTGCGAAATCCCGGCAGCTTCAGCTCGCGCCCGAGCTGACCCGCCTTGCGCTGCACGCGCGCCTCGATCTCCGCCGGCGCCACCTGCCACCTCCACGCGCACGCGCGACTCCGGCAGCTCTGCGACTGTCGTCTGGACGGGCTCACCCATTGCCGCCACGATACCGTCCGCTCGATGCCGACCGTGCGCCCGCCCGCGCACAGACGCCTGGAGACGTGGCTGTGGACCGGCCCCCTCGGGCACCTGCTCGGCGGAGGGGTGGACTTCGGCAAAGCGCTCGTGCGCTACCTGCTGCCCGCCGCGCGTTCGGCACCGCAGAAGAATGACGCACCCGCCCGCTTTGAGCGGCCCGGGAGTGACGCCCCCGCGCGGGCACCACTCTTCGAGACGCCACCGCGGGGGCTCCCCAGGCTAGGCGGCGGCAGCCGCGGGCGCTCCACCGAACTGCAGCGATACGCCGCTCGCCAGCACCAGCACCGGGCACGTCGCGATCTCGATCAGATGCGCCGCCGAGGAGCTGATCGACACTCGCCCTGGCTCGGCGTCCGGGCGTGAGTCGATCACCAGCAGATCGGCCGCGTCGTCGGCCACCGGCACGACCTCCGCGCCGAGCCCGCTCGCGAGCGCCTGCGCGGTCGCCTGCGCGCCGCCCGCGCCGCCGGCCTCGCCCACCGCCACGATCCTGCGCGCGGCCCCGCGCGACTCCGCCAGACCGGCCGGAGCGATCCCGACGGCGACCCTGCCTCCCTCCAGCAGACGCTGCGCCGAGTTGCCGATCGTGATGTGCCCCTGCGCGGTGTGGGAGTCCGAGCAGAACACGATCGCCTGTGCGCCGATCTGCGCGGCGAGGGCCTGCAGCCCCTCGGGCGTCGAGCGATCGGTCACCGCGTGGCTGCTGGCGAACGTGCCGGCGAACAGCGCGGCGCCGCGATCGAGCACTTCCTGGGCCTCCTCGTCGCTCACGGCCTCGTCGGTGTGGCGGACGTAGCCGAGGGACACCTCGGCGCCGGCACGGTGCAGCAGCGAGCCGAACGCGATCGCGTCGTCCTCGTTGGCGGTTCCGTCATAGGAGACGATCACCTTGGTTGCCATTTCGATTCTCCTGTCTCTGGGCTGTAGGCCTGGATTGCAAGTTCTGATTTCGTTCCATGGTGGCACGATCCTGCCATCAGCCCCAGTGGGATTTATGATCGTTGCGATAAGCTTTACTTATGCTCAATGTGAACCGTCTGCGCATCCTCAGAGAGGTCGCCCACCGCGGCTCGTTCTCGGCCGCCGCCGACGCCCTCTCCTACACCCAGTCCGCCGTCTCCCAGCAGATCGCCGCGCTCGAGGCCGAGACCGGCATGACGCTCTTGGAGCGCCGCCCGCGCGGGGTCAGCCTGACCGCCGCCGGTCAGACGCTCGTGGGACACGCCGAGAGCATCCTCGCCGACCTCGACGCCGCCGAAACGGCCCTCGCCGCGATCGCCGGCCTGCGCGGAGGCCGCTTGCGGATGGCCTCCTTCCCCACCGCCGGCGCGACGCTGATGCCATTGGCGATCGCCACCTTCCGCTCCCGCCACCCCGACGTCGAGCTGACCCTCGCCGAGGGCGAGCCTGAGCAGATCGCCCCCCGCCTGCGCACCGGCGAGCTCGACCTCGCGCTGCTGTTCGAGTTCGACGCCTCCGGCCCCGGTGGGGACAGCGGCGGCTCGGGGGAGACAGACGGGTCGGTCGGCGGACGCCTGACGCGCGTGGAGCTGCTCCAGGACCCCCTCTACCTGGCGCTGCCCCGCGCGCACCCCCTCGCCGAGCGCCGGCGGCTGCGGCTGCAGGACCTGCGCGAGCAGGCCTGGATCCAGACTTCGCAGGACAGTCCCTGCGCGCGCCACGTCGTGCGCTGCTGCCACGCCGCCGGCTTCGAGCCGCGCGTCTCCTTTCAGAGCGACGACTACCAGACCATCCAGGGTCTCGTCGCCGCCGGCGTCGGCGTCGCGCTGATCCCCGAGCTCGCGCTGTCGGTCGTGCGCGAGGACATCGTCATCCGCGTCCTCTCCCCCCATCCCCCCGCGCGCCAGGTGATCGCAGCGACGGCCGCGGGCGCGCGCCTGCTGCCCGCGGCGCCCGCGATGCTGAGCGTGCTCCAGCAGGTCGCCTCGGAGTACGAGGCGCTCGGGGCGGCGCGCTTGGCGGCGTAGGGCGCTGGGCGCGTTATCTGGTCGAGACCGCGCGGGGTGGCGAGTCTGGAGCGAAGCGTCCGCGGTCTTGCGCGTGCGCGGAATGCGGCGCTTTCGAGACCTGTCCTGCTGACTGAAGCAGCGGACTGCGTGCAGGGCGCGATCTCAGCGGACTGCAGGCCTGAGCCAACCCGGGCGCACGGGGGGCCCGTCCGACAGACGGGCCCCCGATGCTGTGTCTCGCGCGACCTTCGGAGAGCCTCAGAGAGCCCTCATCAGCGGGCCGGGTTGGCCAGGTACGCCTGGTTGACCAGCCTGCCCAGCACTTCATATCCGAGCGGCGACGGGTGGATGTCGCCATCGTCGGAGCTGCCGCCGGGGTCTTCCGGGTTGCACATTTCGGTGTACTTGCAGATCGAGGCCTGCTCCCGTGCCGGCTTGCGTCCCCGGTTGAACACCGGGAACGGATTCGCGAACGTCACGTTCGCGAAGTGCGGCAGGATGTCGGCTTCGACGGCCGCGTTCAGCCCCTCCTGCAGCGCGTCGCTGCCGGGGAGGATCAACGCGTCCGGGTTGTAGAACCCGAGCAGGATGATCGGTCCTGTGTAGTGACCGCCACCCGGTTTCGTGCTGTCAAGCACGCCGAGGATGTCGCCGATGTTCGCGAGGACGTGCGGCACGGTGATTTTTTCCGAGGTCACCGCGATGCACGCGACCACCGCCGCTTCGGGCGTCGCGCCATATTTGCTTTTGCCCCCTAGCGTGAATTCTTCGGTGACTTCGTTCTTGCACTGCGTGATCGCCGCGAGCTCGTCGTTGGAGCCGATGTTCAGCGTTATTGCATCTACGGGGTGCGCCGGGTGGCCTTCTTTGAGGATGCTCAGCGCGTCTTCGAGCTGTGAGATCGACTGCCCGCCGACGCTCAGCGAGTTGTGCAGCGGCAGCCCGTCGACGTTGTTGTACGCGCACGGGTGATAGTCGCCCAGCCCCTGCGGATCGTGTCCCGCCGGTTCGGTCGACGTTTTCCCACCCAGGCCCGCGTTTTCGCCGATCAACCCGTTCGAGGTCTCCCCCGGGCAGGCGTCGTTGACGAGCGTCACGCCTCGGCCCGCCTCCCACGGGCGGGCGAGGTCTTCGGCGAAGTCGTTCGTGAACCCTTCTTCGAAGAACGACGGCGACTCGTTCGGCGCGTTTTCGTCGAACACCTGCTCGCTATAGCCGAAGCTGATCGAGTCGCCGAGCGCCAGGTAGGTGCTGACGGGATGTTTCGACCTGGCGTTCGCGGCCGGTGCCAGGACGGCGAGCGCCGCGAGCGCGACCAGCGCAACAGCGAGCACCAGCGGTTGCCTGAGCGGGCGACGGTGGGAACGGATCGAATCTAGGAAGCTGTGTGCGGCGGGTGGCATATGCATCTCCTCCAACTCGAGGGCCCCGCACGCACTACGGCCTCTCCCCCCGCGACTTGCACAGCCCATCTGACGGACCCTCTCCACGCTACTCCTCGGGTTGGCTGCTGTCAAACGGGTAGCGACTGGATGGAATAGCGAGGGGATGCAGAGGCGCCCGGCCGGTGGGCCGGGCGCCTGATGCGTTCCTGCTTGCTGCTGCTAGATCAGACGATCAGTGGGCCGGGTTCGCCAACCAGGCTTCGTTGACCAGTTTCGCGATCAGTTTGTAGCCGGCCACCGTCGGATGGATGTCGCCATCTTCCCCTACTGGTTTCCCGCCTGGTTTTTGCACGTTCGGGTTGCACATTTCCGTGTACGTGCAGATCGCTTTCTTCTCTGCTTTTTCGCTTGTTTTCGGGTTGATCACAGGGAAGGGATTGGCGAAGGTCACGTTCGGGAAGTGCGCGACAATTTCTTTTTCGAGCGCTTCGTTGAGAGCCGCCTGCAGACCATCGCTGCCTGGAAGCACGAACGCAAACGGGTTATAGAACCCGAGTAGAACAATCGCTCCCGTGTAGTGCCCACCGCCCGGTTCCGTGCTATCGATCACACCGATGATATCTCCGATGTTTTTCACGATATGGGGGAACGTCACTTTCTCCGCGGTCAGGAGTATGCACCCTTCCACGGCTTCTTCAGGCGTCGAGCCGTATTTGCTTTTTCCTTCTTTGGTGAATTCTTCGCCGACTTCTTTTTCGCATTTAGCCACGGCCGAGAGCTCATCGTTTGAGCCAATGCCCAGCGTGATCGCCTTGACTGCATGCACCGGGTGGCCTTCTTTGAGAATGCTCAACGCGCCTTCAAGCTGCGACAGGCTGCCAAGCGAGTTGTGCAGCGGAAAGCCGTCGACGAAATGATACGCACAAGGATGGTAGTCACCAAGACCTTTGGATCCCGCCGGTTCCGTTGACGTTTTCCCACCGATGGCTTCATTTTCGCCGATCAGCCCGTTTGAGGTCTCGCCGGGACAGCCATCGTTGACGGTCGTGATGCCTTTGCCCACCTCTTCCGTTTTCGCGAGGTCTTTGTTGAAGAAGTTGTCGAACCCTTCTTCGAAGTAGGACGGTGACTCGTTCGGGAAATTGATGTTGAATTTTTCTTCGGTGTAGCCGAAAGTGATCGAGTCACCCAAGGCCAGGTAGGTGGTCGTGGTCGGTGTCGCGTTAGCGGCGGCCGGTGCAAACATCGTCACCGAGAGCGCCAATAGCGCAACCGCGCACGCGATCAGACGACCACGCGAACGGAATGGAACTGAAAAGCCACTGATGGCTTGCATCTAACTTCCTCCTTGTTTTTTCTCTTGCCAGATAAACGGATGTCCGTTTGTATGTGAAGATCGCTCGATCGGTCCCACCATCGCCGACCGGTGGCTGGGGCAACGGTCTCGCGCGCCCCAGCCGTAGCTGCTGACCGTCGTCAGCGAAGCGTGAACGCCTCCCTTTGGATCGTCTCGTGCCTCCCGGCTCCACCGATCAGCGTGAGCGTGTAGCGGCCCGGTCCGAGCCTGCGCAGCGGCGACAGCCGTAGGCTCATGTGCCCGTACGCGACGCGCGCCGTCCCAGCCGCGTACACGGCCCCGTGACGCGAGAGCGTCGCCTGCGCCGAGGCGCCGGCGGCCGTGAACTTGACCGTGCCGGAGACGAGCTTCGTCGTGCACTGCTGCACGCTCTTCTTGCCCTTCTTGACCGTCTTGCATGTCACGAGCTCAACCTGACCCGCAGGTCCCGCTGGGCCCTGCACGCCAGCGGGACCCTGCGCACCGTTAGGTCCCATGGGACCCTGAAGACCGGCAGGACCGGGAATACCGTTCTGGCCGTTAGTGCCATTCATACCAGCAACACCTTTCTCGCCCTGTTCGCCGTTGAGGCCAGGAGCACCTGGAGAGCCTGTAGGACCCGTGGAGCCAGTGGAGCCCGTGGGACCACTTGGGCCGGTGGGGCCAGTCGAGCCTCCTCCACCCCCCGTTTCGAGGTTGAAGACAGCCATGATCGTACTGTCCGCTTCGATCCTGAACGCGCAGGGATTACTCGTGCACGTCAATGCGGAGCCGGTACCACTGACTTCGTGGAATTCAGAACCACCGCTAGCTGTCTCCTTCACGGCCAGTTCGGTGTTTTCAGTGTATTCCGAAGCGCACGTCGCGTAAGAGCCGGCACCTTCTTTACATTCCACTGTCCCCGTGCCCGTGCCCGTGTTCGTCGTGATACCGAGGGTGTCTTTGGGCAGAGATTTAAGGTTGAAGACAGCCGTGAGCCCACTGTCCGCTTTGATCGTAAACGTGCACGGATTACTCGTACACGTCAATGCAGAGCCGGTACCACTGACTTCGTGGAATTCAGAACCACCGCTAGCCGTCTCCTTCACGGTCAGTTCGGTGTTTTCAGTGTATTCCGGCTTGCACGCTTCGTAAGAGCCACCAGCACCTTCTTTACATTCCACTGTCCCCGTGCCCGTGCCTTCCTTTTCCACTTTCAGGGGAAACTCGATCGAGGCAGACGGAGGTCCAAAGATAGCGACTTCGCTTTTGCTGCTGCCGGCCGAAGCGTACACGTCACCGGCGTGACCGCTCGCATCGCTCACGGCGACACCAAAGGATCCGCCGAGCAAACCCGTGCCGAATTCTTCAACCCGTGTCCCTCCGGATGTATATACAGCGATGTCCGACCGCTCATCAATGTACACTTCTTCGCCGCTCTCGGGGTCAACGGCCAGCGTGGTAGCTTCGGGGTTGGAGTCAATGGCAGCTCCCGTGGGACTTACTGTTTCGAACTGCGACGCCTCGTACTTTACGACGCCGGCTGTGCCTTTGAATCCTGCAGCGTAAATATCGCCCGCAGAATCAGCAGCGACGTCGCAGAATTTTTCTTCTTCGACTTCCAGCCCCTCCACCAAGTCATTTTCTTCGATAGGGCTGCTCAACGGTGCATACTTGCTGATCCGTTTTTCAGAGGCAAAGGGCATACTGGTGTAGAGATTCCCATTGGCGTCCACCGTCACGCCGCAAACGAAGCTGTCTGTTTTAAGCGAGGTTAGTTTGGCGCCGGCGGGGCTGTAGATTTCTACTTCCTTGGAGAAAAAGGTCGCGATGTAGATGTCCCCTTTATCGGGGCCAGTCGAGTTATCGATCGCGATCTGGCCTTCGTTGACTTCACCCGTGACAGTGAAAGGTCCAATCACGTTGGTCCCGGTCGAGAGAAAAGCTAACGGATCCCCTTCCGCGTTGAACTTGTAGACACTGGCTTCAGTTGCGTTTATTACGTTATAGACGTAGATATCGCCGGTAGACTGTTCGACGGCGATGCTCTGGGGTTGGTCGAAACCCCCTTTGCCAGGGCCTGTCGGGCCGAAGGAACCGATCTGGTTGCGAACACCTGTCGCTTGCGCCGGGGCGCCCGCGAACACCAACACGCCCAGCACTGCAACAGGAGCAACTATCAGTCTGCGAAACCTCATCGTCTGTTCCCCTTCTTCTTGTTTACCGGCCCGTATTTCTTCCGTGCGGCCCTTTCACAGCCCGCCCGTTTGGACTTCTTCTTCTTGTGGCACGCCTTCAGTGCCGCCTTCAACCTTTGTGCCCTTGTGAGCTTCTTCGCCTTCACACAACCAGTCACACCGATAGGCGTCGACTCGTGGATTTCGGCTCCGTTCTGGGCGACGAACGCGGTCGGTATCGCGAGTTTGCTCGTGCAGAGATTGCCGTTGGCCGCGAGAGCTGAGAATGGGCCCTGCGGTAGTACCAATTCGAACGTGTTGAAGGGGGTATCGGGGAGCGTCTTAAACGTCGTGCTGGTGATACCCGCTTTGCTGATGAACGTAGAGCCCGTAAGATCGACGGTCACGCCATTACCCTGCAGCACCACCACTAGGCTCGGAAACGCTTCCCCACCATGAGAGACGAAGATCGCCGGACCAGTCAACGGGACAGGCAACAGCGGTGTGGTTACGCTCGCGTGCCCGATGAACGACGCCTGCGGGCAACCCGCGGGATTAGCTTCAAACTGCGCGCTGATGCACGCCTTCTGCAACGTCGTCAATCTTGAGGGCAACTGCTTGGGCAGATCAACGGTGACCTTTGCTATGTTAGCCTCAGAGCCCTGCGACGCGTTAGGATAGGACAATATCGCGATGAGGCTAGCCCCGTTCGCTTTACTGGTCTTCCCGGTCGTGGAAACCACGAACTTCGGCTTGAACGTCAAACCCGTGCAACCACCCGGATCATACACGCTGGACACCGGCACCGAGGAGCCGTGGGTACTCGTGAAACCTTCAAGACCATTCAACGACCCTTCGACACGCTGCGGGGTGCAATTCGTCCCGTTGAACATGAACCCCGGACGATCCACATCCACAACGACCTTGCGCAACCTGATAGGGACACCGTCCACGACCTGCGGCAACGGGTTACTCGTGACAGTCAACGCGGCAGTATGCGGATCGACAGCGATGCTCGCACGCACCACCACATCACCCAAATGGAACGGGCCAGCGTTAGCGGGAACCACTATCGACAGGCCAAACGGCTCACCCTTATACGATTCCGTCAAATACACCCTCCCATCCGTGATCGCAAAAGGATATTCTCCAGGACCAACCACGGCACTCGTCGTGCCGATCTCACTCGCTTCTCCACAGGACCCCGCGTCAGCCTGTGCTTCGCCGCACAACGGAACACCGGACAGATCGGCCAGCAGTCCCGGCGGGGTATGCAGCGTGATCCTCGAGAGGTCCTGTTCGCGATCTTGGCGTGAGAATTCGACCACGAACGGGGTATACGCCCCCGCTACCGAAGAGATCGTGCCCGCTGTGAAGGACGGCGCGAACGGCATGCTAGACGGGCACCCCGCACCGTGCCCATCCCAGCTGATATCAAACGGGGATTGTGAGATCGCATTTGCAGAGAACGGCGCGCTCCACGGTTCAAGCACACTGCTCGTGGTATACGTCCCGCACGACTGGGGGTTCGCTAGCGGGGTGCGTGGGCCTTCCTTGAACTTGAACACCAGTTCCCCGAACGGAAGCTGAGGATCATTCGCGAACACCGCACGCAGCTGACCCGGGGCCAAACCATGCGTCGCGCTATACGCGCCATACCCACCCGCTTCCACCTGCCCCGGGAGCTTGATCACAGCTTCACCATCGAGTTCGATATCCAACCCAAACAGCTTGCCTTCTTCAGCTTCGGATTCAACACACGCCGGCTGGCCTTCCTCACCACACTTCGGCTCAGCCAGGTACACGTGACCCCGCAATGGCTTTTCCAGCAACGGTGTGCTCACTTCGACCGTCCCGAGCTCCGACCCTTCGGGACAATGGCCAGGTTCCCCAGAACCAGGATCCAACTGCCCTTCGGTGCAGCCTTCAAGACCATTAGCCGCCGACGGCGACACGCTCAGGCCCGCGGGCAACGTCACTGTCGCGGTCTTCAACTCCGGCCGTGAGAACGTGCTGAACGTCTCGAACTGAGGGATCTTCAACCGACCTTCATACGCCGAGGGCTCATCAGCCTGCGTTGTACCGCCGGCCTTTGCTTCATGAGAGCCTTCCAGCAGGCCACTGGGCGCCAATTCAAACTGCGACGGGTTGAATTCAAGCAGATCACAGTTTTCCACCGGCGGCAGCACCGCCGACACTTCCTTCCAGTTCGGGTCGCTGAAATTCGGCGTGCCATCCGGGTTCTGCTCGCCGGGGTGATACCACGAGTCCACATGCATCGTCATCGTGCGCTGTGCTTCGCCGGCATCACAGTCTGTCGGGTTGATCAGAAACGGCAACTGGTTTTCGTCTTCGCCCGGCCGCGCAAACACCTGGATCGGGTTACCGAAGAACGTGAGCGTGAAACCATGAACCTGGGCCCTCGGGATCGGCGTCACGACACGCACCACATTCCCGAGAGAAGTACGCACAACAGTGCCATACAACGGCGTGGCGTCGCCGCCGATCGCATTGATCACGAACTCCCCCGGACGGCCAGCTTCAGGAACCACGTTGAACACCCCGTACGGCCCAAGTATTCCCGGCCCCTTGTCGATGATGTTCAGATAGGCGATTCCCACCTCGGTATCGCGCGGACATTCCGTATGGTTGCTGCCACCACCACCATGGGGCTGCACTATGAGATCGAGTGGGCAGCGCGGCGCCGCCAACGGATCACCGACCAAACCCATGGGAAGATCAACCGCAATTTCACGCGGTTCGTCTTCATCGACGGAATCGATCCAGCCTTCTTTCTGACCTTCAGCGCCACCACCATATTTGGGTGCGGCGCCCGTTTCCCCAGGCTCCGTTTCCACGTTGAAGCCTGAGCTGACCGTTACCGCGTAAGGGTGCCCGCCGGCCTGCGTGAACGGCGCTCCCACTTCATCACTGACCAGCACATTGAAATACGATACGCCAAATGCCGGGGGCATCGAGGAATTCAACGGATTTTCAGTACTGACAGTGGCACTCCTCACCGCACCACCACCCGACACCGTCACGGTATTCACACCCTCTCCCGACACATCTTCCGCGACCTTCACAGGAATCGCGATTTCGAGAACGGATTCGGGAGGGTTTACTACAGTATCGTAAGATCGGGTCACCCCGGCGGGTATCGACGGTGAACCTATACACGTCACTTCTATATTGCCCGCACCCGAACTACAAACAAGGCTCATTCCCTCTACCTGAGTTATGGGTGTGCTGGTTGTAGTCACGCCTTCCGGCAGCTTATCGGTGACGATAACCTCGCCACTGGAAGCGGTATCGCCGATATCCTCGATGTGCAGACTGTACTCATCGTTAGTGATCTCTTTTGTTTTCGTCATAGACGATTCACTCGAGTGCATGATCGTCGGGAACGCCGCCGACTGGATACTCCATACCGTCCCAGACCCAGCGAACGCGGGCGCAACGAACGACAACACCGCGACAATCACACCGGCGACCGCTAGCACCATACTCCTGCATGCACCAAAAGACCGCATCACTTTCCCCTCCCGCCGAGGGACTTCACAGGCTTGAGGCTCTTGGACTTGGCGCCGTAACGCCTACGTGCCAACGCCTCACACCGCACACGCTTCTTAGACCTATCTTTCGCACACGCCTTCAGCGCCCTGGCGAGCTTCTCTGAACGCGTCGACAACCCCGGCTTAGACTTAGGCTTGGCTGACGAGGGCAAGGGCAGCTGCGGCGTCAGATTGCCCGTGCCGTCCGATGAGAGACTGCCCGGCGCCACTGGGACCAACGGTGCACTCAACGCACCCTGACACTCTTCACCAGAGCACTCAACGACCTTCCGCGCAGGGAAACCACCATCGACACGCGCATCGTAAAGATCTGACAATTCGTCGCTGTCCTGCGCTACCAAGGGCGCTTCGGTCGCAAAGAACACGTTCTGCCCCGAAGCGTCGATACCGACCAGCCCCTCCGTCTTACCTCCGTGGTGTGTACCCGCGGGCGTACCATCAGAGATCAAAGACAGGCCGTCATCACGCCACAAATACACGTTGTTCTTCCCACCATGAACCTGCGGCGTCAACGCCGCATTGCTTTCAAAAACCACCACAGAGCCATCTTCAGAGATCACCCTACGACCTTCCCCAAGACGATCGGCTCTGGCTATTTCTTCCGCGGTCGCACCAACTTCTTGGATCGTTCTAGAGGTCAAGGAAGCCGGATCGGTCGTAGTATCGCCGTCTTCTGTGCCACCCTGGCCTTCGGAGACCCACCTCAACGCTTCGTGCTGGGCTTCATATAGAAAGACCTGAGAGACCGTGCTCGTATCACCTGGCAGGAGATCTGCAGAGCTCATGAACACCAGCGAATCGCCATCGGGTGTCGCCTGCGCCTGTCCGAGCTTGAACGCCGCCGAGGACAGCGTGGCTATGAATGCCGTGCGACCTTCATCCCACACATACAAGTTATCCAACCCGGGTGTCGGACTGTTGCCTTCCGCATTCTTACCGCTCAACAAGCCCTTCGCGACGAAATACACGTGCGACCCATCCTGAGATACCGCACCAACGCTCTGCACTTCAGCACCCCCCGAGGACACCGGGACCGACACCCGCACCAAATCCGGACATGGATTGACCGGCGACACCGGGATGAGTGCGACGCCGGTATCACCCGGCAGCCTGCACTCGTACAAATTACTCGTGCTGTCCGTATCATCTGAGACCAACGGCTGTTCCGAAGTGAAGAACACCTTTGACCCATCCGCGGAGGCCCCCTGATACCTTACAGCCTTCGTCACGTCACATGAGTCAAAAGCTACGGTTTCACATTCCGAGGTCCCCGCGACATTGATTGTCACAGCACTACCGCGTTCAACGCCCGGACCGGGCTCACCGACACGCGCAAAGACCTCGTTGACCGCCGGGCCAGTACCACCACCCCCACAACTCGCCTTAGCCGTGAAGAACACACTCGAACCACCCGCAGAGATCGACCTCGCTTCCGGTTCACCAGACTCATCAGCAGGCCTCACCTGAGAACCCCCGCCTTCATATCCCGCCCCCGCTTCGATACCACACCGACTGATCAAGACTCCCGCGTTATCGACCCCCACCAGCGAAGGAGCGCCACCGCCTTCACCACTGTGACCAGTGCCAACATACTCAAACAACGATGCAACACCGAACAGCACACGAGAGAGATCCACTGACGCACCAACGGGGAATGCCGGGACTGCTTCTGACCCTTTACTTGGACCGATCTCAGTCACGGCACCATCGGTTTCAAGCAGATATAGATTAGCGTATCCTCCCCCTAGGATATCCGCTTCAGAGGGAGCGCTACCAACACCTCCCCAAACACCATTTGTGCTCATGTCAGCCGGGTTGGGGAGCAACCCACTCCGGAATTCCCGCAAACCCGCAGGCATCTTAGGTTTGAACTCCCATCCTGATCCGGTGCGCATAATCTTATATTGGACACCTTCACTGAAAGCCGTGATATCGCCCGGGTCGCTGTTACCCGGCTGTTCTCCACCAGGCCAGATTCCCTTCGACTCGACCAGCACCGTCAGACCTTCCAAGCCCACCCTCGCAACCGTACCTATCGAGGACAGACCAGAGACTTCCACACTGCTTCCCACCGGAGACCCGTTCTTCAGTGCCGGCGAGACCATCTCATAGGCACGGCATTCAGGCAGACCCATCGAAAATGGCACTTCCGTTACGGGATTCACATCACTTTCCGCACGAACCTGTTCATTGGGACACGCATCAGCCAACGCGGGAGCACCGGAACTCTTCAACACACAGAGAACGGCAACGAGAGCAAATATCAGACTGCAAATCCTCATCAATTTTTCTTCTTCTCTCACAGTAAATGACTATGCAATTCCTGGTCGGGCCAAGAGAAAGGCAAACGGAGCCACGACGGCTCGTGGCCCCGTTTGTACCTTACGCCGGCCAATCGTCCGGCGATTGGCTATCTATTAATGTACAAAAACGGGCATTTTCCCTAATGTTTCGGATAAATCAGTACCTGTAATCGTAGAGGGGAGATGAAAGAATTCAAGGGTTCCTGCTTTTGAGAATTCCAGCTTATCTCCGTTGACGGTTCCAGCAGTTGAACCAGTCACACCGCCGAGTTCCAATTCTTCTCCGCCAATAATGCAGTTCACGTCGAACTGGCCTGGCCCGACTGTAATTATGATTTCTTTCCCGTTTTTGCCGATTTCGTCGGTTATATTACCTAATATTTCGTGGTTCATTTTCGGGTTGATTTCTGTACAGCCAGACAGATTGATAGGCGTGCATGACTGGAAGGTCAGCGCGTCTGCACTTAAACCAACATCTCCTAAATTCCTAAGGATACCCATATCCGTGAGGGTTTTGCATTCGATGCCTTTTACCGGCGTTGCTTTGCTTAAGAGAAGGAAAGGGGTCGTGCCATGGCTCACGACCATTTCACCAGTTTCAGAAAACGGAGTGAATGTTTCACCTGCGCCGCATGGTGGTTTAGTTTCTGGAGTGCCCGCTAAACAGGTGCCGTATAAATGGGCCGACGCCCCGGAAGTCACAGCCGCGCTGAACGCGAACGCCGCCACCAAGCACAGCCCAATAATCTTAAATCGCTTCATCTCGCATCATGCTCCTTGTATTGGATTTGATCGATCGGGCCGCAGCGCTCTTCTTCAAAGTCAAGACGCTAGGGGTCCGAACCCTGCCGCCTCACCGGATCAATCCGGTAGACGGGAAACTTCGGTCTGCACCAAGCAACCTACTCGGGGGTAGGGGCCATAACAAGGAGCGTCTCCGACTCGGCGTGTACGGCGTCCATCGACGACTTCCGGAGGACCCGCCAACGGCGTCCAATGGCGCCGTAGAGCGGCGTTCCGGGTATCATCGACCGTGCCCCGCCGGTTTCGACCGGCGGTGGATTTGATCGGTCGGCGCCGGGGCGCTCTTCTTCAAAGTCAAACGCTCCGGCGCCGATTCCTGACCTCGGGCGCCGATATCTGCTCGAGCGGCCGCACGGCCGGTCTAGCACGAGCCCGAATTCAATTCAAGCGGCAGATTCGCCCGACTCGCGATTGGCTCACGGAGAGGGAATCCGCTCCCCGCGGCTTTGCGCCGGCGTCTCCCACCGCAAGCTCGCCGCCCTTGCATGACCACAACTCGAAGAGCCGTCCGCGGCGGCTGCCATCGTTAGTTGGCCCATGAGCATCCTGCTGCTGATAGTCGGACTCCTGCTCGGCGCCGCATGCGCCGTGGCGCTTGGGCGCCGCGGCGCCGGGAATCACGACGAAGCGGAGCGGACACACGAGCGCGAGCGCCTGCGCGACGAGCTGAAGGCGATCTCCTTGGACGTGCTGCAACAGACCGGCGATTCGCTCGCGCAGCGAATGACCGAGGCGCGCCGCGCCGAGGAGGAGCGCGCCTCCGGCGAGATGGCCCGTCGCGCGGAGGAGCTCAAGGGGCTCGTGCAGCCCGTGCACGAGAAGCTCGGCAAGGTCGAGTCGGAGCTCTCCCGCCTGGAGCGCGAGCGCCGCGACTCCCAGGTGCAGCTCGCGGAGATGGTGCGCGCGCTGAGCGCCGGCACCGACACGCTGCGCAAGGAGACGGGTGAGCTCGTGTCGGCACTCAAGCGCCCGGAGACGCGCGGCTCCTGGGGCGAGATCCAGCTGCGCCGGGTGGTCGAGCTGGCGGGCATGGTCGCCCACTGCGACTTCACCGAGCAATCCACGATCCACACCGACGATGGCCGGCTGCGCCCCGACCTGCTCGTGCGTCTGCCCGGGGGCAAGGTGATCGTGGTCGACTCCAAGGTTCCCCTCGACGCCTACCTCGCCGCGATCGAGGCGGGCTCCGAGGATCGCCCCGCGCGCGAGCTGGACCTCGCGCGTCACGCCCGCCAGACCCGCGATCACATCACCAAGCTCGCCTCCAAGGGCTACCAGCGCCAGTTCGACTCCACGCCCGAGCTGGTCGTGATGTTCGTGCCCTCCGACGGCATCTACCAGGCCGCACTCGCCGAGGATCCGGCGCTGATCGAGTACGGCGTCTCACAGCAGGTGCTGATGGCCACCCCCACCACCCTGATCGGGCTGCTGCGAGCCGTGCACTACGGCTGGAGCCAGGAGCAGATCGCGGAGTCCGCGCGCGAGATCGCGGAGTCCGCGCGTGAGCTGCACCGCCGGCTGGGCCCCTTCGCCGAGCACTTGGCCAAGACCGGCCGCCAGCTCGACTCGGCCGTGAACGCCTACAACCGCGCGGTCGGTTCCTTCGACCACAAGCTGGTTCCCCAGATCCGCAACATCGAGCGGGCGGGCGTCGTCGCCTCCGAGCGACCGATCGACGCGCCCGCGGCGATCGAGACCACGGCGCGCCCGATCACCGCCCGGCTGGAGCCCGTCGCTGGAGGAGTCCGCCGCTGGAGCAGTCTCCGAGCGCTCCTCCCGACGCGCGTCCTCGCCCGGCCGAGGTCGCTCCAGCCCCCGACCTCCCGTCTGAGGCCCAGCCCCGAGTCCGAGTCCGCCTCAGACCCCCCCGGCACGCCATCAACACGAGCAGCGTGAGCGCGACCGGCACAGTCGCCGGAAGCTCGTCCACGAAGAAGAACAGCAGGTCGAACCCGAGCGCCAGCAGCCGCCGCGAGCGCCGCCCCGCGCAGCTGCCAGCGCCGTCCCATCGCCACTGCCAGCAGCGCCACCGAGCACGCCGGCGACGAACAGGTCGCCGTAGCCCATCACCGCCGATCCGAACACCGCGCTCTGCAGCCGCGGCAGCCCCGCCGCCGGGTGGGCGGCGTTCAGCGCGTTGTTCGGTCTCTGCAGCAGTTCTGAGACCACCAGCGCCGCGTCCGCCGCGGCCATCGCCACGATCCCGGCCGCCAGCCAGCGCGGAGGCGTGACCGCGGCCAGCAGCGCCCCCAGCGCCGCACAGCTGAGCGCCGACAGCGCCAGCGCCGCCGCCTCCCCGGCCATGCCGCCACGGTCGGCCCAGGCCAGCGCGAACAGCGGCACGACGAGCAGCGCCCGCAGCGGACGCGGCTGCTCGGCATCCCATGCCAGCCACCCCAGAGCGAGCGCCGCGAGCGCCGGCACCGCAACCAGCGCCAGATATGTCAAGACCGTCGGCGCTCGCCCGTTCGGCCTCGCGCGCGATCAGCACGAACGCGAGGACCGACACCGGCGGGATCAGCGCCCAACGACGGCCGCGCAGCCGCGCCGGCCGCCCCGGCTCCCACGCCCGGGGGACGGCCACCACCGCGCCCTGAACGAGCGACAGCACGGCGATCGAGATCGAGAAGGGGATCATCGTCATGTCAACATAGATGTGACTCTGCGCGATGGCCGCTCGCCGATGCAGCAGCCGCCGAACCCGACGCATCTCTACCGGCGCCGCCGCGCGGTCGCCGACGATCGTCAGCCTGGCGCTCATAGCGCTGCTGATCGCGGCGCTCAGCTCGCACGGGGGCAGCGCGCACACGGCCACGAAGCCGCCGGCGCGCGTCAAAGCGGCCGTCAAGCGCACCCCGACCGAAGAGCTTGCGCTGATGAGGACAGCCGAAGAAAAGGCGATCGACCACGTGCTCTCCTACACCCCGGCGATCACCGCCGGCGGGTCCCACGGCAACGAGGTCGCGCTCACCTTCGACGACGGCCCCGGGCCCTACACGCAGCAGCTCGTGAGCGTGCTCAACCAGCTACGCGTGCACGCGACGTTCTTCGCGATCGGCGAGGAGGAGCGCTACTTCTCGGCCGGCACGTCGCTGGAGCTGCGCTCGGGCGACGTCGTGGGCGATCACACCGAGACGCACCCGATGCTGGCGTCGCTCTCCGCCCACGAACAGTACGAAGAGCTGTTCGAACAGATCGCGCGTATCGAACTCCTCGGCGGCCCGCGGCCGCGCCTGTTCCGCCCACCGTACGGCTCGTTCGACGCGACCACCTTCAAGCTGCTGCACAAGCTGCACCTGCTGATGGTGCTGTGGTCGACCGACACCGACGACTACACCATCCCGGGCGTCGCAGGCGATCGTGCAGAGCGCGCTTGCGGGCGCCCACCCGGGCGCGATCATCCTCATGCACGACGCCGGCGGCGACCGCTCGGAGACGATCGCCGCGCTGCCCGGCGATCATCGCCGGCCTGCGCAGAGAAAGGCCTGCACCCGGTCACGATCCCGCGCCTGATGCTCGACGACCCGCCGCCGCCCGGCCAGCCGCTGCCGACCAGCCTGGCCGGAGACTGACGGGTCTGCCGGCGCGCCTACGATGAGCGCTATGAACGACGCGCCCGCCACGCAGGCGCCGCCGATCCTGCACCTGTCCACCGTGACGGGCAGTCCGCTGCGCGACGCCGACGGCGAGCGCCTGGGCAAGGTGCGCGACGTGATCGTGCGCCTCGGCGGCGTCGGCTACCCGCCGATCACCGGCTTTCTGGTGACGGTCGCCGGACGGACCTCCTATCTCGGGGTCGAGCGGGTCTCGCACATCGGCCCAGACGGGGTCGTCCTGCGCAAGGCCAAGCTCGACCTGCGCCGCTTCGACCGCCGCCCCGAGGAGGTGCTGCTGAAGCGCGACGTGCTCGACCGCCAGCTGATCAACGTGCAGGGCGCACGCCTGGTGCGCGCCAACGAGATCGAGCTGGCGCTGATCGCCGGGTCCTGGCGCGTGGTCGGCGTCGACACCGGCCCCCGCGGCGGACTGCGGCGCCTGCTGCCCAAGCCGCTGGGCGCGCGCATCGGCACCGGCGAGTTCCTCGACTGGGCCGGCGTCGAGCCGTTCGTCGGGCACGTGCCGACCGTGCGCCTGCGCGTCCCCCATCCCAAGCTCGCCAAGCTCCATCCGGCCCAGATCGCCGACCTCGTCGAGGCGGCCTCGCGCCGCGAGGGCGAGGAGATCATCCAGGCCGTCGGCGAGGACGACCGCGAGCTCGAGGCCGACGTCTACGAGGAGCTCGACGACCAGCACCAGCGCGAGTTCCTGGAGAACCGCCCCGACGAGCAGGTCGCCGAGATCCTCGCGCGCATGGCGCCCGACGACGCCGCCGACGTCATCGGCGAGCTCGACGAGGATCGGCGCGAGCCCCTGCTCGCGCTGCTGCCGGTCGGCCACCGCGTCAAGGTCCGCGCCCTGCTCGGCTACGACCCCGCCGAGGCGGGCGGCCTGATGAGCCCCGACTTCGTGCTGCTGCGCGACACGACCGCGGCCGGTGACGCGCTGGAGGCGATCCGTCGCAGCGAGATCGCGCCGGAGCTGCTGACCGCCGTGTTCGTCAGCGCACCCGACGGGACGCTGCAGGGCAGCATCCCCGTGACCGCCCTGCTGCGCGCCGAGCCCGGCCGGCGTCTGGAGGGCCTCGTCAAGCACGAGTCTCCCTGCCTGCGCCCCGACGCCTCCTTCGAGGAGCTCGCCCGGCTGATGGCCGACTACAACCTCACGGCGATCCCCGTCGTCGACGAGCACGAGCGGATGGTCGGCGTCGTGACCGTCGACGACGTGCTCGAGGCGATGCTCCCCCGCGGCTGGCGCCTGCGCTTCGGACTGCTCGGCGAGGACTGAAGCAGTCCGCTGACTCTCGCAAGAACCCGCCCGGCGCGGGCTTCGCGGGCGGTCGGCGCATAGACTGCCGAGCGTGAGCGTCCCCACAGGACAGTTCGATGGCGGTCCGAGTACCGCCCGTCATGCGTCGCGCCCGCTCGGCCATCCGTGGCCGGCCGCGCCTGCCTGCCCGCCTGCACCCTAGACGCACCCGCCTGTTCATCTTTTTGGGGCTGCTCGGCCCGGGCCTGATCGCCGCCAACGCCGGCAACGACGCCGGCGGGGTCGCCACCTACTCCTCGGTGGGCGCCAAGTACGGCTACGGACTGCTGTGGACGATCCTGTTGATCACGATCTCGCTCGCGATCGTGCAGATGCTCGCGGCGCGCATGGGGGTCGTGACCGGCAAGGGCCTGGCCGAGCTGATCCGCGAGGAGTACGGCATCCGCTGGTCGGTGATCGCCACGACCGCCGTCCTGATCGCGAACCTCGGCATCTGCATCTCGGACTTCGTCGGGGTCGGCGCGGCGCTCGGCTTGGCGGGCATTCCCGTGCAGATCTCCGTGCCGATCGCCGGGGTCACCATCTGGACGATCATCGTGCGCGGCTCCTACCGCTCGGCCGAGCGAATCTTCATCTGGCTGACGATCCCATTCTTCGCCTACCCGCTCGCGGCGATCCTCGCCCACCCCGACTGGCACGCCGTCGGGCACGGCTTCGTCACGCCCCAGATCCACGTCGAACCGGCGTTCCTGCTGCTGCTGATCGCGACCGCCGGAACCACGATCACCCCATACATGCAGCTCTACCTGCAATCGGCCGTGGTCGAGCGCGGCGTGCGCGAGGACGAGCTCGCCCACGAGCAGCGCGAGGCGGTCGCGGGCTCGATCTTCGCCAACGTGATCGCGGCCTCGATCATCATCGCCACCGGCGCGACGCTCTATACCCACGGGATCCACAACATCGGCTCGGCGGCCGAAGCCGCGCGCGCCTTGAGCCCATTCGCCGGAAGCTATGCCGAGGCGCTGTTCGCGATCGGGCTGCTCGGCGCGAGCCTGCTCGCCTGCGCGATCCTGCCGATCGCCACCTCGTATGTGATCTCCGAGTCCCTCGGCTACGAGAAGGGGATCGGGCGCCGCCGCGAGGAGGCGCCCGTGTTCGTCGGCATCATCACCGCGATGATCGCGATCTCCACCGTCGTGGCGATCATCCCGGGGGTCCCCGTCATCTCCCTGCTCGTGGGGGTTCAGGTCGTCAACGGACTGCTGCTGCCGATCAACCTGTTCTTCATCTGGCGGCTCTCGCGCTCGGCGAGCGTGATGGGCAAGATGCGCAGCGGTCGTCTGCTCGGCGCCGCCTCGGGCATCACCGTCGCCGTCACCTCGATGCTCTCCGTGATCCTGGTGATCGCGACGATCGGCGGGTTCTAGTCTCCTACGCGCTCGACCCCGTCGGGCTCGACCAGCAGCGCCGCGCCGATCGCCCCGCCGAGGTCGCCGAGCGCGGCCACGTGGACGTCCGGGGGACGGGTGTCGGCGAACAGATGCGGATGCATCTCCTGCACGATCCGCTTGGCGTACGGCTCGCCGAGTCGTACGCCCAGGCCACCGCCGATGATCGACGGCTTCGACATCGAGCAGGTTCACGGCCGAGGCGATCCCCGCACCGAGCGCGTGCACCGCACGGTCGACGATCTCCGTGGCGAGCTTATCGTGACGATCCAGCGCCCGCGCCCAGATTCCGCTCGTCAGACGTTCGCGCTCGTGCTCGCGCATCAGCTTGAACAGGTCGGTCTTATGACCCTTCTCCTCGTGCAGCTTGCGCGCGTGCAATTCCATCGCCGCGCGCCCGGCGTAGGCCTCCATACAGCCGCGCCGTCCACAGGTGCAGCGCGCGCCGTCGATCTCCACGACCATGTGCCCGATCTCCCCGGCGCCTCCGCGCCCGGTCCAGGGCCGACCGTCGAGGATCAAGCCACCGCCGACCCCCGTCCCCCAGAAGACGCCCAGCAGCGAGTCGTACGGTCGTCCGGCGCCGAGCTTCACCTCCGCGTCGGTGGCGACCTGCACGTCGTTGCCGACCCGCACCTCCGGTCCGAGCGCGGCCTTCAACTTCGCCGCCAGCGGGAACGTGCCTTCCCAATCCGGCAGGTTGCGCGCACTGGTCACGGCTCCGTCGGCGATCGTTCCGGGCGAGCCGACCCCAATCCCCGCCAGCTGCGCCGGCTCGATCTCAGCGGCCTTGGCCGCCTCGCGCAGCGCGACCGCCATCGCGTTCGCCACGTCTTCCGGTCCACCGCTCGTGGGCGTGGGCCGGCGCGCTGACCCGAGCACGGTGTACCCATCGTCGACGACCACCGTCTGGATCTTCGTCCCACCGAGGTCGATCCCGCCGTAGGAGGTCATCGCGGCCCCCATCATCACACATAAGATCCCCGCTTCCTCGACCCACCAGCTCGTCCTGTCGCAACCTTAAAGATGGGAAGCTCCGATATTTAGGCGAATTTAGGCACGCTTGCAGGGTTTCTTCGTACCCTCTTACGCGCTCGCCTCACCATCGAACAGAGCAAGATGACCACGCGCACCAGAGCATCCTGGCTTGTCTACGTACTGGGGGCTCTCACCGCCGGTGCGATCGTCGCCGCCATCCTCGTCGTGGGACCCGCGTCGGGCAGCCAGACTGCCGTGACCCGCACCGCCACCGCCGCCGAGGGGGTCGTCCAGTCCACCGTCTCGGGCAGCGGCAACCTCCAGGCGTCGAGCCAACTCGATCTTGGGTTCAGGACCAGCGGGGTCGTGAGCGAGATCTACGTATCGCAGGGACAGCACGTCACCGAGGGTCAGCTGCTGGCCGAACTGAACCCGAAGAGCGCCGAAGTGACGCTCGAACAGTCCCGCGCGAACCTGCAGGCCGCGGTCGCGAGCCTCGCGCATGTGGAAGAAAACGATGGTGAAACCTCTTCGGGCTCGGGCTCTGGCTCGAGTTCGGCGGAGCGGGCAAAGCCGCCACGGTCTCAAAGCCCTCCGGGAATCCCCGTCGGGCTCCGGTGGTGAAAGCCAGGCTCATCCTCCTCCAGCGACTCATCCTCGGCGGGCACATCCAAAGCCCCCGAGAGCCAGGCCACTCGCGAAGCGAACATCGCCTCCGCCCGCGCGGCCGTGCAGAGCGACAAGCTGAGCGTCGAAGGCGATGAACAGGCGCTCGCCGACACCAAGCTGTACGCACCCAAAACCGGCACGATCGTCTCGCTCGCAGGCGAAATCGGCGAAAACGTCTCGGCCCAGGGAACAACCAAGGCGTCGAGCGCAAGCTCATCCAGCGGATCGGGATCTTCGGGGTCGGGTGCGAGCGCAGCGGGCGCCTCCTCCTCCCTCGGGCCGCTCCGCCACCGGGTCCTCGACCGCGAGCGGCGGCTCGTCCAGTTCCTCCGGCTCGAGCGCCGCCGGCTCGGCGTTCGCCGTCCTCAGCGATCTCAGCTCGATGCAGCTCGTGGCGCCGCTGAGCGAATCCGAAATCGGCAGCGTCAAGGTCGGCCAGACCGCCACCGTCACCGTTGAAGCCCTCAACGGGACCAAGCTGGCGGCGCACGTCGGCGAAATCGCGACGCTGTCCACGAGCAACAGCGGCGTCGTCAGCTACGACGTCACCTTCGAGCTCGACCAGATGGCGGCGGGGCTGAAACCGGGGATGAGCGCGACCGCCGAAGTCGTCGTCAAGCAGGCCGAAGGCGTGAACGTCCCGACGAGCGCGATCTCCGCCGGCTCGGTGACCGTTCTGCATGGCTCGGCACGCAGGAACGCCGCGCGTCGTCACCGGCCTGGCCGGCAACAGCTCGACGATCGTCCTCAGCGGCCTGCAGGCGGGAGAAAAGGTGCTCCTGCCGACCGCCACGAGCACCGGCACGGGCACGGGCAGTCTCGCCTCCCGGCTCGGCAGCGCGCTCGGTGGCGGCGGCCTGGCGGCGGCGGTGGCCTCGCGGGTGGCGGCGGCGGCGGCGGCCTTCTTCAGGGGCGGCGGCTGATGCGCCCCCATCCGCTGCGCTCGCGCACGCCGATCGGCGCGCGCGTCCCGCGCACGCGCCCGCTGGTGCGGCGCGATGCGATCGCGAGCGCCCTCCCGCAGGCAACGTGCGGCGGCACCCCATCCGGTCATCGAGGTGCACGAGGTCAGCAAGGTCTTCGAGCTGGGCAGATCCGCGTGCGGGCGCTGCGCGACGTCTCGTTGCGCATCGAGACCGGCGATCTCGTGGCGATCATGGGCAGCTCGGGCAGCGGCAAGAGCACGCTGATGAACATCCTCGGCTGCCTGGACATACCCACGAGCGGTCGCTATGAGATCGACGGCGTGGACGTCCGCCACATGGACGAGGACGATCTCGCCGATCTGCGCAACCGCAAGATCGGGTTCGTCTTCCAGAGCTTCAACCTCGTCCCGCGCACGAGCGCGCTGGTCAACGTGGAGCTGCCGCTCGCCTATGCCGGCCTGCGGGGCGCCGAGCGCCGGCGGCGCGCCGAGCGGGCGCTGCGCTCGGTGGGGATGGGCCACCGCCTCGATCACCAGCCGGCGGAGCTCTCCGGAGGCCAGCAGCAGCGGGTCGCGGTCGCCCGGGCGCTCGTGACCAACCCGTCGCTGATCCTCGCCGACGAGCCGACCGGCAACCTCGACTCGCACTCCACCGAGGACGTCCTGCGGATCTTCGCGCGCCTGAACGAAGAAGGCCGGACCGTCGTCCTGATCACCCACGAGCCCGATGTCGCCGATCAGGCCAAGCGGGTGATCCGGCTGAGCGACGGCGAGATCGTCGAGGATCGTCGCTCGCTCGGCGTCCACGACGCCCCGCCGGTGCTCCACCACCAGAAGTCAGCCCACCATCACGCCGGCGCCGGCGCCGTTGAGGTGCAGCGATGATCGGCCTGGAGATGCTGCGCATCGCGTGGAGCGGGATCACCGCCAACAAGCTCCGCTCGGGCCTGACGATCCTCGGCATGACGATCGGGGTCGCCTCGGTGATCGTGCTGATCGCCGTCGGCAACGGCTCCTCCAAGGCGGTGCATCGCGGATCCAGAGCCTCGGCACCAACGTGCTGGTCGTGCAGGGCAGCGGCGGCTTTCGCGGCGGCGCGCGCGCGAGCACCGCGAGCGCCGTCTCGCTGACCAAGGCCGACGCGCAAGCGCTGCAGAGCCCCAGCCTGGCCCCTGACGTCAAGAGCGCCTCCCCCGTCGTCAACGCCACCGGCGTGAAGCTCGTCTCCGGCAGCTCGAGCTATGAACCGTCCTCCTTCGTGGGCACGACACCGTCCTACCTGACGGCTCACAGCTATAAGATCGCCGAAGGCACCTCGTTCACGGAAGCCGAAGACGTCAGCAACACAAGCGCGTGGCGGTGATCGGCCAGGAAGTCGTGCAGGAACTGTTCGCCGGGGTCAGGCCCGGTGGGACAGAACATGAAGGTCAACGGCAGCAACTACGAAGTGGTCGGCGTGCTCGCCAAAAAGGGCACCAACGGGGCCACCAACGAGGACGACGTCGTGATGGCCCCGATCACGACCGTGCAGAGACTCGCTCACCGGCGCGGGACCGATCGACTCGATCACCGTCCAGGCCAACTCCGAGTCCTCGCTCAACGCCGCCGAAGCGGAGGTCACGCAGATGCTCGAGGAACGCCACAAGATCAAGAACACCGCCGAACCGGGCTTCAGCGTGCTCAACCAGGGGTCGCTGCTGGAAACGTCGAGCTCCACCAGCAGCGTGTTCACGACGCTGCTCGGCGAGGTTGCCGCGATCTCGCTGCTGGTCGGCGGCATCGGCGTGATGAACATCATGCTCGTGTCCGTCACCGAGCGCACCCGCGAGATCGGCATCCGCAAGGCGATCGGCGCCAGGCGCTCAGACATCCTCACCCAGTTCCTGACCGAGGCCGTGCTCGTCTCCCTGTTCGGCGGCGTCACCGGCGTGCTCGTCGGCGTGCTCGGCAGCCAGTTCGAAATCGCCGGTGTCCAGCCGGAGATCGCCACGTACTCGATCTTCCTGGCGTTCGGCGCGGCGGCGCTGTCGGGCCTGTTCTTCGGCACCTACCCCGCGGCCCGCGCCGCCGCGCCTGCGACCGATCGAGGCGCTGCGCTTTGAGTGAGCCATCCCCCCACGAGGAGCCCGTCATACCCCACGAGGAGCCCGCCATGCCCGAGCCACGCAACCACCGTCAGCAGACAGCCGTTCCGGCGTCCGCAGCCCAGATGCCCACGGTTGGAGACGGCGCCCGCCATCGCCGAGCCGCAGCGGAGACGAGCTGGACGAACCCATCGAGGAGCTGCCCCCCAGGCCGCGCCGGCGGCTGCTCGGGGCGGGCGGGAATCCGATCCCGCTGGCGCTGCTCGGGGTGCTGCTGATCGCCTGCGGGTTCATCGCCGGCGTGCTCGTCGAGAAGGGCCAGACCTCCTCGAGCTCCTCGGGCGCCGGCGCAGCGCGGCCTCGCCTCGCGCTTCGCCGCGCTGCGGGGGGCCTCCGGCAGGGCTCCAGCGCATCCGGCGGCGCCGGCGCGGCTGCGCGGGCGGGCCTCGCGGCGCGGCGGCTTCGGCGCGGCTGCCGGGGGCGCGACCGTCGGCCAGGTCGCGTACATCTCCGGGAGCACGCTGTACGTGACCAACGCCGAAGGCAACACCGTGAAGGTCACGACATCGGCCGGCCTCGACCGTGACCAAGACCGTGAAAGCCGACGTCAAGGGCATCCACCCGGGCGAAACCGTCATCGTCACGGGCGCCGCGGGCGCGAACGGAGCGATCAGCGCCGAATCGATCCGCGTCGGCGGTGCGAGGCGGCGGCGGCCTCGGCGCGCTGTTCGGCGGCTGCGGCGGCGGCGGGCAGCGGTGGCGGCGTCGGCGGTGGGCCGGAGCGGCGGCTCAGCGCGGCGGCGAACCCGCGCTGTTCGGCAAAGGTGGCTAGCGAATCGAACCCGCTACGGCACCACCGACTATCTTGCGGACCCGCGATCGCCGACAGGCGGGCCGTGCGTCCGACAGCACGATCATCGAAAAGGAGCTTCATGTCTCACATCGACAGCAACAGACGCAGACCCGCGGCGACAGCCGTAGTCGCGACTGGTCCTCCTGCTCGCCTGCCTCGGCCTGGCGGCCTGCGGCGGCATCCTCGAGCACCACACGTCCACGAGCGCCAACGCCTCCGCCACGACGCCCGCGGGCGCCGCACCGGCACAGGCGGTCACCGGGCGCCCGGCGCGGCGCGCGTTCAGCGGCGCTGCGCGAATGCCTGCAGAAGAACGGCGTCACGCTGCCGAAACGCACCCCCGGCCAGCGGTGGCGTCCCGGAGGTCCGAGCGGTCCAGGCGGATTTCTCGGCGGCGCGGCGGCGCCGGTGGGCCACAGCTGCCGAACGGTGTGACCCGCGCGCAGTTGCAGAGCCGCGATCAAGAAGTGCGGCGGCGGCGGCGTCGCGGCCAGTTCCGACGCGGCGGAGCGACGCTTGAACAGCCCCGCCTACAAGGCGGCGCTGACGAAGTTCGCCGCCTGCATGCGCGAAAACGGCGTCAACGTCCCGGCGCCGAACACCTCGGGCAACGGCCCGATCTTCAACACCAAAGGCATCGACACGCACAGCGCCCAGTTCAAGGCCGCCGAGAAGAAGTGCCAGAGCCTCCTGACGCGGCGTTCCGGCGTACACCCGGCCCGATGGCCCGGCAGCGCCCCCGGCGGAGGGCCTCCCGCGGCAACGAAGCGCCCGGCGGCGCTACCGGCTGAGCGCTCGGGCGGCTAGCGGCGAGCGGAGCCGATCCGGGCCGCGGTCGCTTCGACGCGGCCCGGTGCCGCTATCCGCCGGGACGCGCGCCGGGCGCCCGGCGCGTCGCGGTCTGCCGGTGGCGCCCTGGCTGTCGGGGATCGCGGCGGAGCTTGGCTTGACCGCGACCGTCGGTGCGGGCAGCGCCGCGATGCGCCCGATCAGCTGTTCCCATTGCGCCGCGCTCAGTTCGCCGCACGATCGCCACCGGCGCGGGCGCGGTCTGGCCGGCGCCCGCCGGATGAGCGACGGCGGCCGTCGTCGGGGCTTCAGGGCATGCGCGCGGCGGCGCGGGCGCGAACACGATCTCGATGTAGTCGCCGTGGTCGGCGCGCGCGAGCGTGCTCGGCGCGCCGGGGTAGCGCATCAGGCTGACGATCGCGCGCGGGCGTGAAGTCGCCCTGCAGCGTCAGCAGCGTGCGGATCGTCGTGTCGGTGATCGAGCCCGCGCCCTGGTGGCCGGCGATCGGGACGCCGTTGATCGCGACGATCGCGACCGCGTCGCCGACATGCCCGGCGGCCACGTAGCCGGCGGCGCATAGCGCGCCGCAGCGCAGCGTGCCGACGGTCGGCTTCAGCCCGCTGCGCGAGAGGAACGCGAGCACCGCCAGCGCGCGCTTGTCGATCGCTCCCGAGGCCACTTCGTGGCGCGAGCACGCGGACAGCGCGATGCCCGGGATCGGACAGCACCTCGCGCTCGAGCTGGCTCTTGGAGAGCAGGAACACGTCGCTCGCGGTCGCGCCGAGCAGGCTTGGACTGCCTTTCGCGCCCTGCGGGTGCAGCGCCGCGTCGAGCTGAGTCCAGTTGGCGAGGATCGCGCGCGGATCGATCGTGCTCGTATCGCCGGCCGGGCGGATCGCGAAGCGCAGGTGGCCGTCTCTGGCGCCCGGCGGGGCGCTCACCCGGCCGAGCACGGTGCCCTGCGCGACCACCGACCCGCTGCGCAGCGGCAGCCGCCCGCCGGCGGTGCGCGTGCCGGCCGAGGGCCGCTGGCGTCGGCGACGGCGGCCTGGGTGTCCGGATTGCGCGTACAGGCGGACCTGGGCGAACACGCGCACTCTTGCCGCGCCGGCTGCGCGACCTCGCCGTGGCGGCGGCGCCGGAGCCGGGCGGTCGACGCCGGCGCGCGACGACGCGTCGCGCCGGCGGGCGGCGCGGGTCGCGTCTGGCGCAGCCGACCGGCGCTCGCGGCGACGCTCGCGACTTGGGCAGCTCGTAGCTCGGGGCGATGCTCCCGAGCCCGGCGTAGGTGAACACGTCTCCGTAGACGTCGCGCAGGACCACGTACCGGCCGAGCTTGCGCGAGTAGCCGAGCTTGACGATGCGTCCGTCCTGCACGGCCACGGCCGCGCGCGTCGGGTTCGCCGCGAACGTCCACCAGCCGCAGTCGCCGTGCGGCGTGCGCTCGCCGCCGCGTCGCGGCGGCCGCCGGCTGACGGCGCGGCCGAGGAGCCGGGCGTCGGGCAGAGCCGGGCCGGGCGCCGCAGCGCCGCGAGGTGGCGCTCGCCCCCGCGGTCGCGCTCGAGGATGGCGGCAGCTGACGTGGCGGTCGCCGGCGGGGATCGCGGGCGCTCCCCAGTCGACGCGCTTGCCGGTCACCGGGGGCGCCCGTCGATCAAGCCGGTCAGCGTGGCGATCACCTGGTCGGGATAGGCCGCGATCAGCTTCGCGCGCAGCAGCACCGAGTCGACATATGCTTCGGAGTGGTTGTAGGCGAGGATCGCCGCGCTCAGATTCTGCGCGGCGCCCGCCGCGCTGCAGGTAGCGCGCCGCGGCGAAGATCGCGTCGACCGGGTTGTACGGGTCGGCGTAGCCGCGTTCAGCGCGTCCACGCCGTACTGCAGCCAGGTCGAGGGCTCGAACTGCATCCAGCCCTCGGCGCCGGCCGAGGACACCGACAGGTCGGTCCCGTAGTCGGTCTCGATTTCGTTGATCGCGGCGAGGATCGGCCAGGGCACGTCGTACTGAATCGCGGCCGCCTGGTAGATCGGCAGCAGGAACAGCGGGATGCGATAGAAGTCGAGCGCCTGCGCGGAGGCCGCCGAGCCAGCCCAGCAGCGCCGCCAGCGCGCCGGCCTGGCCCGCGACGAGCTGTGGCGGCAGCGCCACGTTGCCGGGCGCGGCGCTCGCGCCGCCGGTGTCGCTGCTTTGCGCGCCGTTGATGGCTGACTGCCCGCCGGTGAGACTTGGCTTTGGTCTGAGTGACGGTGGCGCTCGCCGGCTTGCTCGGGCTGGCGCGCTGCTTGTGCCGCACGACGACCGTGGGCCCTTCCCTTGCGTCCGCGCTTCAGCGGGCGGCGGCGTGTCGCGGCGGTCGTCGTCGGCGTCGAGGCGGGACCGTCCGGCTGCGTGGTGGTGGTAGTAGCAGTGGTGGTGGAAGTGGACGTGGTGGACGATTCCCAGGGGACTTCTCGGGTTGGTTCGCCGGTGGTGGAGGTCGGTGGTGGCGCACCGTCGGTCGTCGTCGGACCGGTTGTCCCTTCCGCTCCCTGAGCGCCGCTGCGAAGCGGTCCGCCGAGACTCGCCGCGGTGAGCCCCCCGCCGGCCAGCACCGAGAGCACCGTGCGCCACGACAGCCGACGAGACGTGCTCGCGCGCGGGCCCAAGCCGCGAACACCGCTCGCTGGCGGCCTCGCACCGGGCTGATCGTCGTACCTTCCGTTGTTCATCGCGAATCGTTGGTCGGCGCCGCTGACCCACGATCGCGGGGCACGCCACCGGTATTCATATCGGCAGAGAAGCAAGATCCCGTAAAGGATTCGTTAATCGCATCGCTCGGCAGGACTCCCCAGGACTCCCGACAGCGAGACCGTAGCGATGTTCGCGGCGGAACGTCGCAGTTTGCGCCGAACCGCTCTATCCTTCGTTGCGAAGGGTTACTGTTCAGAAGCCGGCGTCGGGTCCGGCCGGGTCGTTATACACGTCAGCGGGAGAGGGATTGATGACTTCGAGATGCCCAATATTCGGATCGTTGCCACAGCGCTGGTCGGTCTGCGCGCTGCACGCTCGGCCTCGCCGCCGCGCGCGGCGCAGGCCGAAGAGACCGTGACCATCACCAAGGCGGGCTTCTCGCCCGACGCGCTCGGCGTGCCGACGAACGTGTTCGGCAGCCGCGACGATCGGCTCGACGAACCTGCCCGTGCCCTCGCCGATCACCCACGTCAACGTGCTCGGCCCGGCCGGGCGTGACCCTGAACCTCGAAGGCACCGGCACGTGCACCGCGGCCACGCTCGAAAACATCGGCCCGCAAGCCTGCCCCGCCGACTCCAAGGCCGGATTCGGCGGCGGCGAGGGCGCGTATGAAATCGCCAAAGAAGTCATCAACGAGAGCTTCACGCTCGACTTCTTCCTCGCCAACAACAAGCCGGGCCACGTCGAAGCTGCTGATCTACCTCGACGGCGCCACCCCCGTGTCGATTCAGCTCGTGTTCACCGCGCCCGTGATCCAGGAGCCCAAGCCCTACGGGCTCGGCTTCAGCCTCAACGTGCCGCTGATCAAAGTCCTGCCCGAAGCCTCCGACGCCTCCGCGATCAGCGCCTTCTTCACGGCTGGGCGCGAAAAACGTCGCCTACTACAAGAAGGTCCACGGCAAGCGCAAGCTGTTCCACGTCAAGGGCATCATCACCCCCAAGACCTGTCCACATGGGGGCTGGCCGGCGGCTTCGGAATTCAGCTTCGAGGACGGCTCGACCGTCAAAACCACGGTCAAGATCCCCTGCCCGAAGAAATAGACCGGCGCGGACATGCCACACTTCGAACCGGCGTCAGAGCGAGGGCCGGTTCGCGACGGCCGTCACCAGCCGCACCGGGAGCGAGCTGCTCGTGAGCCGATCCGGTGCGACACGATCCGGTACGACATGGAGCCGGGGCGCTGTGGCGATGCTCGCTGCCGCGATGCTCACGCGCTGGCGAGCGGCCTCCTGTGTGCCGCCACCCCGGCGGCGCTGGCACAGACGGAAACAGGCGCGAGCATGCGCCCCTCGCTGCTGCCCGACCGGCTGGGGGCGAGCACCGCGCTCACGTTCGCGTTCCGGTTCTCCGGGGGCATGGAAGGCGTGCCGGCGCCGCTGCGCGGGATGGTCGTGCGCCTGCCCGCCGGGCTGACCGTCAACCTGCGCGGCGTCCGAACATGCCCGCCCTCGCGGCTGCGCAGCAGGGGCACGAGCGGCTGTGGCCTCCACGTCGCTCGTCGGGCGCGGCCATGCGCTGATGAAGGTGCACGCGGGCTCGCTGGCGGTCGGAGAGGAAGCCACCGTCTCGCTCTACCGCGGCCCCAACCAGGGCGGTCACCAGACGCTGGAGATCTTCAGCCAGGGCGAAACACCGCTGGACGAGAGCACGATCTCCACCGGCGTGATCGCACCGGACAGCGCACCCTACGGCTCGAAGCTGACGGTGTCGATCCCCGCGATCCCCACGCTGGTGCTCGAGCCGGACGCCTCGTTCGTCTCCCTGTCGCTGACGCTCGGCGGGATCGGACACACTCCCAAGGCACACGCCGCCGCGGGCTCGATCCTCGTGCCGCGCAGCTGCCCGGCCGCGGGTTTCCCGTTCGCCGCCGAATTCACGTTTGCGGGCAGCCCCACCGCGAGCGCCACGGCCACCGTCGCCTGCCCGTAGAACCTCTTTCAAAATAGGCGGTGCGGTCGGGGCGGTCCTGGACCAAGCTGGGCGACGCGGGATGGCGAAGCGCATGCTGGTGGCACGTGCGAGCCGTCACGTGGCGATCCAGCGCAGTGTCCAGGGACGCATCCGGACGTGCCGATCTTTTTGAAAGCGGTTCTTAGTCTTGCTCACGTCGGGCCTCGGAAGCGATAATCTGCGCGCATGACGACGATTCTGTCCATCATCCAGCTCGCGATCTGCGTGGTCCTGATCTTCCTCGTGCTGATGCACTCCGGCAAGGACTCGGGTCTGTCCGGCGCGTTCGGGGTCGGCAGCGGGCAGGGCCCGCTCGGCGGCGGCTCGATGGTCGAGCGCAACCTCAACCGCTGGACGGTCGTGTTCGCGGTCGCGTTCTTCCTGAACGCGATCATCCTGCTCAAGACGCTAGGCGCCTGGGAATCTGTGGGAGGCGCTTCGGGCCGAGTCTCCGGGCGCCTCGTCTCCGAGCGCCGTGAGCCGATCGAGGATCGCGACCGCCTCCGCGCGCAGCGCGCCGTCGATCGCGGCGTAGTCCTCGCATGAGAGCTTGCCTGTGCGGTAGTCCAGCTCGGCGTCGCGGATCTCGCGGTACTTGGCCTCGCGCGCGGCCTCGCAGCTCGGCGCGGTCGGCCGACCGACTCCGGGTCGGGTGAGCGCCGGGCGGCGCGCAGCGGAGCACTGACGAACAGCATCACCGCGCCGAGCAGCACGACCGTGAGGATTGCGACGAGAACGCTCATGCGTGCTCGACGCCCGGCTCAGGCGCGCGCGAGACCCTGCGCGGGCGCGAGCAGCGGCGGCCGCGCGCCAGCACCGACACGCGCCGACGCACCGCGCTGGGCGCCGGCCAGATCGCGATCAGGCCGCCGCCGAACACGATCAGGCCGCCGATCCAGATCCACATCACCAGCGGCGAGACGATGAAGTGGAACTGCGCCGGCGGCGGGTGCTGGAGGTAGGAGCGCGCGAGGTAGGCGACCGCGATCAGCGCATCTTCGGGGCGCACGAACGGGATCGTCCGGTTGCCGATCGTCGACGATCCGCTTCAGCTGCGGCGTTTCGATGTTCGGCGCGATCGCGCTCCACACGTCGCGCGTGACGCCGGCGCTCATCGCCACGTGGCTGACGGGCTGACCGCCGATCAGGCTGCCGACCGACCCCTGGGAGGGTTCGTCGGAGGCGTAGTAGCCCTCGCTCGGGTACAGCGTCGCGACGTGACGCCCGTGCTTGCTCACGTTCAGGACCGCGCCCAGGCTCAGCGTCGAGCCGGTATGGGCGGCGTCGTTGCTGGGCGTGACCGTCGCCGTGGGGCGCACGTAGCGGACGGTGTAGGCGCCGACTCGGCTGGACTGCCCGACGCGACAGCGTCGGCTCGACGGTGTGCTGGAACGACGAGGAGGCCGCCACGCCGACGAACAGCACGGCGATGCCGATGTGCACGATGTAGCCGCCGTAGCGGCGGCGATTGCGCCGCACGAGCGCCACCAGCGCGACCGGCGCCGCCTCGCCCGCCATCGCCCGCCGCGCGCGCACGCCGCGGAAGAACTCCTGGCCGACGCACCCGAGCACGAACGCGGCGCAGCCGAACATCGCCATCGCGAACGGCTTGCCGGACACGCCCGCCAGCAGCAGCACCGAGACCGTGCGCCAGCGCGATGGCGACCGGCGCGAGGAAGTTGCGCCGCGCGTTGGCGAGCGTCGCGCGCCGCCAGGCGATCACCGGCCCGATGCCGCTGAGCAGCACGAGGAGCAGCGCGAGCGGCACGGTGTAGCGGTCGAACCAGGGCGGCCCGACGGAGGCCGCTTTGCCGGTCAGCGCTTCGGAGATCAGCGGGAAGTAGGTGCCCCAGAAGATCACGAAGCACAGCCCCACGAGCACGACGTTGTTGGCGAGGAAGACCGACTCGCGCGAGAGCAGCGAGTCGATGCGGTGCTCGGAGCGCAGCATCTCCCGGCGGGTGACGACCAGATAGATCGAGCCGGCGATCAGCACCCCGATCAGGCACACGAACGGCACGCCCAGCGTCTGCCCGCCGAACGCGTGGATCGAGTTCAGCACGCCGCTGCGCACCAGGAACGTGCCCATGATCGCCAGCGTGCCCGTGGCGAGCACGAGCGAGGCGTTCCACACCTTCAGCATCCCCCGCTTCTCCTGGATCATCAGCGAGTGCAGGAACGCCGTGCCGGTCAGCCACGGCATCAGCGAGGCGTTCTCGACCGCGTCCCAGCCCCAGTAGCCGCCCCAGCCGAGCTCGGAGTAGGACCAGCGCGCGCCCAGCAGGATGCCGATGCCGAGGAAGAGCCAGGCGGCGAACGCGAACCGGCGGATCGCCCTGATCCACTCGGCGTCCACCCGCCGCGCGAGCAGCGCGCCCATGCCGAACGCGAGCGGGATCGTGCACAGCGTGTAGCCGGAGTAGAGCATCGGCGGGTGGATCATCATCGTCGGGAAGCGCAGCAGCGGGTCCAGGCCCGCGCCTTCCACCGGCGCCGGACGGGTCGTCGCGAACGGGTTCGCGTAGAAGATCATCAGCGACACGAAGAACCCGCCGAACCCGAGCAGGATCGCGGTCGCGTAGGCCGCCACGTCGCGCATCCGCTTGCGCGTGAGGAACAGCACGAGGCTCGACCACATCGACAACAGCCACGCCCACAGCAGCAGCGAGCCTTCCTGCGAGGACCACACCGCGGCGGCCTTGTAGAACGTCGGCGTCGTCAGGCTGGAGGTGTCGGCGACCGTGTTGAACGCGAAGTCGTTGCGCAGGAACGCGATCTCCAGCACCGCGAACGCGACCGTCAGGACGCCCGCCAGCGCGTACACCGCGCGCCGCCCCGAGTCAGACCACTCCGGGCGAGCGCGCCGCACGCCGTACAGCGAGGCGCCGATCCCGTACACGCAGACGGCGAGCGCGAGCAGCAGGCAGGCGCTGCCGAGCGGGGCCATCAGCGCTCAGCGCCCGGGCGCGCCGAGACACGCGGCGAATGGGCCGGGGCAGACGCGGGATCGTGACGATATGCCACCGCGCATGGCACTCAGTAGCTCTGCTTGCCGGCCGCGGGCGGCGCGGCCTTGTACTTGGACGGGCACTTCGTGATCAGCGAGTCTCGTTCGCCGACGTAGGCGCCGCCCTGCTTCTGCACGGTCACGATCACCTCGCGGCCTTCGCGGAAGGGGTCGGGGACCGTGCCGGTGTAGGCGACCGGGACGACCGTCCCCCCCACGCGGTCCTCGACGCTGAAGTCGCAGCGTGCCGCCGGAGCGATGCACCGAGCCGGCGACGACCGTGCCCGTCACCTGATAGCTGCGTCCGGGCTGGGCCTGGTGGACGAGCTGGCTCGGGCGTGAGCGCGGGCGAGGCGGCGCTGAAGCTCGTGTAGATCAGCGCTCCGGCCAGCACCACGGCCGCGCTCAGGGCCACCGTCAGCCGCACAGTTCGCTTGCGCGCGGGGTTCATCGCCATGAAGTATTTCACGCGCCGCGCGCCCCGGCGCGGGTCGATCGGACGCGCGGAGCCCGTGACCGCGAAGATCCCAGGAAATCCTGCGTTAAGAGCGAAACCTTTGGGGGTGCGGAGAGTCTTTACAGGTAGAGAGTCATGAGAGCCGCCGCACTGCTGCAACATCTCCCCCGCGCCGCCGACGCCGAGCCCCGCCGCGTCCGCGCCGGCACGGGCGCAAGCGCGCGAGCGCATCGCGCGCGACGAACCTCCACCTGGCCGCGCCGGCCTCCGGGCAGGACGCGACCGTCGTCCGCGTGCGCACTCGCGCGGCGGCCCGATCGACAACGCCTCCTACACGTGCGCCTGCGGATTCGTGTTCGCCGCGTCGGTCTCGACCACGGTGCGCTGTCCGCACTGCGGCGCCGCGCAGGCCTGGTAGACCCGGCTTAGACCGCCGCGCAGCAGAAGTGACGTACCCTGCGCCGGACTGCAAGCGCTGAATTTCCCCGCACGCGTCTGGCACGGACTCGCGCCTGCCGACGCGAGCCATGCCAGGTCTCGCCCCAAGCAGTTACCTGATGTGCATCCCCGAGATCGCGCGCGAGATCACCAGCTGCTGGATCTCGGCCGTGCCCTCGAAGATGTCGTAGATCTTCGCGTCGCGGTGCCAGCGCTCGACGGGGAACTCGCGCGTGTAGCCGTTGCCGCCGAGGATCTGGATCGCGCGCTCGGTCACCCACACGGCGACCTCGCCGGCCTTGAGCTTGGACATCGAGCCCTCGGCGTTCTCGAACGGGACCTGGTTGCGGCCCATCCACGAGGCGCGCCAGACGAGCAGGCGGGCCGCGTCGATCTCCATCTTCATCCGCGCGAGCGTGAACGCGATCGACTGGTTCTCGATGATCTTCTTGCCGAACTGCTCGCGCTCCTTGGCGTACTCGAGCGAGTACTCGTAAGCCGCGCGGGCGATCCCCAGCGCCTGGGAGCCGACCGTCGGGCGGGAGGCCTCGAACGTCTGCATCGCGGCCTGGGACTTGTTTTTCTTGCCCTCGCGCACGCGGGCGAGGCGCTCGTCGAGCTTCTCCTTGCCGCCGAGCACGTAGCCGGCGGGGACGCGGCAGTCGTCGAGGAACACGTCGGCGGTGTGCGACGCGCGCAGACCGTGCTTGGAGACCTTCGTGCCCTGGGAGATGCCCTTGGCCTCGCTCATCGGCACGACGAACGCGGCGTGCCCTTTCGAGCCCAGCTCGCGGATCGACGGTGGCGATCACGACGTGCACGTCGGAGATGCCGCCGTTCGTGGCCCACGCCTTCTGGCCGTTGAGCACCCACTCGTTGCTCGCCTCGTCGAACTTGGCGCTGGTGCGCACGTTCGACACGTCCGAGCCCGCGTTGGGCTCCGAAGCGCAGAACGCCGCCACCTTCAGGTCATCGGGCGTGCCGAAGCAGCGCGGGATCCATTCGCCGATCTGCTCGCCGCGAGCCCTGGCCGAAGATCGCGGCCACGGCCAGCGCGGTGCCCATGATCGACATGCCGATGCCGGCGTCGCCCCAGAACAGCTCCTCGTTGACGATCGGCAGCGTCAGGCCGGTGGGGTCGGCGAAGAACTGCGCGAGCCCTTCGAACCCGTACAGCCCGATCTTCGCGGCCTCCTCGATGATCGGCCACGGAGTCTGCTCCTTCTCGTCCCACTCGTGCGCGGCGGGGCGCATCACGTCGGCGGCGAAGCCGTGGACCCACTCGCGGATGTCCTTCTGGTCCTGGGTCAGCGCCATCGAGAACGCCGCCTCCTGGTTGGCGGAGCTCGTGATCGCCTCGACGGCGGCCTCGGCGGCCTCGGTGTTGCGCCCCTCGGGGCTGTGGCGACGGTGGGCGTGGCTGACATCTGGCGGGATCTCCTTCGGGATGGGGCGCGCGGAGCGCCGGCGGCTGCGGACAAATGCCTCGAAGCGAGGCATGGTGCGGTCATCAAGCGTAACCCAAAACAACAATAACCTCAAATCGAGTAACCCAGAATGAGGACACCCTCGAATCTACCTAATCCGGATGCAATTTCTGGTATTAGTGCTCCGTTGCGTATTCGCCATGTCGTCGATGCAGAAAGTGGTTATGTCCATACGCACTCCCGCCGTTGCCCTGACCCTGCTGGCCGCCGCGCTCGGCCTCGCCGCCTGCGGCAGCAGCTCCTCGAGCTCGAGCTCGGGCAGCTCGCACGTGACGCTGGTCGCCTACTCCACGCCGCAGGGCGCCTACGAAAAGCTGATCCCGGCGTTCCAGGCCACGCCCGAAGGCAAGGGCGTCTCCTTCAGCCAGTCCTACGGGCCCTCGGGCGAACAGAGCCGCGCGGTCGCCAACGGGCTGCACGCGGACGTGGTCAACTTCTCGCTCGAACCGGACGTCACGCGGCTCGTCAAAGCCGGGCCTGGTGTCCTCGAGCTGGAACCAGAACGCCACGCACGGGTTCGTGACGGAGTCGGTCGCGGTGATCATCGTGCGCAAGGGCAACCCGAAGCACATCACCGGCTGGTCGGACCTGACCAAGCCCGGCGTGGGGGTGCTGACGCCGAACCCGTTCACGTCGGGGAGCGCGCGCTGGAACATCATGGCCGCGTACGGCGCGCAGATCAAGGAAGGCAAGACCCCGGCTGAAGCGGAAGCGTATTTGAAGGCGCTGTTCCACAACGTCGTCAGCCAGGACAGCTCGGCGCGCAACGCGCTGCAGACGTTTCTGGCCGGTCGCGGCGACGCGCTGATCGACTACGAGAGCGAGGCGATCGCCGACGAGAAGAAGGGCGCCGCGATCGAATACGTGATCCCGCCGCACACGATCCTGATCCAGAACCCGGTCGCCGTCGTGGGCTCGAACGCGAGCGCGAGCAAGTTCGTGAGCTACCTGCTCTCGCCCGCCGGGCAGAAGATCTGGGCTGAAAAGGGCTACCGGCCGGTGATCCCGGGCGTGGCGGCGCCCGGCCAGTTCCCGACGCCGACCGGGCTGTTCACGATCGAAGACCTCGGCGGCTGGACGGCCGTGGACAAGAAGTTCTTCGAACCGGAAACGGGGATCGTGACGAAGATCGAGCAGTCGCTGGGGGTGTCCACCTCCAAATGAGCGCCACCGGCGCCCGCACCGCGTCCCGCGGCTCGCGCCCGCGGCGCGCTGAACGCGCCCGCCGTCGCTCGGCGTCCGGGCGCGGCGGCGGGGGCGCTCGGCAAGGGCATGATCGGCATCTACCTGTCGGTGCTCGTGCTGCTGCCGGTCGCGGCGCTGCTGGCGAAGGCCGGCAGCGGCGGGGCGGGCGCGTTCTGGCGCGAGGTGACCGGGCCGGAGGCGCTGGCGGCGATCAAGCTGACGCTGGTCGATGTCGGCGATCGTCGTCGTCGATCAACGCGCTCTTCGGGACGCTGATCGCGTGGGTGCTGGTGCGCGACGAGTTCCCCGGCAAGCGCATCGTGAACGCCCTGATCGACCTGCCGTTCGCGCTGCCGACGATCGTCGCCGGCGTGGTGCTGCTGGCGCTGTACGGCAACAACAGCCCGCTGGGCATCGACGTCGCGTTCACGCGCGCGTCGATCGCGCTGGCGCTGCTGTTCGTGACGCTGCCGTTCGTCGTGCGCTCGGTGCAGCCGGTGCTGCTCGAGCTGGACCGCTCGATGGAGGAAGCCGCCGCGTCGCTCGGCGCGGGGCCGGTGACGGTGCTGCGCCGGATCGTGCTGCCGACGCTGACGCCCGGCGATCGTCTCGGGGGTCGCGCTGAGCTTCGCGCGGGCGGTCGGCGAGTTCGGCTCGCTCGTGCTGATCACGGGCAACCTGCCGTTCAAGACCGAGGTCGGCTCGGTGTACGTGTTCGGCCAGATCCAGGACGAAAACCTGCCGGCCGCGGCGGCCGTGTCGGTCGTGCTGCTGCTCGGCGCGCTGATCGTGCTGGGCGCGCTGACGCTGCGTCTCGCGCTGGAGGTCGCAGCATGTCCGCTAGCGCGACCGCCCACCGAGCACGGCTCGGCGCTCGGCCGGCGTCCGCGACGACGTGCGCGCCCCGCCGCGCGCGCACGCGCGCGGCGCGCGGCGGCTGCTCGTGCGCTGCGTCGCGCTCGGCTATCTCGCGCTGCTGCTGCTGGCGCCGGTGGCGATGATCTTCTACCGCACCTTCGAACACGGCCTCGCGCCGGTGTGGAGACGCGGTGACCGCGCCGAACGCGGTGCACGCGTTCTGGCTGTCGATCGAGATCGTCGCGATCGCGGTGCCGCTGAACACGGCCTTCGGGATCGGCATGGCGCTGCTGCTGGAGCGCGGGCCGCTTCCGGGGCAAGGCGCTGCTGGGCACTGCTGATCGACCTGCCGTTCGCGATCTCGCCGGTCGTCGTCGGGCTGGCGCTGGTGCTCGTGTACGGCAAGACCGGCTGGTTCGGCGACTGGCTGGCGGGCACGGCATCCAGGTGATCTTCTCGGTGCCCGGCATGGTGCTCGCGACGGCGGTCGTGTCGCTGCCGTTCGTCGCGCGCGAGACGACGCCGGTGCTGCGCGAGCTGGGCACCGACGCCGAGCAGGCCGCGGCGCACGCTCGGGGCGAGCGCCTGGCAGACGTTCCGGCGGATCACGCTGCCGGCGATCAGGTGGGGCGTCGTCTACGGGGTCGTGCTGACGACCGCGCGCGCGCTCGGCGAGTTCGGCGCGGTCAGCGTCGTCTCCGGGCGGATCGAGGGCCAGACGCAGACGCTGCCGCTGTACGTGCAGGACCGCTTCGAGAACTTCGACACCACCGGCGCGTACACCGCCGCGGTGGTGCTCGCGCTGCTGGCGCTGGCGACGCTGCTGGCGATGAACCTGCTGACGCGACGCACGCGCAGCAAGGACGGCCGTCTGATGGCGATCGAGGTCCGCAACGTGAGCAAGCGCTTCGGCGACTTCGTCGCGCTCGACGACGTCTGCATCCGGGTCGACGACGGCGCGCTGACGGCGCTGCTCGGCCCGAGCGGCAGCGGCAAGTCGACGCTGCTGCGGATCATCGCGGGCCTGGAGACGCCCGACGCGGGCGAGGTGGCGATCGGCGAGCGAGATCGTCACCGACACGCCCGCGCGCACGCGCGACGTGGGGTTCGTCTTCCAGCACTACGCGCCGTTCAAGCACATGACGGTGCACGACAACGTCGCGTTCGGGCTGACCGTGCGCAAGCGCCCGAAGGCGGAGATCCGCGCGCGCGTGCAGCGAGCTGCTGGGGCTCGTCAGGCTCGACGGGCTCGCCGAGCGCTACCCCTCGCAGCTCTCCGGCGGCCAGCTGCCAGCGCATGGCGCTCGCGCGCGCGCTGGCCGTGCAGCCGCGAGGTGCTGCTGCTGGACGAGCCGTTCGGCGCGCTGGACGCGCAGGTCCGCGGCGAGCTGCGCGAATGGCTGCGCCGGCTGCACGAGGAGATCCACGTGACGACGATCTTCGTGACGCACGACCAGGAGGAGGCGATGGAGGTCGCCGAGCAGATCGTGGTGATGAACCAGGGCCAGCATCGAGCAGGCGGGCACGCCGCGCGAGCTGTACGAGAGCCCGCGCAACGAGTTCGTGATGTCGTTCATCGGCCCCGTCAACCGCCTCGGCGAGGCGCCTTCCTGCGCCCGCACGACATCCAGATCCTGCCCTCCGACGCTCGGGCGACAGGGCACGCGAGGCGCTGATCGAGCGCGTCGTGCACCTCGGCTTCGAGGTGCGCGTCGAGCTGAAGCTCGACGACGGCCGCGACATCTGGGCGCAGGTCACACGCGAGCGCGCACAGGAGCTGGAGCTGCAGGAGGGCCAGATCCTCGCCGTGCGCCTGCCCGCCGCCGCGCATGTTCGCCTAGCACGCGGCGTCCGCTGCCCTCAGACGTGCTTCCAGGCTTCCTCTTGCTGCGTCAGCGCGACGATGTCCTTCGGCAGCTTGCCCGAGGCGACGTCGGCGAGCGTGACGTGCTCGAGCACTTTGCGCAGGTTCGCGCGCAGCGCGAGCCAGACCTGCTGCAGCGACTCGGCCGAGCCCTCGTACGCGACCTCCTCGGGGCGCAGGCCGCGGACGCCCACGAGCGGACCCTCGACCGCGCGGATGACCTGCGCGAGGTTGACCTCCTCGGGCGGGATGCGCCAGCCAGTAGCCGCCCTCGGGGCCGCGCTGGCTGCGCACGATCCCGGCGGAGCGCAGCTGCGTGAGGATGTTCTCCAGGAACGACACGGGAATGCCCTGCGCCTGGGCGACCTCGTCGACCTTGCGCGGCGAGTCCTGGCTGCTGGAGGCGAGCTCGACGACGGCGCGCACGGCGTAGTCGGCCTTGGCGGTCACGTGCATTGCGGGGATTCTCACGTATACGGCGGCGGACGGCGCGCGCGGCCCACGGTACGTAGGTTTGCTGTCCGCAGGAGGAAAGCGGCGGACGGGCCTCGAACCCGCGACCTCGAGCTTGGGAAGCTCGCGCTCTACCAACTGAGCTACCACCGCGCTAGAGGCGCATCTTACGGCTCCGGCTCACGTGCGCGGACCGCCGCGCCATCTATTCTGCATGCCGTGCGTCGCCGCCTCGCTGCCGATCCTCGTCTCGCTGGCCGGCGCCTGCCTGATCGGGCTGCTGATCTATGGCGTGACCACACAGGCCGCCAGCCGCACGCTCGACGAAGCGGTCGCCAAAGGACAGCATCCGCTCGCGCCACAAGCGCGGCGCGCGCTGCCCGTGCTGTCGGGCACGACGGTCGCCACGGACAACTCGCTCGCCGCGTACAGGGCAAGGTTGTCGTGCTCAACTTCTGGGCATCGTGGTGCGTGCCCTGCCAGACCGAGGCGCCGCTGCTGGAGCACGCCCAGAGCCGGCTCGCAGCGCACGACGGGACGGTGCTCGGCGTGACCTACCTCGACGCCTCGACGGACTCGCAGCGGGTTCGTGCGCGAACACCACATCACCTATCCGAACCTGCGCGACACGACCGGCGAATTCGCGCACGCCTACGGCACCGACCAGCTCCCGGAGAGCTTCGTGATCGACCGCGACGGCGGCATCGTGGCGATCTCCAGGGGCGAGATCGACCAGGCGTTCCTGAACAACGCGATCAAGCTCGCAGAAAGCAGCTCATGAGCGCCCACGCGTCACTGGGCACACGCGCACTGCCGGCGCTGCCGGTCATCCTGGGGCGATCGTCCTCGCCCCCGCGCCGACCCTTGCGGCGATGCCACCGATCGCTACGACGCTGTCCACGGCGACCGCCCCGGCAACGACGCGCTCGACGACGCCGCGCGCATCGCTGCCGGCGATCGAACGCAGGGTGATGTGCGTGACGTGCAAAATCCCGCTGATCGTCGCCGAGTCCCCGCAGGCCGACCGCGAGCGGGTGTTCATCAGGGGTCTGATCGCCGAAGGCAAGACCGAGTCGCAGATCGAACAGGCGCTGGTGAGCCAGTACGGTCCGACCGCGCTCGGGCTGCCGAGCGCGCACGGCTTCGACCTGACCGCCTACCTGGTGCCGCTCGCTGCCGTGCTGGCGCTGGCGGCGACGCTCGCGCTGCTGCTGCCCCGCTGGCGCCGGCGCGCTCGGCGACAGACCGATCCGCCGGCGCGCCCCGCCGCTCAGCCCAGCGGAGCACGGCGCGCCTGGACGCCGATCTGGCGAGATTCGACCGGTAGGCCGCGCGGGCGTCTTTACGCGCCGAGCCGTGCACATCTGCAGGGGCGCGGTCGACCCCGAGCAGATCCAGGCAACGGGCGATCGTGCGCTGGGACGCCACCGACAGCGCCAGCCGCAGCGATTCGACGTTCGCCCGACCCGTCGGCGCCTCGGCCCGCGGATCGGCGCCAACGATGCGGCAGGCGTCGTAGAAGGCGGTGTAGTCCTGGGCCAGCTCCAGCGCATAGGCCGCGATCCGGTGCGGCGCGCGCCGCGCGGCCGCCTCGGACGATCTCGCCGGGGAAGGCGAGCAGCCGCTTGATCAGAGCGCGCTCGGCCGGGTGCAGGACCTCGACGATGCCCTCCCTTCCAGCGAGGCCCTCCCCCATCCACGCGCTCGCTCGCATCGGCGCCCGCGGGCGTGTCGGCGCCCCGCAAGCGTCTGCGGGGCGGGCTTGCATCGCCTCTTCCAGCGCCCTCGCCACACGCTCGGGACCCGCGAGGGCGAGCACGGAGACGATCCGGGCGTGGGCGTACTGGACGTAGTAGACGGGGTTCTCGCGGGACTGCGCGCGCGCGAGGTCGAGGTCGAGGTCGATCGTGGTGTCGTGCGAGCGCGACAGCAGGAACCAGCGCGCGGCGTCGACGCCGACCTCGCAGACGAGGTCTTCGAGCGTGACGAACTCGCCCGCGCGCTTGGACATCTGCGCGCGCTCGCCGCGGCGTACGAGATGGACGAGCTGCATCGTCAGCATCTCCAGGTGCTCGGGGTCGCCGCCGAGGGCGGCGTAGGCGGCCCGCATCCGGGGCAGGTAGCCGTGGTGGTCGGCGCCCCATACGTCGATCTGGCGCTCGAAGCCACGCTCGCGCTTGTCCTGGTGGTAGGCGATGTCCGAGGCGAAGTAGGTGTGCTCGCCGGAGGAGCGCACGAGCACGCGGTCCTTGTCGTCGCCGTAGTCGGTGGTGCGCAGCCACAGGGCGCCATCCCGTCGATAGGTGTGATCGTGCTGTTCGAGGGTCGCGAGCGTGTGCGCGACCGGGCTGGGATCGCCGGCGTGCAGCGCGGACTCGTACTGCCAGTGATCGAAGCCCTGGACGGCGAAAGACCGCAACGTCGATTGCATCCGGGCGATCATCACGCCGACCGCCGCTTGCCCCAGCTCACCGGTGTCGAGTGTCGCGGCACCGTCGATTTCGTCGGCGAGCTCGCGGACGTAGTCGCCGTGATAACCGCCCTCGGGGACCTCTTCGTCGCGCGCGAGCGCACTGATCGACGCGCCGAGCGCGCGCACCTGCGAGCCGGCGTCGTTGACGTAGAACTCGCGTTCGACCTCGTGCCCGTGGAAGGCGAGCACACGCGCCAGCGAATCTCCGTAGGCCGCGTTGCGGGCGTGGCCGACGTGCATCGGCCCGGTGGGGTTGGCCGAGACGAACTCGACGAGGATGCGCTCCGGCGGCTGCGCCCCGCCTGAGCCGAACTGCTCGCCCCCGTCCAGCACGCGTGTGAGCGCGGTCTCGCAGCCATGCGTCGGCCAGGAACAGGTTCAGAAAGCCCGGTCCGGCGACCTCGAAGCGCTCCAGGCGCTCGCCGAGTCGAAGCTTCAGCTCGGCCCCGAGACGCTCGGCGACCTCCCGCGGTGGAAGCGCGAGCGAGGGCGCGAGCAGCAGCGCGGCGTTGGTCGCATAGTCGCCGAAGTCGGCCTTGGGCGGGCGCTCGAGCACGATCGCATCGGGCCTGCGCAGACCCGCTCCCGCACCGGCCGCATCGACGCCTGTCAGCGCCGCGGCGCTCGCCAGGACCGTCTCGCGCAGCTCGTCTACGGGGGTGTTCACACTCGTCGTATGCATCTGGCTCACGGATTGGGATACTAACCGCGTGAACGACCAAGACCCAGGCGCGGAGCGCCACATAAACATCCACCTTTCCCCCGAGATCATGGGCGGCGTATATGCGAACTTCGCGAACGTCAGCCACTCCGACTACGAGTTCACGGTCACCTTCGCGCGGGTCGACCACGAGGTCGAGTCCGAGGAGGTGCCCGGCGTGGTTGTCTCGCGGGTCAACATCTCGCCGCGATTCATGCGCGAGCTGATCGACGCGATGGAGGACAACTACTCCAAGTGGCGAACCCGCGAGGGCATCAAGAACCTACCCGAGTACGGCGGCGCCGAGGCGGGGGACGCGGAGGAATAGGGCCGTGACCGCCCGCCATGCGCGCGGCGGACGACGATGAAGGTCGCGGTGATCTCTGACATCCATGGCAATCGGCACGCATTCGAGGCGGTGCTGGAAGCGATCGCGGCGAGCGACGCCTCGGAGCTGTGGTGTCTCGGCGATCTGGTCGGCTACGGTGCCGAGCCGGACGCGTGTGTGGCGCTCGCCGCAGAGCACGCCGCCGTGTGCCTGGCCGGCAACCACGATCTCGCTGTCACCGGCGAGATCTCCTTCGAGGAGTTCTCCCGCGGAGCCGGCCTCGCGGCGCGGTGGACCCAAGAGGTGATCTCCACCGAGCACCTGGACTTCCTGGCGAGACTGCGCCCGCAGGGGCAGGAGGGACCGATCGGGCTGTATCACGCGAGTCCGCGCGACCCCGTGTGGGAGTACGTGCTGTCCGCTCTGCTCGCGGAGCTGTGCCTGGACAGACAGCCCAGTCGCGTATGCCTGATCGGACACTCGCATGTGGCGCTGTCGTTCGTGCGACGCGAGGGAGAGCTGGCCAGCGGCGAACCGCGACGGGAGGGCGTGCAGCTGGACATCTCAGGCGGCGAATGGCTGCTGAACCCCGGCAGCGTCGGCCAACCGCGCGACGGCGACCCGCGCGCGTCGTGGCTGATGCTGGATCTCGACGGGCTGACGGTCTCGTTTCAGCGCACCGAATATGACGTCGCGGGCGCCGGCCGCGGCGATCCGCGCGGCGCGCCTGCCGGACTCGCTCGCCGAGCGGCTGGAGTACGGTCAGTGACCGTGCGCGGAAATATCTCCCCACAGAGCCGCTCTGGGCGAGGGGTCTGCTGCTGCTCACGGCCGGCCTGCTGGGGGTCGCGGTCGCGATCGTGCTCGTCTCGTGCGGGAGCTCCGGCAAGGGCCTGATCCCGATCGCCAACGCGGGGCCGCTGCAGAGCGACTTCGAAGCGGTCGCCCAGGCCGCGCAGGCAGGGGGCGGCAACTGCACGGCGACGACCGAAGCGATCAACAAGACCGAGCAGGATTTCGCCGCGCTGCCGGCCACGATCGACTCCGGTCTGCACCGCCGGCTCAGCGAAGGCGTCTCCAACCTGCGCGAACGCGCACTCGAGCTGTGTGCGCAGCCGCCGGTGCAGACGTCGACGACGACCACACCGCGCACGACCACGACTGCCACGACGACAACGACGACGAAAACGCAGACGACGCCGACGACGCCGAGCACGACCACGACCACTACGCCCACCACTCCCGTGACCCCCACGACCCCAAGCACACCCCCGAACAACGGTGGCGGCACGGTGGCTCCCGGCGACGAAAGCCCCCCGGGGTCGGCGAATCGGGCGGCGCCGGTGTCCAGGAAGGCGGGAAATGATGCCGGCGAGGGCCGCATCGTCGCGGCGGCAAGTGGATTCCACGGGCGGCGGCGGGAGTGGACCAGCGTGAGCGGGGGCGAGGGCGAGGTCATCGCCGGGCGCTACCGGCTGGAGGGCCGGCTGGGATTCGGGGGGATGTCGACGGTGCATCTCGCGTTCGACATGCGCCTGGAACGGCGCGTGGCCGCGAAGCTGCTGGCCGAGCATCTGGCGGAGGACCCGACATTCGTATCGCGATTCCAGCGCGAGGCGCAGGCCGCCGCGCGGCTGGTGCACCCGAACATCGTGCAGGTATTCGACTCGGGCCTGGATGAGCAGTCGGACCGGCACTTCATCGTGATGGAGTACATCGAGGGCCAGTCCTGCGCGGAGATCCTGCGCGACGATGGCTGGGTCCAGGTGGACGAGGCGGTGGCGATCATCGAACAGGCGTGCGAGGGATTGCATTACGCCCACCGTCACGGGGTGGTTCACCGCGATGTCAAGCCCGGCAACCTGCTGCGCGCGCGCGAGGGCGAGGTCAAGCTCGCGGACTTCGGCATCGCCAAGGCGACCGAGCAGTCGAGCATCACCCAGGTCGGCTCAGTGCTGGGCACGGCCGCCTACCTGGCGCCCGAGCAGGCGCGCGGCGAGGAGGCCGGTCCACGCGCGGACCTGTACGCGCTCGGAGTCGTCGCCTACCAGCTGATCTCCGGGCGGCTGCCATATGAGGCGACGTCGCTGACCGAGCTGGCGCTCAAGCAGCAGCGCGAGGAGCCGCCGCTGCTCGACACGCTCGTCGCGGCCGTCGGGCCGGAGCTGGCCGAGGCGATCGCGCTCGCGCTCGCGCTGGACACCAGCGAGCGCTACCAGACCGCCCGCGAGATGGGCCGCGCGATCAGCGACGGCGCGGACGGGATCTCGCCGCTGGAGTCGCCCGCCGGGAGTCGCTCGACTGGTCGTGGCGGCGCCCAGCAGGCGACACAGGCCACGAGCGTGTTGAGCGGTGGCGCCCGCGGATCGAGCGGCGCCGGGGCCAAGCCCGCCGTAGCACCACGTCAGCCGCGGCAAGGTCCTTCGAGGAGCGTTTCCCCCGGCGCGAGCCCACGCCCAGCCGCCGCTCCGTCGTCCAGCTCCAGGAGCAGAGGCCCCAGACGGCTCGCGCTGGCGCTTCTGGGGCTGCTGGCGCTAGGCGGCGTGATCGCCGCGATCGTGGCGATCACCGCCCCAGCGCCGACCAGAGTGGTGCTGCGCAACGTCGTCTACAACGACGTCGAACAGGCCTCGGTGGCCCTCAAACAGCTGGTCAGCGAAAACACGAAATAGACAGATGAGAGGCCCGCGTCGGCAGACCTCTCATCCGGGCACCTGTCACGTATTGTCTCACAATAGCACGGGCACCTAACGGCGAACGGCCCACTATGTGCGAATCCCTCGCCTGCGTGACTGTCACTCATTGTCCGCAGGCTAGCAAACCCTGAACGGATCGCTTAACGGCGAAAGGCCCGCTCACGCGGGCCCCTCGGGATGCTGCTGCCCTTTCGGGCTGGACAACCGTCAATTATCCAGCAGGCTATCAGCCCTACCCGTCGCCTTCAACTATGGCTCCGGCGGCCGGACTCGAACCGGCATCTGACAATTGACGGTTGTCCATGTTGCCCTTACACCACACCGGAATGCCACTACCCAAAGTACGGATCACTTGGGATGGAATCCTCCGGCGCGCCACGACGCGGCCACCTCGGCCAGCCGCCCCCCCACGATCCCCTGCCGCAGATCGCCCATCAGCCGCGCGAGGAAGGCGAGGTTGTGCATCGTGATCAGGCGCGTGCCGGTCAGCTCGCCGGCGCGGGCCAGATAGCCGAGGTAGGCCCGCGAAAACCCTTTGGAACACGCCGGACAGGTGCAACCCTCCAGCAGCGGCAACTCGGACTCGCGCACGCTGGCCTTGGTCATGTCCAGCCGCCAGCGCGCGTCGGGGTCGGGCACGAGCGCGGTGCCGTGGCGACCGAGGCGGGTGGGCATGGCGCAGTCGAACGTGTCGATGCCGAGCTCCACACCCGCGATCAGATCGTCCACCTCGCCAATGCCGAGAAGGTGACGTGGCCGCCCTTCGAGCGCGCCGCCCAGCTCGGCGGTGGCCCAGGAGACGACCTCGTACATCTGCGCCTTCTCCGAGCCGAGCGAGCCGCCGATCGCGATGCCGTCGCAGGCGCTGGAGCCGACGAGCTGGGCGGACTCGCGGCGCAGGTCCTCGTGGACGCCGCCCTGCACGATTCCGTAGACGAGCTGCTCGTCGGGGCCGTGCTCGGCGTGCCAGCGCAGGCAGCGCTGCAGCCAGCGGTGGGTGCGCTCGGTCGAGCGCTGGGTGTAGGCGCGGTCGACGTGAAAGGGCGTGCACTCGTCGAACACGAGCGCGACGTCCGAGCGCAGCGCGGCCTGTGTCGCCATCGAGTCCTCCGGAGAGAGGAAGCGGGTGCGCCCGTCGACGTAGGAGCGGAACCGCACGCCGGACTCGTCGATCGCGAGGATCGCCCCCTCGCGCTCGCCGGGGCGGCCGCGGGCGCGGCCCTTGATCTCCTCGGCGACGGTGCCGTGACCCATCGAGAACACCTGAAACCCGCCCGAGTCGGTGATCGTCGGTCCGGGCCAGCCCATGAACGGGCCGAGGCCGCCGAAGCGCTCGATCAGCTCGGGGCCGGGGCGCAGCAGCAGGTGGAAGGTGTTGCCGAGCACCATGTCGTACCCCAGCGCGGCGACCTCCTCGGGCAAGAGCCCCTTGACGGTCGCCTTCGTCGCCAGCGGCGTGAACGCGGGGGTGCGAACGTCGCCGTGGGCCGTGCTCAGCACGCCCGCGCGAGCGCGCGATGAGGCGTCGCGTGCGGTGATCGTGAAGGCGGACACCGCACGGCACTCTATGGACCGGCGTCGGCCACCATCTATCGTGACGCTGACCTGGGGGCCCACGCCCGAACCCTGAGAAGCCGCAGCGCCCATCATGCTCGCCGCGATCGTCAACGTCAGCCATCTCGTCGAAACGTTCGGCTACCCGCTGCTGTTCCTGGCGGTGATGGCGGAGTCCAGTGGTGTGCCGATTCCCGGCGAGACGGCGCTGATCACCGCGGCGGTGCTGGCCAGCGGAGGCAAACTCCAAATCGAGCTCGTGATCGCAATTGCCGCGGCCGGAGCGATCGTGGGCGACAACATCGGCTATCTGATCGGTCGCAAAGGGGGACGATGGCTACTGGAACGACCCGGGCGCTTCCAAAGTCAGCGCCGGCAGGCGCTGCAAAACGGAGAGGTGTTCTTCGCGCGCCATGGCTCCAAGGCCGTGTTCCTCGGACGCTTCGTGCTGGGGTTGCGCGTGTGGGCTTCGTGGCTGGCCGGAGCGACACATATGCGCTGGCGGTCGTTCGTGTTTTGGAACGCGCTTGGGGGCATCTGCTGGGCTACGGGGATCGGCCTGCTGGCGTACTTCCTCGGCCATGCCGCCGGCAATGCGATCGAGGCGTTCGGCATCTATGGACTCGTCGCCGTGCTGATCGCGGTTGCCGGCGGCGTGGTCGCACATCGCCGCCATCGACGTCGGATGGACGAGGAGTTCAAGCGCGGGGAGCCGACGCCGAGCGTCGAGACGCATGTCCCGCCGAGCGAGCCGTAGGCGCCGCACCGCGAGCCGCGTGCGGAGACGCACGAGTCGCGGGTGACCTCAGCAGCCGTGACCGTCGTCGCCGTTGCCGGCGACGCATGGCGCGATGCGCTCCCACAGGTCCGCCAGCGCGCCGAGCTCGGGCTCGGAGAAGCGCGAGAAGAAGTGCTCGCGCACGACCCCCAGGTGCGTAGTGCGCGCCTGGGCGAGCCGCTCGCGACCGAGATCGGTCAGGCAGGCGTAGGCACCGCGCGCGTCGTGGTCGCAGGAGCAACGCTCGAGCAGCCCGTCGCGCTCCAGACGATCGACCAGCCGGGTAAGGCCGCTGCGCGACAGCTGGGCCTGCTCGGCGAGGTCGCACATGCGCATCCGCCCGACGCCGGCGTCATCGAGATGGTGGAGCACCTCGTAGGAGGTCATCGGCAGTCCGTGCTCGCGCTCGAGCTCGGCGTCGAGGCGCTTGGCCAGGCACGCGTGCGCCCGCAACAGCCCTCGCCACGCGCGGAGCTCGCCTTCGCTGAGAGACTCCTGCTCCCCTGGTGGAATCTTGACTGCGGTCGCGGTCGACATGATGACAATCGATACGAAAACCCTGCTCAACCGAACATAGCAGCGTCAGCGCTCAGGTCCTGTGGTTTGGGCGGCTCATCGACGCGTCGCGCGCCAGGCCCAGAGCATCATCAGCGGCTGCAGCGGCAGCCGTGCGTACAGCGCCCAACGTGGAATCTTCGGGAAGCGCCCGGACTCGCGCGCCATGTGCAGGTTGGCTGGAAACACGGCCGCGAGCAGCGCGATCAGGCCGAGACCCGAGAGGCGGCGCGTGCGGGGCAGCAGCACCCCGACGCCGCCGGCGATCTCGGCGACGCCGCTGATCGCGACCAGGCGCGCGGCGCTGTCGCGCATGCTCGGCGGCACGATCGCCTGGTAGGCGCGGGGGATGAGAAAGTGGTTGATGCCGGCGCCCACGAAGAGGGCGCCGAGCAGTGTGCGTGAACGGTCCATCGCGGCCATGTCTATCACCTCTCCGGCGCGGCGGAGGCTCCCGGGGGGCCGTCGCCGAGCGTCGAGTCCGGCCGCGGTGCGCTCATGACCGCGCGACGCTCGGCTGTCCGTGGTCGACCAGCGAGCGTCCGGTCATCGCCGCCGGCTTCTCGATGCCGAGCAGCTCGAGCACTGTCGGCGCGACGTCGGCGAGGATGCCCCCGTCCGCGCGCAGCGCGAGCCGCTCGCGGCCGTCGTATCCGGCAACGATCAGGGGGACGGGGTTGAGCGAGTGCGCGGTGTTGGGGCTGCCGTCGGGCTCGAGCATGTGGTCGGCGTTGCCGTGGTCGGCGGTGATCACGCACACGCCGCCGGACTCGCGCACCGCCGAGACGACCTCTCCGAGACACGCATCGACCGTCTCCACGGCGCGCACGGCCGCGGGGATGACGCCGGTGTGTCCGACCATGTCGGCGTTGGCGAAGTTGATGATCCCGAATTGAAACCCGCCCGCCCCGTCCTCGCGCCAGGCGCGCACGAACAGATCGGCGGCCTGGACGGCGCTCATCTCGGGCGCGTGGTCGTACGTCGGCACGTCTCGCCGGGAGGGCGCCAGCTCGCGGAGCTCGCCCTGCTGCGGGGTCTCGACGCCGCCGTTGAAGAAGTACGTCACGTGCGCGTACTTCTCGGTCTCGGCGACGTGCAGCTGGCGAGCGCCCGCGCGCGAGATCGTCGCCGCGAGCGTGGTCGCGGGGCGCTCGGGGGCGAACGCCACCGGATAGGGCCGGCCTTCCTCGTACTCGGCCAGCGTCGCGTAGCGCGCCACGGGCTCGGCGCCGTCCCGTCCCGTCCATCCGGGCAGCTCCTCGGCCGCCTCCACGAGGATGGTGTCGTCCCTGCCTCTGCTTACTACTCCTACGATGTCCCCCCCACTTTCTTCGTGGGCCTCGCCGAACCCGGGCTCGGCGAGGGCACGCGTGATCTGGCGCATGCGATCGGGACGGAAGTTGAACGCGATCACGCTGTCACCCGGCCGGATCGCGATGTCCGCGCCGACGCGGGTGGGCTCGACGAACTCGTCGGTCTCGCCCCGCTCGTATGCGGCCCTGACGGCCTCCTCTCCGCAGCGGGCGCTGTACGGAGCGCGCGCGTGTATGAGCAGGTCATATGCGCGCTGGGTGCGATCCCAGCGGCGGTCGCGGTCCATCGCCCAGTAGCGACCGACGACCGAGCCCACGCGCGCGCCCTCGACCGCGTCGAGTCGCGCCAGATACCCGGCGCCGCCGTGCGGGAGCGTGTCGCGGCCATCGGTGAACGCGTGCACGATCACGTCTTTGGCCTCGCCGTCACCGGCAGCAGGGTGTTCACGGGCGCAGGCGATCAGCGCCAGCAGGTGCTCCAGTGAGGAGTGCACGCCGCCGTCGGACACCAGCCCGATCAGGTGCACGCGATCCACATCCTCCAGCGCGCTCCGCAGCACCGGGTTCGCGGCGAACGAGCCATCGGCGATCGCGTCGTCGATGCGCACCAGGTCCTGGCGCACGACCGCGCCCGCGCCGAGGTTCAGGTGACCGACCTCGCTGTTGCCCATCTGCCCGTCCGGCAGCCCGACCGCGTGCCCGCACGCGAGCAGGGTCGTGTGCGGGCACGTCTGCCACAGCTCGTCGAATACGGGCGTCTGTGCGAGCGAGACGGCGTTGCCGGGACCCGCCTCGGCCAAGCCCCAACCGTCGAGCACGACCAGGCAGACACTGCTCACGCGCGCTGCTCCTCCAGCCGGCAGACGCTCAGCGGGCGCGCGCGGCTCATGCCGCGGCGCTCACGATGGTCGCGAACGACTCGGCGTCCAGCGAAGCCCCGCCCACGAGCGCGCCATCCACATCGGGGAGCGCGAGCAGCTCGGCGGCGTTCTCGGGCTTGACTGAGCCGCCGTAGAGGATCCGCACGCGCTCCGCGGCCCCGGCGTCGCGGTCGCCGACGAGCGCGCGGATGAACCCGATCGCCTCCTGCGCCTGCTCGGGCGTGGCGACACGGCCGGTGCCGATCGCCCAGATCGGCTCGTATGCGATCGTGACGTCCGCCAGGCGCTCGTCGGGCACGGCGGCGAGGTCGTCGCGGATCTGCTGGCGCAGCTTGCGCTGGGTGTCCTCGGCGTCGCGCTCTGGCTCGGTCTCGCCGACGCACAGGATCGGCGCGAGGCCCGCGGCGAGCGCCGCGGGGAGCTTGGCCGCGAGCGCGCGGTCGGTCTCGCCGAACAGCTGACGGCGCTCGGAGTGGCCGAGCACGACGCCGTGCACGTCGAGCTCGGAGAGCATCGGCGCGGAGATCTCGCCGGTGTAGGGGCCCTCGAGCTCTGAGTGCATGTTCTGGGCGTACACCTCCACGCGCGAGCCGCGCGCGGAGTCGACCATCGCGCGCAGGTCGGTGAACGGCACGCAGATCGCGACCTCGACGCCGTCCACGGCGGAGACACGCGGGAGCAGCGCCTGGATGTAGGACTCGGCCTGCGCCTCGGTCTTGTACATCTTCCAGTTGCCGGCGATCAGCGGCGTGCGGGCTGCGGCACCGGCCATCAGGAGAGGACCCCTGTGCCTTCCAGTGCCTGCACGCCCGGCAGCGTCGCGCCCTCGACCAGCTCGAGCGTCGCGCCGCCGCCGGTGGAGAGGTGGTCGACCGTGTGCTCCAGCCCGAACTGCGCCAGCGCCGCCGCCGAGTCCCCGCCGCCCACGACCGTCAGACCCGGCGCGCTTGCGACCGCCTCGGCCACCGCCCGCGTGCCCGCCGCGAACGACTCCAGCTCGAAGGCGCCCATCGGACCGTTCCAGAAGACCGTGCCGGCGCTCGCGATCACGCTTGCGTAACGCTCCGCGGTCTTGGGGCCGATGTCCAGGCCCATCCAGCCCTCCGGCACCTCCACCCCGTCGAGCACGCGGTAGGGCGCAGCGGCCGCCAGGCGCTCCCCGATCACGAGGTCGTTCGGCACCAGCAGGCGTGCGCGGCCGAGCTGCGGGGAGTCCGTGTCGCTGGACCGCGACAGCGCGCTGCGCGCATGCTCGACGTCCTCGTCGCCGCACAGTGAGTTGCCGACCGTGTGTCCCTGTGCGCACAGGAACGGGAAGCACATCGCGCCGCCGATCATCACCACGTCGGCCACCGCCAGGAAGCGCTCGATCACCGCGATCTTGTCCGCGACCTTGGCGCCGCCGACGATCGCCACGAACGGGTGCTGGGGATGCTCGAGGATCCCCGTCAGCGTCTTGACCTCCCGTTCGAGCAGCCGTCCGGCCGCGCTCGGCAGCAGGTGCGTGATGCCCTCGGTGCTCGCGTGCGCGCGGTGCGCCACGCCGAAGGCGTCGTCGACGTAGAGATCCGCCAGCGCCGCGAGCTCCCGCGCGAGCTCGGGATCGTTGCGCGTCTCTCCCGGCTCGAAGCGCACGTTCTCGAGCACCAGGATGTCGCCGTCGCGCAGCTCCTCCACCAGCGCCGTGACCTCATCGCCGACCACCGCCGGTGCCAGCGTCACCTTCGCGCCCGTCAGCTCGCGCAGACGATCCGCCACCGGCGCGAGCGACAGCTCCGGCGCGCGTTTGCCCTCCGGTCTGCCCAGATGGGAGACCAGCACCAGTCGTGCCCCACGCGCGCGCAGCTCTTCGATCGTCGCCAGCGCCGCGGCGATGCGCGTGTCGTCGCTGACGAGCGGAACGCCACCGGCCGCGGCGTCTCCGTCCGCTCCCAGCGGCACGTTGAAGTCGACGCGCACGAGCACTCTGCGGCCGTGCACGTCCAGGTCGTCAATGCTCCTCATGCGGACTGTCTCCGATCTCTTCGTGATCCTTCACGTTACCCCCAGCGGATCGCCCGCATTGTCATCGCGCCGACCCCGTGACGCGGGGGCCGGCGGGACGCCGGCGTCGGCTCACAGAACCCTCTGCACCAGGTCGACGAGGCGGTTGGAGTAGCCCCACTCGTTGTCATACCAGGCGACGACCTTCAACATCGTGCCGTCGATCGTGGCCGTCAGGGAGGCGTCGACGATCGATGAGTACGGCGAGCGCACGATGTCGGTGGAGACGATCGGGTCGGTGGTGTAGGCCATGATCCCGGCCAGCGGGCCCGACTGCGAGGCGGCCAGCAGGGCGCCGTTGACCTCCTCCACGCTCGTGGGGCGCGCGCACTCGACGGTCAGGTCGACGACCGAGCCGGTGGGGACGGGCGCGCGCACGGCGAACCCGTGCAGCTTGCCCTGCAGCTCGGGGATGACAACGCCGATCGCCTTGGCCGCGCCGGTGGAGGCGGGGATCAGGTTGATCGCGGCCGCGCGGGCGCGGCGCAGGTCCTTGTGCGGCAGGTCCTGCAGGCGCTGGTCGGCGGTGTAGGCGTGGATCGTCGTCATCAGGCCGTGGGCGATGCCGACGGTGTCGTTGACCACCTTGGCGACGGGCGCGAGGCAGTTGGTCGTGCAGGAGGCGTTGGAGATGACGTCGTGCGCGGCGCGGTCGTAGGCCTCGTCGAAGTTCACGCCCAGCACGACGGTCGCGTCGGGATCGGTGGCGGGCGCGGAGATGATCACCTTCTTCGCGCCCTGCCGCAGATGCGCGGCGGCGCTGGCGCGGTCGGTGAACAGGCCGGTCGACTCGATCACGACGTCGACACCCAGCTCGCCCCAGGGCAGCGCGCCGGGATCGCGCTCGGCGAGCACGCGCAGCTCGCGACCGTCGACCTCGATCGCGCCGTCGCGGGCGTGGACCTCGCCGGGGTAGGGGCCGAGGATCGAGTCGTAGTGCAGTAGGTGCGCCAGCGTGGCGGCGTCGGTCAGGTCGTTGACAGCCACCCACTCGATCTCGCCCGCGTCCGCGCGGGCCTGCGCGGCGCGAAACACGTTGCGGCCGATCCGGCCGAACCCGTTGATACCCACACGTACTGACATCTCTGCACGGCCTCCTAGTCGCGCGAAAACGAATGAGGCCGGGTCTCGGAAAGCACAACTCCCGTAGCCCGGCGTACCCGGGGAAGGCTATCAGCGGACGTCAGGAGCGCCGCGAGGCCTTGTCGATGTCGCGATGGGCAACCGCCACGTCGAGGTCGTCGTTGCCGCGGTAGCGCGCGGCGAGATGCTCGGCGATCGCGACCGAGCGGTGGCGCCCCCCGGTGCAGCCGACGGCGATCACGAGATGGGACTTGCCCTCGGCGACGTACTCGGGCAGCAGGAAGTCGAGCAGCGCGTGCAGGCGCACGTACAGCTCGTCCAGGCGCCCGTCCCGCGCGACGAACTCGACCACCCGCTGGTCGTGGCCGGTGAGCTCGCGCAGCTGGGGCTCGTAGTGGGGATTGGGCAGGAAGCGCACGTCGAAGGCGAGATCCTCCTCGCGCGGGGGGCCGTGCTTGAAGCCGAAGCTCATGAACGTCACCGCGAGCCGGCCGGCGTTCTGGCGCGGCAGCAGCTCGTCCGCGATGCGCCCGCGCAGGATCGCGGTGGACATGCCGGTGGTGTCGATCACGAGGTCGGCCTGGCTGCGCAGCGGCTCCAGCAGCGCGCGCTCGGCAGCGACCCCCGCGGCGACGCTGCCCTCGGGCGCGAGCGGGTGGCGGCGGCGGGTCTCCTTGTAGCGGGTGACGAGCGTCTGCTCGGCGGCCTCGAGGAACAGCACGTGATGGCTGAGCCCGAGCGCGTCGAGATCGTCGACGACGGCGCGCAGCGCCTCGAAGTAGACGCCGCCGCGCACGTCGGAGACGACGGCGGCGCGCTCGACGCGGGAGCCGCCGTGCACGAACAGCTCGACGAGCGAGCGGATCATCTCGGGCGGGAGGTTGTCGACGCAGAAGTAGCCGGCGTCCTCGAACACGTTCATCGCCGTCGACTTGCCGGCGCCGGAGAACCCGGTGATCACGACGAGGTCCTGCAGGCGCGACTCCACGACGGGCTTGCTCGCCGCGCGCAGGGGACGGAGGGGCCTGATGACGGCCATCTGCTGATTGTGGCGCGTGCAGCGGACATGCGTGTCACTTTTCGGGCGCGCGTTTTTGTTTCGGGAGGCCGGGACCGCATGCAGTCCCGGCACGATCGGCGCATGCGCCGATCGTCAGACACGCTGCATGCAGCGTGTCTCGGGGGTGTGCATGCACACCCCCGCCCGGCGGCGCATGCGCCGCCGGGACCCAACCTACCCCGCGCGGTGCAGATGCCCGTACAGCTCTCTTGCGACCTTCGCCGGCAGGCCGGGGACCGCCTGCAGTTCCTCGCTGGAGGCGCCCGCGACGGCCTCGGGCGAGCCGAAGTGGGTGAGCAGCGCCTGCTTGCGCGCGGGGCCGATGCCGGGGAGGTCGTCGAGCAGCGAGGCGCTCATCGCGCGGTCGCGGCGCAGACGGTGATGGGTGAGCGCGAAGCGGTGGGCCTCGTCGCGCACGCGCTGGAGCAGTTGCAGCTCGGGTGTGGAGTGATCGAGCACCAGCGGCGCGCGGCGACCGGGCTGGAAGACCTCCTCGATGCGCTTGGCCAGCGAGACGACCGCCACGCCGCGCTCGCGAAACCCTCGCAACGCCCCGAGACCCGCGGCGAGCTGGCCGGCGCCGCCGTCGATCACGACGAGGCTGGGCAGCGAGGCGAAGCTCGCGTCGTAGTCGGCGTCGTGCGGGGAGATGTCGGCCTGGGCCTGCCACTGGGCGTAGCGACGTTCGAGCACCTCGGCCATCGCAGCGTAGTCGTCGGAGGCGCCCTCGGGGAGCGAGCGGATGCGGAAGCGCCGGTAGTCGGACTTGCGCGGGACGCCGCCCTCGAACACGACCATCGAGGCGACGGTCTGGGTCCCGCCGAGGTGGGAGATGTCGAAGCACTCGATGCGGATCGGCGGAGCGTCCAGGCCGAGCGCCTGCTGCAGTCCCTCGAGCGCGTCGACGCGACTCTGGCGGCGGCGCTCCGCCCGCAGGCGCTCCTGGTCGAGCGCGAGCAGGGCATTGCGATGGGCGAGCTCGAGGATGCGGCGCTTCTCTCCGCGCTCGGCCGGGCGGATCTCGACGGGGCCGTCGCGACGACTGGCGAGCGCTTCGGCCAGCGGCCCGACCTCATCGTCGGAGGCGAGCTCGCGCTGGACGACGATCAGCGCGGGGATCGAGAGGTGACCGGCGTAGTACTGGAGCATGAACTCCTCAGCAACGTCCGCGATGCCGCGCTCGGTCTCGTTGGAGAGGTAGAACGACTGCCGATCGGTGAGCACGCCGTCGCGGATCTGGAACACCTGCGCGTTGGCCTCGCGCCCGTCGATCGCGACGGCGACGGCGTCGAATGTGCCGGTGGATGAGTTGGCGACGCGGCGGCGCTCGAGCAGCGAGTGGACGGCGCGCAGGCGGTTGCGCTCGAGCGTGGCCTGCTCGAACTCTTCGGCCGCGGCGGCCGTGCGCATGCGGGCCTCGAGGTCGCGCTCGATCGCGATAAAGCGCCCGGAGAGGAAGTCGCCGACCTGCTCGATCGACGCGCGGTAGTCCTCGCGGGAGATGTAGTCGACGCAGGGGGCGGTGCAGCGCTTGATGTAGTAGTCCAGGCACGGGCTGCCGCTGCGCCGACCCGGGGTGGGACCGGTGCAGGAGCGGAACATGAAGACCTTCGCGAGCACCTCCAGCGTGGCGCGCACGCGCTTGGCGTTGGAATAGGGGCCGTAGTAAGCGCGGCCGGGACGGTGGCGCTCGCGGGTGAAGTACACGCGCGGATAGTCCTCGTCGAGGGAGATGGCGATGAACGGATAGGACTTGTCGTCGCGCAGGCGGATGTTGAAGCGCGGCCGGTACTGCTTGATGAACCCCTGCTCGGTCAGCAGCGCCTCGGCCTCGGAGGCGACGACTACGCACTCGACGTGCGCGACGGAGGCGACCATCTCGGCGTGACCAGGGGAAACAGACCCCCGCCCACCCACATTCGCCTTGGAGAAGTGCGAGGCCACGCGCTTGCGGATCGAAACGGCCTTGCCGACATAGATCACCCGCTGGCGGTCGTCGCGGAACAGGTAGACGCCCGGCTGGTCGGGCAGGGCGCGGCGTTGCGCGGCGAGGGTGCCAGCGCGCGCGCTGTCCGAGTCCGTCGTGGTGTCCGTGGGGAGCTGAGTGGCCATCGCGTTCGAGGATAGTTCCAGGCGTGTTCCTGAACACGCCTGCGCATACAACTCACTACAGTGTTCAGAATGGCTGCGTGCTTGGGACCTCACCCGCTCGTGCGACTCCGTGTCGGCGGCAGCGGCATCCGCCGGGCGGCACTCATCGGGACGAGACTCGACGTGTGGCAGGTGATCGAGACGTTGCGGACGCACGACGGCGACATCGAGAGCACAGCAGACTATTTCGCGATCACGCCCGCACAGGTGCGTGCCTGTGCCGGCTACTACGCTGACTTCCAGAGCGAAATCGATGCATACGCAACCGCCGAGATGGATGCGGCCGAGCGCGAGCATGAGCCCCGGAAGCATGCGCTTGGCGACCCGATCCCCTGGCTTGAGGCCGACCCCGACTGACAGTCGGCTCAATAGGCGCGCCAGCGGCGCACGATCATTACCGCCGCGTAGACGATCCCGCCGACGAGCACGAACCACAGCAGCTCCCCAATGCCCGTCTGCCACATACGTACGCGCGCCATGTAGACAAACACGCCGCCGGCGATCGCCCCGTAGAGCAGTCCGCGGTAGCGGTCGCCAAGCGAGTGCAGGGCGACGCGGTGTTCGCGATAGAAGCGCAGCCCGAGGTAACCGATCGCCACCCCAAAGCCGATGTAGAGGAGGGCTTCGAAGGTCTGGGCGAGCTGGCCTCCTGAGGGAAGGAAGTAGACCGCGGCGGCGATGAGCACCACGATGGCCGCGTTGCGCGCGGCCTGCAAGCGGTTCGTCATACGACAAGTCTAGAGAATGTGGCCTATGAGCAGTCTCGGCCGCTTGAACACCGCCGGCAGACCCATGGGCCCTTCCTTGGAGGGCCACAAAGATTCCCCGGGTCGCCCGGATACCGAAGACGACCGGAACCGGGGTGGCCGTCGCCACCCCTGCAGTATCGGGCCGGCTACTCGTCAGACTTGGCCACGCCTGACGCCCGGCTTCGAGGAATACTCGTAAACAGCGAGTTCCCCAAACTTGTTCTTGTCGTCGCTCGGGATGTGGGTGAGGCACTTTCCCTGGACGCCGCCCGGAGAGGGTGAGGCGACGCCCAGGGAGATCTACGCCCTGGTGATGGGTGCGGTATGAGATGGCTTATGCACTCATGCCGCTGTCACCGCCCAGGAACCAAAGGCGGAGACATTTTCGGTACCTGAGGGTATGAGAAGGATAACGGAACCGATGGTCCCCGCTGCCCCCGGCGTAGCCACTACCGATGTGACGTTTCTTGCTTCTTTGATGAAGACACAGAGATTACCTGGTTCGGCTTCTGGGTTTGTCACGCTGCCTATGCATCCCGGCGGCAGCGGTTCTTCACCCACTTGGATAACGTGAATCGCGGGGCTTGCGTCCAACGGGACCGTGAACGAGATCGGGACGAGCACCAGGTTCCCGAACGCCGTGGGGTAGGAGGGTCCACCGCCGGCCCACTGCCCCTTCTCGGACGCGCCACTCGGCAACATGCAATTCGCTGTCGCGCACACCCCTTCGGGTCCCGTTATCGCGGGTCCGGTAACCCCCGTGGGTCCGGGTTCGCCGGGGCTGCCTGCTTTGCCTTTTTCTCCCGTCACCCCAGTTGCTCCTCCTAGTCCAGTCGCACCTTTTTCACCTTTACCTGCGGGCCCAGCGGGACCTGCCGGCCCCTGCGGTCCCTGACCGCCGGTTTCCCCTTTCCCCGCAGCCCCGGCCGGACCCGCCGGACCCTGCTGTCCTGGAGCGCCTGGAGCGCCGGCGGATCCCGCCTTGCCCTGCAGTTGCTTGAGCACCGCCGGACTGATCTGCTTGGTAGAAGTGATCACATACTTTTTAGCGGCGTACGCCCCACCGGTTATCGCGAACACCAACGCCAGCGTCAGCGCGAAGTTGGTGTAGGTCATGCGCTTGCGTATCTTCGAGAACATCGAGTTCCTCCCATGTCAATTTTCAGCGTGCGTGGCCCCGACGGCCCGCACGGCACACTCCTGCGACGTGCTGCACGGGTCTTATTTCTTCTTGCGCACCGCCCCCTTCTTCGCCTTCTTCACAGGCCCGTAGCGTTTACGCGCCAGTGATTCGCAAGCGGCGCGCTTACTCCCCTTCGCTTTCTTGCGACACGCCTTGAGCGCCGCGGCGAGCTTCTGTGCCCGGGTGAGCACCTTCGTCTTTGCGCAGCCCATCACTTCTATGGGTGTTGTCCCATGGAGAACCATGCCATTTTGCGCAACAAATTCAGTTGGCATCTTGAGCTTGTCGGTACAGAGATTCCCCAGCCCTGTAAACACAGAGTAGGGACCCGCCGGCAACGTCAGTTCGAAGCTCGTGAACGGCGCGTCAGGGATTTCCTTCAGCGTACCGGTCGTGATCCCGGTTTTACTGATGAAGGTGGTCGCCACCGCGTCAATCGTGACGCCGTAGCCCTGCAACACCATGTTCAGGTTCGGAAAGGCTTCTCCACCGTGACTGACGAAATACGCTGGTCCTTCCAACGGCACCGGCAATATCGGCGTGAGAACCCGTACGTGCCCTATCACCGACGGCGCAGGACATCCCGCTGGATTGGCGTTGAACTGCTGGGCGGTGCATGCCTTCTGCAACGTCGTCAACCGCGATGGCAACTGCTTCGGCAGGCTGAGCGTTGCGCTCCTGAAGTTGGCTTGCCCGCTTTGCGGACCAGAGGGACCCGTCGCTCGCAGCGTCAAGCTCGTCCCATCCGCTTTCGAGGTCTTTCCCGACGTGGTGGCTGTGAATTTTGGTGCGAATTGCAGGGTCGCGCAGTTCGTTGCTTGGAATGGAAGTGAGATGGTCGCGGAGCCTTCTTCGATGCTCGATAGCTTTCCGGTGATCGTCTGCTGGTTGCAGTTCGTGGGGTTGAACGTGAAACCGGGCCGGCCGATCATGACGTTGACGTGCTTGATCTGCAAGGGAATCCCTTCGATGATCGGGGGGATCGCGTACGGGCCTTTTTCGTCGCTCGTGACCGTGATCTGCGCGGTGTGGGGATCGATTTCGAGCTTGGCGCGCACGACGAGGCAGTCGCACGCCGGATGGTGCGAGGGGCTGTCCTCGACGTCGAACGGGCCCGCTTTGGCTGGATTGACGATCGACAGGCCGAACGGAGCGCCCTCGTACGGACCAGTGAGATAGACCCTGCCACCCTTGACCGTGAACGGACTCCCGCCGAGCCCCACCGAGACCGTCGTTTCGCCGATCTGGCTGCTCGCGGGGCAGAGGCCTTCGTCGGCCAGCGGTTCGCCGCACAACGGAATGCCTGTCAGCGAGCCGGAGAGACCCGGAGGCATGTGCAACGAGATCGACTTGAGATTCTGGTTGCCGTCTTCGCGGCTCATCGTCATCGTGAACGGGCTGAACGCGCCGCCCTGAGTGTTGACGCTGCCAGCCGCCAGCGACGGCGCGAACGGCAGCGAGCTCAACGCTTTGTCGCCCGGTGGGTTCGGACATGGCGCCCCGTTGGGACCCGAGGTGATATCAAACGTCGAGCGGACGGAGCTGGGCGCGTTACCAGACCAAGGCGCAAACGTCGCTTCGGTGGTGTAAGGGTTGCACAACGCCGGAGTGCCGAGCGGCGCCCTCGATTCCCCGAAGAAATGCAGCCGCAGGTTTTCAAACGGCAACGGCGGTGTGTTATTGAACGTAGAAACGAGCTGGCCTGTTACCTGGTTCAGCGTAACTGCTCCGGGCAGCTTGACCAGCGTTCCCGAGACCGGATCTTGCACAACGATATACATCGCCAGCAGCGCACCAAACGGGTTGGCGTTCTGCTCCGCCAGATACACAGCACCCTTCAGCGTGTGGGGCAGCAGCGGCGTTTCGATTTCAGCCGTCGCGATCTTAGACGCATCGGGACAGAAGTTATGACCCTGTTCCAAGGGTTCTGGCAGGGTCGCCGTGAAATGGAGGTCTTCAGGAGGATTGCTTTCGCCCGGCAGATATCCCATCTCCCCTTCCGAACACGCTTCCAGGCCGTCCGCGCCTCCCGGATTCACCGCGACACCTTCGGGCAGCACGACCGTAGTGTCCTTCAGCGCGGACTCCGCGAGCCCTTCGGGATTCAACGCGGCTGTCTGAGGCACATGCACCTGCACCGTAAGTCCCGTGGAGGAACTTGCGTCCTGCACGTCGGGTGCGACGCTGATTTCGGGATTGAACTGCAGATGGTTGCAGCCATCCAGTCCGGGCATCTCGTATTCATCGAACAGGGGTGCTTCCAGCTGGTGTTGGGGTGTGGGTTCAGCCCACGAGTCGGCCTGCACAGTCGTCCGCATCGGACCAGTGCACGATGTCGGCAGCGACAGCAGTGGCGGGGGCTCAACCTCGCCGAGAGGGGCGCACGTGCTTTCCTGATCGAGGCACGCCCAACCGCGCTCGCTGTTGTGCACCGGGTCGCCGGGCACGCCCCAGAACGTCACCTTGCTGTCGAGTATCCCCGCGACCTGGTTGATGTTGCTTACGCTCGTCGTCAAACCGTAATCGCTGCCCGTGCGGACAGAGAAGTCAAGCGTAGTGGTGAAGTGCTGGACGTCGAAACCGAACCTCGCCGGCTCGCCCGCCAGTGGCGTGAGGTTGAACAGCGGCACCGTCAGCGTGTCGAAACCACCCCCGCCTTCGAGCGGAGAATTGAGCGTCACCGTGGCGACGCCGATGGCGGTCTGCGGACCGCAGTCGTCGCTTCCGTCTTCAGCGATCGTATTGAACTGCGCGTCGGTGCACTGCGGGAACGGCGTCGGGTTGCCGATCAGCCCGGGCGGCGACTGGAAGCGCAAGTCCTTCACAAGCCCGGCCGGCAGCTGTTCGGGCGCGCGAGACGCGAGCTCGCTCGTATCCAACGCCAACACACTCGTCAACTGAAACGGATGCGCACCGGCCTGCCTGGAAAGTCGGCTGCCTTCTTCTTCGGGAATCAGTTCCATGTCTTCCACGCCGAACCCATTCGCACCGCCAACCTCGATATGACGAGCGATCGTCCTGGGGGACGCGACGCCGCCACCAGTTACGCTTGCGGTGTTTTCTTCCGTCGAGGAAGCTCCCTGTTCTACTTCGACATCGATGCGCATTTCGATCTCCCGGTATGGAGGCAAGGAGTGTTCGAACGTGCACTTGGCTTCCGCGGAGCCCGGCGACGAGCAGTTCACCGGACCGATACTGGACGCGTCCACTTCCTCCGCCGTGCCTTCGACCTCGGGTTCGCCTTTACCGTTTTTGAGAACCTTCAAGTGTTCAGGCAGCTTGTCTTCCAACACCACCGGTTCGACGCTCCCATTAGCGGAGGCATCGCCAAGATTCTCCGCCGTAACGACGACCTGACCGTCACCGGCGGCGGGAAGGCGCGTCGGTCTCAAACCCGACGTCAGGCCAAACCACACAGAGCTGGCGTACGCGGAACCCGCCCCGGCCAGCACGACCAGCACGACAGACACCACGACGCACAAGGCAGCCCGCTCGAGCAAACGCACCCGAATCATTTCCGCACCCTCCGCTTCGCGCTCACCTTCGAGGACTTCACGGGCCCGTAGCGCTTACGCGCCTGACGCTCACACGCGACTCGCTTCCGCTTGGATCGAACTTTCCCACACGCCCTCAACGCATCCGCGAGCTTCTGCACCCGCGTAAGAGACCTCGCTTTCCCTTCTCCTGCCGGCTGCTCCACCATCGACTGGGAAGTGACATTGCCCGTACCCGAAACAGCCTCACTCGAAGGCGCACCAAAAATCGACGGCTGCACCAAAGGCGCAGCCCTGCACGCCGACGCCGACACACATTCCGGTGACCCGGCCGGCTCGGGCAACGGACACGACGAACTCGCCGAGCATTCATGCGCGTCATACACGTCGAGCGACGTATCAACATCCTGCGGAACAAGCCGTTCCGTAGTTATAAAGAACACGTCACCACCCGTTTCACTCGCATCCAAAAACGCCGATTCCCCAAACGCCACACCAGAAGAAATCAGCGACACACAACCACCAGAACTCACGCCAAACGTCGAATCAGATTCTTCGCAACTACCGACACCCGCAGGCTCATACTCATACACATCCTCGTTGCCGTTCGTATCCTGCGACACCAACGCATCGCTACTGTTGAAAAACAGGCGACCTTCATTAGAAAGATAACGCGACTGGTACAGAGCTTCTCTATTACCTGTATAGGGCGTCCAGCCTGGCACGTTCGCGGCAAGCCACCGCCCTGCCTGCCACACGCTCCAACCACCGGTAAGGCTTAGGTTTGCATAGGGCGCACCCACCGGACGACCACCCGTCGGATCGCACGACGCGCACACGACCTTCCCGCCAGCCGCGTCGTACAGGTAAACCTCCTCGTCGGGAACACCGCTTTTCGCGTCCCGGTTGTCATATCCCGTCAGCGACCTGTCCGACATGAACGCCAACCATTCCCCATTGGGCGACACTCTCGAGGTCTGATAAGCGAGACGCGTCACCCCCTCGGGATCGCCCCAATCGGATGAGTCTTCGCTCGAGAGCGTGACGATGGGATGCGTTTCCCAAACCCCGGCACCGTCATGCGCAACATACAGATTATCGGCATCGCCCACGAAATACAGGTAGGAGGCGTCTTCGCTGCCACCGATCAAACGGCCTTCACCAGAGATACCCGTCAATGCCAGCTGCCCGCACGCCGGCCGACCTTCGACTTCTGCGATCCGGCATTCATAAACACCACCACCAGGAGCACTCGTCAACTGTTCGGGGTCGCTGAAGAGCACCCTCGACCCGTCACTGGAGGCATACAGAAAACCAGCATGAGCACCACTCGGTTCCGGAACACCCTGCTGCGCGACATCAAGACGCACAGACACACGCCCAGCGACATCCTCCAAATACAGATGACCCCCACTATCGAAGAAGACCGAACCATCATTGGACAACTGATGGGTATACGATGACGGCGCCGGCGCGCCACCACCCACGACACCCCCACCTTCACCCTCGGGCAAAACGTAAAGCGGTTGCAACCGTTCGCTCGGCAACACCTCCCCGGCGTTCCACTCATACAGAGACCCCCCACCCGCGACCAACGGCACTTGAGATTCGAGCACGACGTGATCCGCGTCCAGCGTCGCCCCGACAAAGTTTACGTCTCCAAAGAGCAGCGTATCACCACCGAATTTCGTGCCGGCAGGCAGTTCCTCATATCCAGGAGCATCCGAGACGATCGGCTCGTATGGCGTGGCCGGAGGGGTCTGGCATATCGAGTCGTTGCGTACATACGGCGTCCGTTCGGTCGCTTCCGGAAACGCCTCGTAGACGTGTTCGGCTTCCGGCGGTGAGAACGCACCAAGCGGTTCCACCACCGCGAAAGAGAGATTTTCAGAAAAGAACCGATCTTCGAACCCCTGACCAATCGACAATCCGATCGGCCTGCTGTGCGGCATCACTATATCCCGCGATGACCATCCACCATCACAGCGCTCAGAGAGCACCTGCTCGACCTCGGGATTGCCCTGCGGCTCAGCTTCGGTCGCCCCGATCGTCAAGTACGTAAACGCGTTGCCCACCGCGGATGCCTGCGCCAAACCCTGTGAGCCGATCGGACGGATCAGCGCACCGTGCTTGTCAGGCGGCGAAACCAGTTCCCACGCACGCCCGTCCGGCAACACAAGCGGACTACCCTTCGTCTGAGTGTTGAACGTCTGATCCGGACCGTCAAATACCTCCGACTCCACCTTCCCCTTTTCGACTTCGACTTCACTCGTGACGACAACACGATAATGGTAGGTCGTACCAGCCGCCAAGCCCAAGACAGGTTCTTCCACCTCACGGTCACTTTCACCATCACCGATCGCAACTTCCGGACTAGGGACACTGACACCGTGCGACGCCTGGCCAGGTTCATACGGACTCGTGTCGTATTCAAAGCGATAAAAAGTGCGCCCTTTATTCGGATTGATCGTAGCTTCAAAAACCACACTCGAAGACGTCACTTCTGAAACCGACTCGCCGTGCAAACCCGGGCCCGGGGTCAGGAATTCCTGATCTTCATCTTCATCACCAAAATTAGTGCCTTCACTGTTCTTTGCCTGCAACCGATAGTAATAAGTCGTATCCGATTGAAGTCCCAGCAATTCTGCGTGCACACCCACAGGCGTGTCCCCGTTCGGGACAGGTTCTGGTTCTTCGGGTTCCGGTTCTCCGCACTGCGTGACGTGACCAAACGACTTGGAAGTGCCCCACACAAACCAACAGCTCGCTTCGCCGGCATCGTCGGGATTGACCGTACCATGCATTCTCGCACTCCATAGGTGGGCTTCCTGTTCAAATTCCACGTTCGTGGGCGGCTTGGTCGTCACATCGGGGATCACCACGTTCGGGCCAAACCCGTCTACCATCCGCTTGCCTTCGAAAATGACACTGGCGAACACGTGATGCGTCAGCGGGTCGACGGCTACGCCTCCCGCAAGCGATGCACCCGGTTGCTGTTCCTGTTCCTGGAGATCCGCGTTTGTGATCCCCCCCAGAAATTCGCCGGTCAAGCTGAACTCGTCGATGACCCCGCCTTCACCAACATAAACCTGCCCTTCTTTTTGCTCCGCCACCTCGCTGCCGTCGACAGCGATAGACAAACTGCTGAACCCGAACAGACCGCTTGGAGTGCCCGTGATCTTGCGTAGGAACTTGTATTCGCCCGGTTTACCCGGTTCAGGTTCGAAGACATCAATGAAACTGCGTTTGAGATTGTGTTCTATTTCTGTGGAGTCCACAACCAGAACATCCCCGTTTACATGGTCAACAGCTATCCCTTGCGGGAAATGAAACGGTTCGGTCGGACTCGTGCCCGTGAGTTGTCCGGCCATTTCCTCGCCACCTCCGGCCTTCGGTTCAAGGACGTCGACAGCATGCTGAGTGGAAGAATTGTCCGCGACGAGCACGTCACCGGCCGCCCAATCACCCGTTCCTTTTGGCGAGTTGTCCACCGCGACACCGTTGACTTCGCCACCGCCAGGCAAACTCCAGCGTTCAAGCGGGGCACCCGATTCGCCGCTCGACACACCCACTACTCCTTCGCGGTAGCCCACGTACACCTGCGTTGCGCCGTTCGCGTGACCGACTGCCACGCCCGTTGGCGAGCCGCTGACTTCGGCGGAAAGCTGCCGTTCACAGGCGTATGGAGTGGACGCGTTGAACTCATCCGTGCGGGCGGACGTGAACAATACTTTTTCGGCCACCCACAGGTGTCCTGAATCCCCCATCATGGCGTTTAGTTCACCCAGCTTTCCGGGCATCAACGCACCGGGACATGTCGGTAAAATTTCTTCGATCGGCGGCGGTTCGAAAACGTGAAATAGCAATGCCTGCGCCGATCCCCCTGACAAGACAAGGACACACACAAGCGAGAGCGCGAGGACACCGATCAGCACACGCGCCGATGCAACGACACTAACCACCTGGTGTCCGCGACAGGCACGACCCCTCCTTGCTTCTGCGATCACGTGCGATCTCATTGACCCTCCTGTCACCTACCGACGATAATGCACCTTGTCCAATTCGGCCTGCACCTGACCTATGCATCACCCACGCGCTGTGGGTCGCGTCGATATTGCCGCGACCCACAGCATTGTCAATCTACTATAAATATCGTTTTATGAAATTTCTACCGTTTCCGTCGACGGTAACAGTAAGATACTTCCTTTGCCCAACTGGTCAGATTCTTCTTTTCCACCAAGAATTTCGGTTGTTAGTTTGGCTTCGACTTCTTCTGGTCCTAACGGCGATAAGAATTTTAAGAATAACGGCATGCCTTTCGTACTACTTACAGGATAATTAAAATTTGTTTCATGTAATTGCATGCCTATAGGGCTTATGATCTGTCCAATAACCGATCCTGAGACTTTTACTTCTACGGCGCATTGGAAATGGAATCCGGCCGGCAGTAAGACCAGGACACCTGGGTCATTGAATAAGTTTCCAGTGGGATCATCGATTAACCCAAGATGTTCTTCCGCCAAGAGTAATATATCTCCTGTTGGTGCGCCCGATGAGGTGCATTTCGATCCAAAGATGGATTCTTCGCATTCTAAGAATAAATAATGCGTAGTAGTTAAGCTGAACACTTAAAATTTCGCCTTCAATATGGACCTTTTTGCATTCTACAAATGTTCCGCCGGAGGTTTCCAACCTTGTTGCCGTAGTTACTAACCCATGATATTTGACCGGAAATGTCTTACCTGGTAACAAAACATATAACGGAAATACCTTAGCCGAAGCACTACCAGCCGCAACCGCGCTGACAGCGAACACCGCCACCAGACACAGCCCGACAATACGTATGCGTTTCATGATCTACTGCTCCTTGATTTTCCGGAGCAACGAGGCGACACGAGCTGGCCCCCACGCGACAAGAACCCTAGTCGAGCCCGCCCAATGGTCACAAGCGCCAGTTTTTGGTTGGATTCGGATAATCGCCTCCGAACCGTCACCCGGGCGCCAGCGACCGGCGAGCCGGACTCTACTGAGAGGACATCACCGTATGGGGGGATCGCGCGCATCGCCTGTATGCTCCTGTTGTTGGGAGCCCCGGCCCGTACGACCGGAGCGGTCACAATCGGCTCGAAGCGCACGTCCACAGAGGCGAAGCGCTTCGGGCCGTTTCCTGCATTGCCCCGCCGCTGGACGAAAAGTGCTCGCCTCCACAACGAGACGCCTGACTGTCTAACAAACCCACGACCGTCGCGCAATGCCGGCGATTTGAAACAACCTCGGCTGTCCAGGAGTCCGTGCGCGGGGACTCCTGTCAGGAGCAGGCGTTTTGAATGGACCGTCTCATATCGTCGAAAAGAGAGACAATCCTCATGAAGTTGAGGATAAATGTCAGCCCGATCGCACCGCGACCCGCATGAGCGGCTCACCGCCGGGATGCTCGGACCTGAGCGCACCTCCAGCGCGCCGCGACCCGACAGCGCCGCTCAAGCCTTGAGCGCGGCCCCGAGCGCGGTGACGACCACGTTCGCGAGGCTCTCATCGCCCCTGATCCGCAGCTCGCTCGTGGGGCCGACGAGCAGCGCGTCGTCCCACTGCTCGGGCTCGGCCTGGACGCGGGCGTCGGCGAGCGTCACGGCGAAGGAGTCGCCCAGCGCGACGCGGCCGTTCTCGACGATCAGGCGCACGGTGTGGGCGTCCTTGGGCGATTCGTGCTCGACAAGCACGCAGGTGGCGCTGCCGTCTCCCGGTATGCGCGTGACCGGCGCGAGCAGTCGCAGGACGCTGTCCAGCGAGGCCTCCGCGCCGGGGCCGAGCCGCGCGAGCGTGCGCCGCTCGCGGCGCTCGATCAGCAGCTCGTGCGCGAGCACTGCTCGTGCGGCGTCGTTGAGCCGGTAGCTGACCCGCAGCGGAAACTCGCCGAGCCGATCGGTCGCGACGATGCCGAGCGCCGTGAGCTCGTTCAGGCGCGCGTACATCGTGCTGCGCACGATCCCCTGCATTGTCTCCAGCTCGGAGGGCCGGCGCGATCCGTCGGCGAGCGCCCGCACGATCGTCCTGGTCCGCTCGTCGGCGAGCAGCCTCGGCACAGCCGCGGCGTGCGTGCGACGGTACTCGCGCAGGACCGTCAGGCGTACGTCGAGCTCCCGGGATCGCGTCGGGTGCTCGCCCGCGGCAGGTTCGGGGCGCTTGCGGATGGTCTCTAAGCCATCGTTTGACATCTGCGAATAGCGTACACCAGCTGGGACCGATCGCTCCAGTCAGCAGAATTACTCCAATCAACTGCACTCAACAGGCTGTCATGCCTCGGCCGCGTCAACCCCGCCGCCCGGCTGCTCGGCGCGCTGCTCGGCGGCGATCGCCCGCACCGCGGCCTCGGCGCCCGTGATCGGCGCCAGCGCGACGTACGTGGCCTGGCCGGCCAGCTCGGGGAGCAGGTGCGCGGCGCCGGCGACGACGTGGTGGCGGACGATGCCCCACAGCGCCCCGACCGTCGCCTCGGCGACCATGCCCGGCGACTGCAGCCTGCGCGGCAGCCGGCTCACGAGCAGGTCGACGTAGCGCCCCAGCATCCGTTCCCTACGATCGACCGCCGCCGGGCCCTCGGCCACGGCATCGATCAGGATCACCCCGCGCAGGACCGGATCGTCGGCGATGTAGCCCATCAGCGCGGCGATCCCTCGGTAGGCGCCCCGCGGACCGTCCCCCGCGGTGCGCGAGGCAGCCGCCGCGGAGGTCAAGGCTTCCAGCCCCACCAGGTCGAGGGCGTCCAGGAAGCACTCCTCGGCGCTCGCATAGCAGGAGCGGAACGCGCGCTCGGAGACGCCGGCGCGATCGACGATCTGCATCGGGGTGATGTGCGCATAGCCTTCGCCGGCGGCGATCTCGGCCGCGGCGCGCAGGATGCGCCCGCGCTCGTCGTCCGTGCGCGCGCGCAGGCGGGGCCAGCGCGGAGCACGATCGCGGCGTCCCGACGCCGGGGCGGGCAGCTCGGCGAGCGCCGGCGAGCCGTGGGCGAGCGCCCACTCCGCCAGGAGGGGGGCCTGCTCACACAGCTCCAGCTCGCGGCCCTCGAGCACGCTGCGGCGGACGACGTGCTCGATCCCGTAGACGATCCCCCGCGCGACGGCCGGCGGCAGCGGAACCGCGTAGGGGGCCTGCCCGAAGCCCGCGAGCACCATCCGCTCGAATCTCCGTCGCGCCCGGTCGGTGCGCTCCAGCGCCGCCGGGCCGGCGGTGAGCGCGTCGACGAGCACCAGCCGCGACGCCTTCGGCTGCGCGGCGGCCGCGTCCACGAACGCTTCGAAGCCGCGGCGCAGCCACGCCTCCCAGTTCGTCTGCTCGCGCTGGGCGGCGACGACGCCTTCGATCGCACAGCGCGTGATCCGGTCGTGGCTAGCCAGGAAGCACGCCTCCTTGTTGGCGAACTGCTCGTAGAAGGTGCGCTTGGAGACCCCCGCCAGCCGGCTCAGCTCGGCGACGCTCGTCGCGTCATAGCCCCGCGCGGTGACCGCCTCGATCGTCGCGCCGAACAGGCGCGTGCGCTGGTTCTGTTCGACCTCCGCTTTGCCGGGACCGTGCGGACGCGGTTGCAACTTGCCGGTAGAGCGGGGTAGTGGTGGAACTGCGTTCGGGTGTTGCGAACGAGACGTGTGCCATGTCCGTTCAAGTTGCCGCAGCGCATTCGAAGAATTCCAGATGTGTTTCCAACTCACATTCCCGTCTCGCGACGGGCCTCTGCTCACAGCTCTCAATCGACCAGCGCCTGCAACCGCTCGTAGGCCTCATCCACGGCCCGACTCGCGGCGGTGTGGCGCGCCTCGGACTTCGCCGACTCATACCGCGTCGCCCAGGCCGCGGGGTCGGCGAGCCGATCCTCCAGCTCGCGCATCGCCGCCTCGGCCCGTTCGACCGCGCGCTCGGCGGCGGCCTGCGCGGTGAGGCGGTTCTTCGAGGGACCCGCGGGCTTGGGTTTGGCCTTGGGCTTGGAGCCGTTCTTGCCGGGTGAGGATGTAGTTCCCCCCGGCGCATGCGCCGGGGGGCGGGGCGGCACATGTGCCGCCCCGAGGGGGCGCGCATGCGCGTCCCCTGCCGGGGCCGCATGCGGCCCCGGCGACCTCGCCGCATGCGGCGAGGTCCTCCCCGAACTCATCGCGCACGCGCACGTACTCGGGCCAGCCGCCCGTATAGCTGCGCAGCGAGCGATCCTCCACGGCAACCGTGCGCGTGCCGACCGCGTCGAGCAGCGCGCGGTCGTGGGAGACGAGCAGGATCGCGCCCGTAAACGCGCGCAGCGCGTCCTCGAGCGCCTCGCGCGACTCGATGTCGAGGTGGTTCGTGGGCTCGTCGAGGATCAGGACATTCGCGCCGGAGTGGACGAGCACCGCCAATGACAGGCGCCGGCGCTCGCCGCCGGAGAGCCCGTCGAGCGGTTTTTCGGCCTCTTCGCCGCTGAACAGGAACCGCCCGAGCAGCGCGCGGGCCTTGTTGGGCGTCAGTCCCGTGGCGCGGCCGGCCGCGTCGAGCACGCTCTGTCCCGGCGATCCGCCCGCGCCGAGCTCGTCCGCGTGCTGGGAGAGATAGCCGACCGTCACGTTGTGCCCCGTGCTGAGCCTGCCCCGCGCGAGCGGGCGGCGCCCGGCGAGGGTCTCGATCAGGGTGGTCTTGCCGGACCCGTTGGGTCCGACGAGCGAGACGTGCTCGCCGCGTTCCAGCCACAGCTCGGCCTGCTCGAGCAGCGTCAGCGGCGCACCCGCCCCCGTTCCGCTCCCGGCCCCCTCCACAGCCCCATCCCCGTCCGCGCCATCCCCACCGATGTCGATGCGAGCCTCGGTCAGCTCGAACACGACGCGCCCCGAGCGCGCGGGTGGCTTGAACGCGAACTCCAGACCCTGCTCGTCGCGTGGATCGCGCTCGATGCGCTCGATCTTCGACAGCTTCTTCACGCGCGACTGCGCCTGGCGCGCCTTCGTGGCCTTGTAGCGGAAGCGCTCGATGAACCGCTCCATCCGCGCGATCTCCGCCTGCTGCTTGTCGATCGCCTTGCCGAGCGCCATCTCGCGCGCCGCCTGCTCGCGCCGCCAGGCGTGCCAGCTGCCGGCGAAGAAGCGCGATCTGCCGGCCTCCAGCTCGAGTACGGACGTGCCGACGGCCTCCAGGAACCAGCGGTCGTGGGCGACCAGCACGACGGCCGCGTCGAGTGCGACGAGCGTCTGCTCCAGCCACTCCAGCGACTCGATGTCGAGATGGTTCGTGGGCTCGTCCAGCAGCAGCACGTCCGCGTTCGTGGCCAGCGCGCGGGCGAGCGAGGCACGCGTCAGCTGTCCACCGGAGAACGTGTCCAGCGCGCGGTCGAGGTCCGCGTCGACGAACCCCAGTCCGTGCGCCATCGCGGTCGCGCGGTCGCGCCACAGGTAGCCCCCATGTGTCTCCAGGCGCGTCTGGGCGCGCGCGTAACGATCGAGCAGCGGCTCATCCGCCGTGCCCTGCGCCATGCGCGCCTCCAGCTCCGCCAGCTCGGTCTCGATCTGCAGCTCCTCCGTGCAGCCCGACAGGATGTACTCGCGCAACGGCAGCCCGCGCTCGCGTGGAGGACGCTGGTCGTGCAGCGCGATTCGCACGCCCTTGGCCACGCTCAGCTCGCCCCGGTCGATCGTGCTCTCCCCCGCCAGCGCGCGCAGCAGCGTCGTCTTGCCGGCGCCGTTGCGACCGGCGATCGTCATCCGTTCGCGGCGCTCGAGCTTGAACGAGACGCCGCGCAGCAGCGGCTGGCCGGCCATGTCGATGTGGATGTCGGAGGCAATCAGCAGGGCCATGGGCGGTGATATTAGGTCGGCCTGTCCGTAGGCCGGCCTGTCCGCCATCGACACGATGGCCGCTTTGGGTTCAGCTACGCCGCTACCTCGCGTGGAATTACTCTGCTTGTGGGCTTGCCGGAGATCGGCGTGTGCTGGATTGATCTTTACGATGTCTGTTGCCGGTCTGCGACCGGCGATATATGTAAGCGGCGATTGTTCGGACCCTATCCGGGCGGGCTGAGTGGGGTTATGCCCCGGCGCCCTGGCGCTGCGCTAGCATCCGCCGCACATGCGCCGCCTGACGACCACGCTGTCCATGTCGATCTTGATGCTGCTCGTGCTCGCCCCCGCGGCGCTGGCCGAAAACGATGGGCGCGGCTGGTATGGCGCGACGAACGACAAGGTCGTGACGAACGCGGGCTTCATCGTGATCGTGTTCTTCCCGACGTTCGTGTTCGTGATGAGCATGATCCAGCGCAAGCTGGAGAAGCGCAAGGAAGCGAGCAAGGCCGCGAAGAAGCAGCTCGGCGGCGCCGCCGAGTACCACGGCGGCTGGTAGACCCCGTGGACGAGCCCGACGCCGTCCGCTACGAGCGCAAGGGCGCCGCGGCGGTGATGACGATCGACCGCCCGCACCGGCGTAACGCGGTCGACGGAGACACCGCCGCGCGACTGCACGAGGCTTACCAGCGCTTCGAGGCCGACGAGGAGGCCCGCGTGATGGTGCTTACGGGCGCGGGCGGCGTGTCCTTCTGCGCGGGCGCGGACCTGAAGGCGACGGAGACGATGGCGGGCCGGCTGATGTCGGCGGAGGGCCCGATGGGATTCACGCGCCTGACTCCCTCCAAGCCGACGATCGCGGCGATCTCCGGGTTCTGCCTCGCGGGCGGGCTGGAGCTGGCGCTGTGGTGCGACCTGCGCATCGCCGGCGAGGGCTCGACGCTCGGCTACCCCGAGCGGCGCTGGGGCGTGCCGCTGATCGACGGCGGCACACAGCGGCTGCCGCGCATCGTCGGCCTGGGTCGCGCCCTGGACCTGATCCTGACGGGGCGCATGATCGACGCGCAGCGAGGCCCTGCAGATGGGCCTGCTGACCGAGATCGTGCCCGCCGGCGCGCACCTGGAGCGCGCGCTCGCGCTCGCCGAGGGCCTGGCTCGTTTCCCGCAACGCACGATGCTCGCCGACCGCCGCGCGGCGATCGAAGGCCTGGGCATGCCACTCGCCGACGGGCTCGCCCTGGAGGCACAGGCCGGGCCCGAGGTCTTCGCAGGAGGCGGCGCTGGGCGCCGCGCGCTTCGCGGCGGGCGAGGGCCGCGGCGGGGCCGGGGCCGGGGCATAGAGGATATCCTCGCCTGACGCATGGCGTACTTCGTCACAGGCGCGACCGGGTTCATCGGGCGCCGGCTCGTGGAGCAGCTGCTGCGCAAGCGCCAGGGCAAGGTGTACGTGCTGGTGCGCGACGCCTCCACCGGCAGGCTCGACGGCGCTGATCGAGCACTGGAAGGCGGTCGTCGGCACGAGCGCCGGCAAACGCGTCGTGCCGGTGCTCGGCGATCTGCGCAAACCGCTGCTCGGCGTCGAGACCGAGCGCGTGGAGGAGCTGCGCGGCAAGATCGAGCACTTCTTCCATCTGGCCGCGATCTACGACATGACCGCGCCGGCAGAGCAGAACACCGCCGTCAACGTCGGCGGCACGACGCACGCGGTCGAGCTCGCGCGCGCGCTCGACGCGGGCAGCCTGCACCACGTCTCCTCGATCGCGGTCGCGGGCACGTACAAGGGCGTCGTTCGAGGAGGACATGTTCGACGAGGGCCAGAAGCTGCCCTCGCCGTATCACCGCACGAAGTTCGAGTCCGAGCGGATCGTGCGCGAGCAGCCGTACGTGCCGTGGCGGGTGTACCGGCCGGGGATCGTCGTGGGCGACTCGCGAGACGGGCGAGATGGACAAGATCGACGGCCCGTACTACTTCTTCAAGGCGATCCAGCGCGCGCGGCAGCTGCTGCCGGAGTGGGCGCCGCTCGTGGGCGTGGATCTCGGCAACACGAACGTGGTGCCGGTCGACTGGGTGGCGAGCGCGCTGGAGCACATCGCGCACGAGCCCGACCTCGACGGGCAGCGCGTTTCACCTGACCGATCCGCGCCGCCAGCGCGTGGACGAGCTGATCAACGAGTTCGCGGCGGCCGCGCACGCGCCGCGGGTGGCGGTGAGCATCGACAAACGCCTGACCGACGCGCTGCCGCGCTGGCCGCTGCAGCTGGCGCTGGCGCTGCCGCCGTGGCGCCAGGCGAAGAACCTGGCGCTGCGCGAGCTCGGGATCCCGCAGGAGGTGCTCGGGCACATGGAGCTCGTGCCCCGCTTCGACACGCGCGAGGCCGCGCGCGCGCTGGCGGGCTCGCCGCTGGCCGAGCCGCCGCCGCTGCACGACTACGCCGGCAGCGGCTGTGGGACTACTGGGAGCGCGAGATGGACCCGGGCATGGCGCGCGGGCGCACGCTGAAGGAGGCGCTGGAAGGCCGGCACGTGATGATCACCGGCGCCTCCTCGGGCATCGGGCGCGCGAGCGCGCTGAAGGTGGCGGCCGCGGGCGGCGTGCCGCTGCTGGTGGCGCGCAACGTGGAGAAGCTCGAGGAGACGCGCGCGGAGATCGTCGCGGCGGGCGGGACGGCATACGTGTATGCGGCGGACCTGTCCGACATGGACTCGGTCGATCGGCTGATCGAGCGGGTGCTCGCCGACCATCGCCACGTGGACATGCTCGTCAACAACGCCGGGCGCTCGATCCGGCGCTCGATCGCGCTGAGCTACGACCGCTTCCACGACTTCGAACGCACGATGCAGCTCAACTACTTCGGCGCGGTCAAGCTGATCATCGGGCTGCTCCCGCAGCATGCGCGAGCGCGGCAGCGGGCACATCGTGAACATCTCCTCGATCGGCGTGCAGACCAACCCGCCGCGGTTCTCCGCGTATGTCGCCTCGAAGGCGGCGCTGGACGCGTTCACGCGCGTGGTCGCCTCGGAGGTGGTCGGCGACGGGGTGACCTTCACGACGATCCACATGCCGCTCGTGCGCACGCCGATGATCGCGCCGACGAAGATGTACGACGCGTTCCCCGCGATCACCCCCGACGAGGCCGCGGACATGATCTGCGAGGCGCTGCGCTCGCGACCCAAGCACATGGGCACGCGGCTGGGAACCTTCGGCGAGGTCGCCTACGCGCTGTCGCCCAAGGCGGTCGATCGGCTGCTGCACCTCGCCTACCGCGTGTTCCCGGACTCGGCGGCCTCGAAGGGTCAGCGCGACGTCGAGGAGCGCGCCTCCTTCGAGCAGATCGCGATGGCGACGCTGACGCGGGGCGTGCACTGGTAGCCACCGGCGACAACGCGATCGAGGTTCGCGCGCTGCGCAAGCGCTACGGCGAGTACGAGGCGGTGCGCGGGATCGACATCGAGGTGCGGCGCGGAGAGGTGTTCGGGCTGCTGGGCCCGAATGGCGCGGGCAAGACGACGACGGTCGAGATCCTCGAGGGCTACCGGCAGCGCACGAGCGGCGAGGTCTCGGTGCTCGGCCACGACCCGGCGCGACGGCAGATCGAGCTGCGCCGGCGCATCGGGATCGTGCTGCAGAGCGGCGGCATCTACAGCCACGTGACTCCGCGCGAGGCGCTCGCGCACTGGGCGAGCTTCTACCCGCACCCGCGCGACGTCGAGGAGGTGCTGGAGCTGTCGGGGCTGATGGAGCAGGCGGACGTGCGCAGCCGCAAGCTCTCGGGCGGGCAGCAGCGCAGACTGGATCTGGCGCTCGCGCTGGTGGGCGACCCGGAGCTGATGTTCCTCGACGAGCCGACCACGGGTTCGACCCGAAGGCCAGGCACGGCGCGTGGGAGACCGTGCGCAGGCTCAAGGATCTGGGCAAGACGGTCGTGCTGACGACGCACTACCTCGACGAGGCCCAGGCGCTGGCCGACCGGGTCGCGATCGTCAAGGACGGGCGCGTGCTCGCGATCGGCCCGCCGCGCGAGCTCGGAGCCGACGGCGAGCGCTACCGCGTCGCCTATCGCGACGGCAGCGGCGAGCTGGTGGAACGCCAGACCGACGACCCCACCGGCCTGCTGCACGAGCTCACCGCCGAGGCGCTCGCGCGAGGGGAACGCCTGGAGGAGCTGAGCGTGGGACGCCCGACCTTCGAGGATCGTCTATCTGGAGCTGACACAGTGCGCGATGGCACTCGAGCGATCGAGGCAAGCATGCCTGCACGCGCTCGCCTGACCTGGCGCCAGTACCGGCTGGAGCGCAGGATGTTCTGGCGCAACCCGAGCGCGGCGTTCTTCAACTTCGTCCTGCCGCTGCTGTTCCTCGTCGCCGGCGGGGCGATCCTGCACGGCAACCAGAGCCAGCTCGATCAACTCGTGCCGGCGATCGCGGGGATGAGCGTGATGTCCACGACGTTCACCGCGCTCGCCTACAACATCGTGTTCCTGCGCGAGCGCGGCGTGCTCAAGCGCATCCGCGGCACCCCGCTGCCGACCGGCTCCTACCTCGGCGGCGTAGCCGCGAACGCGGTCACGAACACCGCGCTGCAGATCGCGATCGTGTGCGTCGCCGGGCGGGTGTTCTTCGGGATCGGCTGGCCGCAGGACTGGGTCGAGCTGATCGTGTTCGTGCTCGCCGGGGTCGTGTGCCTGGCCTCGCTGGGCGTGGCTTTCGCGCACGTCGATCCCCAACTTCGAGTCCACCGCCGCCTACGTCAACGCCGTGTTCCTGCCGGTCGTGTTCGTGTCCTTCTACGCGTTCGACACCGCGAGCGCGCCGGAATTCATCCGCAACGTCGCCGACGCGCTGCCGCTGAAGCCGTTGATCGACGGGCTGTATGGGGCGATGGTGAGCGGGCGCGGCCTGCAGGGACAATCTCGACGCGCTGGCGGTGATCGGGCTGTGGGGCGTGTTCGGCATCTGGCTCGCCATCCGCGGATTCACGTGGGAGCAGCAGCGCGGATAGGCTGTGCGCCGAGCGAGCCGCAGCCTCGCCCCCACTGCCACCGTCACGCGCCCATCGCTCAGGACCCTCTCAAGCTCGAGCCGATCACAGGAGAACGCACATGAGCAGCTCGCCGAGGACGTCTACCAGCTGAAGGGACGGCCGCACGAACGCGATCAACGTGTACGTGATCGGCGACGTGCTGATCGACTCCGCCACGCGGCAGGCCGAGAAGCGGATCATGCGCCAGATCTCCGGCGCGACGATCGCCGCGCACGCGCTCACGCACGCCCACCCCGATCACCAGGGCTCGAGCCACGCGGTCTGCGAGCGGCTGGGCATCCCGTTGTGGTGCGGGCAGGGCGACATCCCCGCGATGGAGACGCCCGGCGCGATCGTCAACCCCAAGGCGCCGGGCTGGCTGAACGCGCTGCAGGGGCGCTTTTGGACCGGGCCCCCCCACCCCGTCGCGCGGGCGCTGCACGAGGGCGACGAGGTCGCCGGGTTCACCGTGCTCGAGACGCCCGGGCACTCCGCCGGACACGTCTCCTTCTGGCGCGAGTCCGACCGCACGCTGATCGTCGGCGACGTGCTCGGCAACATGCACTTCATCACCGGCCATGCCCGGCCTGCACACGCCACCGGACCTGTTCACCCCCGACCCCGCGCGCAACCGCGAGTCGGCGCGCAGGCTGGCCGAGCTGCGGCCGGCGCTGGCGTGCTTCGGCCACGGCGCGCCGCTGCGCGATCCGGGCAAGCTCGCCGAGTTCGTGGCCAAGCTGCCGGTTGACTGAGCCGCTGCCGGAACGGCCGGCGAGCGCGGCGCAGGCCTACGGACGCGATACGGACCATGCGGGACCGTCAATAGGATGCGGCGGGCGATGGCCGACGGCCTGTTCATCCCAGCGGCAGACGGGCGCGTCACGCCGACCGAGCACGCGCGCGGACCGTGGGACCCGCGGGCGCTGCACGGAGGTGCGCCGCGGCGCTGATCGCCAGGGCGTTCGAGCGCACCGAGCCGGGAGCGGAGCTTCAGATCGCCCGGCTGGGATTCGAGTTCCTCAAGCCGATCCCCTTCGCCGAGCTGGAGGTCACGACCGAGATCGTGCGCAAAGGCAGAGCGCGTACAGGAGCTCGCGGCCGAGCTGAGACCTCTCCGACGCCGCCGCCGGCGAGGAGACGATCGGGCGGGCGAGCGCGTTGCGCATCCAGGCGGTGCCCGAGGGTCTCCCCGACCCCGACGGCGCCGCGCGCAGCCGGGCGCACGAGCCCGTGCGCACAATGTCCGGGCCGGAGCAGGGCCAGGTCGTGCGGTTCGCGCTGAACGACCCGGAGACGAGCAGCCTCGCGACGACCGGCATGGAGATGAGCTGGCTCACCGACCCCTGGTCGCTTGGGCCCGGGCCAGGTGTGGATGCGGCTGCAGCGCAGCCGGTCGTTCCCGGCGAGGCAGGCGAGCGCGCTGGTGCGGCTCGTGGCCACGGCCGACTTCGGCAACGGCATCAGCGCGGAGCTGCCGTTCGACAAGTACCTCTTCATCAACGCCGACCTGACGGTCCATCTGTGGCGGGCGCCGCAGGGCGAGTGGATCGGGCTGGACGCGAAGACGGTGCTGATGGACGGCGGCGTGGGCACGGCCGAAAGCGTGCTGCACGACGCGGACGGCCCGGTGGGTCGGGCGGTGCAGACGCTGGTCGTGCAGCCGCGTTGACGCCCACGGCGCTCCCACATCCCGGACGCGGCCTCTCCACCTCCCCCGATGCTCGGTCCCCGGCTTCTCCTCGGTGCCCCTCCCCAGGATAGTTGCGTGCGCAAGCAACTGCTAATGTTGTGCGGACAACTACCTATGTTCGGACGCACGTCGGCGTCCGGCCGCGAAAAGGAGCCACGATGTCTGCCGAGACCGCCGTAGCAGCCCCGACCGAGACGACGCTGCCCACGGGCACGTGGAAGGTCGATCCGGTTCATTCGAGCGTCGAGTTCCAGGTCAAACACCTGGGGATCGCGACCGTGAAGGGTCAGTTCAAAGAGTTCGAGGGCACGGTCGAGGTCGGTCCCGATGGCGCGAGCGCATATGGGACCGTGCAGACCGCGAGCGTCGACACGCGCGAGCCCCAGCGCGACGAGCACCTGCGCTCGGCCGACTTCTTCGAGGTCGATACACATCCGACGATCGACTTTCGCTCGAGCGCGATCCGAGCCGCGGGCGAGGAGCTCGAGATCGACGGAGAGCTGACGATCCATGGCATCACCCGCCCGATCACGTTGCGCGCGGAGATCGAGGGCACCGAGACCGACCTGCAGGGCAACGAGCGCGTGGGACTGTCCGCGAGCGCGCAGATCAATCGCTCGGACTACGGGATGAAGTTCAACGCCGCGCTGGGCTCGGGCAACGTGGTCGTCAGCGACAAGGTCAAGATCCTCGTCGATATCTCCGCAGTCAAGTCAGCCTAGTCCCAGCAGCCCGGCGCATACGCACGGGCGACGTCGTCAGCGTATGACGACGTCGCCAAGCGCCGTGTCGATCGCCGCGAGGGTATCGGCGCTGAGCTCGATGCCGGAGGCGGAGGCGTTGGCGTGCACCTGCTCGGGGCGGCTGGCGCCGACGATCGCCGAGGCGACGTTCGGCTCGCGCAGGACCCAGGCGAGCGCGAGTTGGACCATCGTCAGGCCGGCCTGCTCGGCGACCGGGCGCAGGCGCTGGACCGCCTCCAGCACGGGCGGAGCCACGAGCCGGTCGATGAACCCGCTCATCTCATCGCTCGCCGCGCGGGAGTCCGCCGGAGGTGGCTCGCCGGGGAGGTACTTGCCGGTGAGGACGCCCTGCCCGAGCGGCGACCACACGATCTGGGAGATGCCCTCCTGCTTGCAGAGCGGGATGACCTCGGCCTCGGGGGCGCGCCAGATCATCGAGTACTGCGGCTGGCTCGAGACCCAGCGCTCGACGCCTTCAAGCGCCAGCGACTCATCGATCCGCTCGACGGGCCACTCGCTGAAGCCGATGTGTCGCGCCTTGCCGGCGCGCACGACCTCGGTCAGGGCGCTCATCGTCTCCTCCAGCGGTGTCTGATCGTCGTAGCGGTGGCACTGGTAGAGGTCGACGTAGTCGGTCTGAAGCCGCGCCAGGGAGGCGTCGATCTGCTTGTGGATCTGCGCCGCCGACAGTCCGCGATCGGTGTCTGACATCGGGAAGTAGACCTTCGTGGCGAGCACGTATGAGGCGCGGTCGTGCTCGGCGAGCGCCTCGCCGAGCAGCGTCTCGGAGGCGCCGCGGCCGTAGACGTTGGCGGTGTCGATGAAGTTGATGCCGGCGTCGAACGCCGCACGCACGCACGCTTGCGCCTGCTCGGCGGCGACCCCTCCGGAATAGGTCAGCCACGAGCCGAGGCTGATCTCCGAGACGGAGAGGTCGCTGGAGCCGAGCGTGCGGAAGTTCATGCGCCTGAGCTTACCCGCCTACCCGTCGGAGGGGCGGTCGGCTACCCGCCGGGGGCCGATCGAACCCCAGAGAATCCTTTTCGCGACGGCAGACCTCTTATGCAAGTCGGATATACAATCGATCGAAGGGGACACTCATCATGGTCATCATCTACATCGTTGCGGCAGCAGTCGTCATCTGTGGCTGCGCCTTCATCATGAAAGCCCGCTCGCGTGACCGCTAGTCGTCCTCATCCGCCGCTCCACGCGGTGGCGGCGGCGATCTACGCACGTGGTCGCCGCGAGCGCTCCGGCGCTCGGATGTTGGGCGGGAGGCGCGCAAGGTGAGCCGCGCCGGCTTCTCGTGGCCGACCGAGCAGGTCGTCAGCGCCGCCCAGCAGGGCGATCCGCGCGCGATCGCGACGCTGGTCTCGGGCTCGCACGCACACGTGCAGCGCTTTGCCCGCACGCTCTGCTCGACGCCCGAGGATGCCGAGGACGCCGCGCAGGAGGCCCTGATCGTGCTGTTTCGCAAGATCGGGTCGCTGCGCGCCACCGCGGCGCTCGGATCGTGGATGTTCTCGATCGTGCGCAACGAGTGCATCCGCAGATCGAGACTCACGTTCAGCCGACCCGTTTCCACCACCATGACCGAGCCCTCCGCGGAAGATGCGGCGCTCGCGCGCCTGGAGATCGAGCGGATCGTCGACTCGATCGCCGGGCTCCCGCCCGAGCAGCGCGCTGTGCTCGTGCTGCGCGACATTCAGGGTCTGTCGGGGGCGGCGACGGCTCAGGCGCTGGGCCTCAGCCGTCCCGCGATGAAGTCACGCCTGCATCGCGGACGCGAGACGCTCCGTTCACGACTCGCGACAGCAGGCCACACAACCAACAATGGAGGTTACGAGGATGTCCGATCCTGATCGAAGCCCGTTCGCAAGCACGTCCGTCGCTCGCCACCTCATGCGTGGAGCGATCGGTTTCGGCCTGATCGGCTCGGGGATCGCACTGACTCCGGTCATCGGCCCGGCCGCGCTGCTGCTGGCGCCCCCCGGCATCGTCGCGCTGCGTGGCTGCCCGACGTGTTGGATCGCGGGGCTGATGGAGACCATTTCCGCCGGCAGACTCCAGCGCACCTGCACCGATGCCGGCTGCGAGCTGCACGCATCCCCCGCCTCCGTGACCGAGAGTCCGCTTGCGCATGCAAGGGATTGAATGTGAGGAACTGCGAAAGGCCTACGGTGAGGTCCAGGCTCTCGGCGGAGTGTCGTTCGTAGCGGAGCCTGGCGAGATATTGGCGCTGCTGGGCCCAAACGGCTCAGGCAAGACGACCACGGTGCGTATTCTCACGACGTTGACCACCCCGGATTCGGGCTCTGCACGCGTCGCCGGCAGGGACGTCGTCCACGAAGCCCCGCGCGTGCGACGGATGATCGGCTTGACCGCTCAGGAAACGATTCTCGACAGCTTCCTCACGGCCACCGAGTACCTGGAAATCATCGCGCGCCTGCGCCATATACCCCGTTCGCGGCGCAGGCGAGAAATCGCGGCGCTGCTGGCCGAGTTCGAGCTCGAGGAGGTGGCACGATCTCCGATCAGCGGCTACTCGGGTGGGATGCGCAGGCGCCTGGACGTCGCGACGAGTCTCATCGGACGCCCGATCGTGCTGTTTCTCGACGAGCCCTCGACGGGCCTTGACCCGCACAGCCGCGAGCGCATGTGGGACGCGATCCGCCGGCGTGCGCGCCAGGGCGTGACCGTGCTGCTCACTACGCAGTACATGGAGGAGGCGGACGCGCTCGCGCAGTCGGTCATCGTGTTTGCCCGGGGACAGGTGATCGAGCGCGGCACGCCCGACGCGCTCAAGGACACGATCGGCGGCACCGTGGTCGAGCTGACCCTGGCAGACCCCAGCCAGAGAGAGGACGCGGTGGCATGTCTGCAGGGGGCGGGCGATCCGGCTCCCGCGCGAGAGCGGCCAGAGCTGCTCAGCTTCGTCCTGCTGCCGTCCAGCCCTCCGCTGCTCACGATCCTGCAGCGTCTCGACGCATACGATGTTGCGGTGAGCGATGTGATCGTGCGCCGTCCCACGCTCGATGAGGCGTTCCTGCACCTCACCAGCAGGGCCGAAGACATGCCCGAGCAGCGTGAACTGGCGAGCGCGCGACGATGAGTATGTCCGGGCCGCGAGGACGAGCGATGGCGGACGTGAACACGTTGATGAGGCGCAGCCTGATCCGTTATCGGCGCAGGCCCGATGTGATCGTTTTCATACTCATCCAACCGTTCATACTGCTCCTGTTGTTTCGCTACGTGATCGGCGGAGCGATACGCATCCCGGGCGTCAGCTACGTCGAGTACCTCACCCCGGCGGTGATCACACTCGCCATCATCAACGCCTCGAGCGCGCTCGGAGCGGGACTTACGGAGGATCTCCTGTCGGGCACGGTGGACCGTCTGCACGTCCTCCCCATCGCGCGCTCGGCATACCTCACTTCTCGCATCCTGTACGACACGATCAGGAACGTCTTTGTGATCCCATTGATCGCACTGCTCGGAGTGGCGGTCGGCTTTCACATCAGCGGCACGATCCCCAACGTCATGCTCGGGTTTGTGCTGCTGCTCGCGCTCGGAATCGCGTTCGCCTGGATCTCGATGTTGATCGGGATGTCCAGCGGCTCCCTGGAGGCGACACAGGGCATCGTGATTCTGATCTTCGTGCTCGCCGGCTTTCTGTCCTCGGGCTTCGTCCCGACCGCCACGATGCCGTCCCCGCTGCGAGGCATCGCCAACGCCAGCCCGGTCACTCACGTCGACAATGCGCTGCGGATTCTCACCACGAACGCCAGCGGTCCGGTGACGCACGAAGTCATCGCCGCATTCGCCTGGATTGCCGCCATCCTGCTCGTCACGGTCCCTCTTTCCGTCAGACGCTACTCCCGCTACACGCAATAGATCCGTCGCTGATGAACATTCAGCCCATCCGCGGACAGAGGCAGAGCTCGAGCACCTCGGCTCGGTCATCGCCCAGACTTCGCATGAGCACCGTCAATCAAGACACTAGTGGGTGGGCATCGATGCGCACCCTTCAGCAACCGCGTCACGCAGACGGGAAAGCGACATCAGCATGATCAACGAAAAGGTCGCCGTCATCGGCGCCGGCTGCTCGGGAATCGCCGCGTGCCAGGTGCTGGCTGAGCGGGGAATCCCATTTGACTGCTTCGAGAAAGGGTCGGATATCGGCGGCCTCTGGCGCTATGAAAACGATAACGCGATGGCGTCCGCGTATGGATGTCTGTATATCAACACCTCGCGCGAGACCGCGCGTTATGCGAGCCATCCGATGCCCGATGACTATCCCGATTTTCCGCATCACAGTCAGATGCTCGCCTACCTCGAAGACTATGTCGAGCACTTCGGCTTCCGCGAGAGGATCAGCTTCCGTACCGAGGTCATGAGGGTCGAGCCCGCCGGCGATGCTTGGGAGGTGCAGTGGCGGGACGCCGAGGGCGCGGTTCACAGCCGGCAGTACACGGCGGTGCTCGTCGCCAGCGGACACCACTGGAATCCCCGCCGGCCCCGCCGGTCCCTCCCGGGAGCGTTCTCCGGACAGGAGATCCACTCCCACTTCTACCGGACCGCGGATAGCTTCGCGGGTAAGAACGTGCTCGTAGTCGGTATGGGCGACTCCGCGATGGACATCGCCTGCGACACCTCGCGGGTCTCCAAGATGACGTTCCTCACCGCACGGCGAGGCGTGTGGATCGTTCCGAAATACCTCGGGGGCGTCCCGATCGACCAGGTCGGCAGGAAGCTCCAGTCCCGCTCGCCGGTCACCGGCGAGGTAGCCAGCGGTCCACTGTTCAACATCGCCCGCTCGCTGCTTGCGCGCAGGATCAACTCAATCCAGGGACGCCTCGAGGACCACGGGCTGCCAAAGCCAGACCACAAGTTCGCGGGAGCGAGCGTAACGGCCTCCTCTGAGATCCTGCTGCGCATCGGGCACGGTCGGGTGACGCCCAAGCCTTGGATCTCACGACTGGATGGCGATCGAGTGTGCTTCGAGGATGGTTCGCTGGAGAGCGTCGACAGCATCATCTACTGCACCGGCTACAAGATCACCCTGCCGTTCCTCTCAGATGAGATCATCGACCCCGCAGACAGCGGGGTGCCCCTGTACAAGCGGGTGGTTCACCCCGAACGGCCGGGCCTGTACTTCATCGGACTGATAGACGTATCCGGTCCGCTGAATCCCCTCTCAGAGATGCAGACACAATGGGTTGCCGATCTCCTGGAGGACAAGGTGGCATTGCCGTCGCACTCACAGATGAGGCGGTCGATTGCCAGGGAAGACGGCAGAAGGCAGAAGCGCTTCGGTGCGCCAGACCGGTATCCCGTGCAGGTTGACTATTACCCCTACCTGCGCGCCCTTCAGCAGGAGCGCAAGCCACGGCGCGGCAGGTATGGGAAGAGAGCCCCCGCCGAGAGCCGTACTGAGCTACATCCAGAGGACGCACGTTTGCAGGCGTAAGACGGAAGGTCCTACCGCTCAGCCGCGGCTGACTGTCCGGGTCAGTCCTCCCAGCGAAATCCAACAGCTGCGTGAGCGGGCGTGAGCGGGCTTGAGGGCAGCCCGTCGGCGGGCACGGGGTCGTTATATCCGGCCGGAGCTATGTCATTGGGGGCATCGGCGTGAAAGAGCGAGGCGAGGTACTGCGCCTGACCGCGACCGGGACCCAGCTCGAACATGCCCCCGGCGTAGACGCCGATGCCCTGCTCGACGCAGAAGTCATATCCCGCGCACAGGTCCTGGAGCGAGCCGAAGCGCGATGGCTTGATGTTGAGCATCCGCGGCGTGAAGGCCAGCTCCTGGATGTCGGCGATCGAGCGCACCGGCGTGTCCCAGGTGATGCGGTCGCGATACGGCGCGAGCGCGGCGTCGGCCTCGGGGGTGGTCAGGTTGGGATCCTCCAGCCAGGCGTGTGGGAGAGCCTCGGCGACTCGCCGGTACAGCGCTGGATCGGCGGGAAACCCCTCACCGAGATCGGCGGTGAAACCCTTGAAGTCGATCGTTTCGACCACATCCAGCTCGGCCAGCTCCTCGAGCAGCCGATCATCCCAGGAGGCGAACGCGTTGAGCTTGACGCGCAAGCCCGGATAGCGCTCGAGCAGGTCGCGCAGCTGGTCGGTCGAGGGCGGCTCGCCGAGGCTCGCCGAGAGCACGAACATCATCGGCCGCGGCTCCAGCCCCAGCACCTCGTGCAGCGCGCGGCCGGTCTGGTGCAACGCAAGGTCGAGTGCCGCCGAATGAAATGCCCAACGCCGCCACACGCGATAGGCGCCGGCAAGCGGCTCTGTTGCGAACAGGTCCAGCCCATCGATGTGGGCACCCAGCTCGGCCAGGGTCCACGATCCGGCCAGATCTGGTGGCCCGGCGCTCTGAAACGCGGCCTGATCGCCGGGATAGGGAATGATGTCCTCGCCGACCCCTTCCTCACCGCCACCATGCAGGCACACGACGGTCGTCATTCTCTCAAAGCCGACGTTCTTTGACAGTCCCCGCAGACTGCAGGACTCGATCTCGAGGGGTAGGTCGGCGAGCTTGGCGAAGGTGGATGACATGGTGGCTCCTTGTCGTGTTGAAGTAGAAGAATCGATCGTGCGCTGCGAAAAAAAACTTCGTCAGGACCGGTCGGTCGCCGCCGCGCCCACTGGTTCGGGTTCAAACCAGTAGCGGCGTCGCTGGAAGGCGTAGGTGGGAAGCACTGTGTGCTCGCAGCGCTCGATCGGGAAGAGTGGACGCCAATCGACCACCGCGCCATCGACGTGCGCCCGGACCAGAGCGCGCAGGAGCTCCCGCGCCTGCGGGCTGCCCGCACGCATGCTCGAGGCCACCTCCAGCGCGGACAGCGCGAGCTGACCCTCGCGTGCGGCCACTCCGCGGATGAGGTTTTCTGCCGGCATGCCATCCGCCAGCGCCTGCAGGCCGGCGAGCAGCTCCTCGCGGTCCGCGGCGAGGATCGCGGCGCGCTCGCGGAGATGCGCGCGGTGCAGCGCGAGCGTCGCGGAGACATCCGGCGGCTCGAGCTCGGGGTGTGCGATCAGGTGCAGGCGCAGACGCTCAGCCTGAGCGGCGAGAGCCTCCGGGCTCTTGGCCGAGATCAGGAACGGCGAGACCGAGAGCTCGAGCGCCTCACCCTCTGCCCGACCGCCATCCGGCTCCGGCGAGACCGAGAGCTCGAGCGCCTCGCCCCCCGTCCGACCGCCATCCAGCTCCTGCGCTCGAGGCGCCTCTTCCAAGATCGCGTGCGCGTTGGTGCCGCTGATTCCGAAAGAGGAGACACCCACGCGACGAGGGCGATCGCCCGCGGGCCAGGGCACCGGCGAGCTGAGCAGCTCCACGTCGCCTTCCGACCAATCCACGAACGAGGAGGGCTCATCCGCATGCAGGGTCTTCGCCAGCAACCCGTGGCGCATCGACATCACCATCTTGATCACTCCGGCGACACCCGAGGCGAGCTGAGAATGACCGATGTTGGACTTGACCGTGCCGAGTCGCAACGCTCCGTCTGGGCGACTACGTCCCTGCCCATAGGTGGCGATGATCGCCTGCGCCTCGATCGGGTCACCCAGGGGAGTGCCGGTACTGTGAGCCTCGACCACGTCGATATCGGTGGGCGAGAGACCGGCCTTCGCGAGCGCTTGGCGCATCACCCTTTCCTGGGCGGGACCGCTGTGTGCCGTGAGGCCGTTCGAGGAGCCGTCCTGATTCACCGCCGAGCTGCGTAGCAACGCGAGCACTCTGTGGTCATGCGCGCGTGCATCCGAGAGGCGCTCCAAGAGCAGCACACCCGCGCCCTCGGAGCAACCCATGCCATCTGCCCCTGCGCCAAAGGACTTGCAGCGCCCATCCGGGGAGAGGCCGCGCAGGCGGGAGAGGGCGATGAACACCGCGGGAGTCGAGAGCACCGTCACGCCGCCGGCCAGGGCGAGGGAGCAGTCCCCCGCACGCAACGCCTGGCTTGCCAGGTGGATCGCCACGAGCGAGGAGGAGCAGGCGGTATCGATACTGACCGCGGGTCCCTCCAGACCGAAGGTGTAGGCGATGCGCGAGGAGATGATGCTGGTCGCGCTGCCCGTCAGACGAAGGTGCTCGAGCTCGGGCATGTTCACGTCCAGGCCGTAGTCCGAAAAGGCGGCCCCCGCGAAGACCCCCGTCTGACTGCCGGTCAGCGACTCCGGGTCGATGCCGGCGTCTTCGAAGACCTCCCAAGCGCATTCCAGCAACAGTCGCTGCTGGGGATCCATCGTCAGCGCCTCGCGTGGGTCGATCCCGAAGAAGTCGGCATCGAACTCCCCGACATCGTGGAGAAAACCGCCATGACGAGCATAGCTCGTGCCCGGATGATCGGGATCCGGATCAAAGACACGCTCGAGATCCCAGCCACGGTTGGTGGGGAAGGGACCGATGGCCTCCTCGCCGGCGGCAACCAGCTCCCACAGCTGCTCAGGCGACGAGATCCCACCGGGATAGCGGCAGCTCATGCCCACGATCGCGATCGGCTCATTGTCGCGTCGCTCGAATCCCCGCAACTGCGCACGGGTCTCTTGCAGCTCGACCATGACACGCTTGAGGTGTGGAAGCAGCTTGTCGGCGTCGGACATGCCGATCATGACTCCGTGAGGTCCATCTGAATCAGCTCGACGATCTCATCCGCTGAAGCCGACTGGATCATCTCGACCGTGACGGCCTCCTGCGTCTTGCCATCGTCGGCCAGCTTGGCCAGCAGCGAGCGCAGGCGCCCACTGATCCGCTCGCGCTCGGCGCCGTCGCCCGCGCTCGAGACAAGCATCCTCTCGAACTTGTCGATCTCGTCATCGAGTGCCGCCTGCCCCGTTCGCTCGCCGGTCATCCTCGAGCGCAGGAACTCCGCCACCGCGGCCGGAGTGGGATGGTCGAAGGCGAGCGTGGATGGCAGCTTGAGCCCGCTCGCCCTGACTCAGGCGATTCCTGAGCTCCACCGCGGTCAGCGAGTCAAAGCCCGCCTCCTTGAAGGGACGCCGCGGGTCCACCTCCTCGGGCGAGGCGTGACCGAGCACACCCGCGACGTGGTTTCTGACGAATTCCATGAGCATCCCCTCCCACTCCGACTCGGGCGACCTCGCAAGCCTGCGCACGAGCGTTTCCCGAGTGTCGCGGGTGCGGCGGGCAGAGGTGCGCAGCAACCCGCGGAAGACCGCCGGCAGCATCCCGGCCTTGGCCTGTACGCGTAGGGCCGCTGTATTCAGATGCATCGGCAGCAGCAGCGGCTCGCCGATACCACGAGCGCTGTCGAACAGCCCGAGCGCCTGCTCATCGGAAAGGGGATACATCCCCTGGCGCTCCAAGCGCATTCGTTCGGCCGCGCCCAGCTCTGCGACCATGCCGGCAGATCGACCCCAAGCACCCCAGGCCAACGACATTCCCGGCAGACCGTTCGCGCGACGGTGACAGGCAAGCGCATCCAGGAACGAGTTGGCGGCCGCATAGTTACCCTGCCCCGGACTACCCACCGCTGCCGCCGCGGAGGAGCAGAGGATCAGCTCCGCCTGCCCGGCCAGCTCGTGCAGGTTGACAGCCGCGTCCACCTTTGCGGCCATGACTCGCGAGAGACGCTCACCGTCGAGCGACTCGATCACGCCGTCGTCGAGCACGCCGGCGGCGTGAACCACCACGCTCAAGGGGTGCTCATCGGGAACCGACGCGAGGAGCTCCTGCAACTGCGCTCTGTCGGATGCATCGCACGCGGCAATCCGCACGTCGCAGCCCAACTCCCGCAGCTCCGCCTCGAGGAGCTCCCTCGCATCCTCGGCCCCCTCTGGCCCGCTGTTACTCACAAGCAACACGCGTCGAGCGCCGTGAGCGACCACCAGATGGCGCGCCAGCAGCGTTCCCAGATCACCGATGCCGTCGGTGATCAGCACGGTGCCCTGAGCGTCGAGCGAGTCCGGCGGAGCTTGGTCGTGCGCCTTCAGGCGAGCCAGCCGTGGCGTATACAGCGACCCTTCACGCAGCGCGAGCTGTGGCTCGTCGCTTCCCAGAGCGCCGTAGAGCGGACCAACGGCGGTCTCGCTCCCATCGAGGTCGACCTGGCCGAAACGCCCGGGATGCTCGGACTGGGCTGAGCGCATGAGACCTACGAGCGCGGCCTGAGTCAGGTTGGGCGCATCGCCCTCCGCGACGGCGACGGCGCCCTCGGTGATCAGCACGAGCCTCGCCTCCGAGAGCGTCTTGGAGGCGATCCACGCCTGCAGCAGCTCGAGTGTGCGGACGGTGAGCCGCAAGACATTCTCGGCGAGCCCGCCGGCCCCATCACGATCTCCTCCGAGCGCGGCATGCCCGGCTATCGCCCCAGCCCCTATCAGCACGAGCTCCGGCACCGCGGCTCCCTCCTCGACCGCGCGTTCGAGCGCGCGCAGATCCGCATGACGCTCCAGCTCGACGCCCGTCGGTTGGATCGCGGCGCTTTCGCCGAGCAGCGCCACTCGGGGCTGTGAGCCATTGGTGGAGGCGTCGTGATCGCCCTGGAGCTCCACCCACCGCAGCTCGTAGAGCGTTTCGTGGCTCGCGTGCGTGGCCACCACCCGCAACTGGCTTGGGTCGAGGGCCCGCAGCTCCACCGCCTGAGCCGAGAGCACCAGCGCGCCATCCTCGTCGAATGCCCGCAGGCGCAGCGTGCCCGCCTCGGCACCGCTACCGATATGCACGCGCAGCACGCTCGTCGGATGCCCGTAGGAGCGCACACCCGAGAAGGCGAACGGCACTTCGAGCTCGCTGCTCTGCGTATCGTCCAACGCACGCAAAAACGCGGCGTGCAACATGCAGTCGAGCAGCGCCGGATGCACATAGAACCCATCCTCATCCGCAGTGCGCTCCGATTCGAACTCCAGCTCGGCATAAAGCTCATCCCCCACCCGCCAGGCCGCGTGCAGTTTCTGGAAAAACGGCCCATAGTCATAGCCCGCGTCCGCCAAGCGCTCATACAGGAACTCTGTATCGAGTGCCCGCGCATCTTCGGGCGGCCATGGATCGCCCAGTCCCTCAGACCCCTCGCCATCCGGGGAGCCTTGACTGTCCATCAGCAAGCCATCGCCACCCCCACCGAGCACGCCCGACGCATGACGAATCCACTCCCCACCAGCCGGCTCGTCTCCCGCGGTGTTCAGCGGGCGAGAGTGGATGCCGATCGAGCGCTTACCGTCCGCATCGGGCTCAGAAACCGAGAGTTGCAGCTGCACGGCGCCCTCATCCCCGAACGGCAGCGCACGCTCCAGCGTAAGCTGCTCGACCACCCCCGCGCCGACCCACTCCCCGGCTGCCAACGCCAGCTCGACAAAGCCGGCGCCCGGCATCAGCGGGCGGCCTGCGAGCGCATAGTCTCTGAGCCACGGATGGGACTCGAGCGATACGCGACCCGTGAACAGCCAGCCGCGATCTTCGGCTAGGGCGACCATGGCGCCTAGTAGGGGGTGACCGGTTGAGGACTGCCCGACCGAGGTGGCATCGCCTGAGCCTGGGGTTGCATTGGAGAGCCAGTAACGCTCGCGCTGGAAAGCATAAGTAGGCAACCCCACGCGCTTGGCGCCAGAGCCCTGGAACAGCGCACCCCAATCAACACGAACACCACGCACCCACACTTCGCTCAGCGATCTCAGGAAACACTCCGAACCACCCTGCCCACGGCGCAGCGAACCGACCACCACGACACCATCAGCATCCTCGAGCGCCTCATCGATGCTGTCCTGGACACCCAACGTCAACACCGGATGCGGACTGACCTCGATGAACGCCCGCTGCCCATCCTCCAACAACACACGCGTAGCCCGCTCAAACTGCACAGTCTCACGCAGATTTCGATACCAATACTCACCATCCAGCTCCGCGGTATCGAGCAACCCACCCGTCACCGTCGAAAAGAACGGAACATCACCCCGGCGAGGCGCAATCGCAGCACACCCCTCCAACAACTCCTCTCGAATCTCCTCGACCTGCGCCGAATGCGCCGCATAATCGACCGGGACCTCACGCGCCCTGACACCCTCCAATTCGCACTCCCGCAGAAACTCCTCAAGCGCCACACGATCACCAGAGACCACCACCGAGGACGGCCCATTCACCGCCGCCACCCCAATACGAGCACCCCAACGCTCAAGACGACCATCACTATGCCCCTCCAGTTCACTCACCGGCAACGCAACCGAAACCATCCCACCCTTCCCAGCCAAACCAACCAACGCACGACTACGCAACGCCACCACCCGCGCCGCATCCTCAAGCGACAACCCCCCAGCCACATACGCAGCAGCGATCTCACCCTGAGAATGACCCACCACCACCGACGGACGCACACCACAAGCACGCCACAACGCCGCCAACGAAACCATCACCGCGAACAACACCGGCTGAACCACATCCACCCGATCCAACCCCGCAGCACCATCCACACCCCGCAACACATCCTCAAGCGACCAATCAACATACTCAGCCAGCGCCCCACCACAAACACGCATCTGCTCAGCGAACACAGGCGAAGAATCCAACAACTCAAGCGCCATACCCTCCCACTGCGAACCCTGACCAGGAAACAAAAACACACCCCCGGCACCCACCACCGAAGACACCACACCCCGCACCACCCCAACCCCCGAACCCTCCCCCGCAACCACAGCAGAAAGACCACCCAACAACCCCTCACGCCCACCACCCAACAACACCGCCCGATGCTCAAAAACAGAACGAGACACCAAAGAAACACCCACATCAGCCAACGCAACCCCCGGAGCACCAACCACAAACTCCCGCAAACGCCCAGCCTGAGCACACAAAGCCCGCTCACCCTTACCCGAAAGCACCACAGGCAACACACCGGTACCACGCGCGCCCGCCGCGAGCAGAGCATCACCGGCAGGGACAGCAGCGTCCGCACCGGCAACATCCACACCGGCAGAGACAGCAATGCCCGCACCGGCATCATCCTCGACAGCGCCACCATCGCCGCCGGGGAGGGAAAAGACGATCGCCGGGCCGACTTCCTCGACAATAGGCTCATCCTCAGCCACGGCGGGAGCCTCCTCGAGAATCACGTGCGCATTGGTGCCACTGATACCGAAAGAGGAAACCCCCGCCCTGCGCGGCCTACCATTCCCCTCCCACGGCACCTCCTCCGTCAGCAGCGACACAGCGCCCGCAGACCAATCCACATTCGGGGATGGCCGATCCACATGCAGCGTCCGCGGCAACACACCATGACGCATCGCCTGCACCATCTTGATCACCCCAGCCACACCAGCGGCAGCCTGAGAGTGGCCGATGTTCGACTTGATCGACCCAAGCCACAGCGGATGATCCTCTGGGACGGTTCCGTCCGTAGGTGGCCAACAACGCCTGCGCCTCGATCGGATCGCCCAGAGTCGTACCCGTGCCGTGACCCTCGACCACGTCCACATCTTTGGGGGAAAGCCGCGCGCTCGCCAGCGCCTGAGCGATCACACGCTGCTGAGAAGGACCATTCGGCGCGGTCAGCCCATTGGACGCACCATCCTGGTTCACCGCGCTGCCTCTCACCAGACCCAGCACTTGATGGCCGTTGCGCTGAGCGTCAGAGAGACGCTCCAGCAGCAGGATTCCCATACCCTCGCTGAAGCCGGCACCGTCCGCCGCGTTTGCAAACGACTTGCAACGCCCATCGGGCGCGAGACCGCGCTGGCGCGAAAAGCCCACGAACACCCCCGGTGTGGCCATCACCGTCACCCCGCCGGCCAGCGCCAGCGAGCACTCTCCCGAGCGCAGCGCCTGACTTGCCAGATGCAGCGCCACAAGCGAGGAGGAGCACGCCGTGTCCACGGAGACAGCCGGGCCCTCCAGACCGAAGGTATAGGACACGCGCCCTGAGAGGACGCTGCTGGTGGTGCTCGTCAACCCGTAGACGTCAAGGCCCTCCGAGGCGACCCCGCGCAGGTCTGCACCGTAACCCGCGACCGAGGCCATGGCCCCCGCGAACACGCCGGTCTGGCTGCCTTTCAGGGAGGCGGGGTCGATGCCGGCGTCTTCGATTGCCTCCCACGCACCCTCCAGCAACAGCCGCTGCTGGGGATCCATCGCCAGAGACTCACGGGGACTGATACCGAAGAACCGGGCGTCGAACCTGTCGGCATCATGGACAAAGCCACCCTCGCGGGCATAGCTCGTACCGATGCGATCCGGGTCGGGGTCGTAGAGACCCTCCAGATCCCAGCCACGATCGGCGGGGAAGGGCGAGATCCCGTCGGCGCCTGATGCGACCAGGTCCCACAGCCCCTCTGGTGAGGCCACGCCTCCCGGATAGCGACAGCCCATACCGACGATCGCGATGGGCTCGTCGAGCGTCCTGGTCGAGGCGGAGGGCGTGAGAACGCTCAACTGCCTACCGGCGAGCTCGCTCAGCAGATATGAGGCCACCGCGGAGGTGGTGGGGTAGTCGAACACGAGTGTGGCCGGCAGGCGCAGACCGGTCGCCCCATTCAGGCGGTCGCGCAGCTCTACCGCGGTCAGCGAGTCAAAGCCGAGCTCCTTGAAGGTGCGCTGCGTATCGATCGTCTCGGGGGAGGCATGCCCCAGGACCGTGGCGACCTGAGCCCTGACCAGGCCGAGCACCACGCTCTCGTGCTCGGCCTCCGGCGTACCGGCAAGGCGCAGCGCAAGCGATCTGCCCGCGGCGCTCGAGCGGCGAGTGGAGACGCGCACGAGATCGCCGAACAGTGCCGGGAGCACTCCTATCCTGGCTTGAGCACGCAGCGCCTTGAGATCCAGGGGGATCGGGAGCAGCAGCGGCTCGCCTCCACCAAGAGCGCGATCGAAGAGCGCGAGGCCCTCATCGGTGGGAAGCACCCGCAAGCCGGCACGTGCCATCCGTGAGATATCGGCCTCGCTCAAGTCTCCGGTCATCTCACTGGCCTGCTCCCACAGCCCCCACGCCAACGAGGTGGCCGGGAGATCTCGCGCGCGACGATGCACGGCCAAGGCATCGAGGAAGGCGTTGGCGGCCGCGTAGTTACCCTGCCCCGGGGTGCCGAGCACGCCGGCCGCCGAAGAGAACAACACGAACGCCCCCAGATCCATGTGCTGTGTGAGCTCATGCAGGTGCCACGCCGCATCGGCCTTTGCCGCCAGCACCCGGTCAAGGCGCTCTGCGGTCAAAGAACCGATCGCATCGTCATCGAGCACCCCCGCGGCATGCACCAGGCCCCGCAGCGGATGCTCAACGGGAATCGAGTCGAGCAGTCCAGCCAGATGCTCGCGCTCACCCACGTCACAGGCCGCGATCCTGACGTCGGCACCGAGGGACTCGAGCTCTGCTTGGAGCTCTTGCGCGCCCTCCGCCTCAGGTCCCCGGCGGCTGGCCAGCAACAGATGGCCCACACCGTGCTCGGTGACCAAGTGACGTGCCAGCAAGGCACCCAGCGTGCCCGTGCCACCGGTGATCAGGACCGTACCTCTGGGGTCGAACATCCGTACGGCCTCACCATCGGTCTCGCCGTGGTCCGCCGAGACCGCGCGCGCCAGCCTGGGAGCGAACACCATGCCCTCGCGCACCGCCAGCTGCGGCTCATCGCAGGCCAGCGCCCCTGAAAGCCCATCCCAGGAGGCATCGTCACCGTCGACATCGACCAGCATGAACCGCTCGGGGTGCTCCGACTGCGCCGAGCGCACCAAACCCCACGCCGGCGACTGCGTGAGGCCCGGAAGATCCTCTGCGCCCGCCACGGCCACAGCACCTCTGGTGACCAACACCAGACGAGAGCCGACGAAGCGCTCGTCTGCAATCCAGGACTGCACCAGAGCAAGCACCCGCTGGGTGCTTTGGTGCAGCAACGCCGGCTCGCTGGACTCAGCGCCATCGATCCCACCAAGATCGCAGTCGTAGATCACCGCCGCTGGGAGCGGGGCTCCCCCGTCGAGCGCGTCGCCCAGAGCCGCCAGATCGGCGTGCACTTCTGCGCCGGCCCCGACTCCATCGAGGAGCCCGGCCGGCAGCGAAGCCTCGTCACCCAAAACCGCCAAGTTCCCGGCAGCGGGTTGCGGGGAGACGGAGAGCGTGCTCCAGTCGATCCTGAACAGCGAATCGCGGTGCTCCTCACGGGCCCCACCCAACTGCGCCGCCGAGACCTCGCGCACCGCCAGCGAGTCGACCGACGCAACGAGACCACCGGCCTCATCGGCGAGCAGTAGGGAGATCGCGTCATCGGCGACCGCAGAGAGTGAGACCCGCAGCGAAGAGGCACCCTGAGCATAGAGCTCCACACCACTGAAAGAAAACGGCAGACGTGCCGCCGCCGCCGCGCCCTGCTCTTGTCCCCGCTCGCCTGCCCCCCCGCCGTTCACAAGCGAGCTCAACCCGGCATGAAACGCCGAATCCAGAAGCGCCGGGTGTACACCAAAAGCAGCAGCCTGATCCTGCTGCTCCGCGGGCAACGCGACCTCCGCGAAGAGCTCATCGCCACGCCGCCAAACCGCACGCAGGCCCTGGAAGACCGGGCCATATTCAAAGCCCCACTCGGCCAGAGCGTCATAGAGACCATCGACCAACACGGTTTCCGAACCATCCGGGGGCCAAGACTCTCCAGTCAGCATACCCACACGCTTGCCAAGCGCCGTCGCTCCGCCATTCAAAGCAGCCCCGGCGGAAGCCAGCGCGCCACTGGCGTGGCGGGTCCACTGCTCGTTGGTGAGAGCACCGTCAACAGAGCTCTCCAACCGGGAATAGATATCCAACGACCGTGTGCCGGACTCATCTGGCTCGCCGACCGCGACTTGGATCTGCACCCCTCCCTGCTGCGAGAACAGCAACGGGGCCTCCAACGTGAGCTCCTGCACAGCGGCACACCCGACCTGCTCGCCGGCGCAGAGGGCCAAATCAAGGAACGCGGCCCCCGGCAGCAGCACGCTGCCCATGACCGCATGGTCGGACAGCCATGGGTGACTCTGAAGAGAGATGCGACCTGTGAGCAACCACTGCTCGCCTTCGGCTAGGGCGACCATGGCGCCTAGTAGGGGGTGACCGGTTGAGGACTGCCCGACCGAGGTGGCATCGCCCGAGCCTGGGGTTGCATTGGAGAGCCAGTAACGCTCGCGCTGGAAAGCATAAGTAGGCAACCCCACGCGCTTGGCGCCAGAGCCCTGGAACAGCGCACCCCAATCAACACGAACACCACGCACCCACACTTCGCTCAGCGATCTCAGGAAACACTCCGAACCACCCTGCCCACGGCGCAGCGAACCGACCACCACGACACCATCAGCATCCTCGAGCGCCTCATCGATGCTGTCCTGGACACCCAACGTCAACACCGGATGCGGACTGACCTCGATGAACGCCCGCTGCCCATCCTCCAACAACACACGCGTAGCCCGCTCAAACTGCACAGTCTCACGCAGATTGCGATACCAATACTCACCATCCAGCTCCGCGGTATCGAGCAACCCACCCGTCACCGTCGAAAAGAACGGAACATCACCCCGGCGAGGCGCAATCGCAGCACACCCCTCCAACAACTCCTCCCGAATCTCCTCGACCTGCGCCGAATGCGCCGCATAATCAACCGGGATCTCACGCGCCCTGACACCCTCCAATTCGCACTCCCGCAGAAACTCCTCAAGCGCCACACGATCACCAGAGACCACCACCGAGGACGGCCCATTCACCGCCGCCACCCCAATACGAGCACCCCAACGCTCAAGACGACCATCACTATGCCCCTCCAACTCACTCACCGGCAAAGCAACCGAAACCATCCCACCCTTCCCAGCCAAACCAACCAACGCACGACTACGCAACGCCACCACCCGCGCCGCATCCTCAAGCGACAACCCCCCAGCCACATACGCAGCAGCGATCTCACCCTGAGAATGACCCACCACCACCGACGGACGCACACCACAAGCACGCCACAACGCCGCCAACGAAACCATCACCGCGAACAACACCGGCTGAACCACATCCACCCGATCCAACCCCGCAGCACCATCCACACCCCGCAACACATCCTCAAGCGACCAATCAACATACTCAGCCAGCGCCCCACCACAAACACGCATCTGCTCAGCGAACACAGGCGAAGAATCCAACAACTCAAGCGCCATACCCTCCCACTGCGAACCCTGACCAGGAAACAAAAACACACCCCCGGCACCCACCACCGAAGACACCACACCCCGCACCACCCCAACCCCCGAACCCTCCCCCGCAACCACAGCAGAAAGACCACCCAACAACTCATCACGCCCACCACCCAACAACACCGCCCGATGCTCAAAAACAGAACGAGACACCAAAGAAACACCCACATCAGCCAACGCAACCCCCGGAGCACCAACCACAAACTCCCGCAAACGCCCAGCCTGAGCACACAAAGCCCGCTCACCCTTACCCGAAAGCACCACAGGCAACACACCGGCCCTGAAGACAGCGCCATCGACGAGGACATCGGCATCGTCCCCGCCGGCGAGGCCGGCGCCGTTGGATCCCCCGGATCCCGAGACCGACTCAACCACGGGGGGTGCCTCCTCGAGGATCACGTGCGCGTTGGTGCCGCTGATGCCAAAGGAGGAGACACCCGCCCTACGAGGCTCGCCGTTGCTCTGCCATGTCACCTCCTCCGTCAACAGCGACACCGCTCCGGCCGACCAGTCCACGTTGCGCGACGGCTCATCGACATGCAACGTCTTCGGCAACACGCCGTGACGCATCGCCATCACCATCTTGATCACTCCGGCCACACCGGCGGCGGCCACGGCATGGCCGATGTTCGACTTGAGTGACCCAAGCCACAGCGGACGACCCTCGGGACGATCCTGCCCGTAGGTGGCCAACAGTGCCTGTGCCTCGATCGGATCACCCAGCATGGTGCCCGTGCCGTGGCCCTCTACAGCATCTACGTCCTTGGGAGAGAGCCGCGCACTTGCCAGCGCCTGGGCGATCACCCGCTGCTGCGAGGGGCCGTTGGGGGCGGTGAGTCCGTTTGACGCGCCGTCCTGGTTGACGGCGCTGCCTCTCACCAGACCCAGCACTCGATGGCCGTTGCGCTGAGCGTCGGAGAGACGCTCCAGCAGCAGCATGCCGGCCCCCTCAGACCAGCCGGCACCGTCCGCCGCGTGGGCATAAGACTTGCAGCGTCCGTCAGGAGCCGATACACGCTGGTTGCTGAACTCAACCATCGCCCCCGGAGAGGTCATCACAGTCGAGCCACCGGCCAACGCCAGCGAGCACTCCCCGTTGCGCAACGCCCCACTGGCCAAGTGCAGCGCCACGAGCGAAGAGGAGCACGCCGTATCCACCGTCATCGCCGGACCCTCGAGCCCGAAGACGTAGGACACACGACCCGAGGCGACGCTGCCGGTGCTGCCCGTCAACAGATAGCCCTCCAGACCCTCGATGGCCCACCCGTCCGAACCGTAGTTCGAGGAGCTGACGCCTGCGAACACACCCGTCTCGCTGCCTCGCAAGGAGACCGGGTCGATCCCCGCATCCTCGAGCGCCTCCCAGGCAGCCTCCAGCAACAGCCGCTGTTGGGGATCCATCGCCAGCGCCTCTCTGGGGCTGATCCCGAAGAATTGAGCGTCGAACTCGTCAGCATCATGGATGAACCCACCCTCATGCGTATCGCAGGTCCTCGGACTGGCCGGGTCAGAGTCATAGAGGCTCTCCAGATCCCAACCACGATTGATCGGAAATTCAGAGATCGCGTCACGGCCCGAGATAACCAGCTCCCACAACTGCTCCGGCGATTCAACATCCCCCGGATAGCGGCAGCTCATGCCCACGATCGCGATCGGCTCATCGACCGCCGTGACCGGCACCGACACCGACGAGATCACGCCTGTCTGCATACCCGAAACCTCACCCAGTAGGTAGCCGGCGAGCGCCGTGGGAGTCGTATAGTCGAAGACGAGGGTTGCGGGCAGGCGCAACCCGGTCGCCTTGTTCAATCGGTTGCGCAGCTCCAGCGCAGCCAGCGAGTCAAACCCGAGTTCGTTGAACGCCCGCTGCTCCCCGATGGCTGTATGCGAGGCGTGCCCCAGCACGGTCGCTATCTCGGTGAGCACCACCTCCAGCACGACACTCTCACGCTCGGCCTCGGGGGTTGTGGCTACGCGCCGTGCGAGTGTCCCGACGACCCGCTCGCGCACGCGTCGGGATGGAGCGCGGACGAGACCGCCGAACAAAGCCGGCAGCACCCCGCCCTCAGCCAGAGCGCTCAGGGCCTTGATCTCGAGACGCGCGGGGAGCATCAGGGGCTTATTTGACGCGCCGGCGACATCGAACAGCGCGAGGCCTTCCTCGACGGACAGCGCGGCCACACCCGAGCGCGCCATCCGCGTCAAGTCCGCATCACCGAGCTCGCCGCTCATACCACCCGGCTGGACCCACAATCCCCATGCCATCGAGGCACCAACGAGACCTCGCGCCCGTCGATGGCAGGCCAGCGCATCCAAGAAAGCATTCGCCGCCGCGTAGTTGCCCTGCCCGGGAGAACCGAAGGTCGCGGCGGCCGAGGAGAACAGAACGAACATCGAGAGGTCGAGGTGCTCGGTGAGCTCGTGCAGGTGCCATGCGGCGTCGAGCTTCGGCGCCAACACCCGATCGATTCGCTCGGCGGTCAGTGAGCCGATCACGGCGTCGTCGAGCACGCCTGCGGTATGCACCACCGCGCTGAGCGGATGCTCCTCTGGCACCGCGTCGAGCAGCTCTCTGAGCTGCCGGCGATCCGCCACATCACAGGCGGCGATCGTCACCTTCGCGCCCAACCCCGTCAACTCCGCTTCGAGGTCCGCCGCGCCGGGAGCTTCATGCCCGCGCCGGCTGACCAACAGGAGGTGGCCAATTCCGTGGGTTGTGACCAAGTGCCTGGCCAGCAAGCCACCGAGGCTCCCCGTGCCACCGGTGATCAGCACCGTGCTCTGGGGGCCGAGCACCGCCTTGCCCTCATCAGCCTCCGTCGGGGCCATTCGCGCCAGCCGAGGCGCGAGTACGCTGCCTGTCCGTATCGCCAGCTGAGACTCTTCACTCGCCAGCGCCGCGGGGAGCGCGGCATGGGAGACATCCTCGTCGTCTGTGTCGACCAGCACGAGGCGGCCCGGATACTCTGTCTGCGCCGAACGGATCAAACCCCAAATCGGCGACTGAGACAAACCCGAGAGAACCTCATCTGCGCCGGCGGCCACCGCACCCCTGGTCATCAATACCAGCCGCGCGTCCGAGAATCGCTCGTCGACGAGCCAACGCTGCACCAGCTCCAACACCCGATGTGCAACCGCATGCGCAGACTCGACCATTCCAGCAGCGGGCAGCTTGTCAGCCGCCGCTGCAGCGCCAGCCGCTCCAGCATCGGCCGTTCCAGCATCGGCCGTTCCAGCACCCACTGACCGATCGGCATCCGCGGACCCATCGGCACCCGCCCCGTCAACAGCTGACCCAGGCGCGTAGTGCGCACAATCCACGAGCACCACGCCGGGCGCCGTCGCCTCATCGTCGATCGCCTCGCTCAGGGACTTGAGGTCTCCATAGATCCCCGAACGCACGCCGGCGCCCTGGAGCGCCTCGGCGAGGCCGACTCCTCGAGCCCCCAACAGCGACCACTCCTCATCCTCAGGTGCCGGCGGCATCGACGGTTGGACTGGAACCGTGCTCCAGTCCAACCCGAACAACGACTCCGTGTGGCCGCCCCGCGCGCTCGCGAGCTGCTCGCGGGAGACCGGTCTCCCGACCAGTGACTGCATCGAGGCCACCGGAGCACCTGTCTCGTCGGTTGCCACCAAGGACATCCCACCGGAATCCGTCGGCAACAGCTGGACGCGCAACGCAGACGCACCCGCCGCATACAGCCTGACGCCGTTGAAGGAGAACGGCAACGAGAGCCCGCTCCCATTCTCACCATCACCGCTTGACATCGCCATGCCACCCTGCAGCCCGGCATCGAAAAGCGCCGGGTGCAAGCCGAACCGACTTGCCTGGGCATGCTCGGTCTCGGGCAGAGACAATTCGGTGAACACCTCCTTACCACGCCGCCACATCGATCGCACACCGAAGAACGCGGGGCCATAGTCAAAGCCGATCTCAGCGATACGGCCGTAGAAATCATCGACATCGACCGCAACCGCGCCCTCTGGAGGCCAGGCCTGCTCGGCCAGCCGCGCCACCCGCTCATCCAACGCCGCCTGGTCCTTTGCCTCCTCGGCGCGAGCAAGCACGCCGCTGGCATGACGAGTCCAGGCTCCCTCGAAGGTCAGACCACCACCGGCCGCGTCCTGCGCGCGAGAGAAGATCCTCACCGACCGCCTGCCGGCGTCATCGGGCTCATCCACGGAGACCTGCAGCTGCACACTCTCCCGCTCTCCCAGCAGCAGGGGAGATTCCATCACCAGCTCTTCGACCAACTCACACTCGACCTGGCCACCGACATGCAGCGCAAGCTCCACAAACGCGGCACCCGGCACAACACAGACGCCCAACACAATATGGTCGGCCAGCCACGGATGGGACTCGAGCGAAATGCGGGAAGTAAACAACCAACCCCGATTGTCGGCAAGAGCCACCGCGGCGCCCAGCAGGGGGTGATCGGCCGAGGCCTGACCGGCCGAGGCCATATCTCCGGTGCCTGGTGACGCCGACAGCCAAAAACGCTCGCGCTGAAAAGCGTAGGTAGGCAGATCCACCGTCTGAGCGCCCGAACCGCTGAACGCCTCGGCCCAGTCCACGCTGACACCATGTACCCATACCTCAGCCAAGGCAGCGAGCAACGCCTGGGTCTCGGGGCGCTCGCCGCGCAGCAATGAAGCCGCCACAACGGGAGCGCCGGCACCATCCTCGACCAGGCACTCTTGGCTCATCGCGCTGAGCACACCGTCGGGGCCCGAGCTCCAAGAAGCTCTTGATCTCATGCTCCTCCAGCCAACGTATCCCCTGAAAGAAGCGCACCGGCTCGCGCACGTGCTCCACCCAATACCCAGCCGAGCAGATCCGCTCAGCCGCTACGAGCTCACCGGTGAGATTGGAGACGATCGGGATCCGCGGTGCGCTGAAGGAGATACTCTCGGCCACCTCTTTGAACTCGTCGAGCATCGCGTCCATGCGTGGAGAATGAAACGCGTGACTGACTTGCAGTCGCTTGGTCTTGCGGCCCTGCTCTTTATAGATACTCTCTATCGCGAGGACCGCGTCCTCGTCACCTGAGACGACCACCGAAGTGGGACCATTCACCGCCGCCAGAGCAACTCGATCCTCAAAGTCCTCGAGACTCTTCACCACCTCTGACTCTGAAACCTCCAGGGCGACCATCGCCCCACCCTCCGGGAGCTCTCCCATCAATCGCCCACGGGCCGCTACCAGCGTGCACGCATCCTTCAAGGAGAGAACCCCTGCCGCATGCGCAGCGCTCAGCTCGCCAATCGAATGCCCCATCAGGAAGGCAGGACGCACACCCCAGCTCTCGATCAGCCTGAACAGCGCCACCTCCAGGGCAAATAGACCAGCCTGGGTATAGGCCGTCTGATCCAGGAGGCCCGCGGGAAGCGAGCTCGTGGGAGAGTCTTCAGAGACAGCTCGTCCCGGCTCGGGAGCAGGTCCTTCGGAGGTGAGCTCAGCGTGATCCCCATCGGCGAAGAGCACCTCGCGCAGTGGATGTTCCAGGTGCTCATCGAGCTCGTCGCATACCTCATCCAATGCGTTCTTGAAGATCGGGAATGCCTCATACAGCTCCCGACCCATATTCACACGCTGGGAGCCCTGACCGGTGAAGAGCAATGCCAGAGCGCGAGTGCCGGCTACGGGAGCGGCGCCCTCGGTCACATCGGGGGTGGATTCCCCACGAACAAGGGCATCGAGGCCACTCAAGAACTCATCGCGCTCGCCACCCAGCACCACGGCGCGGTGCTCGAATACGGCGCGGGCGCTGGCCAGGGAGAAGCCCACATCGACCATACCCAGCCCAGGATCGGCTTTGAGACGCTCTGACAGGCGCTCAGCCTGAGCACACAGCGCAGACTCGCTCTTGGCCGAGAGCACCCACGGGAGCACGTCGGTAGTGAGTATGCCGGTAGAGACAGGGACGGGATTGTCGACTGCACCGCCATCGACAGCACCCTCGCCGGCGCTGACGGGATCGACGGGGCGCGGCTCTCGGCAGTCGCCGAGGCAGGCGTGGAATCGACATCATCATCATCCACATCAACGCCCGCAACGGACGCGATGGAAGTCGATGGTGGAGCCTCCTCGAGGATCACATGCGCGTTGGTGCCGCTGATCCCAAAGGAAGACACTCCGGCCCGGCGGGGCTTGCCGTTGCCCTCCCATGCAACCTCCTCGGTCAGCAATGAGATCGCACCGGCCGACCAGTCGACATGGCTCGATGGCTCGTCGACATGCAACGTCCTTGGCAACACGCCGTGGCGCATCGCCTGCACCATCTTGATCACTCCGGCTACGCCGGCCGCAGTCGCGGTGTGGCCAATGTTCGACTTGATCGATCCGAGCCACAGCGGATGCTCCTCAGGACGATCCTGTCCATAGGTGGCCAGCAGCGCCTGCGCCTCGATCGGGTCGCCGAGCGTGGTGCCCGTGCCATGGCCCTCCACCGCATCGATCTCCGCGGCGGAAAGACGCGCATTAGCCAACGCCTGGGAGATCACACGCTGCTGAGATGGGCCATTGGGGGCTGCCAACCCATTGCTTGCACCGTCCTGGTTGATCGCGCTCCCGCGTATCACCGCCAACACCTTGTGGCCATTGCGCTGCGCGTCGGTGAGGCGCTCCAACATGAGCACGCCTACACCCTCTCCCCAACCGACACCGTCAGCGGCACTGGCAAAGGACTTGCATCGACCATCGGGCGCCAATCCGCGCTGGCGAGCGAACTCCACGAACAGCGTCGGCGAGGCCAGCACCATCACCCCACCCGCCAGTGCCAGCGAGCATTCTTCTCCGCGCAGCGCCCCGCATGCCCAGTGCAAAGCCACGAGCGAAGAGGAACACGCCGTGTCAACCGAGACCGCCGGGCCCTCAAATCCGAGCGTGTAGGCCACCCGGCCAGAGGCGACGCTGCCGGTGCTGCCCGTCAGCCGATAACCCTCGAGATCCTCGTGGACCGACCCAAACGATCCGGAACCGTAGCCCGACGCGCTGATCCCGGCGAATACTCCGGTCTGGCTGCCGCGCAGTGAGCGCGGGTCGATATCGGCATCCTCCAGCGCCTCCCAAGCAGCCTCCAGCAGCAAGCGTTGCTGAGGATCCATCGCGAGGGCCTCTCTCGGACTGATCTCGAAGAAATCCGCATCGAACTCGCTTACCTTGTCGAGGAAGCCACCCTCACGTGCATAACTCGTGCCGGGACGATCCGGATCAGGATCATAGATCGCGTCCAGATCCCAGCTACGGTCGGAGGGGAACGGCGAGATTCCGTCAGTGCCAGACGCGACCAAGTTCCAGAGGTCTTCCGGGGTGGAGACGCCGCCTGGATAGCGGCAACTCATTCCCACGATCGCGATGGGCTCGTGATCTCGCTCCTCCACCTCCAGCAAACGCCGACGAGCTTTGCGCAGATCGACGGTGACCCGCTTCAGATAATCACGCAGCTTGTCGTTTTCCGCCATTCAAATCGCCTCCGTCGGGGTAGACACAAGTCTCTTATCAAGCAACTTAAATCCCTCCAAGCTCTCTATCGATGAGATTGAACATCTCATCGTCGGTCGCAGACTCGATGTCACCATCATCGGCCGTGACAACGCCCTCATCGATGCCCGCATCGCCCAATCCAAGGAGCAGCGCTTGGAGGCGGGCGGTGATTTTCATGCGCTGCGTGTCATCTGAACCAATCGACGCAAGCACGGCCTCGAGCTTGTCCAGCTCAGCGTCCACCGCAAGCCTCGTAGTTGTTCCATTGTCGGCGAATTCGTCCAACAGGTACTTCGCAACGACGACCGGCGTGGGATAGTCGAACACGAGGGTGGCTGGTAGACGCAGCCCTGTCGCCGCGCCCAGGCGGTTGCGCAGCTCCACGGCAGCAAGGGAGTCGAACCCGAGGTCCTTGAATGTTCGCTGCGTACCGATCGCGCTCGCGGAGGCGTGTCCCAGCACTGCGGCGACTTGGGCCGTGACCAGCTCGAGCATAATTCCCTCGCGCTCAGCCTCGGGCGTCGCGGCCAAGCGCCGTGCCAGCGAAATGCCTTGCCGGCCGGCGTCGCGGGTAGGCACACGCACAAGATCGCTGAACAGCGACGGCAGCCCCCCCATCTTGGCCTGGGCACGCAACATCTTGAGATCCAGCGGGATCGGGAGGGTCAGAGCCTCATCCGCATCCAGAGCACTGTCGAACAGCCCGAGACCCTCTTCGGAGGAAAGCACGCGCAGCCCGGACCGCGCCATCCGTGAGATATCGGTCTCGCTCAACCCACCCGCCATACCGCCGGCGTCTTCCCAGAGCCCCCAGGCCATCGATGAGCCCGCGAGACCTCGTGCTCGACGATGCGCAGCCAAGGCATCGAGAAACGCGTTTGCGGCAGCGTAATTTCCCTGCCCCGGACTGCCAAGCGTACCGGCTGCCGAGGAGAACAAGACAAACGCCCCCAGATCCATGTGCGCGGTCAGCTCATGCAAATACCAAGCCGCATCAGCCTTCGCCGCAAGCACTCCATCAAGACGCTCCGCGGTCAATGAGCCGATCACGCCATCATCGAGCACTCCAGCGGTATGCACCACCGCGCTCAGAGGATGCTCGGCCGCGATCGAGTCGAGCAACACCACGAGCGCGTCGCGCTGGGAAACATCGCATGCCGCGATCCTCACCCGTGCACCCAGGGATTCGAGCTCCGCCTGAAGCTCACGGGCTCCCTCGGCGGCTTCTCCCCGGCGACTGACCAGCAGCAGATGACCCACGCCATGCACCTGCACCAGATGCCGCGCCAAGAGAGCGCCGAGAGTGCCGGTGCCACCGGTAATCAGGACCGTGCCCTCCGGGTCGATGGCAGAAGACAAGCTCAACACTATCTTCCCGGTATGACGCGCCTGGCTCATATACCGGAACGCCTCCGGCGCACGGCGCACATCCCACGCTCTGATCGGCAACGGCTCGAGCACGCCCGACTCAAAGAGTCCCACCAACTCACCGAGCATCTCCTGGATACGCTCGGGACCGGCTTCCATCAGATCGAACGCGCGGTAAGACACGCCCGGATGACCCTCGAGGACCTCACTGGGATCACGCATATCGGTCTTACCCATCTCGAGGAATCGGCCGCCACGCGGCAGCAACTCGAGTGACGCGTCCACGAACTCTCCGGCAAGAGAGTCCAGGACGACATCCATGCCCTGCCCATCCGTGCCCTCCAGGAAACGCTCCTTGAACTCGAGCGTACGAGAAGAAGCGATATGCGCGTCATCAAACCCCTGCGAGCGAAGCGTATGCCACTTCGGAGGGCTCGCGGTGGCGAACACCTCGGCCCCCAAATGCCTGGCCAGCTGCACGGCAGCCATACCTACACCACCTGTCGCAGCGTGCACCAACACCCTCTCATCCGACCCCAAACCAGCCAAATCGATCAGCCCGTAATACGCGGTCATGAACACAATCGGCACCGATGCGGCCTGGGCAAAAGACCACCCCTCGGGCATCTCGACAACCAGGCGATGATCGACTACCGCGACGGGACCAAACCCAGAGCACAGCCCCATCACGCGATCCCCAACAGCCAAGCCATCTACCCCCGGACCGACCTCCAAAACGACACCCGCGCCCTCGCCGCCGACAGTCGCCTCACCCGGGTACATACCAAGGGCGACCAGCACATCACGGAAATTCAAACCTCCCGCACGCACGCCAACACGAACCTGCCCCAACCCAAGCGCCCCCCCGGCCTCAGCGGCCGGCACAAAGGAGAGAGCCTCGAGTGTCCCTCCAGCACCAGCGTCAAGACGCCACTCAGAGGCACCTTCGGGAACCGTCAAAACTCCATCGGAGTCCGCTCGCTCCAGGCGCGGAGCCAGCACGCTGCCACTCCTTATCGCCACCTGCGACTCGCCCAAAGTCAACGCCCCGGCGAACGCACCCCAGGAAGCCTCATCATCGTCAACATCAATCAATAAAAACCGATCTGGGCTCTCCGACTGCGCGCTACGCACCAAGCCCCAAACCGGCGACTGAGCCAGCCCGAAGACATCTTCTCCAGCCTCCACTGCGACAGCCCCATGGGTAACCAGCACCAGACGAGCATCGGCGAAGCGCTCGTCCAAAAGCCAATCCTGCATCAAGGAGAGGACCCGCTGAGCACCACGATGAGTCACCGCGAGCCGGTCGAGACCGCACATATCCTTCCCGCAGGCTCCGCCCGCAGGGGGTCGGCTCTCGGAGACGTCGGCCCCATCCGAACCACAATCGAAGAGCACCGTCCCGGGCAAGACCGCGCCCCCGTCCAGCGCGTCTCGCAGAGCTTGGAGATCCGTATGGGCCTCAACAGCACACCCGGCACCCCCCAGCGCCCCCGCCAAAGAGGCGTCTGCACCCAACAACACCAGCTCCCCCAAAGGAGCAGCATCGGCAGGATCAAGCGGGGAGACCGAGAACGTGCTCCAGCCTATCTTGAACAACGAGTCGCGATGCGCACCACGAGCAGCACCCAGCTGGGTCGCTGCGACTTCACGCAGCACCAGCGAGTCAACTGACGCGACGAGGCCGCCACCCTCATCAACGACCAGCATGGAGATCGCATCATCGCCTGCCATGGAGAGCGATACCCGCAATGCAGAGGCTCCATCGGCGTAAAGCTCCACGCCCGACCAGGCGAACGGGAGACGCATCACCCCGCCGCGCTCATCGCTGTCCACGGCGTCGTTGATGCTCACCGCGCTCGCGTGCAGCGCGGCATCGAGCAACGCCGGGTGCAGACCAAAAGAGGCGGCCCTGTCATGCTGATCCTCGGGAAGAGACACCTCGGCGAACACCTCATCACCCTGTCGCCAGACAGCCCGCAATCCTTGGAAAACGGGCCCATACTCCAAGCCCACACCAGCCAGAGCGTCATACAGACCCTCGACCTCCACAGCCTCTGCGCCCACCGGAGGCCAGGACTCCCCGCCAGTCAGCCGACCGGCGCGCTCCCGAATCCTCGCAGTGCGCTCGTCGATCCGCGCGCGCTGAGCGTCGGGCACATCGCTGGAAACGAGCACACCGCTCGCATGGGAGGTCCACTGTCCTTCAACGAGACCGCCCTCACTCGAGGACTCCTCCAAACGCGAATGGATGACCAGCGAACGCCGACCGTCCTCATCGACCCCGCCAGCTGAGACCTGCAACGCCACCCCACCATGCTCGGGCACCACCAATGGAGCCTCCAGCATCAACTCCTCGAGCACCGGACACCCGGCCTGCCTACCAGCATGCAGCGCGAGCTCCACAAAAGCAGTGCCCGGCAACAGCACCGTTCCCATCACCGCATGATCAGCCAGCCACGGGTGACTCTGTAGCGAGATACGCCCGGTGAACACCCGCTGCTCACCGTCGGCCAAATCGACCATCGCACCCAACAGAGGATGGTCGGCTGAGGCCTGCCCGGCAGAGACCATATCCCCCGTGCCCAACGCCGGCGCTGACAGCCAGTAACGCTCTCGTTGAAAGGCATAAGTGGGCAGGGGCACACGCTTGGCAGCGGACCCTCTGAACAGCTCCGCCCAGTCCACACTCGTCCCGTTCACCCATACCTCAGCCAGAGCACCGAGCACCGCTCGAGCCTCGGGACGTCGCTCCCCGCGCAACAGCGGGACCGCCACGACGGGAGCACTCAGAGCATCCACACCACCGCTGCCGGCGGGTTCATGACCATTGACACCGTCCAGCTCACGAGCATCGCGATCGTCGAGGCACTCCTGGCTCATTGCGCTGAGCACACCATCGGGGCCAAGCTCCAAGAAGCTCCTCACGCCCCGATCCCGCAACCAACGCACCCCATCCATGAAGCGCACCGGCTCACGCACATGCTCAACCCAATAATCAGCCGAACAGAGACGCTCCACCGCTACAAGCTCTCCCGTCACGTTGGAAACGATCGGTATGCGGGGAGCACTGAAGGAGATACCTTCAGCCACGATCCTGAACTCATCCAGCATCCCGTCCATATGCGGAGAATGAAACGCATGGGATACCCGCAGACGCTTGGTTTTACGACCCTGCTTCCGATAAACACCCTCCACATCCAGAACGGCCTCTTCATCACCCGAGACCACGACCGAGCAAGGCCCATTCACCGCCGCCAAGGCAATCTCGCCCTCCAGGCCCTCGAACGTATCCAATACCTCCCGCTCCGACGCCTCCAGCGAGACCATCGCCCCACCTCCAGGCAACTCGTCCATCAGCCGCCCACGAGCCGCGACCAACATGCATGCATCATGCAAGGAGAACACACCCGCCACATATGCCGCCGCCAACTCGCCGATCGAATGACCCACCAAAAAATCGGGACGCACGCCGAAGCTCTCAACCAGCCTGAACAACGACACCTCCAGCGCGAACAGAGCGGCCTGGGTGTAAGCCGTCCGATCCAAGAGTCCCGCTTCGAGAGAGCCTCCTGATAAATCCTCTGAGGACTCTGCATCTGAAGAGTTCTCCTGGAATGGGACCTCGGGCCCTACACCCGCGAAAAGCACCTGCAGTAACGGGTACTCCAAATACCCATCAAGCTCGATACACAACTCATCCAACGCGGTCTTGAAAACAGGAAAGGCGTCATACAGCTCGCGACCCATGTCAACACGCTGCGCACCCTGGCCGGTGAACAGAAACGCCAGCGACGGCGATCCCCCAGTACCCGCAAGCCCCCGTATCACGCCACCCGCCGGCGCCCCAGCCGCCAGCGCCGCCAAGCCGCCAAGCAACTCCTCGCGCTCATCGCCCACCACCACAGCACGGTGCTCGAACTCCGAACGAGAGGTCAAAGAATGACCAACGTCCATCATCCCGCGGTCGGGGTCACCGTCCACGAACCCCCGGATCCGCTCAGCCTGCGCGGACAGAGCTCTCTCGGTCTTACCCGAGAGCACCAGCGGCAGCACACCACCCGCGCAGGCGCCATCTCCCCCAACAAGAACACCGGACTCATCCCCAGCAGCAACGACAGCGCCGTTCAGAGTATGGCCGTTGTTGGATCCCTCGCTCTCCGAGGCCCACGCGATCCCAGCCGGTGCCTCTTCGAGAATGACGTGCGCGTTGGTGCCGCTGATTCCGAAGGAGGACACTCCCGCCCGACGGGGTTGCCCACTACGACTCTCCCACGGCCTCTCCCGCGTCAAGAGCGAGACCGTGCCCGAGGACCAGTTCACATTGCTCGACGGCTCATCGACATGGAGCGTGCGTGGCAGCAGACGGTGGCGCATCGCCATGACCATCTTGATCACCCCGGCCACGCCCGCCGCTGCCTGGGTGTGACCGATGTTGGACTTGATCGAGCCAAGCCACAACGGATGATCCTCGGTATGACCCTGTCCATAGGTGGCGATCAACGCCTGCGCCTCGATCGGATCCCCAAGAGTGGTGCCCGTGCCATGACCCTCGATCACATCCACCTGGCTCGGTGAGATTTGTGCGCTGGCCAGTGCTTGGGCTATCACACGTTGCTGAGAAGGACCATTCGGTGCGGTCAGGCCGTTTGAGGCGCCATCTTGATTGACGGCGCTGCCACGCAGAAGCCCCAGCACCTCATGGCCGTTGCGCTGAGCGTCGGAGAGGCGCTCGAGGACCAGCACTCCCACGCCCTCAGACCAGCCCACACCATCTGCTGCGTCCGCGAAGGACTTGCACCGACCATCGGGAGCCAGGCCACGCTGACGACTGAACCCCACGAACGTCATCGGTGAAGCCATCACCGTTACCCCGCCAGCCAATGCCAGCGAGCACTCTCCTGAGCGCAACGCCTGACTTGCCCAATGCAATGCCACAAGCGAGGATGAGCATGCCGTGTCAACCGTGACTGCTGGACCCTCTAAGCCCAGGGTATACGCCACGCGACCCGATAGCACGCTGCCGGAGTTGCCAGTCATTCCGTAATTTTCAAAATCTTTTGAGGTCGATCCGGCCGACCCGGCGCCATAGTCGTGATACATCAGGCCCGCGAACACCCCAGTTTGGCTGCCCTTGAGCGAGACCGGGTCCACACCTGCGTCCTCGAGCGCCTCCCATGAGCTTTCCAGCAGCAGGCGTTGCTGGGGGTCCATCGCCAGTGCCTCCCTGGGCCCGATCGCAAAGAACTCCGGGTCGAAGTCTCCAGCGTCGTGGAGGAATCCACCCTCGCGCGTATAGCTCGTACCAGGACGATCGGGATCGGGGTCATAGAGACGCTCGAGATCCCAGCCACGATCGGAGGGAAAGGTCGAGATACCGTCGGCGCCTGAGGAGACGAGCCGCCAAAGCTGCTCTGGAGAGTGCACACCCCCTGGGTAATGACAGCTCATGCCAATGATCGCGATTGGCTCGTCGAGCATCCTCGTCGGCGCTGATGAGGTAACGGCAGCGATCTGCGCACCTGAGACCTCGCTCAGCAGATACCCCGCCAGCTCGGCTGGCGTTGGGTAATCGAATATGAGCGTGGCCGTCAGGCGCAACCCGGTCGCCACGTTCAGGCGGTTGCGCAGCTCAACGGCGGCCAGCGAGTCAAAGCCGAGGTCCTTGAAGGCTCGCTGCTCGGGTATCGCCTCCGGGGAGACGTGACCCAGCACGGCGGCGACCTGGGCCCGCACGATCTCAAGGACGACACCCTCGCGCTCGGCCTCGGGGGTGTTAACCAGGCGCCGAGCCAGCGATCCACCCCGCTCGCCCGCGCGAGGAACGGGCACACGCACCAAGCCGCTCAGTACCGGGGGAAGCACGCCCATCCTGGCCTGGGCACGTAGCGTCGCCAGATCCAGAGGAGCCGCGAGGGTAAGCGCATCGTTTATGGCCAGAGCCCGATCAAAGAGCTCCAGACCCTGCTCGACAGAGAGCGCGGCCATACCCGAGCGTGCCATGCGTGAGCGATCGGCCTCGCTCAGACTCCCGGCCATACCATCGACCCCTCCCCACAGACTCCACGCTACCGAGGTGCCCGTCAGACCCTTTGCCCGACGATAGGCGGCCAGAGCGTCCAGGAACGCATTGGCCGCTGCATAGTTGCCCTGACCAGGACTGCCGATCACGCCCGCTACCGAGGAGAAAAGCACAAACGCCCCCAGCTCAGAATGCTCGGTGAGCTCGTGCAGATGCCAGGCAGCGTCAGCCTTGGGGCTCAGCACCCCATCCACGCGCTCTGCCGTCAAAGAGCCGATCACACCGTCGTCGAGCACTCCGGCGGCATGCACCACCGCGGTCAGCGGATGCTCTCGCGCAATGGACTGCAGCAGCACAGCCAAGGCATCGCGCTCAGAGACGTCACATGCCGCGATCCTTACCTGGGCGCCAAGGGACTCGAGCTCCGCTTCCAGCTGCGATGCGCCCTCGGCAGCAGGCCCCCTGCGACTGACCAGAAGCAGGTGAGTCACACCATGACCGTTCACCAGATGGCGCGCAAGGAGGGCGCCCAGACCACCCGTGCCGCCGGTGATCAGCACTGTGCCTTCCGGATCGAGCATGAATGACTGCTGGGCCGGATCCCGCTCGGCCGGGTCCCGCTGCTCTGTGTCGCCCTGTTCTGTGTTGCCTCGCCCCGCGACGGCGTGAGCTGAGCCAGTGGGAGCCACATTTGGGGTTGTGCGTGTGAGTCGTGGGGTGAGTATGTTGCCGTTTCTGATGGCTAGTTGTGGTTCGTTGGTGGTTAGTGCTGTGGGTAGTGTTGTGGTGGAGGTTTGGTGTTGGTCGATGTCGATGAGGGTGATGCGTTCTGGGTTCTCTGCTTGTGCGGATCGTGCTAGGCCCCAGATGGGTGATTGGGAGGGGCGTGGGGGGTCTTCTCCTGTTCCGGTGGTGATTGCACCGCGGGTGATCAGTACCAGGCGGGAGTTAGAGAGGCGCTCGTTCTGGAGCCAGTTCTGGATTAGGTCGAGCACTTGGTGGGTGGCTTGGTGGGTGGCTGTGAGTGTGTCGGGGTGGTGTGTGTTTTTTTCTGCGGTGATGCTGTTCGTGGCTGTTTTTTTCATACCAGCGTGCGTGCAGTCCACGAGTATCGTTGCGGGGATAACGTCGCTATCATCGCTGCCGTTGTCGTGGTCGTTGGTTGTGATTCTGTCTAGGGCTTCGTCTAGGGCTTTTAGGTCGGTATGTGTTGTGATGGTGTGCCCGGCCGTGGTCAGGGATTCGCTGAGTGCTGGGTCTTGGGCGCCCAGCAGCACCAGCTCAGCGGGTGGTGCTTGTTGTGATATCGGCAACGCGCACCAGTCCATCGTGAACAGCGAATCGCGGTGCCGGTCACGGGAGGAGACCGCGTTTAGTTGTTCGGTGGATATTTCGCGTGAGATGAGCGACTCGATCGAGGCGATGAGTGCACCGGTCTCATCGGCCACCAACAGGGACATCCCATCGGTGCCTGTGGTGGATAGGCACACGCGTAGCGAGGAAGCACCCGTTGCGTATAGCTGCACACCTGACCAGGAGAACGGGAGGCGCACCCCGCCACTGCCGCTGCTGCCGTGGTCTTGGCCGTGCTCGCGATCCGTGGCAGCGGCGATGCTGATCGCGCTCGCGTGCAGCGCGGCATCGAGCAGCGCGGGGTGCACACCAAAAGAGGAAGCGCCGTCGTCGCGTTGGTCCTCTGTGAGTGATACCTCGGCGAACACCTCATCGCCTCGTCGCCAGGCTGCCCGCAATCCTTGGAAGACGGGCCCGTACTCGAGACCGATATCGGCCAGGGTGTCATAGAGACCATCGACTCTCACCATCTCCGCGCCCGCTGGTGGCCAGGACTCCCCGCTGCTCAGAGCACTGACGCGCTCTTCAGTCACGACCGTGTGCCGCTCACCCATCCCTGCTTGCTGGGCGGCGCTGAATGCATCGCTTGCGACGAGCAGACCAGCAGCATGGGATGTCCACCGCCCCTCAGCGAGGCCGCCGTCGTGATCGCCGGGGGATCCCTCTGGGCGCGAGTGGATGGACAACGATCGCGCTCCGGACTCATCGAGCTCACCAACGGATAGCTGCAACACAATCGCGTCCCGCTCGGGCAACACCAGTGGGGCCTCCAGCGTGAGCTCTGAAATCACGGGGCATCCGGCTTCTCTGCCGGCGTGCAACGCCAACTCCACGAAAGCGGTGCCCGGTAACAGCACCGTGCCCAGCACCGCGTGATCGGAGAGCCACGGATGAGACTCCAGGGAAACGCGACCCGTGAACAACCAGCCCCGATCATCGGCCAACGCCACCGCGGCGCCCAGGAGGGAGTGATCGACTGAGACCTGACCAGCGCCAACCATATCCCCCGCGCCCGGGGCACCCGCGGACAGCCAATAACGCTCACGCTGGAACGCGTAAGTCGGCAGAGACACCTGCTCAGCACCGGACCCCTCAAACAACGCCTTCCAATCCACCTCCACTCCATGCGCCCACGCCACAGCCAAAGCACCAAGCAACACACCGGCCTCCGAGCGGTGCTCGCCGCGCAACAACGGCGCCGTGATAACAGGCGCACCATCCAGAGCATCACTACGCGCCGCAGCGTCATCCCCGCTGCTCTCAGCAGCGATACCACCATTGAGCACGGTATGCGTCTGAACACCATCAACACCAGCAGCATCGCGGAGGTCGTGCTTACCGAGGCAGTCCTGCACCATCGCGCTGAGTACGCCGTCGGGGCCGAGCTCGAGGAAGTTCCTCACACCCGCCCGCTCCAACCAGCGCACCCCATCAAAGAAACGCACAGGCTCACGCACGTGCCTCACCCAGTACCCAACCGAGCAGATCTCATCAACACCGAGAGGCTCACCACTCACATTGGAAACCACCGGGATCCGAGGCGCAGCAAAAGAAACACCACGAACCACCTCAGCGAACTCATCAAGCATCGGATCCATCCGCGGAGAATGAAACGCGTGAGAGACCCGCAACCGCTTCGTCTTCACACCACGCTCACCCCAAACACCCGCGACCCCCAGAACCGCATCCTCATCACCAGAGACCACCACCGACGAAGGCCCATTCACAGCCGCCACAGCAACACGACCATCCAAACCCACGAGCGTCTGGGACACCTCACCCTCAGAAGCCTGAATAGACACCATCGCCCCACCCACAGGCAAAGCCCCCATCAACCGTCCACGAGCCGCGACCAACATGCACGCATCCCCCAACGAGAACACCCCAGCCGCATACGCCGCCGCCAACTCACCAATCGAATGACCCATCAAGAAACCAGGACGCACACCCCAACTCTCGATGAGCCTGAACAACGCCACCTCCAAAGCAAACAACCCCGCCTGAGTAAACAGCGTCTCATCAAGCAACGAAACCCCAGACACCCCAGACAAAGACCCACCACCACCAGAAGACACCAACGACGACGACGACGACGATGACTCGTCATCCCCGAAGAGCACATCAAGCAACGCACACCCCAAACGCCCATCAAACTCCGCACACACCTCATCCAACGCACCCCTGAAAACCGGGAACGCACCATAAAGCTCACGACCCATACCCACACGCTGAGAACCCTGACCCGTGAACAAAAACGCCACACCACCAACCCTCGAAACCCCAGCCACACCGCCCTCCACCACACCCACCCCGGACTCCCCACGCGCAAACGCCCCAAGACCACCAAGCAACCCCTCACGCCCACCACCCAACACCACCGCACGACGCTCAAAAACAGAACGAGAGGCCAGGGAATAACCCACGTCTATCGCGCTGGGCTCGCCGGTATCACCATCCAGATAGCCGCACAACCGCTCAGCCTGAGCACGCAAAGCTCCCTCGCTCTTACCCGAGAACACCCACGGCAACACACCCCCCGCAAGGACACCACCACCACTACCATCCTCACCAAGAACGACGCTATCCCCGTCCCCGTCAGCAACGACGACACCATCAGGCCCCACAACCCCCGAGCCCAATCCGAGCGCCGGCGGCGGTGAGGACGGTGCCTCCTCGAGGATCACGTGCGCGTTGGTACCGCTGATCCCGAAAGAAGACACGCCCGCCCGGCGGGGCTGCCCATTGCCCTCCCACGGCCTCTGCTCCATCAAAAGCGAGACCTCGCCCGTCGACCAATCGACATTGCTCGAGGGCTCATCGATATGCAGCGTGCGGGGCAGCACACCGTGACGCATCGCCATCACCATCTTGATCACACCGGCCACACCAGCAGCAGCCACGGCATGCCCAATGTTCGACTTCACGGACCCAAGCCACAACGGATGACCCTCGGGGCGATCCTGTCCATAAGTAGCCAGCAACGCCTGAGCCTCGATCGGATCACCCAAAGCCGTACCCGTCCCGTGAGCCTCCACGACATCCACATCACCCGGCGAGACCTCGGCATTCGCGAGCGCCTGCACTATCACGCGCTGCTGAGAAGGACCATTCGGCGCCGTCAACCCATTACTCGCACCATCCTGATTCACGGCGCTGCCCCGCACAACAGCGAGCACCTGATGCCCATTACGCTCAGCATCGGAGAGACGCTCCAACAAGAGCACCCCCAACCCCTCCGACCAACCAGTCCCATCAGCACCATCAGCAAAAGCCTTACACCGACCATCAGGAGACAAACCACGCTGACGGGAAAACTCAACAAACAATCCCGGAGTGGCATACACCGTCACCCCACCCGCCAACGCCAACGAACACTCACCCCCACGCAACGCCTGGCACGCCAAATGCAACGCCACGAGCGATGAAGAACACGCCGTATCCACCGACACCGCCGGACCCTCAAACCCAAACGTATAAGCCACACGACCAGAAGCAACACTACCGGTACCACCCGTCAACCGATAACCCTCGAGCTCCCCAAACGCACCACCAACCACACCCACACCATAATCCGAGGAACTAATACCCGCGAACACCCCCGTCTGACTACCACGCAAAGAGACAGGATCCATACCAGCATCCTCCAACGCCTCCCACACACCCTCCAACAACAACCGCTGCTGAGGATCCATCGCCAACGCCTCACGCGGACCAATACCAAAAAACCCAGCATCAAACCTATCAGCGTCATACACAAAACCACCCTCACGCGCATAACACGTCCCCACACGCTCAGGATCAGGATCATACAAACCCTCCAAATCCCAACCACGATCCAAAGGAAACCCACCAATCGCATCAACACCACCAACCACAAGCTCCCACAACCCCCGCGGCGAACACACACCACCCGGATAACGACAACTCATACCAACAATCGCAACCGGCTCATGTGCGCGACGCTCAACCTCATGCAGACTTCGTCGAGCTATGCGCAGCTCAACCCTGGCGCGCTTCAGATACTCGAGCGTCTTCTCGTCATCCGCCATGCGACGCACCCCCTCGAACGGATCTAGTGTCTTGAGTCATAAATTCGGTGAGTGTTTGCCGAGTGGATGGTCGTGATCTGACGTTCGATGGCGACGGTCTGTGTACCCGGTAGTACATGGGCCGTCGACGGCGGGCGTCAGGCGCGGGCAGACGCCGGGAAACGCCATCGAATTTATGACTCACGACACTAGGCCTCATACTCAGCATCTCAGGGCGTCCCCAATTCCCTGTCCATCGCCTCGAACACCTCATCGATGGTCTCCGCTTCCAAGTCATCGTCTTCGATGGCCACACTATCGGCTGCCAACCCAGATAGCAGCGCCTGCATGCGTACCACAATTTTAAACCGTTCAGGATCGTCCGCAGCCAGAGATGAAAGAACGCTCTCCAATTTGTTGAGATCTGCCACGGCCGATGTAGTAATGCCAGGAGCTTCAGCAACGCCATCGGTGGAAATCTCATCGCGCAGGTATTTGGCAAGCGCAATGGATGTGGGGTAGTCAAATACAAGCGTGGCGGGCAGGCGCAAACCGGTCGCTTGATTCAGACGGTTGCGTAACTCCACCGCAGCCAGCGAGTCAAACCCGAGATCCTTGAAGGTCTGCTGCGCGTCGATCGCCTCCAGGGAGACATATCCCAGCACGGCAGCCACCTGCGCTCGCACGAGCTCGAGCACAACTCCCTCACGCTCGCCCTCCGGAACGCTTGCCAGACGCCGTCCGAGTGACTCGATCCTCTCACTCGGACGCCGCGAGGGGACATTGATCACGCCGGCAAATATCCCCGGCAACATGCCCGTTCTGGCCTGTGCACGCAATGCCGCGGTATCCAGACGCGCTGGGAGCACCAGTGTCTCTCCTGTATCAAGGGCAGCATCAAAGAGTTCAAGCCCCTGCTCTGGCGATATCGCACCCATACCCGAGCGGCTTAAACGCGCAAGATCCGTCTCACTCAGTGTTCCGACCATACCGTCCGCTTGGGTCCACGGACCCCAGGCCATGGAAGTCGCGGCGAGACCTCGTGCCCGGCGATAGACCGCCAAAGCATCAAGAAATCCGTTTGCCGCGGCATAATTGCCCTGGCCGGCGCTGCCGATCGTGGCAGCGACCGAAGAGAACAGTACAAAAGCATGTAGGTCCAGATGTCTGGTGAGTTCATGTAGATACCAAGCCGCATCCGCCTTTGGAGCGAGAACCCCATCAAGGCCCTCCGGTGTCATGGTCTCGATCACCCCGTCATCGAGGACTCCCGCGGCATGCACCACGCCGTTCAGTGGGTGCCTGGACGGGATCGAGTCCAGCAGCGCCTCCAGCGCATCGCGCCGAGACACGTCGCAGGCGAGTATCGTGACATTAGCCCCCAACGTTTCGAGCTCTGCTTGCAGCCCAGAGGCACCCTCGGCGTTCGGCCCCCTCCTACTGGCCAGCAACAGGTTGCCGACACCGTGATTCTTCGCGAGATGCCGTGCCACCAGACCTCCCAAGGCGCCTGTACCACCGGTAATCAGCACAGTACCCTGGGGATCGAGGGCAGCGGGCAGACTCAGCACGATCTTGCCGGTATGGCGCGCCTGACTCATAAAACGCAATGCCTCCGGTGCGTAACGGATATCCCACACCCTGGTCGGCAGCGACTCGAGCACACCCGCCTCAAAGAGCTTCACCAACTCGGCGAACATTTCCTGGATACGCTCTGACTTCACCTGCAGCAGATCGAAGGCTTGGTAGGCCACTCCCGGGTGAGTCACGCCGATCTCATGGGGATCACGAATATCGGTCTTGCCCATCTCGACGAAGCGACCCCCTTCGGTCAGCAGGCCGAGCGAGGCATCGACGAACTCCCCGGCGAGAGAGTTCAGGACGACATCCATCCCCCGGCCGTCGGTCGCATCCAAGAAGCGCCCCTTGAAATCCAGTGTGCGAGAGGAAGCGATATGCGCCTCGTCGAGCCCCAACGACCGCAGCGTATCCCACTTCCCCGGGCTCGCGGTGGCAAATACCTCGGCGCCCCGATGTCTAGCCAACTGTACCGCGGCCATGCCGGTCCCACTGGCTCCCGCATGTATCAGCACCCTCTCATCAGCGGTAAGACGAGCGCAATCCATCAGCCCGTAATACGCGGTCAAAAACACGGCCGGCAACGACGCGGCCCGTATGAAAGACCACCCCTCGGGCGCCCGCGTGATCATACGCTGATCGGCTATCGAGATTGGACCTAGCTTACCATCCAGCAATCCCATCACCCGATCACCGACGGCGAGGTCGTCCACCCCCGGACCTACCTCCAGCACGACGCCCGCACTCTCAGCGCCACCGCCGTCACCCTGAGGCACAACGCCCAGAGTCACCATGACATCACGGAAGTTCAGTCCCGAGGCACGCACGGCCACACGCACCTGACCGTGCCCAAGAGGCTCTGTTGCCTCAGGGTAAGGTACCAGCGAGAGATCCGCAAAACTCCCCCCGCCACCGACATCCATGCGCCAGTCGGTAACACCGACTGGGATCGCCAAGGCACCGGCGGATCCCGCACGCTCGAGCCGAGGAGTGCAGATCACGCCCCCGCGCAATGCCAATTGCGGCTCGTTCGAGCTCAGTGCACTTCCCAGGGCATCCAGAGAGGTGGGATCGCCATCGATGTCGATGAGCATGAGCCGCTCCGGGTGCTCCGCTTGCGCCGAACGCACCAACCCCCACACGGGCGCCTGAGACAGATCCGGCACGTCCTCGCCGGCGTGGGTAGCTATTGCCTCCCTGGTCACCAGGACCAACCGCGAAGCAGCGAACCGCTCATCGGCAAGCCATCCCTGCACCAGATCCAACGCCCGATGCGCAACCCCGTGCATTGCCGCAGCCACTCCGCGGACAACTTCCTCGTCGACCGCGGCGCCGGGATCTGCTCCTGTTCCATCAAGCGTGTAATCGGCAAGCACCACGCTGGGCACCGCCGCACCCCCATCCACCGCCTCGCTCAATTCCTGCAGTCCGTCATACACATCCGGGCATACGCCGGCGACCGGCAGCATCGCGGCGAGACCAACTCCTCCAGCACCCAACAGCGCCAGCTCTCCCACCGGGGATGGAGACACGGACAAAGCGGTGGGATCCTTGGTCCAGGCCAAACGGAAAAGCGACTCCCTGTGGCCGCCACGAGCGCTCGTGAGATGCTCACGAGAGACTGCCCGTATCACCAGTGACTCCATCGAAGCCACCAACATGCCGCTCTCGTCGACCGCCACCAGGGACATCTCTTCGGCGCCCTTTATTGAAACCTGAACACGCAGCGCAGAAGATCCTCCGGTGTAAAGGCTGACGTGATTGAAGGAAAACGGCAGTCGCAGCCAATTGCCATGCATCGACGGTTCATCCTGGTCAGTACCCTTCAAGCTCGCGGCGAAAGTCTGAAGCCCTGCATCCAGCAGCGCTGGATGCAGGCAAAACTGGCCGGCCTGCGGCCGCTCTCCATCGGATAGAGATAGCTCGGCAAAGACCTCCTTACCATCACGCCACAGAGCCCGCACACCGAAGAACGCCGGCCCGTAGTCCAACCCTACCTCGGCCATATGGTCGTAGAAATCATCGCGATCAATGGCAATCGCGCCCTCTGGGGGCCACGTTGGCCCGGCAAGCAGCGCCGCCCGCTCATCTACAGCTGTTCGATTCTCCGATGCCTCCTCGGTGCGAGCGAGCACACCGCTTGCATGACGAGTCCATGCTCCCTCAGTATGCGCACCATCGTCGGCGGTTATCTCGGGACAAGAGTAGACACCCACCGGTCGCCGTCCGAGCTCGTCCAGCTCCCCGACCGAGACCTGCAGCATTACTGCACCATCCTCCCGCAGCACCAGCGGAGACTCCATAACCAGGTCCTCCACCAGATCACACTCAACCTGGCTACCGACATACAGGGCGAGCTCCACCCACGTCGCGCCCGGTACCACCGGCACACCGAGCACGAAGTGATCGGCAAGCCAGGCAGGTGCCTCCAATGACAGTCGCCCCGTAAACAGCCAGCCTCGGTCGTCAGCCAGTCTCACCGCAGCGCTCAGCAGAGGATGATTAGCCGCGGATTGGCCGGCAGGGGTAATGCCTCTGGTGTTGGGGGGCGCTTGTAGCCAGTAGCGCTCGCGCTGAAAAGCGTATGTAGGCAGTTGGACCCGTTTAGCATCAGTCCCCGCAAACAACGCTCCCCAGTCCAGCTTTGCTCCGTGCGTCCATATCTCAGCCAGAGACTTGAGCAGCGTCTGGATCTCCGAGCGGTGTTCGCCGCGCAACAACGGCGCCGTGATAACAGGCGCACCATCCAGAGCATCACTACGCGCCGCAGCGTCATCCCCGCTGCTCTCAGCAGCGATACCACCATTGAGCACGGTATGCGTCTGAACACCATCAACACCAGCAGCATCGCGGAGGTCGTGCTTACCGAGGCAGTCCTGCACCATCGCGCTGAGTACGCCGTCGGGGCCGAGCTCGAGGAAGTTCCTCACACCCGCCCGCTCCAACCAGCGCACCCCATCAAAGAAACGCACAGGCTCACGCACGTGCCTCACCCAGTACCCAACCGAGCAGATCTCATCAACACCGAGAGGCTCACCACTCACATTGGAAACCACCGGGATCCGAGGCGCAGCAAAAGAAACACCACGAACCACCTCAGCGAACTCATCAAGCATCGGATCCATCCGCGGAGAATGAAACGCGTGAGAGACCCGCAACCGCTTCGTCTTCACACCACGCTCACCCCAAACACCCGCGACCCCCAGAACCGCATCCTCATCACCAGAGACCACCACCGACGAAGGCCCATTCACAGCCGCCACAGCAACACGACCATCCAAACCCACGAGCGTCTGGGACACCTCACCCTCAGAAGCCTGAATAGACACCATCGCCCCACCCACAGGCAAAGCCCCCATCAACCGTCCACGAGCCGCGACCAACATGCACGCATCCCCCAACGAGAACACCCCAGCCGCATACGCCGCCGCCAACTCACCAATCGAATGACCCATCAAGAAACCAGGACGCACACCCCAACTCTCGATGAGCCTGAACAACGCCACCTCCAAAGCAAACAACCCCGCCTGAGTAAACAGCGTCTCATCAAGCAACGAAACCCCAGACACCCCAGACAAAGACCCACCACCACCAGAAGACACCAACGACGACGACGACGACGATGACTCGTCATCCCCGAAGAGCACATCAAGCAACGCACACCCCAAACGCCCATCAAACTCCGCACACACCTCATCCAACGCACCCCTGAAAACCGGGAACGCACCATAAAGCTCACGACCCATACCCACACGCTGAGAACCCTGACCCGTGAACAAAAACGCCACACCACCAACCCTCGAAACCCCAGCCACACCGCCCTCCACCACACCCACCCCGGACTCCCCACGCGCAAACGCCCCAAGACCACCAAGCAACCCCTCACGCCCACCACCCAACACCACCGCACGACGCTCAAAAACAGAACGAGATACAGCGAGGGAGAAACCCACATCGATAGCGCTCATCCCAGGAGAGCTCTTGAGGAACTCCGCCAAGCGCTCAGCCTGTGCTCGCAGCGCGGATGTGCTCTTACCCGACAGCAGGAATGGCAGCACACCGGCCTCAAGTACGTCGTTGACGGGAAGGGAGCTGTCAGGCATAGCAGGATCCTCAGTCAGAGAACCGTTCCTACCGACCAGCTCAGGCGCGAGATCGCCACCCTCGTCCAAGCTTTGGACGTGACCCGCAACAGGCGCGATGGAGCCGGAAGAAGGCGCCTGCTCGAGAATCACATGTGCGTTGGTGCCCGAGATACCAAACGATGAGACACCCGCCCGGCGGGGCCCTCCGTTGCTCTCCCAGAGCCGCTCTTCGGTCAAGAGCGAGACCTCACCCGCCGACCAGTCCACGTTACTCGATGGCTCATCGACATGCAACGTCTTGGGCAGCACACCGTGGCGCATCGCCATCACCATCTTGATCACCCCAGCCACACCAGCTGCCGCCTGAGCATGACCGATGTTCGACTTCACAGACCCGAGCCACAGCGGGTGGCCCTCCGGACGACCCTGCCCATAGGTGGCCAACAGCGCCTGGGCCTCAATCGGATCACCCAAGGTGGTGCCAGTGCCGTGAGCCTCGACCGCGTCGACCTGGCTCGCTGAGAGCTTTGCGTTCGCCAGTGCCTGTGTTATGACCCGCTGCTGAGAGAGGCCGTTGGGGGCAGTTAGACCGTTGGACGCACCATCCTGACTCACCGCGCTGCCCCGCACCAGGCCCAATACCTGATGGTCGTTGCGCTGAGCCTCCGCGAGCGGCTCGAGCAACAGCAGACCAACCCCCTCGGACCAGCCGGTGCCATCCGCCGCCTGCGCGAAGGACTTGCACCTTCCATCGGGGGCGAGACCGCGCTGACGGGAAAACTCAATGAACACTCCCGGTGTGGCCAGCACGGTCACACCGCCGGCCAACGCCAGCGAGCACTCCCTCGAACGCAACGACTGACAGGCCATGTGCAATGCCACGAGCGACGAGGAGCACGCGGTATCCACCGACACCGCCGGGCCCTCGAGGCCGAGGGTATAGGCGATGCGCCCAGAGGCGATGCTGTTGATGGCACCTGTCAACCGGTAGCCCTCGAGACCCTCAGATGCTGCACCAAACAGACCTGAACCATAATCCGAGGAGCTGATCCCGGCAAACACACCCGTTTGACTGCCACGCAGAGAGGCCGGGTCGATGCCCGCATTCTCGAGGACCTCCCACGCGCCCTCCAGCAACAACCGCTGCTGAGGATCCATCGCCAGAGCCTCGCGTGGGCCTATGCCGAAGAACTGCGGATCGAAGTCTCCGGCGTCATAGATGAAGCCTCCCTCGGATGTATAACTCGTGCCGGGATGATCGGGATCGGGGTCGTAAAATCCCTCCAGATCCCAACCACGATCCGATGGCAGCGAGGAGATCGCGTCGACGCCCGAGCTCAGGAGCTCCCACAAGCTATCCGGAGATGAAACCCCACCTGGATAGCGACAGCTCATGCCAATGATCGCGATCGGTTCATCGACTGCCACCACCGACAGAGCTGTAGACGCGAGGACGCTTCTCTGTCTACCAGAGAGCTCATCCAGCAAATACCGAGCAAGCGCTACGGGCGTGGGATAGTCAAACACAAGCGTAGCGGGCAGACGCAGCCCGGTCGCCGCGCTCAAGCGGTTACACAACTCCACCACGGCCAGCGAGTCAAAGCCCGCCTCCTTGAAGGGGCGCTGCTCCTCTACGTACTCCCCAGAGGCGTGTCCCAGCACGGCTGCAACCTGGGCTCGGACGCGTTGCAAGACCTCATGCCCCCACTCACTCTCAGGTACCCCATCCAGCCACTGGGTGAGCAAGCGACCGGCTCCAGCGGCCCCCTCGGCGTCGTCGGTGAGGGTCTGCAGAGCCCGCTGGACCTCGGGCAGGTCACCGATCAACGGACTCGGACGCGCAGAAGTGAATACAGGGGCATAACGCTCCCAATCCAAGTCCGCGACAACGACATCGGTCTCATCATGGTCAAGGGCCTGTTGCAGCGCAGCGATCGCGTGCTCGGCGGGCATCTCGCGCAACCCGCGCCGACGCAACTGCTCAAGGCCCTCAGAGGCCATTCCCTCTCCAGCCCAGGCGCCCCACGCGACTGATGTCGCGGTCAGGCCCTGCTGGCGGCGATACACAGCCAACGAGTCCAAGCACGTATTTGCCGCCGCATAGCTCCCCTGCCCGCCGGAACCCAACGTGCCGGCCAGCGACGAGAACAACACAAACGCCGACAGGTCGATATCTCGGGTCAACTCATGCAGATACCACGCCGCGCTTGCCTTGCCGGCAAGCGCCCCCTCCAAGCGCTCCACTGTCAGCGACGCGACGGCATCGAAGTCAGCCGCCCCGGCAGCGTGGAATACCGCAGACAACCGACACTCTTCAGAGATCGATCCCAACAGTTCCCGGAGCTGCTCACGATCGGCCACGTCACACGCAGCCACCGTGACCCGAGCGCCCAGTCCCCCCAGCTCGCCCTCGAGCTCGCGGACACCCGGGGCATCACGTCCCCGGCGGCCAACCAGGACGATGTGCTCGGCGCCGTTTTCGGCCAGCCACCGCGCAACATGACCACCCAACGCACCCGTGCCACCCGTGATGAGCGTCGTGCCTTGCGGCCTCCAAGATCTCACCGGTGAGCGCTCACCTAGCCCAGCGCGCACGAGACGTCTGAGGAACACCCCGGTGGAGCGCACCGCCACCTGATCCTCATCGCCCATTCCAGCGAGCACGCTGCAAAACCGAGCCCGAGCGCGCTCATCGAACTCGGCGGGCAGATCGATGAGACCGCCCCAACGCCGCGGATCCTCCAGACCCAGTACTCGACCCAGACCCCAGACGGTTCCCCGAGTCGAATCCCGCAGCCGATCGGAGGACCCCACCGAGACCGCACCGCATGTCGCGATCCATAGCCGTCCTTCGATACCACCATCCCCCAGTGCCTGCACCAGGGTCAACGACTCCGCCACTCCCCGCGGCACATGCGCCCGTACCGGCTCACGATCCTTGTCCAGGGCCAACAACGACAGCACGCCATTCACCGCCGAGCCGTCCCCGGACACATCGGCCAATTCCCGCGCGAGCAGCTCACGCAACCGTTCAGCCAGTGCTCCGCGATCTGTCGAGGCGGGATCGAGCTCGATCGTCACAACGTGCACACCACGCGCTTTCAAGCCCTGCACCGAACCCGCGACCAGCTCATCATCAGCGCAGCCGGCCGGAATGACTACCAGCCACACACCGGTAAGCCCTCCCCCAGACACATCGGCCATCGGCTTCCACTGGACTCGGTAGCGCCACCCATCCACGATCGAGCGCTCCAGACGCCGCCGATGCCACTTCGATAGCGTCGGTAGAAGCTCGCCCAACCACGAGCGTCCGTCCTCACCATCGACCCCAAGCGTGTCCGCCAGGCCCTCGAGATCGCCTTGCTCGATCGTCTTCCAGAGTCCTGCCTCCGCGCCGGTCACTCCGACTGCAGGCCTCTCATCTCCAGATAGAGCATGCAGCCAGTAGCGCTCACGCTGGAAGGCGTAGGTGGGCAGTTTGGTTTTTTGGGCGTCGGTGTTTGCGAATGGTGCTGTCCAGTCGATCTTGGTTCCGTTGGCCCACATTTCGGCCAGGGCTTTAGTTAATGTTTGCGCTTCGGGCCGTTCGCTGCGCAATAGTGGCACTGTTATGACGGGGGTATTTCCAGTGTTGTTATCAGGCAGCGTGTTATTTTTGCTGGTGACATGATTGTCACTGTCAGCGCCAGCATCTTGTTTGACGCTGTTGGTGATGCCTTGGGTGTCGTGCTTTGTGGATAGGCAGTCTTGGACGATCGCGCTGAGGACGCCGTCGGGGCCGAGCTCCAGATAGTTCCTGATGCCTTGGTTGTACAGCCACTGCACGCCGTCGGCGAAGCGCACTGGTTGGCGTACGTGGTTGACCCAATACTCAACCGAGCAGATGAGCTCGTTCGTTATGGGCTCGCCGGCGAGGTTGGAGACGATCGGGATCTGAGGCTTGCTGAAGGAGACACTGTTGGCTGCCTCCGCGAATTGCTCGAGCATTGGGTTCATTCGTGGAGAGTGGAACGCGTGAGATACCTGAAGCTGTTTGGTCTTTGCGCCGCGTTCTTGCCACGTTCGGGCTAGGTCTAGGACGGCGTCTTCGTCGCCGGAGATCACTATCGAGGATGGTCCGTTGACGGCTGCCAGAGCAACTCGATCCTCGTAGCCCTCGAGTGTCTTCAGGAGCTCCTGTTCGGGGGCTTGCACCGAGACCATCGCCCCGCCCTCGGGCAGGGCGCTCATCAACCGCCCACGAGCCGCTACCAGCACACACGCGCCTGTGAGAGAGAACACTCCTGCTACGTGCGCCGCGGCAAGCTCACCGATCGAGTGGCCCATCAAGAAATCAGGATGCACGCCTCGGCTCTCGAGCAGTCTGAACAACGCTACCTCTAGAGCGAACAGTCCTGTTTGGGTATAGAGCGTCTGATCTATGAGGGATCCCGTGGCCGGGGACTCTGCGAGGGACGGTCCCTGGAGTGATTCCTTGGGTTTCTCATCCGCGAATAGCACTTCGCGCAATGGGTGCTCCAGGTGCTCGTCGAGCTCGACGCATATCTCATCCAACGCGCGCCTAAAAACGGGAAACACGTCGTACAACTCCCGACCCATACCCACGCGCTGGGAACCCTGACCCGTGAACAAGAACGCCAGCCCACTGGTGGGTATGGGTGCCAGTCCTTGCGCGACTCCCGCCGTGGGCTCTCCTTTGGCCAGAGCGGATAGACCACTCAGCAGTTCCTTGCGTTCACGACCCAGGACCACTGCGCGGTGCTCGAAAACAGCACGAGAGGCAAGGGAGTAACCCACATCTATCGCTCGGGTCTCGGGGTCGCTTTCCAGATACTCGCGCAACCGCTCGGCCTGGGCACGCAAGGCTCCCTCGCTCTTGCCCGAGAGCAGCCACGGCAGCGCCCCTGCCGCTAGAGCTGCATCGCTGTCGGCCAGAGCATCGGTCTCGTCCCCGGTAGCGTTCTGAGTGGTGGTGCCGGCATCAGACCCGTTGGCTCCTGCTCCCAGTGCCGATGCTGGCGCCTGTTCAAGAATGACGTGGGCGTTGGTGCCGCTGATGCCGAATGATGAGACTCCGGCCCTGCGGGGCTTGCCGTTGTTTTGCCATGGCACCTCCTCGGTGAGCAGCGATATGGCTCCTGTTGACCAGTCCACGTTTGTGGATGGCTCATCGATATGCAGGGTGCGTGGCAGCACGCCGTGGCGCATCGCTTGGACCATCTTGATCACCCCGGCCACACCGGCAGCGGCCACGGTGTGACCGATGTTCGACTTCACAGACCCAAGCCACATGGGGTGGTCTTCTGGGCGGTCTTGACCATAAGTGGCGAGCAATGCCTGGGCCTCGATCGGATCGCCCAGGGTCGTGCCCGTCCCATGGGCCTCTACGACGTCCACCTCGCTCGGCGACAGACGAGCGTTCGCCAGCGCTTGAGCGATGACACGTTGCTGGGAGGGACCATTTGGTGCGGTCAGCCCGTTGCTCGCTCCGTCCTGGTTCACGGCGCTTCCCCGCACGAGAGCGAGCACCTCGTGACCGTTACGTTCAGCATCAGAGAGGCGCTCCAACAACAGCATGCCCAGGCCCTCGGACCAGCCGGTGCCGTCCGCTCCCTCGGCGAAAGACTTGCATCGACCGTCGGGGGCCAGACCACGCTGACGGGCGAACTCGATGAACACGCTCGGGGTGGCCAACACCGTCACGCCACCCGCCAACGCCAGAGAGCATTCACCCGAGCGCAATGCTTGGCCCGCCAAATGCAGCGCCACGAGCGATGATGAGCATGCCGTATCGACCGACACCGCCGGGCCCTCCAAGCCAAACGAATAAGCCACGCGACCCGAAGCGACGCTGCCGGTACCACCCGTCAATCGGTAACCCTCGAGATCCTTAAACGCCGCGCCCAGCGGACCCGTGCCGTAATCCGATGAGCTGATCCCCGCGAACACTCCTGTCTGACTGCCACGTAATGCAACCGGGTCGATACCCGCGTCCTCGATGGCCTCCCACGCGCCCTCCAGCAACAACCGCTGCTGAGGATCCATCGCCAATGCCTCACGCGGGCTGATACCAAAGAACCGAGCATCGAATCGATCAGCGTCATACACGAAACCACCCTCACGTGCATAACACGTCCCTGGACGCTCAGGATCAGGATCGTACAAGCCCCCCAAATCCCAACCACGATCCGAGGGGAACTCACCAATTGCGTCAGCACCCGAGACGACCAACTCCCACAGCCCTCGCGGTGAATACACACCGCCCGGATAACGACAACTCATACCAACGATCGCCAACGGCTCATCAACAGCGACCATCGAGACGGAGGACTTGACAACGCCCAACTTTCCATCCCCGGACATCTCTCCAAAGAGGTGTTTGGTGAGGGTGGTGGTGGTGGGGTAGTCGAATATGAGTGTGGCTGGTAGGCGTAGTCCTGTTGTTGTGCTCAGGCGGTTGCGTAGCTCGACTGCTGTTAGTGAGTCGAAGCCGAGGTCTTTGAAGGTTTGCTGGGTGTCGATTGTTTCCGTGGAGGTGTGTCCCAGGACCGCGGCGACTTGGGCTCTGACCAGCTCGAGCACGATGCTTTCGCGCTCGGTCTCGGGGGTAGCGGCCAGGCGTCGCGCCAGTGAGGCGCCCTCGTTACTGAAGCGGCGAGTGGGCACACGCACGAGGCTGCTGAACAGTGGCGGTAATACTCCCGTCCTGGCCTGGGCGCGTAGCATCTGGAAATCCAACGGGATTGGGAGCGTCAGCGCCTCGCCCATATCCAGAACGGCATCGAACAGCTCCAGACCATGCTCGGATGAGAGCGCTCGGGCACCGGAACGCGTCATCCGTGAGATATCGGTCTCGCTCAAATCCTCCGTTATTCCGCTCGTTTGCTCCCACAATCCCCACGCCAGCGAGCAACCCGCAAGACCTCGCGCGCGGCGATGCGCGACCAACGCATCGAGGAAAGCGTTAGCGGCCGCGTAATTTCCCTGACCCGGACTACCAAGCACCCCTGCCGCTGAGGAGAACACCACGAACGCTCCCAGATCCATGTGCTCGGTGAGCTCATGCAAATACCATGCCGCGTCTACCTTGGGAGCGAATACCCCGTCAATCCGCTCCGTCGTCAACGAACCGACCACACCATCATCGAGCACCCCCGCGGTGTGCACCACGGCGCTGAGCGGATGCTCAACCGCGATCGAGTCAAGCACCACCTCGAGCGCTCGACGCTCAGAGACATCACAAGCCGCGATCGTGACCTCCGCGGCACCCAAGGACTCGAGCTCTGCCCGCAACTCGGGAGCACCCTCGGCGTCCTCCCCATGCCGACTGACCAACAACAAACGGTTCACACCATGCCTACTCACGAGATGCCGCGCCACGAGAGAACCCAGCGTGCCCGTGCCACCGGTGATCAAGACCGTGCCCCGCGGATCGATACCGGACGGCAGACTCAACACGATCTTGCCGGTATGACGGGCCTGGCTCATAAAACGAAAAGCCTCGGGAGCACGACGAATATCCCACACACTCACCGGCAACGACTCGAGCACACCCGCCCCGAACAGCCCCACCAACTCACGAAACATCTCCTGGACCCGCTCCGGGCCCGCTTCCATCAAATCAAACGCTCGGTAGACAACCCCTGGATAACCCTCAGCGACCATCCCCGGATCACGAATATCGGTCTTGCCCATCTCGAGGAACCGCCCACCATCCACCAACAAATCAAGCGAAGCGTCCACCAACTCCCCGGCAAGAGAGTCCAACACGACATCCATGCCCCGCCCACCGGTCAACTCGAGGAAACACTCCCTGAACTCAGACGAACGAGACGAAGCGATATGCGCCTCATCGAATCCCATCGACCGCAACACCCCCCACTTCGAAGGACTCGCGGTAACGAACACCTCAGCACCCAACAGCTTGGCCAACTGCACAGCGGCCATCCCAACACCACCAGTACCCGCGTGCACCAACACCCTCTCACCCGGCTTCAAACCAGCCAAATCCATAAGACCGTAATAGGCCGTCAGGAACGCGATCGGTACCGACGCGGCCCGCGCGAAAGACCACCCTTCAGGCACACGAGCAACCAAACGATGATCAGTGACAGCGATCGGGCCGAAACCAGAGAACAATCCCATCACCCGATCACCGACAGCCAAACCCTCCACGCCCGGGCCGCACTCCAACACGACCCCAGCACCCTCACCACCCACACTAGCCTCACCCGGATACATACCAAGCGCTATCAACACATCACGGAAATTCAGGCCCCCCGCGCGCACACCAACACGAACCTGCCCAGACCCAAGCGACCCCACCACCTCAGGAACGGGCACAAGCGACAAACCATCGAGCGTTCCATCCTCACCCACGCCCAAACACCACTCATCAACACCATCGGGAACCACCAAAGCACCCGAGCCCGCCCCCACGAGCCGCGGTACCGACACAACACCACTCCTGATCGCCAACTGAGGCTCACCCAACGCCAAAGCCGCGGGCAAGACAGCACAAGCATCACCCCGCTCGTCGATATCGACGAGCACGAAACGCTCGGGATTCTCCGCCTGCGCCGAGCGCACAAGACCCCACACCGGTGACTGAGCCAAGCCCCGCAACTCCTCCCCAGAGCGCACAGCCACCGCGCCACGAGTGACCAACACCAACCGCGCACCAGCGAAACGCTCATCCAAAAGCCAGCGCTGCACCAAACCAAGCACCCGATGAGCGACCACATGCGCCGAGACCGGACCATCGAAACGAACACCACCATCAACACGCCCGCCCTCACCACCAACACCAGTCCCCTCCGCCGCGACCAACCCCGCCCCATCCAACCCACAATCCACAAGCACCACCCCAGGCACCGCAACACCGCCACCACCCACGGCCTCCCCCAGAGCCCCCAAATCCCCATACACCTCAACCCCATGACCAGCCGCGACCAAAGACTCCCCCAGCACCGAGCCCTCAACACCACCCAACAAAACCAAATCATCCACGAGCGACGCTTGCTCCCCAAGCGCCAACACACCCCAATCCATCCCGAACAACGAACCATCACGAACACCACGAGCATCACCCAACTGGGCAGATGAGACCTCACGCACCACCAACGAGTCGACCGACGCGACGAGCCCACCACCCTCATCAGCCACAACCAAAGAGATCGCGTCATCCGCTACCGGAGAAAGCGAGACCCGCAACGAAGAAGCACCCGACGCATAAAGCTCCACACCACTGAAAGAGAACGGCAGACGCACCCCGCCCTGATCCCGCTCCCCTTCCACCCCACCAGTCAGGCTCACCGCGCCCGCATGCAGCGCAGCATCAAGCAGCGCCGGGTGCACACCAAAAGAAGACGACGACGCCCCACCCTGATCCTCGGAAAGAGACACCTCGGCGAACACCTCATCACCCCGCCGCCAAACACCACGCAACCCCCGAAAAACAGGCCCATACTCCAAACCCAAATCAGCCAGAACATCATAAAAACCATCAACCCCCACAACCTCTGAGCCCACCGGAGGCCAGGACCCCCCATCACCACCGGCCAAAACACCAGCACGCTCTCCAACCACTCCCATTCCCCCATCAACCACCACTCGCTGCTGATCATCCAACACACCACTCGAAACGAGCACACCACTAGCATGAGAGGTCCACCCCTCATCAACCAGACCACCATCACCCAAGAGACCCTCCAAACGCGAGTGAATAACCAGCGAACGCCGACCATCCCCATCGAGCTCACCCACCGAAAGCTGCAACACAACCCCACCCCGCTCAGGCAAGACCAACGGAGCCTGCAACGTCAACTCCCCCACCACAGGACACCCAGCCTCCCTACCAGCATGCAACGCAAGCTCCACAAAAGCAGTACCCGGCAACAACACCACACCCAAAACCACATGATCAGCAAGCCACGGATGAGACTCAAGAGAAAGACGACCAGTGAACAACCAACCCCGACCATCAGCCAACCCCACCACAGCACCCAACAACGGATGACCAGCCGAGACCTGACCAACAGACACCACATCCCCCACACCCAAAGCCCCCCCAGAAAGCCAAAAACGCTCACGCTGAAACGCATACGTAGGCAAACGAACCCGCCCAGCACCCGACCCCTCAAACAACACAGCCCAATCCACCTCTACTCCATGCGCCCATATCTCAGCCAGAGCACCAATCAATGCCCGAGCCTCAGGACGCCGCTCCCCACGCAACAGCGATACCGCCACAACAGGAGTGGCTTTGTGGCTGTTGGCGTTGATATCGCTGCCCGCAGGATCGAGAGCACCGCCGCCGGCCCGAGCCTCCCGCCCAGCACCGTCGACGCCATCAGCGATGTCTTGATCTCTGTCAAGGTCCGTGACCAGACAGTCCTCGATGATTGCGCTGAGTACACCATCGGGGCCAAGCTCCAAAAAGCTCTTGACGCCTCCCCGGCTATGCAACCAACGCACACCGTCAGCGAAACGCACCGGTTGGCGCGCGTGCGCGACCCAGTACTCAGAGGAGCAGATACGCTCGGTCGCTACGGGCTCGCCGGTGAGGTTGGAAATAATCGGGATCTGAGGCTCGCTGAAGGAGAGATCCTGGAGCACCGCGGCGAACTGCTCAAGCATCGGATCCATCCGCGAGGAATGAAACGCGTGACTGACCCGCAGTCGCTTGGTTTTTGCGCCTTTCTCAGACCAGGTATCCGCGAGATCCAGGACGGCGGTCTCCTCACCAGAGATCACAACCGAGGAGGGCCCGTTGATCGCAGCCAAAGCGACCCGACCCTGATAGGTCTCGATCGCTTTCACCATCTCGCGCTCTGAGGCCTGCACCGAGACCATCGCCCCACCCGCGGGCAGCGCACCCATCAACCGCCCACGAGCCGCTACCAGCACACACGCATCACTCAACGAGAACACCCCCGCCACATGCGCCGCCGCGAGCTCACCAATGGAGTGACCCATCAAGAAATCAGGACGCACACCCCAGCTCTCGAGCAATCTGAACAACGCGACCTCCAGAGCGAACAATCCAGCCTGGGTATAAAGCGTTTGATCCAAGAGCCCCGCGACCAAACGCCCCCCAGGAAGAGACCCATCACGCTCATCACTCGCCAACAGCACTTCGCGCAATGGGTGCTCCAAATGCTCATCAAACTCGACGCATATCTCATCCAACGCGCGCCTAAAAACGGGAAACACGTCGTACAACTCCCGACCCATACCCACGCGCTGGGAACCCTGACCCGTGAACAAGAACGCCAGCCCACTATCCCCTGGCGGGCATGGGTGGCGTCCTTGCGCCACGCCTGCCGCGGGATCTCCCATAGCCAGGGCCGAAAGACCGCTCAGCACGTCCTCGCGCTCACGACCCAGGACCACCGCACGGTGCTGGAACAGCGAGCGAGCAATGGTAAGGGAGTAACCCACGTCTATCGATCTCTAGCCTGGGATCACTTTCCAGGTACTCATGCAACCGCTGCGCCTGAGCGCGCAAAGCCCCATCGCTCTTACCCGAGAGCAGCAACGGCAGCGCACCCGCCGCTGGCGCACGCTCTCGGCATGGCATCGGCCCCCTCTCCGTCCGCAGCATTCTGGCTCGGGGTGCCCCGGCACCAGACCCGTTGGCGCAGTTGCTCCCGTTCGATGCTGGCGCCTGTTCGAGGATGACGTGGGCGTTGGTGCCACTGATACCGAATGATGAGACTCCGGCCCGGCGTGGCTTCGTCGCTGCTTTGCCACGGCACCTCCTCGGTGAGCAGCGATATGGCTCCTGTTGACCAGTCCACGTTTGTGGATGGCTCATCGATATGCAGGGTGCGTGGCAGCACGCCGTGGCGCATCGCTTGGACCATCTTGATCACCCCGGCCACACCGGCAGCGGCCACGGTGTGACCGATATTCGACTTCACGGACCCAAGCCACAACGGACGATCTGGCGGACGGTCCTGCCCATAAGCGGCGAGCAATGCCTGGGCCTCGATTGGATCGCCCAGCGTCGTGCCCGTGCCATGGGCCTCCACGACGTCTACCTGGTCCGGCGATAGACGAGCATTCGCCAGCGCCTGAGCTATCACTCGTTGCTGAGAAGGACCATTCGGCGCGGTCAGCCCATTACTGGCACCGTCCTGGTTCACGGCGCTGCCACGAACGAGAGCGAACACCTCGTGACCGTTACGTTCAGCATCAGAGAGGCGCTCCAACAACAACATACCCATGCCCTCGGCCCACCCGGTGCCGTCCGCTCCGGCTCGGCGAAAGACTTGCACCGACCATCAGGAGCCAGACCACGCTGACGGGCGAACTCGATGAACACGCTCGGGGTGGCAAACACCGTCACGCCGCCCGCTAACGCCAGAGAGCATTCCCCAGAACGCAACGCCTGACACGCCAAATGCAGCGCCACGAGCGACGAGGAACACGCCGTATCGACCGACACCGCCGGACCCTCCAAACCGAACGTGTAAGCCACGCGACCCGAAGCGACACTGCCGGTACCACCGGTCAACCGGTAACCCTCGAGATTCCCAGACGCTCCGCTCGACAAGCCCGCACCATAATCCGAGGAACCGATACCAGCGAACACTCCTGTCTGGCTGCCATGCAATGCACACCGGGTCGATACCCGCGTCCTCGAAAACCTCCCACACTCCCTCCAGCAACAACCGCTGCTGAGGATCCATCGCCAATGCCTCACGCGGACTGATACCAAAAAACCCAGCATCAAACCCATCGGCATCATAAACAAAACCACCCTCGCGCGCATAGCAGGTATTTGGACGCTCAGGGTCAGGGTCGTACAAGCTCTCCAAATCCCAGCCACGATCTACGGGAAACCCACCAATCGCATCCGTGCCAGAACTTACGATCCGCCACATCTGCTGCGGCGAACACACGCCACCAGGATAGCGGCAGCTCATGCCAATAATCGCCACCGGTTCGTTCGCGACCGCGAGCAGACGCCGGTTCTGCCGTCTGAGGCGCTCGGCATCCTTTAGTGATTGCCGCAGGGCCTTGACGATGTCCTCAGTGGAGGTTGTCACCATGGACTCCTTCCAGTGACTCCATCAGGGGTTCCTCAACAGCCCTCTGAATAAGATCCTCGACATCCATTATGTCAATTAGATCGATGTCGTCTTTATCGACCGGGGCTTCACCATTTGCGTCGGCCAACTGCAGCAGGATCTGCATCAAGCCGGCCTCCCGTAGACGAACAAGCGGAATTGACGCGATCGCCCTCCGCACAACATCTTCTCCGCGATCTGACTGACCGTTGCTCGAGCCATCCAGCGACATCTCTCCAAAGAGGTGTTTGGTGAGGGTGGTGGTGGTGGGGTAGTCGAATATGAGTGTGGCTGGTAGGCGTAGTCCTGTTGTTGTGCTCAGGCGGTTGCGTAGCTCGACTGCTGTTAGTGAGTCGAAGCCGAGGTCTTTGAAGGTTTGCTGGGTGTCGATTGTTTCCGTGGAGGTGTGTCCCAGGACCGCGGCGACTTGGGCTCTGACCAGCTCGAGCACGATGCTTTCGCGCTCGGTCTCGGGGGTAGCGGCCAGGCGTCGCGCCAGTGAGGCGCCCTCGTTACTGAAGCGGCGAGTGGGCACACGCACGAGGCTGCTGAACAGTGGCGGTAATACTCCCGTCCTGGCCTGGGCGCGTAGCATCTGGAAATCCAACGGGATTGGGAGCGTCAGCGCCTCGCCCATATCCAGAACGGCATCGAACAGCTCCAGACCATGCTCGGATGAGAGCGCTCGGGCACCGGAACGCGTCATCCGTGAGATATCGGTCTCGCTCAAATCCTCCGTTATTCCGCTCGTTTGCTCCCACAATCCCCACGCCAGCGAGCAACCCGCAAGACCTCGCGCGCGGCGATGCGCGACCAACGCATCGAGGAAAGCGTTAGCGGCCGCGTAATTTCCCTGACCCGGACTACCAAGCACCCCTGCCGCTGAGGAGAACACCACGAACGCTCCCAGATCCATGTGCTCGGTGAGCTCATGCAAATACCATGCCGCGTCTACCTTGGGAGCGAATACCCCGTCAATCCGCTCCGTCGTCAACGAACCGACCACACCATCATCGAGCACCCCCGCGGTGTGCACCACGGCGCTGAGCGGATGCTCAACCGCGATCGAGTCAAGCACCACCTCGAGCGCTCGACGCTCAGAGACATCACAAGCCGCGATCGTGACCTCCGCGGCACCCAAGGACTCGAGCTCTGCCCGCAACTCGGGAGCACCCTCGGCGTCCTCCCCATGCCGACTGACCAACAACAAACGGTTCACACCATGCCTACTCACGAGATGCCGCGCCACGAGAGAACCCAGCGTGCCCGTGCCACCGGTGATCAAGACCGTGCCCCGCGGATCGATACCGGACGGCAGACTCAACACGATCTTGCCGGTATGACGGGCCTGGCTCATAAAACGAAAAGCCTCGGGAGCACGACGAATATCCCACACACTCACCGGCAACGACTCGAGCACACCCGCCCCGAACAGCCCCACCAACTCACGAAACATCTCCTGGACCCGCTCCGGGCCCGCTTCCATCAAATCAAACGCTCGGTAGACAACCCCTGGATAACCCTCAGCGACCATCCCCGGATCACGAATATCGGTCTTGCCCATCTCGAGGAACCGCCCACCATCCACCAACAAATCAAGCGAAGCGTCCACCAACTCCCCGGCAAGAGAGTCCAACACGACATCCATGCCCCGCCCACCGGTCAACTCGAGGAAACACTCCCTGAACTCAGACGAACGAGACGAAGCGATATGCGCCTCATCGAATCCCATCGACCGCAACACCCCCCACTTCGAAGGACTCGCGGTAACGAACACCTCAGCACCCAACAGCTTGGCCAACTGCACAGCGGCCATCCCAACACCACCAGTACCCGCGTGCACCAACACCCTCTCACCCGGCTTCAAACCAGCCAAATCCATAAGACCGTAATAGGCCGTCAGGAACGCGATCGGTACCGACGCGGCCCGCGCGAAAGACCACCCTTCAGGCACACGAGCAACCAAACGATGATCAGTGACAGCGATCGGGCCGAAACCAGAGAACAATCCCATCACCCGATCACCGACAGCCAAACCCTCCACGCCCGGGCCGCACTCCAACACGACCCCAGCACCCTCACCACCCACACTAGCCTCACCCGGATACATACCAAGCGCTATCAACACATCACGGAAATTCAGGCCCCCCGCGCGCACACCAACACGAACCTGCCCAGACCCAAGCGACCCCACCACCTCAGGAACGGGCACAAGCGACAAACCATCGAGCGTTCCATCCTCACCCACGCCCAAACACCACTCATCGACACCATCGGGAACCACCAAAGCACCCGAGCCCGCCCCCACGAGCCGCGGTACCGACACAACACCACTCCTGATCGCCAACTGAGGCTCACCCAACGCCAAAGCCGCGGGCAAGACAGCACAAGCATCACCCCGCTCGTCGATATCGACGAGCACGAAACGCTCGGGATTCTCCGCCTGCGCCGAGCGCACAAGACCCCACACCGGTGACTGAGCCAAGCCCCGCAACTCCTCCCCAGAGCGCACAGCCACCGCGCCACGAGTGACCAACACCAACCGCGCACCAGCGAAACGCTCATCCAAAAGCCAGCGCTGCACCAAACCAAGCACCCGATGAGCGACCACATGCGCCGAGACCGGACCATCGAAACGAACACCACCATCAACACGCCCGCCCTCACCACCAACACCAGTCCCCTCCGCCGCGACCAACCCCGCCCCATCCAACCCACAATCCACAAGCACCACCCCAGGCACCGCAACACCGCCACCACCCACGGCCTCCCCCAGAGCCCCCAAATCCCCATACACCTCAACCCCATGACCAGCCGCGACCAAAGACTCCCCCAGCACCGAGCCCTCAACACCACCCAACAAAACCAAATCATCCACGAGCGACGCTTGCTCCCCGAGCGCCAACACACCCCAATCCATCCCGAACAACGAACCATCACGAACACCACGAGCATCACCCAACTGGGCAGATGAGACCTCACGCACCACCAACGAGTCGACCGACGCGACGAGCCCACCACCCTCATCAGCCACAACCAAAGAGATCGCGTCATCCGCTACCGGAGAAAGCGAGACCCGCAACGAAGAAGCACCCGACGCATAAAGCTCCACACCACTGAAAGAGAACGGCAGACGCACCCCGCCCTGATCCCGCTCCCCTTCCACCCCACCAGTCAGGCTCACCGCGCCCGCATGCAGCGCAGCATCAAGCAGCGCCGGGTGCACACCAAAAGAAGACGACGACGCCCCACCCTGATCCTCGGAAAGAGACACCTCGGCGAACACCTCATCACCCCGCCGCCAAACACCACGCAACCCCCGAAAAACAGGCCCATACTCCAAACCCAAATCAGCCAGAACATCATAAAAACCATCAACCCCCACAACCTCTGAGCCCACCGGAGGCCAGGACCCCCCATCACCACCGGCCAAAACACCAGCACGCTCTCCAACCACTCCCATTCCCCCATCAACCACCACTCGCTGCTGATCATCCAACACACCACTCGAAACGAGCACACCACTAGCATGAGAGGTCCACCCCTCATCAACCAGACCACCATCACCCGAGAGACCCTCCAAACGCGAGTGAATAACCAGCGAACGCCGACCATCCCCATCGAGCTCACCCACCGAAAGCTGCAACACAACCCCACCCCGCTCAGGCAAGACCAACGGAGCCTGCAACGTCAACTCCCCCACCACAGGACACCCAGCCTCCCTACCAGCATGCAACGCAAGCTCCACAAAAGCAGTACCCGGCAACAACACCACACCCAAAACCACATGATCAGCAAGCCACGGATGAGACTCAAGAGAAAGACGACCAGTGAACAACCAACCCCGACCATCAGCCAACCCCACCACAGCACCCAACAACGGATGACCAGCCGAGACCTGACCAACAGACACCACATCCCCCACACCCAAAGCCCCCCCAGAAAGCCAAAAACGCTCACGCTGAAACGCATACGTAGGCAAACGAACCCGCCCAGCACCCGACCCCTCAAACAACACAGCCCAATCCACCTCTACTCCATGCGCCCATATCTCAGCCAGAGCACCAATCAATGCCCGAGCCTCAGGACGCCGCTCCCCACGCAACAGCGATACCGCCACAACAGGACCAATGCTGGGAGTACTACCAGCATCAGCGCCAGGACCATCCTCGCCGGCAGCGCTATCCCTCTCAACACCGCCCGACTTCCCGGCATCGTGCTCGCCGAGACAATCCTGGACGATCGCGCTGAGCACACCATCCGGACCAAGCTCCAAAAAGGTCTTGACTCCCTGGCTGTGCAACCACCACACCCCGTCCATAAATCTTACCGGCTCGCGCACATGCTCAACCCAGTATCCAGCCGAACAGATGTGCTCGGTCGCCACCAGCTCACCGGTCACGTTGGAAACGATCGGTATCCGTGGCGCACTGAAGGAGACACCCTCAGCCACCGCCCTGAACTCGTCCAGCATCGCATCCATCCGATGGGAGTGGAACGCGTGAGAGACCTTCAGGCGCTTGGTCTTTTGACCTCTCTCCCGATAGACCTCCTCTATATCCAAGACGGCCTCTTCGTCACCAGATATAACAACCGAGGTAGGACCATTGACCGCCGCCAGGCAAACACGACCCCCATGGGCTCGAAGGGTCCCATGCACCTCCGCCTCTGACGCCTGCAAGGAGACCATCGCCCCACCTTCAGGCAACTCACCCATCAGCCGACCACGAGCTGCCACCAATGTACATGCGTCCTCGATCGAGAAGACACCCGCCACATGCGCCGCCGCAAGCTCACCGATGGAATGCCCCATCAGATAATCAGGACGCACGCCCCGGCTCTCGACGAGCCTGAACAGCGCTACCTCCAAAGCAAACAGAGCGGCCTGGGCATAGAAAGTCTGATCCAGCAGGTCAGCGTCGGCAGAAGTCTCGCCAATCTTCCCAGCAGAGGACCCAAGCGATGCATCCCCAGACGGCATATCCGCAAACAACACCCCTTGCAACGAATACCCCAAATGCCGATCCAGCTCACCACACACCCTGTCCAACGCATCCCTAAAAATCGGGAACGCCTCATAAAGCTCCCGACCCATACCCACACGCTGCGAACCCTGACCCGTAAAGAGAAAGGTCAGAGGGCCCTGACCTTCGCTGCGCCCCCGCACCACACCCCCAGCGAGCTCTCCACGCGCGAGTGCCCCGAGAGCACCCAAAAGCGCCTCCCGATCACTTCCCAACACCACCCCACGATGCTCGAGCATCGAACGTCCAGCCAACGTAGCTCCAACATCCAGCAACTCCAGCTCGGCATCACCGTTGACACGGTCGAGCAACCGCCGCGCCTGATCACACAACGCCGCCTCGCTCTTCGCCGAGAGTATCCACGGCACCACCCCGACCCGTGAGACATGTTCCACGTCCGCAACATGACCATCGTCGTTGGCGGTGCTCGGGAGAACTGCGATCCGATCGACCGCTGGGGCCTCTTCGAGAATCACGTGCGCGTTTGTGCCGCTGACCCCGAAGGAGGAAACTCCCGCCCGCCGCGGCGCGCCGTGACTATCCCATAGTGTCTGCTCGGTCAACAGGGATACGGTGCCTGCAGACCAGTCCACATGCGAAGAGGGCTCATCGACATGGAGCGTCTTGGGCAGCACGCCATGACGTATCGCCTGGACCATCTTGATCACGCCAGCCACACCGGCCGCCGCCTGAGTATGGCCAATATTTGACTTCACGGACCCAAGCCATAGCGGACGACCTTGGGGGCGGTCCTGACCGTAGGTCGCGATCAACGCCTGCGCCTCGATCGGATCGCCAAGAGTCGTGCCCGTCCCATGAGCCTCAACCACATCCACCTGGCCCGCCGACAGGCGCGCGTTGGCGAGCGCCTGAGCGATTACGCGTTGCTGGGAAGGACCATTTGGTGCCGTCAACCCATTGGAGGCGCCATCCTGATTGACAGCGCTACCACGCACCAGCGCGAGCGCCTGATGACCGTTGCGTTCAGCGTCCGAGAGGCGCTCCAACACAAGCATCCCCACACCCTCGGACCAGCCGGTGCCATCCGCACCCTCAGCGAAGGACTTGCACCGCCCATCGGAGGCAAGCCCACGCTGGCGCGAGAACTCGATGAACACTTTCGGCGTGGCCAGCACAGTCACACCACCGACCAACGCCAGCGAGCATTCCCCACTACGCAGCGCCTGGCTTGCCAGATGCAACGCCACAAGCGAGGAAGAGCACGCCGTATCTACCGAGACGGCCGGACCCTCCAGCCCCAACGCATAGGAGAGACGGCCTGAGGCAACGCTGCTGATGGTACCGGTCAACCAGTATCCCACGAGATCATCGGACACCGATCTGCTCAGACCAACGCCGTAATAGGATGATGCCACCCCCGCAAATACTCCGGTCTGGCTGCCCCTCAAAGACGCGGGGTCGACACCGGCGTCCTCGAGCGCCTCCCACGCACCTTCCAACAAGAGCCGCTGCTGGGGATCCATCGCCAGCGCCTCGCGCGGGCTGATACCAAAGAAGGAAGCATCGAATTCCCCCGCGCCATCAAGAAAACCACCATCACGCGCATAGCTGGTCCCCGAGCGATCGGGATCGGGATCGTAAAGAGTCTCGAGGTCCCAACCACGGTCAGATGGGAATCGCGAAATCGCATCCGCACCGGAGGCAACCAGCCGCCAGAGCCCCTCAGGCGAGGCCACGCCACCCGGGTAGCGACAGCTCATCCCCACGATCGCGAGGGGCTCGTCAACAGCCACCGCCGAGAAAGAGGGCTTGACTGTGTCAAGCTGCCCACCGGAGAGCTCTGCCAGGAGATAGGAGGCGACGGCAACGGGGCTTGGGTGATCGAACACCAGGGTGGCGGGCAGACGCAGCTCGGTGGCCTGACCCAGTCGGTTGCGGAGCTCAACCGCGGTGAGCGAGTCAAAGCCGAGCTCCTTGAACGCGCGCTGTGTGTCGACCGCCTCCGGGGCGTCATGACCTAACACCGCGGCGACCTGGGCCCTGACGATCTCAAGGAGCACTCCCTCACGCTCAGCCCGCGAGATGGCCGCCAGGCGCCTGGCGAGCGATTGGCCCTGCCGGCTCGAGCGACGAGTGGGCGCACGCACCAGGCCACCAAAGATCGCCGGCAGCCAGCCGGCTCTAGCCTGAGCACGCAACACCGCCAGATCCAGAGGCGCCGGAACCATCAACGCCTCGCCTGAGCCGAGAGCGGCATCAAAGAGTTCGAGGCCCTGCTCGGAGGAGAACTCGCGCATACCCCAACGCGCCACCCGCGAGTGGTCAGTCTCACTCAGGCTCCCGGTGATCCCACTCGCCTGTTTCCACAATCCCCATGCCAGCGAGGTGGCGGCAAGACCACGCGAACGACGATACCCAGCCAAAGCATCAAGGAAAGCGTTGGCTGCGGCGTAATTACCCTGTCCCGGGCTGCCCAGCGTACCCGCGGCCGACGAGAACAACACGAACGCACCCAGATCCATGTGCTCGGTGAGCTCATGCAAATACCAGGCAGCGTCTGCCTTTGAAGCCAGCACCCCATCAAGCCGCTCTGGTGTCAGCGAAGCGATCACACCGTCATCGGTTATCCCCGCCGCGTGCACCACGGCTCTGAGCGGATACTCATCTCTCTCCACCGAGTCGATCAGCGATCGCAGATCCTCGCGATCACCCACGTCGCAAGCGGCGATCCTGACATGAGCGCCTGAGGCTTCCAACTCTGCCTGAAGCTCCGAGGCGCCCTCAGCCCGCAACCCCCGACGACTGACCAGCAACAAGCGACCCACGCCATACTCAGAAACCAAATGGTGAGCAACCAAAGCACCCAACGTGCCAGTACCGCCGGTGATCAGCACGGTCCCCCGCGAATCGATGCCGGAGGGGATGCTCAGCACGATCTTGCCGGTATGACGCGCTTGGCTCATGAACCGAAACGCCTCCGGCGCATGATGGATATCCCACGCGGTGAACGACAACGGCTCCAGCGCATCTGTCCCGAAGAGCTCCAGCAGCTTACCGAGCATCTCCTGGATGCGCTCTGGGCCCGCTTCGATCAAGTCGAATGCCCTGTAGACCACCCCTGAATGAGTTTCAGCGACCTGACTTGGATCACGAATATCGGTCTTGCCCATCTCGATGAAACGACCCCCATCCACCAGCAGGTCAAGCGAGGCCTCCACGAGCTCCCCAGCAAGAGAATCAAGCACAACATCCACGCCCCGCCCACCGGTCTCCCTCAGGAAACATTCCTTGAACTCAGGCGTGCGCGAGGAAGCGATATGCGCCTCATCGAACCCCATTGACCGCAGTACCCCCCACTTCGCCGGGCTGGCGGTAACAAACACCTCGGCACCAAGATGCCTGGCCAGCTGCACAGCGGCCATGCCGACACCACCGGTGCCGGCATGCACCAACACCCTCTCGCCCGCCCTCAGACCCGCCAAATCAACCAGCCCGTAATACGCCGTCAAGAATGCAACCGGCACCGACGCGGCCTGTCCAAAAGACCACCCAACGGGCACTCGGACAATCGAACGATGATCAGCGACAGAGACTGGGCCCAGGCCAGAGAATACCCCCATCACCCGATCGCCAACAACCAGATCCTTCACATCCAAACCGACCTCCAACACAACCCCAGAACCCTCACTGCCAACGGTCGCCCCACCACTGGACACCGGATCGACGGACACCAGACCCAGGGTTACCATCACGTCACGAAAGTTCAGACCTCCGGCACGCATACTCACACGAACCTGCCCCGACTCGAGCGGCTGCGCCATCTCAGGCGCGGGCACAAGCGAAAGATCCTCGAGCGTCCCGGACGCACCCGCGCCCAGCCGCCACTCAGAAACACCCTCTGGAGCTGTCAAGACCCCGCCTGACCCGGCCCGCGCGAGTCGGGGCACGGACACCGTACCCTCGCGTAGCGCGAGCTGAGGCTCATCCAGGGCCAATGCGCCAGCGAGCGCCTTCCAGGAGACCTCCTCATCATCAACGTCCACCAGTACGAATCGCTCGGGGTTCTCCGATTGCGCGCTACGCACCAACCCCCATACTGGTGACTGGGATAGCCCCGACACACCCTCACCCACACCTACAGCCACGGCACCCCTGGTCACCAACACCAGACGAGAACCTATGAAACGTTCATCCGAGAGCCAACCCTGCACCAGTGCAAGTATCCGTTGAAGGCCCCGATGCGCTACGGCCAACCCGCTGTTATCACAACCATTGGCAACGATTCCTTCCTCGAACGCTTCCTTCGCCGCTTGTGCGCAATCGAACAGGACCAGTCCTGGAAGTGCGCCACCTCCGTCCACGACTTCCCCCAGGACCTCCTGGTCGCTATACGTCTCAACGAGAACCCCAACCTCACTCAGGGAACCGGCCAGCAGTGAGCCCCCATCGCCCAGGACCGCCAATACTTCCGCGGGGTCATGCGATGAGACCGGGATCGTGCCCCAGTCCATCTTGAACAACGAATCGTGCTGCCCACCACCCGCGGTATCCAACTGAGCCGCTGACACCTCACGCGAGACCAATGAATCAACTGAAGCGATAAGCCTACCCGTCTCATCAGCCACAACCAAAGACAGTGCGCTGGTTCCCACCGGGGAAAGAGCTACCCGCAACGAAGAAGCGCCAGCACCATAGAGCTCAACACCGTTGAACGAGAATGGTAGACGCACAACACTACGCTCGTCCGCGCCAGGGGTATTACCATCATCGCCGCTCATCAAGGAGCTGAACGCAGCATGAAACGCCGAATCCAAAAGCGCTGGGTGCACACCAAAAGACGTAGTCTCATCTCGTTGATCCACCGACAGTGCTACCTCCGCGAAGAGATCCTCTCCGCGCTGCCAAACAGCCTGCAAACCTTGAAAAGCCGGCCCATATTCAAAACCCCACTCAGCCAAAACGTCATAAAGACCATCGAGGTCTATGACTCGCGCATCTCGTGGAGGCCAAGAACTATCCGCCAACACGCCAACACGCTCTCGAACCACCGTGGCCTGACCATTCAAAACATCTCCATCCCCTACCAACACACCACTGGCGTGGCGCGTCCACCGCTCTCCCTCAACAGGAGCGCCCTCAACAAGATCGTGCTGCGGCCGGGAGTAAATATCCAACGAGCGCCGTCCAGACTCATCGGGCTCACCGACCGAGACCTGGACCTGAACCACGGTACCCTGTTCAGCAAGCACCAGCGGAGCCTCCAACACAAGCTCCTGGACAACGGGACACCCGATGCGCTCACCAACGCCAAGAGCCATCTCGAGGAACGCGGTTCCCGGCAACAACACGTTCCCCAACACTGTGTGATCCGCGATCCATGGGTGAGATTCAAGCGAGACGCGCCCCGTGAACAACCACTGCTCACTGTCCGCCAATGCAACCATCGCGCCCAGCACCGGATGGGCAACCGAGGACTGTCCAGCCAACACCATATCCCCCGCACGACCGGCCTGAGCATTGGGCCAGAAACGCTCGCGCTGAAAAGCATAAGTAGGCAATCTAACCCTACTGGCACCAACACCCTCAAACAACGCGCTCCAATCAACCCCGATACCACGCACCCAAAGCGCTGCCAAGGAACCGATCACTGTCTGGGCCTCCGGGCGCTCGCCACGCAACACCGGCGTCACAACGCAATCCCTACCCAGCGCCCAGCCACCACCCGCAACCACGTCGCCCCCATCAACACAAACCGGCTCCCGAGCTCCATCATCGTCGAGGCAATTCTCGACCATCGCGCTGAGCACACCGTCAGGACCCAACTCCAAAAATCCTCTCACCTCCCGGGACGCAAGCCATCGCACCCCGTCCACGAAACGCACCGGCTCACGCACATGACGCACCCAATACTGAGCACTGCATACCTGCTCATCAGACACCGGCTTCCCCGTGAGATTCGAAACGATCGGGATCAGCGGCGCGCTGAATGAGATGCCCTGAGCTACCTCATTGAACTCATCGAGCATGCCATCCATCAAATGGGAATGAAACGCGTGACTAACACGCAAACGCTTAGTCTTACGTCCCCGCTCCTGCCACATCCCTGCTATGTCCAGGACGGCGTCCTCCTCACCGGAGATCACCACCGAGCGCGGACCATTAACAGCCGCCATAGCGACCCTATCCCTCAGCCTCTCAACCGCATCCCGTGCCTCCACCTCAGAGACCTCCAGCGAGACCATCGCCCCACCCTGAGGCAACTCCCCCATCAACCGCCCCCGAGCGGCAACCAACATACACGCATCCCGCAAGGAGAACACACCCGCCACATACGCCGCGGCCAGCTCGCCAATCGAATGACCCATCACAAAATCAGGGCACACACCCCAGCTCTCAACCAGCCTGAACAACGCCACCTCCAGCGCAAACACTCCCGCCTGGGTATAAACCGTCCTATCCAAAAGACCCACCTCGGAAGAGTCCTCAGACGCAAAAAGCACGCCCAACAACGGGAACTCCAAATATGCGTCAAACTCCGCGCACAACTCATCCAACGCGCCCCTGAACACCCCAAAAACCTCATACAACTCCCGGCCCATACCCACACGCTGAGATCCCTGACCAGTAAACAAAAACGCCAGGCCACCAGCGAGTGTGGGCGTCAGTCCCTGCACAACCCCCGCCGTGGGCTGCCCTGCCATCAGAGCGGACAGGCCACCCAGTAGCTCCTCGCGTTCGCCGCCCAGCACTACAGCGCGATGCTCAAAAGCAGAGCGGGCGACCAAGGAATAGCCCACGTCTGCCAACTCCAGGGCGGGATCATCAACCACGTGCTCGCGCAACCGCTCGGCCTGAGCACGCAAAGCCCTCTCATCCCTGCCCGACAGAACCCAAGGCAGCACACCTGTCGCAAGCAAACCAGCGGTAGTATCAGTACCAGTAGTAGTAGTAGTAGTAGTAGTAGAAGAAGAAGAAGAAGAAGACTCAATGGCTGGACCGTCCTCCCCAGAGGGAGACTCATCCTCGATCACTGGGATCTGTTCGAGGATTACGTGGGCATTTGTGCCACTGACGCCGAAGGATGAGACTCCCGCTCGACGAGGTTCACCATCATCGCTCTCCCATGACCTTTGCTCGGTCAAAAGTGAGACGTCGCCCGCTGACCAGTTTACGTGCGAGGAAGGCTCATCGATATGCAGCGTCCTGGGCAACACACCATGACGCATCGCCATCACCATCTTGATCACACCAGCCACACCAGCCGCCGCCTGGGTATGGCCAATATTTGACTTCACAGACCCAAGCCACAGCGGACGCCCCTTGGGACGATCCTGTCCATAAGTGGCAATCAACGCTTGGGCCTCAATCGGATCGCCCAAAGTCGTACCCGTGCCATGAGCCTCGACCACATCCACCTGACCAGCTGACAGGCAAGCGTTGGCGAGGGCCTGGGCGATCACCCGCTGCTGAGCAGGACCATTTGGCGCCGTCAACCCATTGGACGCGCCATCCTGATTGACGGCACTACCCTTCAGCAGAGCAAATATCTGATGACCGTTGCGCTGGGCGTCCGAGAGGCGCTCCAACAAAAGCATACCCACACCCTCTGACCAGCCGGTGCCATCCGCGCCATCGGCAAATGGCTTGCATCGGCCATCGGCAGCGAGGCCACGCTGACGAGAGAACTCGATGAACACCCTCGGCGTGTCCAACACTGTCACACCGCCGGCCAATGCCAGCGAGCATTCGCCACTACGCAGCGCCTGGCTTGCCAGATGCAACGCCACAAGTGAGGAAGAGCAGGCGGTATCTACCGAGACAGCCGGACCCTCCAGACCAAACGTATACGCCACACGGCCCGAGACGACGCTTCCCGAGACGCCTGTGCCGATATAGCCCTCGAGATCCTCGGCGATTGACCCGCTCAGGCCCACGCCATAGTCTGAGAAACCTATTCCCGCGAATACTCCGGTCTGGCTGCCCTTCAAAGACCGGGGATCGATACCAGCATACTCGAGCGCCTCCCACGCACCCTCCAGCAGCAGGCGCTGCTGAGGATCCATCGCCAGAGCCTCCCTGGGGCTGATACCGAAGAACTGAGCATCGAACCGATCGGCGTCATAAACAAAACCACCATCACGCGCATAACTCGTACCAGGATGATCTGGATCTGGATCATAGAGACCCTCCAAATCCCACCCGCGATCATGTGGAAACGCAGAAATTGCATCGGCACCCGATTCAACTAACCGCCACAACCCCTCCGGAGAGCACACACCACCCGGATAACGACAACTCATACCCACAATCGCCACCGGCTCGCGTGCTCTGTCTTCCGTTTCTTGCAGACGGACGCGAGCATCGTGAAGATCGACCGCCGCTCGCCTCAGATAGCCACGCAGCTTCTCATCATCGCTCATGATGAACCTCGCTTACCGAAAGATCGAGGACGTCGTCTGTGCGAAAGACATCGGAAGAGCCTGACGCTTTATCGAAGAAAGCGAACAGCTCGTCATCCGATGCCGCGTGAATCTTTTCGGCAACTGTGGCGCGGTCTGAGGACTCCTGCTTGCTATCCAACTGGGAGAGCAACGCTTTGAGATGCATCCTGATTTGATCTCGCTCTCCGACGGTCGCATCTACCGACGCGAGCATGGCCTCCAATTTTTCGAGTGCGACGGTGAAAGACTCGGTTGCGACCCTGTCCTCTCCTTCCGTCACTCTGAGTAGGAATGAGGCTACCGCGGTGGCGGTCGGATGATCGAACACGAGCGTGGCCGGCAGATGTAGTCCTGTGGCCATGCTGAGGCGATTGCGTAGCTCTATTGCGGTGAGTGAGTCAAACCCGAGGTCCTTGAAGGCGCGTTCGGCGTCGATCGTCGTGTCCGGTGTGAGACGCCCCAGGACCGCTGCGACGGAGCTTCTCACCAGCTCCAGGACGATGGCGTCCCACTCTGATCGCGGCTCGTCGGCGAGTCTCGTTGCAAGCGAGCCTTTGACGTCTGCTGCTTGGCGGACGGGCATACGGATGAGCCCACGTAGTACCACCGGCAGCATCCCCGCCTTTGCCTGGGTGCGCAGAACACTGTGATCAAGGCGCACGGGCAGTAGCAGAGGTCGATCGAGTGTGCGAGCGATATCGATCAGCTCGAGGCCCTGCTGATCTGAAAGGGGCATGAGACCTTCTGAGTGCCGCAGTCGCTCGGTAACGCGCGTACGATCGACCTCGCTCACGCCGGCGGTCATGCCGGTGGCTCTCTCCCACAAGCCAAAGGCCAGAGAGAGACACGGCAGACCCTTGGCACGGCGGTGGTGGGCCAGCGCGTCCAAAAAGGCGTTGGCGGCCGCATAGCCGGCTCGCCTGGGGGCACCCATGACGCCGGCCGCGGATGAGAAGAGTATGAACTCCGTGAGCTCCATGTGCTCTGTGAGCTCGTGCAGATGGATGGCCGCATCGATCTTGGGGGCAAAGACGCGATCGATGTGCTTATTATCGAGCGAGGTGACGAGACCGTCGTCGAGCACCCCCGCTGTATGGACCACAGCACTGAGCGGATGCTCCGCTGACACCGACTCGAGCAGCCCCGCGAGATCTTCGCGATTACTCACATCACAAGCCGCGATCCGGACGTGCGCACCGAGAGACTCCAGTTCGGCTTGAAGCTCATTCGCGCCCTCGGCCTTTGATCCTCGGCGACTGGCCAACAGCAGGTGGCCAACATCATGCTTCTCCACCAGATGCCTCGCCACCAGCCCACCCAAACCACCGGTACCACCAGTCACTAACACCGTGCCCCGCGAACCCAGGACCGGAGCACTCTCACCAGTCAAAGACTCGGCACGCTCAACCCGCGGTACGTACACCACGCCCTCACGCACAGCCAGCTGCGGCTCACTCACGGCCAACGCACCGGCAAGCACGCCGACAGAAGCCTCGTCGCGATCGACATCCACCAGCACGAACCGCTCGGGATTCTCTGACTGCGCTGAGCGCACCAAGCCCCAGACCGGAGACTGAGCCAGACCCGGAAGATCCTCTCCAGCATGCACCCCGACAGCGCCCCTGGTCAACAACACCAGCCGCGCAGCCGAGAATCGGTCATCCGAGAGCCATGCCTGCACCAGGTCCAGCACCCGGTGTGCCGTCTCGTGTACCAACTCGCTGTGGGCACGGCCATCAACAGCAACTTCGGTGATCTCCGTAGCACCCTGTACGCCATCCGGCGCACACTCCACAAGCACCACCGCGGGAAGCGCCCGACCACCGTCCAGTGCCTCACCAAGAGCCCTCGGATCCGTATGCACCTCAACCGAGCATCCGGCACCCGCGAGGGACTTAGCCAGCGCGGAGCTCTCCATCCCCAACAACACCATCTCCTGCCCAGCAGACGCAGCTGCAATCGGCAGCGTGCTCCAGTCGAGGCCAAACAGCGACTCATTGCGAGCACCAGCGGCTCTCAACTGAGCCGCGGAGACCTCACGCATAACCACCGATTCAGCCGACGCGACCAGCTCACCGGTCTCATCTGTGACCACTAGGGAGATCGTGTCATCCGCTCGCCGGGCAAGCGAGACGCGCAGGAAGGATGTCCCTGAAACGTAGAGATCTACCCCGTGGAAGGAAACCGGCAAGCGCGGTCCGCTTCCCTCGCTCACATCGCCCGCGGTCGAGTGAGGCGCAATGCGCAGCGCTCCATCCAGCAACAGCGGGTGCACGTTGAAAGACTGCGCTCGCTCGCGCTGGTCTTCGGAGAGAACCACCTCGGCGAACATCTCATCCCCGCGTTGCCAAGCCGCGCGCAGACCTTGAAAGGCCGACCCATGCTCAAGTCCCATCGCTGCCAGACCGTCGTACACGTCATCGACATCTATAGTCTGCGCGCCCTCGGGAGGCCACGACTTCTTACTCAGTAGAACTCCGTGCTCTTGAGCACCCGCGGCCTCGCCATTCAAAGCGCCTTCACCCCTCGCAACCAACACACCACTGGCGTACCGCGTCCAGGCCTCCTCAGAGAGCAAACCACGATCCGACATATCACCCGCACGGCAATAGATCTCCACGGAACGCTGTCCGGACTCGTCGAGTTCGCCAACTGCAACCTGCAGCGCGACGCCGCCCGGCTCGCCCAGCACCAGCGGAGCCTCCAGCACGAGCTCTGAAACCCTCTCGCACCCGACCTCGCGACCCGCGTGCAGCGCCAGCTCCAGGAACACCACACCGGGCAAAACGGCCGTCCCCGACACCACATAATCCGAAATCCATGGGTGCGACTCGAGCGAGAGGCGCCCGGTGAACAACCACCCTCGACCATCCGCCAACTCGATCATCGCGCTCAACAACGAATGATCTGCGGAAGCTAGACCAGCCGATGCCATATCTCCTCCACCCAGCGTCCCCGTAGAGAGCCAATAGCGCTCGCGCTGAAAAGCGTAGGTGGGCAACCTCACCTTACTGGCATCACCCTCAAACAACGCACCCCAATCAACCCCGACACCACGCACCCAAAGCGCCGCCAAGGAACCGGTCACTGTCTGGACCTCCGGGCGCTCGCCGCGCAACAGCGGAATCACAGCGAAATCCCTGCCCACAGCATCCATGCCGCCATCGCCAGCAACCAGGCTGGCGTCAGCACAAACCGGCTCCCGAGCGTCATATTCACTGAGGCAGCTCTCGGCCATCGCGCTGAGCACACCATCGGGCCCAAGCTCCAAAAAACTGCTCACTCCTCGAGACTTCAGCCAACGCACCCCATCCATGAAACGCACCGACTCACGCACGTGACGCACCCAGTGCTCGGCACTGCATATCCGCTCATCGGACACCGGTTCCCCCGTGAGATTCGAAACGATCGGGATCCGTGGCGGGGCGAAGGAGATACCCTGCGCCACCTCTCTGAACTTATCGAGCATCCCATCCATCAGATGGGAATGAAACGCGTGACTAACCCGCAACCGCTTGGTCTTGCGACCCTGCTCCTGGTAAATGCCCTGTATATCAAGAACGACGTCCTCATCGCCGGAGATCACCACCGAGCTTGGACCGTTGACAGCCGCTACAGCGACTCTGTCCTCCAGTCCCTCGATCGTCTTTACCACCTCTATCCCTGAGGCCTCCAGCGAGACCATCGCTCCACCATTGGGCAACTCCCCCATCAAGCTTCCACGCGCAGCAACCAATACACAAGCATCCTCCAAGGAGAACACGTCCGCCACATATGCAGCGGCCAACTCACCAATCGAATGGCCCATCAAAAAGTCAGGGCGCACACCCCAGCTCTCAACCAGCCTGAACAACGCCACCTCCAACGCGAACAGAGCAGCTTGGGTATAAACCGTCCGATCTATGAGATCCACGGGGAGGGAACCTCTCGGGAGGTCTTCAGAGATAGATGGCTCTGGCTCATCGGACTCAGCGGAAGATCCTCCGAGAAGGGAAGATCCAGTGAGCTGCTCGACGAGCCCGCCATCCGCGAAAAGCACCATGCGCAATGAATGCTCCAAATGCCCGTCGAACTCAGCGCACACCTCATCCAGTGCGCTCTTGAACACCGGGAACCTCCCATACAACTCCCGACCCATACCCACACGCTGAGCGCCCTGACCAGTAAATAAGAAGGCCAGGGCGCAAGCACCCACTGCAGGAGCCGTGCCCTGTATCACACTGGGTGAAGACTCGCCCGAAGCCAGTGCCGAAAGACCCTGCACCAATCCCTCCCGGTCGACTCCTAACACAACCGCACGATGTTCAAGGGTCGAACGCCCAGCCAGCGCGGCCCCAACATCCAGCAACCCCAGTCCCGCGTCACCATCAACACGCTCCAGCAAGCGCCGCGCTTGCTCGCGCAACGCCGTATCGCCCTTTGCCGAGAGCGCCCATGGCACCACACCGGCATGATCCCCACCGGCAATGACGGCACCGTTGGATTCTCCAGCGCCCGAGACCCGCTCGAGCGCCTCCGGTGCTTCTTCCAGGATCACGTGCGCGTTGGTGCCGCTCATCCCGAAAGAGGAAACCGCAGCCCTGCGGGGCTCATTATTCCTCTCCCACGGTCTCTGCTCGGTCAAGAGCGAGACCTCACCCGCTGACCAGTCCACATTTGTAGAGGGCTCATCGATATGCAACGTCTTCGGCAACACGCGATGACGCATCGCCATCACCATCTTGATCACACCAGCCACACCCGCGGCTGCCTGAGCATGACCAATATTCGACTTGATTGACCCAAGCCACAGCGGACGGTCTCCGGTGCGACGCTGACCGTAGGTGGCTATCAACGCCTGCGCCTCGATCGGATCGCCCAAAGTCGTACCCGTACCGTGAGCCTCGACCACATCCACCTGACCAGCCGACAGTCGAGCGTTGGCGAGCGCCTGAGCGATCACCCGCTGCTGAGAAGGGCCATTCGGCGCCGTCAGTCCATTGGAAGCACCATCTTGATTCACGGCACTGCCGCGCACCAATCCCAACACCTCATGACCATTGCTCTCGGCGTCAGACAGGCGCTCCAACAAGAGCACTCCCATGCCCTCAGACAAACCAGTGCCATCTGCTTGATCGGCGAAAGACTTGCAGCGCCCATCCAGGGACAATCCATGCTGGCGAGAAAAGCCCACAAAAACACCCGGCGAAGACACCACCGTCACACCACCCGCCAACGCGAGCGAGCACTCCCCGCTGCGTAACGCTTGGCCCGCCAAATGCAGCGCCACAAGCGAAGAAGAACACGCCGTATCCACCGACACGGCCGGACCCTCCAAGCCGAAAGTATAAGCCACACGACCCGAGAGGAGGCTGCTGGTGGCGCCCGTCAGCCCGTATCCCTCGAGATCGCCGGACACCGATCCACTAAGAGCCACATTGAAACAGGAGGATGAGATGGCGCCCATGAATACTCCGGTTTGACTTCCCCTTAGGGATGCTGGGTCGATACCTGCATCTTCAAAGGCTTCCCACGCACCCTCCAGCAGGAGGCGTTGTTGAGGATCCATCGCGAGGGCCTCTCTGGGGTTGATACCGAAGAACTGAGCATCGAACCTATCGGCGTCATCGACGAACCCGCCATCACGCGCATAACTCGTGCCGGGGCGCTCGGGATCGGGATCATAAAGAGCCTCCAGATCCCATCCGCGATCCGTGGGGAACCCCCCGATCACGTCCGCGCCCGAGACGACCAGTTCCCACAACTCCTGCGATGAAGACACACCGCCCGGATAACGGCAACTCATTCCCACGATCGCCAACGGCTCGTCAAATGCCCTGAACGAGACGGTCGTGGGCGCGACGACGTTCGGTTGCCTACCCGAGAACTCCCCCAATAGATGCGAAACCACCGCGACTGCGGTGGGATAGTCGAACACGAGGCTGGCTGGCAGGCGTAGACCTGTCGCTGCGTTGAGGCGGTTGCGTAGCTCCACCGCCGTCAGGGAGTCGAACCCGAGGTCCTTGAAGGTTCTGTGTATATCGATCGCTTCCGGGGAAGCGTGCCTCAGGACCGTAGCGACTTGAGCCCTGACGATCTCCAGGAGCGCCCCTTTGCGCTCGACCTCGGGGATGGCCGCCAAGCGCCGAGCGAGCGAGGCGCCTTGATCGTTTGAGCGACGAGCGGGTACTCGCACCAGATCACTGAACAGTGCTGGCAGCACACCCATTCTGGCCTCGGCGCGTAGCACCTGAAAATCCAAAGGCACGGGGAGCACCAGCGCCTCGCCTTCACGAATAGCGCTGTCGAAGAGTCCCGGACCCTCATCGGGAGAGATCGCAAGAAGCCGAGAGCGCGTTGTTCGTGAACTATCCGCCTCACTCGAGCTCCCTGTCATCCCATTCGCTTCTTTCCACAACCCCCACGCCACCGAGATTCCAGGCAGTCCTCGTGCGCGGCGATGTCCAGCCAAAGCATCGAGAAACGCGTTAGCGGCAGCATTGTTTCCCTGTTCGGGATCACCGAGCAGGTTCGCCGCGGAAGAGAACAGCGCAAACATCGACAGATCCATGTGCTGCGTCAGCTCATGCAGATACCACGCCGCGCCGGCCTTTGCCGCCAACACGCGATCGCCGTGCCCCGAAGTCAACGGTCCAGTAACACCATCGTCAATGACCTCCGCGGCATGAATTACGGCGCTCAGCGGATGATCGTCTGATACCGACTCGAGTAGCTCCGCTAGATCTTTGCGGTCACTCACATCACAAGCCGCGATCCTAACGTGAGCACCGAGGGACTCTAGTTCACCTTGAAGTTCGTCGGTGCCCTCGGATCTCGCCCCCGGGTGACTGATCAACAACAAATGACGAACGCCATGCCCTGAAACCAAATGGCGCGCCAACAACGTCCCTAGCATACCCGTGCCACCGGTGATCAAGACCGTACCCGACGCAACGCTGTCGATATCTGCCGAAACATTCACCTCCGCACTTGCCAGTCGGGGAACCATAACGCTCCCCGCACGCAACGCTAACTGCGGTTCATTCACAGCCACGGCCTCACCCAATACCTCCCACGAGGTCTGATCGCCGTCGACATCGACCAACAGGAGTCGCTCGGGGTTCTCCGCCTGGGCGCTGCGCACCAAGCCCCACACAGGCGACTGGGACAAACCCAGCACGTCCTCACCGACGTCGACTGCCACGGCCCTATTGGTCACCAAGACCATACGGGCGTCCGTGAAACGTTCATCCGCAAGCCAACCCTGAACCAAGCCGAACGCTTGCTGGAGATTTTCATGAGCCAAAGCGAGCTCATCGACGGCATTGGAGTCGCCAGCGTCAGCGGCACCTCGTCCGACCTCGTGACCCCGATCAAACCCGCAGTCCACCAGCACTGCCTCAGGGAGCACGCCGCCCCCATCCAAGGCTTCGCCCAAAACATCCAGATCCCCGTACATTTCGACCGAGCATCCGACCTCATTCAACGACCGCACCAGCGATGAGTCTTCGCCGCCCAGCACCACCAACCGACTCACAGGCTCGCGTGAGGCAATCGACAGCTCCTTCCAGCCCATCCTGAACGACGAACCATGCTGCCCACCATGGACTGCGCCCAACTGAGCCGCCGAGACCTCGCGCGATACCAACGAACCCACCGACGCGACCAGTCCCCCCGTCTCATCAACGACGACCAGCGAGACCGCGTCGGCACTCACCGGGGAGAGCGATACACGCAATGAGGATGCGCCAGAGCCATGAAGCTCAATACCCGCCCAAGCGAAGGGGACACGCACCGTGCCTCGCTCTTGGCGTTGCTCCCCCGCCTCACCATGCACCAGCAAGCTCAACCCAGCATGAAGCGCCGCGTCCAACAGCGCCGGGTGCACGCCAAAAGCAGCAGCCTCATCCCGCTGCTCCGCAGACAACGCAACTTCCGCGAACAGCTCTTCCCCGCTCCGCCAAACAGCCTGCAAGCCCTGGAAGGCCGGACCGTATTCGACGCCCCACTCAGCCAGAGCATCATAAAGACCGTCGACCTGCACGGCCTCCGCACCATCCGGGGGCCAGGACTCCCCGGCCAGCCTGCCCAAACGCTCCTGCAGCGCAGCGAGCCCGCCATTCACAGCAACTCCCCCAGGGGCCAGCACGCCACTGGCGTGACACTTCCACTGCTCACCGGATAAGGGGCCCTCAGCAGCACTCTCCGGGCGAGAGTGGATACCCAACGAGCGCCGCCCGGACTCATCGGGCTCACCAACCGAGAGCTGTAACCGAACCGCGTCATCCCCACAGAGCGGTAACGGGGCCTCCAGCGTCAGTTCCTGCACAACAGCGCACCCAACCCGCTCGCCGGCGCAAAGGGCCAACTCGAGAAACGCGGTCCCCGGTAGCAACACGCTGCCCAACACCGCGTGATCTGAAAGCCATGGGTGGGACTGAAGGGAAACACTCCCAGTGAACAACCACTGCTCACAATCGGCCAGCTCGACCATTGCGCTCAACCATGGATGCACAACCGACGACTGCCCGGCAGACGCCATATTCCCCCCGCCGGCCCGGGCTTTGAGCCAGAAAGGCTCGCGCTGAAAAGCATAAGTGGGCAACTGCACCTTCCGAGCGCCAGAGCCCTCGAACAGCGCGCTCCAATCGACCTCGACACCCCGCGTCCACAGCTCCGACAGAGAGCTCAGGAAGCGCTCGGGGCCACCCTCCCGCCGATGCAGCGAGCCCACTACCACGCCATCGCCCGGATCCTCGAGCGCCTCATCGATGGTTTCCTGAACCCCCACCGCCAGCACCGGATGAGGGCTGAGCTCTATGAACGCCCGCCGCCCATCCCCAAGCAATGTCCGTGTGACCTGCTCAAACTGGACGGTTTCACGCAAATTTCGATACCAATACTCACCATCCAGGTTCGAGGTGTCCATCAACTCGCCCGTCACCGTTGAATGAAACGGGAGATCGCCCGTGCGCGGCGTAATCGCAGAGCACCCATCCAACAACTCATCGCGGATCTCCTGCACCGCCGCCGAGTGCGCCGCATAGTCGACCGGTATCGACTTTGCCCTGAGACCTTCAGCCTCACACTCGCCGAGAAACCCCTCGAGCGCCCGCCGATCGCCAGAGACCACGGCCGAGGAGGGTCCATTCACCGCGGCTATCCCGATGCGCTCGCCCCAACGCTCGAGACGCCCCTCGATCTCATCGACCGGCAAAGCAACCGAGACCATCCCACCCTTCCCGGCCAAGCTCACCAGCGCACGACTGCGTAGCACCACCACCCGCGCCGCATCCTCGAGCGAAAGACCACCCGCCACGCACGCCGCGGCGATCTCTCCCTGAGAATGACCGACCACCACCGCCGGACGCACACCGCAGGCGCGCCATAGGCCCGCGAGGGAGACCATCACCGCGAACAGCACGGGCTGAACCACATCCACGCGATCGAGACCGGGGGCATTCTCAACACCTCGCAGCACATCCTCGAGCGACCAGTCGACGTGCCCTGCAAGCGCCTCACCGCACACACGCATCTGCTCGGCGAACGCCGGCGAAGAGTCCAGCAGCTCGAGTGCCATGCCCTCCCACTGCGAACCCTGGCCCGGGAACAGAAACACAGCACCGGCGTCCACGGCGCCGGCAGCCACGCCCCGCACGACTCCTGCCCCCGTCGCCGACGGCTCCCCGGCGGCCAGCGCAGAGAGACCGCCCAACAACCCATCACGCTCACCGGCCAATACAACGGCACGATGCTCGAACACAGAGCGGGAGGTCAGGGAGAGACCTACATCCGCCCCGGCAAGCTCCGGATCGCCGCTGACGAGCTCCCACAGTCGTTGAGCCTGAGCTTGAAGCGCGGGAGCGCTCTTGCCGGAGAGCGGCCATGGCAGGACAGCGGCGTCAAACACGCGATTGCCGGTGAGAGCGGGATCGGGCAGGGTGCCGTCAGCCTCAAAGGCAGCCTCGACGACGCCGTCGACCGCGGCGGCGATGGCATCAACGCCTGCGGCAGCAGTCGCATGCCCTGCCGTCGGGGCCTCCTCGAGGATCACATGCGCGTTGGTGCCGCTGATCCCAAACGAAGACACGCCCGCCCGTCGCGGCTCTCCGCTGCTCTCCCACGGCGTCTGCTCCAGCAACAGCGACACCGCGCCGACGGACCAGTCCACGTTGCTCGAGGGCTCGTCCACGTGCAGCGTCCGCGGCAGCACGCGATGGCGCATCGCCATCACCATCTTGATCACACCCGCCACGCCGGCCGCGGCCTGCGTATGACCGATGTTCGACTTGATCGAGCCAAGCCACAGCGGACGCTCGACGATCCTGCCCGTAGGTCGCCAGCAGTGCCTGCGCCTCGATCGGATCGCCAAGCGTCGTACCCGTGCCATGCGCCTCCACCGCGTCCACCTCGCGCCGGCGAGAGCTCTGGCGTTCGCCAGCGCCTGGCTGATCACCCGCTGCTGAGAGGGCCCGTTGGGCGCCGTCAACCCGTTGCTCGCGCCGTCCTGGTTGACCGCGCTGCCCCGCACCACCGCGAGCACCGGATGACCCAGCCGACGGGCGTCGGAGAGACGCTCGACCAGCACCACACCGACACCCTCGGCCCAGCCGGTGCCATCGGCCGCCTCGCGCGAACGACTTGCAGCGCCCGTCAGGGGCAAGGCCACGCTGACGACTGAAGCTCACGAACACCTCCGGTGTGCTCATCACCGTCACGCCGCCGGCGAGCGCGAGCGAGCACTCACCGGCACGCAACGACTGGCAGGCCAGATGCAGCGCCACCAGCGACGAGGAGCACGCCGTATCGACCGTCACCGCCGGCCCCTCCAACCCGAAGCGCGTAGGCCACCCGGCCCGACACCACGCTGCCGGCACTGCCCGTCAACCCGTAACCCTCGAGACCCTCGGACGTCGAACCGGTCAGACCGACGCCATAGTCGTGTACCATCACCCCGGCGAACACTCCGGTCTGACTGCCGCGCAGCGCAGCCGGATCGATGCCCGCATGCTTCGAACGCCTCCCAGGAGACTTCGAGCAGCGCGCGCTGCTGCGGATCCATCGCCAGCGACTCCCGCGGGACTGATCCCGAAGAACTCGGCGTCGAACTCGCGCGGCGTCGTAGAGGAAGCCGCCGTGGCGGCAGTAGCTTGTGCCAGTGCGATCTGGATCGGGGTCATACAGGCGCTCCACATCCCAGCCGCGGTCGCTGGGGAACTCTCCGATCGCGTCGGCGCCCGAAGCGACCAGCTCCCACAGATCCGTCGGGCGAGGAGATCCCGCCCGGATAGCGGCAGCCCATCCCGACGATCGCGATCGGCTCGTCGAGCGTAGCGCGACTGGCGACCGCAGGCTTGACAGCCTTCGACTGTCCACCGGAGAGCTCGCGCAGCAGGTGGGCGGCAAGCGCGTCGGGCGTGGGGTAGTCGAACAGGAGCGTGGGCGGCAGGCGCAGCCATGTGACGCGCTCTCAGGCGGTTGCGAATCTCCACCGCGGCGCGCGAGTCGACCCCGAGCTCCTTGAATGCTCGCCGACTCTCGCACCGCCTCGGGCGAGTCGTGTCCCAGCACGATCGCGACCTGGGCACGCACCATCTCGAGCACGATCGTCTCTCGTCGGCCGATCGGAACGCCCGCCAGACGCCGGCCGAGCGGCGAGCGGCTCGAAGAAGTGTCCTCACCCGGGTCATCCGTCATCGTCACGCTCGTGCGGTCCGATCTGCACGTCCTCGATTCGCCGAGCTCGTCGCCCGCAGCCGCCGCGCCGCTCGCAAGCACTGCGCCTGCGCCGCAGTCGCCATCGGACTTTGCGACGCACCCTGTTCACCTGTCGGGACTTGCAGCCAATGCCGCGTCGCGCTGGAAGGGATATGTCGGCAGCTGCACGCGCCGGGCACCCGCCCGGCGAGTGACCGCGCCCCAGTCAACGGGCACCCCGGCCACCCAGGCTTCGGCGAGCGAGCACAGGAAACGCCGCGCATCGCCCTGGTCGCGACCGAGCGTGCCGAGCACCGCGGTCTCCTGCCGGCTCGCCGCGACTCGCCGCGCTCGCCGACGCTCTCGTCGACGACTTCCTGCACGCCGGCCGTCGAGCACCGGATGCGGGCTGACCTCCACGAACGCCCTCGGAGCACTCCCGAGCAGCGCCGCGGACGGTCGCGCTCGAACTGGACCGGTTCGCGCGTGTTGCGATACCAGTACTCGCTGCTCAAGCTCGGCGGTGTCGAGCAGCCCGCCGGTTACCGTCGAGTAGAACGGCACCTCGCCCGAACGCGGCGACGATCGCCGCGAGCAGCCTCCAGCAGCTCGTCGCGCAGCGGCTCGACCTGCGGCGAGTGCGACGCCACCGTCGCCGGCGACCTCGCGCGCACGGACACCCTCGCTCTCGCACTCCTCCAGCAGCTCCGAGAGCGCATCCGGTCGCCGACGACCCCCACCGAGCCGGGGCCGTTCACGCCTCCGACCGAGATCCGCCGCCCCACCGCTGACAGATGCTCGCTGCACCCAATCGACGGGCGCCGCGATCGACACCACCCCGCCCTTCCCGACCAGAGCGCTCAAGCACGCGGCTGCGCAACGCGACCACACGAACCGCGTCCTCCAGCGACAGACCGCCCGCCACGTACGCAGCGGCGATCTCCCCCTGGGAGTGGCCCACCACCGCGACGGGTCGCACGCCGCAGGCTCGCCACAGCTCCGCCAGCGACACCATCACCGCGAACAGCACCGGCTGGACGACGTCGATCCGGTCGAGCCCGGGGCGCCCTGCCGACGCCGCGCAGCACGTCCAGCAGCGACCAGTCGACGTGCTCGGCCAGCGCGTCCGCGCAGGCATGCATCCGCTCGGCGAACACCGGCGAGCGGTCGAGCAGGCCCAACGCCATGCCCTCCCACTGCGACCCCTGACCCGGGAACACGAACACGACTCCGTCTCCGCCGCCGGACGCCACGCCCTCGACCACGTTGCCCGCCGGCTCTTCCCGAGCCAGCATGCCGAGACCGGTGAGCAGCTCCTCGCGCTCGTCTCCGACGATCACCGCCCGGCGATCGAACGCCGTGCGACCGACGGCCAGCGAATACCCCACGTCGCCGGCATCGAGCTCGCTCTCGACGTCGAGCTGCTCGCCGAGCCGCTCGTGCCTGCGCGCGCAGGGCCGGTTCCCCGCGGCCCGACAGGACCCACACGCATGCACTCTTCGCCGAGCGGCGCCGACGGCGATCTCGTCGCGCCGCGTCTGCGACGCCCGAGCGTGGACGCGCTCGACTCCCGCAGCAGGCGGCTCGCCCAGGACCAGGTGGCAGTTGGTCCCACCCACGCCGAACGAGCTGACGCCGGCGAGCAACGGCCCGTCCGTGTTCGGCCATGCAGCGAGCTGGCTGCTGCACGCTCAGCCGCAGCGCATCGAGCGGGATATCGGGGCTGGGCGTCTGGAAATTGAGGCTCGCCGGGATCTCACGGTGCTCGATGGCGAGCGCCGTCTTGATCAGCCCGACGATGCCGGCGGCGCCCTCGAGATGCCCGATGTTGGTCTTGACCGAGCCGACCGGCAGCGGCCTGAACGCGGGCCGGCCGGCCCCGAGCGCGGCGCCGAGCGCCGCCGCCTCGATCCGATCGCCGAGCTTGGTGCCGGTGCCGTGCAGCTCGACGTACTGGACGTCGCCGCGCTTGACGCCCGCCCTGCGGTAGGCGAGCCGCAGGACCTCTTCCTGCGCATGCTGGCTGGGCGCCGTCAGGCCCTCGCCGCCGCCGTCGTTGTTGACCGCGCTGCCGCGGATCACGCAGTACACGTGGTCGCCGGCGGCCAGCGCGTCGGCCAGCGGCTTGAGCACGACGACGGCGCCGCCCTCGCCGCGGACGTAGCCGTTGGCGCGAGCATCGAAGGTGAAGCAGCGCCCGTCCGGGGAGAGCCCTTCGAACCTGGAGGCCACGACGGCGCTGTTCGGCGAGATGTTCAGGTGCACGCCGCACGCGAGCGCCAGCTCGGACTCGCCCCGGCGCAGGCTCTCGCACGCGAGGTGAACCGCGACCAGCGACGATGACTGGCCCGTGTCCACCGTCATGCTGGGTCCGCGCAGACCGAGGGTGTAGGACACCCGGTTGGCGATCATGCTGCGGTGCAACCCGGTGAGGGCGTGACGTGTGACTGCCTCGTGGCCGCAGGACGTGCAGCAGGTCGGCGTAGTCGCTGGAGATGGCCCCGACGAACACGCCGGTCTGGCTGCCGTCGAGCTGGACTGGCAGCACGCCGGCGTCCTCGACCGCCTCCCAGCCGAGTTCCAGCATCAGCCGCTGCTGCGGATCCATCGCCGCCGCCTCTCGCGGGGAGACCCCGAAGAAGGCGGCATCGAATAGGTCTATGTCATCGAGAAAGCCGCCACACCTCGCGATCGGCTCCTGCCTCGCCCCCCGGAGCGAAGACCGAGCCGCCTCCGGCAAGCGCCCGCCGCTGCCCGGAGATCTCCGTGACGGCGTCCACGCCCTCTCGCAGCAGACGCCAGAAGCCGGCCGGACTGGATGCTCCCGGTACGCGACAGGCAATGCCCACAACCGCAATCGGCTCATCGACAGCAGCCGCCGATGCAGATCTCGACTCTTCACCAGAAGCGCCTGGCTGTTCAACCACGGTCGCTGTTCCTCTTTGCGGTCCGAGCAGACAGACGCGGATGATCCAGGTGACGGTTCGTAGCGATCCTCACGCGTGCAACTCCAAAGCTCTGATGAGACGCTCGCGCGTCTCTCCGGGGGCGACGATCTCGTCGACAAAACCGCCGGCAGCCGCGGAGTTGACTCCGAGTCGCTCCGATGCGTACACATCCGCGAGCTCGTCCGCATCAGCTCCCTCGGCGATCGCGCGGCGCTCGGTGATGGCGACGGCCTGCGGCGCGCCCATCACACCAATCTGTGCGTGTGGCCAGGAGAGTGTGAGATCGGCCCCCAGATCTCGCGAATTCATCACAATATGCGCGCCCCCGTAGGCTTGACGTAAGGTGACAGTCACCTTTGGCGTGGTAGCACGCGCGAACGCACGCAGCAGAGCGGAGCCGTGGCGAATGACTCCGGCTCGCTCCTGATTTACACCCGGGAGAAAGCCGGGTGTGTCCACCAAGACCACGAGAGGAAGCGCGAGGCGGTCGCAGAGATCGACAAACCACCGTCCCTTTTCAGAGGCCGCACTATCGATTGTCCCGCCGAGGCAGCGTGGCTGATTGGCAATGATACCAACCGGACGTCCGTCGAGATGGCCCAGCGTCGTAACCAGATTTCGTGCCCACCTATCAGAGAGCTCCAGATGAAGCCCTCCGTCTAGGAGCAACATGATCACATCACGCACGTCATATACATGACGGGTGCTGGACGGCACGTGGTCCGCGGGACTTCCCGGCGGTGGATCGATTGCCGGCAGGAGCGGCAGCGGTCCGCCGAGGGTCGATGGGATATAGGTCAACAGCTCGCGCAGCAGTTTGGCGGCAGAGTCATCGTCATCGGCAACGAGCTGTGCGACACCGTTGGCCGCGTGCACACGCGGACCACCGAGGCTCTCGGCGTCGGTCTGCTCACGTGTAACCTGCTCGATGACCCTTGGGCCGGTCAGGAACAGGCGACCGTGTGGCTGAATCATCATGACAAAGTCCCCGAGCGCCGGCGAGTAGGCCGCTCCACCAGCACATACACCCGGAATCAGCGTAATCTGCGGAACACGTGCAAGCGCCTGCTCACGAAAGATCGCCCCGTAGGCGCTCAGCGCGGCGACGCCCTCCTGCAGACGTGCCCCGCCTGAGTGTGAGACGCCGATAACCGGCACCCCGGCGCGGCTTGCGTGTCGAATGGTGCGCGCGATCGTCTCTCCACCGGCAGCACCCAAGGAGCCACCACGATGGTTGATGTCCTGCGCCCACACGCATACGGGGCGACCATGCACCCGCGCTGAGCCGGCAATCACGCCATCACCCACAGCCGAGCGCCATGGGTGCAATGTGTCGGCGTCAAGCAGGGCCTGCAGCCGCGCGTGAGCAAGGCCGATTGTCTCGGGCGCGAACTCGGCCGTCGTACCGACACCTGGTGTCTCGTCGTTCAGTCGGTCACCGGCCCGCGTCTGAGGTACCTCGTAGGTGCTCACGCCGGCTCGAGCAGAATCCAGCGTAGAGGTAGACCGTCGGCGCGCGACCGGCGGACTGGTGTAGATGGTGCCGTCCGCCAGCCCACCAAACACTCCCTACGGAACTTGCAAACAGAACGGGCTGAGGATTTTGGCATGAAATAGACGGGTAGAGGGTAAGCTCGAGAGAGCGGGTTTTTGACGGAAAGCCAGCAAGATTTATACAGCCTAAAGGACCATCAGTGATATTCCGATATGGTGCGGTAAGTTTGCAAAATACACCATGGTGTCCCACGGTTTGTGCATATTCTCGTGCCAGGCGATCTCCGATAGAGATCAGCGAGTAAAGGACTGATACTGGACGCTTCGCAAACTTGCTTGGCGAGCCCGATATTCTCGGGGCGCTATCGGTATGACATCTGTCAAAGACTTCAGAGCACACAATGAATGCACCCAGATGTCATCTTCGATTGCGAACCTCAGCCACAGTCAGAGATGCCCTGAGCCATGAGGTAACCTCGAGAGCGGGCACCGGGCCACAGTGCGCCAGCAGACGCCTGTGACCCGATGCTCCTCATGGTGACCAGCTGATACAGCTGCTGTGGTTATCTAATCGTTGTGGTGTCTGAACTTGCGGTGGAATTCTTCTTCGAATTCATGCTGATACCAGTGCCGACCGCCTCCCCCGTGAGGGTCGTGGCCGAATCCATGTCCGTTGCCTTCTTCAGGCGGAGTTGGAACCACGGCGGAGTGCCAGGATTTTGACAGTTCTTGTCCGTCGTTGGGGGTTTCCAAGTCTATGAGCCCGATGAGAGCACTCGATGCTTCGTTGAACGCCAAGTCGTTCTTGCCAGACGGCGAGGGCAGGCCGATCTTGTTGTCGATGGCCTGATCGAAGAATTCCATGTGGCCGCAGCCACTGGCCGCTGGAACCGCGAATTTGTTGTCGCCCTGGTTCGCCTGGACCGCGATCTTCTCCAACTTACCTTCTGCATTCGGCGTGCCGTTGAGTTCAAAGTTTTCTATGCTCGCAGTCGGTTGGGTCGTATTGCCCGCATGCAACAGGATCGGTTCCGCGTCAGAGCCGATGTAGCAGTTGCGGCCCAACAGCGCATTCTGCAGGTGGATCTTCACTGGTTGCGCACCGATCGGCGCTTCGATGGCCAGTCCCGCAAACAAGTTGAATTCAGTCAGAACGCCGGCTGCTTCCATCGTCCAAGTAACGACATTGGCACCTTCATTCCACCCCTGATCGTGATGATTCTGGCAGACCCGCCGTGCAAAACGCCCATGACTGGGGCATATCAGACCACGTAGACCGCCGGGAAGTTCGAGTGATTCGTCAGAGAGTCCACCGTTTTCCGGTTCGACAACCGTCCACGACCCGGTTTCGTCGTTCTCGAGGAGCCCGAACTGATGGCTGCTGTGCTTGGTGGTGACGGTCAGGTTGCCGATCGTCATCGAGCCATTGGGGGAATTCTGGGCACTGCAGAACGCACTAACTGTTGTGCCATTTGCCGCGAGCATTTCCGGTTCGTCAACTGGACAGCGATTGAACTGAGCCCAGGCTCCATTCAATGTCACAGGTGGTTCTGAGCGCCAGCCGTGGTCGGCAAGCGCCGAGCCCGCAGAGACAAGACCGGCGAACGCCGCGACCACGAGCGCCGTCGCTGCCGCGAGGCCTATTGTGGTCGGGCGCAGACGTCTGGGTACCTTGAGCATCTCGCTTCCTCTCTTGCACGATGGATATCGAGGTCAATTTCTATCGCCTGCGGGACGACTCATGGTGTACCAATATGGCGCGGCACGCCGCTCGCTATGCGCCACATCGCTCAAATGTTCATCGTATAACCGGCTGGCGTTCCGAACCACGGAACACCATCCGCTACCCCCGCCTGCGTTCTACTGAGCGATACGCCCGTATTCTCGCTCTAGGCACAGCGCCACCTCCACCCACCCTATCCCTTGTGAGCCGCGCCGCCTTGGCGAAGCCCCGCGAGTTTGTAAACGCTACCCGGTTGCGTGGAGCGGTAGCGGCTGGATCATAGCCCGCTCGCGCTTGCGCAGCCGTACCCGTAGACCTTGAGGGGTCATCGTAAAGCCGAAATGCTCCCGTACCGGTCCCTTCGAGTGATCGAGCTCGAGCTCGAAGTTGTGAGCGATCATCGCCAGCGCCACCTTCGCCTCGAGGAACGCCAGATTGTGTCCAGGACAGAAACGGGGCCCGGCGCCGAAGGAGAGAAATGACTTTTGATCGGGCGCCGGGCGATCGTTCTCGTCCTCACCAAGCCAGCGCTCGGGTTCGAAGCTGCTTGCATCCTGGGAGACCTCACCCTGCAGACCGGCGTAGCGGGTCAACAGCAGCAGGCGCGTTCCCACCGGAATATGGGTGTCGCAGATTGTGGTGTCAGAGAACGCCTCGACCGTCAGCAGCGGGGCGACGCTCTTCAAGCGCAGCGACTCCCGCAGCGCCGCCTCGCCATAGCGCAAGGACGCGACACTCTCGTGTCCGTCGAGGAATGTCTGATCACCCAAGACCTCGTCGGCCTCCCGCGCGAGCCGTGCCTGGACGTCGGGTCGGGATCCGAGAAACCACATCGTCCAGCTGAGCATGTGCGCGGTCGTATCCTCGCCGGCAGTGAGAACGGCCAGCGTGTTGCCGATGATCTCGTTGTCTGTAAAGCTGCCGTCTGCCTGCTGAGCGGCCAGCATTCCCTCAAGGAAGTTCTCCGGCACCTCCTGCAACTCGGGTCGCTCGCGCATCCGCCTCCTTGCCTGCTCGATATATCCGGACACCTCGCGATTGATCTCGATCAATGAGCGTTCCAGGGCACGATCGGCCGGCAGCTTGACCCAACGCCAGTATGGGAAAGGCATGGCGGCCCGGCGGGCTGTCATGCGCAGGAGCAGTTGGATGTCTCCTTGGAGCTTGTTTTCACCGCGTTCGAGCGTGTTGGGGTCGTGCCCAAACGCAAGCGCCGAGGTGATATCGACTGTGTAGGATGTCAGCTCTCGCTGTATGTCGAGCACCTTTCGATCTTTCGCGGCATCGATCAGCCGCCGGTGCAAGCGTTCGCAGCTCGTGGCGATGATATGGAAGTAGCGGTGCAGGTGATTGGTATTCAGCGCCGTGACGACGAGACGCCGTTGGCGCTTCCAGTCGACGGGCTCGGCGAAGACGAGGCTCGTCGAGCTCATCATTTCCTTGCTGATCCTCTTCTGATCCGACCAGCGTCGAAATCGCTCCGGACGATCCCGCAGGATCGTGTTGATCGCATCGGTGTCGCTGATGAGGATCACACGTCGCCGACGCGCACCGACACTAACGATCGGACCGTAGCGCCTGGCCAACTTCTCCGCGTTCAGATGCACGCGCGAGAAGGGGAAAAGCTTATGTACGTTGCCGATCAGGGGCAATTCGAGCGGCCCCGGCAAATCGTCGATCGAGCGCATAAGCGACGCCTCAGCGGCCATGCGCACCGATCCGTCCAGGCCCTGATGGCGCGCCGTCGCCAGCTGATGGCCCATACCCGTGAACGTGGGCACACGATCGTGTGCGATCTCCGATCGCACGTCTGCGATATGACCGGCGCTCCTGAGAGTCAGACGCGCCCCGACCCGATATGAAACCGTCGAATCTGCGACCAACAGGTATGTGGCTCGAGAGGCAAAGCATGCCGATTGTCGATTTATATCGGCTGCGGCTTGACTTATGACATACCACTATGGTGCGGTTCTATGCGCATCTCGCACCACCGCGTCCAGCGCTGGGCTGCTCGCACCAGATGATACCTCGCGGATGTCAATAGCACTCAGTCGCATGCAGGTTGTCGATACCGACGGCATCGCCGAGCTCGTCCAAGCGCAAAGCCACTTCCAACTCGGTGCGGCACGTGGGAATCAACCGACCGAGCGCCTCCTCGATCATGTGCAGGCGACGTCCGACGGTGTGCCGATCGACGCTGAGCGCAATACCAGCCTTGGCCGCGTTGCATTCCTTGGCGAAGTAGGCGCGTAGCGTCTCTCGCAGCACTGCCCCCCCGTCCTTTTGGCTGCTGAGCGGCGCCAGATAGCTCTTGACCAGCAGACTTGCCAGCAGCTTGTGCTGCAGCAGCGCCGCCTCGAGCGGGACGTCCGCGCACCGCGTGAGTGTCTGCCGCCTGTACAGCGCAACCGGCAGCGCGGCCTGAGCTTCGCGGTGGGTCTGGCGCCATCCGTCGATTCCCTTGCGCAGCTCCCCGATGGCGAGCGACACGCCGTCGATCCCGTTGGCCGACAGTAGACGCTCGATATCGGCGACCGCGAGCCTGCGATGCCCACCGAGCCATGCCCACACGGTCGGCTCGTCGAATGAAACGACCAAGAGCCGACGGCCAAGGCCGTTCGCCAATATCCTGACGGCTCTCTCTGCGCCCGCGCCGGTGACAATCACGCCGAGGTGCCAGACGTCCAGCTCGTAGTCCAACCCGGCGGCGTCGACGGGCTCACCGGCGAGCAGCTTCTGCACCAGTTGTCTGCGGCACTGACCGGGAGATCGCTCCATCAGCTCGCGCTCCTGCTGATATTCGCGGGTGATCGCGGCCGTGAGACGCTCGAGCAGCGACTCCTGCGTCCTGCGCAGCTGGTGCAAAGCATGACCATGGCTGGAATAGCCGCCGCGATCGGCCTCGTCCTTGACGAACTCGCCCAGCAGTCGGTGACCGGCGATATACCTGAGCACCAGCGTGTCCAGATTGACTCCGCAGCGTGCCGCTCGACGCGCCTGCGCCGCGGCGGTCGAGGGAATTGGCCCCGACCAGTCCTCTCCGTGTTCGATGCCCGTAAGGACATAGTCCACGACCGCAATGACAGTCGCACGCAGCCCCGCGAGATATTCCGCGTCCTCGCTGCCGGCCGAACCAAACGATACAGGATCGCGGATGCGGGCGAAGATCACCTCCTCGATCGCCGCGTGCCGCAGACGTAACCGCATCACGACTCCGGCGCCAACATTCTCAGGCGAGGACCCTACCCGACCATTTTCAACGTATCTCACGGAACACCGCCACAATGTCGTCGTAACCCACGCCGAATAGCGCACCAGCGCGGCAGCGTAGAGGCGCGGCCCGCTTGTAGGGACTAATTTTCACTATGATCCTACTTACCAGTATTGACCCGTGGTTGGTTTAGACGCGCCTATATGGCGCACTCCATGAGCCCGAATGCACCAGATAGGCCCATTGTGAGTCAAAGTCCCCCATCGGAGGACCGACCCACCGCGTGGGCGGCGCTGTCGGTGTCCGCGACGGCTCCCAACTCATAGAGACGCAGAGCCACCTCCAGCTCGGCCTGACATGTTGGGAGCAACCGGCCGAGCCTCTCCTCGATCCTTTGCAGGCGGCGTTCGACGGTGTGTCGATCGACTTTGAGCCTCACGGCTGCCGTAGCGGCATTGCTCGTCACGTCGAAGTAGACGCGCAGCGTTTCGCGCAATACCGAGCCACCGTCCCTCTGGCCGGCTAGCGGAGACATGAATATCTCCCGCAGTGAGGTGGCCAGTGTTTCATCCTGCAGCGCAGCCGCGAGGAGCATGTCCTCGGCATACCGGGTGGTACCTTGTGGCCGGTGCAGTCCGACCACAAGCGCGGCTTGCGCCTGGTGGTGCGTGAGACGCCATCCATGGAGCCCTCGGCTCGGCTCGCCGACGGCCAGCGATACTCCCATGTCTGCCATGGTCGACAGTCGCGCCTCGATGTCGGCAACCGGGAGCCTGCGCTGGCCACCGAGCCAGACCCACATCGTCTTCTCGCCTCGCGATACGGGCAGGACTTCGCGGTCCAGGCCCGACCGCAAACTCCGGACCGCCTCCCGCGCCCTCGCCCCGACGATGATCACGCCGAGATGCCAGGCATCCTCGAACTCATAGTCAAACTCGCCCGGATCGACAGGCTCGCCCGCCAGCAGCCTCTGTACGCGTTCCCCGCGACGCTGTTCGAGCGAGCGCCCGGCCCGCTCTATTTCGAGCTTGTACTCGTTCGAGACCGCGGCCATGAGACGCTCGACCAATGCGCCCTGCGTATTCAGCAGTGGGCGTGATATCTGACCCGGCAAGCGATCGACCTCATCCACCACAAAGCCGCTCAACACACGGTTGCCGACGGTATAGCGAAGGAGCACCGTCTCCAGACCCACACCGCTGCGCGCCGCCCGCCGTGCCTGCGCCACAGCCGCCGACGGGATTGGCCCAGACCACTCATCTCCCTGCGCGATGCCGGTGAGTACGTAGTCCAAGACCGCCACGACCGCTACGCGCAATCCCTGCGCATACTCGGCGTCCCCGCTTTCCGCCGGATCGGACAGTCCATCGCGGACGTTCACAAAGATCGCCTTCTCAATCTCCGGGAAGCGCGCACGCAACCGCGCGGCCACCTCGGCACGGACTACCTCACGCGCCTCCCCCCGGCCCGACGTGTCCTCTCCCGCGATCACGTTGCTCTATCTTGACGGCTACACGATCCACTGCCTAGCGACGCGTCGCGACGCCACCAGATGAACGAGCCGGGCGCAGCGCGCACTCAACCACCTCGGTAATCGGCATGCGCGAGTCGCCCTAGCTCAAAGCAGCGGTCCCGCAGGTCCGCGGTCGGCTTTGTGTGAGGCGAGGGCATCGGCCAGGTAATCGACCAGCTGGCCGGCCCTGACCACGGCCCTGCTCAACAGCAGAAAACCGTGCATCTGATCGTCGGCGTGCAGATGCTCTACGGTAACCCCAGCCCGCGCGAGCTTCTCGGCGTACGCGACGCCCTCATCGCGCAGCGGATCGAACTCTGCGGTCATGACGAGTGCCGGCGGCAGGCCGGACAGATCCCCGCCGGCAAGTGGAAAAAGATATGGATCCGCGGGATCGCAGTCGGCCGGTAGATAGTTATCCAGGAACCACCTGACCTGCTCGCCGTCGAGGATGTACCCACTGTCATGCTCGCGGCGAGAAGGCCGGCTGTCGAGAGCATCCATCAATGGGTAGGCAATTACTTGATAGGTGGGCATGGGCGCGCCGCTGTCGCGCAGCAGCAACGTCAGACTCGCTGCAATCGTGCCCCCCGAGCTCTCACCCACAACCGCGCGGCAGGCTGGGTCACAGCCGATACGTCCGGCGTTGTCCAAGAGCCACCGGTACGCGTAGTAGGCGTCCTCGAGGGCCACTGGATGCTTGTGCTCGGGAGCGCGGCGATAGTCCAGTGACGCGAGCAGCCACCCGGAGCGCTTGGCGAGACGGCGACAGAGATCGTCGTGCGTGTCGACATCATTGAGCGTCCAGCCGCCCCCGTGTAAGAAGAGGGCGGCGGGAAGAGTACCCTCACGCGGCCGATAAAGGCGCAACCGCAGCTCTCCCCTTGGAGTCGCCAGAGGGACGTCCTCGACCCTATCGAGCACCAGCGGCGCTGTTGCACTGATCAACGCCGCCCTCATGCGCGCTCGCGCATCCGCGACCGACAGGGTGTGGACGGGCGCCAGCCCCGCAGCGCTGATCACGTCGAGAAGGTCTTGCGCTTGGGGATCGAGTCGGCTTGTCATCGGCGAACCTGCGGGCGGTGGCGGTCGTAGACTATCGGCTGGGTCAAGATCGTACACCAATGCTCGGACGGCGCCAGGAGAGAAAATCACACGCTGCAGGTACTCGAGACTCGAGCATAATCACCGTCGACGAGAGCGGCTATATGATAGATCTGATGTCCACCGATCCGGCGTCACAGGGAACTCTGTTCGGCGTAAGTGACTTGCACGTCACTCACCCCGACAATCGCCGAGTAGTGGAAAATCTTCGGCCGCGCTCGCCCGCCGACTGGCTGTTGGTGTGCGGAGACGTAAGCGAGACGACAGTTGACGTCGAATGGACGCTGAGCCTGCTGAGTGAGCGGTTCGCGAAAGTCGTGTGGGTACCCGGCAACCATGAGCTGTGGACCATCCCGGACGACGCGGTCGATTTGCGCGGCGAGCAGCGATATCTGCACCTGGTGGAGATATGTCGCCAGGTCGGAGTTGTTACACCAGAGGACCCCTATCCGGTCTGGGAGGGTGCCGGAGGCCCAATGACGATCGCGCCTCTGTTTCTCCTCTACGACTACACATTTGGCCGTAACATAGCCCGCACCAAGCGAGAGTCGCTCGCGCTGGCCCAGGCGGCGGGGGTGGTGTGCAGCGATGAGTTGGTGCTGCACCCGGACCCATACTCGAGCAGAGAGGCGTGGTGTCATGCACGCGTGCAAGAGACCGAACTTCGCCTCGCGGCCTGCGACGCGGACATCCCAACCGTGCTGGTCAGCCATTTTCCTTTGATCGACGAGGTGACTCGGGCGCTGTGGCACCCGGAGTTCGCGCAATGGTGCGGCACTTTGCGCACCGCCGACTGGCATCGACGGTTCCGTGCGGCCGTCGTCGTATACGGGCACCTCCATATCCCACGTACCACCTGGCATGACGGGGTCAGGTTCGAGGAGGTCTCACTGGGATATCCGCGTGAGTGGCAGCGCCGGAGGGCGGCGCGCGATGTCCTGCGGCGAATCCTGCCTTTGGAGGATGCGTGATCGAGGCGATCCTACCGAGCGCGGTGATTGCAGTCGAGGCACGGGAGGACCCAGCCGACGTCGTGCTGTTCCCGGCAGAGGAGGCCGCGGTTGGACAGGCCGTCGAGAAGCGCCGTCGCGAGTTCACCACCGCGCGCGCGTGCGCGCGCGAGGCGTTCTCGCGGCTCGGCCTGCCTCCGTCTGCCGTCACCAACGGCGCCCGCGGCGAGCCGCGCTGGCCAGCGGGCGTAGTTGGCAGCATCACGCATTGTGACGGCTACCGTGCGTGCGCCATCGCGCGCTCATCCGAGATGATCTCGATCGGGATCGACGCCGAGCCGCACGCCGCGCTGCCCGATGGCGTGCTGTCGGACATCGCCGGGAGCGAGGAGCTCTCCTGGCTGGGCAAGCGCAGGCGCGAGGCGCCGGAGGTGCATTGGGATCGCCTGCTTTTCAGCGCGAAGGAGTCCGTCTACAAGGCTTGGTTTCCCCTCGCCAGGCGGTGGCTGGGCTTCGAGGATGCGATCGTCACGCTCGACGCGGTCGCGGAGACCTTCACAGCCCGGCTGCTGGTCCCCGGGCCGCTGCTGAACGACAGGCGACTGACGGGATTCTCGGGCCGCTGGCTCGTTCGCGACGGATTGGTGCTGACCGCGATCGCGCTCACACCACACGCGACATCCTGAGAGGCTCTGCTTCTCAATCCATCGTCAGCGGGCCCTCGGCCGACCCGCTGAGGAACTGGCGCACGAACGGATTCTCCGAAGAGAACATCCGCTCCGCGTCCCCCGCCTCCACGATCCGCCCCCGCCACAGCAGCGCGATGTACTCGCCGATCTGCCGCGCCGAGGCGATGTTGTGGGTCACGACGATATACGTGCCCCCGTAGAGGGTGTGCATCTCCTGGATCAAGTCGCACAGCAGCGCCGTGCGCACGGGATCCAAGCCCGAGTCGGGCTCGTCGAAGATCACGATCTCAGGCTCCATCACCAGCGCACGGGCGAACCCGGCGCGCTTGCGCATTCCCCCGGACAGCTGGTTGGGCATGTAGTCGATCGCTTCCGTAAGCCCAACGTCCGATAGGCGCTTGCGGACGATCTCGGAGATTTTCGCCTCGGACATGTCCGTGTGCTGACGCAGCGGGAACGCGACGTTGTCATACACCGACATCGACCCGAACAGGGCGCCGTCCTGGAACAGCACACCGATCTTGCGGCGCAGCGCCAGGAGCTTGGGCAGCGTCAGGGCGGGGACCGATTGCCCCTTGACGATGACGTCCCCGGAGTCCGGGAACATCAGCCCGATCAGGTGCTTGATGAGCACGCTCTTGCCGGTGCCGGACGGACCCAGGACCACCGTGATCGTCTCGTCGGGGATCGCTACGTTCAGGCCGTTCAGAACGGGCGCCCCTCCCAGCCGCTTGTGCAAGTCTAGGCAGCGGATCGACCAGCGCTCGTCGTCGGGATCGCCGAGCAGATCAACCTCGTTGGAGTGATACTCGAACTCAGCAGCCCCCTCTCGCCGGCTGGCAAGGAGACCCTCGTCCTCGCCCGCCGGGACCCGGCTCAAGCCCGCGGTCTCGCGCCCGGAGTCTGGATCGGGCCCCGCCCCGGAGCCGCCTGGCATGCCATCGGTCCTATCCATCTCTCGGATACTAGTCGGCCGCTCCGATGTCGGCAACCGCAGCAGCTTGACAATCTGCTGTCGAGCAGTCTACGATATTGCGTCAGAATCAGTTTATAGCCGGAGGGGAGTACAGGGAGGAGTCAGTGATGCTTGATCGCAGACGTTGCGCGGTCGCACTCGAGCCGTCGTCCCCCATCCGGGATCCACGCCGGCGCGCTCTCGACGCATTCGTGCTGACGGTCGCACGCGAGGGCTATGACCGAACCACCGTCGAGGCGGTGCTGGTGCTCGCCGAGATCCCGGAGCCGGTCTTCTACGAGCACTTCGAGGACAAGCAGGACTGCATGCTGGCGGCGCTCGACGAGCAGATTCGCTGGATCGAGGACGCGATCTCCGAACGCGTCGAGGGATCGAGGGGCTGGTCTGAGCGCATCCGTCTCGGTCTGCAGGCGCTGCTCGAGGCGCTCGCCGGCGACCCCGAGGGAGCGCGGCTGGCGTTGGTCGAGTGCCTCGGCGCGGGCGAGCCGGTCCTCACCCGCCTGCATTCCGCCGTGGCCCGCTGCGTGCCGGCGTTCGAGCAGGGACTCGGCGAGCCCGAGGCCGCCGACGCCGATCACCTGCCTCCGCAGATATCCGAAGCGGTGGTCGGCGGGATCGCCTCGATCCTCCACCGTCTGGCGCTCGAACGCCATACCGACGAGCTGCCCGGCCTATTTCCCGATCTCCTGTACTTCGCCCTCATGCCCTACCTCGGCCACGAGCGCGCGCTTGCTATTTCCCGCCGTAGGTCACGTGCGGGTACTGGCTCGTCTGACCGTTGAACGTGAACGAGCCCTGCTGGTTGCAGGCCGGAGCGGGTACGGCATTGGGAGTTTCCGGCGCATTGGCGACGTGGAACTGGATCAGCTGTTCGATCAGGGTCTGAGAGATCGTTTCGTTCGCGGGCCCGCTCACCGACGGCGCCGAGTCCGCGCATGAGCCGCCTTCGAACACTTTCAGTCCCCCGTTGGCGAGGGCTCGGAACGCACCGGGCTGGAAGTAGGGGTTGGCGCGGTTGATGCCGATCCGTTTCGTGTAGATCGCGAGGCTTTCCGGGCCGAGTATGTTCATCGTGCGCAGGTAGTGCAACGGTGGGCCCTGGTTTTCCGTGTTGCTGTCGCCGAGGTGGGCCTGGGTGGCGGCCGTGAAGTTGCCGAGGAACGCCTGCACCTCTGGTACGTACTCCCCCGAGAACTGCAGGAAGGGGTCGAAGTTGTGCAGCACCGGCCGGATATTTTCCAGCAGCGGCACGAACAGTTCGGACTGCTGCTTGACCGCCGGAAGCCCCTTCTTGGCAGCGGCGGTGAGCGGACCGAGCGAGGTCAGGAAGCTGTTGAATGCCGGCGCGAACGGCTTCGTCGCTCCCAACAGCGAGGACAGCTGGCGCTGGACCGGACGGATTTCCACAAAGAACGGATTGGCAATGGTGGAGAATTTGTCGAGTTCTTTGAAGGCCACCTGTGAGTTGCTCTCGAATGCCGGCAGCGCCCTGAAGGCATCGGCGAACGCCTGGCTCTCTTCGGCGAACGCATGGAAGGTCTTCTGGCCGTTGACGACGAAGCCCTGGAACTGGTGGTCGCGTTGGGTGAGCGCGTCGAATACTTCGCCGGTGCTCTTGACGAGAGCCGTGACCGCGCCTTCCTGGGAGGCGAGGACACTCACCAGCTGATTGGCGTGTTCGCTGAACGGCTGCAGCTCGGCGAAGTTGGTGTTGATCTGTTCGCCGCGGCCCGTGATCCCTTGCGCGACCGCCTGCTGCCAGATCTGGAAGTCCTTGCGCGTCTTCGGGGTGAGCAGCGAGAGGATGTCATCGAGTGTCACCGACTGTTCGACCTGACTGTCGGCCAGCCTGCCACCGTCGGGCAGATAGGGCCCCATCCGACTCGCGGGGATCAGCTGGACGTAGGTCTCGCCCAGCAGCGTCTTCTGGCGCAGGATCGCGTGCATATCGGCGCGAATCGGCGCGTACTCGCTGGAGAGTTCGAGCGTCGCCACGGTGCGCCCTTCCTTGCCGAGTTTCAGCGCGACCACATGTCCGACGTCGACGCCGCTGATGCGCACGTCCGACTGTTCGGCCAACGCCAGCGAGCGCGGGAAGGCGATCGTGAACTGGTACCCCTTCGGCTTCAGCGGCACCGGCCCGCCGAAAGACTCCCACAGGAACAGCAGCAGCCCGAAGCAGCTGAGCGCGAACAGGACGATCACGAGGATGTTGCCGAAGGTGGGAGCGCGCTTCTGCATCTAGCGTCCGCCTCCGAACGGTTGTTGGCTCAAACCCGAGAACGGGCCGGCGGCCGGGGCTTTGGATTTACCGCGCTCGGCAGCGGCGACCGCCCCCCCGAGAATACCGGCGCTCTGACATGCCGCCTTGGTCGGCGGGTTGAGCAGGCCCACCAGTATGTTCACCGTCGGGTTGATCTTCGCGACCGATGCGAGCAGCGGCAGCACGTTGCAGTTCACGTACAGCAGGCCACGCCCCAACACCCCGTGCGCGTCGGCCGAGCTGACGACGCTGTTGAGGTTGTGCGCGTCCCAGTTCAGGAAGAACAGGAACCCGCCACGCTTCTTGCCGGGGTTGTAGGCGATCTCGTTGAACAGTTCGTTCAGCACCGAGAAGCTGCTCGCCAGCTGGGGGAAGGAGGCCGCCACATCCTTCAGGCTGGGCTGCAGCGCATCGATCGTGGGCAGGATTTCGTGCGCGAACGGGCGGATGTCGTTCTTGAAGATCGGCGTGGTCGTTTTGGACGACGCGCGCACGGCTTCCTCGGCGGGAGCGAGCGCGCTGGCGAAGGGGTGCAGGTCCTTGAGCGTCGGCCCGACCACGGCGAACGCCTTGGCGATCTTGCCCAGTCCCTGTTCGGTCTTGCTCAACGCGCCCGGCAGCAGGCGCAGCGTCTTCTGCACGCTCAGGGTCTGTTCGCCGAACACTTTGAACACCGCATTCGAGGACTGGATCAGGTCGGCCAGCTGCTGGTCCTTGTCCCCGAAGGCTTCCATCAGCAGCTTGAAATTGTGGATCGCACGCGCGATGTTCGCGTGGCGGGTTTGCAGCTGCCGGACGATCAGCTCCGTGTCGCGCGTGGTGGGGTCAAGGCGCTTGAGCGTCGCGGACAGAGCCTTGCCGTTGTCCTTGAGCCCTTCGCCCGCGCCCGCGAGCAGCTCCTGCAGGTAGTCGCGCGTTTCGACGTCCAAGCCCGCGAGGAATTCATCGAAGTTGATGTCAGGGGCCGTCTGCGCCAGCGGGATCGTTTCACCGCTGTGCAGCCGCCCGCTCGAGGGCGAGCCGGGGCTCACCTCGATCGTGATGTCCTGCAGCCCCGTCTTCGGGCGCAGCAGCAGCGTCGCGTTGCGATAGATCAGAGCGTATTTCGGGGTCACTTTCATCGTCACCACGGCCACCCCGTTGCGCAGGCTGACGCTCGCGACTTCGCCGACCTTCGCACCCGCGATCGTGACCGCCTGACCCTGCCCCGGCGTCACCGCCTGCGCGGTTTGGAACTCGGCCTTCAGCGTGAAGTAGTTGCGCCCCAGCACCGGCACCCAGCCCGGCAGCTTGAGGTTCTCGTGCGCGAGGATGTAGCCCCCGACCAGCGCCGCGATCACGATCATCATCACGACCGCGATGAACGCTTTCTGGTAGCGCGCGATCTGTTCGCGGACGCTCAGCCCGCCCTCGTGACTCTCGCCCGGGGTCATGGGCCGCTCCCGTCGGCCGGGCCCTGCGACAGCGGGCCGTTGAATTCGGGCAACGCCTGCGTGTCGCACGGCACGAGCGGCTGGTACGGCGGCTCCTCGGCCGGATAGGCCGGGCGCGTGCCCAGGGGCGGCAGCGGTGAGTGCGCGAGCATCTGCAGGCCCTGCAGTTTGGTGCCGAGGATCGAGGTCCTCGCCGAGCGCACCGTCTGGCCGCTGTTGCCGAGCAGGAAGTGAGCCATCGTGCCGTTGCCGGAGAAGCTCTGACCGAGACCCGCCAGGCCGGTCAGCGCGTACCAGAATTCCTTGTACGTTTCCACGCCCGAGGTGCTCGACCCGTCCTGCAGCTTGGTGTTGCCGGCGGGGTAGAACACTTTGCTCAGGCACTTGCTGAACGCATCGGTCTGCTTGACGAAGGGGGTCTGTTCGACGAAGAACTTGGCGAGCGTCGGCGCCGCTTCGTTCAGGCCCCTGGCGACCCCGCCGAGCTCGTCGGGCGCGAGCGAAGCCTGCACCTGTTCGATCCAGGGCAGCGTGGCGCTGACGGTCGAGCGCGTCTGTTCGACGCCGGGAATGATCGCATTGGCGAACGCGCGGGTCGGCGGCCCGGACGCGTCGACCGCGAGGAGCGCCAGGGTGGTGTTGCGCAGCGCTCCCGGCAGATGCGCGATCGCGGAGCTGAGACTCGAGGACTGCGACGCGAAGGAGGCGGCGAAAGCGTCGAAGTTCGGGACCCATTCGCTCAGCTGCTGCTCATGCAGGTTCAGCGCCCCCGTGACCTTGGCGATCGCGGCGATCGTCTCGGACAGGTCGTGGAATTCGGTGCCGCCGAGCGCCTGGTTGACGATCGCCGTTCCCCGCAGCGCGGGGGGCGCGACATGGTAGGTCTTGTTCAGCGCCTGAGCCGCGTTCAACCCGTATACGTCGGGGTCCTGTTCGGCGTTTTCGGCCGCGTCCGGTTTGCGCGTCAGGCCGTCACCGTAGCCCTGCAGGAAGTTCTGCAGGTTCGCGCGCGTGTCGGTGTTGAGCGCGTCGAGCACCTGGTCGAGCTGGACCGGATCGGCGGTCTGCGTGATCGGGATCGTATGGCCGGAGGAGACGGTCGGCGCCGAGGGGCTGCCGGGCTGCAGGTCGATGAACCAGTTGCCTTCCAGGAACAGTCGCGGCCTGATCTTCAGCGTCGCGTCGGTGTGGATCGGCAGTCCTTTCGTTTCGATTTCCATGTTCACCAGACCGGCGTTGCCCTCGCGCTGGATCGACGTGACGGTGCCCACGGGGACACCGGCGATACGCACCGGCGACTTGGGTTTGATGTTGACGGCCGTGGCGAACACCGCCTTCAGGCGGAAGCCGTGTTTGAACGGGACGTGCTTGGAGAAGCCGAAGTACACGGCGATCACGACGATCGCGAGGAAGATGACGCCCACGCGCATCGGATTCGAGCGGCGCAGCTCGACCACGGGGATTTCGTCGTGGCGACGCCAGAAGCGCAGGCCGCTCATGACTTCTTCTTCCCCGTGCTCAAGCCGAGGGCTTTGAGCGTCGCGCTCGGATATTTTTCGCCGAACAGGTTCTGTTCGCGCGAGGTCAGTTCGCGGTTGTTCGTGCTGGCGCCCTCCGGCAGGTTGCCGACCACCTGCCGGCCCGGCAGGTAGTTCTCGTTACCGGCTTCGCACAGTCGCGGCTGACCGGGACCGGCGACGTTCGGGTAGGGATTGACGTGCAGGAAGTTGTTGTTGACCAACTTGCCAAAGCTGTCCCTTTCGGTCGATGGCCCGTTCGCCGGCACCGCCGAGGGGAAGCCCTCGGCATTGGGACCGGTCGGAGACAGCACGACCCCGGCGCGCGCGAGCGTGCCGACGCCAATGTTCTCCGATTGCAGGTTCGCCACGTTGCGGAACAGCAGCGTCGCGTAGTTGCAGAAGGCCTGGGCGGGCGCGATCCCGGCGAGCAGCGGCTCGCCGATTTCGGCCGTTTGGGTGAGGTCTTCCAGACCGAGTGTCACGACGGGGTTCTGGGCGAACGCCTCGAGCGCCTGCGACGCTTCCGCCACGCCCGCGTTCAGGGCGGTGGCCGCGCGCAGGTTGACCGCGCCCACGGCGAACGCGTGGCCCAATTGCGGGGCGACTGTGCGCAGGGCGCTCGCGCTCGGGCGCAGCAGGCGCATGAACTCGGTCGCGTTCTCGACGAACGGAGCCTCGGCCTGGAGCGAGTGCGTCGCCTGCGCGAGCGCCGCCGGGCCACCCGCGATCGTCTGTTCCAGCGACGGCGCCACGCCCGCCCATGCCGAGAAGAATGTGTCGAGCTCACGGAACCAGGTGGCCTGCGTTTCGGCGACCGGCGCCGATTCCGAGGCGATCCGGTCGAGCGCGGGGAAGAGATTGCTGAAGTGCGTCCGCGGCGCGAGCACGTTCTGCAACACCGGGATCGCGTTGGTTACGAGCGGCCGCAGCGTCGCGATCGTTTCGTTCAACCCAATCCCCCTGGCGGCCAGGCCGTCGCCGAAGTTGATCGTGTTGCTCTGGATCGCACTCCTCGTCTTTTGGTCGAACATGTTGAACAGCGACACGATGTCCACCGGTTCGCGCACCTGCGTGGCCGGGATCGTGGAGCCCGGCTTGAGGGTCGCGTGCGAGCTGCCCTTTTCCAGTTCCAGGTACTTCAGCCCGATCGCCGACACCGACTGCACGACCGCCTTGGTGTCGGCCGGCAGCGGCTCGACCCCCTTTTCGAGCTTCAGTTCGGCGATGGCCGTGATGCGGCCCGTCGCGGGATCCTCGCGCGGCGTCAGCGAGCTGACGAGCCCCACGCGCGTGCCGGCGATCCGCACCTCGTTGGCTTTCTGCAGCCCCGAGGTTTCCGGCAGTGCCACGTTGATGTCGTAGGTGGGCACGAACGGCAGCCCGTTGTTGGCGTTGTAGGACAGGAACACGGCCACGATCACGATCAGCGTCGTGAGCGCGCCGATCAGCAGCGGGCTCCCGGCCAGGGACCCTCGGCGGCGCGGGTTCATGACACTCGCTCCGATGAGCACGCGGGGCGAGCTGGGCAGGAGGACGCGAGGGAGAGCGTTGGCGTACCGATCGTCGATCGACAGGATCGCCGATCGGCCGGCACGCGAGTGACCGAGGACGCCGATTCAGCGCAGCTGTGCGGACTCAGGTTCACTTGGGCGTCTCCGTGGGGTCGCAGCTGAGCTGACCGTTGTCGGTGAAGGGCGCCGAGCCGTCGGCCGAGGGCTGGGTCGCAGCGCCCGGGCAGCGGCGCAGCTGCCCGGTCTGCAGCCCTTCCAGGGCCTGCTGCGCGTTCGCCGGTGTGAGGTTGTTGTTGGCACCGAGCTTGAACGAGGGCAGGACCGGGCTGATGCGCGCGTAGTGGCCGTTGGCGTCGTAGTAGGCGGTCGTCTGGCCGAACGTGCGGAACGTGCCCTGCAGCTCCGGCGCATACGGGCCGAAGAACGCGGTGATCGGCACCGATTCCCGCAACGCCTTGACGCCGTCGGGCGAAGCCGTCGTCAGGGCCTGGGCGAGCGCCGGGAGCGCGGCGAACGCTTCGGTCAGGTCGTTGGCGGAGCCCGGCCGTGAGATCGCCTGACTGAAGTTGCCCAACACCGGAGTGGCGGTCGTCACGAGCGGCTGGAGCTTTGCGAAGAGGGTATTGAGCGCCTGCGTGTTCGGCCTCGATGCGTTGATCAGCCGCGTCAGCGCACTCAGCGTCGCGGGGATTTCGGCGAACGTCTTGTTGCCCTGGTTCAGCGTCACCGGCAGCCGGCGCAGCCCGAGCGCGAGATTGCTCTGCTGCGAGCCGATCGCCTGGAAGGTCTGATCGGCGTGTTCGACCAGGTCGCTCAGCGATTCTTTGCGGGCCGCGATCGTCGTCAGGGCCTTGCCCGATTCCACGAGGAAGTCGGTGAACGTCGACTGGTCGCGCACGAGCTCGTCGAAGACGTGGTCGATCGCCGAGAAGGCGGGGGTGAAGTATTCGATCGACCTGCCCAGCGCGCTGCCCGCCCCGGCGAACTGTTCGGCCGAGCCCTGGATGACCTGCTGCAAGCCCTTGCGCGTCGGTGGGTTCAGCGTGTTGAACAGCCGATCCAGATCGACGACTTCGCGCGTGTCGCTGGCCGGCAGCTTCGCCCCCGCGGGGAGCGCCGGCCGATTGTTCGGGCCCGGCGAGAGCGCGACGTAGCGGTTTGCCACGCCGGTCAGCGACGGCACTCTGATTTCGGCGATCGTGCCTTCGTGCAGCGGCGCCAGAGACGAGTCGACGTGGATCGTGACGCGAGCTTTGAAGTCGGGCGTGAGCTTGATGTCGGTGACGCTGCCCACGGGCACGCCACCGACCTGCACCTGGTCGCCCCTGACCAGCTGTCCGGCTTCGGTCATTTCCAGCTGATAATCGACGCCTCCCCCTCCGGCGAGCAGGAGGTAGATGACGATCAGGGCCACGATCGCAAGCGCGCACACCGCGACCATGCGCCCCACGCCCGGTGGCAGCGCACGCGCGCCGCGAACCGGCCGGGGCGGACCCTCGCGCGGAGGGGGCGGCGGCGGCGCGGCCGATGGGTTGGGGGGGCTAACCGTTGCCACTCGCTCCACCTTCATTCGTGCCCGCACCGCTCGTCCCCACGCCCGACTGTCCGGCGCCCGGGGCACCCGTACCGCTTACGCCGGGCCTGTCCGGCACCGCCGCCGCCGAGGGTCCGCTGGCGACCGTCGGGTCCGGGATCTCCCCCAGCCGGGCGATCAGCTTGGTCCACTCCGTCGCCGACAGCGGCGAGCCGAACGTGCTCGCGGCCCGCGCGCCGGCGCCGTTCGGGGGGCCCAGCGGGCGGAACGCGACATAGACATAATCGCGCGCGCTGCGCTTGGCGAGGGCGATCGCGGCGCCGGGGATGCTCGTCAGGCTGACGATCCGCAGCGGGCGATTCACGCCCTGCAGCGTCAGCAGCTTGCGGATCGTCGTGTCCGCGATCGAGCCCTCGCCCTGGTGACCGGCGATCGGGATGCCGTTGACCGCCGTGATCTTGACCGTGTAGCCGGCGGAGCTCGCCGGCGCGTTGCCTTCCGCGGCGGGCGCCGCGCCGGCGCACCCAAGCCCGCGCACCGTCGGCTTCAAGCCGGACACCGACAGGAACTCGAGGGTGGCCAGTATGCGCTTGTCGACCCGGCCCGTCTGCACGTCCTGCCGCTCGCAGGCGCGCATGTGGATGCTCGGGTCATGCGCCAGCAGCTGCTCGAGCTGTGCCTTGGACTCGAGCAGCACCTGTCCGACGCTCGGCGAGGTCGCGAGGAACGGGTTCTCGCCCTTGGCCCTGAAGATCGACGTGCTCTCGAGCGCCACCCAGCCGTCGAGGATCGGCTTCGGATCGACCAGCGGCGCTCCCACCCCCGCGGGTTTGATCTGGAAGAACATACGCGCCCCGCCCCCCTGAGCGCCCACCGTGGGGGTCGCACCCGCGTCGCTCGCTTCGGCGCCGAGATGGCCCAGAACCGTTCCGGCGATGACCTGCACGCCCGCGCGCAGCGGATGCAGATAGACGTCGTTCGGCCCGGACTGGAACACCCGCGCGCTCGCGGAAGGGGAGGAGTGGGGCGCCACCGCCGGCGCTGAGGCCGCGGGAGCGGGATGAGCGGGCGCCGGGATGCTCGGAGCCGGTTCCAGACCCGCCGCCGCTCCCAGCGCGAGCCCCGACACGGCCGCGCCTTCCGACAGGGGCGAGCGCGGTTGCGCGCCCGCCGTCGCGGGACCGCTGGGCGCCGGTTCGCCGGCGCCGGCGGACTGGGCGATCCGCGCGCTCACCGCCGTGTGGTCGCGCGGCTCCAGCACCGGATACAGCGCGGCCACGCTGCCCAGCTGCGCATACACGTACGTGTTGCCATACGCGTCGCGCAGCGCCACGAACCGTCCCAGCGAGGGAGTGTCGCCGATCTGCACGACTTCGCCGTCCTGCACCGCGATCACCGGCGCGCCCGCCTGCGAGTAGATCGTCGTGCCCGCCAGCGTCTTCGTGGCACTCGACCCGTGCGCCGCAACCGTCGCGAAGCCGTCGCTGAAGTGCGAGGGGGCGTGCACCGGGAAGCGCGCCTCGGTCAGGCCCGTGATCGCACCGAGCAGTTCCGGCGGCGTGCCCCCGAGCAGCTGCGCGCGCAGCAGCACCGAGTCGACGTACGCCTGGGAGTGGTTGTAGGCGTACACGGCCGCCCTGACGTTCGTATCTCCCCCGGCGGCCCGCAGGTAGCGGGCGGCGGTGAAGATCGCGTCGGCCGGGTTGTATGGGTCCTTGAAGCCGTCGCCGTTGGCATCGACGCCGTACTGGGCCCAGGTCGAGGGCAGGAACTGCATCCATCCCTCCGCGCCGGCGCTGGAGACGCTCAGATCCCGCCCGTAGTCCGTCTCGACCTCGTTGATCGCCGCGAGCACCTGCCAGGGGATGCCGTAGGCGGTGCCCGCCGCCTGATAGATCGGCAGCAGGAACGGCGGGATCTGGAAGCTTTCGATGAAGAACCCGGGAACGCCCGCGATCGAGCTGCCCAGCGAGAGCGGCAGGCCCGGGGTCAGCGCGGAGGGAGACGGCGCGCGACGCCCCGCGTGCGCTTCCGTTTCGGACGTGCCACCGGTCGTCTGCGCCTGCCCCGCACCGCCGGCAGCCGTGCCTCCGCCGGTCGCGTTGGCGTGCGTCCCGCCGCCCTTGCCGCCTGCCGGCCCCGCCGCCGGGCGTGGTGTGCTGCAGATGCTGCGCCTGCACCCGCGGCCCCGCTTCGGCGCCGGCTTCTGCCGGTCCCGCGGGCGTCGTGGCGGGTGTGGTGGCCGCCGGCGCGGGCGTGGTCGCCGGCGCGGGCGCGGGTGTGGTCGCCGGAGTGCTCGCGCCGCTCGGCGGGGTCGCTTCGGCCCCGGGCTGCGGAGCGGGCGTCGTCGCGGCCGGTTCTTCGGCATTCGCCCGAGGCGCCATCGCCAGCACGAGGATCGCGCCCACCGACGCGAGCAGAGCGGCGAATCGCGCTGCGGTGACCGTGCCGGCAGGTGGTGGTCGTAGTGGGGAGGGCGTCGCGGTCATCTCAGTTGCCGAGCAGGTAGTTGAGCAGCATGCCGCTCGCGCCCGAGCTTTCCGGCGAGGGCGTGTAGTAGGTGGTGCCGGCGCTCGACCCGCCGACCGGCTGGCGCTGCGCGTGCCTTCGCCGCCGGCGCCCCCGAACGCGGTCGTCGTCGAGGTGGAGCCCGGGTATTTGGCGATCGCCTGCGCCGGCGTCGCGCCTTTCAGCACCGCCAGCGTGCGCTGCATCACCAGGCCCGTGGAGCCCGCGCTCGCGCTGCCGCCGCCCCCGGAGCTGGCGGATGTGGCCGCGCCGGAGGTGTTGAACAGCTTGGAGCCGCATCCGTTCGCCGGCACGACCGCATAGGTCAGACAGGTGTTGGCGACCAGTTCGGCGCGCAGGAAGTGGCCGAGCGCGTCGTAACCGTTCGCCGTGCCGGCGCCGAGGAAGAGGAAGTCCATCAGCCGCTCCAGCCCGCCGGTGTCGCGCAGGCTCGTGAACAGTTCGGAGAGGCTCGCGCTGAACGGCTTGGCGGCGCTCCCGAGGGTCTTCACACGCGCCAGCAGCGGCTGCAGCGCCGCGAGCGCCGGCCCGCTGAGCTTGGACGTCTTGCCGAGGCTCGTGAAGAACGCCGTCGAGCTGCGGGCGAACGGCGCGAGCTGCGTGAACGTCTGGTTGATCCCCGGCGCCGCCGCTTTGAGGTCGGTGAACGTCGGCGTCGTCTGTTCGGCGAAGCGCCCGAACCGTTCCATCGCCGGCCCGAGCTGTTCCAGGAACGGCGGGAATCCCGCGAGGTTGCGCGCGAGCGCACCGCGCTGGTTGGCCGAGGCCCTGGAGACCGTGTCGGCCCCGACGACGAAGTTCGAGATCTGGTCTTTGACGCCCGGCGACCGGCGCGAGCGCGCGGTCGGACTCTTCGGCCAGGTTCGCGAGCACCTTGTTCTGGCCGGCGAGGATGGCGAGCACCTTGTCGAGTTCGCGCAGCGCCGGGTCCGGCGCGGCGGACGACGACGTTCAGGTCGCTCCCGCGACCGGCCAGGCCGGCGCCGAGTTCGTTGATGATGATCGTGAACCGCTCGCGCACGGGCAGCCGGTTGATGTCGCCGAGCAGGTCGATGTCGACCGGGCTCGAGGTGTTCGTCACCGGCAGCAGGTACTGCCCTTCTCCTTCGTGGCCGCTGGGGATCTTGTGCAGCGGCGGCGGCAGCGGCGTGCCTTCGGCGCGCGGCTGGGTCGGCAGGCAGTTGACGAACTTCTCGCCGATCAGCGCCTCCGGTTCGATCGTGCAGCTCGCGTCCGCGCGGAAGTCCTGAAAGCCCGCGTTTTCGATGTCCAGCTCGACCGCCGCCTTCTGCTGCGGCGTGGGCGTGACCGGCCCGACGACGCCCACCTTCACGCCCTCGATCTTCACGTCCTCGCCGGGGATCATGTTGGCGGCGTCGTCGAAGATCGCGCGCACGGTGTAACCGCCCCCGCCCGAGCCTCCGCAGCCGGAGACGCTCAGCAGCACGACCGCGACCAGCGCGGCCATCGCCCAGGGCGCCGATGACGGCGACCGGCCCTCTCCTCCACCCACTGGTCTGCGTCAACCGAATGATCCTTCCTTACCTTCTCAACAGCGATCAGGGCGACCCCGCCGCTGACGGGGCCGCCCCTCTCGCTTTCCTCCGGCGGGACCGAGGCCCGCCGCTGTCAATCTGCGTCTACTTCTTGGGGCATGGCGCCTTGTATTCGCTGGTCGACGATCGCGCCGCTCGCGAACGTCATTTCCGACTTCACGGGGAAGCCGCCCTTCGGGCACGTCTTCGGCAGCGTGCCGTAGGAGATGGTCTTCTTGCCCTTCTTGTACGCCGAGCCGACCTTGATGTTGATCGATTCGGTCGAGACCGGCGGGGCGCCGGGCACCGACTTGACCAGTTCGACTTCGGTGCTGAGCTCCATGCCGTAGGGCGCGGCCGCGCTGACGAAGTGCCCCTTGGCGACGAGCAGCTGCGCCGAGATCGGCGAGGCGGCGTCGGCGTAGAACTGCAGACCGCCGCTGGGCGCGAAGAATGCCTGCAGCGTCGCGTTCTCTTTGACGAGTTCGCCGCCGATCGGATCGACGACGCCCGCGCTGCCCACCGGGCTCGCCTGCGACTTCTTCGGACAGCCGCTGGGACCGATGTTTTCGAGCGTCGCCGGCGGGCACGTCACGAAGCCGGTCTGATTGATCTTCGCGCCGGCCGGCAGGTAGAAGTTGACGTGCGTTATCTGCGACACCACGCCGCCGGTCGATTCGTTTCCTTTGATCGTGTATTTCGCTTCGACCGCGGCGCCGGCGCCGAGGATGTTGCCGGTGCCCGGGAAGCCCGTGATCGGGACCGCCTTCGCCACGAGCGAGATCGTCGGACAGGGACCGGCGATGCTGCATGTCGACGCGGACGCGACGCCGGTTAGGCTCAGGACAGCAAGGCCGAGCAAGGCCAGACAGGTGGATGCTCTGCGCATCAGGTTCTCTCCTCTTGTTGATGGACAGGTCCGCCTCGATCCGGGTAGCTCCGGAGCCATGCCGGTCCGGCGATATCGAGATCTCCGGCGACCCACGCCGGAGAACGGTGGCGATTTCCACCGGAAACCTTAGCTGTCGCGCGCGATGCCTTCAAGATCGAGGCCGTTTCGCGGGCGGAGATTGCGGCCATGCGGACTCCACTGAGTAGAACTCTCACCTTGAGGTCGAGACTTAGTCTTGGTCCGGAGATGGCGCCGTCAGCTCCAGCTCGGCGCCGTCGAATCGCACGCCGATCGGCTCCAGCACACTTCTCGGGGCCCCTCCTCCACGCCCCCGGCGATGCAGGCACGCAGCCCCAATCCGGCGGCGAGCTCGACGATCCCCGCACCGGCGCCGGGTGCGCAGTAGAGGGCATAGCCGGCGCCCATGTTGAAGGTCGAGTAGGCCGCCTTCGCGTCCAGGCCCGCCGCGGCGACGAGAAAGCCCAGGACCTCCGGTGCCTCCGGCAGCTTCCAGATGCGGTATCTCAGCCTCGCCGGTCGGCGCATCAGCTTGAGCAGGCCGTGGCCGGTGATGTGACTGATATACGTCAGCGGCGTGCGCGCGCGCGAGCAGCTCGCGCGACCAGCCCCGCGTACATCGCCGAGGGCTCGAGCAGCGCCTCGCCCAGCGTCGTCCCGCTCGGCAGCGCCGTCGCGTACCCGTCCGCCAGACCGCCCGCGACCAGACGTGCCAGCGAAGCTCCGTTGGCGTGCAGACCGCTGGAGGCCACGATCACGATTTCGTCTCCAGGACCCAGCTGCTCGCCGAGGATCGGCGCGTGGCCCTCCGGCACGGCGCCGACGGCCGCCCCCGCGAGCTCGATCTCGCTGCTCGTCGACGAGCCCCGGCAGCGAGGGCGACTCGCCGCCGCCCCACGCGCAGCCCGCGTCCACGCACCCCCGGCGCCAGCCCTCGACGAGCGAGCGCGAGCGGGCGCCCTCGCGATACCACTCCGAGGCGCCGGTCGCGAAGTAGGCGTTCACGACCAGCGGCAGCGCTCCGACGCAGCACAGGTCGTTGACGATCGCCGCGACCGTGTCGTAGGCGACGTCCGCGAAGCGGTCGATGCCCTGCTCGGCCAGCACCTGGCGCGCGATGATCGACTTCGTGCCGAGCCCCTCGACCACGAACGCCAGCGTGCGGCCGTCCAGCTCGAACGCGAACGCCGGCTCGCCCCGGGAGGCGTCGAGCGCGTGCGCGCCGTGCCCGGCCAGCAGTGGCGAGGTGGACAGCGCGCTTGCCATCGCCAGTCGCTTGCCCGCGTCGAGCGTCTCGTAGTCCACGCCCGCATCGCGGTAGCTCGCTCGGGGTTGCGCTCATCGGCGATGATCCTACGGGCCGCACCACCCAGCCGTCACCGAGGAGGACCGATGGACTTCGAGCCGAGCGAGCGCTGCATCGAGTACAAGGAGCGCCTGAGCGCGTTCATGGACGAGCACATCTACCCGGCCGAGGAGGTGTACGAGCGCCAGCTGCGCGAGTCCGGCGACCCCCACCACCAGCCGGCGATCATGGAGGAGCTGAAGACGCGCGCGCGCGAGGCGGGGCTGTGGAACATGTTCCTGCCCGACGCCGAGCACGGCGCGGGGCTGTCGAACAGCGACTACGCGCCGCTGGCGGAGATCCTCGGGCGCTCGCATATCGCCTCGGAGGCGTGCAACTGCTCGGCGCCCGACACGGGCAACATGGAGGTGCTGCACCAGTTCGCCACGCCCGCGCAGAAGGAGCGCTGGCTGGTGCCGCTGCTGGAGGGCGAGATCCGCTCGGCGTTCGCGATGACCGAGCCCGACGTGGCCAGCTCGGACGCGACCAACATCGCGCTGCGGATCGAGCGCGACGGCGAGGAGTACGTGCTGAACGGCCGCAAGTGGTGGACCTCGAACGCCCTGCACCCCCACTGCCGGATCATGATCGTGATGGGCAAGACCCAGCCCGACGCGCCCGCAGCACCGCCAGCAGAGCCAGATCCTGGTGCCGCTGGACACTCCCGGGGTGAGGATCGTGCGGGGCCTGCCGGTGTTCGGCTACCACGACCACGAGGGTCACGCCGAAGTCGAGTTCGCCGACGTGCGCGTGCCCGCGTCGAACCTGATCGCGGGCGAGGGCGACGGCTTCATGATCGCCCAGGCGCGCCTCGGACCGGGGCGCATCCATCACTGCATGCGCTCGATCGGCGCCGCCGAGCGGGCCCTGGAGGCGATGTGCCGCCGGGCGGTCGCGCGCGTCACGTTCGGTCAGCCGGTGGCCACGCGCGGCAACGTGCAGGACTGGATCGCCGAGTCGCGCATCGAGATCGAGATGGCGCGCCTGCTGACGCTGAAGGCGGCGTGGCTGATGGACACGGTCGGCAACCGCCACGCGCGCACGGAGATCGCGGCGATCAAGGTGGCCGCGCCGAACGTCGCGCTGAAGGTGATCGACCGGGCGATCCAGGTGCACGGCGGCGGCGGCGTCTGCGACGACTTCCCGCTTGCGTGGACGTACGCGCACCTGCGCACGCTGCGCCTGGCGGACGGGCCGGACGAGGTGCACAAGCTCTCGATCGCCCGCCGCGAGCTCGCGCCGTACCTGCCGCGCGAGGGGTGACGATCGCGCATGCGTGACACCGGGGATGACGTACATCGCGGGTGAGGGCGCCGCAGGGGCGCGGGACGTAGGGCGCATGCTTGAGAGGAAAGCTGATTGGGTTGCCCTCGCCGCAAGCGGCGAGGGCGTCAGGGCCGCATGCGGCCCTGATCGGACCGCACATGTGCGGTCCGTCGAACGGCGCATGCGCCGTTCGTGCCAGGCCGCATGCGGCCTGGCCTCGGGGGCGCGCATGCGCGCCCCCGCCGGGCGGCACATGTGCCGCCCGGAACAGCATCAGCTTTTTAAAGCACATGCCTCGCCTGATCGACAAACGCATCGAGACGCCACGACCGACTGACCGCCTCGACGCACACCCCCGGACCAACGCCGCGACGAGAGGATTGCCTGCGACTACTACTCTCCCAGCAGCTCCAGCAACCGCGTGACGGTCCTCCAGTTGCGTCCCGTCGCGACGACCCCCAGCCGCCGCTCCCAGAAGGCGTTGCTCAGGCGCGTCGCGCGTACGCCGTCCGGGTACCACGTGTAGATCTCCCGCTCGCCGACCGCGAACACGTCGGGCTCGAACTCTGCGGGCGCCAGCTCGGCGATGGCCTCGCGAGCGGGCGCGTGCGAGAGGAACGTGACGAGCAGCCGCGAGTGATTGCCGTCGGCCACATCCAGCAGCGGGTTCGCCGCGATCGCCCGCTCCAGCTCCGCCCGCGTGCGCACGAGCACCTTCGCCGCCAGGCCGACCTCCTCGCCGAGCGCATGTTCGATCTCCCGCGCGAGCTGCTCCGGAGAGCTCCCGGCCGCGGTGAACACGGCATTGCCACTCTGCAGATGCGTGCGCACTTCGCCATAGCCCAGCCCTTCCAGCAGCTCGCGCAGATCGGCCATCGCGATGCGGTTGCGACCGCCCACGTTCACCGCGCGCAGAAGCGCCACGTGCCTGCTGCTCGCCGCCACGACCGGGAGACTTACAGCCGGAGGCGGTGGTCGAGCCACAGCGGCGGGTGCGGCGAGTGGGACGCCATCAGGTAAACATAGTCAGCTCGAGCAGCGACGAAGCCCGTCACGGTGCCCAACCTCCCCCCACGATCCCCCGCGGCGGTCTCGCTGCCCCCCGAAAGCTGAGCGCCGCCGTGTTCGTGCTGACGGCGTTGGTGTATCCGTGCGTGCTCGCGCTCCTCTGCGTGGGCGCGGGCCTGCTGGTGGACCGCGCCGGCGGAGGCTGGCTGCCGGGCATGCTGCTGGGCGCGGTCGGAGCGGCGGCGCTGATCGCGATCTCTCAGCTGAGCACCTACGTGACGGCGCTCGCGCCGGCGACACCCTACGCGCTGGCGGCCGTCGCCTGCGCCGGGTGGGCCCTCGGGCGCGCGAAGGTGAGGTCCTACGCGCACGAGTGGCGAGCATGTCGCTGGCAGCTGGCGTGCTGGTGGTGCGCCTACCTCGTGGCACTGGCGCCGGTCCTGCTGGCGGGCCGCCCGACGTTCTCCTCGTTCGGGATCCTCGACGACTCGGCGTTTCACATGCTCGGCGCCGACTACCTGATGCGCCACGGCCAGAGCTACGCGCACCTGGACCTGCGCAGCTCCTACGGCCAGTACATCCATGCGTACTACGCCACCGGCTACCCCTCCGGCGCCGACACGCTGTTCGGCGGCAGCGCCTTCATCCTCAGGGCGCCCCTGATCTGGGCGATGCAGCCGTTCAACGCGTTCATGCTCGCGACCGCCGCCGGCCCGGCGTGGGTGCTGGCTCGGCGCATCGGGCTCGCGGGCGGATGGGCCGCGCTGGCGACGCTGACCGCGACCGTGCCCGCGCTCGTGTACGGGTATGAGCTGGTGGCGTCGGTCAAGGAGATCGTCGCGCTGGGCATGATCCTCGACGCTGGGCGCGCTCGTCGTCGCTGCACCCCCGCTGGTTGCGCGCGGGACCCGCCGGCATCGTCCCGTTCGCGCTCGTGCTGGCCGGCGGAGTCGCGGCGCTCGGGGTCGGGTTCGGGGCATGGGGGCTGGCGGCCGTGGCGGTCCTCGGCGTGGTGGCGATCGGCGACGTGCGGGCGGGCCGGCAGAGTGCGCGGCAGCTCCTCGCGCTGATCGCGGCCGGGGGCGCGGTCCTGCTCGTGGGCGCGCTGGGCTCGTGGGTGAACCTCTCCGAGTCGGTGCACGTGGCCCAGGGGATCGCCTCGACGAGCAACCCCGGCAACCTGCAGGCGGGACTGCGCACCGCGCAGGTCGCGGGGACATGGCTGGTGGGCAGCTACGGGCAGGTCCCCACCGGCGGCCTGGGAGCGCTCTCCTACGCGATCGTCGCGCGTCACGCTCGCCGCCGCCGGAGCTGGGCGCGCTGCGCATCCTCTCCATGGGCGAGTACGCGCTGGCGGGGTGGATCGCGCTGATGGTCGCGATCGGGCTTGGGCTGAGCGTGTACGCGACGACCTGGGTCGACGCCAAGGCGATCGTGCTCACCTCGCCGGTGGTCGTGCTGCTGGCGTGGGGAGGGTTCGCCGGGCTGCGCTCCGCGGCCAACGCTCCGGCGTTGCGGGCGGGCGCGCTGGCGCTGGCGGTGGTGCTCGCGGGCGGGATCGGCGTGTCGGACGCGATGCAGTACCACGCTCCAACCTGGCGCCCACCGCGCGATATGAAGAGCTGGCCTCGCTGAACAAGCGGTTCGCAGGCCGGGGACCGATGCTGTACGCCGACTTCGACGAATACGCGCTGTATGAGCTGCGCGACCTCGACGTGGGCGGGCTGGACTTCATGTATCCACCCGCCGGGCTGCGGCTGATGGCGCGGCCATGGCTATCCGGTCGATCTGGACCGGGTTCCGCCGGCCGGCGCTGCTGCGCCTATCCGCTGATCGTCACGCGCCGCGACCCGACGGCGAGCGATCCGCCGTCCGCCTATCGGCTGGTGTGGCAGGGGACCTACTACCAGGTGTGGGCACGGCGAGCCCGGCGCGCCGGCGGCGATCGCCCATCTCGGCCTGTCGAGCACGCGGGTGGGTGGGGCTCCGCCGCAATGCGCGAGCGTCGGGCGCCTGGCGCGGATCGCGCAGCGCACGGCGGGCACCTCGTCGCCGCCGACGCCACCGCGAGCTCGTGACGGTCGCGCATCGCCGGCGCCCAGCACCCCGCCTGGCGCTACACGCACCCGGGCCTGGCGATGAGCGGGGCGGGTGCAACTGCAGAGCACGTTCGCGGTGCCCCATGCGGGCGACGTGGCATGTGTGGCTGAAGGGACGAGCTCATGCCCACGGCGAGGGTGAGCGTGGACGGACGCGCGATCGGCGTCGATCGGTGGCGCAGCTCGACGGCAACCCGCACAATCCCGACGCGCATGCCGCCGCTGCGCGTGACGCTGACCGCCGGCCGCCATCGCCTGACGATCGCGCGCGGAGACTCCATCCTCGCCCCCGGGCGACGGCGGCTGGGCGATCCTGCACGAAGTGTTCCTCACCGCCCGCGACGCGCCCGACGTGGACACGCTGCGGGTCAGTGCCGCCCGCACGGTGGCGGACGCTGTGCGGAGGGCGCTTGACTGGATCGAGGTCGTGCGCCGGCTGAGCCTCGAGCCCGCGGCTCGAGTCTCGACCCCGCCTTCAGACCGTCTGCGCGCCCGTGAGGGCCTGCACCGTCAGCTCGGACTCGATCGCGGCGCGAATCGCCGTCAGCGCGCCCGCGCGAACCCGCAGCTTGGTCGCGGTGTGCGCGGCGGCGTTGAGCCCGGCCAGCGTCCTCCGCCGCCTGCAGGCTCGCGGCGCGCAGCTCCTCGGGAGCGACGATCCGGTCGAGGAAACCGGCGTCCACGGCCTCCGCCGGGGTATACATCGCGGCGGTGACGACCGCGCGGTCGAAGTGAGCCGGGCACAGGCGCTGGCGCGCGAGCTCGATCGCGAACCACGGCACGGTCAGACCGATCTTAACCTCGTTCAAGCCGATCGATACGGCCCGTCGACGCCGATCCGCACGTCCGCCGCGAGCGCGATGAACGTCGCCGCCGCGACCGCATGGCCAGAGCAGGCGACGAGCACGGGCGTCGCAAAGGACAGCACCCGCTCGGCCAGCGTCGCCCCGAGCCTCAGCATCTCGACGACCCGATCGGGATCGCCTCCCGCGAAGACCTTCAGGTCGAACCCCGCCGAGAAGTAGCCCTCCCGACCGCTCAGCACGACGACCGCGCCATCCTCCTCGGCCCTATCGAACGCCCCATGCACGGCCTTCAGCATGTCGATCGAGAAGGCGTTGACCTTGCCGTCGTCCATCGTGATCGTCGCGATCCGTCCGTCGAGCTCGTAGGTGGCCAGTGCGGTCATGGTCGTCTCCCGGGTCGTTGCAGGCGCATGAGCGTAGATCCCCTCCGTGGGGCGGCCAACGGTACGACATCGCTCGGCGCGCGGCGACCACGAGCCGCGAAGCGCTCGCGGGCAAGGCGTGCATGCCCGCGGACTCAGACTCGACGCGTCGATCCTCGAGCGTGCGCGGGCACTCACCGTCGGCGGCGTGGCCGCGGCGATCCCGGAACATGCGACTCAACCGGGTGTCGGCGCCGCCACGCGGGGATATATTGAAGCGGCGATGCTCAGACGTGCGACGATCCTCACCGCGATGCTCGCCGGCGCGCTCGTGCCCGCCACGGCGGGCGCCGCATCGCAGCAGAACGTCGCTTCGACTCACGCCTACCTCGCGGACAGCTACACGGTGCTGCATGCCGCGGTGAGCACATGGCCGTCGGTCGAAGCGAGCATCCACAGGCTCGACCTCCGCTTCCACGCCGAATGCCCGAACGCGGGCGCGGGCTCGCCGCAGAACGCGGAAGAGCAAAAGCTCACCTACGAGGTGGCCGGCGCCCTCTGGGCCACCGGCTACCACACCGACGCGACGGTCGTCCACGCGTACGTCGAGAGCCTCGACCGGCTGACATGGAGCAACCCACAGATCACGCGCGACGCTCACCGGCTCGCGCGGGGCCTGCGGGAAATGACGGCTCTGCAGGTACCGAGCATCTGTGCCGACATCCACGCGTGGCACGCGGACGGCTTCGCAGCGATGCCGTCCGATGTCGAGTCCTACGACCAGCACGTCGAAGCGATCAACATCCATGAAATCCCTCGCGGCCTGCTCATTCCGTATGTGCAGCCGGCAGATCGCGGCCTGCGCGAACGGGTGGAACACCTCGCCACCAGGTTCGAAGAACTTGAATTCATGCGGGACAGGCCGACTGGATCGCCCTGCTCGAAGTGGTCGGGCTCAACGAGTAGCGCCGGGTCGAATCCCCGATGCCCCACGTCGCTGCGTGGATTTGGCTCTACAGAGCGACGTAGTGACTGTCAGTGAGGAGGACCGTACGTTGCGCAAACCCCGCGGTCGTGCGAGCGGTGCGGTTGAACTTGGCGTAATCTGCGTAGACCATCCGGATCGCCGCTCATGATGGTGCCGTGCCAAGGATCAGCTTCTTTTACGGCATCGCGATCACGATGTACTTCTACGATCACGAACCGCCTCATTTCACGCTCAGTACGCCGAGCACCATGCAGTGATCGCGATCGACAGCAGCGAGGTGCTGGTCGGCGACCTTCCGACTCGTGCGCTCAAGCTCGTGAGCGATTGGGCCAGACTCCACCGCGAGGAGCTGGAAGCCGACTGGGACCGCGCCAAGGCCGGTGGAACCCCGGAGCCGATCGACCCGCTGCCGTAAGATGAGACGATGGACCTCGTAAGCGTCACATCTGCACAAGTCCTTGACCACTATCGGCTACGGCTTGGCTTCAGCGATGGCAGTTCGCGCGATGTCGACCTCACCGGCGAGTTGCACGGCCCCGTGTTCGAGCCACTTGCCGATCCCGACTTCTTTGCACAGGTGCGCGTCGACGATCAACTGGGGACCGTCGTATGGCCCAATGGTGCGGACCTCGACCCCCTCGTGCTACACGGCGACTTCGAGCCAGCCTCGCGCTTCGCCCATCGGTGAGCGCGGCTACCCTTTCGAGGCCTCGCCGCCGACAATTGTCTATGGAGACGGTGGGAATCGAACCCACGTCCGCGATCGCGTATGAATGGCTTCTACGAGCGTAGCCGGCGCTCTGATCTCATCCCTCGCTCGCCTCGCCGGCGGGGTTGCGGGGGACCAGCCTCCTTGAGTGTTCCCGGTTTGGCGAAGGCGGACCGCGCCGGGTGAGCCCGCTTTCTGATCCCGGCCTTCCCCGCCGCAGGCAAGCGGGGCCCGAGACCTCGCGTTTAGGTTTTAGCTAAACGGCGAGGGCGTACTCGTGAGAGTCCGCACTTATGGTTTTCCCGGGAGTTTTACGAGGCCACCCGGGACCTCGACTCGCCACCATCCACACGAGCCGACCGCGTCGAAGCCTGTCGTCCCCGTGGATGTTGCCCTGCCAGTGTAGCCGAGCCCCCGCTTTGGCCCACCGGACGCTCGAGCGCTCTGCCCCACAACGCAAAGCGACGCGGTCCCGGGCCGCTCGAGGAACCTTTCCCGTCCGGCCCGGAGGCCCTTCGGTTCGGGTGGCGCGGCCTCACACCTCAGTGGCCTCGCTCTTCGCGGCTCGGTTCCGCGTCTTCATCCAAGGTAGCTCGCGCCACCACCGATTGCAACCCCCAGGCAACGTCCTGCCCGCACATTGCGAAAAAAACGTTTCCGGCCCTGTCCGGGACCACCGAGACCACCGAGACCGCCCCCCGAGACCGCCCGTTAGGCAACGCTTATCGGGGCTGCCACAATGGGGTCATGGAGTCTGGCGATCTTTCTCTGCCGACGTCCCGCGTCTCCGGCCCACCCGCCGCACCGGTCGCTCCGTCCTACCCCTCGCTCGCCCGACCCGCGACCCTCCAGCCCGCGCCTGAGCCCCCGCCGACGGCCGTCGCCGATCCGTTCGGCACGCAGCGCCGCTCGCGCGCGCAGTCGCTGCGCAAGCGCATCGGCAGCATGCTCGCGGCGATCGGCGCGGCGATCGCCAAGTTCTTCACCGCGATCAAGGGCCTGCTCCTGCTGCTGCCGAAAGTCAAGTTCCTGACGACCACCGGCACCGCGCTCATCTCCATCGCCGCCTACAGCCTGTTCTTCGGCTGGGAGTTCGCCGCCGGGTTCGTGCTGCTGCTGTTCGTGCACGAGATGGGCCATGTCTTCCAGCTGCGACGCGAAGGCGTTCCCGCGAGCGCGCCCATGTTCATCCCCGGCCTCGGCGCCGTCGTGATGATGAAGTCGCTGCCCGACGACGCGCTCGCCGAGGCCCGCGTCGGCCTGGCCGGGCCGATCCTCGGCACGCTCGGCGCCGCCATCTGTCTCGTGCTCGCCGAAGCTCTGAACAGCGACCTGCTGCGCGCGCTCGCCTACGTAGCCTTCTTCCTCAACCTCATCAACCTGATACCCGTCACCCCCTTCGACGGCGGACGCGCGATGGCCGCGATGGCGCCCGCGATGTGGTTCCTCGGGCTCGGCACGCTCGTCGCGCTGTTCTTCATCACCGGCAACTACTTCCTGCTGATCTTCCTGCTGCTCGGCTTCACCGACACGCGGCGGCGCTGGCGCCAGCGCAAGACCCGCTCGATCGAGCAGGCCGCTTACTACCGCGTGGCGCCCCGCCACCGCCTGTACGTCGGTGCGGTCTACATCGCCCTCATCGTCGTGCTCGTACTCGGAATGGACGTCTCGCACGTCCTCGCCTCCGGCGGGCACACCTTCCGCTCGATCTAGCGAAACGTCGACCGGCGCGGAGCGGCGTCCTCGGTCACTCACGTGCTATTTGCACGCCACGCTCCCTGCGTCCTTGCTCCGCTTGGTCGATGTTCCGCTAGGGGCAGGAACACGTCTCAGCGGCGCGCTTCACGTATTGCGCGTTCCATATCCCGCTTGGACTCCCGATCGCGGATCGTCTGGCGTTTGTCGAACACGTCCTTGCCCCGCGCCAGCGCGATCTCGACCTTCGCGTGCGAGCCCTTGAAGTAGATCCGGGTCGGCACCAGCGTCCAGCCGCGCTCGGCCACTTTCGCCTGCAACCGGTCGAGCTCGCGCCGATGCACGAGCAGCTTGCGCGGACGCTCCGGGTCGTGGTTCTCGCGCGAGGCCGGCTCATACGGCGGGATGTGCACCGAGTCGAGCCACAGCTCGCCACCCTTGATCGCGGCGTACCCGTCCTTCAGCTGCGCGCCGGAGGAACGCAGCGCCTTCACCTCCGTGCCCACAAGCACGATCCCGCACTCGACCCGCTCGATCAGCTCATATCGATACGACGCATACCGGTTCGACGCCACATCGCCCGCGTCGATCTTGCGCTTGCCTTTCTTGCTTTTCGCCATCGCGCGTTCGAGCCTAGACGGTCGCACCGCGCCGCGGACCTTGCGAGGGATCGGCCGCCCACCGAGAGCGACCCCCGGTCCTCCTCCCGAGGCCCGCGGGAAGGCTCGCTCATTCGATCGGAGCCAGATCGACCCGCCCGCGGACCGTGTCCACGCGCGCGACCGTCACCTCGATCGGGTCCCCCAGCCTCAGCGTCGCGCCACTGCGCTCGCCGCGCAGGATCGTCTCGTGCTCGTTCAGCTCCCACCAGTCGCGCCCCTCCCCGCTGCGCATCCGCCGCACCGGCAGCATGCCCTCGTACGTGGGCTCCGTGCCCGACCCGAACGCGACGAACGCGCCCGCCGAGATCAACCCCGTGACCTCGCCGACGAACGTCTGCTCCCAGCCGTCCTCGTACAACGCCTGCTCCAACGCGAAGCAGCGCGCCAGGTCATCCCCGCCGCGCTCGATCTTCATCGCCTCGCGCTCGCGTTCGGAGGCCCACTCGCCCAGCTCGCCCATGTCCGCCGCCTTCGGCGCCGGCTCATTGCCGCCGAGCGTCGAGACGAGCGCGCGGTGGCACACCAGGTCGGGATAGCGCCTGATCGGCGAGGTGAAGTGGCAGTAGCAGGCCGAGTGCAGCCCTGCGTGACCGATGTTCCTGGGCGAGTAGTAGGCCTGGCGCAACGACCGCAGCACGAGCGAGCTCAGCGCGATCCGCCCGCCCCACGGACCGACCCGCGCCCGCTCCGATCCTGCCTCCGCCGCAACCCGCGCCCGCTCCGATTCCGCCTCCACCGCATCCGCTTCCGACCTCCCGCCGCCGCCGGACCCCGCCCGCTTCAGCGCCCTCTGCACGTGCCGCTCGACCCGCCGGCTCACCTCCCCCATCAGCTCCGCCGCCTGCGAGGGCGAGATCGTGTCGGGCACCGCCGGCGTACCCACCCCCAGCGACGCGAGCTGCTCGATCAGCCGCAGCACCCGCGCGGGCTCCGGGCGCTCGTGCACACGAAACAGGCACGGCACACCACGCTCTGACAGATGCCGCGCAACGGCTTCGTTGGCGGCGATCATCAGGTGCTCGATCAGCCGGTGCGACTCGGTCTGCGCGCGCGTGCGCAGCTCACGCACGTGCCCCTCCTCATCGAACACAACCTCCGGCTCCTCCGAGTCGATCACCAGCCCGCCTGCCTGCTCGCGCGCCCTTCCCAGCGCCGCGCTCGCCTCGCGCGCGGCCGCCAACGGCCGGCCCACGGGTCCTCCGCGCGCTCCCGCCCGGCGAATACGCCATCGACCTGCTCGTAGTCCAGCCTCATGTCCGAGCGGATCAGCGAGCGGTAGAACGCAATCCGCACCACCTCCGCCCCACGCAGGTCAAGCTCGACCGTCACCGCCGCGCGCTCGGCCCCCGGTACCAGCGAGCACGCGTCGTTGGACAGCGCCTGCGGCAGCATCGGCTCTACGGCACCCGGTACATACACGCTCGTTCCCCGCTCCCGCGCCTCGCGATCCACGACCGAGCCCTCGGGTACGTAGGCGCTGACGTCGGCGATGTGCACCCACACGCGCACCACGCCGTCCTCTCCATCCGGCCGCTCCGCGGAGATCGCATCGTCGAAATCCCGCGCGCTCGCCGGGTCGATCGTCAGCGTGGCCAACCCGCGCAGGTCGCGCCTGCGCCCCTCCCCCACCTCCCGCACCGCCGCGGCCATCCCCGCCTCGCGCGCGCGCTCCGCCGCCTCGCTCACCTCCGGCTCAAACCCCCGTGCGAGCCCCCGGTCGAGCATCAGCGCCTCGATCGCGTCCCGCGCCACCTCCGCTCGCCCGATCCTCCGCACGACCCGCGCCTTGCCGTCACCTCCACGGCCACCACCACCGCCGCCGCCCAGCTGCACGAGCACCAGCTCGCCCGCGCTCACCATCCCTCCCCCCGGGCCATGCACCCGGTTGGAGGCGAGCACGATACGACGAGCACCCCGGGACCGCCGTCCCTCACCGCCGGAGCGGAATGAGGGGAAGTGCGGCTCCGCCGCCCAAAACCTTCCCCGCTTCTCGACCACCGCCACCACGGTGACTACGTCGGTCACCCGGCTTTCGCGGCCAACGTATTCAGGGCGACTTCCAGCCCATGCGGGGTATCGACCCCGTGCGCCACAGCCACTTCCGGCGTGACGCCCGCGCCCTGTTTGATGCCACCGCCGCCGAGGTTGCGGCCGTTGGGCGTGAAGTACTCGCCGACGGTGATGTCCAGCGCACCGCCGTTGGACAGCGGCATCTCCTCCTGGAACACGCCCTTGCCGAACGTGTGCGTGCCGACGACCGTCGCGCGATGGTGATCCTGCAGCGCGGCCGTGACGATCTCCGACGCCGAAGCCGTGTCGGCATCCACGAGCACCACCACCGGGATCGAGGCCGGGATCGCGTCGCCGACCGCGCTCAGCGTCTGCGTCGGCAGCGAGCGCGCGCGCGTCGTCACGATCGTGCCGTGCTCGACGAAGATGCTCGCGATCAGCTGCGCTTCCTCGACCAGGCCGCCACCGTTGTCGCGCAGGTCCAGCACGATCCCCTTCGCGCCTTCGTGGCGCACTTTTTCGACGGCTTCCCGCACTTCGCCATGCGAACCTGGGCTGAACGTGGACAGCGCCACCACACCGAGCTTGACCCCGTGCACCGTCCTCGTCGCCGAGGCCACGACCGGCTCCGAGATCGTCGCACGGGTGAGCTTCACCGTCCGGGCCCCGCCATGCCCCGCGTGCGGTTCGATCGACAGCGCCACATCCGTCCCGGGCGGACCGACGATCAGCGCGCGCGACGCGATCCGGCGAGACGTCCAGCGATCGAGCGACCATTCACCGCCACGATCGATTCGCCCGCCTTCAACCCACGCCCGCGACGCCGGCGAGGAGTTGAACACGCGAGCGATCTGCAGCCCTCGCTTTTCCGGCTGAACCTCCACGCCGATCCCGGTGAAGCTGGGCGGTTCGTCGAAGTCATGGAATTCCTTCGGGCTCAGGTAGTGCGAGAACCGGTCGTGCAGGCTCGCCACCGCACCGGCGACGGAGGCGTTCACCAGCGAGCTGGTCGGCACCGGCCGGTAGTAGTCGCTCGAGATCCGTTCGATCGCTTCGTCCACCACCCGCGTATCGGCGTGCGCGACCAGGCTCGACCGCGCGAACGCCGGCAGGTCTTCCGGATGCCCACCCCACCACACCCCCACCACGAGCAGGATCGGCAGCATCGCCACGAGGACGTACGTCAGGCGCCGGCGGGAGGACATGGCCCCCAACCCTACGGGCTAGACGCGGAGAAAGCGGCGCAACGACAATCCTGAGCCGGCCGCCGACACACCGATCGCGCAGGCCATCAGGATCGCGATCAGCAGGGGAAACGCGATCATGTCCGGCTGCGATATCAGCTTGACCGTGTTCGCCAGCGGATCGACCAGCATGACCTTCGCGAGCGCGAGCAGCCCGATCGCGGCGGCGCCGCCGAGCGCGCCCAGGAACAGCCCCTCGATCACGAACGGCCAGCGGATGAACCAGTCGGTCGCGCCGACGAGCTTCATCACCTCGACCTCGCGCCGGCGCGAGAACAGCGACAGGCGGATCGTGTTCGATATCAGCAGCACCGACGCGAGCACGAGCAGCGCGGCGAGCAGCGCCATCGTCAACTTGATCACGCGCGTGGCCGACAGGATCTTGTTCGTCTCGGCCTGGCGGTTCTGCACCGCCGCGATCGCCGGGTCGGTGACCAGCCGCGTCCCCAGCGGGCTCGACTGATCGAGCTCCGCGCGCACCGCGCCCGCGTCGCTCGGGTTCGACGGCGTCACGCGGTAGATATCCGGCAGCGGGTTGTAGCCGATCAACGCGAACGCCTGCGGGTTGAGCTTGCGCTCCTGTTCGTAGCCGGCCTGCTTGGAGACGAACTGCACGCTCTTCACATCCGGCGCCTTCACGATCTCCGCGCGCACCCGCGCCTCTTCCGCGGGCGTGGCCGTCGTGTTCAGGTCCACGTCCACCAGCACCCGCCCACGCACGTCGTTGGCCGCGCCGTTCGTCGCCTGCACGACCGGGATGAACACCCCCAGCACGAGCGTCGTCACGAGCACCGAAGCGAACGCCGCGAAGCTCGGCACGGCATTGCGCCGCATCGAGCGGACGCTCTCTTTCAGAAAGAACCCCGGCTTCATCGCGTCGGAGCGTTCGCCTTCGACCGCTTCGTCGGCCCGAGCACGCTGCGCGCCGCGTCGACGGTCGCGCTTTCCGCGCGCAGCCTGTCCCCCAGCTCGTTCGTGTTCTCTTCGCGCGCATACAGCCCCGTCGCCTCATCTCTGACGATCCGCCCGCGACGCAACTCGATCACGCGGCGGCGCATGCGATCGACCATCTCACGGTCGTGCGTGGCGATGATCACGGTCGTGCCGGCACGGTTGATCCGATACAGCAGCTGCATGATCCCGATCGAGGTCTCCGGGTCGAGATTGCCCGTGGGCTCGTCCGCCAGCAGCAGCGGCGGATGCCCGGCGAACGCGCGCGCGACCGCCACCCGCTGCTGCTCGCCTCCGGACAGCTGATGGGGATAGTTGTGCAGCTTCGTGCTCAACCCCGTCAGCCGCAGGATGTCCGGCAGCGTCGTGCGGATCTGCTTGCGCGAGGCGCCCGTGACCTGCAGCGCGTACGCGATGTTTTCGTACACCGTCCGGTTCGGCAGCAGCTTGAAGTCCTGGAACACGACCCCCACGTTGCGCCGGTAGTACGGGATCTTCTTGCGGGCGATCTCCGCCAGATCCCGCCCCGCGACGCGCACCACGCCCTCGCTCGGATCGAGCTCCTTGATCAGCAGCCGCATGATCGTCGACTTGCCCGAGCCCGTCGGACCGACCAGGAACACCATCTCCTGACGGCGCACCGCGAACGTCGCGCGCTCCAGCCCCGTATCCCCCGCGCCGTACAGCTTCGAGACCCCCCGCAGCTCCACCACCAGGTCGCGCTCGTCGCGCACCGGACCGACTGCGCGCTTGGGAGCCTGACGGGGGGCGGGCGCACGCTGTGACTCTGGCTGTGGGGCGCGCGGTGGCAGCGTGACCTTCAGGCGGCCCCCCGCGATCGTCTTAGTCGGTGACATGGCCCGGGAGAGTAGTCGCACGACGGCCCTCCGCCTAGGGTTTTGCCTGCATGCAAGCGTATTTGCACATAACTTTCTGAGAGGGCCGTGGACCAAGCTGGACTAGGACGCAGGGAACGTGGCGTACTACTACGTACGCGAGTGACCGAGGACAACGGCCAGCGCGCGCGTCCCACGGCCCTCTCAGGCTAGGCTGCGCCCATGGCCACCATCCAAACGATCGCCGTCCCCACGAACGACCTCCCCGTCCACAGCATCGCGATACCCGGCACCCGCGCGCTGACCGTTCTGGTCGCCTTCGACGCCGGCGCTCGCACCGAGCGCCCTGACGAGAACGGGATGGCCCACTTCCTCGAGCACCTCGTGTTCAAGGGGGGCGAGGTGTACGACAGCTACCGCGCCGTCAACGAGACCGCCGAGCGGCTGGGGGGCGTGCTGAACGCCTACACCAGTCACGATCTCGTGGCCTTCCACATCACCGTCCGCGCCGAGTCCGCGCCGCAGGCGATCGACCTGCTCAGCGACTTCGTCGGGCGCCCGCGGCTGGACTCCGAGGAGCTCGACCGCGAGCGGGGCGTGGTCATCCAGGAGATCAACCGCTCCTACGACCAGCCCTCGACCGTCGCCGAGTACCTGATCGACCGAGCGGCCTTCGGGGAGCACCCCCTCGGTCGCACCGTGCTCGGCCCGGAGGAGAACCTGCGCACGTTCACCCGCGAGGCGATCGTCGCCTTCCGCGAGCGCCGCTGGTCGGGGGCGCGCGGCGGAGCGTTCCTCGCGGGGAACGTCGAGAGCCTGCCCGAGCAGGCGGAGCTGATCGAGCGGTTCGGCCGCTTTCCCGCACTGGCAGAGCCCGAGCCCTACGTCCCGGCGCCCGCGTTTGCACCGCAGACGCTCGTGGAGCAGCGCGACACCAACCAGTCCCACCTGCGCATGATCTACATCCCGCAGATCGAGGTCTCGAACCTGCGCGAACGTGCGGCGCTGTCGATCTACTCCACGCTGCTGGGCGGGTCGATGGGCTCGAGGCTGTTCGAGGAGATCCGCGAGAAGCGCGGACTGTGCTACTCGGTCTACGCCGCCGACCACGCCTTCGCCGACCTGCCCGTGCTGCAGCTCGGCTCCGGCCTCGAGTCAGCCAAGTGCGTCGAGGCCTACACGCGCATGCGCGAGATCGTCGACGAGCTCCGCGATGACGGCCCTACCGAGGAGGAGGTCGCCCGTGCACGGGCGTATGCGGCTGGAAGACTCGTGCTCGCCTTCGAGAACACAAACGCCGTCGCCCGCTATGGCGCCAACCGCTCGATCGTCTTCGGCGAGGACATCGACCCCGATGCGGCCATCGCCGCGCTGGATGCGGTCACGTTCGACGAGGTCCGCGAGGTCGCGGCGGGCGTCGCCGATCATCTGGCCGTGGCCTGCGTGGGACCGCACTCGGCAGAAGAGTTCTAGGAGGGAACGTCGACGCCCCCGTCTGGACGAAGGCGTAGCGGCGGAGGCTCGGCCTGGGAACGGCGGCGCTCAAGCGCGGCGGCCAACTGCTCGATCCGCCGATCTTTACCCAACATCTCGCATATCCAGCTCTTCGCCTCCTCAGGGTCGAAAGACCGGGCCTCGACCATCGCCTCGATGTCGGCCCAGTCCCGGGTCCTGTCGAACATCGCCTTGAAGACGACCAGTGCCGTGCAGCTGAGCACCGGAATGGTGCGCCCTTCGAAGGGCACCTGCCGGACGTGCCGCTCGACGTGCTCGTGAAAGGGAAGCACGTTGAGGAACAGGTCGACCGGTGTGGCTCCGGATCTGAGCCTCACTTGTCCGTCACGTTCGAGCCTTTCAAGCCGTTCGCCACTCACCTCGACGTTGTCCGGAAGCGCGGCGAGGACCTCACGCGCTCGATCGGTCCCCGCGAACACGTTGAAGTCGAGGTCACGCGTGCCGCGCGGGTCCAACGTGCAGTACCCGAGCGCAATCGCTCCCCCGACTGCGTGTGGGATGCCGGCTCGCTCCAGCGAATCGTGCACGGCGAACAGGAGCTCGCTGAGTTCGCTCACGATTGGAGCTGGATCAGCGGCGGGTAGATGAGCTCGTCCCTCGGCTTGTAGGGTAGGGACTCGGCTAGCTCGATCACCTGGGCGAGCACCCGCCCGGAGTGCTCGTCCGCCACCGCGTTCCGGGACCGGGCCAGGTCTAGCTCCATGCCGGCCGCGGCGGCAATGCGGGCCAGCGCCGCCACTGACGGCTGGCGCCGTCCGTGCTCGTAGGCGCTCAAAGCGGAGCGATCGATTCCACTCCGGCGCGCAAGCTCGGTCTGACTAAACCCGCTTCGCCGGCGAATCCGAGCGATGACCTCGGCTGCGACCTCATCAGCGCTTGTGAACATACCCCTATAGTAGCATATTCATAACGATATTTACGCTATTTGTGGCGTATTCACTACAATACGCTACCCGAGCGCCACCATCCGGTCGATCGGCACCCGCGCGCGCTCGGCTATCTCGGGCGGCACGCGCACCTCGTACTGCATGTCGCGCAGCGCGTCCCGCAGCTTGGGCAGCGTGATCATCTTCATGTACACGCACGATGCCTTCGGATTGGCCGGAATGAAGTTCACGTCGGGCGCTGCCATTTCCAGCGGATAGAGCATGCCCGTCTCGGTCGCCACGACCGCCTCGCGCGGGCCCCTGCCGGCGCGCTCGTGCGAGCCGCCCGCGACGCCGTCCACGTCCCCCGCGACGTCCCTCCCGCCGGCGGGAGCGTCCGCGCGCTCGGCGGCGCCGCCCGCGACGCGCTCCAGCTCCTCGGCGTATTTGAGCATGCCGCCCGTGGAGAGCATGTGCACGCCCTCCGCGGAGATGTCGCCCGCGGCGACGTACTCCATCACGCTCGTCGAGCACCCGCACTCGGGATGGATCAGGAAGTCCGCTCCCGGGTGGGCAGCGCGGGTGGCGTCGATGTCCGACGGGCGGATGCCCGCATGCACGTGGCACTCACCATCCCATACGTGCATCGGTCGGCCGAGTTCCTTCTCCACGAACGCGCCCAGCCACATGTCCGGACCGAACAGAACCTCCGTGTCGGGGCCGTGCGTGTCATAGATGTGGCGCACCACATCTACCGCGTTGGCCGACGTGCAGCAGTAGTCGGTCAGCGCCTTCACCTCGGCCGTGGTGTTCACATACATCACGACCACGCCCCCGGGGTGTTCGGCCCGCCAGGCCGCGAGCTGCTCGGCGTCGATCGAGGCGGCGAGCGAACAGCCGGCGTCGAGATCGGGGATCAGCACGGTCTTCTCCGGGCACAGGATCGACGCGGTCTCGGCCATGAAGTGCACGCCGCAGAACGCGATCACCTCACTGTCGCCGGCCGCCGCCCGGCGAGAGAGCCCGAGCGAGTCGCCGACGTAATCGGCGACGTCCTGGATCTCCGGCACCTGATAGTTGTGCGCGAGGATCGTCGCGTTGCGCTTGGCCGCGAGCGTCCGAACCTCGTCTGACAGCACGGCGATCTCCTCGGGGCCCAGCGCGGCTTGCGGCGCAGGCTCGGGAATCATCGGCAGTGTCGGGGCCATCGGCAGGGGGTTCATGACGGCAAGGCCTCCAGCGTCATCGATAGATCCAGTGCGCGCGGCGAATGCGTCAGCGCGCCCATCGAGATCCAGTCTACCCCCGTCTCCGCGCGTTCCCGGAGCGTGTCCAGCGTGACGTTGCCGCTGGCCTCCATCGCGGCGCGGCCGGCGACGCGGGTGACGGCGGCGCGCAGTTCGTAGACATCCATGTTGTCGAGCAGCAGGCGAGGCGCGCCGGCGGCGATCGCCTCGTCGATCTCGGCCAGGTCGCGAACCTCGACCTCGAGCGTGTCGGCCAACTCCGGGTGCGCCGCGCGCACGCGCTCGATCGCCTGCGTGATCCCGCCGGCGGCGGCGATGTGGTTGTCCTTGATGAGGATCGCGTCATACAGCCCGAAGCGGTGGTTGCGCCCGCCACCCGCCGCCACGGCGGCCTTCTCCAGGGCGCGCAGCCCCGGGGTCGTCTTGCGCGTGTCGAGCACCCTGGCGCCGGTGTTGCTCGCCGCGCTGGCCGCCCGCGCCGCGAACGTGGCCACGCCGGACAGATGCGCCAGAAAGTTGAGCGCGGTGCGCTCGGCCGTGAGCAGCGCGCGGGCGTGCCCCTCCACCTGCAGCACGGGGCCCCCTTCAGCGCGCCAGTAGCCCTCGCGGACAAGGCGCTCGAAGCGCACATCGGGATCCAGCGCGAGGAACGCAAGCTCGGCCATCTCCAGCCCGTAGACGGAGCCGTCCGCCTTCTGTGTGATTAGGCCGCGAGCGCGCGCGTCGGCAGCGACGATCGCGTCGGTCGTAACGTCCCCGGAGCCGACGTCTTCGGCGAGCGCGCGCCCGACGAGCGCTTCCAGCTCCTCGCGCGAGGGCAACGACGGCTCTCCGCTGGAGCCCCACTTCCGCTCCTGTTCCTTCTCCGGGAGAGACATCACGTCCGCTGCGCGGACGAGGCCGCCATCAGCAGGTACGCCCGCACGAATCCGTCCAGATCGCCGTCGAGCACTCGCTGGACGTCGCCCATCTCGTGGCTCGTGCGGTGGTCCTTCACCAGCGAGTACGGGTGCATGACGTAGGAGCGGATCTGCGAGCCGAAGTTGACGTCCTGGGCCTCTCCCTTCTCGCGCGCGATCTCCTCGGCGCGTTCGCGCTCGCGCTTCTCCAGGATCTTCGCGCGCAGCATCGCCATCGCGGTGGCGCGGTTGGAGGATTGCGAGCGCTCGTTCTGACACTGCACGACGATGCCCGTCGGACGATGCGTGATGCGCACGGCCGAGTCGGTCTTGTTGACGTGCTGCCCGCCCGCGCCGGAGGCCCGGTAGGTGTCGACCTGCAGGTCGTCCTCGTCGATCTCGACCTCACCGGATGCATCGGGCACGACGGGAGCGACCTCCACGCCGGCAAAGCTCGTCTGGCGGCGGTGGGCGGAATCGAACGGCGACAGGCGCACGAGCCGGTGCACGCCGCGCTCGGCGGAGAACAGGCCGTAGGCGTTCTCGCCGGCGGCCCGGAACGTGGCGGACTTGATCCCCGCTTCCTCGCCCGCGCTCGCCTCCAGGAGCTCGACGGAGAAGCCGCGCGATTCGGCCCAGCGCATGAGCATGCGCAGCACCATTTCGGCCCAGTCCTGCGCGTCGGTTCCCCCCGCGCCCGCGTTGACGCTGACCAGCGCGTCGCCGGAGTCGTAGCGTCCCGAGAACAGACGCTGCTCCTCCAGGGCCGCCAGGCGGGACTCGACCGAGGCGAACTGCTCGTCGATTTCCTGCTGCAGTGAGGCGTCCTCCGCGGCCATCTCGACGAGCCCGTCGAGATCGTCGACGTCAGCGGCGAGCGTCGTGAAAGTCTCCAGGCGCCGCGCGGCGCGCGAATGCTCGGAGGACACCGACGCCGCCCGCTCGGAGTCGTCCCAGAACCCAGCCTGCCCCATCTCGGTTTCGAGCGCACCGACGCGCTCGGCTAACGCAGTCGGGTCAAAGATAATCCGCGAGGAGCTTCAACTGCTCACGAATCGCGGACAGGCGCTGCGGAGTGGTCTCGGCTGGGGCGTTAGTCGTCATGAGCGCAACCTATCACCCGCCCTCCCATGAGACGAACCACTCAGCCCCCCGATGGCTCCGAACAATCGCCGCTTACATCCATCGCCGGTCGCAGACCGGCAACAAACATCGTAAAGATCAATCCAGCACACGCCGATCTCCGGCAAGCCCACAAGCAGAGTAATTCCACGCGAGGTAGCGGCGTAGCTGGGAAACCAGCACCACAAGCAGGGAGTAGACCCCTACGCGCCGTGGCAACGCTTGAACTTCTTACCACTCCCGCACCAACAGGGATCGTTGCGGCCGACCTGGTGCTCGTCATCGACCACGCGCTGCTCGACCACGGGAGCCAGTTCCTGCTCGACCGCGCCACCGTTCTCGGCGTACGCGCCGACCGCCCGTGCGCCGCCCGACTGAGCTCCAGCGGCTGCCGCGGCAGCGGCGAGCGCCCCGGCGCCGGCGGCGCTCTGGCCGCCCGAGTATGAGACGCGTCCCGCGCGCGTGGCGTTGCCCGAGGCGGCGAAGGCGGGCTGCGGAGCCCCACCGCCGCCACCGCCGTTCTGACCCTCGACGTTGACCTGCACGTTGAAGATCATGCGCGTGTAGTCCGTCCAGACGCTGTTCAGCAGGTCGCCGAACAGCTCGAAGGCTTCGTTCTTGTATGCCACGAGCGGGTCGATCTGGGCGAACCCGCGCAGGTGGATGCCCTCGCGCAGGTAGTCCATGTCGAACAGGTGCTCGCGCCAGCGCTCGTCGATGATCTGCAGCAGCAGGAAGCGCTCCAGAGCGCCCATCAGCTCCTCGCCGAGCTCCGTCTCGCGCGCGTTGTAGCGCTCCAGCGCGAACTCGGTGATGCTCTCGGTGAGCGAGTCGCGATCGGCCGTCTCCGGATCGAGGTTCTGCTCGGCCAGGTCGAGCGGGAAGAACTGCCCGAGCGCGGTGAACAGACCGTCGAGATCCCAGTCCTCCATGAAGTCGCCGGGCGTGTACTGGGCGATCGTGCGGTCGAGCACGGCCGCGACTTCCTGGCGGGCCTCCTCGCCGATCGGCTTGCCTTCCAGCACCTCGTTGCGGTATGCGTAGATGACCCGGCGTTGCTCGTTCATCACGTCGTCGTACTCGAGCACGCGTTTGCGAATCAGGAAGTTCTGCTCCTCGACCTTCTTCTGGGCTTTCTCGATCTGCTTGGAGAGCATCCCCGCCTCGATCGGCTCCTCGTTGCCCTCCTCGTCGATCCCGCCGAGTTTGTCGAGGATGCGGTAGATGCGATCGCCCGCGAACAGCCTGACGAGATCGTCCTCGGCAGACAGGAAGAAGCGCGACTCGCCGGGGTCGCCCTGACGGCCGGAGCGTCCGCGCAGCTGATTGTCGATGCGCCGGGACTCGTGGCGCTCGGTGCCGCAGATGTACAACCCGCCCGCGGCCATCACCCGCTCGCGGTCGACCTCGACGCGTGACTCTATCTCCGGCAGCAGGGCGGCGAAGCGCTCGTCATAGCCTTCCGCCCCCGGCTCGATGCTCTCGCGCGCGAGCTGCAGGCGCACGAGGTGCTCGGGGTTGCCGCCGAGCTTGATGTCCACGCCGCGGCCCGCCATGTTCGTCGCGATCGTGACGGCGCCCGGCTGGCCGGCCTCGGCGACGGTCTCCGCCTCGCGCGCGGCGTGCTCGGGCTTGGCGTTCAGCACCGAATGCTCGATCCCACGCTTGCGCAGCTGCTCGGACAGGAGCTCTGAGACCTCGACCGAGATCGTGCCGACGAGCACCGGCTGACCGTTCTCGTTGCGCGCGGCGATCTCCCTGACGACGGCGCTCCACTTGCCGTCCTTGGTCTTGTAGACCTGATCGTTGCGGTCGTCGCGCACCATCGGCATGTTCGTCGGGATCTGCACGACCGGCAGCTCGTAGATCTTCATGAACTCCGTCGCCTCGGTCAAGGCGGTGCCGGTCATCCCCGCGAGCTTGTCGTAGAGCCGGAAGTAGTTCTGGTAGGTGATCGTCGCCAGCGTCTGGTTCTCCTCCTGGACCGACACCCCCTCCTTCGCCTCCACGGCCTGGTGCAGACCCTCCGACCAGCGCCGGCCGTCGAGGATGCGCCCGGTGAACTCGTCGATGATCTTGACCTCGCCCTCGATCACCGCGTAGTCGACGTCGCGCTTGTACAGCGACTCGGCCCGCAGCGACTGGATCAGGTGGTTGACCAGATGGCCGTTCTCCGCGCGGTAGAGGTGGTCGATGCCGAGAAAGCGCTCCGCCTTGGCGACGCCCTGCTCGGTGATCGAGACCGTTTTCTGCTTCTCCTCGATCTCGTAGTCGAAGTCGGCCATGAACTGCTTCTTCATGCGCGGGTCCATGCCTTCGGGCGTCTTGCCGACCGTCAGCCGCGGCGCCAGGCGCGCGAACTTGACGTACAGATCCGCCGCCTGTTCGGGCGCCCCGGAGATGATCAGCGGCGTGCGCGCCTCGTCGATCAGGATGTTGTCGACCTCGTCCACGATCGCGAACGAATGCCCGCGCTGGACCTTTTCGGCGAGGTCCTTGGCCATGTTGTCACGCAGATAGTCGAAGCCCAGCTCCGAGTTGGTCCCGTAGACCACGTCGCAGGCGTAGGCGGCCTGCTTCTCCTCGTAGGGCTGCATGTTCGCCAGCACGCCGACGGACACGCCGAGCGCCTCGTACAAGGGGCTCATCCATTCGGCGTCGCGGCGCGCGAGGTAGTCGTTGACGGTGACCAGATGCACGCCCTTGCGCTCGGGCGCAGCGTCCTGCGGAGCGTCGGAATCGCGGTCGCGGACCGCCAGCGAGTTGAGCACGACCGCGAGCGTCGCCGTCAGCGTCTTGCCCTCGCCGGTCTTCATCTCGGCGATGCACCCGTCGTTGAGCACCATCGCGCCGATCAGCTGCACGTCGAAGTGGCGCATGCCCATCGTGCGCTTGCCCGTCTCGCGCACGAGGGCGAAGCACTCGGGCAGCAGCTCGTCCAGGGACTCGCCCTCGACGGCGCGCTCGCGCAGCGCGTCCATCCGCTCGCGCAGCTCTGAGTCGGAGTCGTGTTCGAGCTCGGGCTCGAACGCGTTGATCAGCGCGACGCGCTTCTGATAGGACTTGAACTTCTTCGCCTCACCGGCGTTCAGCGCGCGATCCAGCAGGGATGGGGACACTCCCTCAGGTTAGCTGGCCGATAGAGGATCCGTGATCCTCTATCGGTGGCATGGCCCCGGGAGCGGCCGAGCGGGCCTCGCGACGCTTGCGCCGCTTGTCCCGATGACGCTTGACCTGGCGCGCGAGCTCCTCGACGACCAGCTTCAGCGAGTGATCCATCTCCGGAGAGGCGTCGCGTGCGCGCAGCGTCACTCCCTTCAAATACAACGTCGCCTCCACGACCTGGCTGTCGGCGATCGAGGGGTTGCGCTCTTCGAAGATCTCGATCTCCAGACGAGCGAGGTCGGAAACCTGGCGCGCGACCTTGTTACAGGCGGCGCTCGGCGCGGGAGCGAAGCTCGTCGGTGACCGGGACGTTGCGACCCTTGATGTCGATCTGCATCACAGGCTCCTTCGGTCGATGGGTGATGACCTACGAACGGTCTGTCTCCGATGCTACGCCGCCCGGCAGCGGTTGTCCATCGGTTTATCCGCAGTGGCGACACGCGCCGAGTCTCGTGGGACAATCGGGCCGATCCTCGCCACCGTCGCCAACCCCAACCTGTCCTGGTCGCCGCAGCCCGGCGTGCTCATCGGCGTCGCGCTCGTCGGCGGCGCCTACCTGATGCGCTGGCGACGCGTGCGCGCGAGCACGCCCCGCCCCGGCGCGGACGCCCCCGTGTGGCGGCTGTGCTGCTTCGCGGGCTCGTTGCTGGTGAGCATGATCGCGCTGATCTCGCCCGTGGACGCGCTCGCCGATCAGCTGTTCTTCATGCACATGATCCAGCACATGCTGCTGCTGGACATCGTGCCGATCCTCGCGATCCTCGGCTTCACGAAGGTGATCCTGCGCCCGGTCACGCGGACCGTACGCGACGTCGAGCGCCGCGCCGGCCCGCTCGCGCATCCGGCGTTCGCGGTGCTGCTGTACGTCGGAGTGATCTGGACCTGGCACGTCCCCACGGCCTACGACTTCGCGGTCACCCACCCGACCGTGCACGTGCTCGAGCACACGACCTTCCTGATCGCCGGAGGTCTGTACTGGTGGCACCTGCTCTCGCCCATCCGCGCGCGCATGCGCCTCGGTGGCATGGGCCCGATCGCGTACATGGGCTCGACCAAGCTGTTCGTCGGCGCGCTCGGCATGGGCCTCGCGTTCGCGCCGGTCGCGCTCTACCCCTACTACGTCCACCACGCCCGCATATGGGGCATCTCCGCGCTCCAGGACCAGTCGCTCGCCGGGATCATCATGGCGATCGAGCAGTCGCTGGTGATGGGCGTCGCGCTGGTCGTGCTGTTCGTGCGCATGCTCGGCGAGTCCGAGCGCGAGCAGGTTCGGCGCGAGCGCTATGAGGCAGCGTGATGTCAAGAACCCCCGAAGCGCCGAGTATGGTCGTGCGACTCCCCACTGGGGAGGGTTGCCCTCGTAGCTCAATGGATAGAGCATGTCTTCCGACTAAGGACAGGTTCCGGGTTCGAATCCCGGCGGGGGCGTGGCGATCACCCCCCATTCATCGGCTACACTAAAAGTAGTCGGAGGACAGCTCCAAAGAGCTAGACCTGTCTTACTCGGGGGGCCCGTTTCGGTGGGCCCCCCGTTTTTTATCGCGGGCGCAGGCTTTGAAGGATCCCTGCGTGTCCCGAGATCGCGCCGATCAGGATCGACTCGTCCGCCACGTGCGTGCCGGGAAACACGATCGTCTCGCGCAGCTGCGCGCGGTCGCCGATCGTGGCGCCGTCACCGAGCACGACCGGACCCATCAAGCGCACGCCCGCGCCGATCGTGACGTCCCGGCCGATCCACACGGGCCCGTCGACCTCGACGTCCGCCGACAACGGACGCCCGCCCGAGACGACCACGCCCGGGGCGACCTCCTCGCCCTCGACCTCCAGGCGCAGCTCGCCGCGCAGCGCGTCGAACGTGCCCTGGCGCAGCTCGCCGAGCGAGCCGACGTCGTTCCAGTACTCGCGCACCTCGTGGATGTGGAACGGCATGTCGTTGGCGAGCAGCGTCGGGAACACGTCCTTGGCCCAATCCACGAACGGGCGCTCGGGGAAGTAGTCGAAGATCTCCGGCGAGAACACGTAGATGCCGCAGTTGCCGAGGTCAGAGAGCGCCTCGTCCGGACGCGGCTTCTCCTGAAAGCCCGTGATCCGCCCCTCGCGGTCGTGCAGCACGACGCCGAACTCGCGCGTGTCGGGCACCTTCTTGACGGCCAGCGTCGCGATTCCCCCCGTCGCCCGATGGCGCGCGGCGAGCGCGGTGAGGTCGATGTCGGTGAGCGCGTCGCCGGAGATCACCAGGAAGGAGTCCTCGCCGAAGAACTCCGCGCACGCGCGCACGCCCCCGGCGGTGCCGAGCAGCTCGGGCTCATAGCGATAGGTCACCCGCTCGCCGAAGTGCTCGCGGATCGAGTCGGGGAAGTAGTGCAGGTTGGCAACCACCTCGCTCGAACTCGTGCCTGTCGAGCAGATCGAGGATGTGCGCCATCACCGGACGATCCAGCACCGGCACCATCGGCTTGGTGATCTCGTACGTCAGAGGGCGCAAGCGGGTCCCAAGACCGGCTGCGAGGACCATCGCTCTCATCGCGCGTGCAAGCTATCGAATCGTCCGCCCCGAGCCCGCGCCACCGTTTCAGACGCCCTCGGCGGGTGCAATCCCCGGAGCGCTGGGCTCAGTAGCGATAGTGATCGGGCTTGTAGGGGCCCTCGACGGGCACGCCGATGTACGCGGCCTGCTCGTCGGTCAGCTTCGTGAGCTTCACGCCGAGCGCGTCCAGGTGCAGCCGGGCGACCTTCTCGTCGAGGTGCTTCGGCAGCACGTAGACCCGCTTCTCGTACTCGTCGTTCTTCGAGAACAGCTCGATCTGGGCGATCGTCTGATTGGAGAAGGAGTTGCTCATCACGAAGCTCGGATGCCCGGTCGCGTTGCCGAGATTCAGCAGACGCCCCTCGGAGAGCAGGATGATCGCGTGGCCGTCCGCGAAGACCCACTTGTCGACCTGCGGCTTGATGTTCACCCGTTCGACCCCCGGGACGCTCGCCAGCCCGGCGATGTCGATCTCGTTGTCGAAGTGACCGATGTTGCCGACGATCGCCTGGTGCTTCATGCGCTGCATCTGCGCGGCCGTGATGATGTCCTTGTTGCCGGTCGTGGTGATGAAGATGTCGGCGTGCTCGAGCACGTCCTCGAGCGTCTTGACCTCATAGCCCTGCATCGCCGCCTGCAGCGCGCAGATCGGGTCGATCTCGGTGATCACCACGCGCGCGCCCTGGCCGCGCAGCGATTCGGCACAGCCCTTGCCGACGTCGCCGAAGCCACAGATCACGGCGACCTTGCCGCCGATCATCACGTCGGTCGCGCGGTTGATGCCGTCGATCAGCGAGTGTCGGCAGCCATACAGGTTGTCGAACTTGGACTTCGTGACCGAGTCGTTGACGTTGATCGCGGGAAACAGCAGCTCGCCCGCCTCGACCATCTGATAGAGGCGGTGCACGCCTGTCGTGGTCTCCTCGGTGACGCCTTTGACGCTCTGGCCCAGCTTGGTCCAGCGCTGCGGGTCCTCGCTCAGCGAGCGGGTGAGCAGCGAGAGGATCACCTGGAGCTCCTCGGAGTCCGCGCTCTCGGGGTCGGGGACCGCACCGGCGCGCTCGTACTCGGTGCCCTTGTGCACGAGCAGCGTCGCGTCGCCGCCGTCGTCGAGGATCATGTTCGGGCCGTCCTCGCCCGGCCAGCGGATCGCCTGTTCGGTGCACCACCAGTACTCCTCGAGCGTCTCGCCCTTCCAGGCGAACACCGGTACCCCATGCGGGTCCTCGGGCGTGCCCTCGGGGCCGACGGCGACTGCGGCGGCGGCGTGATCCTGGGTGGAGAAGATGTTGCAGCTGCACCAGCGAACCTCGGCACCGAGCGCGGTCAGCGTCTCGATCAGAACGGCCGTCTGGATCGTCATGTGCAGCGAGCCCATGATCCGCGCGCCTCGCAGCGGTTGCGCGTCTGCGTACTCGCGGCGAATCGCCATCAGGCCCGGCATCTCGTGCTCGGCGAGCGTGATCTCCTTGCGCCCGAACTCGGCCAGGGAAAGGTCGGCGACCTTGAAGTCGGTGTGAGTGAGTGTTGCGGCGGGGGTCATTGCGCCTCCTGTTCTGTCAGGTGAGCGCCCTTGCTGCAGGGAGGCCGAGCGTGGCGAACCGTTGTCCGTCGCAGCGCTCCTCGGCCGTCGCTCGGACCGTATCACACGCCCCAGCCCGCCAGAGCGCACACCCCCCAAGAGAGGGTGCTCCGCTAACTCACAACGCCTCTGGCCGTCCACTGGGCAAGCGAGGCCAGACCGTATGGGTTGTGTTGACCTGATCTCTTGGTGGGGATGATTGTCGGCACCCCGCGCATGAATATGCGGGGACTGGGCTGGAGGGTGGTCCTCCGGCCGACACCCTGAGTCATGGGAGGTGCCGACGTGTTGAACGATAAGACGATCGTGGGTCTGGATGTGCACGCGAAGGCCACACAGGCCGCGGTGCTGCAGTTCCCAGCGGGTGAGCTTTCTTTCCAGCGGATCAACGGGGCATCGAGTGAGGTGGTGGACTACCTGGGAGGGCTTTCGGGGAGCGTGCTCGCGACTTATGAGGCCGGTCCGGTTGGCTATGCACTGGCCAGGGCAGCGGCGGCGCGAGGACTGGATGTTCGTGTGTGCGCGCCGGGTTCGATCCTGCGCCGTCCACACGAGCGGATCAAGACCGATCGTCGCGACGCCGAGCGCTTGGCGCGATTGCTCACCGCCGGTGAGCTGTCCTTCGTGCGTGTACCGACCGTCGAAGAAGAGAGCTACCGTGACCTGGCACGCTGCCGTGAGGCCGCGCGTGGTGATCTGATGCGCGCTCGCCACCGCCTCTCTAAGTTCTTGTTGCGCCGCGAGGTACGCTTCACCGGGCCGGGGAGCAACTGGACCGGGGCGCACTTCTCCTGGCTTCGAAAAATAGTCCTCGATGACCTTGCCTCTGAAGCGGTCCTCGCTGACTACCTCACCGCGGTCTGCGCACTCGAACAGCGCCGTGGCACGCTGGACAGCACGATCGAGCAGGTGTGGCCTGAGAGCCCGTGGGCGCAAACGATCGCGCGGTTGCGTTGCATGCGCGGTATCAGCACGATCACCGCGTTCGGGCTGTGCACCGAGATCGGTGATTTTCATCGCTTCGCTCACCCCAGGACACTGACCTCCTACCTGGGGATCGTGCCCAGCGAGCATTCCTCTGGCGAGCAGACCCGCCGCGGGCCGATTACCAAGGCCGGCTCCCCACACGCCCGCAGGCTGCTCGTCGAGGCAGCCCACCACTACCGCCACACCCCCGCGATCGGGATAGCCCTCGCTCGCCGTCAAGACGGCCAAGACCCCCGCGCGTGCGAGATCGCCTGGCGTGCCCAGCGACGCCTGCACCACCAGTTCAAACGGCTGCGACTGGAGCGCGGCAAGCCCGCGAACATCGTCACCGTCGCGCTCGCACGCGAACTGTGCGCGTTCGCCTGGGAGGTCGGCCAGCTGCACTGAACACGCTCTGACATCCACCAGTCCCGGCGGCGGTACTGTCGGGGCGACACGGAAACCACCGGGACCTGGCCTGTCGCGGCTAGCGGGCCCGCGCTGCGTCCTCGGGCAACCAGCACTTCGCTGGCCGCGCCCGCCCCCAGACTGCGCGCCCCGCGACGAATCGGCGGTCATGAGGTAACCAGCCCTCGCATATGAGGCTGAACAGCACTCGACACGCCCAGCACCCCACCCGTGCCGCCCCAGAACACCGTCCACTCACGCACACCCAACACCATCAAAACGGCCCCCTCAACCTGCCCGCTTGACAAACCAACCCCCATATGAGGACGCAAGGAGCGAAGTGTGCTCGGCACACGAGCGACCGAGGACGCCGAATCGCGCAGCTCAGTGGGCGGCCAGCGCCGCCTTGAGTTCGTCGATCGCCCGCACCGGCCCGGGATCGACGCCACGCAGCGCGGCCAGGTAGATCGACACGAGATCGCCCAGCAGCACCAGCGAGATCACCCGCTCGATCGTGGTCTGCCCGCGCGTCTCCAGATGGAAGCTCGCCGCGGCGTGGGGAGCGATCAGCCGCTCGGTCAGCGCCATCCGCTCCTTCACGCGTGGATGGGCGTCGGAGTCGTCGAGGAACACCGCCGCGAACCGACCGACCGCGCGCGGCGCCTTCCCAGCCCACGAGCTCGTTGTGGTCGAGCTCGGGCAGTTCGTGCATGAAGCACGGCAGCTTCGCGTTCTCGTTGATCTGCGTCTTCCAGCGGTAGGCGACCGGGGTCGTCAACCCGGCGCCGGAGATGACCGGGATCGTGCCGAGCAGGCCGCGGGCCACGGTCTTCGCGAGCGAGTCCTCGGGTGCGTCCGGACCCCACTCGGCCACGAGCTGCTCGGTGTGGGAGGCGGCCACGTCGATCTCCGAGGTCAGCCGCGGCCCCGCTCCACACAGCGCCGCGACCTCGAGCGCCGCGACCGTCATGTAGGCGACGGCCGCGCGCGGCTGAAAGCCCCCGGGCAGCGGGATCACCGGCACGCCGTCGGCGCGCGCCATCTCCGCCAGGCGTCCCCCCGTCGTCACGACCGTGCGCTGGGCTCCCAGCGCGCCCGCGGACTCGTAGCAGGCGAGCGTCTCCTCGGTGTCGCCCGAGTAGCTCGCGCACAGCACCATCGTGTCCGGGGTCGTCCACGGCGGCAGCCCGTAGGCCCGCGTCACGAAGATCGGCCGCGAGGCGTGATCGCCGAGCGCCGAGCGCGCCAGCGCCCCGCCGATCGCCGAGCCGCCCATGCCCGCGACGACCAGGCCGGCCGCGGTGTCCCAGCCCTGCATGATCGCCGACTCCACCCGCCACAGCGCATCGCGCAGGTGCTCGGGCAGCGCGAGCACGTCGTCGAGCTGGCCGCTGCCGTCCACACGCGCGATCGCCTCGCGCGAGAGCACGTCGGTTCCCGGAGGGGTCCCGGGCGTCGCCCGCGCGTCGGTGCTCGGCGGCGTGCTCATCAGAACTTGATCGCTCCATCGGGGATGTTCACGCCCGGGAAGATACGCGCCCCGCGAGCGATCGTGTTGTCCGCCCCCACCGTCACGCCCTCGCCGAGCACCGCTCCGCCTTCGATGCGCGTGCCCGCGCCCACGCGAGCGCCCGCCGCGACGATGCAGTCGCGCAGCGTGCAGCCCGCGCCGATCTCCGCCCCGCTGAGGATCACCGAGCGCTCGACCGTCGAGCCGGGACCGACGCGCACGTTCTCGCCCAACACCACCAGGCTGCCCACGTGCGCGCCCGGGGCGACGTGCGCGCCGCGCTCGATCACCGCCGGTGGGACCGCGCGGCCGTGAATCTCCGCGCCCTCCGCAATCGCCAGCCAGCTGTCGCCGAGCCGGGCGCGCACGGCGGTGTCGACGTTGCCCTCGATGATGTCGAACGTCCCCTGCAGGTAGCGCTCGGGCGTGCCGATGTCCAGCCAGTAGGCGTCCGCCGGGAACCCGTACAGCCCGGCGCCGATCAGCCGCGGCCACACCTCGCGCTCGATCGAGACGTTGCGATCGGGCGGGACCAGCTCCAGGATCTCGCGCTGCAGCACGTAGGCGCCCGCGCTGATCAGGTTCGTGTCGATCGCGTCGGGGCTGGGCTTCTCCACGAAGTCTCGCACCGAACGGTCCTCGTTGAGGTGCACCAGCCCGTACGCGCTCGGGTCGCTCACAGGCGCCAACGCCAGCGTCGCCCGCGCACCCGTGCGCTCGTGCTGGGCGATCTGGCCCGTCAGGTCGATGTCGGTGAGCACGTCCCCGTTGAGCATCAGAAAGCGCTCGTCCAGCAGCCGCTCGGCGTACTTCAGAGCGCCCGCGGTGCCGCGCGGGTCGGGCTCCTCGACGAAGCGCAGCTTGATCCCCATCGCCGAGCCGTCGCCGAGCACGTTGCGCACCGACGTCGCCAAGAACCCGCACGACATGATCACGTCGTCGATTCCGTGCCCCTTCAGCCACTCGAGCATGAACGCGATGAACGGGCGGTCCACGAGCGGCACCACCGGCTTGGGCACGGTCGATGTCAGCGGGCGCAGGCGCGTGCCCTCGCCCCCCACGAGGATGACGGCCTGCATCAGCCCCGACCGATCCCTTCATATGTGAGACCGGCCGCGCGGATCGTCTCGGCGTCGAGCGCGTTGCGCCCGTCGATCACGACGTCGCCGCGCATCGCCTCAGCCACCCGATCCCAGTCGAGAGACATGAACTCGGGCCACTCGGTCACGAGCACGACGGCGTCGGCGTCGGCGACCGTGCCCAGCGCGGAGTCCGCGAGCTGCAGGCCGCTCACGAGCCGGCGCGCCTGCTCCTCGGCGACCGGGTCATACGCGACGACGGTGGCGCCGTCGGCGTTCAGCCGCGCGGCGAGCACCAGCGAGGAGGCCTCGCGCATGTCGTCGGTGTTCGGCTTGAACGCGAGCCCCAGCAGCGCCACGCGCTTGCCGACGAGACCGCCGAGATGCTTGTGCAGCTTGCCGATCACACGCCGCTTCTGCAGCTCGTTGACCTCGATCACCGCCGTCAGCAGCTGGAAGTGATAGCCGGAGTTGCCCGCCAGCTGCTTGAGCGCGTCGACGTCCTTCGGAAAGCACGAGCCCCCGTAGCCGATCCCGGCCTGCAGGAACTTCGGCCCGATGCGCTCGTCCAGCCCCATGCCGCGCGCGACCTCGACCACGTCGGCGCCCGTCTCCTCGCAGACGTTCGCGATCTCGTTGATGAACGAGATCTTCGTCGCCAGGAACGCGTTCGAGGCGAGCTTGACCATCTCGGCGCTGGCGACGTCCGTGCGCACCAGCTCTCCGCCGCCGGAGCCGCCCTGCGCCTCGGTGAGCAGGGGTCGGTACAGCTCGACGGTCGCCGCTCCCGCCCAGCCGTCGTCGTCGCCCACCACGACCCGGTCGGGATTCAGGAAGTCCACGACGGCCGAGCCCTCCTTGAGGAACTCCGGACAGGACACATATCCCAGGCCGTCCTTGCCGCGCTCGGCGAGCGTACGCCGGATCGAGGCGCCGGTGCCGCACGGAACGGTCGACTTCATCACGAGCGCGTGCTCCGTCGATGCGGGAATCGAGTCGACCACCGCGTGCACCGCGGTCAGGTCGGCATCCCCTGAGTAGGTGGGAGGCGTGCCGACAGCCACGAACAGCAGCCGCGCACGCTCCAGCGCCCCGCTCAGGTCGGTGGAGAAGTGCAGGCGCGCGGAGTTGCGAGCCAGCATCTCCTCCAGCCCGGGCTCGTAGATCGGCACCTCGCCACGCTCCAGACGAGCGACCTTCTCGGCGTCGATGTCCACACACCACACCTCGCTGCCCAGCTCCGCGAACCCCGCGGCGCTGACCAGACCGACATAGCCGGTGCCGATAACCCCGACGGGCTCACGCTCACTCATCTGGCGGGGAAGGCTAGCCGTCGGAGGTCCCGGACGCCTCTGTGGCCTCCTGGACCAGTACCAGCGCACGGTTCTCAGCGAACTGCAGGTATCCCTCCCCCTGCGCGAACCGCACGACATCGGTCTCCGAGCGATACAACCGCAGCTCGGCGGACTCCAGCGTCGCCAGCATCGGCTCATGGTTGGCGAGGATGCCGACCGAGCCCGAGGACGTGCGCGTGGAGATCATCTCGACCTCCTCGTCGAACACCACACCCTCGGGGGTGAGCACTTCGACGGGAAATTTCGAGCGCGCCATCAGGACACCCGACCTGATGCGTGGGGCAGTTGACCACGGCGCATGCGCCGTGGTCCCACCGGGCGCATGCGCCCGGTGGCGGAGTGGTGCATGCACCACTCCGAGGGAGCGCGCATGCGCGCTCCCCGACTGCGGCGCATGCGCCGCAGTCCGGGCTGGCACATGTGCCAGCCCGAGGGTCCGCGCTTGCGCGGACCCTGGCAAATATGCGGCTTGGTTCTTTCACCATCGCCCTCTGACGTTCGAGGACCAAGCAGATCAAGGACGCAGGGAGCGTGGCGTGCTGTGCACGCGAGCGACCGAGGACGCAGAGATGCGCAGGTCATCGGGCGTCAGAGACCACATCATCGATGGTGCCCTTTAGGAAAAATGCGCTCTCGGGTACCTCGTCGTGCTTGCCCTCGATGATCTCTTCGAACCCTCTGATCGTCTCCGCGATCGGCACGTACGCGCCAGGAGTGCCGGTGAACTGTTCGGCCACGAAGAACGGCTGCGAGAGGAAGCGCTCGACCTTGCGCGCGCGCTGCACCGTCAGCTTGTCCTCGTCCGAGAGCTCGTCGATGCCGAGGATCGCGATGATGTCCTGCAGCTCCTTGTAGCGCTGCAGCACCTCCTTCACGCGGTTGGCCACGCGGAAGTGATCCTCGCCGAGGATGTCGGCCTTGAGGATCGTCGAGGTCGAGTCCAGCGGGTCCACGGCCGGGTAGATGCCTTTTTCGGAGATCCCCCGCGAGAGCACCGTGGTCGCGTTCAGATGCGCGAACACCGACGCCGGTGCCGGGTCGGTGAGATCGTCGGCCGGCACGTAGATCGCCTGCACCGAGGTGACCGAGCCCTGCCGCGTCGAGGTGATCCGCTCCTGCAACTGGCCCATCTCCGTCTCCAGCGTCGGCTGGTAGCCGACCTGCGAAGGCATCCGCCCGAGCAGCGCCGAGACCTCCGAGCCGGCCTGCACGAAGCGGAAGATGTTGTCGATGAACAGCAGCACGTCCTGACCCTGGTCGCGGAAGTGCTCGGCCATCGTCAGCCCCGACAGCGCCACGCGCATGCGCGCGCCCGGCGGCTCGTTCATCTGCCCGAACACGAGCATCGTCTTGTCGATCACGCCGGATTCCTTCATCTCCAGCCACAGATCGTTGCCCTCGCGCGAGCGCTCGCCCACGCCGCAGAACGCACTCAGCCCGCCGTGCTCCTTGGCGAGGTTGTGGATCAGCTCCTGGATCAGCACCGTCTTGCCGACGCCCGCGCCGCCGAACAGCCCGACCTTGCCGCCCTTCGCATACGGCGCCAGCAGGTCGATCACCTTGATGCCCGTCTCGAACATCTCCGTCGTCGGCGTCAGGTCCTCCACGCGCGGCGCGTCCTGATGGATCTGGCGGCGCGGCGTATCCGCCGGCAGCTCCTCGCCGAGGTCGATCGGTTCGCCCAGCAGGTTGAAGATCCGTCCCAGCGTCGCCTCGCCGACCGGCACCGTGATCGGCCCGCCCGTGTCGATCACCTCGGTTCCGCGCGCGAGCCCGTCGGTCGTGTCCATCGCCACCGCGCGCACGCGATCGTCGCCCAGGTGCTGCTGCACCTCGCACACGAGCACGTTCCCACCGGCCTCGGAGCTGATGCCGGGCGCCTCCTCTGCGGCGGCCGCCGCCGGACGCGCGATCGTGATCGCATGGTTGATCTCGGGCAGCCTCTCGGGGAACACAGCCTCGATGACGACGCCCTGGATCTCCTCGATGCGCCCGACGTTTGGCTTCGCGCTCGCGCCGCCGCTCGACTCCGCGCCTGCGTCCGCGCGCTCGGGCGCGTCGGATGGGTCCATTGTCGTGCTTGGTGACATCAGTCTTCTCTCGATCTCCTGTTTGTCTGTTCAAAGCTCGTAGTCGCATGCGGCCAAAACGGCGGTGCGGAAGGGTGTTCTCCCTCTATTCGACGAAACGTACTCATCGTGTTCATATGTAGCTACACGTTGTCGAGAGGGGGTGGGTTGTGTTGTCTATTTTTAATCGCGTCATACGATGGTAACCCGATTGCAATACTTTGAATCCGAGGGTCTTTATTTATCTGCTCGACGTCTAACTTAGGTATATACCGCGATACGATTGCGCACCAACTCTATTTTTTTGAAGTACATACCCCCCACCTCACCTCACCCTCACGCCAGACCCTCGGCGCCCGCCACGACCTCCATGATCTCCTGCGTGATCTCGGCCTGCCTGGCGCGGTTCATTTCGAGCGTCAGATCGGTGATGATCTCCCCGGCGTTCTCCGAGGCGTTGCGCATCGCCGTCATCTGCGCGCCGAAGAAGCCGGCGGCCGACTCGACCAGCGCGCGATAGATCGACGTCTCGACATAGTCTGGCACGAGCCGCCTGAGGATCTCCTCCGCGTCGGGCTCGTACTCGACCAGGGCTCGGGGGCCGGGCTTGTGCGAGCCTGCCCCGGCGCCCGTTCCAGCCGCACCCGCGGCCCCGCCCCCGAGCGCTCCGCCGGACTCGCCGTCGCCGGCGCGTTCTTCCTCGCCCGCGATCGTCGCGCTGGACAGCGGCAGCAGCGTCTCGCGCGTGACCTCCTGCGTCAGCGGCGACACGTATGCGTTGTAGATGAGCTCGACCCGATCCACCGCGCCGGTCGTGTATGCCTCGACCAGCTCGCCTGCGATGTCGCGCGCGTCGGCGTAGGACGGTTTGTCGGTGAACCCCGTGTACTCCCCGCTGACCTCGCGGCCGCGGAACGTCAGCGAGGACACGCCGCGGCGTCCCGTCGCATACCAGGCGGTCTGCAGCCCCTCGCTCGTCCGCCTCCGCACCGACGCGCACGCCCGCGCGGATCACCTGCGAGTTGAACCCGCCCGCCAACCCGCGGTCGCCGGTCACGAGCAGCAGCCCTACCTTCGAGACCGTCTCGCGCTCGTTGAGCAGCTCCAAGCGCGAGGCCTCCGCGCCGGCGTCCAGCGCGGCCTGCCTGGTCATCCGCCGCAGCGCATCGGCGTACGGGCGCAGCGCGGCGATCCGCTGCTCGGCCCGGCGCAGCCGCGCGGCCGCGACCATCTCCATCGCGCGGGTGATCTTCTGGATGTTCTTGACCGAGCCGATCCGGTTCTTGACGTCGCGCTGCGAGGCCATGGTCGATACCCGCGCGCGGCGCTAGGCCGCCTGGGCCTCCGGCGCGGCCGCCCGCTCGGAGGGGTCGTCCTGCACAGGCGACAGGGGCGCCTCGTCATCCAACGGCTGGCCCTCCTCGTCGAGGTCGTAGCCGAAGTCCTCGGCATAGGCCTTGACCGCGTCACCCAGCGCCTGCTGGGTCTCATCCGACCAGTCGCCGCCGGCGATCTGCTCGCGCACATCCCCATGTTCGGAGTGCATCCGTTCGGTCAATCCGGTCAGGAACTCCGGTACGCGCTCGACGTTCAGCCGGTCGAGGAACCCGTTCGTGGCCGCGTAGATCTGCGTCGGTCTGATCCTCGACGGCAAGCGGCGCGCGCTCGTGCTGGTTGAGCGTCTTGACGATCCGCTCCCCGCGCGCGAGCGTGCGCTGGGTGTCGGCGTCGAGGTCCGAGCCGAACTGCGCGAACGCCTCGAGGTCGCGGTACTGCGAGAGCTCGAGCTTGATCCGGCCGGCGACCTTCTTCATCGGCCCGATCTGCGCGTTGCCGCCGACGCGCGAGACCGAGATGCCGACGTTGATCGCCGGACGCACGCCCGAGTTGAACAGCTTCGGCTCGAGGAAGATCTGCCCGTCGGTGATCGAGATCACGTTCGTCGGGATGTACGCCGAGACGTCGCCGGCCTGCGTCTCGATCACCGGCAGCGCCGTCAGCGAGCCCCCGCCGAGCTCATCGTTGAGCTTGACCGCGCGCTCCAGCAGGCGCGAGTGCAGGTAGAACACGTCGCCCGGATACGCCTCCCGGCCGGGTGGGCGGCGCAGCAGCAGCGACATCTGCCGGTAGGCGTAGGCGTGCTTGGTCAGGTCGTCGTACACGCACAGCGCGTGGCGGCCGCTGTACAGGAAGTGCTCGCCCATCGCGCAGCCCGCGTAGGGCGCCATGAACTTGATCGGCGCCGCCTCGTCGGCCGAGGCGGCGACGATGATCGTGTTCTGAAGCGCGTCGTTTTCCTCGAGCGTCTGCGCGAGCGCCACGACCGTGGACATGCGCTGGCCGATCGCCACGTACACCGACACCACGCCCGTGTCGGCGATTGTTGATGATCGAGTCGATCGCGATCGCCGTCTTGCCCGTCTGGCGATCGCCGATGATCAGCTCGCGCTGTCCGCGCCCGATCGGGATCATCGCGTCGATCGCCTTCAATCCCGTCTGCATCGGTTCGGTCACCGGCTGGCGCTGCACCACGCCCGGCGCCTTGAACTCCGCCGGGCGGGTCTCCGAGGTGTGGATCTCGCCCTTGCCGTCCAGCGGGCGGCCCAGCGGGTCGACGATGCGTCCGAGCAGCGCCTCGCCCACGGGTATCTCCAGCAGCCGGCCCGTGCGCTTGACCGTGTCGCCCTCGCCGACTCGCTCCCACTCGCCGAACAGCACCGCGCCGACGTTGTCGGACTCGAGGTTCAGCGCCAGCCCGGTGACGCCGTGCGGCAGCTCGAGCATCTCGAAGGACATGCAGTTCTCCAGGCCGTGCAGGCGCGCGATGCCGTCCGCCACCGACAGCACGGTGCCGACCTCGGTCAGCTCGGCCTCGCCGGCGCCGAGTCCCGCGATGCGGGTCTTGAGGATGCTGGTTATCTCGTCTGGATTGATCTGCATGGCTCTCTCGGATGGCTCCTTGTCGATGTCCGGTCGGTCGGTCGGCGATTGTTCGTCGCTCGCGGGTGGGTCGGCGTTCGTCCTCAGGCGGCGGCGGACGCCACCTGCTTGCGCAGCTGCTCCAGTCGGCTTCTGATCGAGGCGTCGAGGATCGAGTTCCCGACCCTGACCACGATCCCGCCGAGGATGTCCGGGTCCACGCGCGTGGTCAGCGTCACCTTGCGCGAGGTGCTCTGCCCGATGCTGGCGCCGATGCTCTGCGTCGTCGCCTCGTCGAGCTCGATCGCGCTCGTCACCTGCACCGGCAGCACCCTGTTCGCCTCGGCCCACAGCCGCTCGTACTCGCGCCTGATGCGGAACACCACCGGCATCCGGTGGTTCTCGATCAGCAGCTTCAGGAATCTCGACGAACGCCTCGTCGGCTCCCTCCAGCAGACCGGCCAGCGCCTGCTGCTTCTCGGCGGTGGAGAAGTACGGCGAGAAGAAGAACAGCCTCAGCTCACGATTTCCGCTCCAGCGCGTCGGCGAACTGGCCGAGCTGCTCGCGCAGCACGTCGCACCTTGCCCTGCTCCTCGGCCACCTCGAACAAGCGCGCGACCGTATACCTGGGCGAGCTCCTCCATCAGTTGTTGCTCGCCCCCGATGACAGACCGGAGAAGTCGAGCTCGCCCAGCGCCTCTGCCACCAGGCGCTTCTGGTCGGCGTCGTCGAGCGTCTTGCGCGTCACCTTCTCGGTCGCCATGATCGTCAGGTCGGCGACCTCGCGGCGGATGCCGTCGATCGCGCGCTCGGTCGCCGCCTCGATCTCGCGCTCCGCGCGCTTGGCCGCCTCGGCGGCGATCCGCTGCGCCTGCTCTTTGGCCTCCTGCTCGTGGGACTCCGCGGTCTGGCGCGCGCGCTGGACGATCTCATCCGACTGCGCCCGCGCCTCCTTCAGACGCTCGCGGTACTCGGCCAGCAGCTGCTCGGCCTCCTCGCGCGTGCGCTGCGCCGAGTCGATCGAGTCTTCGATCGTCTTCTGCCGGCGTTCCAGCGCCTCGCTGATGCGTGGGAACGCGAGCTTGGCGAGCAGCACCATCGTGATGCCGAACACGAGCAGGGTCCACACCATCAACCCGACGCCCGGCTGGATCAGGAAGCTGCCGTTCGATGCGAGGACGGACATCGCGCTAGACGATGAACGCGGCCAGCAGCCCGGCCACGAGCCCGTAGAAGAAGCAGGCCTCGGTCAAGGCGAACCCGAGCCACTGCAGCTGCGTGATCTCGTCGCGCATCTCCGGCTGGCGGGTGATCGCCTCGATCGCCTTGCCGAAGATGATGCCGATGCCGACACCCGCGCCGACGGCGCCGAGACCACCGCCGACTCCGAGACCGATCGACTTGCCGGCCTTGGCGGTTTCTTCGGTCGCGGTCGCGAGCAACGTTATTAGGGCTAGATGCACATTCACTCCTTTTTTGGCGATTTTCGGCGTTAGTTGATGATGGTCCGGCGGTGGTGCTCAGACTCTGCTTCGTGGATTGACTGGCCGATGCGGTTCTATCCGATGCGACCTCTCAGTGATCTTCGGCGACCGCGCCGCCGAGGTAGATGGCGGTGAGCGTCGCGAAGATGAACGCCTGCAGCGCGGCCACCAGACCGACCTCGAACGCGAACAGCGCGATGCCGAACGGCAGCGTGAACCAGCCCAGCGCGGAGATGCCGAGGATCACCGCGAGCGCCCCGGCCATGAACAGGATGATCAGGTGGCCCGCGAGGATGTTGGCGAACAGACGAATCGTCAGCGACAGGATCCGCATCAGGTTCGAGAGGACCTCCAGGAAGAAGATCGCGACGGCCATCCCGCCCGTGACGCCGCCCGGGACCAGCCCTTTCAGGTAGCCGATCGGGCCCTTCGCGCGCACGCCTTCGAACGTGTAGGAGACGAACACCACGAGCGCGAGCGCGAGCGGGATCGAGATGTTCGCGGTCGACGCGTACAGCGAGAACGACGGGATGTGGGTCCCGAACACGCTCAGTTCGTGCTCGGTGTTCGTCGGCAGCGGGATGTAGCCGATCAGGTTCGAGAACATGATGAACAGGAACAGCGCCCCGATGAACGGGAACCACTTGCGCGGCCATCTTCTCCTCCATTGCGCTGCCGGTGATGTTCTCGCGCATCAGCTGATACAGCGTCTCCACCGCGGCCTGCACCTTGTTCGGGCGCTGCTGCATGCGCCGCGCGATCCAGATCATGCTCACGCACGTCAGCGTCGCCGCCAGCACCAGGTACAGCACGGCCTTGTTGATCGAGAACGCCCCCAGGCTCACCCAGTTGTCGAGCTTGAACTCGTTCTGCGGTTCGAAGCTCGTGTTGCGGGTGCCGTGGAACCCGTAGATGATCCCGAGCACGATCACGCCGCCGATCCACACGCCCGCCAGGATCAGCAGCTTCCGCTTCGTGCTCAGCTTCTGGCGAGTGCCGTCATCGTCGCCCTCGCCACCGTCATCGCCGGCGACCGTGCTCGCCGCGAGCCGCGGTCCCCGGCTGTCCACGGCGGCGCTCACGAGGCGCTCGGCGTTCCGAGCGGCGTGTCCGCAGCGGAGCTCCGCGCGTGACGAACGACATCACGAAGTAGACGGTGAACGCCGCCAGCACCAGCGCGGCCGCCATGATCCCGTCGTCCTTGCCGCCCACGTAGCGCGCGAGGATCACCGCCAGCGCGATCAGCCACAGCCGGCCCATCATGCCCCCCACCTGCAGTCCGGCTTTGAGCTTCGGGTCACCGGCTCGCAGGGCCTGCTCCTGCATCCACGCCATGCCGGCGCGCGTCAGCAGCCAGGCGCACGCAGCCACGAGGTAGCCGAGCAGCGGCAGACCCGCGATCAGCACGAACGGGGCCGTCGCGAGCACCAGGCACACGTCGAGATAGCGCAGGGTGGCCACGTCAGCTCAGTGATCCGGGGGAGCTCCGTGGCACGTCGTCCACAGGCGCCGGCGGTTGCGCGGGGGCGTTCCCAGCACGCGCACCTGCCAACCGTACGGGCAGGCGCGTCGCGCAAGCCTGCGCCGGCGCGCCATCAGCTTCACTCCCACGCGCCGCGCCGGGATGCGGCCACCCGCCAAGAAGTGCCCCGCGGCGAGGTGTCTGGTGCGACGGACGATCGGCGTTTCCTCGGGCAGCTTGCGGCGGTCCTCGACGGCCTCGGTCGCGTCCGCGGCGTCGGCCCCCTCGCCGCGCACGCCAGGCGCCGGCGCGACAACGCCGCCCTCGTCCGCCGTGAGGAACCCGTCGGCGGGGACGCGATCCTCGCCGCCCCGAGCGGACAGGGGGAATCGGCGCGACGGCGGCCGGCCTCGATGTAGCCTTCGTTGACCTCGAAATCTGGCATCTGTTCGGTTGCCTCCTTGCAGGCGCAACCGAGCACGCCCTTGTGCGGACGGACGGTCAGGTCCCCGCGCCACTGCGCTTCAGCGCTTGTGGACCGCCTGCGATGACGGATTCAGTCTACCTGGTATCAGACTTCGTAACAAGTTTGTGACATGCGCCACGCGGGGCGGGCGGATTTTGCGGAGAATCGTTGCCTCGATCAGCATCGCCACCGCGAGCGTCGCGAGACCCGCGAGCACGTCCAGCACGTAGTGGTTGCCGGTGGCGAGCACCGCGAACGCCGTCATGCACGGATACAGCAGCGCCAGCGCACGCACCCACACGCGCGCGGACAGCCGCCACAGCACGACCGCGCACCACGCCGCCCAGGCCATGTGCAGCGAGGGCATCGCCGCCAGCTGGTTGGCGGCCGAGGCCAGCGCGCCCGTGTGCCAGGAGCCGAACGCGTGCGTCGAGGCCACGACGTCGCTGAACCCGTCGGCACGGAGCATGCGCGGAGGCGCGACCGGGTACAGCCAGAAGATCGCGAACGCGATCACGTTCGTCAGCACGAGCGAGTTGCGCAGCGGCCTGTACAGGTCGGCTCTGCGCACCCACAGCCAGCCCAGCAGACCGAGCGTGACGATGAAGTGGGCGTTGTCGTAGTAGTCGGAGACGAGCAGTCCCAGCGTGTGATGGCCCGCCAGCCAGCGGTCGAGCGAGAGCTCGGGGTCGATGCCCAGCGAGCGCTCGGCCGCGAGCACGCCTTCGGCGTGGCTCAGCGCGGCGTGCAGCCGCAGCGGCGCGAAGTTCGTGATCGCGTCATACACCCAGCACAGCCACACGATCACCAGCGCCTCCACCCACCAGCGCGTGCGGGTGGCGCTGACGCGAGCGGTTCGCGCGCGTGCACTACGCGGCAACGCGGGGACGGACTGGACCCCTGCGACCGGCTGCACGACCGCCGCCCCGGAGCTGTCGTATCGAACGAAACCGCGCTGGACAAGCTCTCGATCTTATCCGCCCGCTCTCCCGGACCCGCAGTTTGAGGCGCTCTAGTGCGACAGGCGCCTCCAGCGGAGCGCTGCGTCAGGGCGCGACGGGCTGCAGCCCCCGCTGCGCGAGCGTGTCGAGCACGCGCGGCAGCGCCGCGACCGTGCGCCGCCAGGAATCGGGCGCGGAGTAGTCGTCGGCGTCGTGCAGCAGCAGCACCGCGCCCTCGCCGGCGCCGTCGGTCACGCGAGCGGCGATCGACTCTGGCGTCGCCCGCGCCTCCCAGTCACGCCCCAGTGGCTCCACAGCAGCGTGCGCCAGCCATGCCCGCGCGCCACGCGCAGCGCCGTGGCGTTGAGCACGCCATACGGGGGGCGATACAGGCTCGGCGAGCGGCCGGTCGCATCCTCGATGGTAGCCTGCGCACGGGCGATGTCCGCGCGCACCTGCCACGGCGCCAGGCGCAGCAGGTTGCGGTGGCGGTCGCAGTGCAGGCCGATCCGCGTGACCGGCGGCGACGATCTCACAGCCGAGCGTGGGGTTGCGCCGCAACTGCTCGCCGACCAGGAAGAACGTCGCCCGCACGTCGGCGACGGCGAGGATCTCGAGCACCGCGGGCGTACCCTGCGCGTGCGGGCCGTCGTCGAAGGTCAGCGCGTAGCCGCACCGGCTCGCCGTGCGGTCCTCGACTCCCAGCGAGCGGCGCAGCCCGGGCCAGATCGGCTGCGGCGAGCGCGGGAAGATCACGGGCCGAGAGCCGGCGAGCGCGGGCAGCACGTAGCTGCCCATCGCCAGTCCCGCGACCGCGCCCGCGGTATGGCGGCGGCGAGTGCGATGATCGTGGGTGGACATGGTCGATCTTGTGCTGGGAATCGGGGCCGCGGTGGGAGCGTCGGTCTTCTACAGCCTAGGGATCGCCCTGCAGGCGATGGACGCCAAGGAGGCGCCCGCGCGAAGAGCACCTGCGCCTGGCGCTGGTCTGGGGGCTGATCAGGCGCGGGCGCTGGATGCTCGGAACGGGCCTGTCGATCATCGGCTGGCCGCTGCAGGTGCTGGCGCTGCTGCTCGCGCCGCTGGTCGTGGTGCAGCCCGCGCTGGCCACCGGCCTGGTCGTGCTGCTGTTCCTGGGGCAGCGCATGCTCGGCGAGCACGCCGGACGCCACGAGTACATCGCGATGACGGCGATCGTGATCGGCGTGATCGGCGCGGGCCTGTGCGCGCCCCCGCGCAGCACCGGCCACACCTCCGAGCGGCTGACGATCGGCATCGTGCTGCTGGGTCTCGGCCTGGCGAGCCTGCTGCCCTATGTGCTGCGCGCGATCCGCCGCTCGCCGGCGGCGGTGACGATGCTCGGCGCCGGCCTCGCGTTCGGCTGGAGCGGCATCGCGACCAAGCTCGCCTCCGACGATCTCTCCGCGGGGCATCTCGCGATCGCCGCCGCATGGGGCCTGGCGACGGCGGCGGCATCCGCCGTGGGCGTGCTCAGCGAGACGAGCTCGCTGCAGGCGCGACCGGCGATCCAGGTGGCGCCGGTCGTGTTCGTGACTCAGACGATCGTGCCCGTGGCGGTCGCGCCGCTGCTGTTCGGCGAGCGCTTCTCCGACACCCCGCTCGGCGGCGTCCCGCTCGCGCTCTCGCTGGCGCTGCTCGTCGACCGGCGCCGCCGCGCTCGTGCGCTCGCCCGTGCTGCTCGCCCTGATGGGCGGCGAGCCGATCAGCCACGACAGCGGCTCCGCCCCCAGCCCGTCCGCGCCGAGCGAGGAGACGATCCGCTCGAGCCCCGCGACCGAGGCGGAGGATCCGTCGAGCGTCACGACCAGCACTTCGCCCGCGCGCGCGGGTCGCTGAGGCAGCGCGCCGCTCGCGTTCAGGCGCAGCGCGCCGCTCACCGGTTTGGCGCCGGTCGTGCGCGCCAGCACGAGCTGACCGACGGTCAGCCCGCCGCGGGGCTGCAGGAAGTAGAAGTGATGGCGCAGGCCGAGCGCGCGCGCCTGCGCGCGCAGCGTGCCGCGCGCTTTGACCCAGCGCAGCAGCGAGCCCGAGTCGGGGATCGCCGGCAGCAGTTCGTCGCCGAGCGCGCGCACGCCGGCGATCGTCGCGCGCTCGGGCACGCCGCCCGCGTCGGCGAAGGAGACATGGATGCCGCGCCCCGCCAGCTCGGACGCGACCAGCGTCTCATCCGCGGTGGGCACGCGCACGATCACGCCGACGTCGGGCTGGTCGGTCTTGACCCGCGCGAGCGGGTGCACGTGCAGGATCTTCGCCGCCAGCACGGTCACCTCGTCGGTGGACATCGTCCACATGCTCATCCCCAGCAGCAGCACCAGCGGCGTCAGGAACGCCACCAGCCGCAGCCGCCACAGCGGGATCGGGATCACGCGCCGGGGCGCGTCGAGCACCAGCTCGGCGGCCGTCGCCTCGGCGGCCCGCACTCGGCGGCCCTGGCGTCGCGGACACGGGCGCCGCGTCGCCGCGGAGTGCGGCCGGCCGGGCCGCGGTGGCGCTCCGTCCACCCGGGCGCCTCGGCAGCTCCTGCGCCAGCGCCGCGGTCGGGTTCGCCTGCGCGAGCGCCGGGGTCGGGGTCTCGCTCGCGAGCGCCGGGGCGACTTCGGCGAAGCTCGCGCGCACGTGTTCGCGCAGCTCGCTCGTGTCGTTGGCGAGCCGCAGCAGATTCAGGTCGGCCATCGCGCGCGTGTTCAGCCGCGCGTGCCCGACCGGCAGCCCGTAGGAGACCACGGGCGTGCCCGGCGGCCTTCGCCTCCAGGCAGGTGACGCCGCCGGTGGAGTGCACGAGCACGTCGGCGGCCGCCAGCAGCCGCGGCATCTCGTCGGTGAACCCGTACACGTGCACGCGCTCCTGGCCGGCGAACTCGGCGTTCAGCCGTTCGCGCAGCTGCTCGTTGCGTCCCGCCAGGCACACGATCGCGCTCACCTCGGGCTCGCGCAGCAGCTCGCGCACGGCGCCCGTGATGTCGCCCACACCCCAGCCGCCGCCGGAGACGACGACCATCCTGCCCGCCTCGGGCAGGCCCAGCGCGCGGCGGGCCTGCCAGCGGGCAGCGAGGCGTCGTGAACTCGGCGGAGATCAGCGGGCTGACCAGCTGCGCGCTGCCCGCGCCGGCGATCCGCTCGACCGGGCTCATCGACTCGCCGTACATCACCAGGTGCATGTCGATGCCCGGCTGCGCCCAGAAGAACAGGCCGGTGAGGTCGGTGATCGTCGCCACCGTGGGGCATTGGATCGCGTGGGTGCGGCGCAGGCGCGCGAGCACGACGGTCACGGCGGGGTAGGTCGAGACGATCACGTCGGGGTCGTGCTCGGCGATCCGGCGCGCCAGCGGGCGCGAGCCGAACAGGCACAGCAGCCGCCGCGCCGGACACGGATCGGCGCCACGCGCTCCAGCAGCCAGTACACGACGGTGTACGTCCAGGGCATGAAGCGCAGCTGCACCCTGTATCCGTCCTCGACGACCGGCTGCAGCAGGCGCCCCATCGCGGCGAGCCCGTCGATCACGGTCACCTCGGCCGGCTGCCCGGATTCCTCGATCTGGCGCGCCAGCGCGCGGGCGGCGGCGGCGTGACCCTCGCCCACGTCCGCGGACAGGACCAGCACGCGCTGCGGCTCGTGCGCGGGGCGCGGGGCGGATTTGCGTTGGCGGCGTCGCATGTGCCTGATCAGACCTTCGCCCGTGTCCACGGGCGGTCCTGCTCGAACGCGTGCCCACGGATGAGTGCTCCTGGGAGGCGTGAGCCTGCCTCCACAGCGTACTTGGCACATTCGATGCTTGCAGGCCGGGTGGACGTCCGGGCCGGGTAGACGTAACAATGACGACCATCGAGGCGACGACTCCGATACCCGGGCGGGCGGAAGGCGCCCAACGGCGCTCCGCACGGGCCCGCGCGCGGGCCGGCGCGATGCAGGAGCGCCTGCGAGCGGCACCTCCCTCGCGGGCGCTGCGCGCGCTCGGGATGCTGCGGGCTGGTGGGGATCCTGGCCAGCGTCTTCCTGCTGAGCGCGGGCGCGGCGAGCGCTCCGTCGGAGTACGTGCCCGCCCGCACCGGCGGCTGGCCGGACTGGCTGGCCGGGCCGCTGCGGGATCTCGGCTTGCGCCGGCTCTCCTCGGGCGAGTTTCAGACGCTGACGCTGATCATGTGCGCCGGATACGGCGCGGTGCTGATCGCGGCGCACGCGCGCGCGCTGTCGTTGCGCGCGATCGCGGTGGCGATCGTGGCCGCGAATCTGATCCTGCTGCTCGGCCCGCCGCTGATCTCCCAGGATGTGTTCGGCTACCTGGCGTTCGCCCGCATGGGCGTGCTGCACGGCCTCGATCCCTATACGCACGTGGCCTTCCAGGCGCCCACCGACCCGATCTACCCGTTCATCGGCTGGCCGTTTCAGCATTCCCCCTATGGACCGCTGTTCACGCTCTCGAGCTACGCCACGGCGCCGCTGGGGCTCGCGGACGGGCTGTGGGCGCTGAAGGCGGTCGCGGTCGCGGGCAGCCTGACCGCGGTCGCGCTGAGCGCGCGTGCCGCGGGCGCGCTGGGTCGCTCGCGGCGCTACGCCGCGGCGTTCGTCGGCCTGAACCCGGTGATGCTGGCGCTCGCGGTGGGCGGCGCCCACAACGACACGATCGTGCTCGCGTTCCTCGCCGGAGCGCTCGCGCTGACCGCCGGGACAGCCATCGCCACGGGGGCTGCCGGAGCCGCCCCGCTCGGCGGGGACGGCGCACACGGTGCGACCGGCCGCCCTCCTCGCTACCGCGCCGGCGCGCTGGCGCTGGCGGCCGGCATCGGCGTGAAGGTGACGGCGGGGATCGTGCTGCCGTTCCTGGTGCTCGCGCCGGCGACTTGGCGCGAGCGCGCCCGGGTCGCGCTCGCGGCGATCTTCGGCCTGGCGCTCGTGGCGGGAGTCGGGCTGATCGGGTTCGGCTCGCACGCGCTGGGCTTCATCGACGCGGTCGGCGAGCAGCAGCAGCTGGTGGCCACGCACAGCATCCCCGCGGAGACCGCGCGCCTGGTGGGGTTGGGACTCCCGCCCACCCGCCGGGCTGGTGGCGGCACTGCTTCCTCGCCGCGTTCGCGCTCGTGCTGGCCTACGCGCTGTGGCGCACGGCGCGGGGGGCGGACTGGCGGGTGGCCGCCGGCTGGAGCACGCTGGCGCTGCTGCTGTCCACGGCCTGGCTGCTGCCGTGGTATGCGATCTGGCCGCTGCCGCTAGCGGCGGTCTGCGGCGATCGGCGCCTGCGCGCCGCCACGCTCGTCATCTGCGCGTACGCGATCCTGATCCACCTGCCGCTCGCCGATCCGCTGCTCAGCCCGCCGATCGTCCACAGCGAACCCCTCCACGGGCACGTCGGCGCACTCGGACGCTGAGGCGGCCCGGGGGCTGTGCGCGGGCGGGGCCGCCGCGGGCGGGCCGGGATGCGGGGGCGGGGACGGCTCGTGGGCGTGGCTGGTGGCGACCGTCTGGAACTCGCCGGTCTCGAAGTCCCGCACCACGTCGCGCTCGATCTCGGCGGGCGAGGCGTCGGGGCGCAGCCGGCGCAGGCGGATCGCGTCCAGGCGGCGGAACTTGAAGATCTCGAGCACGTACACGAGGTACACGCTGGCGGCCACCACGAGCAGTCCGAGGGCGAGCATCACGAGTGCCCAGCCGCTGTGCAGGTGACCGTGATGGTCGGAATAGGGGACGAACCGCAACGCCAGCGCAAGCCCGGCGAGCATCAGCGTCCAGGCGTACAGGTAGGCGATCGTGCGCCGGCTGGAGAAGCCGATGCGGGCCATGCGGTGGTGGAAGTGCTCGTTGTCGGGGCGGTAGATCGGCTGCTTGTACTTCAGGCGCTTGAGCACCACGAAGGTCGTGTCCAGGAACGGCACGGCGAGCAGGATCAGGGGCAGCACGAACGACACCACGGCCGTCGTCTTGACGGCCGCCTCGACCGTGATCACGCCCATCAGCAGCCCGAGCAGGTTGGCGCCGCAGTCGCCCATGAAGCTTGAGGCGGGCGGGAAGTTGTAGAGCAGGAAGCCGAGCGCCGCGCCGGCGGTGAGCGCGGCGAGCACTCCTGGCTGCTGGCGCCCGAGATCGAAGGCGATCACCGCCATCGCGGCGGCGATGATCGCGCACACGCCCGCGGCCAGCCCGTCGACGCCGTCGGAGAAGTTGACGACGTTCATCATCGCCACGAGCCCGATCACGGTGAGGATCGGACCGGCGTTCGTGATGCCGGCGTTGGGGAGGGCGAGTTTGCCGACGAACGGCAGCGTGATCGCTTTCACGGCGACGCCGTAGTGCACGACGATCACAGCCGCGAGCACCTGCCCGACGAGCTTGACCGCGGGTGGGAGCTCGAAGCGATCGTCGAGCGCGCCCACGAGCGTGATCAGGGCCGCGGCAATCAGGACGCCCTGCCACAGCCGGCGCTCTTCGTAGTAGCCGCTCGGGAGCCAGATCAGCATCGCGACGAGCACGCCGGCGAAGATCGCGAGCCCCCCGAGCAGCGGCGTGGGGCGTTCGGACAGGCCGCGCTCGCGCGGTTCGTCGATCGCGCCGACCGCCCGGGCGAGCCGCATGCTCAGCGGCGTCAGCAGCGCGGTCACGGCCGCGGCCACCAGGCCGGCGTAGAGCGCGTCGAGTGGAGTGGGATGCGCCATCGACCTGCCACAGCATCGCAGGCGCCGGGGTCGTGCGCGAGCGCAAGACCGACGAGCGAGTCGCAGGACAGACTTCTTGAACTACACGGGGACAGGGTTACTGATCTGTCTGGGACAGACATCCTGTGCTGAACGGCCCAGTGGAACCGATCCACGATCAGTGAGTCATGCGCTCACAGCCAAGCGGCGCGCTATCTCGGAGGGCCTGATCGGGCCCTCCCGCACGATGCGCCACTCCCCCGAGCCCGCATAGTCGCGCAGATCGAGGACGGTCGAGGCGACTCCCGGCAGCGCTCCACCGTCGAGCGCCAGGTCCGCCCCGGCGCGGATCGAGGCGGCCACGTCGGCCAGGCGCCGCGCCTCGGGCCCTCCCGACAGGTTGGCGCTTGATTGCAGCAGCGGCCGCCCAAGGGCCGTGAGCGCGATGAGCTGGGGCGGCAGCGACGGTACGCGAAGGCCGATGGTTTCCGCGTCGCCCGGGTCGGGCCCGCACGCGAGCGGAAAGCGGCGCTCGCGGTTGGGCAGCAGCAGCGTCAGCGGACCCGGCAGCAGCGCTCGGAGCGCCATCCGCTCGGGCGGTCGCAGCTCCCCCAGCGCGTCCAGGGCGAGGTCCAGCGCGAAGAACATGACGGCGGCGGGTCGCGCGGCGGGGCGGCCCTTCAGCTCGTACAGCCGCTTCACGGCGGGCTCGCTGTCGGGGTCGCAGCCGAGGCCGTAGACGGTGTCCGCGGGGAAGACGACGACACCCCCGGCGGCGAGGCACGTCCGCAGCGCATCGACGTCGGCGGTGGTGAGCTGCCCCGAGTCCGGCGTGGCGCTCACCGGCGCCCCACGGTCACGCGCTCGATCCCGGCGAGGTCGCGCTCTGAGCGCACCGCGCGGAAGCCCGATGACGCGGCCCCCATCAGCTGAACCACGGCCTCGGCCTGCCCGGCGCCGTGCTCCAGCGCGATCGTCCGCACCCGCTTGCGCGCGGCCGCTTGGACGATCAGCGCGCGGATGCAGTCGAGCCCGTCGGCGCCGGCGAAGAGCGCGCCGGGCGGCTCGTGGCGCAGGATCTCCGGCGCTAGGGAGGCGCGCTCGGATTCGGCGACGTAGGGCGGGTTGGAGAGGATCGCGTCGTATGCGTCGGGGAGCCCCGCGAGCAGGTCGGCGTGCAGCCAGTCCACGCGCAGACCCAGGCGCTCGCCGTTGGCGCGCGCGAGCGCGAGCGCGTTCTCGCTGAGGTCGCTGCCGGCGACGCGCAGGTCGGGGCGCTCGTCGGCGAGCGCCAGCGCGACGGCGCCGCTGCCGGTGCCCACGTCGAGCACGCGCGCGCCCGCGGGCAGCTGAGCGAGGGCGACTTCGATGAGCAGCTCGGTCTCCGGGCGCGGGATCAGCGCGCGGGGGTCCACGGCGAGCTCCAGCCGGCGGAACGCGCGTGTGCCGGTTATGTAGGCGACGGGCTCGCGTTCGACGGCCCGGCGGCGCACTGCGTTCTGCACGGCCCGCACGTCTGGACCCGAGACCGTGAGGTCGCGGTCGGTCAGCAGCCGCTCGCGCGAGACTCCCAACACGTGGGCGATCAGCAGTTCGGCGTCCAGCCGGGGCGTTTCACAGCCCGCGGCGCCGATCGCGGTGATCGCCCCGTCGAGCGCGTCGCGGACGGGTGTGCCTCGATGCAGCGGTGTGGAGGGAGGTCCGGAGGATGTGCTCAAAAAAACTCCGTCATACTATGGTACACAAAGTTTTAAAAAAGAATACATACCCCCACCCTCCCTCAAGAATCCCCGCCGGATCCGTCGAACCCACGCAGGGTCCCACACCTCACTAAGCCGCGGCCTGGGCCTGCAGCCGCAAACGCCGCTCGTCTGCCTGCAGCCCGGCGGTGAGCTCGTCGAGCTGGCCTTCGAGCACCTGGTCGAGGTTGTGGACGGTGAGCTTGATGCGGTGGTCGGTGACGCGGCGCTCGCCGTAGTTGTAGGTGCGGATCTTCTCGGCGCGGTCGCCGGTGCCGACCTGCGAGCGGCGGTCGGCGGCGAGCTCGGCCTGCTGTTCGGCCAGGGCGCGCTCGTAGAGACGCGCGCGCAGCACGCGCAGCGCCTTCTCGCGGTTCTGCAGCTGGGACTTCTCGTCCTGCATCGAGACGACGATGCCGGAGGGCCTGTGGGTGATGCGCACGGCGGAGTCGGTCGTGTTGACCGACTGCCCGCCGGGGCCGGAGGAGCGGTAGACGTCGATCTGCAGCTCGTTCGGGTCGACCTGCACGTCCACCTCCTCGGCTTCGGGCAGTACGGCGACGGTCGCGGTGGAGGTGTGCACGCGCCCCTGGGACTCGGTCTCGGGGACGCGCTGCACGCGGTGGGTGCCGCCCTCGAACTTGAACACGGAGTAGGCGTGCTCGCCGCGGATCGCGAACGTGTACTTGCCCTCGGCGATGTCCATCGGCTCGGTGGCGAAGCCGAGATGCTCGGCGTAGCGGGTGAGCATGCGGTAGAGGTCGCCCGCCCACAGCCCGGCCTCGTCGCCGCCGGCGCCGCCCTGGATTTCGACGATCACGTTGTGCTCGTCGTTGGGGTCGCGCTCGATCATCGCGAGGCGGATCTCCTCCTCGACCTGCTCGATGCGGGCGCGCGCGACGGACAGCATCTCGCGCAGCTCGGGGTCCTCGCCGCCCTCGTCGATCAGCTCCTCCGCGCCGGCGGCGTCGTCGCGCGCGCGCCGCCATTCGTTCGCGAGCGTGGCGGCGGGCTCGAGCTGGCGGTAGGCGCGACCGGCGGTGGCGTAGCGTTCGCGGTCGGAGATCACCTGTGGGTCGGTCATCTGCGCGCCGAGCTCGGCGAAGCGCGTCTCGATCTGCTCGACGAGGTCCTCGATCATCGGACCCAGTATGAGCCCCTCAGGCCACGACCTCCACGCCCACGAGATCGGCCGCGGTCAGAGCGCCGGGCGTCTCGCGCTCCAATACGGCGTCGAGCGCGGCGATCGCGACCGCGAGCTGGTCGAGGTCGGGCTCGCGGGTGGTGAGCAGCTGCAGCTTCAGGCCGGGCCACATGACCGCACGCACCCAGCCGCGGCGGCGGTTGCGCCCGGCGAACTTGATCAGCTCGAAGGAGATGCCGGCGATCAGGGGGACGCCGAGGATACGGGTGAGCACGAGCCAGTACCAGGCGGGGAGGCCGATCGGGGCGAAGACGAAGATCGCGACGATCATCACGACGAGCAGGAAGGAGGTGCCGCAGCGGGGGTGCAGGCGCGAGAAGCGCTGGGCGTTGACGGGCGTGAGCGGCAGGCCGGCCTCGAAGCAGGAGATCGTCTTGTGCTCGGCGCCGTGGTACTCGAACACGCGTCGCAGGTCGCGGATGCGCGAGAGCAGGAACATGTAGCCGAGGAAGATCGCGGTGCGGATGATGCCCTCGATCACCCAGAACAGCACCGAGCTGTGCAGCTGGCCCTTGATCAGACTGGTGAGGCCGACGGGGACGAGGAAGAACAGGACGATCGCGAGCAGGACGGCGAACACGACCGTGCCGGCCCACACGGCGCGCGGGATCTCCTGGGGCTCTGCGTCCTGCTCGTCGGGCGGGAGCTGGGCGTTGGCGGAGACCTCCAGCGCCTTGAACCCGATCGCGAGCGACCCGCCGAGCGCGACGACGCCGCGCACGATCGGCAGGCGCAGCAGGCGGTGGCGGCGCATGGCGGAGTCGAGCGGGAAGGCGCTGACCTCGATCTCCCCGAGCGCGGCCTCCTCGGGCGAGCGATGGGGCTCCTCGCGCAGCTGGGCGGCGGAGGGCTTGCGCACGGCGACGGCCCAGTTGGAGACGCCGCGCATCATCACGCCCTCGAGCACGGCCTGCCCGCCGACGGGGGCGTCGCGCTGGGCGCTCAGCTCGCCGTCGGGCTCGAGCGCGACCTGCACGCCGGCGGGGACGTCCGCGAGCGCGTCGCGGTCGCGAGGAGTCGCGACCGGTGCCTGCAGCGCGCTGGCCCGCACCCCCTCACCCCCTGCCGGACGAGAGGCCATGATTGGGCCGCTTAGGAGGCCTTGGCCTGGGCGGCGGCGCGGCCCTTGGCCATGCGCCGCTGGAAGCGCTCGACGCGCCCGCCCGTGTCGATGAGCTTCTGGCGGCCGGTGTAGAAGGGGTGGCAGTTGGAGCAGACCTCGACGTGCAGCTCCTCCTGCGTGGCGCGGGTGAGGAACTCGTTGCCGCAGGTGCAGCGCACGTGGGCCTGGACGTAGTTGGGATGGATGGCTGTCTTCATCGTCCGCTCATTCTAGCGGCGGGGAGGGTGATGGCGAGGGCGTGCTCGTGACGGGCGCCGGTTGCGAGCACTTGCGGGTGCGCCGTTCGTCGTGCTTGATGACGCGTCCGTGGGGTCCCTGCCAGCGGAAGCTGACGAGGCCGCGGTAGTCGGCGGGGGCGGAGAGGTTGGTGACCTGCTTGACGTACTTGTAGATGCCGACGCCGGGGACGGACGCGCGCCAGACGCCGAGCCCGGGAGCGGCGACCGCGTGGTAGCTCGTTTCGCCGGGCATCCGCTCGAGCAGGTCGATGCGCATGGACATGCGCGATGCCCCTGCAATCATCGTCATTTCGCCGGAGAAGGTGGCCGCGCGTTCGGCCGGTTCGCCCGTGGTCAGGCACTGCGTGAGCGAGGCGGCGTCGAGCGGGGAGGCGGGGTCTATCGGCTGGAGCAGGGAGACGCTCTGCCCGCGTGCGCTGCTCGCGAGCGCCGCCGGCAGCAGGGCCAGCCCGCACGCGAGCGCGAGGAGCTGGCGCCTGCCGCGGATGGCGGCTCTGGCAGAGGTCGAATCCATGACATCCATGTAACACCGTTTTCACGCGCTTGTTTCGGACTGGCCACAGGTGCGTGCGGGCACGGGTCGGGTTGGAGGCGCCGAGACCGGGCCGCCGATCGGAGATCGGCCGGGGAGTCGCGGGCGTGGTGTCCGCGGCGATTCGCGTGCGCGGAAGGGGGCGCTTGCGAGATCGCTCCTGCTGAGCTGAGGGGCCTCGGCGCTTCACGGGCAGCGCATCCCAAGGCGCGTCGGAACTAAGCGCCCAACGCTACAATCGAGGCCGTGAGCACTCGTGAAAAGGCACACAAGCTGCTGGATGAGCTGCCCGAGTCCGAGATCGAGCCCGTGGTCGAGTTCATCGCCTCACGAGGGGCGAGCAGAACGGGCGACACCGTCGATGAGTGGGGCGATCTCGACGCCTGGTCGGACGGCGCGAGCAAAGACACCATGCGTATGCTCGATGAGGATGAGGCCGCCATTGGATTCTCCTGGGAGCAGCGCGACCCCGCATGAGACGTGGCGAGGTCTGGTGGCACGAGCCGCCCGATGACAAGCGCCGGCCCGTGCTGATCCTGACTCGCACCGAGGCGATCGGCTCGCTCAACAAGCTCGTCGTTGCACCGGCCACCGGAGCCATCCGTGGGCTTGACTCCGAGGTCCCTGTCGGACCCGAGGACGGGATGCCACGCGAAAGCGTGATCAGCCTCGACAACACCACTCTTGTTCGCAAGGCACTGCTGACCGAGCTGATCACCACCCTCGACTCCGAGCGGATGAACGAAGTCTGCAAAGCGCTGGACTACGTGACCAGCTGCTGAACATCACTCCAGCCAGCCATCTACTTCCGGCCCTTCTTCTTCGCCTTCTTGGCGGGCTTGGTCTTCTTGGCGGGCTTGGCCTTCGGGCAGCCGGTGACGGTTATGGGGGTGTTCTGGTGTATTTCGGCGCCGTTCTGAGCGACGAATTCCGTCGGCATCTGCATGCTCGAGATTGGCGTCGTCTCCTTGACGCTGCGCGTCAGGGTGCGCTTACGGCCCTTGGTCCTGACCGTGACCTTCTTCTTGACCGTGACCGTCTTCGTCAGCGAGCACAGGTTGCCGTTCGCTGCCAGGGCGGAGTACTTGCCCTCGGGGAGCGTCAGTTCGAAGCTCGAGAAGGGCTGGTCGGGGACGGTCTTGAACGTCGTTGAGGTGATCCCGGCTTTGCTGATGAACGTCGTACCGACGAGGTCGATCGTGATTCCATATCCCTGCAGCACCATCGTCAAGCTCGGGAACGCTTCCCCGCCGTGACTGACGAAGATCACGGGACCGCTGAGGGGAACCGGGATCAAGGGGGTGTGCACCGTCGCGTAACCGATCTTCGATTCCGAGGGGCACGCGGCCGGGTTGGCTTCGAACTGCGCGTTCGTGCACGCCTTCTGCAACGTCGTCAAGCGCGACGGGAGCTGCTTGGGTAGTTCGACTTTGACCTTCGCGAGATCCGCCTCGGTGCCCTGCGGCACGTTCGGATAGATCGACCTTCGCCGTCAGGCTCGCCCCGTTCGCTTTGCTCGTTTTCCCCCACGTGGAGACCGATGAATTTCGGTTCGAACTTCAGCGCGGCGCAGTTCGTGACCTGGAACGGCGTGGAGATCGTGCTCGAGCCGCCTTCGCTCAACTGCACCGTGCCGGTGAGCGACATCTTCGCGCAGCTCGTCGGGTTGAACTGGAAGTCCCCACGTGTGGTCGTGGCGTTGACATGCTGGATTTCCAGGGGGATCCCTTCGATGCTCGTCGGGATCGAGTCCGGTGACCCGGGCGGGTTCGTGGTGATCGTGATCGCCGACGTCAACGGGTTCAGTTCGATCTTGCCCCTGCACGACCACGCAATCGCACGCCGGATGGTTGTTCTTCGTGTTCGCCAAGTCGAACGGGCCGGCCTTCGCGGGCACCTCGAACGTGATGCCGAACGGTGCGCACCCCGGCTGCCCCACCGTGCAAGAGCCACTGCCGTTATACGGGCCGGTGAGATAGAACTTCCCACCGGTGACCGTGAACGGCTGGTTGCCGACACCAACACCGATCGTCGCTTCGCCGATCTTGCTGTTTTCCCCGCACAACCCTTCATTGGCCCGCGGTTCGGGACACAGTTCGACACCCCTCAGCACACCCGACAGGCCCGGCGGTAGTTTCGCTTCGATCGACTTCAGGTTCTGTTCGCCGTCTTTGCGGTTCAACGTCACCGTCAACGGCGAGAACGCACCCGCCTGAATATTCGTCGCACCCGCGTTCACAGTCGGGCTGAACGGCAGGGTCGCACCTGGGCACGGGCCACCGCCCGGACCATGATCGATATTGAACGAGGATTCCGCGGTCACGGGACCGTTGCCGTCCCATGGCGTGAAGACCGCCGTCGTAGTGTAGGTCCCGCACCGCGACGGCGTCGCCAACGGTGCGCGTTCCCCACCGAAAAAATGCAGTTCGAGGTTTTCAAACGGCAAATCGGGCGTGTTCTTGAACGTCGTCACGATCTGCCCCGTACTCGGGTTCAACGACACTTCGCCCGCGAGCTTGATCAAGCTTCCCGAATAGGGGTCTTCGACGACGATATACATCGCTATCAGGCTTCCGAACGGGTTGCTGTCCTGCGCCGCCAAATACACCGCGCCTTCCAGTTCGTGTTCCAACAGCGGCGTCTTGATCTTCACGGTCCCGATCTTCGAGCCATTTGCACAGAAGTTGGACCCCGATTCCAACGGGCTCGCCAGTTCCGGCGTGAAGGCGTTCCACTTCACGCCCGGTTCGTATTCCTTGTTCAGTTCTTCCTGGCCCTTGTAGCCGATCTGATCGCCAGGGCTACCGAGCGCGCCCGCCGCGAGCGCTGCCGGTTCGGAGGTGCACGCTTCAAGGCCATCGCCACCTGACGGGTTGATCGCAACGCCCTGGGGCAGCGAGACCGTCGTGTCCCGGAGCGCCGACTCCGCTAGTCCGTTGGGGTTCTGCGCGGCGGTCTGCGGGACGTGGACGTTCACGGTCAGCCCCGAGGAAGTGCTCGCATCGCCGCTGTCGGGCTTGACGCTGATTTCTGCCGGGAACTTGAGCTTCGAGCAACCCGTCAACGACACAGGCGTACCCGCCACGTTATGCGTCACGGTGCTCTTCGTCGCCCAGTTGCCGGGTTCTTCCCACGAGTCGGCTGTCATCGTCGAGCGCAGGGGGCCGTGGCAGCCGGTTGGCATCGTCAGGAAGGCTTTGCCGGGGCCCGCTCCCCTTTCGAAGTTCTCGTTTCTGCCCGGGGCACCATTGCATCCGCGGAGGTACTTACCGCTTTCAGGCGGCACTTCCTCGCAGGGGTATAGAACACCGGAGAGTTCCGCCTTACTCCTGATGACTGGTGCCGAGGTCGGCGCTTCCGTCACCGTCACCTGCACGGGGTAATCGCCGCCCGCGAGAACGCCACTGTTGATGTACAGCAGGGGTAGGAAGAAATTGGTGCCGAGTTGCAAACCCACGCCGTGCACGGGCGCCATGGCGACGAGGTAGTCTGAAAGAAACGTTTGGCGTTGCGCGTTTTCAGACCAGTACAAGTTCAGCGTCCCCACGAGCGATTCGATTGGACAGTCGGAAAACCTAAAATCAAGCGCGAGTTGCTGTCCGGTGCACTTCTGAGAGGGGGCATTGGGGTCGCCGACGAAGCCGGTGGGAAGATCGATCTTGACATTCCGCAGGACGCCGTCAGGCTCGCGCAGGTACGGTGAGTCAGCGTTTGATTCATACCGCTTGAAGTGCGAGTTCAGTTCGAAGTTGTCGAAGAACTTGTAGGGGTGCGAGCCCGCCTGGGCGTCGGGTGTGCCGTCTTCGTTTTGGAAGCTGATTTCATAGCTCTTGATGCCGAAGCCGACGCCCCGCATCGCAAGCATGCCGCTCGCCTCCCCGGCGCCGTTGGCGTTGGTCGCGACCAGGCGGAAATGGTAGAGGTCGCCCGGCGTGAGGCCTTCGAGCTGGGCGGAGACTGTGACCGGGCTGTTTCCCGCTCCGATCTCGCCCGGCGTTTGCTCGCAGGGCACGGTGTTGTTGTAGGGGCCGCTGCCGAATTCGTCGGTGAGGCCGTATTGGAACTTGCATTCGCCGACGGCGACGCCGCGTGGATCGACCGTTCCACTCAGGCTCGCGGCTTGCGTGCTCACGCCCGTCGGCTCACCGGCCGTCACGGCCGGGGCGTCGCTGGCGAAGACGTAGACCTTGCCTTCGCCCGGGTTGCCTTCGCCGGGGTTTGAGACGTAGATCTCCCCTGTCTTGCCGTCGACGGCGATCCCGCCGTGACCCGAAGTCCCCGAGAGTTCGGGCGAGCCGAAGCGCGTGACGAGCGTGCCGGCACTTTTGACTTCCGGGCTGTTGCGGTTCATCGCGCCGGTGTCCCACTCGGCCACGGAGGACTGATCGTCCGCGTAGAGGTGGCCGGTCGTGGGGTCGACGGCCACCGCGACGTCGCCAGCTTCGCGGCCGTCGACGCTGCCGAGCGGGGAGAGTTTCTGCCCCACCTTAGCCGTGCACGAGCACGACGGTTCGAACATCGGGTAGTCATCGCCCGTCGCGGAGACTGCGAAGCCGTGGGCCTTCGGTTCGTCGGGGATACCCGAATCGCCGGCAGTCTGGTTCTGAGGTTCCAGCACCTGGCTAGCGATGAGGTGATTCACGGCCGCGTCGTCGAATTCATCGATCAGCAGCAGATGGCCGCCAGCGAGGTCCACGTGCACGGTTCCGCTCCCGTCGATGCCCAGCCCCAGCAGTTCGCCCCCGAAGCCGCCCCATCTGGCTGAGGTATTTGCCTTCCGAATTGAACTTGTCGATCACCCCATTACCAGCGTCCATTACGTAAAGGTCGCCGGCGGAAGGGTCCGACGGGTCGCTCGAGTTATCGATCGCGATCGCCGCGGCGCTGCCGTACGCCGAGGGGAACGAGAACGAGTGCGTAAGCGCGTTGGATCCCAGCGCTGGGAAGTTCGCCGCTTTGCCGCCGGCGTCGAACTTGTAGACCGTGTTCGTGCCGATGTCGGCGACGTACACGTCCCCGGTCGCTTCGTCGATCGCGATTCCGTTCGGGTTTGAGAACGAGCCGAATTCCCCTATCTGTGGGTGAGGTTCCGCGGCTGCGAGTGCCGAGGTCGCACCAAGCGCGAGGATGGCCAGGGCAAGTGTAAATGCTAGCGCCAGGGGCTGCTTTACTGGGGTAGAGAAAGGGATCCGGGGTCGCTTCAACCAAGCTACGCGACCGGGGTTGGTGGAGATTCTCTTCGTTCGTGCTTGCCGGCTGTTGCGTGGCGGAATTGATTTGTTGTTATTCCGCGTAAACGTTTTGACCGCTGTTGAGCGTCCGAGAGAGGCTTGATCTGTGGGCTTGATAGTGCTCATTACTTGCCTCTCCCGTTGTGGCTGGCTCTTTTTGTCTTCTTCTTACTCTTTTTTCGTACGCATTTACCCTTCTTGTCCTTGGCAAAGCCCTTCTTGCATTTCACGAGCTTTGCCTTCCGCGTCGCCTTCGGCTTGGTTTCGGGCGGCGCGAGGTTCCCGAGGCCGGAGAACGTCTGGCTCGCCGGCGCCCCGTAGATCGAGGGCTGTGGCGCGACCGGCGCGCGGCACGCGTCGGCCGTCGTGCACGCCGGCGGCGAGGCTGATTCGGTGAAGCCTCCGTCGACGCGCGCGTCGTAGGTGACGAGCTGTCCGTCCTGGTTGTCCTGCGGCACGAGCTGCTGGTTTGACCTGAAGAACACGTCACTGCCGTTTTCGCTGACGTCCTCGAGGACTGTTTCGAAGGAGCTCGTGCCGCTGGAGATCAGGTGCGCCCCGCCGCCCTCATACTCGTAAACGTCGCGCTGGCCATTCGTGTCGGAGGGCACGAGCGCTTCATTCGTTTCGAAGAACACCTGGCCGGCGTCCGTGAGCACGTGGCGGTTCGGGAACACTCCGTGCAATTCTCCAAGGGCTTCTCCACGCAACGCCACACCACCTTGCGCGCCAGCGGGTTCGCCCGTCGGGTTGCACGAGGAGCAGGCGAGCTGCCCTGTGGCGGCGCTGTACAAGTAGAGCTCGGAGTATTCGCCTCCCAGCGCCGCGTCGTCATAACCGGTCAGGCTCTTTTTCGATTCGAACGCGAGCCACTTGCCGTCGGGCGAGGTCTGCTCGATGCCCCAGCTGGCGTATTCGACGCTCCCCGCAATGAACGTCGTCTCTTCGCCGTTCCACAGATACAGGTTTTCCCTCCCGGCTTCTGCGCCTTCGACGACGGTCTGGCCGTCGCTGTTGGTGAACTCCCTCGTGTTGGGCGCCAGCACGCCCTTGGCGACGAAGTAGACGTCCGAGCTGTCATGGGAGCCGAGCGGCGTGACGCGCTGCACGTCGGCGTGTCCGCCGTCGACGGCGACCGTGAGGTCGGCCAACTCGCATTTGCTCGCGCCGTCAGGCAGCGCGCACTCGTACAGGTCAGGTTCGCCCGCTTCTGCGGTCGAGTCGGCCGTGAGCTTGCTTTCGTCGAGGAAGAAGACCTTCGAGCCGTCGGACGTGGCGGCCTTGAAGGAGCCAGCGCCGCTGGGGTCCGAACCACCCTGCGTTTCGTCGACCTGGACGGTGCGCTGCCCGTCGATCCGGTCATACAGGGCACCGCCATACGTGAAGAGCATGTGCGAGCCGTCGCTTGAGACGACGCTTTCGTGTTCGGCGGTGCCCGCTTTTGCCGCAAACGATCCGGGGACCGCAGTGCCGTTCGGCAGCACGCTCACCAGCCGCACCGCGCCTTCGCCCCATTCGTAGAGGTTTTCGACGCCGTAGGTGGCGCCTTCGGCCAGCGGCGAGGTCTCCGTGAAGATCACGTGGCTGGCGTCGGCCGAGGCGGCTTGGAAGTGCGCGTCGGCCGGCGTCACGCCCGGCGGCGTGATGTTGACAAGCCGGTAGGTGCCGGTCGCGTTGTCGCGCACCAGCAGGTTTTGATAGCCCACCGGTTCGCCGCTTACGACCTGACTGCCTTCGGGGTTGCACGATTCCGGGTTTTCGATGGAGTTTTCGGACGAGCTGGCACGTGAGCCTCCGCCGGCGCGGATCACGTCCTTCGTGACCTGTTCGGAGAAGGCGTACGCGAACTGGTAGTTCGCGCAGCCGACCCCGTCATAGGATTCCAGCGGCGTGATGTCTTCTGTGATCCAGCCGCCTGGGCCCCGCCGGGCCACGTATTTTTCGCCGGCGGTGGGCGCGCCCGGCCGCGGTTCCGCGGTGGTGAGCGTGAGCGCTTCGCCATCCGCAGCGGCCTTGCTCGTGAACGCCATGCGACGTTCTGCATCGAACTGGGATCCGCTCGTGACCGGCGGCGTCACGAGCTCGTAGGCGCGACAGTCGGGCAGCTTCCCCGAGAAGCCGCCCCGCATCTGCTCGTTGGGGCATGTCGCTTGCTCTTCGGTCAGCGTGGTGAATGTCTGGTCGGGACCCGTCACACCTTCGGGGGCGACTTCGTTCGTCGCAACCACCCGGTAGTGGTATGTGGTCCCGGGCGTGAGGCCGTTTGCGGACGCCCACACCGCACGCGCTCCCACCCCTTCGCCGACGCTCCCTTCCGGGACGGGCGTCGAGTTGCCGTAGGCAGTCGTTGTACCGTATTCGAAGCGGTAGCTCGTCTGAATGCCGCCGGGGCTCACGAGCGCCCCGAGCTTCGCTTCGGAGGCGCCGACTTCGGCGCTGAGCTCCCTATCGACCACCGGCGCAAGGGGAGGCCCGAACACCCAGACGGTTTCATTCGCGCCGTCGGTCACGTAGACACGCCCGCTCGCTTGATCCACTGCGACCATGTTGAAGAAGTGTCCGAATGCGGTACTAGATTCTCTGCCGAAATTGCCGGCTCCCACATCGGCGAGCTGCCCGCCTTCCGAGCTGTACTCTGCGAGATGGAGGCAGGGCGGTTTCTTTGCGCCGCACGGGTCCGCGCCGTTGTCGACGACCGCGAACACGTCCCCGTGCCCGTCGAGTGCCACGGACCCCACGCCTTCGCTTTCGATTTCCACACGCTTGCCGTTCACTTCCACAGGCGCACCGCTGGAATCGAGCTCCACGATCCTGTTGTCGCCGGCGACCCAGAGGTTGCCGGAGGAGTCGACCGAGACCCCGGTCGGTTCCTTGAGTGCACCGGCGCCGGTGCCCGTGAACGTCTTCAGCGGCATCCCGCTCGGGCTGTACTCGAGCACCTCGTTTTCCGACACGACCGGCACGTACACGTTGCCGGCCGAGTCTGCTGCGATCTGTACATCTGTCAAGATGCCGAGCAAGCCCGATGCGCGTGACGCCGGCACTTCAAAGGACGACACAGGCGTGCCTGTTTCGGGGTCGTAGATGAAGATCGTCGCGGGCGTGAAAATGCCTTCTTCGCCGAGCGCGTACACGTCGCCGTTCGTCGGATTGACCGCAACCCCCGAGTAGTGCGCAGACCCAAACGGGGATGGCGGAGACAGAAACCTGCCCGAAGGATCGAGCTTGACCACCGTCGACGGGGCAGCACTTATCCCTCCCGGCGGGAAGAGACTCGAAATGAACAGGTCTCCAGAGCCGGCCACAGCGACACCAACCGCGGACGACTCCTGCGCGCTGAACTGTCCGTAGGAGACGAGCTTGGGAGGTTCGGCTTGGGCGACGGCGGCGGTCGCGAGCGCGAAGAGGGTGACGAGCGCACAGAGGACCACGAGGGAACGAGTCACGAACGGCGCGGCGATCGGACCGCGCGCGGGCCCACGACTCCCTGGAACACGGTGCAGGCCACCCAGCGACGCGAAGCGACCGGCCTTCGGCGTGGTAGCGGGCTTCGCGATGTGCTCTGTGGGTTTCACCTTGTCTCCTTGGTTGATCATGTAGTCGTTCATGTGGTTGCGTTCGGTTCGCGGGTACCGGTGCCCAGGCTCAGCGCGACCTGACGACCGAGGGGTGTCAGACCCCACGCGTTGCGCTCACCCTTGGCATGCCCTTCGCCGGTGTTCTCGATCAGGCCCAAACGCCCCAAACGCCCCAAGAGCTTCGAGATCTGCCCCTGATCGGAGACCCCCGCGAGCTCCCCAACCGCACGATTGCTCACACCGGGCTTTTCTGAGATCGCTTCCAGCACCCGCGCGGTGCGATACGTCAGGCGCATCGGAATGCCCTCCAGCGGATCCTCCAGCGCCATATCAGGCAAGCGGGTCGGACTTTTCAGGCCGGCCGGCCCTTTCCGGCCGGATGAAAACGTCCCGATCCCGCGCCGCTCGCGACGCGCGACTGCCGGCCCCAGATAGGGCAGCACGATCATGCCCATCAATTCCCGGTGCAGACCCGTCAACGGCTCGCGATCCCCGCGCAACAACCGCGCGTACACGATCGCGAACGCCGCCCCAACCAGACCCTCCGCGGTCAGCGGCGGACGCTCCCGGCCGCGGGAACTCTCGCCACGGCCTTCGTCGAGAATCGCCGCGAGATCACGCAGAATCTCCTCACGGCGCTCGAGCACACCCTGGGAACCACGCAGCGCCTGCACGACACACACCCGCGCGAGCACCGGCTCGCGATCCAGGAACGAGAGGATCGTCCACAACCCGCCACGCACCCGCTCGCGCCACGGCAGCTGCGCCAGACCCGCCCGCTCGAACTCCGTGCCGACACGTTGCGCGGCGTCCTCCAACACCGCGACCAGGCAATCCTCGCGATTGGCGAACAGGTCGTAGAACGTGCGCCGCGAAACCCGCGCACGACGCGTGATGTTCGCCACCGTGGCGCCCGCATAACCGAGTTCCTCTACCGCGCGCACCGTCGCGGCCAGCAAGCGAGCGCGCTGCATCTCCGCCACCTGCTCGTGCGAAGCGCCACCACGACGAGCCGTGGCCCGGCGCGGGGTGTTTACCCGCGCGCGTGCGCGAACCGGGGCACGCGAGGCCATCAGGCGGTCTCCCCCACGCGTCGCGCGGGCGAAAGCTTGGGATACACCGAAGCGAGTTTCGGTTCAGCTACGCCTCCAGGCGCGCGGGAGATAGTCGCCACACCAAGACATCCCGCAGACAAATCCCTGAGATGCGCTGAGGCGAGTTTCAGTTCAGCTATGCGTCCAGGCGCGCGGGAGGACAAGACGCCACGACAGCCCGCGTGCACAAAGGCGCGTTCGTACGCGAAAGCGCGTTGGGATGACGAAGCGTGGGGTGTCCCAGCTACGCCTCCAGGCGCATGGCAGACCGAGGCGCCACGAAACCTTATGTACGCGAAAGTGGGTTCTAAGGACGAAGCGGGGGGTGTCCCAGCTACGCCTCCAGGCGCGCGAGAGGTCCACTCGCAGTGGGCTTGCCGGCCGATCGTTGCCGTGAAAGCGAGCGTTCGGTCTGACGCGACACTGCGCGGATGGCGATCGTCATCGTGCGCGTGGCAACAGTTTTTCCTCCCCACGAGGGGGCTGGAAACCCGGTCCGATTCGGCGGCTAGACCGAGGCGACTACTGCGACAAGAGAGAGAGAGAGAGAGAGAGAGATGCATCAGCGATGCTGAGGCATCTACCTACGGGCGTGTTTGCACCCGCAGCAATCCCTGGCACGTATGTCCCCATCGAACTCACGCGAAAACAGCTCCCTCACCGAAGCGATACAGGTCCCTCTCCAGAAGAAACCCTCTATTGCGCTACAAGGTCGACCACACAGGGAAGACCCAAACCCGATCCTTATGTTCCGGCACCCCGCAGGACGCCACTACAAGAAACACTGTATAGCACGCCATCACATATGTCAATACCGAACAGCAAGTCTACCGTCCACACCTCCCCGGGGACGCCACGCCGACACGACGCGAGGCCGGGAGCGCTTGATCGCAGACGACGTCGGTCCAAGCGCCCATCTGGTGGTCCTGGTCGAGATCCACGCGCAGGCTGGTACCGTGATCACTGCCTATGCGATGCGGCGCGTGCCCAGCGCCTGATCGCGCTGACCGCACTGCAGCACGACCTGGAGCTGCTCTCCCGAGACCGCCGCGCGGCCCGTTCCTACCGCGCGCTGGGTGTCCGCTTCGTTCTGCTCGAGTAGCAACCGCGCCGCCCCAAGCCAATCCCGGCCTACTTCTTCTTCTTCTTCTTCTTCGTGTGTTTCTTTGTCTTTGTCTTGGCCTTCTTGGCAGGCTTGGCCTTCGGGCAGCCGGTGACGGTGATCGGGGTGTTCTGGTGTATTGCGGCGCCGTTCTGAGCGACGAATTCCGTCGGCATCTGCATGCTCGAGACGGACGTCGTCTCCCTGACGCTGCGCGTCAGAGTGCGCTTGCGACCCTTGGTCCTGACCGTGACCCTCTTCTTGACCGTCACCGTCTTCGTCAGCGAACACAGGTTCCCGTTCGCGGCCAGGGCGGAGTACTTGCCCTCGGGCAATGTCAGTTCGAAGCTCGAGAAGGGCTGGTCGGGGACGGTCTTGAACGTCGTTGAGGTGATCCCGGCTTTGCTGATGAACGTCGTACCGACGAGATCGATCGTGATTCCGTAGCCCTGCAGCACCATCGTCAGGCTCGGGAACGCTTCGCCGCCGTGGCTGACGAAGATCACCGGGCCGCTGAGGGGAACCGGGATCAATGGGGTGTGCACCGTCGCGTAGCCGATCTTCGATTCCGAGGGGCACGCCGCCGGGTTGGCTTCGAACTGCTCGTCCGTGCACGCCTTCTGCAACGTCGTCAACCGCGAAGGGAGCTGCTTGGGTAGTTCGACTTTGACCTTCGCGAGATCCGCCTCGGTGCCCTGCGGCACGTTCGGGTAGGTCACCTTCGCGGTCAAGCTCGCCCCGTTCGCTTTGCTCGTTTTGCCCGATGTGGAGACGCTGAATTTCGGTTCGAACTTCAGCGCGGCGCAGTTCGTGACCTGGAACGGCGTTGAGATCGTGCTCGAGCCGCCTTCGCTGAGCAGCACCGTGCCGGTGAGCGACATCTTCGCGCAGCTCGTCGGGTTGAACTGGAAATCCCCACGCGTGGTCGTGGCGTTGACGTGCTGGATTTCCAGGGGAATCCCTTCGATGCTCGTCGGGATCGAGTCCGGGGAACCGGGCGGGTTAGTGGTGATCGTGATCGCCGCCGTCAACGGGTCCAGTTCGATCTTGCCCCGCACGACCACGCAATCACACGCCGGATGGTTGCTCTTCGTGTTCTCCAGATCGAACGGGCCGGCCTTCGCGGGCACCTCAAACGTGATCCCGAACGGCGCGCAACCACGCGTTCCCAACGGTGCACCCACCCTGCCGTTATACGGGCCGGTGAGATAGAACTTCCCGCCGGTGACCGTGAACGGGTCGTTGCCGACACCGACACCGATCGTCGCTTCGCCGATCTTGCTGTTTTCCCCGCACAACCCTTCATTGGCCTTTGGTTCAGGGCACAGTTCGACACCCGTCAGCACACCCGACAGGCCCGGCGGTAGCTTCGCTTCGACGGACTTCAGGTTCTGTTCGCCGTCTTTACGGTTCAACGTCACCGTCAACGGCGAGAACGCACCCGCCTGGACGTTCGTCGCGCCCGCGTTCACAGTCGGGCTGAACGGCAGGATCGCGCCAGGACACGGGCTCCCGCCCGGGCCGTGGTCGATATTGAACGAGGATTCCGCGGTCACGGGACCGTTGCCGTCCCATGGCGTGAAGACCGCAGTCGTAGTGTAGGTCCCGCACCGCGTCGGCGTCGCCAGCGGCGCGCGTTCGCCACCGAAGAAGTGCAGTTCGAGATTTTCAAACGGCACGTCGGGGGTGTTCTTGAACGTCGTCACGATCTGCCCCGTCTGCGGGTTCAACGACACTTCGCATGATC
>CAWJNB010000002.1:0-356230 GCA_963844125.1 uncultured Solirubrobacterales bacterium | reverse complement strand
CATGGCGTTTCCACTACCTGCCGTGCCATTGCTTGTCAATGCTTGATGGTGCCTGCATGGCCGGCTGTGTTGTCCGACCCTAATTTCCTCGCGGGTGAGCTGTACGGACATCGCCCTGTCCTCTCTGCCTGAGTGCTCTTCGCTGGCCGTACGTCAGGCACATGGCACACCGTGATCCTGGGTCTCACCACCCGGCTGGGCGCGGTTTCCGCGCCGAGTCGAACGCCAGGCGGTAGTCCTCGACGGCGCGGATCTGGCAGTCATCGTCGGCCAGGACATCGGACCGGATCATCTCGGCGACGCTCGGGCTGGCCGCCCGGGCGGCCGGGTCCCGCACCGGTCTGGCTGATCAGTTGCCCGTCGGCCGGATCGGCGAACAGCAGCGTCTCGCGGAAACCGGGGGTGTCGGCCAGCCGCGGGACCGCGGTGTCCCCGTACACGTGGACCACGTCCGCGACTCCCGCTGGCTTGACTTGCATCCGGGTCAGCCGGACCGCCTCCCCGGCGGCCCCTCCCGTTCGAAGACGGTCACCTGGTAATCTCGGCCTTCACCGGCTGCCGACCCGCCGGGCTAGTTCGCCCCGGAAAACCGCCTCGGTCTCCTCGCTCAGCCACAGCGCCTCGTGCGTCGCCCAGAACCACTCGAATATCACGACGCCGGGCTCCTCCAGCAGCGCCAGCCCCAGGCTGCCGTGCTGGCTCTCCACCACGGCTGGGCCTCGTCCTGGAGGTACCCGAGGCACCCGGCCAGGACAGGCGGGTCCGCGGTGATCCTGCTGAACCGGACGTGCATCATGGCTTACTCCGTAAAACCAGTCAGATGGGCTGAGCGCTCGGCCCACGTCGGCCCGCGCGGCGGGCGAAGCTCGCGGTCATCCGGCCGATGACCCACAACTCGAACGGGACCGACACGTCGGCTTCCCCGGCGCGGGCGGGATCGAGCAGGGCCGAGACCATCGCCCGGCCGACCGGATCAGGCGGATCGCCACCGCTCACCAGGCCCAGGTGCCTGGTCAGCGCCTCGCCGGTCAGTTCAGTTCGAAGATGTCGACGAACTTGTACGGGTGCGAGCCCGCCTGCGTGTCAGGCGTGCCGTCTTCGTTTAGGAAGCTGATTTCATAGCTCTTGATGCCGAAGCCGACACCCTGCGTCGCGAGCATACCGCTGGCCTGTCCCGCGCCGTTGGCGTCGCTCGCCACGAGGCGGAAATGGTAGAGTTCGCCGGCTTGGAGGCCTTCGAGCCGCGCGGAGACCGCCACAGGGCTGCTTCCCGTTCCGATCTCGGCCAGCGTCTGCTCGCAGGGCACGCTGTGGTCGTAGGAGCCGTTGCCGTATTCGTCGGTGAGACCGTATTCGAACTTGCATTCGCTGACGGCGACGCCGCGCGGATCGACCGTGCCGCTCAGGCTCGCGGCTTCCTTGGTCACGCCCGTCGATCCGCCGGCTGTCACGGCCGGGGCGTCGCTGGCGAAGACGTAGACCTTGCCTTCGCCCGGGTTGCCTTCGCCGGGGTTTGAGACGTAGATCTCCCCGGTCTTCGCCGTTCACGGCGAGCCCGCCGTGGCCCGAAGTCCCCGAAAGCTCCGGCGAGCCGAAGCGCGCGACGAGCGTGCCAGCGCTGGGACTGTCTTAGGCTGTTGCGGTTCATCGCGCCCGTGTCCCACTCGGCCACGGAGGACTGATCGTCCGCGTAGAGGTGGCCGGTCGCGGGGTCGACTGCCACCGCGACGTCGCCCGCTTCGCCGCCGTCCACGCTGCCGAGGGCGGAGAGCTTCTGCCCGAACTTGAGCGTACACGAGCAAGACGGTTCGAACATCGGGTAGTTATCGCCCGTGGCGGAGACCGCGAAGCCGTGGGCCTTGGTTCGCTGGGGATACCCGACCCACCATAGATATTCTCGACAAACCATTTCTGGCTAGCGATGAGATGATTCACGGCCGCGTCGTCGAATTCGGCGACCGCCTTCTCTGCTCAGGTCGACGTGCACGGTGCCGCTCCCGTCGACGCCCAGCCCCAGCAGTTCGCCTTCGGCGGAGCCGGTGGATGGCGTGAAGCCGCCGATCTGGCTCAGGTACCCGCCTTCGGGGCTGAACTTGTCGATCACGCCATGGCCCCCATCCATCACGTACAGGTCACCGGCGGAAGGGTCGAGTTCTTCACACGCCTTGCCGGTGAGCGCCGGGGCGTGCTGTACGCAGGCGTTATCGACCGCAATCGCCGCGGGGCTACCGTACAGTGACGGGAACGAGAACGATTTGGCTTCCGTGGCGATGCCCGTCAGCGCGTCGGAGCCCAAACTGGCGAAGTTGACCGGATTGCCACTCGCGTCGAACTTGTACACCGTGTCGGCGCCGACGTCGGCGACGTACACGTCGCCGGTCGATTCATCGACCGCGATCCCATTTGGGTTGGATAACGCCCCCGCACCGAATTCTCCTATCTTCGGGTTGGATTCGGCGAGCGCGGGAGAAGCCGTGACGCCGATGACGGCGAACGTCGCCAACAGCACGGAGGCTAGCTTCTGGAAAGCTGTGAAGGTGATCATTACTTTGCCCTCCGGTCATTGCTGGCTTTTTTGGCCTTCTTAGATCTCTTGGACTTCTTTGTTTTCTTTCGAACGCACTTGTCTTTTTTGTTCTTGGTGAAGCCTTTCTTGCACTTTGTGACCTTCTTCACGGTCGTTTTGCCGGATGGAGGCGGAGGTGGTGTGAAGTTCCCCGCGCCGGAGAATGTCTGGCTCGCCGGCGCCCCGTAGATCGACGGTTGCGGCGAGACCGGCGTGCGGCAGGCGTCGGCGGTCGTGCACGCTGGCGGGGAGGACGGTTCGGCGAAGCCACCCGCGACACGCGCGTCGTAGGTGACGAGCTGCCCTTCCTGATTGTCCTGCGGCACGAGCTGCTGGTTCGAGCGGAAGAACACGTCGTTTCCGCTTTCGCTCACGCCCTCCAGGTTCGATTCGAAGGAGCTCGTGCCGCTCGAGATCAGGTGCGCGCCGCCGCCCTCGTACTCGTACACGTCGCGCCCACCATTCGTATCGGAGGGCACAAGTGCTTCATTCGTTTCGAAGAACACCTGGCCGGCGTCCGTGAGCACGTGCCGGGTCGGGAAGACTCCGTAGCCTTCTCCAAAGGCCTCGCTACGCTGCGCCACACCGCCTCCTGCGACCGGAGGTTCGCCCGTGGGATTGCACGAGGCGCAGGCGAGCTGCCCTGTGGCAGCGCTGTACAGGAAGAGCTCTTGGCACGCAACGCTTTCACCGCAGCCGCCTTCGTGCGTATTGCCGTAGCCGGTCAGGCTCTTTTCCGATTCGAACGCGAGCCACTTGCCGTCGGGCGAGGCCTGTTCGATGCCGAACCGGTGGTATTCGACGCCGGTGGCGATGAACGTCGTCTTTTCGCCGTTCCACAGATACAGGTTCTTCTTCCCGGGTTCCGCACCTTCGACGACGGTCTTGCCTTCGCTGTTCGTGATCTCCCTCGTGTTGGACGCCAGCACGCCCTTGGCGACGAAGTAGACGAAGGAACTGTCATGGCCGCCGAGCGGCGTAACGCTGAGCACGTCGGCGTGTTCGCCACCCGTAGCGATCGTGAGGTCGTGCAATTCGCATTTGCTCGCGCCTTTGGGCAGCGCGCACTCGTACAGGTCAGGTTCGCTCGCGGCCGCAGTCGAGCCGGCCGTGAGCTTGCTTTCGTCGAGGAAGAACACCTTCGAGCCATCGGACGCTGCCCCCTTGAAAGTGCCAGCGCCGCTTGAGTCTGGCCCACCCTGCTGTTCGTCGATCTGGACGGTGCGCTGCCCGTCGATGCGGTCATAAAGGGCGCCGCCGTAGGTGAATAGGACGTGCGAGCCGTCGCTTGAGACCACACTTTCGTGTTCGGGCGCACTCGACGCTTCCGCTTTTACCGCAAGCGATCCGGGGACCGCCGTGCCGTCCGGCAGCACGCTCACCAGCCGCAGCGATGCGCCTTCTTCCCATTCGTACAGGTTTTCGACGCCGTACCGCGCACCTTCGGCCAGGGGCGAAGTCTCCGTGAAGATCACATGGCTGAGGTCCGCAGCGGCGGCCTTGAAGTGTGTGTCGGCCGGCGTCACGCCCGGCGGCGTGACGTTGACAAGCTGGTAGGTCCCGGTCGCGTTCTCGCGCACCAGCAGGTTTTCATAGCCCACCGGTTCTCCACTCACGACCTGACGGCCTTCGGGGTTGCATGATTCCGGGTCTTCTTGGGGATTGGACGCGGAAGCGCGTGACCCTCCGCCGACTTGTATCACGTCCTTGGTGAGCCGTTCCGAGTACGCGTACACGTGTTGGTATTCCGCGCAGCCCACCCCGTCATAGGATTCGAGCGGCATGATGTCTTCCGCGATCCAGCCGCCCGCACCACGCGTCGCCACATATTCTTCACCGGCGGTGGGCGCGCCCGGCCGCGGTTCCCGGATGGTGAGCGAGAGTGCTTCGCCATCCGCGGCGGCCTTGCTCGCATACGCCATGCTCGGTTCAGCATCGAACTGGGACCCGCTCGTGACCGGCGGTGTCACGAGCTCGTAGGCGCGGCAGTCGGGCAATCTCCCGGAGAAGCCGCCGCGCATCTGTTCGTTGGGACACGCCGCCTGTTCGGCGGTCAGCGTGGTGAACGTCTGGTCGGGGCCGGCGATCCCGCCCGGCGCCAGTTCGTTGCTCGCCACCACACGGTAGTGGTAGGTGGTCCCGGGCGCGAGGCCGCTTGCGGACGCCCACACCGCGTGCGATTCCACTCCTTCACCGACGCTTCCTTCCGGGAACGGCGTCGAGCTGCCGTATGCAGTCGTCGTGCCGTATTCGAAGCGGTAGCTCGTCTGGATGCCGCCGGGATTGACGAGCGCGCCGAGCTTCGCTTCGGAGGCGCCGACTTCGGCGGTGAACTCTCTGTCGACCACCGGCGCGACGGGCGGACCGAACACCCAGACGGTGTCTTTATAGCCGTCTGTCACGTATACACGCCCGCTCGCTTGATTCACCGCGACCATGCTGAAGAAGCGTTGCCCCTTCCGCCTTCTCTTCACGCACGCCGAAATGGCCGGCCCCCACATCGGCGAGCTGCCTGCCTTCCGAGCTGTACTCGACGAGATGGAGACAGGACGAGCCGATTTCGCCGCACGGGTCCGCGCCGTTTTCGACGAGCGCGAACACGTCCCCATGTCCGTCGAGTGCCACCGACCACACGCCTTCGCTTTCGATTTCCACGGGCTTGCCGTTCACTTCCACAGGCGCATCGCTGGAATCGAGCTCCACGATCCTGTTGTTGCCGGCCACCCAGAGGTTGCCGGAGGAGTCGATCGCCACGCCGGTCGGTTCCTTGAGCGCGCCGGCGCCCGAGCCCGTGAACGTCCGCAACAGCGTGCCGTTGGGCTGTACTCGAGCACCTCGTTATCCGGCACCACCGGCACGTATACGTTGCCGGCCGAGTCGACTGCAATCTGTACGTCTGTGATGAGGCCGAAGTAATTGCGTGACGCCGGCACTTCAAACGGCGTTCCCACCGGCGCGCCCGTGTTGGGGTCGTAGACAAAGATCATCGCGGGCGTGGCCGGCGTGACGACGCCTCCTTCTTCGCCGAGCACGTACACGTCGCCGTTCGTCGGGTTCACCGCAACACCCGAGTAGTGCGCAGACCCAAACGGGGACGGCGGCGAGAGCAGCTTGCCTGAAGGATCGAGCTTGACCACCGGCGAGGGGGCAAACCCTTCCGCAAGGAGACCCGACACGAACAGGTTTCCAGAGCCTTCCACAGCGACGCCAACCGCGCGGAACTGCTGCGCGCTGAACGAGCCGTAGGAGACGAGCTTGGGGGGTTCGGCTTGGGCGACGGCGGCGGTGGCGAGCGCGAAGAGGCTGGCGAGCGCACAGAGGACCACGAGGGAACGAGCCATCAACGGCGCGACGATCGGGCCGCGCGCGGGCGCACCAGTCCCTGGAGCAGGGTGCGGGCCACCCAGCGTCGCGAAGCGACCGGTCTCAGGGGCGGCGGACTTCGCGGTGTGCGCTGTGGGTTTCACCTTGTCTCCTTGGTTGATCGCTTCGTTGATCGTGTAGTCGTTCGTGTGCTCGCCTGCGGTGCGCGGGTGCTGGTGCCGAGGCTCAGCGCGACCTGACGGCCGAGGGGTGTTAGACCCCACGCGTTGCGCTCACCCCTGAGGTGCCCTTCACCGGTGTTCTCGATCAGACCCAAACGCTCCAAACGCCCCAAGAGCTTCGAAATCTGCCCCTGATCGGAGACCCCCGCGAGATCCCCAGCGAGACGATTACTCACCCCGGGCTTCTCACCGATCGCTTCCAGCACCCGCGCGGTCCTATACGTCAAACGCATCGGAACGCCCTCCAAAGGATCATGATCCGCGCAGACCACGTCTTGCGCGTCCGCGGGCACACCGTTCACCGCATGCCGCGTGACGGGCCTCGGCGCGGAACGCGCCTGCTCGCGACGCGCGGCCGCAGGACCGAGGTAGGGCAGCACGATCATGCCCATCAATTCCCGGTGCAGACCCGTCAACGGCTCACTATCCCCGCGCAACAACCGCGCGTAGACGATCGCGAACGCCGCGCCGACCAGGCCCTCCGCCGTCAGCGGCGGACACCCCGGCCCACGGGAGCCCTCACCACGACCCTCGTCGATAGTGCCCGCAAGATTGCGCAAGATCTCCTCACGACGCTCGAGCACACCCTGAGAACCACGCAACGCCTGCACCACGCACACCCGCGCGAGCACCGGCTCGCGATCCAGGAACGACAGGATCGTCCACAACCCCCCACGCACACGCTCACGCCACAGCAACTCCGCCAGACCCTCCCGCTCGAACTCCCCGCATATCCGCAGCGCCGCGTCCTCCACTACCGCGACCAGGCAATCCTCGCGATTTGAGAACAGGTCATAGAAGGTCAGCCGCGAGACCCGCGCACAACCGGTGATGTTCGCGACCGTCGCGTGTTCATAACCCAACTCGTCCACGACACGAGTCGCCGCGGCCAACAACCGCGAACGCTGCATCTCGGCGACCCGCGCGCGCGAGGCGCGACGAGCCGAGCCCGCACGCGAGGCACGCGCAGAATGGGGGCCCTTGGTGATCAAGCTACGCCTCCAGGCGCACGGGAGACCAAGGCGCCACGACAGCCCAGGCGCACAAAAGCGCGTTCGTACACGAAAGCGCGTTGGGATGACGAAACGTGGGGTGTCCCAGCTACGCCTCCAGGCGCGCGGGAGGTCCGCTCGCAGTGGGCTTGCCGGCCGTTCGTTGCTTTGTAATACAGCGTCCGGTCTGACGCGACACCGCGCGGATGGCGATCGTCATCACGCGCGTGGCAACAGTTGATCCTCCCCACGAGGGGGCTGGGAACCCGGTCCGATTCGGCGGTTAGACCGAGGCTGCTACTGCGACAAGAGAGAGAGAGAGAGAGAGAGATGTGTCAGCGCTGCTGACGCATCTACCAACGGGCCCTGTTGGGCGCGCGGCAATCCCTGGCACGTATGTCCCCATCGAACTCACGCGAAAACAGCTCCCTCACCGAAGCGATACAGGTCCCTCTCCAAAAAGAAACCCTCTATTGCGCTGCAAGGTCGACCACTAGGGGAAGACCCAAACCCGATCCTTATGTTCAGCGCCCCTCAGGACGCCACTACAAGAAACACTGTATAGCACCTCATCACATCTGTCAATAGCACACACCTGGTCTTCGTTACACGCCGTGGACCGCCACCAAAGGCGCCACCGATATGCCGGCTGGTGCGATGAGCGGCGCCAACCGCAAACCGACGCAGGAGCCGGCTATGGCTCACCCAATCTGATCAGCGGTCCTACTCCGGATCGGTCGGGTACACTATTCCGATATAGTCGGATATGTGGATGGCCTGGCTTCATGGCGTTGATCCCTCGAGGCATAGAGGGTGAGCTGCGCGACATCCTCAGCGTGAGCCGCGCCGGGGCGATCACCGGTCCGCGGCAGGCCGGCAAGAGCACGCTTGCCAGGCAGCTGCAGTCGGTGGGCGTCGTCCCGCACTACTTCAGCCTCGACGATGAGGCGCTGCGCTCGGCGGCGCGCGCCGATCCGGACGGGTTCGCGCTGTCGCTCCCGCGCCCGGCGGTGATCGACGAGGTCCAGCGCGCGCCCGAGCTGATGCTCGCGATCAAGCAGATCCTCGATCGCGACCCGACACCGGGTCAGTTCCTGCTCACCGGCTCGGCCGACCTCCTCACGGCCAAGGTCATCGCCGACGCGCTCCCCGGCCGGGTCGAGTACGTGAACCTGTGGCCGCTGTCGGCAGCCGAGATCGCCGCTCGGCCCACCTCGATCATCGACCTGCTGCTCGAGGGCGCCCCGCCGCGAGTCAGCGGGGCCCCAAAGGGTCGCACGGCGAGCGCCGAGCTCGTCCTCGCCGGCGGTTTTCCCGACGCGCGAGGCCGAGCCCCGCACCAGCGTGCCCGCTACTTCCGCTCTTACGTGCAGACGATCCTCGGCCGCGACCTGCCCGAGATCGGCGAGGTGCGGATCGACCCCTCCAAGCTCGAGCAGCTGCTGCGACTGCTCGCGGCGCGCACCAGCGGGCTGGTGAACCACGCCGCGCTCGGGCGCGAGCTCGTGCTCGACGACAAGACGATCAAGGCGCATATCGAGCTGTTGAGGCAGCTGTTCCTGCTCTACCGGCTGCGTCCGTTCTCGACAAACCTCGGCGCACGGCAGATCAAGACACCCAAGCTGCTGCTGAGCGACACCGGCCTGGCGGCCGCGCTCGTCGGCGTCGACGCGTCCCGCTACTCAGCGCCCGACCAGGGCGCCATCGCCGGAATGCTGTTCGAGACCTTCGTCATCATGGAGCTCGTCAAGCAGGCGACGTGGAGCGCCACCCCGGTCGAGCTGTTCTTCTACCGCGACACCGACAAGCGCGAGGTCGATCTCGTGATCGAGTCCGCATCCGGGGACGTCGTCGGCATCGAGGCCAAGTCCGCGACGAGCGCCGGCGCCTCCGACACCCGCGGGCTGCGCCTGCTGCGCGACAAGCTCGGCCCACGCTTCAAGCTCGGCCTCGTCGTCTACTCCGGAGAGAACACACTGCCCCTCGGCGAGCGAATCTGGGCTGTGCCCGTCTCTGGACTTTGACAATAGCGACCGCGCTCCAGCCGTGGACGCGCGCCGAAGACCGCCTACGACTTCTTCCCCTCCTTCTTCGTGTGTTTCTTTGTCTTCGTCTTGGTCTTCTTGGCGGGCTTGGCCTTCGGGCAGCCCGTGACGCTGATCGGGGTGTTCTGGTGTACCTCGGCGCCGTTCTGAGCGACGAATTCCGTCGGCATCTGCATGCTCGAGACTGGCATCGTCTCCCTGACGCTGCGCGTCAGGATGCGCTTACGGCCCTTGGTCCTGACCGTGACCTTCTTCTTGACCGTGACCGTCTTCGTCAACGAACACAGGTTCCCGTTCGCGGCCAGGGCGGAGTACTTGCCCTCAGGCAATGTCAGTTCGAAGCTCGAGAAGGGCTGGTCGGGGACGGTCTTGAACGTCGTGCTGGTGATCCCGGCTTTGCTGATGAACGTCGTACCGACGAGATCGATCGTGATGCCATACCCCTGCAACACCATCGTCAGGCTCGGGAACGCTTCCCCACCATGACTGACGAAGATCACCGGGCCACTGAGGGGAACCGGGATCAAGGGGGTGTGCACCGTCGCGTAACCGATCTTCGATTCTGAGGGGCACGCCGCCGGATTGGCCTCGAACTGCGCGTTCGTGCACGCCTTCTGCAACGTCGTCAACCGCGACGGTAGCTGCTTGGGGAGTTCGACTTTGACCTTCGCGAGATCAGCGTCGCTGCCCTGCGGCACGTTCGGGTAGACGACCTTCGCGGTCAGGCTCGCCCCGTTCGCTTTGCTGGTTTTACCCGACGTCGAGACCGAGAATTTCGGTTCGAACTTCAACGCCGCGCAGTTCGTGACCTGAAACGGCGTTGAGATCGTGCTCGAACCGCCTTCGCTGAGCAGCACCGTGCCGGTCAGCGACATCTTCGCGCAACTGGTCGGGTTGAACTGGAAGTCCCCACGCGTGGTCGTCGCGTTGACGTGCTGGATTTCCAGGGGGATACCTTCGATGCTCGTCGGGATCGAGTCCGGGGAACCGGGCGGGTTCGTCGTGATCGTGATCGCCGCGGTCAACGGGTCCAGTTCGATCTTGCCGCGCACCACCACGCAATCGCACGCCGGATGGTTGCTCGTAGTGTTCGCGAGATCGAACGGGCCAGCCTTCGCGGGGACCTCGAACGTCAGACCGAACGGCGCGCACCCCGCTTCACCGACCGTACAGCTGCCGTGACCGTTGTAGGGGCCGGTCAGATAGAACTTCCCGCCGGTGACCGTGAACGGCTGATTGCCGACACCAACACCGATCGTCGCTTCGCCGATCTTGCTGTTTTCCCCGCACAGCCCTTCGTTGGCGCGCGGTTCCGGGCACAGTTCGACACCCGACAGCACACCCGACAGGCCCGGCGGTAGTTTCGCTTCGACCGACTTCAGGTTCTGTTCGCCGTCTTTGCGGTTCAACGTAACCGTCAACGGCGAGAACGCACCCGCCTGAACGTTCGTCGCGCCAGCGTTCACGGTCGGGCTGAACGGCAGCGTCGCACCGGGGCACGGGCCACCGCCCGGGCCGTGATCGATCGTAAACGAGGATTCCGCGCTGACAGGGCCGTTCCCGTCCCATGGCGTAAACGACGCGGTCGTGGTGTAGGTCCCGCACCGCGACGGGGTCGCCAACGGCGCGCGTTCCCCGCCGAAGAAATGTAGTTCGAGGTTTTCAAACGGCACGTCAGGCGTGTTCTTGAACGTCGTGACGATCTGCCCCGTCCCCGGGTCCAAAGAGACTTCACCCGCGAGCTTGACCAGGCTCCCCGAAACAGGGTCTTCCGCGACGATGTACATCGCGATCAAGCTCCCGAACGGGTTCGCGTCCTGCGAAGCCAGATACACCGCGCCTTCCAATTCGTGTTCCAAAAGCGGTGTCTTGATCTTCACAGTCCCGACCTTCGACCCATCTGGACAGAAGTTCGACCCTGGCGCAAGCGGACTCGCGATTTCCGACGTGAAGGTACTCCACTTCACACCCGGTTCGAATTCGTTCAGTTCTTCCTGGCCCTTATAGCCGATCTGATCACCAGGGCTACCCAGCGCGCCGCCAAGCGCCGACGGATCCGACGTACACGCTTCAAGACCATCACCACCAGCCGGGTTGATCACAACCCCCTTCGGCAACACCACCGTCGTACCCCGCAACGCAGACTCCGCCAAACCATCCGGATTCTGCGCAGCAGTCTGCGGCGCATGCACATTCACCGTCAACCCCGAAGACGTACTCGCATCACTACTATCCGGCCGCACACTAATTTCCGCGGGGAAGCTCAGCTTCGAGCAACCCGTCAACGACACCGGCGCACCCGCCGAATTACGCGTCACCGAACTCGCCGACACCCACCGACCCGGTTCCTGCCACGAATCAGCAGTAATCGTCGAACGCAACGGCCCATGACAACCCGTCGGCAACGTCAAAAACGGCTTACGGGCGCCTTCCTGGCCCAACACCCCCGACAACACCAACCTAGCTTTGAAGACCGGGGCCGTCCCCGGCGCGTCCGTCACCGTCGCCTGCACCGGATAATCCCCACCCGCAAGCACACCACTATTGATAAACAAATCGGTCAGCCAGTAATCGGTCCCCAGCTGCAACGCCGCGCCCCGCGGCGGCACCATGTTGTACACGAAGTTTGCGAGACCCGCTTGACGCACCGCGTTTTCCGACCATTCCACGGACTGACGGCCGACAATCGCTTCGGTTGAGCAGTGGCCCAATTCGCTCGTGTTAAGAGTTCCGCTCCGGTGCACTTCTTCGGGGACGCATTCGGGTCGCCTACGAAGCCGGGCGGCAGATCGACCTTGAGATCCCGCAACGGAGCAACAGGCAAACGAATGTATGGAGAGTCAGCGTCCGCTACGGAGCGCTTGAACTCAGTGTTCAGCGTGAATTCAGAGACAAACTGATACGGGTGCGAGCCCGCCTGCGTGTCGGGAGTCCCGTCTTCGTTTAAAAAGCTCACTTCGAAGGTCTTGATACCGAAACCGACGCCCTGCGTCGCAAGCATCCCACTCGTGTGCCCTTCCCCGCTCGCGTTGATCGCAACCAAACGAAAATGGTAAAGTTCACCAGGCGCGAGCCCTTCCAGCTCAGCAGAGACCGACACCGGAGCGCTCCCTGCCCCGATCTCAGCCGGCGACTGGGCGCACGGCACGATGAGGTCGTAGGGGCCGCTGCCGAATTCGTCGGTCACATTGTATTCGAACTCACACGAGCTGACCGCAGCGCCGCGCGGATCGATCGTCCCTTTCAGGGTTGCGGCTTCCCTGCCCACACCAGCTGGTTCGCCCACGGTCACAGCCGGAGCATCACTGGCGAACACATCGACCTTACCGTCACCGGTATTCGACACGAACACGTCCCCCGTCGCGCCGTCAACGGCGATCCCACCCTCAGCCGAGGTCCCCGAGAGCGCGGCCGAGCCGAAGCGCGTGACGAGCGTGCCGGCGGCTTGCGCGAGGCCGCCTTCGGTGTTTACGCTGTTGCGGTTCATCGCGCCCGTGTCCCACTCGGCCACCGAAGACTGATCGTCCGCATAGAGGTGACCGGTCACGGGGTCGACCGCGACCGCGACATCACCCGCTTCGCCGCTCTCCACGCGGCCGAGCGGAGAGAGCTTCTGCCCCCACTTCGTCGTGCACGAGCACGACGGTTCGTAGACCTGATAGTCGTCACCCGTGGCGGAGACGGCGAAGCCGTCTGTTTTATTTTCTCCTCCTACGGGGACGCCGTCCTGTGATCTAAGTTCGTCCTGGGAGGTCCATAGCTGGTGGGCGATGTGATGATTAGCGGCCGTCCCGTCGAATTCTTCGACCAGCACATCGTGGTTCTCTCGGTTCAGGACCACGTGCACGGTGCCGCTCTGGTCGATGCCCAGCCCCAGCAGTTCGCCGGTGAAGCCGCCGATCTGGCTCAGGTAAGTGCCTTCGGGGCTGAACTTGTCGATCACGCCGTTACCGGCGTCCATCACGTACAGGTCCCCGGCCGACGGGCTGCTCGAGTTATCGACCGCAATCGCCGCGGGGGTACCGGACACCGAGGGGAACGAGAACGATTTGGCCGGCGTGGCGGCGCCGGTCAGGGCGTTCGAGCTGAGCGCGGCGAAGTCGAGCGGGCTGCCGCTCGCGTCGAACTTGTAGACCGTGTCCGTGCCGAGGTCCGCGACATACACATCACCCGTCGATTCATCGACCGCGATCCCGTTCGGGTTCGAAAACGAACCGAATTCCCCGATCTGCGGATGAGCTTCCGCGGCCGCGAACGCCGGGGAGACTGAGAAGGCGAGGATGAGCGTAAACGCAAGTGCCAGAGGTTTCTTAAACCAAGCTACGCCGAGAGAGGCTAGTTTTGTGGACTTGGTGGTTCTCATGACTTGCCCCTCCGGTCGTTGGTGGCTCTCTTTGCCTTTGTTTTCTTCTTCTTCTTGGGCCTTTTGACGCACTTACCCTGCTTGTTCTTCACAAGGCCCTGCTTGCACTTCACCGTCTTCTTTGTAACCTTCTTGACGACGGTCGGCGGGGGCGGCGCGAGGTTGCCCGCGCCGGAGAACGTCTGGCTCGATGGCGCCCCGTAAATCGAGGGCTGCGGCGAGACCGGCGCACGGCAGGCATCCGCGGTCGTGCACAGCGGCGGCGCGGACGGTTCGGCAAAGCCGCCGTCAACGCGCGCATCGTAGATGACGGTCTGTCCTTCCTGGTTGTCCTCCGGCACAAGCTGCTGGATCGACTTGACGAACACGTCATCACCACTTTCACTTGCGCCCAGAAGATTGGATTCGGGGGCGAGCCTGGCGATCGGTTCGGAGGAGCTCGTGCCGCCCTCGTACTCGTACACGTCGCCTCTGCCGTTGGTGTCGGAGGGCACGAGCGCTTCTCCTGTTTCGAAGAACACCCGGCCACCGTCCGTGACCACGACCGCTCCCACGCCCGGTGCCGCCGGAGCTTCACCTGTGGGATTACACGAGGCGCAGGCGAGCTGGGCTGTGTCGGCGCCGTACAGGAAGAGCTCTGTGGCGCCCGCGTTGTTGTAGCCGGTCAGGCTGTCGGTTGAACCGAACGCGATCCACCTGCCGTCGGGCGATAGCTGCCCGAGGCCGGACCTCGCGATGAAAGCCGTCGTTCCGTCATGCCATACGTACAGGTTGCTCTGACCGTTTTCCGCGCCTTCCACCACGGTTTCGCCTTCGGCGTTGCTATATTCGCGTGTGTTGGTGGCGAGCACGCCGCGTGCGGTGAAGTAGACGTAGGAGCTGTTATGGCGGCCAATCGCGACGCCCAGCACATCGGCGTGTTCGCCGCCCGCAGCGACCGTGAGATCGCTCAGTTCGCATTTGCTTGCGCCTTCGGGCAGCGTGCACTCGTACAGGTCAGGTTCGCCCGCGGCGGCGGTCGAGTTGCCCGTGAGCTGGCTTTCATCGGTGAAGAAGACGTGCGAGCCGTCCGGAGCACCCTGGAAGGTGCCGCCGCTGCTGGCGCCGGCCCCGCCTTGGGCTTCGTCCACCTGGACGGTCTGGTGCCCGTCGATGCGCTCATACAGGGCGCCAGCGGAGGTGAACAGGACGTGCGAGCCGTCCGGTACAGCGGCAAGTGTCCCGGTGACGTCGGTGCCGTCGGGCAGTACACTCGCCAGCCGTACCGTGCCTTCGTCCCATTCATAGAGGTTTGGGACGCCGTACTGGGCGCCTTCGGCCAGCGGCGAGGTCTCGGTGAAGACCACGCGGCTCAGGTCCGGGGAGGCTCCCTTGAATTGCGCGTCGGCCGGCGTCACCCCCGGTGGCGTGAGGTTGACGAGCTGGTAGGCGCCAGTCGCGTTGTCACGCACCAGCAGATTTTCATAGCCCACCGGTTCGCCGCTCACGATCTGACTACCTTCAGGGTTACACGATTCCGGGTTTTCGTTTCCTTCGGATAATCCGAAGCCGGTCGCGCGTGACCCTCCGCCGGACCGCATCACCTCCTTGCCGAGCTGATCCGAGTAGTCATACACTTTCTGGAATTCCGCGCAGGCCACCCCATCATAGGATTCGAGCGGCATCACGTCTTCCGCGGTCCAGCCGCTTGCGCCGCGCGTCGCCACATATTCTTCGCCGGCGCTGGGAGCGCCCGGCCGCGGGTTCTCGGCAAACAACGAGATCGCTTCACCGTTTTCCGCGACCGCGCTTCCCTCACCCCGAGCATCGAACTGGGAGGTGCTCGTAACGGGCGGCGTCACGAGCTCGTAGGCGCGGCAGTCGGGCAACCTGCCGGAGAAGCCGCTGCGCTCGGGTTCGTTGGGGCACGCCGCCTGTTCGGCGCTCAGCGTGGTGAAGGTCTGATCGGGGCCGGCGACCGTTCCCAGTTCGTTGCTGGCGATCACCCGGTAGTGATAGGTCGTGCCCGGCCCAAGACCGCTCGCGGACGCCCACACCGCATGCGACTGGACTCCTTCGCCCACGCTACCTTCCGGTGAGGGCGTCGAGCTACCGTAGGCACTGGTAGGGCCATATTCAAAGCGGTAGGTCGCCGGGATGCCACCGGGGTTCACCAGCGCGCCGAGCTTCGCTTCCGAGGCACCGACTTCCGACACCAGCTCCCTGTCCACAGCAGGCGCGACCGGAGGCCCGAAGATCCAGACGGTTTCTTTCAGGCCGTCCATCACGTACACCCGCCCGTCCGCCTGGTTCACCGCGACCTGGCTGTAGTAGTGCGCTTCTGGGAAATGGGATTTGAGTTCGCCGAACCGGCCGGCGCCCACGTCGGCGAGCTGCCTGCCTTCCGCGCTGTACTCGACCAGATGGACACAGGGCGAGACGGCTCCGCCGCATGGGTCCGCGGCGTTTTCGACGATGGCGTACACGTCCCCGTGCCCGTCGAGCGCGACCGAGGAGACGCCTTCGCTTTCGATTTCCACGGGCTTGCCGTTCACTTCCACCGGCGCACCGCTGGGATCGAGCTCGACGATCCGGTTATTCCCGGAGTCAGCCACCCAGACGTTGCCGGAAGAGTCGACAGCGACGCCAGTCGGCGCCTTCAGCGCACCCGCGCCGGAGCCACCGGTGAACGTCTTCAGCGGCGTGCACGGTGTCGGCGCCGCCGGACACGTGGCCGGGTCATACTCGAGCACCTCGTTTTCCGCTTCGACCGGCACGTACACATCCCCCGCCGCGTCAGCAGCAATCTGCAAGACCGTGAAAATGCCACTGAGATTGCGTGACGCCGGTACTTCGAACGAGGACAGCAACGCACCCGTATCCGGGTCATACACAAAGATCATCGCGAGCCCGAGCAGGCCTTCTTCGCCCAGCACATACACATCGCCGTTCGCCGGGCTCACCGCAATGCCCGAGCCGAACGCAGACCCAAACGGCGACGGCGGCGAGATTGACTTGCCCGAAGGATCGAACTTGAACACCGGCGCGGGGGCGAGCCCTTCATTGATGTCAAAGACGCCCGACACAAAGGGATCCCCCGAAGGCCCAACGGCGACACCGGCGCCACGAGCCTCGGGCTCGCTGAACGACCCGTAGGAAACGAGCTTGGGAGTTTCGGCCTGGGCGGCGCCGACACAGAGCGCCAGCAAAACACAGAGTGCGACGAGCGGCGCAGCAACCAGACTGCGTGCGGACGCACCACTCCCTGGGACACGGTGGGGGCCACGGAGCAGCGCGAAGCGGCCGGTCTTCGGTGTGTCGGCGGGCTTCGCAATGTGCTCTGTAGGTTTCACCTTGTCTCCTTGGTTGATCGTGTAGTCGTTCGTGTAGTTGGGTGCGGTGCGCGGGTACCGGTGCCCAGGCTCAACGCGACCTGACGGCCGAGGGGTGTCAAACCCCACGCGTTGCGCTCACCCCTGAGATGCCCTTCACCGGTGTTCTCGATCAGACCCAAACGCCCCAAACGCCCCAAAAGCTTCGAGATCTGCCCCTGATCGGAGACCCCCGCCAGATCCCCGGCGACCCGGTTACTCACCCCAGGCTTCTCACCGATCGCTTCCAACACCCGCGCGGTGCGATACGTCAAACGCATCGGAATGCCCTCCAGCGGATCGCGATCCGCAGAGACCGCGTCTTGCCCCTCCGAGGGCACGTCGCCATTCACCGCATGCCGTGTGACAGGCGTCGGTGCCGGACGCGCCTGCTCACGGCGCGCGACTGCCGGCCCCAGATAGGGCAGCACTATCATGCCCATCAATTCCGGGTGCAGATCGGTCAGCGGCTCGCGCTCGCCGCGCAACAACCGCGCATAGACGATCGAGAATGCCGCGCCGACGAGCCCCTCCGCGGTCAGAGGCGGACATTTCGAACCACGAGCGCCTCCGCTGCTGAGACGACCCTCCTCAAGAGCACCGGCCAGATCGCGCAGGATCCCCTCACGACACTCGAGCACGCCCTGGGAACCACGCAACGCCTGCACTATGCACACGCGCGCGAGCACCGGCTCGCGATCCAGGAACGAGAGGATCGTCCACAACCCCCCGCGCACCCGCTCACGCCACGGCAGACCCTCAAGACCCGCTCGCTCGATCTCGGCGGAGATGCGCTGCGCCGCGTCCTCCAGCACCGCGACCAGACAGCCCTCGCGGTTGGCGAACTGATCGTAGAACGTCAGCCGCGACACCCGCGCACGGCGCGTGATGTTCGCGACAGTCGCGTGTTCATAACCCAACTCGTCCACCACACGAGTCGCCGCGGCCAACAACCGCGAACGCTGCATCTCGGCAACCCGTGCGTGCGAAGCGCGCTCGGCGCGACGAGCCGAGCCCGCACGCGAGGTACGCGCAGAATAGGGGCGCTTGGTGATCAAGCTACGCCTCCAGGCGCGCGGGAGACCAAGGCGCCACGACAGCCCAGGCGCACAAAGGCGCGTTCGTACGCGAAAGCGCGTTGGGATGACGAAGCGGGGGGTGTCCCAGCTACGCCTCCAGGCGCGCGGGAGGTCTGCTCGCAGTGGGCTTGCCGGCCGTTCGTTGGCGTGTAATCGAGGCTTCGGTCTCGCGTTAAAGCGCTCGGACGGCGAACGTCATCATGCGCGTAGCGGGGTAGCTTCGAACAAGGCGCGGGACGCGGCGAGCCATGCCTCGCGAGGAAGCTGGAAACCCGGTCCGATTCGGCGGTTAGACCGAGGCTGCTACGCAACCCCGCGTACGCGAAAGCGCGTTCGGATGACGAAGCGGGGGGTGTCCCAGCTACGCCTCCAGGCGCGCGGGAGGTCTGCTCGCAGTGGGCTTGCCGGCCGGTGTTTTCTTTGTAATACAGCGTCCGGTCTGACGCGACATCGCGCGGATGGCGATCGTCATCATGCGCATGGCAACAGTTCTTCCTCCCCACGAGGGGGCTGGGAACCCGGTCCGATTCGGCGGCTAGACCGAGGCGATTACTGCGACAAGAGAGAGAGAGAGAGAGAGAGAGAGAGATGTGTCAGCGCTGCTGACGCATCTACCTACGGGCCCTGTTGGGCGCGCGGCAATCCCTGGCACGTATGTCCCCATCGAACTCACGCGAAAACAGCTCCCTCACCGAAGCGATACAGGTCCCTCTCCAAAAAGAACCCTCTATTGCGCTACAAGGTCGACCACTAGGGGAAGACCCAAACCCGATCCTATGTTCAGCGCCCTCGGGGCGCCACTACAAGAAACACTGTATAGCACCTCATCACATCTGTCAATAGCACACACCCGGTCTTCGTTACACACGCCATGGACCGCCACCAAAGGCGCCGGCGATATGCCGGCGGGTGCGGTGAGCGGCGCCGACCGCAAACCGACGCAGGAGCCGGCTATGGCTCACCCAAAATCGGTCCTGCCGAGCCAAAAAGGCTCAGCGGATCACGGCCAGGGCAGCTCGAGTGCGCGGGCGGCGGTGCTGATCTTCATGACCAAGCGATGAGGATCCGCGCCCGTCGCCTGGAAGTCGTGGGCACGGTAGAAGCCCGCGACGGTCTCGTCGATCGCGTCCACGACCACGAGCTTGCCACCGGCGGAGCGAGCGGCCGTGACGATCCTCGTGAGCGCATGCACGAGCAGCTCGCCGCCGAGACCCTGCCCGTGCAGACGCTCGTCCAGCGCGAGCTTGGCGAGCAGCAGCGCGGGGATCCTGCTGGGAGCGCCGCGTCCGATCCGCCGCGGCAGCTCTTCGCGCTCGACCAGATGTGGCGCTATCGCGAAATATCCCACGACGTTCGGGGCTCCCTCCACGAGCACGTACGTGCGGGTGCCCTGCCGCGTCGCGTGACGCGCGTGGCGGACAAGCCACTCGTCGAGGTCGGCGTGCCCGCAACGGAAGGAATCGAGGTCGTGGCCATCCCCGAGCGGCTCGACGGCGTAGCTCACGCCACCTTTATCCGCGGACGGCTCTGCGCTCCCCGCGCGGCGCGGGTCAGCCGCGGTGCGCCGTCGGGCTCGTCCAGCGACGCCACGAGCCGATCGAAGTAGGCCGCCGACACGACCGTCGACGCACGCTCGGCGACAAGCGCCTCGGCGCGCTGCACGGCCGCGGTCACCACGAACGAGGAGACCGACTCGCTCGCCAGCATCGCGGCGCGCTCGATCTCCCGCCGCTGCGCCGACGTCAAACGCGCCTCCAAACGATCCGACTTCGTCGCCATCCGCTGATACCCATCCCTTTCGATCTACGCTACGTACGATTGTACGGCAGATCGAAGGGAGATGCAAGGTGCGCCGCCCCAAGGCCAATCCCGGCCTACTTCTTCTTCTTCGTGCGTGTCTTCTTCTTCGTCTTGGTCTTCTTGGCGGGCTTGGCCTTCGGGCAGCCCGTGACGCTGATCGGGGTGTTCTGGTGTATCTCGGCGCCGTTCTGAGCGACGAATTCCGTCGGCATCTGCATGCTCGAGACGGGCGTCCTCTCCTTGACGCTGCGCGTCAGGGTGCGCTTGTGACCCTTGCTCCTGACCGTGACCTTCTTCTTGACCGTGACCGTCTTCGTCAGCGAGCACAGGTTGCCGTTGGCGGCCAGGGCGGAGTACTTGCCCTCGGGCAATGTCAGTTCGAAGCTCGAGAAGGGCTGGTCGGGGACGGTCTTGAACGTTGTGCTGGTGATCCCGGCTTTGCTGATGAACGTCGTACCGACGAGATCGATCGTTATTCCGTAGCCCTGCAGCACCATCGTCAGGCTTGGGAACGCTTCACCGCCGTGGCTGACGAAGATCACCGGACCGCTGCAGGGGAACGGGGATCAATGGGGTGTGCACCGTCGCGTAACCGATCTTCGATTCTGAGGGGCACGCGGCCGGGTTGGCTTCGAACTGCGCGTTCGTGCACGCCTTCTGCAACGTCGTCAACCGCGAAGGGAGCTGCTTGGGGAGTTCGACTTTGACCTTCGCGATGATCCGCCTCAGTGCCCTGCGGCACGTTAGGGTAGGTCACCTTCGCGGTCAAGCTCGCCCCGTTCGCTTTGCTCGTTTTGCCCGATGTGGAGACGCTGAATTTCGGTTCGAACTTCAGCGCGGCGCAGTTCGTGACCTGAAACGGCGTTGAGATCGTGCTCGAGCCGCCTTCGCTGAGCAGCACCGTGCCGGTCAGCGACATCTTCGCGCAGTTGGTCGGGTTGAACTGGAAGTCCCCGCGTGTGGTCGTGGCGTTGACGTGCTGGATTTCCAAGGGGATCCCTTCGATCGATCGTCGGGATCGAGTCCGGGGAGCCCGGCGGGTTCGTGGTGATCGTGATCGCCGACGGTCAACGGGTTCATTTCGATCTTGCCCCTGACGACCACGCAGTCACACGCCGGATGGTTGCTCTTCGTGTCCGCGAGATCGAACGGGCCGGCCTTCGCGGGCACCTCGAACGTGATGCCGAACGGCGCGCACCCCGGTTGCCCCACCGTGCAAGCGCCCGTGCCGTTATAAGGGCCGGTGAGATAGAACTTCCCGCCCGTGACGGTGAACGGCTGGTTGCCGACACCGACACCGATCGTCGCTTCGCCGATCTTGCTGTTTTCCCCGCACAACCCTTCATTGGCGCTGCGGTTCCGGGCACAGTTCGACACTCGACAGCACACCCGACAGGCCCGGCGGCAATTTCGCTTCGACCGACTTCAGGTTCTGTTCGCCGTCTTTGCGGTTCAACGTCACCGTCAACGGCGAGAACGCACCCGCCTGCATATTCGTCGCGCCAGCGTCGACGGTCGGGTTGAACGGCAGGCTCGCACCCGGGCACGGACCACCGCCGGGGCCGTGGTCGATCTGGAACGAGGATTTCGCGTTCACCGGACCGTTGCCGTCCCACGGCGTGAAGACCGCCTTCGTAGTGTAGGTCCCGCAACGCGACGGTGTCGCCAACGGCGCGCGTTCCCCACCGAAGAAATGCAGTTCGAGCTTCTTCAAACGGCACGTCGGGGGTGTTCTTGAACGTCGTGACGATCTGCCCCGTCTGCGGGTTCAACGACACTTCGCCCGCGAGCTTGATCAAGCTCCCCGAATACGGGGTCTTCGGCGACGATGTACATCGCGATCAGGCTCCCGAACGGGTTCGCTTCCTGCGCCGCCAGATACACCGCGCCTTCGAGTTCGGGTTCGAGCAGCGGCGTCTTGATCTTCACAGTCCCGATCTTCGACCCGTCCGGACAGAAATTCGACCCCGGCGCAAGCGGGTTCGCGACTTCCGGCGTGAACGTGTCCCACTTCACACCCGGTTCGTATTCCTTGTTCAGTTCTTCTGGCCCTTGTAGCCGATCTGATCGCCAGGGCTACCGAGCGCACCCGCCGCGCAGCGCTGCCGGTTCGGACGTGCACGCTTCAAGGCCGTCGCCACCAGACGGGTTGATCGCGACGCCCTGCGGCAGCGCCACCGTCATGTCGCGCAGCGCCGACTCCGCCAGGCCGTTGGGGTTGAGCGCGGCCGTCTGCGGGACGTGCACGTTCACCGTCAGCCCCGAGGACGTGCTCGCATCCGTCGTGTCCGGTTTGACGCCAATTTCGGCGGGAACTCGAGCTTCGAGCAGCCCGTCAGGGAGACGGGCGTGCCCGCGACGTTGTGCGCGACCGTACTCGCCTTCGCCCACTTACCCGGTTCTTCCCACGACTCGGCTTCCATCGTCGAGTGTAGGGGGCCGTGACAGCCGGTCGGCATCGTCAGGAAAGCTTTGCCGGGACCACTTCCCCTTTCGTATCCGCCATTGGTGATTGCTTCATTGCACCCCTCACGGTATTTACCGCTTTGCGACGACACTTCCTGGCAGGGCTCAAGAACACCGAAGAGTTCCGCCCTGCTACTGATGACGGGCGCCGTCGTCGGCGCTTCTGTCACCGTCACCTGCACGGGGTAATTGCCGCCTGCGAGAACACCGTTGTTGAAATACAGGAGTGGTATGAAGAAATTGGTGCCGAGCTGCAAAGCCACGCCGCGCACGGGCGCCATGGCGAAGACTTGGCCTTCGAGGAAGGTTTGACGCTGCGCGTTTTCTGACCAGAACAGGTTTAGTCTACCTACGTGCGATTCGGCTTGACAGCCTACCCCTTCCGAACGCAGTTCCTGTCCGGTGCACGTCTGGGAGAACGCGTTGGGGTTGCCGACAAAGCCGGGGGGCAGATCGATCTTGACATTCCGCAAGACGCCGTCGGGCAGGCGGATATACGGCGAGTCAGCGTTCGATTCATAGCGCTTGAAGTGCGAGTTCAGTGTGAACAGGTCGACGAACTTGTACGGGTGCGAGCCCGCTTGCGTGTCGGGCGTGCCGTCTTCGTTTTGGAAGCTGATTTCATAGCTCTTGATGCCGAAGCCGACGCCACGCATCGCGAGCATATTGCTCGCCTGCCCCGCGCCGTTGGCGTTGCTCGCGACGAGGCGAAAATGGTAGAGTTCGCCGGCCTTGAGGCCTTCGAGCTGCGCGGAGACCGCCACCGGGCTGCTTCCCGCTCCGATCTCGCCCGGCGTCTGCTTGCAGGGCATGCTGTGGTTGTAGGGGCCGCTTCCGTATTCGTCGGTGAGGCCGTACTCGAACTCACATTCGCTGACGGCAACGCCGCGCGGATCGACCGTGCCGCTCAGGCTCGCCCCTTCCCTGGTCACGTCCGTTGGCTCACCGGCCGTCACGGCCGGGGCATCGCTGGCGAAGACGTATACCTTGCCTTCGCCTTCGCCGGGGTTTGAGACGTAGATCTCCCCCGTCTTGCCGTTCACGGCGATCCCGCCGTGGTCCGAAGTCCCCGAAAGCTCGGGCGAGCCGAAGCGCGCGATGAGCGTTCCGGCGCTTTTGACTTCCGGGCTGTTGCGGTTCATCGCGCCCGTGTCCCACTCGGCCACGGAGGACTGATCGTCTGCGTAGAGGTGGCCGGTCTCGGGGTCGACGGCCACCGCGACGTCGCCCGCTTCGGCGCCGTCGACGCTCCCGAGCGGGGAGAGCTTCTGCCCGACCTTGGCCGTACACGAGCACGACGGTTCATACATCGGGTAGTTATCGCCCGTGGCGGAGACGGCAAAGCCGTGGGCCTTGGGTCCGCTGCCTTCGCCGGGAATGCCCCAATCGCCTGCAACTTGGTTCTCACTGTGCAAATGCTGGCTAGCGATGAGACGATTCACGGCCGCGTCGTCGAATTCGTCGATCTGGAGTATGAATGCCAATGTGCTCAAGTCGACGTGCACGGTGCCGCTCCCGTCGACGCCCAGCCCCAGCAATTCACCTTCGAAGCCACCCATCTCGCTCAGATAGCTGCCTTCCGAATTAAACTTGTCGATCACGCCGTCACCCGCATCCATCACGTACAGGTCGCCGGCGGAGGGGTCGAATTCTTTACAGGCCTTGCCGGCGAGCGTCGGGGTGTGCTGTACGCAGGCGTTATCGACCGCGATCGTGGCGGGGCTGCCGTACACCGAGGGAAACGAGAAGGATTTTGCCGGCGTTTCACCCCCTGTGAGTTCGTTGCTGCCAAGTGCCGAGAAGCTGATCGGGCTGCCGTTCGCGTCGAACTTGTACACTGCGTCGGTGCCGATGTCGGCGACGTAGACATCACCTGTCGCTTCATCGATCGCGATCCCGTTGGGATTGCTAAACGAGCCGAATTCCCCTATTTTCGGATGAGATTCGGCGAGCGCTGGGGTCGCGAAGACAAGCGGCGCCAGGAAAATCGCTACGGGCAGGAAGCTTGACGCCGTCCTGGCAGACTTCCGCCTTCCACCGTTGCGCTTGCGACACATCGCCAGGCCGTTACCGAATGTCCTAAACATGGCTATCGGCCTCTCTTCTTCGTAGTATGCATTAGTTTCTTCTTGGGTTTAAGGCACCTGATCTTCTTCCCGCCCCTCTCTTTGACGACCACCTTCCCGCATCTCGCCTTCTTGGCGGTCTTCATTTTCAACACCGGTGGCTTTGCGGGCGCCGCAACAGCCGGCGCGAGATTGCCAACCCCGGAGAATGTCTGGCTCGCCGGCGCCCCGTAGATCGAGGGCTGTGGCGAGACGGGCGTGCGGCAGGCGTCGGCGGTTGTGCACAGCGGCGGTGAGGACTGTTCGGCGAAGCCACCCCCGACGCGCGCATCATAGGTGACGATCTGCCCTGCCTGGTTGTCCTGCGGCACGAGCTGCTGGCTCGACCTGAAGAACACGTCATCGCCGCTTTCGCTCACGCCCTCCAGGTTCGATTCGGAGGAGCTCGTGCCGCTCGAGATCAGGGACGCGCCACCGCCCTCGTACTCGTAGACGTCGAGCTGGTCGTTCGTATCGGAGGGCACGAGCGCTTCATTCGTTTCGAAGAACACCTGGCCGGCATCCGTGAGCACATGCCGGGTCGGGAACACTCCGAATTGTTCTCCAAGGGCTGCTCCACGCTCCGCGACACCGCCTTGTGCGGTCGCAGGTTCGCCCGTGGGGTTGCACGAGGCACACGCGAGCTGCCCTGTGATGGCGCTGTACAGGAAGAGCTCGGCGTGCTGGGGTCCCAGCGCGGCATCGTCATAGCCGGCCAGGCTGTTTTTCGATTCGAACGCGAGCCACTTGCCGTCGGGGGAGGTCTGCTCGAGGCCGAACAGCCCGTTGTCGAGGACGCCGGTGGCGATGAACGTCGTCTTTTCGCCGTTCCACAGATACAGGTTTTCCTTCCCCGCTTGCGCGCCTTCGACGACGGTCTGGCCTTCGCCGTTGGTGAATTCCCTTGTGTTGGACGCCAGCACCCCCTTGGCGACGAAATAGACGTAGGAGCTGCCATGGGAGCCGAGCGGGGTGACGCGGAGCACGTCAGCGTGTTCGCTCCCCACGGCGACCGTGAGGTCGGCCAATTCGCATTTGCTCGCGCCTTCGGGCAGTGCACACTCGTACAGGTCCGGTTCGCCCGCGACCGCGGTCGAGTCCGGGGTGAGCTTGCTTTCGTCGAGGAAGAAGACCTTCGAACCGTCGGACGTGGCCCCCTTGAAAGAGCCGCCACCGCTGGGATCCGACCCACCCTGCTGTTCGTCGACCTGGACAGTGCGCTGCCCGCCGATGCGGTCGTAAAGAGCGCCACCGTAGGCGAAGAGGACGTGCGAGCCGTCGCTGGAGACCACACCTTCGTGTTCGGGCATACCCGCTTGTGCCGCAAGCAATCCGGGGACCGCCGTGCCGTCCGGCAGCACGCTCGCCAGCCGCAGCCCGCCTTCATCCCATTCGTAGAGGTTTTCGACACCGTACTGCGCACCTTCGGCCAGGGGCGAGGTCTCCGTGAAGATCACGTGGCTGAGGTCGGCGGAGGCGGCCGCGAAGTGCGCGTCGGCCGGCGTCACGCCCGCCGGCGTGACGTTGACAAGTTGGTAGGCGCCCGTCGCGTTCTCGCGCATCAGCAGGTTTTCATAGCCCACCGGTTCACCGGGCACGACCTGACTGCCTTCGGGGTTGCACGATTCCGGATCTTCATGAGAGTTTTCGGACGCGGAAGCGCGTGAGCCTCCGCCGGCTCGAATCACGTCCTTGGTGACCTGTTCCGAGAAGGCGTACACGAATTGGTAGCGCGTGCAGCCCACGCCGGCATAAGATTCCAACGGCATGATGTCTTCCGCGATCCAGCCGCCGCCGCCGCGCTTCGCCACGTATGCTTCGCCGGCGGTCGGCGCGCCCGGCCGCGGTTCCACGGCGGTCAGCGTGAGCGCTTCGCCATTTGCGGCGGCCTTGCTCGCATACGCCATACGCAGTTCATCGTCGAACTGGGAGCCGCTCGTGACCGGCGGCGTCACCAGCTCGTAGGCGCGGCAGTCGGGCAACTTCCCGGAGAAGCCGCCGCGCATCTGTTCGTTCGGACACGCCGCCTGTGCGGCGGTCAGCGTGGTGAAGGTCTGGTCGGGACCCGCCACACCTTCGGGGGCAAGTTCGTTCGTCGCAACGACGCGGTAATGGTAGGTGGTCCCGGGCGCGAGGCCGCTTGCAGACGCCCACACCGCGTGCGATTCCACTCCTTCACCGACGCTCCCTTCCGGGAAGGGCGTCGAGCTGCCGTATTCAGTCGTCGTGCCGTATTCGAAGCGGTAGCTCGTCTGGATGCCGCCGGGGCTTTACCATCGCACCGAGCTTTAATTCGGAGGTGCCGACTTCGGCGGTGAACTCCCTGTCGACCACGGGCGCGACGGGAGGCCCGAACACCCAGACGGTTTCTCGGCGGCCGTCGGTCACGTATACACGCCCACTCGCTTCATCCACCGCGACCATGCTGAAGAAACGTGCAAGTTCGCCACCAGATTCTTCGCCAAAATTGCCGGCCCCCACATCGGCGAGCTGCCTACCTTCTGAGCTGTACTCCACGAGATGGAGGCAGGGCGATTTCTTTTCGCCGCACGGGTCTGCGCTGTTGTCGACGACCGCGAACACGTCCCCATGCCCGTCGAGTGCCACCGACCACACACCTTCGCTCTCGATCTCGACGGGCTTGCCGTTCACTTCCACCGGCGCACCGCTGGAATCGAGCTCCACGATCCTGTTATTGCCGGCCACCCAGAGATTGCCGGACGAGTCGATCGCGACTCCCGTCGGTTCCCTGAGCGCACCGGCACCGGATCCCGTGAACGTCTTCAGCAGCGTGCCGCTCGCGCTGTACTCGAGCACCTCGTTTTCCGGCACCACAGGCACGTACACGTTCCCGGCCGAGTCCGCTGCAATCTGTACGTCTGTCAAGGCACCGAAGAAATTGCCTGACGCCGGCACTTCAAACGACGACAGCAACGCGCCCGTGTTGGGGTCGTAGACGAAGATCTTTGCCGGCGGGGAGAAGCCTTCTTGGCCAAGCACATACACGTCGCCGTTCGTCGGGTTCACCGCAACACCCGAGTAGTACCCAGACCCAAACGGGGACGGCGGCGAGAGCAACTTGCCCGAAGGATCGAGCTTGACCACCGACTCGGGGGCAAAATCCGAGAAACTCACGAAACCCGACACGAACAGGTCTCCAGAGCCTTCCACAGCGACGCCTACCGCGAACGGCTCGTGCGCGCTGAAGTTGCCCTCGGAGATGAGCTTGGGAGGTTCGGCTTGGGCGACGGCGGCGGAGAGCGCAAAAGAGGAGGCGAGCACACACAGCGCTATGAGAGAGCGGGCCACGAAGAGACCAGCGACCAGGCCGCGTGCGGGCGCACCACTCCCTCCGGCACGGTGAGGGCCACGGAGCAGCGCGAAGCGACCAATCTTCGATGCGACGGCTGGCTTCGCGATATGCGCTGTGGGTGTCACCTTGTCTCCTTGGTTGATCGCTTGGTTGATCGTGTAGCCGTTCGTGTGGTCGCGTGCGGTTCGCGGGTGTTGGTGCCCAGGCTCAGCGCGACCTGACGGCCGAGGGGTGTCAGACCCCACGCGTTGCGCTCACCCCTGGCATGCCCTTCGCCGGTGTTCTCGATCAGACCCAAACGCCCCAAACGCCCCAATAGCTTCGAGATCTGCCCCTGATCGGAGACCCCCGCGAGATCCCCAGCGGCGCGGTTGCTCACCCCGGGCTTCTCACCGATCGCTTCAAGCACGCGCGCGGTGCGATACGTCAGGCGCATCGGAATGCCCTCCAGCGGATCCCCCAGCGCCATATCAGGCAAGCGGGTCGGACTTTTCAGGCCGGCCGGCCTTTCCCGGCCGGATGAAAACGTCCCGATCCCGCGCCGCTCGCGACGCGCGGCCGCGGGCCCCAGGTAGGGCAGCACGATCATGCCCATCAATTCCCGGTGCAGATCGGTCAACTGCTCGCGATCCCCGCGCAACAACCGCGCGTACACGATCGCGAACGCCGCCCCAACCAGACCCTCCGCCGTCAGCGGTGGACGCTCCGGGCCGCGGGAGCTCTCGCCACGACCTTCGTCGAGAATCCCCGCGAGATCGCGCAGAATCTCCTCGCGACGCTCGAGCACACCCTGCGAACCACGCAACGCCTGCACTATGCACACGCGCGCGAGGACCGGCTCGCGATCCAGGAACGAAAGGATCGTCCACAATCCCCCGCGCACCCGCTCACGCCACGGCAGGTCCGCGAGACCCGCTCTCTCGATCTCGGCGGCGATGCGCTGCGCCGCGTCATCCAGCACCGCGACCAGACAGCCCTCGCGGTTGGCGAACTGATCATAAAACGTCAGCCGCGACACCCGCGCGCGGCGCGTGATGTTCGCGACGGTCGCGTGTTCATAGCCCAACTCGTCCACCACACGAGTCGCCGCGGCCAACAACCGCGAACGCTGCATCTCGGCGACCCGAGCATGCGAAGCGCGCTCGGCGCGACGAGTCGAGCCCGCACGCGAGCGCGACACACGCGCGCGTGTAGGTACCGGGACACGCGAGGCCATTACGCGACCCTCCCCAGGCGGCGCCTGTGTGACCAGACGCGCTGTGACGAAGAAGCACGGACCGTCCCAGTTACGTCTCCAGGCGCGCGGGAGAACAAGGCGCCACGACAGCCCAGGCGCACAAAAGCGCGTTCGTACACGAAAGCGCGTTGGGATGACGAAGCGGGGGGTTTCCCAGCTACGCCTCCAGGCGCGCGGGAGGTCCACTCGCAGTGGGCTTGCCGGCCGATCGTTGACGTGAAAGAAAGGCTTCGGTCTCGCGTTACAGCGCTCGGACGGCGAACATCATCACGCGCGTGGCAGGGTAGCTTCGAACAAGGCGTGAGGCACGGGTGGCCACGCCCCACGAGGGGGCTTGAAACCCGGTCCGATTCGGCGGTTAGACCGAGGCTGCTACAGGGACAAGAGAGAGAGAGAGAGAGAGAGAGATGTGTCAGCGCTGCTGACGCATCTACCTACGGGCCCGTTCGGACTCGCAGCAAACTCTGGCACGTATGTCCCCATCGAACTCACGCGAAAACAGCTCCCTCACCGAAGCGATTCAGGTCCCTCTCCAAAGAAACCCTCTATAAGCGCTACCAGGTCGACCACCAGGGAAGACCCAAACCCGATCCTTATGTTCAGCGCCCCTCAGAACGCCACTACAAGAAACACTGTATAGCACCTCATCACATCTGTCAATAGCACACACCTGATCTTCGTTATACACGCCACGGACCGCCACCAAAAGCGCCACCGATGCGCCGGCGGCTGCGGTGAGCGGCGCCGACCGCAAACCGACGCGGGAGCCGGCTGTGGCTCACCCAAAATCGGTCCTGCCGAGCCACAAGGGCTCAGCGGATCACGGCCAGGGCAGCTCGAGCGCGCGGGCGGCGGTGCTGATCTTCATGACCAGGCGATGAGGGATCGGCGCCCGTCGCCTGGAAGTCGTGGGCACGGTAGAAGCCCGCTGCCGTCTCGTCGATCGCGTCCACGATCACGAGCTTGCCACCGGCGGAGCGAGCGGCCGTGACGATCCTCACGCCGCCTTGATCCGCGGACGACTCCGGGCTAGACTCCGAGTTATGGCTACGCTCGCCACCACAACTGTTGAGTTCGATCAGACGCTGCTCGTCCAACTGCGCGAGGGATCGCCCGGCAAAACTGACCGGGAGCTGCTTGAGGAGCTTGCCATCAACCAGCTCGGCGACGCTGCCCTCGCTGAGATTCGCGCCGCCTTTGCCGATGTCCCCGAAGATGAGATCGAGCGCGAAGCCGTCAAAGCCACGCGCGAAGCGCGCCACGAGATGGCAGCCGAGCGAAACGCGCCTGAGCAAGCCGCTTGAACCGCCTCGTCGTCGACGCGAACACTCTGCTTTCGGGCATCGCCGGGCACCCGCAGGCCCCGTCCGCGGTCCTGCTGAAAGCGGTCTACCAGCACACCGTCCAAGCTTTCGTCTGCCCGATCCTCATAGGCCAGGTCCAGCGAGGCCTGGCCAAGCCCTACTTCCGCGCCCGCGTCAGCGAAACCACAGCGCGCCGGGCGATCACCCAGATCGAAGTCAACGCCGTGATGCTCGCCGATCCGATCGAACCCGCCCCGATCCTGCGCGACCCGACCGACGACTTCCTCCTGGCCCTGGCGCACACCGCGAAGGCCCGCCTGATCGCCACCGGCGACAAGGACCTGCTCGACCACCCCGGCCTGCAACCCCCGGCGATCACTGTACGCGCCATCTGCGAGCTGCTCTGGTTGATCAAGCCGACCTGAGAAGAGCACCGCTCACTTCTTGCCCTTCTTGCCGCGACGCTTGGCCTCCTTACCCTTCTTCGCGGGCTTGGCCTTCGGGCAGCCGGTGACGCTGATCGGGGTGTTCTGGTGTATCTCGGCGCCGTTCTGAGCGACGAATTCCGTCGGCATCTGCATGCTCGAGACGGGCGTCGTCTCCTTGACGCTGCGCGTCAGGGTGCGCTTGTGACCCTTGCTCCTGACCGTGACCTTCTTCTTGACCGTGACCGTCTTCGTCAGCGAGCACAGGTTGCCGTTGGCGGCCAGCGCGGAGTACTTGCCCTCGGGCAATGTCAATTCGAAGCTCGAGAAGGGCTGATCGGGGACCGTCTTGAACGTCGTGCTGGTGATCCCTGCTTTGCTGATGAACGTCGTGCCGACGAGATCGATCGTGATGCCATAACCCTGCAACACCATCGTCAGACTCGGGAACGCTTCCCCACCGTGACTGACGAAGATCACCGGGCCCTGCAGCGGCACCGGGATCAAGGGGGTGTGCACCGTCGCGTAACCGATCTTCGATTCCGAGGGGCACGCCGCCGGGTTGGCTTCGAACTGCGCGTTCGTGCACGCCTTCTGCAACGTCGTCAACCGCGACGGTAGCTGCTTGGGGAGTTCCACTTTGACCTTCGCGAGATCCGCATCGCTGCCCTGCGGCACGTTCGGGTAGACGACCTTCGCGGTCAGGCTCGCACCGTCCGCTTTGCTGGTTTTACCCGACGTGGAGACGCTGAATTTCGGTTCGAACTTCAACGCCGCGCAGTTCGTGACCTGGAATGGCGTGGAGATCGTGCTCGAGCCGCCTTCGCTGAGCTGAACCAGGGCAGTGAGTGACATCTTCGAGCAGCTCGTCGGGTTGAACTGGAAATCCCCGCGTGTGGTGGTCGCGTTGACGTGCTGGATTTCGAGGGGGATCCCTTCGATCGATGTGGGGATCGAGTCCGGTGAGCCGGGCGGGTCCGTCGTGATCGTGATCGCCGCAGTCACAGGGCTCAGTTCGATCTTGCCCCGCACCACCACGCAATCACACGCCGGATGGTTGCTCTTCGTGTCCGCCAAGTCGAACGGGCCGGCCTTCGCGGGTACCTCGAACGTGATGCCGAACGGCGCGCACCCCGGCTGCCCCACCGTGCACCCACCGGTGCCGTTGTAGGGGCCAGTGAGGTAGAACTTCCCGCCGGTGACCGTGAATGGCTGGTTGCCGACACCAACACCGATCGTCGCTTCGCCAATCTTGCTGTTTTCCCCGCACAACCCTTCATTGGCCCGCGGTTCGGGGCACAGTTCGACACCCGTCAGTACACCGGATAGACCTGGTGGCAGCTTCGCTTCGACCGACTTCAGGTTCTGTTCGCCGTCTTTACGGTTCAACGTCACCGTCAACGGCGAGAACGCCCCCGCCTGGATGTTCGTGGCGCCCGCAGACACAGTCGGGCTGAACGGCAGGGTCGCACCTGGGCACGGGCCGCCGCCGGGCCCGTGGTCGATATTGAACGACGATTCCGAGGTCACGGGACCGTTGCCATCCCACGGCGTAAAGACCGCAGTCGTCGTGTAGGTGCCGCACCGCGCCGGGGTCGCTAACGGCGCGCGTTCCCCGCCGAAGAAGTGCAGTTCGAGGTTTTCAAACGGCAGGTCGGGCGTGTTCTTGAACGCGGCGACGATCTGCCCCGTCTGTGGGTTCAACGACACTTCGCCCGCGAGCTTGATCAAGCTCCCCGAAATGGGGTCTTCCGCGACGATGTACATCGCTATCAAGCTCCCGAACGGGTTTGCGTCCTGGCTGGCCAGGTACACCGAGCCTTCCAGTTCGTGTTCCAACAGCGGCGTCTTGATCTTCACAGTCCCGACCTTCGACCCATCCGGACAGAAGTTGGACCCCGGCGCAAGCGGGCTCGCGACTCCCGATGTGAAGGTGTTCCACTTCACACCCGGTTCGTCTTCCTCGTTCAGTTCTTCTTGGCCCTTATAGCCAATCTGATCGCCAGGGCTACCGAGCGCACCCGCCGCGAGCGCTGCCGGTTCGGACGTGCACGCTTCAAGGCCATCACCACCCGACGGGTTGATCGCGACGCCCTGGGGCAGCGCCACCGTCGTGTCCCTGAGCGCCGACTCCGCCAGGCCGGCGGGGTTCAACGCGGCGGTCTGCGGGAGGTGGACGTTCACCGTCAGCCCCGAAGACGTGCTGGCGTTGCTGCTGTCCGGCTCGACGCCGATTTCCGGCAGGAACTTGAGCTTCGAGCAGCCCGTCAGCGACACGGGCGTACCCACGGAGTTCTGCGTGACCGTGCTCGCATTCGCCCACCGGCCAGGTTCCGCCCACGAGTCGGCCGCCATCGTCGAACGCAGCGGGCCGTGGCAGCCCGTCGGCATCGTCAGGAACGGTTTGCCGCTGCTTGTCTGCCTTATGTATTCGTTGTTGCTGCTGTAGCTGGCGACGTGCGAACATTCGCTGTTTTCATATTGACCGCTCCCCGGAGCAACCTTCACGCAGTCGTTGACCACGCCAAAGACCACCAGCCTGCTCTTGATGACGGGCGCCGTCGCCGGCGCAGCCGTCACCGTCGCCTGCACGGGGTAGTCTCCTCCGGCGAGCACCCCGTTGTTGATAAACAGCAGGGGAGAGATGAAATTAGTACCGAGCTGCAAAGCCACCCCGCGTACGGGCAACATGGCGTAGAGTCCATCTTCGTAGGACGGTATACGAGGCTGGTTTTCCGACCAGTTCAGCTGCAGTCGGCCCACGCTCGATTCGGGTGAACAGAAGGTGGAGTTGTTGCCCCGCAGTTCCGATGCGCTGCACTTCTGGGAGGTCGCATTGGGGTCGCCGACGAAGCCGGGGGGCAGATCGACCGTGAGATCCCGCAAGACGCCGTCGGGCAGGCGGATGTACGGTGAGTCAGCGTTAGATTCCATGCGCTTGAAGTGCGAGTTCAGCTCGAAGCTGTTGACGAACTGGTAGGGGTGCGAGCCCGCCTGCGTGTCGGGTGTGCCGTCTTTGTTTAGGAAGCTGACTTCAAAGCTCTTGATGCCGAAGCCTACGCCCTGTGTCGCGAGCAGACCGCTGGCCTGTCCAGCGCCGTTGGCGTTGCTCGCGATCAGCCGGAAGTGGTAGAGTTCGCCGGGCTTGAGGCCTTCGAGCTGCGCGGCGACTGCCACTGGGCTGCTTCCCGCTCCGATCTCGCCCGGAGTCTGCGTGCAGAGCACGCTGTGGTCGTAGGGGCCGTCGCCGAATTCGTCGGTGACGCCGTATTCGAACTTGCATTCGCTGACAGCGGCGCCGCGCGGATCGACCATCCCGCTCAGGCTCGCGGCTTCCCCGGTCACGCTCGTCGGTTCGCTGACAGTCACGGCCGGAGCATCGCTGCCGAAGACGTAGACCTTGCCGTTGGCTGGGTTTGAGACGTAGACCTCCCCGCTCGCGCCGTCCACGGCGATTCCGCCCTCCCCCGAGGAGCTCGAGAGCTGCGAGGAGCCGAAGCGCGCGACGAGCGTGCCAGCGGAGTAGTTATTGAGATGTTCCACGCTGTTGCGGTTCATCGCGCCCGTGTCCCACTCGGCTACGGAGGACTGATCGTCTGCGTAGAGGTGGCCGGTCGCGGGGTCGACGGCTACCGCGACATCGCCCGCTTCGCCGCTGTCCACGCGGCCAAGCGGTGAGAGCTTCTGCCCGAACTTGACCGTACACGAGCACGACGGTTCGTAGAGCGGGTAGTCGTCGCCCGTGGCGGACACGGCGAAGCCGTAAGCCGGGTGTTCGCCTCCGGAGGGCGGACCGTCATCTGTACCATCGTCCTGCCCATCCCATACTTGGCGAGCGACGAGATGATTTATGGCCGCGCCGTCGAATTCGTCGATCAGCAGTTTTGGCTTACCCCAGCTGAATGCTGTTGTGCTTAGATCGACGTGCACGGTACCGCTCCCGTCGACGCCCAGCCCCAACAGTTCGCCTTCGGCGACGCCGGTGGATGGCGGGAAGCCGCCGATCTGGCTCAGGTACCGGCCTTCAGGGCTGAACTTGTCGATCACGCCATGGCCCGCGTCCATCACGTACAAGTCGCCGGCCGAGGGGTCGAATTCTTCACAGGCCGTGCCGGTCAGCGCCGGGGTGTGCTGCACGCAAGCATTATCGACCGCGATCGCCGCGGGGCTACCGTACACCGAGGGGAACGAGAACGAGCCGCCCGGCGTGTCAGCTCCCTTGAGCGTGTTCCCGGATGCTTCCTTGGAGCCCGCGGGGAAGTTGAAGTTGACAGGGATGCCGTTCGCATCGAACTTGTAGACCTTGTTCGTGCCGATGTCGGCCACGTACACGTCACCGGTCGCTTCGTCGATCGCGATTCCGTTTGGGTTCGAGAAGGTGTCAGTTTCGAAGCCGGTGTGTTCGACGATCGGGTGTGATTCGCCGGCCGCGAGCGCCGGGGATGCTGAGAAGGCGAGGGTGGCGAGGATGAGCGTGAATGCGAGTGCCAGAGGTTGCTTAAGCCAAGCTACGCCGAGAGAGGCTGGTTTTGTGGACTTGGTGGTTGTCATTTACTTGCCCCTCCGGTTGTGGCTGGCTCTTTTTGCCTGCTTCTTACTCTTTTTTCGTACGCACTTACCCTTCTTGTTCTTCACAAGGCCCTGCTTGCACTTGACGGTCTTCTTTGTAACCTTCTTGACGACCGCCGGCGGACGCGGCGCGAGGTTGCCCACACCGGAGAACGTCTGGCTCGCCGGCGCCCCGTAAATCGAGGGCTGCGGCGCGACCGGCGTGCGGCAGGCGTCAGCAGTCGTGCACGCCGGCGGCGAGGCAGGCGCCGGGAAGCCCCCCGCGACGCGCGCATCGTAGGTGACGATCTGTCCTTCCTGGTTGTCCTGCGGCACGAGTTGCTGGGTCGACCTGAAGAACACGTCATCGCCGCTTTCGCTCGCGCCCGTCAGGCTCGATTCGAAGGAGCTCGTGCCGCTCGAGATCAGATACACGCGGCCGCCCTCGTACTCGTAGACATCCAGCTGGCCATTCGCATCGGACGGCACGAGCGCGTCCATCGTTTCAAAGAACACCTGGCCGGCGTCAGTGAGCACGTGCCGGCTCCGGAAGACTCCGTTCTGTTCTCCGGCGGCTTGCTCGCGCAGAATCATCCCGCCTCCTGCGACCGGAGGTTCGCCCGTGGGGTTGCACGAGGCGCAGGCTAGCTGCCCTGTGGCGGCACTGTAGAGGAAGAGCTCTTCGGCGGGGAAGGGCAGCCCGCCAGACGATCTGTTGGCCGGCTCGAGGTTGTCATAACCGGTTAGGCTCTTTACCGATTCGATCGAGAGCCACTTGCCGTCGGGCGAGGTCTGCTCGAGACCTTTCAGCCCGTTGTCGAGGACGCCGGCGGCGATGAACGTCGTCTTTTCGCCGTTCCACAGATACAGGTTTTCCTTCCCGGCTTCCGCGCCTTCGACGACGGTCTGGCCTTCGCCGTTCGTGAATTCCCTCGTGTTGGACGCCAGCACGCCCTCGGCGACGAAGTAGACGTAGGAGCTGTCATGAGCGCCGAGTGGCGTGACGCGCAGCACGTCCGCGTGCTCGCCGGCCGGGGCGAGCGTGAGGTCGGTCAGTTCGCATTTGCTCGCGCCTTCTCCCAGCGCGCACTCGTACAGGTCAGGTTCGCCCGCGGCTGCGGTCGAACCGGCAGTAAGCTTGCTTTCGTCGAGGAAGAAGACCTTCGAGCCGTCGGCGGTGGCAGCCTGCAAGGAGCCGCCGGCGCTGGGACCCGCCCCACCCTGCTTTTCGTCGACCTGCACGGTGCGCTGCCCGTCGATCCGGTCATAGAGGGCGCCACCGTAGGTGAAAAGGACGTGCGAGCCGTCGCTTGAGAGCACACCTGCGTGTTCGGGCGTACCCGCTTTTGCCGCAAGCGATCCGGGGACTGCCGTGCCGTCCGGCAGCACGCTCACCAGCCGCAGCGCGCCTTCGTCCCATTCGTAGAGGTTTTCGACGCCGTAGCGCGCGCCTTCGACCAGGGGCGAGGTCTCCGTGAAGATCACGTGGCTGAGATCCGCAGAGGCGCCCTGGAAGTGCGCGTCGGCCGGCGTCACGCCTGGTGGCGTGACGTTGACAAGTCGGTAAGCGCCGGTTGCGTTCTCGCGCACCAGCAGGTTTGCATAGCCCACCGGTTCGCCGCTCACGACCTGACGGCCTTCGGGGTTGCACGATTCCGGGTCTTCGAACGGGTCGGACGCGGAAGCGCGTGACCCTCCACCAACCAGCATCACGTCCTTGGTGAGCTGATCCGAGTAGGCAAACACGGGTTGGTATGCGTTGCACTCCACGCCGTCATAGAATTCGAGCGGCTTGATGTCTTCCAAAATCCAGCCGCCCGTGCCACGCGTCGCCACGTATTCTTCGCCGGAGCTGGGCGCGCCCGGCTGCGGCTCCGTGGTGCGAAGCGTGAGCGCTTCGCCATCTGCGGCGACCGTGCTTTCGTGCACATGTGGGATCGCAGCGTCGAATTGGGCCGCGGTCTTGACCGGCGGCGTCACGAGCTCGTAGGCGCGACAGTCGGGCAACCTCGCGGAGAAGCCGCCGCGCACCTGTTCGTTGGGACACGCCGCCGCCCTCAGCGTGGTGAACGTTTGATCGGGGCCATAGACCGTTCCCAGTTCGTTGCTCGCCACGACACGGTAGTGGTAGGTGCTGCCGGCCGCAAGGCCGCTCGCGGACGCCCAGACGGCGCGCGATTCCACTCCTTCACCTACACTTCCTTCAGGGAAAGGCGTCGAGCTGCCGTAGGCGCTGGTCGGACCGTATTCGAAGCGGTAGGTGGTTTGGATGCCGCCGGGGTTCACGAGCGCGCCGAGCTTCGCATCGGAGGTGCCGATTTCGGCGGTGAGCTCCCTGTCGACCACAGGCGCGATGGGAGACCCGAACGTCCAAATCCTGTCTTTGAGGCCGTCGGTCACGTATACACGCCCGTTCGCTTGATTCACCGCGACCATGCTGTCGACTGCGGAGTTTCCGGGTTCGCCGAAAGAGCCCGCCCCCACATCGGCGAGCTGCCTGCCTTCCGCGCTGTACTCCACGAGATGGGCACAGGACGAGCCGATTTCGCCGCACGGGTCCGCGCTGTTCTTGACGAGCGCGAACACGTCCCCATGCCCGTCGAGTGCCACGGATCCCACGCCTTCGCTCTGGATTTCCACGGGCTTGCCGTTTGCTTCCACAGGCGTGCCGCTGGAATCGAGCTCCACGATCCTTTGGTTGCCGGAGTCAGCCACCCAGAGGTTGCCAGAGGAGTCGATCGCGACTCCGGTAGGTTCCTTGAGCGTACCGGCGCCGGAGCCCGTGAAGGTCTTCAGCAGCGTGCCGTCGGGCTGTACTCGAGCACCTCGTTATCCGGCACCACCGGCACGTAGACGTTGCCGGCCGAGTCGGCTGCAATCTGTACGTCTGTGAAGATTCCGAAGAAATTGCGTGACGCCGACACTTCAAACGACGACAAGGGCGCGCCGGTGTTGGGGTCGTAGACGAAGATCATCGCGGGCGTGGCCGGCGTGTCGAGGCCTCCTTCTTCGCCGAGCACGTACACGTCGCCATTTGTCGGGTTCACCGCAACACCCGAGTAGTGCGCAGACCCAAACGGAGATGGCGGCGAGAGCAAGCTGCCTGCAGAATCGAGCTTGACCACCTCCGCGGGGCCAAACCCTTCCCCTATGAGACTCGATACGAACAGGTCTCCAGAGCTTTCCACAGCGACACCACCCGCGTTCGCATCATGCGCGCTGAAAGCTCCGTAGGAGATGAGCTTGGGAGGTTCGGCTTGGGCGACGCCAACACACAACGCCAACAAAACACAGAGGGCGGCGAGCGGCGCAGCAACCGGACTGCGCGCAGGCGTACCACTCCCCTGGGCACGAGAGAGGCCACGGGGCAACGCGAAGCGACCGGCCTTCGGCGTGGAAGCGGGCTTCGCGATATGCGCTGTGGGTTTCACCTTGTCTCCTTGGTTGATCGTGTAGTCCTTCGTGTAGTTGCGTGCGATTCGCGGGTACCGGTGCCCAGGCTCAACGCGACCTGACGGCCGAGGGGTGTCAGACCCCACGCGTTGCGCTCACCCCTGAGATGCCCTTCGCCGGTGTTCTCGATCAGACCCAAACGCCCCAAACGCGCCAAGAGCTTCGAGATCTGCCCCTGATCGGAGACCCCCGCAAGATCCCCGGCGACTCGGTTACTCACCCCGGGCTTCTCACCGATCACTTCCAACACCCGCGCGGTGCGATACGTCAGGCGCATGGGGATACCCTCGAGCGGGTCCTCCAGCGCCATATCAGGCAAGCGGGTCGGACTTTTCAGGCCGGCCGGCCTTTCCCGGCCGGATGAAAACGTCCCGATCCCGCGCCGCTCGCGACGCGCGGCTGCCGGCCCCAAGTAGGGCAGCACGATCATGCCCATCAATTCCCGGTGCAAACCCGTCAACGACTCACGATCCCCGCGCAACAACCGCGCGTACACGATCGAAAACGCCGCGCCGACCAAGCCCTCCGCCATCAGCGGCGGACACGCCGTCCCGCGGGAGCCCTCACCCCTACGGCCCTCGTCGATCATGGCCGCAAGCTCGCGCAGGATCTCATCGCGACGCTCCAGCACACCCTGAGAACCACGCAACGCCTGCACCACGCACACGCGCGCGAGCACCGGCTCACGATCCAGGAACGACAGGATCGTCCACAACCCTCCGCGCACACGCTCGCGCCACGGCAGGTCCACTAGACCCTCCCGTTCGAACTCCCTGCCGACACGTTGCGCGGCATCCTCCAACACGGCGACCAGGCAATCCTCACGGTTGGCGAACAGGTCGTAAAACGTGCGCCGCGAGACCCGCGCACGACGCGTGATGTGCGCGACCGTCGCGCCCGCATAACCGAGCTCCTCGACCGTGCGCACCGTCGCGGCGAGCAAGCGAGCGCGCTGCATCTCCGCCACCTGCTCGTGGGAGTCGCCACCGCGACGAGCGGTGGTCGGGCGCATACGCTTCGTACGCGCGCGTGCACGAACCGGGACACGCGAGGCCATCAGGCGGTTCTCCCCAGACACACGAGTGAAGGCTTGAGATACTCCGAAGCGGGTTTCAGTGCAGCTACGCCTCCAGGCGCGCGGGAGACCAAGACGCCACGACAACCCGCGCGCACAAAAGCGCGTTCGTACGCGAAAGCGCGTTGAGATGACGAAGCGGGGGGTGTCCCAGCTACGCCTCCAGGCGCGCGGGAGGTCCACTCGCAGTGGGATTGCCGGCCGATCGTTGCCGTGTAAGCGAGGCTTCGGTCTCGCGTTACCGCGTGCGGACGGCGAACATCATCGTGCGCGCGGCAGGGGAGCTTCGAACAAGGCGCGGGACGCGGCGAGCTATGCCTCGCGGGGAGGCTGGAAACCCGGTCCGATTCGGCGGTTAGACCGAGGCTGCTACTGGGACAAGAGAGAGAGAGAGAGAGAGAGAGATGTGTCAGCGCTGCTGACGCATCTACCTACGGGCCCGAATGGACTCGCAGCAACCCCCGACACGTATGTTCCGAACGAACTCACGCGAAAACAGCTCCCTCACCGAAGCGATACAGGTCCCTCTCCAAAAGAAACCCTCTATTGCGCTACAAGGTCGACCACACAGGGAAGACCCAAACCCGATCCTTATGTTCCGGCACCCCACAGGGCGCCACTACAAGAAACACTGTATAGCACGTCATCACATATGTCAATACCGAACAGCAAGTCTACCGTCCACACCTCCCCCAGTCCCCCGCCGAAGCCACCCGAGAGTTTCGTCCCAAGCGGCGCGTACGGTTGGTGGCATGAAGGTTCGTGCGATCATCTGAAGCCATGACAGAGACCGAGCGCTATCTGATCCTCGTCGAGGGCGGCCCTCTCTCGAACTACTCGGCGTGGTCGCCGGACGTCGTCGGCTGCGTCGCCACCGGCGAGACGATCGAGGCGTGCGTCAGCGAGATGCGCGCCGCGCTGGCGGGACATCTCGAGCTCGCGCGCGACGACGGAGAAGCGATCCCCAAGCCAAACGGTCCCGGCGTCTACGTCGCCCTCCCTGTGGCTACGTAGACCTCAGGTGATCTGATACAGAGGGCCGTCGCCCCCCTCAGGGGTGGTGAGCCTTCCCCCCTTGGCCGTGATCGCCCCGCACTGCACGCAGTTGGTGTAGTTGACGATCACGTCGACGTCGCCGTGCTCGGGGGCGTCCTCGGGGATCTCGTAGACGCCCGCGGGGCACATCCACTTCCAGGTCTCGGCGACCTCGCGCGGAACGTGTTTCTGCACGCGGATGTGGTTGGGGGCGTCGTCGCGGGTGGCGTTGCCGGTGATGAACACCGAGGAGAGCTTGTCGAAGGTGTATTTGCCGTCGGGCTTCGGGTAGCGATCCTTCGTGTTGCCGACGAACATCGGCTCGACGTCGTCGCGGTGCCACTCCTGCCGGCCTGGAGGGACCTTGCCCTTCGACATGATCGACGGGCCCGCGAGCAGGCTGCCGACGAGGAAGCCTTTCTGGAAGGCCTGACGCGTGTTGCGCACCTGGTAGAGCTCGGTGCCGATCGATGATTTCTCGACCGCCTCCTCGTAGGCGGACAGGTCGCTGCTGCCGCGCTTGAGCGCCGCGTAGATCGACTCGGCCGCCAGCATCCCCGACTTGATGCAGTGGTGGATGCCCTTCAGCGCCGCCGTGTCGACCATTCCGCCGGCGTCGCCGACGAGCACCGCGCCGGGCATCGACAGCTTCGGCATCGACCAGTAGCCGCCGCCGGGGAGCGCCTTGGCGCCCCAGGCGACCCGCTCGCCGCCCTCGAGGATGTTCTTGACGAGGGGATGCGTCTTGAACGTCTGCAGCAGGTCGTGCGCCGAGGTCGTGGCGTCGCGGTAGTTGAGGTCGACGACGAAGCCGATCGAGACGAGGTCCTCGCCCGTCTTCTCGTCCTTCATCGGATAGATCCAGGTGCCGCCGAGCTGTCCGTACTTGGAGGCGACTTTCAGCGGCCACGGCTGCACGAACGTGTGGATCACCCGGTCGAGCGGCTTTTTGACCTTCCACACCTCCTTCACGCCGAGCTCCCAGACCTGCGGCTCGCGACCTTTGGCGAGGTCGAACTCGCGGATCGCCGCGCCCGTCAGATGGCCCCAGCAGCCCTCGGCGAGCACCGTCGCCTGCGCCTTGATGTCCGTGCCGGGCTCGAAGTTGCCGAGCGGCTCTGAGTCCCTACCACGGCCCTTGTCGCCCGAGCGCACGCCGAGCACCTTGCCGTCCTCGACGATCAGCTGGGTCGCCGAGGTCTCGGTGAGGACGTAGGCGCCGGCCTCCTCGGCCTGGCGCTGCTGGTAGCGAGCGAGCGCGGAGACCGAGACCACCTCGTTGCCGTGGTTCTTGAAGTTCGGCACCGCCAGGACTGGGACCGGGAGCTTGGTTTTCGGGCCGGTGAGCATGTACACCGACTCCTTCTTGACCTCTCCGAAGGCGAAGCCCTCCTCGCGCCACTGCTCGCGCGTGAGGTCGGGAAAGAGATCTTCCAGGGCCTGCGGGCGCATGACCGCGCCGGAGAGGTTGTGCCCGCCGCAGGTCTTCGCCTTCTCGACCACCGCGACGGGAACTTCGCCGAGGCGCTCCAACGTCTCGGGATCGTCGGCCAGCAGCTGCAGCAGGCGGTTGGCGCAGGCCAGGCCGGCGGTGCCGCCGCCGACGATCGCCACGCCGACCTCGATCAGCTCGTCCTCTGAGTCGAGGCCGCGCTTGACGAACTCCTTCTGCGAGTCCACCGGCGGCGGGAACGCCGCCGGTATGACCTTGCCGTTGTTCGAGCCGTTATGAGATGACATCGCTGAGATCACCACGCTCCCTGTCGTTTGCGCGCATCCGCATCATCCACCCGCGACCCGCCGTCAACTAGCCTTCTTCGCCTTCACGGCCTCGGTGAGCTTCGGCAGGATCTTGTTCAGATCGCCGACGATGCCGAGATCGGAGAATTCGAAGATCGGCGCGTTCGAGTCCTTGTTGATCGCGACGATGTTCTCCGAGGCCTGCATTCCGACCTTGTGCTGGATCGCCCCCGAGATGCCCGCGGCCAAATACAGTTTCGGCGCGACCGTCTTGCCGGTCTGGCCGATCTGCGCCGCGTACGGGTACCAGCCGGCGTCGACTACCGCGCGCGTCGCGGCGACGGCGCTGTTGCCGCCGAACGCCGCGGCCAGCTCCTCGGCCAGCTGGAAGCCCTCGGCCTTGCCGAGGCCGCGACCGCCGGCGACGAGGATGTCGGCGCCCTCGATGTCGACGTCCGCGCCGCGCTGTTCGCCGCGCGTGAGCATCGTCGCCTGCTGGGCCTGCGGGCTCAGCTCGAAGCTCAGTTGCTCAACGACGGCATCGCCCGCGCCGGACTCCTTGATCTCGAACGCGTTCAGACGGCCGATGATGATGCCGACCTGCGAGCGGTACTTGATCTCGGAGATCGCCGAGTCGCCCAGGATCGGGCGCTCTGCCACCAGCTCTCCGTTCTCGGCGCGGACGGCCGTGACCTCCATCGCCACGCCGGCGCCCAGCCGCGCGGCCAGGCCGGCGCCGATCTCGAAGCCGAGCAGACCGCCGCCGAACAGCGCGTAGGAGTAATCCCCGCCGGAGATCGCCGCGGCCATCGCGTCGACCAGCGGCTGCGCGAGCCCCTCGGGGCCCTCTGCCACGAGCACCTTCTTGGCGCCGTAGTTGCCCAGCGACGCGGCCAGCTCTTGCGGGACGTCCCCGAGCATCACCACGTGCGCCTCGCCGCCGAGCTCGGCGGCGAGCTTCGCGCCCTCGGAGACCGCGCCGAGCGAGTTCTTGTTGATCGCGCCGTCGTAGTGCAGCGCGTAGACCAGGATGTTCGCCATTCAGATCAGCTTCCTCTCGTCGAGCCAGGCGACGATTTTCTCGACGGTTTCGCCGGTGTCCTCGTCCTCGATGATCTCGCCCGCGGCCTTCGCCGGCGGCGCCTTCGCGGCGACCCACTGGGCGGCGGAGTTCTCGCCTCCGACTTTGCCCGCGTCGATGCCGACGTCGCCGACGGTGACGGCGTCCAGAGGCTTCTTCTTCGCGCCCATGATCGCCTTCAGCGAGGGGTAGCGCGGCTCGTTGATCGCGTCGCCGACGGAGATCACCGCGGGCAGCTTGATCTGCACGGTGTCGTACCCGTACTCGGCCTGGCGCTCGCAGCGCAGCCCCTCGGCCTCCGCGATGTCCATCTTGATCACCTGCGTCAAGGAGGGCATGCCGAGGTGCTCGGCCACGACCGCACCGATCGTGTAGCACTCGCCGTCGTCGGACTGCTGGCCGAGCAGCACCAGGTCGGGGCTCTCGCGCTGCAGCGTCTTGGCCAGCGCATAGCCGGTGGCGGCCACGTCCGAGCCGGCGACGGCCTCATCGGAGAGGTGCACCGAGCGGTCGGCGCCGAGCGAGACGGCCTTGTGCAGGGCGCGCACGGCGCTGTCGGGGCCCATCGTCACGGCGACGATCTCCTCGACGGGCACGGCGCCGCCCTCCTTGATCTGCATCGCCGCCTCGATGGCGTGCGTGTCATACGGGTTGAGATTCTTCTCACCGCTGCGGTCCATACGCCCCGTCGATGGGTCGATGCGCTTTTCGACGGCGGCGTCCGGGACCTCCTTCACGAGGACGCATATCTTCATTTCGAGGTCTACTCCTTGGGCTGGGTTGAGTAAATCCTACTCGATCCGGCGGTTGACTGACTAGTCAATCGGTCCTAACGGCACCGCGGATGAAGTCGACGATCGACTGGGTCGAGGCGCCCGGCGTGAACACCTCGGCGACGCCCAGCTGCTTCAGCTCGGGGATGTCCTCCGCGGGGATCGTGCCGCCCACGGTGACCACGACGTCGTTCACATCCTGCTCGCGCAGCAGCGCCACGATGCGCGGCACGAGCGTCATGTGCGCGCCCGAGAGGATCGACAGCCCCACCGCGTCGGCGTCCTCCTGAATCACGGTCTCGACGATCTGCTCGGGCGTCTGGTGCAGGCCCGTGTAGATCACCTCCATGCCCGCGTCGCGCAGCGCGCGGGCGATGATCTTCGCGCCGCGATCGTGCCCGTCCAGGCCGGGCTTGGCCACCACGACGCGGATCTTGCCGCGATGGGTCTCGGACGGCGGCGCTGAGGCGCTGGGGGAAGTCATGAGGGCAGAGACTATTCTCGGGAGTCGCTCGGCGTGCCCACGTGGTCTGAGACGAGCCTCCCGAGGCCGCCCAGCGCCGCGGCCCCGGCCAGCCCGGCGATGACCTTCAGGCGACGGCCGAGACGGTCCAGGTGCAGGATCTCCCAGCCCTCCTCCAACGCGATGCGCCGCAGGTCGGCGTCGGGGTTGACGACGACCGCGTGCCCCACGGCGCGCAGCATCGGCAGGTCCGACTCGGAGTCGGAGTAGGCATAGGAGGAGCCGAGGTCGATCCCCTCGCTCGCCGCGAGCTCGCGCATCGAGAGCACCTTGCCCTCGCGATAGTTGAACGGCCCGGCGGCGCGCCCGGTGTAGCGGCCGTCGACGATCTCCGAGCGCGAGCCCAGACCGCCGTCGAAGGCGAGCACGTGCGCGAGCAGATCGGCCATCTCCTGCGAGGCCGCGGTCACGATGTACACCAGCCTGCCGGCGTCCTGATGGGCGTAGGCGCGCTCGAGCATCTGCGGATACAGCCGCGGCAGCACCCCCGCCAGCACGCGCGGGGAGAGCCGCTGCAGATCGCGCACCGGCACGTCGGCAATCATTTCGCCCACCCGCCGGCGCACCTCGTCGGCACGATCGTCGGTCGAGCCGCGCAGACGGAAGCGCAGGTTCTCGTACGCGTCACGGGCCAGACGACGGCGCGAGATCATGCCCGATTCGTAGGCCGCCCGGGCGAAGAAGATCCCCGAGGAGCCCGCCATCAGGGTCTTGTCGAGGTCGAAGAACGCCGCCTCGCGTAGCGCCGTGGCGCGGCCCACAACTTCCGGCTTGAACTCGGCTTGATGGTCGAGATCTGGGTCATCGTGGCAATTATGGGGAATGCGCGCTCCTAGGACGTTCGCTGGGCAAGCGAGCCAAGGACGCAGGGAGCGTGGCGTACTACGTACGCGAGCGACCGAGGACGCAGGATCGCGCCGCTCAGCGGGCGTCCTAGACCTTGAGGATCACGGCGTCGCCCTGACCCCCACCGGAGCAGATCGCCGCGCAGCCGTAGCCGCCGCCGCGGCGACGCAGCTCGTACACGATCGAGCCGAGGATGCGCGCGCCCGAGGCGCCGATCGGGTGCCCGAGCGCGACGGCGCCGCCGTTGACGTTGACGCGATCCTCGTCGATGCCGAGCATGCGAATCGAGTTGAGCGTGACCGAGGCGAACGCCTCGTTGATCTCCCACACGTCGATGTCGCCGGGCTGCAGGCCGGCTTTGTCCAGCGCCTTCAGCGCGGCCGAGGCGGGCGTGCGCGCGAGGTAGGCGAAATCGTCGGCGGACTGCGCATGGGCGACGATCTCGGCCAGCGCCTCCCTGCCGTTGGCGGTGGCCCACTCCTCCGAGGAGAGCACCAGGGCACCACCGGCGTCGTTGACGCCCGGCGAGTTGCCGGCGGTGTGCGAGCCCTCCTTGCCGACGAGCCCGGGGAGCTTTGAGAGCAGCTCCAGGGAGGTGTCACGGCGGGGAGCCTCGTCGACCTCGACGATCGTCTCGCCCTTGCGGCCCGAGACGGTGACGGGCACGATCTCTTCCGGCAGGCGCCCCTCGTCGGTCGCCGCCAGCGCCCGTTCGTGCGAGCGCAGCGCCCAGCGGTCGAGGTCGGCGCGGGTGATCTCGAGCTCGTCCGAGACGGCGGTCGCCTCGACGAACATCTGCTTGCCCGAGAACGGGTTGGTGAGACCGTCGTGCACCATCGCGTCGAGCGCCTTCACGTCGCCCATGCGAAAGCCGAAGCGCGCCCCGGGAAGCAGGTAGGGCGCCTGGGACATCGACTCCATGCCGCCGCCGACGCCGACCTGCACATCGCCGGCGCGGATCGCCTGATCGAGGATCACCGCCGCGCGCATGCCCGAGGCGCAGACCTTGTTGATCGTCTCCGAGGAGACCTCCTTGGGGATGCCGGCCTTGATCTGCGCCTGGCGCGAGGGGATCTGACCCTGGCCGGCCTGCAGCACCTGGCCCATCACGACGTGCTCGACCTGCTCGGGAGCGACCTGCGCGCGCTGAAGCGCGGCCTCTATCGCCGCCGCGCCCAGCGTGGTCGCATCCAGCGTTGACAGGCCGCCTCCCATCTTGCCGATGGGGGTGCGCGCGGCGCCGAGGATCACGGTCTTGGGCATGGAACGGAACTCTCCTGAGGGTCGGGGGAAAACGACGAGAGATCGAGAATGCTAGCGGTGTGGGTATCGTGCCCGGGATCGTGCGGGTATCGAGCACTACACAACCAGGGGGCAGCACCGACGCCGACACGATCGCGGTGGGAGTGTTCGAGGGCGAGTTTGACCCACCCGCGGATACTCCGGCCGAGGTGGGCGCCTGCTGAGCTCCGGCGAGGCACGACGCTCGTTCAAGTCGCTCGGCCTGACGCACGCCGCAGGCCGGCGCTGGCTGGTCGTGGGTCTCGGCAAGCGCGAGCAGCTCACCCCCGAGCGCGCTCGGGTGGCGGCCTCGGCGACGCACGCGCGAGCGCTCGAGATCGGCACGCGTGTCCTGTGCATTCAGGCTCCCGCCGAGACGGGCGTCGAGATCGCGGCGGCGCTCGCCGAGGGCACGATCCTCGCCGACTATCGCTTCGATCTGCACAAGTCCGCCGCGACCGACACCGACGCTGAAACCGGCGACGAGTCGGCGGCCCCCAAGCAGCTGGACGGGACTGATCGTGTCCGCCTCCGAGGCAGCCGGCAGCGACAAGGGCGGCCCGGCGGGCGCCGGGCTGGAGACGTTCGTGAGCGACGCGGCGCTCGTGGCGCGAGGCGGCGAACGCCGCCCGCGATCTGCAGAATCGTCCCGCCAACGACCTCACCCCGACCGCGCTGGCCGAGTACGCGCTCGGGCTGGCCGGGGAGATCGAGGCGCTGTCGGTGGAGGTGGAGGGACGCGCCGGGATCGCTCGCCCGCGGGATGGGCGCATTCGCCGCGGTCGCCCAGGGCTCAGCACAGGAGCCGGCGCTGATCGTCATGCGCTACGAGCCCCCGGGCGGAGCCCTCGAGGGCACGCCGACGCTGGGATTCGTCGGCAAGGCCGTGACGTTCGACAGCGGCGGCATCTCGCTGAAGCCGGGAGCGAAAATGGCCGAGATGAAGTTCGACATGTCCGGCGGCGCCGCCGTGATCGAGGCCGTCGCCGCGATCGCCCGTCTCGGACTGCCGGTGAAGCTCGTGGCCGTCGTCGGCGCGACCGAGAACCTCCCCAGCGACCGCTCGGTCAAGCCGGGGGACATCGTCACCGCCCAGAACGGCAAAACGATCGAGGTCAACAACACCGACGCCGAGGGTCGGCTCGTGCTGGCCGACTGCCTGTGCCACGCCGTGAGCCTGGGGGCGGAGCGGATCGTCGACCTCGCGACGCTGACCGGCGCGGTGATCATCGCGCTCGGCTCCACCTACTCGGGCGTGATGTCCAACGACGACGAGCTCGTGAGACGGATCACCGCCGCGGGCGCGCAGACCGGCGAGATCGCCTGGCGGCTGCCGCTGCACGAGGAGTACGACGAGCTGATCAAGGGCACCTACGGAGATCTCGACAACGCGCCCGAAGGCCGCAAGGCGGGCACGATCGTGGGCGCCGCGTTCCTGTCGAACTTCGTCTGGGACACGCCCTGGGCGCACCTCGACATCGCCGGCTCGGCCTGGGATCTCGGTCGCGCGTACGTCGGCAAGGGCGCCTCCGGCTACGGCGTGCGCCTGCTGGTGGAGCTCGCGCGGTCGTACTGCTCCTGAGCGCAAGCCGCACCGGGCTGGGCATGCCGACCGATCGGCGATCCCGTCGATCGAGGATCGGTCCGGCGGGGCCGCACATGTGCGGCCCCGTGACGGGCCGCATGCGGCCCGTCAACCGTTGGCGCATGCGCCAACGGCGGGGGCGTGCATGCACGCCCCCGGGCCACGCCGCATGCGGCGTGGCCTCCATCGGCTGGACACTCTGTGAGAATCGCCCGCGATGGACTTCGACCTCTCCCCCGACCACGAGCTGATCCGCCGCACCGTGCGCGAATTCGCGCAGGGCGAGGTCGCGCCCGTCGCCGAGGAGCTCGACCGGACGAAGTCCTTCCCGTACGAGATCGTCGCGCAGCTGGGGAAGCTCAACCTGATGGGCATCCCCTTCCCCGAGGAGTACGGCGGGGGCGGAGGCGACACGCTCGCGTACGCGCTCGCCGTCGAGGAGCTCACGCGCGTGGACTCCTCGGTCGCGATCACGCTGTGCGCGCACACCTCCCTCGGCACGCAGCCCGTCTACCTGTTCGGCAACGAGGCCCAGAAGCGCGAGTGGCTGCCGCGACTGTGCTCCGGGGAACGGCTCGGCGCGTTCGGACTGACCGAGCCCGAGGCCGGCTCGGACGCCGGCAACGTCAAGACACGCGCGCGGCTGGACGACGGCGAATGGACGATCGACGGCGCGAAGCAGTTCATCACCAACGCCGGCACCGACATCTCCGGGATGGTCTGCATCACCGCGCGCACCGGCGAGCAGGAGATCTCGAACCTGATCGTCGCCAACGGCACGCCCGGCTACGAGCAGGGCGAGCCCTACCGCAAGATGGGCTGGAACGCCTCCGACACGCGGCCGCTGAGCTTCAGCGACTGCCGCGTCCCCGCGGAGAACCTGCTGGGGCCCCGCGGACAGGGCTTCAAGCAGTTCCTGCACATCCTCGACATCGGCCGCATCGGCGTCGCCGCGATGGGCGTCGGCCTCGCTCAGGGCGCCCTGGACGAGGCGCTCGAAGTACGCCCGCGAACGCCGCGCGTTCGGCAAGCCGATCTCCAAGTTCCAGGCGATCCAGGCCAAGCTCGCGGACATGTCGGTCGAGATCGAGGCCGCGCGGCTACTCGTCTACAAGGCCGCGCGCGAGAAGGATCACGGCCGCAACTTCACCCTCACCGCCGCCCAGGCGAAGCTGAAGACCGGACGCCTGGCGGTGCGCTGCGCCGAGGAGGCCGTGCAGATCCACGGCGGCTACGGCTTCATCGAGGAGTACCCCGTCTGCCGCTTCTACCGCGACGCGAAGATCCTCACGATCGGCGAGGGCACCGACGAGGTCCAGCAGATGGTGATCGCCCGCGCGCTCGGTGCGTAGCCGAACCGCTACGCAGACTTGCGTAGCGCAAGTTTGCGTAATTTTATCTACGCAGATCTGTGTTATTTTTTGATGGATGGCTGACTCTCCGATCGTCAATCCCTTCCGCTATGGAGCGCTCGCGCTTGATGACGCCTTCACGGACCGTGAACGGGAGACAGCAGAGCTCAAGGCCGATGCTCTGAACGGACAGGACGTCGTGCTCTTCGCTCCACGCCGCTACGGCAAGTCATCTCTGATCTGGCGCGTATCCCAGGAACTGATCGGAGAGGGCGCGCTCGTCGCGCACGTCAACCTGATGACGACGCCGACCGTCACTCAACTTGCCGAGAAGCTCGCGCGCACCATTCACGACGACATCGCCTCTCCGATGTTTCGAGCCAAGGAGCGACTACGGATCTTCCAGGGCCTACGAATCCGTCCCACGGTCACCGTCGATCCAGAGGACGGCTCGTTGAGCTTCAGCTTCGACGCCGGTAAGCGGACGGCGGACATCAACGCCACGCTGGAGCGCTTGCTGGAATTGCCGGGTCAACTGGCCGGCGAGCGCAAACGCCAAGTGGTGCTGATCCTGGATGAGTTCCAGGAGGTCGTTGACATCGACGCAAACCTCCCGCGCCTGATGCGCTCCGTCTTTCAGCAGCAGCCGGAGGTGGCGCACTTCTACCTCGGGAGCAAGCGCCACATGATGGAGCGCATCTTCAGCGACGAGAACGAGCCATTCTGGCGCAGCGCCAAGGAGATCGAGCTCGACGTGATCGAGCCGCGACCCTTCGCCGACTACATAGAGCGACAGTTCAAGCGCACGGGCAAGCAGATCGCCCCGGCGGCCGTCGACGCCGTCCTCGACATAACACATGGACATCCATACGCCACCCAGGAGTTGTGCTACTTCCTCTGGCAGGACACCTCCGCCGGCGCAACCGCCACCGATGTGCAGGTCCGCGAAGCCGTCGTCAGGGTGCTCAACTCCGAGCACGCCCACTTCAGCCTCGTGTGGGAGGGTGCTCCCGCCCATCAGCGACTCCTGCTGAGAGCGCTGGCCGAAGAGCCCGGGCATCCGATCTCAGCGGATTACCGTCGCCGTCACGCATTGCCGGGAGGATCGAGCGTCCAGCGAGCCTTGGGCGCCTTGGAGAAAGCCGAGCTGATTGGACGCCGACGGGGCGAAGCCTGGATCAGCGAGCCGTTCCTCGCACAGTGGGTGCTTCTAAACGACGCCTGAGGGGTCAGGGTGGTCATTTGGATTACGCAAACTTGCGTAACGCGAACCTGCGTAACGCACCCCCCGCGTGACCCGCCCGCGATCAGCCTCCGCAGCAATATCCAACTCCATGAACTACTCGCGTGGTTCCAGAACCACCAGGGGAATCTCGCGCTCGGTGCGGCGCTGGTAGCCGTCATAGCCGCTGTACACGCCGATCATCAGCGCCCACAGGCGGGCGCGCTCCTCGGCGGTGGCGACACGCGCGTGCACGTCCCGGCGGCGCGAGCCGACCTGCACCGTCGTGTCGGGGTGGGCGATGAGGTTGTGGTACCACGCCGGATTCTTCGGATAGCCGCCCTTGGAGGCCACGAGGATCAGGTTCTGCCCGTCCTCGCCGTAGACGAGCGGGCTCGTGCGATGAGTCCCGCTCTTGGCACCGACATGGTCGAGCAGCAGCACGGACGGAAAGCCGGGTGTGCGATGGCCGACCCGCCCGCCGGTGGCGCGGTAGATCGCGGTGTGGCCGTCCATCAAGCGGCCCAGCAGACTCCAGTTGTTCTCGACCCAGTCCAGGAACGCCATCGACAAGGACCCTACACCCCCGCCACGCTCGAGCAGGCGATCGCCGCGTCAGGGCGAGAAGTCTGCGGAGCCTTGGCACTCCCGCTCGAGGGCACTCGCCGCGCCGGCGGGGAATCCAGGCGCCGGGCGAGCACCCGGAGAGCTCCCGTCCTGGAAGTTTATGCGGCCAGAGGCTGACGCTGCAGGGCCGCGCGCAGCGCGAGCGCGTCGATCGCCAGCTCGGCGTGCTCGGGAGTATCGGCGATCTCACCCGATTTCCACGCATCCAGATAGGCCGACGGGTCTCCCCCCGTCGCCGCCTGAAACGCTGCCAAGCGCGAGGCAACGTCGCCCGACGCGCCGGTCATCGTGCGATCCGTGCCAGCCGTCTCTCGAGGCGATCTGTGCAATGAACGTAGGTATGCCTCGAGCGCAGGCGCGGGAACGCGCACGGCCCGACCGATACGGATGTGCGGCAGCGTGCCGTCCTTAATCAGCTTGTAGACCTGCGAACGATGCAGCGCCAGTCGCTTGGCGATGTCCGAGGGCCTGAGGTAGCTGTCATCGAATGCGTTCATGTCTTGCTCATAGTGTGCCAACTTTGCTCCCCTCTATCGACACTATCGACAGCATTGACAGTCTTGACACGAAATTGTTGCACTTTTGGCAGACTCTTGTATGAATCATTGGGGACAATGCCGGATGTGGGACCCAACGCCGACATCTGGTTCGTCTACGAGCGCTTCGAGCAGCTGCGCGCATTGCTGGAGCAATGGGGCTGGGAGATCGTCGAGCGCGCCGACCTGTCACGCTGGAACGAGCGGGGACGACACGATCCTGCCCTCGGGTTGGTCAGCATCCGCGGGCGGCGCACCTGGCCGCTCGGTGGTCACGTGACATTCACGATCAAGGAGTGGTGGGGCGACCCGCCCCTCGACGGCCCCGAGCAACGGCAAGGGCGAGTGCTCGCCGGTTATCACTACACCGCGCAGTCCGTCAACCGTCAGATCCGCACACTGCTACGACCCCCTCCGTCACCCGAAGACGCCGTTCCACGTCCATCCCCACGGCGACGATGAGATCCGCCCTGAGCCACCGATCAGCGCCGAGCGAGCCCTTGCGCTCTTCGAGCAGCGCCTAGCCGATGAGCTGTATCAAGAAGCGACATGTGAGATCGACATGGAGGCATACGCCGAGGACATTCCGCCGGACCCCTGACACGCGAGCTCCGATCTCACCCGCCGCGCCCGTCGGCATCCCCCGCCCGCTCCAGCAGCGCCGTGGCCGCGCTGGCGGGATCCAGGCGCCGGGCGACGACCTCGTCGAGCAGGCGCTGGAACTCGGCGTCCTCGCCCAGCTCCGCCTCCAGGCGCCGGCGCATGCGCGCGGTCGCGATCGCCAGCACCTCGCTCCGCAGGTTGCGCCGGCGTCGCTCGTCCAGCTGCCCGGCCGCGAGGATGTGCGCGCGGTGCTCGTCCATGCGCTCCACCAGTTCGGTCACGCCCGTGCCATGGGCGGCCTCGGTCTTGAGGATCGGCACGCGCCACTGCCCGCGCACCTCCTCGGGCGAGCGATCGAGGTTCGCGAGCGAGAGCACGCCGCGAATCTCGCGCACCATCGTGTCGGTCAGCGGATGGTCGGCCTTGTTGATCACGATGATGTCCGGGATCTCCATCACGCCCGCCTTCAGCGCCTGAATCGAGTCGCCCGAGCCCGGCATCAGCACGAGTACGATCGTGTCCGCGTGGTCGATGATGTCGATCTCCGCCTGACCCACGCCCACGGTCTCCACGAACACGTCCTCGCGCCCGGCCGCGTCGAGCAGCAGCGCCGCCTGCAGCGCGGCCTCCGACAGCCCCCCCAGGGCGCCGCGATTGGCCATCGAGCGGATGAACACGCCCGGGTCGAGGAAGTGCTCGCCCAGGCGGATCCGATCGCCGAGCAGCGCGCCCTGCGTGAACGGCGAGGACGGGTCGATCGAGAGCACCCCGACGGTGCGACCCGCCTCGCGCCGCGCCTTCGTGAGCGCGCCGATCAGCGTCGACTTGCCGACCCCCGGCGGCCCCGTGAACCCGACCACCGCGGCCGCGCCGGTGTGCGGATAGACCTCGCGCACGAGCTCCCAGCCCTCCGGACGGTCGTCCTCCACGAGCGAGATCGCGCGCGCCAGCGCGCGGCGGTCCCCCGCGAGCAGGCGTTCGGCGAGGTCGCTCTCGGTCATCGCGCGCGCAATCATCGCAGGGGCGTCGCCGGACCCCGCGCCGCGCGCGGCCGGCGCCTGCCGAACCGGATCGGTCCCGCCAGACCCTCCAGGCAAACCCTTACGATCCCGCGCGATGGAGCCCCCGCTCACCGAACCCGCCGACGCAGGCACCCGTCCAGCAGCTCGCCGACGCCCTGCGTCGCGCGCCCGAGCCCTTGCACGGCGGACCGCTGACGCTGCTGCGGTTCATGCGCGCGAACAACATGCTCAACCGCCACTACGCACGGCTGCTCGCGCGCTACGTCCTGCGAAGCTCCGCCACGGCAAACGCCTGCAGACCGACGGGATCTGCTTCATCTGCCCGGGCGTGCACCTGGAGATCGGGCGCGAGCGACGCTGCGCATCGGGCGCTGGGCGTGGATCGGCGACGGCAGCAAGATCCGCGTACACGAGGGCGAAGTCTCGATCGGCGCCAAGACCGTGATGGGACAGGAGTGCACCATCTCCGCCTATCCAGCACGTCTGATCGGGCGCGAGTGCATCGTCGCCGACCGCGTGATGCTGATCGACTTCGACCACGGCGTCGTCGAGGTCGAGCGCCCGATCCGCCTGCAGGGCATCTACAAGCGCGACGTCCGCGTCGCCCACAACGTCTGGATCGGCTACGGCGCCTGCATCCTGCGCGGCGTCACCGTCGGCGAGAACTCCATCATCGGCACCAGCACCGTCGTCACCAAGGACGTCCCGGCCAACGCCGTCGTCGGCGGCATCCCCGCACGGGTCCTGCGCATGCGCGAGGCGCCCGCGTCGATGCGCTGGGAGTAAGCTTCCGCCGCACCACGCCCGGTGGCGCGGCCTCGCCTACCTGCGCCCGTGTTTGTGCTTCGGATTCGGGCGGGCTCGCTGAGCACGACCGCCCCGATCACCGTCGCCCCACCGTCACTGCGGCGCTCGCCTTGACGGACAGCCGGTGGTGCTTGGCGGTGGCGAGCGCGCCCTTCCCAGCCGAGGTCAAGTGGACGGCGATCGTGGCGCTGTGTCCAGCCGCCAGAGCGTATGCAGCCCGACCCAGGACGAGTGTCTTTGTGGTCTTGCGACCGTGGCGATGCTTGACCACGACCTGCTCGGTCAGTTCGATCGTTCCAGCGCAGGTCGCGCTCGTGCAGGATATCGGCACGTTTGCCGAATTCCCGGACACGATGATCTTGGACTTGAGCAGCTCGAGGACGGGTATGGGCGGCGGAGGAGCTGGAACGGGCACTATCAGTGTGTTGCTTACGGCGGACACTTTGCCAAATTTGTTCGTCGCCGTGACCCTGCAAGTCACTCCGTTGCCCTGATCGGTTGCCTGAACCACGTAGGTGCTCGCCGTGACACCCGTGATCGCGACGCCGTCACGCAGCCATGAGTAGGTGAATGTGGGGGCCGGGCTGCCCTTCCACGCACCAGTGGTGCAAGACAGCGTCTGCCCCATCGCCGGCGTTCCCGACGCGATCGGGGTCACCGTATTGCTTGGGGCAATGGCAGGCACCAGCGCGGCGTTGACTCCCAGTACCGTGCTTTCCTGGGCGACCATCACCGAGTTGGCGCTCGCAGGGGACGGTTGATCGTTGTAATACTGGGTTATATACCCGGCATCAAAGAATTCGATCTCGTAGGAGCCAGACACCAATCCCGAGATAATGTACTGGCCACTGGCATTGGTGAACGCAAGCCCGTCGAAGGTTTCGCCTGGGCCAAACACCACGACCACGGCACCCGAAAGGGTCGCGTGCGTCGAGGCGCTGGTCACTGTACCTTCGATCTTGCCGCCCACTTCCAGATCCGCGTCGATGCCTTCTGTTGTTTTCCCTTCGAGAACTGGGACCGGATCGGCTGTAGCAAACGATGACCTGTCGTTATAAAACTGCGGGATGTAGTTGAGGCCGCTTTCAAATTCTGGAGCGAATTCAACCTTGTATTCGCCTTGCGGCAGACCTTCAATGGTGTATTCACCGTTGAATTTGGTGACGGCAGACTTCGCGAAAGATTCTTTTCCGCTCACTTGATACACGCTGACTTCAATGTTTGCGAGGGGTGCGTGCGATACGTTGGTCACCGTCCCCGAGATGCCGCCCGGAACTTCTACGGCGAGCGCACCTGGCGCGCTCACAAGCAGCGCGATGCACCCCATCAGCGCTGGCAGCACCCAGCGAAAAACGCTTCCTCTCGATCCCATTGGTTGGACCCTAACAGATCTGCAAGCGCCGAATCGCAGCTCGTTTATGGAGCGAGCAGAAGGGTGGGATCGGCGTGGCTTGCCAGCTCGCGCAACCCCTCGGCACTGGCCTGGGGCCCGTCGCGCAGCGCCGCGGCGAGCGCCGCGCGGTGCCCGTCGAAGCGCTCGCCGGCATAGGGGACGGCGAGGCCGCGGGAGATCATGAACGGCCAGTCGCTGGCCTGAAGCGCGAGCAGCTCGCGCACGGCCGCGGGACCGGCGCGCCCGTCGAGAGCGGCGGCAAGGTGTCTGCAGCTCGGCTGCGCGTGCCGCGAAGGCCATCTCCGCGACCGCGGGGCCCGACCAGGTGGAGAGGTCGCCGTCCGCGCCCCAGCTGCTCGCGGGCCCACGCGATCCCATCGGTCGGGGTCGGCGCGGGCTCGAAGCGCTCGAGCGCGTCGTCCAGGCGCACGAGCTCGAGCCCCTGGCGCGGCGCACTCCTCGATGACGGCGCCCAGCCAGTGAAGGCCCTCGTACCACCAGTGGCCGAGCAGCTCCGTGTCCAGGGCGCAGACCGCGAGCCCGCCGCCGGGCAGACCCTCGCCGTCGCGGCGCAGGCGCTCGCGGGTGCGGGTCGACGAAGTCCGCGGCGTGCTCGCGCGCGCGAGCCAGCGCCAGCTCGTGATCGTAGGCGGCGCCGTCGTTGCGCCAGGGGTTGTGGTGGTGGACGGTGTGGCGATGGTAGTCGCGGTAGGCGCCGTCGGCGGGATAGCCGGCATCGCTCCAGACGAGCGAGATCGTGGCGCGGTCGATTCCGAACAGCGCGATGCCGGACTCGGACATGAGCGGCTGCAGGTGCTCGCGCGCGCCGAGGCCGTGGCGAGGAGTGAGCTCCACGCAGGTGCGCCGCACGCCGGCGGCGGCGAGGATCGGCTCCAGGCGAGGAGCGTGGGCGCACTCGGGCAGCCAGAACCCTCCGTCCCAGCCGGCAGGCCCGCCGCCGGGCGTCCTGTGCTCGAGTCCCTCACCGTCCCCCTCGAAGCGGTTCAGGTGCGAGGCGATCCCCGTCTGCATCTGCAGGCGCGCACCGACGTCGGTCGCGAGCAGCGGCAGCACGGCGTGGGTCGCCGAGGACGTCCAGCGCAGATGCGGCGCGAACGCCCGCAACAGGTCTCCCCCACGCGCGGCCATGCGCCGCGCAGCGTGCTCGTAGTCGGCGCTCCAGGCGCGCTCCAGCTCGGCGGCGAGGCCATCGTGGCCACCGGCACGCAGCCCGGCGGCGTCCTCGCCGTGGGTGAAGCGGCGGGTGTCGTCGATGAAGGTGTGGAAGCGCTCGGCGAGACTCGGGCGCGCCCAGCTGATCGCACAGGACCGGCGTGATCGAGAGCGTCACGGGGCGATCGCGCGAGTCCAGGAAATCGAGCAGCGGCAGATAGCACCCGGCGATCGCCTCCCACAGCCACTCCTCGCCGAACGGCCAGGTGCCGAACCCCTCGACGTAGGGCATGTGCGTGTGCAGCACGAGCGCGAGCGCTCCGCGTGGCTTGCCGGCGGCGTTCACGAGCCCGGCGGCTCGCTCACGAGCGTCCGATCGCGCCGAGCGTGCGGGTGTCCGGTCACGGGGCGCAGACCGCGACGAAGTCCAGCGCCCGATCCAGGTCGGCCTCGCCTGCGGGGCGCAGCGCGAAGTCCGACGCGGAGATCGCGGGAGTGAAGCGGTCGTAGAACGGCTTGGTCAGGCGCAGGCGCGGATGGACCGAGTCCCAGCCGGCGCGCAGCGCGAGCTCGTGCAGGCGCAGCTTGCGCGCGTGGAACAGCCCGTATATCTCGACCGAGGAGAACGTGCCGCGACACAGGCGCTCGAACTCGTCCGCGCGGTACTCGTGGACGTGCCAGGGGTTATCCGAGCGCGGCGCGCCCGCGGGCGCGAGCGTGAGGACGTTGGGCGTGGAGACGAACACGGTCCCGGCCACCCCGTCGACCCCGGCCACCCCGTCGACCGCGGCGGCTCCGGCGGCCCCGTCGCCCTCCGCCGGTCGGGCGGTCTCGCCGATTGCTCCTGCCCCTGCGCCCGTGACCAGCGAGCGGAAGTGCTCCAGCACGGCGCTCGGGTCCTGGAGGTGCTCGATCGTCTGCAGGAACACGACCGCGTCGGCCGGCGCGGAGAAGGTCTCGACGAGATCGCGCTCGAAGCGGAGGTTGGGGCGGCGGTAGCGCAGCCGTGCGTGCTCGTGCGCCTGCGGGTTGGCGTCCACGCCGACGACCTCGGCGGCGACGCGCGCGAGCACGTCCGAGCCGTAGCCCTCGCCGCAGGCCATGTCGATCACGCGCCGCCCGCGCACGCGGGCGGCGATCCACTCGTATACGGCGAGATGGCGGCGAAACCAGTAGTTCTCCTCGGGCACGTCCGGGAGCGTGCGCTCGCCCGTCAGCTCCAGCGGAGGGACGCCGTCCGGCTGGTCGCGCTGGGCGTAGGAGGGCACGGACACGGCGCGCGAGTATATGGTGCCGCCCCGTGCCGCCGTCACTGACAGCCGAGGAGATCCGCGACGTCAACACGCGCTATCACGATGTGGCGGCCGACCACTACGACGCCAAGTGGGGAATCGACTTCGGGGATCTCGGCGCCGAACAGGTACTGGGGAAGGTCCGCAAGGCGCTCGGCGACGATGCGCCGAGCCACTTCCCGAGGGCGCTGGAGATCGGCGCGGGGACGGGCTATTTCACGCTGAACATGCTGCGCGCGGGGCTGATCGGCGAGGCGACGTGCAGCGACATCTCGCCGGGCATGCTGAGCACGCTGCAAGCGAATGCCAAGGGGCTGGATCTCAAAGTGAAGACCAAGCCCGCCGACGCCGAGCAGCTGCCGTTCGCGGACGCGAGCTTCGATCTGGTGTTCGGGCACGCCGTGCTGCACCACATCCCCGACCTGGAGCGGGCGTTCGCGGAGTTCGCACGCGTGCTCGCACCCGGCGGAACGATCGTGTTCGCCGGGGAGCCCTCGCGCTACGGCGATCGCCTCGCGGGCGTGCCCAAGCGCGCCGCCGGCGCCGTGGCGCCGCTCTGGCGCCGGGCGATCGGAGCGCGGCCCGCCCCACCCGCCGAGGGAGGGGCGCCGGACGCGGCGCTCGAGGTGTTCGTGGATGTGCACGCGTTCGCCCCCACCGAGCTCACGAGAGCAGCCAAGGGCGCGGGCATGGTGGACGTGCGCGTGCGCGGCGAGGAGCTGCTCGCGAACTGGTTCGGCTGGACCAATCGCACGCTCGAGGCGACGGCCGACCCGCGCGACGTGCCGTGGGGGTGGCGCCGGTACGCCTACCGCGGATATCTGCTCCTGCAGGGTCTGGACCGCAGCCTGCTGGAGGGGCGGCTGCCGCCGGCGGTGTTCTACAACCTGATGCTCACCGCGCGCACGCCTGCTTAGCGGCGGCGCGGCCAGGCAGGAGACACGCGCAGAGATCCGCTTTCGACAGCTCGGCCCGTCCGGATGCGCCCGGCAGCGCTCCCGCTCAGCCGACTGACTCGGATATCTTCGATCAGTTGGAAATCGGTCGGCAGGCGGCAATACACTGCCGCGCATGCTCGAGCGACTGGAGGGATTCCCGCTGTTCCCGCTGGGGATCGTCGCGCTGCCGACGGAGAGCGTGCCGCTGCACGTCTTCGAGGATCGCTACAAGCGCATGATCGAGCGATGCCTGCGAGACGATCGCGAGTTCGGGATCGTGTGGCTGTCCGAGGACGAGCTCAAGCCGATCGGCTGCGCGTGCGAGATCGAGCGCGTGATGGAGCGCGACGAGGAGGGCAACATGGACATCCTCGCGCGCGGGATCCGGCCGTTTCGCCTGCTCGAGCGCCAGGACGACTATCCCTACCCGGCGGGCATCGTCGAGCCGCTCGAGGACTCCGAGGAGGAGCCCGACCCCGACGCCGCGCTGACCGCCCGCGAGCTGTACGCCGAGCTGGTCGAGCAGGCGACGGACAAGCGTCTGAGCGAGGAGGAGCTTGCCGGGCTCGACGCCTACGCGATGGCGGGCACGGTCGAGTTCGGGCCCGAGGGCAAGCAGGAGCTGCTCGAGCTGCGCTCGGAGAACGCGCGCATGCGATTGCTCACGCTGCTGTTCAGAGCTGCGATCAAGCGGCTGGAGCTCGTCGACCGCGCGCAGGCGCGGGCGCGATCGAACGGCAAGGTGCGGTTCGGCTGAGCCCGGTGCCGGGGGCACGACGAGGCACGCTCGATCGTCGCGAACGAACTCGCCGGCCGGGCTCGCGCGCGCGAGCCGTCACTCCCCCGGCTGGGCCAGGTGGCAGTTCTGCTGGGCGACCTGCAGCACGAACAGCGCGAGGTTGCGCAGCACCTTGGGCTGCGCCGCGGAGTTGTCGGCAAACGACACGCTGCCGGATTCGTCGCGCACGTGGTAGGCGAACACCGATCCGGGACGCGGGGGCAGCGAAAGGTGTTCGCTCGCGGGCGTGCCGAGTTCTTCCTGCAGCGCACGCGCCTGGATGAGCTGGGGATCGCTCAGCGTCAGCTTGCGCCCGCCGTTGCAGCGCAAACCACCCTGTTCGTCGACGAGCAGGGTCAGCCGCCCTCCGGGGCCGGCGCGTTCGACGACGAACAGGTCGGGCGCCTTCACCCCGGCACAGCCCATGACCACGACCGCCGCGAGGCTCACGCACACAGCGGGCGCCGCCACGCGCATGGCGCCCGCACGGTGCATACGCCGCGGGGCCGTGCCGCGCCCGTCCCGGCCGCGCCAGGCGAGACTCATGCGCTCACCGCGACGCCGCCCCGGCGGGGATCGCCCGCGCCCGTGAGCCCTGCGCCGGAGCTGCTGCACCGCCTGGACGCCGCCGAAGAACAGGTTCGGCGCGTGGAAACGCACGACCTCGCGGATCGGGATCGGACGCCGGAGCGGCGGGCAGCTCGAGCCCGGGCTCGTGATAGACGATCCCATCCTCGAAGTGCACGCGCGGCGCGTCGACGGCCTCGCGGGCGCCGAGGCCGTGGTCGACGACGCCGACGATCGTCTGCAGGATCGCCGAGCGGATACGGTTGGAGCCGGCGCTGCCGAGCACCAGCTCGACGGCGCCGTCGCTCAGCACGATCGATGGGGCCATCATGCTCGGCATCCGCCGGCCGGCGGGGTGGCGGTGAAAGCCCAGCGGGTTGAGATCCTCCTCGCCCATCACGTTGTTGACGTGGATGCCGGTGCCGGGGACGACCACGCCCGAGCCCTCGCCGTTGGTGCAGGTGACGCTGCACGCGCGTCCGTCGCGGTCCAGCACCGAGATGTGCGTCGTCGAGCCCAGCTTCGCCGCGAGAAACCGCTCCAGGAAGCCATCCTGGGCGAGCCCCTCGACGAACTCGGGTGTGCGCTCGGCCTGCGCCGATTCCATCGCGACGAGCACGTCCGCAGGCGCGGCGGCCGTGGACCGCGGTCGAGCAGCGCGAGCGAGTAGGCCAGCAGCGTTCCCCCGGCGGAGGGCGGTGGGTTGGTGAGGACGGTGCGATCGCGGTAGGAGACCCGCACGGGCTCGCGCTCGATCGCGCGGTAGGAGGCGAGCTCGCCGGCGCTCAGCGAGCCCCCGCGCTCGCCCAGCCAGTCGCACACCGCGCTGCGCGATGTCGCCGCGATAGAACGGCTCCGCGCCGTCTGCGCCGAGGCGGTCGAGGGCGTCGCCCAGCTCGGGGTTGCGCAGCGGCTCGCCCTCGCGCAGCACGTGCCCCTCAGGCGCCCACAGCGCGGCGCACTCGGGCGTGGAGGTGAGCAGGTCGGCGAGGATCTCCGCGATGTACGCCTGGCCGGCGTTCAGCGTCACGCCCTCGCGGGCGGCGCGAGCGGCGGGGGCGCTCAGCCGCTGCAGCGGCATCGTCCCCCAGCGCTCGACGGCCGCGCACACACCGGCGGGCGTCCCGTACACGCCGCAGGAGGCGGGACCGATGTGGAAGACCTGCACGGCGTCGCCGAAGGACACGTCGACCGCGTCGAGCTCCGCCGCGCCACCGTCCTGTCGGCGCGCGGGCGCCTGCACGAAGAAGTCCAGCAGCACCGGCTGCTCGCCGGCGCCCGCGACGAGCATGTGCCCGCCCGCGCCCAGCCCGGTGAGCAGCGGCTCGGCCGCGAAGGACATCAGCATCGCCGCCACGGCCGCATCGACGGCGTTGCCTCCGGCGCGCAGCACCTCCGCGCCCGCCTGCGCGGTCAGGGGGTGCCCGGCGGCTATGACGCCATGCTCAGCCGTATCGCTCATGTCAGAGCGATACCACAGCAGGCACTAGCGCGGCATGAACTCGGGTACGTCCATCTCGTCGACGGCCAGCGTCGCGCGGCGCGGCGCATGAGCCGGGCGCGGCGGTCCGCTTGTGCGTCGCACGCGGGGCTCGCCCGCAGGCTCGCGCAGCCCGCCGATGTCGCGCGCGATCTGGCGGCGGGCGTCGCCGTAGCCGGTGGCGACGACCGTGACCCAGACCTGGTCGTCGAGCTTCTCGTCGACCATCGCGCCGAAGATGATGTTCGCGTCGGGGTGGGCGGCCTCGGCGACGGCCTTGGCGGCCTCGTTGACCTCCCACAAGGACAGGTCGCGCCCGCCGGTGATGGAGAGCAGGATCGAGTGCGCGCCGTCCATCGAGGTTTCCAGGAGCGGCGAGGCGACGGCCTGCATCGCGGCGTCGACCGCGCGCTGCTCGCCGCCGGCGCCCATGCCGATCCCGAGCAGGGCGGCGCCGGCGTCGGACATGATCGTGCGCACGTCGGCGAAGTCGAGGTTGATGAGGCCCGGCAGGGTGACGAGGTCGGAGATGCCCTGCACGCCCTGGCGCAGCACGTCGTCGGCGACGCGAAAGGCCTCGACCATCGCGGTCTGCTTGTCGAGCACGCTCAGCAGGCGGTCGTTGGGGACGACGATCAGCGTGTCGACCTCCTCGGCCAAGGCGGCGATGCCGTGCTCGGCCTGCTCGCCGCGGCGCGAGCCCTCGAAGCCGAAGGGCTTGGTCACGATCGCGACCGTCAGCGCGCCGACTTCGCGCGCGATCCGCGCGACGATCGGCGCGGCACCGGTGCCGGTGCCGCCGCCGGCGCCGGCGGTGATGAAGATCATGTCCGAGCCCTTCAACAGAGCCTTGACGCGGTCGTAGTCCTCCATCGCGGCCTGGCGCCCGACGCTCGCGTCCGAGCCGGAGCCCAGCCCGCGCGTGATCTCCGCGCCGATGTGCAGGGTGATGTCGGCGGTGGACTGCTGCAGCGACTGCTGGTCGGTGTTGACGGCGAGGAACTCGACGCCCTCGACCTCGGCCTCGACCATGCGGTTGACGGCGTTCACGCCGGCGCCGCCGACGCCGACGACCCTGATCGCGCGGCTGCCCGACGGGCCCGTCGGAGTAGGGCTGCTCGCGACGCTCGTACTCGTCCATCACCGGCCGCGCCGCACGCGCGGCGGAGTCCTGGATGGCGCTGTCTCGATCCATCAGGCTCGCGGGAATCTCCGCGGAGAAGGCGTGCTTGAGACGGTCCTTCGGGCTGGGCACGCCCGCGCCGGAGGGGGCCTCGGCGGGCTCCTCGAAGCCCGCGCTCAGTGCCGGATGGGCGCGCCGCGCTCACGCGAACGCCTGGGCGCCTGCTCCGCCGGGCCCGGCGCCTCACGCTCGAGCGTCGCGTCCTTCGCCACACCGCGCTCGCGCGCGGGCGCGCGGCGCTCGTCCCTGCCCGCCGTGGTCTGCGACCGTGACGGCGCAGCCTCAGCCTCCGCGCCGGCCTGCGCGGGTTCGTCGGCTTCGGTCTTGCGAAACAGCGCCGCGAGCGGCCCTTCGCGCATGGAGGCGCGCTTGGGATTGGTCATGAGCGCGACCGATCTGAGCGCGGCCGATCAGGGCTTGCCATTTGCGAGGACCTCCTGCGCGAGTTGCCGGTAGGACTGCGCGGCCACCCCGTCGGGCTCGTACTTGAGCACCGACATGCCCTTCACGGGCGCCTCCGCGAACCGCACGGTCTTGCGGATGCGGGAGGCGAACACGCGGTCGCCGAAGTTCTCCTCGAGGATCTCGATCGCCTCCTTGGCGTGGATCGTGCGCGAGTCGACGAGCGTGGGCAGGATGCCCTCGATGTCGACGTCGGGATTGAGATTCTCGCGGATCATGGCGAGCGTGTTCTGCAGCTGGATCAAGCCGCGCATCGACAGATACTCGCACTGCACGGGGACGATCACCTTGTCGGCGGCGGTGAGCGCGTTGATCGTCAGCAATCCCAGGCTCGGAGGGGTGTCGATGCAGATGAAGTCGTAGTCCTCCATGATCGGTTCGAAGGCCTTCTGCAAGGAGCGCTCGCGACCGATCATGGTGGACATCGCGATCTCCGCGCCGGCGAGGTCGATCGAGGCGCAGGCGACGTCGATCTCGCGCTTGCGGACGACCTCGCGGATGGAGACGTGGTGCACGAGCACGTCGTACATCGACTGCTCGATCGTGTCGGGGTCGATCCCCTGGGACATCGTCAGGTTGCCCTGCGGGTCCATGTCGACGCACAGCACGCGATGGCCCTCCTCCGCGAAGGCGGCGGCGAGGTTGAGCGTCGTTGTGGTCTTCGCGACGCCGCCCTTCTGGTTGGCGAACGCGATGACCTTGGCAGTGCCTTGCACGGGAGGCTCCTAGTTAGCTGGAAAGCCGCTGTCCGGTGGGTATTCGCATACGCATGCGCGATTCCTGCATGATCACCGTCGGTTTGCGGCGACGCCTCAGACGGGTGCGGACGCGCGAAGAGGTGGGAATGGGTGGGTAAGCCATAGCCGGCCCTTGCATACGTTGCGGTCCAAGCCGCTTACCGCAGTGGCCGGCATAACGGGAGCGGAGCAACGGGCGGGGAACCCATAGCATCGCCACGGATGGCCACGCGCGCGGCAAAGCAACTGCGGGAACGGCTGCAGGGAAAGCGCGTGGTGGTGTGCGTGGGCTCGGGGGGCGTCGGCAAGACGACGATCTCGGCGGCGCTCGCGCTGGGGCTGGCGATGCGCGGCGGGAAGGTCGCGGTCGTGACGATCGACCCGGCCAACCGCCTGGCGGCGGCGCTGGGGCTGGACGAGCTCGGGGGCGAGCCGCATCGGATCGACCCGGAGCTGATGCGTGCGCAGCAGGTGCGGGTGAAGGGCGAGCTGTGGGCGATGATGCTGGACGCCAAGCGCACGTTCGACGAGATCGTCACGCGACTGGAGTCAGACCCCGAGCGGCTGCGGAGCATCCTGGAGAACCCGGTCTACCGCGAGCTGTCCACGGCGGTGGCGGGATCGCAGGAGATGAGCGCGATCGCGAAGTTGTATGAGCTGCACTCCGAGCACGAGTTCGACACGATCGTGCTCGACACGCCGCCCTCGCGCAACGCGCTGGACTTCCTCAACGCGCCCGCGCGGCTGCTGGGGTTCATGGAAGGACGCGCGCTGCAGGTGTTCCTCGCGCCGAGCGGGCTGACCGCGCGACTGTTCGGGCGCGGGACGGGGATCGTGTTCGGGATCTTCGCGCGCGTCACGGGCATCGACATGATGGGCGAGCTGTCACGGTTCTTCGGCTCGCTCGCGGGCGTGATCGAGGGGTTCGGCGAGCAGACGCGGGGCGTCGCCGAGCTGTTGCGCTCGCCGGGGACGGCATTTGCGATCGTGACCTCGCCCGAGCCAGAGCCGGCGCTGGAGGCGTCGTATCTCGCCGCTCGCCTCGATGAGGCGGGGATGGCGCGGGGCGGGCTGATCGTCAACCGCGTCCACCGCGAGGGGCTGCACGGGCACACGGTCGAGCAGGTCGCGCAGCTGCTGGAGGGAGAGCTGGGCGAGCGGCTGGCGGCGCGCGTGGCGGCGAACCTCGCCGACTTCGACGTGCTCGCGCGGCGCGACGCCGCCACCGTCAAGCGGCTGGGGGACGAGCTGGGCGAGAGCGCGCCGGTGGTGGTGCCGTATCTGGACGAGGACATCCAGGATCTCGCGGGACTGGCCCGCATCGCCGGCCACCTGCTGGGCTGACGGCGCCTCGGCTACGCCTCGACGAGGACCTGCTGCTGTTGAGCCGACACGGGCTCGCTGCCGTGGACATCGATGGCCGGCTCGATGCCAATGGCCGGCTCGGGCTCGGGGACGCCGGCCGCGGGGGTCTGAGCCCGCCAGCAGCTCGTCCGCAAGGCGCGTCAGGTCGGGGGTGAGGTGGCCGCAGATCACGTCCCGCAGCAGCGCCCGCAGATGGTCGGCCACGTCGCGTGCGATCGCCACGCCGGCGGTGCGCTCGGCGGCGCTGCCGGCGATCACGGCGCGCTCGAGCTTCTGCGCCTTGGTCATCCGCTCGGTCAGCCGAGCGCGGTCCTCGGGCATCGCGCACAGCGCGGCGATCCGCCCGGCCAGCAGGCCGCTGGAGGGGCCCTCGGGCTCCAGCAGCGCGCGCAGCGCGAGCAGATGGTCGGTGAGCGTCTCGTACGGATGGGCGCGCTCGCAGCCCAGCTCGAAGCGGCGCAACGCCCACGCGAGCTCGTTGCCGTGGGGCGCGCGGCGCGAGACGAGCGAGCAGAACGCGCGCAGCTCGTCCTCCTGCTCGGGGGCGATCGACGAGCATCCCGTGAGGCCGTCCGCCCGTGCCCGAGCGCGACTGTGCTCCAGGCGTCTTCGCCGCCGGTGCGCGCCCACGCGAGCGCGCCGAGCGTGACGCGCCCGTCGCCGAACAGGCGCAGCGCGCGCAGCAGGTCCCGCAGCACCTCACGCCCTCGGAGGCCTGCTCGCAGGTGAGCGCGACGAGCAGGTGGACGGTCTCGCCATCGCCGGCGGCGAGCGCCTGCACCGGGGCCCAGCGCAGCGCCTCGGCGGTGGCGATCTGCAGTCCGGTCGTCAGCCTGATCTCCGGCGTAGACGATCGTCAGCCCGTGCAGCGTCGCCACGAGCGTGACCGTGTCGGGCGCGCTCGTCAGCTCGGCGCGCTCGAGGCGGGCCAGCGCGAGCGCGAGGCGCTCGGGGCGCAGCTCGAACTCGGTCTGCTCGGCGAGCACATCGCCCAGCAACGCGCTCAACGCCAGACGCGCGCGCGTCCGCGTCGCCGCCTGCCGGCCGATCTCCGATCGGTCCGCGCGTGCAAGCCTTGTGCCCAGCGCATCGTCTCCCCGCCCGGCGAGGTAGCGATCGAGCCCGTCGAACCCCGCCAGCGCGGCGAGCGCCGTCTCGTGCTCGGGCAGCCGCGCGAGCTGCGGCTCGCGCTCGGCGATGAAGCGACCCGTCAGCGGGCGGCAGCTGTAGAACGGGGTCTGCGCGCGCCCCCGCTGGGACCCCAGCTCCAGTTCGACCTCCGCCCCGGCCGCGATGTCGGCCTGCAACATGTGCGCGGCCGCTTGGGCGTACTCGCCGAGGGCGGCCTCCAATTGGGGGGACAATCCGCTGGAGCGCATGGTCCGCACAGTTCGCCCTCGCGACGAGCGCTCCTGCCGGCGCACCTTCGGTTGCAGCACACCCGCCCGCCGCGGTCATCTACACGGCGTCCGCGCGCTCCACGATCGCGCGCGGGTGTCGCTCGCGTCTACGCCACGGCAGCGGCGACGCCGGCCAGCAGCTCCGCCGCCTGCGCGGCGTCGCGTTCGGCGCACTCCGCGCCGAGCCAGCGTTCGCCGTAGGAGCGCATGTCGTCGATGATCGGCAGCAGCGCCCGGCCCTTCTCCGTCAGCGCGTACTCGACCCGCGGAGGCACCTCGCCGAACGTGTCGCGCTCGACGATCCCCTCCTCCTCCAAGGCGCGCAACCGCAGCGACAGCGTGCGCGGGCTGATGCCCGCCAGCGAGCGCTCCAGCTCGCAGAACCGCGAGCGGCCCTCGGACAGGTCGCGTACGAGCAGCAGCGTCCACTTGCCGCACACCACTTCCGCGGTGCGGCACACCGGACATGTCTCATCTACAGCCATACGCTCACTTTACCAACTGAAGTTTTGCTTCCCCATCGCAACCCCACCACCCGCTCCGGCCACCGCCGGGCGCACTGCGCTCAGCAGGACCGATGTCGAGATCGCGGACTCACGCGCACGCGTCATGCGACGGACACGGCCGGCGGGCTCGCCGACCCGCGCGGGCTCGCCCCAGACAATCCGCGTCAGGCGACCGTGAGCTTGGGCTTGGCGTCGGGCTCGCGGCGTGCGTGCGCTTTCTGCACATCCTCCATCGTCGTGCCCTGTTTGCCGTCGGCCTGCATCAGCAGCTTGAAGTCGCTCGGGCTCGACGCGACCTTCATCGCATCGTCGAAGCTCACCAGCCCCGCCTTCACATGCCCGAACAGAGCCTGGTCGAAGGTCTGCATGCCGTAGTAGGCGCCTGTGGAGATGACCTCCGGGAGCTTGCCCGTCTGCGAGGGGTCGACGATCATGTCGCGCACCCTGCCGGTCATCCTCAGAATCTCGCACGCCGCCACGCGTCCGCCGTTCGCGCCCGGCACGAGCCGCTGGCTGATCACGCCCTTGATCGTGCCCGCGATCATGCTCCGCGCCTGGCTGTGCTGGTGGGGCGGGAAGAAGTCGAGCATGCGATTGATCGACTCGGCCGCGTCGACCGTGTGGATCGTCGACAGCACGAGGTGCCCGGTCTCCGCGGCCGACAGCGCCGCCTGCACCGTCTCCTCGTCGCGCATCTCGCCGACCAGGATCACATCCGGGTCCTGACGCAGGACGCGCCGCAGCGCGCGCTTGAACGAGGCCGTGTCCATGCCGACCTCGCGCTGGTTGATGACCGAGCGCTTGTCCTCGTGCACGAACTCGATCGGGTCCTCGATCGTGACGATGTGCTTGCTCGTCGTCGCGTTCATATGGTCGATCATCGCCGCCAGCGTCGTGCTCTTGCCGGAGCCCGTCGTCCCCGTCAGCAGCACGATCCCGCGCTCTTCCTCGGCCAGGTCCCTGATCACGTCCGGCAGCGCCAGCTCCTCGATCGTGTTGATCTTGTGCGGGATCGCCCTGATCGCCATCGAGATGACGCCGCGCTGCTGGAACGCGTTCAGGCGGTAGCGCGCGAGGTCGGGGATTTCGAAGGAGAAGTCGACCTCGTGCTCGTCGGCGAATTCCTTCAGCTTCGCCTCGTCGCTCAGCAGCACCTCGAGCGCGTGCTCGGTGTCTTCCGCGCTCAGCACCGATCCGTCCTGCTCGGCCGCGAGCTCGCCGTCGACCCTGAACAGCGGCTTGCTGCCCACCTTCAGGTGCAGATCCGAGCCCTTCTTCGCGATCAGCTCGCGCAGGGCGGCTTCGACGTCGAACATACCCCCGAATCGGCATTCCCGCCGCGGGGCTTGAGCCCCGAACTGCCCAGCGGACAGACAAGGCGCTCCCTGACGAGCGGATCGGTTTCTCTGACAAGGACGCAGTGAGCGTGGCGTGCTGTGCACGCGTGCTGGCCGATCGGAGATCCCATCGATCTCCGATCGGTAAGGACGCCGTCAGAGGAAGCTAGCCGCCGTCAGGCTACGTCGCGGAGCTTTTGTGCCTCCGCCAGGGACTGCAGCTTCTTCAGCGACTGGTTCTCGATCTGGCGGATGCGCTCGCGGGTCACGTTGAACGTGCGCCCGACCTCGTCGAGCGTCCGCGGGTGCTCGCCGCCGAGGCCGTAGCGCAGCTCGAGCACGCGCCGTTCGCGGTAGGACAGGTTCTCCAGCGCCTCGCGCAAGGCCTCCTTCGTGAGGATCTCCGCGGCGCGCTCGTACGGGGACTCGGCGCGCTCGTCGGCGATGAACTGCCCGAACTCCGACTCCTCCTCGTCGCCGACGGGCTTCTCCAGCGACACCGGCGCCTGCGCGGAGCGCTTGATCGAGTCGACCTCCTCGGGGTCGATGCCGGTCACCTCGGCGATCTCATCCGCCGTGGGCTCGCGGCCGAGCTCGGTCACGAGCTTGCGCTCGGCGCGACCGATCTTGTTGAGCTTCTCCACGACATGCACCGGTATGCGGATCGTCCGCGCCTTGTCCGCCAGCGCGCGCGCTATCGCCTGGCGGATCCACCAGGTCGCGTACGTGGAGAACTTGAAGCCCTTGCGGTAATCGAACTTCTCCGCCGCCCGCACGAGGCCGAGCGTCCCCTCCTGGATCAGGTCCAGGAACGGCAGCCCCTGATTGCGGTAGTTCTTCGCGATCGACACGACCAGGCGCAGGTTCGACTCGACCATCTTCTGCTTCGCGTCGAGGTCGCCCCGCTCGATCCGCTTGGCCAGATCGACCTCCTCCTGCGCGGTCAGCAGACGGACCTTGCCGATGTCCTTCAGGAACAGCTGCAGCGAGTCGGTCGTCATGTCCGGCTTCAGGTCGAGCGCCGTTTTGGCTTTGCCGCGCCGCCCCCGTTTGTCCGGGGCGCGCTCGACGGCCTGCGCGGCCGCCGTCGCCGGGTCGATGTCCTCGACGAGCTCGATCTCGGATTTCTCCAGGAACCCGTGCAGCTCCTCGACGTCGGACTCGTCCAGGTCGAGCTCCGAGGTGGCCGTCGATATCTCCGCGAACGTCAGCACGCCCACCTGCTGGCCTTTGGCCAGCAGGCCCTTCACCTCATCGAGCTCCTGCAATTCGACTACTGACATACCTGTTTACGCTCGTTCCGTTTCTCCGTGATCGACCCCTCCGGGCCGCCCGGAGGACTCCTGACTTCCAGCCGAGCGCGAACGCCCCACCGGAGAACTACGTACGCCCGCGACGTTACAACGCGCTGCGACGATGATCGTCATCATCCATATCTCAACTTCTCCGGCGCCTATGCTAACGCGCATGAGCGACTCTCCCAGCGCTAATCCTCGCGGACCCGCCTCCGCCGACGGTCCCGGCATCCTCGCCGGGCTGCCACGCACCCGTCCGCAGCGGGCCAGCGCGCGGCGGGCCGCCTCACGCGCGCCCCAGCCCGGCGAACGCACTCCCAAGCCGGGCAAACGCGCGGCCAAGCCCGGCAAGCGATCGCGCGCACATGCGAGCGCGGGTCAACCGGCGGGCGAATCCGTGCCGATGCAGGGCTACGAGCCGGACGGCGACTCGCTCACCCGGCCGATCCAGCCGCCCGGCGGCGCCGAGCTGGTCGCATCGCTCGCCGAGCTGGCGGGAGAGCTGGCGAAGGCCGGCGTCGATACGGGCGGGCGCGTGCTCAAAGACGTCCTCTCGCGTCTGCCGCCGGGGTGAGCCTGTATACTCGCGCCACGCCGAGCTTCCACGATCCAGGTCGCGGAAGACGGGGGACCCAATGCGGATCGCAAGTCGATCCGCTGGGGCGAATCGGCCCACCGGGGCCGTAGCGCCGTCATCGTGTAGACCGCGCGAGCCCGTCAGCTCACCCCGTAGGCGCCGACGATCATGCGTACTTCCCGCACCGCCACGACGACTCTGCTCGCCCTGCTCGCCGCCACAGCCTGCGCGGTGTCGGGCCCGAGCGCGCTCGCCGACACGACCGGCTCGACCAGCGCCACCGGCACGACGGGCGCGACGGGGGCCACCGGCGTGACCGGCGGCGCGAGCCCCGCGCCCGCCAAGACGAAGGTCCACAAGACCGGCATCGCCACCTGGTTCGGTCCCGGCTTCTATGGGCAGGCGACGGCCTGCGGGCAGACGCTCACGCCCGCCGTCGTCGGCGTCGCCAACCGCACGCTGCCGTGTGGCACGCTCGTGAAGGTCACCTACAAAGGCCACGCGCTGGTCGTGCCCGTGCTCGACCGCGGGCCCTACGCCAACCACGCCGACTGGGACCTCACAGCCGGCGCCGCGCAGGCGCTGGACATCACCGAAACCGTCCGCATCGGCACGCGCGTGGTGGGCGCCGCTGCCAACACGCCGCTGCTCGGCTCGCCGCCCGTCACGCCCGCGGAAGTCGCCACCGGCGGCGCGCAGGCCGCGGACTGAGTCGTCAGCTGCTGATACGAGCAGCGCTTATCAGGCGTTCGGGGTAGCTCCCCATAATCTCTCGATTCGTGGTGCCGAGATTTCAGGTAACCGGCTTGCCGGAGGCCCGCGCCGCGTACAGCGCGATGTCGGCATGCGCCGCCAGCGCCGCCGCCTGGCTGCCGTCCAGCGGGCACACGGCGATGCCGACCGTGATCTCCAGAGGGACGCCGCGATGGCTGGCGGCGCCCCGCACGGCGCCGGCCAGACGCTCGACCAGCACCCGCGAGCCATGCGCGTCGGTCTCCGGCGCCAGCAGCCAGTAGCGACCGGGGCTCTCGCGCGTGAGCGAGTCGGCGGGACGCAGCTCCGCCGACAGCGCCGCCTCGACCAGGCCGGTCAGGCGCGATACCTCCCCGGGCAGCTCCGCGTGGCGCAGCCGCTCGACGTCGGCGAGCTCCACGAGCAGCACCGCGAATGGGGCCCGATCGCGCGCGTAGCGCTCCAGCAGGCGCGCGATCGATGCGATCCACGCGGTCGGGGCGTGTTCGCCGCGCTCGTCTCTGATTTCGATCGCCGGATCCTCCCCGGGCGCCAGCTCGTCGACGATCACAGCCAGCGACGATGGCTCCCGCGTCGTGGGCGACGGCGCCTGCTCCATCGACTCCTCCCGCCGCGCGGGCGCCTGCTCATGTGTCGGGCGCGCCGGCGGCGGCGGCGGCTCCAGCGGCGGCGCGGGCGCCTGCAGCGTCGAAGGCGAGCCGGCGCCCACCCGCGCCAGCAGGGCGAGCGTCGCGGATACGTCAGCCAGCCGCTCGGACAACTCGGTCACACGCCGCGCGGCCGGGTCGGCCAGCTCTTCGTGCAGCGCCTCCCACAAGGTTTCGCTCAGCGTCTGTGCCGCGCGCGCGGCACGCGCGAGACGCTCGGCGCTGCGGGGGCTCATGGGCTCGTCGCTCACGGACGTTGCATATCAGCAGACGGGGATGTCGTGCACATGAGCGATCTCGCAATTAGCGCCCGGCACCTACCGGTGGCCACTGCGTAGCCTGCACGACTGTGAGGCCCGCCACGATCTCCAACCTCGAAGACCGCACCATCGAAGACGCGCGCACCGGCGCGATGCGCTCGGTTCAGGCCGCCGACCTGAGCTTGCCCGAGGCGGCGCTGCGCGAGCTGTGGTCGCCCATATACCTCGAGCGCCTGGCCCGCACCTACTGGCGCTTTCTAGCACGGGTGACACTCGGCCTCATTCGCGTGCGCTACTCCCAGTCCGAGCGCTCGGTCGTGCTGCTGGGACTGCGCCTGCGACTGCTGACGTTCGCCGCGCCCGAGTACGAGCTGGAGCCCGACCACGGGATCGTGCGCTGGCGCATCGCCCGCGGACTGCTCGTCGCTCGTCACGGCCACGGCGGCGCGGGGCACCTGCAGATCGACGTGCGCCGTCTGCCCGACGAGTCTCCCGGGCGCGCGCGGCTGCACGTCGAGGTCGAGGTCGCCAACTTCCACCCCGCGATCGCCGCGGGCTTCGGCCTGCGCATCTACAACGCGACCCAGGCGCGCATCCACGTGCTCGTCACCCACGGCTTCCTGCGCTCGCTCGCGCGACTGGACCTGGCCGACCGGGGAGACCCCGGCCAGCGCGTGGGGCGGTTCACGGGTCCGGACGAGCCTGGAGCGAACACCTGAGTGGAAGTTTAAACACCGCCATCGTCATACGATCGTATGTATCTAGAAAGATAAAGGAGGGGATGGTAGTACTTCAAAAAAAGACTTTGTGCACGATGGTTATACGCGGTTTAAAAATATATATGCCCCATACCCCCCACCGACCTGCGTGAGCCCCGTGAGCCCTCCTACCCCCGCAGCGCGGCGAGCTTCGCGCGGTCGTGCGTGGCCCTGATCCGCCGGATCGTGCCCGAGCGCGTGCGCATCACCAGCGACTCGGTCGTGGCGCCGCCGGCGCTGGGATAGCGCACGCCCTGCAGCACGTCGCCGTCGGTGATGCCGGTGGCCGAGAAGAACACGTCCTCGCCCGCGACGAGATCGTCGCGCGTGAGCACCCGCCCGAGGTCATACCCCGCGTGCAGCGCGGCCTGTCGCTCATCGTCGTCGCGCGGCCACAGCCGCCCGAGCAGCTGCCCGCCGAGGCACTTGACGGCGGCGGCGGAGATGACGCCCTCGGGCGTGCCGCCGATGCCCCACAGCAGATCGACCGTCGAGCGCTCGGTGACGGCCAGCAGCGAGGCGGAGACGTCGCCGTGGGCGATCAGGCGCACGCGCGCGCCGGCCGCGCGGATCTCCTCGATCCCGGCCTCGTGGCGCGGGCGGTCGAGCACGAGCACCATCACGTCGCCCACGGCCGAGCCCTTGCGCTCGGCGACGAGCTTCACCGTCTCGCCCAGCGGGCGGTCGAGGTCGAGCAGGTCGGCGATCTCCGGGGAGCCGGCCATCTTCTCCATGTACACGCACGGGCCGGGGTCGAACATGGTGCCGCGCGCGGACAGCGCGATCACCGCCAGCGCGCTCGGCATCCCGTGCGCCGCCAGCGTCGTGCCCTCCAGCGGATCGACGGCGATGTCGACCTGCGGCGGCGAGCCGTCGCCGATCTGCTCGCCGTTGTAGAGCATCGGCGCCTCGTCCTTCTCGCCCTCGCCGATCACCACCAGGCCGTCCATCGGGACGGACTGCAGCATGTAGCGCATGCCGTCCACCGCGGCCTGGTCGGCGGCCTCCTTGTCGCCACGTCCCACCAGCGGAGCGGCCGCGAGCGCGGCCGCCTCGGTGACGCGCACGAGCTCCAGGGCGAGGTTGCGGTCGGGGCGCTGGTGGGTGGGATCGGGGGTCATGCGATCCCGGACCGTATCGGACCGTCCGCGCGGGGGGACCGCCGCGCCAGGGATGTCCGGACACGCGCGACCTCGCACGCCGCCTCGAGGCCGCGGCAGGGGGAGGTCCTCGCGACGCCGCTGCGACTACGATCGTGCCGGATGACACCGATCGCACTCCTCACGCTGCACGGGACAGACGTGTGATGCCGAGCGCCGCGATCGCCACCGAGACCGAGAACCCACTCGTGCTCGGGCTCGAGCGCCGACCGGTCGCGCCGACCGCGCTCGTGATCTTCGGCGCGACGGGCGATCTGGCCAAGCGCAAACTGCTGCCGGCGCTGTACAACCTCGCGCACGAGGGCGCCCTGCCCGAGCGCTTTCAGCTGGTGGGGGTCTCGCGCAAAGACAAAACGCACGAGGACTACCGCGCGGAGTGCGAGCAGGCGATCCGCGCGTTCTCGCGGCGCCCGCCGGACGACGAGGTGCTTCGGGGACTGCTGGAGAACGTCAGGTACGTGCCGGGCGTGTTCGACGATCCCAGCGTCTACGCCGCGCTGGGCGAGACGCTGGACGGGTTCGACGAGGACTCAGGCGAGCGGCTGAACCGCGCGTTCTACCTGTCGACCGCGCCGAGCTTCTTCCCCACGATCATCGGTCAGCTGGGCGGCAGCGGCCTGTCGCGCCGCGCCGAAACCGAGGTGCGGGTGATCGTCGAGAAGCCGTTCGGCTCCTCTCTACAGGAGGCGCGCGAGCTGAATACGCGCGTGCTGAGCGTGTTCGACGAGTCGCAGGTCTTCCGCATCGACCACTACCTCGGCAAGGAGACCGTGCAGAACATGCTGGCGTTCCGCTTCGCCAACGGCATGTTCGAGCCGCTGTGGAACCGCAACTACATCGACCAGGTGCAGATCACCGCCGCGGAGGACATCGGCATCGGCAGCCGCGCCGGCTATTACGATCAGGCGGGGGCGCTGCGCGACCTGATCCAGAACCACATGCTGCAGCTGCTCTGCCACGTCGCGATGGAGCCCCCGGGCAACTTCACCGCCGAAGAGGTGCGCAACGAGAAGGTCAAGGTGCTGCACGCGATCGCCGCGCCCACGCCGCGGGACATCCCCGCGATGGCCGCGCGCGCGCAGTACGCGGCCGGGCACTCCGGCGGCGAGGACGTGCCCGGGTATCTGCAGGAGGAGGGCGTGCCGAGCGACTCGATCACCGAGACCTACGCGGCGCTGCGCCTGGAAGTGGACAACTGGCGCTGGGCGGGCGTGCCGTTCTACCTGCGCGCGGGCAAGCGCCTGGCGCGCAAGGTCACCGAGATCGCGGTCACGCTCAAGCCCGTCCCCCACCTGGCCTTCAGCCAGGACGGCTCGTTGGGGGTGCAGCCCAATCAGCTGATCCTGACGGTGCAGCCGAACGAGGGCGTGACGCTGCAGCTGGGCGCGAAGATCCCCGGCACGCGCATGTCGATCAGGCCGGTGAACATGGAGTTCCTGTACGGGACCTCGTTCCTGTCGCAGTCGCCCGAGGCCTACGAGCGGCTGATCATGGACGCGATGCGCGGCGACCCGACGCTGTTCACGCGCAACGACGAGGTCGAGGCGCAGTGGCGGATCTGCGATCCGATCGTCAGCACGTGGTCACAGACGACACCCGGACCGCTGGCGCAATACGAAGCGGGCTCGCAGGGACCGGCGGCAGCCGAGCGGATACTCCGCGAGGGCCACTCCTGGCGGGCGATCTGAGGATGGCCACGGCCGACCGTCGACGACGCGGTCTGGAGCGAGCAGAGCACGACGCCGGACGCGATCGAAGCCGCGCTGCGCGAGCTGCTGGCCGAACGCTCGAAGCCAACCAGGACGCCGAGGACGGCGGGCTGGTGCCGGCGCGGGTGCTGAACATGGTCGTGTTCGTCGAGAGCGCCTACGGCGAGGAGATCGCCGACCGGCTGCGCGGCGTGGGCCGCTACCACGCCTCGCGCACGATCGTGCTCTCCTACGAGCGCCGACCGCGAGGAGCTGAACGCGCACGTGAGCGATCGCCTCCGACGGCGACCGCGGCCCGGGCGAGCCGGCGCTGCTGCGCGAGACCGCGATCGTGCGAGATCGGCGAGCGCCATCTCGACGATCTGACGACGATCGCCGATCCGCTGGTGTCAGCGACCTGCCGACGCTGCTGTGGTCGCCCCACCGCCACCCCGAGGCGGCCGACGCGCTGCTGGAACTGGCGCAGGCGACGCTGATCGACTCGATCGAGGAGCCCGTGTGGAGCGCCGCGATCGAGCGCGCGTGCGGGCTCTCCGAGCAGGCCTACGTGGTCGACCTCGCGTGGCTGCGCTCGACCCCGTGGCGCGAGCGGGTCGCGGCGACGTTCGACCCGAGCGGCATGCGCCCCGAGCTGAGCTCGCTCGAGCGCGCTGGCAGATCCGCCATCACCCGGACTCGACGGTCGCGGCGATGCTGTTCGTCGGCTGGCTGGCCTCGCGGCTGGGCTGGGAGCTCGAGCCGCTCGGAGATCGAGGGCGCGCGCGGGGCCTCGACGGCGCGCTGAGCGGCAGCGGCGCGAGGCGCCGGCGCGGCGAGCAGCGTCGAGCTGCGCCTGCAGGCCGCCCCCGAGCTGCGGGTGCCGGGGCTGGCGGGCGTGGCGCTGCGCAGCGCGCTCGGGACTTCAGATCGAGCTCGATCGCGGGCCGGGAGGCCTGCACGCGCGCCGCCGCGACCGCGACGGCGCCGAGCGCGCGTGGACGCTGCTGGGCGCCTCGCGCGGCGAGGGCGGCATCCTCGGCGAGGGCATCCGCCAGGCGCTGCTGCGCGACCCCACCTACCTGCCGGCGCTGCACGCCGCCCAGCGCGATGCTGCCCGGAGACCGCGCGCGGTCATGACGCGGCTGACGACCCTCGCGGACGCCGAGGCCGTGGCCGAGCGCGCGGCGCTGCAGATCGCGCGCGCCTCAGACGCGCACGCGCGCGCGCGGGGGGTCGCACATCTGGCGCTCAGCGGCGGCACGACGCCGGCGCGCACGTATGAGCTGCTGGCGAGCGAGCTGTGCGACTGGGACGCGGATCGAGGTGTGGTTCGCCGACGAGCGCTGCGTCGGGCCGCAGGACGAGCAGAGCAACTACCGCCTCGCGCGCGAGACGCTGCTGAGCGCGGCCGACGTCCCGGACGAGCGGATCCATCGCATGGAGGGCGAGCTGGGTCCCGAGGAGGGGGCCGCGCGCTACGCGCGGGAGCTGCGCGAGCGAGTGCCCGCGGAAGCCGACGGCGCGTGGGCGCGGCGGTCGACGTCGGCGCCGTGCCCGCGCTCGACGTGATCGTGCTCGGCATCGGCCCGGACGGACACGTCGCCTCGCTGTTCCCGGGCGCGCCCACGCTGGACGCCGACGCGCGAGGCGCTGTGCCTTGGAGTGCACGACTCGCCCAAGCCCCCGCCCGAGCGGATCACGCTGAGCCTGGCGGTGCTGCGCGCCGCGCGCGCTGCGTGCTGCTGGCCACGAGCGCGGGCAAGTCCGACGCCGTCGCCGCGATGCTGGGCGAGCCTAGCCATCATGTCCCCGCGAGCCTGCTGCGGACGGGGCCGGCTGAGCGTGATCGTCGACGACGCCGCGGCGCCCCCGCCGCCGCTGGGGACGGGCACGGGCTGAGGGGGTGGGTACGGCCGCATGCGGCATACGCCAGGGTCGCATGCGACCCTGGCTCCGACCGGCACATGTGCCGGTCGGCCGAAGTGCCGCACTGTTCGGTTCGGGGCGCGCATGCGCGCCCGCAGTCGGCGCATGCGCGACTCGAACAACAGCGACAGAGACACATATGAGCCAAACGGCGGCGAGCGTCGTACAGTGAGAGGTTCTCCGATGGCCTCGACCGCGACCGCGACCCATCAAGCCGCAACGCCGAGCCCGGAGGAGCTGGTGCTGGGCGCGCTGGAGGAGGCCCGCGAGCGCACGCTCGCGCTGGTGTCGCATCTCGAGCGAGGATGAACTGACAGCGGTGCACTCGCCGATCATGAGCCCGCTCGCGTGGGATCTCGGTCACATCGCCGCCTACGAGGACCTGTGGCTGGCGCACCGGCTCGCGGGGCTGGAGCTGCTGCGCGCCGGACCTGGCGGGCTGTACGACGCGTTCGAGACGCCCCGCGCGGTGCGCGGCGACATCGAGGCGCTGGGGCCGGCGGACGCGCGCGCGTACATGCGCGAGGTGCGCGCACCGCGTCGCCGAGGCGATCGCGCGGGGCGGCGTGGGCGACGGGGACGTGTGCGAGATGGTGATCCGCCACGAGCTGCAGCACTCCGAGACGATGCGCCAGACGCTGGCGCTCGCCGGCCTGCTGCCCGCGGGCGAGCCGCCGCCGATCGCGCCGCAGCCGTCGCTCCCGTCCGAGCAGGAGGAGTGGCTGGAGATCCCCGCGGGCTCGTTCGCGATGGGCGCCGCCGCGAGCGGGTTCGCCTACGACAACGAGCGCCCGCGCCACACGGTCGCGCTTGAGGCGTTCCAGATCGCGCGCCGGCCCGTCAGCGCCGCGAGCTGGATGCGCTTCGTCGAGGGCGGCGGCTACGAGCGGCGCGAGTGGTGGTCCGACGAAGGCTGGGCGTGGAAAGAGGAGCACGACATCACCCACCATCCGGCGCATGGCCGCGCGGCGATCCGCACGCGCCGGCGTGCCACGTCAGCTGGTTCGAGGCCGACGCCTTCGCCCGCGCGCACGACGCGCGTCTGCCCAGCGAGGCGGAGTGGGAGCGGGCCGCGACCTGGGAGCAGCGGACGGGCGGCGCGGGGACACTGCCGCGACTCGGCCAAGACCTGTAGAGTTCGCACAGGTGGGACGAGTATGGGAGTGGACGGGCAGCGCGTTCGGGGGCTACCCGGGCTTCGTCGCCTATCCATACAGGGAGTACTCCGAGGTGTTCTTCGGCGAGGGCTACCGCGTGCTGCGCGGCGGCTCGTGGGCGACCAGCCCGCGCGTGAAGACGGTGACCTTCCGCAACTGGGACCTGCCCCAGCGCCGGCAGATCTTCGCCGGCGTGCGCCTCGCGCGGGATGCCTCGTGAGCGCGCCGGCGATCTCGCGCGTACCGTCGCCCACGAGCGGAAGCACCGTGATGGAGCCGATCGCCAACCCCGCCGAGCCCGGCGATCCAGATCGACTCGCACCTCGACGGCGAACAGGAGCGCTCGCTCGCCGACGACGTGCTCGACGGGCTAACCCGCCCGTTCAAGGAGCTGCCCCCCAAGCACTTCTACGACGCGCGCGGGGCCGAGCTGTTCGACCAGATCTGCGAGCTGCCCGAGTACTACCCCACGCGCGCGGAGCGCGCGATCCTGCAGGAGTCGGCGAGCGAGCTGGCCGCGCTCACGGGCGCCGCGGAGCTCGTCGAGCTGGGCTCGGGCACGGCCGCGAAGACGCGCGTGCTGCTGGACGCCCTGCACGAGGCCGGCACGCTGCGCCGCTACGTGCCGGTGGACGTGACCGAGAGCATGGTGCGCGAGTGCGCGCAGACGCTCACCGAGGAGTACCCGGGACTGCAGGTGCACGGCGTGATCGGCGACTTCGAGCGCCACCTCGACCAGATCCCCGAGGCGGTCGGACCGCGGCTCGTGGCGTTCCTCGGCGGCACGATCGGCAACTTCCCGCCCGGCAGCCGCCGCCGCTTCCTGCGCGCGATCGCCGGACTGCTCGGCCCCGAGGATCATCTGCTGATGGGCACCGACCTGGTCAAGGACCCGCACGTGCTGGAGGCCGCCTACGACGACGCCCAGGGCGTCACCGCCGAGTTCAACCGCAACGTGCTGCGCGTGCTCAACCGCGAGCTCGACGCGAACTTCGACCCCGAGGACTTCGACCACGTCGCCCGCTTCGACCCCGAGCACGAGTGGATCGAGATGCGCCTGCGCGCGCGGCGCGAGCACACCACCCACGTCGGCGCCCTCGACCTGCCCGTGCGCTTCCCGCGGGCGAGGAGCTGCGCACGGAGATCAGCGCCAAGTTCACCCCCGAGCGCCTGCAGGGCGACCTGGCCGCGGCGGGCCTTGAGCTCGTGCGCTGGCTGACCGACCCCGAGGAGCTGTTCGCGCTGACGCTCTCACGAGTGGCGTAGGCCCGCGAACCTCAGCCAACCCGTACGGGCGGGCGGCGATCGCGCCAGGGCGCCGCCTGCTCCAGCTGCGCGGCCAGCCCAGCAGCGTCGCCTCCTCCCACATGCGCCCCATGAAGTGCACCCCCACCGGGATGCCCTTGGGGGTCCAGTGCAGCGGCACGGACATCGCGGGGCAGCCCGTCATGTTCGCCACGCGCGTGTACGGGGAGAAGGCCATGTACGCGAGCGCTCACCGCATCCGCGGCGTCTGCGTCGAACGTGCCCAGCGGGATCGCGGGCCGGGAGAGCGTGGGCGTCAGCCACACGTCGCAGCGCCCAGCAGCTCGGCCACGGCGCGCGCTCCCAGCCTGGATCGTCCGCAGGTCGCGCAGGTGCTCGGAAGCGGTGCGCCGCAGACCGGCCTCGTACCAGCGCCGTGTGCGCGGCTCCAGGTCGTCCTCGCCCGGCTGACGACCGGCGAGCCCCTGTGCTTCGAGCACGAGCGAGGACACGACCTCGGCCCACACGCCGAACCACGCCTGCACGAGCGCCATACCGTCCTCGATGCGCGGTGCGTCGTCCACGAGCTCGTGACCCAGCTCGGCGCACACCCGCGCCGCGCGCTCGACCGCCGCGACGCACTGCGGATCGGGCTGCTCGCCCGTCAGCGTCTGTGTCGAGACGGCGATCCGCAGTCTTGGCGGCGGTGCGCTCAGCGCACGCTCGAAAGCGCCCGGCGCGCTCGTGGGCGCGGGATAGGGCTCGCCGGGCAGCGACCCGTGGGTGTGATCGAGCAGGCGGGCGCTGTCGCGCACCGAGCGTGTAAGCGCGTGCTCGACCAGCAGGCGCGAGAGCAGCTCCCCGCGCTCGGGCTCGTTCGGCATCCGGCCGCGACTGGGCTTCAGCGCGAACACGCCGCAGCACGACGCCGGGTTGCGCAGCGAGCCGCCGGTGTCGTTGCCGTGCGCGAGCGGCACGATCCCCGCCGCGACCGCCGCGGCCGAGCCGCCGCTCGATCCGGCCGTCGAGAGCTCGGTGTCCCAGGGGTTGCGCGTCGCCCCGAACAGGCCTCCCTCTGTGATCGGCGCGCGGCCGAACTCCGAGGTGCTCGTCAGGCCCACCGGCACGAGGCCCGCCCGGCGCAGTCGTGCCACCAACTCGCTGTCGGCGGGCGCGACGTTCTCGGCGAGCAGCCGCGAGCCGTTCGTGTGGCGCACGCCCGCGCACTGTGCGAGCAGATCCTTGACGAGCAATGGCGCCCCCGCGAACGGCGTCTTTGGGTCCACCCGCTCGGCGGCGGCGAGCGCCTGCTCGTACATCGGTGTCACGACCGCGTTCAGACGCGGGTTGAGCGCTTCGATCCGCGCGATGCTCGCCTGCGCCAGCTCGCGCGCGGTGACCTCGCCGCGGCGGACGAGCTCGGACAGTTCCGTCGCGTCGGCGAACGCCAGCTCACTCAGCATCCCGGCAGTATCGCTCGCTCGCGCTCAGACGCGCCGGGATGCACGGACGCCGGCTCGCCCGCGCTCACGACGGCGCAGACCCGAGCGCGGCGCCTGCCCTGCCTGCACAGCCCAGGCGGATCGTCCCGATCCTCGTGCCAAACCCATCCTATTTTCGGCATTGACGTAGATCGTATGAGTCGGATAGTGTGTCCCAGCGCGCCGCGGGCAAGGGCCCGCAGGCGGACTTCGAGGGGTCGGAGGGACATATGGCATCGTCAGCGACAGAGGTGGCACCACCGAGCCTGGACATCGCCTACGACGACGACGCCGAGATCCTGCGCGGGGCGAGCACCGAGGATTACGCCGGTCACATCGCGCCGGACTCGTGGCGGGCGGGAAGCGGAGCGCTGGCGATGGCGTGGCTCGGCTTTCCCACGGCGATCTTCTGGATGGTGGTGCCCGCCGGGCTGTCGTTCGCCGTGGGGACCGGCCCGGTGCTGATCGGGCTGGCCGTCTCCGCGGTGCTGGTGGCCGCCGGCGCGTATGTCGTGATCCCGTGGGCGACCGCCACCGGACTGCCGGTGTCGGTCTTCTCGCGCAGGCTGTTCGGCTATTTCGGCGCCGCATTCGCGACGCTCGTGCTGGCCGCGACCGGCATCTACTTCGCCGCGTTCGAGGGCTCGGTGATAGCGGTCGCGTTTCACCAGTACTTCGGCGGGCTGTCGCTGAACCTGTGGTACCTGGTGGTCGTGCTGATCGCGGTGCCGCTGATGATCGGCGGCGTGCGCGTGTGGCTGGATCGGCTGAACGGCGTGCTGCTGCCGCTGTACCTGCTCGGCCTGATCGGCGCGATCGTGTGGGCGATCGCCGAATTCGGCTATCACGGCGGCTGGTTCACGTTCAAACCGCCGCACGTGCTCGACACCCACGGCCCCGCCTGGGTGTTCGTGCTGGGCACCTACATCGCCCAGCCGACGCTGCTGTTCGCGTGGGAGTACGCGCGCCTCGGACGCCGCGAGGACGTCGGCGTGAACCGGCGCATCACCTTCGGGCTGCCGTTCTGGCTGGCGACGTTCTTCCTCAACGGCCTGATCGGGATCTTCCTCGTGCACACGATCCCGGTTGTCGGCGAAGTCGGCGAGGCCTCACTCGTGCTCGCGCTCGTCGCGCTGATGGGCCTCGCCGGCGTGGCCTTCATCTGGGTCACGCAGACGCGCATCAACACCGCCAACTTCTACGTCGCCTCGACCAACCTGCAGGGCTTCACCGCGCGCGTCTTCAAGCTGGAGCTCCCGCGCGCGGTGTGGGTCGTGATCGCGGGCGCGATGGTCTACGCGCTGATGCTCGCCGACCTCTTCTCCTTCCTGCTCGAAGCGCTGCGCTACCAGGGCGCGTTCATCACCGGCTGGCTGGTCATCCTCGTCGCCCACACGGTGCTCGCGCGGCGCAGCGGCGAAGACCCGCGCCAGATCGAGTTCCGCCCGGGGCGGCTGCCGCAGATCAACCTCGTCGGCTTCGTGCCGTGGGTCGTCGGGGGTGCCGTGGGCGTGATCCTGCTGGCAAGCGAAACGGCCTTCGCCAACACCTGGGCGCTGCCGATCGACGCCGGCATCGCGCTTGTCCTGTTCCTGTGTGCGCGCGCGCTCGCACGCCCGAGCTGGGAGACGATGGCCCGCCCGCACGATCCCCGCGCCGAGGTCGACGACCCGTGGAGCGCGCGGATTCGCTGCGGCGCCTGCGGGCACCTGTATCTCGCCGCCGAGACCGACCGCGACCCCAGCGAGGGCCAGCGGCCGGTGTGCGCGGTGTGCGCGACCACGAGCACGCGCCTGTACCATGCCGCGCATCTGGAGGCGCGCGCGCATCGAGCATCCGCGAACGGGGCCTGAGAGCGCCGTGAGGCACGTGTGCGCAGAGCCGCACGCAGAGCGGCGTAGCGGGATCGGGCGCCGCGGGATCAAGCGCCGTGCGATCGCAAGCGGCGGAGCCTGCCGTGGGTGAGATCGCCGTCGGCGACGTGCGCGTCAACTGCCTGCGCGACGCGATCGCACCGTTCGCCCACGGCTCGCTCGCCTACGCCTTTCCCGGCGTCACGCTCGAGCAGTGGGAGCCCTACCGGGATCGCTACCCCGGCACGTTCGTGGGCGACAACTGGCTCGTGCGCTTCTGCGGCATCCTCGTGCAGACCGACGAGCTGACGATCCTCGTCGACACGGGTTTGGGGGCCACGCCCGACGCCTACTGGGGCGTCGCCGAAGGGCGCCTGCTGGACGCGCTGGGCGAGGCCGGGGTCGCGCCCGAGCAGGTCGATGTCGTCTTCCACACTCACCTGCACGCCGATCACGTCGGCTGGAACGTCACCGCCACCGGCGAGCCGACGTTCCCGCGCGCGCGCTACATCGCCAACCGCACCGACTGGCACGCCTTCCACGAACCGCTGCTGGAAAAAGCCTTCCCGTTCTCCTACCTCGACGAGCAGGTCTTCTCGCTGGAGCGCCACGGCGTGCTCGACCTGATCGACGGCGAGCACGAGCTGGCTCCGGGGATCACCGCGATCCCGGCGTACGGTCACACGCCCGGGCACATGTGCCTGCGGATCGAGTCCCAAGGACAACAGGGGATGATCTGCGGCGACGCGATCCTGCACCCCGCCCAGATCAACGAGCCCGACTGGCCGTTCGTGTTCGACGTCGACCGCGAGCACGCGGCGAGCACGCGGCGCAAGCTGATCGACACGATCGAGCGCGAGCGGATGACGCTGATCCAATGCCACTTCCCCGAGCCCGGCCACGGCCCGATCGTCCGCGACGGCGATGCCCGCTACTGGGAACCCGTCTGAGCGACGCCACGGCGCGTAGGCTGCGGCCGAGACGATGGCCGACGGGCTCCTCTTCATAGGGCAGATCGCGCCCGATCTCTCAGCAGGCGAGGATGTCGCCGCGCAGGCTCGCTCGGTCCTCTCCCGGCTCACCGCCGCCCTCGCCGGGCGGGGGCTCGTTCTGGACGATCTCCTCAGGCTGCGCCTGTTCGTGCGCGACCTGGGCGAGCTGCCGGCCATCGAAGAGGCAATCGACGCGCACGTGGGTTCGCGGCGCCCCGCGCTGAGCGTCGTCGAGCTGCCCGCCGATCCGGCGGAGCGCGGCGTGACGGTGATGCTCGACGCCGTGGCCGCGCCCAATGCCCACGTGCTGCGGCGCCTGCGCCCGCACAGCGTACGGTTCGGGCCCTGGGTATTCCTCGGCGCGGTCACCGCAGCGCAATCGAGACATGAGATCCCGCGCGAGCGGCGCCTTTTGCACGAGTCCCGCGCGCTGTTCGCGCACGTCGAGGAGCAACTGCGCGAGCAGGGCGCGCGGCTGCGCGACGTCGTGAAGGTCGGGGGCTGGCTGACGTTCCCGATGGGCGACTACGGCCCGCTCGGGGAGACGCGCTCGGCGCTGGTCGGCGAGGCGGGCCTGCTGCCGGCCAGCGCCGCGGTGCAGGTGGGGCGCGTGGGCCGCGGCAGCGAGCGGCTCGCGTTCGAAGCGATCGCCTTCGTGCCCGAGGATTGCGGCAGGGATGATGCGGGCGGCGAGGACCCGGACAAACATGGCGGAGAAGACCAGCGCGCCGGCGAAGCCCACCCGGCGCACGAGGCGACCTCACGGCTCGCGGACTTCTACGTTGACGCGCGCGCTGCGGGCGGATACGTGTTCACCAGCGGCGAAGTCCCCGACGGCCGCGGCTCGCTCGCCGAACAGGCCCGCGAGGTCTACGAGCGCCTGCGCGCCCACCTGGCCGCGCACGGCGCCACGCCCGCAGACGTGCTGCAGCAGACGGTATTCGTGCGCGCCGCCGAGGATGGCAAGCGCGGCGACGCGGTCGCCGACGGCGCGGTCGTGAGCGAAGCCGCGCGCGCCTTCTACGGCGCGAGCACAACTACTACTAGGCTCCCCCCCACGACCCTGCTGCCGGTCGCCGACTTCGGGTTCCGACCCGGCTGCGACGTCGAGGTCGAGCTTGTCGCAGCGGCCGACGGGCGGTCCGCCGATGCCCGATGATTCGCCCATGAACGCCCCGGAGGACCTCGAGCTCGACCTCGCCGCGCTGGGCGAGCGCGAGCGCTACTTCCTGCTGACCTCCGTCGTCGTGCCCCGCCCGATCGCCTGGATCTCGACGCTCGACGCCGAGGGTACTCGCAACCTCGCGCCCTACAGCTACTTCAACGCCTGCTCGGCCACCCCGCCGATCGTACACTTCACCTCCACCACCACCTCGCGCGACTCGATCGCCAACGTCAGGGCCACGGGGGAGTTCGTGGTGAACATCGTCAGCGAGGATCTCGCCGAGGCGATGCGCGCGAGCTCCGCGGCGCTGCACAGCGGCGAGGACGAGTTCGAGGTAGCGGGCTTGCATGCCGCCCCGTCGCGCACGGTCTCTCCGCCGCGGGTCGCCGGCGCCAAGGTCGCGCTCGAGTGCCGCCTGCGCCAACTCCTGGAGATGGGCGAGGGCACGATGGCCTTCGGCGACGTGCTCCACATCCACGTCGAGCGCTCGGTCTGGCGCGAGGGACGTGTGGACCCCGCGCTCCTGCGCCCGGTCGGGCGGCTCAGCGCCCCGTACTTCACGACCGTCTCAGAGATCTACTCGCTGGAGCTGCCCGAGGATATCCGTCGGCGCGCCGGCGATTACAGCATCCGTGGCGGACCGGCCGGTGACGAGGGCTCGATCTAGCCCGACACTGTCCCGTTTCAGCGTCCGCGCCGGTATAGGAGACAGTGGAAACTACAATCCGAGAGATGACGACCAAGGAACGCCTGCACAGACTCGTGGATGAGCTGAGCGACGACGAGGCTGAGCGTGCCCTTGCGCTTGTCGAGGGCGAGCGCGAGGATTCCGTGATTGCGGCGTTCCGCGATGCGCCGGAGGACGACGAGCCGTTCACGGCCGAGGACGAGGCGGCAATCGAAGAGGCCGACGAGGACATCGCCGCGGGTCACATCGTCTCCCACGGGGTGATACTCCGTTCCGCTCCTCCAGAGGATGAGGAGATTTCCGCCCAGGAGGAGACCGCCGTCAAGGAAGCACGTGACGAAATCGCTGCAGGCGCCCCCACGATTCCACTTGAGGAGATCAAGCGCAAGTACGGGCTCGCGTGACGGACCCACAGTGGACCATTCGCTTCACGCGACGCGCCGACAAGGACATAGAGCGCCTGGACCCACAGGTACGAAGACGCGTGCTCGTCGCGATCGATCGATTGGCGGCAGACGACCGGAGAGTTGACGTTCGCCGCCTCGCAGCCTCTGAGCAGTTCCGCCTGCGCGTCGGTGATTGGCGTCTGCGATTCACGCGCGACACCGAGACTCACACGCTCTTTGTCGACCGCGTCCTGCCGCGCGGACGGGCTTACGAGCGCTGACCGCGCCGGGGGTCAGGCGGGGTGGATTCGCAGCTGACCGACACCCTCGAACCGCCGACCGCGGCAGAACTCCGCGAAGGCGTCGAGCCCCTCCACGATCGCGCCGTAGACGACGACGTTGTTCTCGCCGGAGGGAAGCCGGCACTCGGCCGTGCCGTAGGCGAACGCCAGCTCGCCCGCGGCCGGGTCCCAGGTCAGGTCGCCCGGTCGGGGTAGGCGCACGGCGTTCTCGCGCTCGACGCCCAGCTCGTAGGTGCGCGCGCTCATCACCATCTCCCCGCTCCAGGCGACGTGCACGACTGGCACCTCCAGCGGGAGCGCCGCCAGGACAGCGGCGGTCGTGCGCGGCGCGCCCTGGTCAAACAGGACGCCGGTCGCGGTGCCGCCCTCCCAGGTCAGCACGAGGGGGGTGTCGCCGCGGCGGATCGATTCCCAGCGCTCCTGCCACCACCATGAGTCGCCGTCGGCGCTCATCGCCGAACACCTGTCTCGTGGTGGACCATCGCGTAGCAGTCGATGCGCGTGTCGATGAGGTTCTCGCCCCACAGCCCGTCCCACGGCGGCAGGCCGCGCTCCGCCCGCGCGGCGCGGGCGGCGGCGAAGTCGTCGATCGAGCGCACCCGATACACGGCCCAGTAGCGCTGGCGGCGCGCGCCGAGATCGCCCGCGTCCGGCAGGACTCGCAACCGCCACCCGCCCTGAAAGCCTTCGTGCGAGACGAGTTCGGGGAAGTGCTGCTCGTCATACCAGCGGTTGAACTCGCGCTCCCGCGCCTCGCTGCCCTGAAAGTCGGTCTTGACGATCGCCCAATACGGCGCATCGACCTCCTCGGGGGCGATCGCCGCGAGCGTGCGGTAGTAGGTCCGCTCCCAGTCGATCAGGTGGCTGCCGACGTACGCCTGCCACTCGCCCCAGGGCGCGCCGTCGGAGTCCGCGAGCGCGTCATTGAATGCATCGACGGACTCCAGCTCATAGACCGCGTAGTAGCCGTGCTCGTGCGGGTGGGTCTGGGTCGGGCGATCGAGCGCTCGCAGCCGCCAGCCGCGCACGAAGCCGGGCTTGGTGACCCATTCGGGTACGTGCTGCTCGTTGTACCAGGCGTTGAACTCGTCCTCGCGGTCGCGGCCCGCCGCGGAGATGGAGGCCTTGACCACGCTCCACACGCGTACGGAGGACTCGCCGGTGGGGGCATTTTGTTGTGCAGGCGGTGCGATGGTGGCATCTTACGCGCGCCCTCCGCACGCCGAGAGCCGCCCGATTGCGCGCCGCGATAGGCTCCGCCCCATGCAAATCGAGGGCAGCTCAGCGATCGTCGTCGGCGGGGCCTCCGGGCTCGGCGAGGCGACCACGCGCCGCTTGCACGAGCAGGGCGCGAGCGTGACGATCGCCGACCTCAACGCCGACAAAGGTACGGCACTGGCGAGCGAGCTCGGCGTGGAGTTCGTCGCGTGCGACGTGCGCGACGAGGAGCAGGTCAAGGACGCCGTCGAGCAGGCCGCCAAGGCGCAGGACGGGGGACTGCGGATCGCCGCCTGCTGCGCGGGCGTCGGCTGGGCGCAGAAGGTCGCGGGCTCCAAGGGCCCCCACCCGCTGCTGCCGTTCGAGACCGTGATCCAGATCAACCTGATCGGCACCTTCAACGTGCTCCGCCACGCCGCCGCCGCGATGATCGCAAACGACCCGGGCGAGGACTCAGAGCGCGGCGTGTTCGTGTGCACCGCCTCGATCGCCGCCTACGACGGCCAGGTCGGCCAGATCGCCTACGCCGCCTCCAAGGGCGGGATCGTCTCGCTGACGCTGCCCGCCGCGCGCGATCTCTCCCGATACGGGATCAGGGTCAACACGATCGCCCCCGGCCTGTTCGACACGCCGCTGCTGGCCGCCCTGCCCGAGGAGGCCCGCCAGAAGCTCGGGGCGGGCGTCCCCTTCCCCCAGCGTCTTGGGCAGCCCGCGGAGTACGCGCAGCTGGCCTGCCACATCGTCGAGAATCGGATGCTCAACGGCGAGACGATCCGGCTCGACGGGGCGCTGCGGATGCCGCCTCGCTGATTTCGCCCTGTCGCGGGGGATCGAGCCCGCGCGTGGTGGCGACCCGATCGGAGATCGACGGATCTCCGATCGGCCAACAAGCGCGGTGTCCGCGGTCGTTCGCGTGTGCGGAAGGCAGCGCTTTCGACATCGGTCCTGCTGCCGCACACATAGGCTCGTGCGGACAATAGGATACAAAAAAAGGGACGCATGGGCTAGAATGACTTCATGAGCGTCGCTCCCCGCAGGACATTGCTCGAGCCCGGCCACGAGGCCGAGTGGACCACGCTGAACGAGGAAAAGCGCCGTGCGCTGACACCTCCACCCGACACGCCGATCGGCGAGCTGTTGCGACGCGGGCAACATCTTTCGGCCCAAGCGGGGGGCCTGCTGCGAGCGGTCGAGCGGGCCGGCGGCCGCTCTCGGGCCGGTGACCGCGCTCGATCCTGAACTTGACGTCGCCGCCCGCGCGATGCTCGCCGAGCACGTCCGCTTCGTGGTTGTGTCCACGGCGAGCTCCCGATCGAGCCGATCCCGGGGCTGGACACCGACGCGTAGGACCGAACAACCGAGCCGGCTGGCACCCCGCAGCGGCCTTACCTCTTCGTCGCGCTCTTCCCCTTCTCGTGTTTCTTCGCCTTCTTCGCCGGGCGGGCCTTCGCGCATCCGGTGACGCTGATCGGCGTCGACTCGTGGATTGCGGCGCCGTTCTGAGCGACGAATTCGGTCGGCATCACGAGTGAGGTTGCCTCCGCCTCCTTGACCTTGCTCGTCACAGTCTTCTTGTGACCCTTGACCTTGACCGTGACCTTCTTCTTGACCGTCACGGTCTTCGTCAGTGAGCAGAGGTTGCCGTTGGCCGCGAGGGCGGAGTTGGGGCCTTGGGGGAGCGTGAGTTCGAAGCTCGTGACTGGTTGGTCGGGGACGGTCTTGAACGTGCTGGAGGTGATCCCCTGTTTGCTGATGAACGTCGAGCCGACGAGGTCGATCGTGATGCCGTATCCCTGCAGCACGACCTCGAGGCTGGGGAATGCTTCGCCACCGTGGCTGACGAAGATCGCGGGGCCTTCCAACGGGACAGGCAGGATCGGTGTGATCGCTCTGGCGTGCCCGATGAACGACGCGGCGGGGCACCCTGCGGGGTTCGTGTCGAACTGCTGTGCCGTGCATGCCTTCTGCAGTGTCGTGAGTCGTGAGGGTAGTTGCTTGGGGAGGTCGACCTTGACTCTCGCGATGTTCGCCTGGGTACCGAGGGCCGCGGGGACGGTGAGCTTCACGGCGAGGCTCGCGCCGTTCGCTTTGGATGTTTTGCCTGCTGTTGTGACCTTGAAGACGGGTTTGAATGCGAGGTTTGAGCAGTCCGCGGCTTGAAACGGAGTCGAGACGTTCACGGGAACTTGGTCGGCGGGGTTGGCGGGGTCTGCGCCGGCGCCTGTGATCGTGTTGCCGATCGCCATCGGTTGGCAGCTCGTTGGGTTCAGGATGAACCCGGGCCGGTCGACGTAAGCGTGGATGTCACGTACGTGCACGACGATGCCGCGGATGATGTGCGGGATCGGATCGGAGCCGGTGGCGTCGACTTCGACCTGCGCTGTCGAGGGGTTGATCCGCAGCGCGAAGCGGATCACGACCGTGCCCAGGTCGAACGGTCCGACGACGGCGGAGGTGATCGAGACGAGCGACAGCGGCGCACCGTGGTAGGGGCCGGCGAGATACAGCTTGCCGGGCGTCTGCGCGAGTACGGTGTCGCCGACTCCCGCGCCGACGACCGTGTGCCCGACTTCACTCGCTGCGGGGCAGGAGGGGTTGGCGAGCTCTTCGCTGCCGGTCCGGCCGCGTGCGGCTTCGATCGAGGCGTCGGGGCAGAACGGGATCCCGGTCAGGTTCCCCGTCAGGCCGGGCGGCATGATCGTCGAGAAGCCCGTGAGCTCCTGTTCGCCGTCCTCGCGCTTGATCGTCAGGTCGAGAGGTGAGTAGCTGCCGCCGGCGTTGTTGGTCGTGCCGACGCTCGCCTTGGGGCTGAACGGTGGCACGCCGCCGCTCGGGCAGGGCCCACCGCCGACGCCGCTGGTCAGCTGGAATCCGGGAGCGCTCGCGATCGAGTGCACGTCTTCGGGGGCTGACCATGGTGTCAGCCCGGCCAGCAGCGAGTAGGTACCGCACACCGGCGGTGTCACGAGCGGCGCGGTCGCGCCGGGGCGGAACTTGAGGATGAACTTGCTGAACGGCTGCTGCGGGTTGTTCAGGAACCGCGTCACGAGCTGCCCGGTCGTTTCATCGAGGTGCACTTCGCCCGCGACCTTCACGATCACCCCCCGCGGCGGCGCCTTCGCGACGATATACAGCGCGAGCAACGTTCCACCCGGGTGTCCCGGGCTGGGGAACGGGTTGTCATACGGGCTCGCGACATACACCGCGCCCGTGAGCTTTTCGTTCAGGATCGGCGTTTCGATTTCGACGTCGCCGATCTTCGATTCCGGCGGGCAGCCCGCCCCGGGCAAGGAAGACGACGTTTCCACTTCATACTGAGCCGGCGTGCAGGCCCCCAGCCCCGAGCCCGCCGACGGGTTCACCGTAAACCCCTCGGGCAGCGTCACTGTGGCGTCCTTCAGGTTCGCCGTCGACAGCGACAGCGGGTTATCCCATGCCTGCGGCACGCCGATCGTGACGTTCAAGCCCGATGCCGTTTCAGCCAGGGTCGTGGTGGGTGTAGCTTCGAGCGTCGGTTCGAACGGCACGCGGTCGCATTCCCCGATCGGGCCAACTTCGGTGCTCGCCCGAGATGGTTCATGCGGCGCCTCCCAGGAATACGCTTCCATGCTCGCGGTGAATGTGCCGCAGCTCGTCGGGTTCGACAGGAACGGCCTGGGTGCGATCTTAGCTTCCTGAGGGCCGCCGAGTTCGTTGTGGCACGTGGGCGGTACTTCGAGCTCCGCGCCGCAGGCTTCGCCGCGCTGCGCGTCGTGTTCGTGCGCGGCCGGCACGCCCCACACCGTCACCGAGATATCGCTGATTTCGTCGCGTGGGATGTTCGGCGTCGTGATCGTGAGCCCAGCGTCGCCGGGACGCACGCTCGCGAGCAAGGTGGTCGTGACGACCTGGGTCTTGAAACCGAGCTGCGCCGCCACACCAAAGCTCGTCACTTCCATGTTGTAGAGCGGAACCGTCGGATGCGCGCGATGCCCCGCGAGGCTCGTCAACTCGAAACTGATCTGCCCGACCTGGCTGGCGATCGGACACAACGGCAGATCACCTTCCTTACCGGAGAACCCCAACAGATCGCTCAATGGGCAGGCCGGCACGGCCGTGTCGCTCGCGTCGAAGCCGGCCGGCAGGTTGACGATGATCGTACGCACATCGTTGTGCGTCTTGCCATCCGCTTCGTTGTGGGCAAAGTCGAAGGAAGTCGTGAGATCCTCGTGTGCACCGGCCTGTGTCGTGGAGGGCCTGATCTGGAAGCTCCCGGGAAGGACTTCAAATGGTTCGGCGCTGACCTCCGCGTGTGCCACGGCGGGAATAACCGCCAACACCAGGACGGTGCTCATCACCGCCCTGAGGACGGTTACGACCTGCCGCTGTGCGCGCTGGGCCAGCATGGAAAAACGACGGTGGGGCAGAGGCTTCATCATCGTTTCCTCCCGATTCGCTTGCTTGACGACTTCCCCGCGCGCTTGCTTGATGACTTCCCCGCGCCTACGTGGAATCGGCCGCGCACGGAGCGTTCACAACCGAGCCGTCGCTTCTTCGCCCTGTCCCTGTAACACGACTTCAACGCGAGCGCGAGCCGTTGCGCGCGTGTCAGCGGCTTCGGCGGCACCGAAACTTTCGGCGTCGGTGGAGTCTGTAACCCTTGGTAGGTAGCACTCGAGGGCGTACTTTCGGGAGGGTTCGCCTGCGGTGTGGAGCACTCCGCGCCGTCGCATTCGACTGGTCGCGCGGGCGCCGGTGGAAACCCGCCGTCGACGCGAGCGTCATAAATGTCGCCGGAGTTGTCGTTGTCGAGGCCCGTGAGCTCCGAGCGGGTGTAGATATAGACGTTCTGCCCGTCGGGGGTCGCGCCGAGCAGCAGATTCAGGAACCCCCCACGCCCGTTCGTGATCAAGGACAGACAGCCCTGAGGCGCTTCGCATTCCTGCACACCCGCCCCGCGCCACTCATACACATCGCTCGATGGAGAGATCTCGTCGGCCTGCAGTTCGGCCCCGGCCACGGGGTCGGGGGTGACTTCACCGTCGCCGTCGGCGGGGATCAGCGCCGCGGGAGTGTCGAAGAACGCGTAATCGCCGTCATCAGACACGAAGGTGCGACTCGGCACGCCGTTTGAGGCGAACGCCTGTCCGAGATCGCTTGGGTGATCGGGGAAGTAGGAGCCGAGAGCCGGTTCGGAATCCGTCGGCGAGGCGCACGAAAGACACTCCACGACGCGTTCGCGGTTGTCATAGAGGAACGCCTGTTCGACCCCAGCGACCCCGGGAACAGAGCCTTGGAAGTAATAGAACTGGCCGTCCGGAGTGACCTCGCCCGCGCCCGCACTTCCGCTCGCGCTGATATGGATACGGAGCAGGTACGTCAACGATTCTGCCGCTGTGTCATAGCGGTAGAGATCGCCGTTGGCCTGCCGGAAGTAGACTGCGCCGAGGTCAGCCGCGGCGTGTGCGGTCGGTTCAAGCGAGGGCGAGGAGAAGATCTGCTTGAGGGACGCCGATCCGGTGTCGTAGAGGAAGTACTTGATTTCACCGGACCCCGGCGCTTCCAGCAAAAGCTCCGTTCCGCCGGCGTTCGCCGCGCCGAACCGGAAAGCACCGATGTCGACTGTCTTCGAGCCATTTTCGCGCATATAAAGGTGCGGCGCTGCGCTACAGGTGCTGCCCGGCACAGCTTCGAAGAACACACGCGACCCATCAGCGGAGACTGCGTGCGCGCTGCTGCGGAACCCGTTGGCTTCCCCGAGACCGGTTACCAGATGCGCACCACAGGTCCCGGCGCCCACGTTTACCTGCCGCAACTTCCCTTCGTCGTATTCATAGACATCGAGCTTCCCGCTCTTGGTCTGCGTCCGGGCTTCGCCCAGTTCGGGATCCTCTACCTGCAGAATCAACTTGGAGAAGTCGGCCGATGCTCCAACCCATCCGGCGTTGCGGGCGACGTTGCCTTCGGCTATGCCTTCCACCTGATCGCGAGGAACGGCGGCGACCGTCGCGTACGGACCGCCACCAGGACCAGCCTTGAAGAGGATTTCCTTCGATTCACCGCTCCCTAGCGAGGTATGCACGTCGACTTCCGAAGCGACCTCCGAACCGTTCTCGCTGTAGAGCTCGGGCACAACGCGTTGCACCCCGGTTTCGGGCTCCGGCGAGCCCGCCGTCATCGTCCATTCTTGACGCGAGCTGTCGCGGGTAAAGAAGTACGGGCTCTGACCGCCATCAGGCCCTGAACCCCAGCTGACCGATGGATCTTCGAGAGCAACGTGTTCGCCGTCGCCGCCCACGATCGCGCCGCTCACGACCTTCGGCCCGTAGTTGAAGGATTCCTGTGCCCCTTCCTTGTCCACGGGGGTGACCTGCTCATAGGCGCGACAATCGGGCAGATTCGCTGACGGACCCGTACGCAACGCGCTGTTCGGACACGCGCCCGGCGCGGAGGCCGCGACGGCCGCCGGCACGGTCATCGTCTGCGGTTCAGCCTCGACGACTGGAGTACCGGGGAACGTGCTCGAGGCAACGGCACGGAACTCGTAGGTCTGCCCAGCTTCCAAACCCGGTAGATCCTGCCCAAAGAACTGTTCAGAGGACACGGCTTTCAGGGGCTGCGCCACGGTCGTCTTCGCCCCTTGGAACCCGGATGCGTCGAACTGTTGCTGCGTGACGTATTCGAAGTAGCCGGCGGTGTCGTAGCTTTCCCCACCCGCCTGGATCCCGCTGACCGTGACTTTGCCCGCAGGTTGCAGTTCGCTTCCGTCAGCGGTGATCGCGGGCTGGGCCGACCGGCCGCTCCTCCGAAGAAGAACACCGTATACGGACCGCCGCGTGGGCCCACCACCCCCAATTCGGGTTCGCCCGGCAAAGATTTCAATGCTCGAGCGACGCTGCCGCTCCCGCCTTGGTCCGGCGCATCGAACGGGATCGGTGCGGTCGTGTGACCCTCGAAAGTAAGCGTAAAGGTGCCGCCGCTCGGCGCACCTTCAACGGTCACCGCCTGTTCATCGGTAGTGGGCGTCGCATGCGGGTTAATCGCCCCGAGCACACGCAGCGACGTCGCGTCGCGCGCGTGGACGGCCTCGGTGGCGGCGGTTGGGGGGCCCTCAGTTTCAAAACACGACTCGGGACCCTGTGTGGCGCCGACCTGGTTTGTCGCGGCCACGCGAACGCAGTAGTCGCTCGCCGGGTGCAGCCCGGCGAATGTTCCTTCCACGGCCGGCACCTGTTCGCCGACCGCCTGGGCTTCCGTGATCGTGCCTTCAAGGCCCGGGATCGGCGCCCAAGACGAAGGTTCCTGAGGATGCGTGCTGGATTCGAATTGCCAGTGAGTTGCGGCTTCCCGCGGGTCGACCAGCTCGATCACGCGCGCTGAGATCGCCGTAATATTCCGATAAGTCGGACCACTTTGGAGGATGGGTCGCGCTGTCGGCGTCGTAAACGATTCGAATTCACCACCTCCGCCCAAGAACTTGTGTTGGATAAGTTCGCCCTTTGCGTTTTTCGCGGTCAGGCGCACGAAGTAGGTCGTTTCTGGTGCTAGACCGGTAAGTTCAGGTTCGGGGTCCGCGAAGTCTTCTTCTTTGGTGATCGTCCCGTTCGCTCCGGAGGAGAATGGTTTCCACGGCCCAGACGGCGCAAGCGCGTATTCAAAGTGATATTCCGTCGTCAATCCATTGGTCTCCACCTGTGCTTTGAAAGTTCTCCCTCCCTTCGTTTTAGGGACCGATAGATCGTTGAACGTAGTATGCCCGCCCGGTTCATTCCTTATTTCCGGCACTTCGGGCTCGCCGGTCGCGAGGGTTTTGAATTCGAACGTCCGAGTGGCAGTGCCAGCGGCGTCTTCAAGCGTGAAGCGCGCGAAGTAGGTCGTGCTCGGCATCAAGTGGTGCTGAACGTTCCACCTGCCTTCAGTGTTTGCCGGTGTTGTTGCATCTGCGCTCCCGATGGAGATGAAATTGTCGCCGTTGCCGCCGCCCGTGGTGCCTTCCGCCGCGAGCACCCACGGACCGCTGACCGGGTCGGTCGTGAGTTCGCTTCTCCAGTGAGCACCGAGGTCGAACGTGTCCACCTCGGCTACGACCATGGCGCGGGTCGCGAACACGCGCTCAGTGTCGAGTTCCCCGTGGATCACCGGCGGTTCTCCGCTAATTACATCCGGGGTAAGGGCGGCGGAAAGTAGGGGCCCAACCGCGGCGGAGGATGTCGTGGTGGCCATGCCTCCCACGACCGCCACGAGCGCGAGGATCCCGCAAACACGACCCGCCAAGCGGAGCAGTGCTCGCAACTCGCCGGCGCGGAAGGGTATCAGAGCGCTTTTATCTATCTTCATCACTGCTCCTCTAAGTCGCTGATCGCGAGGGACTCGCGACCGCCGGCGCCCGCCTCTAGGACTGGAGCACCAGCGGTCCGCGTCGAGCCCTAAGGTCATTCCGCCGTGACCGCCCAGGTCCCCCGGGCAGAAACCGTGCCCGGTTGATTGGAGATCACACGAAGCCCCGCACCAGTCGCCCCGATCTGACTGATTTCAGGTTCCGGGGTACTGATGTCGAAGATCTGAGCTTCGCCGGCCACGTCTTCGGCTTCTGCGGCGAACACACACAGGTGCCCCGAACCAGCCGAAGGGCTCTTCGCGGTCCCGGCACAATCGCCGCTCTTGATGAAGCCCGATTCATTGGCTTCGCCTTCGCCTTCTCCAGGACCGATGTAACGGGCGGCCGTCGCGGTCGCGTTCGTTTCAGGCGGTCCGGCCAGCGGGATCGCAAACGAAAGCGTGGTTACCCCAGCGAACTGTAATTCGCCCGGCGCGCCCGTGTCGGTCCCGTGGATCCACCATGTTCCGGTCTCGGTCTTCCCCGAAGGCAGCGTGGCGGTGAAGCCAGTCGTCCCGGCCTTGCCTTCTTTACCAGGGGCGCCTTCTTTCCCCGCCGCGCCTTCTTTCCCTACCGCGCCTTCTTTGCCCGCCGCGCCTTCTTTGCCCGCTGCCCCGGCGGCACCGGGAGCGCCCTGTGGTCCTGGCGCACCTGTCGCGCCGTTTGCGCCGGCTGCGCCCTTCAGCTGCTTCAGCACGCTCGGCTTGATCTGCTTCGTAGAGGTGATCACATACTTACCCGTGGCGTAAGCGCCGCCGGCCATCGCAAACACGAGCGCGAGCGTCGCGATCGCGACCGTGGGGCTCAGGTGCATCCGTTTGCGTATCGCTGAGAACGTCATCGATTTATCTCTCCTTTGAAGACGTGCCAACGCTCAGCGCTACGCACGCATTGTTTGAATACAAGACGAACAAACTCTTCGCGTCGCTCTCCTTTGAAGACGTGCCGGCGCCCAGCGCTACGCACGCGAATTGAATGAACTGCCTCGGAAAAGACGCACTGCCCGTGGGGGATCTCAGTAGTGTCATGACGTCCCGTCCTGCCGATGGTCGGTGCCCAGTGCGAGTTGCTCGGTCACGCGCTCACCGAGCTCGGTCAAACACCACGCATTGGGCTCACCCTTGGCCTGACCAGCGCCCCCGTTCTGAAGCAGGCCGAGACTCTGCAGCCGCCCCAACAGCTTTGAGATCTGACCCTGATCGTAAATGTCTGCGTGCTCACCGATCAGGCGATTGCTCCCGCCGGGATGAGTGGCGGTGGCCTGCAACACCCGCGCGGTGCGATACGTCAAGCGCATCGGGACCTCCCTCAGCGGGTCCCCAACCGGACTGTGCGCGGATATGACGGGCGTGACACTCACGCTCGACGCGACCGGCGCCGGACGAGCACGCTCCTTACGTGCGGCCGCGGGACCGAGATAGGGCAGCACGATCATGCTCATCAATTCATTCAGCAAACCCCCGAGCGACGACGGCTCACCCCCACCTTTGAGCAGACGCTTGTACACGATCGCCAATACCGCGCCGGCCAGACCCTCCGCGCTCAGGGGCGGGGTCTGCGTCGCGCGCACACTCTCCTTGCGGCCCTCGTCGATCGTTCTGGCCACGCGCGCAAGGATCTCCTCGCGCGCTTCCAGCACCCGCTGAGAGCCACGCGCGCTCTGCACCACACACACCCGCGCCAACACCGGCTCACGATCCAAAAAGGAGAGCACCACCCACAAGGCCATACGCACGCGCTCACGCCACGACCGCGCACCACGACTCGCGCTCTCGAGCTCCGCGGCGATCCGCTCGAGGGTTTCGTTCATGATCACGAGCAGACAATCCTCGCGACTGGAGAACAGGTCGTAGAAGGTGCGCCGCGACACCCGTGCACGGGCGGTGATGTGCGCCACCGTCGCTTGGGCATAGCCGAGCTCATCGAACGTCACGACCGCCGCGCTGAGCAGGCGCGCGCGCTGCATCTCCGAGACCTGCACCCGCGGCGAGGCAGTGCGCGAACGCGCTGGACGCGCGGAATTAGAGCGCTTGGTGATCACACTGGGCCTCCATGGCCGCGGGACACCAGCGCGCACTGAACGAACGACGCGCGGTGTATTCCAACTAGGACTCCACGGCCGCGGGATACCAACGCGCATGGAAGAGACGAGGCGCCGCTTATTTCGGCTATGACTCCGCGGCCGCGATACACCGACGCGTATGGCGAGAGCGATGCGTGGGGGGACTCAGCTACGCCTCCAGGCGCGCGGGAAGTCCACTCGCAGTGGGCTTGCCGGCCGATCGTTGACGTGTAAGCGAGGCTTCGGTCTCGCGTTAGCGCTTGCGGACGGCGAACGTCATTGCGCGCGTGGCGGGGTAGCTTCGAACGGGGCGCGGGACGATGTGAACCATGCCTCGCGAGGAGACCCGAGGACCGCCGTGACGGGGCGGTTAGACGAGGGGTGCTACTGGGGCAAGAGAGAGAGAGAGAGAGAGAGATGTGTCAGCGCTGCTGACGCATCTACCTACGGCGCCGTTCGGGCGCGCGGCGATCCCTGGCACGTCTGTCCCCAACTGACTCACGCGAAAACAACCCCTCATCATGCGATCTGAGAACCCTCTCCCAAAGGTCTTTACTTCCTGCAAAAGCGCTTGAGACCGATCCAGACGACCGATATACCCCAAACCCGATCTATTAGTGCCCGACTTCCCACCGCGGGAAGTCATGAACAGGACAGAACATAACGCCAAACGCCCGACTTGTCAAGAGCGAACGGTAAACGCTGCTCACACCACGCCGATAACACACCACATCCGGCTCCGCGAAGCCAAAAACGAGCGATCTGCTACAGGACGGTGTCCACGCCGGCGCCGTCGCCGATCGCGTCCACACCGGCGCTCTCGCCGATCCAGTCGTGCAGGAACGACTCGCAGGCGTCCACCTCCAGCGGGCGAGCGAACAGGAAGCCTTGGCCGCTGTCGCAGCTCTCCTCGCGCAGCAGCGAGAGCTCGCAAGACTGCTCGATGCCCTCCGCGAGCGTCTCGATCGCGAGTGACTTGCCGAGCTGTACGAGCGTGCGGATCAGTGTTTCGCCCTCGGGGTCCTGGCCCATGCGCGAGATGAACGAGCGGTCGATCTTCAGCGCGTCCACCGGGAAGCGCTGCAGGTAGGCCAGTGAGGAGTAGCCCGTGCCGAAGTCGTCGATCGCGATGCGTACGCCCAGCGTCTTGGCCTGAGTGAGCCGCTCGGCGGTCTCCTCGGTGTTGCTCATCAGCGTCGTCTCGGTGATCTCGAGCGTCAGCGCGCCCGGTTCGAGGCCGCTGCGCTCGAGCGCGTTCGCGACGGCGGGGACGAACGCGTCGGTGTCCAGCTGGAGCGTGGAGACGTTCACGGCGACGCCGATCTCATAGCCCCGCGGCGTGCCACTCGGCGCCCTGACGACAGGCCCGTTCGAGCACCCATTCCCCGACTCTGGACGATCAGCCCGGTCTCTTCCAGTAGCGGAATGAAATCGTCGGGCTGGACGATCCCGCGCGTGGGACTGGACCAGCGGATCAGGGCCTCCATCCCGGTCGGGCTCATGCGCCGCAGATCGAACGTCGGCTGGTAGACGAGGAAGAACTCGTCGCGCTCGAACGCCATGCGCAGGTCCATCTCCATTTCCATCCGCGACTGGATCGCGTCCTGCATCCCCGTCTCGAACACGACATAGCGGTTCTTGCCCGACCACTTCGCCCTGTACATCGCGATGTCCGCGTCGCGCAGCAGCTCTTCGGCGGAACCTCGGTCGCCCGTGGCGATGCCGACGCTCGCGGTCACCGTCAGGTGCTTCTCGGCGCCCTTGAGCTCGAACGGCTGCTTGAGCGCATCCAGCAGACGCTCGGCGATCAGCTCGGGACCGGCGTCCAGCGACATCCCTTCGGCGACGATCACGAACTCGTCCCCGCCGAGGCGCCCGAGCGCGTCCACGTCACGTACCACGACCTGCAGCCGCGCGCATACAGCGCACAGCAGTTCATCGCCGACGCCATGACCGAGCGTGTCGTTGATCGACTTGAAGTTGTCCAGGTCGATGAACAGCGCTGCCACCGGCGCCTGACTGCGCCGCGAGCGCACCAGCATCTGCTCCACCCGATCGAGGATCAGCGTGCGGTTGGGCAGTCCCGTCAACGGGTCGTGCGTCGCCAGGAACGCCAACTCCTCCTGACGGCGCGAGAGCTCCTCATGGGCGCGCTGGCGCTCGTCCTCGAAGGACTGGCACATCCGCACGAGCGTCACGTCGAGGCTGCGCTGCAACATCTCCAGAGCCTCCGCGATGACCGCAGACACGAGCTCGAGCTCGCCACCCTCCTCGAGCACCACCTCTTCCGCGGCATCGCGCCAGCGCAGGCAGCGCTTGGTGACCTCGTTCAGCGGCGCCGCGCGCTGCGCCGCGAGCTGGCCGAAGATGCTCCACGACTCCTGTCCGACCTTCCGCGCGGCCCCGGCGCCCTCGCCCGCCATCCAGCGCGCCACCGCGATCGTCGAGACCGCGCCCACCCGCGCGAAGCTCTCTTCGACGATCTCGTCCAGGACGACGCCCGAGCTCTCCGAGCGGCGCAGCATCCCGGTTACGACATCGTCGGTGCGGGCGTGCAGCGCCTGACCCAGACGGAGCAGATCCTGCTCGTGCTCGGGACCGCCGCCGGCGACCCCCGATCCTCCATTTTGACCTTGCATAGTCGGACGGATCGGCGGCCCACGGGCGGCCCTTTAGGTTTGCAACGAGATATCGACCTTTGGGTTTTGAAGGCCTATCCCAACCGCTCGACGAGCATCGCCATGCCCATGCCGCCGGCGACGCACATCGACTCGATGCCGTAGGTGGCGTCGAGGGTCTGCAGGTCGTTGAGCAGCGTGGTCATGATGCGCGCGCCGGTCATGCCGAAGGGGTGGCCGAGGGCGATCGCGCCGCCGAACGGGTTGAGCTTCTCGCGATCCAGGCCCAGCTCCTCGATGCAGGGCACGATCTGCGCGGCGAAGGCCTCGTTGATCTCGACCACGTCGATGTCCTCGATCTTCATGCCGGTGTTCGCGAGCAGTTTCTGGATCGCGGGGATCGGGCCGAGGCCCATCACCTCGGGGCGGATCGCGGCGACGGTCGAGGCGATGATCCGCGCTTTCGGCTTGAAACCGAGCTCGCTCGCCTTCTCCTCGGACATGATCAGCAGCGCCGCGGCGCCGTCGTTGAGCGGGCAGGAGTTGCCGGCGGTGACCGAGCCGTCCTCTTTGAAGACGGGCTTGAGCGCCGCGAGCCGCTCCATCGTCGTGCCCGGCCGCGGGCCGTCGTCCTTGCTGACGACGGTCTCGGGCACGTCGATCTCGTTGCCCTCCTTGTCGACATCTTTGTGCGCGGGCACGGTGACGGGCACGATCTCTGCGTCGAAGTGCCCCGACTCGACGGCCGCAACCGCGCGGGTCTGGGAGACGAGCGCCCACTCGTCCTGGGCCTCGCGGCTGACGTTGCAGCGCTCGGCGACGTTCTCCGCCGTCATGCCCATCGGGATGTAGACGTTGTAGGCCGAGCCCTCCGAGCCATCGACGGCGTGGTTGAACTCGAACTGGCTGCCGCGGCCGGTGCGCGAGACGGCCTCGACGCCGGCGGCGATGTAGGTGTCGCCCTCGCCGGCCTTGATCGCGTGGAAGGCCATGCGCGTGGTCTGCAGCGAGGAGGCGCAGAAGCGGTTGACCGTGCACGCCGGCACGTGGTGGTCGATGCCCGCCACCAGCGAGGCGATGCGACCGATGTTGTAGCCCGACTCCCCCTCGCCGTAGCCGCAGCCCATCATCACGTCGCCGATCGAGGTCTGCTCCAGCTGGGGGTTGCGCTCGAGCAGCGTCCGCAGCGGGATCGCCGCCAGGTCATCGGCGCGGACGGTCTTCAGCGAGCCCTTGACGGCGCGTCCGATGGGCGTGCGTATGGCGTCGACGATCACTGCCTCTGGCATCTGTTGCTCTCTCCTTGGGTTTGGGGACCGGGAGACTAGTAGGTCCAGTCGGGACACGCCCAGCTCATCAAAGCCGACGTGGTGCGCGAGCTCGTGTCTGACCGTGCGCACGACCTGGTCGCGCAGCAGTTCGGGCGAGTGCCCGAAGTCGCGGCGCAGCGTGTCTCTGAAGATGACGATGCGGTCGTGCGTGTCGTCGCGGCGGGTCTGCCCGCCCTGATACAGCCCGTAGGCGCCGCGCCGGCGCCCGCCGTCGGAGATCACGACGGCGACGTGCGCGAGCGCGTTGCGCAGCAGGTCGGGGAGGTCGTCGAGCGCGTCGCGCACGAGCTCTTCGAAGTCCTCGTCGTTGAGCGGGTCGAGCTCGAGGAACTCGAGTTCGTCGGGGTCCACCGCGAGACCTTCGCGCGCCAGCTCCTCCGAGCGCAGCACGATCGCGTCGAACTCGGCCTCGGACTCGGGGTCGCGCCAGCCCGCCAGACGCACCGCCACGAATGCGGCACAGCCGAGCAGGACGGCCACGACGACGATCCCGATCGCGACGTCCTCGACCGCCCGTACGGCGCCGACCGTGCTGAACCCCTGGCCGACCACGATCACGATCAGGCCGAGCGACAGGGCGACGAGTGCCGCGAACCCCGCGCGGCGCACTTGACCGGAGGCGCGCTGTCGTGAGAAGAACGACTTGCGCACCTGACCCGTCCTACTTGAGCGTGCGGGCGATCACGAGCCGCTGGATCTCGTTCGTGCCCTCGTAGATCTGGGTGATCTTGGCGTCTCTCATCATGCGCTCCACCGGGTATTCCTTGACATAACCGTAGCCGCCCAGCACCTGCACCGCCTCGATCGTCACGGCCATCGCGGTGTCCGAGCAGAAGACCTTGGCCATCGAGGAGTACTTTCCCCGCTCAGGGTCCCCGCGATCGGCCAGCGCGCAGGCCTTGTACAGCAGCTCGCGCGCGGCGGCCGTGCGTGTTTCCATGTCGGCCAGCTTGAACTGGATCGCCTGCAGCTCGATGATCGGCTGGCCGAACTGCACCCGCTCGCGCGCGTAGGCGACGGCGTAGTCGGTCGCGCCCTGCGCGATCCCGACGGCCTGCGCGGCGGCGCCCAGGCGCGTCTGCTGCAGCGTGCCCAGCGCGACCGACAGCCCGCGGCCGACCTCGCCGATGACGTTCGCCTGCGGCACGCGCACGTCCTCGTAGATCGGCTGCCCGGTGGGCGAGGCGCGGATGCCGAGCTTGTGCTCGAGCTTGCCCACGCTGAACCCCGGGCGGTCGGCCTCGACGACGAACGCGGTGATGCGCCGGCTGTCGCGGTCGGTGACGGCGAAGGTGATGTAGAAGTCGGCGATGCCGAGGTTGGAGATCCAGTTCTTGGTGCCGTTGATGACCCATTCGTCGCCGTCGAGCACCGCGGTCGTTTTCATCCCCGCCGGGTCCGAGCCGGCCTCGGGCTCGGAGAGCGCGAACGCGGGCGACCACTCGCCGGAGGCGCAGCGCGGCAGAAAGCGCTCCTTCAGCTCGTCGGTGCCGTACAGCTGGATCGGCAGCGTGCCGAGCTCCTGCACCATCAGGATCAGCGCGCAGGCCGCGTCGACCTTGGCGATCTCCTCGACGGCCATGTTCAGCATCAGCGTGCCGGTGCCCGTGCCGCCGTACTCGGTCGGGAACGGCAGCCCGAGGATGTCCTGCTCGCCGAGCAGCTTGCGGATGTCCCACGGGTACTCGGCCCGCTCGTCGATCTCGGCCGAGCGCGGCGCGATCTGCTCGCGCGCGATCTGGCCGATCGTCTGACAGAAGTCGAGGTGCTCCTGGGGGATCGTGTAGACGTCGTCGAGGGTCTGCATGGGGCTGATCCTAGTGAAGAGCGGAAGACCGGGCCGCATGCGGCTTCATGGAGCTGAGAAGTGTGGATCGTGGCGCATGCGCCACGGTCCGGGATGGCGCATGCGCCATCCCGTCGGAGCGTGCATGCACGCTCCGAGCAGGGCCGCGCGCGGCCCTGCCGACCCCGCGCATGCGCGGGGTCGTCGATCGGCGCATGCGCCGACCGAACTGCAGACCCACCAGGCGCGCGCCCACCGCTAGGCTGGTGGGGGTGAGCGCGGCGGTTGACAGCACGCAGATCGAGATCGACCCCGATCAGCTCGCCGACTGGCGCGCGCGTGAGCCCGACCTGCAGCTGATCGACGTGCGCGAGCCCTACGAGCGCGAGGCGGGCCGGCTGGCGGACTCGCGCCACATCGCGCTGGTCGAGCTGACCGCGCAGGCGGCGACGGTCGAGCGCGAGCGCCCGGTCGTGTTCTACTGCCGCGTGGGCTCGCGCTCGGAGATGGCCGCGCAAGCCTTTCGCGCGGCGGGCTTCGAGGCGTACTCGCTGCGCGGCGGTCTGCGCCGCTGGGCGGAGGAGGGCCTGCCGCTGGAGCCGCAGGACGGGTACGTTGCCGAGCACTGATTCTGATTCCGCCAACGACGGGGCACGTGGCCCGCTCGACCGCCGGCGGTCGGGCGGGGCCTGCGGCGGCCCTGAGAGGAGACGCGAGCAATGGAGGCATCTGCCGAGTACCCGAACGTGACCGTCGGCGAGGGCTATGCCGTCGGCGATCTCGACGCCCTGGGCGACGGTCCCGGCTTTCGCAAGGTCCGCAAGGGCCTCGGCGTGACCGCCTTCGGCGTCAACGCGATCGTGATGCCCGCCGGCATCGAATCGGGCTTTCACTACCACGACGAGCAGGAGGAGCTGTACTTCGTCCATCGCGGCGCGATCGAGATCGAGTTCGGCGACGGCGCCGTGCAGCGCCTGGGCGAGGGCGGCCTTCGCGCGCGTGGACGCCGCCACCCTGCGCAAGCTCCGCAACGTCGGCGAGACCGACGCCGTCTACCTGTGCGCCGGCGGCAAGGACGGCTACATCGGCCGCGACGGCCGCGTGCCCGAGGGCGAGGACATGATGCGCGTGAAAGCCATTCACGACGCCTCCAGCGGGCAGTAGCGGCGAGCTGGAGCGCCGCGGCGCCGGGGGCACCACGACGGCTGAGGAAGACCCCCAGACCCACCTGCGCGTCAACCGCGCGCTGACGATCCCCCGCGCGGAGATCCTGCTGCGCGCGAGTCGCTCCTCGGGACCGGGCGGACAGCACGCCAACGTGACCGCCTCGCGCGTGGAAGCGAGCTTCGACGTGCTCGCCTCGTCCTCGCTCAGCGAGTCCCAGCGCACGCGCCTGCTGGCCCGCGTCGGGCCGCGCATGGTGGCGATCGCACAGGACGAGCGCTCGCAGACGCGCAACCGCGAGTTGGCGCTGGCGCGTCTGCGCGAGCGCCTCGCGCGGGCGCTGATCGTCCCCAAGCGCCGTCGCCCCACCCGCCCGACGGCGGCCTCGCGCGAGCGCCGCCTGGCGGCCAAGCGCCGCGGGTCCGAGCGCAAGCGCGAGCGCCGCCCGCCCGAGGACGGGTAGGCCCGCGGCCCGCGATCTACAGGGTTCGCGTCACGATAGATGTGGGTCGGGCTGAGTCGGGCCGTGGATGGCAGACGCTGCGGAACGGGCCCTCGATCCCGGCAGATACCGGGTCGCGGACCTAGTTCAGCAGCTCCTTGACATACCGCTGGTGCAGCCGCCCCAGCGGCGTTTTCTCCGGATGAAAGCCGATCCCGCTCCACACCAGGCCCGCGGCGGGCGCCCACGCGAACATCAGGTAGGCGCCCAGCACGAGCGTGGTCGTGCGCAGCCTGCGCGAGCGCGACAGCGCCGCCAGCGGCAGCAGCCACAGCACGTACCACGGCAGCACCCAACCGAGCGTGACCAGCAGCGCGACGGTCGCCCAGCCCGACGCGGTGATCGACTCGCGCCTACGCCACGCCATCGCGCAGCAGGCGAGCACCGACAGGATCAGCCCGGCCGTCAGCAGGTTGTGCAGCGTTTCGGTCTCGCCACCGGCGCCCAGCGCCAGACCCAGCAGGTTCGGCAGGCTGATGTTCGTCACCAGCCGCGCCTGGGTGCTGAGGTCGGGGATGTGCACGCCGAACGCGAGCAGGCTCGCGCTGCCCACGACCACGCTCGCGAGGACCATCCCCAGCACGACCTGCGTGAAGCGTCTCGGCGTGCGCAGCAGGCCCACCAGCACGATCGGGATCAGCACCCCGGCCGACGCCTTCAGCCCGGTTGCCGCGACGAACGCGACGCCCGCCCCGATCTCCGCCGCCGACGGGGGCCACAGCCAGCTGCCGATCCGCCGCGCGAGCGTCGTCGTGGCCAGACGTCCGTCGTGCGCATGCGCGCCTGACTCGACAGCCGTCGTGACTTCAGCGCCGTGGCGCGCGTCCGCGCCAAGACCCGCGCGCGAGCCGTCCTCCGTCGAGCTCGGCGCCCCGGCGGCGCGTGCCCGCAACAGCAGATAGAAGCCGAGCACGATCGCGAACACCATCAGGAAGTCGTTGTGATCGCCGCCCAATCCCCACACGATCACGATCGGGTTCAGCCCGACGAGCACGACCGCGCGGACGGGATCGAGCTCCAGCAGCTCGGCGCACTTCCACACCAGCAGGATCGTCCCGAGGCTCGCCGCCATCAGGACCGCCTTGATCGCCCAGAACGACGCGGCCACCCCGAGCGGAACCAGCGCGAACGTCAGCAGCGTGAACAGCGGGCCGTATGGGCTCAACAGCTGGTGCCAGTTCGACAGCGCATAGCTGGGATCGCTGTGCGGCTCGAGGATCGGGTAGGTCGTGTACGGGTTGAGGTTGTGCACGACCTCCATGCGCCCGTAGTTGATGTAGTTGAACACGTCCGTCAGCGCCATCGGCGGCGCCAGGAACAGGATCGCGTGCACCGCCACCACCGTCGCGATCAGCCAGCGAGCGCCGAAGTGCATGGCGGGCACATACCGCAGGGCGATCAGATACCCCACGTACATCGCCGCCATCATCGAGGTGAACACCCACCTCAGCGTCGTCCCGTTGCGCGTCAGCCCCGGCCACAGCCCGCCGAGCGGACCCGCCATCCAGGTCGGGAAGAAGCCCGTGTGGGTGGTCGCCGCGAACAGGCTCGGGCGATCGGCGGCCATCACGACGAACAGCAGGCTGAGCGTCACCGTCCCGACCAGCGCGCTCGCGCCGATCCGGGTCGCCCTATCGACCAAGAGCCCGCCGAAGCGGGCCCTCAGGTCTAGCTCTGACCCGCGGAGCGCATGCCCCGCGGGTGCGGTTTCAGATCGACTGGACGTTGACGGCCTTCGGGCCCTTGTCGCCCTGCTCGGCGTCGTAGGACACCTTCGAGCCCTCCTGCAGCGAGCGGTAACCCTCGCCGTTGATGCCGGTGTGATGGACGAACAGGTCCTTTTCGCCGTCATCGGGGGTGATGAAGCCGAACCCCTTGTCGTCGCTGAACCACTTTACGGTGCCGGTAGGCATATATGGAACTCCTCCACGGGTATGTGCTTGGTGCGTGTGCTGCGCGGAGGATGCTGCTTAGAGCTTCGACCTGCGAGCGCTTGCACTACTGCTTTTCGCCGGTCTTCTGTGCCGGCCAGACGCCCCGACCGTAGCAGGTCGTCCCAGATATGTGTTTACAACTTGCTATATGTCGATCGCCATCGCCTCCGCGCCGCTCACGCTCAGACGCCTGCTCCCCCCGGGGACCCGGCCGGCGTGCCGGAGCTCGTCACCGGACCTGAGCCCGCACGAGCAGCGCTCCGGCATGACGCGGGCGGGCGGCGTCCAACGCCCGTACGTGCTGCTGAACATGGTCGCCACGCTCGACGGTCGCGCCACGCTCGACGGACGCTCGGGTCCGATCTCAGACGCCGCCGACCGCGCTCTGTTCCATGGGCTGCGCTCGGTCGTGGATGCCGTGATGGCCGGCGCCGGCACCGTGCGCACCGAGCGCTACGGCCCGATCGTGCGCGATCCCGACACCCGCCGCCTGCGCCTGCAGCGTGGCCTGCGCGAGCAGCCGCTCGCCTGCGTGGTCTCCGCCGGCCTCGGTTTTCCCCCCGACCTGCCGCTGCTCGTGCGACCCGGAATCCGAGGTCGTGTTCCTGACCCCATCCGCCGCGAGCCTGCCCGAGACCGCCGCCCGCGTGGAGTACGTGCGCGCGCCGCCGCGACGACGGCTCGCTCGACCTCCCCGACCGCGCTGGGCGAGCTGCACGATCGCTTGCACGTCGCGCACCCTGCTGTGCGAGGGCGGACCTCACCTGAACGCCGAACTGCTCTCCGCCGGCCTGGTCGACGAGCTGTTTCTGTCCGTCTCCCCCCTGCTCGCCGGCGAGGACTCCGCGCAGGAGCGCCCGCCGCTGCGGATCCTCGCCGGGAGCGACTTCGATCCCCCGCTCGCCCTGGAGCTGCTCTCGGTCCTCGAGCACGACTCGCACCTGTTCCTGCGCTACCGCGTGCGGGACGGCGGCTGAGCGCTGACGGCGACGTTCAGCACCACGCTGTTCGGCACCATCACCGTGTCCTCGCCCGTCACGAACGTCGTGTACAGCAGCCCCTGCGAGCTGACCGTCCCCTCGATCTGACCCGCCAGCGGGCCGCCCTGCAGGCGCACGCGATCGCCGACCCTGAACGGGCGCGCGCTCAGCAGCACCATGCCCGCGAACAGGTTGCCGAGCGTCTGCTGCGCCGCCAGCCCGAGGATCACGGCCGTGAACGCCCCGCCCACGAGCAGCGTGCGCGCTTCCACGCCCGCCACGCTCAGCGCCACCAGCAGCGTGATCGCCAGCATCGCCAGGCGGATCAGAAACCCGACCGGCCCGGCCGCGGCCGGGTCCACGCGCCGCAGCAGCGCCGGCCCCAGCGCGCGGCCGAAGTTGCGCGTGATCGCCCAGCCGAGCATCAGCAGCACGAGCACCGTGACGATCCGCACCGCCGTGTTCGCTCCCGGCGAGCTGCCGTGCGCTTCGACGCCGAACAGGCTCGCGCGGTTGTCGTAGGCGACCACGACCGCGACGAACAGCACGCCCAGCAGCACCGCCTCCCAGGCCGCGCGCTTGGCCGCGCGCGGGCTCACCTGATCGAGCAGCCCGACCTCGCTCCAGGCCTGGCTGCGCGTCTCGAACATCTTCGGCGGCGTTTTCGGGACGGGCGTCATTCAGCTGTCCATGATGGCTACCCGAACGGCGCTCGTCCCGCACGTCCGCGGCGGACCGCCACTCAGGTTGTGGTGTAGATGACCATCGCGCCGCCGAACACCAGGCAGTAGATGGCGAACGGGATCAGCGTGCGGGTCTTGAAGTATTTGACCAGGAACGTCACCGTGAACACCGCCGTGACGGCCGCCGCCGCGCAGCCCACGAGCGCCTGGCCGCGCACGCCGTCGCCGAGGTGGCCCAGCAGGTCGGGGAGCTTGAACAGGCCCGCCGCGAGGATGATCGGCGTGGCCAGCAGGAACGCGAACCGCGCCGAGTCGCTGTGGTCCAGCCCGCGCGCGAGGCCCGCGCCCATCGTCACGCCGTCGCGACTGATCCCCGCGATCAGCGCCGTCGATTGGGCGGCCCCGATCACGAACGCCTCGCGATACTCCAGCGTGTCCAGTTCGCGCCCGCCGTCGGGCTTGGCGCCCTCTTCGATCGCCAGTTCGCGCACCTGCGCGCGGCGGCGAAACCACTCCGCGGCGAACAGCACGCAGCCGTTGACCATCAGGAAGATCGCCGCGACCTCCGGCTTCGCGGTGAGCGTGCGCAGCTGGTGCTCGAGCGCCAGTCCGATCACCCCGGCCGGGATGCTCGCGATGATGATCAGCCACGCCAGCCGCTCGGTGGGCGTCTGCGCGCGGCGCGTGGACAGCGTGTGGAAGAACGCCCGCACGATCTGCACCCAGTCGCGGCGGTAGTAGTAGCAGCAGCCCGAGCGCGCTGCCGACGTGCAGCATCACCACGAGCGCCAGCCAGTAGGACTCCGACTGCGACTGCGCGTCGACCAGCTCGTTCCAGCCGAACAGCGTCGGGAACAGCACCGTGTGCCCGAGGCTCGAGATCGGGAACAGCTCGGTCGCGCCCTGCAGGATCCCGAGCACGATCGCCTGGAAGTAGGTGAGGGTCGAGGTTGCAATCGTCAGCATCGCGGCGACAGCTTACGGACATGGCAGGACATGGACCGGCGATAGCGCACGTCGATGAGCGCATTCTCATCGCCCCTGCGCAAGCGCCCTCGGCGCGTAGCCGGCAATCGAGAGCGGCGCCGGCAGGTGCGTTCGGGGAACTGGCTATGGCTCACCCACCCATCCAACGCGCCATCCAGCGTTCACAGGCCCTTCACACGAAAGTTCCCGGCTGGTCACAAAAGCCGCTCTGTGCAGGGCAAACATGTCGGCGTACAGATAGAACGAAGAGAGGAGCAACGATGACCCTCACCGATAGCATCGACGACACGCAGGAGCGCGTCAGCCGAGTGGACATGCACTGCCACTCCACCGCCTCGCAGGTCTCCAAGCTCGGCGTGCAGCGCGCCGCCGGACTGCCCGAGTGCGCCACCCCACCCGAGGAGGTCTACGCCCTGGCCAAGCGCCGCGGCATGGACTTCGTCACGATCACCGACCACGACACGATCGACGGCGCCCTGCAGATCGCCGACCGCCCCGACGTGTTCGTCTCCGAGGAGCTCACCGCCCACTTCCGCGGCGAGCCCGCGATGCCGTGCACGTGCTCTGCTACGACATCACCCCCGACGATCACGAGTGGCTGCAGGGCCACGCCCACGACGTCGAGCTGTGCGCCGCCTACATGTACGAGCGCGAGATCGCCTGCGCGCTCGCCCACCCCTACTACATCGTCGGCGCCACGCCGCTCACCGCCCGCCACCGCCGCCGCCTGTCCGAGCTGTTCGGCGTGTGGGAGGTCCGCAACGGCGCCCGCGCGCCCGAGCTCAACCGCCCCGCCGCGACGTACGTCGCCACGCGCGACTCGATCGGCATCGGCGGCTCCGACGACCACGCCGGCGTGGACATCGGGCGCACCTACACGCAGGCGCCCGCCGCGGCGACGCCGCAGGAGTTCCTCGCGCACATGCGCGCCGGGCGCGTGCGCGCCCGCGGCGCGCAGGGCAGCGCCGCCAAGTGGGCGCACGCCGCGATCGTCCTCGCCGCGCGCTCGCTCGAGCCCAAGGAGCCCGACGAGCCCGGTGAGCTCGCGGGTCGCGAGGACGACGCCGACACGGCCTCCGCGTCCGGCGCCACCGCCGAGGCCGGCGCGGCGGGTCCGGCGCGACCCGAGGAGCCCACACCGCCGCCGCCCCCGGACCCAACTCCCACCCCGACACCGCGCCGGCGCGATCGCCCCGCGAGTCGCCCCGACCCCCAGCGGGTGATGACGATGGTGCGCCGGCTGCTGCGCGAGGGCGACGCGCGCCAGGGCGCCACCGGCTCGGGTGGCGCGGTCTCACCCGAGGACGCCCGCTGCCTGCTGCGCGCCTGGCTGGCCGCGGTCGAGCTCGACCACCTCGACACGCGCGGCCTGATCGCCCACATGCAGGACGAGGCCTTCAGCCACGCAGACCTCTACCGCCGCGCCTGCCGCCTGCACGAGCGCAAGCTGCGCTGCGCCGTCGAGCTGGCGCTGCGCGCCGCCAGCGACCCCGCCGAGGCGTCCGTGATGGCCGCCGCCGAGGGCGTGTTCGAAGGCTGCATCGCCGCGATCCCCTACGCCCCCGCCACCGCCTTCCTCGCCAGCGAGCAGATCAAGCTCGCGCGGCTGCCCTTCGGCGGCGAGCGCGAGACCCCGCGCGTGGCGATCCTCGCCGACGGCATCGGCTCCACCCACGGCGTCACCCGCACGATCGAGGAGATCCGCTCGCGCGGCGTCGCCGGCTATGAGATCGAGGTCGTCGGCACCGACCCCGAGGTCGACCGGCGCCTGTCGGCCGTCGCCGAGATCGACGTGCCCTACTACCCCGGCCTGCGCATCGGCGTGCCCAGCCTGCCCGCGGCCGTGCAGACGCTCGCCGACGGCGCCTTCGACGCGATCCACGTCTGCTCCCCCGGCCCCGCCGGCGTCGCCGGCGTGCTGCTCGCGCGGGCGCTCGGCCTGCCGCTGATCGGCAGCTACCACACCGAGCTGACCGCCTACGCCGACCTGCGCTCCGGCCGCCCCGAGCTCGCCGGCGCGATGGCGATGGCCGTCAGCGCCTTCTACCGCGCCTGCGACATCGTGCTCTCCCCCAGCGCCGCCTCCGACGAGGCGCTCGCCGAGATCGGCATGGCCGCCGAGCGGATCATGCGCTGGGACCGCGGCGTCGACACCGCGCGCTTCGACCCCTCGCTGCGCGATCCCGACCTGCTCGCCCGCGCGCCGCGCCAGGAGGGATGGCGAGCGACGCCGGCATCAGCGCGGACCTCGGCGGCCCCGAGATCGTCCCCGCACCCACAGGCGGCGCCCACTGTCGCGGCGGCGCCCGCGAGGACGCGATCAACGTCCTGTACTCCGGGCGCATCACCCGCGAGAAGGGCGCCGAGCTGCTCGCCGACGCCTTCCTGCGCGCGCACGCGCGCGAGCCCCGCCTGCACCTCGTGCTCGCCGGCGGCGGCCCCGAGCAGGAGCGCCTGCGCGAGCGCGTCGGCGCCGAGCACACGACCTTCCTCGGCTGGCTCGCGGGCGCGGAGCTCGCGCGCGCCTACGCCAGCGCCGACATGTTCCTGTTCCCCTCCGCCACCGACACCTTCGGCCAGGTCATCCTCGAGGCCCAGGCCTCCGGCCTGCCCGTGATCGCCGTCGCCCAGGGCGGCCCGCTCTCGCTGATCGAGCACCGCGTCAGCGGGCTGCTGTGCGCCGCCGACGCCGAGGAGCTGGCCGAGGCGGTGCTCGAGCTCTGCGGCTCGCCGCTGCTGCGCGAGCGACTGTCGCTCGCGGGGCTCGCCGCGGTGCGCGCCCGCACCTGGGAGCGGGCCCTTGCGCGGCTGGGCGAGGGGTACGCTCGGGTGCTCTCGGGGGAGGTCCCGGCACACATCGCCGAGGTTCCGCGCGCGGCGTAGTCCAGCAATGCGCTGGTAGGCTCTGGGAGCATGCGCACGCTGGTTCTAGATCCTCCAACAGCCGGGCTCAACCCGCTGCTCGAGCGCAGGCGCCGTTCCGGTCTTGATCGCTTCGACGAGGTGTGGGAGGGTGTCCTACACATGGTTCCCGGCCCTTCCGGCAGACACAGTCTGATCGAGTGGCAGCTCGCCCGACTGCTCGGTCCGCGCGCCGAGCAGGCCGGTCTGTATGCCGGTGGCCAGTTCAATGTCGGCAACGACGAACAAGACTTCCGCGTGCCCGACGGCGGACTGCACCGCACGCCACCCGGCGGCACATGGCACCCAACCGCCGCGCTCGTCGTGGAGATCGTCTCCCCTGGAGACGAGAGTTGGGAGAAGCTCCCATTTTATGCCGATCGCCAGGTGGACGAGGTGCTGATCGTCGATCCACAAGAGCGCTCCGTCAGCTGGCTCGGACTGAAGGACGGCGAGTACCACCCGATCGAGCGCAGCGGGCTGATCGCTCTCGGGGCGCAGGAGCTGGGCGAGCAGCTGGACTGGCCGCCCGCGGACTGAGCGCCCGGGCGAGCCCTACGCCGGCGCAGAACTCATGCCGAACGCCCGGCGGGCTTGCGTGCCCGCACAATTGCCGAGGCCGCCTGCTGGTGGACGCGGTGCGTCTCGCGTATCTCGACGTCAGCCAGTCCCGCGTCTGCAAGCGCCTGCGCGAACTCTCGATGGGTGAGCGCTCCGGCAATGCAGCCTGTATATGCCTGCATGTCCGCGCGGGTCGCGTTGTCCATGTCCTCGTCGGCGATCACGTCGGAGACCGCGAAGCGTCCGCCGGGCCGCAGGACCCGCGCGACCTCACGCAGCACCTTAAGCTTGTTTGCGGAGAGGTTGATTACACAGTTTGAAATCACGACGTCGACACTCTCGTCCGGGAGAGGGATCTCCTCGATGAAGCCCTTGTGGAACTCGACATTCTCGACACCGGCCTTCTGCGCATTCTCGCGGGCGAGGGCAAGCATCTCGTCGGTCATGTCCAGACCATGCGCCTTGCCGGTCGGACCGACGCGCTTGGCGGAAAGCAGTACGTCGATGCCGCCGCCCGAGCCCAGGTCGAGGACGGTCTCGCCTTCGTGCAGCTCAGCGACGGCGGTGGGGTTGCCACAGCCGAGGGAGGCGAGTGTCGCGGTGTCAGGTAGCTGATCGCGATCACCGAGCGCATAGAGCGCCGCGCCAAAGACCTCGCTGCCGCCGTCGAACTTCTCGCTCGGCGCACAGCAACCGGCCCCGGGCTCGCTCGTCATGACTTGAGTCGCTGCGGCGGCGTAGCGCTCGCGAACGGTCTCACGAATGTCGGGGGCACCGGCCGCTTCGCAGCCGCAGCCCTCGTCGTGCCCGCAACAGTCAGCCTTCACGCTCGGCTCACAGCATGTGGTCTGCTGCTCGGGAGCACAACAGGGCTCGGAGGCGGTCTCGGTCGCGGTCAGCTCAGCCATGCGGATATCTCCTCCAGTGCGTTGGGAATCACGTAGTAGTAGGCCCACAAGCCCTGCCGCTCGGAGTCCACTATCCCGGCGTCGCGGAGCTTCTTCAGATGGTGGGAGAGCGTCGACTGGGAGATGTCGAACAGGGGCACCAGCTCGCAGACGCAGACCTTTCCAGCGTGCTTACGCAGCACGTCTACCAGTTGCAACCGGATCGGGTCGCCGAGGGCCTTGGCGACCTCGGCCATACGTAACGCGTGGTCGCGCTGCACATCGGGATAGACGACCGGCTCGCAACAGCGCTCGCCGGCCGCACGCTTCTGCTTCGGGGATAGCTCCAAATCGACGGGCATCAATCTACTTATATCAATAACACTCACGTCTGTCGATGCATTACGATAGCGCCATGACCACAAGCGACTTGCCTTCCGCCTCCCAGCAGCCGGACGAGGGATCGTTCCGGGATGTGCTGTTTGTCTGCAATCACAACGCCGGGCGCTCGCAGATGGCCCAAGCGTTCTTTGAGCGCTACGCACCCGAGGACCTGCGCGCCGAGTCCGCCGGCACCGAACCCGCAGCCGCGATTTGGGGTCCGGTCGTGGAGGTCATGCGCGAGGTCGGCCTCGATCTCGCCGGACGCAGGCCCAAGAAGCTCTCCCTCGAGATGCAGCTGCACGCCGACTGGGCGATCACGATGGGCTGCGGCGATGTCTGCCCGTATGTGCCGGCGATGGTGGAGGCGTGGGATACCCCAGACCCGGCCGGCAGGCCGATCGAGGAGGTGCGCGCGATCCGTGACGGGATCGAGGCACATGTCCGTGAGCTGCTCAGCGAGCGCCTTGAGGCGATCCGCAGCGACCGCACGGCCCACCAGCTACGTCTCGCCAGGCTCCTGCCAATGCTCGCCGACGAATTTGCCGAGACCAAGCCTGCGGAGGAAATCCGGGCGTGCGCAGATGCAGTCCTCACCAGCTTTGACGGCGCACGGGTGCGCTCGCACGTGATGACCCTCGCGTATCGTCAGACCCGCGAATGCCTGCGTCGGGAGACCTGCGATCTACTCGCCACAGTGCAGGTATCGTGAGCGCCCATCAGGACATGCTCAGGTGAACCCCCAGGTCGGCATCAACGGCTTCGGGCGCATAGGGCGACTGGCGCTGCGCGCAGCCTGGGAGTGGTCAGAGCTCTCATTCACCCACGTCAACGAGCTTCACGGTGACGCGTCAACCGCGGCTCACCTGCTGACGTTCGATTCGATCCACGGGCGATGGTGCGAGGACGTCCACGGCGACGGGGAGACACTGACGATCGAGGGAACCGAACTGGGCTACAGCAGCGCTGGCGAGCCGGGCGAGGTGCCGTGGGGTGAGCTGGGGATCGAGATCGTGCTCGAGTGCTCCGGCAAATTCCGAACCCGGGAGAGCCTCGAGGCATATTTCCGACAGGGCGTCCGCAAGGTCATCGTGGCGGCACCCGTGAAGGACGGAGCGCTCAACCTCGTCGTCGGCGTCAACGATCACCTCTACGAGCCGCAAACTCACCATCTGCTGACAGCGGCCTCGTGCACGACCAACTGCCTCGCACCGGTGGTGAAGGTGATTCACGAGGGAATCGGCATCGAGCACGGTCAGATCACAACCTTGCACGACATGACGAACACGCAGACGATCATCGATGCGCCTCATAAGGATCTGCGCCGCGCGCGCGCCGCGAGCGTTTCCCTAATCCCCACGACGACAGGATCCGCCACCGCGATCGGGCTGATCTTCCCCGAGCTCGAAGGCAAACTGAACGGCCTCGCGGTACGTGTGCCACTACTGAACGCGTCCATAACCGACTGCGTCTTTGAGGTGAGCCGTCCGACGACGGTCGAGGAGGTAAACGGCCTGCTGGAGGCGGCAGCCGACGGACCGCTGTCGGGCATCCTCGGCTACGAGCGCCGGCCGCTCGTGTCGGTCGATTTCAAGGATGACCCACGCTCGGGGATCGTCGACGCGCTCTCGACGATGGTGACGGATGGAACGCAGATAAAGATCCTGGCGTGGTATGACAACGAGTGGGGCTACGCCAACCGCCTGGTCGAGCTTGCGCGCGCCGTGGCCTCCAGCCTTCCCGGTGAGAAGCACGTCGCGGCCCCCGCCGGCGCCGATGGCTAATTACACGCCGTCTGCTACAGGGACGCAGAAGCATCGTAATGACCTGCGCAACTACGCGGTAGGAACAGGTGCATATTGGACGGAGACGCTCGTCGACGGGGCGACCCGCACACTCGTGCTGTTCTATTTCAACCAGCTCGGCTACAGCCCCCTGCAGGTCGCCTCACTGTTCATCCTTTATGAGATCGCAGGTATCGTCACGAACCTCGTCGGGGGGTGGCTTGCCGTGCGCATGGGACTGCGGGTCACGCTGCAAATGGGCCTGGCGATCCAGGTGCTGGCGCTGCTGATGCTGGGCTTCGCGCCGATGTCACTGCTCGTCGTGCCCTACGTGATGCTCTCCCAGGCGTTCTCCGGTATCGCGAAGGATCTCAGCAAGATGAGCTCCAAGAGCGCCGTCAAGCTCGTCGCGCCCGAAGACGGTCAATCGTCTCTGTACCGCTGGGTCGCGGTCCTGACCGGATCAAAGAACGCGCTCAAGGGGATCGGCTTCTTCCTCGGCGGACTGCTGCTGACGGTGGCGGGGTTTCAAGCTGCGCTGCTAATCCTCGCGGGGATAACACTCATCGCTCTGGTGTTGAGCGTTTGGCTGATGCACGGTCAGCTCAGCACACCGGACAAGACCGCGAAGTTCACGCAGATGTTCTCCAACAACCGCTCGGTCAATGTCCTGGCCGCCGCGCGTATCTTCCTGTTCGCCTCCCGCGACGTATGGTTCGTAGTCGGACTGCCGTTCTTTCTCTACACCGTCGTAGGTTGGACTTTCTGGCAGGTAGGCGCTCTCCTCGCGATCTGGGTGATCGGCTACGGCGGGGTTCAGGCGATCGCTCCGCGGTTCGTTCGCCGCCGGGCCGGCGGTCCTGGCGGCGAGCCAGACGGAAGGACTGCGACGTGGCTGGCTCTGGGGCTTGCCGTTTGTCCCGCCGCGATGGCCATAGCGCTCGACGCGGACATCGACCCCACGCTTGTCATCGTCGGCGGCCTGATCCCCTTCGGGATCGCATTCGCTTTGAACTCCGCGGTCCATTCCTACCTGATCCTCAGCTATGCCGACAACGACAAGGTGGCCATGAACGTCGGCTTCTACTACATGGCAAACGCCTGCGGACGTCTCGCCGGGACCGTGCTCTCGGGACTCCTCTACGAGTGGCACGGGCTGACGGCCTGCCTGTGGACATCGGCGGGGTTCGTGCTCGCGACCGGGCTACTGTCACTTCTCCTGCCGACCGAGTCCGCGAGACGCACGCGACCGACTCAGCTGTCGCAGACGGCTTAGGCTCCACTACGGTTGCTACGTCTGCCCGATACCCGTTCGGCTAGACCGGACTGAAATGAGTCCGGTTCGCCACTTGGAGTTCACGCTTTCGCATAATACTGCATCCACCAGACTGGATTATTTCGATGTCGAAAACAGCGACGGGCCGAACGCGTTCACTTCCCTGCCGCCCGCATATCCAAGATGAGCGAGCCCGAACAGGTCCTCGACGGTACGCAGCAGCGAGAAGTGGTTGTAGGTGTCCTGCACGAGCTTGCCGCCCTTGATGAACGGCGAGAGCAGCAGCGCGCCGACCTGGCCCCCGCCCGGCGGTCCGATTCCGCCCGTGGGCGCCGGCAGGTTGGGGAACGCCGGCTGGCCGCAGCAGGAGCTCGAGTCCTTGTATTCGCCGCTGGAGGGCGCCTCGTCGACGGTGAGCACGAGCAACCCGCTTTCCTTGTAGGCCTTCGAGCCGGTGATCTCCGGGACGACCTGCTTCAGCCAGCCGTCGGCCGCTTGCATCCCCGCAGGGGCGCCCGGCGCGCACGGCGTCGGGTTGCCGTCGTGACAGCGGTCCGGAACGACGTAGGCGAAGCTCGGCGTGCTCTTCGCGCTCCGCAGGTCCGTCTTCAGCTTGTCCAGGCCCACATCGTCGCTGGCACACGCCGGGGAGTCGATCAGCGAGTGGAAGTACACGAAGGGATTGCGCCAGGTCGCGTAGGTCTGCCCGGCGGGCGGCGTCGGCGCGGAGGTCGGATCGGGCGCGCCCAGCGCGGGATGACCGCAGGCCCCGTCCGCGCTCTGAGCCGCCCCGGCGCCCGCGCCTTCGTCCATCCCTTCCAGGTAGGCCCGCCACGTCAGCTGCTTGGCGGCCAGCTGATCCGGGAGCGTCAGCGTGGCGCTCGGATACACACACCCCTGCCCGCTCACCTGCCCTTCCGCTGCGACCGTCCCCGGCACGACGTTTTCAAACGCCGGACAGTTCTGCGCCGTCTGCGGCGTCGGGCCCTGGCCGCTGATGAGCGCGATGCCGTTTGCCAGCTGTTCGTGCGCGACCGCGTAGTAGCGCACGAGCAGCGCCCCCTTGTGCTCGAGCGAGCCCGTGAGGTAGTGCGCGGGCGAGGCCGGCCCGAAGGCGGTCGCGTAGGGCTCGTCGTCGAGCATCACCACGAACACGTGCTTGACGGGAGGGAGCTTCGTCGGGGTGGCTCCTGCTTCCCCGCCCCCGGATGAGCCTTCCCCATTGCCCGAGGAGCCCGAGGCGCCGGACGTGCCGGACGGGGATTTGGTGGCGCTCTTGCTCGAGGACGAAGAGCCCGTGCCCGCGGGCGTCGAAGCTTCCGATTCCGAGGAGGCACTCGGCGTCGCTTCGGGCTCGGAGGCCGGCGGCGATGATTTCGCGGCGCTCGTCGCCGTCGGCGTGGCGGCCGGCGCCTGGGCGACCAGCACCTCGCGGGGGCGCGGGCGGCGTGCGTTCGAACCCTTCGCGACGGCGCCCATCGCGACGCCGAACCCGAGGAACGCAACCAGCAGCAGCGCCGATATCTGCGCCGGCGGCAGCACCCGCGCCCAGGTCTTGCGGGCCTCCTCGCTGCCCGGTCCCGCGCCGAGCGCACGCTCGTGCCCGAGCTTGCGTTCGACCTCCGCCAGCTCGGCGTCGCGCTCCTGCAGCAGCGCCGCGCGACTCATCAGCACGTCGTTGCGAAAGTGATCGCGCACCGCCATCTCATACGCCAGCCCGCCGAGATCCCAGTGCAGCTCCGCCACCTGCGCGGCCAGCTCCTCGCGGCGGCGTTCGAGCGCGGCCGTGTCGTAGCGGGGCGGGGGCGACCGTGGTGGGGAGGACTGTGGCGGCGAGGTGCTCCCGTCCCCGCCGGGGGGCGGTGTGCTCATCGGCGGCAAGACCTAGCCGGTCGAGACGACGTTCGGCAGGTTCTTGGACTTCTGCTCGTAGCTCTGCCCGCTACCGCCGCGCTCGTGTTCGGCGACGCTCGGCGGCGCCGGTTTGCCGAGTGAGGCGCCCGCCCCGGAGGACGCTGCTTCGCTCTTGGCTTTGTGTTTGGCGGCGGCCGCGCCCGCGCCGGCGGCGGCTCCGGCTTTGGCGGGCGAGCTTGCTTCTGGAGTCGTCGGCGTCGTGGTCGTGCTCGCGGCGCCGGTCGCGGCGGCCGGGACGGTGATCACCTGCGGCGCGGCACTGCCGGACGAGGACGTGCCGCCCGAGCGCCCGATCAGCACACCGACGCCCATCGCCAGCAGCAGCACGCCGACGCCCGCGATCAGCGTCAGCGCGTTGCCACGCTGCCATGTCGCGGCTCCCCCCGGCGGGGGAGGCGCTACGAGCGCCCCAGCGGCGCCACCGGGCGCGGGGGGTTGCAGCCGGCTGGCCCGCGGAGGTCTGCGCGCCGGGCGAGCGCAACCGCTCGAGCAGCATCCCGCTCAGGTAGGTGCGCGGGGCGCCGCACTCCAGGCAGTAGCGCTGGTCCAAGGCCAGCGGCGTGCCGCAGTGTGGGCACGGCTCGACACCCGACGCCGCGGGCTGAGCACCTACGGTCGATCCGAGCTCCGTGAGCGGATCGGCTTGGACCGGGACCGCCACGGTGGACCCGGCCCGCCCCGCCGGCATCGCCGCGGTTACGGGAATCTCCGTCGTTATGGCAGTCGGATCAGTGGACACGATGGCATCGTCCGCGGCCGGTCGCCCGCAACCCAATCGTCAACGTCATCGCCCTCCCCCACGTGACGATTCTGTGAACACGAGCCGCCTCACCCGCCTTCGGCCGAGTTCGCGCCGGGTTTCTCGTTGAAGGCACAGCGGAAGTTCTCCGGCTGGGAGACCGGCTCGGAGCCGGCGAAGCCGCCTTTGGTGCCGTTCGAGTAGACCGTCACGTACTGCAGCGTCGAGGGCGCCGGCACGGCGGGCAGCGGCACCGGGTTCGGTTCGCCCGTGCGCGGGTCGCCGGTAGAGCCGACGCTGACTCCCTCAGAGCCCGCGGCGTCCGAGCCGGCGGCGGTCGTCACGAGCGTCGCGCTCATCTCGCGCTGGTCCTTCAATCCGACGCTCGGGTCCTGCTCGACCGTGGCCGTGTCGGGGTTGTCGTGGATCGTCGACTCGAGCTTGACCCTGCCCGCGGCGCCGATCAGCTGCGCCGCGGTCGGCAGGTAGCCGCCTTCGCGCACGCACGCCTGGCTCGCCCAGAAGTAGTTGTTCTGGCCCGCCTGGGCGTTCGTCAGCGGGTAGGAGGAGGTGTCAAGGCACCACGTGCCGAGGTTGACGGTGGCGGGCGGGCAGCTCGGTTCGAGCTCGGACAGGGTCTTGCCACTGACCTCCTTGGCGTTCTTCACCGTCGGGATCGCCGCAGCCGCGAATTTCTTGTTGTGGCCGAGCACCAGCAACCCGTTCGGATAGGGCTTGGCGCTCACGCGGTGGCCGTCGATCGCCGCCACGAAGGCATGCCGCGCCGCTTCGGCGAGACCCGTGGTCGAGGCGAGCAGCGCGAGGATCGAGATCGCCAGCGCAGCCGTGCCGGCGTGGCGGGAGATGAAGGAGCGCTCGCTCATGGTCTGTGCCTCCTGGGGCTTCTGTGTGTGTGTGATTGGTGGACGCGATCGGACCGCACGCCGATGTCGGGCGCGCGAGCGGTCGCATATGCGGTCTCGATCCGGCGTCCACGACGCCTCGGTCCGAGACGCAGCGTCGCGCCACCCGCCGCGGCCAGCACAACGAGCATCAGCAAATACACCACCGGAGTGGGCGAGTTGTTACCGGCGTGTGGACCGGCGTACGCGCGCGCCCCCACCGGCAGGCCCCGGTAGTCCGCCGCGCGGTAGGCCGCGAAGGCCTGCGACTGCTCGGTCGCCTCCTCCTCTTCTTTCTTTTCTTCGAACACCCGCACGCCCGCCCCACCGGGAGGGATCGGCCGCGCGAACGCGCCCGGCGGGGGCGGCGGGATCGCCGGCACGCCGTTCTGCAGCGGCAGCAGCAGCGGCGTGAACAGCAGCGCGGCCGCCGCGGGCGGGACCTTGACGGCCGGCTTGGCGGCCGGCGGCGTGGCCACGGGCACGGGCGCAGGCGGCGGAGCGATCGGCGCCGGCGCGGGCGCCGGGGCCGGCGGGGGCGGCGAAGCCGCGCCCGCCGAGGCAGCCGCGGATGCCTTCGGGAAGCGGCTCGCCGCCAGCGGCACCGTGCCGCAGGGCTGCTCGACGCTGCCGCCCAGCACCGTCACCGGGACCGAGTAGGACAGGCCACCGGCAGAGATCGTGACGACCGTGCTGCCGGCGTTGAACGCGCACAGGATGCCCGACTTCGGGTCCGGGATCACGTGCCCGGCGGAATCCTGCAGGGGCTTTCGCAGGTTCGTCGATTCCGGGTCGTGCTCGACGAAGTTGGCGATTTCCGGTTCGGAGGAGGTGAAGGTGTATTCCGGTTCGATCATGCTCGAGCAGTCCGACTGCAGGCACAGGGGCTGGGGGAATTCGCTGTAGGGGTTGGCGCCGGGCGGGGTCGGACTGCCGCTGGCGGCGGAGATCGGGCCCCAACGGTCGCCCGCGATCGGGCGCCGGCCAAGCCCCTCGAACAGCGCCGGGGCGCTACGCCGCAAGAGCGTCCCGTCGAGCGGGTCCAAGGACATGCTCTGCACGAGCGGGATCAGCCGCGCGCTGACCGGCGCGACGTTCGTGGCGGGGTTGCGCCCGGCGACGTTCACGCTGACGAGCAGGTAGCCGGTCGTGCCGAACAGCGCGTCGGGCTGGCCGGGCGTGAACGAGTCGGACACAGCAGAGCGGTAGCCGAGCACGCCGGTGCCGTACTCAGGGATCGTCGCCGCGCCGCCCGCGGGAATCTGGCTGACGCGGCTTTCTTCCGGGCGCTCGTACAGGTACGCCGAAGCCCCACCCGAGACCATGATCCGCGCCTCTTCGCTTGCGTCGGTCGCCACGTTCAGCGCCGGCGGCAGGTTCGGGTTCAGCTCGCGGCTGCCCACGACGATCGCGGGGATGCCGCGCGCGCGGGCGTCCGCGAGCATCTCTCCCAGCCACGGCGCCTGCGGTTCGGCCGGGTTCTGATAGGGGTCGCTCGCCGCCAGCGAGCCGCGCGAGTTGTCGATCACGATCACGCGCACCGTCCCAGCCGGTCCCGTGCTGTCGAACGCGTAGTGGGTGCGTGCCCCGGGTCGCACGGGACCGCTCGGGCCCGGGATGTTCGACGTGCCGATGCCCGCCGGTAGGCCGCCTTCGCCGAACGGCGCCGAGAAGCCCGCGAACGCGGCGCCGAACGCGCTCGCGCCGCCGCCTTCCGAGTCGCCCGCCGAGAGCGCCGGGAACACACCCAGCCCACCATCCTGGGCGAGCAGCTGCGCGTAGCGATCGGCCTCCGCACTCGACTCCGGTCCCTCGCCCGGGGTCTCGCGCCCGCCGGTGTAGAGCAGCGCGCGCGGACCGTTCGGCTGACCCGCGAGACCGGAGATCGCGCTGAGCGCGCTCGTCAGGTTGCGGTCGGGCGCGATCCCCTCGTCGGCGAGGTCGGCGCACGGTTCGGCGCACTCGGCATGGCCGGCTACGGCGAACGTCGCCACCCCGGCAGGTAGCGGAACAGGTGAGGTGGCAGTGCCCGGCGGGCCCTGAGCGCCGCCGGCGGGCGCGTAGCGGTAGATCCCCGCCGTCTGCACGTTTTCGCGGATCGCCTGGCCGCTGCCTCCGCTCACTTCGGTGCCACGACCGGCGTCGTCGGCCTCGCCGCTCCAACCGCCCACCGCCCAGCCCGCCCCTTCGGCACCGAGATCGAGCGCGAGGATCGGGTCGGTCTTGACCGGCTTGTCCTCGCCGTCACCGGCGTAGGCAGCGCGCTCCTCGTCCTCCCAGCCGCCGCCCGTTTCGCGCAGCAGGTAGCCGTCGCCCGGCAGCGGGTTTGGCGGGATCAATGGCGGCGGTGTGTTGGGGTCTACCGGCGGCAACTCGATCGGCGGCGGGTACTGGAAGTCGGGCACGACCGACAACACAGCGCGCATGGTTGAGCCTTCCATGTAAGCGCTCGCCGCGACCGCGGTCTCGTCCACGATCGGCTGTTCGGAGAAGTGCCACGGCGCTCCGGCGCCGTCGCGCTCGAGCACGACGTCGCGTCCTGCGAGCACCGCGCCGCCGTTGGGCAGCCCAGCGACGACATTCAGCTGCGGTGTGTTCGGCAGGCTCGTCGAGCAATGCGTGGACTTCCGGCTGCACCTGCCAGCCGGAGCCGCTGTTGACGAGCAGATCGTGTTCGCTGACGACCATCGCTTCCGAGCCGGCGAAGGCGATCGAGCTGAAGTTCGCCTTCTCCCCTTCGGCGACGTCACCGGCGGCCCCTTCCCGAGTCTCCCGCTGGAATGGTTCGGGCAGCGATTCCTGCGTCCACGTCTTGTCGTAGCGCAGCAGCGCCCCGCTCTGCCCTACGGCATACCCGACCGCTGGATTGTTCGGGTCGAAGGCGATGCCGTCGAGATCGCCCTGGAAGCCTTCCGGCGGCGCGGCAGGGTCCTTCTCCCACAGCCCCGTTTCCGCGCGCCACACCCACATCGCGCCGAGGTCGCCGACGGCGAACGCGCGGTTGGGCTCCGGCCAGGCGACCGCGCGCAGCGTCGGCGAGCTGACCGCGCCGCTGGAGCTGAGCAGGAACTCGCGCTGCCAGCCCTGCCCGGGGATGTAGCGTGCGACGGCGCCATCGGCGCCGACGGCAAGCGCCTGTGCGTTCGGGTCGCCCGGAGCGTCCCGGGCTGCGGGGCGACTGCCGTGAACGGCGCGCGCGCCGACACGGGCCAGCTCGTCAGGCGCTGGGGCACGCGGCCGGCCGGTGATCTGCACCGGCCCTTCCAGCCAGCCGTCGCTCGGGCGTGTAGAAGGCGCCGCCGGGCGCGTCGTCAGGACCCGCGCCGGGCATCCGCTGGAAGGTCGTGCCTTCCAGGCTGAGGTAGGCGCCCATGTTCGTCGAGTCTTCGCCTCCGGGTCGCAATGGGTTGGTGATAATGCGCGAGCCGAAACCAGAGCCGTCGAACGCGAAGCTGCGGTAGCCCGCGGCACGCCCAAAGCGCGCGTCGAACGGATGGGTGCAGATCGCTTCGCCGCCCCCGCTGTGGGCGTCGCACCAGCTGGCCGTGACCTTGGCCTGGGCGATGTCGTAGTAGAGCGTGAAGTCATATCCGTCAGCGCCGCCGCCGGAGCGCCTGCAGATTGCCGTCGATCCACACGCCCTGGTCCGAGGCGGTCAGCGGCTGGCCGGGACTGGACAGCGGCGCCACGCCTGAGACGTCCTGCGCGGGCGTGGCCGCTCTGCGGCGAACAGCGCCGAGCCGAGTTCGACGTGCTGCCAGTTGGCCTTCGCCCGAGCCGTTGAGGACGCGCTTGAACAGCATCGCCCCCAGCCCGCTTTCCGGCTGGCCCTGCCGAGCAGCCACATGTTCTGCGGTGTGGTCCCGGCGAGCGCGACGATCGTGAAACGAGCCCGTGTAGCCGCCCGGCAGTTCGACCGGCTCGCGCGACCACTGCGTACCCGCTCCAGCGGATCACGGCTCGTGTCCTGCTTGCGCCCAAGCGCGCCGAAGAACGCTTCGGTGTGGCCGGCGTTTTCGACCGCCGCGTCGGCGACGGCGCCCGCTGCCGTCGCCTTCGGCGAGCACCCCCGCGCTCGGATCGCCGCCTTCGCCGGCCTCGGCAGCACGCCCGCGGGCGGTTCGGGCAGCACCTGGAAGCGCCCGCCGGGATCGCGCGCGAGCACCACCGACTGCTTGCCCGAAGGCCGCGTGGAGTCCTGCGCCGACGAGCAGCCCGCCGCCGTGCGGGGCGATACGCGCCGAAGGCCGGTTCGGGCTGCATCCCGCGGTAGGGCTGGCTCCGGATTCGTCGAGCGGGGTTTCGGCGATCGTCCAGTCCGAGTCGGCGTCGCTGGCGCGCTCGAACACGAGCTGGCCCGGCGGGAGCAGCTGCCGCTCGCGGGCGCGAACGCCACGCGTCCGGAGGAGTTCGCCGGCGCGGGCACGTCCAGCGGCAGCACCTTGTAGGCCCACGCTTCCCCAGGTTCGCCGGCGGTCGCGGCGCCCATCAGGACGGTGCTCGCGTCGGCCGTCCCGAGCACCGGCTGGGGCTGGGGATCGCTCCCGCTCGTGTCCGCGCGCGCGCCGGAGCCGGCGAGGTGCGCCAGGCAGTAGACGCCGAGCACGAGCAGCAGCATCACGCCCGCGACGAGGCCGATGCGACGGTTGGCGAGGCGCCCGGAGCTCATCATCGGCGCAGGCTCGTGGCAACCGCGTTCGGCCCGGTGCCCGGAGAGCTCGAGGAGCCCGATTCGCAGGACGTCGCGACCGCGTTGGGGCCAGTGCCGGGAGAGCCCGAGGAGCCCGAGCCGGTTTCACAGCCGGTCGCGGGCACCGGCTTGAGCTTGACGAGCGCCTTCGTCTTGAAGCTCAGACCGGTCGGCCAGCGCTTTACGCTGAAGCTCAGCTTCAACGAGTGCTTGCCGGCCTTCAGGCGCTCTTTTGCCGTCTTGGCGATCGTCTTGCCGTGGCGCTTGGCGACGAGCTGGACGTCGGCGAGACCCGCCAGCTTGAAGCTGACGATCACGGTCAGGCCGCGGCGAACGACCCTGACGTCCTTGAGCAGCGCCGGTATCACCTCGGGCACCGGCGTTTCGATGCTCTTCGCCTGTTCGATGGCGACCGGCGGCGGCGCGAACTCCTGCGAGTCGTCGGCCGGCGGTGTGTCGGAGACGAACTGGGCAACCGACTCGTTCGGTCGCTGGGTGATCGTGGTCTGCCAGTTGGAGTCTGAGTCTTCGGGCAGAACCGTCCCGTTTGTGTAGTGGAACAGCCAACCCGCCGACGTCGCCATCCACGCTTCTTCGGGACCGGTCGCCGCGATCACCTGGGCGCTGCCGCGTCCGGGGCCGCTGATCGGGCAGCGTGTCCAGGGTCGTGGCTCCGCCGGCGCCGATCAGCGCCACCTTGGCCTTGGCCGTTGAGCTGGCGCGCTGCGAGAGCGGCTGATCGGCTCCCCACGCCTCCGAACCGCCCGGCACCGGTGCGACGTCGACGAAGCGGTCTTCGGGACCAAACAGCGAAGTTTCGATCGGCACCTGTTCGAACTTGGATGACGCCGCGTTGAAACGCACGGCGACCGGGGGGCCGGGCACCGAGCCTTCCCTGGGGGCGTCGGGGCCCGACGCGGCGCCCCCGCCCGAGAACCACAGTTCGCTCCCGTCGGAGTGAACTGAGAGCAACTCCGTGCCTTCGCTCGGCACGCCCGCTTCGTTGAGCGGGCCTTTGTACGGTTCGGGCAGAAATTCCACGTCGGCGAACGTGTCGCCTACGAGCCGGTGGATCAGGATCGGCTTCGGGCTCGGGTGTGACGAGCGTCACGGGGTCGGTCGTATTGCCCTCCTGAGTCCCGACGAAAGTGCTCTCGAAGAACGTCCCACCGAAGAACGCCAGGCCGCTGACGCCGCGGCCCTGGGGCTGGTAGGAGCTGATCAGGTTCGTCCCGTCCCAGTGCAGGTGGAAGGCGCCGATGCGCTGTCCGGACGGGTCCTCGCTGCCGATCCCCGCGAACCAGCAGTCGTTCGGGCCATCGCAAGCGGCGGCGTCCATCGGGCGAAAGGGATCGGACGACTGAAAAGCCGTCGAGTAGGAGCCGACGACGACCCCATCCTTGAAATGGCACAGCCCCAGGCCCGCGCCTACTCGCGGCTCGCTCGGTTCGGTGATGACCCAGAACTCATCCGGACCGGCCCAGGCGATGCGCGAGGCTTCGCCCGAGCCGCCGCAGACGGTGGCGAGCTGGCGCCAGCCGCGCCCGTTGTAGAAGAACAGGCCGTTGGGAACGGTGGCGTTGCCCTCGACGCTCAACAGCCCCTCGTTTGGCGCGTAGAACTCCATGTCGTCGGGCGTGCCCAGGGGGACCTTGAAGGCGGCGCCTTCCGGCGGCGGTGGCTGTTCCAGGCGCCAGCTCGCTTCGCCCCGAGCGGACGCGGCGCCGGCCGAGGCGATCGCCGCGGCGATCAGCATCCCGGCGGCGAGCCGCTTCAAGGTCTGCGCCCCGGGTCGCGCTCGGGGGCGAGACGGCGCACGTCGCGCAGTTCCTCGAGCGTCATCTCGTGCACGGTGGAGAGGACGGCGTCGAGCGCGACGCCGGACAGCGTCTCCTGCTCGAGCAGCGCATTGGCCGTCTCCTCGACAGCGCTCCAGTGGCGGTCGAGGATGAACGCGGCGCGGGCTTCGGCGTCGCCGACGAGGCGCTCGACCTCGCGATCGATCAGATCCAGCGTGGATGGACCGACCGAGCCGAGGTCCTGCAGCGAGGCGCCGAGGAAGACCTCTCCTCCCTTCTCGCCGATCGTCACCGGCCCCAATGCCGGCGACATCCCGAACGACGTGACCATGCTCCGCGCGAGAGAGGTCGCGGCGTGCAGGTCGTCGCTCACGCCGGTGGAGAGATTGCCGAAGGCGATCCGCTCCCCGGCGGTGCCGGCGACGATCACGATCAGCTGGCGCTGCAGGTCCTGCTCGGTCTGGATCACCTGATCGCGATCGGTGAGCATATGCGCGGCCGTCCCCAGCGTGCGCCCGCGCGCCACGATCGAGAGCTTGCGCGTCGAGGTCGTGTGCCCCAGCGCATCGGTGACGACGGCGTGGGATGCCTCGTGCACGGATATCAGCCAGCGCTCATCACGCGTGAGGATGTGCTTTTTCGCCGGTCCCGCGACGACGCGGTCGATCGACTCCTCGAGCGTGTGCCTGGTCGATCTCGTGGTTAGCGTCGCGGACGCTCAGCAGCGCGGCCTCGTTGATCACATTCGCGAGCTCCGCGCCGCTGAACCCGGGGGTCTGGTGCGCGATCTCCTCTAGCGAGACGTCCGGGCCGAGCGGGCGCTTACCGCCGTGCAAACGCAAGATCTCCAACCGGCCGTGCACGTCGGGGACGTCGATCGTGACCTGGCGGTCGAAGCGTCCGGGGCGCAAGAGCGCGGGGTCGAGGATGTCGGGGCGGTTGGTCGCGCCCATCACGACCAGGCCGCCGTCGCCGGAGAAGCCGTCCATCTCAACCAGCAATGCGTTCAGCGTCTGCTCGCGCTCGTCGTTTCCCTGCCCGATCCCGGCGCCGCGCTTGCGCCCGGCGGCATCGAACTCGTCGATGAAGATGATCGCGGGCGCCGTCTTGCGGGCCTTGGCGAACAGGTCGCGCACGCGCGCGGCGCCGACGCCCACGAGCGACTCGACAAAGTCAGAGCCCGACAGCGAGAAGAAGGAGGCGTCGGCCTCGCCCGCGACGGCCTTCGCGAGCAGCGTCTTGCCCGTGCCCGGAGGGCCCACGAGCAGGACGCCCTTCGGCGCCGCCGCGCCCACGTTCAGATAGCGCGAGGGGTCGTTCAGGTAGTCACGAATCTCCCGCAGCTCGGCAACCGCCTCACCGGCACCGGCGACGTCCGCGAACGTGATCGCTTCGGTTTTGCCCTTGCCTTTCTTGCGCCCTTTGCCGGTGAACTCCGAGAACGCGGCGATGCCACCCGCGCCACCGTCGGCGCCGATGCGCATGAACAACGCGAACAGGCACACGAGCAGCAGGATCGGCAGCAGGAACTGCACGAGGATCGCACGGGGCGCCTTGCCCGACTGCTGATCGACGTTGACGACCACGCCCGCGCGCGTGAGGGTCTGCAAGAGCCCCTGCGTCTGTGCGCCCGAGACGGGATACGCCGCCCAGTATTCGAGCTTGGCCGGCGTGGCCAACGGCGCGTTTTTGGAAGTCGTGTTGAGCTGTTCGGTGGATGTCGTCGTACCCGCCGTCCCCGTCGTACCCGTCGCCGTGGTGCCGCCGGACGCGGTACCGGCCGGCACGCTCCCAGCCGTCGGGGTCTTCAGCGCGACCTCCACGCGATCGTCGTGATCGAGCAGCGTCGCCGTGGCGATCTGTCTGTGTTCGGCCAGCGAGATCACGCGGCTGATCGGCAGTTCCGTTCCGTGACTGGACGGGCCGATCGAACCCAGCAGCACAAAGAACGTGACCGCCAGCGCGATCGAGGCGACCGTCAGGAACAGCGCCAGCTTGTCGCGGAAGACGAGCCGGCGCACACCGACCGCAAAGCCACCCGCCGCGGCCAGCGCCGGATTGCGTTTGTGCGCCAGACCAGAACGCACCTGCGGACGCGAGGCGGAGGGACGGGACTTGGGAGCGCTGGCGGCTCCCGGCGCACGGCCGTTCGCAGGCAGGGAACTGCTGTCGCCGGGCTCGGCGTCCTCGGGCTGGATGTCGTCGTCGGTCATAGGTGCTCGGGAATACTCTCTGTCGTGGTGGTTGTCGCGACGGTCGCCGGAGCACGGACGGCGCCCGGCACCTGACTGCGGTGCCGGGCGCCGGGGCCGTTGTGCTTGGACTTACAGGGTTGGCCAGCTGCTTCCTAGCCTTTTTTCTTGCCTTTCTTCTTTTTCGGCGTGATCGCGGCCTGCGTGATCGTGATCGTCTTCGTCTTGCTCGCCGCCGTCCCGCCCGTGGGCGTAAACGTCACCGTGATCTTGACCGAGAGCTTGTGGCCCTTGACCTTCGCGAGCTTTTTCTGCGCGGCACTCGAGATCGGCAACGTCACCGTTCCCTGACCGCCACCCACGCTCGCCGTCACATTCGCCACCGTCACTCCACCACCGGTCGCCTTGATCTGGACTTTACCGGCGCCGGGGAGCACGAGCGAGAGGACTACGTCCTTGCCCTTGATCTTCGCGCCCGCGATCGAGAACGCGTTGCTTGGGGGTGCGACGACTGTCGGGGTCGTTGTAAGCGTAGGAGTGATTGTGGCTGGCGGTTTCGGTGTTGGTTCTACTTCGTGGCTACCACCAGAGCCAGCCGTCTTGTCCCAGCCGATCGCATCCACGCCGATGTGCGCGATGTTGATGATCGTGGGCGACAACGAACCGTAGTCTTCGCCCTGCAGACTCAGCTGCCCTCCTGAAGACTCGATGGTTGAGAAGTAGTCCTTGATCGTGCGTGCCTTGGCCTGCTCTTCCAGTGTGTTGCCGTAGACCGGCGCATCGTCGTCCCACACGAAGTCGTACGTGATGGCACAGTTGGCATACGTGGTCGTGTCCTTGCTTCCGGTGCCGATCGCATTCGCCCAGTCGCCGAGTGTCGGGTCGGGGTCGCCGGGAGTGACTTCCGGGATGCCTCGATAGTCAGCGTTGGTGCAGTTTGAGCCTCTCACTTCTGCGCCATTACCGATATTCGATGTCGGGCTTACTGTCGGCTCGACATAGTTGCTGCCGACGCGTGTGCTGACCGAATCTTCGGGATTGATGGTCTGCAGCGGAATCCAGTAGGTGTAGTCCGGTTTGCCACCGTTTTTGGATTCTGGTGTGATGGTAAATCCATTCTGGCGTGCGGTCGCCAGGTCCGAGTATCCAATGGAACCATCGGTTGCGGCCACCGCCGCGGCAACAAAGGGGTTGCCGTTGGCTGATCCAGTGCAGATCCTATTCGGACCACTTACTGTTTTGTTGCACTCGTTTACAAATTCTTCGGCGCCAGCTTTAGTGGGTACAGGTTTTGGCACTCCGGTGCTGCTTGTCGTCAGCGGCCATGTAGTGTTGGTGCCAACCACAGGAGATTCCGCCCAGACTTTGTTAGTCGTAGAGCCCCCAACACCAACCGGGAGAAGACTCAGGTACGCCTTGAAGTTGTATGTCGTGCCCGAACCGTCGAAACGGACGATGCGGCGGATCGGTACCGCGTCGCAGGTTGTAAACCCTTCTTCCGCCTCCAGTGCGTTGGTCGGCGCACCGGTCATTTTGTCTTTGGTGACTTCACCCCATGTCATCGGTTTGCCGCTCCAGATTTCCTCGAGCGTTCCAGCCGGGATGTGCAGCCGCAGCGTACCTTCTGAGAACTTGTCGCCTGTATATGCGCCGGTAGGATCGTTGTTCTGACCTTCGACTTCACTGCCGGTGCCTTTTTCTCCTGCTTTTAGCCCACCCGTGCTCGTATCACCGTTTCCGCCAGACAGAGCAGGATTTTCGAGCTTGCATCCTTCGGGGAAATGCACGATGACCGCCGTTGCACCAACAGCTACCGGCAGGATATGGATAAGACCGGGGTGCGTACTGCTCGTAGCGTCTGCAGCCACCATCTGTTCGGGGGTCAGCGGAGCATCGCTGCCACCAAAGCGGGTGTTCGGGTCGCGGTAGCCACCTTTCGCTACTTCTCCGGTGATTTCAAAGTCAGAGCATTTGCCTGACGCACCCCCACCGCCGATCGACGCGATCCCGCATCCGCTCCCATCCGACACATAGGTCACCGGAGATTTGCTGAGCGAGCCTTCGCAGCCGAACGAGCTGTTGAAGACCAGTTTGAACTCTCCCTGAGCGGCATTCTGGAACGAGGAGCCCTCGCCCTGCACGGAACCGCCTTCGCACGGTTTGAGGGTGAATTCAGCATGCGCCGACGACGGCGACATCACAGCGAGGGCCAGGGCGGCCACCGCACAGAGCGCAGCCACGGCGGCGTAGAGACGACCGCGTTCAGCGGTCAGAGGGAAAGCTTGCACGCATGAGCAGGATAGATCCTTTCACGAACAGAGGTCGGGAACGACGCGAGTCTCACAGCGCCATAACCCGAGCGCAAGTCCGTTCACAGAAGATATACAAGCCGGTAACGTCCCGGCATCAAGTTATGACGCGAAGTTACGACTTGATTGCAGATTGGTAACAAGTCGGTAACAAGGAGCGGATCTTGTGGACTTGCCTACATACCCGTAGCCTACTTCTTGCCTTTGCCCTTCACGATGGGCTTCTTCGTCGGCGATGCCGAGACGAACGTCGCGGAAACTTCGTCCGAGAGCGCTTCGGCCGGTGCGGGGGGCGTGAAGGCGATCGTGATGTTGGCTTTGAGCTTGCCGGCGCGCTGGAGGTCCTTGACGTACTTGGCGGAGATGTGGAGCGTGAGCGTGGTCGTGCCCTCCGAGCGGGCGGTGGCGGTCCCACTTGCGAGCAGGACAGGCGGTGAGGCTTTTTTCTTCTTGGGCTTGGGCTTGGCCTTGGCCGCGCGCGCGGGGGCGCCGCTCGCACGGGCCTTCTTTGCCTTCTTTGCCGGCGTTATCTTTGGGATCGAGCCGCGGGCCTTCGCCGTCAGCTTGCCGGGGCCGGGCGTCTCCACGAGCAGGGTGACGCCACCGTCCTTGGCGCGCTTGACGGTGACGCCGAGTTCGGGCGAGGAGAGCGCGGTCAGGGCAAAGCCCGCCGAGCCGGAGTTGACGCCGGCCGGCGGCGCGGCGGTGCCACCGGGAGTCTGCAGCGTCGCGGCGAAGGCGTCGGGAACGCCGTTGGCGTCGCCGAAGATCAGATTGCTGGCGGCGGAGACGAAGGCTACGGTCGAGCCGTCCTGATCGAGTGCCGGGTCGATCGACATCGACCCGTTCAATTCGCCACCTTCATAGTCCACAACAGCTCGTTCGAGCGTGTTCGCCGTCAGATGGATCACGTAGAGGTCGCTGAGTGTAGGCAGAGGCGGGAAGGTGCCGATTGGATCGGGTTCGGGCAGAACGAAGCTGTCGCGCGGCGTGGTGAACGCGATCGTCGAGCCGTCGGGTGAGAGTGCCATCGATTCGATCGACTGCGTCGAGCCTTGGGCACCGGATGAAGCCGCCAGGGTCAGCTCGCGCGTGCCGGCCTTGCGCGTGACGCCAGGGCGCATGTTCGTCAGGAACACGTCCAGCCCCTCCGCCTTGGTGATGTTGGGACGCAGCGCGGCCGCCGGCGAGAAAGGCGACCGTGTAACCGTCTTCGCTGAGCCCCGGGGCGGTGCCGAAGATCGGCACCAGCTGTCCCTCGGGATAGGTGAGCGGCCCGTAGCATGGGCCGGTGGCCGTGGGTTGGCGGCTTCGATGGTGCCTTCGGGCGGACATTCGGGGTCTTCGGGATCGGCTATCCCGGTGATGCGCCTGGTCGTGGCTCCCGGTTCCTGCCAGCGCCGCCACAGGTAGTAGCGAGTCGTCCTACTTGGGATCCTCACCCGACAGAAAGACGGTCTGTTCCGGTGAATTCATGGACACCCACGCCACGGTCGAGCCATCGGCGCTGATCGTTGCCGGCCCGATCGCCCCTCCAACCGGTCCGCCTTCGTCGGGTTCACCTTTTTCTCGACGCTGATGAGTGTCGTCGTCTTGGCTTGCAGGTCGCGTACGAACAGCTGTTCCTGTCGGTGTTTCCACCATCGCCTGGTCTGGCAGGTCTGACATCGATTCGGCCGTGCGGAACACGACATAGCGGCCGTCAGCGGAGATGGCCGTGTTCGGCCACACGTCGGCGCCTGGTTCGTCACCCTTCAACGGCGGGTCGCGCGGAGCGTAGATGGCCGGTTCTTCCCCACTGCTCTTAGCCGACACAAGCGTGTACGCGCCCGAGCCCTTGCGGTCGACGGTCAGCGGCACGTCCATATCGCGTACATAGACATCGACGTTTTCGTTGGTGTCCTGCGGGAACGAGTTGCTGGGCGGTCGAAAAGGCGACGTAGCTGACCGTTCGCGCTGATCGAGGGGTTCTCGGCGCCACGGAAGATCACGTCCGACGGATCGCATTCGCCTTTGGCGTTCAATTCCACCTCGGTGCCGTCGGCGACGAGCGCCAGTTCCCCGGTGTCGCGGTCGTAACGGAAGATGCCGCCCTCGCGACAGGCGCCCGGGGGTTCGGGATCGCCGCCGACAACGCCATCGTTTTCGAAGAAGTTCGTAGCCCGCGTCTGGAACACGACGTACCGCCCGTTCGCCGAGATCGCGGCGTCGGTCGTCGAAGCGTCGGCCTGTTCGTCGGAGGCCCGATCGACCGAGACGATTTCAGCGCCAAACCCCCCCGCCGCCGGCCCATAGATCGCATGGGCCGAGGAGGCGAGGACGAGCATGCAAAGAACAACCGGCAGCGCCACGACGAGCCGAGCAGCGACGACAAGCCGGGCTGTGACGACGCCCCGCCTCACGAGACCCGCACCTGCCTGCGCACGCTGGCGCGATTTCCCGCCTTGTCAGTTGCCGTGACGGTCACAGTGTAGGAGCCACCGGAGGAGTAGCGATGAGTAAGCACGGTGCGACCATGCCCGGAGCGCCCGTCCCCGAAGCTTGACGTGGACCGAGCTCGTGTCAACGCCCGAGACCTGCCCTTTGGCCCCGTCGCTCACCCGCACGGTCACCGAGCTCCCACGCACACGCACGCTGACTTTCGGCGGCGAGCGATCGACCTTGATCGTGGCGGGGATCGAGTCGACGACCTGCCCGAGCGAGTCGGTCGCCTCGACCTGGATCGTGTGCACGCCGTTCGCGATCTCCGAGCCGCTGAGAATCGTTTCGGTGGCGGTGAGGTTTTCGGCGACTTCGCGGTCGTCGACGAGCACGTCGTAGGTGAGCTTGCCCGCCCCCGCGAGCGGGGTTTCCCATTGCAACGGGACTTTCGCCGCGTGGACCCAACCGGAGGGGGTGTCGAGCACGAACTCGCCCGGGGGGGCGCGCACGACGACGACGGCGATCTTGGTGTTGGCGCCGTCGCCCTGGAGGAAGCCGATCAGCGCGTCGCCGTGGTGTGAGGCGCCGAGCTGCAGCTGGTGCACGGTGCCGCCGCCGGGGGCGGAGACGAGCTCGCGGTTGGGGGTGCCGTCGGCGCGGCGCTCGAGCACCCCGACCGCCCCGGCGCCGTGCTCGTCGACCTTCCAGGCGGCGGCGAGCGCACCGTTGTCGGCGCGGGTGAGAACCGGGTCGCCGGCGACGTCGCCGGCCCCGTCGTCCATGCGCACGGGCGTGGCGAGCGTGGCTTCGGTACCGCGCGCGTCGAGGCTCGCGACGCCCGAGCCGAAGCCGACGTCGAAGTCGCCCTCGCCGTCGACAGCCGCGCTCAGCGGGCCGATCGGGCCTCCCGGGCCTTCGGCGCCGCCGCCGTCGACGATGCGCGCGCGCGGCGAAGGCCGAGCCGTGGGGATCGAACGAGGAGGGGATCTCGTTGACGAACACGCGCGGGCGGGTGAAGCCCGAGCCGGGGGCCGGCTGCTGGCGCCATGCGACGGCGCCCTCGCCGAAGCCGCCGACATCGAGCGCGAGCTCGTCGGCGGGGCCGTTCAGCGTGTGACCCGCGTAGGTCGAGGGGCTGACCTGCAGGATGTTGCCGGGGACCGTCCCGAAGATGCGCCGCGCGTAGATGCGGTTGACGAAGGTGTCGTCGGGCTCCTGCCAGGCGACGAGGCCCTGGCCCGTGAGGTCGATCGCCACTTTGGGGGAGTTGGCGGCGGTCGGCGCGAGCATCGGCTGGGCGGGGTTGCGATTGATCGGCTGCCCGAAGGAGGACCAGTACTCGCCGTCGAAGCGAGCCATGCGGACTTCCGCCTTGACGTAGCCGGGCGGGATTTCCGGCGTGGAGGGGCCGCTGACGGCGGTGATCACGCGGTAGACGACGAGCGCGTTGCCGGCGAGGTTCATCGCCACCGAGGGGTAGGTGCCGATCGCCTCGCCGATGTTCAGGTCGACCGGCACAGGCAACTGAAAGCCGGTCGAGCCGGGCTCCAGGGCCGCCGAGAAGAGACCGTCGGTCGTGGAGGAATAGTGGTTGGTCCAGACCACGACCAGGCGCCCGCCTTCGCCGGCGGCGATCGCGGGGAAGGAGGATTCGAAGCGCTGTCCGACGTCCACGCGCTGGGGGGCCTGCCATACCCCGCCGAGTAGAGCGCGGCGAAGACGTGCGGACGGCCTTCGACGCGCTTGCGGTAGACGATCCCGCCGCTGCCGTCGCTGGCCATCGCGACGCCGCCGAGTTCGACGATTTCCGAGCTCGCGCCGTCGATCGTGGTGACGGGGGAGATCAGAGCCTCAGCCGCCGGCACGTGCGCCAGCGCCGCGAGCAGCAAGACGAGCGCGAGGAAAACGGGCGTTGTCCGGGCACGAACGCATGCGCGCCCATGAGACCGGACGCCGCGTGCGCGAGGCCGACGAGTCACCCCGGCAGATTGATCCGCTCCGCAGGCCGACCTGTTAACGACTTGAGAACATTTGCCCGCGTTCACATCCTGTTCACGTCTGGATGTCCGCGTGCTCCGAGACTGGCGCTCGAATCCCGATCACCAAGGAGCACGCCTTGCGACGACCTACCCGCACTATGACCGTCCTTTTGACCATCGCCGCGCTGGCGGTGGCCGCCCCCGCCGTCGCCGGCGCGCGCGCGCTGCTGCTGAGCGGTTCGACCTCGATCTACCCGCTGATGATCCAGCTGGCCGCCGCCTACCACAAGGCGACGCACCAGCCGACCCCGAAGGTCGGCCAGGGCACCTCCGATGCGGGCATCAACGAAGTGAACGCGGGCAAAGTCGACATCGGCGACGTCTCGCGCGATCCGGAAATCGGGATCGACCCGCACGGGCTGGTGTTCACGAAGATCGCGCGCGACGGCGTGTGCATGATCACGAACCCGAAGAACCCGCTGACGAACCTCAACCAGGAAGCGGTCAAGTCGATCTTCACCGGCAACGTGCGCGACTGGAGCGAAGTCCCGGGCGCGCAGATCTCGGGCTCGATCGACCTCGTCGACCGCATCGCCTCATCCGGTACGCAGGACGCCTTCCAGAACATCTTCCTGGGTCCGACGCTGAAGATCTCCCCGAGCGCGGAGGCCGAGGAAAGCAACGGTCTGGTGCAGAGCAAGGTCAAAAACGACCCGAACGCGATCGGCTTCGTGTCGTTCGCGTTCACCGCCGGCGTCCACGCGGTCGGCTACCAGGGCATCCCCTGCACGCTGCAGAACGCCAAGTCCGGTCAGTACCAGGGCGTGCGTAATTTCTGGATGGTGACCAAGGGCATCCCGAAGGGCGCGGCGGAGAAGTTCATCGCGTGGGTCACGAGCGGGAACAAGACGACGAAAAAGATCATCGGCTCGCAGTGGATCACGGTCCACTAGAGCACTCGACCCGCTCACGGCGCGCCGGGCGAGCGTCCGCCCGGCGCCGGACTCAGAGCGGGTCCTGAGCGACGATGCGCAGGCGCTCGAGCAGGAACACGCCGGACGGTCGAGCCGAGCTTGCGCCTGGCGCGCGCTTGCGCAGGAACACGCCCGACGGTCGCGCCGAGCTCGCGCTGGCGCACTGTCGGTGGGCGTGCTGGCGCTGATCGCGCTGATGCTGGTGACGGTGTTCTCGAAGGCCTGGCCCTCGTTTGCGCACAACGGGATCAAGTGGTTCTTCCCCGGAGGAGACGTCGATCAGCAGCTGAAAGCGATCATCACCGGGCCGAGCGACCCGGCGCACTACGACTACTACATCCGCGCCTGGCCGCTGATCTGGGACACGATCGTGACGACCGGGCTGGCGGTGCTCGCAGCGCTCGTGATGTCGGTGCTGGCGGCGGTGTTCGTCGTCGAGCTGGCGCCCGCGGCGGTGCGACGCGTGATCGACCCCGTGATCCAGCTGCTGGCGGCGGTGCCGTCGGTGATCTACGGGCTGATCGGCATCCTGGTGGTGGCGCCCTGGATTCAGGGCTTCATCTCGCAGCGGCGCAAACACTCGGTGCAGTACGTGGTGCAGCTGACCGGCACCAACCTGACGACCGCGGTGCTGATCCTGGCGCTGATGATCGTGCCGATCATGGTCGCGATCATCGTCGCGGCGCTGGAGACCGTGCCACGCTCGTGGACGGAGGGCTCGGCGGCGCTGGGCGTCAACCGCTGGCGCACGATGTGGCGCGTGTCGCTGCGCACGGTGCGCCCGGCGATTCTCGCGGCGACGGTGCTGGCGACCGGGCGCGCCTTGGGCGAGGCGATCATGCTCTCGATGGTCGCGGGCTCGCGCGCATATGCGGTCAACCCGCTGGACGGGGTCACCTTCCTGTTCGAGCCCGTGCGCCCGCTGGCGGCGACGATCATCGCCTACATCGATGGCATCTCGGTGGTGCCGCTCGAACAGACGCTGTATGCGATGGCCGCGGTGCTGCTCGTCTCCTGCGCGTTCCTCTCGGTCGCCGCCTGGGCGGTGAAGCAGCCGATGAAGAAGTACGGCATCAGGACATGAGCACGCATGACTGCGCTGGATCGGCGTCCTCGGTCACTCGTGTACCGATCGTCGATCAATGGGATCGCCGATCGGCCAGCACACCACGCGGGGTGGGCGGGCCTTTCAATCCTTGCCCAGCTTGTCCTGCGTGTCCATGTCGGCGTAGTGAACATCCACAGGATCGATTGATATGAGTGCATCCATCACGACACCCGAGGTCCTGACGGCGCCCCCCGCGAGCGCGCTGCGACGCGGCGCCCGCGCGACTCGGTGGGAAGCTGGCCGCTGATCGACCGCGCCGCGTACGTGCTGTGCTGGGCGGTCGGGATCGGGCTGTGCTTGGCGGCGGGGGCGATCGTGGTGTTCATGCTGGTGAAGGGCATCGCCTACGTGCGCCCGAGCCTGCTGTTCACCTCGCCGGGCGTGGGCGCTACGCAGGCCACCTCGGGGGGGTTCCTGGACCCGATCCTCGGCACGCTGCTGCTGGGCGCGCTCGGCATTCTGATCGCGGCGCCGCTGGGGGTGGCGGTGGCGGTGTGGCTGGGCGAGTACGGGCGCCCGGCGGCGCTCGCGCGGGCAGTGGAATCGGGCATCGAGATGATCGCGGGCGCGCCGAGCGTGGTGCTGGCGATCTTCGGGCTGTTGATGTTCTCGCGGCCGTTCCTGGCGTTCCTCTCGCAGACCTCGGCCGGCGGATCGGTGTTCGGGCGCTCGTTCTTGACGGCCGGGGCGATGATGTCGCTGCTCGCGCTGCCGCTGATCGTGGGCGCCACGCGCGAGGGGCTCGCGCAGGTGCCTGCTCACGTGCGCGAGGCCTCCTACGCGCTTGGGCAAGGCGAGGATCACGACGATCCGCAAGGTGCTGCTGCCCTCGATCCGCCGCAATATCGCGGGCGGCGTGACGCTCGGTCTGGGGCGGATCATCGGCGACACGGCGATCGTCGTGATCCTGCTCGGCGCGACGCTGCACCTGGAAGGCGCGGGCGGGGCGCCGGGGCTCTCGACGCTGCGCGGCACCGGCGGCACGTTGACGAGCTACGTCAAATACTTCTCCCCCGCGGGCGAAGGCAACCAGGCGGAAAAGGCCTATGCGGCGGCGTTCGTGCTGCTGCTGATGGTGATCGCGCTGAACGCGCTCGTGACGCGCATCACGCACGAGCGCCGTGGCATGTTCGAGCGGATCGTGGCGTGGTCGTGGCTGCCGTTCTGGCAACGGGGCAGCGAGGACTCGACATGAGCCCCACGAGACCGCCCCGCGCGCGCCGGATCGCCGGCCACGGCAATCCGACCGTCCTCGAGCCCCGTCCGCTCACACCGGCGGACTTCCCGCCGGTCTCCGCTGCGAGCCCCACGAGCGGCCCGGCGACGGGGATCATCGCCCCGAACGGGCACGCCGCGCCGAGCGCCGCGAACCCCCCCGCCGCTGCGACCACGCGCCCGCCGGCGAGCGCGAGGATCGAGCGCATGTGCGATCGAAGGCGTGTGGCTCGCCTACGGCGATCGCTGGGTGGTGCGCGACGTGAGCCTGCCGGTGCGCCAGGGTGAGGTGCTGGCGCTGATCGGCGCGTCGGGCTCGGGCAAGACGACGCTGCTGCGCTCGCTGAACCGCCTGACGGAGATCACCGACGGCGCCACGCGCGCGGGACGGATCGCACTGGACGGCGAGGAGATCGAGACGATGGAGGTCAACGCACTGCGCCGGCGCATCTCGATGGTCTTCCAGCAGCCGAACCCGTTCCCGATGAGCATCTACGAGAACGTCGCCTACGCGCTGCGCGAGGAGCACGCCCCCGGACGGCGCCGCAAGCGGCGCTCGCGCCGCGAGCTGGAGCCGGAGGTGGTCGCGGCGCTGCGCCGCGCCGGCCTCTACGACGAGGTGGCGGGCGACCTCGACCACCCCGCGCTGCGCCTCTCGGGCGGCCAGCAGCAACGCCTGTGCATCGCGCGCGGGCTGGCGGTCAAGCCGGAGGTGCTGCTGCTCGACGAGCCGTGCTCGGCGCTGGATCCGATCTCCACGGCGACGATCGAGCAGCTGATCGTGGAGCTGCGCTCGGAGGTGGCGATCGTGATCGTGACGCACAACCTGCAGCAGGCGATGCGCGTGGCCGACCACGTCGCCTTCATGCACCTGGGCGAGCTCGTGGAGTACGGCCCGAGCGCGCAGATCTTCGGCGCGCCGCGCAACCAGCGCACGCGCGACTACGTCGGCGGGGTGTTCGGGTGAGCCCCGTGCACGCGCAGCTCCCCGCCGCGCGTTACGTCCGCTAGCCGTGCGCCCGCGAGGACCGCAGACGAGACGGCTCGTGAGGACGCCGGCGAGAGCGCTTACGGCGGCGTTGACGGCGGCCGCGCTCGCGGTCTCGCTCAGCGGGTGTGAGACGACGGCCGAAAAGAGCGCGAAGCTCGAAAAGGCCGCCCACCACACGCGCCTGGCCGAAAAAGGCCTGACGATCGCCAGGGCGAGCGGCGACGTGCGCGTGCTGAGCGCGACGATCGTGCACGGCCACGAAGGCAACGCGGCGGTCGTTCTGCTGCACAACGCCTCGGCGCGGACGCTGCGCGCGGTGCCGATCGCGATCACGGTCAAGGACGCGCACGGCACGACGATCTTCCAGAACAACGCGGCGGGCCTGGAACCGGCGCTGACCTCGCTGGGCTCGCTGGCCGGGCACGGCCGGGCGACGTGGATCGACGATCAGATCCTCGCCTCGGGCACGCCCGCAAGCGTGAGCGCGATCGTGGGCGAAGCGCCGAGCGCGAGCGGGCCGCCGCCGCGCATAGAAGTGCACGGCGTGCACGCAAGCGAAGAAGGCGGCACGCCGGGCGCTGCGGGTACGGTGCACAACGAGTCGAGCGTGACGCAGCAGAACCTCGTCGTCTACGTGCTCGCGCGTCGCGGTGGACAGGTGGTCGCGGCCGGCAGAGCGGTGCTGCCGGAAGTCGGCGCGGGCGCGTCGCTGCCGTTTCAGGCGTTCCTGCAGGGCAGCCCGAGCGGGGCGCGGCTGGAAGCGAGTGCCCCGGCGACTACGGTTGGGTGAGAGGAACGACGCGGCCCGCCTTGCGGCGGGCCGGGTGCAAGGGCACAGGCCCCAAGCGTCTGATACACGCCCTTGATGTTAATAGGACATCCGGTTGAGGCCATCGCCGCATGCGGCGATGGGGCAGGGTCGCATGCGACCCTGCCTGGAACCCGCGCATGCGCGGGTTCCTCCTGACGGTGCATGCACCGTCAGGCCAAGCGGCGCATGCGCCGCTTGGGGCGCGTCAGCGCCTTCTCCGCTTCAAAGTGATCCCCTCGAGCACGTGCGCGACCGTCTCGCACGCGTCCACCGCCGTCTCCAGCGACTCGAAGATGTCCTTCCAGCGGATCACCACCATCGGGTCGATGCCACCCGCGAACAGCGAGGTCACCGCGTCGCGCTGCAGGCGGTCGCCCTCGTTCTCCAGGCGGTGGATCTCGACCAGATGCGGGGCGAGCTCACCGCCGCTGTGCAGGCAGCGCAGGGCGCCGAGGATCTCCGCCCCGGCGGCGACGAGCACGTCGGCGAACTCCACGGCCTGCTCCATCGGCGCTTCGACCCCGTACAGGTCGAGCTGCGCCGCCGCCTGCTCGGTGTAGTCGACCACGTCGTCGATCGCCGTCGCCAGCGCGTATCCGTCGCCGGCGTCGAACGGAGCGCGCACGCGCCGCCCGCCGCCCATGCGGTAGATGATGTCGTGGGTGATGCGGTCGCCCTCGCGCTCGCAGGCGGCCAGATCCTGCGCGAGCGTCGCGTGCTCGGGGAACGCCGCGAGCAGTTCGCGCAGCAGCAGCGCCGAACGCTCGCACGTTGCGTCCCGCGTCCTCCAGCAGCGTCGCCAGGGTCGTGTCGATGGGACGGCTGAGCAGGCTCATCTGCGGCAGATTATGGACATCCGCCCAGCCGACGGGCTCTCTTCACGAGTTCTTCACGACTCGATCACGATTTCGCAACCAGCCCGGCGGCCGTCCAGGCCAGGCTATGTGCCCGTGGCGGGCACAGCCGAGAACGCGAGCACCCTGTATGCCGGCGAACTGGAGATCCGGCTCGGCGAGGGTCTCGTGCTGGCCACCGGGCGGGCGCTGACGCTGTCCGTGCGCGAGTTCGAACTGCTCGCGGCGATGGCCCGGCGCGCCGGCGCGATCGTCACGCGCGAGGAGCTCTACGCCGAGGTCTGGGGCGGCGAGCTGCGCGCGGGCGACCGCTCGGTGGACGTGTACGTGAGCAAGCTGCGCGGCAAGCTCGAGACGGCCATGCCCGACCGCCGCTTCATCCACACCCACCCGGGCTTCGGCTATCGCTTCCAGCCCCAGCCCGCGCGCGAGAACCGGCACCGTGATGGGCGCGGCCGACGCCATGCACGCTGCCGACGCCGCCGGCGAGTCTCCCGACGAGCTTTCACGAAATGTTCACATCGGAGCCGCCGGCGATTCGTGAGACTGACTCAGGCCAACCCACCGGCCGGCAGGGGACTCCGCGTGCGCGCGGACGCTCGCGGCCGGCGACCAGCACATATAACCCAGCAGAGGGAGAGACTCTCAGTGATCCATAACAAGATTGGCGCGCTCGCAGGCGTCGCGGCGCTAGCGCTCGGCCTCGGCGCATGCGGCTCCAGCTCCTCAAGCTCCAGCTCGTCGAGCACCTCGAGCAGCTCCGGAGGCACGATCTCCGGCGCCGGCTCGACGTTCGCCGCCCCGGTTTACCAGCAGTGGGCATCCTCGCTGTCGCCCCTGACGGTCAACTACCAGGCCGTCGGCTCGGGCGCGGGCATCACCTCGCTGGGAGCCAAGACCGTCGACTTCGGCGCCTCGGACCCGCCGCTGAAGCCCGCCGACTTCGCGACGCTCGAAAAGGTCGGCCCCGTCCAGCAGATCCCGATGTTCCTGGGCGCGATCACCGTCTCCTACAACCTCCCCGGCGTGCAGACCGGCCTGAAGCTCGAAGGCACGACGATCGCCGACATCTACCTCGGCAAGATCAAGACCTGGAACGACGCCGGCGATCAAGGCGCTGAACCCGGGCGTGTCGCTGCCGAGCACCCCGATCACGGTCATCCACCGCTCGGACTCCTCCGGCACGACCTCCGGCTTCACCGGCTTCCTGGCCGCGGTCGACCCCGAATTCAAGAGCAAGGTCGGCGAAGGCAAGGACGTGCAGTGGCCGACCGGCACGGGCGCCAAGGGCAACGCCGGCGTCGCCGGCGCGGTGCAGCAGACCGACGGGCGCCGTCGGCTACGTCGAGCAGGCCTACGCGCTGCAGCACAACTTCACCTACGCGTCGGTCAAGAACAAGGCCGGCAACTTCGTCGCGCCGAGCCTGGCCTCGACCAGCGCCGCCGCGACCGGAGTGACGGTGCCGGCGAACCTCGGGATCAAGATCTCCAACCCCGCGGGCGCGCAGGCCTACCCGATCACCTCGCAGACGTTCGTGGTCGTCTACAAGGACATGTGCAAGGCCGGCATCCCCGGCGGCGAAGCGGCCGCCAAGGGCGTCGTGCAGTTCCTGAACTACGGCCTCGGCTCGCAGGGCCAGTCGGTGCTCGCCCAGGCCGACTACGCGGCGCTGCCGGCCGCGATCCTGGCGAAGTCCAAGGAAGCCGTCACGAAGCTCGAATGCAACGGCTCGCCGCTCAGCGGCTGATCCGCATGAGTCGCTCCATGGCCCGCACCGAAGAAATCGGGAAGATCGGGTATAGAAGGGCCATGGAGGCAGCATCGCTTCCGACCGGCGGGCGCTCGATTCTCGGGCGCTCGCCGGTCGCGCGCTTTCCCGATCGCGCGTTGCGCTGGGGCCTGACCGCGCTGGCCGCGGCGATCCTCGCGCTGATCGTCTACTTCTTCTTCCGCCTCGCCGGCGAAGCGCAGCCGGCGTTCGCCAAGTTCGGCGTCCTCGGCTTCACCTTCGACAACGACTGGAACGTCTCCGCCGAACAGTTCGGCGCGCTGCCGCTCGTCGTCGGCACGCTGATCACCTCGGGGCTCGCGCTGCTGATCGGCGTGCCCGTCGCCGTCGCCACCGCGATCTACGTCACCGAGCTCTCCCCGGGACGCGTCCGCGCGCCCGTCACCGTCCTGATCGAGCTGCTCGCGGCCGTACCCTCGGTCGTATACGGCCTGTGGGGCATCTTCTTCCTCGCCCCCAAGCTCGTGCCCGCCGAGCAGTGGATCGCCGACCGCCTCTCGTTCGTCCCGTTCATCGGCGGCGGCATCGTGACGATCCCCAACATCTTCGTCGCCGGCCTGATCCTCGCGATCATGATCCTGCCGATCGTCTCGCGCGATCTCGCGCGAGGTGATGGCCACCGTCCCCTCCGACCACAAGGAGGCCGCGCTCGGCCTCGGCGCCACCCGCTGGGAGATGATCCGCCTGGCCGTGCTGCCCTACTGCCGCAGCGGCATCATCGGCGGGGCGATGCTCGGCCTCGGCCGCGCGATCGGCGAGACGATCGCGGTGACGATCATGATCGGCGACGCACCGCAGATGCCCCAGCACCTGTTCGGCCAGGGCTACGCGCTCGCCGCGGTGATCGCCAACGAGTTCGGCGAGGCCCAGGGGCTGCACCGCTCGGCGCTGTTCGCCGCCGGCCTGTTGCTGTTCGTGCTGACGCTGCTCGTCAACGCGATCGCGCGCCTGATCGTGCTTCGCGCCGCGCGCGAGCGTACCCCCAAGCGCACCTCGGCCCGCGAGCGCGCCGAGGGCGCGCCCCCGACGATCGCAGGGGCGGCCGGGCTGTGACGCCGCCCGCCGCGACACCCGCCGAGCGCCTCGGCCGTTACGCGCTCACGCCCGCGCGCAAGCGCCGGGACCGGCTCGCCCGCGGCTCGATCCTCGCCGGCACGATCCTCGCGCTGATCCCGCTCCTGCTGATCGTCTACTACCTGCTGAGCAAGGGCCTCGGCTCGTGGAGCTGGAGCTTCTTCACGACCGACCCCACCGGCAACACGTTCTTCAAGAACTCCACCATCGGCGGCGTGCAGAGCGCGATCCTCGGCACGATCGAGATCGTCGCGCTGGCCTCGGTGATCTCGATCCCGATCGGCATCGGCGTGGCCGTGTGGCTCGTCGAGTACGGGCGCAGCGGCTGGTTCGCCAACACCGTGCGCTTCTTCGTCGACGTGCTCACGGGCGTGCCCTCGATCATCTTCGGCCTGTTCATCTACATCGCGCTGATCATCGGCACCGGCAGCTCCTACGCCGGCTACAAGGGCTCGCTCGCGCTGGCCCTGCTGATGCTGCCGGTCGTGATCCGCTCCGCCGAGGTCGTCCTGCTGCTCGTCCCCGGCGCCCTGCGCGAGTCCGCGCTCGCCCTGGGCGCGCCGCGCTGGCGGGTGATCTTCAGCATCGTGCTCCCCACCGCGCTGCCCGGGATGGTGACCGGCGTGCTGCTGGCGATCGCGCGCGCCGCCGGCGAGACCGCGCCGCTGCTGTTCACGGCCGGGGCGACGTTCAAGACGACCACCGACCTCGGCGGGTTCATGAACTCGCTGCCCGTGCAAATCTACAACGACGTCACATCTCCGACCACCGCCGTGGTAGACCGTGCGTGGGGCGCCGCGCTCACCCTCGTCGTCATGATCCTGATCCTCAACCTGATAGCCCGACTCGTCGCACGAAGGAGTCGCCTTGCATGACCACACTTCCCCCCAACACCGAAGCCGAAAAACGCCTCCCCTCACCGCTGGGCACCGGCGTGTCGAGCACGGCCCGAGGACCGCCGCGATGGATCCCGACGAGATCGCTGAGCCACGCCAGGCCCGTGCGCCCGAGCCCTCGCGCTCCGAGGCCACCGTCGCGAGCCGGCCGGCCGCGCTGAGCAAGCCCGGCCTCGCCGTGCACCTGCGGGGCCTGCGCGCGTTCTACGGCGAGGCCGAACAGGTCAAGGGCGTCGACCTCGAGTTCCGCGCCAACGAGGTGACCGCGATCATCGGGCCGTCGGGCTGCGGCAAGTCCACGATGGTGCGCTGCATCAACCGCATGCACGAGGAGATCCCCGGCGCCCGCGCCGAGGGCAGGGTGCTGCTCGACGACTTCGACGTCTATGACCCATCCGTCGACGTCGTCGCCGTGCGCCGCGCGATCGGGATGGTCTTCCAGAAGCCCAACCCGTTCCCGACGATGTCCGTGTTCGACAACGTCGCCGCCGGCCTGCGCCTGACCTCGCACGGGCGCCGCGCACGCTCGAAGGCCGCGCAGCAGCCGAAGGTCGAAGCCGCGTTGCGCGGCGCGGGCCTGTGGGAGGAGGTCGCCGACCGCCTGCACGAGCCCGGCTCGGGTCTCTCCGGCGGACAGCAGCAGCGGCTGTGCATCGCCCGCTCGCTCGCGGTCGACCCCGAGGTGATCCTGATGGACGAGCCCTGCTCGGCGCTCGATCCGATCGCGACGCTCAAGATCGAGGAGCTGATCGCCCAGCTCAAGACGCGCGTGACGATCGTGATCGTCACGCACAACATGCAGCAGGCCGCGCGCGTCGCCGACCGCACCGCGTTCATGCTCGACGGACGGCTCGTCGAGGTCGGACCGACCGACGAGATCTTCACCACCCCCAACGATCCCCGCACTGAGGAATATGTCACCGGAAAGTTCGGCTAGCGAACCGTCGACGCGGCGCGGAGCGGCGTCCTTACCGATCGTCGATCAGATGCGATCGACTGATCGGCCAGCTCGCGTGCGTCTCGCACGCCACGCTCCCTGCGTCCTTGCTCTGCTTGGTCGACCGTCCGCTAGGAGCTTGGGACAATGACCGGGGCTGCCGGCAATGACCCACGCGCGGGCGCAGCTCAGCCCGAAATCCCGGACGCGATCGGCGGTCCCAACGACGGCGCCGCGCCCGCGCGCGGCCGGCAGGGCCGCGCGCACTTCCAGCAGCAGCTGCTGGAGCTGCAGGAGCGCGCGCTCGGCGGGCTGGATCTCGTCGTCGAGCAGCTCGACCGCGTGATGGAGGCGTTGAGCCACCAGGACGTCGAGCTCGCGCAGATGGTGATCGCCGACGACGACCGCCTCGACGGGCGCTATCTGGAGGTCCACCAGGGGATCCTCTCGCTGCTCGCCCTGCAGGCGCCCGTCGCGGGCGACCTGCGCCTCGTCGCCGCGCTGCTGCACGTGATCATGCGCGTCGAGCGGATGGGCGATCAGTGCGTGAACATCGCCAAGCTGATCCCCCTCTCCGGCCACGAGCCGCCGGTGCGCCGCGAGGTGCTCGACGCGCTCATGAAGATGGGCGCGCAGGCGCGCTCGGAGGTCGTGCAGTCGCGCGCCGCCTTCTCCGGGCGCGACGTCGAACTGGCCGAGGACCTCGTCCGCCAGGACCACGAGATCAACCGCCTGAACCGCGACATCTTCCGCATGGCGATCGAGATCGGCGAGGACCCCGACACGCGCGAGTGGGCGATGCACATGATCCTCGTCGCCCGCGCGCTGGAGCGGATCGGCGACAACGCCGTGGACATCGGCGAGCAGGTCGCGTTCGTCGTCACCGGCCTGTTCCGCGAGTTCTCCGACTCCTCCCACCCGGCCGGCGTGCCGCTCGACGCCGCGCCGGACTCGAGCTGATCCGGGCCTCTGTCCCGTCAGCCCGCGGACGGGTCCGCCCGCGGCCGGATCCACCGCCGCGGGCCGAGGTCGACGATCAGTCGTACATCGCGATCGGGACGATCTCGACCACGGGGCCTTCGTAGGTGAGCGAGCGCTCGAGCGCCTCGAACAGCTGTTCGCGCTGCGCGACGCGCCCCATTTTCAGATACCTGCTCTTCACTCCAAGCTCGCGCAGCAGCGGCGCTTTCGCGACGCTCAGCGCAGGCCAGTAACTCAACACCGACGTCCCGTCGCCGAATGCCTTGGGCTCCTTGTCGACGACCAGTCCCACGATCGTCAGCGGCACCGCCAGCAGGCTCGGGTCGCCGGTGAGATCGGCAAACCGCGCCGGCAGCACGACCGTCAGTTCCTTGGCTTGCCCGGAACCGCTCGATTCCACGGCCTCCGCTTCGGCGACCGTCGATCGCCGCGCCCTCAGTTCCACTGCCTTCGGTTCCGCGGCCTTCGGTTCGAGCGGGCTCGGCACGACCTGCTTGCGCTGCTGCGCTTCTTCTTCCTTTTTACATTCACGCATCTGCTTGGCCGTGGCTTTGACCGTGAAGGAGAACGGAATGCGCGGGTTCGCTCCGACTGTCTTGGCGAATTCTTTCTGCTCTTTCTTCGGCCGGCCTCGCACCGCTTCGTCGACCGCGCGAAAAGACGTCAGCGGGGGAGCTCTGAACACTTCCGCCACTCTCTTGCCCGTCCTTCTGGATGGCGTCGCCGGCAGCACACGGTAGCTGACGTGCCGCAGTTCGGGATACACCGACATGAACGGGGGAACCTGCACTTCCGCGTTTTTGATCAGGACGATCGACCCGTCGAGCGTCGCGGGCCCGCCCAGTCCGCCGACGAACTTGCATGCTGCTTTGACGTTCAATTCCCCCAGCCATTCTTTTGATTCCTTGGCTTCCAGGTCGCCGAGCAGATCGGAGAACTTGTCGGCCTCGCTTTTCGTGACGACCAGGCTTTTGACGAGCGCCTTGCCTTCGGAGGCGGTCGCGCCGACAGTGGCCTCTCCGGCCTTGAGTTCGAGGTTGCTCGCGGTGGTTTCCCGCAGATCTTCGGACGTGGATTCGCCGCCGTCGATCTGACCCAGGTACGAGTTCACGCGCGCCGAGTCCAGGTAGATGTACTCGCGCGGCCTCGCCTTCCTGCCGGTCGGGGCGCTCCCTCCGTTGGGTGTTCTAATGACTCCTGCCAGGATCAGCAGGACCACCACGCACAGCAGGAGCACGCCGATCGATGTCGATTTGTCGATCAGCGCCTTCACCGCCTGTGCACATTCCCGAACGATGCGCCCACCTCCTAACGGGGTTGCAGAGCCATAGCCGCACAGATGCACCCTGAAAAGTCGGCTTGCCTGAACTGTATCTGCGAATGCTGCTTTGTGCCGACGGCGCCGCTTTGCGCGATGTACGTGGCCCGCGGTGAATCGCGGCGGGCGCGCAGCACGATCGTCCGGACAAACGCCCGATCGTCAGGCTCGGACAGGACGCCCAGTGCTCGTAGCGCGGCTTGCTCGGGTCGCAAATAGCGACTTTTGCTTGTGAACATCCTGTTACCGTGGGCAGGACGTTGCACACCCGGTCCGCTCGGTCCCATAGACTGCGCGGCGATGACGGAAGGTATTCGCGCCACGGAGGAGGCGACGCCGTCGGGCACCCAGGGCGGCACTTCGCTGCGGATCGCGGTGCTCGACCGCGACAGCGGGTTCATCCAGGTTCTGTCAAAGCGCCTGGATCGCCTCGGCTGGGAGCACCGCGTGCTCGCCGGGCCCGTGCCCACCGATGCGATCGCCTCGATGCGCCTGAGCGCGCTGATCGTCGATCTCGCCGTGCTCGGCCCGCAGGCGTGGGAGTGGCTGGAGCGCCTGTGCGGCGCGCTGCCCGAGCTCGGCATCGTCGTCTGCACCGGTCCCTCGACGGTCGCCCAGCGCGTGCGCGGGCTGCGTCTCGGCGCCGACGACTGGATCACCAAGCCCTGCCATCCCGAGGAGGTCATCGCGCGCGTACAGAGCGTCGCGCGTCGCCGCCGGCGCGCCAGCGGCCGCGCCGAGGTCAAGCCGCTGCTGGCGGGCGAGGTCGAGATCCGCACCGACCGCTTCCAGGCGTTCGTCGCCGGGCACAGCCTCGATCTGACCAGGCGCGAGTTCGAGCTGATCGAGCTGCTCGCCGCCGCCGAGGGCAGCGTGCTCGAGCGCGAGGAGATCTACTCGCGCCTGTGGGGCTACGCGATGGTGCGCGGCGACCGCTCGGTCGACGTGTTCGTGCGCAAGCTCCGCCAGAAGCTGGAGAAGGCCTCGCCGCGCTGGCGCTACATCCACACCCATTTCGGCATCGGCTACCGCTTCGCGGCGGAGTCGCTGGACGCGATCGCCGCCGGCGCAAGCTCCGTGGCGGAGCGCGACATGGACGTGTCGCCCGCCGCCGCCGACTCAATCCCGCCCGATTGGAACGCCGGCGATCAGCGCAAGCTCGCGGGGACGCATCAGGATCGCGAGCTCACCGACCACGCCTTCGTCGCCTAGGCCCGATACCCCGCCTTCCAGCCGCACGACCGCCAGGCCGCCCTTCTTCAAGTCGATCCGCCCGCCGCTCAGTCCGGCGACCGTCAGCGACAGGTCGGGCTCATGACCGACGACCAGCAACCGCCCGTCCTGCGCCGGAACGCCGGCCAGTGCCTCGATCGCCTGCGGCGCGTCGAATCCGCCCGCCAGCGGCGGATGCTCGCCCAACAGCTCGCGCTGCTGCGCGCTCCAGCCCTCGGCCGCGAGCTCTGCGGTCGCGCGGGCGCGCACCTTCGGGCTGAACAGCACCTCGTCGAAGGCGACCGCCAGCTGCTGGATCGCGACTCCGGCCGCGCGCGCCTGCTGCTCCCCGCGCCGGGTCAGCCGCCGATCCGCGTCGGGCCGCGTCCCGTGCGGCTCGGCCTCGGCGTGACGTAGTAGCCAGAGCTGACGCGCCATTGCCCTGCATCAGCCTAGCGGCATCCGCCGGCCAGCTCGACGATCGGGCCGCGTCCCGTGCTGGCCGATTTCCAATCGGTCGGCCTCGGCGTGAAGCAGTAGCCGGAGCTGACGCGCCATTGCCCTGCATCAGCCTGGCGGCATCCGCCGGCCAGCTCGACGATCGGCCGCGTCCCATGCTGGCCGATTTCCAATCGGTCGGCCTCGACGTGACGCAGTAGCCGGAGCTGACGCGCCATTGCCCTGCATCAACCCTGGCGGCATCCGCCGGCCACCTCGACGATCGGGGCCGCTTGGCGACAGGTTGCAGGCGCCGACGGTGTAGCGTGAGCGCAGGCAATGTTCGACGACGATCAACCCGCAGCGGACGGTCCGGCGGTGGAGGGTCCCGCACTGGAGGACCCCGCGCTGTACATCAACCGCGAGCTCTCCTGGCTGGACTTCAACGACCGCGTGCTGCAGCTCGCCGAGGACGAGGCCGCTGCCGCTGCTCGAGCGCGTCAAGTTCTGCGCGATCTACACGACGAACCTCGACGAGTACTACATGGTGCGCGTCGCCGGCCTGCACGACCAGATCGAGGCGGGCGTCGAGAACCCCGGTCAGGACGGGCGCACGCCCTCGCAGACGATCGCCCTGATCCGCGAGCGCGCGCAGGAGCTCGGGCGCGCGCCTGGGCGACTGCTTCGAAGGCCGGCTGCGCCCCGCGCTGGCCGAGCACGGGATCGCCGTCGTCGGCGTGGACGAGCTCGACGACGACCAGCGCGCGGAGCTCGCGCGGCACTTCCGGCGCGTGATCTTCCCGGCGCTGACGCCGCTCGCGGTCGCCCCGGGCAGGCCGTTCCCCTACATCTCCAACCTCTCGCTCAGCCTCGCCGTGCTCGTGCGCGACCCGGCGACCGACGAGACCGTGTTCGCGCGCGTGAAGGTCCCCACCGAGATCCTGCCGCGCTTCGTCGCGCTGCAGCAGCCCAGCGACGGGCCGCTCACGCTGGTCGCGCTCGAGGACGTCATCGCCCACCACCTCGACGCGCTGTTCCCGGGCATGGAGATCGTCGACTACGACGTCTTCCGCGTCACGCGCGACGCCGACCTCGAGGTCTCCGACGACGCCGCCGACCTGCTGCAGGCCGTCGAGGACGAGCTGCGCCGCCGCCGCTTCGGCGAGGTCGTGCGCGTCGAGGTCGGCACGCGCTGCTCGCAGCGCCTGCGCGACGAGCTGATCGACGCTGCTGGGCGTCGCCGACGACGAGGTCTACCCGGTCGACGGGCTGCTCGACCTGGGCGCGCTGTGGCAGATCGTGCGCCTGCCCGGCTACGCCGAGCTGCGCGAGGAGCCGCTGCTCGGCAGCACCCACCCGCGCCTGCTTGCGCCACGAGGCAGAGCGCCCCGACGTGATGGGCGCGATGCGCGAAGGCGACCTGCTCGTGCACCACCCCTACGACTCGTTCGCGACCTCGGTCGAGCGCTTCGTCGAGCAGGCCGTCGCCGACCCGAACGTGCTCGCGATCAAGCAGACCGTCTACCGCACGAGCGACGACTCGCCGCTCGTGCCGGCGCTGATCGACGCCGACCGAGCGCGGCAAGCAGGCGGTCGCGCTGGTCGAGCTGAAGGCGCGCTTCGACGAGCGCATGAACATCCACTGGGCCAAGGCGCTCGAGGAGGCCGGCGTGCACGTCGTCTACGGCCAGCCGGCGCTGAAGACCCACGCCAAGTGCGTGCTCGTCGTGCGCCGCGAGGGCGACGGGGTGCGCAACTACGTGCACATCGGCACCGGCAACTACCACTCCGCGACCGCGCGGCTGTACACCGACTTCGGCCTGTTCACGACCGACGAGGCAGATCGGCGCGGACGTCGCCGACATGTTCAACTACCTCACCGGCTTCGGCCGCCCGCTGCACTACCGCAAGGTGCTGGTCGCGCCGAACCAGCTGCGCGACGCGATCCTCGCCGAGATCGAGCGGACGATCGCCTCGCACTCCGCGCAGACGCCCGGCGCGGATCGTGATGAAGATGAACGCGCTCGTCGACGGGCGCTGCATCGGCGCGCTGTACGAGGCCTCGCAGGCGGGCGTGCAGGTCGATCTGAACGTGCGCGGCATCTGCTGCCTGCGCCCCGGCGTCCCCGGCATCTCGGAGAACATCCGCGTCGTCTCGATCGTCGGGCGCCTGCTCGAGCACTCGCGCGTCTACGCCTTCGAGCGCGACGGCGAGCACACGATCTACATCGCCTCGGCCGACCTGATGCCGCGCAACCTCGACCACCGCGTCGAGCTCGCCGTCCCCGGTCGAGGCTCCGACGCTGCGCGCCGAGCTGCTCGACGCGCTCGAGCGGTGCCTTCGCCGACAACCAGAACTCCTGGGAGCTCGACGCGCGAGGGCGCCTGGAGCAGACGCTCGCCCGGTCCTGGCGAGCGCCCGCGCAACCTGCAGCTGGAGCTCGCCGAGCTGCACTCCCGGCGCGTGGCCGAGGAGCGCTCGGCGCCCGGGGGTGAGATCACAGACAATGAGGTTCGCAAGGCACCGGTAGTCCCGGGGCGTACTGCGCCGGCCCGGACAGCGTGATTTTGGCTGTCCGGGCCGCGATGGTTCTTGTGGTTGCTGTAGCGGTGTTGGGCGTGTCTATTCGGCTGTTACGGCCCAGGTGCCTCTGTCGATGACTCCGAAGCCGCCTTTTTCTTCGGTGGCGGAGACGAACAGGAGTGATGCCCCTGCTGCGAACCGCTCGGCGCCGCCGAGGTCTGCATCGAGGATTTCGGAGTAGATGCAGAGCTGGCCTTTGGCGGCGGCTGGTTTTGCGAGTGTGCCAGGGCAGTTCGTGGCTTCTTCCTTGCCTTCTTCGTGGGGCTTGATGACGTGTACTTCTGGAGCGTTTTCCAGTGGGATCGGGAATGAGAATGCTTCGATTACCGCGCCTTCGCTGTGTGTGGCAAAGCCCCAGGTCCCGGTCTCGGTTTCTCCGCTGGGGAGCGTTTTAGTGAACCCGGTGGTGCCGTTTTTGCCGTTGCACGCAAACGTTTTGGTGCTCCCCGCGGTGAATTCACTGCCGCCTTCTTCGCATTTTTCTTTCTTACCGGAGAATTCTTTGCTCGTAACGCTGGTACCGTTTGTACCGCTTGTACCGTTGGTGCCGGCGCTGCCGGTTTCGCCTTTCGCGCCCGGGGCGCCGGCTGCTCCCTGGGGGCCCTGCGCACCGGGCGCACCGGGCGCGCCCTTGGGACCAGCGGGGCCCCTGGGGCCCGCCTTGGCCTTGCTCTTGCTCTTGGCCGCGTTCGCCGTCGCGCGCGGAGCACCAGCAACGCTACCGCCGTCGGTCGCGGCGAAAGCTCCACCCGTGACCGCGAAGACCAAAGCGATGATGGCGATCACCGTGCTGGGGGTTATATGGATCCTTCTAAGCATCGCTATCTCTCCTTTAGATGAATGACAAAAACAAGGCTCATCGCTTGGCCTTTCGAGAACGACTCGTCTTTTTCGCCTGCTTGACCTTCTTACGCTTGCTCTTCACGCACTTCCCATGGCGGAGCTGCTTGCCCCGCTTGCACTTGGAAGTCGCCGTCCTGGTGGTCGTGGCCACCTCTGATGCCGTGGGGAAGGCGATCGCCGGGACCGCCAGCAGCGGCGGCGATACGGGGACACCGAGAACCGACGGTAAGCCCGCGGTCGTGAACAGCACCGTTTCTCCTGTCGCGGTGCCGTACCCGCTGCTGATCGTTATGCGGTAAGCATAGGTCGTTCCCGGCTGCAGACCCGTGAGCAGCAGTGTTTGCTGTGTCGGTGTGCTGCCGGCACCCGCCGGCCCCGAATGCACGACCGTGTACTCGGGCGTCGCCGTGCCGTTCGCCACCGCCAGTTCGAAGGCGTAGCTCGCCGGCTGACCGTCGGGATCCACCATCCCGGAGATCGTCGCGGTGGTCGCGCCCAGCGCGCTGTAGGCGCCCGTGCTCGCCTGCGGCACAGGCGCCGGGCCCGTCTGGAAGGACCCCGCAGCTATCGGGCTGCCGGAACCCTGCGCGCCGCCGGCCTTCTCACCGTTCGTGTTGATCGCGCACAGCCGGTACTGGTAGGTCGTGGCCGGTTGCAGAGCGCTTACTTCGAGCGTCGCACCGATCGCGCCATACAACGAGGACTCCAAGGTCTTGGTCCTCACAGCACCTTCGCAATAGCCACCGAGCACCCCCGAGGCATATTCGAAGAAATATTCCGTCGGAGCGTTCTCCGGGTTCAACGCACCGGACAGCACCACCGAGGAAGAGCCAACGAACGACGCGCTCGGTTCACCGATGACCCGCGGCGCGACGGCCGGTGTGACAGACGACAGCGTGGCGCTCGTGAGGAGTTCCGGCGCAACGACGTTCTGGTCGTGCGCCGCGAGACGATAGCTCACGGTCGCGTTCGGGCGCAAACCTTTGACCATAAACGTCGCGGGTTCGGGGGTGTAGCCGCATGTCGTTGTGCAGAGGACCTGCGCGGGGGTTTCGCTACCGAGCGCCGTCGTCGAACCCCACTGAAAGGACACTTCGGTGCCAGCTACTCCCTCGGGGTTTACTTCCCCATTCAACGCACAGTCGAACATCGCATCCGTTTCGTCTTCGGCGCCCGGTGTACAGGACGCGGGACGCGTCAACAGTTCGGCTACGGGAACAGGGGCGTATGACAGCACTTCATCGTGGGCACTGCCGTACAGCTCGTCACCCGCGCTAAACGCCAAACCCCCAAGTTCGGATGAGCTGCCCGGGACCTGGAATTCGGTGATCAGGTGACCAGTGGCGCCATCCACGAGGGATCCGGAGAGGACAAATTCCCCATTCACTTGTTCGCCCTTGCTCACGCCCAACCGGTCGGAAGAGTCAACCGCCAACGCAGCGATAGTAAAAGATCCACTTTCAATCCTAGGGCTCGAGGGAAATTCATCGATAAGTTTACCATTGGGAGCGAGCTTATGTATGACTTTCCCGTTTTCGCTGTAGACAATGTACAGGTCTCCGTAGGATGGGTCGAAGTCCGCGCACGTTGGCGTGGTGCTTTCACTCAACGCTGGTACTTGAAGTTGACAGGAGTCATCGATCGCCATCGGTCCCACCGATTCCGTAAGCAGAATCTGTTCCTTGTAGCTCCCGTTGGGAGTAAACTTCTGGACTCGCTGGCCATCACCGACATACAGCAGGTCTTCAGGACCGCCTACGGCGGCGGACAGCGGTTCACCGATCGGGAGTGCGCCTGGTTCGGTGCTGTTGGTCGATGGTTCCACGTCGGGACCTTTGCTGTTACTGAATTCGTACTGTGCTGGGCCAGTGCAGTGCACGCTTTTTACTTCGATTTCTTCCTGGGTGCAGAGATTGCCTTTGGTCGTCGTGTTGACTTCCTTGCCGATCTCCAGCAGCCAACGGCCTTCCGCGGTGAACTTTTGTACACGCACACCAAAAAGTACGTTGCTGCCAACTTCGGTTTTGACAAAATCTGTGACGTAGACGTCGCCGTTTGCAGGGTCGACTGTGATACTCTTCTGGCTTTCCCCAAACTGCCCGGGAGTCGATCCTTCTACCCCGGGCTGACAAACGTCTTTTGACGCAGCGGTGCAGATGTCGCCTTTGGTTGTGGCGTTGACTTCCTTACCGAACATCAGCACGAATATGCCGGTTGATGTGAGAACTTGGATACGATGGTTGAGAGAGTCTGCGACGTACGCGTCGCCATACTCGACGCTCGCCGGATCGTCATCGACAGCGACGCCGTTAGCGTTTGCGAACCCGCCGGAGATAGAGCCTTCCCGACCCGACTGACATTCGTCTTTGGAGAGGACCGTGCAAACATCTTCAAGCGCTGGTCCTGCTTTCGCATCCGTCTCCGTGAGGTTCACTTCACGACCAAAATGGCTGGAGAGGATCTCCTTCACCGGTGGAGTCGCCGCCCACGCACCACCCGCACCTATGAGCCCTAGGAGGAGGGCTGTGAGGGTCCCTAGTGGGAGGACCATCTTTATGCGATTCGTGGTCATGAGTGTGCCCTCCCTTGGCTTGCCCGATTTGCTCTGTTCGCTTTGGTTCGCTTCTTGGCCTTAGCTTTCGCTTTCTTGGGTTTTGGGCAGCCGGTAACGGTGATCTTCGTGCTCTGGTGGATTACCGCGCCGTTCTGCGCGACGAGTTCTGTCGGCATCGTCAGCTTGCTCGAGCATAGGTTCCCGTTGGCGGCGAGCGCGGAGAACTTGCCCTCGGGGAGGTAGATCTCAAACGTGTTCACGGGGACGTCGGGAACAGTCTTGAACGTGCTTGACGTGATCCCCGCTTTGCTGATAAAAGTACTACCGGTCAAATCGACGCGCACGCCGTCACCCTGCAGCACGACTATCAGGCTGGGGAACGCTTCGCCACCGTGAGAGACGAAGTACACCGGGCCGGACAACCCATAACCGGACGAGCCCACCGGCAGCAACGGGGTATTGGCGCGCACCGTTCCCACGATCGACGCCACAGGACAATTCGCGGGGTTCGCTTCGAATACCTGTGCGGTACACGCTTTCTGCAGCGTCGTCAGCCGTGACGGCAACTGCTTCGGTAGATCGACCTTGACTCGTGCGATGTTCGCCTCATTACCGACCGATCCAGCGGGGTAGGACAACTTCGCGTCGAGGCTCGCACCGCCGGCTTTGCTGGTCTTACCGGCCGTCGAGACCGTGAACTTGGGTTTGAATTCAAGAGTCTTGCAGCCCGCGACAGCAAACGGACTGCTCACCCCGGCGCTCGTGTTCCCCGAACCGGAGATCACTGCCGTGATCTGCTGCTGATCGCAATTCGTCGGGTTGAACATAAACCCGGGCCGGTCGATATCGACCGTCACACGTTTCAACCGCAACGGGACACCGTCCAGCATTTGCGGGATCGCGTGCGGCCCCGTTTCGTCGGTCGTGATCGTCAACGTGCTGTTTTCGGGGTTCACGTCGATCCGTGCTCGTACTATCACCAATCCCAAGTTGAACGGGCCCGCGACAGCATCGGTAACGATACTCAAACCGAACGGCGCGCCATCATACGGGCCCGTCAAATACACGCTGCCTTCGATTTCGAACGGGTGCGACCCCGCGCCCGAAGCGACCCTCGTAGTACCGATCTTTGACGCTTCGGTACACGTGCCCGTTTCCGCTTGCACAGACCCGCACAACGGGACACTGGAGAGCATCCCCAGCAATCCCGGGGGGGTGTGTATCTGGATGCCCTTGACGAACTGTTCACGATCCTGGCGAGCGAGGTTCAGCGTGAACGCGCTGAACTCTCCAGCCTGCGGCGTGACCATCCCCGCGACAAACCCCGGCGCGAACGGTACAGGATCAGAACAGCCACCAACATCATAATAAGAGGACGGTGTCGCGTTCGCGGTGCCGGCGACCGACAGGCCCTGCGGTGTAATGCCGGGCGCGCTCCACGGCGTGAAATCACTGGTCGTGGTAGCTGCACCACACACTGCGGGATTATCGAGCGGCGACCGCGGACCGCCATTCAACCGGACCTGCAATTCACTGAACGGCAACTGCGGCGTGTTTTCAAAAACGGTAGTCAACTGCCCCGTCGCGGGATTGGCCTCCACCTTCCCCCGCACCTTCAAGTTCACGCCGGTATCAGCCAACGGACCCTGCCCACCAAGTTCCAAATACAATTGGTACAAGTCACCGTCGGCAGCGTCCCGTTCGGTACACGGCGCCTGGCCGCCACCGCCACACAATGGTCTCGCCAAATACACATGGCCTTCCACCGGTTCATCCAGCAGCGGCGTGAAAGCCTTTGCGGTACCGACAATCGACGCATCGGGACAATGCCCCGGCGCCAATTGCGATTCACCATTCAAACCAATTTCTTCCGATTCGGGACCACTGAAATTGATCCCTTCAGGGCCGGATTCATTGCACGCCTCGATACCATCGACGATCCCCGGGCTGATAGACAACCCCTCCGGCAACGTCACGGCAGCATCACGCAACTGCGGCGTCGCCGTACCTTCAACGCCTTCAGACTGCGGAATCTTCACATTCACACCCAATTCGACCGGTTCATCCGCACCCGACGAACCAGGCCGTACTTCAACTTCGGGACCAAACGCCAACAAATCACAACCAGAAAAACCCACACCAGCACCACCAACCAACGACGGCAAGGGTTCTTCCGGGGTCTTTTCCAGATACCGCCCCGGTTCCTCCCATGAATCTGTCCTCATCCTGGTCGCCAACGGACCCGCCGCACAATCGGTAGGCATCGTCAAGAAAGGCACCTCGGGCAGGCCACTCGACATACCTATTTTGGGCAAGCCCTCGAACGCATTGTTAGCGGAGTTGCTACATTCGCCCAGATCGTCTCCGGATCCTGTCTCTCTGCAATGAAGGCCACGCAGTGGATCATGGCTTGGGTCTGCCGGCACGCCCCAGAATGTCAGTTCCACTTCATCGAGTTCTATAATACTTGGGATCTCGTTGCTGACGACCGTCAATCCGTAGGTGTCGTTGACGCGCACCACGTGAGCGGTCAACAGAATTGTCGGCCCGAAGTAATTTTCCAGTCCGAACTCGGCAGACTGTCCCTTTTCAGGTGTCACGTTCACGATCGGCGCGAACGCAAACGATCCCGTCTCGGTGCGCAGTCTGAAAACGCCGATCTGTGTGTCAACGGGACAATATTTACCAGCACTCACCGTCAGGGCGACCGCCAAGGGACAGCGTGGAAACGCCTGTGGGTTCGGATTGCCGAGCAATCCGGGAGGCAAAGTCACCACGATGTCCTTGGGATCCTGCGTCGGGTGTAGATCGCCACCCCCGACACTGCCTTCGGTCGCGAACCCGATCGTGGTCGTCAGCCCCCACGCGTGCCCGCCCGCCTGCGCAAACGCTTCCGGCCTGTTCACGATATTCTGAGTCGTTACACCGGGGCTTGGTTCTTCGACCACTTCCCGTGTCGGTTCGGTTGTCTGCAGCGTAAACTTCGTCACTTCAAACGGCTTTACTTCCGCCGCGCTCGCCGACACGGACATAGCGAGCGACGCGGCGAGCGCCCCGAACGGGATCAGAATCTGCTTGACGTTCATCACTTGGACCTCTCTCTACGACCGGACCCTTTGCCCGCCGATCTCTTGACGCACTTGTCCTTCTTTTTCACGAACCCTTTCTTGCACTTCGCGATCTTTGCCTTGATCTTCTTCTGTTTCACCGACGTCGTAGATACAGGAGCGACGAAGTTCCCTCCCGGCGCCTGAGAGACACTTCCCGGGATCAACAACGGCGCGGGGTTGGTCAACGGTCCCTGACACGCATCGCCTTCACACGGCCTCGATTCAGCCGGCGGCGCCGGGAAACCGCCACCGATGCGCGCGTCATACGTGTCCTCCTGACCATCGGTGTCCTGCGGCACCAAACCCTGCGTGGTCGTAAAGAACAGATCTCGCCCCGAGGAAGAGATCACGACTTCTTCGACGGCACGAGTCGCGCTGCCGCCAGAGACCAGCGACACACCACCTTCATGCCATTCATAAGCATTTGACAAACCATTCGTCGCGAGTGACGAGAGCGGCTCCGCGGTCGTAAAGGCGATCCGCGAACCATCTTCACTGACGACCCGGCTTTCCATGTTGCGCTGACGGGCCAGTCCTTCCACACCCAGAGCGACCGAAACCGGTATGGTGGCGTCTGCATTTTCCTTATTGGTCGTTTCTCCAGGTAGTTTGGCTGTGTCGTAGCCGTTGCCGTTTGCGTCGTGCCCGCCTTCGCCGACCGACACACGTTCAAGCGCGCCCGTGAGCGCGTCATAACGGTAGACATCCCTCGCGTTGTCGGTGTCTCCGCCGGAGAGCTGGGCATAGGTCGAAAACACCAAGAACCGGCCGGTTTCAAGATCGCCCGTGCATTCGGTCACACTTTCTCTGGCACATACATTTACCTGCGCTTCGTGGCCCCCATGCGACCACAGCCGCGTGTCATTATCGTTGATATCGCGGACCTCCGGACAATTTACGTCTTCAAACGAGCCCGAAAGCTGCGAGCCAGAGCAAAGCTCCGCGACAAAACCCGTCTTCCCGGTATCACTATCAAACACGTACAGATTGTCGGCCCCCACTTGCGGCGACGCCAGTCCCTTATCCGCCAACACTTCCCGTTCAACGGGGCTCAGCAGATCTCCTCTGGCGACATAATAGATGTGCGAACCGTCTGGCGCGATCGCCACGACACCCTGCGCTTCCGCGGATTCTCCAGTGTTTGGATCATGCGAAACCCGCACGAGCCCGGTGACTTCACGTTCAGCCGGTTCACAGCTCTCCTCGCCACCCGGACAACCGATGCTCGCCATGTATATGTTGTTACTGACGTCGGTACTCCCCGGCACCAGTGACTGTGCCGTTTCGAAAAACACCTTCGACCCGTCTTCGGATGCCCCGAGAAAAACAGACCCGTCGCTACCAGCTCCCGGACATGGCACTTCGTTACAGGCAGGCAACAGCGGCCGCGACACCTCACGCGTCTTTTCTCCCCCCAGTCGGACAAACAACTGACTGGGCAAACTCGCATCACCTGGACATGTCGCGAAGAACATCTCACTACCGTCCGCCGAAACCGCATTAAATCGCCCGCTGCTTTCCGCATCTCCAAACTGCACTCCACAGGATGGTGCAAATACCTTGCCCTGATTGTTCAACGCGACAAGCCGCAGCGACCCTTCACCTTCAGCAGCGCCTTCGCCGCACACGGCGCTCGTCAACTGCCCGCACGCCTGCGACGTCGAGAGCTCATAAAGATGTGAACTGGTTTTTATAGCTTCAGGCAAAAGCTGTTCGGCGTTTTCAGCGTAATCGGTGAAGACAGTGTGGGAAAAGTTCGTGCTCGCACCTTCGTAATCCGTCCTAAGCCGTGGGTCTGATGGGGGATTCGGCTCTTCCAATGTAAAGCCCGCCGGTTGGAAATTCGGAGCGAGATTTGGAAAGTTCGGAGCACTATCCGGAGAATCGGTGGAATGAATAAGATACTCACTACGGTTGCTGTCAGAGCCGGCGTCTCCAAAATTGGGGCCCAGACGCACGTTATAGAACGAAGATTCAAGTGTTGGCGAAAAATCAACCAACGCAGAAAACGCCGAGATTGTCGCGGGAAGCGCCAACGGCGCAGTCGTCCAACCAACACCGGCTCCACGACGAGCAAAATACTCACCCGCCGTGGGGTTGTTGGAGGGATCTCCCGCAAACGCCCCCAGCGAAGAAAATGCGATACTTTCACCATTGGGCGCAACGGCCGCAATGCCATTCACGCCATATCCACCCTTATATACCGGGCTCACCATCTCATACGTCCGGCCTTTGGGTAGCGCGAGCGCGGGGGCACAGAACGACGCGCCACCCACGAGCATAATTACGGCTGACGCCCCCGAAACCGTCGTCCGGCGAGCCAAAATGGACTTACGTGGAAGATGCATGTTCTACCTACTCCCCTTGCGGTCGGTTGACGTCTTTTGCTGCCGCTTCGGCTGGTGCCCCCGCTTGGTGCTCTTCTGCTTGGTGTTGTCTTCTCCCATCGCGAGACACTCGAACATCACGTGACCTCGTTTTCGAGGTTCGCGCCGAGGCTGAGCTGCTCCGTTACGCGTTCGCCCAGCTCGGTCAGGCGCCACGCGTTGGGCTCACCCTTGGCTTGACCCGCGCCCGCGTTCTGGAGCAGACCCAGGCCCTTCAGGCGCCCCAACAGCTTCGAGATCTGGCCCTGGTCATAAATATCCGCGTGCTCACCGATCAGACGATTGCTGGCACCTGGGTGAGCGGCGGTGGCCTGCAACACCCGCGCGGTGCGATATGTCAGGCGCATCGGGACCTCCTTCAACGGGTCCTCTCCGCCGCCATGCGCGATCGTGACGGGCGTGACGCTCACCCTCGGCGCGACCGGCACCGTACGGGCATGCTCCCGACGCGCGGCGGCAGGACTTAGGTAGGGCAGCACGATCATGCTCATCAACTCGTTCAGCAAACCCCCGAGCGGCGACCCCCCACCTTTCAGCAGGCGCTTGTAGACGATCGCCAACACCGCACCGGCGAGACCCTCGGCGCTCAGGGGCGGGGTCTGCGCCGCACGCGCACTCTCCAGACGACCCTCATCAATGATCTTGGCCACGCGCGCCAGGATCTCCTCACGTGCCTCCAACACCCGCTGAGAACCACGCGCGCTCTGCACCACACACACCCTCGCCAACACAGGCTCACGATCGAGGAACGAGAGCACCACCCACAACCCCATACGCACACGCTCACGCCATGACCCCCCGCCATGGTTCGCGCTCTCGAGCTCTGCACCGATCCGCTCGAGAGTGTCGTTCATGATCTCGAGCAGACACTCCTCACGACCGGAGAACAGGTCATAGAAGGTGCGCCGCGACACCCGCGCGCGAGCGGTGATGTGCGCCACCGTTGCCTGGGCATAACCGAGCTCATCGAACGTCACTACCGCCGCGCTGAGCAACCGCGCGCGTTGCATCTCCGAGACCTGCACCCGCGGAGAGGCGCTCCCCTCACGCGCACGCCGCGTCTCCAACACGCCGCTACGCATACCAGCCCTAACCGGCATCGCACACCCCGCTCAACCGAAAGCATGCAGAGCGCCGCGGCCTCGAGTTAAAGCCGCGGCGCTCGATGTCAGAACCCGCGCGTGTGGGAGCACGCACAGGAGCCTCCTCGAACACCGACACCACGATGAGGGCGATGGCGACGACGCTCGAACAGACCCTCTGAACAAGACTGTGCTGCAAGGACGACGCGTGGGGTGAACCGGTTACGCTGCCACGGCCGCGGGATACCAGCGCGCGTGGAAGAGATGAGACGCTCTTGATTTCAGCTACGCCTCCACGGCCGCGGGACACCGACGCGGGTGGCAAGAACGATGTGTGGGGTGACCCAGCTACGCCTCCAGGCGCACGGGATATCACCGCGTGTTGAAGAGATGAGGCGCTCTTGATTTCAGCTACGCCTCCAGGCGCACGACAGGTCCCCTCGCAGTGGGCTTGCCGGCCGATCGTGAGCGTGTAAGCGAGGCTTCGGTCTCGCGTTACCGCTTGCGGACGGCGAACGTCATTACGCGCGTGGCAGGGTAGCTTCGAACAAGGCGCGGGGCGCGGTGAGCCATGCCTCGCGAGGAGGTGAGAAAACCGCCGTGACGGGGCGGTTAGACGAGGGGTGCTACTGGGGCAAGAGAGAGAGAGAGAGAGAGAGAGAGATGTGTCAGCGCTGCTGACGCATCTACCTACGGCGCCGAATTGGCGCGCGACGATCCCCGACACGTCTGTCCCCAACTGACTCACGCGAAAACAACCCCTCATGTGCTGATCCGGCCCTCTCCCCTGAAATCCCTTACAAGCGCTCAAACCGGTCCGAGGACCGACCCAAACCCGATCTATCGTGCCCCGACGTCCCACAGCAGGAAGTCATGAACAGGACAGAACATAACGCCAAACGCCCGACTTGTCAAGAGCGAACAATGGACGCCACTCTCACCACGCCGACAACGCACCGCATCGGGCCCTACGGAGCCCCGGGGGCGGCGCACCAGTCGGTCGATGATAGGGCGTGTGCTAAGTTGTGGCCATGCGTCTGCACATAAGCCTCGATGAGGATCTCATCAAAGCGCTCGACCGGCGTGTCGGCAGGCGCCGTCGCAGCGCATTCATCGGCGAGACCGTCCGTCGCGCGCTCGAGGATGAGCGCCGCTGGGATGACATCGAAGCCGGTCTGGGCGCCCTCGCCGGCAACGAGCATGAGTGGGATACCGATCCCGCCGGTTGGGTCACAGCGCAGCGTTTCAGCGACCCGGGTCGCGTCGGCTGAGCGGCTTGGCGCTGCTGCTCGACACGACCGTCCTGATCGACGCGTTGCGAGGTCGTCCCGCCGCCCAGCGTGTGCGTGAACTGCGAGACGCCGGCCAGGTGCCATGGATATGCGCAGTCAATGTCGATGAGGTGATTCGCGGCACGGACGGCGACGAAGGAACGCTCGTCATCCGCTTCCTGACAGGACTTCGACTGGCGCCGCTCGCTCGAGCGGAGGGCGAACGCGCCGGGCGCTGGCGCCGAGACCATGCCCGCAACGGGATCACCCTCAGCCAAGCCGACTGCCTGATCGCCGCCTCCGCCGTGGGCATCGGCGCGCGACTGGCCACCGGCAATCCCAAGCACTTCCCGATGCCAGAGCTCGATGTTGAGCATTGGCCGGTAGGTGAGTGAGGTATTGGGTCCTATGTAGAGGGGCTCACCAATCCCTTGGTGGTGGTGACCTTCCCGGCTTCGGGGGCGCCGTACGGATCCGAATGCTCACAGACAATGAGGTTCGCAAGGCCCCGTGGTGCGGTAGAATCGCAACCGATGAGCGCTTCTCCCCGCAAGACGTTGCTCGAGCCCGGTCACGAGGCCGAGTGGGCTGAGCTCAACGAGGAGAAGCGCCGCGCGCTGACACCCCCGCCCGATACGCCGGTCGGCGAGCTGCTCAAGCGCGGACAGCATCTCTCAGCCCAGGCGGCAGGCCTGCTGCGAGCTGTCGAGCGAGCCGATGGACGCGGTCGATCCTGAGCTCGATGTCGCCGTCGCCGCCATGGTCGCCGAGGATGCCCGCTTCGTCCTGATCGGCGGGTTCGCGGTCATCGCCAACCGGTTTATTCGAGCGACCGAGGACATCGATTTCCTGGCCCCCGATGACGCCGACAACGATCGGCGTGTGCTGGCCGCCCTGATCGGGCTCGGCGGTGTGCGGTTTCGCGACGAGGCGCCGCTCGATAAGCAGCACCTGCTCGGCCAGACGCATCTGCGAGCGAAGACCCGCGCCGGGGTGATCGACATCCTCCGCGGCGGACTGCCTCCGCTCGACTATGACACCGTCGAGGAACGCGCGATGCGGGCCGAGTACGGCGGCGCCGAGTTCTTGGTCGCCGGCCTGGACAGCATCGTCGGCTTCAAGCGCCTCGCCGACCGTCCCCGCGATCGCAACGATCTGATCGGCTTGGAAGAAGTCCATGGCGAGCTCCCGATCGAGCCGATCCCGGGACTGGACATCGACACGTAGCCCGCACCGAGCACGGCGCACAAGCCGCGCATGCCTATATGCGAGCTGCGCGAGTCTGACCCGGATCCAAACCCGCTCGTGCGAAACCCACGATGCTCGGCGTGCTCGATGAGGTCGCCTCGGAGCATGAGACGCTCGGGGCGACGCGGGCAATTCACGAGCCACCCCGCGCACACCGTCCACTCAATCAGGTCAAGCAGTCGGCCAGCTCGAGCCCCACCCTCGGCAGGGCACGGCGGACTCGGCGATCGAACGAGGCGACGCTCGCGTGGTGCGCTTGCGCTGTGGCGAGCGCAAATCCGTCCGCAAGGCTGATCTTCAGAGCGCGATGGCGCGCCGCATCTAGAGCGATCGACGGGGTTGGAGCAATCAGCTTGACGCCCAAAGTGCCCAGGGCATCCACGGCAGCCCGCAGAGAACGCTCCGCCTCCGCCGGCCTCACGAGCGTCTCGGCATAGTTGATGAGCGACAGCAGCAGGGGAGTTCCCTCGTCGATCATCGCCTTGACAGCCCTTGCCGCGTCCTCGTGATGAGAGTCCTGCCGGTCAAGCGCCGCGATCACAGCATCGGTGTCCAGCACACAGCCGCTCACGCACGCTCCCCAGCGCGCAACCGATCCAAGTAGCCGGGCTCGTACAGGCCATCGAAGACACCCAGGGCCCGCTCGACATCCCGCGAAACCCGGCGGACGACGATGCGGTCGGCTCCGTCGGCCTCGATCGCTACCTCGTCGCCGACCTCCAGCCCCGCTAACTTCAACGTCTCCACAGGAAGCGTCACCTGATGCTTACTCGAAATCCGCGGCACGCCTTTACCATATCGTAAAGGAGCGCCAACTCGGGCGATCGAGGCTTATCCACAGTTATTCGGCGCTATCCGACTGACACGCGCCCGTAGGCCCACCAGTGCCGCTCGAATGACTCAGGCGGCCTGTTACAGCGTGTCCGGCAGCGAGTCCACCCGCCAGCAGCGGCACTTGAGCGGCGCGCGTGCGGGTCGCTCACAATTTGTCCGCCTGGTAAATCATAATCCGGCCGTCCAGTTATTCACAATCGGTCCGGGCATGGTAGTAGTCTTCGCGGATGCCAGAAGGACTCCTCGCACGCCACGTCCGCCCCCAGGTTCTCGAAGCGCTTGCTGAAAGCCGTGCCGTCGCGCTGCTCGGCGCCCGGCAGGTCGGAAAGAGCACGCTCGTCGCGGACATCGCGACAAACGAGCATCCCGCCCGGCTGATCAGCCTCGACGACGAGCCAACGGCGAACGCGGCGCGAACAGACCCGGCTGGCTTTGTCGCCGCGATCACCGGCGCGGCGGTGATCGACGAGGTTCAGCGTATACCGAGCCTGCTGCTGGCAATCAAGCGGCGCTTGGACAGCGACCAGACGCGCGGACAGTTCCTGCTCACCGGGTCCGCGAACCTCCTCACGCTCCCGACCGTCGCCGACGCGCTTCCCGGGCGCGTCCAATACATCAATCTCTCACCCCTGTCCCAGGGTGAGCTGCGGGGCACCCGCGAGACGTTCATCGACGCGCTCTTCCACGCAAGGTTTCCCCCGGTCTCCGGAGCGAGGATCGGTCGCGCCGCCGCGGCGAGCATGCTCGTGACCGGCGGCTACCCTGAGCTTCAGGGTCGCGGTCTCCGTGGCCGATCGAGCTTCTTTTCCAGCTACATCGCCTCGATTACCGGGCGTGATCTGCAAGACGTAGCGAATGTGCGCAACGTGGAGAACATCGAGCGGCTGCTCTACGTCATCGCCGCCAGGTCAGGCGGGCTGGCCTCCTTTCACGGCATGGCCGCAGACCTCGGCATAGACACCAACACCGCCAGGGCTCACACGAAGATCCTTGAAGACCTGTTCCTCGTCGCAAAGCTTCAGCCCTGGCACGTGAATCTCTCAAGTCGACAGGTCAAGAGCCCCAAGCTCTACATCCTCGACAGCGGGCTGCTCGCGTTTCTGATCGGCGCAAACGAGCGACGGATCGCCGAGGACGGTCCCGTCGCCGGGTCCATACTCGAGAGCTTCGTCGCGATGGAGCTCCGTCGCCAAGCCGATTGGGCACAAGAGCCCCTATCGCTGTATCACTATCGCGACAAGCAACAGCGCGAGGTCGACGTCATCCTCGAGCGCCACAGTGGCGAGGTCGTCGGGATCGAGGTCAAGGCAACCGCGACCCCCAACAGCGCGGACTTCGCGGGCCTGCGGTACCTACGCGACAAGCTCGGCGGGCGCTTCAAGGCTGGAGCAATCCTCTACACGGGAGCGGACACGCTTCCGTTCGGCGATCGTCTCGCAGCCGTACCTCTACAGGGACTCTGGGCCGGCACCGCCATGTAACGGAGTTCAATCCCGAGGGTGGACCGGTCATCAGCACGATGTGGCGGGATGCCGTTTGAGCTTCGGGATTTGGAGCCGACTGCAAGCCCCAGCAACGGTGAGGTGATCCCGGGGGCATACTCACGGGCGGGTGGCAGACCTGTGATCGCCCCTCGATGACCCGTCAGGCCGGGAGCGCGTCCAGTGCCGCCTTGAGCTCATCGACAGACTGATAGTCGAGCCCCAGCAGATGATCGTGACGGTCGCGCACGACGCCCTGCTCGTCGATCACGATCGCCGCGCGCTTGGTCCCCAGGCGGTTCGAGTGGGCGCTGTAGGTCCTGGCAACGGACTTGTCCACATCGGCCAGCAACGGCACCGTCAAGCCGTTCTTGGCGATGAAATCCTCGTGCGAGGCGAGATCCTGCGAAGAGATACCGACGACCGTCGCATCCAGCGCAGCGAAGTCCTCCGCACGATCACGGTACGAGCAGAACTGTTTCGTACAGACCATCGTGTTATCGCCCGGGTAGAACAGCAGCACCACCCGCTCGCCGCGATGGTCCGAGAGCTTGAACGGCCCGTCGGTGCCGGGGAGCTCGAAATCGGGCGCCGGCTCGCCTACCTGTGGAGTCTTGGCCATGATGCTCTATGTCCTCCCGTTCGTTTGACGATCGTCCGGCACAGTCAGAATATCGATATCGAAGCCGATCGTCGCGAGCCGCAGGGACGTCGCGAGGTCATTAAAAACCGCGCCCACGGCCGTCCACGGCGCGCTAGCCTCAATGAGATCATGGACGAATCGCTCCGCGGTCAGCTTCTGCTCGCCTCGCCGGCGCTGCACGATCCCAACTTCGAGCGCGCCGTGATCCTCGTCGGAGTCCACAGCCGGGAGGGCGCGATGGGCGTGGTGCTGAACCGCCCGTCCACGGTGACCGTCGGCGAGGCGGTGCCCCAACTGGAGCAGGCGGTCGCCGAGGAGGAGCCGGTGTATGTCGGCGGGCCCGTCCAGCCCAGCTCGATCGTGTGTCTGGCCGAGTTCCTCGACCCCTCCCCGGCGGGGCTGCTGGTCTTGGGACGCATCGGCTTCCCCGCCCCCGACGCGGGTATCGAGGAACTGACCGAGGCGACCGCCCGCCGGCGCGTGTTCGCGGGATATGCCGGCTGGAGCGAAGGACAGCTCGACGAGGAGGTCGCCGATGGCGATTGGATCGCGCATGCCGCGATCCCCGACGACGTCTTCACCGACGTGCCCCGAAGACCTGTGGAGCGCCGTTCTGAAGCGCATGGGCGGCGGCTATGCCCTGCTCGCGCGCATGCCCGCGGATCCCAGCGTGAACTGAGGGCTCGCGCCGGACCGGGGGAGATGGCTACCCTTCGGAGCTCTCAGCAGGCTCCCCCGACGCCGGCCCCGCCGACCTCCCCCGGAGGACCGCCATGCTGAAGCTCGCTCGCTGGTCGACAACCCATCGCAAGTACGTAGTCATCGGCTGGATCGCGCTGCTGCTCGTCGTGAACGTCTTCGCACAGTCGGCCGGCACGAGCTACTCGAACAACTTCACGCTGCCCAACTCCGACGCCCAGCGCGCCGCCGACCTGCTGCAGCACAGCTTCCCGGCGCAGGCCGGCGACCGCGACACGATCGTCTACAAGGTCTCCTCCGGCACGGTCCTCGACCCGGCGGTACGCGCGCGGATGAGCGCCACGTTCGCGCAGGTCGCGAAGCTCGCCGCACGTCGCGGCCGTGATCAGCCCCTACTCGGGCGCATCCGCCGGCAAGGCGATCTCCGCCGACGGCAAGATCGCGTTCGCGACGGTCGTGTTCGACGAAAAAGCGAACCTGCTGCCCAAAAGCGCCGCCGAACGCGTCGTCAGACACCGCCCGCGCGGCCAGAACGGCCGGGGCTGCAGGTCGAGCTCGGCGGGCAGGCGATCGAGGCGACCGAGCAGGCCGGCTTCGGCCTGTCCACCGCGGTCGGGCTGCTGGCGGCGATCGTCGTGCTGCTGCTGACGTTCGGCTCGCTGACCGCGATGGGCCTGCCGATCGTCACCGCCCTGTTCGGACTGGGCACCGGCCTCGGCGCGATCGCGCTGTTCACCCATGTCGTGGACACCCCCAACTTCTCCTCCGAGCTGGCCGCGATGATCGGGCTGGGCGTCGGCATCGACTACGCGCTGTTCATCCTCACGCGCTTCCGCGAGGCCTACCGCACCCCCGGGCCGACGTTCGGCGACGCGCGCGAGTCGGTCGTGCAGGCGATGGACACCGCCGGGCGCGCCGTCCTGTTCGCGGGCACGACCGTCGTGATCGCGCTGCTCGGGATGATGCTGCTGGGCGTCGACTTCCTCTACGGGGTCGCGATCGCCGCTTCGATCGCGGTGCTGCTCGTGATGCTCGCGTCGCTGACGCTGCTCCCGGCGCTGCTGACGATTGCCGGGCGCACGCGTCGCGAGACCCAGCCGCCGCGCGCGCGCGCGTGAAGCCGCGCGAAGCCGACCGGCCGGCGCAAGTGAGCGCGCCGGGTGCCGACCGGCTCCCCAGCCGCCGGCGAGGCCGGTGCGCAGACGCCCGCCACGGGCGAGCACGCTTCAGGCCGGCCACACGTGGCTGCGCTGGAGCGCGTTCGTGCAGCGCCGGCCCTGGACGATCGCGATCTCGGCCACGCTGGTGATGCTCCTGATCGCCGCTCCGGCGATCGCGCTGCGACTCGGATCGAGCGACGCCTCCAACGATCCCGCGAACCAGACCACCCACCGCGCCTATGAGCTGCTGGCGCAGGGCTTCGGCGAAGGCTTCAACGGCCCGCTGCTGGTCGTCGCGAAGGTGCCGGAGCTCGGCCGGCGAAGCCGCCAAGCAGGGCGTGGCCGTAGCCTCGCCCCCGGGTGGCGGCAGCGCCGTCGGTCGAAAAGCTGCGCACGGCGATCGCCGCGACACCCGGCGTGTCGCTCGGTCGCCCCGGCCAAGCTGAACCCGTCGGGCGAAGTGGCGACGATCACCGTCTACCCGCACTCCTCCCCGCAGGCGTACGCGACGACTCAGCTGGTCATCGCCTGCGCGACACGTGGTCCCGCCGGTCGCAGGCGCATACCGGCATGACCGTATACGTCGGCGGCGTGACCGCGGGCGCGGTCGACTTCGCCGACGTGCTCGGCCACAAGCTGCCGCTGTTCATCGGCGTCGTCGTGCTGCTCGAGCGCGCTGCTGCTGATGATCGTGTTCCGCTCGCTCGTAATCCCGCTGCAGGCGGCCATCATGAACCTGCTCAGCATCAGCGCCGCGCTCGGGGTGATCGTCATGATCTTCCAGTGGGGCTGGTTCGGCAGCGTGTTCGGCGTCCAGCAGGGCCCGATCGAGTCGTTCATCCCGGTGATGCTGTTCGCGATCGTGTTCGGGCTGTCGATGGACTACGAGGTGTTCCTGATCTCGCGCATGCACGAGCGCTGGACGCACACCCGCGAACACTCGCGCTCGGTCGCCGAGGGCCTCGCGCTGACAGGGCGCGTGGTGACCGCGGCCGCCGCGATCATGGTGTGCGTGTTCCTGTCGTTCATGCTCGGCGAAGATCGCGTGATCAAGGAGTTCGGCCTGAGCCTCGCCAGCGCCGTGTTCCTCGACGCGCTCGTCGTGCGCTGCCTGCTGCTGCCGGCGGTGCTGCACCTCGTCGGCGAGCGCACGTGGCAGATCCCGGCATGGCTCGACCGAATCCTGCCGCGGCTGAACATCGAGGGGACCGTGCTGCCGTCTGACGTCGCGGACGGACGCTCGCCCAGCGGCCCGCCGACGCTTCCCGGTCCGGCTCCACACCCGCGCGCAGGCGTGGCCACCGAGGGAGCTGAAGGCTGAGCTGGTCTGGCGGGGAGCGGCGGGGATCCTCGCCCTCCCGCTCGTCGGCGCCATCGCCATAGCGCTCGCGTGTGTGCTCACGTCCAGTGCCGCGGCGATGGGTTTCGCGGGCGCCGCGCCACCGCGCGCCGCATCGGCGCCGGCCGCAGCGACCCGCGTCGTGCCCGCAAGAACCCTGCGGCCCCGACGAAGCTCGGTCGTGCTGGTTTTCATCCCCACCGGCGAGACCACCCTCGCGAGCATCCCGGGCATGTCTGTCGGAATCATGTCCGCCACACAGGGCTCCTACTCGGCCGAGCAGCTGCTGCTCGACATCACGCAGGGCGCGCGCATCGCGAACTCGGCCTACTCGCCCAGACCGCCACCGGTCATGTCGCTGTCGCCAATAAATCGGTACCGAACCGCCGGGACGATCGCAGGCTGGCAGGCGGCGCGCACGACGCGCCGAAGCAGCTCCCCAGCTGCTGCGTCCCGGCCTGCTCGCGGCACAGATCCCCGGAGGCGCCGCCTACGCGGGAGCGATCGGGACCGACACACCTCGACTCGATCGCGGCCGCCGATCGCGGCGGGCGCGTGGCCGCCGTCTCGCTCGGAGTCGGCCCCCACGCTGCTCGCTCGCATCGCGGCACTACGCCGGAGGCATCGCCTGGTCGTAGCCGACCTGCCGGCCGGTCGGACCGGCGTCGAGCGATCTGCGCGCGCTGAATGCGATCGCGTGCCCCGGGCGAGCTGCTGCTCGTCGTGCAGCGCGCGCGCGCGCCGCGGGGACACGAACTGCTGTGGGCCGCCGCCGCCGGACTCTCGCCCGGCGGACACACCCAGCAGACCGGCCCGTCGACGCCGATGACACTGACCTCGGCGACGACCAACCAGCGCGGCCTGATCGCCGCGGTCGATCTCGCCCCGACGATCCTCGCATCGCCTCGACCCGACTCAGCCGCTCCCCGCCGACATGCGCGGCGATCCGATCCACACCGACGGTCCGCTGCACTCCGCGAGCCTGCGCGCCCTGATGGCCCGCCTGCACGTGATCGGTCCGACGGCGTCTGCGTGCGCTGGGCTGGCTGCTGAGCGCGTGGGCGCTGCTGCTGCTCGCCTCGCGCGCCCTCGCCGCGCGCGCGGGCATGGGCGATGCGCGCGGGCGCGCTCGGCGTGCTGTGGGCGCCCGTCGCGGTGCTGATTCCCGCGGCGCTCGAGCCCGAGCGCGACGGTCGAGTACCCGACGATCGCGCTCGCCTGCCTGACGCTGGGCGCGCTCACCGACCTGCTGCTGCCGTGGCCCCGCGCGCCGCTCGCCCCCGCGGTGGTGGCCGTGATCGCGCTTGCCATCGACGCGCTCGCCGGCACCCAGCTGTTGATGCGCTCGCTGCTCGGCCCCGACCCGATCCTCGGCGCGCGCTTCTACGGCATCGGCAACGAGCTCAAGTCCGGCCTCGCCGTGCTCGTGCTCGCGGCGGTCGCCGCCGCGCTGTACCCCGTGACCGATCGAGGATCGGCCGGCGGTCGCCGCGCGGCGCTGTCGATGGCCGGCGCGGGCGTCCTGCTCGCGGCCGTCGAGGGCTCGGCGCGGATCGGCGCGGGCGTCGGCGGGGTGATCCTGGTCAGCGCCGGCGCCGCCGTCGCCACGGTCATGCTGCTGCCCGGCGCGATCACACGCAGGCGCGCCCTGATCGTGCTGATCGCTCCCATCCTCGCGCTCGTGGCGCTCGCCGCGCTCGACCTCGCCACCGCCCACGGCTCCGGGCACTACACCGGCAGCATCCTGCACGCCCGCTCGCCCGGCGACCTGCGCGACGTGATCGTCCGCCGCTACACCGCCGCCTTCGGCGAGCTGCACAACCAGGCGATGCCCATCGCAACCGCGCTCGCGCTGGTCTGCGCCGCGCTGGGCCTGCGCCGGCACGAGCGCCTGCTGACCCCCGTCGCCGGCGATCCCGCCTGGCAGGCCGCGCTCGCCGGCGGTCTGGCCGCCGGTGTCGTCGGCGCGCTCGTCGAGGACTCCGGACCGGTCCTGCTCGTGGTGGCGGTCTTCGCCCTGATCTGCGTGCTCGCCTACCTGTGGGGCCGCCCGAGATGCAGCGAGGAGACGCTACGCGCCTATCCCGGGGATCGGCTCGATGACGACCTCGAGGCCATCTCGACGGCTTGAGACCGCGAGCGTTGGAGTAGAGTCCATCGCCTCGTGCTGCACGCGATCCTGTGTCTGCTGCCGACTCTGGCGCTCGCGCTGACGCTGCTGGCACGGCGCTATCCGGGTGAGCGTGTCCTGATCGCACTGCGCGGCGAGCCTCGTGCTCGCCGGGTGCGCCGTCACCCCTCGGCGAGCAAGTGCCACAGCGTCATCCTGGCGGCAGTCCAGGGCGGCCTGCTGATCGGTCGTTCGCTCGCGGTGCGCCCGCCGCCCGTGCTCGCCCCGGCGAGCTAGACACTCCTCGCCCGGCGACGGGCTGTGGCTGCTCGCCCCGTAGACGAGATCCGCTGCGATCCGGCTGAGCCCGACGCGACGACTCTCGACGTACCCGCACACGCATTCAGCGAGGAGCCTTCATGTTCGGTCGCCCCACCACCGCTCGCAACCGCGAGATCATGCACCCAAGCTTGCGACCCCGGCGCCATGCCGGAGCGGCGCCGGCGCTCGCGTTCGCCCTTGCGTTCGTCCTCGCGGGCGCGCTCTGCAGCGCTCCGGCCGCGCTCGCCCACGCGCAGCTGCTCGGGACCTCCCCGGCATCCGGCTCCACGGTGGCGACTCAGCCGGCGGAGGTGATCTTCAAGTACAACCAGTCGGTCGGCGGAACCCTCGGCGCGGTGCGCGTCTATGACGCGCAGGGGACCGAGGTCGACAACCTCGACGTCTCACATCCAGACGGCGACGAGCACTGGATGGGCGTCGGGTTGAAGCCCGACCTGCCGGACGGCACCTACACCGCGACCTATCGGGTGATCTCGGCCGACACGCACATCGTCTACGGCGGCCTGGTGTTCAACGTCGGCCATCGCCGGAGCCGCCGCCGAAGTTCACCGTCGCCGGTTTGATCGGCCGCAACCAGCAGCGGCGAGATCACCGACCCTCGCCTTCGGCATCGTACGCGGCCTCGACTACCTGACGATCGCGCTGCTGCTCGGCGGTCTCGCGTTCGTGCTGATCGCCTGGCGGCCCGGGTTCGCCGCGGTCGCCGGCGGCGAGCCCGAGTGGCGGAGCGCCGCGCGGATGTTCGCCGGGCGCATGCGATTGCTGCTGATCGTCGCGGTCGTCCTGGGCGTGCTCGTGAGCGTGCTCGGCATCCTCCTGCAGGGCGCGAGCGCCGCCGGGGTGTCGCTGTGGGCCTCGCTGAAACACACGGTCCTGCAAAGCACGCTGGAAAGCCGGTTCGGGAAGGTGTGGGGCCTGCGAGCACTCGACTGGCTCGTGCTGGGCGTCCTGCTGATGGCCGCCACGGCGTTCGCTGCTCGTGCACGGACGAATTCCAGCCCGGGTCCGACCGCATCCACGGGCCCGACCGAGGCTGAGGCCACGGCCACCATCCAGGCGGACGCCTCCGCGCTCGCTCCGCTGCCGCCGCGCTGGCTGCTCGGCGCTGATCGGCGTCGGCGCGGCCTACCTGGCGATCACGCCCGCGCTCAGCGGCCACGCGAGCATCCAGAGCCCCACCGCCGTCTTCCTCCCCTCCGACATCCTGCACGTGCTCGCCGCGAGCGTCTGGGTCGGCGGGATCGCCTGCCTGCTGCTCGCGCTGGGAGCCGCGACCCGCGAGCTCGACCGTCCCGAGCGCAGCCGGCTGCTGCTCGCGACGCTCGCGCGGTTCTCCCCGCTCGCGCTCGGCGCGGTGATCGTGATCGCGGTGACCGGGGTCGTGCAGGCCTATATCGATGTGCGCACGTCTGAACGGGCTCTTTCACACCACCTACGGCGCCCTGATCATCGCCAAGACCGTCCTGCTGCTGGCGCTGATCGGCCTCGGCTGGGTCAACCGCGAGCGGGTGCTCCCGGCCTTCAAACGGATCGTCGCCTCCGAGCGCCCGCCCGGGCAGACCGGCGCTCTGGCGCGCCGCACGCTGCGCGGCGAGCTCGCGCTGCTGCTCTGCGTGTTCGGAGTCACCGCGGCGCTGATCAGCTACGCGCCGCCGATCGACGCCGCCTCCGGCCCGTTCTCCACGAACACCACGCTCGGAGCGGCCGAGCTCGAGATGACGGTCGAACCGGCGCGGGTCGGGCTGAACACGATCCACCTGTATCTGATCGACGCCACGACCGGCGCCCAGTTCACCGCCACCAAGGAATTCACCGCCACCGCCGAACTGCCCGTCCAAGCGCATCGGCCCGCTGCCGCTGCGAGTGACGGTCGCCGGCCCGGGCCACTACATCCTCAGCTCCGCCGAGCTCAGCCCCGGCGGTGACTGGGAGATCCAGTTCACCGACCGCGTCTCCGAATTCGAAGAGCACACCCGCACCGTCCAGGTCCCCATCCAGTGAACGCAACCCCCAGACAGGAGAACCTCACCGCTATGAAAGCCAGCAAGCTCGCACCACTCCTCGCCGCCGGCGCGCTGATCGCGCCCGCGACCGCGCAGGCACATATCAGCCTGCACCCCAACACGATCCCCGCCGGGGCGTTCGCGACGCTGGACGTGCGCGTCCCCGGCGAGCAGGAAGGCGCATACGTCACGAAGGTCGACACGCTGTTCCCACCCGGATTCACGGGCGTCGACTATGAAAACGTGACCGGCTGGACGGCGCACGTCATCGAAGCCAAGCTCACCACGCCGATCACAGAAGACGGTGAAACGATCGACACCGAGGTCTCCCAGATCGTCTGGACCTGGACCGGGCCGCTCGGCAAGGTGAACAACGGCCAGTTCATCGACTTCCCGCTTTCGCTGGCGATCCCCGCCAATGCAACGGGACAGCGCGCTCGAATTCAGGACCGTCCAGACCTACAGCAACGGACAGGTCGTGCACTGGATCGACCCCTCGCTGAGCGCCGAACACCCCGCGCCGCGAATCAACGTCACCGCCAAGGGCGGCGTGATCGAGGACGTCGCCGGCGACGAGGCCGGGCCGAGCGCCGGACAGACCGGCGGCACGGGTCAGTCCACACAGGCGCCCACCCAGACCGTCGCCACGACCGCGGGCGCCAGCAAGGGCCTTGGCATCGCCGCGCTGATCCTTGGCGCCCTGGGACTGATCGCCGGGCTGGCCGCGCTCATCGCCGCGCGCCGGGGCAGGACGACTCCATGACGCGGCAGGCTCGCGAGCTCAGGCAGCGCAGTCCCGGCAGGACCCGTGCAAGACGATCTCGTGCTCGGACACAGCCAGCGGAACCCGCTCGCTGAGCGTCTCGATCGCGCGCTCCAACCCCGGGTCGGAGAACGGCATCACGACCCCGCACTCGTCGCACACCAGGTGGTGGTGATGCTCGTCGTGCTCGCACACACGCTCGTAGCGCACCATCGCCTGGCCGGTCTCCACGCGCTGCACCAGCCTTAGCTGCTCGAGCTCGTCGAGAATCCTGTATACGCTCGCCCGGCTGACGACGCGCCGGCGTCCGCCTTGACCTCGACCGCTCCCTCGCGCGCGCAGCGCATCCTCGATCTCCTGAGCGGTCAGCGCGCACTCCTGCCCGTCCAACAGCTCCAGCAGCGCGCGCCTCGCGCCCCCGCGCCTGTGTCCAGCCGCGGCGAGCTTCGCCTCGGCGCGCTCGGCCCAGCCCTCTGTCGAAGCGTTCGCGTTCATGTCGCGATGGTAGACCTCGCCGCACCCGTGCTCGCGGGTTGCGAGGACGCACCTGACGGGAAGGATGTCGACGAGGGACCGGCGGCCCGCCCGGGGATTCGCGAGCGCCGGCGTGTCCACGAGTCCAGCAGCACCGCCACCGCGTACACGCCCACCGCCAGCGCCACGATCGCCGTGCTCGGCGGCAGTCGCGGCACCGCGTAGCTGAGCGCCAGCCCGCCCCACATAGCCCCGACTCCCAGCGCGCCCGCGAGCGCAATACCCACATACGGCCTGCCCGTCAGCCGGTGCGCGGCCGCCGCCGGCCCCGTCAGCAGCCCCAGCAGCAGCAGCGCGCCCACGGCCTGCGTCGCCCCCGCCGCGACCACACCCAGCAGCGCGAGGAACCCCACGCTCAGCGCTCGCGCCGGTACGCCCCGGGCGGCCGCGACGTCCGCGGCGAGCGAGACGAACAGCAGCGGCCGGGCGATCGCCAGCACGCCCACCGTCGCACCGAGCGCGACCGCCGCCGTCACGCGCGCTTCGCCGCCACCGAGACCGTAGATCGATCCGAACAACGTGTGCGCCGCCTGGATGCCCGCGCCGCCGCCGGCGCTCATGCCGAACAGGGTCAGGAAGAACACGCCCAGCCCGAGCACGAACGTGAACACGATCCCGATCGCCGTGTCCTGCGCGGCCGAGCCCCCGCCGCCCGCGGGGGCGCGACCCGCACCCCCGCCCCCAAGCAAGCCGATGCCCGATCCGACGAGCACGGTCGCCGCGAACAGCCCGACGCGCTCGTCGATCCCCGCCGCCGCGGCCGCCAGCGCGCCGGGGAACGCGACATGGCTGAGCGCGTCCCCGGCGAACACCTGCGCGCGCAGCACCACGAACCAGCCGCTCACCCCACAGGCCAGCGCCACGAACGTGCCCGCCAGCAGCGCGTTGCGCATGAACTCCTGACCGAACACGCCTACCCACCCATCCCGCGGTCGTGTGCAGCGGTCGGACCCTGCTCGACCCGACGAGCTCCGTCCATCATGCGATCACACCCTCGCTCGGCGCCACGTCTACGCCCACCTCCGGACGCTCGAGGCCAGGCGCCGCGTGCCGCTGCGATCGGTGTGTGCCGCGCGCCCAGGCCCAAGCGCGCGCGAGCATGTACAGCGCGAACGCGATGCTCGCCACGTAGAACCCCGCCGGGTACGCCGAGAAGTAGGCGATCCCCAGCCCGACCCACACGATCGCGAGCCCGATCGCCACCGTCAGCGCGAGGCTCAGCCCCGGGCGCGCGGTCAGCACCTGCGCCGTCGCCGCCGGCGCCACGAGCAGCGCGAACACGAGCAGCACGCCCGTAACCTGGCTCGTCGCCGCGACCGCCAGCCCCAGCAGCCCGAGGAACGCGATCGACAGCCCGCGCACAGGCACGCCCCGGGCGCCCGCGAGATCCGGGTCGACGCTCGCGAACAGCAGCGGCCGCCCCAGCGCCGCCAGCGCGATCAGCGAGCCCGCGGCAAGGCATCGCGAGCGTCAGCACCTGCCCGTCGGAGACCCCCAGGAACGTGCCGAACAGCAGGTTCTCCAGATCCCCCAGCACGCCTCCGTACAGGCTCACGAACAGGAACCCCAGCGCCAGCGCCAGCGCCTGCACCGCGCCGATCCCGCCGACTGCTCGCTCCACGAGCGCGTCCGCCCACCGCGACGAGCCAGCCGATCGCCAGCGCCCCAGCGCCGCAGAACGACGAAGTAGCCCCACGCCGCCGCGCACCCCGATCAGCGCCGCCCCCGCTCGCGCCGGGGAACGCCATCATCGCCAGCGTGTGCCCCGCGAAGGTCTGCGCCGCGCAGCACCATGAACCAGCCCAGCAGCCCCGCCATCACCGCGACGATCGTGCCCGCCAGCAGGGCGTTGACCATGAAGTGGTATTCGAGCACCTCGCTCGCGTCGCGAACCACGTTCCAGGTGAGAGTCGGATTCGTCATCGGGCGGGCGTAGGGCGAGATAGTGGTCGGGTTCAGTGGGCATGGTCGTGCTCGTGCGCATGCTCGTGGCGGTCGTGGTGGTGAGCCGGCGGCTCGGGCTGACCGACGACGACCAGCCGCCCGTCCCGAGGCTTGCAGCACCTCCACCGGCACCCCGTACAGCCCGCTCAGCGTCTCGCTCGTCGATCACCTCCGCGACCGTCCCCTCCACCGCATGCCCGCCCGCGAGGTACACGACCCGGTCCAGGTAGGGCAGCAGCGGGTTGACGTCGTGGGCGACCAGCAGCACCGCCACGCCCGCCTCCGCGACAATCCGCGCCACGAGCGCCGCCACGGCCGCCTGGTTGGGCAGGTCGAGGCTGTCCAGCGGCTCGTCCAGCAGCAGCAGCCGCGGCCGCTGCACGAGCGCCTGCGCGATCAGCAGTCGCTGCTGCTCGCCGCCGGAGAGCTCGCCGATCGGGCGGTCCGCGTAGGCGCTCGCGCCGACGAGCTCGATCGCCTCGGCCACCCGCGCGGCGTCGTCGTGCCTACGCCTGCCCGCCGCGCTCCAGCGCGGCGCCGGCAGCGGCACGCCCCAGCGCTCGCCGTCGCAGCCCGAGCCGCACGATGTCGACGCCCGCGCAGCCTCGTACGCGGCGTCGAACGCCCGGCGCTGGGGCAGGTACCCGACCTGCGCGTTTGCGCTCCCCGGCCGCTCGCCCAGCACGCGGATGCTCCCCGCGCTCAGGCCGCAGCATCCCCAGCGCCACCTTCAGCAGCGTCGACTTGCCCGACCCGTTCGCCCCGAGCAGCGCGACGAACTCGCCCCGGCCCATGCTCATGTTCGACCCCGCTCCACACCGTCGCGCCCACCGATCGTCCACGCGCGCGTCGCGCAGCTCGATCGCCGGCTCCCCATCCAGACGGCGCCGCCACGGCGCTCACCGTCCCGTCGCCCGCGCGCAGCGCTCGCTCGAGCCCTTCCAGCTGCGCCACCTGCCACTGCTCGAACGTGTCGCTCGCCGGCGCCAGCGTCTCGGTGACCGTCGCGATCGGGATTCCCTGCGCCCGCGCGATTTCGTTCACCCGCTGCACGTCCGGCGTGACGTTCTGGCTGTTGAACACCCACACCTTGATCTGCCGCGTCGTTCGGCCTGGCGTCGACCGTCCGCTTGTCCTGCGCGGTCACTTCCCCGCCCTCGGCGATCGCCTTGGCGAAGCTGTACGGCGTCATCAGCCTCAGCCCGAGGTCTTCGCCCAGCGGCGGAAGATGCTCTCGCTGTAGCCCACCGGCGTGCCCGCGTACCGTGCTCGGATCTGCGCCCTCAGTTCGTCGTAGCGAGCGAGGTCCGTCGTCTTCGAACGTCTGCTCCCGAGCGGCGAAGTACCCAGCGCTCGCCGGATCGAGCCTGTCGTAGTCGGCGACGATCTCCCCCACGATCCTCTGCACGCTCGCCGGCGAGTACCACTGGTGGGGGTTCTCGCCTTCCTTCAGCCCGAGCGCTTCGCCCACGTTCAGCACCACCCTGACGCCCTTCCGCGGGACTGGCCGCCAGCAGCTTCGACGCCCAGTTGTCGTAGCCGATCCCGTTGACGATCGCGAGCTGCGCGCCCGCCATCGTCCGCGCGTCGGCCGCCGTCGGCTCGTAGCTGTGCGGATCGGTGTCCGGATTGACAATGATGCTGCTCACATCGACCCTGTCGCCCGCCGAGCTGGCTCGCGATGCTGCCCCAGAAGTTCTCCGCGGCCACCACCCTCAGCCTGCCGGCGCCCGCGCCCGTACCGGCCGTCGCGCTCGACCCGCTCTTGTCGCAGCCCGCGAGGAACGCGGCCAGCAAAGCGCAGACCACCACCGCCAACATGCGTGGACGCACCGGCCACACCGCCCGCACACGTGAGTGGGAGCGACACCCTTCGCCCTGACTTCGCATAGCCACTTTGCCCACCCTATCAAGATTGAGTCTCATTCTTGACTTGATGTTCTCCCCGCCCGCGCGGGCTCGGAGTATGATCGCCACGCATGCCGTCCCACCAGCAGCCCGCCGAGGACCGGCCCGATACGAGCCCGCCCCCGCTGACGCTCGAGCAGATCGAGAAACTGGAGGGCAAGTTCGGCAACCGCTTCCTGCTCGAGCCCCCTCCGGACAACAAACTTCCCAAGATCGGCATGTCCGCCCAGGAAGCGATGCGCCTGGTCGGCGAGGAAATGATCCTCGACGGCCTCCCCATGCGCAACCTCGCGACGTTCGTGACGACCTGGATGGAGCCCGAGGCCCACCGGGTCATCGACGCGGCGCTGAAGGTGAACTTCATCGACCACGCCGAGTACCCGCAGTCGGCCGAGATCGAGCAGCGCTGCATCCGCATGCTCGCCGACCTCTTCAACGCGCCCGGAGAGACGACCGGCGCGCGCACCCAGGGCTCCTCCGAGGCGATCATGCTCGGCGCGCTGTCGCTGAAGTGGAAGTGGCGCGAGCGCCGCGAGGCCGCCGGCAAGTCGACCGATCGCCCCAACCTCGTCTTCGGCGGCGACGTCCACGTCGTGTGGGAGAAGTTCTGCCGCTACTTCGACGTCGAACCGCGCATCGTCCCGCTCGCGCCCGACAAGTACACGATCGGCCCCGAGGACGTGGAGCCGCACGTCGACGAGAACACGATCGCCGTGGCCGCCGTGCTCGGCACGACCTTCACCGGGCACGCCGACGACATCCGCGGGATCAACGACCTGCTCGTCGGCCTCAAGAACGACAAGGGTCTGGACGTGCCGATCCACGTCGACGCGGCCACCGGCGGCTTCGTATGGCCGTTCCTCTACCCCGACTCGGAGTGGGACTTCCGCCTCGAGCAGGTCCGCTCGATCAACGTCTCCGGCCACAAGTTCGGCCTCGTCTACCCCGGCATCGGCTGGCTGATCTTCAGCGAGAAGGGCGACCTCGCCGAGGATCTCGTCTTCTACGAGAACTACCTCGGCAAGCGCGACGCCACCTTCACGCTGAACTTCTCCACCGGCTCGGCGATGGTGCTCGCGCAGTACTACAACTTCGTCGCGCCTCGGCCACTCCGGCTACCGCTACGTGATGGAGACGATGAAGTACAACGCGCGCACGCTCGCCAAGGAGATCGCCGACTGCGACTTCGAGCTGATCGGCGGCGAACAGGACGAGCAGCTCCCGCTCGTCGCCTTCAAACTGGCAGGCGAGCACCCCTACGACGAGTTCGACGTAGCCGCGCAGCTGGCCTCCGAGCGGGGCTGGATGGTGCCCGCCTACACCCTTCCCCCCAACGCCGAACACGTCAAGATCATGCGCGTGCTCGTCAAGCAGACGCTCAGCCACTCGCTCACCGTCGCACTCGGCCAGGACATCAAGCAGGCGTGCGCCACGCTCGACGCCAAGGGCAGCCTGCACGAGGCCGATCGCAAGCGCGTGAAGACCAACACCGGCTTCTGACCCAAGGCGCGAAGGCACGCCCCGTCCGGTCCGGCGGGATTTGAGCCCGACGGGATTTGCCCGACTGGATTTCGATTGGACCGGCGCACTACATACGCGCACGGCGACTACATATGCGCACAGGGGAGGGTAGTGTCTATTTTTTTAAAACTTTGTGCTCTATGGTATTGCTAGATAGCGGTTGTTATACGTAATCTGTATAACTTTGGCATATACGCAGATACATAAGTGCACAAAGTTTTAAAATTAATACTCTACCCAGGCCTCTTTAGGTTCTCTCAGCCCGTCGCCCTGGAGTCTCCTCATCGCCGCCGCTTCCACCCAGCTTGCGGCGACGATCCACCAGCAGCACCGTCACGACGACCACGATCACGACGATCACGATCCCGCCCGCGATGTAGCGCAGCGTGTGATGCGTCGACTTCGCCGCTTTCGGTTTGACCGTAGCGACCGCGTAGCGCGCGCCATTGGCGGTCGCCAGCGCCACGAGCTGGGCCTGTTCGCCGGCGGCGTAGACGACCGTATAGTGGCGGCCGTCGTTCATCGAGACATGGATGTGGCCCGGCGCCGGCGTCGGATGGAACGTCACCGCGTGCACTTCGTGCTTGTGCAACTGCGCCTCGAACGCCGGCAGACTCTCGCTCTGGAAGTGGATCACGGTCGCCGCCGACGCACTGGCAGCGGCTACAGCCACGGCCAGGACGACGCTCAACAGGGCGATGCGGGCAACTCTCATCGATCTCATCGGCGGCACCTTATCGACACCCGCCGACATCGGTAGCATTCACAGTACGAGGGACGGTCGCGTTGCACCCCGAGGCCCGCCATTCAGCGGGCCTCGTTCCCTAAACCCGGCCCGTGTCCCGCCGGTAAGCGCGCCCGGCGAGCACGCTCAGCACGATCGTCCAGGCGATCATCACCGCCCAGCCCTTCGCCGCCCAGGCGTGTCCGCCGACGGCGATGTGGCTGGCCTGCACGAGCCAGTAGGAGGGCACGAGCTGGACGAGGTCATACACGAAGCCATGCGTGGCGATCGGGCCCCACGTCCCCCCGATCAGCGCCAGCAGCGCGATGCCACCGCCCATCGCCGGGCCGATCGAGTCGGGAGTGAGCAGGTGCCCGATCATGATGCCCAGCGCCGCGAACGGGATCAGGCCGACGAGGATCAGGCCGGTCATCTCCAACCATTCGCTCGCGCCGAGCGAGACCCCGAGCGAGGTCCCCGCCAGATACAGCGCCAGCAGGCTGATCAGCGCCATCATGTAGCCGGTCAGGACCTTCGCGCGGAAGTAGTCGCGCGTCGACAGCGGGCTGATGCGCAGCTGCCGGTTCCAGCCGACCGCGCGCTCGGCGGCGATGCGCGCGCCGCAGGAGAGCATCGCGCTCATCGTCCCGAAGGCGGCCAGCCCGATCATGAAGTACAGCGGCGCCGAGATGCCCGTGTGAGCGAAGTCCTGCACGTGCCGGCTGGGGCTCGCGATCAGGAAGTACAGGAGCAGCGGAAACCCGAGCGACAGAATGAAGAAGCGGCGGTTGCGCAGCGTGCGCAGCAGCTCGTAGCGGGTGTAGACGAACGGGTTCATCGGCCCGCAGCCCCGTCCCCCGCCCGCGCGGCGCGATCAGGCCTCACGCCCACGCCCCCCGCCGGATCGGCGGCCCCGCTCGCGGACGGATACTCACCGCCCACACCGTCCACACCGGCGCCGTCCCCCGTCAGCTCCAGGAACGCCTGCTCCAGGCCGGCGGCCACGATCTCGATGTCGCGGGCGTCCGGATAGGCGGCCGAGCAGCGCGCGGATCGCCGCGTCGGAGTCGGTGCAGACGAGCGTCGCCGATTCGCCGCGACGCTCGGCGGCGCTGACTCCCGGCAGCGCGGCGAGAGCGTCCGTGTCCACGCCCGGCAGCGTCGCGCGGATCGTGCGCGTGCCGACCATCGCCTTGATCTCGTTCGTCGGCCCGTCGGCGACGATGCGGCCGTGAGCCATCAGCACGGCGCGATCGGCGTAGGCGTCGGCCTCCTCGAGGTAGTGGGTCGCGAACAGGATCGTCTTGCCGCGCGCGGCGAACTCGCGCATGGTGGTCCAGAAGGAGTGGCGACCCTCGACGTCCATCGCGGCCGTCGGCTCGTCCAGCACGAGCAGCTCGGGATCGCTGACGAGCGCGACCGCCGCAGCGCACGCGCTGGGTCTGCCCGCCGGAGAGCTTGTTGGTGCGCTGGTCGGCGAACTCGCCGCAGCCGGTCAGCTCCAGCACCTCCGCGACGCCGAGCGGCGCGGGATACAGCGAGGCGATCATCGTGACCAGCTCGCGCACCGACAGGTCTTTGATCAGCGCGCCCGTCTGCAGCATCGCGCCGACGGCGCCCTGAGCGACCGCCTCGTTCGGGGAGCGCCCGAACACCGACACCGTGCCCGCGTCGGGCGCGAGCAGGCCCGAGCAGCATGTCGATCGTGGTCGACTTGCCCGCGCCGTTGGGACCGAGCAGCGCGACCGTCTCCCCGGCGGCGATCGACACGTCGATGCCGCGCACCGCCCGGATCGGCCCGTCCGGGCCGGCGAAGGACTTGACCAGGCCCCTGAGCTCGATGCTTCCCGGCCCAGCCATCGCCGGCGCCGTGGCCAGAAGACCGTCGGAGAGACTCTCCCTGACCGTCGCGCCCGTCGAGGTCGTGCGCTCGCTCATCGGGACCTACTTGCGCGCGTTGCGCATCGCCTTCAACCGCTCGACCTTCGGCAGCACCACCTTGCGCATGCGCACCGACGCGGGCGTCGCCTCGACGGCCTCGTCCTCGCGCACGAACTCCAGCGCCTCGTCGAGCGTCAGTTTGCGGTGGGCGTCCAGCCGCACGAGCACGTCGGAAGTGGAGGAGCGCATGTTCGTCAGGTGCTTTTCCTTGACCGGGTTCACGTCGAGGTCGTCCGAGCGGGAGTTCTCGCCGATGATCATCCCTTCATATACCTCCTCGCCGGGACCCACAAACAACGACCCGCGCTCCTGCAGGGTGAACAGCGAGAAGGTGACCGTGGCGCCGCGGCGGTCGGCCACGAGCACGCCGCTCTGACGCGTCAGCAGCTCGCCCGCCCACGGCTCCCAGCGGTCGAACACGTGGTGCATGATCCCCGTGCCGCGCGTCTCGGTGAGGAACTCGGTGCGAAACCCGATCAGCCCGCGCGCGGGCACGAGGTAGTCCATGCGCACCCAGCCGGTGCCGTGGTTGATCATGTGCTCCATCCGCCCTTTGCGCGCGGCCAGCAGCTGCGTGACCGTGCCGACGTGCTCCTCGGGCACGTCCACCGACAGGCGCTCGACGGGCTCGTGGCGCTTGCCGTCGATCTCGCGCTCGACGCACGTGCGGCTGGCCGACGGTCAGCTCGAAGCCCTCGCGGCGCATGATCTCCACGAGCACCGCCAGCTGCAGCTCGCCGCGGCCCTGCACCTCGTAGGTGTCCGGGCGCTCGGTCTCGGCGCACGCGCAGCGAGACGTTGCCGATCAGCTCCTGATCGAGACGCGCCTTGATCTGCCTGGCCGTCAGCTTGCTGCCGTCTTTGCCCGCCAGCGGCGAGGTGTTGACGCCGAGCGTGATCGACATCGCGGGCTCATCGACCGTGATCACGGGCAGCGGGCGCGGATCGTCGGGGTCGGCGAGCGTCTCCCCGATCGTCACCTCGGCGATGCCCGCCACGGCGATGATCTCCCCCGGCCCCGCCTCGGGCGCGTCGACGCGCTCGAGCGCGTCGGTGACGTACAGCTCGGCGACCTGCGCTTTCTGGATCGACCCGTCCGCGCGGCACCAGGCGATCTGCTGACCCTTCTTGATCGTGCCGTGGCGCACGCGGCAGATCGCCAGCCGCCCGACGTAGGGAGAGGCGTCGAGGTTCGTCACGAGCGCCTGCAGCGGGTGCTCGGGGTCGTACGTCGGCGCGGGGATGCGCTCCAGCAGCAGGTCCAGCAGCGGCGCGAGGTTCTGCTCCTCGATCGGCGTGCCCGGGGTCGTACTCCAGCGAGGCCACGCCGGCCTTGGCGTTGCAGTAGACGATCGGGAACTCGATCTGGTGCTCGTCGGCGTCGAGGTCGAGGAACAGCTCGTACACCTCGTCCACGACCTCCGCCACGCGCGCGTCCGGACGATCGACCTTGTTGATGACGAGGATCACCGGCAGGCCGCGCCTCCAGCGCCTTGCGCAGCACGAACCGCGTCTGCGGCAGCGGCCCCTCGGAGGCGTCCACCAGCAGCAGCACGCCGTCGACCATCGTCAGCCCGCGCTCGACCTCGCCCGCCGAAGTCGGCGTGCCCGGGGGTGTCGACGATGTTGAGCTTGACGTCGCGGTAGCGCAGCGAGGTGTTCTTGGCGAGGATCGTGATCCCCTTCTCGCGCTCCAGGTCCATCGAGTCCGAGCACCCGCGTGGCCACGTCCTGGCCGACGCGGAACGCGCCCGACTGCCACAGCATCGCGTCCACGAGCGTCGTCTTGCCGTGGTCGACGTGCGCGACGATCGCGACGTTGCGGATGTCATCTCTGGGGACGAGCATCCGGCCGACAGGCTAGCGGTGTACGCGTGCCACCCTGAAACCAGTTCGCAAACCGAAGCGCGCGAGCGCCGACGGATAGCGCTCGGCCGCGGCGATCGTCTCCTCCAGCGCGGCCGCGAAGCGCCGGATCTCCTCCTCCTCGATCGACGAGCGCGGGCAGCGCCTTGATGACGTTCATGCGATGGCCGGCGACCTGGCAGAAGATGTGGTGCTCGTGGAACAGCGGCACGGTGATGAGCTGGGAGAACAGGCCGGGCTGGCGGCGCTCGACCGCCTCCCACAGCCGGCGCGCAGACGCGCCGGCGGGCGGGCCGAACTCGATCGCCCACATCAGGCCCGAGCCCGCGCACGTCGCGCACGACCTCGTAGCGCTCGACCAGCGGGCGTCGTCAGCTCCAGCAGCAGCGCGCCCAGGCGCTCGGCGCGGGCGATCAGGCCCTCCTCGTCGAGCACGCGCAGCGTCGCCAGCGCGGCGGCGGCGGCGAGGTCGTTGCCGCCGAACGTCGAGCCGTGGCGGACGGCGCGCTCCATGCCGTCGAACACCCGGTCGAAGGCCGCGCGCGAGACGAGCACCGCGCCGATCGGCACGAGCCCGCCGGACAGCGCCTTGGCGAGGCAGATCATGTCGGGCTGCAGCTCCCAGTGCTCGAGCGCGAGAAACCGCCCGGTGCGCCCGATGCCGGTCTGGACCTCGTCGCAGACGAACAGCGCGCCGGCCTCGCGGCACAGGCGCTGGGCGCCCGGCAGGTAGTCCGTCGGGAGGCAGGTTCACGCCCTTGCCCTGCACGGGCTCGACGACGAACGCCGCCACGTCCCCGCGTGCGAGCTCGCGCTGCGAGCGCGTCGAGATCGCCCCACGGCACGGGATCGCAGTCGGGCAGCAGCGGCCCGAAGCCGTCGCGGAAGACTCGTCGTTCGCCGTTGAGCGACAGCGAGCCGAGCGTCAGCCCGTGGAAGGCGTGCTCGGCGTAGAGGACGCGCGGGCGCCCGGTCGCGGCGCGGGCGATCTTGATCGCCGCCTCGACCGCCTCGGTGCCGGTGTTCGCGGGCACCATCGCGCCGACGCGAGTCGGGCGCGCGCGCGAGCAGCTGCTCGGCGAGCACGCCGCTCAGCAGCGTCACCCCGAGCTGCGGCAGGTTGCCGGTGCGCGCGGCCATCACCTCCTCGATCGCGGCGATCGCCTGCGGGTGGTTGCGCCCGATCGCGAACACGCCGTAGCCGCCGAACAGGTCGAGGTAGCGCTCGCCGCCGGAGTCGATCAGGTGCGCCCCCTCGCCCCCCGTCCACGCCCGGTCGAAGCCGAGCGTGCGCAGGATCCGGCCCATCTGCGGGTTCAGGTAGCGATCGTTGAGCGCCAGCTCCTCGCCGGTGCGCGCCTGCGATCAGCTCGCTGATGCTGGGGATCGGCTCGGGCATCGACCCAGAGCCTAACCGGTCTCTGCCGGGCCACCCCTACGAGTATGTGGAGTGCTCACTAGATGCTCAAAAGCCTGTCAACCGAGCGGCATTCCAGCCCATCGGTAGACAAACGTCTCATGTTGGGGCACCCTCGCTCACGGCAGATAGCGTCACGAAGTCAGCGACCTCCGCGCGCTCGGTGACGCGCTGCTCCTGGCGGGGATGGCCGAGATGCAGCAGGCCGATCGGCAGCTCCGCATCGTCCAGCCCGAGCGCGCGGCGCCCCGCGGGAGAGTCCAGCAACGGCACGGTCCGCCATACCCTGCGAGCCCGCGCCCGTGCGCCGCGAGCAGCACGAGATACGCGGCGACCGCATCAGCGAGCAGATCCTCCAGCTGCTGAGACTCCTCGCCCTCGCGCCTGACCGAGGCCACGACGAGCGTGGGAGCGCGATCGAGCTTGGCCCCAGAACCGGGCGCGAGCCCCTCGGCGATCTCCTTCAGCCGCGCGAGCGTTCGGGACCCAGCACCGGAAGCGCCAGGGGTCGGTCAGGTGATGGTTCGGCGCCCAGCGCGCCAGCCCGAACAGCTCCTCCAGCACCTCGGGCGCGAGCGGACTCGGGGGCGAACACCTTGTGTGTGCGGCGGCCGCGGATCGCCTGCTCGAGCTCCATCCCGCCAAGCCTAGACGCGGCGGCTGCTAGAGTCCACGCGCTCATGTCCGGCGGCCAGACCCCCAAGCAGAAGCAGTCGCTACTCGCGCACGCACAAGCGGCGCGCGCAGCACAAAATCGTGCCGGCGGCGCTCGAACGAATGCCCGCAGTGCCACCAGCCCAAGCTGCCGCACCGCGTGTGCTCGAACTGCGGTTCCTACAAGGGCCAGGACGTCCTCGACTCCGGCTCGCAAGCCCCCGTCGAGGAGTAGCGCCGTACCCGTCCGGAGCCGTGCCCCCGCTGCGCGAGCGCCCCGCGTGGGCGGCGCTCGACGAGCACCACGAGGCGATCGCGCGACACCCACCTGCGCGAGCTGTTCGCCGCCGACCCGGCACGCGGCGAGCGGCTGACGGCCGAGGGCGCGGGGCTGTACCTCGACTACTCCAAGAACCGCGTCACCGACGAGACGCTCGCGCTGCTGGTGGAGCTGGCCGAGCAGTCGGGGCTGGCAGAGCGGATCGACGGCGATGTTCGCGGGCGAGCAGATCAACGTCTCGGAGGACCGCTCGGTGCTGCACGTCGCGCTGCGGATGCCGCGACGAGCGCGTCGCTGATCGTCGACGGCGTGGACGTCGTCGGCGCAGGTGCACGAGGTGCTCGACCGGATGGGCGACGTTCGCCGAGCAGGTCCGCTCGGGCGAGTGGCTGGGCCACACCGGCAAGCCGATCCGCAACGTCGTCAACATCGGCATCGGCGGCTCGGACCTCGGGCCGGTGATGGCCTACGAGGCGCTGCGCCACTACTCCGACCGCGAGCTGACGTTCCGGTTCGTCTCGAACGTCGACTCGACCGACTTCGTCGAGGCCACGCGCGACCTCGACCCCGCCGAGACGCTGTTCATCGTCTCCTCGAAGACGTTCACGACGCTCGAGACGATGACCAACGCCCGCTCGGCGCGCGAGTGGCTGCTGCCGGCGCTGGGCGACGAGGAGGCGATCGCCAAGCACTTCGTCGCCGTCTCCACGAACGCCGCAGGGCGTGCGCGAGTTCGGGATCGACACCGCCAACATGTTCGGGTTCTGGGACTGGGTCGGGGGCCGCTACTCGATGGACTCGGCGATCGGGCTCTCGACGATGCTCGCGGTCGGCCCGGAGCGCTTCGCGCGAGATGCTCGCCGGGCTTCCACGCGATGGACGAGCACTTCCGCACGACGCCGCTGCGAGCGAACCTGCCGGTGCTGATGGGCCTGCTGGCGGTCTGGTACGGCGACTTCTTCGGCGCGCAGACCGTGCGGGGTGATGCCCTACGAGCAGTACCTGAAGCGCTTCCCGGCCTACCTGCAGCAGCTGACGATGGAGTCCAACGGCAAGCACGTCACGCTCGACGGCGCGCGAGGTCGACTACCAGACGGGCGCGATCTACTGGGGCGAGCCGGGGACCAACGGCCAGCACAGCTTCTACCAGCTGATCCACCAGGGCACGAAGCTGATCCCGGTCGACCTGATCGGCTTCGGCGCAGACGCTGAACCCGCTGGGCGACCACCACGACATCCTGATGTCGAACGTGTTCGCGCAGGCCGCAGGCGCTCGCGTTCGGCAAGACCGCGGAGGAGGTCCGCGCCGAGGGCACGCCCGAGGCGGTCGTCCCGCACCGGGTGATGGAGGGCAACCGCCCGACGAACACGATCCTCGCCGAGCGGCTGACGCCCTACGCGCTCGGCACGCTGGTCGCGCTCTACGAGCACAGCGTGTTCACGCAGGGCACGATCTGGGGGATCGACTCCTTCGACCAGTGGGGCGTCGAGCTCGGCAAGGCGCTGGCCAAGCAGATCATCCCCGAGCTGACCGCGCGAGTCAGAGCCGCGAGCTGGCGCACGACAGCTCGACCAACGCGCTGATCCGCCGCTACCGCTCGCTGCGCTGAGGTCTTCTCTGTCGGCGTTAACGCGTGCGCTCGCGCGTCAACGGCCTGTCAAGACCTACATAATCCGAGCCATCACGCCTGGAGTGGCGGGGTTACGTCGCGGAGCCCTCCTGATCGGGCGCGTGCGGGAGCACGAAGCTTCGGACGGCCTGGGCGAAGCCGTCGTGCTCGTTGGAGCCGGTCACGCGCCGTGCGGCGCGCTGGACCTCGCGGTCGGAGTTGCCCATCGCGATCGACAGCCCCGAGCGGGCGAACATGAGCACGTCGTTGGGCATGTCGCCGATCGTCGCGATCTGCTCGCCGGGGATGTCATAGCGGCGCGAGAGGTACTCCACGACGCTGCCCTTGTTCGCCTGCGGATGGGTCACGTCGACGTAGTAGGGCTGCGAGCGCGCGGCGGAGACGTGGTCGCCGAAGCGCTCCTGGGCGGCGCTCGCGGCGCGGGCTACCGCGTCGTGATCGTCGCCGACGCCCACGATCTTGGCGATCCCGTCGACGAGGCCGTCGTAGTCGGCGCGCAGGGTCGGCGCGAACTGGACGGTCGCGGCCTCGCGATCGACGTGCGGGCCGTCCACGTCCTGCACGAACCAATCGGCGCCCTGGTAGAGCCACACGTCAAGGTCGTGGGCCCTGAGCAGCTCGATCGTCGGCGCGACCAGCTCCGCCGGGATCGTCCGCTGCTCGATCACCGTCATCTCGCGGTCCACGAGCAGGCCGCCGTTGAAGGCCGCGATCGGGGTGCGCACGTCGAGGGGCTCGATCAGCATCGACATCCCGCGCGGCGGGCGCCCGCTGGTCAGCGCGAACAGGATGCCGGCGTCGTGCAGCTCCCCCACGGCCGCGATCGCCGCCTCGGTGAGTGCCTTCTCCTGTGTCACGAGCGTTCCATCGACGTCGGCGAGCAGCAGCCGGATCGCGGGCGAGGTGCTGGACGAGGGCGAATTGAGCGACACTGCAGAGAGCACGGTACCGGCCCGAGGCCCCAATCGAGGCCGGCCCGGCGAGGACTGACGAGATCGCAAACCGGCCCCAGGCGCCGGCTTGGCAAACCGAACTAGCGAAGGAGCCCGACGATGGATAAAAATGTTGAGGGGCCGGGCCGTGGATGGCAGACGCCGCACCCGAGCGCAGGCGTGCTGGTTGTACGTCGAGCATCGGGGGTGGCGTATGACGCCGCGGAGCGGTTCCCTCAACCCGATGCAATTGGGGATGGTCGGACTGGGGCGTATGGGCGCCAACATCGTGCGGCGGCTGATGCGCGACGGGCACCGCTGCGTCGGCTATGACGTCAGCGCCGACGCGGTGGCGGCGCTCGCGGCCGACGGCGCGCAGGGCGCGGGCACGATCGCGGAGTTCGTGGCCAAACTGGAGAAGCCGCGCACGGCCTGGGTGATGGTCCCGGCCGGCGAGATCACCGACAGCACGATCGCCGAGCTGGCGCAGGCGATGGAGCCCGGCGACACGATCATCGACGGCGGCAACACCCATTACCACGACGACATCCGCCACGCGCAGGAACTGCAGGGCAAGGGCATCCACCACATCGACTGCGGCACCAGCGGCGGCGTGTGGGGGCTGGAGCGCGGCTACTGCCTGATGATCGGCGGCGAGACTGAGGTCGTGCAGCGGCTGAGCCCGCTGTTTGCGACGATCGCGCCGGGAGTGGACTCCGCGGAGCGCACGCCCGGGCGCAGCGGCGAGCCGAGCCCGTCCGAGCAGGGGTATCTGCATTGCGGCCCCAACGGCGCGGGGCATTTCGTGAAGATGGTGCACAACGGCATCGAGTACGGCCTGATGGCCGCCTACGCCGAGGGCCTCTCGATCATCCACTCCGCCGACGCCGGCCTGCGCTCACAGGAGCAGGACGCCGAGACGAGCCCGCTGGAGAACCCGCAGTACTACAAGTACGAGATCGACACGACCGAGGTCGCCGAGGTGTGGCGACGCGGCAGCGTGGTCGGCTCGTGGCTGCTGGACCTGACCGCGCAGGAGCTGCTGGCCTCGCCCAAGCTCGAGGAGTTCGCCGGGCGCGTGTCGGACTCGGGCGAGGGTCGCTGGACGTCGATCGCGGCGATCGAGGAGGGCATCCCGGCGCCCGTGCTCACGGCGGCGCTGTACTCACGCTTCGGCTCGCGCGGGCTGGACGAGTACGCGGGCAAAGTCCAGTCGGCGATGCGCAAGGGCTTCGGCGGGCACGACGAGAAGCCGGCGGGGCACGAAAGCTGACCGGGCGGCCCTCGTCCCATGCGACGAGGGCGGAGGGGCCGCATGCGGCCCCTCCTGGAAACCGCGCATGCGCGGTTTCCCCGAACGGTGCATGCACCGTTCGGAACACAGGCCGCATGCGGCCTGTGTCGGGGATGCACATGTGCATCCCCGCCGGGGGCGCATGCGCCCCCGGCACTACTACTGACTCCCTACGGTCGAGCCTCCTTGGGCTCGCCGAGGACCACGAGGCCGTGGATGCAGACCAGGCAGATGGCGAACACGCCGAGCGCCCACCACGGGTGCGCCCCGCCGACGTCCAGCAACGCCCCGAGCGCGCCCAGGGTGGCCGCGACGAGCCCGATCACGCGCCCGTAGATGTTGCCGGCGAACAGCGACAAAGAACCGGTCAGCTGAATGATGCCGAGGATGATCGTGATCCACCCCCACGTGTGCAGGCTCGAGAAGACGAACTGCGTGTCATTCACCCAGAAACTCGCGTTTCCGACGGCGGCGATTCCGTAGATGATGTTCAGGACACCCGCAACCATCAGCAGGATGCCAACAAACAATGCGCTGCCAACTCCTCGCATGTGCTCCCCCTGTGCTCAGTGGCGCCTTATGACGCCTGCCTCGGATTCTATCCGTCGGACTGGATCACGCGGGAGCGGGCACGACTAGTAGCCCTCCTCGACGACGTTCGCCAACGGCTCTTTGCGGACGTAGCGACGCACCTGTTCGCCGATCAGCGCGAACGTGCGCCGCTCCGCCGCGGGCGTGTCTCCCGCGCAATGGGGCGTGATCAACACGCCGGGCGCATCCCAGAGCGGGTGATCGGCGGGCAGCGGCTCGGGATCGGTCACGTCGAGCGCGGCCGTCACGCGTCCCGCCTGCAGCAGCGCAAGCAGAGCTGTCGTGTCGAGGATCGGCCCGCGGGCGGCGTTGACGAGCAACGCGCCGGGTCGCAGACATCCGAGCAGATCGCCATCGAGCAGCCCGGCGGTCGCGGGCGTGAGCGGCAGCAGCACGACGACGATCTCGGCACGCGGCAACAGCGTTCGCAGGTCCTCCACCGAGTACACACCGGGACGGGCGTGGCGGGCGACACGGATCAGCTCGACGTCGAACGGGGCGAGTCGCGCCTCGACGGCGGCGCCGATCGCGCCTATCCCGAGGATCATCACGGTGCTGCCGGCGAGCTCGCGCGACTGGCGCCATGCCCAAACGTGTTCACGCTGGCGATCGCGCAGCTCTGGAAGCGTCCTCGTCGACGCGAGGATCGCCGCCAGCACCCACTCGGCAACCGCGGTGTTACGAGCTCCACCCGCGTCGCAGAGCGTCACGCCCGAAGGAACGAACGGCAGCAGCCAGTCGACGCCCGCCGACAGCGTTTGCAGCACGCGCAGCCCCGGCATGCTCGCCGGCAGCTCGTGCAGGCGGGGATCGCCCGAGGGCACGACCAGGAACTCCGCGTCGAGAATCGCGTCCGGCAGCTCGCCCTCGTGCGGGATGAGGTTGAGAGCGACGCTCTCGGGCAGTTCCCCGATCGCGTCGTGACCGGCCCTGTCCGGTACCCACAGATTCACGCACCGCGGAGTCTATGAGACCCAGCTCACGCTCCCGGGGGTTCAGGCGTAGACTCGTCGTTGGATGACCAACGATCTTGCGCGCTGGCAGTTCGCAACGACGAGCATCTACCACTTCCTGTTCGTGCCGGTGACGATCGGGCTGGCGTTTCTCGTGGCCCTGCTGCAGAGCGCCTGGTATCGCAACCAGCAGCCCGAGTACAAGCGCGTCACCCGCTTCTTCGGCACGCTGCTGCTGATCAACGTCGCGATCGGGGTCGTCACGGGCCTCGTGCAGGAGTTCGAGTTCGGCATGAACTGGTCGGCCTACTCGCGCTTCGTCGGTGACGTGTTCGGCGGCCCGCTGGCGATGGAGGGCCTGGCGGCGTTCTTCCTGGAGTCCACCTTCCTGGGGCTGTGGATCTTCGGCTGGGACCGCCTGCCCAAGCGCATCCACCTGGCCTGCATCTGGCTGGTGGCGGGCGGCTCGATGCTCTCGGCGATGTTCATCCTGGCCGCCAACTCGTGGATGCAGCACCCGGTCGGCTACGTCCTCAACAGCCATGGGCAGCCGGAACTGAACAACGTCTGGGCGCTGTTCACGAACCCGACGTTCCTGTGGGGGTATGTCCACGTGATCCTGGCCTCGCTCGTGACGGGCTCGCTGGTGATGCTCGCGATCTCCGCCTGGTACCTGCGCAAGTCCCACGAGACGCAGGCCTTCTACCCCACGGCGCGACTGTCGGTGCTGGTGCTGCTGCCGGCGATCCTGCTGCAGATGTTCGTCGGCAACAAGCTCGGAGAGATCGAGGCGAAATACCAACCCGCGAAGATCGCGGCGGCCGAGGCGCAGTGGAGCAACTGCCAGCCGTGCTCGTTCTCGGTGTTTCAGATCGGCGGCGGCAACAACGATCAGACCCCCACCCAGGTGATCGCGATCCCGCACCTGCTCTCGATCCTCGCGACCGGGACCTGGGGCGGCGCGGTGATCGGGCTGAACCAACTGCAGAAGGAAGACGTCGCCAGATACGGGCCCGGCAACTACATCCCCGACGTGTTCATCCAGTACTGGTCGATGCGCGTGATGGCCTACCTGGGGTCGCTGATCGCGCTGCTGGCGCTGTGGGGCGCGTGGCTCGTGCACTCCGGGACGCTCGCCCGCTCGAAGTGGTTCCTGCGCGCGAGCCTGGGGGCGGTGGTGACGCCGTTCGTGATGAACACCGCGGGCTGGCTGCTGACCGAGAGCGGCCGCCAGCCGTGGATCGTGCAGGGCCTGATGAAGACGATCAACGCCAACTCGCCGTCGGTCACCGCCACCGATATCTGGATCAGCCTGATCTCGTTCGTGCTGATCTACCTCGCGCTCGGCGCCGCGGACCTGGTCCTGATGCTCCGCTATGCCCGCAAGGGCCTCGATCCCGACGAGGATGGCCCTGACGGGTCGAGCTCGACCGCATCGGCCGCGACCCCGGCCATGAGCTACTAGCCGAGCGTCCGATGCATCGCCTCCGGCACAACCCCGATCCCGATCCGCCGCAGCCCAGAGTCAAAGGACGCTAGGAGACGCATGCAACTGCACACGATCTGGTTCGTCATCATCAGCATCTTCTGGATCGGGTTCTTCGTGCTCGAGGGCTTCGACTTCGGCGTCGGCGCGCTGCACACGATCGTCGGGCGCGGCGACTCCGAGCGCAAGCTCGCGCTGAGCACGATCGGCCCCTGGTGGGATGGGAACGAGGTGTGGCTGGTCGTCGCCGGCGCCGGGATGTTCGCGGCCTTCCCCGGCTGGTACGCGACGATGTTCTCGGCCCTGTATCTGGCGCTGCTGCTCGTGCTGGTGGCGTTGATGGCGCGGGGAGTGGCGTTCGAGTTCAAAGACAAAAGCGAGAATCCGCGCTGGCGGCTGACGTGGCGGTGGGCGATGACGATCGGCTGCCTGCTGATCCCGCTGCTGCTCGGCGTCGGGCTGGGCGATCTGCTGAACGGCCTGCCGATCGACTCGAGCCACGAGTACACCGGCAACTTCTTCGACCTGCTCACGCCCTACGGCCTGTGGACCGGCCTGACGCTGCTCGCGCTGTGCCTGCTGCACGGCGCGACCTTCCTCAAGCTCAGGACGACCGATCACGTGCGCGAGCGCGCCCGCGCCGCCGCGCGCCCCCTGGGCTGGGCGGCGATCGCGCTCGTGGTGGGCTGGGTGATCTGGACACGCAGCGTCGCGGGCGGCCCCGACGTGCCCCAGCCCGTGGAGATCCTCGCGGTGATCGCGGCTGCCTTCGCGGCGCGGCTGGCGATGAGCGACCACGACGGCCCGGCCTTCGCCTCCTCCGCCGTGGCGATCGCCGCGACCGTCGGCTCGATCTTCATCGACCTGTATCCGAACGTGATGGTCTCAAGCACCAGCGCCGCGTACAACCTCACGGTCAACAACGTCGCCTCCGGCCACTACGCGCTGACGGTGATGACGGTCGTCGCCGTGATCTTCTTCCCGCTCGTGCTGGTCTACCAGGGCTGGTCCTTCCACGTCTTCCGCGGTCGCCTCAAGGCCTCGCAGATGCAGCCCGACGCGCCGGTCGCAACGTCATCGGGGACGCCGGCGGGACCGCCGATCCAGGCCGGCGGATGACCGACGCAGCGGCCCATCGCGTGGTCATCGTCGGCGGCGGCTTCGGCGGCCTGTTCGCGGCGAAGTTCCTGCGCCGCGCGCCCGTGCAGGTCACGCTGATCGACCGCACCAACCATCACACGTTCCAGCCGCTGCTCTACCAGCTGGCGACGGGGATCCTGTCCGAGGGCGCGGTCGCGCCGCCGCTGCGCGAGGTCTTGCGCAAGCACCGCAACGTCCACGTCGAGCTGGCGGACGTCACGGGAATCGACCTGCAGGCCAGGACCGTCACCGCCGCCAGGCCGTTGGGGTCGGCCATCACGGTTCCGTACGACTCCCTGATCGTGGCGGCCGGCGCCACGGGCTCCTACTTCGGGCACGACGAGTTCGCGCGCTTCGCTCCGGGGATGAAGACCGTGGACGACGCCCTGGAGCTGCGCGGGCGCATCTTCGGCGCGTTCGAGATGGCCGAGATCGAGCAGGACCCCGAGCTCCGGCGGGCGTGGATGACGTTCGCGGTGATCGGCGCCGGACCGACGGGCGTGGAGATGGCCGGGCAGATCGCCGAGCTCTCGCGGCGATCGTTGAAGGGGAACTTCCGCCAGATCGATCCGGCCGGCGCGCGGGTGCTGCTGTTCGACGGCGGCGAGGCGCCCCTCGCCACGTTCGGCGACAAGCTCGCGGCGAAGGCCACGAGCCAGATCGAACGCACGGGCGTACAGCTGCGGATGCACAGCATCGTGACCGACGTGAAACCGGACGCGATCGTCGTCCAGGGCCCCGACGGCGAGGAACGCGTCGCGTGCCACACGAAGGTGTGGTCGGCGGGCGTTCAGGCCTCCCCGCTGGGTGCGATGCTGGTGGAGGCCACGGGCGCGGGGACGGACCGCGCCGGACACGTGCAGGTGCTGCCCGACTGCACCTTGCCCGGGCATCCGGAGGTGTTCGTCGTCGGCGACATGATGTCGCTGAAAGGGCTCCCGGGGGTCGCGGAGGTCGCGATGCAGTCGGGCATCTACGCGGCGCGCACGATCAAACGGCGCGTGCAGGGCGACGCCGCCGAGGCCAAGCCGTTCGTCTATCGCGATCTCGGCAGCATGGCGACGATCTCGCGCTTTCGCGCGATCGTGAGCTTCAAGGGCCTGAAGATCGGCGGGTTCGTCGGCTGGCTGATGTGGGCGTTCGTGCACCTCACGTTCCTCACGGGCTTCAAGAACCGCTGGATCGCGCTGTTCAAGTGGCTGACCGCGTTCGTCGGCAGCGCTCGGGACGAGCGGACGATCACGATGCAGCAGGTCTCCGCTCGCATCGTCGGGATGCAGGTGGGGGTCAAGTCGGGCGAGGAAAGCATGGCTCGGTTCGTCGAGGAGCAGAGCGACGAGCGCCCGCCAGCACCGCACTGACTTCTGGTCGTGGGCCCTGGCTACCATCTCCTGATATGCGAGCCTCGAACGATCCGCCTGCACCTCCCTCGCCACCGCCTGATGTGGCACACCCGGAGACGCCCTGACTCGATAGCACGCGTCCCGCTGCCGTCGCATGCGCGCGGTGGAATGGGGAAGGCAGTCAGTGCGTACAGCGCGTCACCGAGACCCGCTCTCCCGCCGCCACAGCGCCGCGTAGCGACCGCCGAGCGCGAGCAGCTCGGCGTGGGCGCCGCGCTCGACCACGCGGCCGCGATCGAGCACGAGCACCTCGTCGACCTCCTCCAAGCCGGCCAGCCGGTGGGTGATCAGCAGGGTGCCCGTCTCGCGCGTTACCGCCAACAGGTCGGCGACGATCGCATCCGCCGTCTGCGTGTCGAGATGCTCGCCGGGCTCGTCCAGGACGATCAGCGGGAAATCCGCGAGCAGGGCCCTGGCGATGGCCAGGCGCTGGCGCTGGCCGCCGGACATGCGCGCGCCGCGCTCACCCACCTCCGTGCTCAGCCCCGCCGGCAGTTGCTCGGTCCAGTCGAGCAATCGCGCCTTCGCGAGGGCCGCGCGCAGCTCCTCGGCGCTCGCCCCGCGCCGGGCCAGGCGCAGGTTCTCCTCGAGCGTGCTGTCGAACACGTGCGCGTCCTGGGAGACCAGCCCGACGACCGTCCGCGACGCGTCGCCGTCGAGGTCGGCGATCTCCACGCCGTCGAGCGTGACGGACCCGCCGTCGTAGGGGAGGAACCGCAGCAGCACCCCGGCGAGCGTCGACTTGCCGGCGCCGCTCGCTCCCACGACGGCCACCCGCCGGCCGGGGCTCAGATCGAGGTCGACCCCGTCCAGCGCCGGGCGAGCGGCGCCCGGGTAGGTGAAGCGCAGACCGCGTACGCGTAGGGCGTGCGGAGGCGGCGGCAGCGCGAGCGGATGCGCCGGCTCGCTCACCGGCGCGGGCGTGTCCATCACCTCGAACACCCGCGCCGCGCAGCGGCGCACGCGCTGGAGCGTCTGCGTTGCCGTGGGCAGGCCCGTGACGAGCTCGAAGGCGACCAGCGGGATCAGCGCGAGCCCCGCGAGCAGCACGCCGTTCAGCCTGCCCGCGTGGACCGCCGTGACGCCGACCAGCAGCGCGCCCCACATCGCCAGGCCACAGCACAGGCTCGTGAGGCCCTGGCCGACGCCCGCCGTGCGGGCGCCTGGAGCCGGCGATGCGCGTGAGCAGCGAGTCCGCGGCGAGCGTGCGCCGCAGCTGCTCGGAAGCGCCCCCGTTGACGATCAGCTCCGGCGCGCCCTCGATCAGGTCGACGACGCTCGAGGTCAACTCCGCGCGCGCCGCCGCCTGGCGCCCCTCGCCGCGGGCGGCGAGCCGCCCCGTCAGCCACGGCACGAGCGTCGCGGCGATCACCAGCGCCACGAGCAGGATCAGGCCGGCCGCCGGGAGCATCGCCCACACCAGCGCGACCGTCGCCGCGCCCACGCCGAGGGCGATGGCGAACGGCGGCACCACGCGCAGCAGCAGATCCTGCAGCGCGTCCACGTCGTGCACGAGCCGCGCGAGCAGATCGCCGCTGCGAAAGGCCGGCAGGCCGAGCGGAGCGAGACGCTCGAGGCGCGTGTAGAGCGCGACCCTGATCTCCGACAGCACGCGGAAGGCCGCGTCGTGGCCGACCAGCCGCTCGGCGTAGCGGCACAGACCGCGCGCGAGCGCGAAGAACTGCACGCCGACGATCGCGACCGCGACCGCCGACTCCTGCGGGCGCTGCGCCGAGCGCGAGATCAGCCAGGCCGAGGTCGCGATCAGGCCGATCGCGGCGGCGACCGCACCGCGCCCCGAGCAGCGTCGCGAGCGCCAGGCGCCCGGCGGCGGGACGAGCGAGCGCGAGCGTGCGCAGCAGCGGCGCCTGGGGACCGTGCTCCGCGAGCGGCCGGTGTCCCGCAGGCGAGTGGTCGTCTCGACTGGATCGGGATCCACGAGGCGCGCGTCCTGGCCAAGCGGACCGCCTCGTCCAGCGACCCGGCCTGACCGGTGTGCGACGAGGTCTCACGCGGCTACCTCAGCCGGCGCGAGCGAACGACCCGGTCGGCCATCGCCACCAGCGCGGGCCGATGGGCGACGAGCACGACCGTGCGCCCGCGAGCGAGGCGGCGGATGGACCGCACGATCTCCCGCTCGGTGTGGCCGTCGAGGCCGGCGGTCGGCTCGTCGAGCAGCAGCAGCGGCGCGTCGCGCAGGAACGCGCGCGCGAGCGCGAGGCGCTGTCGCTCGCCCGCGGACAGCCCGGCGCCGCGGTCGCCGAGGATCGTGTCCAGGCCCTCGGGCAGGCTGGCCACGACGTCCGCGAGGCCGGCGTCGGCGATCGCGGCCCAGACCTCCTCGTCGGAAGCCTCGCGGCGGCCGAGGCGCACGTTCTCCGCGATCGACGCGTTGAACAGGTGCGGTCGCTGCGGCACCCACGCCAGCCGCGCGCGCCACGCGTCGAGGTCGAGCTCGGCGAGCTCGATGCCGCCGACCCGGACCGAGCCGCGCTCGGGTCTGAGCAGGCCGAGCAGCACGCTGAGCAGCGTCGACTTGCCACAGCCGCTGGGGCCGACGAGCGCCAGCATCTCCCCCGCCGTCACCGTCAGCGAGACGTCCGTCGAGCGCCGGCTCGGAGCGATCGGGGTAGGTGACGCGCAGCCCCTCGATCGTCAGATCCGCGACCGCCGGATCGGGAACATCGGTGCGCGTGCCCCGCGGCGCCGACGGCGTCTCGAGCACCGCGAACACCTGCTCGGCGGCGGCCATGCCCTCGGCGCTCGCGTGATAGTTGGCGCCCAGCCGGCGCAGCGGCAGAAACGCCTCGGGGGCGAGCACGAGCGCGAACAGCGCGGTGCGCAGGTCGAGGTGCCCGTTCATCAGGCGCAGGCCGATCGCCACCGCCACGAGCGCCACGGCGATCGTCGCGACGAGCTCGAGGATCAGCGAGGACAGGAACGTGACCCGCAGCGTCGACATCGCGGCCTGGCGGTAGCGCTCGGTGATCTCGCGGATGGCCGCCGCCTGCGCCTTCGCCCGCCCGAACACCTTCAGCGTGGGCAGCCCCGCGACGACGTCGAGGAAGTGGCCCGCCAGCCGCTCCAGGGTCCGGAACTGGCGATCCATGCGCTCGCGCGTGGTGGCGCCCACCAGCGCCATGAACAGCGGGATCAGCGGGATCGTGAAGCGCGATGATCGCGGCCGAGATCCAGTCGCCGGACAGCACCGCCACGATCACGACGACGGGCACGATCACGGCGAGGAACAGCTGCGGCAGATACAGCGAGAAGTAGCCGTCCAGCGCGTCGATCCCGCGCGTGGCGAGGATCGCGAGCTCGCCCGTGCGCGCTGCTCGCGGGAGCTGCTCGGTGCCGAGCGCCGGGATGCGCTCCAGCAGCGCCGTGCGCAGCTGCGACTTCGCCCGCGCCGAGGAGCGGCTCGCCGCGAGCTCGGCCGCCCAGGCGAGCACCGCGCGGGCGACCACGACCGCGAGCAGCACGGCCAGCGGCGTGCGCAGCTGCGCGAGACTGCTGCCGCCGATGAACGCGCGCGCGACGACGTCCGCGAGCAGCCACGCCTGCGCGACGATCAGCAGCGCGCCGAGCGAGCCGAGCGCGACCGAGACGAACAGGAACGTGCGGGTCGCGCGCGCGTACCGGAGCAGTCTCGGATCGAGCGCTCTCACCGCTCAATCATGACGACCGAGGGCTCCAGGCGATCCGCGTCACGGTGCCGGCGCCGGCTCAGCCCAGCCGCTCGAGCAGATGTCGCCGACGCGCAGCGCGTTCGCCATCGCCGTCAGCGCCGGGTTGACCGCGGAGATGCTCGGGAAGAAGCTCGTGTCGACCACGTACAGGTTGTCGAGCTCGTGCGCGCGGCAGTCGGCGTTCGAGCACCGACGTCGCGGGGTCGGTGCCGAAGCGGCAGGTGCCGGCCTGGTGGGCCACGCCCGCGACGGGGATCTTGTTCTCGAGGTAGGCCCAGCGCGGGATCAGATGGTGCTCGTGCATGCCCAGATGGCCGAGCAGCGAGCGCAGCTGCTCGAACAGGCGGTCGCGGGCGACGTCGTTGGTGGCCTTGTAGCGCAGCGTGAGCTTGCCGTCGCCGTCCACGCTCACGCGATTCTCCGGCTGCGGGCAGATCCTCGGTCGAGAGCCAGAAGTCGATCGGCGTGCTCGGCGACCTCCTTCAAGCGAGAAGGCCGGGCGCCAGCTTGGTCATCACGGGCTTCTCGCCGCGGTACATCTCCGGCGACCGACTTGCCGACCATCTGGATGTTGCCCATCGGGAACTCCCACTCCTCGCCCGCGAAGTAGTAGTCGTTGACGCCGAGCGTCTTCTGGAACACCGTCGGGTTGGGCTCTTTGGAGATCGCCAGCACCGCCTGGCTGTTGTGGAACATGTAGTTGCGCCCGACCTGGTCGGAGCCGTTGGCAAGACCGTTCGGATGCTTCTCGTTGGCCGAGCTCAGCAGCAGCTTCGCCGTGTTCGCCGCGCCGCAGGACACGACCACGATGTCGGCCCGCATAGACCTCCCGCGCACCGTCGCGCTCGACCACCACCTCGGTCACCGTCGTCCCGTCCGAGTTGGTGCGCAATGCCACCGCCGTGGCGTTCGTCAGCAGCGTCACGTTCGGGTGCTCGAGCGCCGGTCGCACGCCCAGCACCTCGGCGTCGGACTTGGCATGCACCAGGCACGGGAAGCCGTCGCAGGTCCCGCAGCGCACGCAGGCGCTGTAGGGCATGTCGCCCTCCTTCAGCATCACCCCGCAGGGGGCATGAAACGGGTGCAGTCCCGCGGCCGCGAAGTCGTCGGAGAGCTGTTGAATCCGCGGCTCATGCGAGACGGCCGGGAGCGGATAGGGCGCACTCGCCGGCGGTTCGGTCGGGTCCTCGCCGCGCGCGCCATGCACTTCATACAGCTGCTCGGCCCGCGTGTAGTGAGGCTCCATCTCCTCGTAGGAGATCGGCCAGGCGGGCGAGATCCCGCCGTGGTGGCGCAGCTCGCCGAAGTCCTCCTCGCGGAAGCGGTACAGCGCCGCGCCGTACAGCTTGGTCGCGCCGCCGACGCAGTAGTGCACCTGCGGCTGAAACGGCTTGCCGTCCGCGTCATACCAGGTGTCCGGCGAGACGTAGCGGTTGTCGACGAACACATCTCGCCGCGGACCAGTTCTGCGGCTCGCGCGTCAGCCAGTCGCCGCGCTCGAGCAGCAGGATGCGCTTGCCCGAGGGAGCCAGGTGCCGTGCGAGCGTGCCGCCACCGGCGCCGCTGCCGATGATGACGACGTCGTATGAGTCCACTACGAAAGCTCCGCCAGGCGCTCCGCGAGGATGATGCGCGCTGCGGCCTCGATCAGCGCGAGGTGGGAGAACGCCTGCGGGAAGTTGCCGAGGTGGCGGCCGGTGGAGGTGTCGAACTCCTCGGCGTACAGCCCCAGCGGGGAGGCGACGCTGAGCAGCTTTTCCATCAGGTCGCGTGCGCGCTGCTCCTCGCCGACGATCGCCAGCGCGGAGACGAGCCAGAAGGAGCAGATCAGGAAGCTGCCCTCCTTGCCGGACAGGCCGTCGTCGGTCTCGTCGGTGCGGTAGCGCAGGACGAAGCCGTCCTCGGTCAGATCGTCGGCGATCGCCAGGACGCTCGCGCGCAGGCGCTCGTCCCCGGGCGGGAGGAACCCGAACAGCGCCGCCAGCAGGGTCGAGGCGTCGAGCGCGTCGGTGTCGTAGTGCTGGCGCAGGACGCCCGCTTCGGTGAGGCCGTGCTCCAGGATGTCGGCCTTGATCTCCTCCGCCGTGGCCCCCCAGGTGGACTGCAGCTCGGAGTCGCCGCGCATCGCCGCGAGCTTGGCGGCGCGGTCCATCGCGACCCAGCACATCAGCTTCGAGGAGACGTAGTGCTGAGGAGCGCCGCGCGCCTCCCAGATGCCCTGGTCGGGTTCGCGCCAGACGGCGGTCGCGCAGGTGGCCTGGGCCTGCACGATCGGCCACAGCCTGCGCGGCAGCCGTTCTGAGCGGCGGGTGTGCAGCAGGATCGAATCGAGCGCCGCGCCGAACACGTCGTTCTGGCGCTGGTCGAAGGCGCCGTTGCCGACCCGCACCGGGCGCGCACCGGCGTAGCCGGAGAGGTCGTCACGCGTGGACTCCGTCAGGTCGCGGCGACCGTCGATCCCGTACATGATCTGCAGCGCCCCGTCCGCGTTGGGCTCCAGGTCGGCGATGAACTGCATGAACTCCTCGGCCTCCCAGTCGAGGTTCAGGTAGTGCAGCGCCTGCAGCGTGAACGTCGAGTCGCGCAGCCACGTGTAGCGGTAGTCCCAGTTGCGCTCTCCCCCGGGCGTCTCCGGCAGCGAGGTCGTCAGCGCCGCGACGGTCGCGCCCGTGGGCATGTACGTCAGGCCCTTGATCGCCAGCGCCGAGCGCTGGATCGCCTCGCGCCAGCGGTGGTCGGGCAGGCGCGCGCGCCCGAGCCAACCGCGCCAGTAGCCGGCGGTGGTGGCGAGGCGCGCGTTGGCGTCGTCGATGTCGGTGGGAGTCTCCAGCTCGCTCCGCCCAGGAGAGCGCGCAGAAGATCTGCTCGCCCTGTTTGAGGACGTGCCGAGCGCGGACCCAGTCGCCCTCGACGCCGACGGTCATGTCGGTCTTCAGCCTCACGGTCAGCTCCGCGCCGCTCGCGTCGGCGCAATGCCCCTCCTGCGAGATCGACCACGTGGCCGGGACGCGGCCGTAGTCGAAGACCGGTTCGCAGGTCAGCTCGATCTCGACCTCGCCCTCCAGGCAGATCGCCACGCGCACGAGCAGATGCTCGGCGTCTTCGTCGGTCGGGGGACGGGTGTGGGGCGTGACGAGATCCACCCCGCGGCGGGGCCCGAGCGTGAGCGCGTCGCGCACGGCCACCCAGCCGGTCGGCGTGTTCCAGGTCGTCAGCAGCGTGTTCGTGCCCGGCTCATACACGCGCGCGGAGGGCACGTTGATGCCGAACGGGGCGAAACGGAAGGCGCCCGCCTGGCGATCGAGCAGCGTGCCGAACACGCTGGGAGAGTCGAAGCGGGGCACGCACAACCAGTCGATCGCGCCGTCGGGGGCGATCAGCGCACCGGTGTGGCAGTTGGAGAGGAAGGCGTAGTCGGCGATCGGCGGAAACGGCGAGGGCGCCGCGGCGCTCTGGGGCATCGTGGGCTCGGCGTGGCCGTCCGCCGCCGCGGGCTTGCCCGCGCTCGTGGCTTGCTCCTGACTCATCGGGCACGCTCGGATCGGGCGTGCTCGGCGCGACTCACGGCGTCACCCACGGACCGTGCCAGGCGCCGTAGCCGGAGAGGAGGCGCTTGCCCTCCTCCGGGCCCCACGAGCCGGGCGCGTAGGGGTGGACCGGCGGAGGGGAGTCGAGCAACCGCTGGAAGATGCGCCAGGTCTCCTCGACGGCGTCCTGCCGGGTGAAGCGCGTGCTGTCGCCGCGCATCGCGTCGAGCAGCAGCACCTCGTAAGGCGTCGGCGCCTCGCCGCCCTCGTCGGCGAACTCCATGTCGAGCGTGATCGCCTGCGGTCCGGAGGAGTCGGCGCGATGCGCGTCGAGGATCGTCTGGACGCCGGTCGCGGGGTCCAGCTTGACGACGAGCTGGTCGGGTTCGGGACGGCGATGGCCGTGCTCCATGAAGCCCAGGCGCGGCGGATGACGGAACACGACGCGCAGCTCGGTCTGCGTGGTGGGCAGCAGCTTGCCCGTGCGGATGAACCACGGCACGCCCGACCAGCGCCAGTTGTCGATGTCCAGGCGCATCGCGGCATAGGTCTCGGTGGTCGAGTCGGGGGCGACGCCGTCGATCTTCAGATAGCCATCGTACTGACCGCGCACGTAGTGAGCCGGATCGGCCGTCGACGTCGAGCGGAAGACGGCGAACTTGGCGTCCTTGAACGTTTCCGCGTCGTTGCCCGCGGGCGCCTCCATCGCGGCGACGGCGACGACCTGCATCAGATGGTTGACGACCACGTCGCGCAGCGCGCCGACGGGATCGTAGAAGTGCCCGCGGTCCGCGACGCCGAAGGACTCGGCCATCGTGATCTGCACGCAGGCGATGTGGTTGCGATTCCAGATCGGCTCGATCATCGTGTTGGCGAAGCGCAGGTACAGGAACTCGTCGGTGCCCATCTTGCCGAGGAAGTGGTCGATGCGGTAGAGCTGTGACTCGTCGATGTACTGGTGGATTTCCGCGGCCAGCGCGCGCGCGGAGGCGAGGTCGTGACCGAAGGGCTTCTCGACGACCACACGACCGGTCTTGACCAGGCCCGCGGCGGCGAGCTGTCCGATCACCGGCCCGAACAGGAAGGGCGGGATCTCCAGGTAGAAGACGGGGTTCTGCACATCGCCGACGGCGGCGGCGAGGCGCTCGTACGTGGCGGCGTCGGTGAAGTCGCCACTGACGTAGGACAGACGCGCGGCGAAGCGGTCGAACACGTCGGCGTCCAGCGGCTCGCCGGTGCCTTCGATGCACTCGCGCGCATGCCGGCGCAGCTGCTCGAGCGTCCAATCGTCGCCCGCCACGCCGACGATCGGGCAATTCAACAGGCCGCGCCGCTCCAGCCGGTAGAGCGAGCGGAACGTCATCACCTTGGCGAGATCGCCGGTGATGCCGAACACGACGAACACGTCGGCGGGCGCGGGACCCTCGGGATCAGGCATGCATCGAGGGAGTCCGCGTGACCATGGCCTGGCAGGCTAGCGCGATGGGCAGGCGAACGTCACTCGCCTGCGAATCCGGCGGAGGGGAATCCGCACGTTCTCGAGCAACGCGGTCGGCCGAGTTCAGGCGAGTGCCTGCGTCCCCGGCTCCAGTCCAGACCCGGGCTCGAGCTCCGTCGCCGGCTCGGTGTCGGGCGCCACCTCCAGCTCCTCCTGCAGTCCCGCGCGCAGACCGGCGAACGCCACGACCGCTGCCACGACCATGATCGCCGCCATCACATACAGGACCGAGCGCGTGGCGTAGGCGAAGTCGAGCCGCACGAAGTGGGGGATCGAGGCGACGCTGCCGGTGTTGCCCTGCGACTGGGAGATGCCGGCCGCCTGGCTGTGCGCGCGTGCGCTGGGCACGCCCAGGGCGATCAGCGACGCGGTGACCCGCGAGCGCATCTGCGAGACCAGGATCGTGCCGAGGATCGCCAGGCCCAGGCTGGCGGCGTAGTTGCGGACCGTCTGGGTGATGCCGGTCGCCTCGCCGTAGGAGAGCCGGGAGGCGCGATTGACGGCGTCGGTGGTGGCCGGACCGAGCATCAGCCCCATGCCGGCGCCGGCGAGGATGATGTCCCACTGCTGGGCGCCGAAGCTCAGGCCGGTGACCTTGCCGGCCCACAGGTAGAAGCCGACCGCGCCGAGACCGCAGCCGAGCACCACCGGGCGCTTGGCCCCGATCCGGTCGAGCATCCGCCCGCCGATCTGCGCCGCGACGACGAAGCCGATGAAGAAGTACAGGATGTACAGCCCGGCCTCCGAGGGGGTCTTGCCGAGGGCGATCTGGGCGTACTCGCTGGCGAAGAAGAACACCGGGACGAACACCAGCATGGTGATCGCGAGCACGAGGTTCTCGACCAGGAAGGGCCGGATGCGGAAGATGTGCACTTCCATCAGCGGCGAGGAGGTGCGCAGCTCGACGAAGTAGAACACGACCAGCAGCAGCGCGCCCACGACGATGCAGGCGATGGTGGCGGGATCGCCCCACCCCCAGATGTTCGACTGCTGGAAGCCGAACACGCGACAGGGCCACACCGGAGACGATCAGCGCCAGGCCGCGGTAGTCCATGCGCGCCGGTCGGTGCTCGGTGGTGGGCTTCGAGACGGCGATCAGCACCAGCGCGATCAGCGCGACGGGGATGTTCACCCAGAAGATCGCCCGCCAGGTCCACTGCGTGAGATAGCCCCCCAGGATCGGGCCGATCGCGGTGAGTCCCCCGGCGATGCCGAAGAAGATCGCCAGCGCGCGGCCGCGTTCGCGCAGCTCGAAGGTCTGCACGACGATCGCCAGCGCGGCCGGGAACATGATCGCCCCGCCCGCGCCCTGGACGACCCGGAACGTCACGATCCACGCCTGCGCCACGCTCCCCTTCGGGGTCAGCCCGCACATCGCCGAGGCCCCCGCGAACACGATCACGCCGAGCGTCACCATCTTGCGGTGCCCGACCGTGTCGGCCAGGCGTCCGCCGAAGGCGAACAGCGCGGCCAGCGACAGCAGGTAGGCGTTGATCGCCCACTGCGTGCCGGTGCTCGTCAGACCGAGCTGCTTCTGGATTTCGGGCGCGGCGATCGAGACGATCGTCTGGTCGATGAACGTCATCGCGACGGCGAAGATCATCGCCGCGAGGATCAGGTTTCGCGATCGCCCGCCGGTGGCGCTGCCCGATGCCATAGCTCTTCCCCACCATATTGGTTGGGTTCGACCGACGCGGGTTGGGGTTCGACCAAGCCAGGCGGGTCGAGCTCACGCCCGCGGGCCGCGAGCACCGAGGAACGGCAGGCCTATCGTCGTGGGCAGGGCTGCCGGTAGGTGACGACGGTGTGTTCGCCACTCAGGAAGCTGAGCTCCGACTCGATCTGAGCGCCGGCGCGCGGGCAGCGGGCGGGAAGGGTGATGTAGGAGACGGTCTTCCCACCTCGCCGATACGCCGCGCCGACCGCGACTTTGAAGGACAGGATGGACGCGTCGGGAGCTCCGGGCACCGATTCGACCAGCGGTATTTCGACCATCAGCTCCGGGCCGTACGGTGGGGCCGCTCTGATCCAATGGCCCTTTTCCACGATTTGGAGCGAGACGGGTGTGCTGCCGTCGGCGTAGAAGATCAGGCTGTTGCCGGGCGCGAAGAACGCTTGGATCGTGACCTTCTCCTCGACCTGTTCGCCCCCGAACGTGACGACACCGAGACCTTCGCCGACGGGGCCGGCGATGGACTGCTTCGGACACGCGGACGGACCGCCGTCTTCGAGCGCCGACGGCGCGCACGTGGCAAATCCGGCCGAGGTCACCTCCGTGCCGGCGGGCGCATCGATCGAGAGCAGCACGAGCGGGGACGGGAACCCTCCATATTCGGTCCCTGAGATCGTGTCCTGAACCACCACCTCGGCGCCGGCCCCGAGGATGTTGCCGGTCCCCGGGAATCCAGGGATCGGCAGCGGTTTCACTTTGAACGTGACCGCCGGCGCCGCGTCGGCTCCGGGCGGCGCGAGCACGAGCGCAAACAGGAGGAGCGTGGCCAGGCATGCGGCAAGTGCTCCACAGCTGCCTGCCGGCATGTGGCGCCGTGGGGCGCGCCTGTCACCGAACGCGGTCATATGCTCACCTTTGCTCGACTGCGGGATATTACCATCCGAAACATACCATCCGAAACGGACTAAAGCAAGGGCGCGCATATGGCCGACGAGACCCAGCTCACTCACACCTCCCACATCGTGCTCGGCCTGCTGTCGATGCTCGGCGAGGCCACTCCCTATGACCTCAAGCAGGCGGCCTCAGCCTCGATCGGACACTTCTGGTCGCTCCCCCACTCCCAGCTCTACGCCGAGCCCGCACGCCTGGCTCGCGCCGGTTACGTGACCGAGCACCAGGAGCCGGGCGGCAGGCGCCGCAAGCGCTATGCGCTGACCGACCGGGGGCGCGAAGCGCTCGCCGCCTGGCTGGCGATCCTCACTCCCGAGCCCTACGAACTGCGCGACCTCGCGGTGCTCAAGCTGTTCTTCGGCGCCGATGCGCACGATCTCGCCGAGGTCCAGATCGAGACTCATCGGCAGAAGCTCACCGAATACGACGCCGTGCACGAACAGGCCGGCGAGCATGTCCCGAGCGGCGCCCGTCTCGCGCTCGAGCTCGGCATCAGGCACGAGCGCGAGACCATCCGCTTCTGGTCCGAGCACGCGCGAGACCCCTCGCCCTGAGGGAGCAGTCCTACCGGCGAGAGAGCGTCGTGGGGCGGCCGACGCGCTCGGGGCGGCTCGACCTTCTCATCCGATGAACTGACAAACGTCCGCCTGGCACGAACGAACAAACGCCTGACGACGCGCGTCAGGCTGGCGTGCCGGCGGAGAGGCCCGCCAGCTCGGCGCTGCGCTCCCACAGCCCCTGCGCGAGCGTGTCATCCTGAGCCTGGGCGCTCGGCGCGATGACCTTCTCGTCCTTGACGTACTCACCCGTGAGGGCGCCCGCCTGCTCGGACAGCGCCAGCCACACCAGCGAGCGGGCGCCGCGCTCGGGGGAGCGGAAGAACGGCCCGGCGAGCGTCGTGAGGACCTTCCAGATCCCCATCTCGTTCTTGCCGAACCCGGTGCGCACCACACCGGGGTGAAAGCAGTTGGCGTGCAGCTCCGGCGCGCGCCTGGCCAGCTCGCGCGTGAACATGATGTTGCACAGCTTCGTCGTCCCATACACGCGCATCGCGGCGTAGGAGCGCTCGGATTGAAGATCCTCGAGGTCCAAGCGTCCGCCCTCGTGCGCATCCGAGGCCGTCGTGACGACACGCCCTCCAGTGAGGCGCTCGCGCAGCAGGTTTGTGAGCAGGAACGGCGCGACATGGTTCAGCGCGAACGTTCGCTCGAGACCCTCGGAGGTGACCTGTCGCGAGGCGAACAGCGCGCCGGCGTTGTTCGCCAGCACGTCGATGCGCCCGTAGCGCTCGCGAGCCTCGGCGGCGAGCGCGCGAACGTCGGCCATCAGCGTCAGGTCGGCGACGTGCTCGTGCACGGGCGCAGCTCCGCCGCCGGCCGCCCGGGCCTCCCCCGCGACGGCGTGGACGCGCTCGGGCTCACGGCCCACGAGCGCCACCTCGGCGCCCTGCCGTGCGAGCTCGATCGCGGCGGCGCGACCGATGCCGCGTGTGGCTCCGGTGAGCAGGACGAGCGTCATCTCGTGGACTCTACCTGCGCCGCGCCGTACCTACACCGCGGGCCGGGTCGCTCGACCGCCCGGTCGCGAACGGTGCCCTGCACTCACCGCGTTGCGCTCACCGCGCCGCGCCGCGACCCGCTCGCCGTCCCACCTGGGGCGGGTGCAGAAACGCGACGTTGTCGCGTCGCAGCGTCACCTCCGGCGCTCCGTCGGTGAGGCGCAACTCCAGCAGGGCACCACCGGAGCGCTCCGCGCCGACCCGCGCCGAGTGCACGAGCTCGGCGATCTCACCGCGCGGCACCCCGCAGGCGAGGAGGAACGGCTCGATCCGATCGCCGGCGAGGACCTCGCGATCGAGCTCGAGCTCCTCGACCACCACGGTCGGCGCGACCTCCGCGCCCACGCCCCCCTCCACGCAGAGCAGGCACGCCGCCATGTCATCGGGGCGCGAGTCGGTCTCGGCGGCAACCCGATCCAGCAGTCCCGACGCAGTGGCCGCGAGTCCGAGCTCGGCGAGCGCGCGCGTGAGCCGCTCGGTGCCGAACAGCTCCGCGCCGACCCGCGCCTCGGTCACGCCGTCGGTGTGGAAGCAGATCTGTGAGCGGCCCGGCACCGATACGACCGTCTGGCGCGTTCCGGTCAGCGCGCCCGTGCCGATCGGAGGCGCCGAGCAGACGGTGATCGGCGCGATCGCCCGCGAGCCGAGCACGATCGGCGGGGGATGGCCGGCGCAGGCATAGGTGAGGGTGCGCTCGCGCGGATGGTAGATCGCGGCCGCGACGGTGACGAACGACTCTCCGAGCTGGCGCTCGAGCACGGCTCCCGCCGTCTGCACCGCACTGCGCGGCGACAGGCCGGCCTCGAGATAGGCCCGCAGGGTGAAGCGCACGAGCGCCGTGTGGGGCAGCGCCTGGCGTCCGTGCCCGGAGACGTCGCCGAGGATCACCGCCAGCCGGCCGTCGTCGAGCGCGAACAGATCGTAGAAGTCGCCGCCCGCACCGGGGCCGTCCGCCGGTCGGTAGGCCGCGGAGGTGCCGACCGGACCGAGCCGGGCCGGGGGCACGGGCAGCAGCGCGGCCTGGAGCAGGCCGACGTCCTCGAGCAGCTCCCCACGCTGGCGCTCCAGCCGCCGGGCGCGCAGCGCGGCCAGACGCGAACGGACTCCGAACGCGAGCGCGAGCGCGAACAGAGCGCCGATGAGCGCCCACACCAGCGTGGGCACGACGCCGACGATTCTGGTGATCGTCGTCACGATCGGCGCCGGGCTGCTCTTCGTCGCAGCGCCGCGCGGGGCCTTGCGCGCGCGATCGGCCCGCGCCGGGTGAGCCGGCGTGGCCGGCAGCGTCGCCACGGGCGCCACCCCCACCGGGGACAGCGCAGCCGGGGTTGCGTGCCTGCCGCTGTCGGCGGCAGCGCGAGCGCGGGCGTGCCGACGAGGCGCGTGCGCATGCCCGCGACCGTGCGGATCGCCGCGGCCCGCGCCGGCCGGCTGCGATGCCACGACGCCCTGAGGCGCCGGCGCCGCTGTGGGTGCGACGGGGACGGCAGCCACGGGTATGGACGCCGCGGGTGTCGCGGCAGCCGGGTCGGCCGTCGCAGGCGTCACGGCCGCCGGCGTCGTGACCGTCCGCGTCGCGGTCGCCGCGGGCGTCTGCACTCTGGTCCGCGTGGCCGGAACGGCGGCCGCGCTGCCCGCCGGGACCGACGGATCGGCAGACGTCCTCCAGTGTGCTCGCGCGTTGCCACGTGACCGGCGCGGACCACCGCTGGAAGTCGCCGGGCCACCGACGCGTTCGTGTCGATCGCCCGGCCCTTCTCCGCCGCGTCCCTGCCCTTCTCCGCGGCGATGCCCCGGGTCCCCACCTCTCGCGCGATCCGCGCCCCGTTCTTCCTGACGCACCGGTTGCTCGGGTGCCGGGCTGACAGGCTGCACCTGCGCCCGCTGGGCGGGGTCCGGTTGTTCGCGAGCGAGGTTCTGCGCCTGTTCGTGGGCGGGGCGCGCCTGTGAGTCCTGTTCGGTTACCGGCGCTTGGTGCCCCGAATCGTGCTCGCCGGGATCGCGTTGTCCCGGGTCATGCTGCCCCGGATCGTGCTGCCCCGGGTGTCCGGGTCCAGGCGGGGCGGCCTGCGTGCGCGTGGGAACCTGCGTGCGCGGCGGGGGGACCTGCGTGCGCTGCGTGCGCGGCGTGGGGACCTGCGTGCGCGTGGCGACCGTCCCGTTCGGCACGGGCGGCGCTCCGGGAATCGATCTCGGTCTCGTTTGGTCCAGCCGGGATGCGGCGGCCGGAATCGCGGCGGTGGCAAGGACGCAGCAGGCGAGGGCTATGGCCGCCGACGCGCGCCGGCTCGGACGGGGGAGCGGACGCTGCTCACTCGTCTCGTTCGCCATCGGCAGACCTGTCGATCAGCTCGCGCATGCCTCGTCCCCGCGCGCATGCACCAGCGCCTCGTCGAGCGTCGGGAAGACCGCGAACGTGCCGTCCAGCCCCGAGAACTCGAAGATTTTCCGAACGTTCGGCCGCGTGCAGACGATCGCCAACCGAGCGCCGTCATCGAGCCGGCGCGTGATGCCGACGAGCACACCCAATGTCGTGGAATCGATGAACGTCGCCTGGGAGAGGTCGACGATGAAGCGGGTGCTGCCGGTCTGCAGCGCATCGACGAGCGTCCGCTTCAGGCTCGGAGCCGTGAACAGATCGAGCTCTCCTTCGACCGACACCAGGCACGTGCGCGGGTCGAGCTTGCGCTCCACGATCCCGAAAGGAATCGTGTGCGGCGATGAGCTGTGGGTGTCGATTCGCCTGGGTATCGTGGTTTCCCCGCTTTACGCGCCGGCCATCCCTGGCGAGACTCGGCGTGCGGCCCAACACGAAGACGCCACTGCGCTTACGCGTTTGGGGCCCCTCAGATCACGTTCGACCACGGCCGACCCTCGCCTTAAGCATACGACGGGCGCTCGAACAATCGTCCAGGGTCGCGCCCGAGCCCACGAAGCGTCCGGATGCAGGCCAGCGCAAGCAGAGCCGCGCCCTCGATCTCGGCGCCGTCGGATCGACCGCGCGTCGCTCACGATCGGCACATCCCTCACGATCGCGGGATCGGCGCAGAAGCCCGGACGCAACGCCACCGTCGATCGCCGTCATGGGGCGAGCCGCTGGGCGAAGAACGACAGGATCTCCTCGCGTGCGGCGACCGTCGGCTGGCCCGCTTCGTCGATCAGATGGGCGGTCACCACGCTGTGCGGGCTCGCCACGACGTGCTCGAAGAACGGCGTCGTGTCGGGATTGGCCGCGCTGTCCGGGAGCACCCGCCCGACGAAGCGCTCGCCGAGCGCCTCCGAGTAAGCCGCGAAGCGCTGCGCTCTGCAGAACCGATCTCCCCTGAAGCGGTAGGCCATGACGGTCAGATCCTCGCGCTCCAGGCGCTCTCGAACCGCGACCAGCTCGTCGGGGTCGATCTCGAGCCCCGCGGGATCGTCCAGCGGCAGTGCCGGCTGGGACAGGACCGGTGCGAGCATCGCGGGCTCGAGCATCATCGTGAGGGCGAAATTGCCCGTGAAGCACATCCCGATCGCGCCGACGCCCGGACCTCCGCACGCTACGTGCGCCGACCTCGCCAGCGAGCGGAGCCACTGCGTCACGGGGCTCGACTCGTTCGCGGCGAAAGCGCGGAACTCGGCGCTGACGCACGCCCGCTGGAAGACGGCGGCACCCTCCTCGACGCCCGGCACCGCGCCGTCGCGGCCGAACAGGGAGGGCATGTACACGGTGAATCCCGCGTCCCTGACCCAGCGAGCGAAGCGAGCGACATGCGGGCTGATGCCCGGCATCTCCGCCATCACGATCACTGCCGGCCCGGCGCCGGCCACGTGCACCACCTTCGTGACCCCCTCGAGGGTGATCTCGCGGGGGTCGAAGTCGTCCAGTGGGTCGTCCTGTGGGTCGTCCTCGGTCACCGATGCCTCCGTCGCGGACGATAGTCATCCGGACGCCTGCACCGCCGGACGCCTGCACCGCCGGACGCCTGCACCGCGGGCGGTCAGCCCGGACAGTCGATCCAGCGGTACATCAGCCCGTCGCGAACCTCGTGGTATGAGGGCGGGGCCGGCGGCGGGTCGCCGGAGAGCCGCACGATCACCTCATTGGCACCCCGCAGATGCTCCTCGACCGCGGTGGTCCAATGGATGTCGGGATGGAGCAGCCCCCGCAGGCGCCCCCAGTTGCGACGCTCGATCGCATCCAGCACGTCGCTTACAGCCGGGACCTGCTCCGCCATTCGCGGAACGGTAGGGGAAGCGTTTTGAGCGGGTAGCGCGAACGGGTGATTGACGACGATTTGGTCAAGCGCGCGGCTCTTGTCGCGGTGCCCGTAGAGGCGGCGCACAAGGTTCCCGCCGTCCTATGACCGAGGGCGATCGCGACGTCCTCGGAGACATCTCAAGCTCGTTTGACCAGCGTCGTAGCTCAAGGCCGAGCAGGGGATGGTCCCTGGATTCGCGCGTCTCGCGCCACCCGTTGCGCTCGTAGAGTCGTCTTGCACGAGCGTTGGCTATCGGCACCCAGAGTTCAGCTTGCGAAAACGATGCTTTGAGCATTGATTGCTCTGCCTCTAATAGCAGCTGTCGCCCCAGGCCGATGCCCCATGACGCCGGGTCCACGAATAGGAGCGAGAGATCTGCAACGCCGGGTGTTCTACGCGACGGCGCCCACATCACGAACGCGATGAGCTGGTCGCCTTTCATGGCCACGAGGGTGCTTACCGAAGGGTCAACTAGACGCTGTGTGAGGTACATCTCTTCGCGCTCAGCGATACCGCCCGGCGCATTCCATCCAACAGGCGCCCAGGTCTTGTAGCCCTCATTACACCGCGCGATCAGCTCGGCCATGTTCGGCGCGTCCCGCGTCTGCGCTGCGCGACATGCGACTGTGATCGTCATGAGCACAGTCTTGCCGACTCTCGGGCAATCCGTCCGGGCGTGCTGGTCAGAGCTTGCTCGCTCGCCTCTCGCAGAACTGGATGCCGGACGAGCGGTAGTCAACGAATTGACGGAGTGGGGTCCTTTCCGGCGCCTGGCGCCGTGGCTTGAACCTGCGATTCCTTACCATCCAGCACATGACGATCCAACGGATGGAGCACGTCGGCATCGTGGTTGACGACCTCGCTGCCGCAACCGAGTTCTTCGTCGAACTCGGACTCGAGCTGCGGGGCGAGGGGCCGGTCGAGGGCCGCTGGGTGGACCGCGTCGTGGGGCTCGACGGCGTCCGGGCAGAGATCGCGATCCTGCAGACCCCGGACGGCCACGGACGACTCGAGCTGACGAAATTCCACACGCCGTCGACCCAGGGCGGCAACCGGCACGCGCCGGCGAACACACCGGGCATCCGCCATGTCGCATTCGCCGTCGAAGACATCGACGCCATCCTCGCCGGCCTGCGAGCCCGCGGCACTGAGCTCGTCGGCGAGCTGGAGCGCTACGAGGACAGCTACCGGCTCTGCTACGTCCGCGGCCCCGAGGGGATCATCGTCGAGCTGGCAGAGCAGATCGGCTGACGGGTCCGGTTCGCCGCCGACCCCCGACCAACCGAGCGAGCCACGGGCGGAACGATCGCCGCCGACCCCCAACGTTCTTCGCGACTTTTCGCCTGCGTTCGCGGCACTTCGCCTCGTTTCGCAGACAATTCGCTATATCGGGGGCGATTTGTGGTGGTTGGGTTGGGGGCTGGGGATTCGGCGGGACGTAGGCGGTTTTCGTGAGCGGTGTGGGTGCTCGTGGCATGTGGGTGGGTGTCCCGCCGGCCTACGGCTCGATGCGCTTGACCGTGCCGACTCTGTCGATCGTGCGATCGAAGGACATCACCGAGTCCAGTCCGGTCGCCTCTGCCATCGCTATGAGATACGCCTCGGCGAAGTCGAGTCGCTCGACCTCATAGACCTCCAGGGCACGCAAGAGCATCGCCTCATCCACCACCGCGATCGATTGCAGGGCGAGCGCCGCGCGCATCATCTCCGCGATCCGTACACGCTCGACCTCGTAGAAAGATTCGAGCACGTATATGCACTCGGCCAGCACCAAGTCAGCCAGCAGCAGGCGCTCTCCATCTGCAAGCGCGCGTGTCGCGCGAGCAGCCATCTCCGGGGGGTCTCCCGTGAGATGACGCACCAGAACGTTCGTGTCGAGGAACGCCCTCAGCGTCGCTTCTCCGCACGCGCCCGCCGCGTCCGGCGCAGAACCTCATCCCACGGCGTCCCCCGCTTGGCCTGCGGCACGGCCACCGACGAGGCCATCTCGATGAAGTCCGGCGTCTTGGCGACCACCGCCCGTTTACGCTCCACACGGAACAGGACCTCATCGCCCTCATTCAAGTCGAGCGCGTCACGCACGGACTTCGGGATCGTGACCTGCCCCTTTGACGTCAGGCGTGCCGAAGCATCCAAGACGTTTCTCCTTACTGGCGTTTGAGAGTAAGGATAGCACTGGGTGTGGCTAACCTTGGGTGCGAACGATGACAGTCCACGTCGGCCCATACGAGTTCGATCACGTCTCCTACGACAATGATCGTGATGTGCTCTACCTACGCTGCGGCGAGCGGCAGGCAGCGGCGGCGGCGGCGGACACATTCGGCACTCCCGAGGGTCACGCCGTGAGATTGGACGAGGACGGCAAGGCGATCGGCATCACGATCGTCAACGCGAAATGTCCTATTGCTGCGGAGCGTCGGGATCGTGGCCGGCGAGGATCTCGAGCGCCTCGCCGTGCTCTGTAACCAGGCGTCCTCCGATGCCGCGGATGCGCTCGCGGACCTTCTCGGTGGACATGATCCGCAGATCGCCATCCGGAAGCTCCTCCACGAGCACCGAGGAACCCGGGGCATAGCCGCGGGCCTCGAACTCCCGTGGAATCGAGACAACGTTGCTGTTGCCGACGCGACGGACCTTGACGACCTTCATGCGACCAGTATATACGCGGATAGCCGCGCGCCTCGCACATCGGGGCTTCCGCCGCCACGCTTCATATTTGGGGGTCTATCCAAGCCACCCCGTCTCGGCATTCAGCCTCTTACTGAGTCAAGGTCGGCTGAATATCACGGGGGTCCGGCAATTCGGCCTCAGTGAGAAGCTCGTTACGATCCTGATGGCTAAGCCAAATCAGAAATCCGCGGTCAACGAACGCGCGCCAGTCGATCGCTGCGTGCCAATCTCGCAGGACCCGCGACTCGGAGACTCTTGCGGTCCCTCTGCGCTCCTTTTTCGCCCTTCGCTGCGGTCCCTCTGCGGTCCCAATCCCCACGAACAACCACGAATGCATGCGACAACGGCTCCGCGGGTCCAGTGTTTCGGGGCTATTCGCCCATATTCGCTGCTGTTCGCGGTTCTCTAAGGCAATCGGGGCGAATGGTGGTGGTTGACTTGAGCGCTGGCGATTCGAGGGGTCGTGTGCGGTTTCGTGTGCTGTCTAGGGCAAGTCGAACAGGGTGGGCTGTTCGTGCGCTTGCTGGGAGCGTCGATGAGCGCCGGTGGTTGGTGGAGTGACCGCGTGTCCGTTGGCGGCATCGGCGTTGGCAGCGTCGGCGTATGCGCCGACGATCCGGTCGAGCGCTCGGCCCTTGTCGCGGTGGCCGTAGAGGCGGCGGACGAGGTTCCCACCGTCCTGATGACCGAGCGCGATGGCTACGTCCTCGGATGACATTTCAAGCTCGTTGACCATGTACCAGGCCGCGAAGTGCCGAGTGGCAAGGTAGAGACTGCCTTCCCATCCTGCGGCTGCTCTTACTGCCTTCCAGTGGTAAGCACGGGAGCTTGGTGTCCAGTGCTCGCCGCGCAGCGAGACGAAGCAGAATTCGTTCTCACGCGCCAGTGCCGAGAGGGCATCGTGTGCGTGCGTGGTCAGCGGAGCCTCGCGCCGCAAATGGTTCTTAGGCGTGTCGAACGCGCGGGTCGCGGCATTGAACTGCTCGGCTACGACTATACGGGCGCGGTCGAAGTCGATCCGCTCCCAGCGCAGCGCGTCTAGCTCGCCGGGGCGAAGGCCGGTGAAGGCGGCGACTTGCAACCACGCCGCGAACGACGGACACGCGAGTTTACGGGCGTGCGCGATGATCTCCCATACCTTCTGCTCGGTCGGCGGTTGCTGGTCGCGTCGGCCCTTGCCGCGTGAGATGCCGAGCTTCTGAAACGGATTGTGGTCGATCAGCCGACCAGCCTTCACGGATGCCGCGTCGTTGAACATCGAACACAGCCCCTGGACCGACCCGGCACGGCCACCACCAGCGAGCCAGTCGGCGACGATCTCATCCCCAACTTGGATGATCGGGACATCACCGTAGCGCTCAGCGAAGCTCTTGGTCAGCTCGCGGCGGCGGATGTCGCTCGACTCCTTTGGGCGCGCGAACAGCGGATCGGTTGTCCAGCGCTCCCAGAAGCTACGAACCGTGACGTCCCTTGCACGGACGGTCCCCAGCCGCTCGCGCGCCTTCTCGCGCGCCCGCTTTGCTTCGGTCTTGGTCGCGAACGTGCCGGGGCCGCCAACGACCTTTGAGACGCTGAGGTTCTGCCCGGTCGCGGGGTCGTAGACCTGCGCTCGCCAGCGACCCGATGGAGCCGTGTAACGCTCACGCCGCCCTCCCCTGCTCCAACGCCCAGGAGATAGCCGCAGACGGCCGGAAACGGCGCGTGCGCCGCCCCCAGGTCACCGACGGCATACCCTCGGCGACCATCCGATCCACCGTCGCCAGGCTCACACCCATGATCGCGGCCAGCTCAGCGCGCGCCACGTAGCGCTCGGGCGCTGCGTGTTGCACGGCGGCTGCTTGGGTCTCCGGGTTTGGGTTTTGTCCCCTCACACGGGTATATGACCGTGAGCGGCCGAAAACGGCCACCGACTTTGCGTTTGGCTCCCGAAACAGCCAATCGCTGCCCCATTGTGAGACGCACCCCTTGGCGGCGCGCCGGATCGCCGCGTGAACCCGGTGGGTCGATCCCGAACGATCCGGCACAGCCAGGCCAACCACCGTCAGAGCGAGAGATCGTCCATACGCACCGCGGCGCGAGTCGCGAATACGAACTCTCCGCAGCGGTGGATCAAGCCCGCAGCGTGCAGACTTGCGACTGCGTCGACAGTCCCAAGATGCTCGCCGCGCTCGCGTTCGAGCTCCGCAATCGACCAAGGCCGCTGCGAATCGGAAGCCAGCAACAGACTGAGGATTCCTTTCTCTGCCCGCTCCTCGTCATCAGCGGGCATCCGGCTAATCTCATCTTGCATGGGAAGGTCCTTCCTTTCCTTGCCACGCCCCGGGCAGTTCGAGCTGCGCCGGGGCACTTTTCGATTGGGATTCCGTCAAGCTGAGCGCCAAGATGCGATCAGCACTACCACTTGCTTGTCAGCATACACTAAAAGAATGCTGTAGAAATGTCTGACGTAGAACAGAAGCCCGACCTTCCGGCACTCCACCGCCTCGCCTACTCCCAGGATGGCCTCTTCACGACACGACAGGCCCAAGAACGAGGCGTCAGCGCACAGCTTCTCGCCCACCACGCCCGATCAGGCCGCTTCCAGCGGATGCGACAGGGGCTCTACCGCCTCAGTGACTACCCGACAGGCGAACACGATGAGATACGCGCCGCATGGCTCACCGTCGGGATGGAGAGGGCCGTCGTCTCGCACGAGAGCGCGCTCGTGCTGCATGGACTCTCCGATGTACTGCCAAACACCGTGCATCTTCTCGTCTCCCGCGAGCACCGGGGAGTCCGGGCGTCCAGCGGCATAACCCTGCACACCGCTACCGCGCCCATCCCGGACAGCGACATCACGACCCGCCACGGCATCCGCGTTACAACCCCGGCGAGGACGATCATCGACGCGGCACGCTCAGGAACCGCGCCAGAGCAGATCCAAATGGCCGTCCGCCAGGCCCTCCAAGAAGGCCGCACCACGCCGGATCAGCTCGCCGAGCACGCCAAGCGAAACGGCGGACACGTCGCCGCACTCGTGAAGCAAACAACAGAGGAAGCTACCGCCGCGTGAAGTACGACACCTCCGAGGCATTCCGAGCCGCACTCGACCAACGAATACGCAACGAAGCGACCACGACCGGCCTGCCCGTCATGCGGCTACGCAAGCGCGTCGCCTTCGAGCGCTTCCTCGCCAGGCTCGGCGTCGCGGAGTCGGGAAACTGGGTGCTCAAGGGAGCACTCGCGCTTGAGCTGCGACTCGGCGTGCGAACACGAGCAACCAAGGACATCGACCTCGCGGGAGCCGACGATGAGCAGACCGCAACCATGAGACTCATCGCCGCGCAGGCGATCGACCTCCACGACCACTTCAACTTCGACGTAGCGCGCACCGCCGCACTCGACCAAGCAGAAGCATTCCGAGCCGTCCGCTACAGCGTGACCGCCGAAGTCGCCGGACGACGCTTTGAGCAGTTCCCCGTAGATGTCGCGCTCAACGAGCGGCCAACCGCCCCATCCGAACGACTGCCAATCCCGAGCCTCCTGGACTTCGCCGACATACAGCCCATCGAGATGCCCGTGATCGCACTGGAGCAGCACATCGCCGAGAAGGTCCACGCATACACCGCGACCTACGGCCCACAAGAACAGCACAGCACCCGAATCAAGGACCTCATCGACATCCTCCTAATCGCCGACCTCGCCTCCCCACACGCCGACCGCCTACACGCGAGCCTCACCACGACATTCAGCACCCGCGAACGCCAGCCACTCCCCACCGCGCTCCCGCCGCCGCCAGCCACGTGGATGAGCCCCTATGCCCGCGCCGCAGCAGACGTCGGGCTACCAACCGACCTCGGGACAGCTCACGCCGAGGCTGCCACCTTCCTCGACCCGATCCTCGCCGGCGCCACGACCGGCCGCTGGAGCCCTACGCAGAAGCGCTGGACCAATTCCTGAGCGGCGACCATGGGCTCTCCTGCAGAGTCGCGGAGCCGACCCCACTGCGCACCCAAAATCTTGCACAGACTAGATGCACGGCCCAGCATGGACTGTGCGATCGCTGTGCCAGCGCGCCTCGGGTGGCCATATTTTGCGACCGCTAAAATCGAGATCGCTACGAGCGGTTGCTCAAGCCCCCATCGGCTCATTGGTGGCTGCGATCGGCGCGAGGTACTGATCCACGTAGCTAATGTATGCCAAGCCCGAGGCGGTGATGTCGTAGCGGATCCGCGTACGTCCTAGATCGAGTCGGCGAGCCAACGCCGGGTAGCGCTTCAAGATCTTGTTCGCATTGTTATGCAGGATCGCGCTACCCCGGTCTCTTGTCCGCTGCTCGATCTCGTCGGTAGAGAGCGGCCGCCCGGCGTCCTTGAGCGCCCACAGACACCGGTAGAGCTGGGCACGATCGGCGCGCTGCCCTGCCGGTGTCCGTCCAAAGCCAGGTATGTCCGTCGCGGGTGCCCCGGCCAGAATTGCGTCGATCTGCATGCGGTAAGTCCCGAGGTTCTGGTCGTTCTGAAGCCGTACATCAGCGAGTTGGGAGCCGACAGACAGCAGACCGAACCGCGCTTGGTCCTCATCGAGTCTCGTAAACTCTGCCAACGAGAGTGAGTCGCCGGTCGATCGACGCCTCTGAAGGAAACGGTCGTAACGCGTCCTCAGAGGCGCATCAAGAAAAAGAATGCGCGTCGCGGGCAGAGCACCACGGATATACAGCAACTCCTCAATGGTCCGAAATCCCGTAATGACTGCACCTACCTGGAGTTCGGCGCCGTAGTACTCATCAACGATCCGCCGCGCGACGACGTCGAACCCGTGACCGCCCAACACTCGGAACGCGAAGTCGAGCGGACTCTCGGCGTCATGTGGGCCACCATCGAATGTGCGGACTATGTCGCTCGCCTCGATATGGAGGATCGACTCGCGCGAATCGGACTCCTTGGCCGCACGCATCCCGAAGGTTGTCTTGCCCGCGCAGGTCGGCCCGATCACCACGAAGGCCGGACGGTCGGCCTCGAACAGTGTCGGCTCAAGGGTCCGTAGCCGTCGAACGCGCCGCACCGTAGAACCCGTCGGCAGATTGAGGATCGCCGCGAACTCCTCGACCCGTCCGATCAGCTGCATGAGGGCCTTAGCTCGAAAGTCATAGCGCCATGACTCCTCTACCGCCATTGCTCCGAGCGCACAGTCGGCACCCTCGGGCATCAGCCAACCGTTGAAGCTGTCTGGTCGTAGCCACGGATGTTCCACGCTTGCCTCGAAGTCGGGGGGCCCCTCGACGACAGTGCCTTGAGTCTCGCCGTGGAAATACAGTGGCTCGTGGATATTCGGTACGTGCAGGGCGATGTCGGACTTGACGGTCGCGGTCCTCACGTTGCCACACGCCTTAAGCTGCAAATCCAATTCGGTAAAACTCGTTCGCGCGAACCACTCCTTCACATGCAGGCCGGGCACCTCGTGATCGGTTGCAGAGAGCGCGTCGATTCTCAAGGAGGTGTCCTCGACGAAAAAGAGTGTAGATTCGGCGATCGTGACGGTCTGACGTATCTCTTCAACCGCGCGGCGCAGCAACTCACGAGACGTACCCTCCTCGTCCTCGCGGTAAGGGTCGTAGCGACTCTTGAACTCAGTGATGCTCAGCCCCGAACGTTGAAAAGCAAACTGTGCCTGAGCGAACTTCTCGTTCGAAGTCGTGTAGAAGACTAGGCGCGGCTGGCGATCTAGTCGCAGGAATGCGTCGCGCAGACCCAAACGGTTCAAGGACACTTAACCAGCGAACCTTCGTTGTGAGCCACTAGCGGACCGATCAGCGCAGCGCCATGAGTCCCTGCAATCTCGTCAAGCACATCATGCGAACTATCCTCTGCCGAAGTGACGACATAGATCGTAGGACCCATGCTGCTGAGGCCCGCTGCTAGACCGTGAGTCCAGCACGCCGTCAGCACCCGAACAACAGGTGCGCTCTGATGCGACAACTCGCGTGCCTTGAAGCCAACGCGATGAAGATCAACCAGTGCCGAGGCGAGACGCTCAAGGTCACCGTCTATCATTGCGGGCGTCACACCATGATGAACCAACGCGAGGGTGCGAAGCGCATCCTCCGGCGGCGTTGGTGTCTCGTGCTGGAAGAACGCGATCTCGTCGTCTCCGGCAATTCTGGGTCCTGGAGCGAGGATCAGCGTCACACGCCAGCGGTCAGGGAACCGTACCCAGCTGATCAGCGGTGGTACAGCCGGCGCAAGCCGGTCGCCCGATGGTCGAAGCTGCGGCACGCTCTCTTGGGGATGGCCGGCATCGACAGCGACACCGCCACGAAAATAGGTGTGGATCCCGACGCCAGATGTACCTCCACGACCACTTACCGACTGTAGGTCCGCCGGAGAGAGCGACAGTTCAAGAGCCCGGTTCGCACTGTCCAATAGCGCGAGGAGCAGGGCAGTCTTCGTTCCCAACCCGACATGCTGAGGAAGCCATCCATCGATGGTGAATTGCGCGTCAATCGCCGCTCCCACATGCCTGCCAAGACGGGCCAACGCTGCGTTCACGTCCTGGCGGCCACGATCGTCCAGGCGCTCCGCGCCAATCACGGATGCCGAAGTGGCAGGTCGTGCAGTGACACGAGCTACGCTCTTGCTGACCGCGAATCCGCACCCTCCATAGGTCCGAGGCGTCGCCCTCCCCAGGTCGACAAGGCCGACATGCACGCGCCCAAACGCCTCGACGGTCGTCTCAGGCACCGTCCACCTCATCCCAGTCAATCTCAACCGAAAGACCAGGCTGCTGCCAGATGTCGTCGAAATGGGTAAGAAGTGTCTTGAAGAGCGGGCCACCACGGACCGTCAGAAGCGTGGGGGAACTCCGACTAGGCTTCCGGATCAGATATGGACCCCAGAAGAGGTCATCGTCGATACGGAATAGATTTAGCACCGGTAGACACCGAAACAGCCGGATCGAGAGCAGTTCGTTGTGGTGCAAATCGCGCGCCTTGATCTCTTTGAGGAACCTGTTTACGTCCTCGGCGATCGAGCCTGAGCCCTCCTCGTGATCCCGTTGGTCGGCGTAGGCGAAATCCGGAGAGGGAAACGTTGGATCAAGAAGCATTAGTCGCATCGTGACTCCGCGTCCCATCCACGCAGCGAAGTCGTCGATATGATCCTCACGAAAGCTTCGCTGTCCGAAACCAATTAGGTCGATATTTTCACGAGCTGCATCGAGCCGCTGGTCGTACTCGGAGCGCATCTGCACGGAGCGCACGGTCCACACCTCGCGCAACCCAGAATTGAGCAACGACTCGACTCTGCGCGACCAGCGATCACTGAGCAAGACATATGCAAAGAGGGCTCCGCCGGCAGCGCCCGACGCCAAGAGGGACGTCCCGATCGCTAGACCGACCTTACCGTTGCCAAGAACGACGACGAGCACGCCCACGACCAAGAGGAACATCTGCATAACGAGATACACGATGAGACGCTGTGAAAGTCCGAGCGTCGCGCGCCACGACCGAGCAATGCGTCTACTCAACGACGAGACGGCGCCGCCGAGAGCGCGACCTGGTTTCATGAGCGCCCTTCTGCGGCACAAATAAGGCTGTGCGCCGACACGGGAAAATTTGTGTAGAGCGCCTCGCGCACAAGTCCACGGCTGGCCGCAGAAGAGTTGATGAGGCTGCGACGCTTGACGACTGTGACGTGGAGACCATCGAAGAGGGAGCGCAGCGCCGGATGGTCCGCGTTAGTCATGGCTACCCTGACCTTCCTCTCCGTTAGGTGAGAAATCACGTCCTTCAACCGCTCCTGACACTCCCAGCTAAAAAGCTGCGCGTTGTACTTACGAAAACCATTGTTGTGATGACCCGTGACGTACGGGGGGTCGAAGAACACGAAGTCGTCCGCCCGCGCGGCGGCGATGGCATCGCTGAAATCAGCGCAGCGCAGGTCGACCGCGCTGAGCGCATCGGCAGCATCACGTAGACGCTCCTCTTGGCAGATCGTCGGTCGCCTGTAGCTGCCGAACGGGACATTGAACTCGCCTTTGGCGTTGACGCGGTACATCCCGTTGAAAGCTGTCTTGTTCAGGTAGATCAGTCGTGCACCCGCCAGTACAGGCGACGCCGGACGGCGAGCCCGAAGATCGAAGAAGAAATCGCGGTCGTGCGGATATCCCGAAAGCTCGTCGATCAGTGGATCCACTTCGTCGCGGAGGGCAGCGTAGGTCGCTATTAGCTCGGAGTTCAGATCCGACAGGACAGCGAGCGCTGGTTGCAGCGCGAAGAAGAGCGCACCGCCGCCCAAGAAGGGCTCGAAGTATCGACCGGCGAAGTCGGGAGGTACTAGAGCACTAGCAATCGGAGCGAGCCATTGCTTGCCACCCGCCCACTTCAAAAAGGGCCGGGCGCGGATGCTTGCAAAGGCGATACGAACCCGGGCGGTTGTGCCCGTGTCCGGACACCGGACACTGAGGAAGCCTTCGCCGAACTCGAGCTGGGTCTCGCCACACGGCGTCGTCATGCTTTCGTCAATGTCCATCGCGCGAATCCTATGGGCTTGAACATGAATACCCGGCGCGAAATCTGGGCTCGCCGAAGACGCAACAGAACGAGCATTCTCACGTGTAACCATCGGCGAGCACCGCAGCAGAGGTCCCGCCAAGGACGGCGGACCTTCTGCACGAGCTGACCGTGTGCGGTCGATCCTATTGGACGTGTGCGGTCCGTGTGCGGTCGGCTACCGAACCGAACGCACCGGATAGGCCGCCCTCAACGGCACTGAGAGCCCAGAACCCCAGTCCCAGCGCCAAACCTGCCCTCGCAAGAGGCCACCAGCGTCCTCCTGCATCCAACCAGCTACAAATCGGGGCGCCCGGATTCGAACCGGGGACCTCGCCGACCCGAACGGCGCGCGCTACCAGGCTGCGCCACGCCCCGACGCAGCGCTCAGTATCCCACACGGGGCCGGTCGGCAGCGGGCGGGTATCGTCGCCCCATGCCCACGCCCACGACGGAGATCATCGCCCGTCTCGACGAGCTGCTCGAGCCGGGACGGTTCGAGGACTACTGCCCGAACGGCCTGCAGGTCCCGGGACCCGCCGAGGTGGAGACCCTCGCCACGGGCGTCTCCGCGAGCGCGGAGCTGTTCGAGCTCGCCGCGAAGGAGCGCGCGGACCTGCTGATCGTCCACCACGGCCTGTTCTGGGGCAAGAGCGCGGGCGCGATCGACGCTCAGCTGAAGCGCCGGCTGCAATTGCTGTTCGACGCGGACATGGCGCTCGCGGCGTACCACCTCCCGCTCGACGCGCACCCGGAGCTCGGCAACAACGCGCTGCTCGCCAAAGCGCTCGGCGCCGAACGGCTGGACGAGCCGTTCGCGCTGCATCGCGGCGAGCCGATCGGCTGCATCGCGCGCTTCCCCGACGAGGGTATCTCCGCAGGGAAGCTGATCGAGCGCGTGCAGGCGCTCACCGAGCGCGAGCCACTCGTGTTCGACGCCGGATCGCCCCGCGTCCGCACCCTCGCGATCGTCTCGGGCGCGGGCACGGACTACCTCGCAGAAGCATCGCAAGCGGGCGCCGACGCGCTGCTCACGGGCGAGCCGACCGAGCGCGCGATGGCCGAGGCTCGCGAGCTGGACGTGCGGCTGATCGCCGCCGGGCACTACGCGACCGAGACGCTCGGCGTGCGCGCGCTCGGCGAGCACCTGGCCGAGCGGCATGGACTGCGGCACGTGTTCCTGGGGGTGCCCAATCCGGTGTAAGCACGAATAAGACCTGCAGATTGCGGGAAAGGCCTATTGCAAACGTCCGCTTCCAGCGCTAGTTTGAGAGGCGCAGCCAGCTGGACATATATCTCGGACAGGAGGAGTACCGATGGCCAACCACCTGACGCCCACCGAGCTTGCCCGCGAAGCCGGGCTGGGGCGCCGAGAAGTTCTGTCGAAGTGCCTCGAGAACGGCGTGCCGATCTTCAAGGGCCGCATCGACAAGAATCTGTTTCTCGCCTCCCTGCGACAGGGTCGCTCCAAGCGCCGGCCGGCCTCATTGGGGACCTGACCGTCGTCTCCTTCCCGAGCAAGCGCGAACTCCCTAAGATTGAGGGGTCGCGTGTAGCGTTAGCGGCAAACGTCAGCGTCGATGAAGGAGGGAGAGCAGCCATGGAGGTCACCGCCGCGCCGTCGGCAACCGCAGCGCAGACGATCGCCGACCTGATCCCGCACGCGGCCGAACGGTACCCCGACCGCCCCGCCATCCGCTTCAAGCAGGATGGCGCCTGGCAGGACGTCACCTATGCGGAGCTGGACCGACATCGTGGGCGAGGTCGCGCTCGGGCTGATCGATCTCGGCATCCAGCCGGGCGAGCGCGTGTGCATCCTCGCCAACACCCGCCCCGAGTGGTCCTACGCCGATCTCGCCGCGACATCCGCGGGGGCGGTGGTCGTGCCGATCTACCAGACCAACTCGCCCGAAGAGTGCCACTGGGTCATCTCCGACTCCGACGCGTGCGCGATCGTCTGCGAGGACGCCTCGCAGCTGGCGAAGATCGCGGCGATCCGCGACACGCTGCCGCACCTGCGCACGATCGTCACGATCGATCGCGCCCTCGCCGCAGGAGCTGACGCCCGAGATCGCCGCGCTCGCGGCGATCTCGCTCGAGGAGGTCCGCGCGCGCGGGCGCGCGCGCTCGCTGGAGGAGCTCGAGGCGCGCCGCATGGGGGTGCGCCCGGAGGACACGTACACGTTCATCTACACCTCCGGCACGACCGGCCCGCCGAAGGGGTGCGTGCTCACGCACGGCAACTACCGCGCGATCGTCGACATGGTCGAGTCGCGCGCGAGCCTGCAGAGCGACGCGGGGGACGTCGTCTATCTGTACCTGCCGCTGGCGCACTCGTTCGCGCTGCTGCTGCAGCTGCTCGTGTTCGACCTCGGTGTCACGCTGGCCTACTTCGGCGGCGACACCAAGCAGATCATCGGCGAGCTGGCCGAGGTCAAGCCCACGTACCTGCCGTCGGTGCCGCGGATCTTCGAGAAGATCTACACGCTCGTCTGCGCCAACTACGCCGATCCCGAGGAGCTGGCGGGTGCGGTGCGCGTGGGCATGCAGGTGCGCGAGCTGCAGCTCGCCGGCAAGCCGATCCCGGACGAGCTGCAGGACCCGTTCGAACGAGGCCGAGGAGCGGCTGTTCAAAAACGTGCGCGCCGCGTTCGGCGGGCGCGTGCGCGAGGCCGTCAGCGGCGCCGCGCCGATCGCGAAGGAGATCCTCGAATTCTTCTACGCCTGCGGCGTGCCCGTGATGGAGGGCTACGGCATGACCGAGACCGCCACCGCCGCGACCGCGTGCAGTCCCGAGAACCACCGCTTCGGCAGCGTCGGCAAGCCGTTCCCGGGCGTCGAGGTCAAGATCGCCGAGGACGGCGAGCTGCTGATCAAAGGCCCGAACATCTTCCAGGGCTACCACAACCGCGCCGAAGAGACGTTCGGCGCGATCGAGGACGGCTGGCTGCACACCGGCGACCTCGGGCGCGTGGACGAGGACGGGTTCGTTTACATCGTGGGGCGCAAGAAGGACATCATCATCACCGCCGGCGGCAAGAACCTCACGCCGGCGAACATCGAGAACGACCTCAAGCAGTGCCGCTGGATCTCCCAGGCGGTGATGCACGGCGATCAGCGCCCGTACCCGGTGGCGCTGGTGACGCTCGACGAGGAGGAGATCGCCGGGTACGCCGCCGAGCACGGCCTGCCCGCGGACATCCCCTCGCTCGCGCGCGAGCCCTCGGTGCGGGCGCTGGTGCAGGAGGCGCTCGACCGCGCCAACGCCAAATACGCGCAGGTCGAGCAGGTGAAGAAGTTCGCGATCCTCGACCACGACCTCTCGCAGGAGACGGGCGAGCTGACGCCGACGCTGAAGGTCAAGCGCAATGTCGTCAACGAGAAGTACGCAGACGTGCTCGACGCGCTCTACGCGAACTGAGCGGACGCGAGGCGATGATGCCGCTCGATCCCCCTGGGGGGCATGGTTGGCGCCTGCACGCGGGCTCATCCGCGCCCGCTCAGACGACGGCCTGGAGCGATGATCGCGAGCTGACCCGCGGGCACCTGCGAAGATAGGGATCGATGCGCACCGACCCCTCCGACAACGGCGGTCTGTTCGTCGGCCGCCGGCCCGGCACCGCACCGGTTCACTTCCGCTCGCTGCCCAAGCGCGGCAGCGACCTGCGCCAACGGTTCGACGGCTCGCTGGCGAGCTTCTTGCTTGCGGGCATGATCGTGCTCAGCCTGCTCTGCTGGGGCCCGATACCGCTCGCGTGCCTGTGGATCGCCGCGCAGGTCAACTACCTCTCGGGCAGCGTCAGCCTCGGCATATTCGTCGCGTTCGTCGGGCTGTTCGTGCTGCTGTTCGGCACGCTCGCGATCCTGCGCCGCCTCGATCAGGCCTGGATCCTCGTGCGCCGCGCCGCCGGGCACGACCAGCGCACGGGAGCGCTCGGACGCGTGTTCGCGGCCACCGCGGCGATCTGCGGCAGCATCTTCGTCTTCTGGTTCATCGTCATCCACGGACCGGGCGTAGGCGCATGAGCGCGTATGGCGGCGCTGGATCGGCGTCCTCAGTCGCTCGCGTACGTAGTACGCCACGCTCCTTGCGTCCTTGCCCAGCTTGCCCTACGCGCTCATGAGGGAATTGGCTTACACACTCGTAAGCCGTCGTCGGTAGGCAACGGCGGATGAGCCTGCTCGACTACTACCGCCAGTTCGAAGGGCATGTCCGAGGAGGAGGTCAACGAAGGGCCTGCGCGAGGAGGCGGCCGAGCGCAAGCGCAAAGCGCTGATGCGCGTGGAGACGCTCGATCTCTCCCAGACGACATGGCCCGAGCTGCCCCACCCGAGCATCGTCAGCGCGATCACGTTCGTCGCGCGCCGCGGCATGCAGCGCTACCCGCACCTGCAACGGCGCGCACAACTGCACGATGAGCTCGCCGAGCGTCATGGCGTGGATCCCGCGCGGGTGATCCTCGGCAACGGCGCCGCCGAACTGCTCAGCTCCGCCACGCGCGCTCTGATCGAGCCCGGCCAGCGGCTGCTCAGCGCATGGCCGTCCTATCCCCTGTTCCCGATCATGGCCCGCCGCGCCCACGGCCAGGCCGTGCGAGTCGTCCGGCGGCGTCGACGCGCTGCTGGAGGAGGCCCATCGCGAGCCCGGCACGCGCGTGATCGCGATCGCCAGCCCGAACGACCCGACGGGTGAGCTGATGCCGAGCAGCGAGCTGGAGCGGCTGCTGGCGGGGCTGCCCGACGATGTGGCGGTGCTGCTCGACGAGTCGCTCGTGGAGTTCGCCGACGCGCAGCCGATCAACTCATCGCTCGATCTGACCTCCGAGCACTCGCGCCTGTTTGTCGTGCGCAGCTTCTCCAAGGCCTGGGGTCTGGCGGGGCTGCGCGTAGGCTACGCAATCGGGGGGCCCGGATCGGAGGAGCTGCTGGCCGAGCTGCAGCCCGACCTGGGCGTCTCGGAGGTCTCCCAGGCCGGTGCGCTGGAGGCGCTGCGCAGCTGCTCGGAGATCGTCTCCCGCCGCGTGGCGAGTGTTCTCGCGCGAGCGCACCGCCGTGACCGAAGCGCTGCGCGAGCGCGGGTTCGAGGTGTCCGACAGCCAGGCCAACTTCGTGTGGGCCGCCCATCCGACGATCGACGGCGGCGAGCTCTCGGCGCGCCTGGCCCGCGCCGGCATCCTCGTCGCGGGAGGCGCGGCCCTTGGCGAGCCCCGGCATGTGCGCATCGCCCTGCGCGACTCCAGCAGCGAGCGGACGACTGCTCGACGCGCTCGACAAGTCGCTGTAGGGCGGGAGAATCCTGCCGCAAGCGGCAGGATTGGCAGGGCCGCATGCGGCCCTGCCTCGGGGGCGCGCATGCGCGCCCCCGCCGTTGGCGCATGCGCCAACGGAACGAGGCGCCGCATGCGGCGCCTCGCCGGACCGCACATGTGCGGTCCGGAACAGCATCAGAGTCCTCAGCCCGCCAACCCTGACTGGCGCAGCAGCGCGCCGGTCGTGCCCTCGAGGATCTTCCGCCAGGCGCTCGCCTGCTCGGGCTCGACGTCGTCGAAGTGCGCCACGACCGCTCGCAGCCGCTCCGCGGAGATGTCCAGCCCGTGACGCTCGGCGACTTCGCGATAGCGCTCGTATTCGCCCGCGAGATGCTGCGTGACCGACTCGAAGCCATGCTTGCCGATCTCCACGCGCGAGGCGAAGCTCATGATCGATGTCTGGAACATCAGCTTGTCCGCGGGCTCGGGCTCGATCAGCACGATGTCCACGCCCGGGTAGCGCTCCTCCCAGCGCTCGGCCAGCTCGTGCAGGCGCTGGTGGGCGAGCAGCTTGAACGCCTGGTAGCCGATCTGCGGGAAGCCCATGTCCGAGACCCGCTTCGCGCGCACCCCGCCGAGGGTGCGGACGGTCTCCGAGAAGTCGTTCACGAACGGCACGATCGGGTTGATGACGACGATCAGCTTCGCCCCCGCCTCCACGGCGATGTCGAGGTTCGTCGTCGACACGAGGCCGCCGTCGACCAGCTCGCGCTCGCCGACGGTGACCGGCGCGTACACCATCGGCAGCGCCCCCGAGGCGCGCACGGCGGTCGAGATCGGCACGTCGCCTAAGCCGTCGTCGCGCCCGAACACCACCCGCTCGCAGGTGTCGAGGTCGGTCGCCGTCAGATACAGCTCGCGGCGCAGCTGCGCGAAGTCGTCGCTGCGCCCGGGCTCGCTGAGCACCTTGCGCAGGTACTCCTCGATCCCCTCGCCCGTGTAGGCGCCCGAGGGCAGGCCCTCGGCGAAGCCCAACAGCACGTCCATCAGCGACACCCGCCCGCGCTGGCGCACGACGTCGCGCGCCAGCCCCAGCGCGCGCCACGGCAGCATCGCGCCCTTGCGCGCCAGCTCGGTCAGGTTCGGGCGCAGCAGATCGCCGAGATCGACGTCCTCGAACGGCGAGGGCGTCTGGTGGGTGACGACCCGCATCATCTCCTCGGGGGTCACGCCGTTGGCGCACAGCGCCGCGATGAACGAGCCGGCGGAGGTGCCGACGTAGATGTCGAACTGGTTGACCGTGCTGTTCGTCGCCAGCAGATCGAGCGCGCGCAGCGCGCCGATCTCATACACCCCGCCGGTGAACCCGCCGCCGCCGAGCACGAGCGCGGTCTTGTCGCTGCGCCGCCGCCGGCGTTTGCGCCGGCCGGAGGCCGTCCCGATCGCCGCCCGAGCGGAATCCCGCGCCCGCGGGTGCGCCGCTGAGCCGTTGGACCTTGCCGTCGCCGGTTCCAGCTTGACAACACGTCCCATACCACCCAACATCATATGCCCCGCGTGACCCGGAACCGGATTGCCCACACCCTGATCCTGCTCTGCGGACTGCTGTCGGCCACGGTCTGCATGCCCGCCACAGCCGGCGCGGCCACGGTCAGCCTGGCCGGACTGCAGGCCGATCTCACCCACCAGCTCGCGCTCGCGGGACCGGCGGACGGCGCATATGTGTACGACCTCAGCACCCACCAGGCCCTCTTCTCCGAGCGCGCTACCACGCTGCGCCCGCCCGCGTCGGTGGAGAAGCTCTACACCGCCACCACGCTGCTCGCGCGCATGGGCCCGTCGGCGCGCTTGAGCACGACCGTCTACGGGGTCGGCCGGCTCGCGCCCGGAGGGGTGTGGGAAGGCAGCCTGTATCTGCGCGGCGGCGGCGACCCGACGTTCGGCTCGAGCGCCTTCATCCGCGCCCACTACGGCGGCCTCGGCGCCTCGGTTTCCACGCTCGCCGGTCAGCTCGTGCGCAGCGATGGCATCCATAGCATCACGGGCTCCGTGCTGGGGCGACGAATCGTGGTTCGATTCGCTGCGCGGCGAGCCCTCCAGCGACTACGCGCCCGACCCGTTCCTCGAAGGCACGCTCTCGGGGCTCGCCTTCAACCGCGGCGCGAGCGGCTCCGAACGCGGTGTGCACGCGCCGGCCGCGTATGCCGCGCGCGAGCTGTGGGCGACGCTGAAGAACGACGGCGTCACGATCGCGGGACATAGCGGCGCGGCGAGCACGCCTGCGGGCGCCAGCCAGCTCGCGCGAGTCGCAATCGCCCACCGTCGCGCAGCTGCTGGGCCTGACGCTGCCCCCCTCGGACAACTTCTTCGCCGAGACGCTCGTGAAGGACCTCGGCGCGCTCTACGGCGGCGCGGGCACGACCGCGGCCGGCGCGTCGGTCGTGCGCTCCACGATCGCCTCGCTGCTCGGCGTCCACCCGCACGTCGTCGACGGCTCGGGGCTCTCCGAATCCGACCTGACCTCGCCCTATGAGGTCACCGACCTGCTCGTCGCGCTCGCCTCCACCCCGATCGGGCCGGTGCTGCGCGGCGACCTGGCGATCGCCGGGCACACCGGCACGCTCGCCACGCGCATGCGCAACACCGGCGCCTCGGGACGCTGCGAGGGCAAGACAGGCACGCTCACCGGCGTGTCGAACCTCGCCGGCTACTGCACCGCCGCGGACGGCCACACGCTCGCGTTCGCGATCTTCACCGACGGCATCGCCACCGAAACCGCGCACGTCTTCCAGGACCACATGGCGATCACCATCGCCGGCTACTGATCGGCGAGGCGCGCCTACACGATCCCGTGCTCGATGAACGAGAGGAATCGGTGCAGTTCCGGGCGGCGCATGCGCCGCCCGGCGGAACCTCGCATGCGAGGTTCCGGACCAGGCCGCATGCGGCCTGGTCGCAGGGGCCGCATGCGGCCCCTGCCTCCGTCAACTCTCGGCCGCGTCGATCAGGTCGGCCAGCGAGACGCCCAAGAGCCGCGGCGATCTTGCGCAGCGTCGGGAGGCTCGGTTGATGCAGGCCGCGTTCGACACGGCTGAGCGTCGAGGTGCTGATACCAGCCGCATGGGCTAACTCTTCCTGCGGCAGTTCGCCACGTAGCAGCTTGATCGTCGTGCCGACAGACACACGAGAACATTGACTGCTTCAAGGCACATATGCCAGAGCAAGAGTACCTAGGCAATAATGCTCTGGTACGCTGCTCAAGCCCCGGACCGCATCCCCACAGATCGTCGTCCGGGGGCGCTTCACACAGAGCCCCCGCTTACAGTCTTGCCAGAGCGAGCGGGGGCTCTGTGAGCTTAGCCAGCCCGCCCCGGTGGCGACTCACGCTTCGTCCGACTCGCCCTCCAGCACGGCCCGCAGACCGTCCTCGTCAAGCACCGGCACGCCAGGCGCTGGGCCTTCGCGAGCTTCGACCCCGCGCGACTCGCCCGCGACGAGATAGTCGGTGTTCTTCGACACCGACCCGGTCACGCGCCCGCCGGCGGCCATGATCCGTTCGGTGGCGTGCTCGCGCGTCCAGTGCGGGCAGCGTGCCGGTCAGCACCAGCGTCTTGCCCGCCAGCGGCCCCTCCGAGGGCGGCGGGCCCTGTTCGCGCAGCTGCAGCCCCAGCCGGCGCAGGTCGTCGATCAGCTCGCGCATGCGCTCGTCGTCGAGCTGCTCGCGGATCGTGCGCGCCATCTTCTCGCCGATGCCGGGCGTCTGCGCGATCTCCTCGGGCGTCGCTGCAGCAGCGCGTCGATGTCGCGAAAGCGCATGCGCGAGGTTGCGCGCGGTCACCTCGCCGACCTCCTCGATGCCGAGGCCGAACAGCACGCGCGCGAACGGGCGCTGCTTGGAGCGCCTCGATCGCGTCGACCAGGTTGCGCGCCGACTGCTCGGCGAAGCCCTCGAGCTCGGTCAGCTGCTCGGCGCCCAGCCGGTAGAAGTCGCCGTCGGTGCGCACCAGCCCGCGCTCCTGCAGCAGCGCCACCTGCTTCTCGCCGAGGCCCTCGATGTCCATCGCGCCCTGCGAGACGAAGTGCTTGAGCAGCTGCCACGCGCGCGCGGGGCAGTCGCGGTTGGGGCACTTCGTGAACACGCCCTCGCGCGGCTTGACGGTTTTGGTGTTACAGAACGGGCATCTCGCCGGGCGGCCGCGGCGCGCGGCGGGCGCCTGCCCGCGCGATCGAGCACGTGCGGCGCGGGCGAGACCACCTGGGGGATCACATCGCCGGCGCGCATCACGATCACCTCCTCGCCGGGGCGCAGGTCCTTGCGGCGCAGTCCTCCTCGTTGTGCAGCGTCGCCAGCTTGATCGTCACCCCGCCGACGGCCACGGGCTCGAGCACCGCGTAGGGGCGCAGGTCGCCGAACTTGCCGACGTTCCACATGACCTTCTCCAGCGTCGTCACGCGCGGTGGTGGGCGGGAACTTCCAGGCGATCGCCCAGCGCGGATCGCGCCCGACCGAGCCCAGACGACGCTGCAGCTGCAGGTCGTCGACCTTCACGACGACCCCGTCGATCTCGAAGTCGAGCTCGCCCCGGCGCTGCTGCCACTCCAGGCACTGCGCGATCACCTCCTCCTCGCTGCCGAGCACCTGGATGTCGGGGTTGACGCGGAAGCGGTGCTCGCGCAGCCACTCAAGCGCCTGCGAGTGGCGTCTGGAAGGACGAGCCCCTCGACGACGCCCACCTGGTAGCACCACATCGACAGCGGCCGCTCGCGCGCGTCGGCCGGGTCGAGCTGGCGGATCGTGCCGGCGGCGGAGTTGCGCGGGTTCATGAACGTCGGCTCGCCCGCCTCCGCGCGGCGCTCGTTCAGCGCGGCGAAGTCGGCCAGCGACATGTACACCTCGCCGCGCACCTCCAGCAGCGGCGGCACGTCCTCGACGCGCAGCGGGATCGAGCCGATCGTGCGCAGGTTGTGCGTGACGTCCTCCCCCACCTCGCCGTTGCCGCGCGTGGCGCCCGCGCTGCAGCACGCCGTCGCGATAGACCAGGCTGATCGCCAGCCCGTCGATCTTCGGCTCGACCACGAACGCGAAACCGCGGCTGCGCGATGCCCTCGCGCGCGAGATGCGTGCGCATCCGCTCGACCCACGCTCGCAGCTCCTCCTCGGTGCGCGCGTTCGGCAGCGAGAGCATCGGCTCCAGGTGCGTGACCTTCTCCAGCTTGCCCACCGGCTCGCCGCCGACCCGCTGGGTGGGCGAGTCGGGCGTGCGCAACTCGCGGATGCTCGGCCTCGATCGCGCGCAGCTCGTCCAGCAGCGCGTCGTAGACGTCGTCGCCGATCTCCGGATCGTCGAGCACGTAGTAGCGGTGGGCGTGGTGTTCGAGCTGCGTGCGCAGCTCCTGGGCGCGCGCCTTCGACGCTCGGGGCGGCGCTCACGGCGGCGTCGTGCGCCTGGCCGATCAGCGACCGGGCCGCGACCCGCCGGCGGCGCGGATCCCGCGGCCGCTTGCCGACGGCGCTCACGACGCGATCGGCGACCGACCCGAGCAGCTCCTCCAGGTCGAAGCCACGCAGCGCCTGCAGGCCGGCGCGGTCGGTCAGGTCGAAGTGGATCGGGGTCACGGCGATCGCGCCCGGCCGCGACGGCCGCGAGATCGGTGCCGGGCTCGTCGTGGAACCCGGGGTCCGAGCCGTAGATCCAGTAGCGCCGGCGGTGCTCCTCCTCGCGCTCGAGCTTGAGCTCGTCCTCGTAGATGCGCTTGCCGATGCTCGTCACCTCGACCCCGCTCGGGCTCGCCCGCGGGGACGTTCACGTTCAGCAGCGTGCTCGCCGGCAGCGGCACGTCCTCGATGCGCTCCACCAGCCGCGCGACGAACGCCGCGGCGGTCTCGAACCCGAAGCCACCGTCGATAGCGGAAGTCCAGCGCGCGCGCACGCGACTGCTGGGAGACGGCGATCGCGGGGATGCCCAGCACGACGCCCTCCAGCGCCGCGGCGACCGTGCCGGAGTAGGTGATGTCATCGCCCAGGTTCGCGCCGTGGTTGATGCCCGAGACGACCAGGTCGGGATGAAAGTCCTCGACCAGACCGAGGCTGGCGAGCCGCACGCAGTCCACGGGCGTGCCGTCGGTGGCATACCCGACGGTGCCGTCTGAGAACGGCGTCTCCTCGACCCACAGCGGCCGGCGCGTGGTGATCGAGCGCGCCATCGCCGAGCGGTTGCCGTCGGGGGCGACCACCGCGAGGTTCGCACGCCGTCGACGCCCAGCGAGCGCGCGCGCGCATCGTCTGCAGGCCCTCGGCCTCGATCCCGTCGTCGTTGGTGAGCAGTACGTTCAGCATGGTCCTGCCCAGCATAGGGGCCGGCTCGGCTCCTGCCGTCGCGGCCGGTTACCCGCCAGGTGGGTAGGCGACCGAGGCCAGCGCCAGCCCGTGCGGGAGCGCCGTCGGCCCGCCTCCGCGCGCGGGCGTCCGTCCAGCAGGTCCGCGAACTCGGCCGAGCGTGCGCTGCCCCGAGGCGACCTCGAGCATCGTGCCCACGAGGATGCGCACCATGTGGCGCATGAACGTGTCCGCCTCGATCCACAGCTCGAGCATGTCCTCGGTCCCGTCCCCGCCCCGACGGCGCCACTCGGCGGCGAGGATCTTTCGCTCGAAGCGCACGTGGTCGGTCTCGGTGGGCGTGAAGGCGGTGAAGTCGTGCGTGCCGAGGAGCGCGCTCGCGCACTCGTCGAGCGCCTCGCGATCGAGCGGGCGCGGCCACCACAGCGCGTAGCGGCGCTCCAGCGCGCTGCGCGACTCGCCGTGTGAGCAGGCGATAGCAGTAGGTCCTGCCGATGGCGGTTCGACGCGCGTCGAACCCTTCGGCAGCCGGCTCGGCGGCGAGGACCGAGATGTCCTCGCCCAGCAGCGAGTTCAGCCGCCGCGGATCGACCGCCTCGTGGGCGTAGCCGGCGACCTGTTCCCAGGCGTGCACCCCGCGATCGGTGCGTCCGGCGACGGTCAGCGTCAGCGGCTCGCCGGTCGTGGAGGTCTCGCCGAGCACGGTGCGCAACGCGCGCTCCACCTCCTCCTGGACGGTCCGCAGCCCGGGCTGGCGCGCCCAGCCGATGAAGTCGGTGCCGTCGTATTCGAGCGTCAGCTTGGTCACCATCGGCGCTCCTCACCCGACGCCGGCCACCCCGTAAGCCGGACTTCCAATGCCCACCGAAGGGCGGGCGAGACCGGCGCGGGCGGCGTCAGACCAGCTCGATGAACACCATCTCGGTCGCGTCCGAGCGGCGCGGACCGAGCTTGAGGATGCGCGTATACCCGCCCGGGCGATCGGCGTAGCGGGGGGCGAGGTCCTCGAACAGCTTGTGCACGGCGAACTTGTCCTGCGCCAGACGCGAGAGCGCCTGCCGGCGGGCGTGCAGATCGCTGCGCTTGGCGAGCGTGATCAGTCGCTCGACCTCCGGTTTGACCGCTCGAGCCTTGGCCGAGGTCGTTTCGATGCGCTCGTGCTCGATGATCTCCTTGCTGAGGTTCATCAGCAGCGCCTTGCGATGGGCGCTCGTGCGGCTGAGCTTGTGTTTGGTCTTTTGATGACGCATATCAGGCCCGAAGAGTCTATTAGTCCTGGCGCAGATTCAACCCGCGGGCATGCAGCGTTTCGATGACCTCGTCGATCGACTTTTTGCCGAAGTTCGGGATCGCGTTGAGCTCGGCCTCAGACTTGGAGATCAGATCGCCCACCGTCTGGATGCCGGCGCGCTTGAGGCAGTTGTAGGAGCGCACACCCAGCTCGAGCTCCTCGATCAGGATGCCCCACTCCTCGCCCTGCAACGCGCCCGCGGGCGCGCCACCGGCGCCGGAGACCGCCAGCCCGTGCCCGTCGAGCTGACCGCCGGGCGCGGCGCGCAGCTCCTGGATGCGATCGGCGTCGGTGAAGATCGCCAGCTGTGAGATCAAAAGCTCGGCGGCCTCGCGCAACGCGGCCTGGGGATCGATCGAGCCGTCGGTCTCGATGTCGAGCGTGAGCTTGTCGAAGTCGGTCTTCTGCCCGACGCGCGCGCCCTCGACCGCATAGGCGACCCGCCGCACGGGCGAGAAGATCGAGTCGATCGGGATCACGCCGATCGGCTGGTCGGCGGACTTGTTCTCCTCGGCCGGCCGGTATCCGCGACCGCGGCCGATCGTCATGTACAGCTCGAGCTTCGTTTTCTTCTCGAGCGTCGCGATGTGCACGTCGGGGTTGAGGATCTCCACGCCCGCGGGCAGGTCGATGTCCTTGGCGGTGATATCTCCCGGGCCGGTCACGACCAGTGGCGCCTCGACCTCGGTCGCGTCGGAGTGCATGCGGCAGACGATGCCCTTGAGGTTGAGCACGATGTCGGTCACGTCTTCCTTGACGCCCGGGATCGTGGAGAACTCGTGCGCGACGCCCTCGATGCGCACGCTCGTGACGGCGGCGCCCGCGAGCGACGAGAGCAGCACGCGCCGCAGCGAGTTTCCGAACGTGTAGCCGAAGCCGCGGTCGAGCGGCTCGATGGTGAACGTGCCGCGGTTCTGCTCCACGGACTCAGAAGTGATCCGGGGGATTTGGAAGTCGAGCATCAGCGTCCTAACGTCGTATTGGTCTCGCACCGGCGCCCTCGCGGACACCGACTCCGGAGCGCCGTCTCCCCCGCCCGCGGGCGAGTGATGACGGCATGGGCAAAGTCTGCTACTTCGAGTACAGCTCGACGATGAGCTGCTCCTGCACCGGCGCGGCCACCTCGCGTCGCTCCGGCTTGCGCAGCACCTTGGCCGTGAGCGACTCGTGATCGGCCTGCAGCCACGCGGGTATCTGTCCTGTCAGCTCGGTCGCGTCCCTGACCACCTGCGTCGCCGCGGTGTCCGCCTTGATCGCGATCACCTCGCCGGCACGCACCTGATAGCTGGGGATGTTCACCCGCCGGCCGTTGACCGTCCAATGGCCGTGGCGAATCAGCTGGCGGGCCTGCCTCCGCGAGGCGGCGAACCCGAGCCGCACGAGCACGTTGTCCAACCGGCACTCCAGCAGCACGAGCAGGTTCTCGCCCGTGATGCCCGGCTGCCGGGAAGCCTTCTCGTAATAACCGTGGAACTGGCGCTCGAGCACCCCGTAGTAGCGGCGCGCCTTCTGCTTCTCGCGCAGCTGCAGTCGGTACTCGCTCTGTTTCATGCGCCCGCGACCGTGCTCGCCCGGCGGGTAGGCGCGGCGCTCCACGCCGCACTTGTCGGTCAGGCAGCGCTCGCCCTTGAGGAACAGCTTCTGTCCCTCGCGACGGCACTGCTTGCACTGGGGGCCCGTATCGCTGAGCCATCAGACGCGCCTGCGCTTGCGTGGGCGGCAGCCATTGTGCGCCTGCGGGGTGACGTCCTTGACGCCGGTCACCTCGAGGCCGGCGGCCTGCAGCGAGCGGATCGCCGTCTCGCGGCCCGAGCCGGGGCCCTTGACGTAGACCTCGACCTTCTGCAGTCCCTGCTCCAGGCCCTTGCGCGCGGCGGCGTCGGCGGTCACCTGGGCGGCAAAGGGCGTGGACTTGCGCGAGCCCTTGAACCCGGCGCCGCCCGCGGACTCCCAGGCGATCACATTGCCGGTGGTGTCGGTCAGCGAGACGATCGTGTTGTTGAACGAAGTCTTGATGTGCGCCTGTCCGATGGGGATGTTCTTCTTGGGCTTGCGTTTGCCGCGGGCGCGTTTGGGAGGGGCCATTACTTCTTACCGGCTTTCTTCTTGCCCGCGACCTGCATCCGCTTGGGACCCTTGCGCGTGCGAGCGTTGGTCTTGGTCTTCTGCCCGCGTACCGGCAGGCCGCGGCGATGGCGTAGCCCTCGATAGCAGGCGATCTCCTGCAGGCGCTTGATGTCCTGCGAGCGCTCCCGGCGCAGATCGCCCTCGACGGTCAGCGAGCGGTCGATCGCGTCGCGCAGTTTCGCGACCTCGTCCTCGGTCAGATCGCGCACGTAGGTGTCGGGACTGACCCCCACATCGGCCAGGATCCGGTTCGAAGTCGAGCGGCCGATCCCGTAGATATAGGTCAGGCCGATCTCCGAGCGCTTGTTCAGGGGCAGATTGACCCCGGCGATTCTCGCCACGTGCGCCCGCCTAGCCCTGGCGCTGCTTGTGGCGCTTGTTTTGGCAGATGACCAGCACCGCTCCGTGGCGGCGGATGATCTTGCACTTCTCGCACATCGGCTTGACCGACGGTCTGACCTTCATGATCCCTTTCGGCTGGTCCCGGCGACCGGGCTCTGGCCGCCGTCATGGCCGCCGCTACCAGGTCGTGGATACGCTCTCTCGCGCGCAAGTACGCCTCGCGTTCGAGCAGGACACCTGATGGTAGCAACTCCACGATCGTGAGCGACCCCCGACTCACCGGAGCGGGTCGGCTCGCCCGCGAACCGAGACGGACCCGACATATCGCCGGCCCAACGGCGGCGCCTCGCACGCCCCCGTGCGGGAGCGATGCAAGCGGTGACCCTCAGCCGGCGCTTGCCGCGGCGTGTGGTTCGGTGACGACGGGGCGCTCCTCGGGCGGCAGATGCCATGGGGTGAGGATGCGCGGACCCTCGGCGGTGATCGCGATCGTGAACTCGAAGTGCGCGGCGGGGGAGCCGTCCTGGGAGAAGATCGCCCAGCCGTCGCCGGCCACCCGAACACCGGCGCGCCCGGCGGTCATCATCGGCTCGACGGCGAGCACCATGCCCTCCTGCAGCAGCGGGCCGCGACCGGGCCGACCGTAGTTGGGAACCTGGGGGTCCTCGTGCATGCTGCGCCCGATGCCGTGCCCGACCAGCGAGCGGACCACCGACAGCCCGGCGCCCTCGGCGACGTGCTGGATCGCACTGGAGATGTCGCCCATGCGGTTGCCGGCCCGACACTGCCCGCACCCCCGCGTGCAACGACCGACTGGTCGCCGCGAGCAGGTTCTGGGCGACCGGGTCGATCTCTCCGACGGGGAATGTCCGCGCGGCGTCGGCGACCCAGCCGTCGAGGGTGACGCCGACGTCGATCGAGATCACGTCGCCCGGCGCGAGCGTGTATGAGCCGGGGATGCCGTGCACGACCATCGCATTCGGCGATGCGCAGATCGAGCCGGGGAACCCGCGATAGCCCTTAAACGCGGGCGTGGCGCCGCGTGAGCGGATGAAGCGCTCGGCGATGGCGTCGAGCTCGGCCGTGCTGACCCCCGGACGGATGTGGCCCTCGAGCAGATCGAGGGTCGCGACGAGCACCTCGCCGGCGCGCGCCATACGGTCGATCTCCTCGGGGGACTTCTTGACGATCATGCTCGGATGAGCTTAGCTTGAGCGGTCCGGCGGATGTCCGCGTCGCGCGTCAAGCCACGCCGGCGGGCGTCCGCGGCCGATACCCGAAGCCCGACGGCCCGTCCGCCGGCACTGCTCCGATGCGCCGCCCGCTACAGCTCCTCCTCCAGGCGCAGCGTCGCGAGCGTGGCGCGGATGCGATCGTGAACTTCGTCGGGGGTGCGCCGCCCATCGAAGCGCCGCAGCTGCCCCGCGCGATCGTAGTAGTCGATCAGCGGCTCGGTCTGGCGGTGGTAGACCTCCAGGCGCACGACGAATCGTCTCCTCGCGATCGTCGTCGCGCTGGATCAGGCGCGAGCCATCCTGATCGCATATGTCCTGATGCTTGGGCGGGTCGAACTCCACGTGATAGATGTGAGCGGAGTTCTTGACGCATACGCGCCGTCCCGACAGCCGGCGGATGACCTCCTCGTCGGGCACCTCGATCGCGAGCACGGCGGTGAGCCGGCGGTCCAGACCCGTCAGCGCCTGCGCGAGCGCGTCAGCCTGTGTCTCGGTTCGCGGGAACCCGTCGAGCAGGAATCCATCGCCCGCGTCGGTGTCGGAGACCCGCTGCACGATCATGTCGACGATCACCTCGTCGGGTACGAGCTTACCGGCGTCCATGTAGCGCTTGGCCTGCATGCCGAGCTCCGAGCCGTGGGCGACCTGCGCGCGCAGCATGTCCCCGGTGGAGATGTGGGGCAGGCCGAAGTCTTCGCGCAAGCGCTCGGCCTGCGTGCCCTTCCCCGCGCCCGGCGGACCGAGCAGGATCAAGTTGAGCTCGGACCCCACATGCCCGAGACTACTTCAGAAAGCCCTCGTAGGAGCGCATCATCAGCTGCGCCTCGAGCTGCTTCATCGTTTCCAGCGCGACGCCGATCACGATCAGGATCGAGGTGCCGCCGAACTGGAACTGCTGGTGGGTGCGCGCGAACAGGATCGCCGGCAGCGCCGCGACGGCGGCGAGGAACAGCGCGCCGGGGAACGTCAGGCGCGCGAGGATGCGATCGAGGAATTCGGCCGTCGGGCGCCCGGGACGCACGCCGGGGATGAAGCCACCGTACTTCTTGAGGTTGTCGGCCTGGTCGACCGGGTTGAAGGTGACGGCGGTGTAGAAGTAGGTGAACAGCAGGATGAGCAGCGACTGGCCGAGATGTAGTGCCAGCCGTTGGGCGTGAAGAAGTCAGAGATCTGGGTGCCCCAGTGGGTTTTGACGAGCTGACCGACGGTCGGCGGGAAGGCCATCAGGCTCGCGGCGAAGATCACCGGGATCACGCCGGCCATGTTCACGCGCAGCGGCAGGTAGGTCTGCCCGCCCTCGGACATGCGCCGTCCGATCACGCGCTTGGCGTACTGCACAGGGATACGCCGCTGGCCCTCCTGCACGAACACGATCCCGGCGACGACGGCGAGCACGAGGAAGGGCATCATCACCTTGAAGACCTGATCCTGGGTCGTCCACCACTGCTGGATGCCGGAGGGCAGGCGCGAGACGATCGAGGCGAAGATCAGCAGCGAGATGCCGTTGCCGATGCCGCGCTGGGTGATCAGCTCGCCGATCCACATCAACAGGACGCAGCCGGTGGTGAGGCAGACGACGATCAGGAAGACGTGCGGCGCGTCGAAGTGGGTGACGACCGATTCGCCGGCCTTGGCCTGCAGCGAGTGGAACAGGAACACGTAGCCGATCGACTGCGCGAACGCAAGCCCGACGGTGAGGTAGCGGGTGTACTGGGTGATCCGCGCCTGGCCGACCTCGCCTTCCTTGGAGAGCTTTTCCAGCGAGGGGACGACCACCTGCAGCAGCTGCAGGATGATCGAGGCGGTGATGTAGGGCATGATGCCCAGGGCGAACAGCGCGATCCGCGACAGGCCCCCGCCGGAGAACAGGTTCAGGTAGCTGAGGATCCCCGAGCCGCCGAACTGCTTCTGGATGTTGTTGACGGCCGTGAGGTTGACGCCCGGCACCGGGACGTGGGAGCCGACGCGATAGATCAGCAGCATCGCCGCCGTGAAGCCGAGCTTCTTGCGGATGTCCGCTACCTGGAAGGCGTTGAGGATCGTGGAGAGCATGAGTTTGGTTCCGCTGGACGAGGGTCGTCCGCGGAGCGCCCGATTCTAGCTCTCGACCGTGTGGCAGGTGCCGCCTGCGGCCTCGATGCGCTCACGGGCAGTGGCGCTGAAGGCGTGGGCGTGGACGGTGAGCGCGTGGGTGAGCTCGCCGCGGGCGAGGATCTTGATGGGTACGTCCTTGCGGGTCCCGAGGCCCGCAGACTTGAGCAACTCGATCGTCACGTCGGTGCCGGCCTCGAAGCGAGTGGCGAGGTCGGCGATGTTGACCGGCTGGGTGTGCGTGCGGAAGGGCTCGAACGGCATCGACTTCTTCATGTGGGGGCCGCGAAGCTTGCGCATGCGCATGTGAATCGGCATCTGGCCGCCCTCGAAGCGCGCACGGCGCTTGGCGCCCGAGCGTGCGCCTGCGCCCTTCTGGCCGCGTCCGGAAGTCTTGCCCGTGCCCGAGCCTTCACCGCGACCGACGCGCTTGCGCGGGCGGCGGCTGCCGGGAGCGGGACTGAGGTTGTGCAGTCCGATGCGCCGAGGAGCGGCGTCGCCGGTCGCCTCTTGTTGCTCAGGGCTCATGCGCCCTCCTGGACCTCGACGAGGTGACGAACCGCGTGCAGCATGCCGCGCGCCTGGGGACAGTCACGGACCTGGACGGTATGGCCGATGCGGCGCAGACCGAGCGAGCGCAATGTGTCCAGCTGGCGGCGGTCGGAGCCGTTGCCGGAGCGGCGCTGAGTGACGGTGAGGGTGGCCGTGGCAGTAGCGGTGGCAGTGGCCATCAGGCGGACGCCTCCTCGACCGCGGGCTCCGGCGAAGCGTCCGCGGATGTCTCTGTCTCAGCCTGCACAGGCTCGGCGGCCGTCGCCGGCGGGGCAGCGGGTGTCACCTCAGAGGATGCATCGGCAGGAGACTCGACGGTCGCGGTGGCATCAGGGGAACCGTCGAGGGCCGTAGCGTCGGGGGTGCCATCGGCAGGAGCCCCACCGAGACCGAGCACCTGATCGATCGTCAGCCCGCGCAGCTGCGCTACCTCCTCGGGCGTGCGCAGACCGCGCAGACCCTCGATCGTGGCCTTGACGAGGTTGATCGGGTTCTGCGTGCCAAGGCTCTTGGAGAGGATGTCGTGGATCCCGGCGAGCTCGAGCACCGCGCGCACGCCGCCGCCGGCGATCACGCCGGTACCGGGAGAGGCGGGCTTCAAGAGGACCCGGCCGGCGCCGAAGATGCCGGTCGTCTGATGCGTGATCGTGCTGCCGTGGCGGGGCACCCGGAAGAGATCCTTCTTGGCGCGCTCGACGCCCTTCTGAATCGCGAGCGGAACCTCGTTGGCCTTGCCGTAGCCGACGCCGACGGTTTCGCGCTCGTCGCCGACGACGACCAGCGCGGTGAACGAGAACCGCCGGCCGCCCTTGACGACCTTGGCGACGCGGTTGATCTCGACGACCCGCTCCTGGAGGTCCAGGCCGGACGGGCTGACTGAGCGATCGGATGAGATGGGCATAGAGAGGAAGAGGGTAGCGGTATGAAAGCCGGCGTCAGACGGTCAGGCCGGACTCGCGGATGGATTCGGCGAACGCGCGGACGTGACCGTGATAGCGATAGCCACCGCGATCGAACACGGCCTCGGACACCCCGGCGGCGGTGGCGCGCTCGGCCAGCAGCTCTCCCGCGCGCTTGGCGGCCTGCGCTTTGCCCAGCGAGCGCAGCTCGGGCTCGAACCACGCGACGGCCGCGAGCGTACGCCCGGACACGTCATCGACGACCTGCGCGGAGAGCCCGCGGTTGGAGCGGAACACGGAGATGCGCGGGCGCGTGGCGGTGCCGGAGATCTTCGCGCGCACCCGGCGGCGACGTTTGAGGCGGCGGCGCTCCTTGGTGATGACCGTCATGCCTAGGCCCTCTTCCCGACCTTGCGGGCAACGTACTCGCCCTCGTAGCGGATGCCCTTGCCCTTGTAGGGCTCGGGCGGGCGCTGCTTGCGGATGATCGCGGCGGTCTCGCCGACGAGCTGCTTGGAGATGCCCTTGACGACGATGCGCGTCGGCTGGGGAACCTCGAACTCGATTCCCGCCGGCGCGGGGATCGGCACGGGGTGCGAGTAGCCGACGGCCAGCTCGAGGTTCTTGCCCTTCAGCTGCGCGCGATAGCCGACGCCCTGGATCTCCAGGCGCTTCTCGTAGCCGACGGTGACGCCCTGAACCATGTTGGCGAGCAGCGAGCGGGTGAGGCCGTGCAGCGCCCGGTGCTCACCGCGGTCGGTGGGGCGCGAGACGAGCAGCTGCTCGCCGTCCTGGACGACGCCGATGTCGCGGGAGATGCGCTCCGACAGCTCGCCTTTCGGCCCGCTGACGCTCACCGACTCGGGCTCGATCGCGACCGTCACGCCGGAGGGCACGGTAATGGGTTGTCTGCCGATACGGGACATGGTCGAATCCCTCGCTCGGTTACCAGACCTGCGCCAGGACCTCGCCGCCGACGCCGGCCGCGCGCGCGTCGTGGCCGGTCATCACCCCGCGGGAGGTCGAGACGATGGAGGTGCCCATGCCGCCGAGCACCTTGGGGATGTGCTTGGCATCGACATACGTGCGCCTGCCCGGACGGGACACGCGACGCAGTCCGGAGATCGCCGAGCGGCGATCGTCGGTGTACTTGAGCGTGATCTGAATCGACCGGCCGGGACCGCCGTCCGGGGCGGCGCCCACCGACCACGCCTCGATGTAGCCCTGCTCGTCGAGGATTCGTGCGAGCTCGGCCTTGAGCGTGGACGCGGGGATCTCGACGGTCTCGTGGGCGGCGTGGATGGCGTTGCGCACCCGCGTGAGAAAGTCGGCTATCGGATCGGTCATGGACATGGCTGAATGGTTGCTGTTGGTTGGAGTTCGAGTTCGATCAGGTCGACGTCTACCAGGAGGACTTGGTCATCCCCGGTATCTGGCCGTTGTGGGCCAGCTCGCGCAGGCAGATGCGGCAGATACCGAACTTGCGATAGACCGCGCGCGGACGCCCGCAGCGATTGCAGCGAGTATAAGCGCGCGTTTTGAATTTGGGCGGGCGCGTCTGCTTGACGCGCAGGGAAACCTTGGCCATCAGTCGGCGTCCTTTGTGTCGGCGGTGTCATCGGTATCCGCGGCGGTGTCGGCATCGACCGGGTCGGCGACGGCGTCGAAGCCCCGTGGCCGACCCTGGCGGGCGAACGGCATGCCGAACGCCTCGAGCAGGGCGAATGCCTCGGCATCGCTGGATGCGGTGGTCGTGATCGTGATGTCCAGACCACGAACCTGGTCGATCGAGTCGTAGTCGATCTCGGGGAAGATGATCTGCTCCTTGACACCCAGCGAGTAGTTGCCGCGCCCGTCGAACGAGCGCGGGTTCAGACCGCGGAAGTCGCGGATGCGCGGAATCGCGATCGAGACGAGGCGGTCGAGGAACTCGTAGCCGCGCTCGGCGCGCAGCGTCACGGCGATGCCCACGGGCATGCCCTCGCGCAGTTTGAATGCCGCGATCGACTTGCGCGCGCGGCGCACGCTCGGGCGCTGACCGGCGATCGTCGCCAGCTGATCCTGGGCTGCCTTCAGCGCTTTGGAGTCCTGCTTGGCCATGCCGACACCCATGTTGAGGACGACCTTCTCGAGCTTCGGCGCCTGCATCGGCGAGGAATAGCCGAAGCGATCGATCAACGCCGGACGGATCTCGTCCAGGTAGCGGGTCTTCAGGCGGGCTGGGGGGGCTGTCGCGTTCATGGTGTCGGTGTCGTGATGGTGTCTGCTCGGTGAGCTCTAGTCGATGATCGCGCCCGAGCGCACGGCTACGCGCGAGCGCTTGCCATCGCTACGGTCTATCCGCACGCGCGTCGGCTGGCCTTTGGGATCCAGCAACATTACGTTGGAGATATGTATGGGCCCCTCGCGCTCGATCACACCCCCGAGCTGCCCTGCGGTCGCGCTCGGACCCGACTGCTGCGGGCGGGTATGGCGCTTGATCATGTTCAGGCCCTCGACGTAGACGCGCTCGCTGGCGGGCTCTGTGCGCAGAACGCGGCCTCTCTTGCCGCGATCCTTGCCGGAGATCACGCGCACCTGATCGCCTGAGCGGATCTTGAGCGCGCGGCGCTTGGTGGCGGAGGCGGATCTGCGATGACGAGCCATCACAGCACCTCCGGGGCGAGTGAGACGATCTTCATGAAGTTGCGCTCGCGCAGTTCGCGGGCGACCGGACCGAACACGCGCGTGCCGCGCGGATTGTTCTGGTCATCGATGATCACCGCGGCATTCTCGTCGAACGCGATGTATGTGCCGTCGTCGCGCCCGATCGGCTTTTTCGTGCGCACCACGACGGCGGTCACAACCTCGCCCTTTTTGACCGTGCCCTGCGGGTTGGCCTGCTTGACAGTCGCGGTGATCACGTCGCCGACGAACGCGTACCGGCGTCGGGAGCCTCCCTTGACGCGGATGCACAGAATCTCGCGCGCGCCCGTGTTGTCCGCGACACGCAGCCGTGTCTCGTTTTGAATCATGCTCGGGCCTCCATCCAGTCAGCCCCTTTGATGGCGACGGGCGCCCTCCAGGCGCTCGATATCTGAAAATCTCCGATTTTCATCGTGCCCGCTCCAACACATCCACAAGCCGCCAGCGCTTGCTGCGCGACAGGGGACGGCTCTCGATCACCCGCACGGTGTCGCCCTCGTGAGCGTCGTTGTTCTCGTCGTGCGCGTGCAACGTGCTCGAACTGCGCACGATCTTCTCGTAGCGTCGGTGCCTGCGGGCGGTGTCGATGCGAACCGTGATCGTCTTGTCGGCCTTGTCGGAGACGACGACCCCCTGACGTACCTTGCGCACGCCCTCGGTCTGCGCGTGCACCGGCGCGAGCGGCTCGGGGGCGCTGACGGCGCCACTGTCGCGGGCCGCCGTCCGCTTGGCGCGTTCCTGCACGCGTCGCGTGCGGCGCCGCGCCGCCTTGACCTTGCGCTCGGCCACACGCTCGGCGTGACGCTCCTGTGGCGAGCGTGCCGGGCGGGCCTCGCCGGCATGCGTCGAACGCGCCTTGCGGCGACGCTCCTTGGGCGCCAGCTGGATGCTGGGCTCCGCTTGCGCAGAGTCCTCGGTGCTGGCGGGCGCCGCGTCGGCCTGCTCGACGGGCGCGCCGGCGGCGTCTGCGGTGGGCTCCTCGGAAGTCTCGTTGTTGTCTTGCTCGTCGGCCATGTCGTCCTCGATTGCTCTATCTGTCCACGCTCTGTCCGGGCGCCGCCAGCTCGCGCTCGCGCTCAACGGTGAGGGCACGCGCGAGGTCACGCCTGGCGCGTGCGATACCGGCGGTGTCGTCGAGCTCTCCGGTCGCGTTGGCGAAGCGCAGACCGAACAGGTCTTTGCGCAGCGTCGCTATCTGCTTGTCGAGTTCAGTGCTCTGGAGATCTCTCATCTGCTTGGCGTCCATCTCAGTCCTCGCGCAGCACGAACTTTGATTTCACCGGGAGCTTATGCGCGGCAAGGCGAATCGCGTCGCGCGCGAGAGGCTCGGGCACGCCCGCCAGCTCGAACATCACACGGCCGGGCTTGACCACGGCTACCCAGCCTTCGGGCGATCCCTTGCCTGAGCCCATGCGCGTCTCGGCCGGCTTCTTCGTGACCGGCTTGTCCGGGAACACGTTGATCCACACCTTGCCCCCACGCTTGATCTTGCGCGTCATCGCGATTCGCGCCGCCTCGATCTGGCGGTTGGTGAGCCAACCCTCCTCGAGCGCCTTCAGGCCATACTCGCCGAACTGGACCTTGACCTGGCCACGCGATACACCGCCCCGGCGTCCGCGGTGCTGCTTGCGGTGCTTGACACGCTTGGGGGAAAGCATCAGCGCGCTCCTCCGCCGCCACCGGAACGAGGGCCGCGCCCCCCACCTCCACCGCCGGGACCACGGCCGCCGCCGCCGCCGCCCTGCCCACGCCCACCGCCGGGACCACGTCCACCGCCCTGGCCACCAAATCCACCGGGACCGCGACCCCCGCCCGCACCGCCACCACGCCCGCCGCGCCCGGAACCACCGGAGCCGCCACGACCACGGCCGTCGCCGCGCCCGTCGCGTCCTCCGCGCCCGTCCCGATCTGAGCTGGGCGTCGCGGGCGCCGTCATGTCGGTCAGGTCGGCGCCGGTGTATCCCTCGGGCATGATCTCGCCCTTGTTCACCCAGCACTTCACGCCGATCCGCCCGAACGTGGTGCGTGCCTCGTAGAAGCCATAGTCGATGTCGGCGCGCATCGTGTGCAGCGGCACGCGACCGTCGGAGTAGCTTTCGGTGCGCGCCATCTCCGCACCCCCGAGGCGTCCGGCGACTTGCACCTTCACACCCTTGGCACCGGAGCGCATCGCGCTGGTCAACGCGCGCTTCATCGCACGGCGAAACGCAACCCTGTTCTGCAGCTGCTCGGCAATCGACTGCGCGACCAGCTTGGCATCGAGCTCCGGACGCTTGATCTCGAGGATGTTGACCTTGATCTGCTTTTTGGTCAGGCGATGCAGGTCGCGACGCAGCGCGTCGACTTCGGTGCCGGACTTGCCGATCACGATGCCGGGGCGTGCGGTGTGGATGTTGACCTCGAGTTCGTTCGCGTCCTTGCGAATCGTGATGTCCGACAGCCCGGCATGCGCAAGCTTGCCGACGATGTGCTCGCGGACGCGAATGTCCTCGGCGAGATACTCCGCGAACGAACGCTCGTTGAACCAGTTCGACTTCCAGTCGTGGATGTAGCCGACGCGCATCGCCTCGGGGTGAACCTTTTGTCCCATATCGCTGGTCCGCTTCTCTCTCTGTCTCAGTCTGTGTGTGTCTGTGTGGTGGTAGTGGTGGTGGGTGCGAGCCGGTGTCTAGGAGCCCGGGGTCAACGTGATCGTCAGGTGGCTGGTGCGCTTGTGAATCGGCGTCGCGCGCCCCATCGCGCGCGGACGAAAGCGCTTGATCGTCGGCCCCTCGTCGGCATAGGCCTCGCGTACGACGAGATCTTCCTCGAGCAGTTCGTGATTGTTCTCGGCGTTGGCGACCGCCGACTCCAGCAGCTTGCTCCAGTCGCGCGCCACCTCACGAGGGGTGAACGCGAGGATAGCGCGTGCCTCGGGAACGGTCTTGCCACGGATGTGACCGCACACCATCCGCGCCTTGCGCGCCGAGGTGCGCACGTAGCGCGCGTGCGCTCGCACGACTCGGCGTCGCGGCGGCTGACCGGGCTTGCGACGGGCCGGTTTCGTGCGCTCACCGGTGGCAGGCTCCGTGGCCGCCGGCTCATCGGCGGGCTCACCCTCCGGCTCCGCGTCGTCCGTCGCGACCTCGGTCTCTTTGCCGGCATCCTGTTTGGAGGCTGCGGCTTTTTTCGCGGCCGGTTTCGCTTTGGCAGACGGCTTCTGCTCCACCTCCGGGGTGGCCTCGGCGGTCGGCTCCGCGGCAGCAGCGGCGGGTTTTTTCGCAGCGACACGCTTTTTCGCGGCGGCCGGTTTCTTCGACGTCTCGGTCTCGGCCGGGGTCTCCTCCGGCACGTTCTCCTCCTCGGCGCTCATCAGCGGACCTTCCCCGATCCCGCATGACCGCGAAATACACGCGTGGGCGCGAACTCGCCGAGCTTGTGACCGACCATCGACTCGCTGATGAACACGGGCACGTGCTTCTTGCCGTCGTGCACGGCGATCGTGTGACCGACCATCTCCGGAAAGATGGTCGACGCGCGCGACCAGGTGCGCAGCATTTTTTTGTTGTTCTCGGCGTTCAGCGCCTCGATGCGAGTGAGCAGACGCTCCTGCACCCACGGCCCCTTCTTGCTGGATCTGCTCATCGTTGCTTGCCCTTCCCGCGCCTACGGCCGCGGACTATGTACTTGTCGGAGTTCTTGTTCTGCTTGCGCGTGCGATACCCGAGCGTCGGCACTCCCCACGGGGTGACCGGGTGACGACCCGCAGTCGTCGAGCCCTCGCCGCCGCCATGCGGGTGATCGACGGGGTTCATCGCGGTGCCCCGCGTCTGCGGGCGCACCCCCATGTGGCGCTTGCGCCCCGCCTTGCCGACCTTGACGTTCTGATGGTCGGCGTTGCCGATCGTCCCAACGGTCGCCCGGCACTCGGCGCGCACGAGGCGCATCTCGCCGGAGGGCAGCCGCAATGTCGCCATCTCGCCGTCGCGCGCCATCAGCTGCACCGAGGCGCCCGCCGAGCGCGCCATCTGCCCGCCGCGGCCAGGCTGGAGCTCGACGTTGTGCACGACCGTGCCGACGGGCATGCGCGCCAGCGCCAAGCAGTTGCCGACGGTGATGTCCGCGTCATCGCCGGAGGCGACCGTCATCCCCACGGTCAGACGCTGGGGCGCGAGGATGTAGCGCTTCTCGCCGTCCACGTAATGCAGCAGCGCGATGTAGGAGGAGCGGTTGGGGTCGTACTCGATCGCCGCGACCTTCGCGGGCACGCCGTCCTTGCGGCGCTTGAAGTCGATGCGCCGGTAGGCGCGCTTGGCGCCGCCACCGCGATGACGTGCCGTCTTGCGCCCGTTGACGTTGCGCCCGCCGCTCTTCTTCAGGCCTTCGACGAGCGTCTTCTCCGGCTCGGACTTCGTGATCTCGGCGAAGTCCGGATAGGAGACGAAGCGCCTTCCGGGGCTGGTGGGCTTGGGCTTGCGAATGGCCATTTTTACCTATCGAGATGGTCGTGGGTCGAGTCAGACAAGGACGCAGCGAGCGTGGCGTACTCGACCGATCGAAGATCGGCCAGCGAGCGAGTGAGGACGCAGTATGGCGAAGCGCACACGGCCATCTCAGTCCAGGGCCGCCAGGCCGTGGAATATCGGGATGCTGTCGCCCTCACGCAGTTGCACGATCGCCTTCTTCCACGTGCGCGTGCGCCCGCTGACGGTCCCGCGGCGCTTGGGCTTGGACTTGACACTGAGCGTTCTCACCTCGACCACCCGCACATCGAACAGCTCCTGCACCGCCTGGCGGATCTGCGTCTTGTGGGCGTCGGGATGAACCCTGAACGTGTAACGGTTGGCCGCCGAGAGGACATAGCTCTTCTCGGACACGACCGGACGGATGATCACCTGGGAGCTGTCCATCAGGACTCCGCCTCCCCGTCGGCAGCGGCCTCGTCGACGCCTGCAGCCTCATCGGCGGTCGCCGCGATCGTCGGGGCGGCGGTCGTCGTCTGCTTGGAGGGCTTTGCGGCCTTTGGCTCGGAGGCGTTCGCTGCAGGTACGCGATCCTCGTTGGCGGTCGACGCTCCACCGGCCCGCGCGCTCAGCGCGTCGAGGGCCGTCTGCGAGCACACGAGCGAGGCGGCGCCGACGAGATCGGCGATGCCGACGTTCTCGTGGGTCAGCACCGCGACGCCGGCGAGATTGCGAAACGACAGCGCCGCGTTGCGCTCCTCGATCGAGAGCACCACGAGCGTCGGGAACGACTGACCCCAGTCATCCAGCAGGTCGGCCGCCTCGCTGGTTTTGGGCGCCGCGAACGCAGAGGCGTCGAGCATCGGCTATCGAGCCACGCTGGGCGTGCAACGACAGCGCGCTGCGCAGCGCGGCGCGCTGCTCCTTGCGGTTGACCTTGAACGTGTAGGAGCGCGGGTGTGGGCCGAACACGGTGCCGCCGCCGGTCCAGATGGGCGAGCGGCTGGAGCCGGCGCGGGCGCGACCGGTGCCCTTCTGGCGCCAGGGCTTGGCGCCGCCGCCGGAGACCAGACCACGGGTTTTGGTGGCCGCCGTTCCGCGTCGGCGCGCGGCCTGCTCGGCACGCACGCTCTGGTGCACCAGCGGTTCGTGCCAACGGGCGGCGAACGCGTCATCCTTGCAGCTTGATCGTCTTGCTCGCGCCGAGCACCGGGGCCTCGGGAGTTTTCGCGCTGGAGCGCTTCTGAGCGCCGGTCTCAGGCATCGCCGCGCACCTCCACGACGCTGCCCCTCGCGCCCGGGACCGAGCCGCGCACCATCAGCAGGTTCTTCTCCACGTCCACCGCCACGACCTCGAGCCCCTTCTGGGTCGCCCGACGGCTGCCCATGTGTCCGGGGCCACGCAGACCGCGCAGCACGCGCGAGGGCGTCGCCGATGCGCCGATCGAGCCCGGCGCGCGCACGTTGTGCGAGCCGTGGGACTTCGGGCCGCTGGCGAAGTTGTGACGCTTGATCGTCCCCTGAAAGCCCTTGCCCTTCGAGGTTCCGGCGACCTTCACACGCCCTCCGACCGCGAACGACTCGACCGTCACCGTCTCGCCGAGCTGCAGCTGGGTGGGTGGGCCCCCATCGAGGCGAAACTCGACCAGATGACGCATCGGCGGCGCGTCGGCCTTCTTCAGATGACCGAGCTCGGCTTTAGCTCAGGTGCTTCTCTCGAGCCAAGCCGAACGCCAGCTGGACCGCCTCATAGCCGTCTCGCTCCAAGGTGCGAACGGCGGTCACGGGGCAAGGCCCGGCCTCCAGCACGGTCACGCGCGCGACGCGGCCATCCTCCTGGAAGACCTGGGTCATGCCGAGCTTCTTTGCGAGGATCGCGGGCATTGCTCTAAGTGGCGAGCCGGATCTCGATGTCGACGCCCGCGGGCAGGTGATCCAGCCGCTGGAGCGAGTCGACGGTCTTGGGGGTCGGCTGGTGGATATCGATCAGCCGCTTGTGCGTGCGGATCTCGAAATGCTCGCGCGAGTCCTTGTCCTTGAACGGCGAGCGAATCACGCAGTAGACGTTCTTCTCGGTCGGCAACGGCACCGGCCCCGACACGCTCGCGCCGGTGCGCGTGGCGGTCTCCACGATCTCCTTGGCCGCAGACTCGATCGCGGAGGTGTCATAGGCCTTCAGTCTGATGCGAATCTTGTTTTGGGTGGCTGCCGCCATGGGAATCGGTGTGTGCTCCGTCTCTCTTGCTCGGTGTCTCGATTGGTCGCTGCTGGTTGATCTCGTGCTCTGGTTTCGCTCCGCCGGATCCCGCGCCGGCTCGATGCCGGTTTCACCCAGGCGCCGCGCGAGGCTCGGCGGCGGGCGGAGCTCCGCCGGTTACATCCGGGGCGGCAGAGAAAGGGCGGATCCCGTGTCGGGGAACCGCCCCCTTCCGTCAACGCCCCTCCGGCGGAGCTGTGTTAGTCGTATCGGACTGCCAATTGAATGCGCCGCCGCCGATGATCTCGGCAGCGGACGCGGGTGTTACTCGATGATCTCTGAGACCACGCCCGATCCGACCGTGCGCCCGCCCTCCCTGATGGCGAACCGCAGGCCCTGGTCCATGGCGATCGGCTGAATCAGCTCGATCTCCATCTGGACGTTGTCGCCGGGCATGACCATCTCGACGCCGTCGGGCAGCTTGGCCACGCCGGTGACGTCGGTGGTACGGAAGTAGAACTGTGGCCTGTAGCCCGTGAAGAACGGGGTGTGGCGCCCGCCCTCCTCCTTCTTGAGCACGTAGACCTCGGACTTGAACTTGGTGTGCGGCGTGATCGAGCCTGGCTTGCACAGCACCTGACCGCGCTCGATCTCCTCGCGCTTGGTGCCACGCAGCAGGCAGCCGACGTTGTCGCCCGCCTGACCCTGGTCGAGGATCTTGCGGAACATCTCCACGCCGGTCACGACCGTCGTGGTGGTGTCGTGGACGCCGACGATCTCGACGGTGTCGCCGGTGTTGACGATGCCCTGCTCGACACGCCCGGTCGCCACCGTGCCGCGGCCGGTGATCGAGAAGACGTCCTCGACGGGCATCAGGAACGGCTTGTCCAGCTCGCGCACGGGCTCGGGGATGTAGGAATCCAGCGCCTCGGCCAGCTCGACGATCTTGGCCTTGTAGGCCTCGTCGCCTTCGAGCGCCTTCAGCGCCGAGCCGGTGATGAACGGGATGTCGTCGCCCGGGAAGTCGTACTCGCTGAGCAGCTCGCGCACCTCGACCTCCACGAGCTCCAGCAGCTCCTCGTCGTCGACCATGTCGGCCTTGTTGAGGAACACGACGATGTAGGGGACGCCGACCTGGCGGGCGAGCAGGATGTGCTCGCGCGTCTGGGGCATCGGGCCGTCGGCCGCGGAGACGACGAGGATCGCCCCGTCCATCTGGGCCGCGCCGGTGATCATGTTCTTGACGTAGTCGGCGTGACCGGGGCAGTCCACGTGTGCGTAGTGGCGATTCTCGGTCTGGTACTCGACGTGGGAGGTGGCGATCGTGATCCCGCGCTCCTTCTCCTCCGGAGCGTTGTCGATCTCCTCGAAGCTGCGGGCTTCGCCGCCCATCTTCTCCGCCAGCACCGTCGTGATGGCAGCGGTCAGCGTCGTCTTGCCATGGTCGATGTGACCGATGGTCCCGACGTTGACGTGCGGCTTGTCGCGCTCGAACTTCTCCTTCGCCACTTTTTGTTCGCTCCTGTATCGACTTGGATGTTCGCCGTCAAAAGGCGAACCCGGAAAATCTATCTAAATGCGGTGTTTCGTGTTAGCTGGTCGTCTTGGCTGGTTGTGTTGGCTGCTGTCCGTCGCCTGCAATTGTTGACTTGGCACATGTCGGTGCCTCGGGGATCGGCGGCTGTCTATGCGGGCACTGGCTCCCCCGTGCGCTGCTCGACGATCTTCTCCGCGATGTTCGGCGGAACCTCCTCATAGCCCTCGAACTGCATCGTGTAGGTCGCTCGGCCCTGCGTGTTCGAGCGCAGATCGGTCGCGTACCCGAACATCTCGCTGAGCGGCACCCGCGCGTGGATCGCAAGCGCGTTGCCCGCGCTGCTCGGATCCCTCCAGGTGCCCGCGCCGGCGCGAGAGGTCACCCATCACGTCACCCATGAACTCCTCGGGCGTGACGACCTCGACGGCGAAGATCGGCTCCAGCAGCACCGGCTTGGCGCGCCTGGCGGCCTCCTTGAAGGCGATCGAACCGGCCACCTTGAAGGCGATCTCCGAGGAGTCCACGTCGTGGTACTTGCCGTCCACGAGCGTGACGCGCATGTCGACCATCGGATAGCCGGCCTTGACGCCGTTCTCCAGCGCCTCCTCGACGCCCTTCTGCACGGCGGGTATGAACTCCGAGGGGATCGAGCCCGCCCTTGATCTTGTTGATGAAGTCGAAGCCCTCACCGGGTGCGGGCTCGAGGTCGATGTAGACGACCCCGAACTGGCCCGAGCCGCCGGTCTGGCGCACGAACTTGCCTTCGACCTTCTGCACCGTCCCGCGAATCGTCTCGCGGTATGAGACCTGCGGGCGCCCGACGTTGGCCTCGACGCCGAACTCGCGCTTCATGCGGTCGACGAGCACTTCCAGATGCAGCTCGCCCATGCCGGAGATCTCGGTCTGGCCGGTCTCTTCGTTGCTGCGCACCTGAAATGTAGGATCCTCCTCGGCCAGACGACCGAGCGCGACCGACATCTTCTCCTGGTCGACCTTCGTCTTGGGCTCGACGGCGACCTTGATGACCGGCTCGGGGAACACGATGTTCTCGAGCTTGATCGGCGCGTCGGGAGCGGCGAGCGTGTCGCCGGTGATGACCTGCTTGATGCCGACCGCCGCGGCGATGTCCCCCGCGTAGACCTCCGGGACCTCCTCGCGCTCGTTGGCGTGCATCATCAGGATGCGCCCGATCCGCTCGGTGCGCCCGCTGTTGACGTTGAGCACGCGCGAGCCCGCCTCGAGTTTGCCGGAGTAGACGCGGAAGTAGGTCAGCTTGCCGACGTAGGGATCGGCCATGATCTTGAACGCCAGCGCAGCGAACGGCTCGGAGTCGTCGGCGTTGCGGGTGACCTCGCGCTCGCCCTCCTCGCCACGGACCAGTTCGGTGCCGGTCACGGGGGGCACGTCCAGCGGCGAGGGCAGATAGTCGATGACCGCGTCCAGCAGCGGCTGCACGCCCTTGTTCTTGAACGACGAGCCGCACAGCACGGGAGTCAGCTTGGTCGACAGCGTCGCCTTGCGAATCGCCTGCTTGAGCAGCTCCTCGGGGATCTCGCCCTCCTCGAGGATCAGCTCCAGCAGCTCGTCGTCGTAGTGGGAGACTTCCTCCAGCAGGTGCTCGCGCGCGGCCGCGGCCTGTTCGGCCAGGCGCTCGGGGATCTCGAGCATCGTCCTGCTCCTTGCCGAGCTCGTCCTTGTAGACGATCGCCTTCATCGCGACGAGGTCGACGACCCCCTCGAAATCGCCCTCGGCGCCGATCGGCAGCTGGATCGGCACCGGCTGGGCCCCGAGGCGGTCGATCATCGTCTGCACGCCCTGCTCGAAATCGGCGCCGGTGCGGTCCATCTTGTTGATGTAGGCGATCCGCGGGACGTGGTACTTGTCGGCCTGGCGCCACACGGTCTCGGACTGGGGCTCGACGCCCGCGACCGAGTCGAACAGCGCGATCGCGCCGTCGAGCACGCGCAGCGAACGCTCGACCTCGACGGTGAAGTCGACGTGGCCGGGCGTGTCGATGATGTTGATGCGATTGCCCTTCCACTCGGCGGTGGTGGCGGCGGAGGTGATCGTGATGCCGCGCTCCTGCTCCTGTTCCATCCAGTCCATCGTGGCCGCGCCGTCGTGGACCTCGCCGATCTTGTAGGTGCGTCCGGTGTAGTAGAGGATGCGCTCGGTGGTCGTCGTCTTGCCGGCGTCGATGTGCGCCATGATCCCGATGTTGCGGGTGTTTTGGAGTGTGAACTTGCGTGGCATGACTCGGTCTGGTGGCTGTGAGATGAGTGTCGGTGCGGCCTGCTCGGGGCAAAAAAATGGGCCCCTCGGGCCCACGCGCGCTGCTGGTCGGATCTGGACCGGTTCGCGTCGTTATCTGCTCGAGGTGATCTCCATCTTGATAGCTGTGGCTTCGCGGCGGGCCTGCTCGCACGGCTGCGCCCAGACGCAATGCGAGGCCGACTATAGCAGAGGATTTCAGGCGGTCTTCGCGCCTATGCGCCCGTCGAGGACTCGGGGCATGACCCGCCGGCCGGCGCGTCTTCGAACGCCACGCTGAGACGCTCCAGCACGCGCGTGGCGGCGCGCAGCTCGCCCGGCCCCATACCCTCCAGCGCCGCCTGCCAGCGTTCCTGCCAGGCCGCGCGCTTGGCCTCGATCTTGCGCCTGCCCTGCGCCGTCAGGCGAGAGACGACCACCCGGCGGTCGGTCTCCGAACGAACCCGTTCGACATGGCCGCAGTCGGCGAGGTGCTCGAGCATCTGGGTGACCGTCGCCGGCGTCAGCCGCGCCGCGGCCGCGAGCTCTCCGGCCGGCAGCTCGCCGCGCTCGTACAGCTCGATCAGCAGCTCGAACTGGGCGTGGCTGAGCTCTGAGCCTCCGAGATGGGTGTCGCGCCCGCGCAGGCGATTGAGGCTGCGAAACACACGGCGAAAGGCCTTGCCGAGCTCGTCCAGCTCGGCTGTCCACTGCGAATCGGTCTGCGCCGGCGGCGAGCTCGTGCGGGCGCCCTGGTTATTCGCACCAGACAGCTTGGGCGCTCCGGCGAGATCTGGGTCGGACCGCTTTGCCACGCGTGTGGGCGCCGTCGGGCTCATCGCGACCCTTACACGCCGATCGGCTCGACCGCCGCCTCTGCGCCGGCGGCCTCGCGAGTCAGCTTCGCCCGCGGGTTCTCGGCCCGCACCAGCACCAGGCAGGGGATCAGCGACAGCAGCGCGATCCCCAGGGCCCACCAATAGGCGGTGTTGAACGCGCTCGCAAGCTGAGCCGGGAGTGGTGGCGTGGGCGCCGGCCCGCTGCAGGACCACGGCGAGCACCGCCACCCCGATCGCCCCGCCGACGCGCTGCAGCATGTTCAGCTGCGGCGTGGCGTCAGATAGCTCCTCGGGGCGCAGCGCGGTGAACGCGGCGGTCATCGCCGGCATGAACGACAGTCCGATGCCGACGCCTCGCACCACCAGTACCAGCGAGATCAGCAAGATCGAGGTGTTCGCGCCGATCAACACGAATGGAACGGTGCTCAGACACAGGATCGAGACTCCGACGATCGCCACGCGGCCACCTCCGAAGCGTTCGGTCAGTCGCCCGTTCAGCGGCCCCACGAGCAGCATCCCGAGCCCCTGCGGGCCGACGAGCAGCCCGGTCACGATGATGCTCTCGCCGCGCACCTCCTGGTAGTACAGCGGTATCAGAATCATCGCTCCGAACAGCGAGGCGCCCAGGCCGAAGGTCGTCAGCGAGGCCGCGCCAAAGATGCGGTTCGTGTACAAGCGGATGTCCAGCAGCGGACGCTCCACGCGCAGCGCGTGCCAGCCGAAGGCGAGCGTCAGCGCGATCCCGGTGACGATCGGCCATATGACGCTCGGGGCGGTGAGGCTGGCGTTCGTGCCAAGCTCCGACAGGCCATAGACGACCGCCGTGGCGCCCGTCGAGATCAATGCCAGGCCGACCACATCCAGCTGCCCGGCCTCGCCCGACTCGGTCCGCGGCAGCATCCGCCAGCCGAGGATGAACGCGATCACGCCGATCGGAACGTTGACGAAAAAGATCCACGACCAGTGCAGCTCCTGCAAGATCACGCCTCCGACCACCGGCCCCAGGATCGGCGCGAGCATCGCGGGCATCACGACGACTCCCATCACGCGACCCATCCGCTTGGGGCCGGCGACCTGGGCCATGATCAGCTGAGCGATCGGCATGATCATCCCGCCGCCGGCTCCCTGCAGCACGCGGAAGAACACGAGTGACGTGAGCGAGCCGGCGACCGCGCACAGTCCCGAGCCCGCCGTGAACAGCACCAGCGAGACCAGATACACGCGCTTGGCCCCGAATCGCCGTGCCGCCCAGCCGGTGACGGGAATCACCGCCGCCAGCGCCAGCAGATAGCCGGTGACTACCCACTGCACCTGCGAGATCGAGCTGTGCAGGTCGTGCCCGAGCGTGTGCAGCGCGACGTTGACGATCGTCGTATCGAGGATCGACATGATCATCCCGAGGATCACCACGCCGGCGATCTTCCAGACGTAGGGCTCTATGTGATCTGAGGCCTCCGGGTGAAAGCCCGGATCGGCCGCTGTTGTCGAAGAGGAAGACATTCGGTACCTAAAGCTTAGGTACCGAACCTTTATCCGTCAAGGCCCTGTGAGCTATCTCACAGAACGGCTACCAGCGGTAGTGAGCGAACGCCTTGTTCGCCTGCGCCATGCGGTAGATGTCGTCCTTGCGCTTATACGCGCCGCCCTGCTGAGATTGAGCGTCCATCAGCTCGTTGGCCAGCCGCTGGGCCATCGTCTTCTCGCGGCGCTGGCGGGCGAACTCGACCAGCCAGCGCACCGCCAACGTGCGCGCGCGACGGGAGGCGACCTCCACCGGGACCTGGTAGGTGGCGCCACCGACGCGGCGCGATTTGACCTCGAGCGTCGGCGTCAGCGCCTTGATCGAGGCCTCGAGCGTCTCGATCGGGTCTTTGTCCGAGCGCTCGCCCAGCAGCGCGAGCGCGTCGTAGACGATCCGCTCGGCGGTGGACTTCTTGCCGTCGAGCATGACCTTGTTGATCACCTGCTGGACAAGCTTGGAGCGATGGATCGGGTCCGCCTCGACGGGGCGAACTTGGGCGGCTGCGCGTCTGGGCATGAATCGTTACTTTTTCTTCACGCCGTACTGCGAGCGGGCCTTTTTGCGATCGCTCACGCCGGCGGCGTCGAGCGTGCCGCGCACGACCTTGTAGCGGACCCCCGGCAGATCCTTGACGCGTCCCCCGCGCACGAGCACCACGGAGTGCTCCTGCAAGTTGTGGCCCTCGCCCGGTATGTAGGCGGTCACCTCGATCGAGCCGGAGATGCGGATACGCGCAACCTTGCGCAGCGCGGAGTTAGGCTTCTTCGGCGTCGTCGTATACACGCGCGTGCACACACCGCGACGCTGTGGCGCGGCGACCTTCTTCTTACGTCCCTTGCCCGACTTCAGACCCGGGGTCGCCAGCTTCTTCTTGGGGGCCACGCGCCCTTTGCGCACGAGCTGTGATGTGGTCGGCATTCGGCCGGGGATGGTAGCAGCGCGGCACGCCCGTGCGAGCGATGAGGCGCTACACCGTCGCCGAGGCCGCGGCGGGAACGCCGGCCGCACGGACCGGAGCGGGCATCAACGCGCACGCGACGACCACGAGCACGAACGCCAGCGACTGCAGCACCACGCCCACGGGGCCGGCGGCCATCGGGTCGCCGAACACGACGATCCCGCCGGCGATGCCCGCGATGTTCGCGGCCGTACCGGTCACCGCGATAACCGGCACCGCGTCTCCGTCCTGGAGTCCGCGCGCCGATGCGTAGAACGCGATGATCGACGCGAGCACCGCGACCGCGAGCCAGGGGCTGAGCAGCAGCGCGAGCAGACCGTGCGCTCCGGTGATGCCGGTGAGCGCCTTGATGGCCGTGTCGGAGACGCCGAACAGGATGCCCGAGGCCGCGCCCAGCATCACGCCGTGGTGCTCGACCGGGCCGCCCATGCGCGGACCCATGATCAGCAGGCCCCCCAGCCCGAACAGGCCGGCCTCGAAGGAGATCATCGCCGCCTGAGAGAACTGCGAATGCGCGCCGTGCATCGCCGGCAGCGTCAGACCGAGCGTCACCAGGCCGATACCGGTCAGGCATAGGCCGACCCACTGGCGCGGGCCCACCTCGAAGCCGAACATGCGATCAGCCATCACCGCAATGAACACGATTCCCGCCGCCAGCGAGACCTGGATCACCGACATCGGCGCCAGCGTGAGAGCCGCCACGTGCAACGCCCAGCTCGCGGTCGCGACGATCATCCCGATCGTGAACCACTTCGAGGCGAACAGCGCCCGCGCGGAACGCAGCGGATGGCGCACCTGCACATCCGGGGCCGCATTGGCTCCCCGGTACTTGTAGAAGAAGCCGAGGTTCGCCACGAACGCGCAAATGAGCGCGAGGAGGATGCCGAGGGCGAGGGAAAGGTTCATTGGCGGTTGGGGATCTGCGGGTCGAGTTCGGGTCTGGGGATCAAAGGTGTGCGGGTTTGGGTAGTCGTACCGCTTAGAACTGTCGGCGTCCCCGCGCCCCGCCCTGGAGCCCATCGACAGAGTTCGGCTGCTGCTTTACTGGCCGCACTCGATCCGGGCACATTACCGGTGCGAACCTCTATGCGAGCTAAAGAACCCACCGCGGACGCCCTCGCCGCATCCGCGCCCTCCGCCGGCTCCGCAGATCGCGCCGAGCGTACCCGACTCGGAGCGCGCGACCATGACCTCGCCCGCGAGAGACCCCTGCTGATGGTGGACATCGACGGCGTCATCTCGCTGTTCGGCTTTCCCGCGCACGCACTCACCGGCCCTCGATCGGCAAGCGGGACGGCCACCTTGGGCCGGGGCGGAGCGCTCGACGGCACCCTGCAGACGATCGACGGCATACCTCACTTCCTCTCGTCCGCCGCCGCCGCCCACCTGCGGTCACTCGCCGCGGACTTCGACCTCGTGTGGGCCAGCGGCTGGGAGGAGAAGGCCGAGGAATATCTCCCGCGCCTGCTCGACCTGCCCTCGGGTCTGCCGTTCCTGCACTTCGAGCGCGGACAGGGCGCGGGCAGATCGATCGATGGACACTGGAAGCTCGAGGCGATCGACGCCTACGCCGGTCCGCGCGCGCTCGCGTGGATCGACGACGCGTTCAACGACGCCTGCCACGCCTGGGCGCAGAAGCGCCCGGCGCCGACGCTGCTCGTCCAGACCGCCCCCGAGCGGGGCCTGACCTCCGCGGAGGCTCGGCTGCTGGCCGAGTGGGTGCGCGAGCCGGCGCGAGCCCGTCGCTGACCCCTCCACGCGTCGCGCTCCGGCGCCGGCGGCGAGGACCGAGCGGGAGACGACCGAGCGGCCCGCGATAGGCTGCCGGCGCGATGGCAAGCACGAACATCGACGACCCCGTCTTCGACGAGCCGCGCGAGCATCCCGGCTTTCGCGCCCGGCGCGCCAGAGTCAGCCGGCAGGCCGGCAGCGAGCGGCTGGGGCTGAGCTTGTGGGAGGTGCCGCCCGGCGAAGCGGCCTACCCCTACCACCACCATCTCACCGAGGAGGAGCTCGTGCTCGTGCTCGAGGGCACCCCGAGCCTGCGCACGCCCGCGGGCTGGCGCGAGCTCGCGCAGGGGGAGGTCGTCGCGTTCCCCCGCGGCGAGCACGGCGGCCACCAACTGGCCAATCGCACCGATCAGACCGTGCGCTTCCTGGCGTTCAGCACCAACGGCGAGCCGGACATCGTGATCTACCCCGACTCGAGCAAGCTCGGCGCGTTCGAGCGGCTTGCGGGAGGCGATGGGCTGCGGAAGATGTTCCGGCTGGAGGACGCCGTGGAGTACCACGACGGCGAGCGACCCCCAAGCCGCGAGGGCGAGCGCGCGCCGGACTGAGGACGCGACCGGGCGTGTCCCGGCTGGGTGGAGTTCCGTCTCCCACCGTTACCAGAAGGGTGCTCGCATGGCGTAGCCGCGATGCCGACGGTCCCGCTTTGCGAGGTCTTGACACATCTCTTCGAACTCGTTGTAGACGCGAGCCCCCTCCTCGAGATGGCTCTTGATGAAGGTCCGCAGCCACTCCGACTTCTTCCAGAAGTCGTAGATGACATCGGCGAAGTACTCGTGGATGACCGTTCGGTCGACCAGTTCGCGGTTGTACATGCTGGCCAACTCCTCCCAGAAGTTCATGACTATCAGCACTTCCTGTTTCTCTTCAAACGACATCCCTTCCACCTTTCGACGCGAGCGATGCGAGCCCAGTGATCGCCGGGCTCGAGCTCGGCGCCGATCAGGGGATGCGCCAATGTCTGGTAGGGAACCAGTTCGGGCGAGCCGTAGCGCTGCATGTACTCGTGGGTGCGAGTCTCGAGCGTCGTGTTACGCGTCTGCCTGAGTTGAAACCAGGCACCGAACAGCGCCACGCCCGCAAAGATCGCGGTGGCGAACTCGGACCATGAACCCAGTGCGTCTCCAAGCGGAATCGCGATAGCAGGGCAGTTCACATCGAAATCTTGGCCGATGCCTCAGACGGACTTCAAACCGGGCCCACAGAACTGCGCGTGGTCAAACCACGCCCGCGCACTAAGCTACCGGCGCTGGACGCCGGGCTCTTATATTTCGATGTGTGGGCCGCGCACGGTCATGTCTCTCAGTATACGCACTGTGGCCTACTCTCCGGAGGGCTCGTCGGGGACCTCCAGATCGGCGAGCTCCTCCACGAACCCGGGATCGGTCGTGCCGGCGCCGATCTTCTCCAGCGAGGCGAGGTCGGCGTCGAACTCCTGGCCGTACCCTCCGAGGCCGTCGCCGCCGGAGAGCCCGAGCTCCGCGGCGATCTCGTCCTGGTCGAGCAGCCCCACGTCGTCGATCGCACGCGGGAGCGGTTCGGAGGGTTCGATCTCGATCCGCCGGTAGCGCTTCAGCCCGGTCGCGGCGGGGATCAGCTTGCCGATGATCACGTTCTCCTTCAGCCCGTTCAGGCGGTCGGTCTTGCCCTCCAGCGCGGCGTCGGTCAGGACCTTCGTCGTCTCCTGGAAGGAGGCGGCCGAGAGGAACGAGTCGGTGTTCAGCGATGCCTTCGTGATGCCGAGGATGATGTCCTCGAACTGCGCCGTCTCGCCCTTCTTCTGAGCCACATCCTCGTTGACCTTCGCGAATTCGAAGCGGTCGACGAACTGGCCGGGCAGGTAGTCGGTGTCGCCCTTCTGATCGACGCGCACCTTCTTCAGCATCTGGCGCACGATCAGCTCGATGTGCTTGTCGTTGATGTCCACGCCCTGGGACTTGTAGACCTCCTGGACCTCTTTGACGAGGTACTGCTCGGTCACGGTCCGTCCCCTGATCGCGAGCAGCTCGTGCGGATACAGCGAGCCCTCGTTGAGCTGCTTGCCGGCCTGAATCTTCTCGCCCTCGGCGACGAACAGCCGCGTGCGCCGCGGGAAGGCGTGTTTGTGCTCCTCGCCGGCCTGATCGGTGATCGTGACCGTGAGCGCCTTCTCGGTCTCCTCGATCGAGACCCTGCCGTCCTGCTCGGCGATCTTCGCCAGCCCCTTCGGCTTGCGCGCCTCGAACAGCTCGACGATTCGCGGCAGACCATGGGTGATGTCAGCACCGGCGACACCGCCGGTGTGGAACGTACGCATCGTCAGCTGCGTGCCGGGCTCGCCGATCGACTGCGCGGCGATGATCCCGACCGCGTCGCCGATCTGCGCGAGCGCCCCGGTCGCCATCGCCCGCCCGTAGCAGGCCTGGCAGACCCCGCTCGGGGCCTTGCACTTGAGCACCGACCGTACGGGCACCGCCACGAGCACGCCCTTCTCGTGATCGTCGGCGAACGCCTGCGCGACGTCGGCGAGCTCGGCGCGCCCGATCTCGGCGCCCTGCTCGACGAGCATCCGCCCGCGCTTGGTCGTGATCGGCTGGGCGGCGACGCGCCCGACGAGGTCCTGGTTGGGCTCCTCGCCACCGCCGGCCCCCTCTCCCCACACGGCCATCTCGATGTACTCCTCGGCCCCGCAGTCCGCTTCGCGGATGATCACGTCCTGGGCCACATCGACCAGCCGGCGCGTCAGATAGCCCGAGTCGGCGGTCCGCAGCGCGGTGTCCGCCAGGCCCTTGCGCGCGCCGTGCGTGGAGATGAAGTACTCGAGCACCGACAGCCCCTCGACGAAGTTGGCCTTGATCGGCCGCTCGATGATTTCGCCCTTCGGGTTGGCCATCAGACCGCGCATGCCCGCGAGCTGGCGGATCTGCTTGAACGATCCACGCGCGCCCGAGTTGGCCATCATGAAGATCGGGTTGAGCGTGTCGAGGTTCTCGATCATCGCGTCGGCGACCTCGTCGGTCGCCGCGTTCCACTTCTCCACGACCGCCTCGTGGCGCTCCTCCTGAGTGATCAGACCCATGTCGTACTGGTCTGAGATCTCGTTCACGAGCGCCTCGTACTTGTCGAGGATCGCCTGCTTGCTCGGAGGCACGACCACGTCGTTCTTGGAGATCGTGATCCCCGCCTGCGTGGCGTACTTGAAGCCGAGGTCCTTGAACGCGTCGAGCACGAGCGAGATCGTCGTCGCTCCGTAGGTCTGCACGAGCGCGTCGATCAGACGGGTCGTGTCGCGCTTCTTCATCGACTGGTTGACGAACACGTACTTGCTCGCGTCGAACCCATCGCCCAGCGCCTCGTGCAAGCGCGCGCTCGATGCGGTCGTTGTAGATGATCCGTCCGACCGTCGAGAGCACATGGCCGCCGTCGCGTCCAAACGGCCTGAACTCGGCGACGTCGTGCAGCGTGACCACGCCCGCCTCGTAGGACAGCTCGGCCTCCTGCGCGGTCCTGAACACGTGCGGACGCGCCTCCCCGGCAGGCCATTTGCCGCCGGTGAGCAGCTCGCGCTTGGCCGACAACTCCTCGGCCTCGGGACCGTATGTCAGGTAGTACGCGCCCAGAATCATGTCCTGCGTCGGCGTCGCCAGCGGCGCGCCGTGCGCGGGGGACAGGATGTTGTTGGAGGAGAGCATCAGGATGCGCGCCTCCGCCTGCGCCTCCGCCGACAGTGGCAGGTGCACGGCCATCTGATCGCCGTCGAAGTCGGCGTTGAAGGCGTGGCATACGAGCGGGTGCACCTGGATCGCCTTGCCCTCGACCAGCAGCGGCTCGAATGCCTGGATGCCGAGACGGTGCAGCGTGGGGGCGCGGTTGAGCAGCACCGGGTGCTCGTGGATGACCTCCTCGAGCACGTCCCACACCTCGCCGATCATCGAGTCGACCATCTTCTTCGCCGCCTTGATGTTCTGCGCGGACTTGCGCTCGACCAAGCGAGCCATGATGAACGGCTTGAACAGCTCCAGCGCCATGATCTTCGGCAGCCCGCACTGGTGCAGCTTCAGATACGGGCCGGCGACGATCACCGAGCGCCCGGAGTAGTCCACGCGCTTGCCGAGCAGGTTCTGGCGGAAGCGGCCCTGCTTGCCCTTGAGCATGTCCGACAGCGACTTCAGCGGACGATTGCCCGGGCCCGTCACCGGTCGCCCGCGACGACCGTTGTCGAACAGCGCGTCGACGGCCTCCTGCAGCATGCGCTTCTCGTTGTTGACGATGATCTCCGGTGCGCCCAGGTCGAGCAGCCGCTTGAGGCGGTTGTTGCGGTTGATCACGCGGCGGTACAGATCGTTGAGGTCTGAGGTCGCGAAGCGCCCACCGTCCAGCTGCACCATCGGGCGCAGCTCCGGCGGGATCACCGGGACCGCGTCGAGCACCATCATCTCGGGCTTGTTACCCGACTGGATGAACGCGCTGACGACCTTCAGCCGCTTGACCGCGCGCGCCTGCTTCTGACCTTTGGCGGTCTTGACCTGCTCCTCCAGCTCCTCGCGTTCGGCCTGCAGATCCACCTGCTGGAGCAGGTCTCTGACGGCCTCCGCGCCCATCCCGCCACGGAAGTACTCGCCGAACCCGTACGGCGATCCGAAGCGCTCCTTGAGCTCGCGGAAGGTCGTCTCGTCGTGCTCGATCTGCTTGGGCTCCATCGTCTTGAACAGCTCCCACACGCTACGCATGCGCTCGGCGGCGTCCTCGATGTAGGCCTCGGTGTCGGCGATGTCCGCGTCGAAGGTCTTGCGCAGCTCCTTGACGAGCTTCTCGCGCTCCTCGTCGGAGATCTTCTGCAGGTTCACGTCGAGCGAGTCCGCCCACAGATGGTCTTCGTCGTTGAACCCGGTCTGCTTGCCGTTCTGCAGGTACTTCTCGCGGCGCTTGAGCGACTCGCGCAGCTCCAGCACCCGCTCCTCGCGCTCGGCCGCGTAGGAGTCGAGGACTTTGTTGACCTCCTGCTCGAGCGTGTCCAGATCCTTCGAGCGCGCCTCGTCGTCCACCCACGTGACGATCGAGGCGGCGAAGTACAGGACCTTCTCCAGTTCCTTCGGCGCCATGTCGAGCAGGTAGCCGATCCGGCTGGGCACGCCCTTGAAGAACCAGATATGGCTGACGGGCGCGGCGAGGTCGACGTGACCCATGCGCTCGCGGCGGACCTTCGAACGCGTGACCTCCACGCCACAGCGCTCGCACACGATGCCCTTGTAGCGGACGCGCTTGTACTTGCCGCAGTAGCACTCCCAGTCCTTCGTCGGACCGAAGATGCGCTCGCAGAACAGCCCATCCTTCTCGGGCTTGAGCGTCCGGTAGTTGATGGTCTCCGGCTTGATCACCTCGCCCGAGCTCCAGCCGCGGATCTGCTTGGAGGAGGCGAGTGAGATCTCGATGGCGTCGAAGTTGTTGATGTCGATCATGTTCTGGCTTTCGCTCGCGGGTGAAACGGACGGTGGCGGCTCGGTTCCTGCGCTGTGTCCCGCCGAACCGCCGGCGGGATTTCGAGGCGCCACCGAACACGGCGGCGCCTGAGACGTCGGCTTACGTCTCCGTCTCCTGCACCAGCTCCTCCTCGGGCGCGCTCCCGGCGAGCGCCTCGATGTCCAGCTCGGCGACGCCCTCGCCGAGCAGCTCCTCGACGTCGAGCCCCTCCACCGCGACATCCTCATCGTCGGTGTCGGTGTCGGTGTCGGTGTCGGCCACGGTGGGCCCCGCCTCGCCCTCGACCTCCCCATCGTCCTCGGCTCGGACATCGCCCTTGGTCTCGCCGTCGGAGTCGGCCACCGCGTCGGTGGCATCCTCGCCCTCCAGCGTCTCATCGGCCGCGGCGCCGTTGGAGGGGGCGCGCACGCCCGAGAGGTCGATGCCGAGCTCCTCGGCCGCCCGCAGCAGGTCGTCGTCCTCGTCGCGCATCTCCGTGCGCTGACCCTCCTCGGAGACGACGTTGACGTCGAGCGCCAGCGACTGCATCTCCTTGAGCAGCACCTTGAACGACTCGGGAATCGAGGGCTCGGCGATGTTCTCGCCCTTGACGATCGCCTCATACGCCTTCACGCGCCCGACGGTGTCGTCGGACTTGATCGTGAGCATCTCCTGCAGCGTGTAGGCGGCGCCGAACGCCTCCAGCGCCCACACCTCCATCTCGCCGAAGCGCTGGCCGCCGAACTGCGCCTTGCCGCCCAGCGGCTGCTGGGTGACCAGCGAGTAGGGGCCGGTCGAGCGAGCGTGGATCTTGTCGTCGACGAGATGCAGGAGCTTGAGGATGTACATGTATCCCACCGTCACCTGCTCGGCGAACGGCTCGCCCGTGCGACCGTTGAACAGCGTCATCTTGCCCGACGCCTGCTCTCCCGGCCGGCGGCTCTTGTCGATGTCCATGCGGATGCGGCCCTCGTGCTCGTCCTGCCAGCGCACCAGCGCCTCGTCGACGTCGGTGATCGTGGCGCCGTCGAACACGGGCGTCGACACATACACGCGCCGCGGAGAGTGACTGCCGTTGGCGGAGCCGTTGGCGGCGTCGGCTTCCTTGAAGGCCTCCGAGCCGTCGTCATACCAGCCCTGCGCGGCCGCCCAGCCGAGGTGCGTCTCGAGGATCTGCCCGACGTTCATGCGCGAAGGCACACCGAGCGGGTTGAGGATCACGTCGACCGGCGTGCCGTCCTCGAGGAACGGCATGTCCTGCTGATCGACGATCTTGGAGATCACACCCTTGTTGCCGTGCCGGCCCGCGAGCTTGTCGCCCTCGGAGATCTTGCGCTTCTTCGCGACGAACACGCGCACGAGGTCGTTGACGCCCGGCGGCAGATCGTCGCCGGCGTCGCGGCTGAAGGTCATCACGTCGATCACCACGCCGCCCTCGCCGTGGGGGACCTTCAGCGAGGTGTCGCGCACCTCGCGCGCCTTCTCCTTGAAGATCGCCCGGATCAGCTTCTCCTCGGCGGTGAGCTCGGTCTCGCCCTTGGGCGTGACCTTGCCGACGAGCAGATCCCCGGAGACGACCTCCGCGCCGACGCGCACGATGCCGCGATCGTCGAGGTTGCGCAGCGACTCCTCCGAGCGGTTGGGGATGTCGCGGGTGATCTCCTCCTCGCCCAGCTTCGTCGTGCGGGCGTCGACCTCGTACTCCTCGATGTGGATCGAGGTCAGCTCGTCGTCCTGCACGAGCCGCTTGGAGAGGATGATCGCGTCCTCGAAGTTGTAGCCCTCCCAGGACATGAACGCGACCATCAGGTTCTTGCCGAGCGCCATCTCGCCCTTGTCGGTCGAGGAGCCGTCGGCGAGCACCTCGCCCGACCTTGACCTTCTGGCCGCTGCGCACGCGCGGCTTGTGGTGGATCAGCGTGCCCTGGTTGGAGCGCATGAACTTCTGCAGCTCGTACTCGTCCTTCTTGCCCTCGGTCGTCTCGATCACGATCTGAGTGGCGTCGACGTGGTCGATCGTGCCGGCGTTGCGGGCCAGCAGCACATCGCCGGTGTCGAGCGCCGCGCGACGCTCCATGCCCGTGCCCACCAGCGGCGCGTCGGCCTTCAGCAGCGGCACGGCCTGGCGCTGCATGTTCGAGCCCATCAGCGCACGGTTGGCGTCGTCGTGCTCGAGGAACGGGATCATCGCGGTCGCCACCGACCAGATCTGCTCGGGCGAGACGTCGACCAGGTCGACGTCCTTGGGGCCGACCGTCACGTACTGCCCGGCCTGCGTACGGCACAGGATCTCGGTGCCCTTGAGCTTGCCCGTCTTCGCATCCACGGGCGTGTTGGCCTGCGCGATCAGGAGCTCCTCTTCCTGGGTCGCGTCCAGGCGCACGACCTTCTCGGTCACCACGCCGTCCTTGACGACGCGATAGGGGGTCGTGACGAATCCGTACTCGGAGACCTCCGCGAACGAGCTCAGCGAGCCGATCAACCCGATGTTCGGTCCCTCGGGTGTCTCGATCGGGCACATGCGCCCATAGTGGGTCGGGTGCACGTCGCGAACCTCGATCGGCGCGCGCTCGCGCGTGAGCCCACCCGCGCCCAGCGCGGACAGACGTCGGCGGTGGGTCAGGCCCGCCAGCGAGTTGGTCTGATCCATGAACTGCGACAGCTGCGAGGAGCCGAAGAACTCCTTCAGCGCCGCCACCACCGGACGGATGTTGATGATCGTCTGCGGCGTGATCGTGTCGGCGTCCTCGGTCGTCAAACGCTCGCGCACCACGCGCTCCATGCGGTACAGCCCGATGCGGAACGCCTCCTGGATCAACTCGCCGACGGTGCGCAGACGGCGGTTGCCGAAGTGCTCGTACTCGTCGAGGTGCTCGGCGACGGGCTCGCGCGGCATCGACATCGCCTCCGCCGCGTAGTCCTTGATCTCGACCTCGCCCTGCTGCTCGGGGATGCCCAGTCGCTTGGGCAGCGACACCAGCTCGCGCACCAGCGCGAGGATGTCGTCGTGCGTGAGCGTGCGCGTGTCGATGTCGATGTCGAGACCCAGCCGCGAGTTGAGCTTGTAGCGGCCGACGCGTGTGAGGTCGTAGCGCTTGGGGTCGAAGAACAGCTGGTTGAGCAGCGCCTTCGCGTTGTCCACGCTCGGCGGCTCGCCCGGACGCTGCTTCTTGAACAGCTCGATCAGCGCGCCCTCTTCGGTGCGCGTGACCTCGGTGTCGGACTCGATCGTGTTGCGGATGTACAGCGAGTCCTCGAACAGCTTGAGGATCTCCTCGTCGCTCGCGTACCCCATCGCCCGCAGCAGCACCGTCACCGGCAGCTTGCGCTTGCGGTCGATGCGGACGAAGACCTTGCCCTTCTTGTCGATCTCCAGCTCCAGCCATGACCCGCGGGCGGGCATCAGGTTGGCGATGAACACCTGCTTCTCGCGGTCCTTCGGCTCCATCAGATAGGCGCCGGGCGAGCGCACGAGCTGCGTGACGACCACGCGCTCGGTGCCGTTGATCACGAACGTCCCCCGCTCGGTCATCCACGGGAAGTCGCCCATGAACACCGACTGCTCGCGGATCTCGCCCGTCTCGCGGTTGATGAACGCGACGGTCACCGTCAGCGGGCGCGCGTAGGTCAGGTCCTTCTCGCGGCACTGCTCGAGCGAGGCGACGGGCTCGTCGAACACGAACTCGCCGAACTGCACGGCGAGGTTGCCGGTGTAGTCCTCGATCGGCGAGATGTCGTCGATCGTCTCGCGCAGCCCGCCGCCCTGTGGGTCGGTGAGCCACTGAAACGAGCGGCGCTGGATGTCGATCAGGTTGGGAACATCTACGGTCTTGTCGAGGCGCGCGAAACTACGGCGCGTCCGGAGAGCATCAACAGCAGCCAAGAAAACGTCTCCTTCGGAGGGCGAGATACGGACGTAGTGGAGGGCGCCCGAAAGCGCGACCAGCAAAGATAGCACAGGTCATCGACGCCCTTAAGGGGGCCACCGGCGCTCACGGACCCCGCCCTCGACGATCGCGTATGTGGCGCGACGTCGTACTCCTGGGGCGGCTGCGGCTATCGGCCAGCGCAGGGCACTTTACCGGAAAATCGGCCCATTTGTTAGGCGTGGGTAAAGACGGGCGGGAACGTGCCCCAGGCGGCGGGCGCGCGAACGCGCGGGCACATGCGCGCACACTAAGCACATGCGGGTCCCGACTCCGCCCGCGACCTCCGTCACCGTCGATACGCGAGCGTGCGGCAGGCTCGCGTATCGACCATGCGCAGCCACCATCAGCAGCCGCGCGGTTTGACCGCTACTTCAGCTCGACCGTCCCGCCGGCCTCCTCGAGTTCGGCCTTGAGCTTGTCGGCCTCCTCTTTTTCGATGCCCTCCTTGACGGGCTTGGGAGCCTCGTCGACGAGCGCCTTGGCCTCTTTCAGGCCGAGCCCCGTCGCGGCGCGCACGACCTTGATGACCTGGATCTTCTTGTCGCCGGACGCCGTGAGGATCACGTCGACGGTGCTCGAGCGCTTCCTCCTCGTCCGCCGCCCTCGCCACCTGCGGCCGCCCCGCCCGCGGCGGCCACCGGCGCGGCGACGGCCGCGGCCGATACGCCGAACTCCTCCTCGAGCGCCTTGATCCGCTCGGCGAGCTCGAGCACCGAGATGCCCTTCAGCTCCTCGATCCAATCCTGTGTGCTGGTTGCCATGACTGTCAGTCCTCCTTGGGGGTGGGATTCGTCTCGGCGTCCTCGGACTCGGCCTGCGCCGAGACGTCCGCCTGGTTGTCGTCTTTCGCCGGCTCGTCCGACTCCGGCTCAGCTTGCGTCTCCGGCGCCTGCTCGGCGGCGGGCTCCTCGGGAGCAGCCTCCGCCGCGACCGGCGCCTCCGCCCTGCGGGCAGGCTCCTCGGCAGCGGGCTCCTCCGCGGGCGTCTCCGGCGCGACGGCAGGCTCCTCGGCGGCGGGCTCCTCGGGAGCGGCCTCCGCCGCGGCCTCAGTCTCGGCCGGCGTCTCCTCCGCGACGGCAGGCTCCTCGCCGCCGCGGGCGCCTCGCCGGCGGGGATCTCGCCGGACTCCTTCTTCTCCTGCACCTGCCCGAGCGCGACGGCCAGCCCGCCGACGAGCGCGCCGAGCGTGCGCACGAGCCCGCTGACGGGCGAGGCCACGACTCCGACGAGCTGCCCGTAGAGCACTTCGCGCGAGGGCAGGCGGGAGAGCGAGCGGATCTGATCGGCAGTCGAGCGCGGCGCCGTCCATCAGCCCGCCCTTGAACGGCAGCAGCTGCGTCGCGCGACCGTAGTCGGCGAGCGCTTTGGCGGCCGTGGCGATGTCCCCGCGCACGAACGTGAGCGCCGTCGGGCCCCGCAGCAGCTCCTTCAGCGTGTCCGCGCCGGCCTCGTCGGCGGCGCGTTCGGTGAGCGAGTTCTTGACGACCTTGAAGGTCGCGTCGGACTCGCGCAGTTTCGCGCGCAGCTCGGCCGCCTGGGGCACGGAGATGCCCTTGTAGTCGACGGCGAAGACCGCCTGGGACGCGTCTATGTGGGCCGCGATCTCGGCGATCGCGGCGGCCTTCTGGTCTCGGTTCATGCGTTGGCTCCTGTCCCGGACTTCCGCCACGCACGCTGGTCGGCGCGGCCGCCGGGGGTCTGTGGTGGCCTGTGTGTGGAAGCGCTAGGCGGCGACTGCCGTCGCGGCGACGACGACGCCTCCTCGATGATGTCACGGGTGCGGCTCGGGTCGACCTTGACCCCCGGGCCCATCGTGGAGGTCAGGGTGATCGTGCGCAGGTAGCGGCCCTTCGCGGCCGAGGGCTTGGCGCGGATCAGCTCTTCGACCACGGCCGCGTAGTTCTCCAGCAGCGCGCGCTCGTCGAAGCTCGCGCGGCCGATCACCATGTGCACGATCGCGGTGCGGTCGGTGCGGTACTCGACCTTGCCCGACTTCGACTCCTCGACGGCCTTGGCGACGTCCATCGTGACCGTGCCGACCTTCGGGTTGGGCATCTTGCCGGACGGGCCGAGGATGCGCCCGAGACGTCCGACGACCGACATCAGGTCGGGGGTGGCGATCGCCACGTCGAACTCGTCGAAGCCCTCCTCGATGCGCTTGGCCAGGTCCTCGCCGCCGACCACGTCCGCGCCGGCCGCTTCGGCCTCGCGCGACCTTCTCGCCCTGCGCGAACACGGCGATCTTCACGTCCTTGCCCAGACCGTTGGGCAGCGCGATCGTGCCGCGCAGCTGCTCGTCGGCGTGACGCACGTTCAGGCCCGTGCGCACGTGCAGCTCGACCGCCTCGTCGAACTTCGCGCTGGCCAGGCTCTTGACGAGCGAGACCGCCTCGGCGGGCTCGTACTCGCGCTCGCGATCGATCTTCGCAACCCTCGCGATGGCGGCGTCCGTGTGCGAGCTCATGAGGCCACCTCTACTCCCATCGAGCGGGCAGTGCCGGCGATGATCTTCGCCGCCTGATCGACGTCGTGCGCGTTCAGGTCCTGCGAGCTTGCGCTCGGCGATCTCGCGCAGCTGCGCCTGGGTGATCGTGCCGACCTTCGTGCGGTTGGGCTCGCCCGAGCCCTTGCCGATGCGCAGCGCCTGCTTGATCAGCACCGCCGCGGGGGGCGTCTTGGTGACGAACGTGAACGAGCGGTCCTCATAGACGGTGATCACGACCGGGATCGTCGGTGCCCGTTTCGCTCTGCGTCTGCGCGTTGAAGGCCTTGCAGAACTCCATGATGTTGATCCCGTGCTGGCCCAGCGCGGGACCGACCGGCGGGGCCGGGCTGGCCTGGCCGCCGTTGGCTTGGAGCTTGATGGTTGTGAGTACCTTCTTGGCCATGTCGAATGCGTAGGTTAGCTGTGATTGACGGGTTGGTCTTCATGGTGCCCACGGCGCATGCGCCGTGGGCCGCAGGCGCGCATGCGCGCCTCCGGGGAGCCGCACATGTGCGGCTCCTCCAGCGGCGCATGCGCCGCCGGCCGAGGACGGGCGCATGCGCCCTGCTGCGGCGTCGGCACATGTGCCGATCGGACTAGATCTTTTTCACCTGGTCGAAGCCCACCTCGACGGGGGTCTCGCGGCCGAAGATTGATACCAGCACCTTGAGCTTGGCGGCGTCCTCGTTGATCTCGGAGATCTCCCCGGAGAAGTCCGAGAGCGGTCCGGAGACGACCTTGACGGACTCGCCGATCGCGAACTGCGCGCGCGTGCGCGGCGCCGTGGCGACGTCGGTCTTGTGCAGCAGCCGATCGACCTCGACCTGGGTGAGGGGAACGGGCTCCTGGGAGGCGCCGACGAAGCCCGGTGACGCCGGGCGTGCCCTTGACGACGCCCCAGGAGTCCTCGTTGAGCTCCATGTTCACGAGCACGTACCCGGGCATCGTGCGCTTCTCGACGGTGACCTTCTGGTTGTCCTTCATCTCCGACACGGACTCGGTCGGGACGACCACGTTGCGCACGGCGCGCTGCTGGCCGAGCGAGACCACGCGGTGCTCGAGGTTCTGTTTGACCTTGTTCTCGTGGCCGGAGTAGGTGTTGACGACGTACCAGCGAAACATTCGGGCTCTTTAGTTCCTGACTCGTTCGGTAAGTGGGTAGGGCAGGCGTTTGCGTGAGCGACGTACAGACGACCTTCTGACGTCCGAGATCAAGCAGATCAACGGACGCGAGGAGCGCGTTGGCGTACTACGTACGCGAGCGACTGAGGACGCAGACCGAATCGGGAGACATTCGCTCCGCTCACATCCCCGATTAGGCCAGCGCAGGTCATCGGACGTCAGAGGATGAATTCGACGATTTCCTTGGCGAGTAGTCGGCCAGCCCGAGGTAGGCGCCGGCGATCGCGACGAAGCCGAGGACGACGGCCGTGGCCTGAAAGACGTGGCGGCGGTCGGGCCACTGAACGCGCTGCAGCTCCGCCCAGCTGGCGCGCAGAAAGCCGATCGCGCGGTTGCCTTTGCGGATCGGCGCGCCCGAGGCCTGCTCGGGGCTGACGCCGTTGGCCCGCACCGCGCCCGGAGCCGGCGCCCTCCTGCAGTTCGTCCTCGGTGAGATCGCCCTCGGCCTCCGCCTCGGCCTCGATCTCGGCCTCGGAGAGCGTCTCGGCGTTCGCGGCGACTCCGCCGGCGCCGGCGATGAGCGCGGCGTCGAACTCGTCGACGTCGCCCGGCGTGCTCCAGCGCGCCCGGCAGGTCGGCGCGCTCGACCCGGCCCACCTCGATGTGCTGGCGACGGCGCGGGCGCTGCGGCCGCGACCGGCGCGTCGACTGACCCATCCGCGGGCGCGGCAGGCGCGGGCCCGGGACCATGGCCCGATCGCCGCGGCGCCCCGGCGGGCGCGACGTTGCTTTGCGCGTTTGCGATCACGGGCCACAGCACGCGCTCCCGCGCTAGCTAACGAGTCTCCCGATGGCCGGTGTGACGCCGACACCAGCGACAGTACTTGCGCAGGGACACGCGATCGGGGTTGTTGCGCTTGCTCTTGTTCGTCTGGTAGTTGCGATGCTTGCACTCCTCGCATGCGAGGGTGATAGCGATGCGAACGTCTCCGCGGGCCATTGCGAGTTCCTAGCTCCTGCGCCGATCGTGGGTGTGGACAGCGAGCCCGGGCGAAGAAAAACCCCGCCCAGGCGCGAGGTATCCGGCAGTCTAGCGCGTGTTCGCCGCGCGGGCGATAAGACGGAAACGGCCCCGCTCGGAACGCCTGCCCGGCGACCCTCGGACCCGTCGAGGTCATCCGCTCGCCGAGCGGAGTCCAGCGCCGGTCGCGGCAGCGCGGAAGACGCCCGCGGCAGGCCGCTGCCGGTCGGGCACTGCGGTCGGCTCACTCATACAGCGTGAACGTCGCCAGGATCACGTACAGCGCGACCAGCGCCCAGCCCTCGAACTCGGCGGCCTCGCCGTCGCCCGTGACCTGCGAGAGCGTCAGCGCGGTCAGGGCGAGCGCGCCGATGTAGACGGGGGCGAGCGCGAACGTCAGCCGGGTGGACAGCGCGAAGGAGACGAGCACCAGCAGCGGGAACAGGAACGCGGCGATCTGCGCGACCGAGTTCTTGACGACCGAGATCGCCAGGTCCGAGCGGCGCTTGTAGGCGAGCACCAGCCCGGCGACGTTCTCCACGGCGTTGCCCGCGATCGCGACGATCACGAGGCCCGCAAACGCCTGCGAGAGGTTCAGCACGGCAATCGCCGGGGCGAGGCCGTTGACGAACCAGTCCGACACGAACGCCGAGGCGCCCCCGGCGATCAGCAGCAGCGTGAGCGTCAAGCCGAGCGAGAGCCGTTGTTGTCGTGGTCGTCGTGCTCCTCGCGCGCCGCCGGAGTCGGCCGGCTGCGATTCGGCGCCCGCACCCCCCTCGTCCCCAGCACCCGCCGCATCCCCCCGCAGGCTCGCCGCCGAGCGGTCGAGGGCTTGCGCATCCGGAGCGACGTCCGAGCGCAGGTAGGGAACGACCCAGGCGAGATACACGACCAGCAGACACACCGCGCCGACCGCGGAGATCGTCTGGACGTGATGGCTGGCGGGGTCGTGCGCGGCCAGCGAGAGCCCGAGCAGGACGATGATGAACACCGTGACCTGCAGCAGCGTGGCCGTATCGCGGGGCAAGCGGGGGAGAACCGCATGATCCCGTCCGGGGACCGCCGCGCGCCGATCACGATCACCAGGCCGAGCACGAGCAGCGCGTTGGCGAGGATCGAGCCCACGATCGCCGTCTGCGCGACCACGAGCTCGCCGGCTTTCAGCGCGAAGATGACGACGAACAGCTCGGGCAGGTTGCCGAGCGTGGACTGCAGCATGCCCGTGACCCCCGGCCCGAAGCGCTCGCCGAGCTGCTCGGTGGCGAACGACACGACCCAGGCCAGGCCCGCGAGCGCGAGCGTGGCGAGCGCGAACCGCGGGACCGCCGGCCAGGTGCCGTAGTTCGCGACGCCCGCGAGCGCGCGTGAGCGACCACGATCAGCAGCCAGCGTCGCCGCTCGCTCGGGCTCAGGCGGGACATCGGGCCGTTCACCAGGCGTGGATCGCGCGTGAAGCGCGCCTCGGGGCCGCCTCAGTGACTCTCGAGGACCCTGTCGATCAGACCGTACTCCTGGGCCTGCTCGGCCGTGAAGAAGCGGTCGCGCTCCATGTCCTCGCGGACCTGCTCGGTCGGGCGGCCGGTGTGTTCGGCGTAGATCTCGTCCAGACGGCCCCGCACGGCGAGGATCTCGCGGGCGTGGATCTCGATGTCGGTCGACTGGCCTTCGAAGCCGGCGGAGGGCTGATGGATGAGGATGCGGCTGTTCGGCAGCGCCGCGCGCTTGCCCTTCGTCCCCCCGGCGAGCAGCAGCGAGCCCATCGACATCGCCACGCCGACGCACATCGTCGCGATGTCGGGCTTGACGAAGCGCATCGTGTCGTAGATCGCCAGGCCCGAGTAGACCGAGCCCCCGGGCGAGTTGATGTAGATCGAGATGTCCTTCTCGGGGTCCTCGCTCTCCAGGTGCAGCAACTGCGCGACCACGAGGTTGGCGACCTGGTCGTCGATCGGCGTGCCGAGGAAGATGATGCGCTCGTTGAGCAGCCGCGAGTAGATGTCGAACTCGCGCTCGCCGCGGGCGGTGCGCTCGACGACCATCGGGATCAGGGGCATCGCCCCACCCTATCGGTCCAGGCCGCCGGGAGCGGCTCAAGCGGGTGTTTGCGCGAGTCGATGCGGGGGTAGACGGCACTCCCAGGAGCACCCGCGTAGCCTTCTCTCGCAGCCGCCGTCAGTTCCCGCGACCGCCGTCCGATCGCATGCGCGCGCACATCGACCCCACATCCCCTCCACGTCCCCACGGCCTGCGCCGTCGAGTTCGGGCGGCGCTCGTCGCGGCCGTCGTCGGCATCGCCGCCGCCGCCGCGGTCCCGGCCCTGGCGATGACCAGCCACGCCGGCTGGCCCGCGAACCAGCACCTGGTCATGGACAAGGGGCGGGCCGGGCTGCAGCACGTGCTCGTCGGCCGGCCGAACGTGCACAACTACCTGCTCGGCGGCTACGGCGACGACACGATCTACGGCGGCAACGCCGGCGACGTGATCTGGGGCGACTACCACGAGTCGGGCTGGCCCACCTCGCAGACCGCCGTGATCCATGCGGGTGACGGCAAGAACTACATCTACGCCAACGACACCCACAACTACGTCTGGACCGGCACGAACCCGCGGACGGTCGTGCACGCGCACGAGAACTCCGGGATCATCCACTGCGAAAACTCGGCACATCGTCGTGTACACGAGCCACCGCGCGCTGCCCCACTACAAGCTGCACGGCTGCCGGCACATCAGCTTCTACTCGGTCGGCTACTGATCGACTCCCGCGGCATGCCGCGCGGCGCGCGGCGCGCGGGCTCCCCGGGACACGGCCGACGCCTCCGGACGGGCGCGCTACAGATTGACCGAGCGCATCACGGCCTCCGGATAGCGCTCGCCCGCAGCCGCGGGAACGGCCTCGGCGATCGCCTGCACGTCGGCCTCGCTCAGCTCGACCTCGGCCGCGGCCAGGTTCTCCTCGAGGTAGGCCACGCGCTTGGTGCCGGGAATCGGCACGATGTGCTCGCCGCGATGCAGCACCCACGCGAGCGCGAGCTGGCCGGGGGTGATCCCGCGCTCCTGACGCGAGCTCGCGCACGCACGCGGCGAGACCCAGGTTCTGCTCGAGGTTCTCGCCCGTGAAGCGCGGACCATGGCGGCGATAGTCGTCCTCGTCGAGCTCCTCGGGCGAGCTGAACCGCCCGGAGAGGAACCCACGTCCGAGCGGCGAGTAGGCGACGAGCGCGATCCCGAGCTCCCGCAGCGTCGGCAGGATCTCCGCCTCGACGTCGCGCGTCCACAGCGAGTACTCGGTCTGCACGGCGGTGATCGGGTGCACGGCGTGCGCGCGGCGGATCGTCGCGGCGCTCGCCTCCGACAGGCCGATGTGACGGACCTTGCCGGCTGCACCAGCTCGGCCATCGCGCCGACGGTGTCCTCGATCGGCGTGTTCGGGTCGACCCGGTGCTGGTAGTAGAGGTCGATGTGCTCGACGCCCAAGGCGCTGCAGCGAGGCGTCGCAGGCCGCGCGCACGTAGTCGGGACTGCCGTCGATCACGCGATTGATCAGGTCGTCGTCTTTGACCAGCTTGATCCCGAACTTGCGTCGCCAGGAACACCTCGTCGCGCCGGGAGGCGATCGCGCTGCCCACGAGCCGCTCGTTGGTGTGCGGGCCGTACATGTCCGAGGTGTCGAGGAAGTTGCAGCCCAGATCGAGCGCCCGCGCGATCGTGGCCCTGGCCTCGGACTCGTCGGCGGTCCCGTAGAACGCCGACATGCCCATGCAGCCGAGGCCGATCGCGGAGACCTCGGGGCCGTTCGGTCCAAGCGTGCGCGTGTTCATGGTCGTGCTCCTTCGATCGAGACGAACTGGGAAGTCCGATCCTACGACGGCCGAGCAGGGCGAGCGGCCTGCGGGAGAGGACAGCCGGCCATCGAGGCCTGCCATGCCTCCCGCGCGGGAGCAGGACATAATGGCAACGGCCGTGTTCCCGCTGAACCTCCCGAACATGCTGACGGTGCTGCGCATCATGCTCGTGCCGGTGCTGGTGGTCGCGCTGCTGGGCAACACCCCGGAGGGAGACGTGCTCGCCGCGATCGTGTTCGCGCTGGCCTCGGCGACGGACTTCGTCGACGGGTATCTCGCGCGCTCGCGCCAGACGGTCACGACGTTCGGCAAGCTGATGGACCCGCTCGCCGACAAGCTGCTGATCGTCGCCGCGCTGGTCGCGCTCGTGTCGCTGAACCGCGTCGAAGCGTGGGTGGCGATGGTGATCATCACGCGCGAGCTCGCCGTCACCGTGCTGCGCCTCGGCGCCACGCAGGCGGGGGTGGTGATGGAAGCGAGCATGCTCGGCAAGCTGAAGACGTGCATGCAGATCGCGCTGATCCTCGCCCTGATCGCGGTGCACGGACAGCCGCTGTGGGTCTCGCTGCTGCTGTATGCGACGGTGCTCGTGACGGTCGTGTCCGGGCCTGGACTTCTTCTTCGGGCTACGCCGGCGTCTCGCGCACGCTCAGGGCGCGGCTAGTCTCACGGCACGCGCTCAGGCTCGGCGTGAGCGGCACGCGCAGCCGGCCGACACTGGCGGACGCCGTAGGCGGCGGCGACGCCGGCGGCGAGCCACTCGTCGAGCGTCGTGTGAGCCGGGCGGCGCGCCGGCATCGATCTCCGCGCGCAGCTCCGACAGCAGGCCGTGGCGTTCGGCGACGACGTTGTGCTGGTGGATCGTCTCGAGGTTCTCCTGACGCGCCGAGACGAAGCTTGCGCCATCCAGCTCGGGAAAGCGGGCGAGGACGCCCGCGATCATCTCCCGCACGCAGTCCTCGACGAAGCGCGGACGGGCGTGGGCCTTTTCGACGACCGCGACCTCGTCGGAGCGCTTCATCAGCTCGTAGATCTCCGAGGACATGCTCGACTCGACGATCTGCAGCAGCGCGGTGGCGTCGATCTCGGCTATCGCACTCCTCGATGCAGCCGATCTGCAGCGTGCCGAGCCCACGCTGGTTGTGCGTCGCGACGGGCACCCGGGCGAGGATGCGCTCGATCTGATCCTCGGAGAACCCGTCGGCGAGCAGGCGCTCGCGCGCGCGCCCGGCGACAGCTCCTGCGCGCAGGGACAGGCGGTCATGCCGGTGGCCGACACGCCGACGACCCGCCGCGTGCCGTGCTCGTAGGCGACGGCGCGGCCGAGGAGCGTGTAGATCTCCTGGGTGCCCACGCCCGAGACGGGCGCGGGCTTGTGCTCGGGATAGCGCGCCGCGATCGTGACTTCCGCGCGCAGGGCCCCCTGGCGGGCGCGCACGAGCTCGGCGATGTGCTGGGCCAGGGTCTCGGCGCGGAAACGGGGACTCGCTGAGGACGACCTCGCCGATCGCCTCGTTGACGACCTCCTCGAACCGAGACATATGCGCTCCCTTCTGCCCGGAGCTCAGGTCCACGAAGCAGGCCAGGCGCGCGAAGAACAGCTGGTCGCGAATGCGCACGACCTTCTCCACCCCCGTGACCCCGACGCGCGAGAGGCCGATCGGGACAGAGGGCGCCCGCGCCTGCACGTCGTCGCCGAAGGGATGCGTCGGAGACAGCGAATGGATCTGCCGGGTCGCCTGCACCTCGCCCAAGCCTAGCGGCCCGTCGGCGCCCGACCCGCCCGACGGTGAGGCGCGCCGGGCGAGGAGCCGTGAGCGCGCCGTGACTCAACCGGCGTACACGACGGCGGATTTCTGGTATCACTTCGCACTAGACGGTCCAGTCAACCCCCGTCCGATCGGGAGCCACAATGCGAGCAGCATCGGAGCAGGCGAGCGAACAGAATCGGGGAGCGACTTCGGAGCGACTTCAGGAGAGCAGGAGCAGGCAGATGCGATCGAGTAACCGCAGAGGAGGCTGTAAGCGTAAGTCGGGTCAGGGGAGGTCGGGGCGGGCATGTCTGCTCCGACGGGGAAGCCGTTTGGATCCTGGGGGTCCAGAATGAGCGACAATGTCGAGGTCTTGATCGCCACCGACAGCACGGGCGTGGTTGAGATCGATGAGCTACAGGGAGTCATCGCGGAAGGCCACGAACGGGGGTTCCTCGCCTATGAGGCGCGTCGCGTCCGCGATCGAAGAGGCCGAGCTGTCCCACGATCAGACGCAGGATCTGCTCAGCTATCTGGAGGAGCACGGCATCGAGGTGCTGCGCGGCCGGGGAGCTCGAGCCGAGTCTTCACCGCAGACGAGCACTGTGCCGGCGCGAGGCACAACAGAGCGCTCGAGATCCTCGCCCGACGATGACCGCGACAGGCGAGCGGCGGCGCAGGATTCGACCGCTAAACCGGGTCCGCGGCGCGAAGACGAGGATCGAGGAGCTGCGCAAGACCGACGTCGAGCTGGGCGTCGAGCCGAGCCTGGACTCGCTGCGGCTATACCTGCGCTCGATCGGGCGGGTGCCGCTGCTGAGCGCCGAAGAGGAGGTGTGCCCTGGCCAAGCGGATCGAGCGGGGGGACGTCGCCGCCAAGCAGCACATGGTCGAGGCGAACCTGCGCCTGGTCGTGTCGATCGCCAAGGGTTACGTCGGCCGGGGCTGACATTCCTGGACCTGATCCAGGAGGGCTCGCTCGGGCTGATCAGGGCGGTCGAGAAGTTCGACTACCGCAAGGGCTACAAGTTCTCGACGTACGCCACCTGGTGGATCAGGCAGGCCGTGACGCGGGCGATCGCCGACAAGGGACGGACGATCAGGATCCCCGTGCACATGGTCGAGCGGATGAACAAGGCGATCCACGCCGAGCGCGTGCTGATCCAGCGGCTCGGCCGCGAACCGACCAGCGCGGAGATCGCCGTGGAGCTCGAGTGCTCGACCAACGAAGTGCGCGAGGTCATGCGGATGGTCCAGCAGCCGGTCTCGCTGGAGAAGCCCGTCGGCGACGAGGACGACACGGCGCTGGCCGACTTCGTGCAGGACGACGCGGCGGAGTCCCCCTTCGAGATCGCCTCCGAAGCGTTGCGGCGCGAGAACGTCATACGCGTGCTCTCGGCGCTGCCCCGCCGCGAGCGCGAGGTGCTCGAGATGCGCTACGGCATCACCGGCGGGCGCCAGCGCACACTGGAGGAGGTCGGGCGCGCCTTCAACATCACCCGCGAGCGGGTCCGCCAGATCGAGAACCGCACTTTGAAAAAGCTGCAGACCCTGCCGGACGCACAGCAGCTGCGCGAGGCTTCCTAAGGGCCTATCCCGCAAGGCCCGCACGTCTGGATGCGTCCGATGGTCTTCGCGGAGCTTTGTCCTCGGGCTCGACATGGCACCACCATGCCTTCGCCCTTGCGTCCGTACCGATCGGAGATCGACGGGATCTCCGATCGGCCAACACGACCCTAGAACGCCCCAGCCGCACGCCCCTTTTGGGATAGGCCCTAGACCCGAACGCCTGCACCGCGAACGCCTGCACTAGAATCACCGCGCTGCCCCACGGCTCTCACCGCCGGGGATGCCCGGTGGGGTGTCCGAGTGGTTAAGGAGACGGGCTGTAAACCCGTTGGCTCTGCCTACGCAGGTTCGAATCCTGCCCCCACCATTTCCGCCTCGCCTGGACGTACCCCGCACCGTGGCACTTCGGGCTTCGCGGTGGGATCATCTGGGTGGCAACATGCCATCCCCCAGAAAGGAGTTCCAGCCATGGAGTCCTCCACATCCACCAGCCGCGTGCTGGTCGTGGCTCATAAGACGGCGGCCACGCAACCACTGCTCGACGCCGTGCGCGAGCGAGCGGGACGCGGTAGGTGCGCGTTCACGCTGCTCGTGCCCAACGCCACCCACGGACTGCACAAGGTCGTAGATCCCGAGGATCAGGCCGAAAGCGAGGCCCATACCGTGCTCAACCGCGCCCTGCCGCTGCTCGAACAGGCCGCCGGCGCGCCGGTCGAGGGACTGATCGGCGATCCCGACCCGATCGCGGCCGTACACGACGCGATCAACCTCCACGGCTTCGACGAGGTGATCATCTCGACGCTGTCCGCGCGCGTGTCTCGCTGGCTGAGGCTCGACCTGCCGAGCAAGGTGGCGGGCATGGGTCTGCCGGTCACGACGGTGACCCCGGGCGAGGACGCCGCGGCGGTCGCGGGCTGAGCGCACCCGACACCTCCCTCCCGATTCGCGCGGCGCACAGTACGGCGAGACGGACCCGAACGCTCACAGCATCTGTCAAGCCGCGAGAGCCGGCGACCATGGAGCCGGCCGGCATCACCGCCTGGCATCGCGGCCTGGGCGACGACGCTTGGTCCTGGGCAGTAAAATGAATAAATGTTTCCATCTCCGCCGGCAGCGCTCGACGCCGGGACGCGCGGCCCAACGCCCGCTCCCTACGCCACCTCACAGCTCATATGTCAGAAGACAGCTGTCAGGCGATGTTTTGTCGGGCGACAGCTTGTCTGTAGACCTTCCGTCTGCGAGACGCGAGAGTGCGCCGCGTGAGACCACAGGAGTCCGTGCGTCAGCAGTTCGCAGAGAACCTGCGTGGCCATCGCGAGCGGCTGAATCTGTCCCAGGAAGAACTGGCCGACATCTGCGAGCTGCACCGCACCGAGATCAGCCTGCTGGAGCGCTGCAAGCGCTCCCCCCGCCTGGAGACGATCGTGGTCCTCGCCCGCGCCCTCGGACTCTCCTCCGCCGGAGATCTGCTCACGGGCATCGGCTGAGCCGGCCCTGACATTGCCTGGGCATCGGCTGAGCCGACCGTGACATCGCCGTAAGGAGCGCACGCGCGGACGCGACCGCCATGCCGCTCGCCGATGGGTCCCCCCTCGGGCGGGGTGTGCTTCACGACGCGCTGCGGCGAGTACCGATCCGGATCCCGGTCAGTACTTCACGTGCGCTTCGGCTTCGGTGTAGGCGCCGGCTTCTTCGGCCCTGAGCTTCAGCACGGCTTCGCTCGTGCCGGATGCCGGGCTCGTGTATTCGAAGATCGTCGAGGATTCGGCGAGGCCCGCCGCGGGGATGCTGAGGCCGGTGGCATTGGTGAGCGTGCCTTCGCCGCTTGCCTTTTCGACCTTCGCCTTGGTGATGGCGCCGATGTTGCTCACGATGTTGCCGTACGCGTCGGCGATGCCGGCGTGGGCCTTGAATTTTTTGCCGCCGCCGATGCTGGTCGTCGTGCAGGCAAAGGGGCAGGTACCCGTTTCGAGTTTGCCGGCGCTCACTTCGGCGCGTGACCAGGCAAGGCGTTCTGCGGTGGCGGCCCTGACCGTGAAGGAGCTCGAGGTGCCTACCACGGTGGCGCCTTCCTTCGCTTTGAGCGTGGTGCTCTGGGCGTCGGAGAGCTTGATCTCCGAGGCCGTGCCGACCCCCGCAGTGAAGGTGACCGCCGTCGCGGAGGTCGGGTATTCGGGCGCCTGCCCGCTGGGCGAGCCGGCGGGTTCGCTGAAGGCGAGTGTCTTCGCGCCCGTATAGCTCGTGGCGAGATTTCCCCATTCGTCGGTGGCGGTCAGCGTCACGTTGAACGCGACACCCGCTTCCTGTTCTGCCGGCGTCGGCACATTGAACTTCTTGGTCGCGGCTGCTTTGACCGTGAACGAGCTCGTTGTCGTGCCTTCGATCGCCGTCGCGCCTTCCCTCGCTTTGAGCGTCGTGCTCTGGGCGTCGTACAGCTTGATCGACGCCGCCGCGCCGACGCCCGCGGTGAAGGTGACCGTCGCCGGGTAGCTGGGCGCCTGTCCGCTGGGCGAGCCGGCGGGTTCGCTGAAGGTGAGCGCCTTCGCGCCCGCATAGCTTTTTGCGGTGTTGTGCCAGGTATCCCATGCGGTCACGGTCTCGTTGAAGGCGGTGCCCGCTGTCTGTTCGGCCGGTGTCGGCACGCTGAAGCCGGTGGCGCCGGCGGCCCTGACCGTGAACGAGCCCGAAGCGCCTTCGATGACGCCTTCTTTCGCTTTGAGCGTCGTGCTCTGGGCATCGTCGAGCTTGATCGCGGAGGCCGTGCCGACCCCCGCGGCGAAGGTGACCGCCGTAGCCGAGGTCGGGTATTCGGGCGTCGTGCCGCTGGGCGCGTTTGCCGGGCCACTCCAGGCGAGCGTCTTCGCGCCCGCATAGCTCGTCGCGGTGTTGCCATATTCGTCGATCGCGGACACGGTCACATTGAAGGCAGCGCCGGCTTCCTGTTCTGAGGGCGTCGGCACGGTGAGTTTCTTGGCTGTCGCCGCCTTGACGGCGAACGAGCCCGAGGCCCCTTCGATCGCGGTCGTGCCTTCCTTCGCTTTGAGCGTCGTGCTCTGGGCGTCGTACAGCTTGATCGACGCCGCCGTTCCGACGCCCGCGGTGAAGGTGACCGTCGCCGGGTAGCTGGGCGCTTTTGCGCTGGGGGAGTTGGACGGTTCGCTCCAGCTGACGGTCTTCGCGCCGGCGTAGCTGGTGGCGGTGTTGCCATATTCGTCGGTGGCGGTGAGCGTCACGCTGAAGGCGACGCCCGCTTCCTGGGCGCTCGGCGTCGGTACCTTGAGCTTCTTCGCGGTGGCTGCTTTGACGGTCACCGCCAGCCCGGTGCTGTTGTTGAGCGAGCCTTCTCTGACCTTGATGTGCGCGGCTTCGGCCTTGTAGAGCTTCATCACCCCGTTCGTCGCGCTCGACACCGTGGCCTTGCCTTCGGTGAACGTGATTTCGGTTTCTTCGCCGAAGCTCCGTTCGACGCCTGACCTGTCGATGACGACCGGTTCTTCGCCGTTGGCAGCTTCGCCTGAGCCTTCGAAGATCAGGCTGTGCGAGCCCGAAGTAGGTGCCGACCGTGTCGTTGCTCGCGTCCTTCGCGGCGATCGTGAGGTTGTCGGCTTCGCCCGCGGTGGGCGTAGCGCTCGTGGCTTCGAGCTGGAGGTGGGTGGCCGGGCCGAAAGCGACGGCCACCGCTTTGGCGGCGCTCGTCGAGGTCCAGGTACGCCACACGGCGGTGACCGTGTATTCGTGCGCGCCGATCGGCACGCCCGTGTCGGTGCAGCTCGTCGCGGTCGCGTGAGAGCTCGAGCTCGGACAGCCGCTGCTCGGAGCACCGCCGTCGCGAGTCACAAAGTATTCGACCGTGCCGCTCGCCGGTGGCGTGACGGCCGACCACGTGAGCTCGACCGTCTGGGCGCCCGGCGTCGCGCTCGAGATCGTCGGTGCCGCGAGCGTCGCCAGGATCGCCGATGCGCTCGCCTGACCGGTGTTAGACCAGTACGCGAAGACACCCGCGATCAGCAGGCTCAGCGCGACCACGGTCGTCGCCGCGATCCGCCGAGGCCCGCTGAGACGGTTTGGTCTCATGCATGTGTGCGGCTAGGAGGCTTTGTAGCGCAGCGTGACCGATGCGCCCTTGCACGCGTTCTGATTGACGGCGGCTTCTTCTTTCATTTTCAGACTCACGGTGTATTCCTTGGTTTCACCGTGCGCGACCACGACCTTCGGTTCCTGCGAGGCGGGCGTGACTTCGAACCATTCCTTTTTGCATTCCGCAACCGAGGTTTCCTTGACTTCCGTTTCGAGCTTCGTCAGGTACTCGTTCTGGCTCGCGTCGCTGTCCTTCACCTTCACCGTGACCGCGGCGCTACCGCCCGGATAGAGGTTTTCGACCAGGCCGCTGCTCACTTCGAAGGAGGCGGCGGCGTAGTTCGACTTGACGGTGCCCGACCCTTCCCCGCCGGAGCCGGTCCAGTAGGCGATCGCGGTCGCGACCATCGCCAGTCCGACCACGACGACACCAATCGTAAGGCGTGTCTTCTTTATATGCAAAATGCGGAACATGCGGCAAGGGCTCCTTTCTAGCGTTCACAGACATGCCGGGCGGCTGGGCGATCTGCGGGAGACCCCTGGCTTTGCGAGCCCGCCTCGCGGCGGGTGTGCCTTTTTTCCAAACACGGCCCGGCTCCGTGAACGATGGAGCCGACCGCACCCCCCACATCGGTTGGGGCACCGTCGGGCTTTAGCGGTGGGCGGCGGCGGGTCGGGCGCCTGCGCGCCAGTGCGATCCCAGCGTCGCGGCGGTAGGATGCGAAGCGTCAGGCCGACGTAGCTCAGCTGGTAGAGCGCATCCATGGTAAGGATGAGGTCTCGGGTTCGATTCCCGACGTCGGCTCTCCACCGGTGCGACGTCAGCTCTCCACCGATGCGTGCCTCGCCCCCCGCACGAGCCGCTGAACCTCCTCGTCCATTGGGGCGCTCTGCCGGCCGGGTTGGGGCGGCCGCGCATTCGGGCGCTCCCGCGCGCCCAACCCAACCCGATGCCGGCTCGATCACCGGCTCGATCACGCCGGCTCGATCAAGCCAGCTCGGCGGAGGCCGCCTGGAACCTTCCCATCGCCTGTCCGAGCGCCTCGCCGGAGAAGGCGTTGAGCACGCCGACCTGATCGACGACGGCCCCCGCGCGGGCGATCAGTCGTTCGAAGTCTTCGGAGTTGCGGATGTCGTCGAGTTGGGAGCGCTCGCCGTGAAGCACGATGAAGCCGGCGAGATCGCCTCCGTGCGGCGCGATCAGGTGCGCGTCGAAGCTGTCGATCTTGCCGTCCTGCTGCAATGCGCCGTGAAACTCGATCGTCTCCTGAAACACCTTGAGCGCCGTCTGCTCGCGGCCCCTGACAACCGGGCCCCATCCGATGAACAGCTCATCACCAGCCATTGATCCATCCTTTCGTAGCGGATGTCACGAGCCTACTCCGGGCCGCCCGTCCTGTCCAGGCAAATTCACAGGGTGTCGACACACGGCGCCGGTGGCGCTCGCCGCTGCCCGCGATAATCCGCAGATCGCCTCCTCCCCCACCCCGCAACGATCCTCCCCGGGCGCCGACTCACCCAGATGGGCGCGGCGCGTCGTGGGGTGGATCGTGCGGGAACAGAACCCGGCGGGGGTCGTCTACGGCACGATCCTGATCGGCGCGCTGATCGCGGCGGAGAGCGGTGTGCACGACGGCTACCCCGACCTGATCGGCTCGAGCACGCTCGCGCTCGGGATCTACTGGCTCGCCCATTCCTACTCGACGGCCCTCGGACGCCGCCTCGTCCACGAGGAGCACCTCACGGTGGGGGCGCTCGCACGAGCCCTGGGGCACGACTGGTCGATCGTGCGGGGGGCATCGATCCCGCTGCTCACGCTGCTCGTCGCCTGGGCGGTGGGCGCGAGCGAAACCACGGGCGTCGACGCGGCGGTCTGGGCCGCCGTCGTGAGCTTGATCGTGTTCGAGCTGCTCGCGGGATTGCGCGCGGGCTCCACGCCACGCGAGTTCGCGCTCGAAGGCAGCGTGGGAGTCGTCATGGGGCTGGCGATCTTCGCGCTCAAATCGCTGGCGCACTGACGGCTTTCGCGCCTCTCGCACCGCTCCGGGACGAGCCGGGACCGCGGTGCGCCGTTGTCCGCTCGCAAAAGCTCGAACTCGTACGCACTGCCAAAAACCGCGGCTGAGCAGGCAAATAGCGATCAAACGGACCCGTTCCGGAGGGCAGATAGTCTCTACGCGCGCTTCCCTGTAGACAAAAAATAGCTGACATGGAATGATTCTTACTTGAACAGATTGCTTGACAGGCGTCTGGACATGTAGATCGTTTCGGGGAGGTAGAAGAGATGTCCGAGCACAACAATGGGGAGTTGCGCGCAACGAGATCGATCGCACCCCTGTATCAGCGGCTGCCGCGGGGGCCCCATCATCTGGAACCCACGGAGGTGGAACGCCATCAGCGCCTGCGTATGCACGGAGCGATGGTCGAGGCCGTCGCCGCCAATGATTATGCGCACACCAGCGTCAAGCAGATCATCGGGCTCGCCGGCGTCTCGCGGCGGGCGTTCTACGAGCAGTTCGCCAACAAGGAGGAGTGCTTCCTGGCGACGTTCGACCTGATCGCCGCGCGTTCGGTCAAGCGCGTCCACGAGGCCTACCGCGCCACCAGCGGCGACCTGGAGCTGCGGCTCAGGGCCGCCGTCGGGGAGTTCACGGACGAGGTCGAGTCCAACGCCAAGGGCGCCGGCCTGGCGATCGTCCAGGCTCAGACGGCGGGGGCGCCGGGGCTGGCGCGTCTGCGCAGGGCGACGGGCACCTTCGAGCAGATGCTCTCCAGCAGCTTCGCCCACGCGACCGACGCCGGCCCGCTGCCGGCTCCGATCGTCAGGGGAATCGTGGGCGGCATGCACGAGGCGACGGCCGTGCGCCTGCGCGCCGGGCGCCCCGAGGAGATCCCGGTGCTGAGCGAGGAGATCGTGCAGTGGACCCTGCTGTTCCACACCGCCTCCGGCGAGCGGCTGTCCGAGCGCCTGGCACAGAGAGCGCGGCTGAGCTCGCTGGCGGGCACGCGCGAACGGCGTCCGCGCGGCCTCGGCGAGCGCCGCTCCGGCGCCGCCGCCGGCTCGGCGCTCGATGCATGGATGCCGCCGGGTCTGCGCACCGTCTCACCCAGCCGGATCGGGAGCCCGCTCACGGCTTCCAGCTCCGCGGAGGAGCTCCGCGAGCGTTTGCGCTCGAGCGTGCTCAATCTCGCGGTGGTCGATGACTACCACGAGCTGAGCGCACCCCAGATCGCCGAGGAGGCGGGCGTGCCGATGGAGATGTTCTTCGAGCTGTTCGCCTCCAAGGAGGAATGCTTCCTGGCCGCGTTCGACGATCTCAGCGACGAGCTGCTGGAGGTCGCGGCAGACCCCGACCTCGTCACCGGAGACTGGGCCCGCGCGGTTCGTCGCGTCGTCGGCGAGCTGCTGGCGCTGCTGGCGGCGCGCCCGCTGTATGCCCACATCATCGCCTCCGAGGCGCCCAGCGCCTGTGCGGAGGCGCTGCAGCGCGACTACGATCTCGCCCAGAGCATCGCCACGCTGCTGACCGAGGGCGCACCCGAGCCGGCCCGCAACAAGCTCGCGGTCGAAGGGGTCGCGGGCGCGATCTGGCACACGATCCGCTGCCAGGTCACGAGCCAGCAGATCCATCTGCTGCCGGCCCTGTCGGACTATCTGGCGTATATCGTGCTCGCGCCGTTCATCGGCGCCGACGCCGCCGCCGAGGTCGTGATCGAGGACGAGTCCGCGCTCGCCGCCGGTGCGCCCGTGGCCGGCTGAGGGCTCGCGTCGTGGGATCCGAAAGGCGAGCGCCCATACCACCGCCGAGGCGACGGCGGCGCCCGGACGCGGTCTGCCGGTCAGCGCCGCTTGCTCGCGCGGCGATCGACGAGGTAGGTCAGCACGATCCCGAACAGGACCGAGACGACGATCACGATGATCAGCGGCACTTCGCCGGTGCCGAAGATCCAGTTGACCTTGACCGATTCGAGGTTCAGCACCGCGAACAGCGTGATCACCACGGCGAGCGCGACCATCCCCGCGGTACGCGCCTGTTCGCGCCGACTGCGCTTGTTCTCCGACGGTCCTGGCGCCTGCTGGGACGACATCGCTCATTCGATCCTAGCCGACCGGCGCGACCTCGCGCTCGGCCGCGACCCACGGGCATTGGACCGACAGTTCCTCGACCCCCAGCGCCGCCGCGACGTTCAGCGCCATGCCGCGCCTGAAGAACTCGTCCAGGCGCTCGGGCTCGGCGTCGGACAGCTCGCGCGCGAGCTCGACCAGCTGGGCGAACCGGTGCCTGTACGCGCCCGCGCACGACCTCGTCGTCGCAGGCCGCGTAGGACTGGTGCTGGAGCATCAGGTAGTCACGGTCGGACTCGAGCAGCTCGCTTGTAGGCCATGCCCATCGCCTGCAGCGTGTCCTCGCACTCCGCCGGCGCCCGTCCCTCGCGGTAGTCCGGCCGCGGCGACTGCGGAACGTTTCGGCGATGCGCTCGAAGCTCCGCTCGATCGCGGCGAGGAACAGCTCGCGCTTGTTCGGGAACAGGCTGAACACGTACGGCTGCGCCACGCCGACGCGACGCGCGATGCGATCGACCGCCGTGCCGTGCAGGCCGCCGCGCGCGAACTCGTGCACGGCAGCGGAGATCAGCTCCTCGCGCCGCTCCGCCGCGGGTACCCGCTTGCGGACCGGCCCTGATGGCTCGAGCTTCGATGAATCGCTCACTCCGACAACGCCTTCCCATGCTCACCCGGTAGATTTCCCCAACTCAGAAACTTAGCAGCGGCTAATAAGTTTGTCAAGAGGTGGAGCTTGGACAGCCGGCACTCAATACCATCACGCGCATGATCCACCACCGGCCACGCATCGCCACCTCCGCGATGCTCTGATGGCCCTCACCGCGGCGGCGACCGTCTGCTCGGCGGCTGCGGCGGCTCGACCAAGACGGTCTCGGTCGCCGGCGCACCCACGACCGCCGGCACCGCGACCACGCCGACCGGCACGACGACGCCACCCACCACGAGCACCGCGACGACGCCGACCGGCACGAGCACCGGCGCCGGCTCCGGCTCGAGCTCCGGCGGCACGCCCGCTACGAGCACACGCACCGCCACGGCGCCGGCGTTCGCCGAAAAAGAAAGCGGAGCCTCCACCGCCGAAGGACTGCCCGCGGCGCTTGCGGTCGTGCGCGCGCACGGCTACACCGCGAGCGACACCTCCGATTACCACCCCGACCAGACGCTGCGCGTGCTCCTCGGCACGGGCTCGCACTCCAACGACGGGTATGACAAACAGGCGTTCTTCTTCGTCGACGGCCGCTACATCGGCACCGACTCGAGCCGGCCGAGCGCCCAGGTCAGCGTCGTCGCTCAGAGCGACACCGAAGTCACGCTCGCCTACCAGCTCTACCGTCCCAACGACCCGCTGTGCTGCCCGGGCGGCGGCCAGGCGCACGTGCGCTTTCAATTGAACAATGGCCGCCTCGTCCCGCTGGACCCGATCCCGTCGGTGAGCTCCACCACCGGCACCAGCCGCCAGTAGCAATCGTCGTCACCGTCGCGAGCACCGGCGCGACGCTCCGAAGATCGCGTACTCGCGCCCCGCATCCGGCGAAACGCCCTATCGTGGTGTGCGTCCCAGTACGTCCATCGTCAGAGAAAGGGTCACGCCGATGAGCGCAACGATCGAGGGCCGCAGCGAGGAGCTGCTGCAGGCCAAGAACTTCTGCCTGGTCTCCACCATCCGCAGCGACGGATCCGTGCACTCCGCCCCGGTCTGGGTGGACCTGCAGGACGGCCGCCCGGTCCTGAACACCGCCGAGGGCCGCGCCTGGCCGCGCAACCTGGAACGCGATCCGCGCGTGACGCTGACGGTGCAGAACATGGAGAACCCCTACGAATACCTCTCGATCCGCGGCCGCGTCGCCGAGCGCACGCACGCGGGCGCCGACGAGCACATCGACGCGATGGCCAAGAAGTACCTCGGCCAGGACACCTACCCGTTCCGCCAGCCGGGCGAACAGCGCGTGATCGTCAAGGTGGAGCCAGACGACGTGCACGTCTGGGGCGGCTGAGAACGACGATCGCTCGGCTGTCAAACGCGCTTCGGCTGAGTCGTAGGTCGAGCGAGACAAGGACGCAGTGAGCGTGGCGTGCTTGGCACGCGAGCGATCGAGGACGCAGTATCGCGAAGTGCCTGCGGCTCAGCCGCGCCCCAGCAGCCGTCGCCAGAGCGACGGCGGGCGCGGCTGGGTGCGCAGCCACTCTTCGCGCAACACCAGGCGTCCGGCCGCGCGCGCTCGCAGCACGCAGTCGGTGTGGGCGTGGCGGCGCCTGCGTGAGTCCCCTTCGGGCGCGATCAGCATATGCTCGCTGAGAGCGGGCAAACGATGACCACAAATCGGACAGCGATACGTCGCCGGCTTGCGGTTCGCCGCACGGCGTACCGTCCACCATGGGGCGGGGGGAAGGCTCGCGGTCATCGCCCCATTGTCGCGCCACTCGCCGCGGCGCGGTCGCGCGCGACCGTCGCGGTGGGGTTCGGCCTGGTAGTGGCGCGGGCCATCGAGCGTGAACGCCGCGCCGCCCGGGCGGGACGCTTGCCGTCGGAGGCACGGCGGTTCGGCCTGCTGAGCGACGAGACGCCCGCGAGCGGCTATCGGCGGATCGCGCTCGGTCAGCTCGACCTCGCGATCGAGCTGCTGCGCGGCGAATCCTCGACATCGCCCCGAGGCGGCGGTGCACGAGACGCGCAAGGCGCTCAAGCGCGTGCGTGCGCTGATGCGTCTGCTCGAGGGCGAGCTCGGCTCCAAGCGCGCGCGGCGTGAGCGCGGCGTCCTGCGTGACGCCGCCGCACGGCTGGCGGGCGCGCGCGACGCCGAGGTGATGGTGGGCACGCTCGACGCGCTCGTCGCGCGCCACCCGCGCAAGCTGGGCCATCGCCGTGGCGTCATGGAGCTGCGGGAGGCCCTGGAGCGCGAGCGCCGAACCGCGAGCGCCCGCACGCTGGGAGACGCAACCACGCGCGAGCTCGTGGCCGAGGAGCTGGCATCCGTGCGCGCGCGCGTGGCCAAGTGGAAGTTGCCCAAGAAGCGCTCGGCCGCTGCGCTCACGGGCCCCGGGCTGGAGCACATCTACCGCGCCGGGCGTGCGGGCCGGCGGCGTGCCGGCAGGCGCAAGGCCGGTCCGCGGGCGCTGCACAGGTGGCGCAAACACGTCAAGGATCTGCGCTACGCGGCCGAAATCATCGATGTGCGCGAGCCGGCGGGAGCCGGCTCGATGCAATCGCCCGGCAAGCGCGAGACCAAGCAGACGGGCAGGCGCCGGGCCAAGCACGCGGGCAGGCGCCGACCGCAGCAGAGCAAGCGCCTGGCCGGGCGGAGCAGACGCATGTCGCAGGTCGCGCGCCGAGCCGACGGGCTCGGCGAAATGCTGGGCGAGGAGCACGACCTGATGCTGCTGGGCGAGCGGGTGCGCGCGCACAGGCCGCTGCAGCGCCACCGCAAGCGCACGCGCAGGCGGCTGCTGCGGGCGATCTCGCGCCGGCGCGAGCGCCTGCGCAGGCGGGCCCTGCGCGAGGGCGAGCGCTTGTACGCGCGCAAGCCGCGTCGATTCGTCCGCAAGATGCGTGCGTGATCGCCCCCGCGGACTGAAGGAAAGCCCGCGATCGGCCGATGTAATCGGCGGACTCAACAGTCCGCAAGGCGATGCGTGCTCGGACGACACCAGCGATGCTGTTCCTGGCCTCCCTGCTGGGAGGGGTGGGCGTGCTCGTCCTGCACCTGACGGTCGGCCTCGGCGGGCCGCGGACGAACGAGCTGTTCGACGACGGCGTCTACAACGTGCTGATGTTCGGCGCGGCGGGTGCGGTGATCGTCCGCGGGATCGCCGTCAAGGCCCAGCGCGCGGCGTGGCTGGCGATGGGCGCGGGGCTGTTGTGCTGGAGCCTGGGGGAACTGTATTTCACGCTGTTCCTGGATGGCCCGGGGGAAGCGGGCGGCGGCATCTCGGTCGCCGACGTGCTGTATCTGGCGATGTACCCCTGCATGTATGTCGCGTTGACGCTGCTCGTCGGCGCGCACCTGCGCGAGCTGCGGATCAGCATGTGGCTGGACGGGCTGATCGCCGGGCTGGCCGCCGCGACGCTCGCGGCGGCGGTGGTGCTGCCCCCGATCGTGAACAGCGTCACGGGCGACGTCGCCTCGGTCGTGGTCGCGCTGGCCTACCCGATCGGAGACATCCTGCTGCTGATCTTCACGATCGGCGCGCTCGGCGTGACCGGCTGGCGGCCGGGGCGGGTGTGGCTGCTGATCGCCGCGAGCATGCTGCTCAGCGCGATCGCCGACTCGACGTACGTCTATCAGACCGCTACGAACACGTACACGGCGAACACGTGGCTGGAAGGCCTGTGGCCCGCGGCCGCGGTGCTGCTGGCCGTGGCGGCGTGGACGCCGTGGCCGCGCACGGTGCGCCGGCGGATCGAGGATTGGCGGCTGGTGCTGGTGCCGGCGCTGTCGCTGCTGGCGGCGCTGGGCGTGTTCGTGTACGGCAACCTCCACGGCCAGCTGACGCTGCCGGCGCTGATCCTCGCGATCGCGACGGTGCTCGCGGTGTGCGCGCGGCTGATGCTGACCGTGCGCGAGAACCTGACGATGCTGATCGGCTCGCGCAACCTGGCGCTGACCGACCCCCTGACGGGGCTGGGCAACCGCCGGCGGCTGATGGAAGACCTGCTGCAGGCGTGCCGTCAGGCCCGCGCGGGGGAGCCGTGGCGGCTGGCGATGTATGACCTCAACGGGTTCAAGCGCTTCAACGACACCTACGGCCACCCGGCCGGGGATGAGCTGCTCGCGCGTCTCAGCGGCAAGCTCGGCGCGAGCGTCGCGCGCGCACGGGACCGCCTACCGCATGGGCGGCGATGAGTTCTGCGTGCTGTTCAAATGCGGGGCCGACGTCGAAGCGGAGGTCCTCGCGGGCGAGCGTCGCGGCGCTGTGCGAGGACGGCCCGGGGTTCACGATCGGCGCCGCGCACGGCGAGGTCAGCGATCCCGACGGAGGCCGCCGATCCGACCGACGTCCTGCGCCTCGCCGATCAGCGTCTGTACAGGCGCAAGGACCAGACGCGCGAGGAATACGTAGCGCGCCAGTCGCGTACCGGCGCCAGGGCCGGCGGGCGCTTCGATCCGGCGGTCGTGACCGCGTTCGCCGAGACGACGGCCGCCGACGCGCCGTCGACGCGCATCATCCCCCGCGGGCCGCTCGACTAGCGGCTGGAAGTAGGTGCTCGGCGAGGACGCAGCATCGCGAAGGCCATCGGCCCCCAGCTAGAAGTAGGTGCTCGGCGAGGACGCAGCATCGCGAAGGCCATCGGCCCCCAGCTAGAAGTAGGTGCTCGGCGAGGACGCCAGCAGGCCGTAGATCTGCACGATCGCGGCCTGCACGAGCAGCTGCGAGGACGGGCGGCGAGCCGAACACGAACAGGTTGTCGGACAGGCGCAGGTGCTGCCAGGCGTAGTCGACGTAGGGCTGCGCGAGCTTCGGCCCGGGCGGATCGTGCGTGACCGAGTCGAGGTAGAGCATGTTGCGGAAGTAGACCGAGACGAAGAAGGGGAGTTCGGAGCCGAGCCGTTCGGGGGTGTAGTAGGCGAGCGCGACCTTCGCGGTCTGGCGCGCCTGGTAGAGGTAGGCGGAGTTGCCGGTGGCCTGATAGAGGAGCGTGCCGGCGCCGATCATCGTGCCCTGGTTGTAGCTCCAGTACACGCGCGCGACGGCGCCGTGCGCGCCGATGTGGTCGGCGTACAGGCCGTTTTCCTGCAGCAGGCAGGTGCGCGTCCAGTTGTAGGCCTGTTCGGCGAACTGCAGGTAGGCGACGTTGCCCGTCAGCTGGTAGAGCCGCACCGCGAGCTCCGCGCCGGGACCGTCGGTGACGGTGTTGCGTTCGTTGTTTTCGGAGGAGTTCGAGAACGGGATGCCGCCGGGGCAGGCGTGTTCGGGATCGGTGTCCCAGCCGGCCATCACGAACGCCATGATCGCCTCGGCGCTGCCGAGCGCGGCGGTGGAGTGGGTCAGCTCGTACATGCGCACGAGCTCGATCCCGACCCACTCGTTGTCGTCGTAGTACTTCGTGCCGCCGGGACCGATCGGCGGCGCGACGGTCCCGTCGAAGGCCGCGAGCGAGCTCGTGAAGGTGCCTTCGGGGGCGCCCGAGTTGTCGGTGTCCAGGTAGGAGCGCAGGCCGACCAGGCGCGCGGACAGTTCGTGCGAGAGCGCGCCGCGTCAGGCCGGGGATGCGCGCCGACGCCGTTGACGTGGCGCATCGTCACGGTCGCGGCCAGCGCCTGCGAGAAGGGCCACAGGAACGAGAACGGTTCGCCCTCGTACAGGCCCGAGCCGGGGATGTAGAAGTTGTGCTGCATCGCTTCGAACGCGAGCAGCGCGCGCGCGGGGTCGCCGTGCAGGACCGGCTTGGGCTTGGGCTTGGCGTGCTTCTTGGACTTCGCCTTCGAACGAGCCGCCGGTGGGCGCCGAGGCGCCCCCGGTGGGCGCCGCGGCGGCGTGGGCGAATTCGGAGGCCCTGGCCGCCCGCAGTCGGCCGGGTGGCGCCGGCCGGATAGGGCGAGGACGCGGAGGCCGCCGCGGGCGCGACGGACGCGAGACCGCCCGCGCAGACGAGCGCGGCCAGAACGAGGCCGTGACGCGACGCGCGCGATGGCAGGTGTCGAAGAGGAATCTCATCGAGTGCTCCAGAATGCACAACAATCGGGGCCTCGTTTCGATTCGACGCGCCCGAAAAAAAGCCTACGTCTCGCCGACCCAACTTCAGCGGGGATGAGATCGATCTCGCGAGCGCCAACGCTCAGCGCACGCGAACGGCGACGGACACCTCGCCGGATGGCCGATCGGAGATCCCGTCGATCTCCGATCGGTCGCCGCCCGCCGGGTCTCGCCCCCCTGACCTGCGCGGGCGCCGCACCCCGCGATCGATCGCTCAGCCGGCGAGCGCGCCCTCGACCAGCCCCTCCAGCTCCTGCCTCGGCAGCGCCTGCTCGCATCCGCAGGCGCGCAGCCCCAGCAGCAGGCTGCCCCTGACGGGCGCCTCTCGACCGGGAACACGCGGGCCTGCGGGGCGAAGCCGCGGATGGCCGCGATGAGCGGTGCGACGAACACCTCGCCGGCGCGGAAGGCGCTGCCGATCAGCCCGACGGGGAAGTCGCCGCTGAGCCCGGTGTTGGCGATGACGGCGCGGATCTGCGCGGCGAGGAGCTCGGCGGCGCGCGCGTAGAGCTCGCGCGCGAGCACGTCGCCCGCGTGCGCCAGGCGCGCGGTCTCCACGGCGAATGCCGCCACTTCGCCCTTGGTCAGGGGCGTGGTGTAGACGCTCGCGGCGAGCGCCTCGACGGAGGGGGAGCCGAAGAACCGCAGCGCCGCGTCGCTGAGCGCGGTGGGCGGTCCGGAGCCGTCGCGGTCGTGCAGCGCGGCGACGATCGACTGCGCGCCGAGCCAGTAGCCCGAGCCCTCGTCGCCGAGCAGGTGCCCCCAGCCGCCGGCGCGCCAGGTGCGCCCGTCCGCGCCCGACCCCGAACACGTTCGAGCCGGTGCCGGAGATCGCGCCGACTCCCGGACGGGCGCCGGTGGCGGTCGCCCAGGCGCTGACGACGTCGTTGACGACGATCCAGTGATCGGAGCGGGTGTCGTGCAGGTTGCGGTCGATCGAGGCGGTGTCGGTGCCGGCGACGGCGACGACGGCCGCGGCGAGCTGTGCGTGGGCGATGCCGGCGCGCGGCGAGCGCCTGATCGGTGGCGTCGAGGATCGCCTTGACCGCGAGGCGGGTGCCGACGGCGTCTTCGTTGGAGGGACCCGCGTGGCCGAGGTGCAGGGTGCGCTCGCGGAGGTCGAGCACGGCGGCGAGCGTCTTCGTGGCGCCGCCGTCGATGCCGAGGATGTAGCGCTCCTGTCGCCGGCGGCGGGCGCCGCGGGGGCGGTCAGGGACGGGGGGAGCGTGACGAGCGGGTCGCGATTCATGGCGGCATCCTCGCATGGCCCGCGCGCACGCGCGGGATAGGATCGTGCGGCGATGCAAGCCGCAGCGGTGTTCCCCGGCGCGCCGCAGAGGGCGGGGATGTACGAGTCCTTCTACCTGCGCGCGGTCGCGCCGGACGAGCCGGTGGGCGTGTGGCTGCGCTACACCGTGCACAAGCGCCCGGGGCGAGCCGCCGCGGGGATCGGTGTGGTGCACGGTGTTCGACGCGCGGCGCGGGGGCGTCCGTGGATGCACAAGCTCACGAGCGAGGAGCTGCGCGCGCCCGGGCGACGGCGTGGATCGCGATCGGCTACGCGCAGGCTCGGCGATGGGTACGCGCGGGGCGAGTGCGGCGGGGCGCGCTGGTCGCTGCGGATGCGCGCGGACGCGCCGGAGCTGCAGACACCTGCCGCGCGGTGGATGTACCGCGCGCCGCTGCCGCGCACGAAGCTGACGAGCCCGTCGCCGAGCGCGCGCTTCGAGGGCACGCTCGCACTGGGGACGGGCGCACGCTGGAGCTGGACGGGTGGCGGGGGATGGTCGGCCACAACTGGGGCGCGGAGCACGCCGCGCGCTGGATCTGGCTGCACGGCGTGGGCTTCGCGGAGCAGCCCGAGCGCGTGGCTGGACGTGGCGCTGGGCCGGATCGAGCTGGCGGGGAGGCTGACGCCGTGGGTGGCCAGCGGGGCGATTGAGATCGCCGGCGAGCGCCAGCGGATCGGCGGGCTGGGCGCGCGCGGGCTGCGGGTGCGGGAGAGCACGGAGGGGTGCGAGCTGAGCATGCCGGGGCCGCGGGGCCTGCGCGTGGACGCGCGGGTCGCGGTCCCGAGCGCGAGCAGCGCGGGCTGGCGCTACGCCGACCCCGGCGGGGGCGAGCACGAGGTCGCGAACTGCTCGGTGGCGCGGGTGGAGCTCGACGTGAGGCTGCCGGGCGGGCGGGGAGCCCGCACCTTGACGAGCGCGCACGGGGGCGCGTACGAGCTGGGGATGCGCGCGGGCCGAGCGGGCGAGCGGCCGGCGCACGACGTGCCGATCGCGCCGTTCGCGGACGGCTGAGCACCGCCGCCGCGAGCCACCGCAACGCAGCACATCTGACGTGGTTCTTATATTGGTGCACCACAATGTGGGTCTGAGAGCGACCCGGCAAGCAGAGGAGGCAATATGCAGGTGATCGGCGCCGGGTTCGGCCGGACTGGGACGTTGACGCTCAAGGCCGCCCTGGAGGAGCTCGGGGCGGGGCCCTGCTACCACATGGTGGAGGTGCTGTGGGGGGATACGAGCAGGCTGCCCTTGTGGCAGGCGGCGGCGAACGGCGAGCAGGTCGACTGGAAGGCCGTGTTCGAGGGGTTCGAGTCCACGGTCGACTGGCCAGGCTGCACGTTCTGGGAGCCCTTGATGGAGGTGTTCCCGGAGGCGAAGGTGCTGCTGAGCGTGCGCGACCCGGAGAGCTGGTATGAGAGCGCGAGGAGCTCGATCTACGCGGTGATGCTGGCGGGCAAGAAAGGCGAACTGAAAGGCGGCCAGGAGACGCCGCCCTCGCCGGAGGCGTTCGCGATGATCTCGAAGCTGATGTGGGACGGGACGTTCCATGGGAAGTTCGAGGACAAGGCGTACGCGATCGCGCGCTTCGAAGAACACAACGAGGCGGTCAAGCGTCGGGTGCCGGCGGAGCGGCTGGTCGTGCACGAAGTCAAGGAGGGCTGGAAGCCACTGGCGGACATGCTGGGCGTGCCGGAGCCCGAGACGGAGTTCCCGCGGCTGAACGACAAGGTGGCGTTCCGCGAGATGGTGGGCCTGCCGGCGCTCGCGTAGCGACGGGCGCGAAGGGGAAGAGTGTTAACCGTATGAGCGCGAACGTGACCTGGCAGGAGGCGACCGTCGATCGGGAGCGGCGCTGGCAGGCGCTGGGCCAGCAGGGCGCGACGGTGTGGTTCACGGGTCTGCCGGGTGCGGGCAAGACGACGGTGGCGACGGCTGTGGAGGCGCGGCTGATCGACGCGGGCCGCAACGCGTACATGCTCGACGGGGACAACCTCAGGCACGGGCTGTGCAGCGACCTGGGCTTCAGCAAGGACGACCGCGAGACGAACGTCGGGCGGGTCGGCGAGATCGCGAAGCTGTTCGCGGACTCGGGCACGGTCGCGCTGGTCGCGCTCGTCTCGCCGTACGCGGGCTGTCGCGAGAAGGTGCGCGAGCTGCACGAGCGCGAGGGGCTGGCATTTCTCGAGGTGTACGTGAACACGCCGCAGGAGGAGTGCGCGCGGCGCGACCCGAAGGGGCTGTACGCGCGCGCGCGCAGCGGCGAGCTGCACGGGATGACGGGCGTGGACGACCCGTATGAGCGCCCGCGCGCGCCGGAGGTCGAGCTGACCCCGGAGCTGGACGTGGATGCGGCGGCGGAGCTGGTGCTGGCGACGCTGGGCGAGCGGCTGGCGTCGCGGCGCGACTGAGGACCCGCGCGGGTCAGGGGGTCGAGCCCGCGCGCGGCGGCGAGTCCTCGGCACGGTGTCCGCGGTCGATCGCGTGCGCGGGATGCGGCGTTTTCATCAGCGCTCCTGCTGAGCGGATGGGGCCGGGTGGCCCCAGGCCCGGCGAGTGCTGCGCCAACCGCTCACCGGGCGCTTTTCTCTCGCCTACCTCTTCTTCTTCGCCTTCTTCGCCGACGGCCCGTATTTCCGGCGGGCTTGACGTTCGCAGGAGGCGCGCTTGCGCTTTGGCTGCTTGTGGCAGGCCTTGAGCGCGGCGGCGAGCTTCTGTGCGCGCGTGAGGGGCTTCTTCTTGGCGCAGCCGGTGACGGCCACGGGTGTGGATTGGTGGATCGCGGCGCCGTTCTGCGCGACGAATTCGGTCGGCATCGCGAGCTTTGAGGTGCAGAGGTTGCCGTTGGCAGCCAGGGCTGAGTAGGGGCCTTGGGGCAAGATGAGTTCGAAGCTCGTGACGGGCTGATCGGGGACGGTCTTGAACGTGCTCGAGGTGATCCCGGCTTTGCTAATGAACGTCGAGCCGACGAGGTCGATCGTGACGCCGTAGCCCTGCAGCACGACCTCGAGACTGGGGAACGCTTCCCCGCCGTGAGAGACGAAAATCGCGGGGCCTTCCAACGGGACGGGCAGGATCGGTGTGATCGCGCGGGCACGCCCGATGAACGACGCCGCGGGACACCCTGCGGGGTTCGTGTCGAACTGCTGTGCCGTGCATGCCTTCTGCAACGTGGTCAGCCTGGAGGGCAGTTGCTTGGGTAGATCGACCTTGACCCTGGTGATGTTCACCTGGGTTCCCTGCGGCGCGTTGGGATAGGTCAGCTTCACGGACAGGCTGGCGCCGTTGGCTTTGCTTGTTTTGCCGTTGGTGCTGACCTTGAACGCGGGTTTGAATTGCAGGCTGGAGCAGTCCGCGGACTCAAATGGCGTACCGACCGTCACGGGAACCTGATCGGCGGGGTTCGTGAAGTCCGCTCCGGCGCCGTCGATCGTGTCGGTGATCGACAGGGGAGAGCAGTTGGTGGGGTTGATGATGAAGTTGGGGCGGTCCATGTAGACGCGGATTTCACGGACGTGGACGACGATCCCTTTGATGATGTGCGGGATCGGATCAGACCCGTTCGCGCTCACTTCAACCTGCGCGGTGCTGGGGTTGATGTTCAGCGCGAAACGAATCACGACGGTCCCCAGGTCGAACGGGCCGACCTTCGCACTCGTGATCGAGACGATCGAGAGCGGTGCGCCGTGGTAGGGGCCGGCGAGGTAGACCTTGCCGGGTGTTTGCGCAAGGACGGTCCCAACGCCGGCGCTGACGATCGTGTGCCCGATTTCGCTCGCCGCGGGACACGAGGGGTTGGTCTCCTCTTCAGCACCGGTGACGCCCTTTGCGGCTTCGATGCTCGCGTCGGGACAGAACGGTATCCCCGAGAGGTTCCCGGTCAGTCCCGGTGGTAGCGTGGTGGAGAAGCGTGTGAGCTCTTGTTCGCCGTCTTCGCGCAGGATGCGTAGGTAGAACGGGCTGTAGGACCCGCCGGCGTTGTTCTGGGTGCCGGAGATGACCTTCGGTTTGAACGGCGGGACACCACCGGAGGGGCATGATCCTTCGTGGACACCTTGGGTGATCGCGAACGGTTGGCTGGAGATGAAGCGTGGTTCTTGCGGTGCTGACCACGGTGTCAATGCTCCCTGGACGCTGTAGCTGCCACATGTGGGGGGGCTGATCAGTGGTGCGGTGGCGCCGGGGCGGAACTTCAGCGTGAACTTGCTGAATGGTTGTTGGGGGGTTCCTTGGGTTGCGGGGAGACCAGCGAACGTTGGTGTCGCACCGAATGTCGTGACGAGTCGTCCGGTGAAGGGGTCCGGTGTGATCTTGCCCGCGACCTTGATCATGATTCCGCGTTCGGGGTCCTTCGCGACGACATACAACGCTAGTAGCGACCCACCGGGATGCCCAGGTTCTGGGAACGGATTGTCATACGGTGTTGCGATGTAGATCGCGCCGGGGATCTTTTCTGCCAGCAGCGGTGTTTCGATTTCGATCGATCCGATCTTTGATTCCGGGGGGCATCCTTCGCCGGACAGCGATGAGCTCGTTTCCGACTTGTACTGTTCGGGGTTGCACGCTCCGAGACCGGCTGCGAGACCGGGGTTCGCGGTGATCCCTTCGGGTAGCGTGACCTTTGTTTCCTTCAGGTTCGCTGTCGCGATCGTGAACTGGTTTTCCCACGTCTGTGGGACCAGCAGCGAGACTTCGAGGCCGGTCGGTGATTCCGCGGAGCGCGTGGATGGCTGTACTTCGATCGAGGGTTCGAACGGTACGCGATCGCATTCGGTGATCGGGGCGCCTTCGAAGCTTGCGGTGCTCCACGCGAACGGTTGCTCCCACGAGTCCGCTTCCATGCTCGCGGTGAACGCCCCACAACCGCCGGGATTGGACAGGTAGGGCCTGACGGGTACGCGTGCTTCCTGCGGACCACCGAATTCGTTACGACAGATCGGTGGGATTTCCCCGTTATCGCCGCAGACCGTGCCACGCATCGCGTCGTGTTCATGACTGGCGGGGAGACCCCACACGGTCACAGAGACATTATGGGTTTCAGCGATTTTGGCGATGTTCGGGGTCGTCACGGTAAGACCCAGATCACCAGGACGAACCCTGACCTGCAAGATCTGCGTGAACAGGCCGGGGACCTGGAAGCCCAACTGCGCAGCCGTGCCGAAGCTCGTGACTTCGATGTTGTACAACGGGAAACTGATCTGGTACGGGATATCGCTCGCCGGATTGATGAACGCTTCGATACTGATCTCACCGACCTGACTGGCGATCGGACAGTCAGGGACTTCCCCCACCGCCGCGCGCGGACTTTTCGACAGCAACTGCGCGTCGGTGCAGGTAGGGACAGCGGTATTGCTCGCGTCAAAACCAGCCGGAATATTCACAACGATGTTACGCACATCACCGAACGTCGAACCACTGGCTTCGTGAGCGAAATCGAACGAAGTGACCCAGTCAGCGTGCGCACCCGCCTGAAGAGTCGACGGCGCGAAATGAAAAGACCCGGGCACAATTTCGAAAGGATGTTCACTCGGCCTGGCCTGCGCCACGCCCGGCAACACACCAACGACAACCAACAGACAGGCGCTGAGAACCAGCAGCTTCAAACGACTCGGAACCCTCATGACTGCACCCTCCGCTTGTTGTCGGCTCTCTTGGCATGCCCAACGGCAGCCTTCTTACCCTTCCCCTTCTTCCGCTTCTTCTTTACGACTCCTCTCGCAGCTTTCTTCTTTGCTTTGGGCTTCATCGCTTTTGGTTTAGTTGTGCTGGGCTGCTGCGCTTCCGCGGAGAGCAGGTTCCCGACCCCGGAAAACGTGAGGCTCGACGGCGTCGGATCGTTCGGCGCGCTCGGCGGCGTCGAGCACGCATCACCTTCGCATTCAGTCGGGCGCGGCGGCGCACCCGGGAGGCCACCATCGATACGTACGTCGTAAATGTCGCCGGCGGTGTCATCGTCTTGCGGCAGGAGTTTTGAGCGGGTGGAGATGAAGACATCGCGTCCTTCGTCGGCGCTGCCGAGGAACAGGTTTATGTAGCCGCCGCGGCCGTCGGTGAGCAGCGCCAGGCACCCCTGCACTTCCCCACAACCATCGACACCATCAGCGCGCCACTCATACACATCGGTCGAGGGCGAGGTATGCCCATTAGCGCTTGCGAATTCGCCTCCCTTGTTGGGTGCTTCAGCGGGGATTTCACCGTCGATGTCCTGTCGGAGTAGCGCCGCGGTAGTCGTGAAGAACACGAACTCGCCGTTCGCGGACGCCGACGTATAACTAGGCGAACCACCATTCACGAACGGCAACCCCTGCACTCCGTCAAGGATCGATTCCTGCTGCGGTTCCGGGTCAAACGAGGACGCGCACGAGACGCACTGGACGACGTGTTCGACCGCGTCATAACGCCAGACCTGTCTGCTGGGACAACCCCCTGTTTCACATTGCCCGGCGGGATCCGCGGGTTCCTTGCCACCACCGGGAACACCGGGAACAATGCCGGTGAAGTAGGTGTAGCCCCCACGATCGAGCGCGTCTTCGGGATCGACCTGATACGGGACGTACAGCGCGGCGAGTTCACCGGCTATCGTGGTTTCCGCGGGCGAGGGAGACTTCGTCGCCCGCGTTTCGGTGTTATAGCCGAGGACTTCACCGGCGCTGTTCTTCAGCAGCAGCTTGTCGCCTTCCCTGTTCGCACCGAGGAACGTATACGCGCCGATATCGACCGTTTCCGACCCATTCACACGCATATACAAGTTCTTCGCTGCGGCGCATTCGTGGCCGGGAGCGGCTTCGAAGAACACCCGCGAACCATCCGCGGAGATACTATGAGAACCGCTATAGAGATGAGACGATGCGCCAGCTCCCGCGCCTTCCCCGGGGTCTTCTTCTCCATGGACGACGTTGGCGCCGCACGAGCCGATCGTCGCTCCTTCTTCATTCACGTTCAACTGGCGCAAACCACTACCTGTCGTGTATTCGTAGAGGTCGGCGCCGCTCACCGTACCGGTGGGTTCTCCACCCAACATGTGATCGTGGGTCTGCAAGACAAGCTTTGAAAAGTCACCGTTCCCAGCGACCCAGCCTTCGCTCCCAGCCGGTACATCTTCACGTGGAACGGACGCGACAAGGGTATAGGGGCCACCCGCACGCCCAACCTTATATTCAATATCAGACGAGTTACCGGACACCGATGTCGAGTATTCCGCGACAAACGCCAGCTGCGAGAGATCAGCGCTATACAACTGCGGGTAAAAATGAGAGATCCCCGCTTCGGGCTGAGGCTCACCGGCCTTCATCAACCAGCCATTCCCTTGCGCCCGCGAGAAGAAGTAGGGACTCCCTCCAGCGCTGGGGCCTTCACCATAACTGGTCACCGGTGCTTCAAACGCGACGCTTTCGCCACCTTCACCGACCACCACCGCAGAATTAACACCCCCACGATAATGAAACGGTTCCGTTGCGCCTTCCTTATCGACCGGAGTGACCTGCTCATACGCACGACAATCGGGCAGACCGGCGGACAGACCCGTACGGAACACTTCGTTAGGACACGCCGCAGGTTCGCCCGCGGACGGCGGGACGGGGACCGTGAGGACCTGTTCAGCGCCCTGCACGAGCGAGGTCCCCGGGGCAGTGTTGCTCGCGGCGAGACGATACCGGTAGGTTTCACCAGCCTGCAAACCAGGGAGGTCTTCACCGACGATCCCGCTGCTATCGCCCGAGCCCGCATCGACTTCCGGCGTGGAGACGGCCGTGGCGAGGCCGCCTTCGCCGCCCGGCGCTTCAAACTGCTTCTGCGAGACGTATTCAAAGTGATAGTGGGTGTCATACGCTTCCCCGCCCTGCTGGATCGTGCTTACCGTGACCACGCTACCCCCGGACGGCGGACCGTCTTCCACGGGCGGCACGCTCACCCCTTCATCAGCGCCACGAAAGACGATCGTGTACGGGCCCTCAGCGGGACCCTCGACCCCGACCGTCGGCGCGCCCGGCAGCTTTTCAAGTTCCTGCCTTATTGCTTCGGCCGTGGTCGCGTGTTCAGTCGAGTTGAGCGTGTAATACGTGATCGGACCGGTCGTATGACCCTCAAACGTGAGCTCGAACGTGCTACCGCTCGCGCCTACCACGGAGATCGTCTGTTCCAACGACGTCGGCAAACTGTTCGGATTCACCGCACCCAACAAACGCAACGACCCACCATGCAACGCATGCACCGCAAACGTCGACACGCTCGGAGCACCAGACGTCACAAAATGCTCACTTTCACTCACACTCAACGGCGACACACCAAACGCAGCCTTTTCCACGACCAAACGAACAAAATAACCCGTAGACGCACTCAAATGAAGAAAACTCACACCAAACAAGACAGCATTGCGGTAAGGGATCTTTTCAGCCTGTTCCTGCGTGATCGTGCCACCACCACTGCTGATCCCCGCCCACGGACCACCCGCGTCGGCCGCCGATTCCAAACGCCACGTCGTTTCCGAACCATGCGGAAGAACCCTTGCCGTCAAGTGAGCCGAGTCCGCCGTGACATTACGAACTTCCGGTCCCCCAGCTTCTGGCTTCGCCGTCAAAGTCGTAACGAATTCACGTTCCCCGACACCCGTTCCTTCTCCAGCGAAATACTTGGACTGTATCGTTTCGCCGTCACCGATCATTCTGAGACGCACATAATGAGTCGTTTCCGGTTCTAGCCCCGTGAGCGTCGCTGCCACGTTCGCGTAGTCTTCTGCGACCGTGACCGTGCCCCTGCTCGTCGGCGAGAACAACACCCACGGACCACCAGCCGATGGAGCGTATTCAAAGCGATATTCGGTCTGCGCACCGTTCGTCTCGACCTTCGCGGAGAACGCAGCCAAGGTATCGGTCACTTCACCGCCCTTGAACGTGGTCTGTTCTTGTTCTAAACGACCGAGCTTGGGGACTTCGGGCTTGCCCACCGCAAGCGTCTTGAAGGGAACTAGATCCACAGCTTCACCGCCACCCGCGCCCCCAGCCCGATTGTCCGCTACGAAACGCGCGAAATAGGACGTGTTCGGCGTAAGGTGACGCAACTGGACCGGCGCCGCGTCGCTTTTTTCTTTAGGGTCTTTGGCGCCAATATAGATGTCGAAGTTGTTTCCCTCTTTTTCTCCCGTCGCTCCTTTGTCGGCGAGCGTCCATGCAGGGCTTCCTGCGGGTGGTGCTTTGCCGTTTTCAGCGGGGGCGTATTCGACCTTCCATTCCGTAGCGAGTTCTTCGGTCTCCAAACCCACATCGATTATCACCCTCGTCGAATGCACAATCACCGCGGCGGGTGGCTGTTTCCAAACCGGGGGCCCACCCGAGGCGATAGCCGAGCTGGCGATCAGCAGCGCCCACACCACGATCGCCAGCACCGCGCCCGCAAGACGACCACCCCTCGCCCTCGCGACACGACGCGAGGGCACACCGGCCCCTGCAGCGTCGTGCGAGACACCCCGCGTGGCAAGGACACGAGAAACTCCAGCGTGACGACCAAGCCGGTGCTGGGCCGACCCGATGGATTGTATCTTCGCTTGAAGTCTCACGTGATGTCTCCTGATTTCTCTTTCTCGGTGTGTGGGTTTACGACCGGCGCAATCGCGCCGCGGGGCGCCCCGGGACAGGCTGGGCCGTCCCGGAGCGCGCGGCATCGGCGGCTAGCCGGTCACCGCCCACGAGCCTTCCATCGAAACGACTCCCTTAGCCGGCCCGCTGGGGGCTGCGATCCTGAAACCAATGGTTTCTTCGGGATCGCCGTTCAGCGAGATCGTCGGACCGAAACTGAACAGGTTCACTTCCGATTCAGCAAAGACACAGAGATTACCCGCGGCAGCACCGGGATCGCTGGACTTACCTTTGCATTCGCCTTTCACGATCGCTTCCGCTTCTTTACCTTCGCCTTCGCCATCGCCATCGCCGATGTAGTGCGTCGTGGGCACCCCGGAGACGGGAAGTGCGAAGCTCGCGGCGGTCCCCGCCGTGCCATACCCAGGATTCGGAAATTCAGCTTCACCGTACGAATACGCAGACCAAGCACCCCGCAACGTCTTCCCCGCAGGGAGCGCCTGCCCGCCGAAGGTCCCTTCCTTACCGTTACAGGCATACGTTTTGCCGCTAGCCGAGGTGAATTCCGAGCCGCCCGCTTTGCATGGCCCGATCGCTTTGGTCGCGGATTCGACGCTGGACACGCTCGTGCCGTTAGCGCCATTCGTGCCGTTTGTGCCAGCAGCCCCGCTATCGCCTTTGGCCCCCGCCGGGCCCTGCGCACCCGCGGAACCCGCCAAGCCCTGCGTACCATTCCCACCCGCCGGACCAGCCTTGCCCTGCAGCGACTTCAGCACGCTCGGACTGATCTGCTTGGTCGAGGTGATCAGATACTTCTTGGCGGCATACGCGCCACCGGTCATCGCGAACACCAACGCGAGACTGGCGATCACCGTCGCGGGACTGACATGCAACCGTCTGCGTATTGCTGAGAACATCGTCGTCATTGGGTATCTCTCCTCCTGAGGGAGTCGAGCGTGCCGGCGCTCAGCGCTACGCACGCGGATTGTGTGAACAACTGCTGAAAGACCTCGAACCGACCGCTCACTTGCTCGCTCCTTGCGATCCGGCGCCGTTTGTGTGAGCGCCGATGCTGTGCGCGACCCGTTCCCCGGTGGGCGTCAGCCGCCACGCGTTACGCTCGCCATGCGCGTGTCCCGCGCCCGTGTTCGCCAACAGCCCCAAACGCTCCAGTCGCGCCAGGAGCTTGGAGACCTGGCCCTGATCGGCGATCCCCGCGAGCTCCGCGACCATGCGATTGCTGACACCCGGATGCGCCGCCACGTCCTCCAGCACCCGCGCGGTGCGATACGTCAAACGCATCGGGATGCCCTCCAGCGGATCGCGCTCGGCGCTCGGCGGCGCACCGTCGCGCGCGGCCGGACCACGACGCGTCGAGGCCGGCACGGGCAGCGCGCGCTCCCGCCGCGCCGCCACGGGCCCCAGATAGGGCAGCACGATCATCCCCATCAATTCACCCGACAGGCCCGTGAGGGACTCGGAGTCGCCGCGCAGCAGCCGTGCGTAGACGATCGCGAACGCCGCGCCGACCAAACCCTCCGCCGTCAAGGGCGGACACTCCACGCCGCGGGAACCCCCGGCATGACCCTCGTCGAGCACGCGCGCGAGGCCCTGCAGGATCTCCTCGCGACGCTCGAGCACCGCCTGCGAGCCGCGCAGCGCCTGCACCACGCACACCCGCGCGAGCACCGGCTCGCGATCCAGAAACGACAGGATCGCCCACAACCCGCCACGCACCCGCTCTCGCCACGGCCGGTCCTCCAGTCCCGCGCGCTCGATCTCAGCCGCGATCCGCAGCGCCGCGTCCTCCAGCACCGCCGCGACGCACTCCTCGCGGTTGGCGAACAGCTCGTAGAACGTGCGCCGCGAGACACGCGCGCGCTGCGTTATATTCGCGACCGTCGCACCCTCGTAACCAAGCTCGTCCACGGCCCGCACCGCGGCGGCCAGCAGCCGCGAGCGCTGCATCTCGGAGACCTGCGCACGGGAGTCCTTACCCCGACGGGCGAGGGAAGCACGCGAGCGGGCGCGGGCGGGAGCACGCGCGGGCATCACGCGGGCCTCCCCGCGAGCAAGGACGCGCGTCGTGTCCGAGCTGTGCAGCCGGGCGCGCGGCGAACGGGCGTCGTGCCACGACAGCCCAGACGCGAAAACCAGGGAGACACCGAAACGAGTTTCGATTCAGCGCCTCCAGGCGCGCGGGGAAGGAGACAGCGCGCGACGATGTCTCGCGTGCGACAGAGCGCGTTGCGAGGACGACGCGTGTGGTGTCAAGGACGAAGCGCGGGGTGTTCCAGCTACGCCTCCAGGCGCGCGGCGGGGAGATAGCACGCGACGATGTCTCGCGTGCGACAAAGCGCGTTGCGAGAACGACGCGTGTGGTGTCAAGGACGAAGCGTGGGGTGTCCCAGCTACGCCTCCAGGCGCGCGGGAAGGAGACAGCACGCGACGATGTCTCGCGTGCGACAAAGCGCGTTGCGAGAACGACGCATGTGGTGTCAAGGACGAAGCGTGGGGTGTCCCAGCTACGCCGCCACGCGCACGGCAATACCGCTCGCAGTGGGCTTGCCGGCCGTTCGTTGCCGTGTAAGAAAGGCTTCGGTCTCGCGTTAAAGCGCTCGGACGGCGAACGTCATCATGCGCGTGGCGGGGTAGCTTCGAAGGAGGCGCGAGGTGCGGGTGGCCATACCCCGCGAGGGGGCTGGGAACCCGGTCCGATTCGGCGGTTAGACCGAGGCCGCTACTGCGATAAGAGAGAGAGAGAGAGAGAGAGAGAGATGTGTCAGCGCTGCTGACGCATCTACCTATGGGCCCTACTGGGCGCGCGGCAATCCCTGGCACGTATGTCCCCATCGAACTCACGCGAAAACAGCTCCCTCACCGAAAACGATTCAGGTCCCTCTCCGAAAAGAACCCTCTATTGCGCTGCAAGGTCGACCACTAAAAGGAAGACCCAAACCCGATCCTATGTTTATGCCCGACTCCCGCCCTCCGGGAGTCATGACAACCAAGAACATAGCGTCTACAACAGGGGTTGTCAAGTGCGAACTGCACCGAGTGCGCAGGACAGACCGACAGCCCCTGTCCACGCCGCTCTGCAGAGCGAAACTAGGTCCCGCGGTTCGCTCACCCACGAAGGGCGGTCACAAGGGGAGCACGGAGAGGCCCGGGATGCGTTCGAACTCACGCGCGTTGCTCGTCGCGACCCGCAGGCCGTGAGTGAGCGCGGTGGCGGCGATCCAGAGGTCGTGCGCGCCGACGATCTCCCCGACCGCTTCGAGCTGGGCCCAGATCCCCGCGTGGACCCGCGCCACCTCGAGGGTTATGGGGAGCGCCTCCAGCTCGGACAGCACACCCTCGACGAATGCTCGTCGCCGCATCTGGACACCCGCGTCAACGGCACGATGAATGCCATGGACGAGCTCGCTGGCCGAGATCACGCTGATCGCGTGCTCTCCCTCGCGGGGAACCCGCGCGAGCGACGACAATGCCCCGCCCCCGCGCTCGGCATCGATCAGGACAGATGTGTCGATCAGCCAGCCGGCCATTTGCCCACGGGCGGGGCGATGCTCTCGCGTGCCTCGTCCACGTCGCGCGCGAAGCCCTCATCGACGGGGGGTAGGCTCTCGATGAACCGTTGCCACGCCTCGCCTGAGAGCCTACGCGGCCGCGACGGCCGGCGCAGCTCGGCGACGGGGGCGCCGTTGCGAACGATCTCGATCTCCTCACCCGCCCCGACGCGGTTTACGACCGCTGAGAAGTTCCGAGCCACCTCGGTTGCGCTCATGCGAACCATGCGCACCACATTATCAGATAAATCAGATCGACTGTTTGCATGCGGTCGAGCACATGACTCGGCACGCAGGGCAGCCGACCGATCGGCTCCCGGGGACGTACGATCCTTGCTCGCATGGCATTCGAGCAGATCCTCACCGACGTCTCAGAGCGCGTCCTCACGATCACGCTGAACCGCCCCGAGCGCCTCAACGCGTGGACGCCCACGATGGCGAGCGAGCTGATCGAGGCGTTCGACCGCGCCGACGCCAACGACGAGGTGCGCGTCGTGATCGTTACCGGCGCGGGACGCGGGTTCTGCGCGGGCGCGGACCTCGCCGCCGGCGGCGAGACGTTTGACTACCGCGCGCGCATGGGCGCCGAGGCGGTGCCGCGCGACAACGGCGGCCAGGTGGTGCTGCGCATCTTCGAGTCCACCAAGCCCGTGATCGCGGCGATCAACGGCCCCGCCGTCGGCGTCGGGGCGACGATGACGCTGCCGATGGACATTCGCCTCGCGGCCGACGATGCTCGCATGGGCTTCGTGTTCGTGCGCCGCGGCATCGTCCCCGAGGCCTGCTCGAGCTGGTTTCTGCCGCGCATCGTCGGCATCAGCCGCGCGCTGGAGTGGGCCACCACAGGCCGGGTCTTCCCCGCGCGAGAGGGGCTCGAGGGCGGGCTCCTGCGCAGCCTGCACCCCGCCGGCGAGCTGCTCGACGCGGCGCGCGAGATCGCTTTGGAGATCGCCGAGAACACCGCGCCGGTGTCGGTCGCGCTCGCCCGGCGCCTGCTCTGGACGATGCTCGGCGCCGAGCATCCGATGATCGCCCACCGCGCGGACTCGCGGGGAATGTTCTCCCGCGGTCAATCCGCCGACGCGGCCGAGGGCATCACGGCGTTCTTGGAGAAGCGCCCGGCCCACTTCCCCGATCGCGTCAGCGACGGGCTGCCGGACATCACGCCGGGGTGGAGCGCCCCGGCGTTCGAGTAGCGCAGCCGTTGGCGGACTCATTGGTGATTTCCGCCATGACCCTGAGCCCTGCTTCCATCTGCTCGCGCCGCTCACGGAATGCATGGATGTCAGCGACGCCGATGCGCCGCTGATTGCCGGCTCGCCTGTAGCCACAATCCCACCTAGAGGCATAGGGCCTATGTGCTACCTTTATGTACATGAGCAACGCCGTGGGAGTAGCCGAGTTCCGCCGGAACCTGAGCCTCTACCTACGTCGGGTCGAGCGGGGAGAGCGGCTGATCGTGACCGCCCACAATCGGCCGGTCGCCGAGTTCGGCCCGCCGGCCACCACGGGTGCGGCGCTCGATCGCCTCATCGCCGACGGACGGATCTCGCGCCCGACCCGCCGCGGGCTGCCGGAGCCGCTGCGGCTCGATGGCGACCCGTACGCGCTCAGCCGCGCGCTGGACGAGGTTCGCGGCGAGCGCTGAGGTGGCGCTCTACTACACCGACGCTTCAGCGCTGGTCAAGCTCGTGCGCGACGAGCCCCAAAGCGACGCCCTGCGCAACTTCCTCGCCGACTCCGATCTCGTGTCCTGCGAGCTGGCGCTGACCGAGACACCGCGGGCAATCCGCTACGCCGCGGCGCACGATCCCGAGCTGCCGCTGCAGACCTTGATCGAGCGCACGACCGAGCTGCTGGAAGCGGTCGCGCTGCTGCCGTTGGATCGGAAACTGCTCACGGCCGCCGGCAAGCTCGGCGAGCCGCTGCTGCGGTCGCTGGACGCGATCCACGTCACGGCCGCCGCCAAGATCAAGGATCTCGATGGGTTCGTCAGCTACGACGAGCGCCAGAGCGCGGCCGCACGCCTCGTCGGCCTGCGTACCATCGGTCCCAGCTGAGCCGTCCCGGGCGCGCCGCAAGATCGCGTGCAGCGACCCGGTGCGGACATTTGTCTGTATAGTGAAGGCATGAGCGTAGGTGAGGCACTCAACCGCAGAGCCGATCTGCAGAAGCGGATCGCGCAGCTGCAAAGCCGTCTGGGCGTGAGCGTCCTGACCCAAGAGGGAGATGAGCCTCCCGAGAGTGCCCAGGAGCTCCTGGCCGAGGTGGACCAGCTCTGCGACGAGCTGCGGCGACTGATCGCACAGATCAACCGAACCAATGCGCGCACCAAGCTGTCTAACGGAGAGACGGTGACAGAGGGCCTGGCGCAGCGAGACGTGCTGGCACTCAGGCAGGATGTCCTGCGGACGGTCATACGCGCCACGACCAACAACAGCCCGTCGCGCTACAGCCGCTTGGAGATCCGGATGGTGCGCCAGGTGAGCGTCGGCGACATTCAGCGCTCTCTCGATGCCCTGGCCAGGCAACGGCGGGAGCTGGAGACGAGACTGCAGGAGCACAACTGGACAACACTGCTGATGGAGTGAACGACGGTCGGTAGTCCGAAAGAGCGAGCGTCAAGGCCAGCGGCCGGCCAAGGGTCGCACCAGTGGACTGGAAATCCTGACTGGTTACGCCGGGGCGGCGTACGGGGCCTCAAAACCCGCGCACCGTTAGCCCAGCAACGTGCAGCGCACACATCGCACCTGCACCGCACACCACCTGACGCTGACTTCCGGACGAGGGTGGGTAAGGGGACCGTGCGTAACACACGGCATGGACGCCGCACAAACGCGCCAGGAGAGATTCGAACTCCCGATCTTCGGTTCCGTAGGTTTCAGCGTGTCCGGCCGTTTGCGGCTGGTCCGTCCTTGCCCTGCCGATCGGCTGTTTCGCGGGATTTCCAGGGCTCAGAGGTGACCCGGAGCGAACGGTGCGGAACGATCTCGACATCGTCGAGTAAACGGACCCCGTCCACGACCCGATGGTCCCGCACGTTCCGAGCGTCCCGGTGCCGATGACCGCGGTCGTCATGACTCCCCGTCGGCCGTACTCGACAGCCACTGAGGGGGGGTCCAGTCCCCCTCAGGGTCCGTGGTTTGCCCCACCTCGATCAGATGCCCGTCGGGATCGCGGATGTAGCAACGGATCTCGTACTGGTGCTGCTTCGGCGGCGTCAAAAATTGAGCGCCCCGAGCGCTCCATTCGGCGTACACGGCCTCGATGTCTTTGACCCGGATATTGAGGAAACTGCTGACCCGGTCGAGGTCGCGTGGCGTCTCCAGGGTCACCGCCGGCTTGTCGTCGGTCGGGCCCCCGCCCCCATTGATGACGATCCAGCTGTTGGCGAGCGCGACGTTGGTCGGCTCTCCGGAGCGTTCCAACGTGCCGCCGAGCACCTCGGTGTAGAAACGCCGAGAGCGCTCGACGTCGTCCGAGACGATGAAGTGGGTCAGCACAATTCCCTCTGTGGGCGGTCCTGTTTCGGCCATCTGCCACCTCCACTTGTTGGGACTCATACCCCGCTTAGCACGGGGTCTGCAGCCGATATTGTGATGATTGGGACTCTATCTCGTCCCACGGTACAGCTATGGGCCACCACGTTTGATCCGACGGCCTGATCTGACCATCGGGACATATCTCGGGACACGGTTCGGCGAGCGAGACATGGGGCTACAATGCAGGCATGAGCGCAGCGAGGCCCAAGACATCCCCGGCTGGATCGAAGGCGACCCCGCCGCCCGCGAAGCGGCAGGATCTCCCACGCGGTCTCCCCGGCACCGAGCGAGAGCGCGCCGAGCAACGTCGCCAGTTTGCCCAGGAGCACCGCGAGACACTGCGTCGCCTGGGCAAGTAGTCGGTGGCGGTCAGCTACCCGGAGTTCGGCGACTTCTGCGATGCCGCCGCCAAAGTCCTCGGCATCACGCCCGAGCAGGTGGCCGGCCTTCCAAACGTCGGCCTGGCCGACTCCGCGCTTGCCGCCCCACGCGCCGGCTTCGGAGAGGTCGAGCTTTACGTCACGCTCATCGAGAAGGCCGCGATCCTGCTGGAGCGCTTGGCGCGCAACCATCCACTGCCGGACAGGACAAGCGCACCGCGTTCTCCTTGACCGGACTCTTCCTCGATGCCAACGGCTTTACCGCTGCGCGGCGCTCGCGACCACTCCCCACTCGCGCCCGCCCGACCGCTTGTGTTACGGCCTCCGCTTGTCGTCTGCTTTCTTGGCGTGTCTGGTCGTGGCCTTTCTGCCCTTCTTCTTTGCCTTCTTCCTTGGCTTGCCCTTCTTCTTCTTCTTTGCTTTGGGCTTCATCGCTTTTGGTTTAGTTGTGCTGGGCTGCTGTGCTTCCGCGGAGAGCAGGTTCCCGACCCCGGAAAACGTGAGGCTCGACGGCGTCGGATCGTTCGGCGCGCTCGGCGGCGTTGAGCACGCATCACCTTCGCATTCAGTCGGGCGCGGTGGCGCGCCCGGTAGGCCGCCGTCGATACGGACGTCGTAGATGTCGCCGGCGGTGTCATCGTCTTGCGGTAGGAGTTTCGAGCGGGTCGAGATGAACACATCGCGGCCTTCATCGGCACTGCCGAGGAACAGGTTTATGTAGCCGCCGCGGCCGTCGGTGAGCAGCGCCAGGCACCCCTGCACTTCCCCGCAACCATCGACACTGTCAGCGCGCCACTCATACACATCGGTCGAGGGCGAGGTATGCCCGTTAGTGCTCTCGAATTCGCCCCCCCGTTGGCTAGTTCGACTGGGATTTCACCGTCGATGTCCTGCCGGACGAGCGCCGAGGCGGTCGTGAAGAACGCGAACTCGCCGTTCGCGGACGCGGACGTGTAGTCGGGTAGACCACCGTTGAGCTGCGGCAAACCTCCGACCCCGTCGAGGGTCGATTCCTGCTGCGGTTCCGGGTCAAAGGAGGACGCGCAGGAAACGCACTGGATGACGTGTTCGACCGCGTCATATCGCCACACCTGCTTGCTCGGACAACCCCCCGTTTTACATTCACCGACGGGATCCGCGGGTTCCTTGCCACCACCGGGAACACCCGGAACAATACCCGTGAAATAGGTGGTGCCCCCGCGGCCGAGTGCGTCTTCGGGGTCGACCTGGTAGGGAACGTCCAGCGCGGCGAGTTCACCCGCTAGCGTGGTTTCCGCGGGCGAGGGAGACTTCGTCGCGCGTGTTTCGGTGTTATAGCCGAGGACTTCACCTGTGCTGTTCTTCAGCAGCAGCTTGTCGCCTTCCTTGTTCGCGCCGAGGAACGTGTACGCGCCGATATCGACCGTTTCCGACGCCGTTCACACGCATATACAGGTCCTTGGCTTCCGATGCATTCTGCCCGGGGCCGCTTCGAAGAACACCCGCGAACCGTCCGCCGAGACACTGTGAGGACCACTACTATCGGCATGTTCAGATCTTGTCTTCTGCGCCATGGACGACGTCGGCGCCGCATGAGCCGATCGTCGTCGTTTCGCCTTCCGTCCATCGACGTTCAACTGGCGCAAACCGCCATCCGGCGTGTATTCATAGAGGTCCGCGCCGCTCCTCGTGCCCGTCGGTTCGCCAAGCAGGTTGTAGTCTTTGGTTTGCAGCACGAGCTTTGAGAAACTCAGCCGTTCCCGGCGACCCACCCTTCCGCCTGTAACCGAAAACGACACGTCCTCACGGGGGACCGACGCGACCGTCGTATAAGGGCCCCCGACCGGCCCAACCCTGATATTCAACCGTCGGGCGAATTGCCGGACATCCGAGGTCGCGTATTCGCGACGAACGCGAACCTGCGACACATCAGTGCTGTACACCTGCGGATAAAATGAGCGCATCACCCGTTTCCGGCTGCAACGCGCCGGCGCGCATCCGCCAACCGCTACGCCTGCACCGCGAAAACAAAAACGGGCTCTGCCTCCGTTTCCGGACCAGCCAAATAATACGTGTTCGGCGCTTCAAACACGACACTTTCACCATCTGCACCAACCGACCACCGCAGACGCAACACCGACCATCGATAATGAAACGGTTCCTGTCGCACCTTGCTTATCCGACCGGCGTGACCTGCTCATACGCACGACAATCAGGCAAACCCGCAGACAAGCCCGTACGGAACACTTCATTAGGACACGCCGCAGGTTCGCCCGCGGACGGCGGGACGGGGACCGTGAAGACCTGTTCAGCGCCCTGCACGAGCGAGGTCCCCGGGGCAGTGTTGCTCGCGGCGAGACGATACCGGTAGGTTTTCCCAGCCTGCAACCCAGGGAGGTCTTCGCCAACGATCTCGCTGCTATCCCCCGAGCCCGCATCGACTTCCGGCGTGGAGACGGCGCCCGCGAAACCGCCTTCGCCGCCCGGCGCTTCAAACTGCTTCTGCGAGACGTATTCGAAATGATAGTGGGTGTCATACGCTTCACCGCCCTGCCGAATCGTGCTTACCGTGACCACACTACCCCCGGACGGCGGGCCGTCTTCCACGGGCGGCACGCTTATCCCTTCATCAGCGCCATTACAGAAGACCGTGTACGGGCCCTCAGCGGGACCGTCGACCCCGACCGTCGGCGCGCCTGGAAGCTTCTCGAGTTCCTGCTGTATCACTTCGGCCGTGGTGGAGTATTCGGTCGAGTTGAGCGTGTGGTACGTGATCGGGTTGGTCGTGTGACCCTCGAACGTGAGGGTGAACGTGCTACCACTCGCGCCGACCACGGAGATCGTCTGTTCCAACGACGTCGGCAAGCTGTTCGGGTTCACCGCACCCAACAACCGCAACGACCCACCATGCAACGCATGCACCGCGAACGTCGACACGCTCGGAGCACCAGACGTCACAAAATGAGCGCTTTTGCTCGGCGGCAACACACCAAACTTCGGGCTTTCCACGACCAAACGCACAAAATAACCCGTGGACGCACTCAAATGAAGAAAACTCACACCAAAATGGACACCGGTATAGTAAGGGATGGCTTCGGCCTGTTCCTGCGTAATCGTGCCATTCGCCCCGACCACCGCTGTCCACGGCCCCCCCGCGTCGGTCGCCGATTCCAGACGCCACGCAGTTTCCGAACCGCGCGGAAAAATTTCTGCCGTCAGGTGAGCCGAGTCCGCCGTGACATTACGAACTTCCGGTTCCCTGGCTTCCGGTTTCGCCGTACCAGTCGTAACAAATTCGCGTTCCTCAAGACCACCGAAGTACTTGGACTGTATAGTTTCGCCGTCACCGATCATCCTGACCCGCACATAATGAGTCGTTTCCGGTTCTAGCCCCGTGAGCGTCGCTGCCACGTTCGCGTAATCTTCCGCGACGGTGACCGTGCCCTTGCTCGTCGGCGAGAACAAGGCCCACGGGCCACCCGGCGAAGGAGCGTATTCAAAGCGATATTCGGTCTGCGCACCATTTGTCTCGACCTTCGCGGAGAACGCAGCCGAATTATCGGTCACTTCACCGCGTCTGAACGTCGTTTCTTCTCCTTCCAGAATGCCATTCTTAGGGACTTCAGGCCTGCCCACAGGAAGTGTTTTAAAGGGGACCATGTCTACATCTTCACCACCACCCGCGCCCCCAGCCCGATTGTTCGCTACGAAACGCGCAAAATAAGACGTGTTCGGCGTAAGATGACGCGACTGACGCGGAGCATTACCAGCTGCGCCAGGGTCGGCAGACCCGATATAAATGGTGAATTCACCCCTTTTTTCTTCCGCCACTCCTTTATCTGCGAGCGTCCATGCAGGGCTCCCTACGGGCGGTGCTTTGCCGTTTTCAGCGGGGGCGTATTCGACCTCCCATTGCGTGGCGAGTTCTTCGGTCTCCAAACCCACGATGATCGTCACTCTTGTCGAATGCACAATCACAGCAGGCGGCTGTTTCCAGACCGGGGGCCCACCCGAGGCGATAGCCGAGCTGGCGATCAGCAGCGCCCACACCACGATCGCCAGCGTCGCGCCCGCGAGGCGGGTGCTCGTTGGCTTCATCGAGCGTGTGGTTTGTGTATTTGTTTGGGGTTTCATTTGGCTTGGTCTCTATGATTTCTTGTGTTTCTTTTGTTTGAGCGGGCCGTACTGCTTGCGTGCTTGCTTTTCGCAGCCAGCGCGTTTGGACTTCGCCTTCCGGTGGCAGGCCTTGAGTGCGGCGGTGAGCTTCTGTGCGCGGGTGAGGGGCTTCTTCTTGGCGCAGCCGGTGACGGTGACGGGGGTGGATTGGTGGATCGCGGCGCCGTTCTGAGCGACGAATTCGGTTGGCATCGCCAGCTTTGAGGAGCACAGGTTGCCGTTGGCGGCCAGCGCGGAGTCGGGGCCTTGGGGCAAGGTCAGTTCGAAGCTCGTGACGGGCTGGTCGGGGACGGTCTTGAAGGTGCTCGAGGTGATCCCGGCTTTGCTGATGAACGTCGAGCCGACGAGGTCGATCGTGACGCCGTAGCCCTGCAGCACGACCTCGAGACTGGGGAACGCTTCCCCGCCATGGGAGACGAAGATCGCTGGGCCTTCCAACGGGACCGGCAATATGGGGGTGATCGCGCGGGCGTGCCCGATGAACGACGCCGCGGGACATCCCGCGGGGTTCGTGTCGAACTGCGCTGCGGTGCACGCCTTCTGGAGTGTGGTCAGCCTGGAGGGCAGTTGCTTGGGGAGGTCGACCTTGACCCTGGTGATGTTCGCCTGGGTTCCCTGCGGCGCGTTGGGATAGGTCAGCTTCACGGACAGGCTGGCGCCGTTGGCTTTGCTTGTTTTGCCGTTGGTGCTGACCTTGAACGCGGGTTTGAATTGCAGGCTGGAGCAGTCCGCGGCCTCGAACGGTGTGCCGACGCTCACGGGAACCTGATCGGCGGGGTTCGTGAAGTCCGCTCCGGCGCCGTCGATCGTGTCGGTGATCGACAGGGGAGAGCAGTTGGTGGGGTTGATGATGAAGTTGGGGCGGTCCATGTAGACGCGGATTTCACGGACGTGGACGACGATCCCTTTGATGATGTGCGGGATCGGATCAGACCCGTTCGCGCTCACTTCAACCTGCGCGGTGCTGGGGTTGATGTTCAGCGCGAAACGAATCACGACGGTCCCCAGGTCGAACGGGCCGACCTTCGCACTCGTGATCGAGACGATCGAGAGCGGTGCGCCGTGGTAGGGGCCGGCGAGGTAGACCTTGCCGGGTGTTTGCGCAAGGACGGTCCCAACGCCGGCGCTGACGATCGTGTGCCCGATTTCGCTCGCCGCGGGACACGAGGGGTTGGTCTCCTCTTCAGCACCGGTGACGCCCTTTGCGGCTTCGATGCTCGCGTCGGGACAGAACGGTATCCCCGAGAGGTTCCCGGTCAGTCCCGGTGGTAGCGTGGTGGAGAAGCGTGTGAGCTCTTGTTCGCCGTCTTCGCGCAGGATGCGTAGGTAGAACGGGCTGTAGGACCCGCCGGCGTTGTTCTGGGTGCCGGAGATGACCTTCGGTTTGAACGGCGGGACACCACCGGAGGGGCATGATCCTTCGTGGACACCTTGGGTGATCGCGAACGGTTGGCTGGAGATGAAGCGTGGTTCTTGCGGTGCTGACCACGGTGTCAATGCTCCCTGGACGCTGTAGCTGCCACATGTGGGGGGGCTGATCAGTGGTGCGGTGGCGCCGGGGCGGAACTTCAGCGTGAACTTGCTGAATGGTTGTTGGGGGGTTCCTTGGGTTGCGGGGAGACCAGCGAACGTTGGTGTCGCACCGAATGTCGTGACGAGTCGTCCGGTGACGGGGTCCGGTGTGATCTTGCCCGCGACCTTGATCATGATTCCGCGTTCGGGGTCCTTCGCGACGACATACAACGCTAGTAGCGACCCACCGGGATGCCCAGGTTCTGGGAACGGATTGTCATACGGTGTTGCGATGTAGATCGCGCCGGGGATCTTTTCTGCCAGCAGCGGTGTTTCGATTTCGATCGATCCGATCTTTGATTCCGGGGGGCATCCTTCGCCGGACAGCGATGAGCTCGTTTCCGACTTGTACTGTTCGGGGTTGCACGCTCCGAGACCGGCTGCGAGACCGGGGTTCGCGGTGATCCCTTCGGGTAGCGTGACCTTTGTTTCCTTCAGGTTCGCTGTCGCGATCGTGAACTGGTTTTCCCACGTCTGTGGGACCAGCAGCGAGACTTCGAGGCCGGTCGGTGATTCCGCGGAGCGCGTGGATGGCTGTACTTCGATCGAGGGTTCGAACGGTACGCGATCGCATTCGGTGATCGGGGCGCCTTCGAAGCTTGCGGTGCTCCACGCGAACGGTTGCTCCCACGAGTCCGCTTCCATGCTCGCGGTGAACGCCCCACAACCGCCGGGATTGGACAGGTAGGGCCTGACGGGTACGCGTGCTTCCTGCGGACCACCGAATTCGTTACGACAGATCGGTGGGATTTCCCCGTTATCGCCGCAGACCGTGCCACGCATCGCGTCGTGTTCATGACTGGCGGGGAGACCCCACACGGTCACAGAGACATTATGGGTTTCAGCGATTTTGGCGATGTTCGGGGTCGTCACGGTAAGACCCAGATCACCAGGACGAACCCTGACCTGCAAGATCTGCGTGAACAGGCCGGGGACCTGGAAGCCCAACTGCGCAGCCGTGCCGAAGCTCGTGACTTCGATGTTGTACAACGGGAAACTGATCTGGTACGGGATATCGCTCGCCGGATTGATGAACGCTTCGATACTGATCTCACCGACCTGACTGGCGATCGGACAGTCAGGGACTTCCCCCACCGCCGCGCGCGGACTTTTCGACAGCAACTGCGCGTCGGTGCAGGTAGGGACAGCGGTATTGCTCGCGTCAAAACCAGCCGGAATATTCACAACGATGTTACGCACATCACCGAACGTCGAACCACTGGCTTCGTGAGCGAAATCGAACGAAGTGACCCAGTCAGCGTGCGCACCCGCCTGAAGAGTCGACGGCGCGAAACTAAACGACCCAGGCACAATTTCAAACGGATGTTCACTCGGCCGAGCCTGCGCCACACCCGGCAACACACCAACAACCAGCAGACAGGCGCTGAGAACCAGCAGCCTCAAATGACTCGGAACCCTCATGACTGCACCCTCCGCTTGTTGTCGGCTCTCTTGGCATGCCCAACGGCAGCCCTCTTACCCTTCCCCTTCTTCCGCTTCTTCTTTGCCCCAGCCTTCTTCTTCGCGGCCTTCTTCTTTGCTTTGGGCTTCGTCGCTTTAGGTTTCGTTGTGCTGGGCTGCTGCGCTTCCGCGGGGAGCAGATTCCCGACCCCGGAGAACGTCAGACTCGACGGCGTCGGGTCGTTCGGCGCGCTCGGCGGCGTCGAGCACGCATCGCCTTCGCATTCAGTCGGGCGCGGCGGCGCACCCGGGAGGCCCCCGTCGATACGCACGTCGTAGATATCGCCCGCGGTGTCATCGTCTTGCGGCAGGAGTTTCGAGCGGGTGGAGATGAAGACATCGCGGCCTTCATCGGCGCTACCGAGGAACAGGTTTATGTAGCCGCCGCGGCCGTCGGTGAGCAGCGCCAGACAACCCTGCGCCACACCGCAACCATCGACACCGTCAGCGCGCCACTCATACACATCGGTCGAAGGTGACTTAAGCCCACCGACGCTTTCGAATTCGCCCCCCTTGTTGGGTAATTCGGCTGGGATTTCACCGTCGATGTCCTGCCGGACGAGCGCGGAGGTGGTCGTGAAGAACACGAACTCGCCATTCGCGGACGCCGAGGTGTAATCGGGTAGACCACCGTTGAGAAAGGGCAGGCCTTGGATCCCGTCGAGGATCGATTCCTGCTGCGGTTCCGGGTCGAAGGAGGACGCGCAGGAGACACACTGGATGACGTGTTCGACCGCGTCATAACGCCAGACCTGCTTGCTGGGACAACCCCCCGTTCTGCATTCACCGACGGGATCCGCGGGTTCCTTGCCACCGCCGGGAACACCCGGAACAATACCCGTGAAATAGGTATAGCCCCCACGATCGAGCGCGTCTTCGGGATCGACCTGATACGGAACACTCAGCACGGCGAGTTCACCCGCTACCGTGGTTTCCGCGGGCGAGGGAGACCTCGTCGCCCGCGTTTCGGTGTTATAGCCGAGGACTTCACCCGTGCCGTTCTTCAGCAGCAGCTTGTCGCCTTCCTTGTCCGCGCCGAGGAACGCGTACGCGCCGATATCGACCGTTTCCGACCCGTTGACACGCATATACAAGTTCTTCGGCCCGGCGCATTCATGGCCAGGGGCGGCTTCGAAGAACACCCGCGAACCATCCGCGGAGATACTGTGAGAACTACTATCGGCATGAGACGATGCGCCCGCTCCCGCGCCTTCCCCTGGGTCTTCTTCTCCGCGGACGACGTTGGCGCCGCACGAGCCGATCGTCGCTCCTTCTTCATCGACGTTCAACTCGCGCAAACCCCCACTCGCCGTGTATTCGTAGAGGTCCTCGCCGCTCCTAGTGCCCGTCGGTTCGCCGAGCAGGTTGTAGTCTTTGGTCTGCAGCACGAGCTTTGAGAAATCACCGTTCCCGGCGACCCAACCTTCGCCCGCAACTGAAAACGACACGTCTTCACGGGGAATCGACGCGACAAGCGTATACGGGCCGCCCGCAGGCCCAACCTTATATTCAAAATCAGGCGAGTTACCAGACACCGACGTCGCGTATTCCGCAACAAACGCCACCTGCGAGAGATCGGCGCTGTACAGTTGCGGGTAGAAGTGATAGATCCCGGCTTCCGGCTGAGGCGCACCGGCGTTCATCAACCAGCCACTACCCTGCGCCCGCGAGAAGAAATAAGGACTCCCGCCAGCGCCGGGGCCTTCACCGTAGCTGGTGACAGGCTCTTCGAACGCGACGCTTTCGCCACCTTCACCAACCACCACCGCAGACGCAACACCCCCACGATAATGAAACGGTTCCGTCGCACCTTCCTTATCGACCGGAGTGACCTGCTCATACGCACGACAATCGGGCAGACCAGCGGACAGACCCGTACGGAACACTTCGTTAGGACACGCCGACGGTTCGCCCACAGACGGCGGGACCGGGACCGTGAGGACCTGTTCAGCACCCTGAACGAGCGAGGTCCCCGGGGCGGTGTTGCTCGCGGCAAGACGATACCGGTACGTTTCACCAGCCTGCAACCCGGGGAGGTCTTCGCCCACGATCTCGCTGCTATCACCCGAGCCCGCATCGACTTCCGGCGTAGAGACGGCCATCGCGAAACCACCTTCGCCACCCGGCGCTTCAAACTGCTTCTGCGAAACGTATTCGAAGTGGTAGTGCGTGTCATACGCTTCGCCGCCCTGCTGAACCGTGCTTACCGTGACGACGCTACCCCCGGACGGCGGACCGTCTTCCACGGGCGGCACGCTCACACCTTCATCAGCGCCACGAAAGACGATCGTATACGGGCCCTCAGCGGGACCCTGGATCCCGACCGTCGGCGCGCCCGGCAGCTTTTCAAGTTCCTGCCGTATCACTTCGGCCGTGAGGGGAAATTCAGTTGAGTTGAGCGTGTGGTACGTGATCGGGTTGGTCGTGTGACCCTCGAACGTCAGGGTGAACGTGCTGCCGCTCGCGCCGACCACGGAGATCATCTGTTCCAACGACGTCGGCAAGCTGTTCGGGTTCACCGCACCCAACAAACGCAACGACCCACCATGCAACGCATGCACCGCGAACGTCGACACGCTCGGAGCACCAGACGTCACAAAATGCTCACTTTCGCTTGGCGGTAACACACCAAATTTTGGGCTTTCCACAACCAGACGCACAAAATAACCCGTCGACGCACTCAAATGAAGAAAACTCACACCAAACAAAACCACATTTTTGTAAGGGACGGCTTCGGCCTGTTCCTGCGTAATCGTGCCACCCCCCCCAACGACCGGTGTCCACGGACCACCCGCGTCGGTCGCCGATTCCAAACGCCACGTCGTTTCCGAACCATGCGGAGACACCTCTGCCGTCAGGTGAGCCGAGTCCGCCGTAACATTACGATATTCCGGCCTTCCCGCTTCAGGCTTCGCCGTCAAAGTCGTAACGAATTCATGTTCACCAGGTGCAATACCCGCTTCGCCTCCAGTGAAATACTTGGACTGTATGTTTTCGCCGTCACCGATCATCCTGACGCGCACATAATGAGTCGTTTCCGGTTCTAGCCCAGTGAGCGTCGCTGCCACGTTCGCGTAATCTTCCGCGACGGTGACCGTGCCCCTGCTCGTCGGCGAGAACAAGACCCACGGACCACCCGGCGAAGGAGCGTATTCAAAGCGATATTCGGTTTGCGCGCCGTTCGTCTCAACCTTCGCGGAAAACGCAGCCGAAGTATCGGTCAATTCACCGCCATTGAACGTGGTCTGTTCTTGTTCTAAACGACCGAGCTTGGGGACTTCGGGCTTGCCCACGGCAAGCGTCTTGAAGGGAACTAGATCCACAGCTTCACCGCCACCCGCGCCCCCAGCACGATTGTCAGCTACGAAACGCGCGAAATAAGACGTGTTCGGCGTAAGATGACGCGACTGATGCGGAGCGTTAGCCCGTTCCCCTGGGTCAGGAGCCCCAATATAAATGTCGAAGTTGTTTCCCTCTTTTTCTCCCGTCGCTCCTTTGTCAGCGAGCGTCCATGCGGGGCTCCCGACGGGTGGCGCTTGGCCGTTTTCAGCGGGGGCGTATTCGACCTTCCATTCCGTAGCGAGTTCTTCGGTCTCCAAACCCACATCGATTATCACCCTCGTCGAATGCACAATCACTGCGGCGGGTGGCTGTTTCCAAACCGGGGGCCCACCCGAGGCCAGAGCCGAGCTGGCGATCAGCAGCGCCCACACCGCGATCGCCAGCATCGCGCCCGCGAGGCGACCACCTTTCGCCCTCGCGACACGACGCGAGGGCACGCCGGCCCCGCCAGCGCTGAGCGAGACACCCCGCGTGGCAGGGACACGAGAAACTCCAGCGAGACGGCCAAGCCGGTGCTGGGCCGGCCCGATGGACTGTATCTTCGCTTGAAGTCTCACGTGATGTCTCCTGGTTTCGCTTTCTCGGTGTGTGGGGTTACGACCCATCGCAATCGCGCCGCGGGCGCTCCGGGACAGGCTGGGCCGTCCCGGAGCGCGCGGCATCGGCGGCTAGCCGGTCACCGCCCACGAGCCTTCCATCGAAACGACTCCCTTAGCCGGCCCGCTGGGGGCTGCGATCCTGAAACCAATGGTTTCTTCGGGATCGCCGTTCAGCGAGATCGTCGGACCAAAGCTGAACAGGTTCACTTCCGATTCCCCGAAGACACAGAGATTGCCCGCGGCAGCACCTGGATCGCTGGACGTACCTTTGCATTCGCCTTTCACGATCGCTTCCGCTTCTTTGCCTTCGCCTTCACCATCGCCGTCGCCGATGTAGTGCGTCGCGGGCACCCCCGACACCGCCAGAGCGAAGCTCGCGGCGGTCCCCGCCGTGCCATACCCAGCATTCGGAAATTCGGCTTCACCGTACGAATACGCAGACCAAGCACCCCGCAAAGTCTTCCCCGCCGAGAGCGCCTGACCACCGAAAGACCCTTCCTTACCGTTGCACGCAAACGTCTTACCGCTGGCTGAGGTGAATTCCGAGCCGCCCGCTTTGCATGGCCCGATCGCTTTGGTCGCGGATTCGACGCTGGACACGCTCGTACCATTTGTGCCGTTTGTGCCGTTCGTGCCGGCGACGCCGTTTTCGCCTTTGGCGCCCGCTGGGCCCTGTGGACCAGCGGGTCCCGCGGGACCCTGGGCGCCATTCCCGCCCGCTGGACCGGTCTTGCCCTGCAGCGCCTTCAGCACGCTCGGGCTGATCTGCTTCGTCGAGGTGATCAAATACTTCTTCGCGGCATACGCCCCACCGGTGATCGCGAACACCAACGCGAGCGTCGCGATCACCGTCGCGGGACTGACATGCATGCATCTGCGTATTGCTGAGAACATCAGTTATCTCTCCTTCTGAAGACGTGCCGGCGCTCAGCGCTACGCACGCGATTTGAACGAACCGCCTCGAAAAAGACGCACTACCCATGAGGGAGCCGAGTGGTGTCATGACGTCCCGTCCCGCCGAGGATCGCTGCCCAGCGCGAGCTGCTTGGTGACACGCTCCCCCAGCTCGGTCAACCGCCACGCGTTGGGCTCGCCTTTGGCCTGACCCGCACCCGCGTTCTGGAGCAGCCCGAGGCCCTTCAAACGCCCCAACAGCTTCGAGATCTGACCCTGATCATGAATGTCCGCGTGCTCACCGATCAGGCGATTGCTCCCACCAGGATGAGTCGCAGTGGCCTGCAACACCCGCGCGGTGCGATACGTCAAACGCATCGGGACCCCCTTCAACGGATCCTCACCACCGCCGCCATGCGCAGACATGGCGGGCGTGACGCTCACCCTCGGCGCAACCGGCAGCGCACGGGCACGCTCCCGACGCGCGGCCGCGGGACCAAGATAGGGCAGCACGATCATGCTCATCAACTCCCCCAACAGACCCCCAAGCGACGGCTCCCCCCACCTATCAGCAGCCGCTTGTAAACGATCGCCAACACCGCACCCGCCAAACCCTCGGCGCTGAGCGGCGGGGCCTGCGCCGCACGCACACTCTCCCGACGACCCTCGTCGATCATCTTCGCCACGCGCGCGAGGATCTCCTCACGCGCCTCCAACACCCGCTGAGAGCCACGCGCGCTCTGCACCACACACACCCGCGCCAACACAGGCTCACGATCCAAGAACGAGAGCATCGACCCACAACCCCACACGCACACGCTCACGCCACGACCCCACACCCACAGTCGCGCTCTCGAGCTCCACACCGATCCGCTCGAGAGTGTCGCTCATGATCGCCAGCAGACAATCCTCGCGACCAGCGAACAGGTCATAGAACGTGCGCCGCGACACCCGCGCACGCGCGGTGATGTGCGCCACCGTTGCCTGCGCGTAACCAAGCTCATCGAGTGTCACGACCGCCGCGCTGAGCAACCGCGCGCGCTGCATCTCCGAGACCTGCACCCGCGGGGAACCATTCGCACCCCGCGCGCGCTGCTGCTTGGACGCCTTACGCCGAGTAACGGTCTCAGTCGGCATACCGCACCCCACTCGCCTGAAAGCTTGTAGAGCGCCGCGGCCTCGGGTTCGAGCCGCGACGCTCAATCACAGAACCCGTGCGTGTGGGAGCACGCACAGGAGCCTCCTCGAACGCCACCACCACGATGAGGGAGATGGCGACGACGCTCGAACAGGCCCTCTGGACAGGACTGTGCCGCAAGGACGATGCGCGGTGTGATCCTGCCGCGCCTCCACGACCGCGGCTGGCCAGCGCGCGTGGCACGAAAGATGCGCGTTGTATTCCACCTACGCCTCCAGGGCCGCGGAACACAAACGCGTGTGGCAAGAACGATGTGTGGGGTGACCCAGCTGCGCCTCCAGGCGCGCGGCAATACCGCTCACAGTGGGCTTGCCGGCCGATCGCGTGCGTGTAAGCGAGGCTTCGGTCTCGCGTTACCGCGTGCGGACGGCGAACATCAGCGTGCGCGTGGCAGGGTAGCTTCGAACAGGGCGCGGGGCGCCGTGATCCGTGCCTCGCGAGGAGACCCGAAAACCGCCGTGACGGGGCGGTTAGACGAGGGGTGCTACTGGGACAAGAGAGAGAGAGAGAGAGAGAGATGTGTCAGCGCTGCTGACGCATCTACCTACAGCGCCGAATGGGCGCGCGACGATCCCTGGCACGTCTGTCCCCAACTGACTCACGCGAAAACAACCCCTCATGTGCTGATCCGGCCCTCTCCCCTGCAATCCCTTACAAGCGCTCGAACCGGTCCTGGGACCGACCCAAACCCGATCTATCGTGCCCCGACATCCCACCACGGGAAGTCATGAACACAACAGAACATAACGCCAAACAACCGGCTTGTCAAGAGCGAACAGCAAACACTACTCACAACACACCGACAACACGTCGCAAGCCGGGCACGCCCCCACGCAGCGGCAGGCCACCGCGGACCGCCACACCCACTCATGGGTTGCAAACCCCAAACGCGCCAGGAGAGATTCGAACTCCCGACCTTCGGTTCCGTAGTGCCCAGAATGCCCTGTTCTTGGCTCTACAGAGGCTGTCGCGTAAAGGGGTGTGTTGGCTGGGAGGGGGCGGTTTTTAGCGGGCGTCTGGGTCTAGGTTTCGGTCTGCCCGGATCGCTCGCGTGGTGCGGGGGCGGGATCTCGCTGTCCGTGGCGCTCAGGCGAGTTGGGGGGCGCTGTTTGCCTTCCAGAACTTGAGGAGGTTGTGGGTGGTGGCGATGAGTCGCCACTCCGATCTGCACGCGGTGATGCCCCTGCGTTGGAATCGGGCGATGTGGCGGTTGTGCTTGATCTGACCGAAGACGGGCTCGATCGTGTGTTTTCGCTTGCTGTAAAGGACGCGTCCGTGGTCGCTGGCGATCACGCGGCGCATGAAGTCATAGCGCGGTCCTTTGCGGTTCTTGCCGATGCTCTTCTCGGGATTCTGGCCGTCGGGTGGCACGAGTGGCTGGATGCCTCTGGCGGCGAGGTTCTCGATCTGGCCGCTGGCCCAGTAGCCGGCGTCGGCGAGCAGAACGTCGATCTGATCGCCGACCCCTGCCGCGGCCAGTTCTCCGACTGCGGCATCGACGACGGGCTCTAGCAGGCCGTAGTCGACGCCGTTGCCGATGATCTCTGCGGCGATGATGATCTGCTCGCTGGTCGCGGCGGCTTGCGCGTTATAGCCCTGGATGAATCCTTTTCGTGTCTTGACCGACCGCGAGTCGCGATCGGTGATGTTCAACCTCGTTTTCGATGGAATCCGCTCTGGCGGAGCCTTCGGTGGGCGCCCGGCGAATCTGCGACCCTGCTCGGCCTCAAGCGCGGCACGGCGCTCCAGACGCTCACGGTGCGCGTCCTTGGCGGCCTCGTGCTCGGCCTCGATCTGGCGCTTGGCCTCCTTGAGCCGCGCGCGACGCGACGCCGGGTCGGCCATCTCGCGTGGCAGCTCATCACCCCGGGCCTGCCCGAACTGCTCATCCTCGACCTCATCGACCGCCTCGGCTTCAGCCAAGAGCTCAGCCGCGATCTGCTCATAGCTCCGGTTAGCGTCCCCCGAGGCGTCCGCCGCGATCTTCGTGCTATCGACAGCGACCACACCCAGCGACACGAGCCCTGCGCGTGCGCACAACGCCAGTACCTGCCCGAACAACCCGCCCAGCGCCTGCTCATGCCGCGCCCTGAAACGAGCAATCGTGGCGTGATCAGGCACCTGGTTAGCCGTGATCACACGGAACGCGATATCAACATGGCAACGGCGCTCGATCGCGCGAGAAGACCGCTCGCCAATCGCGTATGCGTACAACAGCAGCGCGACCACCTGAGCTCAGTCGGTCGTCGCAACGCGGTGTGGTCGATGACTCTAAGGGCTGGACGTGACAACCGGGCCTTGCCTCGATAAGGCGGGCTGTCGTCGTGGAGGCTCGCCCGGAGGGCGAGCCGGAACAGCGACAGCCGCGCGCGACTGTCAACCCTCACCGGGGGCGCCAGGGATGCCGCGGTGTGTCGCGGGCGATGGATGCTGCAGCCGGCGGTCAGGCCGCAGCGCTGAGGTACTCGGTGAGCACCTCAGCGGGTGTCCTCCACGCGAGTGTCTTGCGTGGTCGACCGTTCAGCGCCGCCGCGACGGCTGCGAGCTCGTCGGCGCTGTGGCGGGCGAGGTTGGTGCCTCTGGGGAAATACTGGCGCAGCAGCCCGTTGGTGTTCTCGTTGGTGCCGCGCTGCCACGGGCTTCGTGGATCGCAGAAGTAGATCTGCAGACCGCTGTCGAGTCGCAGCTGCACGTGCTGGGCCATCTCGATCCCCTGGTCCCAGGTCAGAGACCGCCGAAGCTGTTCGGGAAGGGTCCCGATCGTGTCAGCGATCGCATTACGAACGGCGCCGGCCCCGGCACCCGTGATCGGCGGGCCGCTCTTCACTCTTGGGCTGTTGTGACCCTCGATCGGCGGGAGATGCAACAGCATCGTGAACCGGCTTGAGCGCTCCACCAAAGTCCCGATCGCAGACCGATCCACCCCAAGGATCAAGTCGCCCTCCCAGTGACCCGGCACAGCCCGGTCAGCAACCTCAGCCGGCCGCTCGCTGATCAACAGCTCGTCAGTCACGAAGCTCCGGTTGCCCTTCGACGTCCGGTTTCTGGGAACCCGCAGCGCTCGACCGGTCCGAAGGCAAGCTGTCAGCTCCCGGCGCAGCGCTCCGCGGCCCTGCACATACAGCGACTGATAGATCGCCTCATGAGACACGCGCATCGACTCATCATCGGGGAAGTCAACACGGAGGCGACCGGAGATCTGCTCCGGGCTCCAACACTGTCCCCAACGCCGATCCTTGCGCGGTCCATGACGCCGCCCGCGCCAGCTGACCCGCGGACCCGCGACACTCCCGTCAGGCCGCTGCACAGCCCCGGAAAGCCGGGCCTGCACATAGGCCCGCAGCTCCGGGTTCACCGCCAGCTTCGCCGGCTTTGGTCGTCGGGCGCGACGGTCCGCATGCGTCTGAGCTGTCGAGGCTCGATATTCGGGTCGGCCGGTGCGGATCGCGGCATTGCGTTGCAGCTCCCGGGAGATCGTCGACGGCGCCCGACCGAGCTGACGCGCGATCTCCCGCACCCCACAACCACCAGCGAGCAGCACTGCGATCTCCTCCCGCTCGGTGAAGGACAGATAACGCCCCGACACCGGCGCGAGGGTGAGAGGCGGCATGCCGCCACCCTTGCGAAACCACCGGACACCAATGCTCGGCAGGACCCCCGCCTCCGTCGCAGCGTTTTCGCTTGATGCACCTCGAGCGATCGCCTCCCAGAACCTGACCCGATGCTCCCTCCGTCCCACAGGCGGACGTCCAAGACCACGCCTCCCTGCTGCAGTGGCACGATCCAAAGCGCGATTCTTTCTGCCGCATGGCAACTCCTCAACGTCAGGCGTTGCGACAACCAGTTGAATCCACCCCATCATCCCCGGGTCAAACGCCGCGCGGCCATGCCCATCCGCCCGATACTCCCCATAGATCGCGGCCAGATCCATCTCCGCGACCACGTCCAGCACACACCACGCCAAATCGTCTGGTGCCAGCCAATCCCGCAAGCTCGGCGGCATCAACAACGCCTGATCACGATCACACAGCCGAAAGTTCTGAGCCATCCCAGAACCCTCTTAATAGTGCTTTGTTAGGTTTTGGGTAGGACTTCGCTGCTGTTGCGGCGAACCCTCTGTGCGTCCGTGGTTCTCGACGCGGGGGGCATGATGGCTGTGATGACGGTGGATGTGGATGCTCCGGTGGCGGTGAAGGAGCGGCTGGAAGCGTTCGCGGGTGAGGTGCTCGCGGAGGCGATGAACCGGCCGGTGCAGCGGGTCAATGGCTCGTTGTATCTGCGGGGGCTTTTGGAGCAGGGTCCTCGCAAGTCGCTTGAGCCGATGGTCGGGCGGCTGGCCGGGGATGCTGACTATCAGTCGATGCAGCAGTTTGTGGCCGATAGTCCGTGGGACCCGGCGCTGGTGGTCAAGGCGGTGGCCGAGCGCGTGGTTGCGGAGATCGATGTGGAGGCGTGGGTTCTGGACGACACCGGGTTTCCGAAGGACGGCAAGGACTCGCCGGGCGTCAAGCGTCAGTACTCGGGGACGTTGGGCAAGACGGGTAACTGCCAGATAGGTGTGTCGGTGCACGCTGTCGGAAAGCAGGGGACGGTGCCGCTGGGGTGGGCTCTGTATCTGCCCGAGGACTGGTGCGCTGATGAGCAGCGGCGGCAGAAGGCGAAGATCCCCGACGAGGTCGCGTTCAAGACCAAGTCGGAGCTCGGGGTCGAACTGGTCGAGCGAGCCGCCGGCTGGGATGTGCCGAAGGCGCCGGTGCTCGGCGACCAAGCCTACGGGGAGAACACCTGGCTGCGTGATCGTCTGCACAAGGCCGGGTGCGAGTACGTGCTGTCAGTTGGGCCGAAAGCGAAGGTGTTCAGGCAAGGGACGGTGTTCGCGGTGCCGCCCAAGAAGGCCAAGGCGACTCGCTCGCCGATCAGGCCGCGGCCGGACAGCAAGCCCGAGCCGATCGGCGCGCTGATCGGCCGGCTTGGAGCAGATGCCGCTCAGATGGTCACCTTCCGCGACGGTCCTGACGGCGAGCCGGTCACCTCGAGGTTCATCTTCGCGCGTGTTCACGCCGGCCATGGCTGGCGCGATGACCCAGGACGGCAGGGGTGGCGCGAGGGCGCCGAGGTGCCCCCGCGCGAGGAGTGGCTAATCGCCGAGTGGCCCGAGGACCAAGCGCGACCGACCGACTATTGGATCTCAAACCTGCCCGCCGATATCCCGCCCGAGCAGCTCACGCGGCTGGCACGGATGCGCTGGAAGATGGAGCTCGACTACAAGCAGCTCAAGGGTGAGCTCGGGCTCGACCACTACGAGGGGCGCTCATACCTGGGCTGGTACCACCACACCGCCTTGGTCACCGCCGCGCACGGCTTCCTCACCCTGGAGCGCCTTCACCCAAAAGCCCGACGGTCGGCCTGACACTCCCCAAGACCGTGCTGCTGATACAGCCGATCTTCAAGTGCTGGACCGGCCGCTGCCAAACCTGCTCCCAGCCCGTCAAACTCGACCAGCTCCCCCTCAAACACCCATCCCAACAAAGACGAGTAAACCTAACAAAGCACTATTAAACCCACCGGACAGAACCCCCCCTTTGTGCGACAGCCTCTACAGAGCCATTTCAGGATAGGCTAAGGTCTCTTGATCGATCTCAGATTTGCGGAGTTCGGGACATATCTTGGGGACACGGTTTCGGAACCCAGGCGCGGTAAGGGATGGTGTGGTCACTTCGGGCAGAACGAACGAACGGAGCCCCAGGGAGATCACCGCCGAAGCGGGAGAGCCTTACCTGGGGCATTCGCCTGCAAGGGTAGCGCCATCGTCATAGGCTTTCCAGCGCTCCCATGAACTCATCTCAGGCAACAGCGTTGGAGTGTGCGCTCCCGGCGTTGTAGAGCGGGGTCAGGACCCTGGAAGCTCGACGTTCTCGAATGCTAGGACTTCGGCGAGCTTGTCGAAGTGCGTGTCGCGATGCAGCACCGCAACGCCGCCGTGTTCAGCGGCGGCCGCGGCGATCAGCGCATCGGTCAGCGGCACGCGGTGATACCCGTCGCCATGTTCGGCCAGCTCGCCGATCGCGCTCATCGCGGCGTCGGCGACGGCGCGATCGTTGCGCAGGATCCGCAACGCGTCGAGTTCTGTCTCCAGCGCGATGTACTCGGAGGTGCTGCGAGCGGAGTACAGGATCTCCATCCGCACAATCGGAGTAGTCCAAAGCCGCTCGTCGGCTACCGCTGCCCTGGTCAATTCAGCGAACTCACCAGGGAGCGAGGAGAACCGCCACCACGCTGAAGTGTCGGCGATGAACGGCGCATCGCCTCCCAGCAGCTCGACAGCGTCCACCGCAGATCGCTTACGACTCGTCGCCCGTCAGCTGCTCGATGTGCTCGAGCGTATCCCGATCCAGCCCATCCGGGCTGAACATGCGCTCAGCGAGCCGCCGCAAGCGCTCGGCGCGCTCTGCATCGTTCAGCGCAGGGATCTCGGCGGTCGGGGTAGTGCTCAGAACCGAATGTTTCACGATCCCAGGGTAGCGCCTGAGCACGACGAGAACTGGATCGGCGAACGCATGTTGGGAGTTGCCCGGCGGGCTGGTAGAGCAGCGAGAACTGTCCGCTGTTCGATCCCGAGGAGGATCCCATGACTATCTCTGCTGCTCTTGATTCCGCTGGGCGGCGTCGCTCACCCGCGACCTTGCCGGCTTTCACGCAGGCCGTCCGCCTCGCAACAAGGGAATGCACTACCCGGCCGACCCACCGACCGTCGAGGAGATCATCGCAGTGATGCGCCAGGCCGACGATAACCGTCACGGCTGGCGGCTGCGTGCGTTGATCGTGGTGCTATGGCGTGGTGGGCTGCGTATCCAGGAGGCCCTCGCACTCACCGAGCCCGACCTTGACCCTCGCCGCGGGTCGTTGCTCGTGCGCCACGGCAAGGTGGCCGTCGCCGCGAGATCGGGATGGACGCCTGGGGGTGGGAACAGCTGCGCCCCTGGCTGACCTCTCGTCGCGATCTGCCTGTCGGACTACTGTTCTGCGTCATTGACGGTCCGACCCGCGGACGCCCTTGGTCGAGTGCCGCCGTGCGCGTCGAGCTTCGTCGGCTCGCCAGCCTGGCGGGGGTGCGACGCCGGTTCGCGCCACACCAGCTGTGTAGGTTCGGTGTGCCTGCCGGGCTCTGTGAGTGTGGTGGGTCCGGTGTCTTTGTAGCGAGCCCGTAGGGCGAGTGGAGAAGACACCGGGTGGTGGCATCCGACGCCCCCGCAAGGGTGCTGGCGGCGGCGGGATGACTCGCAGTCCAGCTGGCCCGTACTGGTGCCTTTGCGTAGACCCGTCTCCCGCCGCCACCACATCCGGATGCCGCCGTGACTTCATAGAAGCCTGACATCGCTCGACACAGCTCTGTCCGACGGCCTCCACATCACCAACCAGACGATGAGGAGACACACGATGATCGCAGTAGGCGTGGACACCCACAAGCATGAGCATCTCGCCAGAGCACTCGACCATCTCGGACAGTTGTTGGGGGGCCAGACCGTCGACGCGAGCCTGGCCGGCTACACCAAGCTCACGCAGTGGCTGCGAACACTCGAGGACGATGTTATCGTCGGGATCGAGGGTGCCGGCAGCTACGGAGCCGGGCTCTGCGAGTTTCTCCTCGCCGAAGGGATCACTGTCGTGGAGGTCGAGCGTCCCCGCCGCGAGGACCGCCGAAGGGGGAAGTCCGATGAGATCGACGCGATCCTCGCCGCGAAGAAGGTCCTCTCCAGCGACGGGCTCTCCACGCCCCGTGCCGGTGGCACACGCCAAGCACTCGCAGCGCTGCTGGTCGCGCAGCGCTCCTGCGTGGGCGAGCGCACACGAGTGCTCAACCAGCTCCAAGCGCTGCATACCACCGCACCCCTCGCGCTCCGCGAGCGGATCGGCGAGGGCAACGGCCGCAAGCTCGCCCAACGACTCGTGAAGATGCGCACCCGCAGCGACAGGCCCGCAAGCGAGCAATGCATCTTCAACGTCCTGCGCGACCTCGCCCGCCGCGCGCAAGAACTCGCCGCTCAAGCCAGCGCCTACGAACACGAGCTCACCCTCCTGATCAGCTCGCTGGACCCCGCACTCCTGCAGGAGCAAGGAGTCGGCCCGATCTCCGCAGCCAAGCTCCTGGCCTGTGACGCAGCACGCCTGAAGAGCGAGGCAGCGTTCGCGTGCTGCAACGGCACCGCCCCCAAGCCCGCCAGCTCCGGGCAAACAATCCGCTACCGCCTCTCCCGCGACGGCGACCGCCAAGCCAACAACGCCATCCACACCATCGCCCTGCACCGCGCCCGCCGCGACACGCAAACCCGCGCCTACCTCGACCGACGCATCAGCGAAGGAAAGACCCACCGCGAAGCCATGCGCGCACTCAAGCGACACCTCTCCCGCCGCCTCTACAAACAACTCATCAACATACCCCTGACGTCCCCTTGACTTAATAGAAGCGTCTACGTCATGCTCATGCGGTCGAACTCGCCCGGGAGGGAGTACCGCTGAACATAATCCAACGCCAACTCGGCCATGCGAACCTCGGAACGACATCGGTCTACGATCCGGGTTCGTGGTCTGCCGTTTCGATCGTCTCGCTGTTCGTTGATTCTGGCGTACCGACCCAGGCTGCTGTCGCTTTGCCGTTGGCGCCGAGAGCGAGCGTGGGCGCGAAGCTGTCCGCGGGTGAGACCACCGTGGGCGCCTGCCAGCTCCCGCCGGGGCTGATCGCAGATGCTTCGATCTTGCCGGCGTAGGTGAAGATTTCAGTGCTGCGAAAGCGCGCGTTGGTCCAGATGGCCATCAGCTCCTGGCCCGCCGGGTCGCAGGTGACCCGGGGTTCGAAGGTCGAGCCCGCTTTCTGCGGCGCCAGCTGCCTCGGCTTGCTCCAGCGCTGGCCGAGGGAGTGCGTCGCGACTTCGACGGCCGCGGTCTGCGTGTAGGTCGGGATGAGCTCGCTCGATTCTTCTGGAACTCCGGGCTGGGTGCTGAGGATGCGGGTGAAGAGAAGCACCGCAAAACCGCGCGCGTCTAGCGCGACGCTGAGTTCGCCGGCCTCCTTCTCTCGCACGGCCGTGAGTGGAGGGCCAAAGCGAGCGCCGGCCCGACGCGTGGCGGCCTCGATCACGGCGGGGCCGCCCTTCGCTTTCTGGCGCCAGAGCAGCACCGCGTCGCCTCTCTCGTTCACCGCGAGGCGCAGTTCGCCGATGCTCCGATTTTTCGATGAGAACAGTGTCTGCGGCGGGCGCTCGGGCTTGTCGTTCACGCCCAGGACGACGGCCTGCACCTTCAGCCCTCCGCCGCCGCTGTCGCCGCGAACCCACGCGAGGATCGTCTCCCCGCGCCCATCCCTCGCCACCTGCGGTTCGCTGATGTCAGAGCGCGAGGTCCCCGCGAACGGCGGCAGAGCGCGCCAACGCCCCCCAGCGCGACGAGTGAAGACCCACAGGCCAGTCGCAGACCGCGGGTAGACGACCGTCGCATCGCCACGTGCGTCCAGCGCCACCCGCGGCCCGGCATTCCCCTCCACTGGCCCTGAGAGCGTCCTGGCGCGACCGAAACCCTCCAGACGGCTGCTCGCCACCTGGATCTTGTTGGTGTTCTGCCAGACCGCTATTGCCTGTCCGTGAGCGCCCATCGCCAACTGCGGTTCGAACGCTGCTCCTGCCGACCGCCCGGAGGCCAGCACCACGGGCGCCGACCAGCTCCCCTTGGTTCGGGTCGAGGCTTCGATCCCGCCGAGCGTTTCGTTCAGACTTTCTTCGCGGTGCCACAGGAGCACGCCGCCTCCAGCCCTGTCCGTTGCCACCAGCGGGCGGCTGTACTCCCACACCCGCGACGACGCGACCCGCGCGGGCGCACTCCAGGCAGCATAGGACGCGCTCACACACACCAGCGAGCAGCCAACCGCTCCAAGCAGCATGAGGGTCGCCTTCTTCGCCAAGCGCATCGACATACAGAGCATCCTCTCAGGGCCTCTACTTCAGTGAAGCGGCGTATACCGCTGAGGTTTCGATGTCGAGGATCTTGTCGCCTCCGATGGTTTGTGTAGCGATCCAGAAGACCATGCTTGCGGTGTGCGTCGAGTATCCGTAGGTTCCCCTGTTTGGTTCCCCACCTCCCGTGGCCGTCAGACGGGGAAGCAGCCACTTGTGGCGTCTGTGCGTGGTGAGCTCATACGTATAGAGGCCGCCACGAAACTTCGGTTCGGGGGGAATGTAGCCGGCGGCTTCGCTGCCGGTGTCCCAAGACAGCAGTCCGCCACGCAGATCGAAGCCGGTTCTGCCACGCCGCGAAACGCGTCCCGTCAATGGAAAACGCGACCGTGCCCGACGCAAGCCGGTGCAGTGACGACGCGACCGCCGGGGACGCACCGACGCTGAGCATGATTAGGCCCACGGCAAGCGCCGCCAACCCATGCCGGTAGCGCCCATCTGAGCCATCCAGTGTTTGGCGGAGACTTCGAGGCCTGGGTTTGCCTGGCGGAGGGGAAGTCTCGGCTTATGGCATATGCGAGGAAGTATTCAAAGGAGTTGCTGGATCGCGGGGCGCGTCTGGTGTTCGAGTCTGGGTGTCCTATCGCGCACGTCGCAAGGGATCTGGGGATCGAGAGCGAGACGCTGCGTAAACACGTTCGGCAGACCGAAGCTGACGAGGGCCGGCGCAAAGATGTCCTGAGCAGCCAGGAGCGCGAGGAGATCAAATCCCTGCGCCGTGAGGTCGCGCAGCTGCGCCGCGCGAACGAGATCCTGAAGGCCGCCAGCGTGTTTTTCGCGGGCGAGCTCGATCCATACCGTCCGAAGTGAGCGCGTTCATCGAGGAGCATCGCGAGCGCTTCGGGGTCGAGCCGATCTGCGAGACCTTGGGCGTGTCGGCGTCCGCCTACTATCAGCGCGCGACCGGCCAGCGCTCGGCCCGCCAGATCGACGATGAGCGCCTGCTCGCGGTCATTGGCGAGCTACACGAGGCCAACTACTACGCCTACGGTTCCAGGCGGATGTGGAAGGCGCTGCGGCGCTCCGGGGAGCAGGTCGGCCGCAGCCGCGTTGAACGCTTGATGCGCCAGAACGGCATTTCAGGGCGCCAAGCGGCGCGGCAAGCCGTGGCGGACCACCAAGGCCGACCCGGCGGCGCTGCGCAGCCCGGACCGCGCGTCAAGCGTGACTTCACCGCGTCCCGCCCGGATGAGAAGTGGTTCGCGGACTTCACGTATCTCAGATGTTGGGAGGGGCTGGTGTTCTTCAGCTTCGTGATCGACGCCTACAGCCGCCGGATCGTCGGTTGGCAGTTCGCTAACCACATGCGCACCACACTCGTGCTCGACGCTCTCAGAATGGCTCTGCATCAGCGCGCTCCCGGAGCAGACGTCTCGCTCGTGGCACACTCGGACGCCGGCAGCCAATACACGTCATACGACTACACCCAGCTCCTGGACGACCACGAAGTGCTCGCCTCGATCGGATCAGTGGGCGACGCTTACGACTGTGATGATGTCCTGGCCGCCATGTGGGCCTGACTCTTGCTTACGACTGACTTCGTGTCCTTGCTGTTGACCTGTCGGCCGGCGTGGCGGTGTTTCGCTCTCTCGCTGGCCGGACGGGCAGTGACCTGATAGGAGCCTGGTCTAGAAGTCCCTTCACAGTCCTGTCCTCCCGCCCGACCAGTCGAGAACTGTGACCACCATCGGCTAGGAGGCAGTCTTGAAGAGAATGACAGACCGCAAGGTGACGGTCGGCGTTGATACCCACAAGCACATTCATGTCGCGGTCGCGCTCTCTGGGCATGGTAAGCGGCTGGGGGATCTCACGGTCGCTGCGGACCCGGGCGGCTACCAGCAGCTTTTGGAGTGGGCTCGCTCCTTTGGTGATCCGTGGTGCTTCGGGGTTGAGGGCTGCGGCTCCTACGGCCAAGGCCTCGTCGGGTTTCTGCGCCGCCACGATCAGCGTGTCGTGGAGGCCGGTCGACCTGATCGACGTGATCGTCGTGAGCGCGGCAAGAGCGACCCGATCGATGCAGAAAACGCCGCCAGGGCCGTGATCGCTGGAACAGCGACCGGGGTCCCGAAGAGCGCCGACGGAACGAGCGAGGTGATCCGCGAGATCAAGGTGGCAAGGGACACGGCCGTGAAGTCCAGAACCCAAGCGGTGATAACGCTGAAGACGCTCGTGGTCACAGCACCTGATGATCTGCGTCACGAACTGCAGCCGCTCTCAAAGGCAAAGCTCAGAGACCGCTGCGCCGCGTTACGGCCAGGGAAGGTCGACACGCCGCTCGCGGCCGCCAAGCACGCCATCCGCTCGCTCGCTCGCCGCTGGCAGCATCTCGAGGCAGAGATCAAGGAGCACGACCAGCTCCTTGACACTCTCACCGCCCAAGCCGCACCAGCCCTGCGAGAGGCGTTCGGGATCGGCGTAGATGTCGCAGCGGAGATGCTTATCCTGGCCGGCGACAACCCGCAGCGGATCAAGTCAGAGGCCGCATTCGCGAAGCTCTGCGGAGCTTGTCCCGTGCCCGCGTCCTCGGGCTCCACGCAACGACATCGCCTGAACTGGGCCGGGCACCGGCAGGCCAACAGTGCGCTCTACCGCTCAGTGATCGTCCGTATGCGCTTTCACCCACCAACGATCGCCTACGTCGCCAGACGCACCGCAGAAGGCAAGAGCAAGCGCGAAATCATCCGCTGCCTCAAGAGATACCTCGCCCGCGAGATCTACCACCACATCACAGAATCAGCCCTCGTGCTCACACCCGCAACCATCCCCAACACGCCCCACCAAACACGCTCTTGACAACTATAGGAGCGTCAACGCGGCCGCCGAGAGCTTCGTCGACACCTTCAAGACCGAGCTCATCTCAGACCGTACCTGGACCAGCAGAAGCCAGCTCGAGCTGGCGATCGTTAGGTATGTCGCCTGGTTCAACAGCACCCGACCGCACGAATCTCTCGGCGACCGGCCACCCCAAGAGATCGAGAAACTCTACGCTGTGAAAATCAGGCCAACGAGAGAGGCAGCCTGAAGATAGGGAACCTACAAACACCGTCCCCGTCAAACACAGGGCGGCTCAATCATCACCTGCCTCGATCCCACCCATGACGGTAGTAACCGCCGACTCCACTGTCCGATGCGGTTCCTCGAACATCCGCGCGGCTACTCGTAACTCTGTGTCACTAGGACGACATCTTTAAGCAGCCGAAGGCCTTTTCGTAAGGCAGGTCCGTTTGAAGGAGAAGGACCCCGTTGGGCTTTCGTACGCTCCTTCCCATTTTGCGGGTTCGTACCCGTGTGCGGGTGTTGATCACCGCTCGCCCGTGGATCACGAGCGACACGCTCACCAGTTCCCCAATGCGAGGCTGATGTTCGTGCGCGTGCACTTCGATCGCTTCTGTGTAGCAGTGTCTGCTCGCATCGTCGCCCATTCTTTCCGTGGCGCCTTCTTCATGGACGTGATCTACCGAGAGATACGCCGCGAACAGACGCGAGCCGCCTTCTTCTTCCCCTTCGAACTTTCCCCGCGGAGCAAAGGGCAATGCTCGATTGAGCCGGAAATAAGAGACGAATCCGGAATTCGGCTTGCCATCCGCCGCCACCTGTCGTGTGATCGTAAGGTCCTCGAACATAGAGCTCGACGCGGGCTGCGCACTCAACCTCACCGATTCCTGCTCCTGCGGGTGACGAGGGCTGATCTTCAGCTTGACGCCCAGCACACGGTCGATGCGGAGGATCAGCGAGGGTTCGCGCGTCGTGCTCGTTCCGGGGAGAGCTTCGCTTCCAAGCGGCGCCCGCGGTCGTCCACCGATCGTGAGCTGCACGCCCCCGCAACCGTACGGATCGATCGTCGCGACCGCCGAGGGGCTCGCCGTGTCTGGCCGGTAGAACGCGAGTCGGACACGGATACCGGGGTCATCTGGGCAGCTCCTGACGCCCGGCTGAGCCGCAGGCAGCGAATTGAGCAGAGCGACGACCCGTTCGATCCGCTGCGCGGAAGCGACACTGAACGGCCGCTGAGGAGCGAGATTGCCCTTCAGCGAGCTGGTTACGCTGACGCTGAGGTGGCGCGCGCCCGCGGGAATCCACTCCGACGCCGGGCGCGGCGTCACCCACACCACCTGTGCATCCACGCGAAGCCCCGTCGATCCGTGCGGCAGCTGCGTCGCGGTGAGGACGAGCCACCGCGTGCTCAGCACGCCCGCAACCGCCGGCCACGCAAACGTCACCGATTCAAAAGTCGTGGACCCACGACTGCCGCCGCTACCCGAAGAAATCAGCGCTGACCCATTCGGAGGATGGCCATGAACGTAGGCCATCACTTCTGCGCGCGAGCCGGGCACTGTCCACCACGCATGAGCCTCGACGACGTTGGGGGTATCCGGGCCACCAGCACCCGCATGCGTAAGCAAGCCTTCATCGCCCGCGGGTTCGCTCGAGGACTCCGTCGCGCCCGCGGGCAACGACACCTCACCGAGCAGGGCCACAGCGTTCGCGCGCGCGGCGGCCTGATTAGCCGCCGCGCTTTCCGATGTCGCGACTGCACTCACCGCCTGAGTGCCGTGCGCGTTGACAGTGCCCATGATTGCGATCAGCACCGCAGCGACCCCAGCCCCACACGTCAATCCGCCGAGCATGTTGCGAATACACGCCATCGGCTCAGTGTTGCAGGACGCCTGGCCCGGATGGTGCAGCGCGGTACCGAGCGGCCCTCCGTCCTCGGCGTGGGGCCTGAGCACACGGATCCGTTCCATGATCGTCCTCGCCAGCGACCCCCACGAAAGACAACTGAGCCAGGCATGGCGGATCTACTGGCCTTCGACGACGTCGCCCGGAGGGGTGGCAGAACGGTTGAATTCAGCGGCCTTGAAATCCCACCGGCCGAAAAGTCGCGCCTTTTGCCGGCGCCCGGATTCTTGGCTTTCCTGAGGCTGTCGCGTAAAGGCGTGCGTTGCTCGGGTGGGGCCGGTTTTTTGGTTGGCGTGTGGGGCTGTGTTTCAGCCGGCCTGGACCGGTTTCGCGTGGTGTGGAGGAGCGGGACTGCTGCCGCTGGCGCTTAGGCGGCTGCGGGGGTGGTGTTTGCTCGCCAGAGCTTGAGGATGTTGTGGGTGGTGGCGATGAGTCGCCACTCCGATCTGCAGGCGGTGATGCCTCTGCGTTGGAATCGGGCGATGTGTCGGTTGTGCTTGATCTGGCCGAAGATCGGCTCGATCGTGTGTTTTCGCTTGCTGTATAGGACGCGTCCGTGGTCGCTGGCGATGACGCGGCGCATGAAGTCATAGCGCGGTCCTTTGCGGTTCGCGCCGGTGCTCGTTTGGGGTTCTGGCCGTCGGGTGGCACGAGTGGCTGGATGCCTCTGGCGGCGAGGTTCTCGATCTGGCTCGCTGGCCCAGTAGCCGGCGTCGGCGAGCAAAACGTCGATCTGTTCGCCGATCCCGGCCGCGGCGAGTTCCCCGACCGCGGCGTCGGTCACGCGGCTCCAGCAGCCCGTAGTCGACGCCGTTGCCGATGATCTCTGCGGCGATGATGATCTGCTCGCTGGTCGCGGCGGCTTGCGCGTTATAGCCCTGGATGAATCCTTTTCGTGTCTTGACCGACCGCGAGTCGCGATCGGTGATGTTCAACCTCGTTTTCGATGGGATCTGCTCTGGCGGAGCCTTCGGTGGGCGCCCGGCGAATCTTGCGGCCCTGCTCGGCCTCGAGCTCGGCACGACGCTCCAGGCGCTCACGGTGCGCGTCCTTGGCGGCCTGGTGCTCGGCCTCCATCTGGCGCTTGGCCTCCTGCAGCCGCGCGCGACGCGACGCCGGGTCGGCCATCTCGCGTGGCAGCTCATCCCCGCGGGCCTGCCCGAACTGCTGATCCTCGGCCTCATCGACCGCCTCCGCTTCGGCTAGGAGCTCAGCCGCGATCTGCTCATAGCTCCGGTTAGCGTCCCCCGAGGCGTTCGCCGCGATCTTCGTGCTATCGATCGCGACCACCCCCAGCGACACCAGCCCTGCGCGTGCGCACAACCCCAGCACCTGCCCGAACAGCCCGCCAGCGCCTGCTCGTGACGCGCCCGGAAACGAGCGATCGTGGCGTGATCAGGCACCTGGTTCGCCGTGATCACACGAAACGCGATATCCACATGGCAACGGCGCTCGATCGCACGCGAAGAGCGCTCCCCAACCGCGTACGCGTACAAGCAACAACGCGACCATCATCCCCGGGTCAAACGCCGCGCGGCCATGCCCGTCCGCCCGATACTCCGCCATAGATCGCGGCCAGATCCATCTCCGCGACCACGTCCAGCACACACCACGCCAACTCGTCCTGGCGCCAGCCAATCCCGCAAACTCGGCGGCATCAACAACGCCTGATCACGATCACACAGCAGAAAGTTCTGAGCCATCCCAGAACCCTCTTAATAGTGCTTTGTTAGGTTTACTCGTCTTTGTTGGGATGGGTGTTTGAGGGGGAGCTGGTCGAGTTTGACGGGCTGGGAGCAGGTTTGGCAGCGGCCGGTCCAGCACTTGAAGATCGGCTGTATCAGCAGCACGGTCTTGGGGAGTGTCAGGCCGACCGTCGGGCTTTTGGGTGAAGGCGCTCCAGGGTGAGGAAGCCGTGCGCGGCGGTGACCAAGGCGGTGTGGTGGTACCAGCCCAGGTATGAGCGCCCCTCGTAGTGGTCGAGCCCGAGCTCACCCTTGAGCTGCTTGTAGTCGAGCTCCATCTTCCAGCGCATCCGTGCCAGCCGCGTGAGCTGCTCGGGCGGGATATCGGCGGGCAGGTTTGAGATCCAATAGTCGGTCGGTTGCGCTTGGTCCTCGGGCCACTCGGCGATTAGCCACTCCTCGCGCGGGGGCACCTCGGCGCCCTCGCGCCACCCCTGCCGTCCTGGGTCATCGCGCCAGCCATGGCCGGCGTGAACACGCGCGAAGATGAACCTCGAGGTGACCGGCTCGCCGTCAGGACCGTCGCGGAAGGTGACCATCTGAGCGGCATCTGCTCCAAGCCGGCCGATCAGCGCGCCGATCGGCTCGGGCTTGCTGTCCGGCCGCGGCCTGATCGGCGAGCGAGTCGCCTTGGCCTTCTTGGGCGGCACCGCGAACACCGTCCCTTGCCTGAACACCTTCGCTTTCGGCCCAACTGACAGCACGTACTCGCACCCGGCCTTGTGCAGACGATCACGCAGCCAGGTGTTCTCCCCGTAGGCTTGGTCGCCGAGCACCGGCGCCTTCGGCACATCCCAGCCGGCGGCTCGCTCGACCAGTTCGACCCCGAGCTCCGACTTGGTCTTGAACGCGACCTCGTCGGGGATCTTCGCCTTCTGCCGCCGCTGCTCATCAGCGCACCAGTCCTCGGGCAGATACAGAGCCCACCCCAGCGGCACCGTCCCCTGCTTTCCGACAGCGTGCACCGACACACCTATCTGGCAGTTACCCGTCTTGCCCAACGTCCCCGAGTACTGACGCTTGACGCCCGGCGAGTCCTTGCCGTCCTTCGGAAACCCGGTGTCGTCCAGAACCCACGCCTCCACATCGATCTCCGCAACCACGCGCTCGGCCACCGCCTTGACCACCAGCGCCGGGTCCCACGGACTATCGGCCACAAACTGCTGCATCGACTGATAGTCAGCATCCCCGGCCAGCCGCCCGACCATCGGCTCAAGCGACTTGCGAGGACCCTGCTCCAAAAGCCCCCGCAGATACAACGAGCCATTGACCCGCTGCACCGGCCGGTTCATCGCCTCCGCGAGCACCTCACCCGCGAACGCTTCCAGCCGCTCCTTCACCGCCACCGGAGCATCCACATCCACCGTCATCACAGCCATCATGCCCCCCCGCGTCGAGAACCACGGACGCACAAGGGTTCGCCGCAACAGCAGCGAAGTCCTACCCAAAACCTAACAAAGCACTATTTAACCCACCGGACAGAACCCCCCCTTTGTGCGACAGCCTCTCCTGAGCCGTTTTCCGCATGGTTGAGCCGCATTCGGCCGGTTGGCGGCTGCGGGTGTCCAGCCCCGCGGGACCGCTGTTAACCGCCTGAAACCGCACGATCCGCACTCGGACTGGCGCGGATTTGGCGCGAGTCGGGCCAGGTTGGTTGAGGGCTTGCGCCGCGAGCTTCTGCCGGTTTTTGTTGCGGCTCTCCAGGCCAACGGCGTGCCTCTGGCGGCAGGCTTGGCTTCCCGCAAACCTTCGGTTCAGCGCCGTAGGCGGTAGAGGCCGGGGGCGACACGCTCGAAGCGGGGGTCGGTCGAGAGCTTCGACGCGACCGTGGCCCACGGGGTTCGGCCGCGGCTACGCATATAGAGGCCGCGCTCCTGGATCAGTGCCCAGATCTCCCTGGCGCGCATCGGCCGGTTGTCCTGCTCTTCGAAGACCCACATGACGGCTTCGACCGTGCTGCCACGTTCGGCGGGGTGGCCGGCGGTCGGCCCTGACGCCGAGCTCGCGCTGCTCGCGGCGCCCGTCGAAGATCTCGGCCAGCGCGCGCTGCACGGCCTCCTTCGCGCGGGATCGACCTACATGTGTGCCGATGGCCCAGAGCGAAACGAGCGCAGCAACGTATGCCGTAGCCGACGAGGTCGAGCTTCATCGCGACTTGATTGCAGCCGCTATCGCCCGTGACCAGTTGCCGGCCGCGGGACAGACAGCGCCGCTGGACGAGAGCGGCCCGGCTACTTGTGTCCGAGAGAGACCGAGGGGCGAGCGGTGGCTGGCGTGTCGAGGCCGGCTGAGTTGCGTGGTTGCAGCCGGCGCTAGTCGGAGTGTGGTTGGAGCATGGGGAGTAGTGTGAGGTTGACTAGGCGGCGGACGGAGTTTGGGTCCTCGAGTGTGATGGTTCCGTCGCGGGTGAGTAGTAGTGAGATCGCGAGGCGTGCGATCACTTCGGCGACGCCGTCTATGTCTGTGCTCGCGGCGCGGCCGGCGTTGACTTCGGTCTGGAGTCGGTGGGCGATGAGTGATCGGTAGAGCTCGAGGACGGGTCCGCCGTCGAGGGTGAGTGGTGGTAGGAGGACCTCGGGTTCGCTGCGTAGGAGCCGGTCGAATAGTGGGTGGTCGCGGACGTAGCGCCCGGCGAACTCGAACCCGGCGACGAGTCGGTCCTCGAGTGTTTGCGCGCCTTCCCAGAGGAGGTCGAGCTCTTGCATTCCGCGGTTGACCTCGCGTGCGATGACGATCTCGATGAGGCGTTGCTTGCTCGCGAACCGGCGGAAGACGGTCATTCGTGAGACGCCGGCGCGGCGGGCGACGTCTTCCATCGAGGTGCGGCGGATGCCGTGCTCGGCGAACTCGTCGAGCGCCGCCGCGGCAACCTGGTCAAACAGCGCGTCCTCCCCCATGACGGGAGCCCTCTCGAGGAATTCGGCGATAGGCGACATTAGAGACTATGTTACTTTATCTCACACAGAGTAACCAGAGAGGATGTGGCTCATGGGCCAAACGCTTACCGATGTCCCTCGACTGCGACGCCCCGCGGTCGTCAATGCCGCCCAGTACTGGCTGGCCCCGGAGCAGTTCGCGCGCCACTGCCAGCGGCTCGGCGACCGCTTTCTGGTGCCGATGCCGGCGACCGGGCCGTGGCTGTGCCTGACCGATCCCGAGGACATCAAGCGCATCTTCACAGCCGACACCGGCGTGCTGCGCCTCGGGGGGGCGCTGGCGAAGGCGTCCGCGCACCATCTCTTCCTCGGCCCGACGGGACTCACGAACATCGACGGCGCCGAGCACATGCGCCGGCGGCGCACGCAGCTCCCCCCGTTCCATGGGGACGCGTTGAGCGGCTACCACGAGACGATGCAGCGCAAGACCGAAGAGGTTCTCGCGCGCTGGCCCTACGGGCGCCCCACTCCCTCCCAGCCGCATATGGAAGCGATCAGCCTCGAGGTGATCATGGCCACGGTGTTCGGGGTCACCGACCAGGCGCGCGTGGAGCGGTTGCGCTCGGCGACGCTCGCGCTGCTTGCCGAGGGCCACTCGCGGCGGTTCTTCCTGCAGACGATCATCGCGACCAGCCGCGAGAACGGGTGGGACAGACCGTTCCCGCGGGTCCGGCGTGCGATCGACGCGGTTGACGCGATCGTGATGGAAGAGGTCGCCCAGCGCCGCGGCACCGATCAACTCGATGGCCAGGACGTGCTCGGAATGTTCCTGCGCACACCCGATGACCAAGGCTGCCTGATGAGCGACGAGGAGATCTGCGACGCGATGCGCACTCTGCTGCTTGGAGGACACGACACGACCGCTTCCACCCTGACGTGGATACTCGAGCGCGTCAGCCGCTACCCCGACGCACTAGCGCGCCTGCAAACCGCCGCGCTCGACGGAGACGACGAATACCTCGACGCGGTCATCAAGGAGGCGATGCGATTGCGCCCAGCCTTCCCGCTCACAGCACGACTCGCAACCGAGCCGTTCGACCTACCCGGGCTGACGATCCCCAGCGGCACGATGGTCGTCCCCTACATAACGCTCGTGCACCGCCGCCCCGAGCTCTACCCCGACCCGCTCACTTTCCGCCCCGAGCGTTTCCTTGACACCCGCGCCGGCACCTACACCTGGATCCCCTTCGGCGGCGGACCCAGACGGTGCATCGGCGCCGCGTTCTCCCTCACCGAGGCGCGAATCGTACTCAGGACAATCCTCCGCCACGCCCGCATCGAACCCACCCACCGGCGCCCAGAGCGAGTCGCGCACCGCAACGTATTCATCGTACCCGCACGCGGCGGACGCATC
>CAWJNB010000001.1:0-1640603 GCA_963844125.1 uncultured Solirubrobacterales bacterium | reverse complement strand
GAATGCGCTGAAAGGCACGCTCGACCCCGGCCTGGAGATCAAATTCAGAGGCGGTCCATGGGTCGCACGAAAGACCCTTACATGCTCGTCCTGACCGCCGACAAGGAAGACGTTGAGGGCCTGCCCGCGAGTGTCTTCGCGGCGGCGGCGCCCAGGCGGCCGCGCCCGGCAAAAAGAAGTAATCCAGGAGACGGCTCGTCGGGGGCTACAATTGAGTTGTATGCCCCTGTATGAATACAAATGCCAGTCCTGCGGTAAAACCTTTCGAAGTAATTCAAAAGTTCGCCGACGAACCGCTGAAAACACATCCGGAGTGCGGCGGCATCGTGGAGAGGCTCTTCTCCGCCCCGGCTTTCCACCTCAAAGGAACGGGCTGGTACGCCACGGACTACGGGAAAGGCAACGGCAAGCCCGCCAAGACGGACGAATCGAAATCCGATTCCAAATCCGAAAAAACCGAGTAAGACCGAGTCGAAAGAAAAGAAAGAATCGTCCTCATCCCCCGGCGAGTCGAAGACCGAATCCAAGCCCGCCGCTTCTTCCGAATCCAAACCTTCACCAGCTGCTGACCCGTTACCGGAAGCGCTTCGTGAATTAGCGCCGGCCCATTTGAGATAGCGCATCAGGTCGGCGCGGTGCTTCCAGGAAAACCGAAAAAAGATCACGGGTGTAATGCCGGCGGCTTCGATTCCCGACCACGTTTCGATGCGCCATCTCAGGTAGGGGCTGCGCCAGGGCCGGAGCCGGTAACCCTTCAGCAGTCTCCACGCGATCCGGATCACGGATCAGGAGGGCTTTCCGGCGGGTCTTCGGCTGGTCCTTTGTTGCGTAATAGCCGCTCCGGGTGCGCGCCACCGGGTTTCCCGGAGCCTTCACCACCACCTTGATCTGCCGGAACGTCTCCATCGAGCGCCGTATTCGACGGCGTATAGGCGATCGTGTACTGGTTGCGGATATCGTGCGCCACCTCGTGCGCGATGCTGCTCCACTTCGGAGACGTCCTTCGGATAGAAGACCTGGCCGCCGGTGCTCTCCACCAGCAATCTGCAGCGCGCGCTTGGCCTTGCTGCGCCTCCCGCTTCTCTTCTTCGCTCAGCAGGCCGATGGCGTAGATCAGCACGTCGTCCTGCTGCGCCAGCCGCACCAGCGCTTCGAGCGACATCTTGCTGGCGTTGTCGTTGCCGTCGGTCACCACCAGAATGACTTTCTTGTCGCGCTTGGCCTTTTCCTTCAGATGATCGATCGACATGCTGATGGCGTCGCGCATGGCCGTGCCGCCGCGCGAATCGATCTTGGTCAGCCCCTGCTCCAGCTTCTTTGATGTCGTTGGTGAAATCGGCGTCGAGATAGGCTTCGTCGTTGAAATTGACGATGAAGACCTCGTCCTGCGGGTTCGAATCCTTCACCAGCGCCAGCGCGGCCGATTCCACCCCCTGGCGCTTCTCGCGCATGCTGCCGCTGTTGTCGATGATCAGGCCCATCGAAACCGGCACGTCTTCGCGCTTGAAGATCTTGATCGTGCTGCGGCACGCCGTTTTCATAAACCTGAAAGGCGCTCTGCGGCAGGTTGGTGACCAGATGGCCGCTCTTGTCGGTCACGGTGACATTGCAGCGGCACCAGCCGGGTCTCGGACGGAAAAGACGGCATCGCCGGAATCCGGTGCCGCGGCTGCGGGCGGCTTCGCCGCCTGCTGGCCGAAGATAAAAAGCGGGGCAAGATCGCAGCACCACCCCGGCGAAAGTGAGTTTTTTCAAGAATTATTGCGTCGGCGCATAATAGCCGGTTCTCCAGAATGCGTGCAGGGGCGGCAATCCCCTCGGCTGTACCAGTTTGACACTGACCTTCCGGTACTTGCCGTCACGCACCTGAGTTGCTCGGGCTATAGCCGAGCACATATTGATTGCGCAGCTCGATTCCGATTTTCGCCGCCACGTCCGGCAGCTCATCCAGATTCTCCACCACGAAATGCCGTCCGCCGGTCGGCTCCGAGATCTCGGTCAGCAACCCGGGGCCCGCCAGTTCTTCCGGCGTGCGGCCGCGCGACTGCACCGGCTCGTAAATTCCGATCGCGTAGATCTGGACGTCGGATTCCTTCACCAGGTTCTTGACTTCGCTCTCGGTGTAGCGGCTGCTGTTATCGCCGCCATCGGAGATCACGACCAGCGCCTTGCGCGGATTGTGCGCCTTTTTCATCGTGTGCAGCGCCAAGCAGAATGCCGTCCAGCAGCGCCGTGCGGCCCTTTCGATTGCGTGAAGGTCAGCCGGTTCTGGATCTCTTCCAGATTGTGCGTGAACGGCGTCACCAGCTCCGGCCGGTCGTTGAACTCCACCAGAAAAGCTTCGTCCTCCGGATTCGCGGTCTTGAAAAACTCGCTCACCGCCTGGCGCGACTTTTCCAGCTTCGGGCCCATGCTGCCGCTGGTATCGAAAACGATTCCGATCGAAAGCGGCGCGTCCTCGCTGCCGAACGACACGATCTTCTGCTCCATCTTTGTCTTCGAAAATCTTGAACGATTCCTGTTCCAGGCCGGTCACAAAGCGGTTCAGCGGATCGGTCACGGTCACCGGAATCAGCACCACATTCGTGTCGATCCGGATATTGGCGCGCGGCAGCGGCGCGGCGGCTTCGCCGGGCTTGGCGCGCGGCGTTATTTCCGCGGGATCTTCCGCGGAAGCATCCCGCGCCGAACAGCCAACCGCGCGAACAGACTGACAGCGACGATGCGAACAGCGAGAATCGGCACCCGGCGGGATCGCATCTCGTGCTTCCCTTTCTGCCTGGAGTCTAGCACAGAGCCAGGAACCGCGGTACCTACCTGCGGGAGCAAACTCGGCCCTGTGGTAAGATCGCGTGTGCATCGGAAAATCCTGGGCGTTATCCCGGCCCGGTACGCCTCTTCCCGTTTCCCCGGCAAATAGCAATACGGCGGTTGCCTGCGGGGAGATGGTTGTGCGTCTGCTGACAACTCTCGTATTGCTTTCGCAGAGGTCCACCAATAGCGGACGACAAGAGAGGAGGGACTACCTCCTCCTCTCCACTTCCAATTTATACCCCACAGGGGGGCTTGTTACAAGCCCCGGTCGTGCCGCATAATCGCCCGCCGCAGGCCAGAACCTACGGAAATGGGAGTGACGTCGACAGATCGACAGTGTGAGACGAGCATGCGGTGGTGATCGCCGGAGGCGGTCCGGCGGGGATGATGCTGGCGGCCGAGCTGGCGTTGGCGAAGGTCGACGTCGCGGTCGTCGAGCGGCGTCCCGATCACGTGCTCGTCGGCTCACGGGCCGGCGGCTTTCACTCGCGCACGATCGAGGTGCTCGATCAGCGCGGGGTCGCCGATCGCTTCCTCGCGGAGGGCCAGGTGGCTCAGGTCGCGATGTTCGGCGCGACCGTGCTGGACATGAGCGACTTCCCGACGCGTCATCCGTACTCGCTCGGGATCTGGCAGAACCAGATCGAGCGGATCATGGCCGCCTGGATCGCCGAGCTGCCGGTGCGGATCTACTACGGAAGCTGAGGTGACGGGCTTCGCGCAGGACGACACCGGCGTCGACGTCGAGCTGGCCGACGGCGAGTCGCTGCGGGCGCAGTATCTCGTCGGCTGCGACGGAGGACGCAGCGTCATCCGCAAAGCAGCCGGCATCGAGTTCCCGGGATGGGATGCGACGAGGAGCAACCTGATCGCCGAGGTCGAGATGACCGAGGAGCCGGAGCTGGGCGTCCGCCACGACGCCCTCGGCATCCACGGCATCGGCAGGTTGGAGTACGAGATCCGCGACGGCGAGGTGGTCTACAAGGACGAGGGGCCGGTGCGGGTGATGGTGACCGAGCAGCAGCTCGGGCCCAGCGGCGAGCCCACCCTGCGCGATCTGAGCGAGGCGCTGATCGCCGTGTACGGCACCGACTTCGGGATCCACAGTCCCACCTGGATCTCGAGGTTCACCGACATGACGCGCCAGGCGGCCGCCTACCGCGCGGGACGGGTCCTGCTCGCCGGCGACTCGGCGCACGTGCACTACCCGGCGGGCGGACAGGGCCTCAGCCTCGGTGTGCAGGATGCCGTGAACCTGGGCTGGAAGCTGGCTCAGGTGGTCAACGGGACCTCCCCCGAGAGCCTCCTGGACACCTACCACGACGAGCGCCACCCGGTCGCCGCCCGCGCGCTGCGGCACACGATGGCCCAGACCGCGCTCCAGCGCCAGGACGAGCGCATGAAGGCCCTCGTCGATGTGGTCTCGGAGCTGGCGAGCATGGACGAGCCTCGCAAACGGCTCGCCGGGATCATCTCCGGGCTGGACATCCACTACGACCTCGGCGAGGGCCACCCGCTGCTCGGACGCCGCATGCCCGATCTGGACCTCGTGAGCGCCGACGGCCCGCTGCGGGTCTTCGAGCTGCTGCACGACGCCAAGCCGGTGCTGCTCAACCTCGGTGAGCCCGGCGGCTTCGACATCGCTCCATGGGCTGACCGGGTCCAGCTGATCGATGCTGAGTATGTCGGCCTGTGGGAGCTTCCGGTGCTCGGCGCGGTCACCGCTCCCACTGCCGTGTTGATCCGGCCCGACGGATATGTCGCCTGGGTGGGCGACGGCACAACTACCGGATTGCGTGACGCGCTGACTACCTGGTTCGGACCGCGGTGTGGTGCAGTCGTGGAGGCGACAGCAGCAAGCTCTCACCCCTCGACCGGGAACGTCCTGACCCGCCAGTGCGATCAGCGCCTGGGCGGTGACCCAGACGGGGGTTTGAGCGCCGGTGCGGGAGTAGCGGATGCTGCCGTCGGGGGCGCGCAGGCTTTCCAGGTAGCCGATCGGCGTGCGACTGCCACGGCGACGTACCGCGCCGGGGTCATAGCCGGCGGCGATCAGGCCCTGGATCGCCCAGGCGGTGGACTGGGCGTTGGATTCGCCTCCGTACTGCTGTGGAAAGCCGCCGTCGAGGTCCTGCGAGCGGATCAGATAACTCGCCGCCGCGCCCAGCACGCGCCTGTCGTGAGCACCCGCGTCGGCGAGCGCCTGCAGCGCCGCGCCGGTGTCATCGACGTCGCTGGGCGAGCCGTGAGCGCCGAAGGAGAAGCCGCCGTCGGAGTTCTGCTGGCGCTCGATCCAGCCCGCCGCTTCGCGGATCGCGCGCGAAGCTCGGGTGAGTGACCGACGGCGCGCAGCGCGAAGATCGCGAACGCCGTGAGGTTGACCTGGTGATCGAAGGAATCGTCGCTGTCGCGCGAGCGCAGCACTTCGGCGACGAGGTTGCGGCCCGCGAACGAGTACGCGGAGGCGCCGCACGCGCGCGCGGCGAGGATCGTGCGCTCGGCGTCGCCGAGGCCCTGCAGGGTGGAGACCTGCGGCGCGCAGGGAGTCGAGCACCGAGCGTCCCGAGCGACGTACGCTCGCGGGATTGCGCCCGGCGGCGGCGAGGCCCATCGCCGCCCAGGCCGTGTACAGCTCGCTGGAGCCCTGCCCGCGCGCGCCGCCGAAGCCGCCGTCGGTGTTCTGGGCGGAGGTCAGGAACGAGAGCTCGGGGGACAGCGATGACGAGGCGGCCTGCGCATCGACGCCGAAGAGCGCCGCCGTCGAGCACGCGCCAGCCGCCCGCCGAGCCGAGCGATGCGACGACGAGCGCGAGCATCGCCGAGCGGCCGTAATCCCCCTGCTCGCGCCGCCCCGGATCGGGCGACGCCACCGCGGGAGCCGCCGGTCTCCCGGCGGGGTGGGTGGGGTTCCCAGCTCACGGTCATGCGCTCGCGCGTGCGGGCGAGCAGGCGCGCGAGCTCGGGGCCGAAGGCAAGCGCGAACAGCAGCGTGGCGATCGTGTCGGTGATGTCGAACGGCAGCGCCGTGCCCGCGATCGCGAGAAACGCGGCGGGGGTGTGCGCTGGCGGCGAGGGTGCAGGTGTAGAGGTTCATGATCTCCTTCGCGACGAGCGCCGCCAGCGGCACACGCCAGCGCGAGCGGGACGCGGCCGAGCTCTCTGTGGGTGAGCCGTCCCAGTGCCGGCGCCGGCGAGGCCGACGAGGCCCCAGGCGGCCATCTGCCAGGGGGTGTAGGGGCCCTGGCCGAGCATGATGTTCGACGCGAGCATGCCGATCGCGCCGACGGTGAAGCCGGGCAGCGGCCCGAGCGCGTAGCCGACGACGAACGCGATCACGGTGATCGGCTTGACGTCCGGCAGCGCGACGAACGCGTCGCGGCCGAGCGCGGCGACGGCCGCGAGCGTGGCCACGACCGCGACCATGCGCGCCGAGGGCCGCCGGCGCTCATACGCGATCCAGCCGGCGGCGAGGATCAGCCCGACGATCAGCGAGGAGGCGAGCAGCCAGCTCATCGCACGAGCCCCGGGACGATCGCTCCCGCGTCGAGCGCGAGTGAGCCGGGGTCCTCCGGGATGGCGCGCGGCGCATCCGGCGAACGCGGCGCATCCGGCGACGACAGGGAGGCCCCGCCGGTGCGCGAGGCCAGCAGCTCGACGCCCTGCTCGGGCAGCAGCGCGCCGCCGGCGCCGCCGAGGATGCGCGCGGTCTCGGTGGCGAAGTACCAGCCACCGGCGAGCAGCTCGCTCGCGGCGCCGTCGGCGATCACGCGACCGTCGGCCAGCAGGATCGCGCGCTCGGCGCAGGAAGCGGCGAACTCGGGATCGTGCGTCGCGACGATCACGGCCTGGCCCTGCTCGGCGCGGCGGCGCAGCTCCAGCGCGAGCTCGGCCTTGGCCTCGCGATCCATCCCGCGCGTGGGCTCGTCCAGCGCCAGCACCGCCGGCAGGGTCTCCGTCGCCCGTGACGATCGCCAGCGCGAGCCGCTGACGCTCTCCCCCGGACAGGTCGCGCGGGTTGCGCTCGGCCATGCCCTGCAACCCCACCGCCCCCAGCGCGTCGCGCGGAAGTCTCCTCGGCGACGTGCTCGTGCACGAAGTAGTCGCCCGGGTTCTGCAACAGCAGCGCGACCCGCCCGGCCCGCTCAATCCTGCCGCGCGTCGGCGTCAGCAGGCCGGCGGCGTGGCGCAGGAGCGTCGACTTGCCGGCGCCGTTGCGACCCATCAGCGCGACGCGTCTCACCCGGATGCAGCGTCAGGTCCAGTCCCCGCAGGATCGCGGGACCGTCGCGCAGCTCGTGCCAGACGCCGCGCAGTCGCAGCGCGGCGGCGGGCTTGCGCGCACGACGCCGCCCTGCGCTGTGGCGATGCCACGGCGGGAGCCGCGGCGGAGCCGGCGGGATCGCCCTCGGGCAGCAGACCGCGATCGCGCAGCGAGGCGACGCGCCTGGCGCACGCCGACCGGCAGCGGGCGCAGGCCGGCGAGCGTGAACAGCTTCGCGCCGGGCGTCTGCAGCGCGGGTGACTCGCGCGCGGCCCAGGCCAGGAACGACGCGGGGTCGCCGTCGTGGGCGATGCGGCCACAGCGCAGGGCGATCACGCGGTCGGCCGCCGACAGGCAGCGCTCCAGGCGATGCTCGGCCAGCAGGATCGTCGTCTCCCACTCCTGGTTCAAACGGCGCAGCAGCCCGATCAGCTCATCGCCGGCGACGGGATCGAGCTGCGAGGTCGGCTCGTCGAGCAGGACCACCGGCGGGCCGCCCGGCGAGCGCCGCACCGAGCGCGACGCGCTGCTGCTCGCCGCCGGAGAGCTCGTGCACCGAGCGGTCGAGCAGCGCGTCGATGCCCAGCGCGAGCGCGACCTCCTCCACCCCGCGCGCGACCGCGCCCGCGCCGTGGCCGCGGCTTTCCAGCGAGAGGGCGAGCTCCGAGCGCACGGAGCTCGTCACGAGCTGGGTCTCGGGGTCCTGGAACAGGGCGCCCGCGACGGCACCGAGCTGCGGCGGGCCCGTGCTCGCGGGTGTCCATGCCGGCGAGCGTCACCGTGCCGGCGAAGCGCCCGCCGTGAAAGTGCGGGACCAGGCCGCAGGCGGCGCGCAGCAGCGTCGACTTGCCGTGACCGGACAGTCCCGCGAGCAGGCACAGCTCGCCCGGCTCGACCTCGAGGCTGACGTCGTCGAGCGCCGGCTCCTCGACGTCCGGGTAGCGGTAGGTGACGTGGTCGAAGGACGAGGATCGGGTTCATGGGTCGATCCCTCGGCGGTCGCAGAACGGCAGCAGGATGGCGGCGATCAGCGCGCGCAGAGCGCACCGGTTGCGGGGGTGACCGGCATGTGAACGAGCGGATAGGCGTCGAACGATGCTGCGCCCGCGAGCCGCCCAAAGATGCACGAGCGCGAGAATCGCGACGGCCGAGCAGGCAAACGCGAGATCGTGGCGCGAGAACGGACGGCGTGCGGACCGCGACGTGACGGACGGTCGGCGGAGCCGCGTATACCCGGCAGAAGCGAGACAAGCGAACGGCGCGACCGCGGCGGCGGGCCGCGGCGAAGCCGCGCAGCTCGAGTGTCGCCGCAACGTCCATCGCGCGATCCAGCGAGCCACCGACGACCGCCCCGAGCAGGGCGACGCGCGCGCGAGGACCGGTCGGGGCGCCGGCGGGACGGGTGCGCTGGGCCTCGGCCAGGCGCTCGGAGTCGGCGGCGAGCAGCGGGATCATGCGAGTCGCGAGCGAGGCGGTGAGCGCGGAGCGAAACGACAGCCGGCGCAGCGCGCGCAGCAGCTCGTCGGGGTCCACCGCGAGGCTCGCGAGCGTCGTGACGAGGATCAGCAGCGTGACCTTCAGCCCGATCACCGCGCCATACACCGCCGCCTCGACCGTGAGGTCGCCCTGACCGAACGGGCCGAGGTCGCCGAGGCGCGCGAACACGGTCAGCCCGTCGCGGGAGACGAGCACGTTGATGGCGACGATCGGCACGACGACGATCGCGGCGGTGCGCAGGGTGCGCGCCAGCTGGCGGCCGACTCCGGCGCCGTAGCCCGCGCCGAGCACGGCGAGCGTCAGCGCGAGCAGGACCAGCGGATGGAACAGCAGCAGCGCGGCCGCGGTCAGCGCGAGCGCCCAGATCGCGCCCACGCTCGGCTCGCGCGGCGTGCAGCGGGCTCGCGAGACGACGGTAGAAGAACGGTCGCGAGCGAGCGAACATGACCGCCGTCAGTCTCCCGCCGAGACCGGGGCGGGCGCCGGCAGCGCGACGCCGTCGGGAGCGAGCGCCACCGCGAAGCGATCGCGCGAGCGTGGCCTGCTCGAGCGATTGCGCCGCCAGCTGGACACCGGCGGCGTCGGTGCCGGTGACCACCCACGCGGGCGCTTCTTCGCCGTAGCGCGTGGCCGCGACGAGGCCCGCGCCGGCGGTGAGGGTGCGCGCGGCGAGCGCCCTGTTCGTTCAGCAGCGTGAGGGTGCGCGCCGCCCGCGGCAAAGCGCGCGTAGACGCCGCTCGCGCGGGGCCCGAGTTCGATCTGATGCGCGGCCGGATCGCCGCGCAGCGCGGTCCATGGCCCGACCAGCACGCGCAGCGTTTCGGGCTCATCGCCCGGTCCGATCGCCGCGATCGCAGCGGGCACGCCGAGCGCGCGCAGGCGCGAGCTGACCGTCTGGCAGGGGTGCTCGAGACGCTGGCGCATTCGATGCGCACCGGCAGGCGCTTGCCGTCGATCCCGTTCAGGAACGGCTCGGGGAAGGACCCGACGACCGCGGGCACGCTGTCGGTCTGACTCCAGTCGTGCAGGTCCCACCAGATGTGATCGCCGGGATGCACGTTCGTCGCCGCCGCGCCCTGGGGCGCCTGCACCCCGTTGACGTAATAGAACCAGTCGCTCGGCTGCCCGCCCGCGTCCGCCGCCGGAGAGCGCCGTCGACGCTCTGCACGAACCCGCCGCCGTAGCGGGTGGTGACGGTCGCGTTGCGCATCAGCAGGCTCATCACCGTCTCCTGACCGTGCACGCGCGGCGCGCTCCAAGAGCGCACCGGCTGGGCGCCGAAGTCGCGGGTGACGGTCAGGTTGATCGCGCTCGGCACGGGTCCCGCGCCGAGGCCACAGCCGGCGAGCGCGACGGCAAACAGCGCCACCGCCGCGGTCGCCGCGCTCACACCGAGGGCTCTCGGTGTCCTACCGGACATACAACGCTGGGTCTAGCGGACATAGAACACGATCCTCGATGTTCCCCGCGCCAGCGTGGTGCTGTTGCCGGCGGCGTCGGTCGCCTGGATGTCGAGCACATACCGGCCGGGCGCCAGCGCCGAGGGCAGCAGGTAGGAGAACGAGGCCGTTGCTGGACACCTTGAACGGGTTGCCCGTGCCGCAGCGGGCGCGAACGAACCGGGTGCTCGACGCCGTCGAAGGAGTAGCAGCGGTGTCGATAAGAGCGACGCAGAGTCAGGCTGATCGAGGAGACGGTCGTGTGCGCGAGCACGCTGCCCGCGAGGATGCGCGGGGCGTGGGCGCGGGTGTAGACGTGTCCGTCGGCGAGGCCGGTCAGGTGTGGGACCAGCGCGTACGCGCCTTTGTAGGGGGCGGTGGGGAGAGCACTGCCGCCGGCGGACGATGACACCGTTAGCTGCCCCGGTCGAGCCCGGAACGCCGCAGGCCGGTTCGCTGCTCGTGCGCACGCACACAGCGATGGGCGCGGACGGTGCGGCGCCAGGCTCGCGCGCGACGAGCGTGTAGGTGCCGGGGGTCGAGAGCGTGAGCGTCGCAAGACCGTTCGCGCCGGTGACGGCACTGGCACCGGCGCCGGACACCGTCACTCCAGACTCGGGCTCCGGGGTACCTTCGCCGATTTCGGGGAACGTGCCAGGACGAGTGTGAACCTTGTTGACCGTGACGTTGAACGGCACACCGGCCACAGCGGTGGAGGGAACCCCGGCGAGCACGAGCGGGAGCACGGTCGGCGCAAACGGTTCGGGCTCATGATCGGCGATCAGCAGCAGTTCTTGTCCTTCGCTGAGCAGGTCTTCGCAGATCCCTCCGCCCCACTTGTCGTCAATCCATACCGCCCAGGTGTCGGATTCGTGGGTGAAGGCGTGGGTCTCGCCGAGAATCGTCTCGGTGAAGTCGCCCGAGCTGCCTTCCTCCTCGCCGTGATCCCAGTTCCCTTTCACCGCTAGATTGATCGCGGCGTTGGCGCTGTCAGCGGGACATCCACTCACAGGTTCGGGCTTTTCCAGCGTGACCGTGGTGAGCGGCAGCAACGTCGAGGATTCGCCCTCGATACGCACGGTGACGGTCGGGCCGGCAAGGGCAACCGAAGGACTCCCGACGATTGCGCACAGCAATGCGGCGATGACAAGCGCGATACAGATGCAGGGCACGCGCGCAGAGAGCGCCGGGTGCGTGCGATGAGACGAGGAGATCATGGTGAGCCAACCCCTTTCCACGAGGGCTTTGTGGGCTTGTGGTCGGAGGCAGGTCTCCTGGCTCCCGGGCCTACCCTCCGCGCCTTCCCGACCGCCGGAGGCTGATCAGTGGCTGCGCATTCAAGCGCTGCGATGGGCTTGGTTTCCCGGTCACAGTGGCGGGTCCGCGCCGGATTCACACCGGCTTCCCTTCACCACCGACCGTTTCGAATGTGCCGCCATCGTATCCCACCCGGCCGCGGAGGCGCGATCTCAGGTCGAGGGGGTGGAGCTCGCGCCGGGAGCGCAGCTCGGCGGATGCCTCCTCAACCGTTCACAAGGTCTGTGGGCACGTCAACTAGGAGCGTTCGCCGTCGAGGTCAGAGTCGACGTCGCCCAGCGCAGCCCGCTGGGAGGCGTCGAGCACCGGCTTATCGGTGAGCAGTCGCCGCGCGTGATCGAGGTCGTCCGAGCGCCCGAATGTGAGCGCGGCCACGACGCGGCCGTCCTCGAGGTACCAGTTGGTGAAGCTGCCGTTCGCGATCGAGCCGCGCAGGATCTCCTCGTCCCATGACGAAGCGGGCCCGACGTACTCGAGCTCGCCGAGGTCGGCCAGCACCGAGTAGAAGTACGGCACCTCCGTGTGCGGCACGTCGCGGCCGAGCATATTCAGGGCAGCGGTCTTGCCGTGGTTGAAGGCGACGTCCCAATGCTCGATGCGTATCGGGCCGCCGTGCAAGAGCGAGTCGTACTCGCACACGTCGCCCGCCGCGAACACCCCCGGCGCAGAGGTCTCCAGGCGCGAAGAGCAGGCGATCCCACCGCGCTCGCCGATCGCAAGGCCGGCGCGCTGGGCGAGTTGGGTGTCCGGCGCGACGCCGGCACCGATCACCACCGCGTCGGCCGTCAACTCGAGGCCGCCGCGCGTGATCACCTTCCCGACGCACTCACCGCCCTCGAAGCGCTCGAGCTCGTCTTCGTCGTGCACGGCCACGCCGACTCCTTCCAGCAGGCCTTGGATGTAGTTCCCGATCCGTTCGCCGAAGCCCCGTTCGAGGGTGGCGTGCTCCTGCATGACGATCGTGCAGCTCTTGCCGATCGCGGTCAGCGACGCGGCGACCTCGCAGCCGATGTAGGAGCCCCCAATCAGCACCACGTGCTCGGCCTCGGCCACACCCTCGCGAATCGCGTCGGCGTTCGAGAGCGTGCGCAGGTAGTGGATCTGCTCGAGCTCGCAGCCGGGCACGTTCAGCCGCCTGACGTTCGCGCCGGTGGCGATCAGCGCCTTGCCGAAGGAGACCTCGTCCTTGGTCGAGAGCTTGGCCGTGCGCGCATCGAGGTCGAGCGCGGTCACGCTCACTCGCGTCAGCAGCTCGATGTCCTGCTCGGCCCACCACGCGTGCGGACGAAACAGGGGCTCCTCGCGGGTCTCCTCGCCGCGCAGATATCCCTTCGAGCACTCCGGGCGGTTGTACGGCGGGTCGGGCTCGCGACCCACCAGCAGCACCGTTCCCTCGGCGCCTTCCTCGCGCAGCCAGCGCGCGCAGTTCGCGCTCGCCAGGCCGCCGCCGATCAGGAGGTAGTCGACGCTGCGGTTCGCCATGTTCGCACCTTACAAGCCAAACACCGACGGCACGCGCCAGAGTGACCTACGCGTGGACAACGACCGAGGGAGCGTCTGCGGCCTCGGCCACCGGAATCAGGTGGTATTGCAACACGAATCCGAGACAACCCGCGTAGCGATCGACCGTCGAGATCCTGGCGTCGGGCGCGGTACTCTCAAGTCGCGCGACATAGGACTGCGAGGTATCCATGGCCGCCGCGACCGCGGTCTGGGAGCGTCCTTGCTCCTTGCGTTGCTCCGTGAGGGCGCGCAGCAAAGCGCGTCGGCGACGTGCAGCGTCCAGCAGCCGCGGAAATCCGGGATCGCTCGCGGTGTACTTGTCGATCATCTCATCTAGAAAGTCAGGCTCTGCCATGATCACCGCCTACGGTCGAGGTTGATACCTGTATTAGTATCTCTCTATCGATATAAGAGAGTACCATGTCGTAACTGCGCCTCCGATCTCATCGACGCCGCGTACGCCCGTCGCGCGCGGCACGCAGTTGGTCTCCTCGTCGTCGCCAGTCAGCCAACCGCGTCTTCGCCAGCTCGATCGTGGACCGAGGCGTCTTCTGGGTCTTCTTGTTGAACACCTCCAACGCCAACAAGACCTGCCTCCATCTGCCTTCCGTGGCAAACAGGATGCGGTAGATGACACGATCGCCGTCTGCCCGTACCTCCCATATGTCGCCGTCGAGATGCCGAGCCGCCCGCAGTCCCCCCTCCCGGACATCCTCCATGCCGGCAAGCACAGTCGCTTTATCCGGACCGGAGAGCCTGTCGATGAACTCCTCGATGGGATTGCGGCCAGATGAGGTCTTGTAGTCGCGCCAGCGCCGCCGAGTGACGGGCGAACGTCCGTTCATCGACCCCATTGGATGATCGGACCGCCTCGGCGAAGTCATCGACGCCTCCCTACAACCCCGACGGATGGCGCACCGACCAGTGCGCCCAGGTCGGGATGTGGTCGAGGATGCGCCAGCGCGGGCCGTCTTCGTTCTGATTGGGACCTACGTCGGTGCCGTTGTGACTGGTGTCCAGGCGCAGCCCGGCGATGACGACGAACACATGGGGAGTCGGCGAGTCGGTCGCGTAGATCGTGACCCAGCGTCCGGGGCCGGGCGCGCCCCAGTGGACGTAGTCCTGGGCCAGCGGGTTATCGGCGAGGATTTCTGGGATCGGCCGCACGCCGGAGCGGTAGAGCACGTAGTTGAGCGTGCTCGAGCAGTCCTCGTCGATCGCGCCGCGCGGGTCGGGGTGACCGTCGGGGCCATACGGGAGCTCCTGCAGCTCGTTGCCCGCCACGACCATCGCCTGTACGACGGCCGGGACGCCCGCCGGCACCAGCGCGACGTGCCCGTCGCCGGGCATGAGCATCGCGCGTTCGCCCGCGACGAACCGCACCGGCGTGGAGGTTTCGCCCGCCAGACGGGTGTCGGCGCCTTCGAGCCCTTCTCCACCTTCGAGACCTTCTCCGCCTTCGCCCGCTTCCCGCGACGCCGGCGACGCGGGTGGGCCTCGATACTTCGCCGCCCACCGCTGCACCTCGGCCACGTACCAGCCGGCGTGGTTGTAGGCATAGATCGCGGCGCGATAGTTCCCCGGGGCGCCCGACGCGTGCAGGTAGTCGGCGGCGCCATAGATGGCGTCCGCGGGGTCCCAGCGGTCGCGTCGTCCGTCGCCGTCGCCGTCCACCCCATACGTGGCCCAGGTCGAGGCGATGAACTGCATCGGCCCGCCGGCGCCCGCCGAGTTGACGGCGCCCTCGTGCGTGCACGAGGGGTCGGGGTCGCGCCCGTGGTCGCACTCGACCTTGCCGATCCCCGCCAGGATCGCCCAGTCCAGCCCGTAGCGCGCGCCCGCCGCCCGATACAGGCGTAGGTAGTTGGCTGGGATTTCGCGCAGCGCCAGCGGTGAGACGCCCTCACCGGACCCGCTGTCACCCTCACCACCGCCGGCGCGCAGGGAAGCACCGCCCATGGCGACCACGACGGCGGCGATCAGCATGAACATCGCGGCCAGCCCGAGGCTCGCGCCCACCGTGACGGTCACCGCGCGTCCGGGCAGGACGACGACGCCGAGGCGTCTCGCCGTGACTGACCCGGCGCTCACCGCCGATCCCTGCCCAGCTGGCGTTTGCGCCGCGCCGCCACCTCGCGCGCGTCGTCGAGCACCGGCGATCCCGTCCGTCGGTCGCGCGACTGCGCGGCGGCGGCCGTGGCGGCGCCCTCGCGTTTCCACTGCTCCAGCCGCGAGCCCCCCGGCGGTGCATCCGGCCGACGGTGGCCTTCGCTGCGCAACCGCTCCCCCAGGGCGCCTTCGAGCTCCCGGGCACCCCTGTGCCGGTCGCGCCACCCGGGTGAGCCCGCCTGCGCGCGCGCCGCCACGTCCGCCACCGCCCCGCCCAGCTCGCGGCGCATCGCCAGCTCGCGGTCGATCTGCGCTCGCGCCTTCCGCCGATCGCGCGGGTCGAGCCGTTCGTACTCGCCCCGCCCGTGCCCCGCCAGCCCGGCGAGCGCGGCGTAGTTCCGGCGCTCACCGCCCGCGCCCGCACGCCCCGCCGCGGGCAGCGCCGCCTGGGCGTCGAGGAATCGAGCGCGCGCCAGGCGCTGCTCGCCTGTGTGTGCGTCACCGGTCCTGCGCTTCGCGCGCTCGCTGTCCGCGACGGTCCGCCGCGCCTGCCCAAGCGCCTCCTGCTCGCCTGCGATCTGCTCGGCGATGCGTCGCTCGCGCGTGCCCAGTTCCACTGCTCTGCGCGTGTTCCCCGCGGCCGTCGCATCCTCGCGCGCGCTCTGCACGCGTGCGAGCTGCGCGCGCATCCCGGACAGCCGCGCCTGCGTCTGCGGCCCGGCCCGTGCGCGCATTCGCGCTTCGCCCAGCTCGTGCTCGAGGCTGCGCCCGATCTGCGCGTCGGCCAGCTCTTGGGCGCGTTTACCGCCGGCCTGCGTCCGTGTGCGCCGGCGCTCGACACTCGGCGCGGGCTTGGACAGCATCGCCTGCGTGCGGCGTGCCACCCCGATCGCCGCCCGCGGAGTGTCGAGCGCCTCGCGCATCCGCCCCGCGATCGACCGTGGCCTGCCCGTATGCTCTCGTCCGATCGCCCCCTCGGTGGCGCCGAGGGCCTGGTGGCGATGCGCGTAGGCGCCCCACCAGAACGCGGACATCAACAGCCACTGCGTCCACCAGCCGAGGACCGCTCCCAGATCCTCGAGGATCGCGACGACCGCCAGCACTACGCCCAGCAGGAACGAGTACACCAGCTTCGCCACCACCGCTCCGAGCAGCCGTGTCGCCCACTTGCGAAACGCCGCCCGTCCGCTGTCGCCGAGCGCCGGCGCCAACACGGCCGCGGGCGCCAGCAGGAGATACATGAGACCGAACAGCGCCGCCCCCAGCAGCCGCAGCGCGATGAACCCGAGCAGCAGCAGCATGCCGAGCACACCGGCGAGGATCAACAAGAGCCCTGCGACACGCGCCCAGGTGCCGCCGGCGGTGCGGAACTGCGCCTGCGCCGCGGTCGGGCCGCGACACGCGGTGGCGTCGCTGCTCTGACACAGCGCCCGCAGCAGCGAGCCCCCTTCGTTGATGGAGTTCCTCGCGGGCCCGTTCGGCGGCAGCGCGAGGAACACCTCCGCGTTGCTGTCCGCGTCGCGCAGCTGCTCCGCGCTGCGCTCCAGCGCACGGGCCTGCGCGCCGGCCGACGAGGCGGCCTGGAGCTGCTCGCCGGCGGCGATCTTCAACCCGGCCGCGCGCAGCCGCGGATCGAGCCGCGCGGGGTCCCGGCACCAACCGACATCGCCGAACTCCAAATAGCACCACGGCACTTCGATCGCCGCCGCGAACACCGATCCCATGCTGTCCGCCAGCGCCTGCCCGGCGGCCGCGGGCGTGCCCCGCGCGGTGACCGCGAGCGTGCCGAGGCTCGTCTGGTTGGCCCACTCTCCGAGCACGCCGACCGTGCCCGTCGGGTCGAGGATCACCCACATCCCCCCGGCCATCATCGCCAGCGTCATCAGGGCCTGTCCGACCGTCTCCGCGACGCGGCGGCGGACGAGACCGTTGTAGGCGGCGATCACCGCAGCGACCGCCAGCACGGTGGCCAGCCACGGCCCGGTCAGCGAGCTCTGCATCCGGCGCAGCCCCGCGCCGACGCTCACCGAGGCGCTGTCGAGCAGGTCGATCGTGTAGCACCACTCGAGCATCACCACCAGCGCGTGCACGGCCCACACCAGCGCCGTCCACAGCGGCGTCACGAACAGGTCCTGCACGGCGCTCGCCGCATTGAACCCGACCACGCCCGTGTCGATGTGCACGTCGATCCCGTAGTCCCCCGTCGGAGCGGGGGCGGCGATGAACCCGGAGGTTTCGCAGTCGCGTCTGCTCACCGCCGAGAGCCCGCCGCCGAGCGCGCCTTTGCACAAGGGGCTGCCCAGCCCGTTGCCGACGAGCGGGTCCGCTTCCCCCGGCACGGTGGTCCCCGCCGCTTCTGCTTCACCGCCGGAGAAGCCCGGCGGCGCCCCGGACCCGCCACCAAGCACGGGCGCACTCGGAGCTCGCTGCGCGCTCGGCGCCGCGTGGGTGGGCGACCTCGGCGCGTCGGCAACCCTTGCGCCGGTGGCGGATGCGGGAGCCGCGGTCGCAAGCGCAACGAGCGCGACGAGCGCCGGCACTCCCGTCAAGGCCGCGGGGGCGTGGTCGAGAACGCGCGCAGCAACGCCGGCGCGACGACGTCGACCTGGATCGCCTCCACGCGCCCGCGGTGGTCGCGCAGCAGGCAGCGGCCGGCCTCCAGCTCGAGCAGGCTCTGGCGCATGCGCCGATCCTCGGGGTCGAGCCCCAGCAGCGCGAGCGCCCGCGCGGCCTCGGCCTCCGAGCGCATCCCGAACACGAACGTCGCGCCGATCAGGTTCTCCAGCGACTCGCGCTCGCCGATCAGCGCATCGGTGACCAGCTGCGTGCTGACGATCGGCACCGCCAGCTCCGAGCGGCCCATCCGCTGCAGCGAGGCCAGCAGCGAGCGCCCGACCGGATCCCCGAGCAGCCGCCAGCCCTCGTCGAAGCTGAACAGCTTCAGCCGTCCCCGCTCGGAGCCGAGCAGCTGCATCGCGAACATCGCGATCAGCCGTACGATCTGCGTCCCGACGCGCTCGGCCTGGGAGTACTCCGAGCGGGGTGTCCCCGGCTCGGGTCCCGGCAGGTCGCGGATCGGCAGGTATGTCACCTGGCTGTGCCCGACCGGCGCCGGCCGCACGTCGGGATCGGCGAACCCCAGCTGCGTCAGCCCCGAGCGCGCGTACACCGCCAGCGCGGCTCCCACCTTGCGCTCGGTCTCATCGCCCTCGCCCAGCGCTCGGACGACCTCGTGGCAGCTCGCCTGCCGCGCGCGCCTGAGCACGCGATCGACGGCGCCGACGACCGCGGTCTCCCACGCGGGCTCGGCCCGCCCGGGGAGCAGATCGCGCAGGAACGACACCGCGGCGTCCTGCCTGAGGTGCTCGGGCGCCACCCGCAGCGGGTCGAGCACGCCGCGCAGCGCCGGATCGGGCCCCAGCGCGATGACCTCCGTGTGGGGCGCGACCTCCTCGAGCAGGTGCAGGCGGTGATCGCCCTTGGGGTCGCAATCGATGATGCGCGCCCCCTGCAGGAACCCCTCGTACTTGAGCTTCTGATCGAGCGTCGTCTTGCCAGATCCGAGCGCCCCGACGCTGAGGATCGCCGTGTTGCGGTCCTCGTCGGAGCCCTCGCGGAGGTTGAACCTGACGGGCTGGCGGGACCCCGACAGCGTGTGCCCGAGGTAGTACCCGCGCCGGAGCCCACCACATGCGTGGCGGCGGGCATCATCGCGGCGACCTGCTCGGGGGTGAGCGTGTCGTCGTATCCCGCCACGCGCGTGCGCTGGCCCGGGAGGTGCTGGGCGAACAGCCGCAGCTGATCCCCCAGCGGGCGGTGCAGATGGATCTCCCCGTACGCGCGCCTGACCATCTCCACGCGCTCCTCGAGCTCCTCCTCCTCGCTCGCGCCCACCGCGATCGCGAGCGTCGCCCGCAGCAGCGGCGGACGGCTGGAGGCCTGCAGATAGGCGAGCAGATCCCGTGCCTCCTGCGTGCGCTGATAGCCGAGGTCCGACACGCCCTGATCGCCGTCGGACTCGGCCCTGACGATCTGATCGGCGTCCTGGATGCGCCGGCGCGCGATCCGCAGCGCCAGCCCGTTCGGCAGGTAGCGCGCGTTCAGGGAGAGATCGATCCCGAACGGCAGGCTCTCCACGGGCGCGAACATCAGCTCGACCCGCGCCCCCGGGAACGTCGCCCGCTCGGGCAGCGCTCCGAGCACCAGCTGCGCCTGCCAGCTGATCCCCAGCTCCGACTCGATCCGCAGCCGCCGACCCTGGTGCTCGACGCGGGAGTCCATCCAGCGCAGCACCTCCCCCTCCAGCGGCGCCAGCTGCGCCTGACCGTTGCGCTCGAACACGAGCGCCCGCGGCTCGTGCAGCCCATCGATCCGGGGCTCGCCGAGACCGCGGCAGAACGCGCGCCTGATCAGCCACTGCAGCTCCACGCCGCGCGCCTGCCTGACCGGCAGGTAGTCCGCCAGCCGGGCGTGGGCCTGGTCGGCACGGTTGCGCGCGCGCTCCAGCTCGGACACCTTCAGCAGGCGTCTGTCGTGCGGCGAGAAGGCGCGGCGGAGCTCGCTCAGCCACTGGCGCGGACCGCTTTCCGCCGCCTGGGAGACGTAGGAGGCGACATCGCGCTCGGGGTCGCGCAGGCTGACGAGCAGGAACACCGCGGGTCTCGCCGTGCCGACGTCGCGCAGGCGGCGATGGTGCGCTTCGAGGTAGACCCTGTTCGTACGCGCATGCGCGTACGCTTCGCCGCCGGCTTCCAGCTCGTGCACGTAGCGCTCCAGCTCCCAGCGGCGTGCGACCCTGACGATCTGCAGGTCCGCCTCGATCGCCTCGATCGCGCCGAGCAGCTCCAGCAGCCGTGCACGCTTGCCGTCCTCGCCCAGCCACAGATAGGAGGAGGACCGCACGGCGAACGCCGCCCAGCAGTCGTCCAGACCGTCGGCGAACACGCAGTTCCCGTACACGCCCGCGATCGGCGGCCTCACCGGCGCACCGTGCGCAGTCGCGCCCCGGCCGCGAGCGCGATCACCTGCCCCCGGGCGGGTCGCGGCCGGTCGGCGAGCTCGCGTATCGTCAGCCGCGCGCGCGTGCGTGCGAGGGCGGGGACCTCGACTCGCTCGTGGGCCACGCTCACGAGCACGGCCCCCGGTCCGGTGTAGCGCAGGCTGCGCAGGCGCGCGTCGGATCCGTCCGGGAGCATCAGGATCTCCGGCGGGCGCCAGCTGGAGCCGGGCTGCGCGCCCGATCCGGCGCGCCGAGCGACGACGCGCAACCCCACCGATTCGCGCGGCGCGATCCGCTGGCGCAGCAGCGCCTGGGCCGCCAGGTGAGCCGGGCGCCCGTCGATGGCGATCACGGTCAGCAGCGCCGCGCTCGCGCCCGGCAGCGCGAGATAGAGGAGGTACCAGGGCAACGCCTTCGCCGCCGCCCTCAGCGGCGGCACGCTCGCGCAGAGCAGCATCGCCGCGAGCAGCGCGAGGAAGTAGACGATCCCGCGCACCGGCACCCCGCCCGGGTTCAGCCGCAGCCGATCGACGCGGTAGATCCGCCGCTCGAGGTCGAACACCGCGCGATAGGAGCGAATCTCCATCCTCAGCGCCCCAGCCGGCGACCGCGATGGAGCTGTGGGTGAACGCCGACGGCTGGGACCGTCACCGCGGCCATCAGTGGGACCCGAACAGCGAGTTGACGGTGTCCTGCAGCAGGCTCACGCCGGTGGGCGTTGCCAGCAGCACCGAGACGATCCCGACGGCGAACACGCCCGCGGCCTCCTTGAAGTCGCGCTTGAACGAGAGCACGATCGCGGCCACCGCGAACGCCAGCCCGATCAGGCTCATCGCCACCGCCCGGCCCGTGCTGCCGGCCTTGGCGGCGGCCGATTCCAGCGTGCTGCCGGTTTTTTCGGCCGTGGCCGGCTGCTGGTCGCTCGCGGGCCCGGCCCCGGGGCCGGGCGCGGCTATCGCCGCGCGCGCGGCCGGCGCGGAGGCGATCAGGCACATACCCGCGAGCAGCACGATCGCGCGGGCGCGCGCGAGGGAGGGCTCTGGGAGTCGGGTGACGATGGGCTGGGTGGCTTTCATGCTTGCTCCTTCGGGGTTGCGGGTGTCAGGTGTCGGGGTCCATCTGAATCGCGGCGACCTCCCAGCGGCCGGCCACCTGGGCGACGTCGAGCGCGTAGGCGAGCGTGTAGCGCGCGCCGCGCGCGTCCTGGGCGAGCACGAGCGCGCTGAGCGCCTCGCCGCCTTCGGCGGACCAGGCCAGGCGCTGCACGGATTCCAGGCGCAGCGCCTGGGCGGGCAGCGAGACGCGCGCGGTGCTCGTCAGGTCGGCCGCCAGCTCGGCGGCGGAGTCGGCCAGATAGTTGCGCAGCGCTCGTTCGACGACCGTCTGCAGGGCGGGATCCGTGACTTCGGGCGCCCGGCCGGCCGCGGCGGCCGGCCCCGTCGCCGGCGCGCCCACGAACGCGGGATACCCGTCCAGCTCCAGTACGCCGGCGCCGGCGCGCACGACGCCGACCGTTAGGTACACGAGGCCCGCCGTGTCGGTCTGCGCCGCGACGGTGTACACGCGCTCCGCGGGCGCGGCCGTGCGTTCCTGCACCACCTCGGTCCACTGCACCTGCTGCTCGCCGCCCGACGGCGGCTGCAGCCCGGCGCCCGGTTCCATGCCCGCGCCGAGGAAGGCGGCGAGCGCGCGCGCGTGGGCTTCGGGATCGTTCGCTTCCCAGGTCAGGTAGCGGCGGGCGAACAGCTGCGCGAACCCTTCGGCCGCGAGGTCTCGCGACGGCGCCGTGGGCTGGGCGCGGACGGGCGTCGTCGGTCGCGGGGGCGCGATCGCATAGCGGGCACTCGCCGCCAGCCCGGCGAACGACACGCCCAGCAGCAGCATGCGGGGCAGTCCGCGCGCGAGCCTGATCCGCCACAGAGTCCGGGTCGTGACCGTCACCGCCGGAACGCGATCCATCAGCGCTCGAACCCGAACTCGCTCTGCGCGCGGGTCCCGGCGTGGGCTGCGGAGGGCGCATATTGCGTGGCACTCGCCGATGGCGCGTTCACGGCGATCATCCGCGTGGACGTCTCGGCCTCTGACACCGGCTCGCGTGAGATCCGCGCCGGTGTCGTGCGGTGCCGGCGTATGCGACGCGGCGGACTCGAATGGAGGATCTGCCGGCGCGCCGCATGCGCGGGTGCGCTCACATGCCCGCGCAGCGCTGCCGCCCGCACGGATGGCGCGATGCGCTCTGCGATCTTCCGATGATCGACCGCATGTGCACGCAAGCCGGCGAGACCTACGACGCCCCCGACCGTGCCGACCGCTCCGGTGAGGGCCGCGGCGCCGGCGATGCGTTGCAACCTGCGTCCGTGGCTCGGCTCCCCGGCCGGGGACTCCTCCTCCGCCGCCGCCTCATCCCAGGCGGGGAGCGTGTCGGCTCCGGCGAGATACTCCTCCTCGCCATATACCCGGTAGACCGCCTGGGTACGGCGACGCAGACGCATCATCGCCGCCCACTCCGCCCCGCAACCGCACACATACAGCAGCGCACGCGTGCGACCGGAAGCCGAGCTGGGGATGTGCCCGGCCTCCGGCCGCTTGCGCGCATATGGGCATCGCCGTGCGGTCGTCCGTCCGATCGACTGCCGGCGTCCCAGGGGACGCGCCTATGAGTGGGGGGAGATATGTTCATAGGTGGGTCCCTGCTCTCTTCACCGACTCTCCGCGCGAAGCGGGACACCGGTCCTCGAAAAAATTGCTCCGCGCGCCCGTGGCCGCCCGGCCGATCGCCGCGCCGGCGGATTCGGCGGCGGTGCCCTTGGCTTGAACTCGGATGGAGTCCCCGGCAGAGGCGGAGTCGGCCGGTTCGGCCAGCAGGCGCCGCAGGCGCGCCCGCGCGCGCTGGGCGACCTTGCGGTGCTTCTCCTCAGACCAGCCGAATGTGCTGCAGAACTCGCCCGCGCTCATCTGCAGGGCGACCTGACACGCCAGGACGAGGCGCTGGTCGGCGCTCAGCGCGTCGGCGGCCCGCTCCAGCGAGCGCAGCTCGTGGCGCAGCAGCGTGAGCCGCTCGACGTCGGCGCGGGGGTCGGCGATCTCGACTTCGCGCTGACCCACGCCACCCAGCGAGAGCGCGCCGTCGAGCATCGCCTGGGCGGGGCTGCGCCCGCGCAGCGCGCGACGACGATCGCGCACGCGCGAGACGAAGCGCAGCTCGAGCATGCTGCGCAGGCTCGCCCTGCTCGTGCGGCGCAGATCGCCGCGAGCTGCCTGCGCGACGAGCTCGAGGGTCGCCTGGCTGTAGCAATCCTCCAGGTCCTCCCAGCGCAGCCGACGCGCGGTACACCGACAGCAGTCGTCGGCGCGCGGCGTGAGCCACGAGCGCGACCTCCTCCGTCTGATCCAGCCCCGATCCTCGACGCCCGGGCGCCGGCCAGGCGCCGCCCAGGGCTCGCGTTCGCGGCTGCGATCGGGTAGACACGTATACATGTCGCTCCCAGACACGCTTTACCCCCCCTCCAATTTCGAGCCTGCGCCTCGACGTGTCCGCGATCGTCTGCACGCGCCAGGGAGACCGGGGCGGGCGCGATGAGCCTCGGCGAGCGCCTGCACGCGCTGGACCGCCTGCAGCAGCGCCACCGCTGGCTGGCGTTCGCGGCGGCGGTGATCAAGAAGTTCGGCGACGACGAAGCCGGGAGCATGGCGGCGCTGATCGCCTACTACGGGTTCGTCTCGCTGTTCCCGCTGCTGCTCGTGCTCGTGACGGTGCTCGGGTTCGTGCTCGAAGGCGACCCGAAGACGCAGGCCGAAGTGCTGCACTCGACGCTCAGTCAGTTCCCGATCATCGGCGACTCAGCTGCAGAGCAACGTCCATTCGCTGAAAGGCAGCGTGCGGCGCGCTGGCGATCGGCGTCGTCGGGCTGCTGCTGGGCGGCCTGGGCATCGTCGGCGCCACGCAGAACGCGTTCCAGCAGGTCTGGCACATACCGCGCAAGCGCCGTCCGAACTTCCTGACCTGGCGGCTGCGCGGTATCGGCCTGCTCGCCGTGCTCGGCCTGCTGCTGGTCGTCTCGACGGTCGCCGCGGGCTATGTCACGGCGCAGACGGCGGGGACGACGGCGGTGCTCGGCGGGGTCCTGATCGCGCTGGCGTCGAACCTGCTGCTGTTCTTCGCCGCCTTCCGCTTTCTGAGCCCGGACGAGATACAGACGCGCGATCTGCTCACGGGCGTGGTGTTCGCGGCGGTGCTGTGGCAGATCCTGCAGCACATCGGCGGCTACTACGTCGCGCATGTGGTGCGCCACGCGCAGGAGACCTCCGGCCTGTTCGCGTTCGTCCTCGGCCTGCTCGCGTGGCTGTACCTGGGAGGGCAGGTGACGCTGATCGCGGCCGAGATCAACGTCGTGCGCGCGCGGCGGCTGTGGCCGCGCAGCTTCACCGCTCCGCTGCTCGATGCGGACAGGCGTGCACTCACTTCCTCCGCGGAGACCGAGGAGCGCGTGCAACAGGAGAACGTCGAGGTCTCGTTCGAAGACCAGTGACAGCCGGTCTGGACGAAGTGCGAACAATCGCCGCTTACATATATGGCAGGTCGCAGACCGGCAACAGACTCATTAAAGATCAATCCATCACTGGCACGTCTCCGGCAAGCCCACAAACCGCGTGTCTCCGTCCGAGACAGCGGCGTAGCCAGTCGTTTCCCTCACGTTCGAGGAGTAGTTCAGACAGGTGCATGCACCTGTCTGTCCCACGGCGCATGCGCCGTGGGAGCCAGGGCCGCATGCGGCCCTGGCTCGAGACCGCACATGTGCGGTCTCGCGGGGGCGCGCATGCGCGCCCGAGGCGGGTCCGCTTGCGGACCCGCCCACCCCATCAGCTTTTTTATAAGTCATGCGCGCCCCCGGCCTTCGATGCGCGCCACCCTGACTATGCATGCGCACCTCTCCATTTTGACGCACCCGCCCCGCTATTTTGGCTCTAGCAAGCCAAATCCAGCATGGCCCCAATGTACTTGCACACGCAACGACCCCGCGCTATACTAACTAACAATTCGTAACCTCATATGGAGTCGTGACGCTCATGCCCGCGTCTTCCGACAGCCCCCAGACCACCCCCTCCCCACCCAAGCCGTCCTGCGCCTGATCCCGCTCGAGGACACCGTCGTGTTCCCGAACATGGGCATCACGCTGACCGAGGAGGTCGGCGATGACGAGCGCGTCGTGCTCGTGCCGCGCCACGAGAACGAGTTCCTCGACGTCGGCACGATCGCCGAGGTCACCGAGCGGCTGCGGCTGCCCGGCGGCGGCCACGCCGTCGCCCTCTCGGGCGAGCACCGCGCGCTGATCGGCGCCGCCCAGACCGGCCCCGGCGGCGAGCTGCGCGTCGAGGTCGATGAGCGCCCCGACGAGGTGCCCGTCGACGGGCGCACGCGCGAGCTCGAGCGCGAGTACCGCGCGACCGTCGAGGAGATCCTCGAGCTGCGCGGCGACGACGGGCGCATCGCCGCGTTCCTGCGCGCGATCGCCGAGCCCGGCGCGCTGGCCGACTCGGCCGGCTACTCGCCCAACCTCTCCTACGAGCAGAAGGTCGCAGCTGCTGCGCACGCTCGACGTGACCGAGCGTCTGGAGCTGTCGGTCAAGCTCCAGCGCGAGTCACTCGCCGAGCTGCAGATCCGTAAGCGCATCCGCGAGGACGTGCAGGAGGGCGCCGAGAAGCAGCAGCGCGAGTACTTCCTGCGCAAGCAGATGGACTCCATCCGCAAGGAGCTCGGCGAGGACGACGCCTCGGTCGCCGACGAGTACCGCACGAAGATCGAGGACGCCGACATGCCCGAGGAGGTCTCCGAGCAGGCGCTGAAGGAGCTCGCGCGGCTGGAGCGCATGGGCGAGCAGACGGGCGAGTCGAGCATGATCCGCACGTACCTGGATTGGCTGATCGCGGTGCCGTGGGGCAAGCGCTCGGACGAGCACCTCGACCCCGTCGCCGCGCGCGCGGTGCTCGACGCCGACCACGCCGGCCTGGAGGACGTCAAGGACCGCGTCACCGAGTACCTCGCCGTGCGCAAGCTGCGCGAGGACCGCGGCATCGAGGCCGACCCCAAGTCCGGGGCGATTCTCACCCTGATCGGTCCCCCCGGCACCGGCAAGACCTCGATCGGCGAGTCGATCGCCCGCGCCACCGGCCGCGAGTTCGTGCGCATGTCGCTCGGCGGCGTGCGCGACGAGGCCGAGATCCGCGGGCACCGGCGCACCTACATCGGCGCCCTCCCGGGCCGTCTGGTCAGGGCGCTGCGCGACGCCGGCACGATGAACCCCGTGATCCTGCTCGACGAGGTCGACAAGGTCGGCGCGGACTGGCGCGGAGACCCCTCCGCGGCGCTGCTCGAGGTCCTCGACCCCGCGCAGAACCACTCCTTCCGCGACCACTACCTCGACGTCGAGCTCGACCTCTCACAGGTCATGTTCCTCGCCACCGCCAACGTCGCCGACACGATCCCCGGCCCGCTCCTGGACCGCATGGAGGTGATCCGCTTCGACGGCTACACCTCCGAGGAGAAGCTCGCCATCGCCAAGGGCTACCTGTGGCCGCGCCAGCGCGACCGCAACGGCCTGCGCGAGGACGAGGTCGAGATCTCCGATGAGATCCTGCGCACGATCATCTCCGAGTACACGCGCGAGGCCGGAGTACGAAACCTCGAGCGCGAGCTCGGCACGGTGCTGCGCAAGACCGCCACGAAGATCGCCTCCGCCCAGAGCCAGGCCGAGGCCGAGGAGGCCGATGGAACCGACGGCGCACCGAGCCCGACGCACGGGACACCAAGAAGTCCGCCGCTAAGAGCAACGGCAAGGTGCCCGACGCCGAGGTCAAGAAGGCCGCCAAGAAGGAGAGGGAGAAGGCCAAGGCCGCAAAGGCCGCGAAGACCGCCAAGGCGACCCCCGTGAAGATCGACCTGGAGGTCGTGCGCGACGCGCTCGGCCGCCAGAGGTTCTTCCAGGAGTCCGCCTCGCGCACGGCCACGCCCGGTGTCGCCACCGGACTGGCGGTGACGGGGACAGGCGGCGACGTGCTGTTCGTCGAGGCCACCGCGATGAAGGCGGGCGAGTCCGCGCCGGGCAACGCCCTGGTGCTGACCGGTCAGCTCGGGGACGTGATGAAGGAGTCCGCGCGCATCGCCCTCTCCTACGTCCGCGGCCACGCCGAGGAGCTTGGCATCGAGGAGAGCGCCTTCGAAGGACAGGAGTTCCACGTCCACGTCCCCGCCGGCGCGATCCCCAAGGACGGTCCCTCGGCGGGCGTGACGATGGTCACGGCGCTGGCGTCGCTACTGTCAGGCCGCCCGGTCAAGCACACCGTCGGCATGACCGGCGAGGTCACGCTGCAGGGCCGCGTCTTGCCGATCGGCGGCCTCAAGCAGAAGGCGCTCGCGGCCCATGCCGCGGGGTTGACCGACGTGATCCTGCCCGAGCGCAACCGCGGCGACCTCGACGAGATCCCCGAGGAGGTGCGCGAGCAGATGGCCTTCCACCCGGTGATGACCGTGCAAGAGGTGCTCGACCGCGCGCTCGAGCCCGCGCGGGTGGACTCCGGGCGCAAGGCCGCGGCTGCCGCTGCTACGCCGGTCGCCTCCTAACGGGGCAATCGCGATGTCGTCGCGTCCTCCCATCGCCCGCAGGTGTCAGCCCGTTCCAGTCGAGGTCCGCGAAACCGCGAGCCTGCTGGAGCGGCGCTGGCAGCTGTCGATTATCTATGCCGCGCTCGCCGGCGCTTTGCGTTTCAATGAGTTTGCGGATGCCGTGGCGGGGATTTCACCGCGGATGCTCGCCGAGCGGCTGCGGGACCTCGAGGCCGCCGGGCTTGTGGAGCGGACCGTGATCCCCTCGAGTCCTCCCACTGTGGAGTATCGGCTCACCGCGCGCGGGCGGCAGCTCGGGCCTTTGATCGAGGCGATGCGGGCTTATGCGGAGGAGCCTGTGGGTTAGGCTGGGCTGGGCGAAGTTCGAGACCTCGAGCCGCGGGCGGCGCCGCTGTGGTGGGTTTCACAGGGGTGCCGCCCGGGGATCGTGGGTTCCTGTTGTTGCTATTTGGCGGTCACGGCCCATGTTCCGAGCGCCTGCGCCGTCGTCCCGGTTTCGCCGGTGATCGTCATTCGCATGATCGCTCCGGTGGACGAGGTGGCGCCAAACGCGGGTTCCCCGGCGGCGATGAACACGGTGCCGGTCGCACTGACACCAACCGCGAAGGTCGTGTACACGCAGAGGAATCCCGGTTCCGCTTCGGGTTTGAGTGCCGTACCGGGGCATCCAGATGATTTGTTACCGCCTTCGAGGAGTTCCGGCGTCACGGCGGGTTCGACCGGTAGCGTGAACGAGATCGACACGCCGCGCTTTTCCTGTTCTTCTTCTGTGAGCGTGCCGTTGCCGGGGGTTACTACTGGTCCGATCAGGCCCCACGCTCCGGTCTCGGTCTTGCCGGATTGCAGTGGGCCCTGCGGGCCGATGGGACCGGTGGCGCCGGTCGTGCCGGTGTCGCCCTTTTCGCCCAGTGGGCCTTGGGAGCCGGTCGCGCCGGTATTGCCCCGCGGGCCCTGTGGGCCGAGGGCGCCGGTTTCGCCCTTTTCGCCTTTGCTGCCCCCCGTTCCAGCGGAGCCCGCCGGTCCCTGCGCCCCGGGAGCACCGTTGGCTCCGGCCGCACCGGTCTTGCCCTGCAGCGCCTTGAGTACCTTCGGGCTGATCTGCTTGGTGGAGGTGATCACGTATTTGCCGGCGGCGTACGCGCCACCGGTCAACGCGAACAGCAGCGCGAGCGTCAGCAGGACGTTTGTATAGGTGATGCGCTTGCGAATCCTTGAAAACATCGGGTTCCTCTCATTGCGGGTTCGTACACGACACCGTCTCCCTCGACACGACATCAAGCTCTGAAAACGGCGATCCTCATCTCTTCTTGGCGGTCTTCGCCCCGTATCTCTTACGGGCGCTGCGCCGACATCCAGCACGCTGCTTCTTCGATTTCTTCGCACACGCCTTCAAAGCGTTCGCGAGCTCCTGCGCCCGGGTGAGCTTCTTAGGCGTCGTTTTCCCACTCGCGATCGTCGAAGAGGGGAACGCGACGCCAGGGACCGGCAGCTGTGCCAGCACCGCAGGAGCGGACAGCACCGCGGGGACACCGAGCGTGGTGAACGTCATCGTTTCGCCCGTGCGCGCACCATAACCACTGCGCACCGCGATGCGATAGGCGTACGTCGTGCCCGGCTGCAGTCCTGTCAGGCTCAACTGCTCTTCGGTGAGGACCGTGCCCGCGCCCGCGGACCCCGAAGACACGACCCCGTACCGCGTCGCGGCACCGTCATAAACGCCCAATTCGAACGAGTACGTGGCCGGCTGGCCGTCAGGGTCGACGGTGCCCGACACGTTCGCGCCAGTAGCCGTGACCCCACTCACACCACCCGTAAACGCTTCGACCATCGGCGCGGCACCGGCAGTGAAGTGGCCTTCGACACCATCCGCTTCGCCGCCTTCGGCTTTGCCTTCGTATTCAAAGGCGTTGTTCGCTATCAAGCGGTACGCGTACGTCCTCGCGGGTTCCAGGCCGCGCGCTTCCTGGGCAACGGGGATCGCACCATACACCGCGGACTGCTCGTCTTCGGTGCTTTTCGTTTCGCTGCATTCAGCGATGCTCTGATCTTCCCGTGCGCATGGCGCATATACGAAATGATAATGCGTGTTCGCGTGCTCGGCGTTCACGAACCCGCCCAGTACCACCGACTGCGCCCGCACGAACGACACCGACGGTATCCCCGGCACTTCCGGCGCCGGGCTCGGCGTATGAAACGCCAGCTTTCCGCCCGAGGTCTGCTTCTCTTCTCCTTCGACTTCCGCTTCGACTACAGCTTCGAAATCATAGGCCTGGTTCGGGAGCAGCCCCGTCAATTCGAAGCTGACGGGTAGGAAGGCTTCGCCCGCGCCTTCGAAGACGACCGGTGTCTGCGAGCCCAACGCCGAACCCGCCCCATAGTCAAAGAACGCCTTCGCCGCCAACCCGTTGGGATCGATCTCACCGCACAACACGGCACTGGTCGCGGCTACCGCCGTGACACCGCATTCCCCAGACTTCAGGGTGAACACTTCAGGGAACACCACCGGTGTGAACATCTCGACCTGCTGCCCACCAGGCTCCACAACATACAATCGATCCGATGGTTTCACGCCCGCGATCGCGAAAGCCAGCGAAGAGCTTTGGGAGACCGGACCGAATTCACTGATCTTATCGCCGGTCGTGCTGTAAAGCGCGGCCTGCGTCGAGCCTATGTTCTGCGTGAATACAACTTCGATGATGCCGAGACGACCATAGGCGTCCATCGCCAACGCACTGATAGTCGACAATTCGCCGGGCCTTTCCGGGTCTATCACCGTGGATTGCAGCACCCCGCTCGAGCTATACTCGTGCACTCCCCCAACGTCCGTGTCGGCCACGAACAGATCGCCCGCCGGGTCGACCGCGAGCGCCTTCGCCTTACCGGTGGGTGAAAGCGCCGCGAGAGAGACTTCACGGACCCATGACCCATCACCCTTGAGCTCCTGCACACGACCTTCGTCACCCACATACAACAGGCCTTCCGGCCCACCCACAGCCAACAGACCACCCTTCTGGTCTTCAGGTTTGAATTCGCTGTTGGCTGTGCCTTCGACACCACTCTTACATTTCACTTTGGATACGGTCATTTCTTCCTGCGTACAAAGATCGCCGCCAGTCGTTTCATTTACATCACCGCCGACCATCAGCACGAATTCGCCGTTTTCGGTGAACTCGTCCACACGATGATAGTTATAGTCGAGCACGTACACATTATTTGTGTTTGGGTCAACCGCTATATCCTGCGGTCTAGATATTTGCTCCGGCGACCCCTCCGTGCCGTCTTCACCAGCCTGGCATTCATCACCGAGAGGCCGCCGTGCAGAGATTCCCACCAGTGGCCTTATCGACCTTCGCGCCGAACATCAACACAAATTCACCGGACTTCGTGAGCTCCTGAACACGATGGTTGCCCGGATCCGCGACGTATATGTTTTCATCTGGAGCGACAGCCACGCTTTCGGGGAACACGAACCCGCCGGGTTTACTGCTTTCTTCGGCTCGTTCGGCGCATTTGTCTTTCGATGCGACGGTACAGACGCCTTCCAGCGCAGGACCGGCTTTGGCCTGTACCTCGGTCAGATTCACTCCACTGCCGACCCTGCTCGACAGCACGAACTTTGTGGGTACGATCGCCTGCGCACTACCCGCCAGCGAACCGACGATCACAAAGACCGCCAGCACGAGCAAAAGAGCCTTCATGAGATGGGTCTTTCCCAAATGGTCCGCGACGATCATTTGCTCGTCCTCCCGTGAGTAGTGTCGCCCTGCTTAACTCTCTTGGCTTTTCTCGGCTTGCGCTTGATCGCCTTCTTTGCCTTGGGGCACCCGGTGACGGTGATCTTCGTGCTCTGTTTGAGCACAGCGCCGTTCTGCGCGACGAATTCGGTCGGCATCTTCAGCTTGCTCTGGGACTTGCAGAGGTTGCCGTTCGCCGCGAGTGCGGAGAACCTGCCCTCCGGGCAGATACAGCTCGAACGTGTTGACCGGCACGTCGGGCACGGTCTTGAACGTGCTGACTCGTGATCCCCGCTTTGCTGATGAACGTCGTGCCCGTCAGATCGACCCGGACGCCGTCGCCCTGCAGCACGACGATCAGGCTGGGAACGCTTCCCCGCCGTGCGAGACGAAATACACCGGGCCGGCAAGCCCAACCGGCAACAGCGGCGTGTTCGCCCTCACGATACCCACGATCGACGCCGCCGGACAGCCGGCGGGGTTCGCTTCGAACGTCGCGCGGTGCACGCTTTCTGCAGCGTCGTCAAGCCGCGAGGGCAGCTGCTTGGGCAGTTCCACCTTGACGCGGGCGATGTTCGCCTCGCTGCCCGACCGCCCCCGCGGGGTAGGAGAGCTTCGCGTCCAGGCTCGCCCCTCCGACTCGGCTCGTCTGCCCGCTGGTCGAGACCGCGAACGTCGGTTTGAACGCCAGGCTCTTGCAGCCGCCGACCGCGAACGGGCTCTGCACGCTCGCCGTCGCGTTCTGGCTACCGGAGATCACGGCCGTGACCTGCTGTGCCGGGCCCCGCACGCAGTTCGTCGGGTTGAACATGAAACCCGGGCCGGTCGATGTTCACCGTGATGCGTTTCAAGCGCAACGGCACACCGAACACGATCTGCGGCACCGCATAGGGCCCGGTTTCATCGGTCGTGACCGTCAACGTCGCAGTTTTCCGGGTCCACCTCGATCCGCGCCCGCACGATCACCAGACCCGAGGTTGAACGGGCCCGCGACGGCGTTCGTGACGATACTCAACCCGAACGGCGCGCCCCGATAGGGCCTCGTCAGGTAGACGTTCCCTTCGATTTCAAACGGGTGCGAGCCCGCGCCCGAAGCCACCCGCGTCGTGCCGATCTTCGACGCTTCGGGACAGTGACCGTCGTCGGCCTGCGGTTCTCCGCACAGCGGGACGCTCGCGAGCATCCCCAGCAGACCCGGCGGCGTGTGGACCTGGATGCCCTTGACGAACTGTTCGCGATCCTCGCGCGAGAGGTTCATCGTGAACGCGCTGAACTTCGCCCGCCTGCGGCGTGACCGTCCCCGCCACGAACCCCGGTTCAACACAGCGGCGGGCTCGCGCAGCCCTTCGACGTCGAAGAACGACGACGGCGTCGCGTCCGGCGGTGCCCGGCATGAACAGCCCTTCCGGCGTGGTGCCCGGGCGCGCTCCACGGCGTGCAATCGGCCGTCGTCATCGCCGGCCCGCACACCGCGGGGTTGTCGATCGGCGCGCGCGGACCACCGTTCAAACGGATCTTCAGTTCGCTGAACGGCAACTGCGGCGTGTTCTGCCGACGAACCTTCGACCGTCGTCAGCTGTCCCGTCGCGGGGTTCGCCTCGTATCACCGGCGACCTTCATGTTCACGCCCGTCTTCGCGAACGCACCCGTGCCACCGAGTTCCAGATACAGCCGGTACAGGTTGCCGTCCAGCGCGTCCTGTTCGGTGCACGGCGCCTGCCCCGGCGCCGCCGCAACCAGGCCGCGCCAGATACACGTGACCCTTCACCGGTTCGCGCAGCAACGGCGTCATCGCTTCGGCGGTACCCACGATCGAGGCGTCCGGACAATGCCCCGGCGCGAGCTGCAGTTCGCCGTTCAGACCGATTTCTTCAGATTCGGGCCCGGTGAAGTTGATCCCTTCAGGACCCGATTCGTCGCACGCCTGGACACCATCCACGACACCCGGGCTGATCGACATGCCCTCCGGCAACGTCACGACCGTATTGCGCAACTCCGGCGTGAACAATTCACCTGCGGCCTTCGTCCTGCGGCACCGTCAGGTTCACACCCAGCCCCACCGGTTCGTCCGCACGCAGCGTATCCGGGCGCGTTTCGATACCGGGGTGAAACTGCAACGATCCTGACAACCCGTCACCCCCGGGATCGTCGACGAGGAGCCGACCTATACACACCCGGGTTCTCCCATGAGTCCGACTGCACGCCGAACGTCAACGGACCCGCCGTGCAATCCGTCGGCATCGTCAAAAACGGCATTTCCGGCAGTACCACTGCCTTCACCACCACCACTACATTCCTGACGTGATGCCTTGATCTGTCGTCGCAGACCAGGCCGCGCTGCACGTCATGACTCGTAGCAGCGGGGACACCCCAGAACGTCAATTCCGCATACCACAGTTCCGTGACCGGGATCTCGTTGCTGACGACCGTCAACGCATACGTATTACCGTTACGCACGACGTGCGCGGTCAACAAGATTGTCAAGATGAAACGGCGTATACATCCCGAACTCCGCCGACTGGCCCGCTTCCGGGGTCAAATTGAAGATCGGACCGATGAATTCCTTGTCGCCGAGATGCCACACGAACTCCCCGATCTGCGTCGCCGCGGGACACTGCTTCCCGTTACCCAACGCCTGCACGAGCGGACATCGCGGCACCGACTGCGGATCACCCAGAAAGCCCTGCGGCAGATCGGTCACGATATCCTTCGGATCGCCCGTCGGCGCGAGCTCGGGTCGCCGACTTTACTGTGCCCCACCACTTCGGTCGGGAATTCGATCAGCGTCGTCAACGCATACGGATGACCACCAGCCTGCGTAAACGACCGACGTCGGATTTTCAAACCGCCGGACCGCACCGCTGTCTTCAAGAACTTCGTTCACAGGACCAGTCGTCCGCATCGTCGCTTTCACCGCGAACGGCTTTTCAGCACTCGCACCAGCAGGCAGCGCACAGACGACAAACAACGCGACCATCCCCAAACAGAACCTGACCCTCATCGCCGTGCCTCCCTCGTCAAAGACTTCTTGGCTCTGGCAGCGTGCTTCCCCAATGACTTCTTCCGCTTGTGCCGCGCCCGATGCTCAGCCTTGGCCTTGGCCTTGGCCTTGGGTTTGGGCTTGACGATCACCGGGGCCGGTGCGGCTGCTGGCGCGGGCATGTTTTCACCCGGCGCCTGCGACACGCTCCCGGGCACCAGCAACGGCGCCGGGTTCGTCAACGGACCCTGACACGCATCGCCCGAGCACGGCTCACGCGCCGCCGGCGGTTCGGGGAACCCACCGCCCAACCGCGCGTCATACACATCCCCCGCACCATCGGTATCACCAGGAACCAAGCCTTCCGAAGTGGCAAAGAATATATCCCGGCCCGACGCCGACATCAACACTTCATTCACCGGTTCAGTCGAGTGGCCCGTCGAGATCAACGACACCCTGCCTTCAGACCAGCCCGGCTCAATATGCCATTCATACACGTTTTCCAGACCGTTCGTCGCCTGAGACGACAAGGGCTCCGCGGTGGTGAACACGACCCGCGAACCGTCTTCGCTGATCGCACGGAACGTCAAATGACCTTTCTGACCGACGAACGCTGTGCTCCCATCTTCGGGCTTGATCGCCGCGTTGAACGCGTCGTTGTTGCCGTTCGCGTCATAACCATCTTCGCCCGATGACACCCGGTCCAACGCCCCGGTGGCCGCGTCGTAGCGGTAAACATCCCTCGCCGCATCCGTATCACCGGCCAGCAACTGCCCATAGGACGCGAACAGCAAAAAACGGCCGTCACCGGCAGTCTGCCGCTCCCCTGCGGACCCCAACCACAGCCCCGTGTCAGATTCCGACGGCGACACGCTCGACGGACACCGCACATCCCGCGCTTCACCCGATTCCCCCGAACCCGAGCACAGATCCGCCACGAACACCGGCGACCCACCAGATCCCGTTTCATCCACATACAGGTTATCCGCACCCCTCACCGGCGACTGCCCCCGCGCATTCACGCCTTCGCTCAACACACCACGCGCCACGAAATACACACGCGACCCATCCGGGCTGATCGCCACCACACCCTGCACATCAGCCGCTTCACCAACATTGCGATCATGCGAAACCTGCACCATCGAGGCGACCTCCGCACCCGACGTCCCCCCAGCATTAGGAGCACACACCTCACCGGCTTCCCCCGCATTACCGATCCGCGCCGCATAAAGATCAAAGCCACTGTCGGTATCACCGGTAACAAGCGGCTGAGACGTTGTAAAAAACACGCAACTACCATTTTCATTCGCACCCTTGAACTCCACCCGCGACTGCACCGCCGACGCACACGGCGCGCCCCCCACACAATCACCCGTCACCGGCGCCGACACCTGCAGTGTACGAGTCCCATCAACACGCACGAACACAGTTTCAGGATTCCCAGGATTCGCGACGTGGTTGCGTTCGCAATTGCCGCCAGACCTGTTGGGAGACGTCGTGAAGAAGATCTCCGACCCATCAGCAGAAACAGCGTTGAAGTGGCTGTTCGCGCCGGATTCCGTTCCAAGTGCCACCGGGCAGTTTGGATTGATCAGTTCACCACTGTCATTCAACCCCACCAGCCGCAATGCCGGCGCGCCTTCGCCACTCGTGACAAGATCATAAAGCTGATCTGCCTTGGCTTCCGTCGCGGCAGGGAGCATCGGCTCTACCGGGTTCTCCCCGAACAAAATATGCGAAAAATTAGAACTGGCGCCTTCGTATCCGGGTTCCCCTGCTCCCTCTGGTGGTTCTGTCGCTGGTTTCAGGACCATGCCCGCAACGGGAAAGTCTTCCGCCACATGAGCGCTGTCGGACGGATGTAGCAAGAACACAACTTCGTGGCGTTTTTCTGCTGCACCTAGGTTCGGGCCCAGTCGTCCCTCGGCCAACGAGTAGTCGAGCGTTGGTGAGAAATCTTCCGGAGCATTGCCTAGGATTGAAGGCAGGATCGAGGCGGGCGGCATCAACGGTGTCGTGGACCACCCCGAGGCTCCGCGGCGCGACAGGTACTCGTTGAGCGCCGGACTGGAGGGAGCTTCAGCGAACGCACCCTGCGAAGCGAACGCCACGCTTTCACCGTCCGGCGCGACGGCCCTCAGCACGTTCACGCCGTAACCGCCCTTGTACAGCGGGCTGACCATCTCATACACCCGACCTTCCGGGATCGCCAGAGCGGGCGCCGGCATGAACGCAGCGCCAAGCAACGCCGACGCGACCGCGAGCAGAGCCGCGCAGCCCGCTGTGACGCGGCGCCCATGATCGTGCTGTTCACTCAAGAATCGACTACGCATCGGTGCTCCTCCTCGTTGTGACATCAAGCCACGGCTTATATGAGCGCTTACCAGTCTCATCGCGCCTCCCGCTGGGATTCCGTGCTGAGCGAGAGCTGCTCGGTTACACGCTCACCCAGTCCGGTCAAATGCCAGGCGTTAGGCTCGCCCTTGGTGTGACCATTGCCGGTGTTCTGAAGCAGACCGATACGCTCCAAACGCCCCAACAACTTCGATATCTGACCCTGGTCGTAAATATCGGCCTGCTCACCCACGAAACGGTTGCTGGCACCGGGATGCTCCGCGACGGCCCGCAACACCCGCGCGGTCCTGTAGGTCAAACGCATCGGTAGACCCCGCAACGGGTCGTGCTCGGCGAGCGCACTCTGAGCGCGCTCCGTTGCGGCGCGCTTAGCGACCCGCGGCAACGGCGGCACCGAACGCTGCTGCTCCCGCCGCGCAGACGCCGGACCCAGATACGGCAGCACGATCAAGCTCATCAACTCACCCACCAGGTTCCGCAACGGCTCCCTGCGCTGGTCGGTGAGCAAGCGTGCGTACACGATCGCAAACGCCGCGCCGACCAAACCCTCCGCCGTCAAGACCGCGCATTCCCGTGAACGCGAACCCTCCTCCCTACCCTCATCCACGATCTCCGCCAACCCCGCGAGGATCTCCTCACGCCACGCCAACACCCGCGGGCCACCCTGCAGGGCCTGCACCACACACACCCGCGCGAGCACCGGCTCACGATCAAAGAACGACAGAATCGCCAGCAAGCCTCCGCGCATACGCTCACGCCACCCGAGCCCAGCCAGGTCCGCCGCCGAGATCTCGCTCGTGATCTGCTCCACAGCGCCCTGCAGAACCGCGAGCAGACACTCCTCGCGATTGGCGAACAGGTCATAGAACGTACGCCGGGAGACCCGCGCACGGGCAGTTATGTGCGCCACCGACGCACCCGCATAACCCAGCTCCGCTACCGTCACCACAGCCGCCGCGAGCAAGCGCGCGCGCTGCATCTCCGAGACCTGCACGCGCGGGGAACCGGCACGCGGACGCGCTGGACGCGCAGAATCAGAGCGCTTGGTAATCACGCTACGCCTCCAGGCGCACGACAGGTCCACTCGCAGTGGGCTTGCCGGCCGAACGTTCGCGTGTAAGCGAGGCTTCGGTCTCGCGTTACCGCGCGCGAACGGCGAACGTCATCGTGCGCGTGGCGGGGTAGCTTCGAACAGGGCGCGGGGCGTGGGGTGTTGAAGAACGACGCGCTGGCGAAGAACGACGCGCGGGGTAGCACAGCTGCGCCCTCAAGGCCGCGGTACACCAACGCGCGCGGAAGAGATGAGGCGCTGTTGGTAACAGCTACGCCTCCAGGCGCGCGGGAGGTCCACTCGCAGTGGGCTTGCCGGCCGATCGTCAGCGTGAAAGGGAGGCTTCGGTCTCGCGTTACCGCGAGCGGACGGCGAACATCAGTGCGCGCGTGGCGGGGTAGCTTCGAACGGGGCGCGGGGCGTGGTGATCCATGCCTCGCGAGGAAGCTGGAGAACCGCCGTGATGGGGCGGTTAGACGAGGGGTGCTACTGGGGCAAGAGAGAGAGAGAGAGAGAGAATGTGTCAGCGCTGCTGACGCATCTACCTACGGCGCCGAATGGGCGCGCGGCGATTCTTGGCACGTCTGTCCCCAACTGACTCACGCGAAAACAACCCCTCATCATGCGATCTGAGTAACCCTCTCCCAAGGTCTTACTTCCTGCAAAAGCGCTTGAAATCGATCCAGATGACCGATACCCAAACCCGATCTATCGTGCCCGACATCCCACGGTGGGAAGTCATGAACAAGACAGAACATAGCGTCAACCACGCGGCTTGTCAAGAGGGAACCCGAAAGATCAGTCGGGGCAGGCCGACAGTGCGCTGCATCTGGCTCTACAAAGCCAAACACAGGCATGGCGCTGACACACTGCTGCACTATGACGCCGACTTCGACCAGATCGCAGGTGACGGGCCAGCCATGCGAGTGGGTCGTCCCGGCGGGCTCTCATCACCCGCCGCTATCAGCGGAGGGGCTGCGGGGTTAGGCTGCGCGGCGGCGCCGAGCAGGCGGAGCCTCGTCTGGCTCGGCGGTCTCAGCTAGAGATGAGCGCTTGAAGAACCGGTGCAACCACCGCTTAACCGCGCGCTTACGCGCTTCAGCGCGTTCACGCGAAAATTCATTCTCGTAGATGAACACCGAGGAGGGCATCGGCACGACCTCATGCGGCGCCGGGTCGGGATTAATGGGGTGTGTCAGCCGATCGGGCATAGCAATTTATGCTAGCACCAGCGCCAACGCGAGCGCCCAGAGCGCTGTCTCCGCCCCCAGCGCAACCAGCGCCAGTCTGAACACGAGCTCGCGCCGCTCGATGACTGTCTTGTTCTTGAGGTATGTGCCGCGCAAGCCATACGCGGCTTCCAGGAGATAAGTCTTGGGGTGCTCTCGATATGGATAGAGCGTTTCGTGCATGTCATCGGCATCGACCGCGAACGAGACCCGTGCGGGCCACAGCACCCAGCCCGCGAACACGCCGGCCAGTAGAAACGCGGTCATCGCGAGGACGACCGCCCATGCCGGCGCATTGCGGCCAATCGCCGCGGCACCGAGAAAGCTCGCTGACAGGGTCGCAGCGGCGACGAGCGTGCTCGTGCGGGTGCGCAAGTCCGACAGCGCCGTGCTCTGTTGATCGAGCGCGCGCTGCGCCACCGTATAGACCAACTCCTCGAGTGTAGGTGCCACCACATCCCTTGATCCGACGCCCACGTGGAAACGGGACACGCATTATCCTGCTCACGGCGACACGCATCGGTTTCCCCTCTCGCCGTGATTGGGCAGTTAGACGAGGGGTGCTACTGGGGCGAGAGAGAGCGCTCTGTGAAGCCAAACGTACGCCCGGACTCAACCCTCCGCACAGCGACCACGCTCAATATACCCGGAGGACCGAGAGATCTACACCCGTCTCAGAGACGACCTCGGGACTCGCCCCCACCAACGCGCCGCCCTCACACGTCGCTGCATGAACCACGCGCTGGGGGTTGCGCACGCCCAGGGCACCCGCGATCCCGCCGAGCGCGACGAGCACCGCGGCTATCGCAAGTCCCAGATGGAAGCTGTGCAGCGAGGCGGCTTCGGCGGCGCTCAGGACGGCGTGGGCCTGGCGCGGTGGCAGCCCGTGCACGTCGGGCAGGCCGAGCGGCAGGCGCTTGGCTTCGCGCACGGCCGCGGTCGCGGCCGGTCCGAGCGGGACACCCGCCAGGTTGGTGTCCAGTGAGGTGGCGAACGCCGTCGCGATCGCCGCCCCCACGGCCGCCGTGCCGAGCAGGCCGGCGACCCGCGCGACCGCGTTGTTGACGGCCGAGGCGATCCCGGCCTGGGTCCGTTCCGCGCCCGCGAGCACCGCCGCGGTGAGCGGGGCGACGGTCATCGACAGGCCCAGCGAGAACACAAGCAGCCCCGGCAGGACGTCGGACACATAGTCGACATGGACCCCCACGCGCTGGAACAGCAACAGCCCGACCGCCGCGATCAGCGGCCCCAGGCCCATGAACAGACGCGGGCCGTGACGGTCGGCGAGCGCCCCAAAGCGGCGGGAGAGCGCGAACATGACAAGCGTCACGGGCAGCGTGGCCAGCCCGCTCTGCAGCGGGGTGTAGCCGCCGACCTGCTGCAAAAACAGGACCAGGAAGAAGAACAGGACGGCCAGACCGGCGTACATCGCGAACGTCTCGACGTTGCCCGCCGAGAAGTTGCGCCGCCGGAACAGCCCCAGCGGCAACATCGGGTCGCGCGCGCGCCACTCATAGGCGACAAAGGCGATGAGCAGCGCGATGCCCGTTATCAGCGGTATCAGCACGCCCGGACTCGACCACCCCAGGCGCGGCTGCTCGATCAGCGCGAACACCGGACCGCCGAGTCCGAGCGCGCACAGGGCCGCGCCGGGTATGTCGATCCGCCGCGGCGGCCGTGCGGCCTGTGCGACGCCTCCTACGGGCTGCCCCCCGACGGAGCCGCCGCTTCCCTGATCGCGGCGGTGTGTGTGGACTTGGGGATCGCGACGAGGATCAGCGTCACGCAGGCGATCACGAGCGGCAGGTTGAGCAGGAAGATCCAGCGCCAGGAGGCGATCGCCAACAGCTCGCCGCCCGCCAGCGGGCCGAGCACCGTCGCGATCCCGCCCCACGCCGTCCAGCTGCCGATCGCCGGACCGCGTTCTGCCTCGTCGAACGTGGACACGATCACCGCCAGCGCGCTCGGCACGAGCAGCGCGCCGGCCACACCCTGCAACGCGCGCGCCGCGATCAACACCTCGATCGTGGGCGCCAGCGCGCACAGCAGCGAGGTCGCGCCGAAGCCGCCCACGCCGAGCGCGAAGATCCGCCGCTCACCGTACAGGTCCCCGAGCGAGCCACCGATCAAGATCAGCGAGCCGAGCGTCAGCAGGTAGGCGTTCACGACCCACTGCTGCGCCGCCAGCCCGCCGCCGAGCGCGTCCTGGATGCTCGGCAAGGCCACGTTCACGGCGGTGCCGTCGAGCAGCGCGATCCCCGAGCCGAGGATGCATGCGACCAGCGTCAGGCGCTTCCTGGAGGCGTCGGTCTGAACCGAGAGCATCGCCCGATGCACGGTAGCTCGTGTGGCGCTCCGCATCGGATAGCGTGCCTGCCGATGACCGACGCGCCAGGCACCGACCCCCACGAGCGCTGGACCGCCGTAGACCGCTACATCACCGACCACCTCGTGCCCGCCGATCCGGCGCTGGAGGCGGCGCTGGCCGACAGCGACGCCGCGGGACTGCCGTCGATCGCGGTGACGCCCAACCAGGGCAAGCTGCTGGAGCTGCTCGCCCGGATCCACGGCGCACGCACGATCCTCGAGCTGGGCACGCTCGGCGGCTACAGCACGATCTGGCTGGCGCGGGCGCTGCCCCCGGGCGGGCGCCTGATCACGCTGGAGGCCGACCCGCGCTTCGCGGAGGTCGCGCGCGCGAACATCGCGCGCGCCGGGGTCGCGGACCTCGTCGAGCTGCGCGTGGGAGCGGCCCTGGAGACACTCCCCCGACTGCACGCCGAGGGAGCCGGCCCGTTCGATCTGATCTTCATCGATGCGGACAAGCAGAACTACCCCGGCTACTTCGAGTGGTCGCTGAAGCTCTCGCGCCCCGGCACGCTGATCGTCGGCGACAACGTCGTGCGCGATGGGGCGATCCTCGACCCAGACGCGTACGACCCCGTGCACGGCAGCGAGGTCATCAAGGGCGTACGGCGCTTCTACGAGCTGGTCTCCGACGAGCCGCGGGTCAACGCCGACGCCACGGCCATCCAGACGGTCGGCGCCAAGGGCTACGACGGGTTTGCGCTGATGCTCGTGGGCGCTGAGTAGTAGGCACAGCCGAGTCCGGGCCTTGCCGCGAGCCTGCGAGCGGTCAACGGGCATTGACGCAGCAAGCCGAACTTGCCCAACTTGCGCAATTCGACAGTAAGGCGTATCGTCTCGGCCCGTGCCGGCCAAGGAGCTGATCAAGGTCCTGTCGATCGACGGCGGTGGGATCAGGGGAATCATCCCCGCGGTGGTGCTCGCCGCGATCGAGGATCAGACCGGACGCCCGGCGTGCGAGCTGTTCGACCTGATCGCCGGGACCTCGACGGGCGGGATCATCGCGCTCGGGGTGACCGTTCCGGGCGAGGCGCGGCCTGGCGGTGGGACGAGTCCGCGCTGGAGCGCTCGTGAGCTCGTCGGCATGTACGAAAGCGAGGGGCCGAAGATCTTTCACCGCTCGCTCCTGCGCACGATCGAGACGGTCGACGGTCTGCTGGCGACGAGGTATGCAGCGACCGGACTGGAAACGGCGCTCGAGTACTACATGGGCGACGCGCGGCTCTCGCAGGCGCTGACCGACGTGCTGATCCCCTCGTATGACATCTACGGCCACGAGCCGGTCTTCTTCAAGAGCTTCACTCCCGAGGCGCGCCCGGCCGCCACCCGGCGCCATGGCTCAGCGGCTCGCGCAGAGGCGTCATCGCCCGTCCCGTCTCCGCCGGACCTCCCGATGAGGGTCGTGGGGCGCGGGACCTCGGCGGCGCCGACGTACTTCGAGCCGGAGGACGTTCACGCGCCCACAACGGCGGGCGGCGGACACTATGTGCTGGTGGACGGCGGCACGTTCGCCAACAACCCCGCGATGTGCGCCTACGCCGAGGTCGCACGCAACCATTCCGACGTAGATGTGCTGATCGTCTCGCTCGGTACCGGCCGCCCGACGGAAGCCGCGATCTCCTTCAAGCAGTCCAAGCGCTGGGGTCTGGCCTGCTGGGCTCAACCCCTGCTCGGCGTGATCATGGATGGCACGAGCGCGGCGGTCGACTATCAGCTCGACGAACTGCTCGGTGCCGATCGGCGCCACTTCCGCTTTCAGACCAAGCTCGAAGGAGTCAGTGACAGCCTCGACGACGCCAGCCCGTCGAACATCGCCGGCCTACGCAAGCTGGCCGAAGACCTGGTCACGGCGGAAAGGGTGCCGCTCGAGGAAGTGTGCGAGCTGCTGCGATCCCCTTGACGCCGAACGCTGGATGCGCCCGATATCAGTGGTTATATATCTAAACGTATATACTGCGGTGGATGGAGATCGCGACGACGATCCGCAGCGCTCGCCAAGCCGCCGGTATCACCCAGCTCGAGCTCGCCAATCGCGCCGGCACCGCGCAGCCGGCAATCGCGGCATACGAGACCGGCAGCCGGACCCCGAACCTCACGACGTTTCGTCGGCTGCTCGGCGCATGTGAACACGACGTCGAGGTGCTCGCCCATCCGAGGGTGCGCCGCGGGGCGGCATCGCTCGCCGATCTCGCCCCGACGATCGAGGAGGATCTGCGGCAGGATCGCGAGCGCGACGCGCTGCGACTGCTGTACGGATTCGCGGACGACTTCAGGGGCTCCTCTCGTCCCGGGAGGATCGCGCTCGTTCAAGACGAGCCCCCACCCACCGGCGACGCGCGCTTCGACGCCGCGCTCGCGGGGGTCGCGGAGTTCTTTGCGCGCGAGGGCGCGATTCCAGCGCCGACTTGGGTCGACGGCCCTGGGCGGTTCGTCGAGCCCTGGTGGTTCGTCGCGAGCCGTCCCGCGTTCCACGCCTACACGCTCGCCAACACCCCGGCCGTGTTTGCCCGTCACGGAGTGTTCATGGCACGCGAGGTATTCGACCGTGCCTGAGCGCTGCTCGAGCAACCGCCGGTGAAGACGCGGTTCTTCCTCGAAGAGCTGTTCAGATCGACATCTCCCGGTGCACAAACATGAAGTACTTCGCCTACGGCAGCAACATGGCGGGCCCGGTGATGGAGGCCGCGTGCGCCGAGCACCGCTTCCTCGGCCCCGCGCGGCTGCCCGGCTACCGGTTCGCGTTCATGCGTCGCTCCGTGCGCACGGGCACCGGCGTCGCGGATATCGTTCCCGACGCGCACGGGAGCGTGTGGGGAGCGCTGTATGAATTGGAGCGCGATCGGCTCGGACCACTGGATCGCAAAGAGACACTCGGGTCGGCGTATGAGCACCTCGACGTGGTGGTGCTGAGCGACGACGGCGCCTCACACCACGCGATGGCCTACTCGGTCATCGCCAAGGAGCCGGTCGAGATCCGTCCATCGCTTGCATATGTGCAGGGACTCATCGAGGGCGCTCGCGAACGATCGCTGCCTGAGGACTACCTCGCTTCGCTGCGATCGCTCGTGCTCGAGTGGGAGTTGGCAGCCCCGCCGATCCCCGCAGCGGGATCATCGGCAGTTGACAGGCAGATCGCCGCTGGAGCACCCGTCGCCGTGAGACTGGAACCATCGAGCGTCGCTGACAGCTGCCTCAACGAAGCACCCGGGGACAGTCCCATCTAAGAGGCCACCGCCAGCGGTGATGACGGCCTCTCGCGCGTGTTGGCCAGGTCCGCGTACTGGCGCCATGCCGGCTTGGCCAGATGCATCTGCACAACGCCGATGCGCCGCTCGGCAAAGCCGGCCTCGCAGTAGGCCAGGTAGATCCGCCACAGCCGTCGAAAACGCTCGTCGTAGCCGAGTTCCTCCAGGCGCGTGCTCGCGGCCTCGAAGTTGGCGCGCCAGTGCCGCAGTGTCTCGGCGTAATGCGGCGTCAGATCCTCGAGTTCCACTGTGCGCATGTCGGTGCGCCGAGCGATGCAGCGCGCGATCACCTCGAGCGAGGGCAGACAGCCGTGGGGGAAGATGTGCGTGCGAATGAAGCTCCGCGAGGCCTTCTCGACCGCGTAGGCACGGTCGTCGATGACGATCGCCTGAAGCAGCATCCTGCCGTCGCCGGCGAGGAGGCTCGAGCAGCGTTCGAAGAACGTGCCGAAATCGCGCCACCCGACCGCCTCGATCATCTCGATCGAGACGAGCTTGTCATAGCGCCCGCGCAGGTCGCGATAGTCCTCGCAGAGCACCGTGACTCGATCCTCGAGTCCGGCCATCCGCACGCGGGCGCGGGCGTACTCGTACTGATCGCGCGAAATCGTGGCGGTCGTGACCCGACAGCCTCGCGTGCTCGCGGCATGGATGGCGAAGCCGCCCCATCCGGTGCCGATCTCCAGCAGGTGGTCGTCGGGTCGCAGCTCGAGCTTGCGACACACCAGCTCGAGCTTGGCGGTCGAGGCCTCTGCGAGCGTCATCCCTCGGCGTGGGAAGTACGCGGACGAGTACATCATCGTCTCGTCGAGCATCAACCCGAAGAGCTCGTTGCCGAGATCGTAATGGGCCGCGACGCCGCTGCGACTGCGTGCCCGTGTGTTGCGCGCGCGGATGCCGCGCGCGGCCTGGAGTGGAACTCGCGCCGGCGCAAGACGACGACGCCACTCATCGAGGCTCGTGACGTTGCGAGCGGCCACGCGCACCACGGCCGTCAGGTCTGGGGACTCCCACAGGCCCTCCATGTAGGCCTCGGCCATCCCGCGACTGCCGTGCAGGAATCTCGGCCAGACCCGTGGCGAGCGAACCTGCACAGTCGCCTGCGGGCTGCCGTGACCGAGTACCAGTCGTCGCTCCTCCTCGACGAGCGTCAGCTGGCCTGAGCGCAGACGCCGAAGCAGGCCGAGCACGATGCGCCGCGCGAGACGCTGCCCGGCGCTCACGCCGAGACCTCGGGACGGGGGTGCAGCGGCACGCCATTGAGCTTCAGCGCGACCGCGTGGCCATAGATGAGCGCGAGCACGCGCAGCGTCGCGGCCGGGTAGCGCGCCGTGATGCGGGCCAGAGCGCCACGGGTCAATGGTGAGCGACGCAGCGTGAGGGTGGCGTCGAAGACACGTCGCTCGAGCTCCTGGCTCTCGATGTGAACCGCCAGTGCCGCCCCGGGCGCGGTTGCGCGCCAGAGGTAGCGCTGGTCCATCCCCATGAACGGGGACACATGCAGCTTCTTTGCGAAGCTGGCGCTCAGCACCGGGCCATCGCCCGTACGTCGGATCACGTAGGCGTGGCGCTCGCCCCAGGGCGTGCTGGTCACCTCCGCCACAACCGCCTCGAGCTGCTCTTGGGGGGTGAAGCAGTAGTAGAAGCTGACCGGGTTGAAGCAGTGCCCGAACGTGCGCAGTTGCGTGAGCAGGCGGATGGGGCCCGTGGGCAGCTTGCCCGTACGGCGCTCGACCTGCGTGCGCACGGCCTCTGGGAGCCCAACGGAGGGATCGCCGAGGTAATCGGCCCGACGGAAGCGCACGAGGCCCGGGCGGCTTGCGAGCAGCCGGCCACCGAGCAGGCCGTCGAGCTCCCCCAGGTCGATGTATGCGAGCGCCAGGCGGTGGCTGAACTCATGCGAGCGCACCGCGAAGCGACGGTGACGGATCGTGCCCTCGTAGATCGCGCTGGATGTCATACGCCCACCGGCTCCGTTCGTCGCGCCCCGAACTCGCGCACCGTCCGCAGCGCGCTGCGGACGCCGTCCTCGTGGAAGCCCCATCCCCAGTAGGCACCGCAGTAGTGCGTGCGATTGCGTCCGCTGATCTCGTGGTGGCGTGACTGCGCGGCGATGCTCGCGGGTGTGAAGACAGGATGGGCGTACTGAATCGTGCGGATGATCCGCTCCGGGTCGATTGCCTCCGTGCGATTGAGTGTGACGCAGTACTCGCGCTCAGCACGAAGCGACTGCAGGCGGTTCAGGTGATAGGTCACCGTGCAGCGCCCCGCCACACGCTCCTCGAGATGGTAGTTCCAGCTCGCCCACGCGCGCCGGCGGCGCGGGAGCAGCGAGCGGTCGGTGTGGAGCACTGCCTCATTGTCTTGATAGGGGATCGCCCCAAGCAGCTCGCGCTCGCGCTCGCTGGGGTCGGCCAGCAACGCGAGAGCCTGGTCGGAGTGGGTAGCGATCACCACCGCGTCGAAGCGCTCTGGCTCACATCCACGCGATGACACCGTGACATGGTCGGGATGCCGAGCGACCTCCGTCACGGGTGTCGAGAGCCTGATGCGCTCGCGCCAGGGCCGCGTGAGCGCATCGACGTAGGTGCGCGATCCTCCGGCGATCGTCCGCCAGCGCGGCCGGTTGCGAAATCCGAGCATGCCGTGATTGTCGAAGAACTCGATCAGGAAGCGTGCCGGAAAAGACCACATCTGCGCCGGGTCGGCGGACCACACGGCTGACGCCTGGGGAACGATCAAGCCCTCGACGAAGGCGCGCGAGTAGCGCTGCCGCACAAGCCAGTCGCCCAGCGACGGGTCCTCCTCGGAGGCAAGCAGCCGCAGAGCGTCCCGGTTGAAGCGAACCAGATCGGCGATCATCCGATGAAAGGAGGGCGTGAGCACATGGCCACGACTCGCGAACAGGCCGTTCGGCGAGGTCGAGCTGTACTCGAAGTCGACGCCGTCGCTCACGCCGAAGCTCATTTGAGACGGCTGAGTCGGCACGGCCAGCTCCTCCAGCAGACGTTCGAACATCGGGTAGTTGCGGTCGTTGAAGACGATGAAGCCCGTGTCGAGATCATGGGCTCCAGTGTCTGTCTCCATATGCACCGTGTTGGCGTGTCCGCCAGCCTGCTCGCTCGCCTCGAACACGACCAGCTCGTGATCGTCATGCAGCATGTGCGCACATACGAGCCCGGAGACCCCTGTGCCGATGATTCCGATCCTCATGCGTGTTCTGCTGGTATCGAGCGCTTTCAGATCACCTGCGCAGCACCGCGGCGCAGTCGCGGTGCGACGCTGTCGATGCGGCCAGCCGATGCGTCATGCTGTCGGTGTGCGCGGATTCGCGCCAAAACCCCGGGTGTCGGTGGCATGATCGGCTCGCTGCTGGACACGATCCTCGACCGTACCGTCGTTGCGGGCTATACGCGCATCGGCTATCGCGTGCGCCGGGGCATCGTGTGGAGCTCTGGCGAGTTGCGGCCGATGGGCGGGAAGGTCGTGCTCGTCACCGGTGCTGCCTCCGGGCTCGGCCTCGCCGCCGCGGAGGGCTTCGCGCGCCTCGGTGCCACCGTCTGGCTGCTCGTCCGCGACGAGCAGCGCGGCGAGCGTGCCCGCGCGGAGATCGTGGCACGGTCGGGTAACGATGACGTGCAGGTCGGCCTCTGCGATCTCAGCGACCTCAAAGCCGTGCGGCGGTTCGCCGAGCGCTTCAGCGGGCAGGCACCGCGCCTGGATGTGCTCGTCAACAACGCGGGCGTGCTACTCGGCGAGCGAGCGCTCTCGGTCGACGGCATCGAGCTGACCTTTGCGACCAACGTCCTTGGGCCATTTCTGCTGACGAACATGTTGATCCCGCTGCTCGAACAGAGCGAGCCCGCCCGCATCGTCAACGTGTCCTCGGGCGGCATGTACACGCAGCGCATCCACCTCGACGATCTGCAGATGACCCGCGAGGAGTTCGATGGCCCGACCGCGTATGCACGCGCCAAGCGCGCCCAGGTGATCCTGACCGAGCTGTGGGCGCAGCGGCTGAGCGGCACCGGCGTCCTGGTCCACGCTATGCATCCAGGCTGGACTGACACCCCTGGCCTGCGGTCCTCACTGCCGCGTTTCTACCGCTTTACGAAGTGGCTGCTGCGCACCCCGCGGCAGGGCGCCGACACGATCGTCTGGCTCGGCGCCGCTTGCGAGCCGGCGCGCAGCTCCGGTGGCTTCTGGCATGACCGTCGACAGCGCCCGACCCACCGTGTGCCGTGGACCAAGGAGGCCCCCGGTGACGGCGAGCGGCTATGGATGGAATGCGAGCGCCTCAGCGGCTGGCACGACAGCTGAGACATCAGGCGTGGCTCATTCATCCCGTGTTCTGCTCTGCAGACTCATGCGGCGCTTTCCGCGGGCCGCGACTTAGGGCAAAATTCGCTGGAATCGAATTGATGCTGAGAGCGAATGTGCTTCCGCGCCGGAGCCTAGGCAGTATGCTCGCGCGATCGGGGGACGCACTCGTCCGCGGGATGAACGGATGCTTCGTGCTTGGGTGCTCTGCTCAATGTGGATCGGCGCTCTGGGAGAGCCGGATCTCAGCAACCTACCAGCCGTTCAATCGAAAGGATCGACTTGATGTCATCTCACTCTATTCGCGGCCCGCTGAGGGGCGTGTTCATCACGGCCCTGCTGGCCTCTGTTGGCTTGGTGTCGGCGGCGTCGGCACAAGCGTCGGCGCTTCCCACCCTCACACTGACGGTCACCAAGTCCTCGATCACGGTAGGGGGCGCCGCGCAGTCCGGTGGGGTCAACGTCGTCTCGACCGCCACAGGTGTCAAGGAAGCAAGCGTGATCCTGTTTCTCCTGAAGCCTGGCGCCACCTTCGACGAAGTCGAAGCTGCCATACAGAAAGCCCACGGCGAAACCAACGTGACGAGCAAGTACGGCTCGCTCATATTCGACGCCGAAGTGAGTCCCGGCCACAGCAGCGAAGCCCAGACGTACCTGCAACCCGGTCAATACGTTGCTCTGGTCCCGGGAGGAGAAGGCAAGGGGTCGAAGGCGCACGCGCTCTTCACGGTGACAGCTGCCGCATCCCCCGCCGCGCTGCCGACGCCGCAGGCCACGATCCGCTCGATCGAGTTCGGCTTCCAGGGACCGAGCACCCTGCACGACGGCGAGCTTGTCCGCTTCGAAAACGAAGGCTTCCTCGTGCACATGGACATCGCGGCGCCCGTCAAGAACATGAAGGCCGCCAAGCAGGCCGTCAAGGACCTGCTCGCCGGCAAGGAAAAGGCGGTTGAAAAGCTGATTGTCGGACCACCGGCGGGTTTTGCCGGGCCGCTCTCACACGAAGCTTTTCAACAGGAGACGATCACAGCCAAGCCCGGCATCTACGTCGAGGTGTGCTTCATGGACACCCAGGACGGGCGCAGCCACTCCCGGCTGGGGATGGAGCGAATCATCAAGATCACCAAGTAGCACCCGAGGTCCTACGGCCCGCCCCCCAACGCGCGGGGCGGGCCGCCCGCCCCGCAGTGCTCCCCGGCCCAGCTGGTCTGGCGGGGTCATGCTGTAACGGTGATTCACGAGACCTAACTCGTCGACTGAGCCCCGGAGCCCAGCATGAGTAAGACAGATCAAAAGGTCACGAGAAGCAGGTGATTTTAGGGTGAGCGACGGGACTCGAACCCGCGACCGCCTGGACCACAACCGCACAAATGGTGGTTTGCTAAGGCGTAGAGGCCCGGATTCATTGGGTTTCTTGCGTCTCGGTGCTGCTTGGTTTTGCTCATCTTGTTCCCCAATTTGTTCCCCAACGTGTGTTCGATGGCTACCCCCCCCTACCCCCCAACGAGGCGGTCGTTGCATCGACGTCAGCTCGCGGTCTCGGTGCGCCAGCGGCCTTCTTCGATCTCCTCGGCCGGTCGGGCGTTGCGCAGTCTGCTGCCGAGCTCGCGCATGACCAGCTCGGCGGCGATCTTGGGGGTGTAGGCGCTCGGCAAGTTCGCCACGAGCGGGTCGAGGTCGTGTGCGAAGTCGGGCGTGTCGAGCTTGTCTGCGAGGTTGTCTCGCAGCTGCGGGTAGCTGAAGACGGCCTTGGCCATGTAGTGGTTGAGGCCGGCGACGATCCGGTCCGGGTCGCCGTCGAGGGTTGTGAGTCCGAGCCACAGATCGAACAGGTCGCGTCCCTTGCGGCGTTGATACAGCGCACGAAGTTTCGTGGCCAGGAGCTCGTCGATCTCGAACGTACTGACGTCGGCCCGGCCTGACCACCAGCGCGACTGGAGGGCGTAGGGGCGCGTGATTCGTTCGAGAAATGAGTCGGTCTCGGCGATGTTCATCTCGATCTTGATGCGGATGCGTCCGCTGCCGACGGTCGGCTCGGCGTCGAGATAGACATGGACCATCTGCCCGGATCGCTGACGGCTGGATACGTTCAGACCAAGCCGGTCGGCGATCTCACCCAGCGCCTGCGTAAAGGGCTTGATGCCGGTGCGGGTGAGGCGAACGTAGTCGAGGTCCTCGGAGTAGCGCAGCGGGGTGGCGAGATGGAGCTTGTGCAGGCAGGTGCCGCCGCGCATCGCGAGCTCGGGACCGAGCACGTCGTCGCGGGCTATCTCGATCATGAGCCGGGAGAGCAACAGATCCTGCTCTATCTGTGTCTGCGTCGGCCACGGTGCGCGCGCGGACCACTCGTTCAGATAGGCCTGAGCGATCACAGGTCGGGCTCCACCGTGGTGTTGAGCTTGATCGCCCAGTCACGATCTGTGCGCCCACGTCTCGGCCCGGAGGGCGAGAGCAGGTTGGGCGTGCCCAGATCAGGTCTCGCCGCCAGGCGCAGCGACTCCAGGTCAGTGTGAGAGGCATAGCGCTCGACCATCCAGCCGGTGCGACGCGCCGCGGCGCGTCCGTAGCGAGCGGCCAGGGTTGCCAGTGCCGTGCCGTCGAGCTCGCCAATCTCTGTCAGGATCGTGGCGACGTTGTTGATTCCGCCGCCGGCGCCAGGCATGCGCACGAGATCGACCACGGTAGCCTCGCGTGAGGACACGGGGATCGAGCCGGTGTGAACGACCACCATCTCTATCGGCGCGTCGGCCACGTGCGCGCTGTCGTAGAAGCGCAGGCGCACCCGTCCCAGCGCACGGTCGAGCACGCGAGCGTCGGCCATCACTTGAAACACCTGTGGCGCCTGATGAGCGGCTCCATGGAAGGCCGCCGCAGATAGCAGGGCGACGTAGTAGCGATGCCCAAGGTGACGCATCATGTCGTCGATGAACCAGTCGGCGGGTACTACTCCCCACGAGCGATACTCAGGCGGGATCATCACGTACAACCCCCGCGTCGGGTAGAACACCCGCTGCCGGCGTCGCAGACGCTGCAGGCCGCTGATGATCGCGGCGTCGCTCAACCCCGTCAGCTGCCGAATGTCCGCCAGCGACGCGGCGTAGCGGCCCTGAGAGATCAGGAGGTCGGGGAGTTCCTGGATCGAGACTGATTGCGCTGTCTGCATGTGCATGAATATAGCGCTATCCACTATCTACATGCAGATCTATGCAAGCGAGTCGTGGGCTTGGTTGGCGGTGCTTGCGTTGACGGTCAAAGACCCACTTGCTTCGGACGACGTGCTGTTGCTTTCTGGCGTGGCTCCAGGGCTATCGCTTCGGTCTGGTGGATCTCCGAATGCGCTGTCCACGAGTTGGACCTCGTGCTCTGAGGGTGCGTAGTGCGCATAGATCTGGGTGGTCTTGCTGTCGGCGTGGCCGACGAACTCTTGGATTGTGCGCATGGGGACGCCCACGGCGGCGAGGCGGCAGCTCGACGCTCTGGGTCTGCCTCGTCGCGCGCCGCTTTCTCGAGAGTTTGTTCCCAGTTGTTCCCCAGAAGCGATCCTTCGTCGACGCGCTCGGAATAAATGCCTTATCTGCAGGTATTTCTGAGGGTGAGCGACGGGACTCGAACCCGCGACCGCCTGGACCACAACCAGGAGCTCTACCAACTGAGCTACGCCCACCACGTGTGGAGAGCGGAGTCTAGCGTGGGCCGGTGGCGCCTCAGCGGCGGCTCAGGCCGCGGTGCCGTCGAGCGAGCGCAGCGTGGATTCGGCCAGGGCCAGGGACTCGCTCGGCGAGAGCTCGGGGCGGCGCCGGGCGGCGAGCCACCAGGCCTGCAGGAGCACTGCCGGGTCGGGGCCGAGGAGGGCATGCAGCTCGTTCTCTAGCGAGGCAGACGCGCGATCGCCGGCTGCAGCGCGATCCTCAGCCGGGGCAGCCGCTGCACCGCCCGCGAAGGACTCGGCGCCCGTCCCGGCCGGGGCGGGCGCCGCGGCGGCGGATGCGAGCGCCTGAGCGATCACGCGCTCGGTGACGTCGGTGGACCGATGCTGGGCGTTGCGCCACCCACGGCCCATCGAGAGATCCTCGACCGGCAGGTGCGGACCCTCCAGCACCGTAAGACGAGCCTGGTGTGGACTCCATTTGCGTTCGCCCAGCTCGATCCACTCATCGCGCGACCACGGCTCGACGACCTGCAACATCTCGGCGTCGGTCAGGTTGAACGCACAGGCGTTGTGCGGAAACTGACGTAGCTCCAAGTGAAACATCAGGCTAAGGCTTGCATATCGGGGCCCGCGAGCCGCGCGCGCATGACGCGCACGGCCTCGGGGTTGGAGTCGATCAGCACGTAACGACGGCCGAGCGCGGCGGCGGCCGCGCCGAGGGTGCCGGAGCCGGCGAAGAAGTCCAGGCACCAGTCGCCGGGGCGGGTGGAGGCCGTGACCATGCGCCGCAGGATGCCCTCGGGCTTCTGCGTCGGGTAGCCGGTCTTCTCGCGTCCGCGGGTGGGCACGATCGTGTGCCACCAGACGTCGGTGGGCAGCTTGCCGCGCGCGGCCTTCTCGGCGGTGACGAGCCCGGGGGCCATGTAGGGCTCGCGGTCGACGGCGGCGGAGTCGAAGTGGTAGGCGGAGGGATCGGCGACGTAGACGAGGATCGTGTCGTGCTTGGGCGGCCAGCGCCGGCGGGTGCGCCCGCCGTAGTCGTAGGCCCAGACGATCTCGTTGAGGAAGTGCTCGCGCCCGAAGATCTCATCCAGCAGCAGCCGGCAGTAGTGGGACTCGCGGTAGTCGATGTGGAAGTACAGCGTCCCCTCGCGGGTGAGCAGGCGACGGGCGTGCAGCAGGCGGGGGTGCAGGAACTCGAGATAGTCCTCGAAGGAGTCGCGGTAGGAGGACTCGGCGAGCAGGCGCGTGGTGTAGCGCCGGCCCTGAAAGCCGATGCGATCGCCGTCGGGGTCGGTGACGGTGCTGACGGTGCGCCGCGCCTGCGCGCGGCCGGTGTTGAACGGCGGGTCGATGTAGATCAGCTGGAAGGAGCCGTCGACGAAGCGCGGGAGCAGCTCGAGGTTGTCGCCGAGCAGGATCGCGTCCGCGTCGGGGGGACGTGCGAGGGCGTTCACTGCAGCGCGTGCTCGATGTAGGGACCGAGCAGCTCGGCGATCGAGGCGGCGGTCATCCCGGCGGGGCCGACGGGCAGCGCGACGTGACTGATGCCCAGGCGCACGAGGCACTCCGCGAGCAGCGCGGCGTCGTGGGGGGAGGCCTGGGGCCAGCGCGCGAGGATCGCCGCGCACAAGCGCTCGGCGGCGCCCTGCACGAGCGGCTGACCGTGGGTGGTGACGAACGGCAGCATCTCCCCCGAGCCCGAGATCGCGGCGCGGATCAGGGGGTCCTCGGCGGCCGCTGTCAGGAACAGCCCGAAGGCCGCGGTCAACGCCGCGAGCGGATCGTCGAGATGGGCGTCCAGCGCGGTCTCGACCGCGCCGATGAAACGCTCGGCCTCGCGCAGCACGAACGCCTGCGCGAAGGCGTCGCGCGAGCCGAACTCGTTGTAGAGGGTCTGGCGGCTGACGCCGGCGGCGAGCGCGATGTCGGCCATCGTGACCTCGCTCCAGGCGCGCTGCTCCAGCTCGCGCCGGGCGGCGTCGAGCAGCGTGTCGCGCAGCAGCGCGCGGGCCGCGACCGCGTAGGGGGTCGGGGTCGGGGTCGCGACGACGCTCACCGAACGGCTCACCGAACGGGCTCGTAGCGCGCCCGCGCGCGCGGACTGATGTTGGCGCGGGTGAGGTCGCCCGCGTAGTGGGCGATCACGCGATGGTCCATCATTCGCCGCCACACCGGCGGGAAGATCGCGGCGAGGATCATGCCCGCGTAGCCGGTGGGCAGCTGCGGGGCCGCGTCGAAGTGGCGCAGCGCCTGGTAGCGGCGCAGCGGGTTGGCGTGGTGGTCGGAGTGGCGCTGCAGGTGGTAGAGCAGCACGTTGGAGGCGACGTTGTTCGAGTTCCAGCTGTGCTCGGGGGCGGTGCGCTCGTAGCGGCCGTCCTCGCGGCGTGAGCGCAGCAGGCCGTAGTGCTCGAGGTAGTTGACGACCTCCAGCAGCGAGAAGCCGACGACGGCCTGAATCAGCAGGTAGGGCAGCACGACCGGTCCGAAGACGAGCGCCAGCGCGGCGTAGAGCACCACCGTCATCGCCCAGGCGCTGAGGGCGTCGTTGCGGATCGTCCAGGGGCCGCGGTCCATGCGCGCCAGGCGCTCGCGCTCGAGCTCCCAGGCCGAGCGCAGGCTGCCGGCGACGGTGCGCGGCCAGAAGGCGTAGAAGGACTCGCCCAGGCGCGCGCTGGCGGGGTCCTCGGGCGTGGCGACGCGCACGTGGTGGCCGCGGTTGTGCTCGATGAAGAAGTGCCCGTAGCCGGTCTGCGCGAGCGCGACGCGGCTGAGCCAGCGCTCGGATGAGGCGCGCTTGTGGCCGAGCTCGTGCGCGGTGTTGATCGCCACGCCCGCGACCATGCCGACGGTCAGCGCGAGCCCGATCGAGTCGAGCACCGAGAGGCCGCCGTGCGACCACATCCAGCAGGCGAAGATCAGACCGGCATATTGGATGGGCAGGAAGAGGTAGGTGCACCAGCGGTAGTAGCGATCCTGCTCGAGCCACTTGATGACGCTGTCGGGCGGATTGGAGGCGTCGAGCCCGACGAGGATGTCGAGCAGCGGGAAGACGCCGAAGATGAGCACGGGACCGTAGAACCAGAAGACGCCGAGGCCGGTGAGCTCGACCAGCCCCCAGGAGATGAAGGGCAGCAGCGGCACGATCAGCCCGAGCAGCCAGGCGTAGCGCTTGCGATCGCGCCAGCGCGTCGGTCGCGATGCCTCCCCGCCGGAACGTCCGGGGGCGAAGTTCTCGTCAGGCACGCTCGTTACAGCTGACATGTCGTATGTATCCTCCGCAGGCGTTTGGGCAGTGAATGTCCGCGTAGTTTACACGACTACCGTGATCTGTCAAGAAGCTGGTTCGTCTGGAGCGTCGGCCATCGCGATGAGGCCGTGCATGAACACCTCGAACATCCGCCCGTACAGCCCCTGGTCGAGCTCGGGGTCGATCATGTGGTCGAGCAGATAGCCGTCGGCCATGAAGAACGTCATCGCGGCGACATCCGCCGGCGGCACGGGCGGGGTGACGCCGTAGGAGGACGCCCAGCGCGCGAACACCTCGCCCATGCGCTCGCGCAACGCCCGCTGGCGCGCGGCGAACTGCGCCCGGAACGCGTCATGGCGGGCGGCGTGCGTGGCGAACTCCTGATACAGCCGCCGCCATTGCGGGTCGGAGTCGATGTGCTCGAGGAAGTCCTCCGCCGCGGCGCGCGCCTCGGCGGCGGGGTCGCCGGCGCCCGTGAGCACCGCGTCCAGGCGCGCCAGCTCGGTGGCGAAGTGCTCGTCGAGCATCGTCAGGAACAGATCCTCCTTGCTGGCGAAATGGGCGTAGAACGCCCCCTTCGTATAGCCGGCGTCGGCGGCGATCCGGTCGATCGAGGCGCCGACCATCCCGAGCTCGCAGATCGACCGCGAAGCCGAGCGCAGCAGCGCGGCGCGGGTCTGCAGGCTGCGTTCGGATCTGCTCGGGCCGGCGGCGCGGCGTCCTCCGGCGCGACTCGCGGTGGCGCTCACACCGGGACTGCCACGGTCTCGGTCTCGGTCTCAGGCGCGGACGCCGCCTCCGGGCAACGTCCGACGAGCACGGCGGCGTCGTGGCGCGGGGTCTCGGTGATCGCGCGGCGGTAGTTGCGCTCGGACGCGGGACGTACCGGTGCGAGCGTGCGCCGCAGCACGAGCTCGCGCAGCACGACCTCCATCTCGAACTGCGCGAACGCCGCGCCCAGGCAGCGGCGGATGCCGCCGCCGAACGGGATCCACGTGTACGTCCCCGGCGCCCGCCCACCCTCGGACTCGATGAAGCGCTCGGGGCGGAACTCATTCGGTTCGGGATAGATGTCGGGCCGGCGGTGCACGAGGTGGATCGAGGGCACGATCGAGGCGCCGGCGGGCAGCAGGCGCCCGCCGAGCTCCATCGGCTCCTGCAGTTTGCGCAGCACGATCGAGATCACCGGACGCAGGCGCAGCGTCTCCTGAATCGTCGCCTGCAGGTAGGTCTCCTGCCCGGCGCGCACCTCCGCGGTCAGGCGCTGCATCTGCGCGGGATGGCGGCACAGCCGCTCGACCGCCCATGACAGGGCGTTGGCGGTCGTCTCGTGGCCGGCGACGAGCAGGGTCAGGAGCTCGTCGCGCAGCTCGGAGTCGCTCATCGGCGAGCCGTCCTCGTGCGTGGCCTGCAGCAGCAGCGACATGATGTCGTCGCGCTCGGTGAGGTCCGCGAGCATGCCGGCGGTCGGCGATCTCCGCGTAGATCGGGGCGTTGACGCGCTCCAGTTCGCGCCGGAAGGCGGGCACGCGCGTGATGCGGTCGGGTCCCAGCGCCAGCATCGCGATGCCCTTGAAGGGATCGGTGACGGTGTCCAGCAGCCCACGCAGCTCGCGGCGCATCTCCTCCATGCGCGGACCCTCGGAGACGCCGAACACCGCGCGCAGGACGATCTCCAGCGTCATCGCCTGCATGCGCGGGCGCAGCGGGTAGGGCTCGTCCGAGCGGCCAGCGCTCGATCTCCTGCGCGGCGACGCTCGCCATCAGCGCGCCGTAGCGCTGCATCCGCTCGCCGTGGAACGCCGGCAGCATCAGCTTGCGCTGACGCAGGTGCGGCGCGTCGTCGAGCAGCAGCACCGAGTCGGGCCCGAGCACCGGCAGCAGGATGCGGTTCGCCTCCCCCGCATGCAGCAGGCGCGGGTCGCCGGTGAACACCTGCTTGATCGTCTCCGGGTCGGAGGTGATCACCCAGGTGCCTTCGTTGGCGATCTTCAGCGTGAACATGTCCCCGAACCGTGCCCGGCACTGGTCCATCAGCCATTGCGCGCTGCGATACCAGATGACGGACTGCACGGCTCGCGGCATCCGCGGGCCGGGCGGCAGCCCGACGGGTGTGCTGGGGCGGATTGGGCTTGCATGGGCTCCCCTCGTGTGGCCGCAGTTGACATACTGAGCAGTATCCAATCACATACCGGCCGGGATGTCAAGCACGCGAGCATGGTCCCTGACGGCGCATGCGCCGTCAGGCGGGGGCGCGCATGCGCGCCCCCGGGCCAGGCCGCATGCGGCCTGGCACGAGCGGCGCATGCGCCGCTCGACGAGGCCGCGCATGCGCGGCCTCGGGTGGGCCGCATGCGGCCCACCCGACCCCTCCCCCTCGCGGCAGCCGGCATTGCGCGCCGGTCGAAAACAAGACGCCCCCGGCTGGATTCGAACCAGCGACCTGCGGATTAGAAGTCCGCTGCTCTATCCAGCTGAGCTACGGGGGCGAGCGTGTGCGTGAATCCTCGCATGCACGCTGCGCAGATCGTGGACTTAGACAGGCTTGAGCAAAAACGTGTAGAAAGTGGGGCCATGAAGCTCGGGAGTGGAGGACGACGAGGCGGACCTGACGCGCAAGCAGCGTCGCGAGCAGGCGCGCGAACAGCGCAAGGCGCTGGAGGAAGCCGAAGCGGCCGGCGCGAAACGCAAGGCGCGGCTGACGCAGCTCGGAATCGTCGTGGGAGTCGTCGTGGCCGTCGTCGTCGTGATCCTGATCGCCACGGGCGGGGGCGGCGCCAAGAAGGTGGCTCCGCACAGCGCGGAAGCGAACAGCACCATCGCCGCGGTGAACACGCTGATCGGCGGCATCCCCCAGAGCGGCAACACGCTGGGCAACCCGAACGCGCCGGTGACGCTGCAGTACTTCGGCGACCTGGAGTGCCCGATCTGCAAGGAGTTCACGCTGGGAGCACTGCCGACGATCATCCAGAAGTGGGTGCGCAGCGGCAAGGTGAAGATCGAATACCACTCGATGGAGACGGCGACGCGCGAACCGGAAGTCTTCAACACGCAGCAGATCGCGGCCTACGCCGCGGGCAAGCAGAACAGAGCGTGGAACTTCATCGAGACCTTCTACCACGAGCAGGGCGAAGAGGACAGCGGCTACGTCAACGAAAGCTACCTCCAGGGCCTCGCCCAGCAGGTGCCCGGGCTGAACCTGGCCCAGTGGACCAACGACCGCTCGGACACGGCGCTGGCCAACGAGATCGCCGCCGACGAGCAGGCCGCGAACAACGCCGGGTTCACGGGCACGCCGTCGTTCTTGATCGGCAAGACGGGCGGCACGCCGAGCAAACTCGAATACAGCTCGCTGACCGACCCGTCGTCGTTCAACGAAGCGATCGCAAAGCTGCAGTAGGAGTCGCGCTGTGAGCGCCCGCACTCTGAGAACCGTGCTGATCGTCCTCACGGCGATCGGCCTGTGCCTGGCCGCCTATCTCACCTACCTGCACTACTCCGGCGTCACCCCCCCCTGCTCGATCAACGGCAACCCCTGCAGCCAGGTGCAGAAATCGCGCTACTCCGAGCTGGCCGGCGTGCCCGTGGCGCTGATCGGCCTGCTCGGCTACATCGCGATCCTCGGCTCGCTGCTGCTGCCCGAAAGCGAGCGGGCGCGGCTCCTGACGATGGCGCTGATCCTCGGCGGCTTCGGTTTCAGCCTGTACCTGACCTACCGCGAGCTGTTCACGCTGCACAAAATCTGCGAGTGGTGCGTGGGCAGCGCGGCGATCATGACGGTGCTGACGTGCCTGTCGGTGTGGCGGTTCCTGCGCGGGGACGTGGACGCGCAGGCGCTCGCGCTCGCGCAGCTCGACGGACCCGAGCCGGCCACGCCGCCGCCCGCCGCGGCCCCCTCTTGAAAGCACGCCGCGGGCGCCCACCGACGATCGTCGGCGCCGCGATTGCTCGCGCGCGCATCGCCGACTTCGACATGCGCCGCTAGACCATTCGTCCAGCGCGCGAATCCGAGTCCCGCAAACGGGGTACGCGCGCCGACGTGGTGGGTGATGCGCACGACTCCGCATGCGACCGACGACACCCGCATCGCCGAGCCGTCCGGCGTGCAGGACGAAGCCTGCCCGGCCGAGAGCGCGGATACCGGCCTCGCCGACGCGGCGAGCGCTCCGGCGAGCACGGACGCGGATGCGAACGGGATCGAAAGGCTGTTCGAGATGACCAGCGACCTGCTGGCGGCGATCTCGCTCGACGGGCGCTTCCGGCTGCTGAACCCGGCGTGGGCGGACGCGCTGGGCTGGAGCATCGAGGAGTTGATGGCCCAGCCGATGCAGGCGCGGGTGCATCCGGACGATCTCGAGCAGACGCTCGCGCTGACGCTCGCCGGGCGCAATCGCAGCGCGCAGCTGGTGAACTTCACCAACCGCTATCGCCACAAAGACGGCTCGTGGCGGTGGCTGCTGTGGAGCGCGCGCTGCGACGGCGAGGTCTGGTACGCGGCGGCGCGCGACGTGACCGACCGCATGTGGCTGGAGCGCCAGGCGCTGCACGACCCGCTGACGAAGCTGCCCAACCGGCTGCTGCTGATGGACCGCGCGCACCAGGCGCTCGCCAGGCTGCATCGCGGCAAGGGTCCGATCGCGCTGCTGTTCATCGACCTGGACGGACTGAAGGCGATCAACGACAGCCTCGGGCACGCGGTCGGGGACCTGCTGCTCGTGTCGGTGGCCGAGCGCCTCGCGGAGACGCTCCGCGACAGCGACACGGTCGCGCGCTTGGGCGGGGACGAGTTCGTGATCCTGGCGGAGGATCTCGACAGCGAGTCCGAAGCGCTCGCGGTTGCCGAACGGGTCGTGGAAGGCTTGGAGGAGCCGTTCGAGGTCGGCTCGATCGAGGTGGCGATGTTCGCGAGCGTCGGCGTGTCGATCTCGCGCGACGCCGAGGCCGACCCGGAGGACCTGCTGCGGGAGGCCGACGTGGCGATGTACCGCGCCAAGCGCGCGGGCGGGCACCGGCTGGAACTGTTCGACGAGGAGCTGCACCGCGAGCCGACCAAAAGCGATGGCGAGACGCCGCCGTCGGGATCGATACGCTCGCACGCGCCATGGCATCCGATCGCGCGCCTGAAGCACCGTCGCCGCTGAGCGAGGCGCAGACCGACGCGGCGGCGATCGAGCGGTACAAGGACGCGGCGGCGCGGGCGGCGGCCGAGCTCGTGTTGGACGGCATGCGGGTCGGGTTGGGGACGGGCTCGACGGTCGCGCATCTGCTGATCGCCCTGGGCGAGCGCGCGGAGGGGTTGCGCGGCGTTCGCTGCGTGGCGACCTCTCCGGCGACCGCGGCGGCCGCGCGGGAGCTGGGGTTGACGGTGGCCGAGCTCGACGAGGTGGGCGAGCTCGACGTCGCGATCGACGGCGCCGATCAGGTCGATCCGCAGGGGTGGCTGGTGAAGGGCGGCGGCGGCGCGCACACGCGCGAGAAGATCGTGGCGGCCAGCGCGCGGCGGTTCGTGGTGATCGTCTCGGCCGAGAAGGAGGTGGCGAGATTGAGGCCGCCGGTGCCCGTGGAGGTGCTGCGGTTCGGCGCGCAACGGACGCTGAGCGCGCTCGGGGACGCGCGCCTGCGCGAGACGGGCGCGAGCCCGGACGGCAACCTGATCGCCGACTACGGCGGCCCGATCGAGGATGCGCGTGCGCTGGCGCAGCGCCTGAGCGAGACGCCGGGCGTGGTCGAGCACGGGCTGTTCGCGCCCGCGCTGGTCAGCGAGATCCTGGTCGCGGGCGCGGACGGCGTGCGACGCCGCGCGGGCGGCAAGCCTGCGGTGTAGAGCGCGAGGATCGGGCTCGGGTCAGGGGGGCGAGCCCGCGGTCGGGAGCGAGTCCAGAGGCCGAGTCCGTCGCGGATCGCGTCCGCGGATGAGAGCGATTTCGAGTCTGGGCACGCGGTCTCAGGGGCCCGCCGGGCCGGCGCCCGGCGATCCGGCGGTCTGCAGCGGGCGCAGCTCCTGCGCGGCGGAGACGGGATGGCGGGCGAGGACGCCGTCGGCGCCGATCTCATACGCGCCCATGCGCGCCAGGGGCGGGGAGTAGGCGTGGAGCGTGACGGCGGGGTCTGCGCCGGCGTGACGGACGCGATGGATGTCGGCGGCGGAGAAGTGGAACGACTCGCGCGCCGCATACGTGCGATCGCGGGGCGGGCCGTCGATCCTCAGGCGCTCCTCGCGGACGCGCCCGCTGAGGACCGAGACGGCGCCGGCGGAGATGTCGTGGTCGTGGTAGCCGGTATCGTGGTCCTCGGACCAGCAGATCAGCCAGGCGGTGATGTGGGCGTCGCCGAAGAGCTGCTCGTAGACGCGCTGGGAGTGGTCGTGGCGGACGAGCTGGATCCACAGCTCGGGGCGATCGGCGAGCTCGGCGACGAAGCTGGAGAGCTCGGAGCCGGTGAGATCGCGCTCGCGCGGGCGGGGAATGTCGGCGATCGAGCGGCTCATCGCAGCGCGACCTGCGGCGCTCGACGTGTCCGCTCGGGCCCACGCGCCGGGTCCTCCCCGCGGGCCGGGCCATCCCGGTGCGAGCGCGCGGCGAAGGCGAAGAGCCGCTCCGCCGCGCCGGCGGCGTGCGCGGGAAGATCGAACCCGAGCAGGTCGGGGGCGGGATCGGGTTCGGGCTCCACCACGGGGCGGTCCGAGCCGTGCAGGAGCTGGGCGGAACCGACGTGCTCGGCGAGCGCGCGGATGGCGGAGGGGCCATAGGAGGAGGTGTCGTAGAAGACGAGCGGATCGGGCTCCCCCAGCGCGGGGCCCCCGCGCGATGTCAGGCGCTCTGAGTGCAGCGGGGCGAGCCCGGCGAGCATCGCGAAGACGACGCGCAGGCGCGGGTGGGTGGCGCGGCCGGCGGCGCGGAAGGAGAGCCAGGCGGCGTGCATGTCGAAGACGTAGCGTGTGAGCGCGGGCCACCACAGGGGCTCCTCCAGCGAGGGCTCGTGCGCCCGCGGCGGAGCGCCGGGGCCGGGACCGGGATGGACGAGCAGCGGCGCCTCGCGCGCTTGCAGACGCGCGAGCAGGGGGTGCAGGCGCGCGAGCGACTCCACGCGGGCGAGCGCGCCCGCGGGCAGCGACACGCCGACGCAGCCGCGATCGAGCAGGCGGTCGACATCAACCGGGTCGGGCGCGTCGAGCGCGAGCGCGCCCCACACGCCGAAGGGCTCGCCGAGCGCGAGCGCGCCGTCGTGGTAGGCGTCGATCAGCGGCTGCGCGTGGGCGCGCGGGAGCGACTCGATACCCAGCGGGCTGGAGAGGCAGATGAGCGCCCGCGCTGACCCGTCGCGCTCCACGAGCGCGGCGCGCTGCTGGGGGGATTCGGTGGAGAGATCGAGCACGAACGGCCGCTCCCCCGCGAGATACAGCACCGTGAGGCCCTGCTCGTCGCGCACGAACGGCAGCTCGCGCCGGCGCGCGAGCGCGTCGATGAGCGGCTCGCTCCAGAAGTGCTGATGAACGTCGATACGTATGTCGGTGGGGCTCCCCGACGGACCCGAGCGATGCCGCGCCCGCCTAATCTAGAGATTGTCGATCAATTTTATGGACTTTAGCACACGCGCCGCCTCCGCCGGCCGGATCGGCACCCGATGCGCGCACGCGGAGAACCCCACGCCCCTCCGGCGAACCGCGGCGTGGCGACACATCGAAAGGCCCTGACGGAGCCGCCGATCGGCTCAACCATGCGGTATCGGGAGTGCGCGTTTCGGTCTGTCCGTGGCGTGTCGCAGGATGCCGGGCTCTTTGACGCGTTCCCCCTCGACATCCCTGCGCGCGTGGCAGCACCGCGCGCTCGAGCGCCTGCGCGATTGGCATGGGGGTCCGTTCCTGATCTCGGCCGCGCCGGGTGCGGGCAAGACGCGACCCGCGCTGGAGCTCGCGAACGATCTGCTGCGCGGGCGGATCGTCCGGCGCGTGGTGGTGCTGTGCCCCACGACACCGCTGACGCGCCAGTGGGCGAGCAGCGCGGCGATCCTCGGCCTGCAGCTGCAGCCCGACGCGCCGGGACCGAACCCGCCCCGCGGCGACTTCCACGGCGTCGCGGTCACCTACGCGCGGGTCGCCGGCGATCCGGCCGCGTGGGCGGCGAAGGTGCGTGAGGACACGCTCGTGATCGTCGATGAGGCGCATCATCTTGGGGAAGACCTCGCCTGGGGCACGGGCTTTCAACGCGCCTTCGCCTCGGTGCCGCGCCGGCTGCTGCTCTCCGGCACGCCGTTTCGCTCCGACGCGACGCCCATCCCGGGTGTGCGCTACGACGAGGATGGCCTGGTCGTGCCCGACGTCTCCTACACCTACGCCGAAGCGGTCGCCGACGGGATCTGTCGTCCCGTGGCGTTCGTGACGTTCGACGGGACGTTGTCGTGGCGCAGCGGCACGGACGTGATCGAGTCCTCCTTCGAGACGATCCTCACCGCGCGCGAGGCCGGCCGGCGCTACCGCACGGCGATATCGACCGAGCTGCCCGACGGCCTGCCGCGCATCCTGCGCGAGGCGGACGCCAAGCTGCGATCGTTGCGCGGCGAGGGCCGTCACCGCGACGCGGGCGGTCTGGTGGTCGCGGCCGACGCCACCCACGCCCGGCAGATCGCCAAGCTGCTGGGCGAGGCGACCGGGCGAGCCCCCGTGATCGTGCTGCACACCGAGACGCGCGCCGCGCACAAGCTCGCGCGGTTCCGCGACTCGCGCGAGCCGTGGATCGTGGCGGTGAACATGGTCTCCGAGGGCGTGGACATCCCCCGCCTGCGCGTCGGGGTGTACGCGACCGCCGCCAAAACCCCGCTCATGTTCCGCCAGATCGTCGGGCGGTTCGTCCGCACGATCCCCGGCACGCCACCCGAGCCGAGCTGGGTCTACCTGCCGGCCGACCGGACGCTGCGCACGCACGCCGCGCAGGTCGAAACGGAGCTGCGCCACGCCCTCCGCCGCGACGAGCCCGACGAAGACCTGGAAGAGCGGCAGGAGCGGCGCACCGGCGAGCCGGCCCCGACGGCCGAGTTCGTGCCGCTGAGCGCCGAGTTCGCCGCGCAGATGACCCTGTTCGGCCCTCCCCAGCGCACGCCATCCCCCACCCCCGGCCAACCATCGCCGCCGCCCGCCCCCGCGCCGGCCCCGGTCGCGGCGTTCGAGCGCCGCGGCGGCCTACGGCAGGAACGCAGCCGCCTGGTGGCCGAACTGCACCGCCGCGACGGCCGCAGCCACCGCGAGATCAACGCCTGGGTCAACCGCAAAGTCGGGGTCGACCGCGTGGACACCGCGAACATCAAGCAGCTCGAACGCTCGATCGAGACGCTCATCGCCGAGCTCACGCGCACCAACCGCCGCGCCGCCGCGCGATGACTCGGTGGCCATAGCGCATCGTCCCGGTGCGGCGCCCAAACCCAAGCGACCGACCGGATTCGCCGCCACCCTGAGAACCTTCGGCATTCGCACACCTGCTCGTAAGCGGGGGACCGAGGAATCGAACCTCGAGCTCGGGTTTTGGAGACCCACGTGTTACCACTACACCAGTCCCCCATGGCCGTCCGCACCCACCTGCGCCGCAGCCAGTCCAGAGGGCGCGAACCGTCAAGGAACGGGGATTCTAGGGCTCACGAGCGCCTATGGCGGGCCTGGTCCGACGACCGGGTAGTACAGGCGTCCTGAAGATCTAAAGCCGGACGGGGCGGATGCCGAAGCCTTGGGTGGACCCATACCCATGTGCTTGTGATGATCGATACGTTCTTGTCAAGGCTGTCCCGTTCCGCTTCGGAGGACGGGTTCATGCTGCTCGAAGTCGTCATCAGCGCGCTGCTCGTCGGGCTGATCGCCGTCGGCACCTTCTCGGCGTTCGACGCCGCGGGCAAGAGCACCGAAGGGTCGCGCGACCACGCACAGGCGACCGTGATCGCCCAGCAGGACGAGGAACGCCTGCGCGGCCTGACCACCACCCAGCTCGCCCAGCTCGGCAGCGTGGAAACGGCCCGGGCCGAAAACGGCTCCTGCCTGGAACAGGTCTCGGGCGCGTGGCACTACTGGAACAAAGGGAGCACATCGCTGTGCGAAAACCCGACCGGCCTGAGCGGCACCGCCTACACCGCCACCGTCTTCACGGTCACCTCCTCCGCCGGCTACGTAGCCGCGGAAAAAGGAGCCGAAAAAGCGGCCTTCACATGCGAAAAGACGGCTGGCGCCGCCAGCTACCTGCAGACGACCTCCTCGGTGTCGTGGACGTCACTCGGCAAAACCCGCCCCCCCGTCAGCCAGTCCGGCATCGTCACCGTCCCCACCAGCGGCGTCCTGCTCGTCAAAGTCCTCAACCAGAACAACGAAGCCGTCGAAGGCGCGACCGTCACGGTGACCGGGACGGGGGTCAACACCACCCAGACCACGCCGGCCTCGGGCTGCGTGATCTTCGGCGGGCTGCCGGCCGAGACCGTAGAAGTGGACGCGTCCAAGTCCAATTGGGTGGATCACCAGGGCAAATCGCCGCCCGCGGCCCCGCCTCCCATCACCATCATCACTACATCCGTCTCCGAAGCGACCTTCAACATCGGGGAACCCGGCAAGATCGTCGCCGAATTCGAGAGCAACGGCTCCATCGCGGGCGTAACCGGCGACACCGTCTACGCGCTTCAGACCGAAATGACATCCCCACCCGACTACATCGGGGGAACGGCCGGCACGTACGCGTCCAGCGTGGCAGTGACAGGCGTCGAAGGAAAAGGCCTCTTTCCCTTCGTCAAAGTCGGCAAACCGGCAGGAGAAGCTCCCTACAGGGTCTTCGCGGGCACCTGCGGCGCGGACAATCCCGAAAAAGTCACCGCAACAGGCGAAAAACTGGAAGCTCCCCCAGCACAGGTAAATCCAAACAGCGAAAAGACGGTTAAAGTCGAAGTGCCCGCGCTCACCGTCAACGTCTATGAAGGCACGAGCAGCAGCAGTCCTGGGAACCCACTCCCCAAATCAGAACACGCGATGATCATCGACAAGGGCTGTGAAAAAGAAAAAGTGACCGCGCAGAACCCCGGCGTAGCTGAATTTTATAAGCATGCCGTTGAAATTCACGAAGGCCATCTCGTGCAAAAGTACCAACCCTACTCCAAAGAACTCGCTCTCTGCGTAGTCGCTGAAATCGGCAGCAAAAAATGGTACAAGTACGAGAGCCCGACTCCCTTCGAAAACAAAGTAAAAACCGGGACGCCTGTCGGTGCGATTTACATGAAAGCAACGGGAAGCGGATACGAAAAATCCGAAACCGCCGGCAAACTTACCTGCCCATAACGATCACATGGCCCACTTCCGCTTCCCACTCACTCCAGCCACCGAGCATGGCTTCACCCTGATCGAGTTGCTCGTAGCGATGGCCACAGCGATGGTGGTCATGCTGGCGCTGTTCACGATCCTCGAATTCTCCACGACCCAGGAGGCGCGCATCAGCGAACGTGCGCAGGCCGACAGAATCGGGCGCAGGTCCATGACCAAGATCGTCGACGAGCTGCATTCGAGCTGCACGGGCTTCGGCGCCGACGCGATCCAGGCCCCCAGCACCACGCCGACGGCGCCGCTGGAAAAAATCGGACCACTCAACCTGTGGTTCATCAGCGCGTACGGCAGCTCCTCCAGCGCCAGCGCCGTCCAGACCAAGGTCTTTGAGCACGACATCCACTGGACTTCGACGGGCAAAAGCAACACCGGCGAAACGCTGGGCACGCTCACCGACTACGCCTTCGAAAGCACCGCCGGCAGCGGGCCGGGCACCAAATCGGGAGCGTGGGAATTCCCGAAACTGGAAGTCGCGCATGCCCAGGCCAGCGTGCTGGCGCAGAACGTGATCCCGCCCACCATCTCCAGCGTCAACACGATCTTCCAGTACTACAAGCTCTCGAGCTCGACCGGCGCATTCACGGCACTCTCAGCCAGCGAAGTCCCCACGGCCGCCACCGCCAACGAAGTCGCCAAGGTCACCATCAACTTCACCCAGGCCCCAGAAGCGGGCAGCACGAAGCTCGGCGGGCGGATCGTCCCCTTCAGCGACGCTGTCGTGCTGCGCTTCAACGCCACCGAAACCGGCTCCGAAGCGGAGGATGAACCATGCACGTAAAACCACCCGCAATTCTCCGCCGACTCTCACGCGAGGAGCACGGCTTCACGATGATCATCGCCCTACTGGCACTGGTCGTCGGCGGGTTGCTGGCAGCCGCGGCCCTCGTCGCCGCCACCCAGGACGTGACGCTCACGAGCACCTACGTCAACCAGCAGAAAGCGTACTCCGCCGCGCTCGCCGGGATCAACCAGTATAAATACCAACTCAGCGCGGAACCCAACTACTGGGCGAGTTGCCCGGAACCCGAAGGAACCGTCACCGGCGCCGCCGGTGAGACGTACAAAGTCAAGACGCTGCCCTCCACGTCGTGGGTCGCGAAAGGCAACACAAAATGCAAATCCGGAACACAGCTCTCGATCATCGAGACCGCGGACTCCGCGTCCGGGACCTTCCGGATCGAATCCACCGGCAAAATCTCGGGCAGCAAATGCGGCGCGAAGGAATGCGAACGCACGATCGTGGCGACGTTCACCCACCCCGGATATCTTAACTATGTGTATCTGAGCAACTTCGAAGAGGCCGATCCCGAAACCACCGGTAAATCGGAGGCGGAATGCGAATTCTACCACGAAGAACGGGAAGAAAAAGGCCTGGGAAACACCTGCATAAGCTTCCCCTGGATACCCGCGGATAAAATCGAAGGGCCGTTCCACACGAACGACAAGGCTGACATCGACGGATCGCCCGTGTTCGGTCGTTCCGGGCGCAACGACTCCATTGAAATGAACAGGGGCTGTGAACCAATGCCATCCTGTGCTGCAAAACTCAAAGAAGACGGCGACTACACCGAAAAGGGCGCGACCCTGCTGCCACCGGAAATATCCGCCACCGAACTGCTGACCGAAGCCGAAGATAAATTCACGGGCAGGACGATCATAACGCTCGAAGGCAACAAGATGAAAGTCCAAAGCGAAGGAACAACCAAATCAAACGTGCCCTTCCCTTCCAACGGAGTGATCGCCGTGGTCAACTCATCGGCGGGCTGCGCTTACAAATATAAAGCTCTCGAAACGATGTATAACACCGAAGCCACCGAAGCCACTGGCTGTGGCGATGTGTACATCAAGGGCACATACACCGCGTCGCTGACGGTCATCGCCCAAAACGACGTGGTCGTCATCGGCAATCTCACGACCGAAGGCGGAGAAGCGGGAGGCGAACCCAAAGGCAACGCCACGCTGGGCCTGATCGCGATCGAGCATGCGCGGCTGTACCACCCCATCAAGGAGTGCGAAGCTTCTGTTGAACACGTAGAAACAGCAGAAGCAGAAGCAGAAATCACAGGAGGATTGACGACCCTGAAGCATGTATCGCCAACGTCAGGCATCAGCGTCGGCGCCGAAATCTCGGGCACAAAAATCAAATCGGGCTCGACCGTGACCAACACCACCAACCTCGCCACCAAAGGCGAAATCACGATCAGCAAAGCAGTTGAAGAAACAGAAACGGAAGCAGAAGTCACAGAAGGATCGACAACCCTAAAGAAAATATCGCCAACGTCAGGCATCAGCGTCGGCGCCGAAATCTCGGGCACGAAAATCGCATCGGGCTCGACCGTGACCAACACCACCAACCTCGCCACCAAAGGCGAAATCACGATCAGCAAAGCAGTTGAAGGCTCGAAAGGCAAAGCCAGCAAAGAGAAAATCACAATAAAAGCCCAGATCAGTAAAGAGAAAGTCGAATTCAAGACCAAAATTATAGTCAAAGAAATAGTGGAATGTAAAAATACAGAAAGCCAGGGCGGGGCGGTTACGTGTAACAGCGGGGGCAATGCGACCGCTGCCGAAAGCCCTGCCAAAGAATTCGGAGAATCGCTCAAAAACCCCATCATCGACGCAGCGATTCTGAGCACGAAGCACTCGTGGGGGGTCGACAACTACTCCTGCGGAGCAGAACTGGGCAACATCACGATCTGGGGGTCGATCGCCGAGAACTGGCGAGGGCGCGTGACCTGCTGCGCCAGCGGCGGCAACTACGTCAAGAGCTACAAATACGACGAACGCCTGGCGAACGACCAGCCGCCGAGCTTCCTCGCCCCATCGACCACCAGCGACTGGAAAATCGAGCGCGAGACCGCGCCTCCGGAAACCTAGCGCGCGGGACCCATACCCCATAGGGCCTGCGCCCACCGGGCGCCCCGACAGTGCGCAAAGGCATCCGAACCCCACGAGCCCGCGCCAACCGGCGCCGAGAATGCACGCGGAGCCATCCAAACCCCATGGACTGCGCGAGTGCGCGCGGAGGGACTCGAACCCCCATGGGCCTGCGCCCACCGGCACCTAAAGCCGGCGTGTCTGCCAATTCCACCACGCGCGCGTGACGGCCATCTCGCGTGTCGGTACGCATGAGGACCGCCTGAGATTGTATGGTGATCGTCACAATGTCTCCAGCGACAGACCCCCTGGCGGCCTCGCGCGCGACGACTGTCGTCACGCATCCCAACCGCGAGAAGCCCGTCGTGCAGGCCACGCGCGCGACCGTCGTGCTGCTGCTGCTCGTCTCCGCCGGGCTCGTGCTGATCGTGACCATCGGCGGCTGGGCGGTGCTGCAGGGCGCCTGGATCATCCAGGTCGGCTACATCCTGGTCTACCTCCTGCTCGCGTTCCGCGCGGCGCGCTGGAACCGGGGCGTGCTGCCGCTCGCCGCGGCGCTGGCGATCCTGCTGCTCGTGTTCGCGCTCGTCTCCGGGCCCTTCTGGTTCGACCGCGACAAATCCGGGTTCGCCCAGCCGACGATCGACGCCGGGATCGTGGGCACGATCACCTTGCTGATCGTGCCCGTGCAGATGCTCCTGATCGCCTTCGCGATGCGCGGCTTCTCCCAGGGCTGGAACGTCGAGCTGGAGCGCCCCGCGCCGATCTCCGGCGGCGGCCGCGCCTACCCCAACGCACCCCCGCATCCCACCTAGCCGCGTCAACGCTGCCGACAAGACGGCTGCCATCCTGTCGCTGGCCTATATTGGGTCGCGTCATCCTGCGGCGGTGGCGAAATTCGGCAAACGCGATGCTCTCAAAAGGCATTGTCCTTACGGACTTGTGGGTTCGAGTCCCACCCGCCGCACTCCCATGCGCGCCAATGCGGAGTACTACAAAGTCATTGAGATGTCCGCCCAGGGGCTGAACAATTGCCAGATAGCCCGCGCGAGCGGTGTCCCTCGCAGCACGGTGCGCGACTGGCGCTGCGGTCGTACAGCGCAACGGCGAGCCGACTCCCGGAGAGCCTGCCCCCGCTGCGGAGCACCGGCGCACGACTTTAGGGCATTCCCGCGGAAGAGCTATTCCTATCTCTTCGGCATGTATCTCGGAGACGGCGATATCTCCAAGCACGCCCGCACATGGCGCCTGAGAATCTCGCTCGACATGAAGTGGTCCGGCATCATCGCATCATGCGCGGCCGCGATGCGAACAGTGTTCCCCGAGAATCAGGTCGCTTGCTTGCAACCCGACCCACATGCCCTATGCATGGTGGTGAGCGTCTATTCGAAGCAGATCCTGTGCTTCTTCCCCCAACATGGACCAGGACCCAAGCACCTTCGCCGGATCAAGCTGACGAGCTGGCAGGAGAGGCTTGTCCGAGAGCACCCCGAGCAGTTCATCCGCGGATTGATCCACTCCGATGGTTGTCGCTTCATCAACCGCGTACGTGTCCGAGGCAAGACCTACGCGTATCCCCGCTACAACTTCACGAACGCGTCCGTAGACATTCGCAACCTGTTTTCCGCTGCATGCGATCAGCTCGACATAGAGTGGCGCCGCATGAACGAGCGCAACATCTCGATAGCTCGCCGCCATTCCGTCGCCCGGCTCGACGAGTTCGTCGGCCCCAAGCACTGAACCCGCCTATACCCGCAGCCGGCCTACAGACTCACTCGAACCCCGGCGGGCGCTCCTGCGTCCATGGGCGCTCGGCTTCGATCTGCGCGGCGAGCGCGATCAGCGTCGCCTCATCGCCCGGGCGGCCCACGAGCTGCACCGCGCGCGGCAGGCCGTCCGCGGCGAACCCCGCCGGCACCGAGCACGCGGGCTGGCCGGTGAAGTTCCAGCACGCCGCGTGCGAGACGGTCGCGGCGGCGATGGCCGTCGTCCACAGCCAGCCGCGGCCCTCGCAGGCGCCGATCCGCGGCGGGGGCGCGGGGGTCACCGGCGTCAGCAGCACGTCGTGGTCGGCCAGCGGCTCGTTCAGTCGCGCCGCGTACGCCTCCCGGCGCCCGAGCGCCCAGTCCAGCGCGCCCGGCGGCAGCATCCCCCCAGACGCGCGAGCGTGCGAATCCGCCGTTCCAGGCGCTCGGGATGGGCGAAGGTGGCGGCCTCCTCGTGGAGGCTGCGCAGATAGATGGCCGTGAACTCGGCCGCGGGCGCCAGCGGGCCGTGATCGAGCGCGCGCTCGTTCACCTCGTGGCCGAGTGCGCGCAGCAGCGCCGCGGTCTCATCCAGCGCGGCCTGGTTCTCGGGGTGCAGCTTGCTCAGCGGCGAGGGCGGCAGCTTGCTGGAGAGGGCGATCCGCAGCGCGCGCCCGCCCGCGCCTCCGCCGTTGGCGGACCCGCCCGGCGCGCCGTTCCCCGCCTGCCCTCCCAGCGCGGCCATGAAGGCGCTCGGCGCGATCGCGGGCGCGCCGGGATCCGGCGGACCGTCGGCGATCGCGTCGTAGAACAGCGCGTTGTCGCGCACCGAGCGCGCAACCACGCCGTTGACGACGAGGCCGTGCCAGGCGTCGAGGTGCGGCGCCAGCGGCACGCGCCCGCGCTGGGTCTTCAGCCCGAACAGGCCGCAGTAGGCGGAGGGGAAGCGGATCGAGCCGCCGCCGTCGCCGGCCAGCGCGGCGCCCACGAGACCGGCGGCGACCGCCGCCGCGCTGCCGCCACTGGAGCCGCCGGGGCTGTGCTGCAGCCGCCACGGGTTGCGCGTCACGCCCCACGTCGGCGACTCCGTCCAGGGGAAGGCGCCCAGCTCGGGCATGTGCGTCTTGCCGATCACGATCGCCCCCGCGGCGCGCGCGCGGCGCACGATCTCCGAGTCCTCGCGCGCGGGCTCGCCGTAGGCGTTCGTGCCGAACGTGCTCACCTCGCCGGCCACGTCGAATTCGTCCTTCACCGCGATCGGCACGCCCAGCAGCGGGCGCTCGCTGTCGCCGGCACCGCGGCGCGCGTCGGCCTGGTCGGCTTCCATGCGCACGCGCTCGTCGAACACGACCCGGAAGGCGTTCAGCTTGGGGTTCAGCCGCTCGATCCGCTCCAGGCAGACATCCACCAGCTCGCGCGAGCTGACCTCGCCCGCGGCGATCAGCTCGGCCTGCCTGGCGAGACCGGCGTATGCGAGGTCGCTCGCGTCCATCGAGACGGAAATCTATTGCAAAACGCGGCGCGCCGCCCCGCAGTCTAGGATGCCCGATGAAGGTCCAGCGGATTCTACCATCTGGGAGGCGCACGTGGCTCAGGAAGTCGAGTTTGGTAAAGGCGGTGAAGGGAAGGTTCGCAGCTTCTGGGTCGGCACCGGCCTAGTGATAATCACGCTCAGCATCTACGCATTCAGCTGGTACTACTTCGTCAACAACGAGCTGAAGGATGTCGGGCTGGCCAAGGACGACCAGAATCTCGGTCAGTCCAATCCGACAATGTCCGTGACCGCGCTCGTACTGGGTGGCTTCACTCTCTGGGTCGCACCCCTTCTGTCCGTCTACAACTACGGTCAGCGCATCAAGCGAGCCCAGCGCCTGACGGACATACCGAAGGAGGATCAGATCGATCCAATCATCGCGTTTCTGCTCTACTTCCCCGGCGCCCTCCTCATCATCCCCTTCTTCTTCCACTATTGGTACGTGACCAAGCATCAAAACCAGGTAATGCGTGCGGCCGGTGGATTGCCCTACAAGGGAGAGCCAGCGCTATAGCGCTCCCGTTGTGTCGCGGGTGCGGTAAGCGGCGCCGGCTGCAACAGATAACAAAGCCGGCTATGGCTTACCCACCCATGCAACTACACGGGTGTCACACCATTGCGCTTCTCAGGCCACGCGCGCTGCTTTGAGCTCGCGTGCGCGAACCGCCTGATCAGCTCCGCGCGCAGCTCTCCCGGCTCGATCACCGCGTCGATCACCATTTCCGAGGCCAGGTGCAGGATGTCGATGTCCTCGCCGTACTCCCCGCGCAGCTCCTCCGTCTTGCGCGCGCGCTCATCCTCGTCCGCGATCGCCTGCAGCTGGTTGTAATACACCGCGTTGATCGCCGCCTGCGGCCCCATCACCGCGATCGAGGCGCTCGGCAGCGCGATGCAGCAGTCGGGCTCGAAGGCCGGCCCCGCCATCGCGTACAGCCCCGCGCCGTAAGCCTTGCGCACGATCACCGACACCTTCGGCACGGTCGCCTCGCTGACCGCGCTGATCATCTTCGCGCCGTGGCGGATGATGCCTTCGCGCTCGACCTGCGTGCCGATCATGAACCCCGGCACGTCCGCCAGGAACAGCAGCGGAACGTTGAACGCGTTGCACGTCCACACGAACCTCGCCGCCTTGTCGGCCGAGTCGCCGAACAGCACGCCCCCCTTGTGCTTGGGCTGGTTGGCGACGATCCCGATCGCCTCTCCGTCCAGCCGCGCGTACGCGACGACGATCTCCTTCGCCCAGCGCGGGTGCACCTCCAGCAGCGAGCCCCCGTCCACGATCGCCTCGATCAACTGCTTGATGTCGAACGGCTTGTTCTCGTCCTCGGGCACGAGCTCCTCGATCGGGGTCGTTGACGCGGGCTGTGCCGGCGCGGCCGGCGGCGGACTCTCCCGCCAGTTACCCGGCATACGCCCGAGATATCGCTTTGCAAGGGCGATCCCATCCTCATCGCTCTTGACCAGCTGATGCCCGCACCCGCTCACGCCCGTGTGCATCCGCGCCCCGCCCATCTCCTCCAGGCTGACCCGCTCGCCGATCACCATCTCCGCCATCCGCGGCGAGCCGAGGTACATCGAGGCGTTGCCCTCGCGCATGATCACGATGTCGCAGAACGCCGGTATGTACGCGCCACCGGCGGCGCTCGGGCCGAACAGCACGCATACCTGCGGCACGACGCCCGACATGCGCACCTCGTTGTAGAAGATCCTCCCGGCACCCCGCCTGCCGGGGAACATCTGCACCTGGTCGGTGATCCTCGCGCCCGCCGAGTCCACCAGGTAGACCATCGGCACTTCCAGGCCGAGGGCCCGTTCCTGGATGCGCAGGATCTTCTCGACCGTCTTCACCCCCCACGAGCCCGCCTTCACGGTCGGATCGTTGGCCATCAGCGCGACCGTCCTGCCCTCCACCGCGCCCACGCCCGTCACGACCCCGTCGGCGCCGAGCCCGTCCTGGAGCCAGTTCGCCAGCAGCGCCTCCTCGGCGAAGCTCCCCTCATCGAGCAGCAGCGCGATCCGCTCGCGGACCGGCAGCTTGCCCTGCTCGGCGGCCTTCTCGTGGTGGCGCTCGGGCCCGCCCGCGAGCGCGCGCTTGCTCGCCTCGCCCAGATCGCTCATCGGCTGCGGCCGCCCCCTCGTCTCGCGCTCGACCGGACGTCCGCCCGCTGCTCAGACGCCCGGGTTCTCGACCGGTGAGTCGCCCGAGTAGTCGTAGAAGCCCATCCCCGACTTGCGCCCGTACCAGCCCGCGCTCAGCATCTTGCGCAGCAGCGGCGGGCGCGCGAAGCGCCGCTCGCGGAACTCGTCGAAGAGCACGTCGCAGATCGAGCCGAGCGTGTCCAACCCGACGAAGTCCGACAGCGTCAGCGGCCCCATCGGGTGGCCCGCGCCGGCCTTCATCGCCTCGTCGATCTCGCTCGACCGAGCCCACGCCCTCTTCGTACGCGCGCATCCCGTCCAGCAGATAGGGCACCAGCAGCCGGTTGACGATGAACCCCGCCCGGTCTTTCGTCGCGATCGCCAGCTTGCCCTCCGAGTACGCGAACTCCCGCGCCGTCTCGAACGCTTCGTCCGAAGTGGTCACGCAGCGCACGACCTCGACCAGCTTCATCACCTGCGCGGGGTTGAAGTAATGCAGCCCCACGAACTTCTCCGGCCGGCTCGTCACCGCCGCCTGATCGATCACCGCCAGCGAGGACGTGTTCGTCGCGAACACCGCCTCCGGCTTGACGATCCGATCGAGCTCCTTCCACATCTCAAGCTTCAGCCCCAAGTTCTCGGTGATCGCCTCGATCACCAGGTCGCAGTCGGCGAGGTCCCTGTAGTCGGTCGTCCCCCTGATGCGCCCGCGCACCGCGTCGGCGTCCTCCTGCGATGACTTCCCCTTCTCGACCGCGCGCGCGAGCTGCTTCTCGATCTTGCCGATCCCCTTCGCAAGCGTCGCCTCGTCGACCTCGCGCAGCACCACCGCATAGCCGCTCTGCGCCGCCACCTGCGCGATCCCGTGCCCCATCAGTCCCGCACCCAGCACGCTCACCTGCTCGATCTGCCGCGCCATACGCCCTCCGTTTGGTCTCCGTTTGGTTCCGGCAGCCTATTACGCGCCGTCGCGCCCACGAATCGCCGCCGCGCCGGGAAGGTCTCGACGATCGCGGAGTCCTACCTTTGAAAGCCCATTTACAAGGGAGGTTCCATCATGTCCAACCATGCCCACGGGCTCGCGACGACGACCACGACCCCCTCGGTCGCCCTGCGCCGCGTCCATCGATCGACGCCGAAGTCCGGCGTAAGCGCGCTCCTGCTGGGAGTGCTCGCGTCCCTGCTCGCCTGCGCGGTGCTCTCACCCGGGAGCGCGCCGGCGTTCGACCACCCATTCATCGGCCAGTTCAGCACCATCACCTCGCTCGGCAGCACCGTGCCGGCCAACGGTGACGAGAACCCATACGGGATCGTCAACGTGCCGCGCAGCGTCGGCTCGCTGGTGCGCGGGGACCTGCTCATCAGCAACTTCAACAACTCCGAAAACCTGCAGGGGACGGGCACCACGATCGTGCAGATGACCCCCTCCGGCAGCCAGTCCCTGTTCGCCCAGATCAACCCCGCCACCCTCCCCGGCCCCTGTCCCGGCGGGGTGGGCCTGACGACCGCGCTGGCGGTCCTGCCCGACGGGTTCGTGGTCGTCGGCAGCCTGCCCACGACCAACGGCATGGCTCCCACCGCCCAGGCGGGATGCCTGATCGTGCTCGACAGCACCGGCCACGTCGTGCAGACGATCTCCGGACCGCCCATCAACGGCCCCTGGGACATGACCTCCGTCAACCAGGGCGACGGGGCCACGCTGTTCGTCACCAACGTGCTCAACGGCACGGTGGCCTCGGGAGAAACGCCGACCGACGAAGGCACGGTCGTGCGCATCCGCGTGCACACCAGCCACCACCGGCACGGCCTGCGCGTGAAGGCGATGGAAGTCATCGCTACCGGCTTCCCCGAGCGCACCGACCCCGCCGCGCTCGTGATCGGCCCCACGGGGGTCGCCCTCGGCGAAGAAGGCACGCTGTACGTCGCCGACACGCAGGGCAATCGCATCGCGGCAGTCCCCGGCGCGCTGTACCGGCAGACGCCCCTCGGCGCCGGCGGGATCACCGTCGCGGCGGGCGGCTATCTCAACAACCCGCTCGGGCTGACCATGGCCCCGAACGGCGACATCCTCACCGCCAACGGCAACGACGGGAACATCGTCGAGACGACGCCGATCGGCGCCGAGTTCCAACCGCTCGACACCGGCGCCGGCGGCGGCGGGCTGTTCGGGCTCACCGTCGCGCCGAACCTTCGCGGAGTCTTCTTCGTGAACGACGCCGACAACACGCTCGGCCTGCTGCACTGACACACACGGCAAGCGGGCGGGGTCGGCGCAGAGCCGGCTCCGCCCACAGCCCGCCGCACGCACGACGCCCGCAACCCGCGGCCATTAGCCTCGCCACCCCGCGACCCGCCCGTCGTATGTAGCGGTCTTGACTGCTCGCGGAGAGGTAGCCTCCATTGGATGACCGACGAGGAGACCTTCGACCTCGCCGCGGCCGGCCTGCGCGCCGACGGCAGGACCTGCGCATCTCGGTCGAGGTGCTCGCCTCCAAGCTCGAGTCCTCGCTGCCCGGGCGCTGCCGCGTCGAGCGCCACGGCGGGGGCCTGCTGGGCCGCGGCGCCAAGCGCGTGCGCCGCCTGACGATCGACCTCGGCGGCAGCACCTATGAGCTGAACGTCTCCGACGAGCGCATCGAGGGCTTTCGCGGGCGCCAGGTCGGCGGCATCTCGATCAAGCGCGAGCCCCTGACCCCCGACGCCTGGGTCGCCGCGCTCACCGCCGAGCTGCACACCGAGGCGCAGCGCAGCGCGCAGGCGCGCTCCGCGCTCGAGGGGCTGCTCGGCTGATGGCCGGCGAACCCGACCCAGGACCCGGACCAGGAGCGCGAGCAGGCGGAGTCGCTCGCCCGCATCGAAGCCGGACACATCCCCCTCGCCGCCGAGCGGCGCCTGGACGAGCTGAGCGAGCGCGGCGGTCGGCTCCTTCACCTCGGACCTCTCCATCAACGGCTTCGCGCTCTGCCACCAGCTGGGCCTGACGCCGCTCTCGCAGGTGATGGGCAGCTCGATCTACCAGATGGGCTATCAGGAAGCCTGGGGCCAGACGGCCGGTGGCTACGACTCCTTCGGCGACGTTCATGTTCGAGCTCGACACGCTGTCGCAGGCGCTCAACGAGGTCCGCACGCGCGCCCTGGATCGGCTCGCCGAGGAGGCGCTGCGCATCGACGCCGACGCCGTCGTCGGCGTGGAAACACGCGCGGGCGAATCCGAACTGCGCGGGCGCGGGTGGAGGCTCGCTCGCGCTCGAGCACATGGTGCTCGGCACCGCCGTGCGCCGCGCCGACTCCCGCCGTGACCGATCGTCCGGGATCGGCCGGCCCGTCCTGACCGAGCTCTCGGTCGCCGACTACGCCCTGCTGCTGCGGGCCGGCATCGAGCCCGCCGGGATCGTCGCCTGGAGCGCGGTCTTCTTCGCCGGCTACTCCTTCGGCTCCGGCGGCGGGCTCACGAGCATGGGCATGGGCGGGGCGATGCAGAACTTCGAGCTGAGCGACTTCACGCAGGCCTTCTACGGTGCCCGCGAGTCGGTCATGACCCAGATCGCCCGTCAGGCCTCGGCGCTCGGCGCCGCCGGCGTCGTCGGCGTGCGTATCGGGCACACCGCCCGACCGCACACGCTCAGAGGCGGCATGGGCGGCGCCGTCGGCGGCTTCGGCGGGCGCGAGATCCAGGGGCTGATGGTGACCTTCAACGCGATCGGCACCGCCATCCACCAGCATTCCCACGCAGCCGTCCAAGCCCCCGAACCCGTACGTCGACCTGTTCGCGTGATGATCCGCATCCAGGCCCCGCAAAGCCCGAACCTGTGCGACCCGTTCGCCTGACCCATCCCCACCGACCGACCCCTACCCACCACACCCCGTGACCAGCAGCACTTCTCACCCGACAAGGAGCACGCCATGACCGACGAGCACGAGACCGCCTACGACCCATCCTCCCTGGAGGGCGTCCCCGAGGCGGGCCGCGCGCGCCTGGAGCAGAACCGCGCCGGCCTGTTCACCTCCGACCTGTCCGTGAACGAGTTCCTGCTCGTCAAGCAGGCCGGCTTCGAGCCGCTCGGACTGGTCGTCGGCAGCTCGATCTACCACATCGGCATCCAGCTCTCCGGCTGGAAGAAATCGCAGGAGATGACCGTCCTCTCCGAGGCCATGTACGGCGCGCGCCAGCTCGCGATGACGCGCATGGAGGAGGAGGCCGACCAGCTCGGCGCCGACGGCGTCGTGGGCGTGCGCCTGGACATCGGCCGCTACGAGTGGGGCCAGGACATGGCCGAGTTCATCGCCATCGGCACCGCGGTCAAGCACCGCGACGGCGTGCTGCACCGCGCCCCCTCGGGGCGCCCCTTCACGAGCGACCTCTCCGGTCAGGACTTCTGGACGCTGCTGCGCACCGGCCACCGTCCCGTCGGGATGGTGATGGGCAGCTGCGTCTACCATGTCGCCCACCGCGGCATGCTCCAGTCGATGGCCCAGACCGGGCGCAACGTCGAGCTCTCGAACTTCACCCAGGCGCTGTATGACGCGCGCGAGCTGGCGATGGAGCGGATGCAGTCCGAGGCCCAGGAAACGGGCGCCGAGGGCATCGTCGGCGTGAACCTGCACGAGACCAGCCACGGCTGGGGCAGCCACACGATCGAGTTCTTCGCCGTCGGCACCGCGATCGTGCCCCGCGAGGGCCACGATGAGGAGATCCAGGCCCCGACGACCGTGCTGGACTTGAGCTGAGGCCGTGGTCTACCCCGGTGATCGGTCAGCCGGGCCCTCGGATGGGTGCGTCGGCTGAGCGTGTTGTGTGGCTGAGGGGTGTTGTGTTTGTTAAAAAGAACTTTGTGCGCAATCGTATGCCGGTATATGCATAGGTTATACGCTTAGGGGACATAACGTATTCAATCTGTATAACCCATGCATATACGTATGTACGTAAGCGCACCAAAGTTGCAAATTGAATGCTCCCCTCTCCACCCGCTGACAGGAAGGACGCCAGATGAGCCTCGTCCTCACCGAAGACCGCGGTCCCGTCCGCCACGTCGTCCTCAACCGCCCCGACAAGCGCAACGCGATGAGCCAGGCTTTGCTTTTGGAGCTGGGCGACGCTCTGCGCGAGGCTGCCAATGACGCTTCGGTGCACTGCGTCGTGCTGCGCGGCGCCGGGCGCGTGTTCTCCGCAGGCGTAGACCTCAACGAGCTCGCCTCCTTCGCCGGCGATCCCACAGTCCTGCGTCCCTTCCGCGGCGTGTTTCTGGACTGCGCCAACCTCTGCGAATCCATGCCCAAGCCCGTCGTCTGCCAGATCCACCACACCTGCGTCGGCGGCGCCCTCGAGGTCGCGCTCGGCTGCGACCTGCGCATCGCCTCCGAGGGCTCCCAGTTCGGCCTCCCGGAGGTCCGCTTCGGGATCATCCCCGACGTCGGTGGCTCCTCACGCCTGCCCGCGGTCGTCGGGCTCGGACGAGCCAAGGAGCTGATCATGACCGCGGGCATGATCGACGCCGCCGAGGCCCATCGCATCGGGCTCGTCAACCGCGTCGTCCCGGCCGAGGAGCTGGACTCCGCCACGCAGGCGCTCGTGGACGAGTTGCTCGCCAACTCGCATGTAGCGGTCGGGCGCGCCAAGCTCGTGATGGACGCCTCCGCGCGGCCGGCGCTCTCACAGACCTTGGAGATGGAGGTAGTAGTTCAGGAGTACTGCGTGGCTGCCATGCGGGAGTCCGCGCGGCACGCCGAGGAGGCCGCGACGGACCCGGACATCGACGCCGCGCAGATCGATTCCGTGACGGCGAGCTGACTAGGGTCGCACCCACAGCCTGCCGGCGAAATAGGGCAGGTCCTGCGCCTTGGCAAAGCCGGCGAGCTGCGAGGTGTTGTTGAGCCGCACGTCGAGCAGTCGCTCGACACGCGCGTCCGCTAGCCGTGTGAAGAAATGCTCAGCCGTCGTCTGGGTGAAACCGATCGTATAGATCTCCACGGCAGTTCATCATGCCCGAACAGCATGTCCTGTGCGTGATCGTCTCTCAACTCGACCGTGCGCTCATTCAGCACCTCCCCGTCCGGGAGGATGTGGCGCAGCTCCGCGCCCCGGTCACACAGGACCTTGCCCACCAGGAGCCTGCGATGGCACTCGTGCGGCTGCCCGCAACTGCACAGCAACGCGATGCGATGCTCGGATGCGCCGCGCAAAACTCCGTCGATGGCTTCGTTGAAGGTCGGCTCGGTGGCCATCCTGTCGTACAGGGCATGACCCTCGGTATCGAGCTGATCTTCGCGTCGGGGGCGCCCACCGAGGGCTGAGCCCAGGAACGCGTAGCGAATGCCGCACGTCTCTATTGAGGCCCGCAGCTCATCGCGGTTGAACTGCGGCGCGTAGCGAGAGTACGGATGAGACCGCACGTCAACCAGATGCGCGACCTGGTGGCGCTGTACCAGGGCGAGGAACGTCTCGACATCGTGGTTCGAATGCCCCACCGTCCACACTGTTCGTGGAACCCCCATCGAACTTCATGTTAGAGAGGCGGCCCGACGGCATCGCTCCGAGGCGATCACGGGTGTTTATCGCCTCGCGCACCCGCTTTCCCCACCCCACGCCACCGGCCCGGCCACGAGCGTGTGGCTCCCCAGCGGTCGCCCCAACACCTCCTGCGCGCGCCGCGCGCAGGCGAGCAGCGCGTCCAGGTCGATGCCGGTCTCGATCCCCATCTCTGTAAGCATCGAGACGAGATCCTCGCTGGCGATGTTCCCCGTCGCCCCCGCCGGCACCGGGCAGCCGCCGAGCTCGCCGAAGCTCGACTCGAAGCTGTCGATCCCGGTCTCCAGCGCCGCGAGCACGTTCGCGAGGCCCTGCCCGCGCGTGTTGTGGAAGTGAGCGGTCAGCTCAACGCCGGCAAGCCCGTCGCGCCAGAGCGCGAACAGCTCCCCCACCTGGCGCGGGTTGGCCATGCCGGTCGTATCGCCGAACCCGATCTCCTGCGCACCCGCGTCGCGCAGGCGCGTGGCGATCTCGAGTACGCGCTCTGGCGGCACGCGACCCTCATATGGGCATCCGAAGGCGGTCGAGATCACGCCCTCGCAGCGCAGGCCCTCCTCGCGTGCGCGCCCCAGCACGACCTCCAGCCCCGCGAGCGACTCGGCGATCGAGCGGTTGACGTTCTTGCGGTTGTGCATCTCGGAGGCCGACATGAACACGTTGATCTCATCGAACGCCGCCCTGCCGCCCCGCGCGGTTCGATCCTCGCGCAGTGCCAGCGCGCGATCCAGACCGCGCTCGTTGGGGATAAGCACGCTCACGGCGACGTCCTCGGGCACGTCGATCCGCGCGAGCACCTCCTCCGCGTCGGCCAACTGCGGGATCACGTCGGGCCGCACGAAGCTCGTGACCTCCAGCCGCTTGACGCCCGTGCGCGCGAGCGCGTCGATCAGCTGCACCTTGCGCTCGGTCGGGATCACCTCGGGCTCGTTCTGAAACCCGTCGCGCGGGCCGACCTCCCTGATCTTGACGCTGTCCGGCATCCCTTATCTCTTATCACCCGAGCGGCGCATGCGCCGCTCGGCGGGTCTGCACATGTGCAGACCCGTGGGGACGTGCATGCACGTCCCCAGGCCGTGCCGCATGCGGCACGGCCAACCCAATCAGCCTTTTATCAAAGCATGCGCTCCTGCCAATCGAATCTCATGCCCGGTGCACATCACCACATCGACAGTCCACCGCTGACATTCAGCGTCTGCCCCGTCACATACGACGCGTCCTCGCTCGCCAGGAACGCGATCGCGGCGGCGACCTCCTCGGGCTCGCCGGAGCGGCCCATCACGGTCGCATTGACCATGCCCTGCTTCAGCCGCTCGCCGATCTCGCCCAGGACCTTCGGCGCGTTGTTCAGCAGCGGCGTCTCGATCGGCCCCGGGGCGACGGCGTTGCAGCGCACGCGGTAGCGCGCCGACTCGCGGGCGATCGCCTTCGTGAAGCCGATCACGCCGGCCTTCGCGGCCGAGTAGACGACCGAGCCCTGCGAGCCCACCCGGCCGGCCTCGCTGGCGACGTTCACGATCGCGCAGCCGCTGCGACGCTCCTGCATCCGCGGCAGGACCGCGTGCGTGACCGCGAGCACGCCGCGGAGGTTGACGCCCAGCACGAAGTCCCACAGCTCCTCGTCGGAGTTGACGAAGAACGAGAATCGATCGGTGCCGGCATTGTTGACGAGCACGTCGATCTCACCGAGCGCCTCGACCGTCGGCGGCGACGCCCGCGCGCACCGAGCCCGTGTCGGTGACGTCGAGCGAGCACGCGAACCCGTCGATCTCTGCGGCGACAGCGCGCGCGCCCGTCCTCGTCGATGTCTCCGATCACCACACGCGCGCCCTCCGCGGCCAGCCGCCGCGCGGTGGCTGCGCCGATTCCCGACGCCCCGCCGGTGACGAGCGCGATCTTTCCCTCGAGCCTCACCCGTCGAAGCCTAGTCGGCCCTATCTCGCAGGGCCCGCACGCCTCGTTTGAGATCAGGCCCTGCGGGTTCTCGACGGACCCTATACTCGGCCGCCGTGCCCTCGCCGAAGCCCTCCCCCACCGATGCGGTCGCGGTAGTCGGCGCCTCGGGCTCACTCGGCTTCGGCCTCGCCATCCGCCTCGCCCGCACGGGCGTGCCGATCGCGATCGGCTCGCGCGACCCCGAGCGCGGCGCGGAAACCGCCGTCCGCGCCGCCGCCGCGGTCCCCGACGGCTCCTTCGCCGGCTATGACAACGCGGGCGCCGTGCGCGAGGCCGGCACGGTGATCCTGAGCGTGCCCTTTCGCAATCAGTCCGAGACGCTCACGAACCTCCGCGAGGCGCTGCGCCCCGGTCAGCTCTTGATCGACGCGACCGTTCCCCTCGCGGCGGCGGTGAGCGGCAAGGCGACGCGGATGCTCGGCGTGTGGCAGGGCTCCGCCGCCGAGCAGGCGGCCGAGATGGCGCCCGCGGGCGTGCGCGTCGTCTCGGCGCTGCACACCGTCAGCGCCGCCAAGCTGGGCGATCTCGACCGCGCGCTCGACGAGGACGTGCTCGTCTGCGGCGACGCGCGCGCGGACAAGCGCGAGGCGGCCCTGCTGATCGAACGGATCGAGGGCCTGCGCTGCGTGGACTGCGGTCGCCTGGAGATGTCGCGCACGACCGAGTCGCTGACCGCGCTGTTGATCGGCGTGAACGCTCGCTACAAGGTCCACGCCGGCATCCGCCTGGCAGGCCTGCCCGATCCCTCCTGGGAGTAACGTCCCCGCTGAGGAGGCAGCGACGGGATGGACGCGATGAGCGACGGCGGGAAGGCAGACGCAGACGTGGTGGTGCTCGCCGGAGGCACCGGCGGCGCCAAGCTGGCGCGGGGCATGCTCGATGCGCTCGCCGACGCCCGAGCGCCTGACGGTGCTCGCCAACACGGGCGATGACATCGAGATCTACGGCGCCCACGTCTCCCCCGACCCCGACCTCGTGTCCTTCTGGCTCGCCGATGATGATCGACGCGCGCGGCTGGGGCCTGCGCGATGACACCTTCGCGGTGATGGACGGCCTGCGCGGGCTCGGGCACGACGTGTGGTTCAACCTCGGCGACCGCGACCTCGCCTGGTGCCTGGAGCGCGCGCGGATGCGCCTCGAGGAAGGACTCACCCCCACCGCGGCGCTGGCGCGTCTGAACGAGGCGATCGGCGTGCGCGCGCGCGTGCTGCCGATGAGCGACGACCCCGTGCGCACGTGGGTACGCAACCCCTCCGGCTGGCGCTCCTTCCAGGAGTTCATGATCCGCGAACGCGCGCACGGCATCGTCGAGGGTCTCAAGTTTCGCGGCGCCGAGCAGGCCCGGCCGAGCGAGCAGGCGCTCGCGGCGATCGCGGGCGCGAGCGCGATCGTGATCGGACCGTCCAACCCGCTCGCCTCGATCGCGCCGATCCTCGCCGTGCCCGGCATCCGCGAGGCGCTCGCAGACGCCCCGGCGCCCGTCGTCGCGGTCAGCCCGGTCGTCGGTGGGCAGATCCTGAAGGGCCCCACCGCCGCCTTCATGGCCTTCGCCGCGCTGGAGTGCAACGCTGATGGCGTCGCCGACTTCTACGGCGAGCTCCTGGACGGGATCGTCGCCGACGAGAACGTCGCCCGCCTGCCCACCCTGCAGATCGACACGCGCATGGACGATCCCTCCGCGCGTGCTCGCGTCGCACGTCAAACGCTGGACTTCGCCGAGGTGCTCACGAAGTAACGCCGGGACCCGAGCGACGGCCGGGATCCGAGCGACGGGCACGCGGCACTATCGTCTGCGCCACATGCGCACCGCCGCGATCCTGCCCGTCAAGCGCTTCACCCGGGCCAAGCAGCGCCTCGGCGCGAGCGTCGCCGGGACGCTGCGCGAAGACCTGGCGCGGGCGATGGTCGGCGACGTGCTCGCCGCCCTGCGCGAGACCGCCGCGCTCGAGCGCACGATCGTCGTCACCCGCGAGGACTCGGTCCTCGCGGCGGCGCGCCGGCTGGACGCGCTGGTCGTGCCGGACACCGCCGAAGAGAGTCAGAGCGCCGCGGTCGCCCTGGGTGTCGAGCGAGCCCTCGCCGAGGGGTTCGAACGCGTGCTGTGCGTGCCCGGCGACTGCCCCGCCCTTGACCCCACCGAGCTCGACTCGCTGCTGGACCCATCCGACGATGACGCCGCCGACGAGAGCAGGGGCGGCGGAGCGGCCGGCGTGCCCACGGTCGTGATCGTGCCCGATCGTCACGGAACGGGCACGAACGGTCTGCTGCTCACGCCACCGGACGCGATCGCGCCCAGCTTCGGGCCGGACAGCCGCGAGCGTCATCTCGCGCTCGCGCGCGCGGGCGGCGCGGTCTGCCGGATCGAATCCCCGGCCTCGCTGCTGCTCGACATCGACACCGGCGCCGACCTCGCCGCGCTGCGGGAGCGGCTGTCCAGCGCCCAAACGGGCGCGCCGCGGACGCGGGCCGTGCTCGGCCTGCCCGGACAGACGGACGTCATCCCCATCGCCGAGAGCGGCTGACTGGGCGTCGGTGGCAGGCAACGACAACCGCCTGAGCGCCGGCGCCGTGCGCGGTCTCCCGGAGGTTCGCTCCGGAGACGACCTCGGCCGGCTGATCGTCGCGGCGCTGCGGGCGGAGCAGCCGCCACGGGCTCTGGCGGACGGTCAGATCCTCGTGGTCGCGCACAAGGTCGTCTCCAAGGCCGAGGGCGCGGTCGTGGCGCTGAAGGATGTCGAGCCCGGTCCACGAGCCCGCGAGCTGGCCGCGGACCAGAGCAAGGACCCGCGCGCGGTCCAGGTCGTGCTCGACCAGTCCGCGGAGATCCTGCGCGCCGAGCGCGACGTGCTGATCTGCCGCACGCCGCATGGGTTCGTGTGCGCCAACGCGGGCGTGGACGCCTCCAACGTGGCGACGGCCGGCGGAGACGTGGAGGGCGAGGACGGGACGCTCGTCGTACTCCCCCGCGACCCGGATGCCTCCGCGCGAAGCCTGCGCGCGCGACTGCGAGAGTTGACGGGTGCGAGCGTCGCCGTGCTGATCGCCGACAGCTTCGGGCGCGCGTGGCGTCACGGGCAGTGCGACGTCGCGCTCGGCTGCGCGGGGATGACGCCGCTGGACGACTGGCGCGGTCGGACCGACGCCGCGGACCTGCGGCTGCGGGCGACCTGGCTCGCCGTCGCCGACGCCGCCGCCGCGCTCGCCGACCTGGCTCGCGCGAAGGACTCGCGCGAGCCCGTGGTCCTGATCGACGGGCTGCAGCGGTTCGTCACGCCCGAGGACGGCCCCGGCGCGGCGGCGCTGCTCCGGCCGTTGGAGGAGGACCTGTTTCGCTTAGACGGCGACCGGCAGCTCGTAGCGGCGCCTGACCTCATACAGTGTCGTGCGCTCGGCCGCCGGGCGCCCGGCGGCGTGCGCCGCGGCGACGAGCTCATCGGGGTCCAGCTTCGTCCCGTGATAGCTGCCCGCGAGGCGGCTGATCGACTCCTCCATCAGCGTGCCGCCCAGGTCGTTCACGCCCCAGCGCAGCGACTCGGTGGCCGCGTCGAGGCCCATCTTCACCCAGCTCGCCTGCAGACTCGGAATCGTGCGCCCGAGCGCCAGACGGAAGACGGCGGTGTGCTTGAGGTTCTCCGCGCGGCCGATCTCCTCGACTCCGTGCGTGCGCCCGAGCAACGTCTGAAACGGGATGAACGACAGCGGCACGAACTCCGTGATCCCACCGGTGCGCTCCTGCAGCTCGCGGATCACCCGCATGTGCTCGGCGAGCTCCCACGGCTCCTCGATGTGTCCGAACATCACCGTCGAGGTCGAGCGCAGCCCGGCATTGTGCGAGGCCTCGATGATCTCCACCCAGCGCGCCACGGGCAGCTTGTTCGGCGAGATCCGCTCGCGCACGCCGTCGTGCAGCACCTCCGCGGCCGTCCCCGGTGTCGAGCCGAGGCCGGCGTCGCGCAGCTGGGCGAACACCTCTGACGGCGGCAGAGACGAGATGTCGCACATGTGCGCGATCTCCATCGGGCTGTAGGCGTGCAGGTGCAGGTCGGTACCGGCCGCGCGCGCGGTCGACTTCGCCAGCCGCAACCATCCCAGGTAGTCCTCCAGGCGCCAGTCGGGGTGGATGCCCGACTGGATGCACAGCTCGGTGGCGCCGATAGTCGATCGCCTCCAGCACGCGGCGCGACGAACTCCCGCTCGTCATGCTCGTAGGCATCCGGCGAGCGCTTGCCCTGCCCGAAGCCGCAGAACGCGCAGCCGACGGTGCAGACGTTCGAGACGTTGATGTTGCGGTTGACGACGAACGTGACCGTCTCGCCGGCCAGCTCCGCGCGCAGCTCATCGGCGGCCTGGCGCAGCTCCTCGATGACCTCCGCCCTGCGTCTCCGCAAACATCGCCGTCAGCTCCTCGGCGCTCAGCGCGACGCCATCGCGGCTCTTCTCGATCGCGCCCGCCACCAGCTCAGGTCGGATCGGCGCCGGAGGCTCGGTGCGACCGGACCCCCGCCGCGGGATGAAGCTCCAGTACTTGCCTTGATCGTGTCGAGCACGCCCGGCGCGACCCACTCTGGATCGATGTACTGCGGATAGACGCACAGCCGCTCGGTCAGCGCCACGCCGTCGGCCTGCAGCTGCTTGCGCACCTGGTGCGGCGAGGGGAAGGGATGCTCCGGGGAGATGTGGTCGCCGTTGGCTGACAGGCCGCCCAGGTCGGTCGCGCCGGCGGCGACGAGCTCACCCCACCAGTCGGCGAGATTCGGGGGGATCTGGATGCCGACGTCTCCCATCAGCCGGCGCGTCTCGGCGATCAGGCGCTTCATGTCCTCGATGCTCACCGCGCAGGCCCAGGCAGGCAGCGGCAGTTCCGGCCTCTTGTGGGCGGCGTTGGAACTCGACGGGGCCATCCTCGACGCCGGTGCGCCAGTACTCGCGCGCGGCGGCGTCGGCGATCTCCGCCGGCTCTTCGCCGTAATAGCTCTGATGGGGAACGAAGTTCTGCAGGATCACCTCCTGGATGTGCCCGTGCCGCGCGTGCGCGGCGGCAAGCGCCTCCAGCGAGGCGATCCGCTCCTGCTCAGTCTCGCCGATCCCCACGAGGATCCCGCTGGTGAACGGGATCTTCAGCTCGCCGGCCGCCTCGATCGTCTCCAGACGCCGCGCCGGATGCTTCGTCGGCGAGCCCGCGTGGACGGTCTGCATCAGCCGCTCGGAGATCGACTCGAGCATCAGCCCCTGCGAGGCCGTCACCTCGCGCAGCCGCGCGAGGTCCTCGCGCGAGAGCACGCCGAGATTCGTGTGCGGCAACAGACCGCGCTCGAGCGCGCGCTCGCACGTCCAGACGACGTACCCCGTGAAGTCCCCATGTCCGTACTCGCGCAGCCGCGCCGCCACCTCGGGGTTGACCTCGGGACGCTCGCCGGTGAGCACGAGCAGCTCCTTGACCTTGCGCCGCGCGGCGCCGTCGAGAATCTCGATGACCTCCTCGGGCGCGTACAGATGCGCCCGGTGGGTGGCGAACGCGCAGTACTTGCAATAGCACTGGCAGGTCCGCGACAGCGACAGCGTCAGGTTGCGCGAGAAGGTGACTCTGCGACGCATTGGCATGGAGTCTATGACCCCGGATGGGTTGTTCCGGTCGGCGCATGGCCGACCGGCGACCTCGCGCATGCGCGAGGTCGTGACGCGCCGCATGCGGCGCGTCTGCCGTTGGCGCATGCGCCAACGGCGAGGCCGCACATGTGCGGCCTCGGGGCGGGCCCGCATGCGGGCCCGCCGGACACGTCGCATGCGGCGTGTCCGGACCAATCGGCTCTGCGATATCGACCTCCGATCGCTCGCGAGTCCGTCCGACGCGATTCGTAGCTTCTGTGTATGTCCGAAGACACCCTTCGCCGTGGCGTAGCCGAGATGATCGGCGCGTTCACGCTCACCTTCGTCGGAGCCGGCGCAGCCGCGGCCGCCGGCGTCGCCCACGACACCACGCTGATCGGCGTGGCCATCGCCAACGGGCTCGCGATCGGCGTGATGGTATGCGCGCTCGGGCTACATCTCGGGCGGGCATTTCAACCCCGCGATCACCTTCGGCTTCCTGATCACCCGCCGGATCAAGCCGGCGCTCGCGTGCGTCTACTGGGTCGCGCAGTTCGGCGGCGCCGCGCTCGCCGCGCTGCTCGTGAGGGATCTGCTGCCACGCGCCACGCACCGAAGCCGTGAACCTCGGTGTGCCCGCGCTCGGCCATGGCGTGGACGCCGGCTCGGGCTTCCTGCTCGAGGCGATCCTCACGTTCTTCCTCGTGCTCGTCGTCTTCGGCGCGGCCGTGGACACGCGCGGACCCTTCAACGCGGTCGCCGGCCTGGCGATCGGCCTGACGATCTCGATCGACGTGCTCTTCGGCGGGCCGTTCACGGGAGCGGCGATGAACCCTTCGCGCGCCTTCGGGCCCCAGCTCGTGGGCGACCACTGGGCCAACGGCTGGGTCTGGTACGCCGGGCCCGTGCTCGGCGCGGCGGTGGCGGCGTTGCTCTACGAGTTCCTGTACCTGCGTCCCGCCGCGTCCGAGCCGACCGGCCCGCCCGAGAGCGGGCGTGCTCGAGCCCGGCGTCAGCGACGCCCCGACGGCCTGAGAGGCGGGACTGGACGCCGCGAGAGCGCGGCACACGGACGGCTGGTGCGGAGGGCCGATCCCTATGCTTCGCCATCATGTCCGCGCAAACACCGGAGACGGGCAGGGGCGTGTATCTCGCCCGGCACGGCCAGACCGCGTACAACCTCGAGGGGCGCTTCCAGGGCCAATTGCCGGTGCCGCTGGACGAGCTGGGACGCGAGCAGGCGCGGGAGCTGGCCGAGCGTGCGGCCACACATGGGTTCGCAGTGCTGTGGTCGAGCACGCTGCTGCGCGCCCGCGAAACGGCGGAGATCGTCGCCGCCCGGATCGGATTGGAGCCGAAAGAGGACGCGCGGCTGATGGAGACGAACGCCGGCGACTGGACGGATCGACCCTTCGGCGAGGTGCAGGCCGAGGCTCCTGAGCTGTTCGCCAAGTTCGTCGTCGGCGATCCCGACCTTCGCGTTCCCCGGCGGCGAGTCCTTCGCGGAGCAGGAGGAGCGCGTCTGCGCGGCGCTGGACGAGATTGAACGAGGCCCCCTGCCGACGCTTGTCGTCTGTCATGGCATGGTCATCCGCGCCGCGCTTTCGGGCCGCACCGGGCACTGGCTGCCGAACGGCCAGCGCGTGCCCAACGGCGCCCTGGTCTCCCTCGACCCGGCCGAGCTGGAGCGCGACCCCGACCTGGGCGGCGGCGAGGTGACGCAGGCGAGTTAGGCGCAGGCGAGCCTCAAATAAGCATCAAAATAGACTTTATTACTCGACACGTCACAAAGTCGTCGACGCCGTGTCACAAAATTGGCACATTTGTGACGCACGTGTCACACTTTGTCGGGCAGCATCGGGGATGTGCCCAATGCTGTCATCCCATTTTCAGACCTCCTTGCCTATGCGGGCGCGGGAGTGACGGTGGTAGGAGGTATCATCGGCGTAAGCTGGGGTGGGCCCGAAAATCACGACGCTCACTTGAAGACCTTGCGCTCGGCGCGGCCGTCGGGGGCGTCCTTGGATGCTTTATCGCGATCATTGCGTATCTGCTTACAATCTGATTAGGAGCTAGATGTCGATATGGAACTACTGAAAATCTTCTTCCGAGCCAGTGTTGCCGCGTGTGTTTTGGGCATCCTAGGAGGCATTTTTCTTGCACTCGTACAACCCTCGCAGGGCTGGTATGTCGGTGTGTGTGTTTTCCTGGGCGGACTAGGTGTGTGGTACGCGATGGCTCCACGAAGCGCTCGGTCTCGAATGCGCAGCCAAGGCTCGGAGGGCCACATTAATCGATCGACCGGTTTGAGCTAGCCAACCAAACGCCCGACCAACCCCGCCCCTTCGCGCGCCATGCGCGAGCGGGGGACGACGAGATCGAACCCGGCGCGCTCCGCCCGTTCGCGCGCCTGCACATCGACGTGCGAGTAAAAGCCGAGCGTCGCGACTGCAGCTCAGCGCGCCCTCGTCGGCCAGGGCTTCCACGATCCTCGCTCCATCCAGCTCCGCATCGGTCAGGTCCACCACGAGCACGTCCGCCACGGGCTTGTCGGCCTCCCCGAGCCGCGCCCGCAGCTGCGCCTCGTCCGGTATCAGCTCGACCTCGTTGCCTGCCGCGCTGAGATCGCCCTGGATACGCGAGCCGAACAGCAGATCGGCCGTGAGCGCGAGCACGCGCGCCATCGCTACTGCGCGCGCATGCGCGGAAACTCTTCGCGCGCGGACTGCGGGCGGCCCCACATCTGGGTGACCTCGGCGCGCCCGGAGCGCAGCTCGCGCACGGCCAGCTCGCCCTCGATCCCCGCGTCGTCGAGCAGCGCCAGCGTCGCCGTGGACGGTCGGGCCGAGGCGGCGTGGCCGAAGCGGTGAGCCACGAGCAGGCGCCAGTGCCAGTCGTTGTGGGAGTACGGCCGCGCGTTGCAGGCGACGAGGTAGACGGCCGCTTCGACGTAGCGCGACTCGTCGGTGAGACGCAGGTCGAGCTCCAGGTCGGTCCAGTCGTCCGGGAGCGAGTCCACGATCTGCTGGAAGTCGTCGGCCAGAAGACCCATCGAGACAAAGCCTAGCGTGGCTATCCTCGAACTCGATGGCCGCTACTACCGATCTCCTCACCGATGCGGCGCACCTCGGCGCCGAGTATGCGGCGCTGAGCGAGCGCTGCGGGCTGGTCGATCGCTCCGAGCGGGGCAAGCTCGCGCTGAGCGGCACCAGACGCGAAGAGTTCCTGAGGCCAGGTGACCAACGACACCGAGGCGCTCCAGCCGGGCGCAGGGTGCTACGCGGCGTTCCTGACGCACAAGGGCAAGATGCTCGGCGACCTGCGCATCCTCGACGTCGACCCCATCGATCGCGAGCGCGCCGGAGGGGCTCGGACGAGGCGTTGCTGCTCGACACCGAGCGCGTGGCGCTGCAGGCGCTGTTCGACATGATCCGCCGCTTCAAGGTCGGCTACGCGTCGAGCTGCACAAGCGCACCGTCGAGCGCGGCCTGCTGTCGCTGATCGGGCCCGACGCCGCAGCGCATCGCCGCGGCCGAGGGCCTGCCGGACGTCGAGCACGCGAACGCGCCGGTCGAGATCGACGGCATCGCGGCGCTGGCCGCGCGCACCGACACGGGCGTCGATCTGCTCTGCGACGCCGCCGACGACCGAGCGGCTGGCCGAGGCGTTGCGCGAGCGCGGCGCGCAGGCCGTGTCCGAGCAGGCCGCGGAGATCGTGCGCGTCGAGCACGGCCGCCCGCGCTACGGGGTCGACATCGACGAGAGCACGATCCCCCAGGAGGCGGGGCTGAACGAGCGCGCGGTGAGCTTCACGAAGGGCTGCTACGTCGGCCAGGAGACGGTCGCGCGTCTCTACTACAGGGGCAAGCCCAACCGCCAGCTGCGCGGCCTGCGCCTGTGCGAGCCGGCGCCGCCGGGCGCGGAGCTGCGCCTGGGCGAGCGCGGTCGGGCGCCTGAGCAGCGCGGTGCTCTCCCCCACGCTCGGCCCGATCGGCCTGGCGCTCGTGCGCCGCGAGGCCGAGTCCGGAGCGAGCGTGTCGGTCGGAGACGACGGCCGAGCGCGCGAGGTCGTCGAGCTGCCGTTCCGGGCTGACGCAGCGCCGGCGCGCGAGACGCTGCGGCAGATGACGCGGCGTGCACGCGCACGGCAGCGCTCGCGACGGCACGCCGGCAGTCAGCCCCCCGGCTCGGCGTCGCCACGTGGCACGAGCGCGGCCCGGGTAGGATTGCGTGCTCGGTACTTGTCCCCGACACGCGAGGTTCAAGAGCACGTGGCCGCGATCGATCTGCAACAAGTATCCGAGGTAAGCGCCGAGCCGGGCGAGCTGCCCAAGACGATGGCCGCCTGGGTCATCCGCGAGGAGCGCTTCGGCGAACCGAAGGACGCGTTCCAGCTGGAGGAGATCGAAGTGCCCGAGCCGGGCGCGTTCGAGGTGATCGTGCGCGTGATGGCGGCGGGCGTGAACTACAACAACGTGTGGGCGGCGCTCGGCAAGCCCGTGTCGGTGATGAAGTACGGCGACCACCCCGAGTTCGGCCACCACATCGGCGGCTCGGACGCCTCGGGGATCGTGTGGAAGGTCGGCGCCGGCGTGACGCGCTGGAAGGTCGGCGACGAGGTGGTCGTGCATTGCAACCAGGCCTCCTACGAGGACCCCGAGGTGCACGGCCTCGACCCGATGGCCGCGCCCTCGCAGAAGATCTGGGGCTATGAGACGACGTGGGGCTCGTTCGCGCAGTTCACGAAGGTGCAGGCCCAGCAGCTGCTGCCCAAGCCGCACGCGCTGACCTGGGAGGAGGCGGCCTCCTACGGCCTGGTGTACTTCACCGCCTATCGCATGCTGATCACGCGCTGCCAGCTGCAGGCCGGCGCGAACGTGCTGATCTGGGGCGCCGCGGGCGGACTGGGCGTGTTCGCCACGCAGATCTGCGCCGCCGCGGGCGCCAACTGCGTCGGGGTCGTCTCTTCGCCGGAGAAGGGCGAGCTCGTCAAGCGGCTGGGCGCCGTGGACTACATCGACCGCGGCGAGTTCGCCGGCATGATGCGCAAGGGCGGCGAGAGCGCCGAGGAGGAGAAGGCCCGCTTCAAGGTCTCCCTCGGCTTCGCCAAGCGCGTCAAGGAGATCCTCGGCGACGCTCCCGACATCGTCTTCGAGCACGTCGGCAAAGCGACCTTCCCGACGTCGGTGTTCACCGCCAAGACGTTCGGCAAAATCGTGATCTGCGCCGGCACGACCGGCATCGACCTCGACTTCAACGTCGCCTACCTGTGGATGCGCCAGAAGGAGATCCTCGGCTCGCACTTCGCCAACGCGTACGAGTGCACGAAGGCCAACGAGCTGATCGAGTCCGGTCAGATCCGCCCCGTGCTGTGGCGCACGCTCGGCTTCGAGGGCGTCGCCGAAGCCCACCAGCTGATGCTCGAAAACAAGCACCTCGGCAAGATCTCGATCCTCGTCGGCGCCGAGTCCGAGGGTCAGGGCAAGACCGCCGAGGGGCCGGGCGCGATCCGCGCAGAGGTCGGAGCCTGAGATGGCGGGCGGCATCGACAGGCCCGGAACGGTCGTCATCCCCTGGTATGCCACGGGCTTCAAGGGCAACGCATTGCGAGGCGGCGCTGAACGAGGTCGCCCCGCTCGCGATGCGCTACGGCGCCAGCTCATACGCCGTCTACCGCGCACGTGACGACCGCTACAAGTTCCAGCAGCTCGCCCAGTTCGAGCGCAACCTCGACTGGGAACGCTACTGGGAAGGGCCGGAGATGACTCGAGCTGCGCACGCGCCACTCCGGCTGGCCTATCAGGTGCCGGTGCTGTACGGGTGGTGGGATTTGACCGTCAGCGGCGGACTGGCCCAGGAGCCGGCGGTCATCGGCAACGGCGGTGTCGCCGGCAATGGCGGCGCCGGCAACGGACAGGCCAACGGCCACACCAACGGCGTCAGCGCCCGCGAGGTCGCCTAGCCGCTATCTGGCAAGCGGCGCCATGGTGAGGCCCGCGCCCTTCAGCTGCTCCCAGTAGTGCTCGGCCCGCTCCTGGTGGCCGCTGAAGACGATCGCTTTGCCGGCGTTGTGGATCACGTTGGCGATCTCGTGCCCGCGCTCGAGCGTCGTGCCGGGGATGTAGCGCGCGAGCGTGCGCGCCACGTGGTCGAAGGTGTTGTGATCGTCGTTGCGCACGATCACCTTCCATGAATCGCCCAGGCCGCTCCCCGGCGTGCCGACCCGCGGCAGCTCGATCGTCTGACTCATGGACCGCAGGATAATGGGCGCGACCCGTCCGTACAATGGCTGCATGGACGATTCTCCAAGCCCGCGACTGCCCGAGCGCGACCGGCCGTGGATGATGCGCACCTACGCCGGACACTCGACGGCGAAGGCGTCGAACGAGCTGTACCGGCGCAACCTCCAGAAGGGCCAGACGGGGCTGTCGGTCGCGTTCGACCTGCCCACCCAGACCGGCTATGACCCCGACGACGAGCTCGCCCGAGGCGAGGTCGGCAAGGTCGGCGTGCCCGTGTCCCACCGCGGCGACATGACCGCGCTGATGGAGGGGATTCCGCTCGGCGAGATGAACACCTCGATGACGATCAACGCGACCGCGGCGTGGCTGCTGGCGCTGTACATCGTCGCCGCCGAGGAGCAGGGCGTCAGCCAGGAGCTGCTGCAGGGCACGACGCAGAACGACATCGTCAAGGAGTTCCTCGCACGTGGCACCTACGCGTTCGGACCGGCGCCGTCGCTGCGGCTGATCGCCGACATGATCGCCTATACGGTCGAGCACGTCCCGAAGTGGAACCCGATCAACATCTGCTCCTATCACCTGCAGGAGGCGGGCGCGACGCCGGTGCAGGAGATCGCCTACGCGATGAGCAACGCGATCGCGGTGCTCGACGCCACCCGCGAGCGGGTGGGTGGAGACGGATCGGATCGCATGGGCGAGGTGTTCGGGCGCATCTCGTTCTTCGTCAATGCCGGCGTGCGCTTCGTCGAGGAGCACGCGAAGCTGCGCGCGATGGGGATCCTGTGGGAGGAGCTGGGACGCGAGCGCTACGGCGTCACCGATCCCAAGCACCTGCGGTTTCGCTACGGCGTGCAGGTCAACTCGCTCGGGCTGACCGAGGCCCAGCCGGAGAACAACGTGCAGCGGATCGTGCTGGAGGCGCTGGCGGTCACGCTCGGGCGCGACGCGCGCGCGCGCGCGATGCAGCTGCCGGCGTGGAACGAGGCGCTCGGCCTCCCGCGCCCGTGGGATCAGCAGTGGTCGCTGCGCATCCAGCAGGTGCTGGCGTACGAGACCGACATCCTCGAGTACCCCGACATCTTCGCGGGCTCGCACGTGATGGACGGGCTCGTCGCCGAGCTGCTGCAGGGCGCGCGCGCGGAGATGGCGGTCGTCGCCGAGCACGGCGGCGCGGTCGAAGCCGTCCCCTACATGAAGGGCGCGCTCGTGGACGCCCACCGCGAGCGCATCCAGCGGATCGAGTCCGGCGAGCAGACCGTCGTCGGGCAGAACCGCTTCACCGAGACCGAGGACTCGCCGCTGACCGCCGACGGCGATGGCGGAATCCTCGTCGTGGACCCGGCCGTGGAAGCCGAGCAGGTGCAGGCCGTGCGCCGCTGGCGCTCGCAGCGCGACCAGGCCGCCGTGGACGCCGCCTTGGCCGAGCTGGCTCGGGTCGCCGGCTTGGAGGGGCAGTCGAGCGACGGCGCGACGGGTGCAGCCGCGGACGCCGAGAACCTGATGATCCCCACGATCGCCGCGGCGCGCGCGGGCGCCACGACGGGTGAGTGGGCGAGGACGCTGCGCGAGGTGTTCGGCAGCTACCGCGCCCCCACCGGCGTCGGCGAGGCCGCGCCGGCCTCCGGGGACGCCGAGCTGGGCGAGCTGCGCGATGAGGTTGCGCGCATTGGCAGAGCGGCTCGGACGCCGGCCGAAGATCCTCGTCGGCAAGCCGGGCCTGGACGGGCACTCCAACGGCGCCGAGCAGATCGCCGTACGCGCGCGCGACTCGGGCATGGACGTGGTGTACGAGGGCATCCGCCTGACCCCTGCCCAGATTGCCGCCTCCGCGCGTCAGGAGGGCGTTCACGTGATCGGCCTGTCGATCCTCTCCGGCTCGCACCGCGAGCTGATCCCAGCGGTGATCGACGCGCTGCACGACGCGGGCGTCAGCGCGCCGGTGATCGTCGGCGGAATCATCCCCGACCAGGACGTCGCGTCGCTGAAGCAGGCGGGCGTAGCGGCGGTATACACGCCAAAGGACTTCGACATCACCCAGATCATGCGCGACATCGTCAAGCTCTGGGCGGATGCGGATCGGGCGGCCGACGACCGCGGCAACGGCACGAACGGCTCGACCCCCGGCCGGGAGATCCGGCCGGCACAGTGGGCGATCCCAGCGGCTCGGAGGATCCGACCGCCATCGCGACGACGGGCACTCCCAGCGGCTCGACCACTGCGGCGTGAGCACCGACGGGGCCGCCCTCGGCGCGCGGCTGCGCGCGCGCGAGCTGAGCGCCACGCCGGACGCGCTGAATCTGCTGGAGAGCAGCACCCCGGCCGATCGCGAGCAGGCGGCGGCGCTGCTGGGCGAGATCTCCCCCGCCGCGCTCGGCGGCGAGGCGCCGGGGCACATCGTCGGCGTGACGGGACCGCCCGGAGCCGGCAAGTCGACGCTGCTGTCGGCGCTGCTGCGCGCCTGGCGGGATGACGGCAGGACGGTGGCGATGCTCGCCGTCGATCCGAGCTCTCGCCGCTCGGGCGGCTCGCTGCTGGGCGACCGCGCACGCATCGACTTCGACCCCGCCGACACGGGCGTGTTCATCCGTTCGACCTCCGCGGGCGAGCAGCTGGGCGGGCTGGCCTCGGCGACCCGCGCCGCCGCCCAGGCGCTGGCGGCGGCCTTCGACGTGGTCGTGATCGAGACCGTCGGCGTGGGCCAGGCCGAGACCGACGTCGCCGACGTCGCCGACACGGTCGTGGTGGTCGTGCAGCCCGGCGGCGGCGACGTGCTGCAGTTCCTGAAGTCGGGGATCATGGAGATCCCGGACGTGCTCGTCGTCACCAAGGCCGACCTCGGGCAGGTCGCGGTGCGCACCCGCCGCGACCTGAGCGCGGCGCTGCGCTCGCTCGGCTCGCGCACGACGCGGGTGATCGCCGTGTCCTCGCTGCCCCCGCCCCAGGGCGTCGATGAGCTCGTCGCGGCGCTGGAGGCGCATCGCGTCGGGCTCGACCTCGCCGCGCGCCGTCTGCGCGCCCGCCGGGCGAGCGCGCTGGCCGACTACGCGCGCGAGCACGGCGAGCGCGGGCTGAGCGCCCTCGGGGGGCGGCGCGCAGTCCAAGCGGCGCTGACCGAGCAGGACCCGGGAGCGGACGTACCCTCGCTCGTGGCAACGCTCGAGCGGCTGGCGGCGGGCTGAGCGATGGCGCGCGATTTGCTGAGCATGTTCGGAGCGTTCGTGCTCGCCGCCGCGCTGGCCGGCGCACTGGGCGCCACCAACCTCGGCACGGCGCTCGCCTTCGGCCAGATCGCGTTCGCGATCGCCACCGTCTACGTGATCCTCAGACGCTGACGTGCGAGAGCACGGCGCGATACTGCGTCCTCAGTCGCTCGCGTACGTAGTACGCCACGCTCCCTGCGTCCTTACCGATTGGCGATCTATGGGATCTCCAATCGGCCAGCATGGCTCTCGAACGTCAGGAGCGCACCCCCGAACAGGCGCTGAGCGCGCCCGGGGAATTTCGGGCGTCCATCCGGCGTCATGGAGCGTTAAGGAAGTTGCACTAGCTTCCTCTCGCCGATGCTGATCCTGATCCTCTTCGCCATTCTCGCCGGCGCCGGCACCGCGCTGTCGCCGTGCGTGCTGCCGGTGCTGCCTGCGCTGCTGTCCGCCGGCGGCGTCGGTGGGCAGCGTCGACCGCTGGGGGTCGTGCTCGGGCTGATGGTCACGTTCACGATCACGATCGTGGGCATCGCCGAGGTCGTCGGCGGAGTCGGGCTCGGTTCGGACCCGCTGCGCGATCTCGCCGTCGCAGTGCTGCTCGTCACCGGCCTGACGCTGATCGTGCCGGGGCTCGCCGACGGCCTGGAGGCACGCATGTCGCGGCTGGCGCGCTTTGGTCCGCGCACGCGCGGCGACGGCTTCGCCTCGGGGCTGCTCGTCGGCGCCGCGCTCGGGTTCGTGTACACGCCGTGCGCCGGGCCGATCCTGGCGGCCGTCATCTCGGTCAGCGCCGCGTCGGGACGCACCGTCGCGGTGGCGATCGCCTACGCGTTCGGCTCCGGCGTCGTGCTGCTGGCGCTCACGCTCGGTGGTCGCAGCCTGTTCGACCGCGTCCGCCGCGCCGGCCGCGGTCCCGCGCTGCAGCGCGCGCTCGGCGCGATCATGGTCGTCACCGCGGTCGCGATCGCGACCGAACTCGACGTCAACTTCGACCAGTACGTCGCGCAGCACATCCCCGAAGTCAACCTCACGGCGTCGCTGGAGAAATCGCACGCCGTCGAAAGCCGCCTGCACGAGCTCAGTGGACACAGCGCGAAGTTCGAGGCGAGCACGACGAACTCCCCCTCCGAGCCTCACGATGCCAGTCAGGCGAAGCTGCTGGCGGACGCGCACGGGCTGAAAGACCTCGGCCAGGCCCCGGAATTCACGGAAACCGAGGACTGGTTCAACACGGCGGTGGGCGGGCACCAAAACAGGCCGCTCTCGCTCGCCGGACTGCGCGGGCGCGTGGTGCTGGTCGACTTCTGGACGTATACGTGCATCAACTGCATCCGCACGCTCCCCTACCTGAAGGCGTGGGACGCCGCCTACCGCCACGACGGCCTGACGATCGTCGGCGTGGAGACGCCCGAGTTCGCCTTCGAGCACGACGCGAGCAACGTCGCCAACGCGATCGAACAGTTCGGCATCCGCTACCCCGTCGTGCAGGACAACAACATGGGCACCTGGAACGCGTACGGCAACGAGTACTGGCCCGCCGACTACCTGATCGACGCGACCGGCCACGTGCGCTACGCGACGTTCGGCGAGGGCGACTACGGCCAGACCGAAACCGCGATCCGCGCGCTGCTCGCCGAATCCGGCGCGCAGGTCGGCGGGATGAGCCGCCCGACGGACGTGATCGTGCCCTCCGAACAGGCCACGCCCGAGACCTACCTCGGCACGGCCCGCGCGCAGGGTTGGGTCAACGGACCTCAGGCCGGTACGCACGACTATGGTCCCGGACCACACGCGCACCTGAACGTCAGCGAATTCGCCTACAGCGGCACGTGGAGCATCGCCGAACAGCCCGCCGAAGCCGTCTCGAATGCGGGGATCGAAGTGAGGTTCCAGGCCAAGAACGTCTATCTCGTGCTCAGCTCACCAGGCGAACGCCCGCTGCCCGTGCAGGTGCTGCTGGACGGACGCCCGATCTCCGCCGCCGACGCGGGCGCGGACGTGCACGGCGGCGTCGTGACCGTGCGCCGCCAGCGGCTGTACACGCTCGTCTCGCTGCCGCGTGACGAACAGCACCGCCTGACGCTGCGCTTCGCGCCGGGGGTCACCGGCTACGCGTTCACGTTCGGGTAGCCGACCACGCGAGCCCGGCGGGGCATCCGGCCTACAATGAACTCGATGGAGGGCTCCCTGTCCGAGACGAGCGCCCGCAGCTGGCTGCGCTGCTACCGCTGCTGGTCGCAGGATCTCGAGGTTCAGGTCCACTACGAGGGAATCCACAAGATCGACCCCGACACGGGCGAGCGCTCGGAAGTCGTGGACGAGCTGCAGGAGGCGGTCGTGCAGTGCCTGGACTGCATGCACGACCAGCCGCACCTGGGCTTCAACAACGGCCGCGTCGAACCGATCGAGGACCGCTGGGAGCGGATGATCGCCGGCACGCCCTGGGTCGCCTCGTGCACGGTGCTCGGTCGACGCCGACGACGTCGAGAGCTGCTCCGGGCCGGAGGCCGGCGACGCACTGTCCTACGCCGCCTTCGGCGACCACGGCGTGCGCGAGTTCTTCACGCACGTGCGCTTTCACAAGCACGAAGAGGACGCGCGCATCATCGTGCACCTGCTCGTCGAGCTGTACGCGCGCTCGCTGGAGGAGGCCACCGAGGTGCTCGAGTCCTCCGCGCGCGGCGCGCTGACGATCACCTCGCTCGCCGAGGAGTCCCGCCCGCCGGCGGCCGCGAGCGAGATGCACAGCCACGAATAGCGCGCTCTCGAACAAGTGAGCGCGATCGCCGCGAAGATCCAGTGAGCGCGCTCGCCGCGAAGATCCTGCTGGCTCCGGCGTTCGTGGTGGGAGCCTCGTTGACGGCCAGGCGTTTCGGCCCGCGGGTCGGAGGGCTGGTCGGGGGGCTGCCGGTCGTGGCCGGCCCGATCCTGCTGGTGTTCGCGCTGAGCCACGGCCGCGCGTTCGCGGCGCAGGCGGCCGCGGGGACGCTGCTGGGAATCGTGTCGCTGTGCACGTTCATCGTCGTGTACGCACAGCTGGCGAGGCGAGTCAGGTGGAGCGTGAGCCTCGCTGGCCGGCTGGGGAGCGTTCTTCGCGATGACCGGCGTGCTCAGCATGCTGTCGATCGGAGCCGGCGCGGCGCTGGCGGTCGTGCTGGTGGTGCTGACGTTGACGCTCATGGCGGTGCCGCGCGCGCAGGACGAGCGGATCAGCGTGGCCGACCCACCCGCGTGGGACCTGCCGTTGCGGGCGCTGAGCGCGCTGGCGCTGGTGCTGGCGCTGACGGCGCTCGCCGGTCGGCTGGGCGCGCAGCTGAGCGGCCTGCTGGCGCCGTTCCCGGTGGTGGCGAGCGTGCTGGCGGTGTTTACGCACACCCAGCAGGGCGAGGACGACCTGCTGAGGATCATGCGCGGCTTCGTGGTCGGGCTGGTGGCGTATGCCCTGTTCTGCTTCACCCTCGCGGTGTCGCTGGGCTCGCTGCAGATCGCCGCGAGCTTCCTGCTCGCCACGGCGGTCGCACTGGCGACTCAGGCGGTGGCCCTCACCGTGACCTGGCGCACGCGGGCGCTACCGCGAGAGCCGGGCTTCGAGCGCGTCCAGCTGCGCGCCGAGCTCGGCCGGCAGGCGCTCGAATTTCGCGAGGTACTCGCGGAACTGCGGCAGCTGGGCGCGCCACTCCTCGGTCGTCGACGCGCAGCAGCTCGGCCATGTCCTCCTCGGAGACGTCCAGCGCCGCGCGTGTCGATGCCCTCGCGCGCCGACCGGCGGGATCAGCCCGATCGGGGTCTCGCGTCGCCGCGCCGTGACCGGCGCAGCGCGCGAACACCCACGACAGCACGCGCGAGTTCTCGCCGAAGCCCGGCCACAGGAAGCGCCCGTCCTCGTCCTTGCGGAACCAGTTGACGTAGAAGATCTTCGGCAGCTTCGCGCCCTCGCGCCGGCCCATCTCCAGCCAGTGCGCGAAGTAGTCGGCCATGTTGTAGCCGCAGAACGGGCAGCATCGCGAACGGGTCGAAGCGCAGCTCGCCGACCGTGCCGGCCGCCGCGGCGGTCTTCTCCGAGCTCATCACCGCGCCGAGGAACACGCCGTGCTCCCAGTCGAAGCGCCTCGGTCACGAGCGGCACGACGGTCGAGCGGCGCCCGCCGAACAGCATCGCGTCGATCGGCACGCCCGCCGGGTCCTCCCACTCCGGCGCGATCGCCGGGTCCTGCGCGGCCGGGCGTCGTGAAGCGCGCGTTGGGGTGCGCCGCGGGCGTGTCCGCAGCCGGGCGTCCAGTCGTTGCCGTGCCAGTCGATCAGGTGCGCGGGCGGCTCCTTGGTGAGGCCCTCCCACCAGACGTCGCCGTCGTCGGTGCTGCGCGCAGTTGGTGAAGATCGAGTTGCGCTCGATCGTGCGGATCGCGTTCGGGTTGGTCTCCTCGCCGGTGCCCGGGCGCGACGCCGAAGAAGCCGGACTCGGGGTTGATCGCGTACAGGCGGCCGTCCTCGCCGAACTTCATCCAGGCGATGTCGTCGCCGATCGTCTCGACCGTCCAGCCCTCGAGCGTCGGGATCAGCATCGCCAGGTTCGTCTTGCCGCAGGCGCTCGGGAAGGCGCCGGTGATGTACTTGACCTCGCCCTCGGGCGAGGTCAGCTTGAGGATCAGCATGTGCTCGGCCATCCAGCCCTCGTCGCGCGCCATCACCGAGGCGATGCGCAGCGCGAAGCACTTCTTGCCGAGCAGCGCGTTGCCGCCGTAGCCCGAGCCGTAGGACCAGATTTCGCGCGTGTCGGGGAAGTGCACGATGTACTTGTTCTCGGCGTTGCACGGCCACGGCACGTCCTCGACGCCGTCGCCGAGCGGCATGCCCGACCGAGTGCAGGCAGGGCACGAACTCGCCTTCGCCGCCGAGCGCGTCGAGCGCGCCCTGGCCCATGCGCGTCATGATGCGCATGCTCACGGCGACGTAGGGCGAGTCGGTCAGCTGCACGCCGACGTGGCTCTTGTCCGAGCCGAGCGGCCCCATCGAGAACGGCACGACGTACATCGTGCGCCCGCGCATCGAGCCGCCGAACAGCTCGTTCAGCGTCTCGCGCATCTCGGCCGGGTCGCGCCAGTTGTTCGTCGGCCCGGCCTCCTCCTCGGTGGCCGAGCAGATGAACGTGCGGTCCTCCACGCGCGCCACGTCGCCCGGGTCGGACAGCGCGAGGTAGGAGTTCGGGCCGCTTGGCGTCGGAGAGCCTCTCGAAGGTGCCCGCCTCGACGAGCGCCTGACAGAGGCTGTCGTACTCCTCGGCCGAGCCGTCGCACCAGTGGATCTGCGTCGGGTTCGGTCAGCGCGGCGACCTCCTCGACCCAGGCCAGCAGGCGCTCGTTCTGTGGTGGGGGCGGAAGCGGTGGTGTTCATGAGATGCAAGCGGCTCCTCGGTGTCGCGGTCGTGATCGGCGCGCCGTCGTCCTTGACGCAGCTGCCGGGCCAGGTATGGCTCCGGGAACGGAAAAACGCCCTGCGGGGGCGATCCGAAAAGCCTATCGCACGGCCGATTGCGGACAGCCGCCTGGACGTCTGGACGGCCGCGCCGCCCGGACCGCGCTACTCGACGCTTCCCCTCCGCCGTCGCCGCCGCCGGGGTGCTTGCGCGGCACGAGCACGAGCCGCTTGAACTCGGCCACGAGCACGCCGTCCTGGTTGAGCACGCGCGTGTGCACCTGCACGGTGCCGCGGTCGGGCTTGGACTGGGACTCGCGCTTCTCCAGCACCTCGGACTCGCAGAACAGCGTGTCGCCGTGGAACACCGGCGCCGGGTGCTTGAGCTCTTCGGTGGCCAGGTTCGCGATCGCCTTGCCGCTGACGTCGCTCACCGACATGCCCAGCGCGAGCGAGTACACGAGCGGGCCCACCACGACGTTGCGCCCCTGCTGGGATTTGCGCCGCGTACACGTCGTTGATGTGCAGCGGGTGGTGGTTCATCGTGATCAGGCAGAACAGGTGGTCGTCGGACTCGGTCACGGTCTTCGCCGGCCAGTGCTTGTAGACGTCGCCGACCTCGAACTCCTCCAGGTAGCGGCCGTACGGGTGGGCGCCGCTCGCCTCGCGCGCGGCCTGCTCGGTCTCGACGGTCTCGGTGGCGGTCTCGCTCATGACGGGTCTGGCGGTCTCCTGTCGTCCTGCGTCGGTGATTGCGGTGACCCAAACTCTATTGCGGCGCTGCCCACGCTGATACGGTTCAGGGTCGAGCACGACCCCCAAGCAGGCGACCCACAGGAGACGAGCCAGACTTGCGCAACCCCCGCGACTTCTTCAAGCCCCTCGCGATCGACGCCCCCGAGCCGGCGCGCGAGATCCCCTTCAAGCCCTCCCGGATGATCCACTTCCTGGACTTCTCCAACGAGAAGATGGTCGCGAAGGTGCCCGACATCGCGCCGCAGGTGGACATCCTGCTCGGCAACCTCGAGGACGCCGTGCCGCTGGAAAAGAAGGAGGCCGCGCGCGCCGGGCTGATCCGCGTGGGCAGGGAGATGGAGCTCGGCGACACCGCGCTGTGGACGCGCGTGAACGAGCTCGCCTCGCCCTACTTCCTCGACGACATCACCCAGCTCGTCGCCGAGATCGGCGACAAGCTCGAGGTGATCATGATCCCCAAGGTCGAGGGGCCCGTGGGACATCCACTACGCCGACCGCCTGCTCGCGCAGCTCGAGGCCAAAGCCGGCCTGCAGCGCCCGCTGCTGATCCACTGCGTGCTGGAGACCCACCTGGGCGTGGCCAACCTCGAGGAGATCGCCGCCGCCTCGCCGCGCATCCAGGGCATGTCCTTCGGCCCCGCCGACCTCGCCGCCTCGCGGCGCATGAAGACCACGCGCGTCGGCGGCGGGCACCCCGGCTACCGCACGATCGCCGACCCCGACCCCGAGCATCCCGACGCGCCGCGCCCGAGCTACCAGCAGGACCCCTGGCACTACTCGATCGCGCGCATGGTCGACGCCTGCACCGCCGTCGGCGCGCTGCCCTTCTACGGCCCCTACGGCGACATCAAGGACACCGAGGGCTGCGAAACGCAGTTCCGCGCCTCCTTCCTGCTCGGCTGCGTCGGCGCCTGGTCGCTGCACCCCGCGCAGATCGCGATCGCCAAGAAGGTCTACTCGCCCGACCCCGACGAGGTGGCGTTCGCCAAAAAGGTCATCGCGGCGATCCCCGACGGGCGCGGCGTGCACATGATCGACGGCAAGATGCAGGACGACGCCACCTGGAAGCAGTGCAAGGTGATGGTCAACCTCGCCGAAATGCTCGCCAAGAAGGACCCCGAGCTGGCCGAGGCCTACGGGCTCGTGCCCGCTGCGGCGTAGTCGGATCGGCCGATGCGCACCCTCCCGGCGCAGCCCCTCGTAAGACCGCGGCGGCGCAGCAGCACGCCGAGCGCACGAAGCTCCGTGTAGGCTTCCGCGCCGCATGAGGTTCTTCGAGTTCGAGGCGCGCGAGATCGTCAAGCGCGCCGGCATCCCCGTCACCGACTACGGCTTCACGACCGACCCCGCGCGAGGCGGCGAGATCGCGCGGCGGATCGGCGGTCCGACCGTGATCAAGTCGCAGGTGCTCTCCGGCGGGCGCATGAAGGCCGGCGGCGTCAAGTTCGCCGACACGCCCGAGGAGGCCGAGTCCTACACGCACGCGACATCCTCCAGCTGGAGATCGGCGGGCACATGCCCCGCGGCGTGCTCGTCGACCCGAAGGCCGAGGTCGAGCAGGAGTACTACGCGGGCGTCGTCTGGGACGGCACGGCGCAAGAAGCCGCTGATGCTGTTCAGCGACATGGGCGGCATCGACATCGAGCAGGTCGCCGAGGAGCACCCCGACCACGTCGGCCGCGGCCACTTCTCCACGCTCGAGCCCTTCTCCGACTTCCAGGCCAAGCAGGTCATCGCCGCCGCCGGCGTCACCGGCAAGGCCCTGCAGCGCGCCACCCCGGTGCTCGCGCGCCTGGCCCGGCTGTTCCTCGACAACGACATGACGCTCGCCGAGATCAACCCGCTGGCGCAGCTGAAGGACGGCTCGTTCGTCGCGCTCGACGCGCACATGGAGATGGAGAACGAGGGCATGCCGCGTCAGCAGGGCCTGATCAAGGCGCTGGGAATCGGCGCGGACGAGGGCACCCGCGAGGACCACACGCCGACCGCGTTCGAGGAGGCCGTCAAGGCGATCGACGCCGCCGATCACCGTGGCGTGATCCAGGGCAAGGACACCGGCTTCAGCGGCAACATCGGCCTCGTGATCGGCGCGGGCGGCGGCTCGCTGACGCTCACCGACGCCGTGCGCCAGCAGGGCGGCCAGCCCGCCAACTACTCCGAGATCGGCGGCAACCCGTCCGTCGCCAAGGCCTGCGGCCTGGCCAAGCAGGTCCTCCAGAAAGACGGCGTGGAGAAGATCGCCGTGATGATGTCGATCGTCTCCAACACGCGCGTGGACATCGTCGCGCGCGGCGTGATCAAGGCCTGCCTGGAGCTCGGCAGGGACCCCGGCGAGACGATCGCGATCTTCCGCATCCCCGGCGCCTGGGAGGAGGAGGGCTTCAAGATCCTCGACAAGTACGGGATCGAGTACTGCGACCGCTCGGTCTCGTTGTGGGAGGCCGCCGGGCGCGCGGTCGCGAAGATCCAAGGAGCCGCGGCCTAGCCATGTCCATCCTGATCGACCAGGACACGACGTTCATCATCCAGGGCATCACCGGGCGCGAGGCCGTCAACCTCACGCGCGAGTGCCTGGACTACGGCTCGAAGATCGTCGGCGGCGTGACCCCCGGCCGCAAGGGCCGCGAGGTCCACGGCGTGCCGGTGTTCGACACAGTCGAGCAGGTCGTCGAGCACAACGGCGGCGTCGTGCCCGACGGCTCGGTCGTCACCGTCCCGCCCGCGGGCACGCGCGACGCCGTGTTCGAGGCGCTGCACGCCGGCATCAAGACGATCGTGATCGTCACCGAGCGCATCCCGCGCCGCGACGTCGCGATGATGGTCGAGCTGGCCGACGCCAAGGGCGCGCGGATCATCGGCCCCAACTGCCTCGGCGTGATCGTCCCGGGCGTCGCCAAGATGGGCGGCATCGGCGGCCCGGCGCGCAACGCCGCCGTCGCCTACCAGCCCGGCGCGGTCGGCGTGATGAGCCGCTCCGGCGGCATGACCACGGAGATCTCCTCCACGCTGACCGCAGCGGGACTCGGCGTCTCCACGGCCGTCTCGATCGGCGGCGACGCGATCATCGGCTCGACCTACGCCGAGCTGATGCCCTACTTCGAGGCCGACGAGCAGACCCAGGCGATCGTGATCTACACCGAGCCCGGCGGGCGCATGGAGGCCCAGCTGGCGCAGTGGGTCACCGAGCAACAACTCGCGCCTGCCGATCATCGCCTTCATGGCCGGCAAGTTCATGGACGACGAGGAGATGCAGGGCATGTCCTTCGGGCACGCCGGCACGATCGTCGAGGGCAAGGAGGACAGCGCGACGGAGAAGATCGCCCGTCTGGAGGCGGCCGGCATCCCCGTCGTGCAGCGGATCGACGAGATTCCCGATCTGGTCAAGGCCAAGATCGCCGAGCGGAGTAGCGCGGCATGAGAAAGGACGCCCTCTTCATCGCGGTCGAGGTCGACGACCAGGCGGCTGCCGACACCGAGCTGGCGCGCCGAGCTGACCGAGGCCTGCCCGGTGGACATCTTCGCCCAGAAGCCCGACGGCAGCTTGGAGATCGTGGAGCAGAACCTCGACGAGTGCGTGCTCTGCCGGCTGTGCCTCGACGCCGTCGAATCCGGATCCCAGCCAGCCGGTAAAGATCATCAAGCTCTACGACAACGACGCCGTCCTCGCCTGAGGACCGCCCCGTCCCCTATCCTGTAAGCAGGAGGGCTGACAGAGAGCATGAACGAAAACTTCTCGCTGATCGTGATGTGCCTGTGCCTGCTCGCGTCGCTTGCATTTTTGGCGCAGCAGCTGACTTCGTATCACTGACGGCCTCGCGGCATCTCGCCTTCAGTGGGTGGTGTCTCGGTCTCCTGGCGCAGCAGCTCATCTCCCTACCACTGATCCATGCTCACCTTGCGAGACGTTCACTGGGCAAGCGAGGCCAGGACGCAGGGAGCGTGGCGTACTACGTACGCGAGCGACCGAGACGCAACCGATCGACGATCAAGATGCGCTCGTCGATCGGCCAGCGCAGCTCAGTGGACGTCTCGCGCCTTGCGCATGCGCTGGCGCTCCTGATGCTTGTCGACGACGTTGACGATCAGGCGCAGGAACTGCTCGGGGCCCGAAGCCTTCGCCTGGCCGTAGGAGAAGGCCTCCACCCAGTCGGGAACTTTGGCTTCGCGCGCCATCACGTTGAAGAACTCGCGGCGCATGTCCACGCGCACGCGCGCGTCCGCGGCCGGGCCCTTGGTGACCTTCAGGTCGGGCATCTCCAGGCGAAACAGCTGCACGTCACCGCGCCCGCGCAGTTCGACGCTGACGACCAGCCGGATCGGCTCGAGCGCGGGCACTTCACCGATGAACCGGCGTACGGCAAGCTCGATCAGAGCCTTGGCGTCTTCTGCCATCTCACACCACCTCTCTCCCGACCCGTATCTCCCCCGCCAGAGAGTGGAGGAGGGCCATCATCGCCCAAGATAATCGATCGACTCAAATCTTATGACGTTGCAGCAACTTCCGCCCGATGACCATGCGCTGGATCTCCGAAGTGCCCTCGCCGATCAGCAGCAGCGGCGCGTCACGGTAGATCCGCTCGATCTCGTACTCCTTGGAGTAGCCGTAGCCGCCGTGGATGCGCAGGCACTCCTCGGCGCAGAAACGACCCGCCTCGGAGGCGAACAGCTTCGCCATCCCGGCCTCCAGGTCCGAGCGCTCGCCGGCGTCCTTCATACGAGCGGCCCGACGCACCAACAGCCGGGCCGCGTCGACCTGCGTGGCCATGTCGGCAAGCTTGAACTGGATCGCCTGGTGCTCGGCGATCGGCTTGCCGAAGGTCTTGCGCTCCTGTGAGTATTTGAGCGCGAGCTCCAGGGCGCGCTGAGCGAGGCCGACACCGCGCGCGGCGACGTTGACGCGGCCCAGATCGAGCGCGTCCATCATCTGGACGAAGCCCTTGTTCAGGCCGGCCTCCTCGCCGCCGAGCATGTTCTCGGCGGGGCAGCGGTAGCCGTCGAAGACGAGCTCGGTCGACTCGACGCCCTTGTAGCCCATCTTCTTCAGCTTCGGCGGCACGTTGAAGCCGGCGTAGGCGCCCGTGTTCTGTTCGACACCCGGCTCCTTCTCGCAGATGAAGCAGGTCATGCCCTTGTAGCGCGGGTCGGCCTCGGGGTCGGTCTTGACGAGCGTGAAGACCAGCGTCGAGAGCAGGCCGTTGGTGACCCACATCTTCTGGCCGTTGATCTCGTAGTCGCCGTCGGCCGTCTTCTTGGCGGCGGTTTTGATCGCCTGGACGTCGGAGCCGAGCTCGGGCTCGGACAGCGAGAACGCCGCCCGGATCTCGCCCGTGGCCAGGCGCGGCAGGTACTTCTGCTTCTGCTCCTCGGTGCCGAAGTTCATCAGCAGGTAGGAGCCGATGAAGTGGGTGTTGACGATGCCCGAGATCGAGATCCAGCCGCGCGAGAGCTCTTCGACGATCATCGAGTAGGTCGTCAGATCGAGGCCCATCCCGCCGTACTCCTCGGGGATCGTGACACCGAACAGCCCCAGCTCCTTCATCTGCTCGACGATCGGCTCCGGGAAGGTGTCCTCGTGGTCGTAGTGCTCGGCCTGCGGCAGGATCTGCTCGTCCACGAACTGGTGGACCATCTCGGTGATCGCTTGCTGCTCGTCGGACATGTCGCTGTGTAGATCGGCGGCTACGGCCATTCGGTATGCGCTCCAGGGTCGTTTATCGGCGTGAGCAGAGAGAATACCGGCGTGAACTTCGCGCGCGACGTGCTCGATCGACTGCCCGCCGGTGACCGCGCGCTCCTGGAGCTGGCGCGGGACGGGTCGCGGCGCGAGTGGACGTTCGGCGATGTGGCCGATCGCAGCGCGCGCATGGCCGGCGCGCTGCACGCGCGCGGCGTGGGCAGGGGCGACGTGGTGATGACGCTGATCGGCAACCGCCCGGAGTGGGTGATGGCGATGTGCGCGTGCATACGCATCGGCGCGGTCGTGCTGCCGTGCACCGAGCAGCTGCGCGCCAAAGACCTGCGACTGCGCATCGAGGTGGCGCGGCCGTCGCTGATCGTCGCCGACGCGCGCAACCGCTCGGAACTGGAGGAGGCAGGACCGGGGTGCGAGGTCGTGCTCGTGCCCGACGAGACCCTGTTCGCCGGCGCGCCCGCCCCCGCGGTCGAGCTGGGCGAGGACGAGCCGTGCCTGATCACGTTCACGAGCGGCACCGCCGGCGAGCCGAAGGCCGTACTGCACGCCCAGCGCTACCTGCCCGGCCAGCACGTGCAGGCGACCCACTGGCTGGGCGCGCGCACGGAAGAGCTGGTGTGGTGCACCGCCGCGTCGGGCTGGAGCAAGTCGGCGCGAAATGTTTTCATCTCGCCCTGGCTGCGCGGTGCGGGTGCGCTGCTGCACGACGCCAGGTTCGACCCGGCAGAGCGGCTGGAGCTGTGCGAGCGCGAGCGCGTGAATGTCCTGTGCATGGCGCCGACCGAGTACCGCGTGATCGCCGCCCGCGAGACGCTGCGCGCCCTGCCCGATCTGCGCACGATGGTGGCCGCCGGCGAGGCGCTGAACCCGGAGGTGCAGCGCGCCTGGCGCGAGGTGACGGGCCTGCAGATCCGCGACGGGTACGGCCAGACCGAGACCGGGCAACTGACGGGAATGGCCGCCGATGAGAACGCGCGTCCGGGCTCGATGGGCAGGCCGTTGCCGGGCGTGGCGCTGGCGATCGACGAGGGCGAGCTGATCGCCGACCCGCGGACGGTGCCTACATTCTGCCTGGGCTACCTCGGCGCGGACGTGCGGCGCGACGAGGACGGCTCGTGGCGCGTCTCCGACCGCCGCGAGGGCGGGATGTGGCGCACGGGCGATCGCGTGCATAGCGACGAGGACGGCTACCTGTGGTTCGAGGGCCGCGACGATGACGTGATTGTCTCCGCCGGCTATCGCATCGGCCCGTTCGAGGTCGAGTCGGCGCTGATCTCCCACCAGGCCGTGGCGGAGGCGGCGGCCGTGGCCGCGCCCGACTCCGAGCGCGGCTCGGTCGTGCGCGCAGTGGTCGTGCTGCGCGAGGGCTATGACCCCTCCCCCGCACTCGGGCGCGAGTTGCAGGAGCACGTCAAGCGCGAGACCGCCCCCTACAAGTACCCCCGCATCGTCGAGTTCGTCTCCGAGCTCCCCAAGACGGCGAGCGGCAAGATCAAGCGGGCCGAGCTGCGGGCTGAGCTATAACCGCCGCCCGCCGCCCGGAGTGGGCAGCAGGCGGCGAACAGCAATCTCAGACGAGCTGCTCCGCTGTCTGGGCAGTGGCACTTGCGCGGCCGAAGTCGCGCTCGAGTTCCTCGACCTCCTGCGCGACCGTGCTCGCGGGTGGGCGCAGGATGAGCAGCGCGGCGACGATGCCCAGCCCCACGCACACGGCGGCGACCATGTAGGCGAGGTGATATCCGCCGGTGAGAGCGCTGGCGAGCGTATGTCCGCTGGCGCTCAGCGCTTTCGTGTGATCGGTCGCGATCGTGCCGAGCGCCGCCAGGCCGATCGCGCCAAACAGCTGCACCGAGACGTTGATGATCCCCGAGGCGAGCCCGGCGTCCCGCGGCGGCGCGTCGGCCATGCCCATCGTCAGCAACGGCAGGAACGAGGCGCCCGCGCCGAGCCCGATCAACAGGAAAGCGAAGAACAGGCCCGGGAAATAGCCCGCATGCACGCCTTGGGTCGCGAGCAGCAGCAGGCCGGCGGCGATCGCGGTGAGACCGGCCGCGAGCGTGTTCAGCGGACCGAAGCGATTGACCGCCTTCACCGCGAGCCCCATCGAAAGCGCGGCGATCGCGATCGTCAAGGGCATGAACGCGAGACCGGTGTCGATCGCGTCGTACCCGAGTACCCGCTCGAGATACAACGCGCCGAGGAAGAAGGCCGAGAACATCCCCGTCACGAGCAGCCCGCGGACGAGGCTCGATCCCATCAACATCCGCAAGCGCAGGATCCGCAGCGGCATGATCGGGTTGGAGATGCGCGACTCCAGCCAGAAGAAGGCGCCCAGCAGCAGCAGCGCGGCCCCGCCGACACCGAGCGTGCGCGCCGAGAGCAGGCCGTATTCGGTCGACTTGACGATCGCGAAGGCGCCGAGCATCGTCGCGAGCGTGATCAGAACCGACCCCGCGACGTCGACGCCGCCGGCGAGGCCGATGCCCCGGTTCTCCTCGATCAGCACCGAGCCGAGCACGAACGCGAACACGCCGATCGGCACGTTCACGAAGAAGATCCAGTGCCAGCTCAGCGATTGCGTCAGCGCGCCCCCGGCGAGCAGCCCGATCGAGCCGCCCCCGGCGGAGACGAACGCGTACAGGCCCATCGCCTTCGCCTGCTCGGCTTTCTCGGGAAACTCCGTGACGATGATCGCGAGGATCACCGCCGAGGCCACCGCGCCGCCGATTCCCTGGACGAAGCGGCCGGCGATCAGCATCGTCTGGCTGTCCGCGACGCCGCAGAACACCGAGGCGGCGGTGAACAGGACGAGCCCGGAGAGGAAGACTTTCTTGCGCCCGACCAGGTCGCCCATCCTGCCGGCGAGCAGCAGGAAGCCCCCGAAGGTGATCAGGTAGGCGTCGATCACCCACGTCAGGTTGCCCTGGCTGAAGTGCAAGTCACGCTGGATCGAGGGCAGCGCGACGTTCACGATCGTCGCGTCGAGCACCATCATCAGCTGACCCAGGCACAGCACCGCCAGCGCGATCCAGCGGCGACGCTCGCTGCGCCGCGAGGTCTCTACGGCATCGAAGTTGGGCGTATCGAGCTGTTCTGCGGTGGTCTCATGCTCTGCGGCGGTGCCGTGTTTTGGGGCGGTGGCGAGCTGATCTGTGGTGGCGCTCATGGTGTGTGGCTCCCTTCGGTGATGGCGAGGGCACACCATAGCAATGATCATCCATGTTTCAAGGATGATCTGCATAAAATTTATTATCGTTGCTAAAGTGACAACAGATGCGAAATGGTGTAAAATCACGCGAAATGGGTGCTGAGATGGCCTCGTCATGTGCTCCAGGTTCGATGGTCCTGCTGACCCGCCTGGCCAAGCAGGTGTACCGGCGCAGCGGCGACGAGCTGCTGGGGATGCAGCTGCGCCATCTGGTCGCGCTCAGCTACGTGCGCGACCACGACGCCTGCCCCCAGCACGAGCTGGCCGAGGCCTTCTGCATGGACGCCAACAACGTCGTGCTGCTGCTCAACGAGATCGAGCAGCTGGGCTACGTCACGCGCCTGCGCGATCCCAGCGACCGCCGGCGCCACCTGGTCCAGCTCACGCCTGCGGGCGCCAAGGCGCTGAGCCTCGCCGAGCGCGCCCAGGAAGCGATCGAGGACGACGTGCTGCAGGCGCTGGATCCGGACGAGCGCGCCACGCTCTGGCGGCTGCTCACGCGGGCGCTGCGCGGCGTCGAGCCCGCCGATGGCGACGAAGGCCAAGGCATCGGCAGCGCAGCCCCGGGCGAAGCCCCCCTCTCATCCGCACCCCCGGGCGAGGCCCCGCTCGCATCGATCGCCGAGTAGCCTCGGCGTTGGCTATCGTTGGCTTGTGCCCGCTCGAACACGCCCGCTGACACGCCTGGTCCTGCTCGCGGTCGGCGGCTCGATGCTGTTGGGCGGCGCCCTCTCCAGCGCCGCATCCGCCGGCTCGGCTCACGCAGGCGCCTCGGCCAGATGCCCGATCGGGGCGGGCTCGCCCAGCGGGGGCTCGGTGCAGTGGGCATTCACCGAGTCCGGACCGCCCTCGAGCTCACACCCGGGCATCGCCTCCTCCTATACCCACGGCCGCGGCAGCTGGTCCGGTGGGCACGCCACCGGGACCGTCTGCCACGAGGACGGCCTGACCGCCGGACACGGGTCCCGCGAACTGGTGCTGAAGATCGCCGGATCGGCGCGACTGTCGCCGGGGATCGCCCGCATGGGCCTCCCCGGCGTGGCGCTCGAACTGAAAGGGACCGTCTCGGCGAGCAACGACCCGGCCTGCACGGCCGGCACGCACGGCACCGTGACCCTGTTTGCCAGCTATCACGCGATCCACCGCGACAGCCTCCAGCTGCGGTTCACGGGCGGGTGCGCAGACCATGATCACATCTACACCGGCTCGCAGCTGCACGTGCTGATCACCCGGGGCGGCGCGCAGGTCAACTGAAAGCGGCCGTCAGAGAGCGACGATCGCGTCGATCTCGACGATCGCGCCCTTGGGCAGGGCGGAGACCTCGACCGTCACCCGCGCGGGCGGCTCATCACCCGCGAAGAACGAGGCGTACACCTCGTTGACCGCGGCGAACTCGCTCAGGTCGGTCATGTACACCGTCAGGCGCGCCGCCCGCGCAAGCGATGCGTCCGCGGCCGCGCATACCGCCCGCAGGTTCTCCAGGCAGCGGCGAGCCTGCTCGGGAGCGCTCGCGCCGACCAGCTCGCCGGTGGCGGGGTCGAGCGGGATCTGACCCGAGCAGAACAAAAGCCCGCCGGCGCGAACCGCGTGGCTGTAGGGACCGACAGCGGGCGGGGCATCGGAGGCAGTGACGATGTCGCGATCTCCAGCGATCGGCTGACACTAGCGCGCCCCTCGAGCCAATCCATTAGATTCCACTTATGCGACTCAGAGGACCGGTCGCTGCCGCGCTCCTGGCGGCAGCCGCATGTGCATGGACGGCCACCGCACAGGCCCAGATCGCCTGGGCGCCCTGCGCAGACAGCAACGACTACGCCTGTGGGCATCTGACGGTGCCACTGGACCCGAGCGGAGCGATGCCCGGGACGATCACACTGGCGATGCGACGCCACCGCGCGCCGGTCGGGGAAGCGCGCGAAGCGATCGTCGCGCTCGCGGGCGGTCCCGGACAGGCGGCGATCCCGTTCAGCGAACAGTTCGCGCGCACGCTCGGACCGATCGCGGCACGGCGCGATCTGATCGTCTTCGACCAGCGCGGCATCGGCCTGTCCCATCCGCTGTCCTGCCACCGCTTCGAACTGGAATCGCCGCAGCTCCGCTCGGCTCGCAGATCGCCGAATGCGCCGCCCAGATCGGCCCGTCGCGCGAGGACTACACGACCGCGCAGACCGTCGCCGACATCGAGGCGATCCGGCGGGCGGGTGGGTACGAAAAGCTCGTGCTGTATGGGACGTCGTACGGCACGAAGGTGGCCGAGCGCTACGCCCAGACCTACCCGGACCACGTCTCGGCGCTGGTGCTCGACTCGGTCGTGCCCCCGAACGGGCCGGAACCGCTGAACCTGCCGACGTTCGCGGCGATCCCGCGCGTGCTGCGCCAGCTGTGCGGGGGGCGTGCATGCGCGCACATCACGCCCGAACCGGTGGCCGACCTGTCGAAGCTCGTCCGACGGATGGGCGCAGGCACGCTGAGCGGACGCTGGATCGACGGCTTCGGGCTCGCCCACACGCTGCGCTTCTCCGCGAACACGCTGCTCAACGTGCTGATCGCCGGCGACCTCGAACCGGCGCTGCGCGCGGAATTCCCCGCCGCGGTGCGCTCGGCCGCGAACGGCGATGACGCGCCGTTCGCGCGACTGCTGCGCGATGTCTCGCAGCGGGGCGAAGGCGGCGAAGAAGAAAGTCCGAGCGAGAGCTTCGACACGCCCCTGTACTTCGCCACGAGCTGCGAAGAGGAGCTGTTCGGATGGAACCGCGCCTCCAGTCCGCGCAAGCGCCTGACCGAAGTCACCGCGCAGATCAAGGGGTTGGGAGCGAGCCCGATCGCGCCGTTCGCACCGGCCAACGTGCTCGCGATCAGCGACATGCCGGCGTGCGCGTTCTGGCCATACGCCACGCCCGCGCCGGCGCCAGTGCAGACGCCGTTCCCGAGCGTGCCCACGCTGATCCTGAGCGGCGCCGACGACCTGCGCACGCCGACGGCCAATGCGCGCGAAGTCGCCGCGCGGATACCCGGCTCCCAGCTCGTGGTCGTGCCCGAAGTCGGGCACTCGGTGCTCAGCAGCGATCTCAGCGAATGCGCGAGTAAGGCGCTGCAGGCACTGTTCAAGCCCGCGCCCGTCAAGCCGTGCACCGGCGGCCCCGAGATCCTGGGGCTGCTGAAGCTGGCGCCGCTGGCGCCGGCACGCCTGTCCGATGTGCCGCCCGCCCGCGGTAGCCACGGGCGCCCCGGGCGCACGCTTCAGGCTGTGGGGCTGACGCTGGGGGACTTCGTGCGCGAGGAGACGGTGCAGGCGCTCGGGGCGCTGCAGTCCGGCAACATCGGCGCGTTTCTTTCGCTGCGCATCGGTGGTCTGCGCTCTGGCTGGGCGAACGTAGCGAAAGGGACGCTGCTGCTGCACGACTACTCCTACGTACCGGGAGTGACCGTCTCCGGGAAGCTCACCGCGAGCGAAATCGTGCTCCACGTCGCCGGAGCGGCCGCCGCGGGGGGCACGCTGCGCCTCGCCTCCCATCACCGGCTGGCCGGCACACTGGGCGGACAGCGCGTGCGCTCATCGCTGCTGAGCGATCGGGAATCGGGTGGCGCCGGCCGCTCGGCGCAAGCGGCGGGCGCAGCCGCGGGTGACGCTATTGTCCGATTCGATGCGCAGGCTGGCCATCTCACCGCTCCTGGCGGCTCTGCTGTCCGCGCTGACGCTCGCGAGCTGGCCCGCCTCCTCGCTCGGCTCCCCTGACTTCGGCCCCTGTCCGAGCAGCGCGGGCACGGCCTTCGCCTGCGCGACCGTGACCGTGCCGCTGGACCGCGGCGGGCAGGTTCCCGGCACGGTGGGCTTGAAGGTGGAGCGCAAGCTGGCGGGGTTCACCCCCAGCAGGGACGCCGTGGTCGCGCTCGCCGGTGGCCCCGGCCAGTCCGCGCTGGGACTCGGCGAATTCATCGCCAAAGCGATCGCCCCGGCGCTGGGCTCGCGCGACCTGCTGGTGTTCGACCAGCGCGGAACCGGCGAATCGGGCCCGCTGAGCTGCCCCGCGCTGAGCAGCCGCGGCGAAGTCGAACACGCGCACTCGATCGGCGAACTCGTCGGGCGCTGCGCGCAGCAGCTCGGGCCCGCGCGTGGCGACTACACCAGCCAGGAATCGGTGGCGGACATCGAGGCGCTGCGGCAGGCGGGCGGGTACGAAAAGCTCGTGCTGTACGGGACCTCCTATGGCACGAAGGTGGCACTCGAGTACGCCGAACGCTACCCCCAGCACGTGGAAGCGCTGGTGCTCGACTCGGTCGTCCCCGCGACCGGCCCGGAACCGTTCGCGGTCGGGACCTTCCAGGCCATCGGCGGCGCGCTGGGCGAGCTCTGCTCGGAACGCGCGTGCGCGGGGATCACCGCCAACCCGCTCGCCGACCTGGCGCGCCTGACCGCGCGGCTGCGCAAGCGCGCCCTCAGCGGCTCGGTCTACGACGGCTCCGGCCGGCGGCACGCCGTCCGGCTGAGCGAGACGGGTCTGTTGGGGATCCTGCAGGCCGGCGACCTGAACCCGGCGCTGCGCGCGCTGCTGCCGGCGGCGGTCGTCTCGGCGCTGCGCCACGACCCGGACCCGCTGCTGCGATTGGAGCTTCTGTCGGAGGGCCTGATCCCAAACGTGCCAGGTCCCCGCCCGGTCGAAAGCTCGGAGTCGATCGACGAAACGCTGTTCCTCGACACCTCGTGTGAGGAGCTGCCGTTCCCCTGGCAGCGCTCGGCTGCCGCGCCGGCGCGACTCGCGGAAGCGGTCGGCTCGCTGCGAGGCATTCCTAGCGGGGTGTTCTACCCGTTCGATGCGAGCACCGCGCTGAGCGCGAGCCTTGTGTCGATCTGCGCGAGCTGGCCGGATGCCTCCCCGCCGCCACCGGCCCAGTCTTCCCTGCCGGCGGTGCCGACGCTGATCCTGTCCGGCGCGCAGGATCTGCGCACGCCGACCGCGAACGCGCGCGACGTCGCCGCGCTGATCCCCGGCTCGCAGCTGCTCGTCGTCCCCTTCACCGGCCACTCCGTCCTCGGCAGCGATTTCAGCGGCTGCGCCGAGCGGGCGGTCGGCGCGTTCTTCGCGGACGGGGTGGGCGGGCAACCAATCCAACCATGCGGGCCGACGCAGAACATCTTCAGCCCCACGCCGATCACACCGACCAAGCTCGCCTTCATCCACCCACCGGCCGTCCTGTCCGGCAAGGCGGGCCAGACGCTGACGGCGGTGCTCGACACGATCCTCGACCTCAACCGCCAGGTGATCGGCGCGATGCTGCAGGGCAACGCCGAACTGCCGGTCGGCTCGAGCTTCGGCGGGCTGCGCGGGGGCTATGCTCGACTGGAGCCCGCCAAAGTCGTGCTGCACGAGTTCTCGTTCGTGTCGGGCGTGCGGCTGAGCGGGATCTTCCCGGTCAAGGAAGGCCAGCTGCAGACGGCCACGATCCGCGTCTCCGGCGCTGCCGCCTCACCCGGAGCGGTCAGGGTTGGCGCGGGCAAGACCGTCAGCGGCACGCTCGGCGGCAGGCGGTTCGACGTGGATATCACCAAGGTCAAGCTCGCGCGCGCCCGCGGTGGCGATGGCGAATGGCCCACGGGCCGGGTCGCATTCCCGCTGCCGGGCCTGGCCCGCTTGCACTGAGGCGCCCGTCGGGGGCGTCGCCGTCGGCGCCATCGCTTCAGACACATGCGCAGCCGGTCCAAGGGATGGGCGGGCGGCACATTCGGCGGGGATAGGCTGGAGTCAGCGATGACGAACGCACTGGCCAACGAGACCTCCCCGTACCTGCGCCAGCACGCCTCCAACCCGGTCGACTGGCTGCCATGGGGACCTGCGGCACTGGCACGCGCCCGCGCGCAAGACAAGCCGCTGCTCGTCTCGATCGGCTATTCGGCCTGCCACTGGTGCCACGTGATGGAGCGCGAGTCCTTCGAGGACGAGCGCACGGCGGTGCTGATGAACGAGGAGTTCGTGTGCGTGAAGGTCGACCGCGAGGAGCGCCCCGACGTGGACGCGCTGTACATGGAGGCCGTCCAGACGATGACCGGCCACGGCGGCTGGCCGCTGAACGTGTTCCTCACGCCCGAGCAGCTGCCGTTCTACGGCGGAACCTACTTCCCGCCCGAGCCGCGTCCGGGAATGCCCGCGTGGACGCAGGTGCTGCAGGCGATCGGGGAGGCGTGGAACGAGCGCCGTGAGGAGATCAGGGCCGGCGGTGAGCGCCTGCGCGAGCGGCTGTCCGGCGGCGCCCTGCTGAAGCCCTCCACCGACCCACTGCGTGAGGACGCGCTCGATCGCGCCGTCGCGGGATTGGCGGGCACGTATGACGCGCGCAACGGTGGGTTCGGTGGCGCCCCCAAGTTCCCGGCGGCGTCCGCGATCGAGTTTCTCCTGCTGCGGGCCGGCGAACGCGGCGCACGGGCGAGCGACACCGGCGAGGGGCCTCCCGCGAGCGCGCCGGATGCCGGCGGGATGGCGCTGGGAGCTCTGCGCGCGATGGCGCGGGGCGGAATCTACGACCAGCTCGGCGGCGGGTTCGCGCGCTACAGCGTCGACGCCGCCTGGACGGTGCCACATTTCGAGAAGATGCTCTATGACAACGCGCTGCTCGCTCGCGCCTATCTGCATGGCTGGCAGGCAAGCGGGGACCTGCGCCTGCAGGCGGCCTGCCGCGAGACGCTCGACTGGGCGCTGCGCGAGATGCGCGGGCCCGAGGGGGCGTTCTATGCCGCGCTGGACGCCGACTCGGAGGGTGTCGAGGGAAGGTATTACGTGTGGACGCCGGCCCAGTTGCGTGCCGCCCTCGGCGAGGATGCGGACGCCGCGATCGCCTGGTTTGCGGCCACCGAGCAGGGCAACTTCGCCGACGGGGTGGGTGGGCCTCAATCACCCGAGCCGGGACTGAACGTGCTCCAGGCGCGAGGTCCACTCCCCCCGGCGGAGCAGCGCGAGCGGATTCGCTCACGGCTGCTGGAGGTGCGCGAGGGTCGAACGCGCCCGGGACTCGACGACAAGCGCCTGACTGCCTGGAACGCTCTGATGATCTGCGCTCTCGCCGACGCGGGGGCGACCTTGACGCACACCCGCTACCTCGACGCCGCCGTGACATGCGCGGAGTTCGTACTGGGCACGATGCGCGACTCCGGTGGACGCCTGCTGCGCACCTACAACGACGGCCAGGCACGGATCGGCGCCTACCTGGAGGATCACGCGTTTCTGCTGGAGGCGCTGATCGTGCTGTTCGAAACCACCTGCGAGGAGCGCTGGTTCACCGAGGCCGTGACACTCGCCGACACGCTGATCGCGCGCTTCGCCGACCCGGAGAACGGCGGCTTTTACTCGACCGCCTCAGATGGCGAGCAGTTGATCGTGCGGCGCAAGGACCTGGAGGACTCCCCCATCCCCTCCGGCGCCTCCAGCGCGGCGATGGGCCTGCTGCGCCTGGCCCAGCTCACGGGCGTGGACGAGTACGAGCGCCACGCCGTCTCGGTCCTGCGCCTGCTCGCCGAGATCGCGCCCAGCCATCCGAGTTCGTTCGGGCACCTGCTGCAGGCGCTGCACATGCACTTTGCCCCCGCGCGGCCGATCGCCTGCGCGGTGCCGGCGCTCCCCGGCGAGACGTAGCCCGAGCCGCCGCCCGACCGATCGTTCCGCGGCGACGGCTCCCGGCTCGGCCCCGATGCCGGCTCTTCGGCTCGCCTCTCTCTACAAGATGGCGAGGTAGCGGTCGAGCTCCCACCGGCTGACCTGCACGCGGTAGTCGTCCCACTCCTGGCGCTTGATCTCGACGTAGCGGTTGAACATGTGCTCGCCGAGCGTGCGCAGCAGCAGCTCGGACTCGGCCGCCAGCTCGATCGCCTCGCCGAGCGACTCGGGCAGCTGCTCGACGCCGAGGCGCCGGCGCTCCTCGTTGGAGAGATGGTAGAGGTTCTTCTCCATCGGCTCGGGCAGCTCATAGCCCTTCTCGATCCCCTCCAGCCCCGCCTGCAGCAGCACCGCGAACGTCAGGTAGGGGTTGCAGGCGGGATCGGGGCAGCGCAGCTCCATGCGCGTGGCCTTCTCCCTGCCGGGGTGGTACAGCGGCACGCGCACGAGCGCCGAGCGGTTGCGCCGCGACCAGGCGACGTACACGGGCGCCTCGAACCCGGGGACGAGGCGCTTGTAGGAGTTGACCCACTGCGCGAACACCGCGCAGATCTCCCGCGCGTGCTTGAGCTGGCCGGCGATGAACGCCTTGCCGACGTCTGAGAGGAAGTACTGGTCGTCGGGGTCGTAGAAGGCGTTGCGGCCCTCGGCGAACAGCGACTGGTGGGTGTGCATGCCCGAGCCGTTCTCGCCGAACAGCGGCTTGGGCATGAAGGTCGCGTGCCAGCCGTACTTCATCGCGTACTCCTTGACCGTGATCCTGTAGGTCATGCAATCGTCGGCCATCTTCAAGGCGTCTGCGTAGCGCATGTCGATCTCGTGCTGTGAGGGACCGACCTCGTGGTGGGTGTACTCGACGTGGATGCCGAGCTGCTCGAGCGCCAGCACCGTCTCGCGGCGCACGTCCGAGCCGGCGTCGAGCGTCGTCAGATCGAAGTAGCCGCCTTCGTCGAGCACCTCGGTGGAGTGAGCATCGCGGAACAGGAAGTACTCGAGCTCGGGCCCCACGTTGAACGTGTCGAAGCCCATCGTCCGCGCCCGCTCCAGTGCGCGGCGCAGCACGTGGCGAGGATCGCCCTCGTACGGCGTGCGCTCGGGGGTGACGACGTCGCAGAACATCCGCCCCACGCCCTGCTCCTCCGGGCGCCAGGGCAGCACCGCGAACGTCGCACGGATCGGGCATCGCGATCATGTCCGACTCCTCGATCGCGTTGAACCCGGTGATCGAGGACCCGTCGAAGCCCATCCCCGCCTCGAACGCATCGTCGAGCTCGGCAGCGTTGATCGAGAACGACTTCAGTTGACCGAGGATGTCGGTGAACCAGAAGCGGATGAAGCGGATGTCGCGCTCGGCCACGAGCGCCTTGACGTCCTCCGCGGTCTGCGCCTGCTCCGGTTTCGCCTGCTCGGCCATCGCGGCGGACCTTAGTAGATGGCCGCGCGGACCGGTATCGACTCCTGGCTAAATCGGCTCCGCGATCCGGGAGTGGCGCGCCTGAGACGGTCGAGGGTCAATGACCGGCGACGGCCGCCACGAACGACGCGACCTCTTCGGCTTCCTTGCCCTGGTAGAGCAGCGCGGGCATCTGGCCGAGGCCGCGCGCGCGACCTTCGGCGATCGCGTTCAGCACGAGCGCCTTGCGACCCGCGGCGGTGGAGATGTCATCGCCCACGCGCACGTCGAGGTTCGGGCCGGTGCGCCCGACGGAGTTCGTGGCCGCCAGCGTGTGGCAGACGGCGCACGTGTGCGAGAACAGTTCGCGACCTTTCTGCTGTTCGGCGGTGAGGTGCACCCCGCCGACGGTGATGCCCGCCTTGTGCTCGGCGTTGGAGGCGAGCACGAACCCGGGCACGATCAGGCCGAACGCGAACAGCAGCACGATCCCGACCGTGACGGCGCGCTGGCCGGCTTGCGACTCGGTGTGCAGCGACTCGCGCGCCCCGCGCGGGCCGCCGCGCATCGCGACGAAGAACACGCCGAGGCCGAGCAGCACCCAGAATGCGATGAACGCGTAGACCATGCAGGCCGGGACCATATCGCCTGACGAGGCCGGACGATTCCGACCTGCCGATGAGAGCACGTCTCACGATTGGGCGTCTCGACATTTAGCCTGGCGCAAGGTGCGGCGCTACTCTGGACGTGGGAGTCCAATGACCTACTTCCTGCGCAGACTTCCCCTGTCACGACTGCTGCTCGTGTGCGGGCTCGTGCTCGTCCTCGGCGTCTCGCTTGACCGCGCTCGCGTTGGCGCTCGGAACGGGACCGACGCCGCCGCCCAAGCCGCTCGCCAGACGCTGTCCACGATGCGCTCGTCGCCCCGCCGGTGGAAGGCGTCAGCGCGCGCGATCCAGCTGACCGACCATCTGCTCGAAGGCGCCAACCTCGCAAGCGGGAGCAGCGGCGCCGCCGGCGAGCTGTCCTCCAGCCCGCTGCTCACCGGTGCCTCCGGGCGACTGTGGATCTGCCAAGGACGGCCGCGTGCGCCTGGAACTGCAGTCCGAACAGGGCGACACGCAGATCTTCTACGACGGGCACACCGTGTCGATGTACGACGCCTCCTCGAACACGCTCTACCGCTACACGGTCCCCGCGCACGAAGGCGGCTCCTCGGACGGGAGCTCGGGGCGCTGGCGCCTCGAGCGCCACCCACGAAGCTCCGAGCGTCGCGAAGATCGAAGAAGCGATCGCGCATCTACAGCACGTGAACGTCTCCGGCGCGACGCCGACCGATATCGCGGGCCAGGCCGCCTACACGGTGCGGGTCACCCCCAAGGAAACCGGCAGCCTGATCGGCGGCGCCGAGTTCTCCTGGGATGCCGTCCACGGCGTCCCGCTGCGCGCCGCGATCTACTCCACGACGAGCGCCGCGCCGGCGATCGAACTGGCGGCCACCGAAATCTCCTACGGCCCGGTGGACGGCTCGGTGTTCGAATTCACGCCGCCGGCGAACGCGAAGGTGCAGGAAGTCGTCCTCCCGCACAAGCGCACGCACCGGCTCTTCGGCTTCATCCACACACTCCGGCGAGGGCCCCCACGTCACCACCGACGGCCACGGACCCTCGACGATCGCCGTGATCGAAGGCAAGGCGAAGGCGGGCGCAAACGAAGAATCGGCGCTGCCCGAAGGCCTGCAGAAGGTCAAGATCAACGGCATCGAAGCGACCGAGCTGCCGACGGAGCTCGGCACGCTGCTCAGCTTCGAGCGCTCCGGCGTGCGCTACTTCCTCGCCGGCGCGGTCAGCCCAGCGGCGGTCGAAGCGGTCGCCAAGGGCCTGTAGCGTGGCCGACGAGGCGCCGCCCCGGCGAGCGGATCGTCGGTCCTGGCAAGAGGACGCGAGGGAGCGCTTTGGTGTACTCGGTACACGAACGACTGAGGACGCAGCCAGGGACGACGAGGCGCCGCCGGTCCGCGCCCGAGGACTGGTGAAGCGCTACAAGGACGTGCTCGCGGTCGATCACATCGACCTGAACGTCCGTGCGGGAGACGTGTACGGGTTCCTGGGGCCCAACGGGGCGGGCAAGACGACGACGCTGCGCATGGCGCTCGGCCTGATCATGCCGAGCGAGGGCACGGTGCAGCTGTTCGGGCATGACCCGCTGCGTGTGGGCGCGCGGGCGCTGCAGGGCGTCGCCGGGTTCGTGGAGGCACCGCGGTTCTACCCGTACCTGACCGGACGCAAGAACCTCGAGCTGCTGGCCGGGCTCGACGGCGACGGCGCATCCGCGCGCATCGACGAGGTGCTCGCGATCGTAGAGCTGGCTCCCCGTGCCAAGCACAAGGTGAGTGGCTACTCGCATGGGATGCGCCAGCGGTTGGGGATCGCCGCGGCGCTGCTGCGGCGCCCGCGCCTGCTGATCCTCGACGAGCCCGCGACCGGCCTCGACCCGGCCGGCATGCGCGACATGCGCGAGCTGATCCGCCGCCTCGCCGGCGAAGGCATCACGGTGCTGCTCTCCAGCCACCAGCTCCCGGAGGTGCAGGAACTGTGCGACCGCGTCGCGATCGTCGATCGCGGGCGCGTCGTCTACGAGGGCGCGCTCGCGGACCTGCGCCGCCAGGGCGGAGCGGGCTACCGGCTGCGCACCACCGACGACGCGCGCGCACTGCAGACGATGCGCGCCCGGCCGGGCATCGAGCACGCCCTCGCGGGCGAACATGGAATCGCGTTCGAGGCACAGGAGTCCGACGTGGGCGAGCTGTCGGTGGCGCTCGGACAGGCGGGCGTGGGCATCCTCGCGCTGACGCCCGAACTGGCGACGCTCGAGGATCTGTTCTTCCGGCTGACCGAGAGCAACGGCGCCGAGCCGCCATCGCCACCGGCCGGCGACGAGCCTCCCCGGCGGCAAAGTCGCTTGTGCAGGCGCCATGAGCAGCATGGCAGCACCTTCCTCCGTGCCGGCCGCCGCGAGCGCACACCGCCTCCGGCGACCGTCGACACTGGTCGTCTACCGTTGGGAGCTGCGCAAGCTCGTCTCGCAGAAGCGCACCTACCTGGGCCTCGGCTTGGCAGTCCTGCTGCCGTTGATCTTCGTGGTCGTACAGAACCTGCACCAGCATCATGGCCACGGAGGGGACAGCATCATCGCCACCCAGATCACGCAGTCCGGGCTGGCGACTCCAGTGCTGATGTTGGAGTTCCAGGCCTACTTCATGCTGCCCCTGATAGCAGCGCTGGTCGCCGGGGACATCGTCGCCGCCGAGGATGGCAACGGCACGCTGAAGACGATCCTCACACGCTCTGTCAACCGCGGCCAGGTGTTTGCCGCCAAGGCGCTCGCGGCGCTCACATACGGCGCGATCGCGGTGTTCCTCTCGGCGATCGTGGCGACCGTCGGCGGGGGTCGCCTCCTGGGGCTTTAATCCGATCAGAACGCTGTCGGGCAGCGTCGTCTCCGCCTCCGAAGGACTGCTGCTCGTGTTCGCCGCCAACGCCTGCTACCTGATCCCGCTGCTGACCGTCGCCTGCATCGGGGTGCTGCTGTCCACCGCCACGCGCAACAGCACCGCCTCGGTGGTCGGCGCGATCGGGTTCGTGATCCTGCTGTACATCCTCGCCGGAATCCCCGGACTGGAAGGCATCAAGCCCTATCTGCTCACCGAACAGTTCCAGGCCTGGCACGGCCTGCTGCGCACCCCCACCGACTGGGCGCCCGATGCTGCACTCGCTGTGGGTCTGCGCGCTGTATGTGGTCCCGGCGCTGTTCGCGGCCTACCTTGTGTTTCTGCGGCGGGATGTGGCGGGGGGTTAGTTGCAGGATCCGGGAGGGTTGTCCAGTTCGTTGAGGCGAGCTGCCCGGTGACGCTGATGACTACAGTCGCGGACACCAAACCTCGCGCACGAAGCTTGTGTTGGGCAAGGCCTCACGCACACCTATGATTGACGCTATGCGGCACGTGCCTGTCAACCTGCCCGGTCACGAGCTCGTGAGTGCAGGACTAGCCGATCTCGCTGCCGGCCGCGAGAGCGAGTGAGTCATTGCTGGTGGCAATGGCGGCTCCGCGGCTACGGGAGTTGGGTTTCGAAGTGCCGAGCCGGCGGGCAGGAGCAGCCTTCCCATCGTCTCTACGAGCTGCTCACGGAGCGCGATCGAGCCGCCCATAGCCGCTACAACGCGCTTGTCGGCCGGGTGGTCAGCTTCGCGCGGGCGGCCGAGCATGCGTCCCCCAGTTGACGAGCAGCGCATTCGTGCCCTCGCCCGCGAGCTTGGGCGTACGGCCCGAAGTCCTATCAGGATCTATCTGACCGGGGGTTCGACCGCAGTGCTCGAAGGCTGGCGTGAGACGACGATCGATGTCGACCTGCGCTTCGAGCCCGAGGCAGATGAGCTGCTGCGCGCACTCCCGGCACTCAAGGAGAAACTTGGCGTGAACATCGAGCTGGCGTCGCCGCCGGATTTCATCCCTGAGCTTCCCGGCTGGCGTGAGCGTAGCCCGCTCGTATTCCAAGAGGGCAGAGTCGACGTACATCACTTCGATTTCTACTCGCAGGCACTGTCGAAGATCGAGCGCGGCTTCGAGCATGACCTAACCGACGTTCGAACCATGATCGCTCGCGGCTTCGTGGAGCCACTGCATCTACGCGAGCTTTACGAGGCAATCGCGCCGGAGCTGTACCGCTACCCAGCGATCGACCCGCCCTCGTTTCTGCAGAAGCTCGATGCTGCGCTGGGGTAGACCTCTGATCCACCACGGTCAACTCTCTGACTCGATTCCGAGAGCGTTTACGCGCAGGCGCAAGAGCTCACCCAAGAATCTCATCGAGAGTCCGACCGCTGAGAACCGATCGTGGCTGCTCGACGACGACATCCGAGCCGGGGCGCGCGTACTCATCGCGACGCTTGATCAACAGCCATTGCGCCCTGGCGCCAGGCCGGGTGCGCTGCAGGGCGAAGCCGCCGCGCAGCTTCTGCCCATGCAGGACGAACACGGCGTGACCGCGGACGAGCGCCTCGGGCCATCCCACGCGGCCCCCCTGCTCGTAGGTTCCGCGATCCCACACGATCACCCCTCCCTCTCCCAGCGCGCCCTCGAACGTGTTGTGATCCATGCTGTGATCGGCGACCTCGACGGCGAGGCGCTTGACCGCGGGATCAAGCGTGGGTCCCTTCGGAACCGCCCACGAGCGCATCGCCCCCGCGACCTCCAGGCGGAAGTCGAAGTGATGCGCCCTCGCCGCGTGCTCTTGCACCACGAACACCCCGGCGCTGACGCCCCGGATCGCGAACTGCTCGTGGCCCTCGACCGCGACGGCTTCGACCTCGACCTCGGCGACGCGCGCCATCGGTGGGCCGTCGCGCAGGAAGGCGACGAACTGCTCGACCGCCCGCGCGGCGCCCTCGCAGTGAACGAGCACTGTGCCGTCCTCCCCGTTGCGCACCCAGCCCAGCACCCCGAGCTCGCGCGCGCACCCGACGGTCGCTTCGCGAAACCCGACGCCCTGCACCTGTCCGCGCACGATGACGCGGACCGCCGCGGCAGCGGCCTCACCCCCCTCGCGATCGGTCATCCGCACCCGCTCCCCGCCGGGCCGGCTAGCGTGGATCGGCGCGGTCGATATTCCAGTGGCGCGAGGTCGAGCAGACCCACAGCCACGGCTGCTCGTCATCCTCGCTCGTGCGAGGGACCATGTAGAAGCGAGTGATCGTGCGCTGCCCGCCCTCGTGGTCGCCATAGAGCAGGTCGACGCTGAGCGGCGTGCGCGCCGCGATCGCCTCGCGCACCGGCGCGTAGAGATCGTCTCGTGTGTCGCGCAGGGCCGCCTGCCAGAAACTGATGTCGCTTGCCGGGACGTAGAGGTCGCGCGTCTGCGTGCGGAAGTCCTCGAGCTCAGGATGGGGATCGTCGATCCCGGCGCGACGCGGCCACAGATGCCAGCCGTGCAGCACGGCGATGCCCGAGGCGACGTTGCGCAGCGGCAGCGCGAGGTAGATGTTCCCGTTGGCCTCCTGCACGGCAGCGAGCCCATCTCGCAGCACCAGCCAGTGATCGTCGCCGTATCCGACCTTCTGCGGCGGGTCCTGCGGCCGAGCGTTGAACAGCACCGGGCGCAGCCCCACATTCAGCGCCTGCTCGGACACGCGCGCGGCGCGATTGGCCGAACGGGTGGACGCGAACGTGGCCACGGCCAGGATCAGCGTGCCACCGGCCGTGGCCAGCGAGGCGATCGTGCTCGTGTCCGCCATGCTCGCGCAGGGTACACGGGGACACCTAATCGCAACTGCCCTCCGAGCCGAGCCCTCCAGCACCGTCGGGCGGGCAAAAGTCGGCCCGACGGTCGGTCGGCCTCGGCCGCAGGCCGGCGCCGACCCTCCGAGCAGCGGAGACGGAGAATCGCGACGGTAGGATGTCGCATGGATGTGAGGATGCGATCGTGAACATCTCCTCGAGCGGCCCGTCTGAGCCGGTCTCGGCAGGAAAGGCGACCGGCGCCACGAGTCCCGTCCTGTCCGCCTCGCAACTGACGACGCTGCGCTCACACGGCGAGGAGCGCTCGGCGGCGGTCGGGGATGTGCTCTTCCGGGTGGGCGATCGGAGCATTCCGTTCATCGCCATCGTCGAAGGCGAGGCTGCGGTGCTGGATGCGGCGGGCCAGGAGATCATCCGTCACGGCACCTCGGGGTTCCTGGGCGAGATGAGCCTCCTGACGGGACAGACGGCCTACCTGACCGCGGTCGTCACACAACCACTGCGCTACATCGCCGTCGAGCGGGAGAGGCTGCGTCCACTGCTGTTCGAGGACGGCCCACTCGGTGACCTGCTGCTGTCGAGCTTCACTGCCCGCCGCGAGGCGCTTCAGCAGCAGAGCGTCGGCATGGAGGTGGTCGGCCCGCGCTCCTCGGAGCCGACGCGCAGGATGGTCGAGTACGCGCGGCGCAATCGCCTGCCCTTCATCTGGCGCGGCGAAGGAGGCGCGGCCGACCCGCAGGCCGCCGCACTGATCGGCACGCTCGACCCCGACACCCTGCCGCTGGTGCGGCTGCCGGGCGGCATGGAGCTGAGCAACCCGACCAGCGGCGAGGTCGCACGGGCGCTGGGGATCGGGCTCGAGCTCTCACCCAGCGATGAGGTCGACCTGCTCGTGATCGGCGGAGGTCCCGCCGGCCTGGGGGCCGCCGTCTACGGCGCATCCGAGGGTTTGGACACGCTCGTCGTGGAGGGCACCGCCCTGGGCGGACAGGCCGGGACCTCGCGACGAATCGAGAACTACCTCGGCTTTCCCGCCGGCATCAGCGGCTCGGAACTCACCAGTCGAGCGGTGACGCAGGCGCGTAAGTTCCAGGCGCGTACCGCCACGCCCTACCGTGCGGTCGCGCTACAGCCGGGCGAGGACCGCCACCTGGTGCGCTTGGAAGGCGACCACGAGATCTCCGCGCGCGCGGTGGTGCTTGCCACGGGCGCCGAATATCGCCGGCTGCCCGTGGCGAACCTGTCGGACTACGAGGGCGTCAGCGTCTTCTACGCCGCGGGCCCGCCCGAGGCTCAGCGTTGTGGCGCCACGAGGGTCGGGGTGGTCGGCGGCGGCAACTCCGCCGCCCAGGCGGCGGTCTGGCTCGCGCGCGGCGGCGCGCTCGTGACGCTGCTCCATCGCCGCGGCGACCTGCGCGAGACCATGTCCGACTATCTGGTGCTCGAGCTCGAGCGCTACGGGGTCGCGGTGCGCGATCACAGCGAGGTGGCGGAGCTGCACGGAGCCGAAGGCGAGCTCGAGGCCGTCACGTTGCGTGACGGCGAGCGACTGACCTTCTCGTTTCTGTTCCTCTTCCTCGGCGCGGCTCCCTGCACCGACTGGCTGGAAGACGTAGTGGCGCGCGACGAGAAGGGATTTGTGCTGACGGGGGCCGACGCTGGGGTTGACGATCTTCTGGAGACGAGCATTCCCGGGATCTACGCAGCCGGCGACGTGCGCTCAGGCTCGACCAAGCGGTGTGCCACCGCCGTCGGCGAGGGCGCGATGGTGGTGAGCTTCGTTCATCAGCGGCTCGCCGGCACGCCCGCATAGAGCCGGCACGGCTGGATCAGAGGGCGCGGAGAGTCGTCGTCCTCGTCGTCGCTCGCTCGCTCGCGTTCGCGAGCGCGAGCTTCTCCGAAGAGGTTTCCAGCGGATCGCGGGCGTCGACCGTCAGGGTCGCTGATAGGTCGCCAGCGTCAACCCGTTGGCCAGCGTCGCGCCCTTGAGGCCGCCGCGCACTTCAGACGGGTTGAAGCCCGACTTCAGGCCGAGCTTGCGATTCAGCGCGTAGAACAGGAACCCGACGTGGTGCAGCTGGCCTTTGGCGCCGCAGATCCCGCCCCAGCCGACCTTCCCGGCGCTGTTGACCCCCGCGACCGCGCCGGCGGGCAGGCCGCCTGTCGGAATGCTGGTCACATTCGGGGGGATGCCGGCGACGGCCCATTGGATCGCGTCGCTGGAGCTGCCGCTGAGATCGAGTGCGAGCATGAACACTTCGCTGGTGCCGCGTGGTACCCCCTGCCATTCCAGCGGCGGCGAGGTGCCGGCGCCGTCGCAGGTGTACTTTGCGGCGATCGGTCCGCCCGCCTGGAATGCGGTGCTGGTGATTTTGATCTTGTCGAACCCTCGTTCGCTCTTGGCGGACTTGCTCGATCTGGGCGGGGTTTTCGCGGGGGTCGATTTCGTGGTGGTCGTGGATGACTTCGTTGCGGGCGGCTTGGCCGCCGTGGAGGTGGTCGTCGGCGTTGTCGGGGTGGTGGGTCCCGTGGAGGTGGTCGCGGTGGGGGTGCTCGCGGCAGTCGTAGCGGCGGCGACACTCGCGGATTTGGCGGAGCTTCCCCCGCAACCGGCGATCGCGAGGACCGCACACGAACATGCCGCTGCACCCGCCAGCCTCACCAGGCGCGACCCGCCGCCCGTGCCGGACCGTTGCTGCCCACAGAACCTGCGACCCATGATGATCCTCCTGCCAGAGAGCCTTCTGATATTCAGAAGGTCGGCACTATACAAGTCCGGCGACGTGTTCGCGTCGGTCGCTGTTCAGCGGCCGACACGTGGCCGCTCGGCACCCGGCACCGCGCCCGGCTCTCGGAATCGGAACGCGCACGCGTTCCGACCCGATTGGAGACGCCGATGCTCGAGTGCGCGCCGCGAGCGTCAGCCGACCTCGGCCGGAAGCTCGACCTCGGTGAGCTCCACCTCGCCGATCAGGCGCCGCGCCTCGCGCGGGTCGATCAGGCCGGCGCCGAGCCGGCCGGTGGACTCCGCACCGCAGGCCACGCCGAAGCGCAGACACTGGTCGGGTGCGCGCGATTCGTAGCGCGCCGCGAGATAGCCCGCGAGGAACGCATCGCCCGAGCCACTCTTGGCGACCGGCTCGCGCGACTCCACACGCGCGCGCTTGAGGGAGGGCTGGCCATCGACGAGCACCTGCGCGAAGCACCCGTCCGGGAGCGTCATGATCGCCTCGCGCGGACCGAGCGCGACGATCTCGCGCACGGCCAGCGAGCGCTCCTCCTCCCCGGCGAACTCGTGCCCGACCAGCTCCTCGGCCTCGAGCACGTTGGGGGATACGACGTCCGGTTCAGCGCGCACCGCGTGATGCAGCGGCTCGCCGTCGGTGTCGATCACGGTCGTGACCTCCATCCGCGCGAGGTCGCGGATCAGCGAGGCGTAGATCTCGGGCTCGACGCCGCGTGGCAGCGAGCCGGCGAACACGACGATCGCGGCCCCGCGGGCGAGATACAGGAGCTTGTCGGCAAACAGCTCGACCTCGCGCTCGGACACCGACGGCCCGCGTTCGTTGATCTCCGTCTGCTCGCCGGTGGTGGGGTCGAGCACAGAGGTGTTCGTGCGCGACTCCTCGCGGATGCGCACGAAGTCGTTGAGAACCGCCTCGTCGGTTAGCTGCTCGACGATGTGCGTGCCCGTGACCCCGCCCGCGAACCCAGTCGCGATCACGGGTTGGCCGAGGGCCTTGAGCGTGCGGGCGACGTTGACGCCCTTGCCGCCGGCCATCGTGCGCTGCTCGACGGTGCGGTGTCTACGCCCGAGCCGGAAGTTCGGCACCGAGAGGGACTTGTCGATCGCCGCGTTGAGCGTGACCGTGATGATCATGGCGAGTTCAGACTACTACGCCAACTCCCAGGCGAGCGCGCGCAGCCGCTCTGCCTCGGTGCGGGCCGCCTGGGCGGGATCTCCGCCCGTCGCCGTGTAGGCGCCTGCGATGCTTCGCGAAGCCGATACCAGGCCCCCCGCATGGCCGGGGGCGAACGCCGAGGCAAGGTCCTTCACGCGCCCGCCCTGCGCGCCAACGCCGGGCAGCAGGAACACAGCGTGCGGCATCAGTTCGCGCGCTCGGCCGACATACTCGGAGCCGGTGGCGCCGATGACGGCGCCCACGTCGCTGAGGCCACTCTCCCCCACGCCCGGCCGGCCTAGCTCGTCCACGATCTCCGCCAGCCGTTCCCACACGCTTGCGGGGCCCGCCTCCGTCTCGGCGAGCTCCAGATCCTCGACGTCCGCGGCCCCTGGGTTGGACGTGCGCACGAGCGCAAGCACGCCCGCTCCCGTCGCGCGCGCGGCCGTCACGAACGGCTCGATGGCGTCGATGCCCATCAGCGGGTTGACGGTCGCCATGTCCGCGCCCAGCCCTGCGACCTCGCCGAACGGCGTCTGCACTCCTCCGAACAGCGCCTGCGCGTACGCCCGCGCGGTCACGTCGATGTCCCCGCGCTTGCCGTCGGCGATCACGAGCAGCCCCGCCTCGTGGGCGTGTCGCACGACCGCCCTGCAGCACGTGTCGGCCGACGGCGCCGAGCCGCTCGAAGCACGCGAGCTGGGGCTTGACCGCGACGCACGCCGGCCCGGCCGCGTCGATCAGCGCCCGGCAGTGAGCTTCGACCGCGCATGCCGCCCGCTGCGCCGGGGAGGACGCCCCGGCCATCGCCGCGCCACTGCCACCATGGCGAGCCTCATCCATCCCCGGCCACAGCGCGCCCGGGTCGGGGTCGAGTCCGAGCACGATCTGCGATTGGCGTTCTCCCACTCGGGCGGCGAGCGTGTCGCCGAACGAGCGGACCGTCATGGCCGGGTCATCAGGGCGCTCCTCAGGCACGCGGTCTCGCGACCTCGCGGCCCACGCGCTCAGCGACCCTTGACCGCGTTCTTCAGGCCGGTGCCGGCCGTGAACCGCGGGACGCGCGCAGCGGCGATCTGGATGCGCTCGCCCGTGCGCGGGTTGACGCCCTGGCGCGCCCCGCGCTCGCCGACGTGGAACTTGCCGAACCCGGACAGGGTTATCTCGCTGCCGCGCCGCAGCGTGTCCTGGACCGTGCCCAGCACCGCCTCGACCGCGCGCGCGGCCTCGCCTTTGGTCAGACCGGCGCGATCGGCCACCTGATCGACCAGCTCGGACTTCGTCACTTCGTCCTCCTTCGTGGCTGACTCACCAATGGGGTTCCCTGACGCTAACAGTGCTTGCGGACGATTTCGCCCCGCGGGACCGCTGCCGACCACTCGATCGGCGACACTGCGCGCGATGACGTTCGAACGCGTCGCCTGGATCCTGACCGTGCTCGTCGCCCTGCTCACGGCGTTTCTGCTGCTGCTTGCCGGCTACACCGGCTACGCGGGTCTCTCCACGGCCGTGGCCGGGGCGGCGGCGATCAACCTGCTGTAGGGCCACGCCGCGCCTCGCTAGGCCGGCGGCGATCGACCGGTATCGCTCGACAGCCACTGCAGCAGCGCCCGTGCGGCGCGGCCGCGATGACTGATCGCATCCTTCTGCTCGTCGCTGAGCTCGGCCATCGTTTCCATCTCCGGCCAATCGGCGGGTACGAATGCCGGGTCATAGCCGAAGCCCTCGCTCCCCGCGCGGCTCGGATGCGAGCGTGCCCGCGCAGCGGCCTTCGAACAGACGCTCCTCCGCGCCCTGCGCGGGATCGACGTAGGCGAGCGCGCATACGTACTCCAGCGCGCTGCCGGCCGGCGCCTGGCGCAGGAGCAGAGCGAGGTTCTCCGCGTCGCTGGCGTCCTCGCCCGCGTACCGAGCCGAGCGCACGCCCGGACGACCCCCGAGGGCGGCCGCCTCGATGCCCGAGTCGTCGGCGATGCTGACCCTTCCGGTCGCGGTCGCGGCGGCGCGGGCCTTGCCGAGCGCGTTCTCGGCGAACGTCGCGCCGTCCTCCGGCGGCAGCTCGACGTCGTCGGGCAGCGCGTCGATCTCGCCAATCGGGCAGCAGCCGCGCGAACTCGCGGCGCTTGTGCTCGTTGCGCGTGGCGAGCAAGAGCCTTGGCATCGTCCTGCCCGTGGTCATCCCCGGAAGGCCGCGCGCATGCGCGTCAGGATCCTCACGCGACCTCCGAAGAGAAGCAAGCTCGGCATGGACACGCAGGGCAAGCTGGGCAACGATTGGAAGGCCCGCCCACCCCGCATGGCGTACTACGTACGCGAGTGACCGAGGACGCCGATCCAGCGCCGCCATGCGTGTTCATGCCGCGACCGTCGCCTGGGCGATCGCAAGCGCCTGCAGCTCGCGCAGCGTCTCGATGCCGCCCGCGGCCAGCGACGAGCAGCTCGTCCAGATGGGCACGCGACAAGGGCGTGCGCTCGGCCGTCGCCTGCACCTCGACCAGCCCGCCGTCTCCGGTCATCACGACGTTCGCGTCGACCTCGGCGTTGGAGTCCTCGCCATAGTCGAGGTCCAGGCGCGGCTGACCGTCGACGATTCCGCAGGAGACCGCCGCGACCGAGCCCGTGAGGGGACTCTCGGTCAGCCTGCCCTTCTCCCGCAGCGTGGCGCACGCCAGCGCGAGCGCCACATACGCGCCCGTGATCGACGCGCAGCGCGTGCCGCCGTCGGCTTCGAGCACGTCGCAGTCGAGGTAGATCGTGCGTTCGCCGAGCGCCTTGAAATCCACGACGCCGCGCAGCGAGCGCCCGATCAGGCGCTGGATCTCGACGCTGCGTCCGTCGGGGCGGCCCTTGGCGATGTCGCGCGGCTTGCGATCGCCGGTCGAGGCGGGCAGCATCGCGTACTCGGCCGTGACCCAGCCCTTGCCCTTGCCGGCCATCCAACGCGGCACGGTCTCCTGGGCGGCCGCGGTGCAGATCACGCGCGTCCCGCCGATCGAGATCAGCGCCGAGCCGGTCGCGGCGCGCACGAACCCGGGCTCGATCGTCGTCGGGCGCAGACCGTCGGGACCGCGGTCGTAGCTGCGTTTGCTCATGCCCGGCCCCTGCGCCGCAGCGCGCGCCTGCGGATCGCGGCGTGCGCGCGCCGGATCGATACCCCGTATGGCTCACGCGATCGCCTCCACGCCGGCCAGCTCGACGTGCTCGACCTCGCCCAGCGGCATCTGCAGGAAGCGCGTCCCCAGCTCGCGGAACGAGTCGACGTCGCCGGTGCAGAGAAATCGGTACTCGCCCTCCCCTGCGGTGCGCGGGTTGCGCAGCTCGCGCGTGCTGAGCGCGTGCTCGACCTGGCGCGCGAGCGCCGCGCCGGAGGTGACCAGCGTCGACCTCGGGGCCGAGCGTGCGTTGCAGCATCGGGCCGATCAGCGGGATAGTGGGTGCAGCCAAGGATCACCGTATCGACGTCCGCGCGCCGCAGCGGCTCGCACGCGGCGCGCACCGTGGCGACGGCCTGCTCGTCGAACTGCTCGCCGGCCTGGATGATCGACGCGAGCGTCGGGCATGGGACCGCGTGCAGCGCCACGTGGGGATCGACCGTCGCCGACCGCCCGCTCGTACGCGCCGCTGGCCACGGTCGTGGGCGTCGCCAGCAGGCCGATGCGCCCGCTGCGCGTGGTGGCGACGGCGCGCAGCGCCTCCGGGCGCACGACGCCCATCACGTCGATGCCGAGCGTCGTCTGGCGCATGCGCGCGCTGCAGGCTGGGCAGCGCAGCCGAGGTGGCGGAGTTGCACGCGACGACCAGCAGCTTCGCCCGCCGGCGCAGCAGCTCCTCGGCGATCTCCGCGGCGAAGCGCTCGATCTCCTCGGGCGAGCGCTCGCCGTAGGGGAACCGCGCGGTGTCCCCGAGATACAGGAAGTCCTCGCGCGGCAGGCGCACGAGCAGCTCGTGCAGGACCGTCAGCCCGCCCACGCCCGAGTCGAACACGGCGATCGGCCGTGCGCGCGGATCCCGGCCGGTGATGGCGCTGTCCATGCGCGCCATCATTTCAGAGCGTTACCGTCAGCGGCCGTGCGCGCGCTCGTGGTCTCGAACATGCAGCCCGACCGGGGCCATCCCCAGCGCGGGCGGTTCGTGCGCGACCAGGTCGACGCGCTGCGCGGGATCGAGGGGGTGGACGTCGAGCTGTACGAGTTCGCGCCCGGCAAGCGCGAGCTCGCGCGCGCCGCCTGGGATCTGCGCCGCCGCTACGGGCGCGAGCGCTGGGACGTCGTGCACGCCCACTTCGGCCTCACCGCCTGGCCGGCGCTGGCGGTGCGCGCGCGGGTGCGCGCGCTGACCGTGCACGGCACCGACCTGAGCCACCCGCGCACGCGCCGCCTGACCGCGAGGGTGATCCCGCGCATGGACATCCTCGCCGCGGCCTCGACCGAGCTGGCGCAGCGTCTGCCGATCGGGCGAAGAGCGCGCGCTGGTGCTGCCCTGCGGCGTCGATCTCGAGCGCTTTCACCCGATCCCGCGCGCGCAGGCCCGCGCGCAGCTGGAGCTCGATCGCCGACGACGCCCTTCGTGCTGTTCCTCGCCGAGCCCTCGCGCAAGGAGAAGCGCTACGACCAGGCGCTCGAGCTGGCGCGCGACGCGGACGTGCGAAGTGCGCGCGCTCGACGACGTAGAGCCCGAGCTCGTCGCCGCTGTGGGTCAACGCCGCCAACGCCGTGATCGTCCCGTCGCGCGCGCGAGGGCTTCGGCCTGGCCGTGCTCGAGGCGCTGGCGTGCGACGTGCCGGTGCTGGCCACGCCGGTCGGCATCCATCCCGCAGGCGCTGCGCGACGTCGCGGGCACGCTGTGCGCGCCGTTCGACCTGGCCGTCTGGCGCGACGCGCTGGCCCCGCACCTGCGCGATCCGGACCCGCGTATCGCCGGGCGTGCGCATGCCGAGCCGTTCTCAGCGCCGCGCATGGCCGAGCGCGTGCTCGACGCCTGGCGCGCGGCTCTGGAGCATGCCGGATAGACGGCCCGGCCGCGGCGTACTGGAGTCCTCCCCGGGCACCTGAGTAGCATTCGTCGCAGGTGGAGGAGACCGCTCACACCACTGCGCCCGCCGCGGCGGGCGCGCCGCACACGCCGGACGGCGATCCTCCGGCGAGCGAGGCCGCGCGCGAGGAGGCGCTGCGAGTGAGGAGACGACCACATCTCCCTCGGGCGGCGACGCCGACGGGCGGGCTGTCGCCTCCGATCGCCGGGGTTCAGCGAGCGCGGGCGGATGCGCCGGCGCATGCGGTTCCTGCGCAAGGCGCGCGAGCTGGCCTACCGCGACCTCGGCGGGCTCGTCTTCGACCTGCACCGCTTCGGCCGGCGCAACGACGCGCTGGTGCTGGCGAAGCTCGAGACGATCGGGCGCATCGACACGCGAGCTGCGCGCGCTCGAAGCCGCCCTGACCGAGCACCGGCCCGTGACGGTCCTGCGCGAGGCGGGCGTCGCGGCATGCCCGCGCTGCGCCGCGATCCACGGCAGCGACGACCGCTTCTGCCCCAACTGCGGCCTGGCGATGGACCTGCGCGCCGAGCGCCCGATGGCCGGCCCTCAGAGCGCGGCGCCGCGCGCCGATGCCGGCCTATACACCGGCCGTGGCGCAGGCGATGCCGCCGACGGCCGTGCACGCCTCGGCTTCCGCGACGTCCGTCGCGCCGACCGGGCGGCGCCCCCGGCTCCAGACCCGAGCACGTACCGCTCCCACTCCGGCCGCGCCGGGTCGGAGCCCCGCTCCGGCGCCGATGCCAAGCACCGCCGCTCCCGGCGCCCGTGCCGGCTCCCGCCGCGCCGGCGTCGCGAGCCCGCGGCGCCGGCGCCGACGCACGACCTCGCCCTCCGGCCCGGCGCCAGCGGTCGGCGACGGCGATCCGGCCGTGGCCGAGGACCGACCGACGTGGACCAGCCGACCGAGATCGTCCGCCCACCCGCCAGAGCCCTTGAGCGTCGCCAGCCCGCCGCCGCCGACCGTCCACCCAGCCGGCGCGAGGCCGACTCCGCCCGTGGATGCGGCCTGCCCGCTGTGCGGCGCTCCGCTGGACCCCGCGGCAGGAGTGGTGCCTGAGCTGCGGCGCGGCCGCGCGCACGCGCCTGGCGGCGCCGACGAACTGGAAGGCGCCGATCGTCGCGATCGCGGTGATCGCAGCGCTCGCACTGGCAGTGTTGGCGGCAGCGCTGGTGAAGCTCAGCGGCGGCTCGAGCACCACGACCGCGCTCGCGCCGGTGACGCGGACGATCACCACCACGACTCCGGTGTTCCCCGGGGCGATACCGACCACGACGACGACCGCGACCGGCGCGACGGGCCTGGGCGGGGTGGTGGCACCCGACGACCACCGGCGCGATCACACCGGGCACGCCGACGACGATCACACCGACGACGTCGACGACGACCGCGAGCCCGACCGCAACCGCGACCGTGCCGACGGCCGCCACGCCGACCAACACTGGCACGGGCTCCTCACGCACGGCCGAAGAAGCGCTGCGCAAAGCCGGATTCCTGCCGCGCACGAAAAAATAGACGCCGCGCAGGCCCCACCCGGATGACCAACACCCCCCAGCCGTCGACGACGGAGGCCGACCTCGCGGTCGTCGGCGCGGGCGCGGCCGGTCTGTACACGGCGCTGTGCGCCGCCCGGGAGGGGGCGCACGTGGTCCTCGTCTCGGCGACGCCGCTGGCGCAGACCGCGAGCTACTGGGCGCAGGGCGGCCTCGCGGCGGCGCTGGCGGCCGACGACACCCCGGAGCGCCACCTCGCCGACACCGAGCGCGCGGGCCGCGAGCTGGTCAGGCGCTCGGCGGCGGAGATCCTCGTGCGCGAGGCGCCGGCGTGCGTCGAGGACCTGCAGTCGCTGGGGGTGCGCTTCGACGCCGATCGGTTCGGCCGGCTGGCGCTGGGGCTGGAGGGCGGGCACTCGATCCGGCGGATCGTGCACGCGGGGGGCAGCGCGACCGGTCGGCGCGTCGTCCGGCAGCTGTCGGCGCTGGCGGCCGCCGACCCGCGTATAACGGTGTTCGAGGGCGCCCGCGCGCGCGCGCTGTGGACGGATCCGGACGCCCTGCCGGGTCACGAGAGCCGCTGCCGCGGGCTGCTGTGCGAGGACTGGCGCAACGGGCGCAACGGACGTCTGGGTGGCGGGAGCCCGAGCGTCGTGTCCGCGCGCGCGGTCGTGCTCGCGACGGGCGGCGCCGCCGCGCTGTGGGCGCGTACGACGAACCCGCCGGGCTCGCAGGGCGTCGGCCTGCTGCTTGCGCACGCCGTGGGCGCGCGGCTGGCGGATCTGGAGCTGCTGCAGTTCCACCCGACCGCGGCGATCGGGGTGCCGGGTCGCGAAGGGTTCCTGGTGACCGAGGCGATCCGCGGCGAGGGCGCCACGCTGCACGATCAGCGCACGGGCGAGCGCTTCGTGGAGGAGCTCGCGCCGCGCGATGAGGTCTCGCGCGCGATCCAGGCGCGGCTGCGCGAGACGGGAGCGAAGGCGGTCGGGCTGGATATGCGCGCGATCGATCCGGCGCATTTCCCGAATGTCGTCGCGGCGCTGCGCGAGGCGGGCCTCGACCCCACGCGCGAGTTGGTGCCGGTGGCGCCGGCCGCGCACTACGCGATGGGTGGGATCGCGGTGGACCTGCACGCGCGCTCGAGCGTGGCGGGGCTGTATGCCGTGGGCGAGGTCTCCTGCACGGGCCTGCACGGGGCGAACAGGCTCGCGTCGAACTCGCTGAGCGAGTGCTTCGTGTTCGCGCGCCGTGCCGTGAGCGCCGCCCTGTCCGAGCCCGCCCCGGCGCCCCCGACGCCGGGTGAGATCGGCGGGCTGCTGGATGCCCCGCCGCTGCCCACGACCGAGCCCGCGACGCGCGGGGCTTTGTGGCGTGACGCGGGTATCGAGCGCACGGGCGAGGGCCTGCGCCGGCTGCTGGAGGATCCGCATCCGCTGGCCCGGCTGATCGCGCGCTGCGCGCTCGCGCGCGAGGAGAGCCGCGGCGCGCAACTGCGCCTGGACCACCCCGAACGCGATCCGGCGCTGGATCACCGTCACGCGGTCGTCTCGGGCGAGGATGAGGTGTCGTGGGAGACCTGGGATTAGTACCTGCGCAACACCGCACCTTTTCTGGTACGGCGGGTGTTTAGGAGGGTGGAAGAACGGGGGACGATCGGAGTCTTTGGATACGGCGGGCGTGCTCAACAGACAGATCGACCAAGGAGAGGGGTAGGACCGCCATCATGTACCAGTTCAGTCGCGCCATCTACAGGGAGCTTGCGCCGCATATCCTTCCGCCCCAGAACGGAGCGAGCGCCAGCGCCAACCACGAGCAGGTGCTGCACGCCTGCGAGGCGGTCGTCGAGCGGATGGCGACCGACCGCCACTACTTCGCCTACCCGGCGCGCACGCTGTACTGCGACATCCGCAGCCACTTCGCGATGAGCGATCAGGGTCATGTGCACCGCGTGGTCAACCGCTATATCGGCTACGCGCAGCGCTTCCTCGTGGAGAACCCGGTGGCGGCGTACACGTCGGTCAGCGGCCAGCCGCCGCGATGCCGCGCGACGACCCGCAAGGGCTCGGCCTGCCAGCGGGTGCCGCTGCCGCACAACGGCTACTGCCCCTCCCATCAACACCTCGCGGAGACCGAGGATCGGGAGCTCGCGGCGGCCTGAGGGTCTGTTTTTGGGGTTGGGTCGCATCCGCGCAGCGGGATGCGACCCGCGGGGGCGTGGGCGCGGGACGTCCGGTCCCGCATACGCTCTCGTGGATGCTCCTCGGCGTAGACGTGGGCGGGACGTTCACCGACGCGGTGCTCGTGGGCGCGGACGGGGCGGTGCACACCGCGAAGGTCCCGACCACGCCCTCGGACCAGGCGGCGGGCGTGCTGGATGCCGTCGACGCGGTGCTCGCGCGGGCGGGCGCAGAGGCCGCGTGAGGTGACGCGGTTTCGCGCACGGCATGACGGTCGCGACGAATGCGCTGCTGGAGGGGCGGGCGGCGCGCACGGCGCTGATCGGCACGGCGGGGTTCACGGACGTGATCGAGCTGGGCCGCCAGGCGCGGCCGCACCTGTACAGGCTGTGCGAGGCGGCGCCCGCGCCGCTGGTCGGCGCGGAGCTGCGGTTCGCGGCGCCGGAGCGCTGCGGTCCCGACGGTCCGCTGCTCGCGCTCGATCCGGCCGCGCGCGGGCGAGCTCGTCGAGGAGGTCGCCGCGGCCGCGCCGGAGGCGGTGGCGGTCGCGCTGCTGCACTCCTATGCCTATCCCCAGCACGAGCGCCTGCTGGCGCGCCTGCTCGCCGAACGGCTGCCGCCGTGGACGCACGTGTCGGTCTCGAGCGAGCTGGTGGGCACGTTCCGCGAGTACGAGCGCACGGCGACGACCGTGCTCGACGCGGCGCTGAGCCCGCTCGTGGGCTCCTACCTGCGCCGGCTGGCCGCGCGGGCGTCGGCGCGCGGGCTCGTGGAGCCGGAGATCATGCAGTCCTCGGGCGGGCTCGCCTCGACGGCCCGTGCAGCCGCGCACGCGGCGCTCACGGTCCTCTCCGGACCCGCGGGCGGGGTCGGCGGGCGCGCTGCTGCTCGCCGGATCTGGCGGGTGAGGAGAACGTGCTGTGCTTCGACATGGGCGGCACCTCCTGCGACGTCTGTCTGATCTCCGGACGGGCGGGTCGCCGAGACGGCGCAGCGCACGGTCGCCGGGCGCCCGCTGGCGCTGCCCGCGCTCGACATCCACACGGTCGGCGCGGGCGGAGGCTCGATCGCCTGGCGCGACGGCGGCGGCGCGCTGCGCGTGGGCCCGAGTCGGCGGGCGCGGAGCCCGGGCCGCGCGTGCTACGGCCGGGGCGGCGAGCGGGCGACGGTGACCGACGCGAACCTGCTGCTGGGGCGCCTGCCCGCGGACACGGCGCTGGCGGGCGGGCTGACGCTCGATCGCGCCGCGGCCGAGCGGGCGGTCGCTGCGCTCGCGCGACGAGCTGGGCCTGGACACGCGCGCGTGCGCCGCCGGGATCGTGCGCGTCGCCGAGGCCGAGATGCTGCGGGCGCTGCGCGTGATGACCGTCGAGCGCGGCATCGACCCGCGCGAGTACGCGCTGATGCCGTTCGGCGGCGCCGGCCCGCTGCACGCGTGCGCGCTGGCCGAGCGAGCTGGGGATCGAGCGCGTCGTGTGCCCGCGCGCCTCCGGTGTGCTCTGCGCGCTCGGCCTGGCGGCCGCCGCGCCGCGGCGCGACGTCTCGCGTACGGTGATGCTGCGCGGGGTCGACATTCGACGAGGACGCCGTGGCGCGCAGCGCGCGAGGAGCTGCTCGCACAGGCGGGATCGGTCGATGGCGCGGAGACGAGCATGGCCGGCACGGTCTACGAGCTGCGCTACCGCGGCCAGTCCTATGAGCTGCCGGTGGAGTCGCGACTCCGTCGACCCCGCGGTCCTGCGCGAGCAGTTCGCGCGGGCGCACGAGCGGCGCTATGGCTATCGCGACGACGCGGGCGAGGTCGAGCTGGTGACGATCCGCGCGTCGGTCTGGGGCGCGGCGCCTCGCTTGAGCCTGCGCGGCGCCGGCGGCGAGGCACGGCGAGCGGCGATCGCGGGGCCGGCGGTGCATCCCCTGCCCGAGGCGACGCTGTACGTCCCGCCCGGGTGGGCGGGCGAGGTCGACGAGTGGGGCACGATCCAGCTGCGGCGCGAGCCCGCCGTGAGCGCCGCTGGACCCGATCCAGCTCCAGGTCCTCACCGGCGCTCTGCGCGCGGCGTGCGAGGAGATGGGCGCGGTGCTGATCCGCTCGGCGCGCTCGTCGAACATCAAGGAGCGCCACGACGCCTCGACCGCCCTGTTCGACGCTGGCGGCGAGATGGTGATGCAGGCCGAGCACATCCCCGTGCACCTCGGCTCGATGCCCGCGGCGGTGCAGGCGGTGCTGCGAGGAGGATCACTCGCAGCGGCGCGTCCTGGGTCCTGAACGATCCGTTCGCCGGCGGCACGCACCTGCCCGACATCACGGTCATCACGCCCGTGCTCGTGGACGGCGTCGCTGCTCGGGTTCGCCGCGAGCCGCGCGCACCACGCCGACGTCGGCGGGCGCATCCCCGGGTCGATGCCCGCGGACAGCCGCACGCTGGAGGAAGAGGGCGTCGTGATCGGGCCCGACCGCGCCTGGACGAGGCCGCGCTGAGGGAGCTGTCGGCGCGGATGCGCCAGCCGGGCGAGCGCGAAGCCGATCTGCGCGCGCAGCTGGCCGCCAACCGCATGGGCGCGCTGCGCCTGCGCGAGCTCGCGCGCGCGGTCGGCGCGAGCGGCCTGCGCGAGGCCTTCGCGCGGTGCTCGACTACGCCGAGCGCCGCGCGCGCTCCTGCCTGGCGGCGCTGCCCGACGGCGAGCTCGAGGCACAGGACGTGCTCGAGGCGCCCGAGGGCGATCTGGAGCTGCGCCTGCGCGCGACGGTCGCGGGCGAGCGGCTGATCCTCGACTTCACCGGACAGCGCGCCCCAGCATCCGGGCAACCTCAACTGCCCGCTCGCGGTCACGCGCTCGGCCTGCCTGTTCGCGGCGCGCGTGCTCACCGACCCGGACATCCCGCCCTCGGCGGGGGCCTACCGGCCGATCGAGATCGTCGTGCCGCGCGGGCTCGATCCTGAACGCCCGGCCGACCGGCGGCGCACAGGCCGGCGGTGGCGGCGGGCAACGTCGAGACGAGCTCGCGCGTGGCCGACCTCGTGCTCGCGGCGTTCGGCCGCGCGCAGGGACAGGGCACGATGAACAACCTCACGCTCGGCGTTCCCGCCGGCGGCTCCGGCGAGGGGTTCTCCTACTACGAGACCCTCGGCGGCGGCCAGGGCGCGTGCCCGGACGCGGACGGGCCGAGCGGGGTGCACGTCGCGATGAGCAACACCCTGAACACCCCGATCGAGGCGCTCGAGCGCGAATTCCCGGTGCGCGTGGTCGAGTACGCGCTGCGCCGCGGCTCGGGCGGCGCGGGGGCGCATCGCGGCGGAGACGGGGTCGTGCGCGAGCTGCGAGGCGCTGCGCGAGATGACCTTCTCGCTGATCGCCGAGCGCCGCCGCCACGCGCCGCGCGGCGCCGACGGCGGCGGGCCGGGCCTGCCGGGACGCGACTGGATCGACGGCCGGGCGATCCCGGGCAAGCTCACGGGCACCCTGCGCAGCCGGTCAGCGGCTGCGCGTCGAAACTCCCGGCGGCGGCGGGCTCGGCGCCGCCCCGAGCGGCGGCAGAGCAAGCTCCCAATTCCTCGAGAAGCCCAAAAAAGCCGTCGATTTGCAGGGGATTTGGGATTTCCGCCGGGATTTCGTATCTTTTAAGTGCTGGCCGCCCTGTTAGCGCGGGCGGCACGCAGGGCATACATCAAGAAGTCTCCCCTCAACCATCCACCGGTTCTTCCCATGCCAATTGCTTTCAAAGAATGGGCTGTCACCGTCCGCGCCCTCGCGGAAGGCGAGCAGCTGCTGACGCTCCGCAAGGGCGTCCTGCGCGAGTCCCGGCAAGCCGTTCCGGCTCGCCCACGAGCGCTTCTTCCTGTATCCGACCTTCGACAACCAGAGCGGCGACCTCGTGCGCGAGTCCCACCAGCCGGAGCTGCGCCGTGCGCTCGAGGAGGGCGTCTGGAGCGACGGCGAGCCGCCGCTGCACGCGTTCACCTCCGGCGTGCCCATCCAGCAGCCCGACCGCGTGCGCATCCGCGCGTGGGCCGAAGTCGCGGGTCACTTCACGATCTCCGACCCGCGCTGCGTCGACGCGCTCTCGCCCTTCTACGTGTGGACGCCCGAGCTACGCCGAAAGGCGCCTGGGCTGGCGCCGCCAGCAGCCGCTGCACGTGCTGCTGCTGCGCACCTACCGCATCCCGCGGCCGGTCACGGTGAAGGTCAAGGACGAGTACAACGGCGTCCAGGCCTGGGTCGAGCTCCAGCGCGAACTGCCCTTCGAGGGCACCCCGGTGCTCTCCGACGCCGAGTTCGAGCGCGCCGCCGAGGAGATCGAGGCGATCACCGCCAGCGAGGCCGGCCAGCCGGTCTGGCCTAGCCGGCCGCTGGTCCTCCGACGTCCAACGCTAGTCCGCGAGCGGCGCCGTCAGCGTTTCTCGCGCGGCCTCTACGCCGGACTCGGGCACGAGGATGTCGCGCGGACCGGCCGCCAGGAAGTCGGGAACGTCGAAGCCGGGCGCGCGACGGGCCATGCTGGGGATGCCCTCCTCCAGCAGCAGCCCCTGGATCAGCTGCGCCTCGGGCAGGTTCTGGGCGTAGGCGACCTTCACGAGCCGGCCCTCGCTGTACTGGGGCTTGATCTTGCGCGCGTACTCGCGGCGCTCGTCCGGCTCGTCCGCATCGCTCGTCCAGCGGCGTCCGGCGGATGGACGAGCGGCATCCCGCAGGCGACGCAGAAGCGCTCGCTGCCGGAGTGCTGCCCGCCCGCAGGAGGGGCACACGAGGTGATCGTCGGCCGCGCCATGTCCATCACCGCACCTGCAGCTCGACCTCCCGCACGACGCCGTCCTCGATCAGATAGCAGCGCACCTCGGGCTCCTCGCCGGCGAGCCCGACGATCACCCACTCGAGGCCCGGCCAGTTGGCGGCGAAGTTGATGTCCGTCTGCGACGGATAGGGGGCGGTGTGGGTGTGGGAGTGGTAGATCGCGCCGAGCTCTGCGTCTGCGTCCTCGAACTCGTCGATCGTCCGCAGCACCTCTTTGCCGTCGATCTCGAAGCGCTTGCGCGAGGCGAACACGTTGCTCGCGCGATGCACCCGCGTCGCGACCGGCTCGCCGTCGGGCTCGCTCGGAGCGTAGGCGATCATGCCGCAGCACTCGGCGTCGTACTCCTCGCGCGCGTGCGCGATCACGTCATCCAGCAGGGAGCGGGAGATGTGCATCGCTACGCGAGCCGCCGGGCGCCCGACCGCGACGAGCGCAAGAGCCTGCGCGAAGGCCCTACCACCAGACGGTGGCGTCGAGGTTCTCGACCTCGTCGACCGGCAGCGTGTAGATGCCGCTCGACAGATACTTCCAGCCGTCGTCGGCGACGACGAACACGACGTTGCCCTCGTCCAGCTCGCCGGCGATGCGCACCGCGATGCTGGCGATCGCGCCGCTGGAGACGCCCGCGAACACGCCCTCCTCGTCGAGCAGCTTGCGCGTCCAGATGATCGCGTCGCGGTTGGTGACGAAGATCTTGCGGTCCAGCAGCGAGATGTCGATGATCGGCGGGATGAAACCGTCGTCCAGCGAGCGCAGTCCCTGCACCGGCTCGCCCTGCATCGGCTCGGCGGCGACGATCTTCACGGCATCGCCGAACGTCTCCTTCAGTCGCCGCCCGTTGCCCATCAGCGTGCCGCCGGTGCCGAGGCCGGCGACGAACGCGGAGACCTCGTCGAGCTCCTCGAGGATCTCCAGGGCCGTGCCGTTGTAGTGGGCCAGTTCGGGTTGGCCTCGTTGCCGTACTGGTAGGGCATGTAGACGGAGGGGTCGGCCTCGGCCATCTGCAGCGCCTTTTCGACCGCCCCGTTGGATCCGAGCGAGCCCTCGGAGTAGACGATCTCCGCGCCGTACATGCGCAGCAGCTGCGTGCGCTCGGGCGTGACGTTCTCGGGCATCACGACCTTCAGCCGGTAGCCCTTGCGCGCGGCGATCATCGCCAGCGAGATGCCGGTGTTGCCGGAGGTCGGTTCGAGGATCGTCTGCCCGGACGAGAGCGCGCCCTTCTCCTCGGCGTCCTCGATCAGCGCCCGCGCGACGCGATCCTTGACCGAGCCGGTCGGGTTGCGCGACTCGAGCTTGGCCCAGATGCGCACGCACGGCTTGGGCGAGAGACGCGGCAGCTCGATCAGCGGCGTGTTGCCGATCGACTGCACGACATCCCCGTAGCGCCCCCCGCAGGGCCGGTTCTTCAGCGGCTGAACGGCCATTACTTCACGGAATATAGCGACCCGCGTGAGCCGGTCGTGCGCGAGGCGTCGCCGCCACCCGTGACGCTCCTGCCGGTAGGATGCCTCGGGAGGGACCAAACGTGGGCGCGGAGCACAACTACGACTTCGACTGGCTGGTCATCGGCTCGGGCTTCGGCGGCAGCGTCTCGGCGCTGCGACTGTCCGAGAAAGGCCACTCGGTGGGCGTGCTGGAGTGCGGGCGGCGCTTCGCCGACGACGAGCTGCCCAGCTCGACCGCTGACCTGAGGCGCTACTTCTGGAATCCCCTGCTGGGCATGAAGGGGATCTTCCGCCTGACCACGTTCAAAGACGTCTCCGTCGTCTCCGGCTGTGGCGTGGGCGGCGGCAGCCTCGGCTATGCGAACACGCTGTACGTACCGCCGAAGGCGTTCTTCGAGGACCGCCAGTGGGCGGAGATGAACGACTGGGAGTCGGCCCTCGCGCCGCACTACGCCGAGGCGCAGCGGATGCTCGGCGTCGTGCAGACTCCGAACGACGACCCGGCCGACCAGCTGCTGCGCGAGCTCGGCGAGGAGCTGGGCGTGGGCGACACCTACAAAAAGACACCCGTCGGCGTCTATTTCGGCGAGCCCGGCGTCACCGTCTCCGACCCCTTCTTCGGCGGCGAGGGACCCGACCGCACCGGCTGCAGGCAGTGCGGTCGCTGCATGGTCGGCTGCCCGCACGGATCGAAGAACACGCTCGTGAAGAACTACCTCTACTTGGCCGAGCGCCGCGGCGCACGAGTGATGCCCGAACGCACGGTCGTGGATGTTCGCCCGCTCGGCGAGGGCTCCGGCGCAGATGGCTATGAGGTCGAATCGGTGCGCTCGGGCGCGTGGCTACGCAAGGACCGCCAGGTGCACCGCGCGCGCGGTGTCGTCGTCGCGGCCGGGCCGCTGGGCACGAACAAGCTGCTGCAACGCTGCCGCCTGAACGGGTCGCTGGGGAAGATCTCCCGCGCTTGGGGGAGCTGGTGCGCACTAACAGCGAGTCGATCATGACCGTGACGGTGCCCGAGGACTACCCCGACGATCTGATCAAACGCGTGGCAATCACCTCGAGTATCTACCCGGATCCGAACACCCACATCGAGACCGTCACCTACGGCGACGACGGCGACTCGATGCACCGCCTGTACACGCTGCTGGTCGGCGACGGCACGCGCTTGACGCGGCCGCTGAAGCTGCTCACGCAGATGGTGCTGCACCCCAAGCGCCTGATGCAGGTGCTGTTCCCCAAGCACTGGTCGCGGCGCACGATCATCGTGCTGGTGATGCAGACGCTCGACAACGCGATCGCGCTGCGCCCCCGCCAGGGCCCGTTCGGCTCGTTCTGGCTGAAGACCGAACAGGACCCCGAGAAGCCGATCCCGACGTTCATCCCGATCGCCAACCAGGCGGCGGAATGGCTTGCCAAGCGCACCGGCGGCATCGCTCAGAGCTCGGTGACCGAGGCGCTGTTCAACATCCCCACGACCGCCCACATCCTCGGCGGCGCGGTGATCGCCCCCGACCCCTCGCGGGGCGTGGTCGATGCCCGCCAGCGCGTGTTCGGCTACGAGAACCTGCTCGTCTGCGACGGCTCGGCGATCCCCGCCAACGTCGGCGTCAACCCCTCATTGACGATCACCGCCCTGGCCGAGCACGCGATGAGCCATGTGCCGGCTGCCGGCGAGGTCGCCGACACCGCCTCAGAGACCATCACCGCGGCCTGAGGCTCTGCACCCTGGGCGTGCGCGTGTCCGACGCTGAGCGCTGCCTAGGAGCGTGGGTCAGTAACGCGGTGCTGTCCGGCGGGTTTTAGAGGATTTCGTCGTTCACGGCGCGGAGGTTTGTGATGTCGGAGGCGGCGGTGCAGGAGCGGTTGCTGGAGGTGCCGGCGGGTGAGGGTGGCGAGCGGGCCGCGCGGTCGCCGGCCGGGGAGCAGAAGACATTTCGGTCCTATGACCCGGATCAGGTGTTGTTGATGGCGCCGGTCCTTTCGGAGTGGGTGCCGGAGGGCGATCTTGCGCACTTCGTTTCGGATCTGGTGGAGTCGGCGCTGGATCTCTCGCCGATCTACGCGGCCTATGAGGAGGAGCGGGGTTACCCGCCGTATGACCCGCGGCTGATGCTCAAGCTGCTGATCTACGGTTATGCCAACGGGGTGGCCTCCTCGCGCAAGCTGGAGGCGGCGACCTTCAGGGATGTGGCGGTGCGGATGCTGTGCGCCGGCCAGCACCCGGATTACCGCTCGATCGCTCGGTTTCGCAAGCGTCACTTGGAGGCGCTCTCGGACTTGTTCGTGCAGGCGCTGCGGTTGTGCAAGCAGGCGCGCATGGTTGGGCTGGGGACGTTGGCTCTCGACGGCACCAAGCTGCGCGCGAATGCCTCTCGCCACAAGGCGATGAGCTACGAGCGGATGGTCCGCAAGGAGGCAGGACTCGAGGGCGAGATCGCGGTGCTGCGCAAGAACGTCGACGCGCTGCTGGCTGAGGCCGAGCGCACTGACGCCGAGGAGGACGAGCGCTTCGGGGGAGAGCGGCGCGGCGACGAGTTGCCGGCGGAGCTGGGGCGCCGCGAGCAGCGCTTGGCGGTGATCCGCGAAGCCAAGGCGGCGTTGGAGGCCGAGGCCGCCGAGCGCGAGGGCGCACGGCGCGCTGAGATGCAGGCGCAGGGCAAGAAACCCCGCAGACCACCGAATGGGCGTGATCCGTTCGCGCCGAAGCCCACGGCGCAGCGCAACTTCACCGACCCGGAGTCGAGGATCATGAAGACCTCTGACGGCTCTTTTCATCAGTGCTTCAATGGCCAGGCGGTCGTGGACTCCCGGTCGCAGGTGATCGTCGCGTCCGAGCTCTCCGATCAGGCACCCGACGCTGAGCAGCTGGAGCCAGCGCTGGAGCAGCTCCAGGAGAACCTCGATGCGATCGATGCGCAGCTGCCCGATGACGCGGCGTTGACTGCCGACGCAGGCTATTTCTCCGAGCAGAACGTCAAGACCACCATGACGCATGGGCTGGACGCGCACATCGCGACCGGCCGTTTCAAGCGCTCAGAGCCGCCGCCCGCTCGAAGGGGACCGATCCCGAAGAACGCGACCCCCAAGCAGCGCATGGCACGCAAGCTGAAAACAAAGAAGGGCCATGCCGTTTACGCTCGGCGCAAGGCGATCGTGGAGCCGGTGTTCGGCCAGATGCATACCGTCCAAGACACCCGGCGGCTGCTGTTACGCGGCGAACAGGCCGCCCGCGCGCAATGGCGTTTCCACTGCGCGATCCACAACCTGCTCAAGCTCCACCGCGCCGGAGGACTCGCCATCATCGGGGCAACCTGAACCCGGAACGGGCTCACCAGACCAACGGCAAGCCCCAAGAAACCCCGCAAGACCCGACTATCACAGCTCTCGCGGAGCGCTCAACCCACCCCCTTACCGCCCGACCGACGCGACGCCGCCCACCACACCCGGGACGGTTACTGACCCACGCTCCTAGCGATGAAGCGTGACCGTGCGACGCGCCAGGTTCAGCTTGGCGCCGGTGTTGCTGCGCAATGTCGTCACGAGCACCAGCCGCACCTTGCTGCGATGGCTGAGCAGGTGACGACCCTTCGCGGTCACGCGGATCAGTACGTTGACCGTGCCGGGGACTTTGGCGGTCGCCGATCCGCGCGCCACCAGCTGGGCCGGCGGGACCTTGCGCGCGCGATGCTTGCCTTTCTTGCTCGCTGCGAACGCCGGCAGTTTGCCGTCCTGGAGGTAGAGATCCTGGACGACCGTTCCCGGCTGATTGATCGTCACATGGTCCAGCCAGCCGGACTTCAGCAGCTTGTGGATCGTCGTCCCCGTGAGCTTCAGGATCGAGCCCTGCAGCGCCGGCGGAGCGGGAGGCGCAGGTGGAGGTGGTGGCGGCGGCGGGCACGCACCCACGGGGCGTACGTTTTCGCTCTTGTAGACGAAGACGGCTCCGCCCGCGAGCGGCGTTTCCAGCGACTCCTTAGCCCACACCGTCTCCCCGAACGCCAGCGGATTCAGGAAGCTGCCGCCGAAGGTCGATCCCGACAGCAGCGTGATCTGGGCCGGGACCTCGTTCCAGTTTTCGAAGCCACCATAGGCCCCAAACACGTCCAAGTAGTTGCCGCCTTCGATCGTCTGGCCGGCCGACCGCTGGCCCGAGAAGTTGACCGAGCCAGCGCATACGGTCGGATCGATCGAGGGCCGGCCGTCGTACACGAAGGACCCGACGATCCTGCCACCCGGTTGGCCGTTGTGGCCGGTCGGAGATTCCAGGTTCACGACGTCACCGGGAGCGGGGATGGATGACATTCCGGCGCCGCCATCATCGCCGCTGCTCCGGGACACTTCGATGCCACCGCGGATGATCGACACGGCCACCGAGGCATGTTCTTCTTCCGAGTCAACCCCGCCACCGATCCCGATGATGCGGTGTTCGGGTTGCGTCGTCTCGCCCTCCACGATCGACAGCGTGTACCTCGGCGGCGACGTTGCCCCAGCGGGCGCGGCAACGGCACCGGTCACGATCAGCACTAGGAGCAGGGTCCCCGCGGTCGAGCCGATTCGCCCGTGAATGGTTCGAAGACCGCGCACAAAATCGATGCTGGTTCTCATAGAACCCAATCCCATCGTCGGAGGAGTCGCCGAGATTGAGGCTCGGCGCCAAACGTGGACGCGAAGGCTAGACGCGGCGGCGGCGGAAAACCTGCGTCTGGGTACTACCGTCAACCGCCGGCCATCGCCGGCAGGATCACCAGCGTGTCCGTCTCCCCCACGGCCGTGTCCAACCCACCGAGGACGCGCACGTCCTCGTCGTTGAGATACACGTTCACGTAGCGGTTCAGCTCGCCGTCGGCCGCGAACAGCTGCTCGCGGGTCGCCGGGTGATTGGAGGCGAGGTCGCGCAGGACGTCGCCGACGTTCTCGCCGGAGGCGCTCACCTGCTTCTCGCCGCCGACAGATGCCCGCAGCACGGGAGGAATCTTGATCGTCGCCATATCGGTCGAGCAGACTACCCTGCGGCCGCGCAGAATGCCTCGTAATCCGGGAACACGCCCATCTCCTCGTCGGCGATCTCCTCGGGCTCGCGCGAGCAGATCGGGCAGTCGGGGTCGCGGTGAACCTTGACCTCGGTCAAGGTCGCGCCGAGCGCGTCGTACAGCAAGAGGCGCCCGATCGCGGGCTCGCCGATGTCGAGGATCAGCTTGACGACCTCGGTCGCCTGCAGCAGCCCCATCGTGCCGGGCAGCACGCCGAGCACGCCGTTGGCGCCGCAGGAGGGCGCGAGCTCCGCCGGCGGGGGCTCGCGGAACAGGCAGCGGTAGCACGGGCCCTCGTAGGGCTTGAACACCGACAGCTGGCCGTCGAAGCCGAGGATCGAGGCCGAGACGACCGGGATCTTCAGGCGCACGGTCGCGTCGTTGAGCAGGTAGCGCGTCGGGAAGTTGTCGACGCCGTCGACGATCACGTCGTAGCCGGAGATGATCTCCATGATGTTCGAGGCGTCGATCCGCACCGGATACTTGACGACCTTCACGTCGGGGTTCAGCGCTCTGATCGACTCCTCGGCGGAGTCCACCTTCGGCACGCCCACGCGCTCAGTCGTGTGGATCACCTGGCGCTGGAGGTTGGACAGGTCGACCACGTCGTCGTCGACGATCCCCAGCGTGCCCACGCCGGCCGCGGCCAGGTACAGAGCGGTGGGTGAGCCCAGGCCGCCGGCGCCCAGCAGCAGCACCTTCGCGTCGAGCAGCTTCTGCTGGCCCTCGACGCCGATCTCCGGTACGAGCATGTGGCGCGAGTAGCGCTCGCGCTGTTCGGGGCTCAGCGCGCGCGGCACGACGACGTCGTAGCCGCGGTCCTTCCACAGCGTGATGCCGCCCGTCATCGAGGTGACGTTCGTGTAGCCGAGGTCCTCGATGAGCGTGCGCGCGCCGTAAGCCGAGCGGTTGCCGGACTGGCAGTAGAGCACGATCTGCGCGTCGCGATCGGCCACCACGCCCTCGATGCGGGTCTCGAGATAGCTGCGGGGCACGTGCTTGGCGCCGGGCAGATGCCCGGCCGCGAACTCCTCGGTCTCGCGCACGTCGACGATCGCCACGCCCTCGCCGATCAGCTCGCGCACCTTCGACGGGTCGATCTCGTCTATCTGGCTCTTGACTTGTTTGAGCAGCTCCGCGCCTGACGGGGTCATCGCGATACTCCTAAATCATGGTCGGGATTCAAGGCTTCACAAAGTATAGCGAGGACGACAGCCTGTGTCGAAGAAGCCGCTCCCTCCCCCGATGCGGCTGGACGGCGATGAAGTCGCTGGCCAATACGCGGATCGTCGTGGCGACCGTGCACACGACATGATGCCCTGTGGATATGCCTCGACGCTCTGTTTCTGTGCTCGCGTTTCTTGCCGTGCTGGCAGTGGCTGTTGCGCTTGTCGCGATCCTGGTCGCGGGGCCCTCCGACCATGGCGGCACCACGTCCACCGTGCCCGGCTCGCAAGCCACGACCTCGTCCGGATTCGACGGCGCGGCGCTCCCCCCCAGCCCGCCCGCTCCGGGGTTCACGCTCACCGACCAGGATCGGCGCCGCGTCTCCCTGAGCAGCGTGCGCGGCCATGTTGCCGTGATCACGTTCCTGTACTCCACCTGCGGGGCCACATGCCTGCTCATCGCCCAGCAGATCCGAGGGGCGCTGGACGAACTGCCCCAGCCCGTCCCCGTGCTGATCGTAAGCGCGAACCCCTCGGCCGACACGCCCGCGAGCGTCGCCCGCTTCCTCGCCCAGGTCTCGCTCACGGGGCGCGTCCGGTACCTCACCGGCTCGCCCGCCCAGCTGCGTCCGATCTGGCGTGCCTATCGCGTGCATCCGGCCACCGTCAGCCGCGCCGCGTTCGACCGCTTCGCCTTCCTGCTGCTGCTCGACGCGCGGGGACGGGAGCGGGTGCTGTTCGAGCCCGAAGAGCTCACGCCCGAAGCGCTCGCGCACGACATCCGCAGATTGAAGGCGGGATGACGTCGCTTATCGCCGCGCCTTGGTGAACCATCCCATCACCTACGGGTGATCCAAGACATCACCCTTAGTTTCGTTATCAGATCTGATAATCTCATGCTATGCAGCCTTCGCTCGAAGATGTCCTGGAGAAGGCCGCGCGCCTCCAAGCTTTGGTCCCCGGCGCCGTTCTGGTTGGTGGGTCGGCGGCGGCGCTGCATGCCCACCATCGGACGTCGCTCGATCATGACCACGTCGTCTCCGACCTCGCGGATCGCTTTGACGCGATCCTCGAGAACCTGGAGGCGCTTGGGGACTGGTCGACGAGCAGGGCACAGCCCGGGAAGATCATCCTGGGTGAGCTCGGTGGCATCGAGACCGGGGTGCGTCAGCTGCTTCGCAGCCGGCCGCTGGAGAGCACCGAGATCGAGATGGCAGGCAAGCGGCTTGTCATACCGACCGCGGCGGAGATTCTGCGGATCAAGGCATGGCTTGCCCTGAGCCGCAACCAGACCCGCGACTACCTCGACATCGCCGCCCTCGCGACCTACATCGGACTCGACGAGGCGGCTGCCGTCCTGCGAGGCATCGATGACTACTACTCCGACATCAACCGACGGCCGGAGGCCGTCGCCACGCAGCTCATCAGACAACTGGCGGACCCGCGCCCGCGAGACGCCGAGGTCACCGCGCAGCTCGCCAGCTACAAGGCGCTCGAGCCCCGCTGGCACGAGTGGTCCACGGTCACAGCGGTGCTCGCGGACCTCGCGGAGAAGATGGCGCAATGACTCTGCGGTTTCGCAACCTCGACTTCGATCCCACAACCCCGATGGACCTGTGGCCCGCGGAGGCGATCGAGACGGTCATCGACCGCGGGATCCTGTCCGATTGGCGCAGGCTCGCCGACGCGATCCGGCGCAATCCCTGGGGCTCGGCCGCGCGCACGGCCGAGACCGTGATCTCCTGGGAGGAGCACTACGGCGTCGACGCGTTGATGTCCAACGTGATTCGCCGTGCTCGCGAGGACCTCACCTTGCGAGGACGGACCGAGTACGCCGCACAGATTCGCTCCTGGCGCGCCCAAACCGGGATGACGCTCCGCCAGTTCGCCCGCGCCGCGGGCACCTCGGCGCCCCGGCTGTCCGACTACGAGAACGCGAAGGTCTCCCCCACCACCGACGTGCTCGGCCGCCTCGGGCACGTCGCGACAACACACACGGGACCGGTGACAGCTGCTTGACCATCCCGGTTTCGCGAGCCATTTTCAACGCTCCCGCGACGCCGGCCACTGCGGTGAGCGGCTTGGACCGCAAGCGATGAAACGGCCAGCTGTGGCTCACCCACCCACAGCCCGACCCCGGACCGGACGGACTCTGCTGATACCCTAGCGCGCAGGTAGGTATTCAAACGATGATGTTCTCAACCAAGGCCGAGTACGGCGTGCGCGTGATGGTCGAGCTGGCTCGGCGAGCCGGCGAGGAGCCGATTCCGCTGGCCGAGATCGCCGAGCACGACGGCATGCCGCTCGCCTACCTGGAGCACCTCGTCGCGCGGCTGCGCAAGGCCGGCCTGGTCGATTCGCGGCGGGGCTCGCGCGGCGGCTACCTGCTCGCGCGCTCGCCCACCGAGATCACGATGGCCGAGGTCGTCGAGGCGCTCGAGGGCTCGATCGCGCCGATCGAGTGCATCTCCCAGGCCGCCGACGGCTCGATCGTCTGCTCGCGCGAGTCCGGACCCCGGACATGTCTGCCCGACGAAGCTCCTGTGGACGCGCGTGCGTGGCGCGATCGTGCGCACCCTGCGCGACACGACGCTCGCCGACCTCGTGCTCGCCCCGGCGCTCCCGGCCGGACCCGCCCTTGCCGGGCCCACCCTTCCAGCACTCGACATCGAACCCCTCACGACCGGAGCTTGACCACACGACATGGCCGACCTAGAGATCAGAGACCTGCACGTGCGCATCGAGGAGCGCGAGATCCTCGAGGCGTCGACCTGGACGTCTCGCGCGGCGAGATCCACGCGCTGATGGGCCCCAACGGCTCGGGCAAGTCCACGCTCGCCAACACGCTGCTCGGACACCCGTCCTATGAGATCACCGAGGGCACGATCGTCTTCAAGGGCGAGGACATCACCGAGGCCGAGCCCCACGAGCGCGCCAAGGCCGGCCTGTTCCTCGCCTTCCAGTACCCCGTCTCGATCCCCGGCGTCTCGGTCGCCAACTTCCTGCGCATGGCGATCAACGCCCAGCGCGAGGAGCCGATCCAGGTGAAGGAGTTCCGCACCCAGCTCCAGCACGCGATCGAGCTGCTCGACGTCGACCGCTCGTTCACCTCGCGCCACCTCAACGACGGCTTCTCCGGCGGCGAGAAGAAGCGCGCGGAGATCCTGCAGATGGCGATGCTCGCCCCCGACATCGCGATCCTCGACGAGACCGACTCGGGCCTCGACATCGACGCGCTGCGCACCGTCGCCGAGGGCGTCCAGCGCCTGCACGACGAGCAGGGCCTCGGCGCGCTGATCATCACCCACTACCAGCGCATCCTGCACTACGTCAAGCCCCAGTTCGTGCACATCCTGATGGACGGGCGCATCGTGCTGGAGGGCGGCGTCGAGCTCGTCGAGCGCCTCGAGCGCGAGGGCTATGACCAGATCCGCCAGGAGGTCGGCGCCGATGTCCGATAGCCGGCGCCATACGGCGTCCTCCCTCGCTGATCAGCGTGAGCGCGAAGGCTGGTGACGACGTTGGCTGAGGTTCAGGTCAAGCCCGGTCGCCACCGCGAGGCGACCCTCTACCACGCGCTCCACGGCGCGGGAGCCGGCGGATCGGACGCACGCTCGACCAGCTGCGCGAGGCCGCGCTGGCGCACTTCTACACCTCCGAGCTGCCCGTCTGGCGGCGCTCGGGGTTCTGGACCACCAGCCTGCAGACGCTCGACCTCGGACGCGCTGGAGCACGACACGCCGCGACGGGCTCGAGCCCGACGGCGTGCCCGATGTCGTGACGCGCACGCTCCCCGAGCGCGCCCGCGCCGGGCGGATCGTGCAGAGCGCCGGCGCGGTCGTGCACGTCGAGCTCGACCCGGCGCTGGCCGAGCGCGGCGTGATCCTGTGCTCGCTGCGAGGACGCCTTCCGCGAGCACGGCGAGCTCGTCGCGCGAGTGCTACTCCAAGCGCCTGACGATCGACCGCCACAAGCTCGAGGCGGCCAACGCCGCCTTCTGGACGCGGCGGGGCGTTCCTGTACGTGCCCGCCGGGCGTCGTCGTGGAGGATCCGTTCGAGATCGTCTACGCGATCGACCGCCCGGGCGTGGCGCAGTACGGGCGCACGCTCGTCGTGGGCGACCGCACGAGCGAGTTCCGCGTGCACGAGTACGACCTGGCCGAGGACTTCGACCGGGGCCAGGCGCTGCACGCGGGCGCGTTCGAGCTGTACCTGCAGGACGGCGCGCGCTGCCGCCTGGCGCAGTTCCAGGACTGGGGCAGCGGCGAGGTCTACGACGTCTCCACCCGCTTCGTCGGCGTCGGGCGCGACGCCTACTGCCACTGGCTGCCCTCGCTGCTCGGCGGGCATCTCGTGCGCCAGCACCTGGAGCTGGCCGTGTCCGAGCCCGGCGGCGACATGGCCTTCCGCGGCCTGTTCTTCACCGAGGCGCGACGAGCACCTCGACGTGTTCGCGGTGGACCTGCACGAGACCGGCCCCTCCGGCGGGGACGTGCACTGGCGCGGGGCCGCCACCGGCGAGAGCCGCGCGAGCTTCGAGGGCCTGATCCAGATCGACCCCGGGCGCCCAGCAGACCCACACCTACCTGCAGATCCACACGATGATGCTCTCCCCGAAGGCGCGCCTCGACGCGATCCCCTCGGTGCTCGTCTCCGCCGACGACGTCTCGGCCTCCCACGGCGGCACCGTCGGCGAGCTCGACGAGGCGGCGATCTTCTACATGCAGTCGCGCGGCCTGGACCGCCCGGCGGCGGTGCGGCGTGATCGTCGAGGGCTTCTTCGAGCCGCTGATCGCCGAGCTCGCACGACGAGCCGCTGGAGGAGCTGATCCGCGCGCAGCTCGCCGCCAAGCTGGCCGCCGCGCGCGAGGACATCGAGGCGTATGCGCACCAGTCGCTGAGCGACGCGCCGTCCGACGGCGCGCTCCGACCGGCGTCGCTGGACGTCGCGGGCGACTTCCCGATCTTCGCCCGCGCGCTTCGACGGCCGGCGCGCTGATCTACCTCGACTCGGGCGCGACCTCGCAGAAGCCCGCAGGTCGTGATCGACGCGCTGGCCGAGCACCTGCGCGACCACAACGCCAACGTCCACCGCGGCGTCTACGCGCTCGCGCAGGAGGCCGACGCGGCCTACGACGGCGCGCGCCGGCGGGTCGCCGCGTTCGTCGGCGCCGCACCCGCGGACGACGATCTTCACGAAGAACGTCACCGAGGCGATCAACCTCGTCGCCTACGCCTGGTGGGGCGCGCGACCGAACGTCGGCCCCGGCGACGCGGTGCTGATCACCCAGATGGAGCACCACGCCAACATCGTGCCCTGGCAGGTGCTCTGCCGCGAGCGCGGCGCCGAGCTGCGCTACCTGGAGGTCGACGAGCGCGGCGAGCTCTCGCTGGAGCAGCTCGACGCAGAGCTCGCGCGCGGCGACGTGCGGCTGGTCGCGTTCGCGCACGTCTCGAACGTGCTCGGCACGATCAACCCGGTCGCGGAGATGACCGCGCGCGTCCGCGCGGCCGGCGCGCGTGTCGCTCGTGGACGGCGCCCAGGCGGTGCCGCAGATGCCGGTCGACGTGGACGCGCTCGGCGCGGACTTCTACGCCTGGACGGGCCACAAGGCGCTCGGCCCGACCGGCATCGGCGTGCTGCACGGCCGCGCGCGAGCTGCTCGAGGCAGATGCAGCCGTTCCTGACCGGCGGCGACATGATCGCCTCGGTCGACTTCCAGACGGCCACCTGGAACGAGCTGCCGTAGAAGTTCGAGGCCGGCACCCCGCTGATCGCCGAGGCCGTCGGCCTGGGCGCGGCCGTCGACTACCTGTCGGCGCTCGGGCATGGAGCGCGTGCGCGCGCACGAGCGCGCGCTGACCGCCTACATGCTCGAGCGCCTCGCGCGAGGTTCCCGGGCTGCGCGTCGTCGGCCCGCCCGAGGCCGAGCGCCGCGGCGGCCTGGCGTCGTTCACGGTCGAGGGCATCCACCCCCACGACGTCGCCGAGCTGGCCGACCGCGGCGGCGTGTGCATCCGCGCCGGCCACCACTGCGCGCAGCCGCTGATGCGCTGCCTGGGCGTCGGCGCGACCGCGCGCGCGAGCGTCGGCGTCTACAACGAGCCCGCGCGACGTCGACGCGCTCGTCGACGCGCTGCTGGCGCGGCCGCGAGGTGTTCGGGCTGTGAGCGCTGATGGACGACCTCTACCGCGACTACATCCTCGAGCACTACAAGCGCCCGCGCAACTTCGGCGAGCTCGACCCGCACGACCTCGAGGCGCTCGAGCACAACCCGCTGTGCGGCGACGAGCTGGGCGTGCACATCCGCGTCGAGGACGGCCGCATCGACGACCTGCGCTTCCACGGCCACGGCTGCGCGATCTCCCAGGCCGTCGGCGTCGATCGCCTCCGAGGAGCTGATCGGGCATGGACGCTGAGCGAGGTCGGCGAGCTCGACGCCGACTGGATGATCGAGCTGCTCGGCATCCCCGTCTCGGCGACGCGGCGCAAGTGCGCGCTGCTGAACCTGAAGGTCGTCCGCGGCGCGGTCACCGGCGACAACGCCTGGCCGGACCGTGAGCGCCGCGCGACGCGCGCACCGGCGACGCGCCTGACGCCCGCGATACAATTCCTACTTCAGAGCACAGGATTCGCACAGCCACCCCAGCGAGGAGCCTCATGGCCACGATCGACAGCACCAAGATCGCCAAGCCCAGCCCGATCGTCGAGGACGAGCAGGGTCAGCTGCGCGCCCGCCAGGGCATCTCGCGCGAGGTCGTCAGCGAGCTCTCGAAGATCAAGGGCGAGCCCGACTGGATGGCCGAGAAACGGCTCAAGTCGCTGGAGATCTTCGAACGCAAGCCGATCCCGACGTGGGGCCCCGACCTCGGCGGGCTGAACCTCGACGACCTCGTGCTGTACTCGCCCCCGACGGCCGGGCGCTTCAACAGCTGGGACGACGTGCCCGCGGAGATGAAGCAGACCTACGAGGACCTCGGCATCCCCCAGGCCGAGCGCGAGCACCTCGCCGGCGTCGTCGGCGTGTGGCGCCAGGAGCCGGTGTACGAGGGCCTGAAGGAGGAGTACGCCAAGCAGGGCATCCTGTTCTGCTCGATGGACACGGCGATCACCGAGTACCCCGAGCTGGTGCAGAAATACTTCATGACCAAGTGCGTGCCGGCGCAGGACAACAAGTTCTCGGCGCTGCACGGCGCGGTCTGGTCGGGCGGCGCGTTCTGCTACATCCCCAAGGGCGTCAAGTGCGACCTGCCGCTGCAGTCCTACTTCCGCATGGAGGGCGCCGGCGAGGGCACCTTCGAGCACACGCTGATCATCGCCGACGAGGGCTCCGAGGTGAACTACATCGAGGGCTGCACCGCGCAGACCTACAGCGTCAACTCGATGCACTCGGCGGTCGTCGAGATCTTCGTGCACGAGGGCGCGAAGGCGCGCTACACGACCGTGCAGAACTGGTCCAAGGACGTCTACAACCTCAACACCAAGCGCGCGATCGTCGACGCCGACGGCACGGTCGAGTGGGTCGGCGGGTCGATGGGCGCGAAGTACGTGATGCTCTACCCCGGCTCCTTCCTGATGGGCGAGGGCGCGCGCGCCGACCACCTCAACGTCGGCGTCGCCGGCAAAGGCGTGCACAAGGACACCGGCGCGAAGGTCGTGCACCTGGCGCCGAACACGACCTCGAACATCCTCGCCAAGTCGATCTCCAAGGACGGCGGCATCATGGGCTACCGCGGGCCTGGTCAAGATGGGCCACAACTCGGCCGGCTCGAAAGCGCGCGTGCAGTGCGACGGGCTGATGATGGACGGCGAATCGAACTCGGACACCTGGCCCGACATCCAGATCCAGAACCCCCACGTGACGGTCGCCCACGAGGCCACCGTCGGGCGCATCTCCGACGACCAGCTCTTCTACATGGGCTCGCGCGGCTTCACCGAGGACGAGGCCGCGGCGATGATCGTCAACGGCTTCATCGAGCCGGTGACGAAGGAGCTGCCGATGGAGTACGCGGTCGAGCTCAACCGGCTGATCCAGCTGGAGATGGTCGGCTCCATCGGCTAGTGCGCGCTCGATCTTGAGGGCGCCCGTAGACACGATCGCCGCGCCGCTGTTCCCGACGAAGGCGTCGTGGATCAACGTCCCCGGCGGGAAGGGCGCACAGGCGAGCATCATCCAGCGGGGGCGGCCGATGCTGGTGGAGTTCTGGGACTTCTGCCGCCCGAACTCGCTGCGCACGCTGCCATATATGCAAGGCGTGGCACGAGCGCTACGCCGAGCACGGGCTGCGCGTCGATCGGCGTGCACTCCCCCGGGTTCGACCCCTCACGCGAGGAGCAGGCCGTCAGGGACGCAGTCGCGCGGCTGGGCATCGAGTACCCGGTGCTGATCGACTGCGAGCTTCGAGGTGTGGCAGGAGTACGAGAACGCCGGCTGGCCCGCGCGCTACCTGTTCGACGGCCACGCGCGCCTGTTCGAGTACCACTACGGCGAGGGCGCCTACGCCGAGACCGAGCTGGCGATCCAGGAGCTGCTGGGCGTGGAGCGCGAGCCGCTGCAGCCGCTGCGCCCCGAGGACGCCCCCGGCGCGCTGCTGGCGCCCCAGACCGAGGACCAGCCCGGCGCCTACTCGGGGCCGTACGAGGCCGGCGGCGTATGGGCGGTGCTCGACGGGAGCGGGGACGGTGCGCGTGAACGGCGATGCGCAGCGAGGTCGCCCACCCGGGCGCCCACCCGCTGATCGAGCACGAGCGCCACACCGCGGGCGTGCTCGAGCTGGAGATCGGTCCGGGCGTGGAGTGTTACGCGACGTGCTTCACGCCGGGCGGGGCTTGACCCGGCCCGCCGCCTCTCAGGTGGCGATTGGTGTCTTGAAGGTGTCGACGTGGGGTGTGATGTTGCCTGCCTTGTCCACGCCGGTGTATTCGCCTTCGATCTGGGAGGCGGTCACGACGAGGCGAAGATAGCCCCACTGCGTTGCGTCGAACTGCGTGAGCACGCAGTCCGGTGTGACTCGCAGACCTGGCGTTGCGCCGCCGGCCATCGCATGCAGGTTGTGATACCCGCCGGCGCCGCAGACGACGTATGGCAGTTCGCGTCCCGCGAGCGTGCGAGTGAATCGCTGATAGTTGTGCACGTGCCCGGTGAGCACGAGATCCGGGTAGCGTGCGGCCGCGCCGAACGCCTGATCGAGCACCTGCCCCATCTGCTTTGAGCCGCCATGGTGCGCATCGGAAGAGTAGGGCGGGTGGTGCAGCGCGACGATCAGCGCGCGCCCGGCCGGCGCGGCTTTCAGCTCTGCGGTGAGCCATTCCTGCTGATCGCTGTGGATGACGCCACCGCTCGGTACGTTCGAGTAGAGACCGATGATGGTGACGAGCTCGTCCTCGAGCGTCCAGAACACGTTCGGCTGGTCCATCGTGTCGCGGTTGTACTCGGCCACCTCCGGGAGCAGCTGCGGCGCGGTGTCGCAGAAGTAGCGCGTGAAAGCCTGCAGGCTCGCTTCGCCGTCTGCTTCGGGATCGCCGTCGTGATTACCCGGGATCGCGAGGATCGGGAGGTTGTAGTGGGCGTAGGCCTCGAAGAACTGCGGCGGGTATTCGGCTTTGGCGCCGTTGAAGTAGACGACGTCGCCGACCGAGTAGCAGAACTCCGGGGGCTCGCTCCGCGCTTGCAGGTCGGCGATCATCGCCTTGGCGACCTCGGCCTGCGGATTGGGGTCGCTGATCCCGCCGTGATCGCCGATCACGTGGAACGTACGCTGGGTGGGGGAGAGCTTCGGCGCGACCTCGGACAGCGTGAGGCGATAGGGCGCAGCGCCCGTGGGCGTCGGCAACGGCTGAAACGGTTCTGCCGCGCCGGTTCTCTGGTCACGCTGGGCCTGCTCGATCGCCGACGCCGGCTCAACGCCGAAGCGACGCATCAGGACACCTTGTCGATCACCCAGAAGTCAGAGCTGAGTCCGCGGCTGGGTTCGTACAGCCACCGCGCGTCCATCCAGAAGTAGCCCTGATCGCCCCATTCGGGACCCCACGAGTTGCGGATCTCGAACACGTTGACGGGGAACCGTTTCAGCGAGAAGTCCCAGCCGACGATCACCACGCAGTGGCCGCCGATGCTTTCTTCGCCGGCGGCCGGCAGCGGGAGGTACTGGGTCGCGGGCGCCCATGTCGCGCTCTCGAACAGAGCAGGCACGGTGAACCCGAAGACGACCGGAAGTCCTTCCTGAATCGGCGAGCGAATCGGTGAGCCGGCGGTGCCTGGAAGGACTTTCAGATACTGGATGGCCTCGTGCTGCTTGGCGGCTTCGTAGGCCGCCGCGGAGGGCTTTTCGGCGAACTTTTCGATGTCATAGGGCCACAGGGACTCCGGTGGCGCGCCTTCGGCCGCGACGACTTTGATGCCGTCTCTGATCTGGGCGCCGGAGTCCTGATCGACGGTGCCCTCGATGACCCGCTCGCCGTAGTAGATGAACAGCCGTGACGGCGTGACCGAGGCTTCACCCTGTTTGCTCTCGGTGTGCTCGAGAACCGCCGCGACACCGTTGCCGGTGCATGAGCCAAGCTGCCCTTGGTTATAGACTTCGGGCATCTGCTGCCGCAACGAGTACACGGGCTGCAGCTCCTCGGAGCGATAGACCTTCCGCTCCAGGTTGTAGATCCGATCGCGGTGATCGGGCAGGTCCGGGTGCCAGCCATAGCGTTTGATCTTGCGTACGACGGTCATCGAATGCCTCCTGTGGCCACAGTGTTCCGGCGTATCCTGCGCAAGCAGGCCGACCGCGAGGTGTCGGCTGTTCCAAGACATACCGGCTATCAGTCAGAATCTGGATACTACATTTTTTCAAAAGAAAACGCTTGTACGTCCTGATGAAATCAGTCTAGGGGGTAGTCAAATCGTGCTCGCCGCCGTCCGGAAGAGGCCGGTGCGGATCAGCGCGGCGGCGTCGCGAGCGTCGATCGCGAGCATGGGGTCGGCCGAGGAGGTGTGGTATGTCCGTCCGCTCGCCGCGCCGCGAACCCGGACCGGTCGCACACCGAGGTAGCGCACGAATACGTCAGCTCCTCGCGCGGCGGCGACTGGCGCGACCCGTGACACCGCCGGGCGCAGCGCCGTGCTTCCATCCCCCCGACCCCGTGCCACGGCGCGCGCCGCCGCTCGCTTTTGGCCGCAGCAGCCCATTTCATGGCCCTCCGGCGTCAACCATGAGGTCCAGCTCCTGCTCCTCGCTCGCCCCCGCGATCCGCTGCAGCGCGCAGGCGACGCCGGAGAGCGCAAGCCAGCTCAGGACCCGCTCGCCCGGCCGCCGCGCCACGAACGGCGCGAAACCGGCGGCGACCCAGATGCTCAGGCAGTCGAAGCAGTCCATCAGCTCGCCGAACGGCCCGCTGCCCGCCCGGACCCGGAGCTTGACGACCACGTCGGCCGGTCCGTCCTCCAGCGCCAGCAGGTGCGTCAGCCGCCATGCCGCCAGGCCGGCGAGCGCGAACCGGAACGTTCGCTCGCCGGCCACCGCTTCGCTGCGCAGCACGTCCACCTCAGGACATCGTCTCGAGCTGTCCGGCCTCGCCGACCGGAACCGGGAGCTCGAGCCGGGGTGGGCAGACACCGACACCGATCGTGAAGTCGCTGCGGTTCCAGTAAGCGAAGTCGCCGTCACAGTCGACGACCGTCCGTGAGTACGCCTGCAGCTCGAGGTCATAACAGCACGGCTCCGGGAAGGCTTCGGATGCACTGACGGTCAACCGCATCCTCCCACCGTGCCAGACCGGGGCCGTCGCGCCTGCGGCCAGCGCCTGGCCGTAATACGGACCCACGGCGTCGCCGGAGACCAGCGTCAACGAGCTGCTCGGCAGCCCCAGCAGATCGACGGCAAGGCTGCTGCCATATACGGCGGTCAACGAGTAGGAGCCGAGATTTCCGCTCAGATCCTGGGCCAGGAATTCGACTTCCAGCGTGCCGCTCGCGGCGTCGACCGTGCCGCAGACCGACACCGGTTCGCCGTCGACCTTGACCGAGACGATGTCCGTGTTCGGCTCGGTCACGCACAGGTGCGTCGAGCCGCTTCCGCACGGTTCGATCGCGGACGGGTCGGGTTCGAGCCGGTTGTTGAAGGCGAGCACCCAGCCGTTGGTCTGCTCCGGATCGCCGCAGACCGGCAGGACCTCGCCACCCAGCGGCGTGTAGGTCCCACCCGAGATGACCGGCGGGCCGGAGACCTCGCCGGCGCCCGCGTCGCGCCAGCCGACCACCCGGAATTCATACGTGCCGTCGGCGAACTTCGAGGAGTCGATCGGGATGACGAGGAACTCGCTCGAGGTCCAGAAGGCCGCGCCGGGCAGCCCGGGCGAAGCCTCGTAATGCTCCCGGCTCTCGACGACTGTGACGGTGGCCGTCGGTGAGCTCCCCGCGACGACCCGGTTGATGAACTGAAATGGCACGGCGCCCGAGGGCCAGACCGTCGGCGGAGGCACCGGCTCCAGCCACGTCCGGAAGAATTCCTCGGCCGCGCCCGGCGGCAGGTCGACCCAGTCAGAGCCATCGAAGTACTGAACCTCGTAGTAGTCGACGCCGGTCATGATGTTGGCGTTGGAGATCTCGACGGTGCCGCCGAAGGCGCGGTCGCCGTTGGCCGAGGCGACGCCCGGTGCGACCGCACCCGGATACAGGTACCCGACAGGGGCACTCGGCGTCCCCGGAGGGTTCCCGCCGACGTCGTTGATCGGAAGCGAGCAGACCTCCGCCACGTCCAGGCACTCGCCTTCGACGCACGGCTGGGTCTGGCACGAGCGCCGGCAGCAGGCGAGGTCGTTGGCGACGAGGGTGACCTGGGCGCTCTGTGAGATGTCGAACCGGACCTGATCGATCCCCTCTTCCAGCACCACGGTGCCGGGCGCGGTGCAGTCCTGGGTGACCTTGAAGATAACGTCCACGTCGCAGTCCCACCAAGGGCGCCACGGCGCCCACGGCCAGATCCGCAGCGCGCTGAGCTCCGAGGAACTCGGGAGCTTGGCCAGGAGGGGTCCGCGGAGCTGCTCGAGTCGCCCGACATCGGTCGGGGCAAGCTGGGGGCCGATCGCGGTGGCGGGGCCGAGCAGCTCGCTGAACACACTCAGGCTCGGCTGCGCGCCGGCCCGGCCAAGCTGAATGCGGGGGTCCTGCTCGAGCGTCGCGCTCACCCGGGCGATCAGGTCGGGGTCGATCTCCCATACGCGCTCGCGCCACCACCACCAGGGCCAGAACCCGCAGCACCAGGTGAAGTCGATCTCGAACGTACCGTCCAGGGCTGTCGTGGCACAGCCCAGCTGCCGGGTGCTGGTCCACCAGAACCACCAGTCGATGTCGTACGCGCACACGGTGGCGCCGGGCACCGGGCTGCCGTCGGCGCAGACGACCTGGCCGCGGATCACGAAATCGCGGCACCACTCCCACCACCAATACCACCAGTAGGGCGAGATCACGATCGGCTCGATCGAGAGCTTTGTGTCCTCTGCCCACTGACGGCCGGGCACGTCGACGCTGATCGTCTGGCGGTTGACGAGGTCGGACTCGGATGCGCTCGCCGGGCCCACCAGCAGCTGGAGCGGGCCGGGAGACTCGGAAAAGGAGAGCACCACCGAAGCGCGCCCGCCGGGCTTGGCCCGCACCGTCTCGGAGCTCAGCGAACCGTCTCGGGCGCGAGCGAGCACGCGCAGCTTCTGCGCCTCGGCCTCAGTCTCGATCTGCGAGACGTCGAGCGGAACCTCCAGAGTGAACTGCGCGGCTTTGGCTGGCATCTCGAAGTCCCTTTCGATGCGTTTTGGATCGGTCGGGCCACGCCCAGACCGCACAATTCACGACATTGCCTCACAAGAGGTCACCTTCCAATGGCTCCCCTGTGCTACTTGCTGGATAACTACACAACCGTGGGCAGACCCGTCAAGCGGACTGGACGAATGATCGAGACGCAGGTGACTCACGTAAACCACCTGCGCTCGTTGCGAGTCAAGTCTTTGCTGCCGAGCTCGTTACGAGTCTGTCTTTGCTACCGAGCTCGTTGCGAGTCAAGTCCCTGCCGCTGAGGCGTTCACACCGACAGCGGCCCGAGCTCCGCGTGCGAGCGGTCCAGCAGCAGGCGCTTGTGCACCGGCGGGCCGGTGTCCTCCACGAGCACGCAGGTCCCCGGCCAGTAGGGACTCTCGCCCGGCGTGGAGGTGAGGAAGATCCCGTCGTAGACCCAGGATCCCGAGTTGATCAGGCGCGCGCCGCCGCGCCCGCGCCACTCCGACTCGGGATCGCCCGGGAACGGGCCCGCGCGGTGGGTGTGGCCGAAGACGACATGAGCGTCGCCGAGCTCCAGCCGCGCCGCGACCTCCCCCATCGCGCGCAGTCCCGAGCGGCGCAGCTCGCCGCGTGAGATGTCGGCGTTCACCGGGCCGAGCCCGGCACGGTTCAGACCCGCGACCATCAGCGGGAACCCGCGCTTGATCGCTGTCCCGCTCGCCGCGACGCGCGCCGCGCGCAGCATCTGCTCGGCCGCCGCGCGCTCGCTCTCGCCCGACTCCCGTTGCGCGCTGCCGCCCAGCGCACGCCAGGCGCGTGCGGTGGCCAGGCCGTTGAGCGTCGGACCGGCGGCCGGCGTAGCGGGTGATCGCGTCGCGCCAGGCGTAGATCGGAGCGGTCACCGCCTCGTAGTCCTCGCGCGTCGGCGAGCGCGTCGGAGGGACGTTCGAGCAGTCGTCCCATCACGCCGACGCCCGATGCGCTCCAGCGTGGGGACGGTCAGGTGGGCGTCGAGGAAGTGGCCGTGCGTCGCATACACGTCCGGGCGCACCCACAGGCCCGGGTAGGCGACGGTTACACGAGCCGGAGCGGCCCATCGGGCGATCTGGGCGAGCATCGGCGAGGCCTCGGCGGGGTCGAAGCGCTGCTCGGCGGCCAGCGGAGCGGGCGCGGGTTCGCGCAGTGCGCGCGCGTCCAGCCAGGTGCACACCATCAGGTGGTCGTGGTTGCCGGCGGTCACGACCAGCTCGCGATCGCCGCCGAGCACGCGACCGACGTCCTCGAAGAACGGGCGCGCCGCGAGCGAGCGCGTCGTGGGGCGGCCCGTGGCGCAGCTCGAGCACGTCGCCGAGCAGCACCAGACGATCGACGCCGTCGAGCTCGTCCAGCAGCGCCGCGCGCAGCTCGGGCCGGCGCAGCAGGTCGACGCCGGAGAGCCCGCCGAGGTGCAGGTCGGAGACGATCAGCGTGCGTGTCACAGCGGGAGTTGCGGCATCGTCATTGGTCTGGTCGAGTCGTGGATGGAGACCGGCGCAACCCCGACGCCCGCGTCGTGTCGCTCAGGACGCCTTGCCCGTAGCGGCGAACTCGCGCACCGGCTTGGGGAGCATGAAGCGGACGTCCTCGCGGATCACGTCCACCTCGGAGATGTCGCTGACGCCGCGCGCGCGGAAATAGTCGACGAGCTCGCTGCACCAGGTTCTCGGGCGCGCTGGCGCCGGAGGAGATGCCGACCACGCGCCTGCCGGCGAGCCACTCCTCGCGCACTTCGGAGGCGTTGTCGATGAGGTGCGCGTCGGTGCCGCAGTCGCGCGCGACCTCGACCAGGCGCACGGAGTTGGAGGAGTTGCGCGAGCCGATCACGAGCATCAGGTCGCAGTCGCCGGCGAGCTGCTTGACGGCGGCCTGGCGATTGGTCGTCGCGTAGCAGATGTCGTCGGTGCGGGGACCGGCGATCGCGGGAAGCGCTCGCGCAGGCGCGCGACGATCGAGTCGGTTTCGTCCACGGAGAGGGTCGTCTGGGTGACGTAGGCGACCCGCTCGGGATCCTCGACCTGCAGCGCGTCGACGTCGGCCTCGTCCTGCACCAGCACGATCCGCTCGGGCGCCTCCCCCATCGTGCCTTCGACCTCCTCGTGGCCGTCGTGGCCGACGAGCACGATCGTGTAGCCGTCCTGGGCGAAACGCGTGGCCTCGCGATGGACCTTCGTCACGAGCGGGCAGGTGGCGTCGATCGTCTGCAGCCCGCGCTCCTGCGCGGCCGTGCGCACGCTCGGGGCGACGCCGTGGGCGGAGAAGACCGTGACGGCGCCCTCGGGCACTTCGGTCGATGCTCGTCCACGAACACCGCGCCGCGCTCGGTGAGCAGCTCGACGACGTGGCGGTTGTGGACGATCTGCTTGCGCACGTACACGGGCGGGCCGTGCTGGTCGAGCGTGCGTTCGACCGTCTGCACGGCGCGATCCACGCCCGCGCAGTATCCGCGCGGCGCGGCGAGCAGCAGCTTCTCGACCGTGTTGGCCACGGCTTGTCGCGCCGGTCAACCCATTGTAGGCGAAGCCGCGCGGGTACGCTAGACCGTGCATGGCGCAAAAGCACCTCGACAGGCTCACCCCGGTTGACGCGTCGTTCCTGCACCAGGAGGGACCGAACTCGCACATGCACGTCGGCGGGCTGACGATCGTCGAAGGGCCGCCGCCGCCGATGGAGGAGTTCCTGGAGCAGATCCGCATGCGGCTGCATCTGGTGCCGCGCTACCGCCATAAGCTCGCGCACACGGCGCTGGACAGCGGACGGCCGGTGTGGATCGACGATCCGAGCTTCAACCTCGAGTACCACGTGCGCCATACCGCGCTGCCGACGCCGGGCGAGCCGGAGCAGCTGCGCGGCCTGACCGCGCGGATCTTCTCCCAGCAGCTGGACCGCTCCAAGCCGCTGTGGGAGATGTGGCTGATCGAGGGGCTGAAAGACGATCGCTTCGCGCTGATCTCCAAGACCCATCACTCCCTGATCGACGGCATCGCCGGGATCGACCTGGCGACGGTGCTGTTCGACCTCAGCCCCGACCCACCGCCGATCAAGCACTCCGGGCGCGCCTGGCGCCCGCACCGCGAACCGGGCACTCCGGAGCTGGTCGCGGCCGGGCCTGAAGGGGGCGGTGCGCGCCGGGATCGAGCTGGCGGAGGGCGCGCTGGACGCGCTCGCGCACCCCGATCGCGCGCTGGCGCGCACGCGCGAGGCGGCGGAGGGCATCGGCGAGATCGTGTGGGCGGGGTCTGAACCCGGCGCCGGAGACGCCGCTGAACGTCCACATCGGCCCGCACCGTCGGTTCATGGGCGATCGGCAGCCGGCTGGACGACTTCAAGCTCGTCAAGAACGCGTTCGGCGGCACCGTCAACGACGTCGTGCTGGCGGTCGTCGCGGGCGCGTTGCGCGAGTTCCTGATCTCCCGCGGCCTGCGCACCGAGGGCGTGGAGCTGCGCGCGCTCGTGCCGGTGTCGGTGCGCGCCGACGACGAGCACGACCACGATGGGCAACCGCATCGTCGCGATGCGCGGTCCGCTGCCGGTCTACATCGCCGACCCGGTGCAGCGACTGCGCTTCGTCTCACACGCGATGGACGGGCTGAAGGAGTCCAAGCAGGCCCTCGGCGCGGAGGTGATCGCGGGCGCGCAGAACTTCGCGCCGCCGACGATCCTCGCGCAGGCCTCGCGCCTGAACTTCTCCACGCGCCTGTTCAACCTGCTCGTGACGAACGTCCCCGGACCGCAGTTCCCGCTGTATGTGCTCGGGCGCGAGATGCTCGCCGCCTACCCGGTCGCGTTCCTGCCCGAAAACCACGCGCTGGCGATCGCGATCATGTCCTACAACGGCCAGATGAACTTCGGCCTGCTCGGCGACTACGACGCGCTGCCAGACATCGACCTGCTCGGCGAGACGATCGCCAGGGAACTCGCCACGCTCGTCGCGCTCGCGCGCGAGTCGGTCGCGCGCCGGCCTGATCCTCACCAACCTCCTAGGGCGTCGTAGGCCAAGCGATACAAGGACGCAAGGAGCGTGGCGTACTACGTACGCGAGCGACCGAGGACGCAGTAGCGCGCCGGCATACGGCGTCCTAGGTCAGTAGCCGAGGGCGAACTTGGCATCCTCGCTCATCTTCTCCGGGGACCACGGCGGGGTGAACACCATCTCGGACTCGATCGTCTTGACGCCGTCCAGTTCGCCGACGAACTCGTCGATCTGTTCGGTCACCTGCGGCCCGATCGGGCAGCCGGGCGTGGTCAGGGTGAACGTGACGTTCACATTGCCGTCGTTGACCTCGACGCCGTAGATCAGTCCAAGCTCGACGAAGTCCAGTCCGAGCTCGGGATCGATCACGTTGGACAGAGCGTCCATCACGTCGTCGACGGTTGGGGATGCGGCGACCTCGGACATGGTCTGAGTCTAGCTCGCGCGTCCGGGCAGCCGCTTCGGAGGCTAGTTGTCGCAGCCCAGCCGGTCCCAGGCATACAGCTGGATGCACTCGTGCGCGAGCTCGATCGCCCGCTCGCGGGAGAGGCAGGGGAGCACGGTGTCCAGCGCCTGCTCCTCGGAGACGCCGGCCTGGAAGGCTTCCTCGCCGCGGAAGCCGGCGGCGATCTTCAGGGCCTCGCGGCGGTTGTCGCCGAGGCTTCGCGAAGACGCCGACGAGGAAGTCGGTGTTGGGGATCGGCTGGCCGACCTCCAGCGAGGCGTGCCAGGCGGCGAGCAGGTGCAGGTCGTCCTGGTCGAGGTCGGCGATCGCGCGGGCGTAGTGGACGGAGAGCTCCTGGTCGGGGATGTCGTCGACCCACGCGCGCACAACCTCGCCGACGAGCTGGCGGCGGGCCTCACGGCCGACGGACTCGGCGATCACGCGGATTGCGTCCTGAGGCTCGATGAAGCACAGCGGCATTGCGCAGACTGTAGGCGTCGGGGTGGACGGCATTTTTTCGCGCGGCAGCGCCCGTGCCAGCGGCGCTCGTGAGCGCCGTGGGTGTGCCGCGGCGAGCGCGTTCAAGCGGGGATCGCCGCGAGGTCGAACGCCTCGCGGGCACGTTCGAGCGCGTGGCGATCGATCACGTCGGGCTTGAAGCCGAGGGTGGCGCGCTCGCCGGTGCCCCAGTTGGCGAAGGCCAGGTCGAGCACGTCGACCGGCACGTCGAGCTCCTGGGCGAACGCGGACGCGCGGCGCTCGAGATAGATCGGATCGCCGACGGCGAGCACGCGCTTGGCGGCGACGGTCGTGGGATCCTCGAGCCCGGCGCGCCCGACGCGAGGTGCAGCGAGTCGGCCTGCAGCTCGTACAGCCCGAGCCGCCCGAGCGTGACCAGCAGCTCGTAGCGGCCCATGCGTCCGAAGCCGGGCAGCGCGAGCCGCTCGAACGCGCGCTCGAAGCGCCGCTGGGGCGTCCAGGACGCCTCGCCGATGAGCGCCTGCGCTTGGGAGCCCGCGTGCAGGGCCCATTGGCGGTAGGCGCGCAGCGTCTCGGATCCGCGCGCGGGATCGTGGGAGGTGCGCGGCCCGAGCGGGACGCCGTCGAGCGGGGATCGCGCCGACCATCCGTCACTCCCCGGCGCATCCTCGAGCCGCTCCCCCGCTTCGTCGGGCGCGCTCGCACTCGCGTCGAGCACCAGGCGGATGCCCGCGAACGGGTCCTCGCCCTGCAGCGGCGACAGGTAGACGGCCAGGAAGCACATCCAGGTGGCGCGCTCGAGCTCGCCTTCGCCCGCGAGCGTGCGGATCTCGTTGAACAGGCTCGGCGGCGCCGCGTGCAGGCGCAGCAGACGGCCGCTGGCGAAGGCGATCTCCTCCGCCAGGCGGGCGGCGTCCTGGAGGAGTGCAGGCCGGGCACGAGCGCGTGCTCATAGCCGTCGTCCTGGGCGCGGATCTCGCGGTGGACGCGCACCTCCCGCCCGCCGGCGCGCAGGCGCCGATGCCGGCCGGTGGCCGAGGCGCCGCGCGAGGATGACGCGCCGGCGCCCGCCCGGCCGCCGCGCGCGGACCAGGCCGCTTGCCGGTGCCCGTCGCGGGCGCGGCGCCGGGCAGGGTCGGCTGCAGATCGGGCAGCGCTCGATGAAGCGGTTGTGTCGGCAGAAGGTGGGCATGGCTGAGAGAAACAGCGTAGAAGAAGGTCCAAGCTAACGCCGTCGGCACAGCCTCCGGCAGCCGTTCGGTTCGGACCTACGCAGGCAGCAGACGGGCCCGGGCGCGCTGCGCTCCGGCGCGGCGCTCGGCGGCGAGGTCGTGCAGGTAGTCGTCGAAGTCGACCTGGATCGTGTGGCGCTTGGAGGTCGACGTAGCGCTTGGCCATCGCGGCCTGGTCGGCGGCGATGTCGGCGCGCACCTGCTCGCTGGGCGGCAGGACGTAGTCGCCGAGCAGGTGGTCGCCGACCCACTCGCCCTGGGCCTCGGCGAGCGGCATGATCGCGCCGAGCGGCTGGAGCAGGCCGATGAAGTAGAGACCGGGGATGTCAGGGTGGAAGACACGCCGGAACAGCTCGATGTGGTTGTCGGGCGCGGACACGAGCTCGGGGTCGAGGAAGGGGAAGCTGATGCGGTAGCCGGTGCAGTAGACGACGACGTCGGCGTCGACGACGCGCCCGTCGGTGAAGCGCACCTGCGAGCCCTCCAGCGCCGGCGATGTTGGGCACGGGCGCGATCGTGCCGTGCGCGATGCGGTCGAGGATGCGCCCGGAGACGGTGGGGTGGGCCTCGCCGAACTTGTGGTCGGGTTTGGGCAGGCCGTAGCGCTCGGGGTCGCCGGTGTAGGTGTTGATGACCTGGTGGATCATGCGCTGGCGGATGGCGAAGGGGATGCGCGGGTCCTGCGGGAGCTGGTCGACGGGTTTGCCGAAGACGTACTTGGGGATGATCCAAGCGCCGTGGCGCGCGGAGAGGTAGGTGTTGGCGGCGACGTAGGAGGACTCGACGGCGATGTCCATGGCGGAGTTGCCCATGCCGAGGATGACGACGTTGCGACCGGTGAACAGTGAGTTGTCGACGTAGGAGTGCGCGTGCAGCTGCTCGCCGGCGAAAGTGTCGGCGCCCGGGAAGGCGGGTTCGGGCCAGCGCGGGTCCCAGTGGTGGCCGTTGGCGACGAGCAGAGCGTCGTAGCTGCGGGTCTCGCCGCCCTCGAGCGTGACATCCCAGGAGCCGTCCTCGCGGCGGGCGGCGTGCTCGACGCCGGTCTCGAAGGTGATGTGCGGGCGCAGGCCGAAGTGGTCGACGTAGTCGTTGAAGTACTCGCGGATGTGCGTGTGGTGGGGGAAGTCGGGATAGGAGGTGGGCATGGGGAAGTCCGAGTAGGCCATGCGCTCGCGGGAGACGTTGATGAACAGGTCGCGGTAGGCGGCGGACATGCCGTTGCGGTTGCCGAACACCCAGTTGCCGCCGAGCTGGTCGGACTTCTCGAAGCAGTCGAACGGGATGCCGCGCTCGTGCAGGGCCTTGACGGCGGCGATGCCGGAGGAGCCGGCGCCGATGATGCACGCGCGGGGAAGCGATCCGTTGGCGGAAGGCATGGAGCAAGCGTAGAAGAAACACACGGCCGGTGCCGGGGGTGTCGAGACCCCGGCGGGGGCGAGTCGATCGGCCTTTCCGCGGTCATGCGCGTGCGCCGAATGGAGCGCTCGCAAGATGAGTCCTGCTGAGCAGACGTTGTCGGGTCAAGCCGGTGCTCGCAGCGCTTGGCTGTTGCGGGCGCCCGACGACGTTAGCCGCATCGATGGATAGCGACTATCGCTTGTCTTGCTATCTATAATTCTGCACTTCGCTATACTAAAGACGTGAGTATCTCAACCAGGCGCAAGACCTCCTTCGAGATCGACACCGCGAAGGTGGCGGCGGCGAAGGATGTGCTCGGCACCAAGACGCTGACCGACACGGTAGATGCGGCGCTCTCCGAGGTCGTCAAGCTCAGACAGCGCCGGGAACTGCTCGAGTTGCTGTCCACTCCCGGCGCGTTGGAGCTCGACGACTCTGACGTCATGGCCGGCGCCTGGCGCTGAGCACCGGTGCCCACCTTCCTTGCCGACAAGAGCGCGTTGGCCCGTCGACAGACCCAAGCCCAGGTTCGCGAGGCGCTGGACCCGCTGCTGCTGGAGGGAGCGCTCGCCACCTGCGGGATCGTCGACCTGGAGATGCTCTACAGCGCCAGTAGCCGGAGCAACTACCGTGCTGCGGCGAAGTCGCTACGCGGCATGCCGCGCGCGCCGTTCGACGAGGGGTGCGTGCAACGAGCGCTGGAGGTGCAGGGGATGCTCGCGGAGCGCTCCCAGCATCGTGCCGTGCCGCTGCCCGACCTGCTGATCGCGGCCTGCGCGGAGCGGGCCGAACTGGCGGTCCTGCACTACGACGCGGACTTCGATCGGATCGCGAAGCTCACCGGTCAGCGCGTGCAGTGGATAGTGCCGCGCGGCAGCGTGTCGTAGGGCGCCTGCGCGGTGTGATCCGAGGTGCCGATGAGCGGCGCCGGGCGCCGCCCAACTGCCACCTGCGAAGGTTTCGGTTGCTTCGAGTGAGATGACCTGGACGTCGAAGCCAGAGAGAGAGAGAGAGAGAGAAAAGAAAGAGCACCCGCTCCGCAGAGCGAAAAAAAACCAGCTTCCGCCGCGACTCAGACGACGTAGACCTCGATGGAGCGGCCGATCGCGCTCGCGATCCGCTGCAGGTCGTCGGGATCGCTGGTGACGATCAGGTCATTGCGCGCGAGGGCCGTCATGACCACGGCAGCGTCGATCAGATCGCTGCTCCCGCTTGCTGCCAGCGCCGCGCCGGCAGCGCGCGCCTGCTGCTCGATGAACGGCTCGATGCGACACCCACGCACGAGTCGTGACAGCCGCGCCTGGGGGCCGCCTCGCCATGCCTGGCCCAAGACGACCGTCGGGAGTGTTGGCTTCACCCCGCGTTTGAGCAGGTCGCGATGCAGCCACCACATGGACCGCGAGCCGCGTTCGGCCGCGATCAATGCGCCCGCGTCGTAGGTGACGCCGTTCACGCAGCGCGACGGGACTCGCGCCTAATGCCAATCCCCGCGGCGTCGAGGATCGCGGACGCCTCGGCCATTTCCTCCTCGGTAGGCGGCCCGTTTTCGGCTTCCCATTCCGCAACCCCGGCCAGACCGTCCTCCAGGCTAACCTCGGTTTCCAACGCTGTCTCGGACGCTTGGTTAACCCAGGCCGACAGGCTCATGCCACGGCGCTTGGCGGCCTCGCGAGCAGCCAGGAGCACCAGCTCATCGAGGGAGATGGACACCTTCTGAACGGACACGATCAAATGGTAGCACCCGATTCCTACCGCGGGGCGGGCCCTCACTGCCCTGCCAGGCCCGACGTGCTTGGCGCCTACTCCGCCGGTACGCCGGGCGTGACGTGGTTCGGTGGACCCTCGGGGCCCTCGTCGGCGTCGGCGTGCCCGGCGAGCGCCTGGTCTTCGGGCCGAGCCGATGATGCTGCCTCTCCCCCGCTCGACGGCGCCGTTGCGCCGGCCCGCGAGATAGCGCTCGACCATCCGCGCGCACTGGCGTCCCTCGTTGATCGCCCACACGATCAACGACTGCCCCCGGCGGGCGTCGCCGGCGGCGAAGACGCCCTCGACGGAGGTCGTGTAGGGCTTGACCGCCTTCACGTTCCCGCGCGGGTCCTTCTCCACGCCGAGCTGGTCCAGCAGGCCCTGTTCGGGGTGCAGGAAGCCCATCGCCAGCAGCACCAGCTGAGCCGGCAGCTCGCGCTCGGTGCCCGCGATCGGCCCGAACGGGGGCGCGGGCGCGGCCTGGGCGATATGCAGCGCCGCCACCCCGCCGGTGCCGTCGTCGGAGAAGTGGGTCGTCACGATCGAGTAATCCTGCTCGCCCACGCCCTCCCGCAATGCCTCCTCCATCGCGTAGCTCATGCGGTACTTCAGCGGCCACTGCGGCCACGGCGTGCGGTCGTCCGGGCGCTGGGCCGGGGGCTCGGGCAGGAGCTCCAGCTGGGCGATCGAGCGGGCGCCCTCGCGCAGCGCGTTGCCGACGCAGTCCGCGCCGGTGTCGCCGCCACCGATCACGACGACGTCCTTGCCTGCAGCACTGATCGCACTCGCGACCTCGGGCTGGGGAGCGTCGGGCGCTGGGCCGAACTCGCGCGCGGCCCAGCGGTTGCGTCCGTACAGGTAGTCCATCGCGAAGTGCACCCCATCCAGCTCGCGTCCGGGAACCGGCAGGTCGCGCGGCACGCGCGAGCCGGTGGCGAGCACGATCGCGTCGAACGTGCCACGCAGTTCCTCGACACTCACCACTTCGCGCGCACCCGCGCTGGACCCGTCGCCATCCGTACGGAGGCCATCGACGTCCATGCCGTCGACGCCGGCAACGGTGGCGCCGGAAGCGCCCCCGCCGACGTCCACCCCGCAGCGCAGCTCGACGCCCTCGTCGAGCAGCTGCTCGACGCGCCGCTGCACGATCCGCTTCTCGATCTTGAAGTCCGGGACCCCGAACCGCGCGAGGCCGCCGGCGGCCTCGTCGCGCTCGAACAGCGTCACGCGATGGCCCGCGCGGCGCAGCTGCTGGGCGGCGGCCATGCCCGCCGGGCCCGAGCCGACCACGGCGACCGACTGTCCGGTCTCATGCCGGGGCGGGCGCGGCACGATCCAGCCCTCATCCCAGGCGCGGTCGACGATCGCGAGCTCGATCTGTTTGATCGTGACGGCGTCGTTCTCGCGGATCTCCAGCACGCACGCGGCCTCGCACGGAGCGGGGCACAGGCGGCCGGTGAGCTCGGGGAAGTTGTTCGTCGCGTGCAGCTGCGCGATCGCGTCCTGCCAGCGGTCGCGGTAGACGAGGTCGTTCCAGTCGGGGATCAGGTTGCCGAGCGGACAGCCGTTGTGGCAGAAGGGCACGCCGCAGTCCATGCAGCGCGCGCCCTGCTCGCGCAGCTCCTCGGTCGGGCGGGTGACGAGGAACTCGCGATAGTCGTGCGCGCGCTCGTCGGGGTCCCGGTAGGGAATCCCGTGGCGCTCGATCTGCAGAAACCCGCCGAGCTTGCCCATCAGGCCCGCCCGCAGCTCGGGCTCGCCGAGATGCCTGAGGGACATGCCCACAGCGGCCGGCGACGCAACATGCCCTGCCGGGCTGCGAGCATGCCCTCGGCGGCCACCGCCGGCGCGTCCGCCGCACGTGCCTCTGCGCCTCGGCCGCTCGGCCAGCACGCGCTTGTAGTCGTGGGGCATCACCTTCACGAACGCCCCCCGCGCCAGCAGCTCCTCGAAGCGCGCGAGCACGCGCGCGGCGACCGGCGAGCCGGTGCGCCGCGCGTGCTCGGCGATCAGCGCCCTGCAGCTCGGCGGCGTCCTCGGTGGCTGAGCTTTTCGAAGCCCGACCATGCCCATGTTGCAGCGCTCGCGAAGCCGCCGTCCTCGTCGAGCACGTACGCGATCCCGCCGCTCATGCCGGCGGCGAAGTTGCGCCCGGTGGGACCGAGCACGACCACGCGCCCGCCGGTCATGTACTCGCAGCCGTGGTCGCCGACGCCCTCCACGACCGCGCACGCGCCGGAGTTGCGCACCGCGAAGCGCTCGCCCGCCAGACCGCGGAAGAACGCGCGCCCGGCGGTCGCCCCGTAGAGCAGCGTGTTGCCGACGATCACGTTCTCCTCGGCGACGAACTCGCTGCGCCATGCCCTCGCGCGGACGCACCGCCAGCACTCCGCCGGAGAGACCCTTGCCGGTGTAGTCGTTCGCGTCGCCGCGCAGCGTGAACGTCACGCCCGGGGCGAGCCACCCGCCGAAGCTCTGACCGGCGGAGCCCTCGAACTCGACCTCGATCGAGCCCTCTTCCAACCCGGCGGCGCCGTGTGCGCGCGCGATGTGACTGGAGAGGATGCCGCCGACACAGCGGTTGACGTTGCGGATGGGCAGCTCGATCCGCACCTGCTCGCCGCGCTCGATCGCTCCGGCCGAGCGCCGCACGAGCTCCCAGTCCAGCGCGTCGGCGAGCACCGCCGGCGGCGGTTGCACGCGCCGCCTGGGGCGCGTCCTCGGCCAGCTCGATGTACGTGAGGATGTGCGTCAGGTCGACCCCGCGCGCCTTCCAGTGCTCGATCGCGGGCCGGGCGTGCAGCAGGTCGACGCGACCGATCGCCTCGTCCAGCGAGCGCAGGCCCAGCGAGGCGAGGATCTCGCGCACTTCCTCGGCGACGAAGAAGAAGAAGTTGACGACGTGCTCGGGCGTGCCCTTGAAGCGCTTGCGCAGCTCCGGGTCCTGCGTGGCGATGCCCACCGGGCAGGTGTTCAGGTGGCAGGCGCGCATCATGATGCAGCCCGTGGCGATCAGCGGCGCGGTGGAGAAGCCCATCTCGTCCGCGCCGAGCATCGCGGCGATCACCACGTCGCGCCCGGTCTTCAGCTGGCCGTCGGTCTGCACGACGATGCGCGAGCGCAGGTCGTTGAGCAGCAGCGTCTGCTGGGTCTCGGCCAGCCCGATCTCCCACGGCACGCCCGCGGCCTGGATCGAGGACAGCGGCGAGGCGCCGGTGCCGCCGTCGTGGCCGGAGATCAGCACGCGGTCGGCGTTGGCCTTGGACACGCCCGCGGCGACCGTGCCGACGCCGACCTCGGCGACGAGCTTGACCGACACCTGCGCGCCGGGCTCGTTCGGTCGGGGGGTTGGAGCAGCGCAGGTCGTAGATCAGCTGCTTGAGGTCCTCGATCGAGTAGATGTCGTGGTGGGGCGGCGGCGAGATCAGGCCCACGCCCGGGGTCGTGTGGCGGATCGAGCCGATGTACGCGTCGACCTTGCCGCCCGGCAGCTGGCCGCCCTCGCCGGGCTTGGCGCCCTGGGCCATCTTGATCTGCAGCTCGTCCGCGTTGACGAGGTAGTTGATCGTCACGCCGAAGCGGCCCGAGGCGACCTGCTTGATCGCCGAACGCCGCCGATCGCCGTTGGGGTCGGGTGCGAAGCGCGCGGGGTCCTCTCCACCCTCGCCCGTGTTCGAGCGCCCGCCGAGCCGGTTCATCGCGATCGCGAGCGTCTCGTGCGCCTCGCGCGAGATCGAGCCGAGGCTCATCGCGCCGGTGCAGAAGCGCCTGCACGATCTCACTCGCCGGCTCGACCTCCTCCAGCGGCAATCGGCTCGCGACGCAGCGACGTCCTCGCGCGGCCCGAACTCGAGCAGCCCGCGCAGCGTCGCCTTGCGCGCCGCGTCCTCGTTGATCGCGCGCGCGTACTCCCGGTACTTCGCGTACGCGTCGCTCGAGCGCACCTCGGCGAGCGCCTCGTCCTCGCCCTGCAAGCGCCGCCGCGACGTTGCCGTTCGCCGCGCGCACCGCGTGCTGGACGAGCGCGATCGTCTCGGGGTTCCACATGTGGTGCTCGCCGTCGCGCCGCCACGCATACACCCCACCGACCGGCAGCAGGTCATCCTCGGGCGCCGGATACGCGCGCGCGTGGCGCTCCAGCGCCTCGGTCGCGAGCACGTCCAGCCCGACCCCGCCGATGCGCGAGGCGGTACCGGTGAAGTGCCGCTCGATCAGCTCCCGCTCCAGACCGACGGCCTCGAAGATCTGCGCCCCGCGGTAGGACTGGATCGTGGAGATGCCCATCTTGGAGATCGTCTTCAGCAGGCCTTTGCCGATCGCCTTGATCGTGTTCTGCGCGGCCTGCTCCAGGCGCCCGTTCAGCTCCTCGCCCGTCAGCGGCGTCCCGTTGGGTGCGCCGTCGCCGGCGCCCGGCGCGATCCGCCCCTCGATCACGAGCTCGTCGAGCGTCTCCAGCATCAGATACGGGTTGATCGCGCTCGCGCCGTAGCCGATCAGCGTCGCGAAGTGGTGGACCTCGCGCGGCTCGCCCGACTCCAGCACGATCCCCACGCGCAGCCGCGTGCCCTCGCGCACGAGGTGGTGGTGGACGGAGGCGACCGCCAGCAGCGATGGGATCGGCGCGCGGCGCGGGCCGAGCGAGCGGTCGGACAGGACGATGATGTTGACGCCCGCTGAGATCGCGTCGTGCGCCTGCTCGCACACGCGATCCAGCGCCGCGCGCATGCCGGCGGCACCCTCGGCAACGGGCCAGGTGATGTCGATCGTGCGCGCCGCGAACAGCTCGTGGGAGACGTGGCGGAGGGTCTCCAGCTCGCGGTTGAGCAGGATCGGGCGCTCCAGCACGAGCTTGTGCGCGTGCTCGGGCGTCTCCTCGAACAGGTTGCGCTCGCTGCCGAGGGTCGTCTGCAGGCTCATCACGATTTCCTCGCGGATCGGGTCGATCGGCGGGTTGGTGACCTGCGCGAACAGCTGCTTGAAGTAGGAGAACAGCGGCGGCGCCTGGTCGGAGAGGACCGCCAGGGAGATGTCGTTGCCCATCGAGCCGATCGGCTCGGCCCCGTCGCGCGCCATCGGGGCCAGCAGCACGCGCAGATCCTCCTGGGTGAAGCCGAACGCGCGCTGGCGGCGGTGCAGCGGCTGGTCGGAGATCGTCACCTGCTCGGAGGGCTCCAGCTCCTCGAAGGCGACCGAGCTGCGCTGAAACCACTCGCGGTAGGGCCGGCGCGTGGAGAGCTCGCGCTTGACCTCGCCGTCCTCGACGATCCGCCCGCGCTGCAGGTCCACGAGGAACAGCTTGCCCGGCTGCAGCCGTCCCAGCCGCTTGATCTCCGAGGGCGCGACGTCGAGCATGCCCGTCTCCGAGCCGAGCACGACGTGCCCGTCGGCCGTCTCCACCCAGCGCCCGGGCCGCAACCCGTTGCGGTCGAGCGTCGCGCCGACGACGCGCCCGTCGGTGAACGCGACCGACGCCGGGCCGTCCCATGGCTCCATCAGACAGGCGTGGTAGGCGTAGAAGCCGACCAGGTCCGCGGGCAGGTCCTCGCGGTCGCGGTAGGCCTCGGGGATCATCATCATCGCCGCGTGCGCCGGCGAGCGTCCGGCGAGCAGCAGCAGCTCCATCACGTTGTCGAACGTCGCCGAGTCGGAGTTGCCGGGCGTCACCACCGGCAGGATCTTCTGCAGGTCGGCGCCGAACAGCTCGCTCGAGAGCTCGGACTCGCGCGCGCGCATCCAGTTGACGTTGCCCATCACCGTGTTGATCTCGCCGTTGTGGCAGATCGTGCGGTAGGGGTGGGCCAGCTCCCAGCTGGGGAACGTGTTCGTCGAGAAGCGCGAGTGCACGAGCGCCAGCGCGCTCTTGCAGCGCTCGTCGCGCAGGTCGGGGTAGAACTCGGCCAGCTGGCAGCTGATCAGCATGCCCTTGTAGTTGAGCGTGCGCGAGGAGCTCGACGCGACGTACAGCCCCTCGCCCTCCGGGCTCAGCTCGCATACGCGCCGGATCACGTACAGCTTGCGCTCGAACGCGTCCTGGTCCGCCAGCCGTGCTCGGGACCGGCGCCGACGAACAGCTGGCGGATCGCCGGACGGCAGGCGCCCGCGACCTCGCCGGTGTGCTCCGGCGCCACCGGCACGTCGCGCCAGCCGAGCACCGTCTGGCCCTCCGCCACGGACGGTCCGCTCGAGCAGCTCCTCCAGCCGCGCGCGACGAGACTCGTCCGCGGCGGGCAGGAAGCACATCAGCACCCCGTAGCGACCCGCCGGCGGCAGCTCGAACTCGACCACCGCGCGCAGCAGCTCGTCGGGCATCTGCATCAGGATCCCCGCGCCGTCGCCCGTGCACGGGTCCGCGCCGGAGGCGCCGCGGTGCTCGAGGTTCTTCAGCGCGGCGATCCCCCGCTCCACGACCTCGTGCGTCGGCGTGTTGTCCAGGCGCGCGACCATCCCCACGCCGCACGCGTCGTGCTCGAAGCGGGGGTCGTAGAGTCCGACGGCCTTGGGCGGCTGCATGGTGTGCGTAGTCATGGAAGTGCTCCCTGGGGGCGGTGCATCCCCGCGCGAACACTCTCTCACGCGGGCACGGGCGGACACCTGAGGCGGAGCCAGAAAGGGTATCAGTGCGGGCGGGCGCGCAAACACTCGCGCGCATGCCCCGCGAGGGCGTCGCGATCGACTCCCATCCGCCGGTCGAGCCGTGGCGGCACAACCGGGCTCGCCCGCCGCGAGGGCCTCGCGGGCGGGTGGCGTCGGAGTCGCTGGCGTATGCTCGGCGTGTGAGAATGGCCGCTATCGGGCACCATTAGCGATGACGCAGGCAACTCGAGTATCCCAGGAGCGAGTATGACGCCGGACATGGAGCTAGCGCTCCCGGCTCGAGCAGAGAACATCGCGCTCATCCGCCACGCGTTCGGCGCGCTCGGCGAGACGCTCGCCGTGGACGAGGAGCTGCTGTCGGATGTGCGCCTGGCGGTCACCGAGGCCTGCTCGAACGTCGTCGTCCACGCCTATGACGAGGACTCCCCGGGGCCACTGGAGGTCCTCGCCACGCTGGATGACGGTCTCGCTCACCGTGGTCGTGCGCGACGAGGGACCCGGCATCGCGCCGCACCCGGACAGCCCTGGCCTCGGGTCTGGGCCTGCCGCTGATCGCCTCGCTGGCCGAGTCGGTGCAGCTCGGGCGCGACGAGCAGGAGCGCACCGAGGTGCGCATGACGTTCTCGCTGTCCGACGGTCGGGCGGACGCCGGGGCTCACCGGAGCGTCCAGGCGCAGGACGTCCCCTCGTTGGACGGACAGGACGACCGGATCGACCCAGCCCCGCTGTCGTGAGCAAATCGCCGACGCCCGAACCGCGCGCCTCATCACCGCCGGGACCGCCGGGACCCGTCTCGCTGCGGGTCTCGACCGGCCCGCTCGCGGGGCCGGTGCTGAACCGCGTCGCCGCGATGGTCCTCGCCCGCGCCCAGTGCCCGCTGGACCGGTTCGACGACGCGCTGATCCTGTGCGATGCGATCTCCGCGCACGCCCCCGCGCACGTGCGCGACAGCCACCTCGCCTACACGCTGACCGCCGAGGAGCGCGCGATCGAGCTGCGCGTCGCCGAGCTGCGCGCGGGCGGCGCGGCGGGGCTTCTGGACGACGCCGACTCCCCGACGTCGGCAACGTGATCGAGCGCTACTCCCGGCGTCGCCGCGTCGAGCTCGCCGCCGACGGCGCCGGCGAGGAGCTCATCCTCATCATTCCGTTCGCCTGATCGGGGTCAGCCCCGGTCTTCGTCTTCGCGGAGTTCAACCGACCTGCATCTTCGCGGAGTTCAGCCGGCTTTCGTCTTCGCGGAGTTCAGCCGGCCTTCGTCTTCGCGGAGGGCTTCGCCGGAGCTTTCTTCGTCGCCGGAGCTTTCTTCGCGGGCCCTTTCTTGGCGGGAGCCTGCTTGCGAGCCCCATCCTTGCCGTTCGCCGCCGCCGTGGACAGCACGTCTCCGCCGCGCTCGCGGGCGCGCTCGAGGCTCGCCTGCAGCGCGCCCATCAGATCGGGAGCCTGCAGCGCCTCCACCGCCGGGCGCGGCTGCACCACGATTTCCTCGCCGCTGGCCTTGCGGTCGATCAGGTCGAGCACGGCCTCGCGGTAGGTGTCGCGGTAGCGAGCGATGTCGAACGGCTCGGCCAGCGACTCGCACCAGTCGCCTGGCGACGTCCAGCTCGCGCTCGCCCACGGCCGCGGACTCCTCCTCGCCGCCGAGCTCGCGCAGCTCGCTCGTCGGGTTGACCTCGTCGGCGTAGCTCAGCGTCGTCATCATCAGCACGTCCTCGCGCGGGTGCACCGCCACCAGCCGCTCGCGGGAGCGCAGCACGACGCGCGCGATCGCGACCTTGCCGGTCTCGCGCATCGCCTGCAGCAGCAGCCTGTACGAGCGCGCGCCGCCGCGGTTGGGCACGATGTAGTAGGCTGGTCGAAGTAGATCGCGGTCGATCTCCTCGAGCTCGACGAAGTCCTCGATCTCGATCGTGCGCGTCGCCTCCGGGGCGAGCGCCTGAAGCTCTGAATCCTCGATCACGACATACCGCTCGGGCGCCAGTTCGTAACCCTTGACGATCTCCTCGAACGGAACCTCCTCGCCGTCGGCCGAACACACGCGCTTCTGCTGGATGCGCGCGTGATCGGCGCTGTGCAGCTGGTTGAAGTGCACGCTCTTGTTCGTGACGGCGCTGTACAGCTTCACGGGCATGCTCACGAGACCGAAGTTGAGCGTGCCCATCCACATCGATCGAGCCATACCCAACAGTGTTGACGGCTTTCGAGTCGATGTCAACCCGTGGGCCCCGCGGCCCACGACAGGCATTGCACTCCAGACCCGGATGGGTGATCCGGGACGGGTCCATCACCCGGCGGTCGGCGGATCCTCGTGCGGTGGATCCTCTCTCAGGCCCTCCCGCAGCCGCGCGAGCGCCTGACGGATCAGCCGCGACACCTGCATCTGCGAGACGCCGATCCGCTCGCCGATCTCGGCCTGGGTGAGATCCTCGGCGAAGCGCAGCGTCAGCACCAACCGTTCGCGCTCGGTGATGTGGGCGAACATCGGCCCCAGCGTCGCGCGCTCCTCCGCGCGATCGAACCCGCCCTCCCGCACGCCGATCGCCTCGCCGACGCTCTCCCCGACGAGTCCTCTCCGGCGGAGGACCGCGGCGCGTCCAGCGAGCCCGCACGGTAGGCCCCGGCGGCCTGCAGCGCCTCCAGCACCTGCTCATCGCTGACATCCATCGCGAGGGCGATCTCTCCGACCGTCGGTGCCCGGCCATGCTCGGAGGACAGCGCCGTAGCCGTCTTGTCCACCCGCAGCGCCAGCTCCTGCAGCTCGCGCGGAACCCTCACCGACCAGGTGCGATCGCGAAAGTGGCGCCGCAACTCGCCGAGGATCGTCGGCACCGCGAAGCTCGAGAACGCGGTGTCGCGGCTGGAGTCATAGCGGTCCACCGCCTTCAGCAGCCCCAGCGAGGCGACCTGGGTCAGGTCCTCCAGCGGCTCTTCGCTGCGCTGGTAGCGGCGCGCCAGCCGCCGCGCCAGCGGCAGGTAGCGCTCGACGAGCTCCTCCCGAGCGCGCTCGTCGCCGGCCCGCGCGTGGGCGAACAGCTCCCCATCTGAGGGCCGCTGCTGGTTCACGCCGCCATCGCTGCCGTGTTCAGGTGGCAGCGCAACGGAACGTCGGTCCCGTCCACGCTCAGCACCAGCGCCGGTCGAGCGCCGGTCGCGGGCCCGCCGCTCACCGGCTCACCGTCGCTCGTCGACCCACCGGCACCCATCAGCTCACTGTCGCCCATCGACTCACCGGCACCCATCAGCCCACTATCGCCCATCGGCCCACCCGCACCCATCGGCCCGCCGCTCACCGGGCCCGCGACGCCTCCAGACGAGCGGTCCCGCCGCCCGGGCACATCACGCACCGCCTCCGCGCACAGCGCGGGCAGCTCCGCCGCCAGCGCCGGCCCCAACCACGCGATCGGCGGAGCGCCGGGACGTTCGCGCGGCCAGCTGGAGAAGTCCACCGCCCCGCTCAGCAGCAGGCGCTCGCGCGCGCGCGTCATCGCGACGTACACGATCCGGTCCTCCTCCTGCGCCTGAGCCGCGCGGCGCTCGTCCGTCAACTCCGCGTAGTCGAGCGCCGGACGCGGCTCCGGATCGGCGAGCTCGAGCAGACGAACCCCGACACGATCGTGCTCGACCAGCAGGTCGGGCACGGCGGCGCTCGGCGCGCGACCGAGGTCGGACACGCACACCACGTCGAACTCCAACCCCTTCGCGGCATGCACGCTCATCAGCCGCACGGCGTCCGCCGGCGCCTGTCCCTCCACAGGCGCATCCGGCTCGGCTGTCGTCTCAGCGCTCGCGAGGAACCCCATGCCGCCCGCCCCCTGCTGGAACGCCGCCTCCTCGAGGAACCCGCGCAGGTCATGCCCTTCGCTGCGTTCCCACTCCCCCGCCAGCCCGATCAGCTTGTGCACGTTCGCGAGCCTACGCCCTCCGTCCTCCCCCGCGCGCAGACGCGCCACATGGCCGCCATGCTCGACCGCCCGCTCCAGCAGCCGTGGGAGCGCCAGTTCGTCCGCCAGCTCACGCTCTCGCTCCAGCCAGGCGCAGTACGCGGCCGCACGCTCGCGCTCGCCCGCTCGCTGGGATTCGGCCGCACTCCCACCCAGGAGGAGGAGGAGGAGGAGGAGGAGGAGGAGGCTCTGCCGTCTGGATGGGCTCCACCGTCTGGATGGCGCGCCACCTCCCACACACCGCACCGGCGCTCTCGGGCCGCGCGAGCCATCAACGCCAGCGCGTCGCTCGACAGTCCCACCGGCGGACAGGACAGCACCCCGTACAGCGCCAGCTCGTCATCGGGATCGGCCAGCGCGCGTAGGTGTGCCAGCAGGTCGGCCACCTCCTGACGTGCCCAGAAGGACCCGGCGCCGGCGATCGTGTCCAGCCCCTGCCCGCGCAGCGCCTGCTCGTAGCAGTCGACATCGCCCATCCCCCGCAGCAGCACCGCCACCCGACCCGCGCTCGTCCGTCCGTCGTCGATCAGCTCCCGCACGCGCCGCGCCAGCGCGAGGGCCTCCGCCTCACGCCAGTCCGCCGCGCCCGAGCGCGGTCCGCCGTCCGCCGCGGCCCGAGCCCGTACGCCGCCCCAACCACGCCTGTCGGTGAGCAGCAGCTCGACGCGCGGCTCACCTCGCGCCGAGGACTCGCGCTCGCTCTCGCGGCCGGCCCGCAGGGGCGATGTAGGCCTCGCCGAACCGCTTCGCGAACACGACGTTGACGGCCTGCAGCAGCTCAGGGCGCCCGCGGAAGTTGTGCAACAGCCGCAGGCTCTGCCCGAGCGGCGCCAGGCGCGCGTGACGATCCCTGAACAGACCGACGTCGGCGTGGCGGAACCCGTAGATCGACTGCCACTCATCGCCCACCGTGAACAGGTTCTCGCGCTCCAGCATGCTCACGAGCGCGAGCTGACGCGGGTTTACGTCCTGCAGCTCGTCCACCATCAGCAGCTCGAACCGCTCCGCCCAGCTCCCCCTGATCCGCTCGTCGCCCGCGAGCAGCTCACCCGCCAGCAGCTCGAGATCGTCGAAGTCCAGACCGTCGCGAGCCCGCTTGGCAGCGTCGTAACGCTCGCCGAACCGCCTCAGCAGCTCGTCCCACAGCACGATCGCGCGCGCGCCCGCCTCGTCCACCAGCCGGGCCTGCCGCCTGGCCGTCTCATCCCGCTCCGCCGCGCGCAACAGCTCCGCCTGTCCCACCGGCGCACGACCGGGCTGGGGCGGGGGCAGGCGCGGCGCGCGCTGCCCGCGGCTGCGCAACTCCGCGTACACGCCGAGCACCGTCGCGCGCGCGCGGTCGGCGGTGTATGCGGCGATCAGATCAACCGCCTCCTCGCGCTGCCCGTCGCCCACGAACTGGCCGAGCGCCTCGGCGAAGGACTGCCGGCGCAGCCGTCCCGCGAGACCCTCGTCGAGGACTTCGTAATGCTCCTCCCCCAGCCCCGTCTCGCGCGCCTGCGAGCGCAGGATCCGCGCGCAGAACCCGTGGAACGTCCCGACGAACGCCCCGTCGGTGGCGCGCGCGGCAGCGCTCTCCCCCAGCTCGAGCAGCCGCGCGCGCACGCGTTCGCGCAACTCGCCCGCCGCGCGCTCGGTGAATGTGATCGCCAGGATCCGCCCCGGCGCGATCCCGTCCTCGCGCACGGCCCGCACGAACCGCTCGACCAACACCGAGGTCTTGCCGCTCCCCGCGCCCGCGGCCAGCAGCAGCGGCTCGCTGCGCCGAGCCACGGCGTGCTCCTGCTCCGCGGTCAGCGTCCGCGCGCCCACCGAGCTCGGCGGCGAGCTCCCGGCCGCGGGCTCGGTCGCATCCTCGGATTCGCTCGCGGTCGTTTCGGGATCGACCAGCTCCCATCCCGTCAACCGCTCCACGATCAGCGTCCGGCTCTGCAGATCGCCGGGTGCGAGCACCCGCCCGTGTAGGCGCACGTCAGCGGCCGCGCCTCGATCGCCCCCGCCACCGCCTGCGCCGCCGCCGCGCGCGCGAGCCCGACGGCGTCGCGCACGAGCGCGTCGATCTCCGCCGCCTCCAGCAGGTCGGTGCGCACGCACTCCACCCCCACACCCGCCGCACCGTCCAGCACGCCCCGCGCGCGCAGATCGACGCCGCCCAACGGCTGATACAGCCCGCCCACCACCCGCACCCCGAGCAGCCGTTGCGCCGCGAGCATGTACAGCGCGAGCTGGATCTTCCCGTCCTCGATCCACCTCGCCCCCGGCGTAACGCGCGCGCCCTTGTAGTCGTACACCACCACGGCCTCACCCCCGGGCATGACGTCGATGCGGTCGATGCGCCCGCGCAACCTCACTCCCCCGCCGAGCTCCAGCGCCGGCAGGCCGCCCTCCTCGTCGAACCCGAACCCCAGCTCCAGCCACCTGGGCTCCAGCGGGCTGTCCTGAACCGCCGCATGCGCCAGGTAGCGCTCCAGGTCGGCCTCCAGCCGGCGGCGAGCGCTCGGCACGCGCTCGGAGCGGACCGACAGCGGGAACTCCTCCCGTGGCGCTCGAGTGCCTCGCCGAGCAGCTCGCGCGCGAGTCCCAGCCGCGCCGGCGTCACCCGCGCCGAGCCTGTCCGCTCGCGCAGCCCCTCCAGCGTGTCCGCGCAGCGCCGCGTGCGCGAGGCCTCCGCGCGTCAGCGGCTCGGGGTCGGGCTCGGGGCTCTCAGGACGCAGCATCCGCTCGACGAACCACCGCGCCGGGCATGCGATCCACAGCTCCAGCGAGGACGCCGACCACGGGCGCGCGCCCAGTTCCTCGAGGACCTCGGGGTCGCGCAACGGCGCCGGGCCCGTTCCCCGCGCTTTGGGCGCTGCTCCCGATACGCCGGCAGGTGCGGTGACCGGCGCCACTACGGGCGGTCGAACCGACTGGCCGGCGTGTCTCCCCCAATATCAACGCCCTAGGCGGCAGTGCGAGCCTCGATATCGCTCGCCGCCCGCTCGGTTGTGGGCTTCTCGGCCTCTGCCTCGACCTCCGCCTCGGGCGGTTTGGCGCCCGCCTTCGCCCACGGCTCGTCGAACTCGACCCGCCATTTGCCCTCCTCGGTCTGCTCGAGCGCGAGGTGAGCTTTGAAGCTGCGCCCGCTGCGCCCTTTGAAGCCGGTGATCGCGCGCGCGGTGTAGCCCGTCTTGATCAGCTCGCGCGCGACTTCCGCGGGCAGCTGCTTGCCGGCTTTGCCCTTCCAAATCACGAACCCGCAGCCGGGATCGTTGCGCGCCCAGCACGAGTAGCCCTTGCGGTTTTCCATGATCTCGTGCCCGCACACCGGGCACGGGCCGAGGCTCGCACGGGGGATGCGCACGTCCTTGAGCTTCTCGTCCAGCTCCGCGATCGTCTCTTTCGCGAAGCCCGCGATGTCGCCCATGAACTTCTCGCGCGAGTCCTCACCGCGCTCGATCTTGCCCAGGCGATTCTCCCAGTCGCCCGTCAGCCCCGGCGAGGTCAGCGCATGCTCGTTCAGCAGCCTGATCACGTTCACGCCCTTCTCGCTGGCCACCAGCGAGCGACCGTCGCGTTCGATGTAGCCGACCGTGATCAGCCGCTCGATGATCGCCGCCCGCGTCGCCGGCGTGCCGATGCCCGAGTCCTTCATCGCCTCGCGCATCTCCTCGTCGTCGACGAGCTTGCCCGCCGTCTCCATCGCCCCCAGCAGCGACGCGTCGCTGTAGCGCCGCGGCGGTTTCGTTTCCTTGCGCGCGCTCTTGATCTCGCGCGTCTTCACCTGCTCGCCCTGCTGGAGCTTCGGCAGCTGCTGGTCGGCGCCCTCGTCCTCCTCGCCCTCGGCCCTGGCGCCGCTCGTTTTTGCCGCGCTCGCGGCGGAGACCTCGTCGTAGACCCCGCGCCAGCCCGGCACCAGCAGCAGCTTGCCGCGCGTACGGAACACGTACCCGCCGTCGCGCTCGTCCTCGCCCGCGGGGATCGTGCGTCTCCACGCGCGTGTTCTCGAACACCGCCTCCGGGTGGAACACCGCCAGGAACCGCCGCGCGACCATGTCATAGATGCGTTTGTCGTCCGAGCCCATCCGACTCGAGGTCGTGCTCGGACTTCGTCGGGATGATCGCGTGGTGGTCGGTCACCTTCGCGTCGTTCACCACCCGCCCAGCGGCAGCAGATCCAAGCCGGTCACATACTCGGCCGCCTTCCTGTACTCCGCGTGCGTGCCCACCAGCTCGGCCGTCGGCTTGATCTCCGCGACCATGTCTTTCGTCAGGTACCGCGAGTTCGTACGCGGATAGGTCAGCGCCTTGTGCTCCTCATAACAGCGCTGCGCCGCCGCCAGCGTGCGTTTCGCGGAGAACCCATAGCGCGTGTTCGCCTCGCGCTGCAGCGTCGTCAGGTCGTACAGCATCGGCGCTTTCTCGCGCTGCTCTTTCTTCTCCAGCTTCGTGATCGTCGCCGTGCTGCCCTCGCACGCCTCGACGATCGCCACGGCCTCGGCCTCCGTCGCGATCCGCGGCTTCGCGCCCGCGTGGAACCGCCCGCGGTAGACACGCTCGCCGTCCTCGGCGCCCGCGTCCGCGAGTGGGGGCGCCGCGAACGTCGCGTCGACCAGCCAGTAGGGCTCCGGTTTGAACGCCTTGATTTCCTCCTCGCGCCGCGCCACGATCGCGAGCGTCGGGGTCTGCACCCGCCCCAGCGATACCGCCCCGTCGAACGAGCTGCGCAACCTGATCGTCGCCGCGCGCGTGGCGTTCATGCCCACGATCCAGTCCGCCTCCGAGCGCGAGCGCGCCGCCTGCTCCAAGGAGGCGAGCTCCTCGGCCGGCCGCAGCGAGTCGAGCGCCGCTTTCATCGCCGCGTTCGTCATCGAGCTCAGCCACAGCCGTTTGATCGGCTTGTCGCCTTTCGCCTTCTCATACAGATACGCGAAGATCAGCTCGCCCTCGCGCCCCGCATCGCAGGCGTTCACCACCAGATCGACGTCCTCGCGGCCGAGCTGTGCGGTGACGACCGACATCTGCTTGCGCGAGCGTTCGTCGCGGATGACGAGTTTGAACCGATCCGGCACGATCGGCAGGTCCTCCATCCGCCAGCGCTTGAACTTCTTGTCGTACTCGTCGGGCTCCGCCAGCTGCACGAGGTGTCCGACCGCCCACGTGACGACGTGCTCGGGCCCCTCCAGCCACCCCTCCTTCTTCTGGAACGGCCCTTTCAGCACGCGCGCGAGATCCTGCCCCACGGAGGGCTTCTCGGCTATGAGGAGGGTCTTCGCCACGGCGCTCAGCGTAGCGGCCCCGGCTATCCGCCGATCGGTGCCCTCGGTTTGGCGCCCCAGAACACCTGCGTGCCGAGCATCCCGATCAGGTTCACGCAGCACGAGGTTGAGCACCATCGACTTGGCCGTCGCCGTGCCCACGCCGACCGGGCCGCCGCTGGCGTTGTAGCCGTAGTAGCACCCCACCAGCACGATCGCCGTCGCCATCGTCATCCCCTTGATCAGGCTGAACAGGAAGTCCGGCGGGTTCTGGAACTGCCAGAAGATCAGGAAGTACCCGCCCGAGGACACATATCCGACCTGCTGCACGACCGCCAGGTATGAGCCCAGGTAGGCCACGCCGATCGCCGAGATGTACATGAACGGCAGCACCAGCCACGCCGCCAGCAGACGCGTCGCGCACAGGAACGTCATCGAGTCGATGCCCATCACCTCCAGCGCGTCGATCTCCTCGCTGATGCGCATCGCCCCCAGCTCGGCCACGATCCCCGTGCCGACCTTCGCGGAGAGCATGTACCCGAACGTCAGCGGCACCGCCTCGCGCAGATCGCACCACGCCGTGAACACGCCCGCGTACGCGGGCGCTCCCTGCGCCTCGGTGAAGTAGGCGCCCTGCACCCCGCACGTGCCCAGCCCGATGATGAACACCAGCCCCCAGATGACGAGCGTCGAGGAGACGATCATGATGCCCGACTGGCGCAGCGCCTCGCCGAAGAAACGGAACACGCGCAGGCCCCACACGTCGCGCACGACGTTGCCCGTGAACCCCGCGATCTCGCCGGTCGCGGCGAGCCATTCGCGCGGCATCGCCAGTATTTCGTTCATCGCATCGTCCTCATCCACGCCGCCCTGGGCGGTTGAGGATCGAGTCCAGCACGGACGCAGGGAGCGCAGTGTGCTCGGCACATAAGCGACCGAGGACACAGCTGGGCGAAGATCATCGGCCGTCCAGGGTTCACTTGATCACCAGGATGTTCGGATGGGTCGCCAGCAGCGTCTGCGTGAAGATGGTGTTGAACGCGCCGATCCCCAGGAACGAGACCACGACCGCCTGGTTGACCGCCCTGCCGACGCCCTCGGCGCCGCCCGCAGGCGGTCATGCCCTTGTAGCAACACACGATCGCGATGATCGCGCCGAAGATCGTCGTCTTCAGCACCGATCCCCACAGGTCGGTGGAGGTGGCGTTGGCGAACAGCGTGTTCCAGAACGGCCCCAGCGGCTGCCCATAGGTGATCGCCGCGAGCATCCCGCCGAACAGGCCGAACAGGATCGCGTACAGGTTGAACAGCCCCGTGACGACCATCAGCGCCAGAAAGCGGGGCACGACCAGGTTCTTGATCGGATCCACGCCCAGCACCTGCAGCGCGTCGAGCTCCTCGCGGATCTTGCGCGCGCCCAGGTCGGCGGTGATCGCGGTGCCGGCGACACCCGCAAGCACGATCGCGGTGATCAGCGGACCGATTTCGCGGATCGCGAACACCACGAAGAACCCGCCGAGCCGGTCGGTTGCGCCGAAGATCGTCAGGAAGTTCTCCGCCTCCAGGCCCGGCGCCCCGTAGCTGATGGCGACCGTCGACAGCAGCAGCGGCAGCCAGCACAGGCGCAGCGCGAACAGGAACTGCGACACGAACTCCCCGCCGTAGGGATATGGGGGGCGCAGGCTGCCATGATCGTCCTGCCGGTGAGCATGATCATGTCCCCGATTTCCTCCATCACGCTGCGCGTCGGCAGCAGCGCTCGCACGGCGACCTCACGCGTGCCGGCAGTCTCCCGCGGGAGATCGTCCTCCGGCCCCGACATCAGCTCGGCCCCCGATGCCCCCTCGTGTGCAGGTCCCATCTCCGCCGACATCGCGCCAGTGTACTAGTTCACCAACACACTAGGCTTCTGCGCTTGCGAGCGCTACCGTGAGAGTGTGAGCACCCTGCCCGATAGACACTGCATCGGACGAGGCTGGCGTGGACGCGTTCACCGTGGCGATCGACCGCGATGCCGAGGTGCCGATCGGACTGCAGCTCGGCTGGGCGCTGTCCGCGCGCATCCACGACGGCGAGTTCCGACCCGGACAGCGCCTGCCGGGGCTGCGCGAAATGGCCGAGGCGAGCGGCCTGAACGTCAACACCGTGCGCGCCGTCTACCAGCGGCTGGAGCAGCGGGGGCTGATCGAGAGCCAGCAGGGCAGCGGCACGTTCGTGACCTCCACGCCACACCCGTCGGCCGTCGGCACGATCGTGGCCGACGCGGCGCGCGAAGCCGAGGCGACCGGCGTGGATCCGCGCGAGGTCGCCGCCGCGCTGTATGTCGCGATGCCCCAGGATGCGCCGTCCAAGCCGGTACACGACGCGACGGGGGACACCGGTGAGGAGACCGCCGCGCCGGCGGCGCGCAGGCACGCGCTGCGGGCGCAGATCGCCACGTTGGAGCGGGCGATCGGCGAGATGGAAGCCGAACACCCGGGCGTCGCGCCGCGATCGACCGCCTCCCACCGCGGCACCCGGCCCGACGCTGCTGAGCGCCGAGGAGCTGGAGCAGGTCCGCTCCGCGCTCGTGCGCCGGCTGGCGCAGGTGCAGAGCGCGATCGACGAGCGCGCGACGAGCGCTCAACCGTCCGCACAGGGACCGGTGCCGACAGCGGCCGCTTCGGCGCCGGCCACGCCGGCCAAGATACGCACGACCGTCGCGTTGGCGACCCCGTAACCACCCGCGGGATGGCCGCCGACGGTGCCGGCGAAGACCGTCGTCAGGACCGCCCCGCCGCCGTCCACGAGCGGTCCGCCGGAGTTGCCGGGTCGCACCAGCCCGCGCAGCGGCGTCAGCAGCCTGTGCACGGGGCCCTGCCCGTAGGCGTTGTCGGTGAGCACCGTCTGCGTGCGCCCGATGCGGCCCGGCTGCACGTCATACGGACCGTTCTCCGGATAGCCGAGGATCGCACCCGCGCGTGCCCGACGCCGGTTCGCTCACCACGCGCAGCGATGGCACCTCGCCGAGACCGGGGACGCGCAGCAGCGCGATGTCCTTGCTCGGATCGAACGCGATCGCTTCCGCGGGCAGCGCCGGCGGGCGGCCGCCGACCTCGACGGTCGTGTCCCGCTCCCCGGCCACGACATGCGCGTTGGTGACGACCTCATCCGGGCGCGCCACCCAGCCCGAGCCCTCGATCGCCAGGCCGCAGGCGGTGCCGAGCACGCGCACGACGCCGCGCGAGGCCGCACGCACGCCCGGCGGCGCGGCCGATCGCGCGGCAGTGGCGCCGCCACGTCCGGTGAGGGGCCCGCGAGCTGCGGCAGCGGGTCCAGGCGCGAGAGCGCGTCCAGGATCGGCCCCGACGGCGGCAGCAGCCGGTTGAGCTCGCCGCAGGATCGACCGAGCGCTGGATGTCCGCGCGCAGCCGCCCGGCATCCGGGCGTCTGCGCCGCGACCGCCGCGACGATCCAGACGATCCCCAGACCCAGCGCCGCGCCGAGCGCCGCTCCGAGCAGGCCGTCGAGCAGGCCCGCGCCGGGAACGATCAACGTGCGGCGCAGCAGCCTGAAGCCGAGACCCTCCAGACCGGTCGCGAGGATCGCGCCGGCCAGCAGCGCGCCGATCAGCCCGAACGCGGGCGCGTACGGCGAGGCCGACCCGCGCCCCAGCAGAAGAGGACCGAGGCGAGTTCCGAGGAATGCACCAAGTGCAAAGCCCGCGAACGAGAGCGCGCCCACGATGAACCCCCGCCGGAAGCCGAACCCCGCCAGCAGCGCCGCGAAGGAGACGATCAGCCAGTCCAGCGTCGTCACCCGGGCATCCGCCGATCGCGGCCGTCGTTCCGACCCCCTGTGTGCGCGCGCAGGCTCACCAGGGCATGTTCTACCGTTCCGCGACGTGAACACTCGCCGGTGGGATCGATCGTGAACGCGACCTCCGCGAGCGAGCACGCAGGCGCCCCAGGCGCCGCTCGCCTGCACGGCGAGCATCGCCGCCGGCAGCGCGCCATGCGGGCCCGACCCGTGATCGCGCTCGCCGCGGTCGCGTTCGTGATCGGCGCGATCGTCGGCGCCGGATCACGGCTCCGAACGCGGCACAGGCGCTCGCCGGCCGCTTCGTCGCCGCGTGGGCGCAGGGGGACTACGTGACGATGTACGGCGACATCGACGCGCCCTCGAAACGGGCGATCTCCCCGCAGGAGCTGGCCGAGGACTACCAGCACGCGCTGCGCATCGCGACCGCCACGCACCTGCAGGTGACCGGCAAGCCGCGCGCCGGCGCCCGGAGGGCTGCGTGACGGTGCCGGTGCGCGTGCACACGCGCCTGTTCGGGACGCTGCAGCTCGCGTTCGCGCTGAAGATCGCCGGCGGCGAGCGGCGGCAGGCGCCGGGATCGTGTGGTCGCGGTCGCTGGAGTTCCCCGGGCTGCGCCCCGGCGAGACGCTCACCCGCAAGATGACCCTGCCGCGCCGCGCGACGGTGCTTGGCACGCGACGGTTCGGTGCTGGGCGAAGGCGCGGCCACCGAAGCCGGGCAGCGCGCCTCGCCGCTCGGCGCCGCCGCCGGCGCGGTGCTGGGCGAAGTCGGAGCCGTCCCGGCCGCACGCGCACCTCAGCTGGAAGCCGAAGGCGTCCCCGCGGACGCGATCGTCGGCGTGAGCGGCATCGAGGAGGCGCTGGACGACCGCCTGCGCGGCACGCCGGGCGGCGAACTGCTGGCCGCGCGCCCGCTCGGGCGCAGCGACCCGCGTGCTCGCGACCGCCGTGCCGAACGCCGCGCCCGCGGTGCGCACGACGATCTCCCCGGCGGTGCAGCGCGCAGCCGTCACCGCGCTCGGCGGGCAGCTCGGCGGAGTCGTGGCGATGCAGCCGAGCACCGGCCAGATCCTGGCGGTGGCCGGGCTCGGCATCGACGACCTGCAGCCGCCGGGCTCGACGTTCAAGATGATCACGCTCAGCGGCGTCCTGCAGGCCGGCATCGCCAACCCGCACACGACCTTCCCCTACGCGACCTACGCGACGCTCGACGGGGTCAAGCTGAGCAACGCCAACGGCGAGGAATGCGGCGGCTCGCTGGCGCTGGCGTTCGCGGTGTCGTGCAACTCGGTGTTCACGCCGCTCGGGCGTCAAGCTGGGCGCACCGCGACTGGTGGCGATGGCCGAAGCGTACGGCTTCAACCACCAGCCGGGCCTCCCCGGCGCGGTGGAGAGCACGCTGCCGGCGGCCTCCCACATCCAGGGCGAACTGGACGTCGGCTCGACCGCGATCGGCCAGGGCGAGGTCCAGGCGAGCGCCCTGCAGATGGCGACCGTCGCGGCCACGATCGCCGACGGCGGACACCGTCCGCAGCCGACGTTCGCGCTCGACGCCCGCCCCACTCCAGTCGCCACGCGCGACCAGCGCGAGCGTGGCGCGCACGGTCAGGCGACTGATGATCGGCGTCGTGCGCGAAGGCACCGGCACCTCGGCCGCGATCCCGGGCGTGACCGTCGCCGGCAAGACCGGCACCGCCGAACTGGGCACGCCGAGCTCGTGCTCGGGCGGCAGCGAAGAAGGCGGCGCCGAGGAAAGCGACTCCGGCGAAGCGCACACGGCCGGCTGTCAGGGCGCGGCCAGCGAACCGAGCAACACCGACGCCTGGTTCGCGGCCTTCGCGCCCGCCCTGCACCCGCGCATCGCGGTGTGCGTGCTGATCGTCAAAGACGGCGCCGGCGGCGCCACCGCCGCGCCGGTCGCGCGGCGAAGTGCTCGAGGCGGGACTGCAGCGGACCGCAGCCGCTAGACGTCGAGCTCCGCGGAGGCGCTCTGCGTGGCGTCCAGCGGATCGACGATGTGGATCGTCAGCGGCCGGTTGTCGAGCGAGACGACCTGGATCTTGTAGAGCAGCAGCGCGCCCTGAGTGCCGCCGTTGGCGGCGATCGTAGCTGGGCGCGGGGATCTGGCTGTTGGCGGGGATGAACCCGCCGCGGTAGGCGAACTGGTTGGTCTGGTCGGGCACGATCGGGCTGTAGACGTTGTTCTGGGTGTCGCTGATCGTGATCGAGCTCGCGCCGAGATGCGCGACCGAGGAGTGGTTGTAGACCTGGATGAACACCGCGAACCACTCTTCGCCGGGTTTCAGCGTGCGCTGCAGCGGGCGTCAGGCCCTGCAGATAGGCCGCGTCTTCGACGTTCGCGGGGTTGAGCTCGCGCGAGAGCTGCACCTCGTAGACCAGCGGACCGACGTTCAGGTACGGAGCGTTCTGGCCCGACTCGCCGGCGTAGGTGCCGGTCGTGACCTTCGTTTCGGAGTTCCCGCACGCGCTCAGCGCGAGCACCGCGAGGAGGGCGAGCACCACACCGGCGAGCCGGGCCCGGCAGACGCGCTCGCGTCTTGCGAGAGCGCGCTGATGTGGGGCACGACACGTCTGTGCGAGGGCGGCGGCTCATGCGACGCGGCAGTCTATCCAGTAGCTCGCCCGGCAACGACTACCCACCGGCGACCGTGACGCGCCGGCCGCGGCCCTCGTCGCGCTCGAGGATCGTGCGCAGGCGGCGCATCGCGCGAGTGTTCTGGCGGCGCATCCAGCCGCGCGCGCCGAACCCCTCCAGCAGGCGATCGGAGAGCGTGGCGGGCTGGGTCTCGAGCGTGAACTGCACGCGCGTCGTGCCCGCGGCGGCAGGCGCGAGCTCGTAGACCCCGCAGCGTGCGCACGCGGTTGTTCTTGCCCGTGCGCCCGACCTCGACGATCCGGTGCGGGCGCTCCACCTCGACGAACGTGACGTCGCCCCAGGCGAAGCGAGCGCCGGGGGCCTTGACGCGAAAGCGCGCACCCGCGCCGCGGCCGACCGAGTCGATGCGCGTCAGATGCCAGTCGCACAGATAGTGGTCGGTGAACTCCGATGGTTGGCGATGTCCTGCAGGTAGTCGAACACCTGCTCGCGCGGGCGGTCGACGACGATCGACACGGTCATGGGGTCCATATGGGGCGCCAGTCTACGTGTCGGGCCACAGCGATGGTGCTCGTGATGCGGGGGCGCACCGGCAGCATCCCCGGAAGCGGCGAGCTATGCGGCGCGGGTGAGGCGCACGGTGTGGCCGTGCTCGGAGTGGCGCACGAGCTCGGTCGCGACCGGATGCGCACGACGCAGCGGGCTGCACAGCTCGCAGACGATGCCCTGAACGCTGGGCGTGCAGATGCACGTGCTCGCCCACGAGCGGCGTGCGGCCGCAGTCCACGCAGCGATCCCGATCGGCCTCCAGAGCGCCGACGCCGCGCCGCAGCAGCAGGCGCTCGAACTGCTCGATGTCGTGCTCGGCGGGGCGACCCATGCGGGCTGAGTTCGCCGGCGAGCGCCCCGCTCCTGCCGGGGGGCCGGCGGAGGGTCGGTGGAGGGCCGGCTGAATGCCGCGGGTTTACCCGATCGGCACGCGGGTAGAAAGCGAGTGGAAAGGCCGTGGGCGTCGACCGGACGCCCACGGATCCGTGATCTGAGACCAAGTGCTAGATTTCCCTTGCCAGAACTCATGACTGCGGCTTACACAGAGCGACAAAGCTTGTTATGATCGCCACGAGTTCGTCCTGACTGGTGCAGCACCCTGGGGAAACCGAAGCAGAAAGGGGTTAGGCACAGGATGCAATCGCTTACTTCGGGCACTATGGCCGGCGCCGGCTCGTTCCGGTGCGAACAGTGCGGATACGTGCTGACACTCGCGGGCACCGACAAGCTGAGCGACTGTCCGGACTGCGGCGGGCACGACTTCGTGCGCGCGTCGCTGTTCAGCGCGGGCGGCTTGGCCCGCGACCGTATCACCGGCCCGGCGCGGGCAGGCGCGGCGCGGGCATCCGACCCGATCCTCGCCGATCGCCGGGGCGCCGGCAAGGCGAGCGCGACCGGCTCGGGCGGGCGGATGAGCTATGCCGACACGCTCCAGACGGGCGCCATCGGCGGCGGCGCGCTGTCTCGCCCCGAGCCCGTGCGACAGCGAGGAGTGGCTCGAGCATGCCCGCGAGCAGCTGGAGGAGCCCGGCGAGTATCTCGCCTACGAAGACGGCGGCGACGCTAAGACGGTGGCGCTGACACGCGAGTGGACGCGCATCGGGCGCAGCCTCGCGGCGGACGTGCGCTTCGACGACCCGACGGTCTCGCGCCGCCACGCCCTGGTCGTGCGCCAGGCCGATGGCGTCAGGGTGCTCGACGATCGCAGCCTCAACGGCGTGTTCGTGAACGGCTCGCGGATCGAGTGGAAGGTGCTGCAGGACGGCGACGAGATCCTCGTCGGCCGCTACAGGCTGCGCTTCCTCAGCGTTCCCGCCCAGCTGGACGACGCTCCCGCCACGAGCACCCTGCGCAGCGCGAGCTGAACCCCCCGGCGGCCGGCCGAGCCGGCGGCCTCGCCGGCGTGGGCGTGCGGCGCGTAGTATCGCGCCTGATGGCACCCACCCGGACGACGACCACCATCGCCGTGCTGTCGCAGAAGGGCGGGACCGGCAAGACGACCGCGGTACGGACGCTCGCCGACGCGTTCCGGCGGGCGGGCGTGAGCACGCTCGCGGTGGACCTCGACCCGCAGGGCAACCTGTCGGACTATTTCGACCTGCCGCCCGACGTGGAGCCGACGATCGCCGATGTGCTCTCCGGCCGGGCCACGGCGCAGCGAGGCGATCCACGACGATCTGATCCCCGCCAATCTCAGCCTCGCCGAGGCCGAGCTGATGTTGGGCGCGAAGATGGGCCGCGAGCTGACCCTGCGCCGCGCCCTGGCGCAGACCGCGGGACGCCTACGAGCTGATCCTGATCGACTGCCCGCCCTCGCTCGGGCTGCTGACGGTCAACGCGCTGGTCGCCGCCGATCGCGCGCTGGTGACGGCCGAGGCCCAGTACTTCGCGCTGCAGGGCGTCGAGCAGGCGATGGAGGTGATCGAGCTCGCGCGCGACAGCCTCAACCCCGAGCTCCAGCTGCTCGGCGTGCTGCTGAACCTCGCCGACATGCGCACCGTGCACTCGCGCGAGGCGCTCACCTCGCTGAAGGAGCGCTTCGGCGACCGGGTGTTCGACACCGCGATCCGCTCCTCGATCGCCTACGCCGAGTCGGCCGAGCGCGCCAAGTCGATCCTCGACCATCGGCCCGATCTCGGCGCGGACTACCTTGCGGTTGCGGAGGAAACGCTCGCGCGGCTGCCGGGATTCGAAGATGCGCGCGGACGGATGCCGGAGCTGGGGTAGCGGTACAGGTCGAGCCCGGCTCGCGCACCCGACCTGGCGCCGTCTATCCCAAAGCCGATGCCGTCCCAGCATCCGGGATATCCTGATTGCTCCCGTAAAGTCCGGGTTTTTCAACACCGATAGACCCCCGTGGAGTCCTCACCCGCCCTGGCCGCCTCAGCCCCGATCGCGCTTGACCATGGCGTCGCGGTGCCGCGGTATGCGCTGCTGCGAGGACTCCTGCCGTTGTGGGGCATGCTGCTGGCCGGCCTGTTCATCATCAGCCGTCGCCCCGACGCGGTCACGCACGCGCGCTTCTGGGCCGAGGACGGCAACCTGTTCTATGCGGACGTGTACAACCGCGGCCTGCTCGCGACGCTCGCGGTGCCGCAGTCCGGGTACTTCCAGGAGCTGCCCACGCTCGCCGCCGGGCTCGCGCGGCTCGTGCCCCTCGCGCTGGCTCCACTCGTCACCAACTCCATCGCGATCGCGGTGCGCGTGCTTCCCGTGGGTCTGCTGCTGTCGCGGCGCGCGCAGACGATCTCACCCGACATCGCCGTTCGTGCATTGCTCGCGACGCTGTACATCGCCCTGCCCGGGACGTTCGAATCCAACGCCAACATCGACAACGCGCTCTGGTATCTGGCCGTCGCCGCCGTAATCGTCCTGATGCTGCGCCCACCGGTGCGCCGCCCGGCCCGCGTGCTCGACGTCACGATCCTCGTGCTGTGCGGCCTCACCGGGGTGTTCAGCATCGCGCTCGCGCCGCTGGCGTTCGCCTACCGACACTGGCGCGGCCGCGCCGCGGTGTCGCGCCTGACGCTCGCCATCCTCACCGCGAGCGCGGCGATCCAGCTCCTCGCGCTGCTCGTGCTCCAGCACCACCTGCCCAGCGGGTTCGGCGCCAGACAGCGCGTGAGCGTTCCGCTGCACCCTACCGCGACGGGCCTGTTCCAGATCCTGGGGCTGCGCGTGATCGCCGAGCCGCTGCTGGGCAACTCGGTCGTGCTCAGCGCCACGGCGGCGGTACTCCTGGGTGTGCTGGGCGCCGCGGGCGCGCTGATCGCGCTGCGCCACGGAACGGCCGAGCTCAAACTGGTGGTCGCGTTCGGTGCGGCACTGTTCGTGATGGCCGTCGCACACCCTTGGAGCGTCGATTGGCCGCAGCTGACCGTCTACCCCATCGGCAGTCGCTACTTCATCATCCCCCAGCTCGCGGCCGTCGCGACACTGGTATGGGCCATCGGCCGCACACGCCTTCCGTGGCGGGTTCTACTCGCGGGCGCGCTCGTGTACATGTGCCTAGTCACGATCCCACAAAACTGGGACTACCCGCCCTTCAGGCCGACCGACTTCACCCAGCAGGCATCGCGGTTCGAACGCGCGCCGCCGGGATCGCGCGCAACCTTCCAGCTGGAACCGCGGGGATGGTCGATGACGCTGGTCAAGCGTTGAGCCGGTCCTGGACGCGATATCGCCCAGCCTGCATCTCCCCCACATGAGCCCCCTGGAGCGCCAGCGGGTCCGCTGAAACACTCGGATGCAGTCGTCGCTTTCGTAAAGCCGCGACTTGGGCAAGCCGATATCCCAATGTGACCTCATCGACCAACGCTGTCGGTGCTTCTTCTCCGCTCGCGCTTGGCTTCGCTCGCCGGCGCAGCTCGAGCTGGTGGCTTTACGGGCTCGTGTCCGTTGGTTGCCTGAACCTCATCGTTCTGCTTGCTCAGGCACCGTCGCTCATCCACAGGCTCTACCTGAACGCCGACAATGCGACGGCATTCGTCCTGCCCGCGCTCGCAAGTCACGCTCCCAGTGGCTCGATCGTCAATCTGGGCAATCATCCGTGGTACGAGCCGTGGTGGCTCATGCGCGCGACCGTGGGGCTCCCCGGCTACCGCGTCCTGTGGGATGCCGCGCCCTTCCTCTTCGGGCTGCTGGGCATCGCGGCGGTGAGCGCGTGCGCATGGTGGGCGCTGGGGCGGTTGGCGGGGCTGCTGTGCGGCGTGGCGCTGCTCGCCTCCAGCGAAACGCTGCGCGGCGTCCTATACGTGCCCGAGAGCCACGGAGCGATCGTTCTCCACCTCGGGATACTTTGCGGCGCCCTGCTGATCGTGTACCGCACGGCGCTCAGGACCCCCGTCAGACCGGCGCCGCTGCTGCTGATCGGCCTTCCTCTCGTGGTCTTCACCGGAGCGGGCTTCACCGATCAGCTGCTGCTCGTCAGCGGCCTTGGTCCGTTCATGCTCGCGCCGCTGATCTGCCGGCTGCGATACAGATCGCAGGCGTGGCAAACAGTCAGCGACTTTGCACTCGTGACGGGCCTGCTCTCGGCGCTGCTCGCGGCGCTGCTGGCGCACCTCATGCAAGCGCAGCACGTGGTTCCCTCGGCTTTCCCGGTCACGTTCGTAAACGCCAAGGCGATCCTCGTGGGTCTCCAAAACCTGCTTGTAACCATCGCCTCGCTCGGCGGGGGCGCCTTCTTTGGCGAACCGGCGAGTGGTGCGAATCTGCTCACACTCACCCTCGGAGCGCTCACGTTGCTGGCATTCGCCGCGCTGCTCCGTGCATTGTGGCGCTGGAGCAGCTCGATAAGCAAGCCCTCCGAGCCGATCTCCGAGCAGGCGGGATCGCGCGAGCTGTTCATCGCATTTTGGGGCCTCGTCATGGTGGTCGTGCTCGCGGCCTTCGCGCTCACCTCCGTCTCGGAAAGCACGAGCAACGGCCGCTATCTGGTGGGCGCGTGGACGGCGATGGCAGCATTGCTCGGCATGCTCCTCACCACACCCCGAGCGCGGACGGCGGTGGTCGTGGCCGTCTCGCTCTTCGGTGTCCTCAACGCCCGGGCCGAGCTCGCCGGCGGGGTGAGCACGGCGAATCCGGGCCCCAACCAGGGTGTGGCGAGCGCGATCGAGCGCTTCGCGACGGCTCACGGCGCCGGCATCGGATACGGCAGCTACTGGAACGCGGTGCCCGTGACCTGGGAGACCGGCCTGCGGGTCAAGATGTACCCGATCGAATCGTGCCCCGGGCCAACCGGCATATGCCCGTTCTATGCCGCCGACATAAATAGCTGGTATTCACCGCGCACTCACATTCGCACATTCCTCGTCACCGACGTTCGCGAAGGCTCACCGATAAATCTGACCATCCCACCCAAGAGCGTCGGACGCCCCCTGGCACGGAAGCACCTCGGAGAAGGGCTCACGATCTACATCTACGATCACGACATCGCAGCCGACCTCAGCCGCTGATGGAGGGCGCGGAGAGCATGGCGGTGGCGAGCGCAGCTGACGCTCATATTTCCGGCTGGGTGCGCCCGCCCGCGTAAGTGGATAACGGGCTGTGCGTGCCTGATATCACTGTTGTGACGTGATAGCATCGCGCGTATGAAGCAGCTGCTGCTACGTGTTCCCGAGGATCTCCATCGGCGGATCGCAGCGCGGGCGGCGCGGGAGGGCCGCAGCATGAACGCCGTCGCCGGCGCGATCCTGGACTCATCCACGGACGCCGACATGGGCGACCCCAGCGAACGGCTGCGCGCCAGGGCGGCCGCCCTGGGCATGCTGAGCGAGGTCGATGCCCCCCCGGTGAGCGAGACCGAACGCAAGCGCATCATCGCCTCGACGCGGGGCCTGGGACCGATCTTGGATCGGCTCATCGACGAAGACCGCAACGACCGTTTGTGATCGTCTACCTCGACTCCTCCGTGCTCGCGCGGTCCTACCTCCACGACGAGGCGGGCCATCGGGAGGCCCTCGCGCTGCTCAACAATCCGGACATCGCTCGCGTCACGGGTAAGTGGACCAGGATCGAGGTGTCCGGGGTGCTGATCCGCGCCGCACGCTCCGGCCGAATCGACACCGACAAGCAAGACCTGCTCGCCGTGCTCGACGCCGACCTCGCGGCCCAAGGACGCGTGAGCGAGCTGGCCGTTGCACAGACCGACGTCGAGCAGAAGACCCTGGAGCTCGTGCGCGAGCACGCCCTGCGGACCCTGGACAGCTGGCATCTCGCGGTCGCCTCGCTCACCGTCCCGGCGCTCGCCGCACCCGAGAAAGACGAGATCGGGTTCGCCTCACGCGACGAGAACCAGGCGAGTGTCGCCGAGCAGCTGGGATTCACCCGCGTCTGACGCTCTGCGATCCGCCCTATCCCGTTTCGGAGGGCCCGCCGACGTATAGATTGGTGGCCGCCCCTACATCCCCCTGACGTAAGCCCCCTGGACCTCGAACGGAGCCCGCAGCAGGCTCGCCCAGCCCTCGATCTGCGGGCGCAGGGCCTCGACGACGGCGCCGGTGTGCTCGTAGAAGCACCATATGAGCACGGTGGGGCCGGCGCCTGAAATGGTCGCTCCGAGCGCGCCCAGCTCGGGGGCGCGCAGCGCCAGCTCGTAGGAGCGGGGGAAGAGATGCGCGCGGTGGGACTGGTGCAGGCGGTCGTGCAGCCCGCGCGCGACGAGGTCCCAATCGCCGCGGGACAGTCCGAGCGTGAGCAGCGCGGCGTGGGCGACGTTGTAGACGGCGTCGGCGAGCGGCACCTCGACGGGCAGCGCCTCGCGCGCGGCCTGCGTGCGCACAGCGCGCTCGGGCACGACCGCGAGCGCCTCCAGGCCCGTGGGCGGATCGAAGCGCGTGGCGGCGCCGTCGGTGCAGATCACGAACCCGCCGTGCAGCGCCGCGGCGACGTTGTCGGGGTGTCCCTCGAGCTCGGTCGCGAGTGCCAGCAGGTCGGCGTCGAGCTCGAACAGATGGTCGGCCGCCATCAGTCCCGCGACGATCGCCGCGGCGCTCGACCCCAGACCGCCGGAGAGGGGGATGTCGGAAGCGATCTCGAAGGTGAAGCCGTCGGCGGAGTGCAGCGCCTCGAACGCGCGCACGCACAGGTTCTCCCTACGCCCGCGCGAGACCGGGAGGTCGGTCTCGATCGCGAACTGCCCGGTCTCGCGCACCTCCAGCTCCAGGTGCAACCCGACGGCGGCGGCCATGCAGTCGAAGCCCGGGCCGAGGTTGGCCGAGGAGGCGGGCACGCGCACGACTCGTCTACGGTCCATCGGTGAACGCTTCCTCGGGTCGGCGGGCGGACATCGCGACCTGCCGCCACGCGCCACGGGCCCGGTGCGTCGCGATCATGCGCAGCCGGCGCCACCCGCGGGCGCCGCTCCGGGACTACGGATCACCCAGCACCGCCTCCTCGATCGCGGCCAGCTCCACGGGGCAGCTGATGATGCGCCCGTCGTTGTGGGCGATCGCCGTCTCGGGGTCCTTGAGGCCGCGGCCGGTGAGCACGCACACGATCTGCTCCGCGCCCTGCGCGCCGTAGCGCAGCAGACCCGCCACCGAAGCGGCGGAGGCGGGCTCGCAGAACATGCCTTCGCGCGAGGCGAGCAGCTTGAACGCGGACAGGATCTCCTCGTCTGAGACCTCGCGGATCGAGCCACGCGAGTCGGTCGCGGCGGCCATCGCATCCTCCCAGCGCACGGGATTGCCGATGCGGATCGCCGATGCCACCGTTTCGGGGTGCTCCACGGGCCGGCCGCGCACGAGCGGCGCGGCGCCCGCGGCCTGGAACCCGTACATGCGCGGCGCGGCGCCCAGCTCCTGAAAGCCGCGCCAGTAGGAGGTGATGTTGCCGGCATTGCCGACGGGGATGCAGAGCGCTTCCAGGCCGCCTTCGAGGCCCTCGTGGATCTCGAAGGCGGCCGTCTTCTGACCTTCGATGCGGTACTCGCTGATCGAGTTCACGAGCACGATCGGGTGGGTGTCGGTCAGCTCGCGCACGAGCGTGAGCGCCTGGTCGAAGTTGCCGGCGAGGGAGATCACGCGCGCGCCGTGGATCAGCGTCTGGGCCATCTTGCCCTGCGCGATCTTGCCGTCGGGAACGATCACCGCGCAGGTGATGCCCGCGCGCGCGGCGTAGGCGGCGGCGCTCGCGGCGGTGTTGCCGGTGGAGGCGCAGATCACCGCCTTGGCGCCGTCGCGCACCGCGGCGGAGACCGCGCAGGTCATGCCGCGGTCCTTGAACGAGCCTGTCGGGTTGGCGCCCTCGAGCTTCAACCGCACCGATGCGCCGACCATCTCCGAGAGCACGGGCGCGCGCAGCAGCGGCGTGGAGCCCTCCTGCAGGCTGACCAGCTTGTCACCGGGCGCGAACGGCAGGCGCTCGTGGTAGCGCTCGATCAGCGGCACGTGCGTGCCCGAGAAAGCCGCTCCTTCGACTCGCGGCAGCGGCACGGGACCCTGTCGCGCTGTGAGCGCGGCGAACGCCGGCTCATGCTCGGAACGATTCGAGCTCATGTGAACTCCTCTTCGATGACACGAATGGTCCGCGGCGGGGAGCGGACAAAGTCGAACTCCTCCAGCAGCGCGACCGCGGCGCGCAGGCGCGACTCGGGCACCGCGTGGGTGACCATCACCAGGCGTGCGCCCTCGCCCATGCCGCGCTGCACGACCGAGCGGATCGACACCTCCTGCTCGCCCAGCACGCGCGTGACCGACGCGAGCACGCCGGGCTCGTCGGCGACGTCGAGGTGGAGGTAGAAGGCGCTGGGGACGTCCTCGAGCAGGTGCAGCTGCAGTGGCGGCGCGGGCGGGCGGGCGCCGCCGGTCATCACGCTGACGACGTCGCCGAGCACCGCACTGGCGGTCTGGCGCCCGCCGGCGCCCGGGCCGGACATGGTGATCTCGGTGATCGCCTCCGATTCGACGGTGACCGCGTTGAAGGGGCCGGACACGGAGGAGAGCGGATGCCCGGCATACAGGAACGCGGGGTGCACGCGCACCGACAGCCCGCCGTCGCGGCGCTCGGCGGTGCCGATCAGCTTCAACCCGAGGCCGAGCTCGCGGGCGTATTCCATATCGTCGGGCTCCAGCTGCTCGATGCCCTCGTAGGGAACGTCCTCCAGGCGCACGGGCGCGCCGAAGGCCAAGCGCGCGAGGATCGCCATCTTCGCTGCGGCGTCGCGACCGGTGACGTCGTCGGTGGGGTCGGCCTCGGCGTAGCCCAGGCGCTGGGCCTCGGCGAGCGCCTCTGGGTAGGTGCGCCCGGCAGTCATCTCGCTGAGGATGAAGTTGGTGGTGCCGTTGACGATCCCGTGGATGCGCTCGATCGGAGTGACGGCGAGCGATTCCTCGAGCACGCGCACGACCGGCACGGCGCCGGCGACGGCGGCCTCGAAGCGCAGGCGCACGTCCTGCTCGCGCGCCAGCGCGAACAGCTCCTCGCCGTGCTGGGAGAGCAGCTGCTTGTTCGCGCTCACCACGTCGCGCCCGGCGCGCATGGCAGCCAGCAGGTACTCCCGCGCCGGTTCGGTGCCGCCGATCAGCTCGACGATCAGGTCGGCGTCGGCGAGGATCTCCTGATAGTCGCCCCGCGAACGCGTGAGCACGCCAGTGATCACCGGCGCGCGGCCGTTGACTCGCTCGATCTCCGCGGCGCGCTCGTCGAGCAGCGCGGCGAATGCGGAGCCCACGGTGCCGTGGCCGAGCAGGCCGATGCGCAGGGGCTCAGACATCGCGCACCGTCAGATCCTCGAGCGTCTCGCGGCGGACGACCACGCGGGCGTTGCCCCCTGAGCAGAAGATCACGGGCGGGCGCGGGACGCCGTTGTAGTTCGAGGCCATCGCATGCCCGTAAGCGCCCGTGGCGGGCGTGACGATCACATCGCCCGGGCGAGGATCGTCGAGCAGCGCGCGCCGCACGATCACGTCGCCGGACTCGCAGTGCTTGCCCGCGAGCACGCACTCCATATCGCCGCCGATGCGGTCGGCCACGTGGGCTTCGTAGCGGGCGCCGTAGAGCATCGGGCGCAGATTGTCGGACATCCCGCCGTCGACGCCGACCCAGCGCGAGACGTTGCGCTTGAGCGACTCGACCGTGTAGAGCGTCACGCCGGCGTTCGCGACGAGCGCGCGCCCGGGCTCGATCAGCAGCCGCCGGCCGGGCTCGCCCATGCCGTGGGCGCGCGCGGCGTCGACGAGCGTGGCGACGTAGGACTCGATCGAGGGCGGCGCGGGCTGATCGGCCGTGTACTGCACGCCGAGGCCCCCGCCGAGATCCCACACGGGAAACTCGCCGAGCCGCGCCAGCTCTGCGACCTCGCGGCGGAAGGGGTCGAGCTCGAGCAGCTGCGAGCCGACGTGCGCGTGCAGCCCCGCCAGGCGCAGCCCGGGGACGCGTTCGATCCGCGCGATCGCCTCGGGCGCGTCGGCCATGGCGAAGCCGAACTTCGAGTCGGCCTGCCCGGTGGAGATGTGATCGTGGGTCTCGCCGCGCACGTCGGGGGTGACGCGGATGAGGACGTCCTGGACACGGTCGCGCGATATCTCTCGCGGCGGGGGCACATGCTTTTGAGAAGGCTGATTTGGTCCCGTCGGCGCAAGCGCCGACGGGCGGGGCGGCACATGTGCCGCCCCGGACGGGGTCGCATGCGACCCGTCTGACGAGCCGCATGCGGCTCGTCACGAGGCCGCGCATGCGCGGCCTCGCCACCCGGCGCATGCGCCGGGTGGAACTGCTCCAGCAACAGCGCGAGCCGGTCGATCTCGTCGAAGTTGTCGACCACGATCAGCCCCACCCCCACCTGGAGCGCCATCCGCAGCTCGGACTCGGACTTGGCGTTGCCGTGCATCACGATCCGCTCGGGCGCATAGCCCGCGTTCAGCGCCAGATGCAGCTCGCCCGCGGAGGCGACGTCGCACCACAGTCCCTCCCGCGCGAACAGGCTCAGCACGGCCGTGCAGGGGAACGACTTGGAGGCGAACACGACGTGGAAATCCGTGTGGCCGCTCTCCCGGCCCGCCTGCACGAACGCCCGTGCCCGCGCGCGCAGGTCGTCCTCGGCGACGACGTACGCCGGCGTTCCGTACTCGCGCGCGAGCTCGATCGTGTCGCACCCGCCGACCTCCAGCCGACCCCGCTCGTTCAGGCGGCTGTCGAGCGGGAACGCCGGGCTGAGAGCGCTCTGCGCGGAAGTGGTTCCGGTGGCCATCCGCTGATTATCGCTGGCGCGTCACGCCCGGGCCGGCTGGGCGCTCGCGCGTGAGCCCGTGCGCAACCCCGTCACGCCATCCTCGCGCACCATCCACGCCAGCCACACAAGACCGACGATCATCAGCACGATGCTCTCCAGCTGCGGCGCGGTCAGCCCCGCCCACACCTCGGCGTTGCGGCGGATGAACTCGACCAGCAGCCGCTCGAGCCCGCTGAACACGAGGTACAGCGCGAACACGACGCCCGGGCGCACGCGGTCGCGCAGCTGCCAGAGCAGGTAGGCGAGCAGGCACATCGCGACCGTCTCGTAGATCGGCGTCGGCTGCACCGTCACGCCCGGCGGGGTCGGCACGGTGCCGTGGGGATAGCCCATCGCCCACGGCAGGCTCGAGTGGATCCCGTAGTCGCCGTCGCCGGAGACCTGACAGCCGATCCGCCCGATCCCGTAGCCGAGCGCGAGCGCGGTCGCGCACATGTCGAACATGCGCAGCTGCATCGCGTCGCGCCAGCGCATCCACAGCAGCACCCCGATCGCACCGCCGATCGCACCGCCATACCAGACCAGTCCCGAGCCGGAGAAGACGCTCCCGATCAGATCGTGCTTGACGGTGGAGTAGTTCTGGATCAGGTAGTACCCGCGCGCGCCGATCACGCCGCCCAGCAGCGCGGCGAACACGATCTCATACGCCCAGTCCACCGGCTTCTCCAGCTCGCGCAGCCGCCGCGCGATCACCAGGCCGCAGGCCAGGAACGCGAACGCGAACGTCACCCCGAAGGTCTTGATCGAGATGCCCAGCACGTGGACTTCAGGCTTCATGCACCGGACTCTAGTCGCCTTCTGCGACAATCGAGTCGATGGCTAAACGACCCGAAAAGTTCGGCCGCGACACCGGCCTGCAGGCGCGGATGGTGCTGACGATGTTCCTGCTCGGGCTGGTGTACGTGGTGTTCATCGCCGTGCTCTTCGTCGCCGGCGCCGGCGCCGGCGTGATCGTGGTCGTGGCGGCAGTGATCCTGCTCGTGCAGTTCTTCGCCTCCGACAAGATCGCGCTGGCGACGATGGGGGTCAAGGAGGTGACCCCCGCGCAGGAGCCCGAGCTGCACGGGATCATCGAGCGGCTGTGCGTGCAGGCCAACCTGCCCAAGCCGCGCGTCGGCGTGATCGAGACGCGGATGCCGAACGCCTGCGCGATGGGCCGCTCGAAGAAGGCCACCACCGTGTGCGCGACGCGCGGCATCCTCGAGCTGCTCGAGCCGGCCGAGCTCGAAGGTGTGATGGCCCACGAGCTCACCCACGTGGTCAACCGCGACGTGCTGGTGATGACGCTCGCGAGCTTCTTCGCCACGCTCGCCTCGACGATCGCGCAGTTCGCCCTGTTCTTCGGCGGCGGCTACGGCAACAGCGAAGAGGAGGGAGACATCATGATCGTAGTGCTCGTCTCGGTGCTCGTCTACGCGATCTCCTTCCTGCTGCTGCGCGCGCTCTCGCGCTACCGCGAGTTCGCCGCCGACCGCGGCTCTGCCGTGCTGACCGGACGGCCCAGCGCGCTGGCTTCGGCGCTGTTGAAGATCAGCGGCACGATGGAGCGCATCCCCAGCCAGGACATGCGCACCGCCGAAGGGATGAGCGCGTTCTTCATCCTGCCCGCGCGCACGAAGAAGTCGCTGATGAACATCTTCGCCGACCACCCTCCGCTGGAGCAGCGCCTGGCGGCGCTGGAGCGGCTGGAGTCCCAGCTGCAGGGCACGACCGGCGCCGCCCTCGCATAGCCGTGGGCGAGCGCGCGTGAGCATTCCCCGGCCGACACGATCGACCGTCCCGCCACGGTTCGCGGCGCCGGGCCGAGTGCGCTGAGATGGGCCTGCGCGACATCCTCACGGGCCGCCACACCGTCGCCGGGCCGGCGCCCGACCGGCTGTTCGCGATCACGACCGCCTACATCGCGCTGCAGTCCGAACACTCGATCGACCCGACGGGAGTCGCGGCGATCGTCTTCCAGGCGCTCGCCACGAGCGAGTTCGAAGCCACGCTGCGCGACATGGAGGAGGTCGTCCGCGCCACCGGCGGCGACTCCGGCACGAAGGTCGCCACGCAGGACGACAGCTACGGCTACCGCTGGATGGTGCTGCGCAACCCCGCCGGCGCCCCCAGCGTGGAAGACCTCGCGGTGGGCATCAACGCCGTGTCCGGCTCGATCGAGACGGCCGGCCACGGCGAGCGGCTGCTGTGCGCGGTGTTCGCGTTCGCCGACGCACAGCAGCGGGCGGTGTACATGATCTACAACTACAAGCGCGGCTACTGGTACCCGTTCGTGCCGGTCGCCGACGCGAGCAACGAGCGCGCGACCGAGCGCGAGCTGCAGCTGAAGGCGCAGATCTCGGGCGAGCTGCCGATCGAGCCGGAACTGGAGCGCTGGTTCCCGCTGTGGGGCATCCCGATTTGAGCGAGGACGATCCGCCGCGGGCACCGCAGGGCGCCGGGGTCGACCCCGAGCCCGGCGAGAACCGGCGCCGCAACCGAGCCACGCTCGGCTGGTACATCGCCGTCGTCGTGCTGATCCTGCTCGCGCTCGGGTGGATCCCCGCGCTCATCTTCGTCCTGACGACGCTCTGCATCGGCTTCATCCTGACCCAGCAGAAACGCGAAGAGCGGCGGCGCTAGTCCGGGATCAGGCCCTCGCCGGTAAATTCGCGCCCGGCCTCGGCGAACGTCAGGTCCGACGGCGGCAGGATCACCTCGGAGGTCTCGATCTCGTCGTCGCCGAGACGCTCGCCCTGCGCGCGCACGTAGTCGAGCAGCGTCGCGTAGGCATCGGCGAAGCCATCCTCTCGACCCCCGTTGACTAGCGCGATGACCGCGTTCTCCAGCTCGTTCAGCCGCGGCGCGTCGCTGTCGGCGAGGCGGTACTGATCCTCGCCGGAGATGCGCACGATCATGACTGGCCCTCGGCCGGCGGGGTCGGCGCGGCCTCGCTCGGGACCGGCTCGCTCGGCGCGGCGATCTCCCCGGCGGGCGCGCCCCCGCCGTCCCCGGCGCCGATTTCGGCGCGCATCTTCGCGAGGTCGTCATCGACGGCCGACTGGCTGGAGAGCGACTTCAGCTGGCGGTCGATGTCGTCTTCGCCGGAGCCCAGCGCGGTGACGTCGTCGAACGTGCCGGCGGCTTCCAGCTCGGAGACGGCGTCGGCGCGGGCTTTCATGTTTTCGGTCTTATCCACCGCGCGCTGCATCGCCAGACCCACGTCGGCCATCTGCTCGCCCACGCCGGTGGCGGCCTCGGAGATGCGCACCTGCGCCTCGGCGGCCGAGTACTGCGCCTTGATGACCTCCTTCTTCGTGCGGAAGGACTCGATCTTCGCGCGCAGCTTCTGCTCGGAATCGGTCAGCTTCTGCTGCTGATCTTCCAGTTCGGAGACCTGCGTGTCGAGCCCCTGCAGCTCGGTCTGGGCGACGTTCTTGCGCTCGAGCGCCGTGCGGGCGAGATCCTCCTGTCCGGAGGAGAGCGCCTGGCGGGCCTGCGTGTCGAGCTTGACGACGCTCTGCTTGAGCGTCGTCTCCTGCATCTGCAGGCGCTTCTTGGCGGTGACGACGTCGGCGATCCCCTTCTTGACGTTCTGCAGCTGTTCGACCTGCTTCTGGTAGCTGTAGTCGAGCGTCTCCGCGGGATCTTCCGCGCGATCCAGCAGTTTCGAGACCTTCGCCTTGACGACGGTTGACATGCGCCCGGTAAGACCGGCCATCTGGGAGTCCTCCTATAGCTGTTACGCGCGTACGATTCGCTCAAGCGTAGCCGAACCGTGCCCGCGCATCCGCGCCGCCATCCCTCGCTCGGCCCCAGCCTCACCGCCTCGCCCCCAGCCGAGCGCAGCGGTGGTCGGTCGCGCGCGGACGCGGGAGACGCCGGTCTACAGCCCGAGCGGGTGGCGCACGACGAACCCGGCGTTTTCCGGGCGCAGCGGGCGCCAGCGGGGGCCCTGCTGGTTGGACGGGTCGTCGGCGGCGCTCGTGTCCAGGCGCAGCCCGGCGACCGTCATGTAGGCGTGGCCGGCGTTGGCGAAGATCGCGATCCAGCGTCCCGCGCCGTGCGAGCCCCAGCCTTCGAATTCGGAGGAGTCCTCGGGGGTCTGCAGGAGGCTGCCGCCGTGCAGCGCGAACGAGACGGTGCCCGAGCAGTCATAGCCGGGCGAGATGAACGAGGCGTGGCCGCCGCCGAAGATGTAGGGCAGGCCGATGATCTGGTTGCCGGCCCAGATGACCTGCTGGACGACGGCCGGCGCGGACATCGGCGCGGCCGCCAGACCGTTCACGTAGCGAGCAATCGAGCCCGGGACGAGCAGCTCGGGCTTGGCGATCGCGGCGGCCGCGACGGCGCTGCCGCCGGTGGCGCCGCTGGCCTGGCCGGGAGTGACCGGGGGCGCGTACGGGACGACCTGGCCGGTCGCGGTCTTTTCGTAGACCGGGCCGCTGTAGAGCGACGTTCGGGGTCTTCGCGGTGATCGGCGAGAGGTGCAGCGCCGGCTTCTTCGGCGGTGTCTTCGCCGTCGGGGTGGCCCCGCCGCTGGCGGAGGTCGAAGTCGAGGTCGTCCCGGTCGTCCCGGCGACGGCGCCGCCGGCGACGGCGGCAGCGCTGGTGGTGCCGGCCAGGGCCGGCGCGGCCGCGCAGAGCCGTCGACCGTCAAGCTTGAGCAAAGCGCCACGATAAGTGTTCGCAACCGCACTTCGTCGACCTCTTTCGTCGGCCTGCGGGGTTAGCTGACGGGCTAGCGCTGAAAGAGCCTGCGCTTCTCACGGTTTCACCGTGCGATTCGCCCCAACGAACTGGGTCCCCCGTTCCCTGATGTCTGACCAGGGATTCGGCGTTGATCGCGGCACCCTAGCAAAGTGCAACGACGGTTGCACCAGGTGTACGCCGTTTGGCAGGTTTTCCCTGCATTTTCCGACATATCAGGGTCTCAGGGGGCCTGCGGAGGGGTATCGCGGACCCGCGGACGGTTGGCCGGGGCGGAGTATGCGCCCGGGACCGCTTGTACAGATGACCGCCGGTCGCCGGTCTCCGGTGCGGGCGCTAGTGTCCTCGCCGTGCCACACCACGCGCGCGCCCTCCCACGTGGCGGCCCCTCCCGGCTGGAGAGGACTCCCCGGCCGCGGCGGCCCACTGGACTCGCGGCGGCTCCCGGACTCGCGGTAACTCTCCGGCTCGCGGCGGTTCCTCTCCGGCTCGCGGCGGTTCCTCTCCGGCTCGCGGCGGTTCCTCGGCTCGCGGCAGCTCCCCGGCTCGCGATGGTCGGGCTGATCGCCCTCGCGATCGCGATCGCCGCGGCGGGCTGCGGCAAGACCGCCACCGAACAGCAGAGCGGCGGGGCGGCGGTCGAAACGATCGTGATCCATACGGGCGCCGCGGGGACGGCCGCCACCGCCACGCGCAACACGACGCGGCTGGGCGGCGCCGACGCGGTGGCCAACGCGGCCGCGGTGGCGCGGGCGGCGTACCCGGGACTTACCGCCGATACGCGCCCGCAGGCGGTCGCGATCGCGGATGTGAGCAACTGGCCCGAGGCGCTCGTCGCCTCCTCGCTGGCGAGCGCTCCGCTGGGCGCGCCGCTGCTGTACGCCGAAGGCCACGATCTACCGCGGGCCAGCGAACTGGCGCTGGCCGCGATGCATCCGACCGGCGCGAGCGCGCTCGGGGGCGCGCAGCTGCTGCTGCTCGGATCCTCCATCGAAGCTCCCTCGGGCTACCGCGCGCGCGGCACCGCCCCCGCCGACGCCTATTCGCTGGCGGTCTCGGTCGCGAAGCTGCTGGGTATCGCGCGCGGCGCGAGCCCGCATCAGGCGATCGTCGTGGCCGCGGACGGCCCACCCGCGCTGGCGATGCCCGCCGCGGGCCTGGCCGCGCTGAGCGGAGCGCCAATCCTGTTCGTGTCCTCCTCCGGCGTGCCCGCGGCCACGGCCGCGGAGCTCGAAAGCCTGGGCAGACCGTCGATCTACACGGTCGGGTCCACGGCCATCGGCGAACGGACGCTGGCCGAACTGCGGCGCTTCGGCTCGGTCACGCGCGCGGAGGCGCACGCGGGCGAAGACGCCACGCCCGCCGGCAACGCGATCGCCGTCGCGCGCTTCGCCGACGGATCGTTCGGTTGGGGAGTGCGCGAACCCGGCCACGGACTCGTCTTCGCCAACGCCACGCGCCCGTTCGACGCGCCTGCCGCCGCGATCCTGTCCGCCACCGGCGACTACGCGCCGCTGCTGCTGCTCGACGACCCCACCGGCGTGCCGCGCGTGCTGAGCGCCTATCTGAACGACATTCGCCCCGCCTCCCCGCACTCGCAGCCGGTCAAGGGCGTCTACAATCACGGCTGGCTGATCGGCGACGAACGCGCGATCTCGGCGAGCACCCAGGCCGAACTCGACGCGGCGCTCGAGATCCTGCCCCAAGCGCCCCCTTCCGAAGAATCCTCCAGCCTGCCCGTCGAATGACCCCACCAGCCCGTCCACCCTTCACGCTCTCCCGTCGGGCTCTCTCGGCGACGCTCCGCTCGCGGCCGGTCCGCCAAGCGGCGCCGGGCGCGCCGGAGTCGGCAGTCGGCATGACGGAGTCGGCGTGAGTCAGGCGGAGGATCCGGCGCTGCTGAGCAGGGAGCGCGCCCACGCGGTGAGCGTCGAGGACGTGCGCCGGCTGATGGGCGCATCCACTCCCCACTTCGCGCTGCAGCTGCGCAACCGCATCGCGCGCCTGATCTCAGAGCTTCCCGCCGAGCATCCGGCGCGCCTGGAAGGCGAGCGCGAGATCGCGCGGCTGGAGCGTCTCGGCTTCGAGGGCGAGATCCGAGGCGAGGCGGCGGACACGGGCGAGCGCCCGCTGCCCTCGCTCAGAGCCGGCTGACGACGCGGGCGCGGGCGTCCAGAAAGCGGGCGCGCAGCAGTTTGAAGAGGATCGCGAAGATCGCCGCGTCGACCGCCAGCAGCCCGACGTTGAGCAGACGCGGCACGGTCGTGAACGCGGCCAGGCCGAGCGCGAGCGCGGAGTGGAACACGACGACCGGCAGCAGCGCCAGGATCAGCGTGTGCGAGCGATACCCCGCGTTGTGCTCGCGCCAGGTGATCTCGAGCGTGCCGAGCACGACCGCCGCCAGCCCGGCGAACAGGACGGGCCCGCCGTTTGAGATCCCGCCGTGACCGAGCCGCGAGATCCCCACGATGGTGCCGATCGCACCGACGAGGATCAGGATCTCCGACAGCGGCCACGGGTGCCACAGCGCCTCGGGGCGTTCGCCGACGGACAGCGGGTCGCGAAAGTTCTTCGCGTCTCGCGCGCGCGTGCGCGCGCGAGCTTTGGCGGCCTTCTGTCGATCCGCCTCGTGCGCCCCTTGATCGGCGGGGCGCGGCGCGTCGTCCACGATCGCGGTACCCGGCTCGGGACGGCGCTTACGCGACCGTCCCCGACCTCGACGATGACTCTTGGCGCGACTGTTCGCCACGTCACACGCCGGTTCGAGATTCGATGCGCAGCGACATGGGTGGTCGATGCTAGCGCCACGCGCGCGACTCCCCGCCACGCCGGCTTCGCCGCGTGCCCGTGCGCCCCGGGAGTCACATCCCCGGCGGCCCCTATGCTGGACCTGTGTCCATCTCTCAGGCACCGATGCCCGCGCCCGATCCGGCCGGTACCGGCATCCCCGGCAGCGATCTGCCTGGACCCTACGGAGTCGGCGAGTACGCATCGGCACTGCGCAGGCGGCTGCGCTCGTTCGCGCGCGTGCAGCTCGTCGGTGAGCTCGTCAACCTGCGTCCGTCGCGGGCGCGCGTGTACTTCGAGCTGCGCGACGCCGCGGGCGCGATCCCCTGCGCGGTGTGGCTGACCGACTGGGAAGCGATCCTCGCCCGTATCGGCGCCGAGACGGGCGCGATCCCGATCGAGGGCATGCAGGTCGTGGTCGCGGGCGGCTGCGACTTCTACCCTGGCAGCGCCACCTCCTCCCCCGGCTTCTCGTTCGCGGTCGCCGACCTGCGCGTGGCCGGCGAGGGCGACCTGCTTGCTCGCATCGAGCGCCTGCGCAAGCAGCTCGATGCCGAGGGCCTGCTGGCGCCGCAGAAGCTGCTGTCGCGACCGCTGCTGCCGCGCGCGATCGGAGTCGTGACCGCGCAGAACGGCAAGGCGCGCGAGGACATCCTCGCCGGCCTGCAGCGGCGCGGCTGGGCCGGGCGGATCGTGTGGGGATTCGCTCCGGTGCAGGATCGCCACGCCGCCCCGCTGATCGCGCGCGCGCTCACCGACCTCGCCACGGTCGGCGAGGTGGACGTGGCGATCGTCGCGCGTGGCGGCGGCTCGCTCGCCGACCTGCTGTGCTTCTGCGACGAGGGGCTGTGCCGCACGGTCGCGCTGCTGGCAGTGCCCGTGATCGCCTCCGTCGGCCATCACAGCGATCGCACGCTGCTCGACGACGTCGCGGCCGTCAGCTGCTCCACCCCCACGCATGCCGCCGAGGCGGCCGTCGGCCTGGATTGCGCCGCCGCGCGCGCGGGGCTCCAGAGCACGGCCTCGCGCATGCGCGAGCACGGCCGCCGTGCGGTGCTCACGCGCGCGCGTACGCTGACCGCGCTCTCGCGCGCCCCGGCCGCCCACATCGAGCGTGAGCGGGCGCTGCTGCACCAGCGCCTGCGCGAGGTCCGCGCCGGTTCGCGCCGGCGCGTGCAGAGCGAGCGGGCGCTGACACAGCGACGCGCGATCGTGCTGGAGCGCAAGGCGAGCTCGACGATGCGCGACTGCCGCACACGACGCCCCCAGGAGCTGCAGGGGCTGATGCTGGCGCTGGCCGGGCACGATCCCCAGCGCACGCTCGAACGCGGATACGCGCTCGTGCAGTCGCGCGCCGGGGAGCCGATCGCCACCGCCGCGGAGGCCAGGGCCGCGCACAAGCTGGAGCTGCGGTTCGCCGACGACACCGTGCCGGTGAAGGTGCGCGAGCCGGCGGGAGGACGCGAGCCGACGAAGGTGCGCGAGCCATGAGCGACGAGCACCCATCCGCAACCGGGTCGCATGCCGCGGCGAACGGCGAGCCCCACGGCGCCGCGGGCGAGCCACCTCAAACCTACGAGACCGCGGCCGCGCGCGTGGAGGAGATCATCCGCCGCCTGGACTCCGGCGAGGCGAGCCTGAACGAGACGCTCGAGCTCGTGGGCAAGGGCAAGGCCCTGATCGAGCTGTGCGCGCGGGAGCTGCAGGCCGTATCCGGAGCCCTCGAGGAGCTGCGCCTGGACGAGCTCGTGGCCAGGCTCGAAAACCAGGCGAGCAAGTCGTGAGCACGTATGAGCTGCTCGCCGGGATGCCGCTGCTCGTCGAGGGATACGAGCTGGAAGCCCACGAGGTCGCCTTCTCGGAGGAGTTCGTGCGCAAGACGACCGTCATCCGGCTGCGCGGCGCGGGCGAGGAGGGTCTCGGGGAGGACGTCACCTATGCCGTGGATGACCAGGAGGCGCTGCAGCGCGAGGGAGCGGGGCGGTGGCCGCTCGCGGGTCGCTGGACGCTGGCCTCGTTCGCCGAGCACCTGCGCGCGCTGGATCTCTTCCCGCGGCCGACCGATCGGTCGGAGTTTCGCCTGTATCGCAACTGGGCGTTCGACTCGGCCGCGCTCGATCTCGCGTTGCGCCAGGCCGGCACGACGCTGCATGCGGCCCTGGGGCGCGAGTGCCGACCGCTGAGCTTCGTGGCCTCGCTGCGTCTGAGCGATCCGCCGACGCTCGAGCCGCTGCTGCGACGCCTGGCGATCGCGCCGGGGCTGCGCTTCAAGCTCGACCCGACGCCGTCGTGGGACGAGGAGCTGATCGCGGGATTGGTCGGACTGGGCGCCGTCGAGTCGGTCGACCTCAAGGGGCAGTACGAGGGCACGATCGTCGACAACCCGGCCGATCCGGCGCTGTATCGCCGCGTGGTGGAGGCGTTCGGGGATGCCTGGATCGAGGATCCGAAGCTGACCCCGGAGACCGAGCCGATCCTGCTCCCGCACCGCGAGCGGATCACCTGGGACGCGCCGATTCACTCCATCGCGGACATCGAAGCCCTGCCGTTCGCGCCGCGCAGACTCAATATCAAGCCCTCGCGCCTCGGCGGCCTGCGGTCGTTGCTGGATGTCTATGACTACTGCTCCGCAAACGACATCGGCTGCTACGGCGGCGGGCAGTCGGAGCTGAGCGTCGGGCGCGGGCAGATCCAGTATCTCGCCTCGCTGTTTCATCCCGATGCCCCAAACGACGTCGCGCCGTCGGGCTTCAACCTGCCCGAGCCTCCCGCGGACCTGCCCTCCAGCCCGCTCGACCCGGCGCCGTCGGAGCTGGGCTTTCGCTGGGCCTGACGCCCGCCGACCCGCGCCGCCCCGGACCCTCGGACAGTCGATGGTCCCGGCGAAAGCCCGGTGAGAACGCTTGGGCCCGCTGAGAGCCGCTGAGCGCTCGGCGAGCGTCCGCGCCCCCGGGGTGCAAGCGCGCACCCACCACCGGGAGGTTCGTCGAGCAGACGCAACTTCCGTCCCGCCGATCGGTTTGCGAGGGCATACCGGCTACTGTCGGTGCCGCTTCCCAGGCGCGATTGGAGTTGTATTGACGAGCGCAGGCGCCCATAAGCGATCGAGGGCTATCACCGCGGCAGCCGGCGCGCTGCTGTGCGCATTCTCGCTGAGCGCGCTCGGCCTCCCCGGCAACCCCACCGCACGGGCCGCAGCGGCCAATCCCGGCGGGGCGAGCGCGCCCGGCGGAGCCCCCGGCACGACGCCCGCGCGTAAGACCGGCGGCACGGGCAAGCCGACCTCGAGCCCGCACGTCACCAGCGTGCGGATCATGAGCGTGCGGTGCGTGCCGGTGAGCCGCTGCAGCGCCAACCCGCACCAGGTCTCCCTCCACGGGAGCCTGCTGATCACGGGCAGAGGCATGGCGGCTGGACTGGCGATCGCCTTTCCCAGCAAGCCACGCGCGCGCATCTCGAGCGTCTCGCCGGCCGCGCACCTGCGCAAGACTCCGGGCGGGCTGGAGGTGACGGTGCCGAAGAACGCCCATACGGGCAACATCATGGTGCTGCTCAGCCACAGTCGCCACTCGAGCTCCTACGGTCCGATCAACGTCGTGCGCTACGCGCTGCACCCGCCCGCGCCGCCGGACCCCCCCGCCCCCGTCGCGGGAGCGCCCGCCGGCAGCGCCTTCGAAGGTCAGGGCATGTGGATCTGGTACGTCAGCCAGTCCGACGGCGGCAACCTCGCCGCGATCGTCGCCCAGGCGCACGCCGCCGATGTGAGCACGGTGTTCGTCAAGAGCTCCGACGGCTCGACCAACTACTGGAGCCAGTTCAACCCCGAACTCGTGGCGGAACTGCACGCCGCGGGCCTGCACGTGTGCGCCTGGCAGTACGTCTACGGCACCAACCCCGCGGGCGAGGCCAACCTCGGCGCGAAAGCTGTGGCGACGGGCGCGGACTGCCTGGTGATCGACGCCGAGGCCGAGTACGAAGGCCACTACGGCGCGGCCCAGACCTATATCGCCGATCTGCGCGCGCAGATCGGACCCGCATATCCCCTCGGGCTGGCCTCGTTCCCATACGTGGGCTACCACAGCTCGTTCCCCTACTCGGTGTTCCTCGGGCCGAACGGCGCCCAATTCAACGCGCCGCAGATGTACTGGAAGGACATCGGCACCTCGGTCGACACCGTCTACGCGAACACCTACATCGCCAACCGCGTCTACGGGCACCCGATCTATCCGCTCGGGCAGACCTACAACCATCCCTCCAGCGCCGAACTGCTGCGCTTCCGCGAGGAGGCCGTCGACTACGGCGCGACCGGCATCTCCTGGTGGGACTGGCAGGAAACCCCCGCCGCGGCATGGACCGCGCTGGCGGCGCCGCTGGCCCCACTGACGAGCGTCACACCGAACCCCGGCTACACCGAACTGGCGCAGGGCAGCCGCGGCGATCCGGTGCTGTGGATGCAGGAGCACCTCGCGAGCGCGATTCCCGCGCAGGCGACGACCGGCATCTTCGACGCGGCCACGACGGTGAACCTCGAGCAGTTCCAGACCGCCCACGGGATCGCGCCGAGCGGCAAGACCGAAGCGGCGACGTGGCAGGCGCTCTTGGCCCTGCCCCCCGTGGCCGTCAACTGGACCGGCGGGGGACCGAGCGGCGGTTAGGGAAGGGCCGGATCGCACATGTGCGATCCGGGGCGGGGCCACGTGGCCCCGCCCGACGGCGCGCATGCGCGCCGTCGCATGGACCCGCACATGTGCGGGTCCATCGGGCGGTACATGTACCGCCCGGCCGGCCGGCGCATGCGCCGGCCGGAACAGCATCCTCCGACGGCGCTCAGACTCGCTGGATCAGAGTGCCGGTGCCGAGGCCGCCGCCGCAGCACATCGTCACGAAGCCGATCTCCTTGTCGGAGCGCTCGAGCTCGTGCAGCAGCGTCGTGATCAGCCGCGCGCCGGTCGAGCCGAGCGGGTGGCCGAGCGCCATCGCGCCGCCGTTGACGTTGACGCGATCCATGTCCGGGTTGTGCTCGCGCCGCCAGGCCGCGACGACGGGGGCGAACGCCTCGTTGATCTCGATCAGGTCGATGTCGTCGATCGACATCCCGTTGCGGTCGAGGATTTTGCGCGTCGCCGGGATCGGACCCTCGAGCATTTTGACCGGATCGCAGCCGACGGTCGTCTGATCGACGATCCGCGCGCGGGGGGTGAGCCCCAGCTCCTTGGCCTTCTCCGCGGACATCAGCAGCACAGCCGCCGCGCCGTCGGAGATCTGCGAGGCGTTACCGGCGGTGATCTTGCCGTCGGGCTTGAATGCGGGCTTCAGCTGCGAGAGCGTCTCGAGGCTCGTGTCGGGACGGATGCCCTGATCGGAGACGAACGTGTCGCCGCTGACCGCGGTACGGCACGATCTCGCGCTCGAAGCGGCCCTCCTCGGTGGCCTGCTGAGCCAGTCGATGCGAGCGCACCGCCAGCTCGTCGAGCTCGGAGCGGGAGATCTCCCACTGGTCGGCGATCATCTCCGCGCCGAGTCCCTGCCCGACGATGTTGTGCTTGGCCATCAGCTCCGGCGTGAACGCGAACCCGAAGTCCTCCTGGGTCTTCATCCCGGCCGCGAACGGCAGGTGGCCCATGTGCTCGACGCCCGAACCGATCATCGCGTCGTGCACGCCCGCGGCGATCAGCGCCGCGGAGAAGTTGACGGCCTGCTGGGCGGAACCGCACTGGCGGTCGACGGTCGTGCCGGGGGTCTCGATCGGCAGGCCCTCCTGCAGCCAGGCGTTGCGCGCGATGTTGAAGCCCTGCTCGCCGAACTGCTGTACGCAGCCCGCGATCACGTCCTCGACCTCGCCGGCGTCGATGCCGGCGCGAGCGATGACCTCGCTGTAGCACTTGCCGAGCAGCTCGTTGGGATGGGTGTCCTTGTAGTAGCCCTTCTCCTTGTGCCCGCGGCCGATCGGCGTGCGCACCGCCTCGACGATCACGACCTCGCGGCCCTCTGGTTGCCTCATGACTGAACAGCCTCCTAAGTAAGGTCTCTAACGCGGCGTTTGCATGGAGTGCGAGAGCGATACTTGTGCGAGTATGCCCGGCTCCGTGACCCCTACTGTATCGCGCCGCCACCCTCACTAGATTGACCAGTCAGTCAACCCAACCACCCGAACCGCTCGACGAGCGCCTGGCGATAGTCGGCAGCGGCGCGATCGCCTGCGGCCTGGCGGCCACCGCCGCCCACCACGGACCCGTGCTGCTGCTGGCGCGCTCGGAGGACTCGGCCGATCGGGCCAGGCAGACCGTCGAGAAGACCCTCGCCCGCCTGGGCGCCGAGGTCGATCCGGAGCACGTGCAGATCGTGACCGACCGCGACGCGCTCGCGCAGGCCGAGTTCGTGGTCGAGGCGATCCTCGAGGATCACGACATCAAGGCCGGCCTGCTTGCCGGGCTCGACAAGCTGCTCACGCGCCGAGGCGATCCTCGCGAGCACCACCTCGTCGCTGTCGATCGAGCGGCTCGCCGGCGAGAGCGGGCGCCCTGAGCGGTTCGTCGGCCTGCACGTCTTCAATCCCGTCACGCGCATGCAGCTCGTCGAGCTGATCTTTCCCTCCGCGGCCACCGCGCAGACCCGCGCGCGGGTGCTGGCGCTGTGCAGCGCGTTCGAGAAGACCCCCGTCGAGGTGCCCGACGTGCCGGGGTTCGTCGTCAATAGGCTGCTGTTCCCCTACCTCTTCAACGCGGTGCGGCTGCTCGAAGAGACCGGCATGGAGCCGACCGGCATCGACACCTGCATGCGTCTCGGAGCCGGACATCCGATGGGGCCGCTCGCGTTGCTGGACCTCGTCGGTCTCGACGTCTCGGCCGCGATCGGAGAGACGATCGGCGAGCCCGTGCCCGAGCGCATTTCCCAGCTCATCGCCGAGGGGGCCCTTGGGCGCAAGAGCGGGCGTGGTTTCCTCACCTATTGAGGCCGCGTACGGCGTCGCAGCGACACTGTGACATTCCGCACGTGAGAATTTATTTAGCCTGATGTGACTTTTAGCTGGCATTCATCCAGAAGTGGATACTTGTTCCTGCGACACAGTCGCAATGCACACCCGCCTCCTCCCAGTGCACACGATCCGGCCCGCTCCCCCCGCGGGCCGGTCGTGTTTTATGGGTCGGTGCAACTCAGGTCGGGGATCGAGCCGGCGACACAACGGCCCCGGTCGTGCGGCGCGGGCGTCCAGCGGCGCGGGGTAACTTGCAGCGTGAGCGTCGTGCGGCGCAGGCGTCTTGGGGCTCAATCGCCTTGCGGATCGCGATCCTCGCTCGGCCGTACCGACCGGCGCGTGCGGATACGCACCGCCTCGATGCGGTTGTCGCGCACCGACTCGACCCTGATCGAGAAGCCGTTCGCGGAGACGGTGTCCCCGCGCCGAGGCAGCCGCCCGAGCTCGGCGAACACATAGCCCCCGACCGAGTTGTAGGCGTCGCTGTCGACCGGCAGATCCAGGCCGTAGTCGGCCAGGTCGGTGACGGCGACGTGCCCGCGCACGAACCAGTCGCCGTCGGCGAGCTTGCGAATCTCTCCCGCGGCGGGATCGGTCTCGTCGGCGATCTCCCCGACGACCTCCTCGATGATGTCCTCGACGGTGACGATCCCAACCACCCGGCCGTACTCGTCGACCACGACCGCCATCGAGGTGCGCTGGCGCTGCAGCTCGGCCAGCAGATCGTCCAGCGGCTTAGTCTCGGGCACGATCGGCGCGTCGTGCACGAGCGGCTCCACCGGGGTGTGCGGACCGTCCTGCATGAGCCGGCCGATGAGCGTGCTGGCATGGACGATCCCCCGCACCCGATCGCGATCTTCCTCCTCGGTCACCACCAGGCGCGTGTGCCCGCTGGAGACGCACAGCTGCAGCGCCTGCTCCACGTCCTGAGAGATGTCGATCGTGACGACGGCCGGGATCGGGGTCATCACCTGGCGGGCCTCCTGCTCGTGCAGGTGGAACACGCCGGTGAGCATGCCCGCCTCGCCCAGGTCGATGTGCCCGCCGGCGTGGGACTCGGCGATCAGCCGCTTGAGCTCGTCCGGTGAGCCGCCGCGGCGCTCGAGGCTCATGTCGACGCCGAGCAGACGCAGGATCCGGTCGGCGACCGCCGTCAGGCCGACGATGAACGGGCGAAACAGAACGCTGAACGCCTGCAGCGGCCGGGCGACGCGCCGCGCGACCGACTCGGCGCGATCGATCGCGTAGAACTTCGGCACCATCTCGCCGGCGATGAGCTGCGCGGAGGCGATCAGCAGGAACGCCACGACCGCCGACACGGCGACGGCCACGCCGTGGCTGAGCGTGTCGCCGAGGGCGCCTTTCAGCAGGCTCGCCAGCGCGGGCTCGCCGAGCGCGCCGATGCCGATCGAGGTCATCGTGACCCCGATCTGCACCGCGGAGATGTACTCGTTGATGTTTCCGAGCTGCTCCAGCGCCAGGCCGGCTCCCTTGGCGCCCTGCTCGCGCATGATCTCCAGCCGCGCTCGGCGCGAGCGCACGAGCGCGTACTCGGCGATCACGAAGAACGCGTTGATCGCGATCAGCACCGCCGCGAGTATCAGCTTCAGCCCGTTCACGCCAGTCGGTCGATGCGAGCGGCGAGCTCGAAGTCGGCCTCGGTGAGACCGCCCTGCGAGTGTGTGGAGAGCGTCAGGCGAACCTTGTTCCAGCCGTGCAGGAGTATGTCGGGATGGTGGTTGGCCTGCTCGGCCAGCTCGGCCACGCGGTTCACGAACGCGATCGCCGTGCGGAAGTCGTCGAGCTTCTGCTCGCGCACGATCGAGTCGCGCTCGTGCCGGCGCCACTCGCCAGCGGTGGCGATGCGTTGTTCGATCTCAGCGTCGCTGAGGAGTGTCATCGAGACAACGAGATTACCGCGCCCCGAGGTCGGCACCGCTCATGGTTCGGGAGCGCCGGTCGTGAGCTGGATGGGAACGGCCGTTTCGACCTCGCTGGAGTGGGAGGTCGCCAGCGAGCCGGCGACCGCCGCCACGGCGATCGCGGCACACCCGGCCATGGCCAGAGCCTGAGCGCGATGACGATCGCCCAACTGCAGCACCAGCGCCACCAGCGCGCCTCCCAGCAGTCCTCCGATGTGCCCGCCCCAGGAGATGCCGGGCAGGGTGAAGCTGATGATGAGATTGAGCAGGATCAGCATCCCCACCCCGCTCTGCATGATCGGGATCTGGCGCGCGCGCATCTCCACCGCCGCCGCGCCCATCACCCCGAACACGGCCCCCGAGGCGCCGACCGTCAGCACGTGGGGCGAGACGAGCAGCGCACCGAACGATCCGGTCAGCAGCGAGACCCCGTAGATCACGCCGAACTTGAGGTGCCCGAGCGCCGGCTCCAACATCATCCCGAGGTAGTAGAGCACCCACATGTTGAAGCCGATGTGAATCAGGTTCTCGTGCAGGAAGCCGCTGGTGACGATCCGCCACCATTGCCCGTGGGCCACGCCCAGCGTGGGGAATCCGCGGATGCTGCCGAACAGGGCGCCTTCTTCGTAGATCTTGCCCGTCGGCTGACCGTTCAAGGTGAAGCTGCCCTCGGTCAGGAACACGATCGCGTTGATCGCGATCAGCGCGATCGTCACCTGCGGCCGGGCCGACATGTCGCGCATGCGCGTCACCTTCGTGCGCTGGCGCGAGCACTCCGGGCAGCGCATCCCGACCGGTGTGGGGGTCATGCAGTCCGGGCAGATCGGCCGCCCGCAGGACGAGCACGACACGCCGGTCTCACGCGATGGGTGCCGGTAGCAGGTGGCCATGTCCGGGAGAGCCTATCTATGTCGCCAACGGCCCCGTCCGGGATGGCGCGCGGACACGCGAGCGACGACCGAACACCGAGCCGTGTCCACGTCGGGCACCACCACGGAGCCCCGAGCGCGCGTCCCCGTGCCCGCTAGATCGAGGCGACGATCACGGGTTCGCGCGTCGGTTTGAGGCTTCCGCCGAGCGGCTCGGCGGTGACCAGGACTTTGCTCACGCCGTCGAGGCTGCCGGGCACGCCGACCGAGCCGCCGCCGGAGTGGGTTACGGAGAACAGCACGTCCGTCGGCTGCGGGGCCTGCGTGCCCCGCTCGAGCCACATCTCATAGATCCGCCCCGGCGGAGGCGCCGGCATCCCCGTGAGGACCAGCACGACGTGCGAGCCCGATTTTCGCAGCGCGGCCGTCGCGTGGTAGCCGGGCGCCGCGACGGCGGCCTCGATCGTCTGCGTCCGCGTGACGGTGCTCCCACTCCCGCCGATCGCCAGCGCCCCGATCGCCAGACCGGCGGCGAGTGCCGCGGTGGCCGCCACCGCCGGCGCCAGACGCGCGCGCCATCCCATGCGCCGGCGTGGAGGAAGATCGGCCTCGTGACCGGCCGCGCGCAACAGCTCGGCCTCGCCACCGACGGTCGCCATCAGCCGGGCCTGCAGGTCCGGTGGCGCATCCACGCGCACCACACCGAGGGCCAGCGAGTCGGCGACCGGCTGCAGCGCGAGGATCTCCGCGGCGCATTCGACGCAACCGCCGAGATGTTCGCGATAGGACTCGAACTCGTGCTCCGGCAGAGCGCCGAGCACGTAGGCGGCCGCATCCGGCACGCGCCGCTCGCACACGTGGGGATCGACGGGGGTCATCGCGCCGTCTCCGCCGGGCCCAGCTGGGAGCGCAGCTTTTGCAGTCCCAGTCGCATGCGTCCCTTGATCGTTCCGATCGGAGTGTCGAGCATCGTGGCAATCTCTGAGTGGGTGAACCCACCGTAGTAGGCCAGCTCTATGACATGACTCTGCTCGGCGGGCAAACCTTCCAGGGCAGCTCTGATCTCGCGCGCCTCGTCGCGGCGGCCGACCTCCAGGTCGGTGCGCTCGGGTGCCTCCAGCCGTTCCTCGAGACCCTCGTCGCTGACCCTGCCCCGTTCGTGCACCGTACCCCGGCGCAGCGCGTCGATCGCGCGGTTGTGCACGATCCCGAGCACCCACGTGCGCACGCTTCCCCGCGTGCGGTCATAGCGCGAGCCACCGCGCCACAGCGACAGGAACGCATCCTGCACGACCTCTTCGGCGATCGCCCGCTTGCCGCACATGCGAAACGCCAGCGAGAACGCGACATTGGTGTGACGCTCGTAGAGCACCGCGAACGCGCCCGCGTCGCTCTCGGCCACGAGCTGCATCAGATCCTCGTCGGCGAGCCGGCGCAGTGCGGCGGAGGCGGATTCCGCGGAGCGTCTGTACAGGGCCATGTCGGACATTGATACGCGGCGAGCTTCGGCGATGGATCACGCGCCCGCAAGTCACATTGCATCATCGCTCCCGGACACGATCCCGTTTGTCCAAACGATCTCGTACTAGTGACCAGCGTGGCGGCCGCTTTTCTCGGCGCCCACCGGCCGAGCTCGCCGGGCCGTAACAACTCAACGCTCCACCAACCACTCTCGCCGGGTCGCAGCGACTCAGCGCCCGCCGAACAGCTTGCGGGTCTCGCGACGGACGTCCCTCAACGCGCGCTCGGCGGTCTTGCGCGTGCCGCCGAGGACTCCCCCGTGGGAGACCTCCGTGTGTGCGCGCCGCCGCGCGCGCAGCAGCACGAGCGCCGTGCCGGCCGCACCGCCCACGACGACCGCCGTCGCGGGGCGCGCCCAGTTGCGTGGGTCGCGCATCGCCGACAGCTCCCACTCCTGGAGCTCATCGGCCGCCAGCTCGGTGATGCTCTGCAGCGTACCCTCCAGGCGCAGCGTGAGATCCTCGGGCGGCTCGACCGGAGCAAGCGCTTCGCGCAGCAGACTCTCGAAGTTGGGTGCGGCCTCAGTCATCGACCTCTCCTCCATCCGCCTCGCCGACGAGACCCTCCAGCTGTTTGATCGCGCGATGGATCAGCACCTTGGTCGCGCCGTCGGAGCGGCCCAGGGCACGCGCGATCTCGCGGTTGTCCATCCCCAGCGCGAACCGCATGATCAAGGCCTCGCGCCGGTCCTCCGGCAGCCGGCTGACCCCGTCGAGCACCTGGCGCGCCCGCTCGCGACCCTCGACCAACTGCTCGGTCGTGTGCGGCGCGATCAGCGTGGTCGTGTCGTCGATCGGCGAGGCCGGCTTGCGCGAGCGGTCGCGATACAGGTTCGCCGCGAGGTTGTGCGCGATCCTGATCAGCCACGGCCGCAACGGCCGGCCGTCGGATTCGCGCTGGGCGCGCTCGAAGTGCCGGTAGGCCTGCAGGAAGGTCTGCTCGGTCAGATCCTCCGCGTCGTGATGGTTGCCGACCCGGTAGTACGCGTAGCTGTACACGTCCCGCAGGTGGGTCCGGTACAGCTCGGAGAACTCCGCGTCGAGCTTCGCCTTGGGCTCGTGACTCGGCTGCACGAAGTTCACTCATCGCACACTATCCCCCCGCGCCGGGCCCCCGCTCACGCGGCCCGCGCCGACCGACGGGCCTCACTCGCCCTCGCGCGCGCGCCCTCGCGCGCTTGGCGGTCGCTCTCAGAGCGCTCGCGCTCCCCGCCGAGCCACTCCCACTGCAGGCTCACGCACGCCCAGATCCGCCACGTCACCCCGGCCGCCAGTTTGGGCGAGGGCTCTGCCACCGTCGGAAACCGCAGCGGCCTGCCGACCCGCAGGCGCACCTTGCGCGGGCGTATCCGCCACCCACGACGCACGTGTTCGGTGCCGATCACCGAGACCGGCGCGACCTGTGCTCCGGTCTCCAACGCGAGTCGCCCCACGCCGCGATGGGGCTCGCCCAGCGGTCCCCGTCGCGTGCGGGTGCCCTCGGGAAAGATGACCACGCAATCGCCCCGTTGCAGGATCGCCCTGGCGGTCCGCATCGCGTCGCGATCGCCCGCGCCGCGATCGACCGGGAACGCTCCGAGCGCGTTTAATATCCAGGCCTGCCAGCGCCGCTCGAACAGCTCGCGCTTGGCCATGTAGTACACGGGCCGCCGCGCGAGCGCGCCGATCACGAACGGGTCCAGGAAGCTGCGGTGGTTCGCCGCCAGCAGCAGCGGCCCGCTGCGCGGCAGGTGCTCGCGGCCGATCCGGTCCATGCGCAGATAGACCAGGAAGAACGGCACCAGCAGCATACGCGCCATCCGGTACAGGACCTGGTTCACGCCCCTGCTCAGAGCACGCTCGCGGAAATCGTTCAGGTCCCGCGCGACGGGCTGCGGATGGCGTGCGTCCATACATTGCGATACCCGCGCCCCGGCGCGCCGTTACAGGCGGTTCGCGGACGTGCCGAGCGGGGCACCCTCTACCCGCGTGCGAGCGGCACGCTTTATCCGACGTGCGAGGGGCACGCTCCATCCAACCTGCGAGCTGCACGCTCTATCCGACTTGCGAGGGGCAGGCTGCATCCGACTTGCGAAGGGCAGGCTCCATCGCCCTATGCAGCCACCGCCCGGGACTCGAGGTGCGCGCCGACCTTGCGCTTGACGCGCTGCAGCGCGTTGTCGACGGTCTTCGTGTCGCAGGAGAGCCGCTCGCCGACCTGCTCGTAGGAGCAGCCGTCGAGGTACAGGCCCAGAACGCGACTCTCGAGCTCCGAGAGCGCCGTCGACAGGCAGCCCACCAGCGAGCGCAGCTCCTCGGAGGAGATGACCTGGTTGACGGGGTCGTGCACGGTCGGGCCGGGCAGCATCTGGTCGAGCGTCGGCACGTCGTCGCCGGCCGCCGCGGGGGTCGAGGAGAACGAGACGTACTGGTTCAGCGGGGTGTGCTTGTTGCGCGTCGCGGTCTTGACCGCGGTGATGATCTGGCGCGTGATGCAGAGCTCGGCGAAGTTGCGAAAGCTCGACTCGCGATCGGTGCGAAAGTCGCGGATCGCCTTGTACAGTCCGACCAGACCCTCCTGGATGAGATCGTCGGAGTCGCCGCCGGCGAGGAAGTAGGAGGAGGCCTTCAGACGCACGAACCCGTGGTAGCGCTTCACGAGCCGGTCGTACGCGGTGCGATCGCCCTGCTTGGCGAGCGCGATCAGGAAACCATCATCGACCTTGACTTCAGAGTTAGGGTTGCGGGAGATTCTCAGTGCCACGAGCAGATCCTTTCTCGGAGCCCTCCGCGTACGCGGACAGCCCAAATTTGCTCAGTGGCGCACTCCTCCCCTGGCGCCAATGCTGGGTGTCTGAACCTGAGGTTCAGCGTTATGTGAGCGCGAGCCTTGCACAGTCATGGACCGTTGTCAAGGGGCGCGATCGCGATTCTGCAAGATCTCGTACAGCACGGCCGCCGCCGCCGCGCTCACGCCGAGGGATCCCATCCGTCCGCGCAACGGCAGCGCGATCAGCTCGTCGCATGCCGCCGCCACCCGCGGACGCAGTCCGCTGCCCTCGCTGCCGAGCACCAGCACGACCCCGGCGCCGCGATAGTCGGGGGCGTCATAGGGGATCGGTGCGCGCTTGCCGGCCGCCTGCGCGCTGGCTCCGTAGCACCAGCATCCCGCCCCGCGCGCCTGCACGAGGAAGTCGGCCAGGTTGCGCACCCGCGCCACCCGCAGGTGCTCGAGCGCCCCGGCCGAGGCCTTGCACGCCGCCGGGGTCACCTCGGCCGCGCGCCGCTGCGGGATCGCCACGCCGCCTGCCCCGGCGCACTCGGCGGTACGGCAGATCGAGCCCAGGTTCTGTGGATCCTGCACCTCGTCCAGCGCGAGGACCAGCGGCTCGGGGCCGGCCAGCAGCTCCTCGGGGGAGACGTACGGATAGCCGCCGGCCTGCGCGCACACGCCCTGGTGGTCGGAGGAGCCGCAACGGCGCTCGATGTCCGCGGCCGAGCTCGTCTGCACGCGCGCCCCGGAGAGCCACGGCTCGCGCGCGGCGCTGTGCGTGGCCCACACCTCGCCCATGCTGCGCGCGCGGCGCCCACGCAGCGCCTCGCGCACGGCGTTGCGCCCGTACAGGATCACCGGCCGCGCCGATCTTGCACCCGGACACGCTCGACCTCGACATTCCCGACAGCCGTCGCGCCGCAGCACCCCACGGCCGTCACCGCCCGGTGATCGGGATCAGCTCGGCGCCGGCGGGTCCGTCGCGGATCTCCCAGCCCCGCGCGCGCAGCTGCTCACGCAGTCCGTCTGCGACCTGAAAGTCGCGCTCGGTACGAGCCCGCTCCCTCTGCTCCAGTAGCGCCTGCGCCTCGGGGTCGATGGCGGCGACCTCGCCCACGGTCTCCAGTGAGGTCAGCTCGCCCAGTCCGAGCACGCTCAGCATCTCGCGCAGGTCAGCGGCCCCGACCGGCGCGCTCGCCGTGGCGGTCTCCCCGGTGCGGCGGTTAGCCTCGCGTACCCACTCGAACAACGATGCGAGCGCCTTGGGGGTGTTGAAGTCGTCGGCCAGCGCGTCGAAGAACGCTGCCAGATGGTGAGCCATGTCGGGAGGACTGGGGCGGCCCTCCTCCAACCGCCTGAACGCGTCGCGGATACGCTGCACCCGCCGGCCGGCGTCCTCGAGCTCTGCCGGGGAGAACGCCAGCGGCTGGCGGTAGTGACCGGAGACCAGGTACATCACCACGGCGTCGCGGCCGTAGCGCTCCAATACCTCGTGTAGCGGAGCGATGTTGCCGACCGACTTGGCCATCTTCTCGCCCGTGAACTGGATCATGCCGTTGTGCATCCAGATCCGCGCGAGCTCCTCGCCACGGGCAGCGCGGGTCTGGGCGGCCTCGTTCTCGTGGTGAGGGAACAGCAGGTCCGAGCCACCGCCGTGAATGTCGAACCCGACGCCGAGCGCATCCTCGGCCATCGCCGAGCACTCGATGTGCCAGCCCGGCCTGCCCCGACCCCAGGGCGAGTCCCAGTGAGTGTCCTCCCCGGGCTTGTGCGCCTTCCACAGGGCGAAGTCGAGCGGGTCGTCCTTACGCTCGGCTCCCTCCACGTCCTCGCCCTGATCCATGTCCTGGACATTGCGGTGCGATAGCGAGCCATAGGCGGGGTCAGAGCGCACGCGGAAGAACACGTCCCCCGCGCTTGCATACGCGTGCCCGGCGTCGATCAGCGCGGCGATGTAGTCGACGATCGGCCCAATCGTCTGTGACGCGAGCGGCTCGCGGTCGGGGCGCCCAAGGCCGAGCGCATCCGTGTCGGCCATATATAGATCTGTCATCTCCGCGGCCAGCTCGGCGCTGGAGCGGGACTGTGCGCGCGCGGCGTCGTAGATCTTGTCGTTGACGTCGGTGACGTTCACGACGAGCGTCGTCTCGTATCCCTCGTGCGCGAGGAATCGCGCGAGCAGGCTGAACACGGCAAACGGACGGGCGTTGCCGATGTGGATGCGGCTATAAACGGTGGGTCCGCATGCGTAGATGCCAACCCTGCCGGTATCGCGGGGGCGCAATGGCTGCAGCTCGCCACTGCGGGTATCGTGCAGGCGGATCTCGCGCATCGCCGAGCAACCCTAGCGCCCGTCGCCGCGCGTGCGCGGTAATCCGGCGCAGTCCCCCCATCGGGGCGCTCGCGAGCTGCCTGTGACACACGGAGATCCTTTGCTCACCGTCTCAATCGGCGTGGCTCAGGCTCGCGGTGGCGAGCGCCGCGACGCCCTCGCCGCGTCCGACGAAGCCGATCCCCTCGCCGGTGCTCGCCTTGACGTTCACGCGTGCCTCGGGCAGACCCAACGCGGCCGCCAGGCGCGCGCGGATCGCCGGCTTGTGCGAGGCGAGCCGGGGCGCCTCCATGACGACCGTGCAGTCGACGTTGACGATCTCATGCCCGGCGTCGGCGACCGCGGCGAGGACCGCCTGAAGCAGCTCGATCGAGTCCGCGTCGCGCCAGCGCTCCTCGGTGTCGGGGAAGTGCTCGCCGATGTCTCCCAGGCCGGCGGCGCCGAGCAGCGCGTCGATCACGGCGTGCGTCAGCACGTCGGCGTCGGAGTGCCCGTCCAGACCCTGCTCGTGCGGGATCTCGACGCCGCCGAGAACCAGCCGGCGACCGGCGGCGAGGCGATGGGTGTCATAGCCGATGCCGACGAGGGTCCTCATGCGGGCACCCTCATGCGAGGACCGCGCCGATCGGCTCCAGCCGGCGGGTGCGCCGCTCGAACACGCACAGCTCGCCGACCCCGACGCGCTCGAGCAGCTCCAGCGCCAGGTCGTAGTCGGCGCCGACGTCCTCGGGCCGATGGGCGTCGCTGGAGAGCGCGACCGGCGCGCCCGCTTCGACGCACATCTCCAGGAACGCCTGCGATGGATACAGCTCCCGCGCGCGCTTGCGCAGACCGGCGGTGGACACCTCCACGGCGATGCCCGCTTCGGCGATCGCCTCGATCGCCGGCTCGTAGTAGCGGCGGAGGTCGCCCTCCGGGCGCGGCGATCGGGGTGCGCGGGACCCCATACCTTCGACCAGGTCCGGGTGGGCGAGGATGTCGAACAGGCCGCTGCGGGCGGCCTCGGCCAGCGTCTGGAAGTAGCGTTCTCCAGATCTCCTCGGCGCTGTGTCCGCGATCCCAGACGCTGTAGTCGTCCATATCGATCGAGTGCTCGCGCAGGAAGTGGACGGAGCCGACGACATAGTCGAAGTCGCGCCCCTCCAGCAGATTCGCCATGCGGTCCTCCACGCCGGCGACGAAGTCGGCCTCGATCCCGAGCCTCAGGTCGGTGCGCTCGCGTACGAACTCGCAGTAGGCGTCGATGTCGTCGATCGCGAATTCGCGCCACAGCGGGTGCTGCCACACGCTGAGCGCCTGCTCGAAGCGGTAGACGTGCTCGGAGACGCCCAGCTCGGCGATCCCGTGCTCGTCGGCGACGGCGCGATAGCGGGAGACGTTCTCCTCGGTGAAGTGGGTCTCGGCGCGGGCGTTCAGGTCGTCCTGGCGAAGGTGCAGGTGATAGTCGGTGAGCATGGAGTATCTACTTTCTTAACTTTTGTGTACTATGGTATGTCGGTATATACTTTTGTCATCTTACGGGAGGTGTGTTTTGTGTCTGAGTTGTGCGCCTTTCGTCGAGAACCCATTCCTCGTATAGACGATTGCGCACCAAGTACAAAAATAGAACACTAACCACAAGACACCTTCACAACTCTTTTACAAAACACTCCGCCGACCAAACCGACCAAAACCGACCACGACCGCACCTGAAGCGACGTCAGCGATCCCCGGTCAGCAGGTTCGGCGATCGACCAGCAGCTCGGCGAGCGCCAGGTCCAGTGGCGTGGTGATCTTCAGATTCTCGCTGCCCGACGGCACGATCACCACCCGTCCTCCCAGGCGCTCCACCAGCCACGCATCGTCGGTGGCCTGAGCGAGAATCTCGGCGGGCACGTCGAGCGCCCGTTCGAGCGCCGCGCGACGGAACACCTGCGGCGTCTGCACCGCCCACAGCTCAGAGCGGTCGAGCGTCTGCACCACGACGCCCTCGCTCACCCGCTTGACCGTGTCGGACACCGGCGCGGCGGCGATCGCCGCGTCGAGGTTCGCGCCATCCTCGCCGGCGAGCGCCTCCAGCGAGCGGCGCACGAGCTTGGCCGAAGCCAGCGGTCGCGCCGCGTCGTGGACCACAACCAGATCGCCGGGATCGCCGGGATCGCCCGATCCGGCCGCCGCGGCCAGCGCGCGCGCCACCGACTCCGAGCGCACCGCCCCACCCTCGACCCCGACCGTTCCCTCAGGGGCGGGAACTGCGGGCGGCAGCGCGACGACGACGCGCTCGATCGCGTCGACCGAGAGCATCAGCTCGACGCTCCATGACACCAGCGATCGGCCGGCGAGCTCGACGAGCGCCTTCGGGCGATCGGCGCCCAGGCGCTCACCGCTGCCGGCGGCGAGGATCAGAGCGAGGACCATCGCGGTGGGCGGCTCTCGACTTCCGGGGGATCGTGATCCAGGACTGCCATCGCGCACGCGGCGCGTCTTCCGCGCCTAACCGGCGCCGCGTGCGCGATGAGAGCCTCGCTACTCGGCCATCGCCATCTGGCTGGAGGCAGAGGTGGCCAGCAGCTCGTCGAGATAGCTCTCGGCCTCCTCCTCGTCCTTGTCGAGCGCGTACATCAGCTCGGAGGCGAGGATCTTCTTGGCACGGGTGAACATCTGCTTCTCGCCGGTCGAGAGGCCCTTCTCGGACTCGCGCAGCGAGAGGTTGCGCACGACCTCGGCGAGCTCGTAGATGTCGCCGGTCTTGATCTTGTCGCGGTTGTGCTTGAAGCGGCGGTTCCAGTTCTTGGGCATCTCCGAGACCTCGGCCTGGAGCACGTCCAGCACTTTCTTGACCGTCTCTTCGTCGATCACCCGGCGCAGACCGGCAAGCGCCGCGTTTTCGCTCGGCACCCTGACCGTCATGTCGTTGTGGAGGATCTTGATCGTCAGATACTCACGACGAACGCCGGCCATCTCCATCTCCTCCTTGCCCTCGACCTTCCCTGCGCCATGGTGGGGGTAGACGACGTTGTCGCCGAGCTCGAACTCGATCAGCTCCACTTCGCGGGTGGCCTCGATCTGCTCGAGCAGCGCCTCGGCGGTCTCCTCCTCGGAGTCGATGTCGGCGGATGGGGCTTCGATTGTTTGTGCGGGAATGGTGTCCTCCTTCGTTTGCGGCCTGCCCATCGGGCGGCCAGTGTCAAGTCTGCGACTGCTAGGTCTGCAGGTAGCGGTCCACGAGGTTGATCTCCTGCAGCCTGCGCATCCCCTCGCGGATGTCTTTCGCCCTGATCTCCCCCACGCCCTCGACCGCCTCGAGCTCCGAGTCGGTCGCGGCCAGCAGCTCGTCCAGGCCACCGAACTCACCGACGATCTGGCTCACGACCAGCTTCGGCAGCCTCGGGATCCGCCCCAGTACGCGGTAGCCGCGCGGGGAGACGGGATAGTCGAGCGTGTTCAGCTTGCGGTCATATCCGAGCAGCTCCGCCAGCCGGCCGAAGTCGAGCAGGTCCTGGTGCGCGAGCCGGCCGATCTCCTCCAGCGCGGCCGCGAACGCCTCGTCGGAGTAGGCGGACAGGTAGTCGCGCACGAGCGCGGCCTTCTCGGCCGCCGCGCCGACCATCGTCTCCTCCAGCTGCATCTCGATCAACCGGCCCTCTGAGCCGAGCTCGACGATGTAGCGCTCGATCTCCACGGCCATGCGCGTGACGAGCTCCGAGCGCTGCAACACGGTGAGCACGTCGTGCAGGGTCGCTCCTCCCTCGAACTCCAGCGCGGTCAGGCGTGTCGACACCTGGTCCAGGCGCGTGCGGTACTTCTCGAGCGTCGCCAGCGCCTGGTTGGCCTTGGCGAGCACGACGGGGATGTCGGCGAGGATGTACTTGATGCCATCCACGTACAGCGAGACGACCTCGCGCCGCTGGGAGATCGCGATCACGAGCGCGTCGGTCTGCTTGGACACGCGCTCGGCGGTGCGGTGGCGAGTGCCCGTCTCGTGCGAGAGGATCGTCGGGTCGGGCATCAGCTGGACGTTGGCCATCGTGATCTTCGTCGCGTTGGCGTTGAGGATGATCGCCCCGTCCATCTTCGCGACCTGGTAGAGGAAGGCCGGTGTGTAGTCGATCTCGAGCTTGATCCCGCCGGAGTTCAGGAAGCTGAGGTCCTCGGGCTCGCCGATCACGATCAGGCCGCCGGTGCGCGCGTGCAGGATGCTCTCGATACCCTCGCGCAAGGCCGTTCCGGGCGCGATCATCTCCAGCGCCTTCATCAGCCCCGGCTCCGGTCTTGCTACGACTACTTCAGTGTCGAATTCTTCGCCGGATCGTGGAGCCACAGAGGCCTATTCTACGGCATTGAGCCGTTTTTCGGCCTACGCACGGCCCGGCGCCAACACCGGCGAGCGGACGGCCGCCCTCTCAACCGCGACTCCCGCCGACCGATTCGCCTCACCGGAAACACTACCGTCGGGAGCCTGCGATCGGGGATCGCCCCCACACCGCCACCCGGGCCAGCCGATCCACCCAGCGGAAACGCCGCCGTCAGAACCGATGCGATCGAAGACGGCCCCTACGCGGCCACTTGGGCCGGCCGATTCGCCGCACCTGACAGAGCCGCCGTGAGGGCCTCGCGCAGCGTCGCAACCTCACACGCCCCCGCACCGCTCTCGGCGGGGGCGATCGTGGCTCCCAGCCCGTGCTTGGCGGCCTCTGCCAAGCGGCGCTCGGGATGCCCGACCCAGCGCAGCTCGCCGGTGAGTCCCAGCTCGCCGAAGCAGGCTCGTGGAGCGGGTGGGTGGGTTCCCGCAATCGGCACGCCCCGCGCCGCGCTCGCGACCGCCAGCGCGACCGCGAGATCGCAGCCGGGCTCGTCCACGCGCACACCCCCGACGACGTTGACGAACACGTCCGAGCCCCCCACCGCGACGCCGCCGTGGCGGCCGAGGATCGCGAGGATGAGCGCCATGCGGTTGCGATCCAAGCCCGAGACAACCCGACGCGGTTGCTCGAGCTCGGAGGGCGCGACCAGCGCCTGGACCTCCACGAGCAGCGGGCGCGAGCCCTCCATCGCGGCCAGCACGACGCTCCCCGGCGCGCGCGTAGCCCCGGCGACGAAGCGCGCCGAGGCGTCGAGCACCTCCACGAGGCCGCCCTGGCGCATCTCGAACAGACCCGTCTCGTTGGTCGAGCCGAAGCGGTTCTTCAGCGCGCGCAGCTCGCGGTAGGGACGCTCGCGCTCGCCCTCGAACTGCAGCACGCAATCGACGAGGTGCTCGAGCACGCGCGGCCCGGCCAGCGCCCCATCCTTGGTGACGTGCCCCACGAGCACGACCGCGATCGAGCGCTCCTTGGCCAGCTCCATGATCCGGCCCGTCACCTCGCGCACTTGTCCGACAGCGCCCGGCGCAGGGCGGGTGGGACCCGATCCATCACCGGCACGCAGCGTCTGGACCGAGTCGATCACGCACACCCGCGGGGCGTGCGAGGCGAGCGTGTCGAGCACGGTCTCGAGATCCGTCTCGGCGAGGATCGGGACCTCCAGGGCGGGGTGGGTGGGGCCCAAATCAAGGCGCTCGGCGCGCAGGCGGACCTGCTCGGCGGACTCCTCGCCGCTGACATACAGCGTGCTGTGCCCGGCGCCGGCGAGGTTGCCGAGCGCCATGTTCGTGAGCGTCGACTTGCCGATGCCGGGCGAGCCGCCGAGCAGCACCAGCGAGCCCGGAACGAGTCCGCCGCCGAGCACGCGATCGAGCTCGCCGATGCCCGTGGACAGGCGTCGTGCCGCGGTCGCCGTCACATCGCGCAGACGGGCGCGGAGCGGATGCACCCTTGGCGGGCGCCCGGCGCTTGGCCTTGCCGGCCGATCGCTCGACGCGCTCCTCGACGAGCGTTCCCCAGGCTTCGCATCCGGGGCAGCGGCCATGCCATTGCGGCGACTGGAAGGCACACTCAGAGCAGGTGTAGATCGTGTCGCGAGCCATCCTGTCCAGCGTACGTGCCGGAGGGGACGCCCAGCCTAGCGAGCGACGGCGGCAGCGGCGCTACGCCGCTCGTACAGCGCCACGTCGCGCCAGCGCCCGTCGGGCATCTGCCCGATGCGCCGGCGTACGCCCACGAGCTCGAACCCGCACGCGCGGTGCAACGCCACGGAGGCACGGTTCTCGGGGAAGATGCCGGCCTCGAGCGTCCATAGTCCGGCGACCTCGGAGGCCTCGATCAGCGCGCCGAGCAGCGCGCGGCCAATCCCGCGGCGCGCGCGCGCCGGATCGACGTAGATGCTGACGGAGCCGACGCCGCGATACACGGCGCGCGCGGAGACGGGGCTGAGGGCGGCCCAGCCGTACACCTCGCCCGCGCCCGGCTCATCGTCCGATCGACGGTCTGACCCGCCGTCCGGGTTCCCGCGCGCCACCAGACGCGGCACGGGCAGTCGTGCGCGCGACCAGTCCTCGCAGGAGGGCACGTCCCGCTCGAAGGTCGCGTCGCCCGTGTCGATGCCGGCCTGGTAGATGCGCGCGACGGCCGGCCAGTCGGCCGCCGTCATCGGCGCGATGTGCGGCTGTGTGCCTATTGATCCGCGGGCGGGTCTGAGCGCGGGCGTGCTGTCGTCGCCCTCGCCCTCGACGAGCTCGGGATCGCTCGCCGCCGCCGCCGCCGACGGCGACGGGGGTCTTCTGCTTCTTGGGCTTGACGATCGTCAGGCGCACCTCGTTCTCATCGCCATCGGGGGCGGGGTCGACGACGACGGTGGCACCCGGCATGAGCTGCTCGCGCAGCACGAAGTCCGCGAGCGGGTCCTCGATGTAGCGCTGGATCGCGCGGCGCAGCGGGCGGGCGCCCATCGAGGGGTCCCAGCCCTTCTCGACGAGCATGTCCTTGGCGGGATCGGTCAGCTCGAGCTGCAGCTCGCGTTCGGCCATCGACTCGCGGATGCGCAGCAACAGCAGCTCGACGATCTGCTTGATCTCCTCCTTCTGCAGCTTGTGGAAGACGATCACGTCGTCGATGCGGTTGAGGAACTCGGGGCGGAAGACCTTCTTGAGCTCGCCCATGATGCGGTTCTTCATGTCGTCGTAGGTGATGCCGGTCTCGTCGTCGGAGACGGCGAAGCCGAGCGGCGTGTTGCGCGCGATCTCCGCGGCGCCGATGTTCGAGGTCATGATCACGATCGCGTGGCGGAAGTCCACGGTGCGCCCCTGGGCGTCCGTGAGCCGGCCGTCCTCGAGGATCTGCAGCAGGATGTTGAAGACGTCCGGGTGGGCCTTCTCGATCTCGTCGAGCAGCAGCACCGAGTAGGGCTTGCGCCGCACGGCCTCGGTCAGCTGACCGCCCTCGTCGTAGCCGATGTAGCCGGGGGGCGAGCCGACCAGGCGCGAGACGGCATGCTTCTCCATGTACTCGGACATGTCGATACGGATCATTGCGTCGTCGTCGCCGAAGAGGAACTCGGCGAGGGTGCGCGCGAGCTCGGTCTTGCCCACGCCGGAGGGGCCGAGGAAGATGAACGAGCCGGTCGGGCGCTTGGGGTCCTTCAGCCCCGCGCGCGAGCGGCGGATCGCCTTGGAGATGACCTCGACGGCCGGGTGCTGGCCGATGACGCGCTTATGCAGTTCCTCCTCCATGCGCATCAGCTTCTGGGTCTCGGCCTCGGTCAGCTTGAAGACGGGGATGCCGGTCCACATCGAGACGATGTCGGCGATCTCCTCCTCGCCGATCGACGGGTCGATCGCCGGACTCGCCGGCTTCCCACTCCTCCTCGAGCTCGCGTTTGCTTGTTCGTCAGCTTGCGCTCCTGGTCGCGCAGCGCGGCGGCCTTCTCGAACTCCTGCGCCTCGATCGCGGCCTCCTTTTCGCGGCGCGTGGACTCGACTTCGCCCTCGAGCTCTTTGTTGGCGGGAGGGGAGGTCATCGACTTGATCCGCATCCGCGAGGCGGCCTCGTCGATCAGGTCGATCGCCTTGTCGGGCAGGAAGCGGTCGGAGATGTAGCGGCTGGCGAGTTCGCCGGCGGCCTTCAGCGCCTCGTCGGTGATCTGCACCTTGTGGTGCTGCTCGTAGCGGTCGCGCAGCCCCTTGAGGATTTCGACGGTCTGGTCGATCGTCGGCTCCTCCACGCGGATCTGCTGAAAGCGGCGCTCCAGCGCGGAGTCGCGCTCGAGGTACTTGCGGTACTCGTCGAGCGTCGTCGCGCCGATCGTCTGCAGCTCGCCACGCGCGAGCGCGGGCTTGAGGATCGAGGCGGCGTCGATCGCGCCCTCGGCGGCGCCGGCGCCGACGAGGTTATGGAGCTCGTCGATGAACAGGATGATGTCCCCGCGCTGGGTGATCTCCTTCATCACCTTCTTCAGCCGCTCCTCGAACTCTCCCCGGTACTTCGAGCCGGCCACGAGCGCCGCCAGGTCGAGCGTGTAGATCTGCTTGTTCTTCAGCAGCTCCGGCACGTCGGACGCGGTGATGCGCTGCGCGAGCCCCTCCACGACGGCCGTCTTGCCGACGCCGGGCTCGCCGATCAGCACGGGGTTGTTCTTCGTGCGCCGCGAGAGGATCTGCATGATCCGCTCGATCTCGGTCTCGCGCCCGACGCACTGGATCGAGCTTGCCTTCGGAGGCGAGCTTGGTCAAATTGCGCCCGAACTGGTCGAGCAGCTTCGAGGACTTCTTGCCCTCCGCCGGGCCGGGGCCGGAGCCCGCGCCGGCGCCCGCGCCCTGCCCTGGCGGCGCCCGCCGGGGCCGGAGAGCATGCGGATGACCTCGTTGCGGATCTTCTCGGAGTCGGCGTCGAAGTCGAGCAGGATGCGCGCCGCGACGCCCTCGTTCTCGCGCACGAGCCCGAGCAGGATGTGCTCGGTGCCGATGTAGTTGTGCCCGAGCGAGAGCGCCTCGCGCAGGGCGAGCTCGAGGACCTTCTTCGCGCGCGGCGTGAAGGGGATCTGCCCGGAGGTGACCTCCTCGCCGGAGCCGACGATGCGCACGACCTGCGCACGCACGCGCTCGACGGTGATGTCCAGGGACTCCAACACGCGCGCGGCCAGGCCCTCCTCCTCGCGCAGCAGCCCGAGCAGGATGTGCTCGGTGCCGATGTAATTGTGCTTGAGCGTCCGCGCCTCCTCCTGCGCAAGAACGACCACCTGCCGGGCCCGTTCTGTAAATCGCTCGAACATGGTGTGTTTCCTTCCTGCGAGGACGGTGCCTCAAGCGCTATGTCGTCTGCTCTGGCTTCATGCGCAGTCTACCAACCGGCCCCCCGGAGCCCCGCCGGTGGCTTGGGCCGGGGTAGTTCGACCTCGCACATGTGCGAGGTCCGCTCGATGGGCGCATGCGCCCATCGACCAGGGCCGCATGCGGCCCTGGTTCGGGGCCGTACATGTACGGCCCCGCCGATCGGCGCATGCGCCGATCGGAACTGCTCAACTCCTGAGCGCCGGGAACAGCACGACCTCGCGGATCGAGTCCGCGCCCGGTCAACAGCATCACCAGACGGTCGATGCCCAGGCCCACGCCGCCCGCCGGGGGCATGCCCTGCTCGAGCGCCTGCACGAACAGCTCGTCGTAGGGCTGGGCCTCCTCGTCGCCGAGCGTCTGGCCAGGCGCTCCTGCGCGTCGAAGCGCTCGCGCTGGACGTCGGCGTCGATCAGCTCGCTGAACGCGTTCGCGATCTCGATGCCGCCCGCGAACGCCTCCCAGCGCTCGACCAGACCCGGCTCACTGCGATGCTCGCGCGCCAGCGGCGAGAGCTCGACCGGGTAGTCGAACAGGAACGTGGGCTGGATCAGGTGTCGGCTCCACGTAGTGGACAGCAGATCATCCACCAGCTGTGGCCAGCCGCGGCCCTCGATCGGGATCGCGCAACCGCGCGTTGAATCTCCGCGGCGAGCGAGTCGCGATCGCGGTGAGCCAGGTGTCCACTCCAGACGTCGGCGTGACCTGCGCGGGCGCATCCCGGCGCTCGCGACACCGACATCTCCCCCATCCCGGTCTCCTGCTCGATCGCTTCGGCCAGCGTCATACGGGCAAACCGTGAGCCAAAGTCGAAAGGCCCGGCGTAGTCGATCGCCGCGGCCGCTCCGCGCAGGATCTCTTCCAGGCGCATGGCCGCGTCGTTGTAGTCGGCGTAGGCCTCGTAGAACTCGATGACCGTGAACTCGGGGTTGTGCTTGGGCGAGAGCCCCTCGTTGCGGAAGTTCTTGCCGAGCTCGTACACCCGCTCCAGCCCGCCGACGAGCAGGCGCTTGAGGTAGAGCTCGGTGGCGATCCGCAGGTAGAGGTCGCGGTCGAGCGCGTTGTGATGCGTCGTGAATGGCCGCGCGAGCGCACCGCCGTAGAGCGGCTGCAGGACCGGCGTCTCGACCTCGACGAAGCCCTCCGCCGTCGAGGTAGCCGCGGATCGCGGAGATGATCTTGGCGCGATCGATGAACACCTTGCGGGCGTCCTCATTGGCGATCAGGTCGAGCTCGCGGCGGCGGTAGCGGGTCTCGACATCGCTGAGACCGTGATGCTTGTCCGGCGGCGGGCGCAGCGCCTTGGCGAGGATCTGGAAGCGGTCGACGCGCAGCGAGAGCTCGCCGCGGCGACTGCGCAGCACCGCGCCATCGACGCCGATCAGGTCACCGAGGTCGAGCGAGCTCAGACGGGCGAAGGGCTCCTCGCCGAGCACGTCGACGCGCGCGTGCAGTTGGATCTTGCCGGTGCGGTCCATGAGGTCGAGGAACGCGGCCTTGCCCGAGCCGCGCCGCGCGGCGATACGCCCGGCGACGCGGTGGGAGTCCTCGGTCTCATCGCCTGCGGCGAGGTGATCGTAGGCGGCGAGGATCGTCGCGATCGGCTGCGCGTTCGGGAACGAGTAGGGAAACGCCTCGGGATCGGACGCTCTCAGCCGCTGCGCCTTCGCGCGGCGCTCGGCGATCAGCTCGTTCAGGCCGTGCGGGGCGCCGCCGTCGGTCTCGGGCTCGTCGTCGCCGCTCACAGCGGCGAGACTACTTGAGCCCGACGTCGATCTTCGTGATCTTCAGCTTGCGCGCCGGGCCGCGGGGCACCGTGACGGCGACGGTCTCGCCGCGCTTGTGCCCGATCAGCGCGCGCCCGACGGGGGACTCGTTGGAGAGCTTGTTCTCCAACGGCTTTGCCTCGGCGGAGCCGACGATCGTGTACTTCACCGACTTGCCCGTCTTTTCGTCCTTGACGTGCACGACCGAGCCGACCTGCACGACGTCGGTGGAGAGGTCCTTCGTCTCGATCACCGTCGCCATGCGCAGCTTCTCCTGGATCTGCGCGATGCGGCTCTCGATCATCGCCTGCTCGTTCTTCGCGTCGTCGTACTCGGAGTTCTCGCTGATGTCTCCGAACTCGCGCGCCTCCTTGATGCGCTCGGCGATCTCCCGGCGCTTGGCCGTGGAGAGGTGCTCGAGCTCCTGGTTGAGCTTCTCCAGTCCTTCGGGGGTGAGGATGACGTCCTTCTGCATGCTGCCTCGATCGCGGGGTTAGAGGTTGAGCCGCCGGCACGCAAAACCCGCTCGTAAGCGGGCGGTTTCGCGTTTCGGCGGCCACTGGGCTCGGCGAGCGCAGCAGTATAGCGGGCCCCGGGACCGCATTCTCGACCGCGCGCAAAGCCGCTCGCCCCCTCCGCCCGACCGAGCACACCCCGCCCGCACGGGCGATCATTCGACGATCTGCCGACTCAGGCGAGGACGGCGCAAGCCGGCGGAGCCCGCATCGGCTCCAGCAGCTCGCGCACCGCAGCGAGTGTGTCCGCGTGCTGCAACGACTCGCTCAGGCGCTTGCCCACGGCGGGATCGAGGTCGAGCCGAGTCACGTACCAGGGGTAGAACTTGCGCAGGTAGCGCGTGGCCCGCGGCTCGCCCAGGTGCTCGACCGCGCGGTCGATCGTCCAGGCGAGCTCCTCCAGGATCTCCTCGCGCGTGGGCTCGCGCTCGTCTTCGGCGAGCAGCTGACGGAACAGCCACGGGTTGCCGAGCGACCCACGCGCGAGCATCACCGCGGTCGCGCCCGTCGCTGCGAACGCCTCGCGCGCGTGCGCGGAGTCGCTGAGACCGCCCGTCAGGATCACCGGCGCGGGCAGCGAGCACACGAGCCGCGCGGCGAGCTCGTAGTCGGGAACGCCCTTGTGGTGCACGGCCGCCGAGCGGGGATGGAAGGCGATCGCCGCGACCCCCGCCTCTTCCACGAGGCGATGCGCCAGCGCGAAGCCGCTCTCATCTCCCGCGCGCAGCCCCGAGCGCAGCTTCACCGTGATCGGCAGCTCGCGCCCGGCGTCTGCGCGCGCCCTCCCCCGCAGCGCGGGCGACCGCGACGGCGCGATCGGGATCGGCGAGCATCCCCGCGCCCGCGCCCGTCTTGCGCACCTTCGGCACGGGGCAGCCCATGTTGATGTCGATCGCATCGGCCGTCGTGCTCGCCGCCACATGCGCCGCCGCCGAGCGCATCACCGCCGGGTCCTCGCCGAACAGCTGGATCGACACCGGCCCGACCGCCCGTCCCGGCCGGCCCGTGAGCGCGCTCGTCGGGATGGATGCGCAACATCTCCACGCACGTTCGCTCGTTGCCGTATGAATCGCATGCGAGGACACCATCTCCGACACGGTCATCCCCGCCCCGTAGCGCTCGGCCTGCAAGCGCACGAACCAGTTCCCGATCCCCGCCAGCGGCGCCAGCAGCACGCGGTTAGGCACCTCCAAGGGACCCAACATCCACGGGTCTGTCAACGACCTGCGCATCACGACACCGCATTCTCGCGCGACTCAGACTCTCGCGGTTCAGCTTTGCGTTCGTGCAGCAGCCGCAAGCCCGGTGAGCGTCAGCAGGTCGTCGACCTCGTCGATCTCCTCGGTATAGGGCACGACCAGCGAGGAGAGCCCGCCCGTGGCGATCGCCGGGGCGCGCTGGCCCAGCTCGTCGTACAGCCGTCTGAGGATCGCGTCGATCGCGCCGGCGTAGCCGAACACGACGCCCGAGCGGATCGCGTCGATCGTGTTCTTGCCGATCACGCTCTTCGGCGGCGCGAGATCGACCTTCGGCAGGCGCGCCCCGCGCTCGGAGAGCGCTTCCAACGAGACCTCGATGCCGGTCATCAGCGAGCCGCCGAGATAGTCGCCGTCGGGCGAGACCACGTCGAAGGTGGTGGCGGTGCCGAAGTCCACGCACACCGCCGGTCCGCCGAAACGCTCGCGCAGGGCCACCGCATTGACCAGGCGGTCGGCGCCGATCTCGCGGGGGTTGTCGTAGCGGATCGCCATGCCCGTCTTCGTGCCCGGGCCGACGACGTGCGCCTCGTGAGCCAGGTAGCGCAAGGCCATCGTCGCCCACTCGGGCTCGAGCTGCGGGACGGTCGAGGAGACGATCGAGGCGTCGATGTCCGTGAACGACAGCCCGCGCAGGCCGAGCAGGTTGCCCAGCGCGGCGCCCAGCTGGTCGGCCGTGGACTGGCGCACGGTGGCGAAGCGCCAGTGCTCCACGAGCTCGTCCTCGCGGAACGTGCCGAAGTGAGTCTGGGTGTTGCCGACGTCGATGACCAGGAGCATGGGCGGAGTTTCCAAGGTGGGAGATGGGTCGAGCAGTCGCCCGCGCGACCCCGGTGCAGGCATTATGCTGGGAGCGTGATCGGGAGGATCCGAGGCAGATGAACGTCAAGCTGTACGTGCTGCCGGCCTCGCATCCCTGCGCCGCCGTCGAAGCGGCGCTGAGATTGAAGGGCATCGATTCGACCGCGTCGACCTGATACCCGATCACGCAGATGCTGATCGGGCCGCTGCGTTACGGCGGGATGACGGTGCCGGGCATGCGCATCGACGGCGAGCGGCTCGTGGGCTCGCGCAAGATCATGCGCCGGCTGGACGAGCTGGCGCCCGAGCCGCCGCTGCTGCCGCCGGTCGGAGACGAGCGCTACGCGCCCGTGCTGGAGGCCGAGCGCTGGGGCGATGATATCCTGCAGATCTGTGCCGCGCAGGATCATCGACGTCGCGCTGCTGCGCAGGCCGCGGGCGATGCTGAGCTATGTGGCAGACGCCAAGCTGCCGCTGCCCCGCGCGCTGATGGGCCCGGCGGCGCCCCTCACGGCCAAATGATGGCGCTCCGCAACCAGCGCCAGCGACGCCTCCGCGCGAGCGAACATCGCGGCATTGCCGGGCCAGCTCGACCGCGTCGATCGCTGGATCGCCGAGGGCCTGATCGGCGGCGAGCAGCCGAATGCCGCCGACCTGCAGATCGGCTCGACGATCCGCCTGCTGATGAGCATCGGCGACATGCGCCCGCTGATCGAGAGCCGCCCGGCGGCCACGCTGACGAACTGGTTCCCGCCGATCGTCGGCGAGATCGAAGCGGGCGTGCTGCCCGCCGAGTGGTTCCCCGCCACGCCGGTCGCGGCTTAGCCGGAGATCCGCCGTCCGATCGCGGACCAGTGAGGGCGACCGCTCCTATGCCAACGTACCGTCGGGCACAAACCAACGCTGGTGCAGAGCACTGACCCGCGCCAGGCGCTCGTAGTCGCGGTCGTAGTGAACGAGCGTCACGCCCGCCTGCTCGGCTGCCACGCCGATCGCGAGATCGACCGGAGGGACACGACGATGATCCCCGCCGGCCGAGAGCAGCATCTGCAACTCGCGCGCTCGCGTCCACAGCCCGACCTCCATCGGGACCGACTCGAACGCGTCCAAACGAGCGGCGACTTCCCGCGCGCGCGACTCGTTCGGCGTCAAGCGAATCAGCTCCACGACGATGAGATCGCAGACGAGCACGCGGCCGGCGCTCACCTGCGCGTTGAACCAGGACGCAAGCTCGGGAAAGCGCCGATCGCGTACCCACGTCCAGATGCCCGTGTCGAACAGCGCGGGCCGATCGAGCGCGACCGGCTCGATCTCAGTCCTGGTGCTCAGCGACCCGTTCCCGGCGGTTGATCTCAACCTCGGCGGGAGTCCCGTCGATATCGCGCACCACGTCGAAGCCGCCCAGCACCCGCCGTCGTCCCACCTCGCGCAGCGCTGCGTTGACGGTCGCGCTCAGGCCCTTGGTGCCCAACTCGATACGCGCCGCATCAAGCGCCCTCGAATCTACATCAACAGTGGTGCGTGTCATGTGCATCAGCATAGCGCATCATCGGTGGATCCTCCCCCACCGCGCCGCGGCGCCCTCAGCCCCGCAACACCACGCTCCGCGTCACGCTCACCGGCGCGCCCGCGACGGGTGTGAGCACGATCTGCACGGTCAGCGCCAGCTTGTGGTGGCGGCGTAGCGCGCTCTTTGCGCGTGCGTTCAAGGAGATCGAGAAGAACACCTTGCCTGCCGGTACCGAAGCGCGCACCAGGCGCCCGACCACCGTCGAGGTGGACCTCTGGTGCCGCACCTTCGTGAGCGAAGCGCTGTTGGCGAGCAGAACGACCTCCAGGCGCTCACCCGCCGCGGACTCGGAGACTTCGACCGAGCCGCGCACGGAGGCGCCGTGACGAGGAGCGCTGAGCTTCAGCGAGCCTGCGACAAGCGCTGGAACCAGCGGAGCTGGTGTCGGCTCGGGCGAGATCGGACCAGGGCTGAGCGATGGCGTGGTGGGGGTCGTCGGCGTCGGTGAGGGTTCGTTCGCGGGAGGTTCTTTGGTTGGCTCTTTCGTCGGTGGGGTCGAGCCGGTCTTGAATTTGAGGTCGCTGCCCATGACTGGTCCGCCGATTTTGTTCCTGGCCACGACGCGGAAGTGATATTCCGTGCCTGGCGCCAAGCCCGCAAGGGCCGAAGACGCAATGTGCTGCGCGCCATCTGCCGGCAGGCTGACTTCGGAAGTGCTGTGTTCGTAGCTTGCGCCCGAGCCGACGCCCCATTCGAACCAGTACTCGGCTTCTTCCCCACCCTCCGGATCGATTTTGCCGTTGAGCGTCGCTTCAGTTTCGTGCAAGCCACTGGCGGCACCCGTGGTGGCCATCGGCGCTGCAGCTGCAGGAGATGTGAAGGTTTCCGGACCACCGAGCGTCTTGCCGGCAGCGTACGTCACAACCAATTCAACGTGGTAGGTCGAACCGGGCAGCAGGCCGCTCACCCTTCCCGAGACCGAATGGCTCGCGAAATCCGCCACGTTCAGAGGCGTGCTCGCCGTCGACTGCTTGCCGGTCACGCCCGGGCCTTCATATTCGAAGTGGTATTCGACCGCATTGCCTTCCGGGCTTACGCTCCCGTTGAACATCGCTTCAGTCTGACTCTCCGCGCCGGCGAGCGTCGTTTTGGCTTTTGGGGTCCCTCCGACTACAATTTCGTATTTCGTGTAGTCAATACTCGCGTAGACAGATTCTTTGAACATGGTTGAGCTTTCGAACCTGTACGTCCCGGGCTGTTCGAATTCGCACGTGCCCACCCAATCGGTCGTGGCACTCGCAGGTACACCGGAGCACATCGGCGCAGAGCTCAGCCATGAGACGGTCGCCGCCGTGGTCGCGTTGTCGACGAACTTGACCGTGCTACCCGCGGCGACCGTGATCTTCAAGGCCGGCTGGCTCGACCCCGGCGTCGCCCAGCACGGCCAGTCGGGCTCCACACAGTTCTCATTCACTTCGAGCTTTACTTCCGAGGCGGTGGCCAGCGCCGGAACGGCAGCGGCCGCTCCCAGCGGAGCAACAAAGGCAAACAGCAACAGCGCGCGCAGTCTCACGGTCTCAGCCGCCTTTCTCTCGTTATCCCGTAGTCCCGGTGCTGGAGCGCCTGCCTCTTACAGACCCCGACCGGTGCCAATTTTTTAACGGTGTTCATGAGCGCGGGCTGCCTCGCCGCTCACGCGTGCAGGGTCACGGATCTGGCGATGGTCAGCGCTTCGCCGCCGGCCGGTGCGAGCACGATCTCGACCGTCAACGCGAGCCTGTGGTGACGCTTGATCGCTCGCCGTGCCTTGGCGTTCAGCTTGACCGAGAAGGACAGCTTGCCGGCGGAGAGCGGGCTGCGCACGTAGCGCCCTACGCGCACCCGCGTGCTGTGTTCCACCTTTGTCAAGGACGCGCTCTGAGTGAGCAAATCGACCTCGAGACGGTAGTCGGCCGCGGTCTTGGAGAGGTCGATCGAGCCCTTGACAGACCCTCCGTGCTGGCTTTTCGCGACCTTCACGGCTTCCGACTCCGAGCCGGCGAGCAGGGATTCGGGCGAGAGAGGCGGCGTGGTCGTCGTCGTTGTCGTGGTCCCGGTTGTGCCCGGCGTGGTCGTCGTGGTGGTTGAGCCTTCGGCCACCACTTCATATTTGGTGTAGTCCTCGGATGCGTCTTTGAAGAGGGTCGAGCTTTCGAACTTGTAGGTGCCTGGCTGTTCGAACGTGCACTTTCCTTCCCAGCCCGTCTTCGGCGCCGCGGGGGCTACCGGCACCGACGGTTCGCACGTCGGAGCGGTGCCGGTCCACGCGATGTTCGCGGCGGTCTTCTGGTCGACGAACGTGACCGTGCCGCCGGCGGCAACCGTCGCCTTGAAAGCCGGCTGGCTCGATCCCGGGGTCGCCCAGCACGGCCAGTCGGGCTCCACACAATTTTCGTTCACTTCGAGCTTGGCTGTCGAAGACGCGGCGAGCGCCGGCAGTACGGCAACCGCCGCGCCGAGCGCGGCCACCAACGGTAGATAGCGCCTGCGTAGTCTCACGATCTCAGCCCGCCTTTCGGTCGATGAACCCTTTCGGGGCCTTCGACGCAGCCCTCTCCTCGAGCCGCGTACGGCATCCCAGCTTTCAAGGACGCCGCCCCGCGCCAATCCTTCCCGCCGGATCGGAAACTCGCTCGGACGCCGATCGCAAGCCGGAAGACAGGTCGCGCACGCCCCGCCAGGCACGGCCGCCCGCCCCACGTGGGTCGCTCCCGGCGATACAGTCGCAGAATCATCAAAACCCTCGACCCGCAATCGCTGACCCGGCACGTGGACCGCATGTATCGCGCGGCGTGGGCATTGTGCGGACGCAGGGAGGACGCGGAGGATCTCGTGCAGGAGACATTCGCGCGGGTGCTGGCGCGCCCGCGGCTGGTGCGGGGCGAGGACGAGGCCTACTACCTGATGCGGGCGCTGCGCAACACGTTCTATACGAGCAGGCGCACCGCCGGCCGCCGCCCGGTGACGGGGGCCGCGCTGGAGGACGTCGTCGCCGCCGACCCGCGCCCGACGAGCCGCCCGGAGCAGGCGATCGAGGTGCAGGAGCTGTATGCGACGATCGCCCTGCTGCCGGAGGATTTTCGCCTCGCGCTGGTGGCCGTGGACGTGCTCGGACTGTCCTACCGGGAGGCAGCGCGCGCGCTGAAAGTGCGCGAGGCGACGATCACGACGCGGCTGTTCCGCGCACGTAGGCAGGTCGCGCAGGCGCTCGATCCCGAGTTCGCCGAGGGTGCCGACCAGAGCGACTCAAACCGAGCGGGCGCGCCCGGAGCAGACCGGCACCGAGCGAGCGCACACGGAGCAGGCGCGCACGAAGCAGACCCGCGCAGAGCAGACCCACGCAGAGCAGGCGCACACGAAGCCGACCCGCGCGGAGCAGACCCGTCGGGAAGAGACCGGCGCGAGCGGAGTCTTGCCCGGTAGGAGCACATCATGAGCGAACCGCATACACCCACCGATCCGCACACACGCGCGGGAGGGAGCCCGCCGAACACATGGCCGAGCAGCGCGTGGCCGAGCTGGTGCGCGCGATCGACGTGCGAGCCCCGCAGGCGCTGCATCGTCGGGTGCAGGAGATGGTGGCCCCCCCCCGCCCGGCGGGCCGACGGGGGTGGCGGGCGCTTGGCCGATGCACGGCCGGCTGCGCCCGACGCTCGCGGCGATGGCGGTTGCCGCAGCCGTGGGCGCGGCGCTCGCGCTGCTGAGCAGCGGCAGCCCACATCCGGCCTCGGGGCCAACCGTGAGCGCCGCGTCGCGACTGACGCTGAGCGCGGCGACGCTGGGCGCCCCGCATGAGAGTCGAGCGCACGCCACCCAGCTGAACGTGGCGGTCGACGGGTGGCGTTCCCGTATTGGGACGAGCGGTTCGGGTGGCGCGCGAGCGGGACCCGCACGGACACGATCGGCGGACGGAGCGTGACGACCGTGTTCTACTCCGCCCCGAGCGGCCGTCGGATCGGGTATGCGATCGTCGGCGGCACGCCGGCGCCGACCGTGAGCGGCGGGACGGTCGTGTGGCACGGCGGCGTGGCCTACCGGCTGCGGCAGGTCGGCGACGTGCCGGTGCGTCACCTGGCAGCGCGACGGGAGGCTGTGCGTGCTGTCGGGTCGGGGCGTCAGCGGCGCGACGCTCGTGCGGTTGGCCAGCTGGGGCGAGGGCGCCACGGCCGCATAGCGCCCGGCGGCGGCCCAGCGGCTCAGCGGCTCAGGACCGACGCTCGGGGACGGTCAGCAGCGGACCCTCCCGGCGCACACCCTCCTGCAGTGGAAGCCCCGCCAGCGCATCGGCGAGGCCGGCGCCGGAGGGCGTGCGTAGCGCGAAGTCGAGCTCCAGCGCGGGGATCAGCACGAACCGGCGGCTGAGCAGCTGCTCGTGGGGGAGCGTCATGCGCGGGTGCGCCAGCTCGTGCGCGCCGAGCAGCAGGATGTCGATGTCGATCGCGCGCGGACCGTGGCGGACGCCGCCCGCATCGCGACCCAGCGCCCGCTCCAGATCCTTGACGGCGTCGAGCAGCACGAGCGGCTCGAGCTCGGTGTCGACGAGGACACACGCGTTCAAAAAGCTCGCCTGGTCGGGCACGTCGCCGACCGGATCGGTGTCATACGTGGAGGAGCACGCGATCACATCGACGCCCACGCCGGGGAGCGCGTCGACGGCGCGCTGGAGCTGGGCGCGGCGATCGCCCACATTCGATCCGAGGCCGAGCAGTCCTGTCTGAGCGGGCACTCCCGGACAGTATCTACGCGCCGGTGGGCTCGCCGAGCCCCTCGCCCAGCCCGACGCGCGCGTGCAGGCGGCGCAGCGGCCGGGGCGCCCACCAGACGCTCTCCCCGAGCCGGCCCATCAGCGCGGGCACGAGCAGCGCGCGTACGAACGTGGCGTCGATCGCGACCGCGAGCGCGGTACCGACGCCGAACTGCTTGATGAAGAAGATGTGCGAGGTCACGAACGCGCCGACCGCGACGCAGAACAGCAGCGCGGCGGCGGTGATCAGCCGCCCGGTGCGCTCCACGCCGTAGGCGACGGCGTCGCGCGTGGCCATACCGCCGTCGTGGGCCTCCTTGATGCGCCCGAACAGGAACACGCCGTAGTCGGTGGACAGCGCGAAGGCGACGACGAACAGCAGCACGAGATTGGACTCCTCCAGGCCGCCGATCGGGGTGAACCCGGCCAGGCTCGCGAGGTGGCCGTCCTGGAAGATCAGCACGAGCAGCCCGGCGCCGACGGCGACCGTGAGCAGGTTCATCAGCAGCGCCACCAGCGGCAGCACCAGCGAGCCCGTCATCAGGAACAGGAACCCGCCCGTGACGAGCGCGAGGATCAGCAGCGCCAGGGGCGTGTCGGCGGCGATCGCGGCCTTCTGATCGACGAACCACGCGGTGGACCCGCCGACGAGCAGCGTGGGCGGTGCGGCCAGCGCGCGCAGGCGATGGATCAGACTTTGATTGGCCGCCGAGCCGTCGGTGCCGCGGGGCAGCATTTCGATCTCCCACGCGCCGCGTCCGAGGTAGCGGGGGGGCCCGGCGAGGCTCGCCTGGGCGCCGGCGGTGACCTGGGCGCGGTGTGCGAGCGCCGCCACCGTGGGCGCACCCTGCCGCGGAGCTCGCGCGACCATCGTGATCGACTGCGAGCCGTCGACGGCGAAGTTGTGGGTGATCGCTTCGGCCACCTGGCGGGGCTGCGCGGAGGCGGGCAGGACGTGCGCATCGGCCGGGGTCAGCTGCAGGCGCAGGGCCGGCAGCGCGATCACGATCAGCACCACGGCGGTGCCCAGCGCGACGGCGCCCGGCCGGCGCATGACCGCGCGCGCGAGCCGATACCAGCCGCCGTGCTCGGCCGGCCGCGCGGCCTGGGCGGCGTTGCGCTGCAGGCGCGCGGGCGCCAGCGCGTTGATGCGCGGCCCGAGCGCGACGAGCACGGCCGGAAGCACGATCAGCGACACCGCCCCCGCCGCCAGCGTCACGAGCGCGCCCCCGACCCCCATCGAGTAGAGAAAGCGCAGCGGGAACACGAGCAGCGACGCGAGCGCCCCGGCGACCGTCAGCGAGCCGAACATGACGGTGCGCCCGGCGGTCTGCAGCGTGCGCCGCGATCGCCGCGTGCGTGTCCAGACCCCGCGCGAGCTCCTCGCGGTAGCGCGAGAGGATGAACAGGCTGTAGTCGATGCCGAGCCCGAGGCCGACGCCGGTGACGAGGTTCACGGCGAACACCGACAGGCCGGCGAACTGGTCGATCAGGCGCAGCAGCAGGAACGTGATCACGATCGCAAACCCACCCACGAGCAGCGGCAGCGCCGCGGCGATCAGCCCGCGGAACACCCAGAAGGACAGCAGCAGCAGGATCGGCAGCGCGAACATCTCCGCGCGCGCCAGATCGGAGGAGGTGCGTTTGTTGATTTCGGCGAACGCCACGTCGCTGCCGCCGAGGCGCACATCGCCGCCGGCCAGCTCGGGACGGACGTGTTCGACGGCGTCGGCCGAGCGTTCGCGGGAGGCGAACGCTGCGAGCACGAGCGTTTGGCGCCCATTGCGCGAGACGAGCACGGGCAGATGCGTGGCTGGATAGTCCAGCGCACGCTGGAACCCGGGCTGGCGCGAGAGCAGCGCGACCACGTGCGCGGCCTGCGCCTGGGCGGCCGGGTCGGTGCGCACGTCGGTCCTGCTCGACACGAGCGCGGCGACGCCGTAGTAGGCGGCCTGCCCGGTCGCGTGTTCGACCGCGCGCAGGACCTGCTGGTTGGGGGCGTTCGGGTCCTGGAAGTCCGAGGATTCGCTCTTGAGGATCGTGACGACGGGCACGCCGATCGCGGCGGCGAGCAGGAACACGGCACCCGCGATCAGCAGGATGCGCCGCGTGCGCTCGGTGGCGAGGCGCGCGAACCGGTCGATCATCGCCGCGCCTCGCTCCGTCGAACCGTGTCGTCGATCTCCACCGCCATGCCCGGTGATTATAAGTTAGTGCTAACTAATGTCAAGGGAAATTTCGGAGGGCTCCTACTCCTCCGCCTCGCGCCAGACCTCGACCGACACCTCATCCACGTGCAGCGCGATCGGCGGCTCGGGCTTGGTCGCCTTGACCCACACGCCTTCGAGCTCGTAGTCGCCGAGCAGCCGATCGGCGATCGTGCCGCACAGCCGCTCCAGCGTGTTGTGCGAGCGCTGCTGGGCGATCAGCGCGACGAGCTGGCAGACCTCGCCGTAGTCGACCGTGTCCTCGATCGCGTCCGTCACCGTCGCGTCGGTTTCGCCGAGGTCCAGCCGCAGGTCGAGCACGAGCCGCTGGCCGACCTCGCGCTCGGCCTCGGTGACGCCGTGGTGGGTGTACAGCGACAGCCCGGCGATCTCGATCGTCACCGACTCGCCGGTCTCCTCACGCTCGACCTCGAACTCGTCGTCCAGCTCGTCCTCGTCGGGCTCGTCGGGCTCGCTCTCGGGTCCTCGGGGATCTCCGAGCTGCTGCTCGCCGTCCATTCAGCCCAACGTAGCAGCCGCCACCGTCAGCGCATCGCGCACGGGCGCGACGTCGTGCACCCGGAACACGCTCGCCCCGCGCTCATACGCGAGCACGTTCGTCGCGATCGTCCCCGGCAGCCGCTCTGCTCGCCACCACCGGCTCGGCCCGGCCGGCGGCATCGGCGAGGATGCGCCCGATGAAGCTCTTGCGCGAGGTGCCCACGACCAGCGGGCGCCCGAGCGACGCGAGCTCCTCCAAGCGCGCGCAGCAGCGCAAGGTTGTGCGCGAGCGTCTTGCCGAACCCGATCCCCGGGTCGAGCATGATCCGCTCCTCGCGCACGCCCACGCCCACGGCGTAGGCCATCCGCTCCTCCAGGAACGCCCGCACGTCGTCCACGACGTCGTCGTAGCGAGGGTCGGCCTGCATCGTGCGCGGCTCGCCGCGCATGTGCATCAGGCAGCACTCCACCCCGCTCTCCGCGACGAGCGCCGCCATCTCCGGGTCTGCGCGCAGGGCACTTACGTCGTTGACCAGCGTCGCGCCGGCCTCGATACAGGCGCGCGCCACCGAGGCCTTCGACGTGTCGATCGAGACCTGCGGGCGGGTGGGCGATCCGATCCCCCGCGACGATCCCCTCGACGACCGGCAGCACCCGTCGCAGCTCCTCGCACGCCCGACACCGGCTCGGCGCCCGGCCGCGTGGACTCCCCGCCGACATCCACGATCTCCGCGCCTTCACCGACCAATTCACGCGCGTGCGCGATCGCCGCGCCCGCGTCCAGATATAAGCCGCCGTCCGAGAACGAGTCCGGGGTCACGTTCACGACCCCCATCAGACGGAACGGCGGCGTCATCGACTGGGCGGCAAACGGCGAGGTCAAGACGCAGACCCCCTGACGAGCGGATCGGCGTGGCTGGCAAGGACGCAGGGAACGTGGCGTACTACGTACGCGAGTGACCGAGGACGCAGCCAGACGCGGCTAGCCGCCGTCAGGCCAGCTCCGGACGCTCTTTGTCTGTACCGCGGATCTCGCGGTACCGCCGGCCAGTCCCGGACGCGGGCTGACGCGCGGGGTTTCGCGCTCGGGCCGGTCCGCAGGCGCGGGCGGGGCGGGCAGCTCGGGCTTGGACTCCTCTTCCACGCCGAACACCTGCTCCTCGCTCTTGCCGTCGAGCAGCGCCAGGAACTCCTCCTTCTCGATCGTCTCGCGTTTGACGAGGATCTCGGAGATTTTCTCGAGGTCGTGCCGGTGCTCGGTCAGGATGTCGGTGGCGCGCTGGTGCGCGGCCTCGATGATGCGCCTGACCTCGTCGTCGATCTCGCGCGCGATCTCATCGGAGTAGTCGGGCTCGGTCGAGAACTCGCGGCCGAGGAACGGCTGGCCGTGGTCGTGGCCGAACACGCGCGGACCCAGCCGCTCGCTCATGCCGAAGCGCATCACCATCTGCTTCGCCGTCTGCGTCACCTTCTCGATGTCGTTCGAAGCGCCCGTCGTGATCTCGCCGAACACGATTTCCTCCGCCGCGCGACCGCCCAGGGTCATCGCCATCGTGTCCTTCAGCTCCGCGCGCGTGGTCAGGAAGCGATCCTCCTGGGGCATCGAGATCGTGTACCCGAGCGCCTGCCCGCGCGAGATCACCGAGATCTTGTGCACCGGATCGGCGAACTCGAGGAAGTGGCCGACGAGCGCGTGGCCCATCTCGTGGTAGGCGGTGATCAGCCGCTCTTTCTCGGTCATCACCCGCGTCTTCTTCTCGGGACCGGCGATCACGCGCATAATCCCCTCCTCGAGCTCGACCTGTCCGATCTCGCGCTTGCCCGTCCGCGCCGACAGCAGCGCGGCCTCGTTGATCAGGTTGGACAGATCCGCGCCGGTGAAGCCCGGCGTCTGGCCGGCGAGGGCGTCGATATCGATCACCTTCGCCAACGGCTTCCCGCGCGTGTGCACCTCGAGGATCTTCGCCCGGCCCTTGCGATCAGGCCGATCGACCGCGATCTGGCGGTCGAAGCGCCCGGGGCGCAGCAGCGCCGGGTCGAGGATGTCGGGCCGGTTGGTGGCGGCGATCATGATGATGTTGTCCTTCGCCTCGAACCCGTCCATCTCCACGAGCAGCTGGTTCAGCGTCTGCTCGCGCTCGTCATGGCCCCCGCCGAGACCGGCGCCGCGATGCCTTCCCGACGGCGTCGATCTCGTCCATGAAGATAATGCACGGGCTGTTCTGCTTGGCCTGCTCGAACAGGTCCCGTACACGTGATGCGCCCACCCCGACGAACATCTCAACGAAGTCCGATCCCGAGATCGAGAAGAACGGCACGCCCGCCTCTCCGGCGACGGCGCGCGCGAGCAGCGTCTTGCCGGTGCCCGGCGGCCCGTACAGCAGCACGCCCGTGGGGATGCGCGCGCCGAGCGCCTGGAACTTCTTCGGGTTCTCCAGGAACTCCTTGATCTCGTGCAGCTCCTCCACCGCCTCGTCCACGCCGGCGACGTCGCGGAAGGTGATCTTCGGCGAGTCCGCCGACAGCCGCTTGGCGCGCGACTTGCCGAACGACATCACTTTCGAGCCGCCCCCCTGGACCTGGTTCATCAGGAAGATCCAGAACCCGAGGAAGATCACGAACGGAAGGATGTACGTCAGCAGCGACAACAGCACGCTGCTCTTTTCCGATTCGGTGTTGACTTCGGCGCCGGCGGTCCGGAGTTCCTTGGTCAGTTCGGGCGTGGTCTGTTCGATGAAGCCGGTTTCGTAGCTTTCGCCGTCCTTCAGCTTGACGTCGAGCGCTTTGCCCTTGTTCTTGAAGTTGGCGGACTTGACTTCGTCGTTGCGGGATCTCTTTGGAGACCAGCGTCTGATAGCTGTGCGAGCGATGGTTGCTGGAGTTCGGACTGACCAGTTTCACGGCCAGGAACGCCAGCACCAGCACGATGAGGATTGGGAACGCGGCGCTCTTGAATGAACGGCTCATGGCGATATCACGTGGTTTCTGGCGCCGGTTGTCGTCGTGGCCGCCAGTTTCCTAGCGTACCATGCAACGTCCGATTTTCCGGCCGTTGACGCCCGGCGTCTACCTCTGCAACGCCGCGACGAACGGAAGGTTGCGGTGACGCTCGGCGTAGTCCAGCCCGTATCCGACCACGAACTTGTCCTCGATCTCGAACCCCACGTACTTTGCCGCAAGCTCCACCTTGCGCCGCGCGGGCTTGGTCAGCAGCGCGCACACCTCCAGCGTCCGCGGGTTGCGCGAGCCGAGGTTGCGCAGCAGGTACTGCAGCGTCAGACCCGAGTCGACGATGTCCTCGACGATCAGCACGTCGCGGTCCTCGATCGCGACGTCGAGGTCCTTCAGGATTCGCACCACGCCCGAGGAGTCGGTCGCCGAGCCGTACGAGGCGACGGCCATGAAATCGACCTCGACCGGTATCTCGATGAACCGCATCAGATCGCTCAGGAAGAACACCGCGCCCTTGAGCACGCCCACCAGCAGCAGTCCCCTGCCGGCGTAGTCGCGCGAGATCGCCGCCCCCAGCTCGCGCACGCGCTGCTGCAGCTCCTGCTCGCTGACGAGCACCTCGCCGATCTCGCCCCCCGGGACGCCACTCGCCGAGGTGGGGGACGGGGCGTTCGCGCTCGTCGCGGGCAGATCGCCGGCCGTGGTCGGAACGCTCACCCGCGGGAGTGTACGCCGCGCGTCAGTCAGCCGCCCGAGGCGCTCCTCGGCCGGCCCGCGTCCCAGTCCGGGAACTCACACCGCGCCGCTTCAGTCGCCGTCGGAGGTCTCGCGGCCGGCCTCTCCGCGCCCCAGTCCGGGGGTCTTCGGGCGGGGGCTCCAAGCTGCGGGGCAGCTTCACCATGCGCAGCTCTCCCCCGGCGATCCGCGCGCCGACGTTGCCGCCGACGTGCACCTCCGCCACGCCCCCGCGCGCACCGAGCGCGAGGATCTCCCCCACCCGCGCCCCCGCCTGGGGCACCAGTTCGCCCGCCGCGTCCTCCGCCAGCCGCACGACGATCAGCCGCGCCAGCGCCGGATGCAGCTCGGCCAGGCGCGCGAGGGCGATGCTGTCGGCTCCGGCCAGCTCGTCCGCCACGAGCCCGTCCAACAGGTCGGTCTCCTCGCGCAGCCGCTCGGCGGTGCGCCGCACGTTCTCCTCGGCCGCGGGATGCACCGCACGCAGCGCCGGCACGAGCAGCTTGCGCACGCGCACCCGCGCGTATTGCACGTCGTCGTTGCTCGCGTCTTCGCGCCACTGCAGGCCGCGCGCGCGGCAGTACTCGGCCGTCTGCTCGCGCGTGACGCCCAGCAACGGCCGTACGAGCCAATCCTCCCGCGCGGACATCCCCAGCAGCGCGCGCCTGCCCGGCGAGGCCGCGAGGCGATACAGGATCGTCTCGACCTGATCGCTGGCCGTGTGGCCCGTCGCCACGGGCGCGTCCAGTTCGGCCGCCAGCCGTCTCGCGACCTCGTAGCGACGCTCGCGCGCCCACGCCTGCAGGTTGCCCTCGCCGCGTTCGTCCTCCCCCACGCGCACCAGCTCCAGCCACACTCCCAGCTGCGAGCACAGCTCCGCGCAGTGGCGCTCGTCTTCGTAGGACGCCCGCCCGCGCAGCCCATAGTTGACGTGCAGCGCCCGCACGTTCTCCGCCCCGCGCACCGCCACGGCGACATCCAGCAGGCACACCGAGTCGCGCCCGCCGGAGATCATCGCCACGACCGGGCGGGTGGGCAGATCATCCCCTCCCAGCAGGCCCTCCGCTCGCACCCGCTCATGCAGTCCCTCCGGTGTCACCGCTCTGAACGTCTTTCAAAATAGGCGGTGCGGCCGGGGCGTTCCTGGACCAAGCTGGGCGACGCGGGATGGCGAAGCGCATGCTGGTGGCACGTGCGAGCCGTCACGTGGCGATCCAGCGCAGTGTCCAGGGACGCATCCGGACGTGCCGATCTTTTTGAAAGCCGTTCCAAAGCGCCCCCTTCGCGTCGCCGGCAAGGGAGAGCGGCGCCGACAAACGGTGTTCGGGAGGCTGGCTGCGGCTCACCCACCCAACCACACATCGGCGCTTGCCACATCGCGCCCACTCCTACTCCCCGCGCGCGCGGGCCAGGAACAGCTCGGTCGGGTGGTTGAACCCCTTCAGCACCACCTCGCCGATCAGCTCGAACTCGACATGCCCGTCCTGCCTGCGCGCGGCGTCCACGACCGGACGCGTCACCAGCACCTCGCCGCCCGCCGCCCGTGCGACCACCCGCGCCGCGCGGTTGACCTCGCGGCCGTAGTAGTCGCCGTCGCGATACAGCGCCGCCCCGCTGTGCATGTCCGATGCGCGGCGGCGGCGACCCCTCCGGCAGCATCCCGCCGAGCCCCACCGCCCAGCTTGTCAACGCGCCCGCGTCGGCGCCGACGACCATCACCTCATCGCCCAGCGTCTTGATCACGCGCGCGTCGATCGGCAGCGTGTGCTCGACGGTCTCCACGAACCGCTCCACCGCGTCCACCGCCCGCGCCTCGCCCGCCTCCTCGGTCAGTTTCGTGTACCCCGCGAGGTCCGCGAACGCGATCGCCACACGCATCCGGCCCTCCTCCGCGGTCTCCTCGTCGTCGAGATCGGACTCGATGTGGCCGATCACGTCCTGCTCGACGAAGTACCCCAGCAGCCGCCCGTGCAGGTAGTTGATGAACGGCACCGCGAACGGCAGCATCTCGCGCGTCATCCCCTCCATCGCCTGCGCCACCTCCACCCCCGGCACCCCCTCGCGCATCAGCGGCTCATGCAGGTACAGGTGAAACAGCCGCACCTCCGCGTCGGCGACCTGCGCCATCGCCTGCCCGTACACCCGCACGAGCTGCAGCAGCGCCGGCAGCGGCAGGCCCGCCGCGAGCACCTCCGCGCCGTAGCGAATCACCTGCAGGTCTTCCGCGGAAAGCTCCTCGGTGGAGAGCGCGTTCTGACCCATCGCACTCACCAGCCGTTCGATCACCGCCGGCTCAATGCCGATCTCGCGCGCCGCCTCCTCGAGGGTGTACCGCGCCTCTGAGCTCGGCAGCAGTTCGTCGATGTACCCGAACGCGAGCTTCCCGCTCTGACTCGCCTCCCTGATCCTCTGCACCGTGTGCCCCCGCTCGCGCAGCCGCGCGACGATTCGCACGTGCGAGGCGGCCGCGGACGTCCACTCCCCTTCGTACTGCGGCACGAGCCCCTCCTTGACCCAGCGCCTGACCGTCGCCGCCGTCACGCCCGCGCGCGTGGCGACCTGCTCGAGCGTCAGCACGCCGGCCGGGGCGGCGTGCTCGCCGGCGCCGGCGTCCTCACCGGGGGCACCACCTGCGGGCGTGTCTGCGGACGAAGCCATCGGCGGCAGTCTAAAGTCGCCGGCCCGTGTCACAGCCTGACCCCGCTCACCCGGCCGATCCCGCCGATCCATCCGCGCCGAGGACGCTGCACCTGCGCCCCACCGCCGAGCTCGCCGAGCGCGTGCTGCTGCCGGGCGATCCCGGGCGCGCGCTCGCGCTCGCGCAAACCCTGATCGCCGCGCCGCGCATGTTCAACCACCATCGCGGCCTGTGGGGCTACACCGGCCCCGCTCGCGCCGACGGCGAGCCCCTGACGATCCAGTCCACCGGCATGGGCGGCCCCTCCGCCGCGATCGTCCTGCACGAGCTGATCGCGCTCGGCGCGCGACGCGCGATTCGTGTCGGCACCTGCGGCGCGCTGCGCCCCGAGCTCGCGCTCGGCGACCTCGTGATCGCGCGCGAATCGGTCTGCCGCGACGGCGCCTCGCGCGCGCTCGGCGCGGGCGAGCGGGCCGTGGCCGACCCCGGCCTCACCGACGCGCTGAAGAGCGCCGCGCGCGCGCTCGCGGGTCGGGGCACGCACTGCGGCGCGGTTCTCAGCGTGGATCTCTTCTACGAGGACTCGCACCCGCCCGAGTCCGCGGCGGGTGCCCTCGCGATCGAGATGGAGGCCGCAACCCTGTTCGCCGTCGGCGCCCGCGCGGGCATCCCCGTCGCCTGCCTGCTGGCGGTGTCCGACACGTTCGACGCCTCCGGCGCCCGCACGCGCATCGACGACGACGCCCTGCTGGCGGCCGCCGAAGCGATGGGCGCGCTGGCGCTCGCCGCACTGAGCGCATGATCGGCCAGGCGACACGCCCGCATTCACCGGGCGACACGTCCCCAATCCGCTGGGTCGCGTGCTGCCGAGACCCAGCTCGAACCGCGACCCGTTGGGGCATACTCAGCTCGATGAGCAAGCGCGCGATCCCCACCCTGGCGGCGGCGCTGATCCTCGCCGCGACCGCCGCACCCGCGCTCGCGGATCGGGGCGACGCGGCCGCGACGAGGGCGTACATCCAAGCCGACTACGCGCTCGTGCACACCGCGAAGGTCAACCTCGGGACAAGCGAAGCGGCGCTGCAGAAGCTTCGCCGCCAGATCGCCGCCAAATGCCCGAAGGCCGCGGCCGGCTCGCCGCAGAACACCGACTCCGAACAGCTCAGCAACGAGCTCGTGGGCGCGATGACCATCGTCGCGATCGGACCCGACGCGCGCGCGGTCGCCGCGTTCGCGCGCACGGTCGAGCGTCTGCGCTGGAGCAACACGGCGCTCACGCGCAAAGTCCACTCCTACGCGGCCCAGCTCAAAACACTGTCCATGCTGGCGGTGCCCGACGTGTGCGGGGACGTGACGGCGTGGGCCGCCGGCCACTACCAGGCGCTGCCGGCGAGCACCGTCAACTTCGACAGCCGCTACTACAAGGTCGAAGTCGCCGTCGGCGAGGTCCCGGCGAAGCTGCTGGCGCCCTCGGAGCAGCCGGACGAGCGGCTCGTGCTCGCGCACGCCGAGCGCATCGAAGGCCGGCTGAGCGAAGCCGAAGCCAACGCCGTCTACACCTGGGGGCACATCATGGAATCGCTCGCCCTCAACCCGTAGACGCAGGGCGAGCCGGTCAGGCTTTTTTCGGTTTGGCCGGAGCCCGACGTACGGGGGGTTTGGACGCTGCGGCTCGTTTTTTCGTCGCGGACGTGGATTTAGCCGGTCTGGCGGGCGCGGCTTTTTTGCCCGAGGTAGGCGCGGCTTTTTTGCCCGAGGCTTTCCTCGCGGGCGCCTTCGCCGGCGAGCGCGCAGGCGATGAGGGCGCTTTCGCCGCCGAGCGCGCGGGTGACGCATCGCTCGCTGCCGGAGCGCCGCCCAGCTTGCGCGTGAGCGTCCCCAGCTGCTCCTCGATCTTCGACAGGCGGGATTCCACGCCGTGCGAGGCCAGCGCGCGATCGAGGCGATGGACGCCATCCTCGATGCCCTCCAGCCGCTGGGAGACCGAGCGCAGGCGGCGCGTCAGCCGTTCGATGTCCGCGGCCGAGGGAATGTTGAGCGCGCCCATCGCCAGCTCCTGCGCCTGGGCAGCCTTCTCACGGGCGTCGAACGCCCGCCCGATCGTCCCCGTCAGCAGCGGATTGTCCAGCAGATCCGACAGCGCTCTGCCGAGATGGTCCTCGCCCGCGCCTGCGAGGCGCTCGCGCAGGTTCTTCACGGCACTGCTCGGGTCGGACATTATGCGGCTCCCAGGTGGTCTCGCGGGCGGGACGGGAAAGGATACGGTGCCGGGCATGAGCGAGGGTCCTCGTCCCCAGCTACGCCTGTTCCTGTTCGTGCAGTGCGAGCTGCCCTGGGAGCTCGGCCCGCCCGACGGGCGCTATCTGCTGCGCTCGGAGAGCGACGGCGAGCCCGAGCGCGTGATCGTCCTCGCCACGCTCGGCGCCGGCCGCGCGACGCTCGCACGCGAAGCGGGCCCACTGCGCCGCCGGGTGGCGGCGCGCAAGCGTGCTGTCGCGGCCGAGCCCGTACCCGAGCCCGTCACGACCGCGAGCGCGACGATCATCGACCCGGTGTCGGTGTCCGCCGAGCGCCAGGCGCGCGCGTGGCTGGCCGATCTGCAGCCCGAACGCGAGGTGGCCGCCGCGTTCGCGGCGCTCAACCGCGTCCTGCACGCCCAGCGAATCGCCACCGCCGACCCCTACGCGCGCGAGGTCTCGCCCACGCAGGCGCTCACGATCAGGGCCGGCTGGGGCGAGGGCGAGCAGGTGGCGGAGGGTCAGTGGCTGCACGCCGTCGAGCTGCCCCTCACGGGCGCGCGCGCCCGCGTCCGCCGGCGCGCCTCGGCGCTGCGCCCCGACGAGCGCCTGGCCGAGATCCTGGCGGCACGCGAACAACCGCTGCTGTGCGAGGAGCTGACGCTGCGCGCGCGCCTGGACCTCGACCAGGGGCGCCTCGCGCACGCCACGATCGAGCTCGACCGCGCGCTGCTCGCCGCGCTGGGCGAACTGGCCGACGAGCAGCGCGCCGATCTGCCACTGCGCGTAGCCGAGCTGCGAGCGCTGCAGGAGACCGTCGCCGCGGCCGCCCGGACCGCACTCGGCCTCGGCGCCGTCGCGGGCGAGGGCGGAGCAGGCGAGCGTGACATGAGCGCGAAGGGCGTGCAGAACGCGGGCGAGACCACCAGCCGGCCCGCAGACGGCGAACACCACGCGCCCGCGCAGCCCGACGAGGAGACGATTCGCCACGCGCTGGGTCGACTGGAGGCGGCGCTGCGGGCGCGCTCCGCCGCCGGGTATGACCGCTCCTGAGGCCCGCCGGCCACTACGCCGATGGGCCATCCGCGCGTTGGCGTGTACGGGCGCGCGCGCCGCAACGCGCGTAATGCCTCGCGGAATGTCCTGCGGAATGCTCGTAAACCGCACCGACGCGCCCGCAACTCGACCGCGGTTACGCTGTTTCAACAACACACACACTGGACTTTTCGTAGACAGAAGGTTGACGTAACGCCCAAGGGGTCGATAGAGTCCCGGCCGGGTCCTAGAATTGATTGCATGTCCAAAGGGAGAGGTGTCGTGATGATTGGAAGTCGTGCCTATCGCAGTCTCGCCGCTGTCGGCCTGCTCGCAGCAGCCGCATGCACACTCGCGCTCGGTGCGGGCGGCGCATCCGGAGCCACCGCGCACGCCGCGCGGACGATCACGCTGAACGAGAGCGGGCACCTGCACCTCACCAGCCACCACGGCTTCCACCTCAACGAGCAGGGCACCGCCTCGGGGACGATCAAAGGCTCGATCTACATCCATCTCAACGTGTCCTCGACCAACCGCGTGACGGCCGAAGTCAACATCTACCCCAGCAACGGCTCGCTCACCGGCAGCGGCAGCGCCAACTACCGCTCCAACGGCGGCCAGGCGAGCTTCTCGGGCACGCTGGCGATCTCGCGCGGGTCCGGCAGCTACGCGGGCGCGCACGCGTCGAGCCTCAGCTTCAGCGGCACGATCCAGCGCTCCAACGACGCCACGACCGTGCACGTCAGCGGCCCGCTGTCGCTGTAGCCGGCGAGTTCAAACCATGACACCGCACGTGCGCCGCCGAGCCCTGGCCGCAGCTTCGACTGCCGCGGCCGCGCTGGCGGCGTGCACTCCGCTCGGCGCCGCGACGGCGGTCGCGGCGCCCGTCACCCAGCAGGCCTCGCTGCACGCCACCTTCACGCCCGACAGGCTCGGCGCGAGCACGACGATCGCCTTCGGCTTTCATCTGCAGACCGCCGAAGGGCTCGCGCCGCCGCCGCTGACGAGCATCGTGCTGCACATGCCCGCCGGCCTGAACTACACGCTGACGACGCTCGGCCTCGCGATCTGCCAGCCGGCGACGCTGGAGGCAGACGGGATCAAGGGCTGCTCGCCCAACTCTCGCGTCGGCTCCGGCGACGCGCTCGTGGAAGTCCCCTTCGGCACCGGCTCCGGGCACGAGATCCCCGAAATCCAGGCGGTCGTGGGACCCTCGAACAACGGCAACATGGTCGTGCTGTTCTACGCCAACGGCCAGACACCCGTGTTCGCCCAGCTCGTGTTCGCCGGCGAAGTGCTCCCCGCCTCGGGCGTGTTCGGCTCACAGCTGGCGACCACCGTCCCGCTGATACCGAGCGTGCCCAACGGGCCCGACGTCTCGATCGTCGACGTCAACGCGACGATCGGCCCCGCCGGGCTGACCTACTACAAGCACGTCCATGGCCGTCGCGTCGCCTTTCACCCGCTCGGCATCGGCGTTCCCGAACACTGTCCGCGCGGCGGCTTTCCGTTCAGCGCCGCGTTCGCCTTCGAGGACGGCTCGACCGCCAGCGCGGCGACGACCGTCCCGTGCCCCCCGCCGGTGAAGCACCGCCACAAGTAGCGCAAGGGAGGAAGCAAGAGGCACGGACATTCGCATCCGGCCTCGACCTCGCTTCGAGGGGCCCCAGACGGATGAAGGTCCGTTGCCTCGCCGGTCGCGATTCGCGTCGCGGTACCGGCACCCTTCGGTATCGGGCACCCTCGATGCCGGCGCCCTTCGCGCGCTTCGGTACCGACGCCTCTCAACGCCGATCCGACTCGACGCCCTCGACGTCGGCGGGCCTCTTCGGTGACGGCGCCCACTCGGTATCGATGACCTTCGGTGACGGCGCCCTCGGGTATTGACGACCTTCGGTATCGACGCCCCCGACACCAACACCACATGAGGGCGCGGCCAAGTGTGGCGCTCAGTCCTGCAACGCCACCGCGGGCGGCACGCCCGTCGCGAGATAGCCGGGCAGTGCGACGATCACCACCGAGGCGACGGTGACGATCGCGAAGCTGGTGACGGCGACGAGCCCGCCAAAGGAGTAGACGACCGGGAACCCGATCACGTTCGCGAGCGCGCGGTCGAGCAGCTGCTGGCCGTAGAGGCCGAAGACCGCGCCGCTCATGCAGCCGACGCCGACGAGCAGCACGCTCTCCAGCAGGATCGTGCGCCACAGCTCGCCGACGGGGAAGCCCTCGAGCTTGAGCTTGGCCAGGCGCGGGCGACGCTGCCAGACCATGTTCGCCATCGCCGCGGCCATCGCCAGGACCGCGACGATCAGGATCAGCGTGGCGATCTGCGTCAGGCGCTGCAGGCCCTGGCGGCTGAGCGTGCGCTGGCGGTCGGCGTGCTGTTCAGCCGTTTCCACCGCCAGGCCCGTGCGGGGACCGAGCGCGCGTTCGATCTCACGGCGGGCCTGCGCGGGCGCGACGCCGGGGTCGAGCAGCACGTTGTAGGCGCTCGCGGCTTCGCTGCCCCACGCGTGGGCATAGTCGCTCGCGTTCATCACGATCGCCCCCGGCGCCCAGCCGATGTTCGTGGAGAGCGCCGCGACGCGCATGGGCGTGGGGTTGGGCGAGGGCAGCGTGAAGGATGAGCCGATGTGGAGATGGTGTTCTTCGGCGATCGCCTGCGTGAGCACCGCCCAGCCGCCCGCGCGCACCCGCGCGGTCGCCTGGCGCACGTCGCCTTCCACGATCTGGCTCGCCGGCAGCAGCGGCGAGGATTCTCGGGGCGGGGCTATCACCCAGATGCGCCGGTCGCGCCAGTCCAGCAGACCGCCGCGGTACAGGCGCACCGCGCGCACGCCCGGCAGGCGCTGCAGCTTCGCCTGGGAGCTCGGCTGGAACGGGGTGGTCTGCAGCAGGTTGTAGGAGCCCGCCGGGGAGACCCACACGTCGGTGAACGCGTTCATGTCGTGCGCGGCGTTTTCCAGACCGTGCAGCAGGTCGCCGTGCGCGGCCTGGATGGCGACGCTGCCGAACACCGCGATCGCGCCGGTCGCCGAGATCGCCAGCGCGCGCGTGCGCCCCGCGCGCAGCTCCATCACGGCCACGTGCGGCACCGCGCTGACGATCCGCGGCGCGAGCGCGCGCACGAGCGCGAGCGTCGCCACGAGCGGCAACGGCAACAGCAGCAGCAGCGCGGCAACGAGGAAGACCATCCCGAGGATCGCCAGTTTCGGGGCTGCCAGGAGGATCGCGGTGGCCGCCGCCAGACACGCCAGTCCACCGAGCGCGAGCTTGATCAGGCTGCTCGCGCCACTCCCGTCGCCGCCGCTGAGATCGCCCGGCGCCGTCACCGCGGGCGGGCGTCGCGAGAGGATTTCGCGCAGCGGGCTGAGCACCGCCACGATCGCGGCGAGCATCCCCCCGCCCACGGCGACGGCGATGCTCTGGACGCTGACGACGCGCTGCGAGCCGACGGGGAAGGCCGAGGAGAGATAGCCGGGGTTCGAGCGGAACAGGTGGATCGAGAGCTCCTCCCCGAGCGCCAGCCCGAGCGCGCACGCCAGCAGCCCGAGCACGATCGCGTCGAACAGCAGCACCGAGATCACGGCGGCCGGCGGATACCCGTCGCGGCGCAGATCCGCGATCAATCGCCGGCGCTGGGGCACCGTCAGCAGCATCGCGTTGAACGCGAACAGGAACCCGACGAGCGCTGAGATCAGCGCGAACAGCTGCGTGGACTGATTGGTCGCCGCCGACGCGCGCGCGAACAGCGTTTCGTCATAGCTCGCCGGCTCCACGTTCAGCTGCGCCGTGGCGGCGAGCCCCGCGAGCGCCGCGCGCACCGCGCGTTCGCGTCCCGGGGCGGGCTCGACGAGGATGCGGCTGATGCGCCCGGCGAGCCCGCTCATTTCCTGGGAGACCGCCAGCGAGGTGACCGCGACGGGGCTCGAGATCAGCGGCCCGATCTGGGAGGCGCGCAGCTGCTCGTACAGCGGCGCTTCCGCGAGCAGGCCGTTCAGCTTGAAGGTCGCTTCTTCGCCGAACTTCACGACCCCCAGCCGGTGCGCGAGCGGCGCGGGCAGCGCGATCGCGTCGATGCCCGCGAACGGGCTCAGCGAGGTGTTGCGCAGGAGCGTGCCGCCGAGCGTGGACAGGCTCGAATCGGCGCCGACGAGCTCGACCGATTCATCGCCGCGCGGCCCGCTCGCCTGCGCGCTCGCTTCCAGCAGCGGCGCGGCGGCGTGCACACCCGGAATCGCGCGCACTCGCGCGAGCATGCCGGCTTCGAAGCCGTGCGGATCGCGCGCGAGCAGCTGCAGCGTCGCATTCCCGACGATCCCCTGCGAGAGCTGCGCCACCGAGCTCGACAGGCTCGAGGTCGCCACCTGGGAGGCGAACAGCAGCGCCACCCCCGCGGCGATGCCGACGACGGCGAAGCACTCCTGCAACAGCCGCGCGCGCAGGCGCACGCGATACAGGTGCAGGACGTTGCGCGGCTTCACTGCCGCGTGAGCCGGTCCGGCTCGTAGGAGCCGAGCTTGCCGTCGCGCAGCGCATACACGCGGTCGGCATACGCGGCCGCCTGGGGATCGTGGCTGACGAGCACGATCGCGACCTCCTGCTCGCGGCAGAGCTCGCGCAGCAGTTCCAGCACTTCGCGCCCGCGCTGGGTGTCGAGGCTGCCCGTCGGCTCGTCGGCGAGCAGCAGCCGCGGCTGCGTGGACAGCGCGCGCGCGATCATCACGCGCTGGCGCTCGCCCATCGACAGGTGCTCGGCGCGGTGGCTCAGCCGCTCGCCCAGACCCAGCCGTGTGAGCAGCGGCGCGACCCGGTCGTGCGCGTCGCGCCAGCGCATCGTTTTCAAGAGCTTCAGCACTGCGTTGTCGATCGCGCTGACGCCCGGCAGCAGGTCGAAGTTCTGGCGGATGAACCCCAGTTCGGCCAAGCGGAAGTGCGAGGCCTCGCCCTGCGACAGCGAGGAGACGTCGCGTCCGCCGATCAGCACCGCCCCGTCGGTGGGCGCGAGCAGCGTGGCGATCATCAGCAGCAGCGTCGTCTTGCCCGACCCGCTCGGTCCGTACAGCACCACCATCTCCCCCGGTTGCACCGCCAGCGACACGCCATCGACGGCACGCACCGTCTCCCCGCCGACCGCCGGGTAATGCTTGACCAGATCGCGCAGCTCCAGCATCTTCCTACTACGCCCCTCCCTCAGTGTTTTCGCGTGCCCCGGAGTCCCCGCGCCCCGCGGCGCCCCGATGGGGCTCGCGGCGCGCGAGTCTACTTGACGGCATGCCCATGCCCGACGCCTCCGTGCGCATCCCCGCCCGATCCCGCACGCACCGGGCGCACCGGCGGGATCGCCGGCTGGGTCGGAATCACCAGCTCCGCTCCCCGCGCCCTGCGCCCGGTCGCGCCGGGCGCCAGGCGCCGGGCTGCCAACCGCGCGCGGAACACGACCATCGCCATCGTGGCCGGACCGTCAAGCGTCTCCAGGACCGCGCGCGCGACCGGCAGCGCCTCCGGCGTGGAGGCCTCGGGAGTGCACAGGTAGAAGCTGGCCATCGCCGCGAGCAGCAGCGTGTGTCCGCGCCCACCCGGCAGCGACGCGGCCGCGCGCAGCGAGCGCTCGGCGAGCCAGCGCATGCGCGAGGCCGCCTCCTCGGGCGAGGAGTAGGCGCCGATCAGGCTGTGCTGCCCGGTCGCGCGATCCTCGGTCGCGTCGACGAGGTTGTCGAGCAGCGAGTGCAGCGCGCCGATCCACGGAAAGTACGCGTCCGCGACGGCCGCCGGCGCCCACAGGTCGAGCTCGGGGTCGGCCGCGAGCGCGATCAGCGCATACACGCACAGCGAGGATCCGCCCGCCGCCGCGACCTCCCACCAGCGCAGATCGGACCCCGGCGGCGTCGCCGCGCGCGCCCAGCGCTCCAGCGCCCGCAGGTCGCCCTGGCGCTCGCCGGTGTTGCAGCTCTGGAACGCGACGATCCGCTCGGCGGCGCGCAGCGCCGCCGGCGCGACCGCCGAATAGGACGGCAGCGCGGCGAGCGCGGCGCGGCTGCAGTCGACGATCTCGCGCAGATAGCCGCCGTCCTCGCGCTGAGCGCTGTGGGCGTAGTAGTCGACGTGCGCCGCGTCCGGATCGAGCGCGACCAGCAGCGCCTGGTGCAGCCGCCTGCCGTTGGCGGCCGGATCGGCGTTCGGCTGCTCTCCGAGCATGTCGAGATAGTTGTAGGCGGCCTGAAAGCACATCATCGCGCGGGCCGCCGCGGCGCGATGGCGGCGCGGCACGAACGCCGCGAACGCGGCCGCGCCCTCGACGTTGCCCCACTTGCGCTGTGACTCGATCGCCATTCGGCGCAGCAGCGGATCGGGAATCTCGAGCGCCCGCGCGCGGCGGCGGCGGCGCTCGGAGCAGACGCTCGGGAACACGCCGATCCAGTAGCGTCGCGCGGCGCCCGCGAACGACGCGGCGAGCGCGATCCCACGACCGTCCCCCTCAGCTGACATCTCCACTTGCACGACCTCCCCGACCCCGATGCAGCGATCACTCCGATCGTGCAGTCCACTCATCATAGACACGTGGCGTACTTGATGTCTGGGGCCGCACCGCATACGGGGCCGTAGAGTGCAGCATATGGACCCCACCGCGACCGCGATCGGCACCTGGAGCGGCGGGCGCTACATGCGCTTCGGCGAGCCGCTGCAGGACGCGCGCCTGTTGTCATTGCTGCGCCCCGGGGAGGGCATCGAGACGCTCATCACCGCTGACGCCTACGGAGCGGGCGAGGCCGACAGCATGCTCGGCCGCGCGCTGCGGGGCCTCGCGCGCGAGGACTACTGCCTGATCGGCGCGATCGGGCACGACTTCTACACCGGCGAGCGCGACGGCGCGCGCGGGTATCCCCGCTTCACCGACCCGCGCCTGCGCGGACAGGACGGCTACGCCGACTACATGCGGATGGCCACCGAGCGCAGCCTGGAGCGCTGCGGCGTCGAGCGGTTCGACCTGCTGCTGCTGCATAACCCCGACCGTAGCGGCTACCGCAGCGAGGCGGTGTGGTACGAGGGGATGGCAGCGCTGCGCGAGGCCGGGCTCGCGCGCCTGCTGGGTCTCGCGCCGGGTCCCGCGAACGGGTTCACGCTCGATTTGATCGACTGCCTGGAGCGCTACGGGGAGCTGATCGACTGGGCGATGATCATCCTCAACCCGCTCGAGCCCTGGCCCGGCGAGCTGGTGCTGGAGGCGGCCCGCGCGAACGACGTCAGCCTGATCGCGCGGGTCGTGGACTACGGGGGCCTGTTCCACGACGACGTCCTCCCCGGCCACGCCTTCGCCGAGCACGACCATCGCATGTTCCGCCCCGACGGCTGGATCGAGGCGGGCCGCGAGCGCCTGGAGGCGATGCGCCCGATCGCGCAGGAGCACGGGTTGACGATGCTGCAGCTGGCGTGCGCCTGGAATCTCGCGCAGACACCCGTGCGCTGCGTCGCTCCGACGCTGATCCAGGAGCCCGGGACGGGAGCGAGGCCGATCGAGGACAAGCGCGCCGAGCTGGCCGCGGTGGCGGAGCTGATCGCCCGCTCGCCGCTGACCGCGCAGGAGACGCGTCAGATTCGCGAGATCGGCGAGAACGCCGGGTGCATGGCGCTGAAGGGCGCCAATCCCGCACACGAGGGACCGGCGCGCCCGGACCGCTGGGGGCTGGACGGCGACTTGGAGGCTCTCGCCGGACGCTGGGGCATCGATCCCGCGCGCGACCTGCGCCACGCGGCTTGAGGCTCCCGCCCGGCGCTCGGCACGTGGGCGTCTGGCGTGGCGCCTTGCCCGGTGGCCGGCGCGTGGCGCCCGGCGGCGGCTTGGGGGCTCCTTCAGAACCGCCGCTGCGGAGAGCGCGCGTCGTCGATATCGAGCGCCGTGGTCAGCGCCTGCAGCTCGTCGACGATGTCGCCGCCCAGACGCACCGCGGCGAGCCGGTCGAGCGGCGTTCGCCCCTGCGTGAGGATCGCGATCGCGCCGCCGGATTGGAGGGTGATCAGCGGCAGCGAGCCCACCGGCTGCACCTCCAGCGAGGAGCCGATGCAGAGGATCAGGTCCGCGGCGGCGCACAGCTCGCGCGCGCGCTCCATCGCCTGTTCGGAGAGCGGCTCGCCGAACAGCACGACTTCCGGGCGCAGCGGGCCGCCGCAGACTTCGCAGCGGGGGATGCCGTCGGGATCGCCCAGGCGACGCGCGCGCACCTCCAGCTGGGGGATGTCGCCGCCGCAGTCCGGGCAGGTGCAGCGCGCGATCGAGCCGTGCACCTCGATCAGCTCGGCGGTGCCGGCCTTGCGGTGGAGCATGTCGACGTTCTGCGTGATCACCCCGTCGAGCATGTTGCGGCGCTCCATCGCGACGAGCGCGTGGTGGGCGTCGTTGGGGCTCTTGCCGCCGAGCGAGGCGAAGCGCTCGCCGTAGAAGTGCCAGAAGCGCATCGGATCCGCGCGGAAGGAGTCGATGTGGGCGACCTTCATCGGGTCGACTTTCTGCCAGGTGCCCGTGCCCGGCGAGCGGAAGTCGGGGATCCCCGACGGCACCGAGATGCCGGCGCCCGTCAGCGCGACGACCGAATCGGCGTCGCGCACCAGCTCGGCCAGCCGCGCGATCTCGCGTGAGGGATCCGACATCCGATTAGTGTCCCGCAAATCGCGGCGCACGTTTGGCGAGGAATGCGGAGATCCCCTCGCGAGCGTCCTCGCCGGCGAGCACGCTCGCGAACGCCTCCTGCTCGGCGGCGATGCCGGCGTCGATGTCGCCTGCGCCGGAGACGCGCTTGATCTGCTCGATCGCCAGCGGCGCCTGCGCCGCCAGCCGCCGCGCCCACGACAGGGCGATGTCGAGCAGTTCGTGATCCTCGACGACGCGGTTGGCGAGCCCCAGCTCGAACGCCTCCTCGGCGAGGATCGGATCGCCGACGAGGTTCATCTCCAGGGCCTTGTTCTCGCCGACGAGCCGCGGCAGGCGCTGCGTGCCGCCGAACCCGGGGATGATCCCGAGCTTGATCTCGGGCTGGCCGAACAGCGCGGAGCGCGCTGCGATGCGGACATCGCAGGCCATCGCCAGCTCGCAGCCGCCGCCGAAGGCCAGTCCGTTGACGGCCGCGATCGTCGCCACGCCAGAGGTTCCCATCTCGCGCAGCAGCCCGTGCATGCCCTCGAGCAGCTCACGCCCGGCGCTCTCGTCCATCGTCGTGAACGCCTTGATATCCGCGCCGGCGCTGAACAGGAAGGGGTTGGAGGAGGCGATCACGAGCGCGCGCACACCACTGTCCTTGACCTTCGCCCAGACACTCGCGAGGTCCTGGACGACCTGCGGGGAGATCGAGTTCATCTGCCCGTTCGCCAGCCACGCGATCGCCACGCGGCCGTCCCCCTCGCTGCCGAAACCGGCGCGGACGGAGTCGCCTGAGAATGTCTCCAACTTGACGACCTCCGCCGGCTGCTCTGAGTCGGCGCGGGGGTAGGCGTAGAAACCCTGGCCGCTTGCCTGCCCCAACCGGCCCTGCGCGACGAGGCGGCGCAGGATCGTCGGCGGCGTGAAGCGCTCGCCGTGGGCCTCGGCCGCGTTCTCCATCCGCTCGAGCAGCTTGTCGAGCCCTTCGACGTCGGCCTTCATGAACGGCGGCATCAGCCCGCGGCGGGGGTCGAGGCCGGCGCCGGCCATCATCCCGAAGTCGATGTCGCGGTGGGTGGCCACGCCCTCCTCGAGCACGAGGCAGGCCTCGATGAACGTCTTCAGCGACAGCAGCTCGACGAGCTGCTCGACGTCGGGCTGGGCCTCGCCGGGGACGTTGGGCTCGCCCGCGGGGTTGTAGAAGCCGTCGCCGCCGGTCTTCGCCCCGAGCTTGCGTTCGGAGACGAGCTTCTGCATGCCCGCGGGCACGTAGAAGCGCTCGTCGCCGTAGGACTCGGCGAGGTGCTCGGCGACGTGCAGGACGGTGTCCAGGCCGAGCAGGTTCACGAGGTGGTAGGGACCGACCGGGACGACGCCCGCGGCGCCGACGCCCTCGTCGATCAGCTTGATCGACAGGCCCTGCTCCTCCTGCGCGCGCCAGACCTCTGAGATGCCCGAGTTGAGGATGCGGTTGACGACGAAGCCGGGGACCTCGGCGCAGGTGATCGGCTGCTTGCGGATCGACTGCGCGAAGGTGACGGCCGCGGTGACGGTCTCCGCGGAGGTCTCCTCACCCTCGACGATCTCGATCAGCGGCATCAGCGAGGCGGGGTAGAAGTAGTGGAAGCCCACGACCTTGTCCGGGCGCAGCGTGGCTTCGCCGATCTCGGTGATCGACAGCGAGGAGGTGTTCGAGGCGAGGATCGCGTGGCCGGGCGTGGCGGCGTCGAGCTCGGCGAACACCGCCTGCTTGATCTCCATCCGCTCGGGCACGGCCTCGATCACGAGGTCGACGTCGCCGAAGGGCGCGTAGGAGGTCGTGCCGTGGATGCGGCCCAGCACCTCGGCGAGACGCTCCTCGCCCTGCTCGGCGCTGAGCTTGCCGCGCTCGACGAGCTTTGCGACCTGCCCCGAGGTGACGTTGCGCGCCTCGTCCAGACCCGCCTGCACGAGCGCGTCGTCGATGTCCTTCAGCACGACGGGAATGCCGGCGGCGGCGATCGTCTGCGCGATCTGCCCGCCCATCGTCCCGGCGCCCACTACTGCGGTCTTGAAAACGAACATGTGATGAGCTCCTGGCTGTTAGAGAGGTCGCGAGAAAAACCGCATCGCCGAGGCGCGAGGCGGGTTATGGATAGTGCAAGTCGGGGGGACGCTGCCTCCGGCCGAAATCGGAGAGGGTTCGGCCGGAGGCGCGATTGTCGGGGAGCGGCGAGAAGCCGCATGCGGCTTCTCGGACCGACGGCGCATGCGCCGTCGGCGAAACCGTGCATGCACGGTTTCGTGGAGGGGCCACATGTGGCCCCTCCGGCCATGCCGCATGCGGCATGGACAACAACATCAAACGAGCATCAGGCCGGAACCGCCGCGGGCTCCTCCACCCGGCGCGGCAGCAGCGTTTCGCGCGCGATCACCAGCCGCTGGATCTGCGAGGTGCCCTCGTACAGTTGCATGATCTTCGCGTCGCGGAAGAGCTTCTCGACGGGGTACTCCTTGATGAAGCCGTACCCGCCGTAGACCTGCACGGCGTCGGTGGCGATCTTCATCGCCGCGTCGGCCGCGAAGCGCTTGGCGTGCGAGGAGACGAGCGTGTTGCGTTCGCCGTTGTCGAGCATCACGGCCGACTTCCAGGTCATCAGCCGCGCGGCCTCGATTTCGGTGGCCATGTCGGCGATCATGAACTGGATCGCCTGGTGCATCGCGATCGGCACGCCGAACTGCACGCGTTCCTTGGAGTAGTCGGTCGCGAACTCGAAGGCCGCGCGGGCGATGCCGGTCGCCATCGCGGCGACGCCGGGGCGCGTGCGGTCGAGCGTCATCATCGCGAGCTTGAAGCCCGCGTTTTCCTCGCCCAGCAGGTTCTCCGCGGGGACCTCGACGTCGTTGAAGGAGATCGTCGCCGTGTTCGACGCGCGCTGCCCGAGCTTGTCCTCCTTCTTGTCCACCACCACGCCCCAGTCGCGCTCGACCACGAACGCACTGATGCCGCGGTGGCCGGCCTCCTTGTCGGTCTTCGCGTAGACGGTGTAGTAGTCCGCGTAGCCGCCGTTCGTGATGAAGCACTTCGAGCCGTTGATCACGTACTTGTCGCCCTGCTTCACCGCCGTCGTGCGCATGCCGGAAACATCCGAGCCGGCGTCGGGCTCGGTCAGGCAGAACGACGCGAGCTTGGGCGCTTCGGTGAGCATGCCGAGGTACTTCTTCTTCGTCTCCTCCGACCCACCGAGCGCGATCGGCGCGCTCGCCAGGCCGTTGCAGCCGAGCGAGGTCTGGATGCCCGAGCAGCCCCACGAGAGCTCTTCCTCGATCAGGCAGCCGTCGAGATAGCCGGCGCCGGCGCCGCCGTACTCCTCCTCGACGTGGGAGTTCATCAGGCCGAGCACCCAGGCTTTCTCGATGATGTCCTGCGGCCAGGTCCCGTCCTTGTCGTACTCCCAGGCGACGGGGCGAATCTCTTTCTCGGCGAAGTCGTGCGCCATTTCGCGCAGGCTCTGCTGCTCGTTTGTCAACGTGAAATCGACCATTTCTCTGCTCTCGCGCCTCCGTAGATTGACCAGTCAGTCAACGGGCAGGGTAGCGGAGGAAGGGCGCGCGGGCAATCGACTCGCCCGACCGACGTACAATCGGTCGATGCAGGCTGCCTTTCCCTTCGTCGTCTTCGGCGCTGTGGGCCTTTCGCTCGTGATGTCGATCGTGTTCCTGCTCAGCAAAGGGAGCATGTACGACGAGATCGGCTCCGGCGGGCTGCCCGACGAGGGCGAAACTCCGGGCATGAGCATGGGATCGCCGTACGGCGCGGCGACGCCCGACTACGACTCGATCGTCCGCAGCCCCGAGCTCCAGCGCGCCGAGCGCGAGCAGGAAATCCGCCAGATGCTGCAGGCGCGCAGCGAACGACGCGTGCGCCGCGGCGAGCCCGCCCTGGACATCGACGCCGAGGTCGCCAAGCTGCTCGACGCCCAGCCCGCGAACAGCGGGCACGACCCCGGCATCGCCGAAGAGGTCCTGCAGCTCGTCGTCGCCCGCAACGAACGGCGCGAACGCCAGGGGCTCGAGCCGCTGGATCTCGAGGCGGAGGTTCAGCGCACCCTCGCCGAGCTGGACCCCTGAGCACGCATGGCTGCGCTGGATCGGCGTCCTCGCTCACTCGTGTGCAGAGCACACTTCGCTCACTGCGTCCTTGCCCAGCTTGCCCTGCGTGCTCAGGAGCGCAGTTACGTCCCCGGCGGGCGGCCTGCATCGGTGTGGCGCTCTCGGGTATAAACGCGCCATGGCCGAGCACCGCACGTTCGAGCTCGACGAGCTGACGATCCGTCCGGGGACCTACTTCAACCCCCAGACCGAGGTGCTGCTGGTCGTCGACGACTCCCCCGATCTCGACCATGAGATCTTCAACATGGAGGACTTCGAGGGCGACGAATGGGTGCTCGTCTCCGATGAGTCCCCCGTAGACGAGCACCGTCGCGACGAGCTCATCGAGCGCTTCCAGGTCACCTACCATCCCGGCGGCGAGCACTCGATCGAGGGCGACGCCGACGACGAGGAGGAAGACGTGCTCGAAGCCGACGATCAAGAGGTCGGCCGCGAGGACCAGTAGGCGGGCTGAAACGGCAGCTCAAACGCGGGGAACGAGCTCCCCGGCTACTGAGGGGCATCGAGCAGCCGCTGAGCAAGGTCGATCGACATCGCCACTACGCCGCCAGCTCTCTGCCCTCATCTAGCGCCGAGTGAATCACGGTGCCATACACGTCTCGCCATTCGCGGACATTTTCGTCCGTGACAACGACAATATCGACAAACACATTCAGCCCTCTCAGCGTGCAGCGCAACCTATATGTCTCCTCGACCACGTCCTCGACCGATGGCTCGATCACCAGGAAATCCAGGTCGCTGTGCTTGCCGGCGTCGCCTCGGGCATGGGACCCGAACAGCACCACTCGGGTACCTCGCGGCGCGGCCTCCAACAGCCGGCATCCAGCCTCCTCGATCATCGCCTCATCGAACATATGCGTACAGTAGCGCGACGGGATGCTGACAACAAGTATCATAGCAAAGCGCAACTGCCACGCTGCGGCGGGTTTGAGGGGGCATGCGCACGCATGTCGGCAATCGGCTGCAAAGGGCCATGCAGAGGGGGACTGTGGCGGCCGCGACTCATAGCATCCGCGCGATGCTTGGCCTGCGCGTCCGGCGCGCTCGCGTGCGTCTGCTCCCGTCACTCGCCCTGAGTGGGTCGATCGCCGCGCTGCTGATCCCCGCGCAGGCCGGCGCACGTGGGCCGAGCGTCGCCGCCGCGCTGAGCAGCCTCAAGAGCAGCGGCGCGATCACCGAAGCCGCCTACCGGCAGTACGCCGGGGCGTACGCGGCGGCGAACGGCTCGTTGAAGAAGCTCAGCGGAACGCGGCGCGCCGAACTCGCGGCCGTGATCGCCAACACGCAGGGGATGGCCGCCGCGGGCGCCTTCATCCCCACGCGACTGCCGGTGATCTTCCTGACGCTCGAAAAGAACCGCCAGTGGTGGACGACACAGCCGCTCGTGTCATCGCGCGTGCGCGTGAGCTTTCCACCGAGCAAGCTCGTGTGGGAGTACTACGCCGGGCAGGGCATCCAGATCCAGTGGCTGGGGACGTTCGGCGAGGCCAACGGCTATTACCTCTCCGGCCACGAAAACTCGAACCTGCGCCAGCTGCTCGGCGAAGTGCTCCCGCTGGCGACCAGTCGCGCGGGAGGGATCGCGTGGGAGTACATGTTCCACTTCGACGGCGGCGCGCCGCCGTGGACGAGCGGGCTCTCGCAGGGCACCGCCCTGCAGGTGATGGCGCGTTCGTGGTCGCGCTTCAAAGAACCGGCCTACCTGACCGCCGCCCAGCAGGCGCTCGGCATCTATGAGACCGCCCCGCCCCAGGGGGTGCGCGTGCAGACCGCCGCGGGTGCGGAGTACGCCGAGTACACCTACGCCCCCGGCGACCGCATCCTCAACGGCTTCATCCAGGCCGATGTCGGGCTGTACGACTACACGTCGATCACCCACGACCCGCTCGGGCTGAAGTTGTTCGAAGAAGGCGACGCCGAGGCGCGCGCCGAGACCCCCCACTACGACACGGGCGCCTGGTCGATGTACGACCAGTACGGCGAATCGAACCTCAACTACCACGAACTGCTGACCGAATTTCTCCAGCACCTGTGCGAACGCACGCGCAAAGGCCCGCCGACCGCGACCGCCGTCACCCCGGTGCCCTCCCCCACCCCCGCGCCCCCACCCGCGCCGGTGGGCGGGACCGGGGCGCCCGGCGGCGGCTCGGAAACGGGCGGAGCGAGCGCGGCCGTGGCGCGCTCGCCCGAACACCTCCTCGCGAGCGCCGCGAGCACGGCGACCCCGATCGCGGGCGATGCGATCTACTGCACGACCGCGCAGAAATTCACCGCCGACCTGCACACACCGCCGGTCGTCTCGCTGATCACGAGCACGCTGCCGAGCAGCTCGCGCGCGGGCGTGCAGCTCTCGCTGTCGAAGATCTCAACCGTCAAAATCAGCGTCCGACGCGGCGGCAAGACGGTGTGGAGCAACGGCGCGACGATCGAACGGGGCAAGCCGAAGCTGCTGTGGGTGACGCCCTCGCAGACCGGCGCCTACTCGGTCACGATCACCGCGACCGACCTGGCCGGCAACTTCTCCACGGCCAACGGCACGATCACGCTGACGAAACGCTGATGCGCGCTGGGCGCACGCCGACGGCGGGTGGCGCGCCTAGACTGATTGGAGATGGCGCGGCACACCACGATCGGGCGCGGGGACGAGCCGACCCCATGACACGGCTGATGCGCGACTGGCACGCGCTCGAGCCCGACCGGCGCCTGGCCGCCGGCGCGGCGCTGGGGCTGTTCGTGACGATGCTGCTGCCCTGGTATCAGCAGAACGCGGTCGTCAACGCGCCCCGCACTACGCCGCTGCAGAGCCGCAATCTGAACGCGTTCGGAGCCTTCTCGTTCGTCGAGGCGGCCGTGCTGCTGGTCGCGGTGGCGGTGATCTACCTGCTGTACGCGCGCGCGGAGGGACGCGACTTCCACCTGCCGGGCAGCGACGGCGCCGTCGTGATGGCCGCCGGCCTGTGGACGGCGCTGCTGCTCGTGTTCAGGTTGTTCGACAAGCCCGGCCTCTCCAGCCACGGCGTGGCGGGAAACGTGGGGGTGCAGTGGGGGATCTTCTTCGCGCTCGGGGCCGCGGGCCTGCTCGCGTATGCCGGCTCGCGCATGCGACTACGAAGCTCCTCTCACCCACTGGGGGAACCGCCGCTCACGCGCCGGCCACGTGGAGAGCGTGGGGAGCCCGGCGAGCACACGCGCCCACGCCTGCCGCCCGCGCCGCCTCCCGCACCGTCATCGACGCCGCCGTCTACGCTGCCCGTGGGCAGGGCGCCGCGCGGCGGGCGCCGACCCGTGCCGGCCGACCCGGTGACCGAGCAGCTGTCCTTCGAGGACGCGCCCACCGAGCCCGAGCAGCGCTCGGCCTGAGGACCTGTTTCGAAAGATCGGCACGTCCGGACACCTCGCTGGACCGCACGCCCGTCGTGAGGGCGCCAAGTCATCCGCGCCGGTCGCCCGTGCCGGGTGCCCCCTATCATTGAGCCGACGATGTCCCCGTCCCCGTCCGCGCCGCCCGATACGACCTCACCGGGGCCGGATTCCGTCCAGGCCCTCGCCGCGGGGCTGCGCGAGGTTGGATACCTGCCGGGCGAGTCCACGGCGCTCGTGGCCTACCTGGCGACGAAGCTCGGCAAGCCCGTGCTCGTGGAGGGACCCGCGGGAGTCGGCAAGACCGAGCTGGCCAAGGCGCTGGCCTCGTATCTGGGCCGCGAGCTCGTGCGGTTGCAGTGCTACGAGGGTCTCGACGAGGCCAAGGCGCTGTACGAGTGGAACTACCGCAAGCAGCTGCTGCGCATCCAGGCCGAGGCCGACGGCGCCGGCTGGGAAGCCGTGCAGGAGGACATCTTCGGCGAGGAGTTCCTGCTCGCGCGACCGCTGATGAGCGCGATCGCCTCCGAGCAGCCGGTCGTGCTGCTGATCGACGAGATCGACAAGACCGACCAGGAGTTCGAGGCGATGCTGCTGGAGGTGCTCTCGGACTTCCAGATCTCGATCCCGGAGCTCGGGCGTGTCGAGTCGCGCACGCACCCGGTCGTGCTGCTGACCTCGAACAACTCGCGCGAGCTGACCGAGGCGCTCAAGCGCCGCTGCCTGTACCTGTGGCTGGACTACCCCGAGCTCGAGCACGAGCTCGAGATCGTGCGCCTGCACGCGCCGGATCTGGGAGAGACGGTCGCGCGCCGGCTGGTCGAGGTGATCGGCATGGTGCGCGAGCTCGACCTGAAGAAGCCGCCGTCGATCGCCGAGTCGATCGACTGGGCACGCGCGCTGCTGCTGCTCGGGGTCGACGACATCGACGAGGAGATCGTTTACAGACACAATGTCGGTGATCGTCAAGCACCGCACCGACATGGACCTCGTGGCCGAGCGCGTCGGGGTCAAGCTCCGGGCGCCGGCCGATGCCGTCTGAGGGGTACAGGTATAGGTGTTGGTGTTCTATTTTTGCCCAATGTGTACCATAGTATCTAAGTATATACGTAAGCGCACGCGGTTGGGTGCGTAGGACATATAAGTTGCGCATTTTGTGCTCCAAAGTATATACGCCGTAGATACATAAGAGCACAAACGTGAAAAGTGAAACACATACCCACGGCTCCCCGGCGCCCCCGGCGGGGTTCGCCGCACGCGTGCTGGAGCTGGGCGAGGAGCTGCGCCGCGAAGGCGTGGCGGTCGGCACCTCGGAGCTGCTGGACGCGTTCGCGGTGCTGGGCGAGATCGACTGGACCGAGCAGGACGACTTCCGCGAGGCGCTCGCGGCGACGCTCGCCAAGAGCCAGGAGGATCGGCGCGTGTTCGAGCTGGTGTTCGACCGCTTCATGTTCCGCGCGGTCGAGCTCGCGGCGATCCGCGAGGACGTGCGCGAGCAGTCCGACGAGGCCGCTGCCGGCGGGCTGGATCTCGACGAGCTGACCGACGAAGAGCTCGAAGGGTTGCGCGCACAGATCGCCGCCGCGCTGCGCGACGGCTCGGAGGGCGCGATGCGCGACCTCGCGCGCATGGCGATCGCCGCGTTCGCGCGCCGACAGGAGGGATCGGGCGTGATCGGCGTGGACGTACAGCGCATCCGCCGCGCGCTCGGCCTGCGCTCCGAGCCCCAGCCCGAGCTGCCCGCGCGAACGATCCACGCCGCGACGGACTGCCGCGCGAGGCGCTCAGCCGCTTCGAGGCGCTCCTGCGACGCGAGCTCGAACGCGCACAGATCGAGCGCACCGGCAGCCTGCCCCCCGCGCGGCCGCTGGGCGAGCTCGACCGGGCGCTGCCTTCGGGCCCGCTGCAGGACCTCGCCGCCGTGCACCGCGTCGTCGCCCAGCTGCGCCGGCGCCTGGCCACGCAGGGGCTGCAGGCGCGCGGGCACCGCCGCCACGCGCACGTCGACGTCAGGCGCACGATGCGCGCGTCGCTGCAGACGGGGGGCGTGCCGGTCGTGCTCAAGTACCGCCCCCGCCGACCGCGCCGGCCGGAGATCTACGTGCTGTGCGACGTCTCCACCAGCGTCACCTCCGCATCGGTGTTCTTCCTGTCGGTGCTGCACGCGCTGCACGACAGCTTCCGGCGCATGCGCTCGTTCGTGTTCATCGAGCGCATCAGCGAGGTGACCGACATCTTCGAGCACGAGCGCGACTTCAGCTCCGTCAGCGAGCGCATCTCCGGCGACGCGGGCGTGGCCGACATCTCCGGCTACACCGACTACGGGCGCGTGTGGTCGGAGTTCCTGACCCAGGTCGAGGACGACCTGCACCCGCGCGCGACCGTGATCGTGCTCGGCGACGCGCGCACCAACGGGCGCGACCCGCGCGCGGACATCTTCGCCCAGATCGCCGCGCGCGCCGGGCGCACGTTCTGGCTGAACCCCGAGCCGCGGCTGTACTGGAACTACGGCGACTCGGTGATCGCCGCCTACGAGCAGCACTGCACCGCGTTCGAGTGCTGGACGACCGCCCAGCTCGAGGACTTCGTGCGCGCGCTGGCGCGCCCCGGCGTGGCGCTTGACGCAGTAGCATCGCCCAGAGCACACACAACCAGGGGAGCTGGCGGACGAGGCCGGCTGAGATGGCGCACCGCACTTTGCGAGGAGATCCTGCGCCGACCCGTCGAACCTGTGGGGTAATGCCCGCGAAGGGAGCAACGTGCAGACAGGGCTCACACCCGGTCCCAGAGCACAGACCCAGGATCTCCGCGGACAAGGCCATCCCCGCCGGAACGCGCCGGCCGTGCTCGTCAAGGGCGTCAGCCGCTCCTATCCGGGCCGCGACCGGACACGCGTGCAGGCGCTGGCGGACATCTCGCTGCATGCCGCCGCAGATGAGCTGCTCGCAGTGGTCGGGCCCAGCGGGTGTGGCAAGTCGACGCTGCTGGAGCTGATCTGCGATCTGCAGACGCCGGACGCGGGCTCGATCGAGTGTACGCCGGCCGTGCTGATGCCCCAGCGCGACCTGCTGCTGCCTTGGCTGAGCGCCCTGGACAACGCCGCGCTCGCGCTGCGAATCGCACACATCCCGCGCGGGCAGGCGCGCGGGCGGGCGGGCGCCCTGTTCGCGGAGCTGGGCCTCGCGGGGTTCGAGCAGGCCCGTCCGTACGAGCTCTCGGGCGGAATGCGCCAACGGGTCGCGTTCGTGCGCACGCTGCTCTCGGGCAAGCAGCTGCTGTGCCTGGACGAGCCCTTCGGCGCGCTGGACGCGATCACCCGCGCGGAGATGCACACCTGGCTGACGGACGCCCTCGGACGCGAGCCGCGGACGGTGGTGCTAGTGACGCACGACGTCGAGGAGGCGATCGTGCTGGCCGACCGCGTCGCGGTGCTCTCGCCGCGCCCCGGACGGGTCGTGGAGGAGCTGGAGGTGGGCCTCGAGCGCCCGCGCGGGCGCACCGATCCCGGGGTGGTGGCGCTGCGCGAGCAGGCGCTGATCGCCCTCGCGCGAGGGCGATCGAGATGAAGCGCCGAATCATCGAGGCGCTGCCGGCGATGGCACTCGTGCTCGTGGGGCTCGGCGCATGGGAGGCCTACGTCGACTCCGGCGGGGTGAACACGTTCGTGCTGCCCGCGCCCCACGAAGTCGGTGTGGCACTGTGGAACAACGCCGGCCTGCTGTCGGCCAACCTCGCGCCGACGGCCGAGGAGGTGGGGGTCGGCGTCCTGCTGGCGCTGCTGTGCGGGTTCGTGGTCGGCGTGCTGATCCACCTGTTCGCGCCCCTGCGCCGCGCCATCTACCCGCTGGCGGTCGGCTCGCAGGCGATCCCCGTGGCGCTGATCGGCGTGCTGCTCGTGTTCTGGTGGGGGTTCGGGGTGCTGCCGAAGCTGTTCGTGATCGTGCTGATCTGCTTCTTCCCGGTCGTGGTCACGACCGTCGACGGGCTCGCCTCGGTCGATCCCGAGCAGCTGAAGCTGCTGCGCACGCTCGACGCCTCGCGCTGGCAGGCATTCCGCTTCGCCGAGCTGCCCGCGGCGCTGCCGGCCGCGATCAGCGGCGCCCGGATCGCGCTCGCGGTGGGCGTGATCGGCGCCTACATCGCCGAGACCTCCACGGCCACCTCCGGCCCCTACCCGGGCCTGGGGCGCGAGATCGACGCCGACATCAACGCGCTGCAGACCTCGCGCGCCTACGCCGCCGCCGTGGTGCTGTTCGTGTTCGCGATCGCCTGCTTCTATACCCTCGCCCTCCTCGAGCGCCGCCTGGCGCCATGGGCGCACCGACCGAGAGGAGACATCCGTTGAGAACCCTGCAGGCAGCCGACCGCCGTCAGAGCCCGCGCGCCCTACCGGCCGCAGGCGGGCAAGCCCGGCGGGCGCCTCGCGCAGCCGTGCTCACCGTACTCGCCGTCGCGTGCGCGCTGGCGCTGGCCGCATGCGGGACCGAGCAGGATGTGACCTCCGCGCCGGCGCTCAAGCCGTTCACGGTGATGCTCGACTGGTTCCCCAACGCCGACCACGCGCCGCTGTACTCGGCGATCGCGAACGGCGACTTTCGCGCGGTCGGGCTGGAAGTGCACCCGATCGTCCCACCGGAAACGGCCGATCCGCTGAAGCTGCTCGCGGCCGGCAAAGTGGACATGGCGATCTCCTATGAGCCCGAGCTGCTGCTCGCGCGCGATCAGGGGCTGAAGCTGGTGTCGATCGGCGCGCTCGTGCAGCGCCCGCTCACGTCGATCATCGCGCTGCCCGGAGCGCATGTGAACAGCGTCGCCGATCTGGCCGGCAAGACGGTCGGCACCGCCGGGATCCCCTACCAGGCGGCCGAGTTGCGAGCCGCGCTGCAGGCTGCCGGCGTGAACCCCGCGAGCGTGAAGGAAGTGAACGTCGGCTTCAACCTCGTGCCGGCGATGCTCTCCAAGAAGGTCGCCGCGACGCTTGGCGGCTACTGGAACTACGAGGCCATCCAGCTGGCGCTGCTGCACAGGCATCCGCTGACGATCCCCATCGATCGGGCGGGCGTGCCGAGCTACGACGAGCTCGTGCTGGTCGTGCGCGAAGACGAGGCACGCAGTCGCGGTCAGGACCTGCGTTCGTTCATGCAGGCGTTGACGCGCGGCGAGCGCGCGGTGCGTGCGAACCCGCAGACCGCGGCGGCGCTGGTGGTCAAGGCGAACCCGTCGCTGGAAGGGAAGCTCCAGCTCGAATCGATCCGCCAGACGCTGGGAGCGGCATCGCCGGCGAACGCGAGCGACCCGTATGGCTGGCAGGAACCCTCCGCCTGGGCGAGCTTCGGGGCCTGGATGCTGGCGCATGGGCTGCTCCAGCACAACCCCAACGGCGGCCTGCCGCCGTTCACGAACGAGTTCCTGCCCGGACAGGGGATCTGAGGGCCCGCTGCCTCGACCCGCCACCGCGACCCTGACCCACCACTGACCCACCATCTCCCGTGAGGCGAGCCCCACGGCGAGATTCGAGGCCGCATCCGTATCGAGCCACGCGAATCACCGTACTTTTCCCGTAGACGCGCGGGCTCTCTTACGCGCTACGGTCAGCGTCGGTGACGCCAGATCACAGACACACGCCAGGCGCAGGCCGACGGAGAGGCGGACCCGGAGACGATCAAGATCGTGCTCGCCGACGACCACGCGGTCGTGCGCAGCGGCCTGCGGCTGCTGCTCGACGGCGAATCCGGGTTCGAGGTCGTGGCCGAGGCCGGGGATCTCGACAGCGCGCGACGATATGTGCGGGGCCACGGGCCGGACGTGCTCGTGCTCGATCTGAACATGCCCGGCGGCTCGAGCCTCGAGGCGATCCCGGACATCCGCGCGGAGTCGCCGGAGACGCAGATCGTCGTGCTGACGATGCAGCAGGAGCCCGCGTTCGCGCGCCATGCCCTCGGCGCCGGCGCGATCGGTTACGTGCTCAAGGAGGCCGCCGACGACGAGCTCGTGGAGGCCGTGCGCCGCGCGGCCTGCGGCGAAAGCTATCTGAATCCCAGGCTGGGGGCGCGAATGGCCTCCGAGCCCCCGCCCGGACCGCCGGACGATCTGTCAGAGCGCGAGCTCGAAGTCCTGCGCCTGATCGCGCTCGGCCACACCAACGCGGAGATCGCCGAGCAGCTGTTCCTGTCGGTGCGCACCGTCGAGACCCATCGAGCGCACATCCAGCAGAAGCTCAGCCTCTCCTCGCGCGCGGAGCTCGTCGGCTACGCGCTGCGGCGCGGGCTGGTCAACGCCTGAGCTCGCCCGGCCGCGAGGCGCGGCGCCGCGACGGATCGTGAACAATGCGAGGCATGGCACGGGTTGGTCTGCTCACCGGTGGCGGCGACTGCCCCGGGCTGAACGCCGTCATCCGCGCCGTCGTGCGGCGGGGGCTCAGGGACGGCGAGCACAGCGTGCTCGGCTTTCGCCACGGCTGGGCGGGAGTGTTGAGCGACGACGCGATCGAGCTGACGCTCGCGAGCACGGCGGGCATCCTCCCGCGCGGGGGCACGATCCTCGGCACGTCGCGCACCAACCCGTTCGCCGAGGGCGAGGATGAGCGCGGGCTGCAGACGATCCGCCGGACGCTCGCCGCGCGCGGGATCGACGCGCTGATCCCGATCGGCGGCGAGGACACCCTCGGCGTGGCACTGCGGCTGCATCGCGAGGGCGTCCCGGTGGTGGGCGTGCCGAAGACGATCGACAACGACCTCGGCGGCACCGACGTGACGTTCGGGTTTCAGACGGCAGTGCAGATCGTGACCGACACGATCGACCGCCTGCACACGACCGCCGAGTCGCACAACCGGGTGATGGTCGTCGAGGTGATGGGCCGCCACGCCGGCTGGATCGCCACGCACGCGCGGGCTCGCCGGGGGCGCCGACGCGATCCTCGTGCCGGAGCGCCCGTTCGACATCGAGGAGGTGTGCATGCGCCTGCGCCGCCGCCACGAGCGCGGGCGCAGCTTCTCGATCGTGGTCGTCGCCGAGGGCGCCACGCCGCGCGCGGGAACGCTGCCGACTCGCGAGGACGGCGACGTCCCCACCGACGCCTTCGGGCACGCTCGGTTGCGGCGGGATCGGCGTGACGCTGGAGGGCGAGATCGAGCGGCGGACCGGGTATGAGACGCGCGTGACGATCCTCGGGCACGTGCAGCGCGGCGGCACTCCGGTCGCGTTCGATCGCGTGCTCGCCGACGCGGTTCGGCGTCGCCGCGATGGACGCCGTGGCCGCCGGGCGGTTCGGAGCGATGGTCGGCCTGCGCGGCACCGAGATCGTCGAGGTGGACCTGGAGGATGCGCTGCGCGAGCCCAAGCTGCTCGATCCGGGGCTGTATGAGACGGCGGAGCTGTTCTTTGGCTGAGCGTCGATCGACACCGGATGGAGGTCCATCGACCGAGGGTGCGCCGCCCACGAGCGCCTCGCCAGAGGGTGCGCTGCCGGAGTCGATGCGGGCGATGGTCTTCGAGGGCGTCGGCCGGCCACTGCGAGAGGCGCTCAGGCCGATCCCGCAGCCGGGCGCGGGAGAGCTGCTGATCGAGGTCAAGGCGTGCGGGGTGTGCCGCACGGACCTGCACCTGCTCGACGGGGAGGTCTCGGTCGAGCATCCGCCGCGCATCCTCGGACATCAGATCGTGGGGGTCGTGCGCTCGGACTCCTCGGCGATCGACGGCCGGCGCGTCGGGGTGCCGTGGCTGGGATGGACGTGCGGAGAGTGCGAGTACTGCCGCTCGGGGCGGGAGAACCTGTGCCGGCGGGCGCGGTTCACCGGACGCGACATCGACGGCGGCATGGCTCAGTACGCGGTGGCGGACGAGCGCTACTGCTTCGAGATTCCCGACGGCTACCCCGACATCCAGGCCGCGCCGCTGCTGTGCGCGGGGCTGATCGGCTACCGCGCGCTGGGCATGTGCGGGTCGGCGCGGCGGCTGGGGCTGTACGGGTTCGGAGCCGCCGCTCATATCCTCACGCAGGTGGCGGTCGCGCAGGATCGCGAGGTCTACGCGTTCACCCGCGAGGGCGACTCCGCCGCCCAGACGTTCGCGCGCGAGCTCGGCGCGGCGTGGGCGGGACACTCCGGCCAGACGCCTCCGCGGGCGCTGGAGGCGGCGATCGTGTTCGCGCCCGAGGGCTCCCTGGTGGTGCGCGCGCTGCAGGCGCTGGCGCCGGGCGGAACGGTGGTGTGCGGCGGCATCCACATGAGCGACATACCGAGCTTTCCCTACCGCAGCCTGTGGGAGGAGCGCACGGTGCGCTCGGTCGCCAACCTGACGCGGCGCGACGCCGAGGAGTTTCTCGCGCTCGCGCCAACCGTCCCGGTCCGCACGCGCGTGAGCTCATACCCGCTCCAGGACGCCGGACAGGCGCTCGAGGACCTGCGCGCCGGCAGGTTCACGGGCGCGGCGGTGATCGTGCCCTGAGCGGGCGCCGCGGCGATCGTGCGCCGAACATACGCCGCGGCGCCCGTGCGCTGAACGTACGCGACCCACGATCGTCCGCAAACGCGCGCGCGGCGAGCCGAGTCAGAAACAACTGCCGCCGCCGATCTTGGAGGGCGCACGCCGGCGTCACCGAGCACTCGGACAGACAGCGGCCCCGCGCGAGCGCTGAGCCGGATTCGCGCAAATTGCGTATTTCCACGGTCCGGGCGCACCTGCGGCGGGGCGCACGGGGATTCGCACGCCACGTGCACGGGCTTGATCCGAGCGACACTCAGCGTCTGCTTAGTGGCAACTTTTGGAATCGTTCTACACATGATGAGCGATGTGCGGTATCGTTCGTTCGGTTGGGAGATCGGATGGCTGAAGCGACCACGAACACCCGAGGATGGATGCGCGGCGCCTCGGCGCCGCTGCGCGGAGCGTTGCTCGGCATCGTGCTCGAGCGCCCCGGCCACGGTGGCGACCTCGCGAGCCGCCTGGTGGCGCGCCTCGGCGAAACGTGGCGAATCGACACCAACGACGTATACCGCCTGCTCGACCAGCTCGTCGCCGACGGTCTGATCGCGGCTCACGAGGAGCCGCGCCGCGACAACCGGCGGCGCACCCGCGTGGTGTATCGCCCGACCGATTTGACCGAGAACGCGCTGACGGCGTGGATGGAGACGCTGCTCCCGCGCGAGCCGGTGAGGCTGGGACTGCACGCAAAGCTCGTGGTCGCGCGCGACGAGGACGCTCCACGGCTGGTGGCGGCGTTGCGAGACTACGAGCGCGAGTGCCTGCGGCTGGCCCAGTTGGTGGCGCCCACCGCTGGAGAGATGCATCGTTCGTGGACGGCACTGGTGATGGACTGCACGCGAGACGCGGTCTGGCGGCAGCTGCAATCCGACGTCGACTGGGCCGCGCAGACGCGCCGGCGCATCAACGAGCGCATGAGGGCGCGAGAGCGATAGCGTCGCAGGCGCCATGACGCCGCTGCTCTCATTCGCGAACGTCGGCAAGCGTTTCCCCGACGGCGGCCGTGAGATCACTGTTCTGGACGGGGTTTCCTTCGAGGTGGAAGCGGGGGTGTTCGTGGGCCTGTACGGCGCGCGTCGCTCGGGCAAGTCGACGCTGCTGCGACTGGCCGCGGGAATCGAACGGCCCGACACGGGCACGGTGCGCTTCGACGGTCGCGCGCTGAACGAGATGAGCGGCTCCGAGCGGGGGCGACTGCTGCGCCGGGAGCTCGCATTGATGGCCTCCGGCGATTGGCGACCCAATCCCGGCGAGAGCGTCGTGGATCACGTCGCGATGTCGCTGGGCAGCGAGGGACTGACCGTCCGCGATGCGCGCAGGCGAGCGCTCGGCGCACTCGAGCGGGTCGGCGTGACCGCCACGTGCGGCGACGAGCCGGCGGGAACGCTGTCGCTCGCGGAGCGGACGCTCGTGATGCTTGCCCGCGCGCTCGTGCACGATCCGCGCGTGCTGCTCGTGGACGAGCCGGCGGTGATGCCGAGCCTTGGGGACCGCAATCGCTTCTATGTGCTGCTGCGGGAGCTGGCCGGCGAACGCAACATGGCGCTGCTGGTGGTCTCCGAGGAAATGGGCGCCCTGCAGGGCGCGGGCGTGATGATGTCGATCTCCGACGGAGAGGTGTGCACGACCGAAGAGCGAGGGACCGTCGTGCCGCTGCCAAGGCGCAGCGCCGGCGGCGCGGCCGGCGGCGCGGAGCGGTCCGGGCGTTGAGCGCACTCGAGCTGCGCGGGGTCGTCAAGCACTATCCCAGCGGCGGCGGGGAGATTGTGCGGGCGGTCGATGGCGTCTCGCTCACGGTCTCCCCGGGCGAATTCGTGGCGATGTACGGGCCGAGCGGCTCGGGCAAGACCACGCTGCTGCTGCTGGCGGCGGCGCTGATCGCCCCCGAAGCCGGGAGCGTGCTGTTCGACGGCAGGGATGTCAGCCATCTGTCCGAGCGCGAGGGCGCTCGCTACCGCCTTCGCGACGTCGGGTTCGTGTTCCAGTCGTTTCACCTGATGCCGAACACCTCGGCGCTCGACAACGCGACGATCAAGCTGACCGCCGAAGGCTTGAGGCTGAGCGAGGCACGGCGACAGGCGCGTCCGTGGCTCGAGCGACTCGGTCTGGGCGAGCGCTGCGAACACACCCCCGAGCGCCTGTCGATGGGTGAGCGCCAGCGGGTCGCGATCGCGCGCGCGCTCGCGAACGAGCCGCGCTTGCTGCTCGCGGACGAGCCGACCGGCAACCTCGACTCCAGGCGCAGCCGCGAAACGCTCGAGCTGCTCCGCACATCTGCCACGAACGCGGCATACCGGGCCTGCTCGTCACGCACGACCCCGACGCGAGAGAGCTGATGGACCGCGCCTACACGCTCCGCGACGGACAGTCTCAGCGGCAGTGTGGACAGCCCCGAACCGGCCATCGTCGTCTCGTGAGGAACCTGCTCAACCCCCGGATATACGGGGTTCGCGTGAGCATGCTGTTCCATCTGTACCGACGACGCCTGCGCTCGCACCTGGCCCAGGAGCTGCTCGCCGGCAGCGGCATCGCGGTGGCGGTCGCGCTCGTGTTCGGCGTGCTGGTCGCCAACACGCAGCCTCACCGGCTCCGCCGGCGCTTTGATCCAGCAGGTGATCGGCTCGGCACGCGTGCAGCTCACGGCGCGCTCGCACGGCGGGGTTCGAACAGCGACTGGCGAGCACGGTGGCACACCTCCCGGGCGTGCGCTCCTCGGCGGCGGTCCTGCGCGAGAACGTGTCGGTGGCGGGCCCCCGAGGCGCAAAAGCGGTTCAGATGCTCGGCGTGACCCCGGGAATCGTGAACCTCGGCAGCCTCGACACCAAGAACTTCGGCGCGGGCGGGTTCCGCTTCTCGGAGGGGCTGATCCTCCCGGCCGGAGTGGCGAGCGCGATCGGAGCCGAACCGGGCAGCCAGGTCACGGTGCTGGCGGCCGGGGGCGCCCACCGGGTGAAGGTCGGAGCGGTGCTGAGCGGCTCGCTGTTCGGGGCACTGACGTCGAGCCCGGTGGCGATCGCTCTGCTGGCCGTCGCGCAGCGCCTGACGGGTCTGCCCGGGCGGGTCACGCAGGTGCTGGTACAGCCGCGGCCCGGGTCCGACCGGTTCGTCACGGGCGAGCTCGCGCGGATAGCGGGCGGACGGCTGGATGTCTCGCCCGCGGGGAACGAACTGCGCCTGCTCGACCAAGCGATCGAGCCCAACAGCCAGTCGACCGAGCTGTTCTCGGCGATCAGCGTGATGGTGGGATTCCTGCTGGCGCTGAACGCGATGCTGCTGACGATGCCCGAGCGCCGCCGGTTCGTCGCCGATCTGCGTGTGCAGGGGTATGACCGGCGGCAGGTGCTGGTGCTGCTCTCCTTCCAGGCGCTCGCCCTCGGCGTCCTGGCCTCGCTTGTCGGGGTGACGCTCGGCGACGCGCTTTCCAGCGCGTTCTTCCACCGCGTGCCCAACTATCTGGCCGCCGCGTTCCCGATCGGCGCCAAGCAGATCGTGCACCCGAAGACGGTGATCGCGGCGTTCGCGTGCGGCGTGATCGCCACCGTGCTCGCGTCGCTCACACCGGTGGTGGACCTGCGCGAGGGCAGGGCGGTCGACGCCGTGTTCCGCGAGTCCGGGGGCAGAGGCGAGACCATCGGCAAGCGCGCGACCACGATGCTCGGAATCGCGGGGATGGCCTCGATCGCCGCCGTGACGGCGCTCGTGCTGCTGGCGCCCGGTATGACGATCGTCGGCGGCGTCGCACTGGCGCTGAGCACGCTGCTGCTGATCCCCGCGATGTTCGCCGGGATCGCGCAAGCGCTGCCGTGGATGGGCGACCATATCCGCAGCAGCGCGCTGATCGTCGCCGTGTCCGAGCTTCGCGCCACGAGCATGCGCGCGGTCGCGCTGGCCGGCATCGCCGGGCTGGCCGTCTACGGGAGCATCGCGATGGGAGGCGCGCGCGGCGACCTCATCCGCGGCATCGACCACGCCACAGCCCAGTACTTCGGCACCGCCGACATCTGGGTGGGTACCGGCCAGGACATCTTCAACGTGAATCGGTTCGAGCCCCAGGGCACGGTGGCGGCGATCGCGCGAGCGCCCGGTGTCGCGTCCGTGCGCGTCCTACCAGGGGGGCCTGCTGGACGTCGGCGCCCGTCGGCTGTGGGTCCGCGCGAGACCCGCGCAGGACCGCGCGATGGTGGAAGCCAGCCAGCTGCTCGACGGCGATCTGGCGCTCAGCACACAGCGGCTGCGCCGTGGTGGGTGGGCCGCGATCTCGAGCGCCTTCGCCGGCGAACGCCACCTGCACGTCGGCGAGACGTTCTCTCTGCCCACACCTGCGGGCGCGGCGACGTTCAAAACGGCCGCGATCATGACGAACTCGGGCTGGCCGCCGGGGACGATCACGATCAACGCCGAGGACTACCGCCGCTACTGGCAGACCGTCGACCCCTCGGCGCTGGAGGTGAGCCTGCTCCCCGGCGTCAGCGCCGCCGCGGGCAAACGAGCGGTCACCGCCGCGCTGGGCGATCGCCCGGGACTGTCGGTGCGGACGAGCTAGGAACGCGACCGGCAATCGGAGTCCAGCGCGCGACAGGGACTGGAGACACTCGCCGAGATCTCCACGCTGCTGCTGATCGCGGCCGGCCTGGCGGTCGCCTCGGCGCTGAGCGCGGCCGTGTGGCAGCGGCGCGCGCGGCTCGCCTCGCTGAAGATCCAGGGATATGACTCCGCGCAGCTGTGGCGAGCGCTGCTGCTGGAGAGCGCGATCACGGTCGGGGTCGGATGCATCATCGGCGGGATCATCGGTGTCTACGGACATGCGCTCGCCGGGCGCTGGCTGACTCTGACAACCGGATTCCCGGCGCCGTTCGCGGTCGCGCCGGGACAGGTTGCGCTGACGTTGACGCTGATCACTGCCGTCGCGCTGACCGTGATCGCGATCCCCGGGTTCGCCGCCTCCCGCGTCCCGGCCCGCGCCGGCTTTCAGGACTGAGGCCGGGGAGCGCATCGCGACTGCGTAAAGCTGTCTGCGTGGGCGAATGGATCGGCAATGACGGCGCCCTGCCGGCACTGGCGGGAGCGGCGAGAAGCTACTGGCTGGGCGTGTTCCCCGACGCCTGCCGCGAGCTCCGTGCCTGGCGTGCACGAGCGGCGGAGATCCCCGATCCGGCGCTGCGCCGGCTGGCGCTGCGGGCCCATGGCGAGAAGCGCGGCAACCTCGAGGGCGCGGCCGCGTTCGCGGCATTCGCGCAGCCCGCCGGTCGACATGCGGCGGTGCGGGCGGTCGTGGCCTACCAGACGATGTTCGACTACCTCGACAACCTCTCCGAGGAGCCCAGCCGGGATCCGATCGCCGACGGCCGGAGGCTCAACCGGGCATTGCTCGCGGCGATCGTGCCGGGAGAGCCACACGATGACTACTACCCGCGGCATCGACGCGGCGGCGGGGACGGCGGCTATCTGCATGCGCTGATCGCGACCTGCCGCACGGCGTTGACGGCGCTGCCGTCGTTCGCGACGATCGCCGAGCTCGCGCGGGCAGCCACCGAGCGCGTGGCCACCTATCAGAGCCTCAACCATGGGGATGGCAACGGCCGGCACGATTCCTTCGAACGCTGGGCGCGGGACTCGGGCAAGGCTCACGTGGGGCTGCGCTGGTGGGAGACGGGCGCCGCGGCCGGCTCCACGCTCGACCTGTTCGCGCTCATCGCCGCCGCCGCCGATCCGGCGCTCGATCGCAGCGTGGCCAGGATGCTCGGCGCCGCCTACTTCCCCTGGGTGGGGGCTCTGCACTCGCTGCTCGACAGCCTCGCCGACCGGTCAGAGGACCTCGCCACCGGCAGGCGCGGACTGATCGACTACTACCGCTCGCCCGACGAGGCCGCCGATCGCATCGCCACGATCGCGACCGAGGCGATGAGCCAGGTCGGCGAGCTGCCCGGTGCTCACAGCCACACGCTGATCGTCGCCGCGATGACGAGCTTCTACCTGTGCGACCTGTCGATGTCATCCTCACCGCACGCCCGCCTCGCCGCGCCCGCCGTGCTGGAGGCGATGGGCCGCCTCGCACGCCCGACGATGCTGATCCTGAGCGCCCGGCGAACGACCGGCCGCGCGTTGGAAGGCCTCACCGCGTACCTGTCCAGGAGCGGGGCCCCACACAGAGCCTTCGATCGACACCGAATACTCGAGTCGGTCCGACACGAGGCTTGAAAATCAAGTATTCGACTTTCCTCTTGTATAGGAACTTGAAGTCCGGGATCATGACAGGCGCATCACGGCAGAGCCCTGCCCACCAGGTGACAGACAATGCCCGAGCACGACGACATCGAGAACAACGACATCACGATCACGCTGTCCAAGACGCAGATCAAGCAGGTGATGCGTGGAGCGAGCGACGAGGATGCCCTGGCGAGGCTGCTGGGGGGAATCGGCGCCCTCAAGCTCGCGTCCTACCGCGAGCGCCTGAACGACGATCGCTTCTCGCGATCGCTGCTGCGCGGACTGATGGTGCTCGCCTCGTTTCCCCCGGACGGCAGCGCGCGGCGCGTCACCGACGTCGCCAAGCAGCTCGGGCTGGGAGCGAGCACCACCCACCGCTACGCGATCACCCTCGTCGAACTCGGCCTGCTCGAACGCGACCCGACCTCACGCCACTACAGACTGCCGACCGGCTGACTCCCGACGAGGACCACGGACCAGATGCCCAGAATGACCTCCAGAGCGCCCGCCGGCACCGCCGAGGATGCGGACACGCCGGCATGGGCGCTGCCGGTCCTGCGCGGTCCGCGCTACTCGCAGTCATTGGAGCGGGGCCTGGCGATCCTCGGCTGCTTCACCTCCGAGCACCCGGTGCTGGGTATCGCCGACATCGCCGACGAGCTGGGCATGAGCCGTTCGACCACCCACCGCTATGTGACCACGCTGCTCGCGCTCGGCTATCTGGAGCAGGGCCGTTCGCGCAAGTATCGGCTGGGCCTGCGGGTGACCGACCTCGGCATGTCCGCCCTGAACTCCACGGGCCTGCGCGAGCACGTTCACCCGTTCCTGGAGGAGCTGCGCGAGCGCACCGGCTACACCATCGGCCTGGCGGTGCTCGACGGGGCGGAGGTCCTGTATGTCGATCGCGCCCGCAGCTGGCGACGGGCCGAGCGCGAGACCGACCTCGGCCTGTACCCGGGCTCGCGGATGCCCGCCTACTGCACGGCGATGGGCAAGGTCCTGCTCGCCCACCTGCCGGATGAGGTTCAGCGCGATCTCATCGCGCAGCTGAAGCTGGAGCGCAACAGCCCGAGCACGATCACGAGCAAGCAGGCGCTGCGCGCGGAGCTGCAGCGCATCAGAGAAGACGGCTACGCCGTCAACGAACAGGAGCTGCGACCCGGCCTGCAGGCCATCGCCGTGCCCGTACGCGACGAGTCTCGCGAGGTGGTCGCCGCCGTCGGCATCGCCGCCAGCCCGGAAGCGATCTCAGTCGCCGAACTGACCGACGCGCTCGGCCCGCATCTGATCTCCACCGCCGCCCGCATCTCCTCGCGCCTGGGCTACCGGCGCGACGACGAGCTGTAGGGGCCGACCGGCGAGGCACCGGCCCGCCGCCCGCAAAAAACGGCTCGACCGCGGGCGCGGCATGAGTGAGTTCTCATCGACTGCTCACGTTCGCTTAACCCGCCGTCAACATGCTGGCCGCGTGTCAACGCCGCCACAACCGACGCAGCGGACGGCCCGTCGCCGTGCGGCCCGACGCAGGCGCACGAGCCGGCGCAGGCGGATGGCGGCGCTCGGCGTACTCGCGATGCTCATCGTGGCGATCGTGCTGATCAGCGGGCCGGACGGCGAGCACAGCGCAGCGAGCGTCGCGGGACAACCAGGCGCAAGCGCCAAGACCGGCGGGCATGCGACGGCAAGCATAGGCGGGGCGGCACACGCCTCGGCCGGGACCACCGCGACGACGACGCTCGCTCCCGGCTCGGACCCGTCGGTCCTGCCGGGTCCAGTGCTGATCGCCGATCGCGACAACAACCGGCTGCTGGAGGTGAGCCCCACCGGAACGATCCTGTGGCGCTTCCCGGCGCCCGGTGACCTGCGTCCCGGCCAGACGTTCAACCTGCCCGACGACGCGTTCTTCTCCCCCGACGGCAGCCGGGTGATCGCGACGCAGGAGGACGACTTCGCGATCAGCGTGATCGACCTCGCCGACGATCACATCGTCTACCGCTACGGACACCCCGGCGTGCCGGGCTCCGAACCCGGTTACGTGCACAACCCGGACGATGCCCTGCTGATGCCCTCCGGAGACATCCTCACGGCCGACATCAAGAACTGCCGAGTGCTCGTGATCCACCCTCCGGCTCAGGCGCCGCTGCGTCAGCTCGGTCAGACCGGCGTTTGCGAACACCGACTCGGCGCCACCTACGGCAGCCCCAACGGGGCATTTCCGATGGCCGGCGGCGACACCGCGATCACCGAGATCAACGGCGACTGGCTGGACGTGCTCGACCCCCGCGGACGGCCGCTGCTCGACACCCACCCGCCCGGCTTCAGCTACCCGTCGGACACCAACGAGGTGCGTCCAGGGCTGTTCCTCTCGGCCGACTACGTCGACCCGGGTGCGATCGAGACGTTCACGAGCGACGGCCACCTGCAGTGGCGCTACGCCCCGAGCGGAGCCGGCTCCCTGAATCAGCCCTCGCTGGCACTGCCGCTGCCCAACGGAGATATTCTCGCCAACGACGACAAGAACCAGCGCGTGATCGTGATCGACCCGCACACCAACCGGATCGTCTGGCAGTACGGCCACACCGGAGTGGCCGGCTCGGGCGCGGGCTTTCTGAGCAACCCCGACGGCGTCGACCTCGCCCCGCCCCACTCCCTGGCGATGCGCTTCGCCGCAACCATGCAGGCGCCCTGACACACATTTCCGCCGCCAACCAGCCCCGCGACGAGCTCGCCGCCGCGCGGAGCCGCGCGAGCAGTCTCCTGAGAGCTCTGAGCGCGCGGCTAACCCTCGGCTAACGCGGCTAACCCCGCGACCTCATGCGCGGGGTGTGAGTGAGTAGATCGACGATTCGGTTCCGGAGGCGCTCTGCCCGCCCGCGAGCACCACGCGGCCACCGAGGACGGCCGCGGCGGCGTCCGACAGCGCCACCGGCAGCCGCCCGACTCGTGTGACCTGGCCGCTCGCTGGATCGATCGCGATGATCTCCGCGGTCTGACTGTCAGACGCCGCACCACGGCCGCCCAGGACGAAGACGCAGCCGTCGAGCGCCACGGCGGGGGCATGTGTGAGCGCGCTCGGCAGACGCCCGATCGAGGTGACCAGACCACTCGCCGGATCGAAGCGCAGGATCTCACGCTGCGCCGCTTCCCCATGCGTGCCACCGGCGATCACGAGCCGCCCGGCGATCGCCGCCACCGCTGCGTAGCGCAGCGACATGGGCAGGCGCGCGACCGTCCGCGCCGGAGCCCCGGGGCGCCATGCCACGATCGTGTCGAGCGCCCGAGCGCCGTCGTAGCCGCCGACGACGTAAGCCGTCCCGCCGACGCTCGCGACCGCCGCGTCGGAGACGGCTCGCGGCAGTGTCCCGGCCTGTGCGACAGAGCCCAGTCGTCGGATCGAAGCGCAGCACGTGGTCATACGAGCTGACCTGACCGCCCCCGAACACGTACGCATCGCCGCCGAGCAGCGCGCCCTGAGCGTCGTGCTGGGGCACCGGCAGCTGAGCGCGGACGGACACGTGCTCCCCGTCGATGCCGAGTACCCCGGCGGTCGAGGTGTCGTTCCCGTCGAGCCCGCCGAAGCAGCGCGAGCGTCCCATCCGGGAGCGCGACCGCAGCGGCGTCTTGAAGCGGCGAGGGCAGCGCCGCAGTAAGCCGGTGCGCCACGAATCCCACCGGCGCCGCGGCCGCGAGGGCCGTGCCCTTGCCCGCATGACTCCGCGCGAGGGCACTGGGTGTGCTCGCGGCACCCCGCGAGCGCGAGCTTGCCCCGGCACGACGAGCGTGGCCACGATCAGCGCCGCGACGGCGAGGACCGTGCCAAGCGCGAGCAGCCGCCGACGCCGTACTCGCCTGCGCCGTGCCAGCCGGCGCGCGGCGATCCGCTCGGCCTGAGCTCACCTGCTCGCCGGCTCCGTGACTCGCGCGACTCCGCGACCCTGTGCACGGACCTCGTCGCCGGCCCGTCCCCCGCAAATCGCGGCAGCTCGATCTCGATCCGCGCGCCGCCCTCGGGTGAGCGCCCGGCGGCCACTCGGCCGCCGTGGGCCTCGGCGATCGCGCTGCACGATCGCCAGCCCGAGCCCGGTGCCGCCCGAGGCGCGGTCGCGGGCCGCGTCGGTGCGGTAGAAGCGATCGAAGACGCGCTCGCGCTGGTCGGTCGGAATGCCGGGACCGTCGTCCTCGACCACGAATCGCATGCGTCCCGCCGGTGCGGCTTCGACGCAGCATGCGCACGAGACCGCGCTCGGCGACGGTGTGATCGATCGCGTTGCCGATCAGGTTGCGCAGCGCCTGCGCGAGCCGGTCGGGGTCGGCTCGCAGCGTGCCCCGCGGAACCGGGCCGAGCTCGAAGCGGCGCTGCGCGAGCAGGCTCATCCCGTCCCAGAGCTCCTGCACGTAGGCGCCGCAGCGTCGATCGACTCGATGCGCAGGAACTGCGTCTGCTCGGCCTTGGCCAGCAACAGCAGATCGTCCACGAGTCGGCTGATCCGCGCGATCTCGGACTGCACGAGGCGCTCGACGCGGCGCACCTCCTCGCCCGAGGGAGCCGGCTGCGCAGCCAGCACTTCCAGCTGGCCGCGGATCACGGTCAGCGGCGTGCGCAGCTCGTGCGAGGCGTCGGCCACGAACGCGCGCTGGCCGGCGAACGCGTCGGTGAGGCGGTCGAGCATGTGGTTGAACGCGTCGGCGAGCACCCTCACCTCATCCCCCTGCCCGCCGAGGTCGTGGATGCGCGGGTGCAGATCGCCGGCGTCCACCCGCGCGGCGACCGCCGCCATGCGCCGCAGCGGTCGCGACAGGCGTGTGCCGATCAGGTAGGCGCCCAGCAGGGCGCCGAGCGAGCGCCAGCATCCCGGCGAGGATGAACGCGCGTGCGAGGCCGCTCTGGGCGTGCGTCACGCTCGCCAGCGGCTCGCCCACCCCGATCGTCACGCGCGGCCCTCCGCGCACATGCACCGACGCGCTTGAGCAGGCGCAGGTTGCCGACATCGGGCAGCGCCAGCGTGGCGTAGCCGGCGGTACGCTCAACAGCTGCGCGAGAGCCGGTTCTCCTGCGTTCTGCTCGGCTTGCGTCTCGCCGTTGTCTGGCCGGTCGTGCGCCGAACAGCTCCGGGCGGTTGGTGGCTGGTGCCCGCCCCCGGGACGATCGCGAACAGGAACGTCGAGCTGGCGCTGAACGGCTGGTTGTGCACGTAGGCGCTCGCCGCCCGCGCCACCTGCCGACGGGCGAGCGCACGCGCGCGTTCGTGAGGTTGTGCGCGAGCTCCGCCGCGTCGCCGGAGATCTCCTGATCGATCTGGCGGCGCAGCTGCGTGCCCGTGCCGCGATAGACGGCGACGAACGCGATCCCCGTGCAGATCAGCGTGACGAGCGCGATCCATCCCGCCAGGCGCCAGCGCAAGCCGCCCGGAACGATCCGCGCTAACGGCGTGCCCAGCGCCATCGCTCAGCCGCAGCGCCGCCGAGGCGGTAGCCGACGGCGCGCACGGTGAAGATCGGCGCCGGATCGTCGCGACGGGCGAGCTTGCGACGCAGATAGCCGATGTAGACGTCCACGACGTTCGTCGCCGGGTCGTGCTCGTAGCCCCACACCGCGCTCAGGATCTGCTCGCGCGAGAGCACCTGCCCGCAATGGCGCAGCAGGTACACCAGCAGCTCGAACTCGGTGCTCGACAGCTGCACCGGCTGCGTCTCCGCGACGCACCTTGCGGGTGAGCAGGTTCGACTTCGATGTCCGCGCCGCGCAGCGTCGTCGCCGATGTCTGCGCGACGACGCGCAGCTGCGCGCGCACGCGCGCCAGCAGCTCCGCGAGCGAGAACGGCTTGACGAGGTAGTCCACCGCGCCGGCGTCCAGCCCGGCGACGCGATCCTCGATCTCGCCGCGAGCGGTCAGCACGATCACCGGCACCTCCGGCTTGGCGCGGCGCACCGAGGCGAGCACCTCCAGACCGTCGCGGCCGCGGCAGCATCAGGTCGAGCACGATCGCGTCGAAGCTGCCCGCCAGCGCCAGCCGTTCACCCTCGATTCCGTCGGTCGCCGCCTCCACCGCGAATCCGTCGGCCTCGAACCCGCGCGCGCACGAAGTCGACGATCCCCGGCTCGTCCTCCACCAGCAGTATCCGCGCGCGTTCGACACTGTTCACGCCCCCGGCAGCCTCGCCCGAGCGCCCCTCGACCCCGCCGGGCGCGCGCTCTCGGTGTCGCCTCGCTGCACTGCGGCGCCACCGGGTGTCTTCACACCACCGCTGCTGGAGTCCGAGTCCGCATCCGCAACCTTGGGCATCGCTCAAGGATAGGCCGCCGCAGTGCAGGCATTTTTTGCAGCGAGCGATTCGATGAGCTTTCTCATCAAGCGGTTATCAGTTCCTTAGCCGCGCGTCACACACTCGTCCCATGTCACTCGACCCTCGGACGATCGCCGGTGAGCCCCGCAACGGCATCGTCATGCACGATCGCGGAGCGACCTGGATCGGCACACCGGCGATCGCGCCGCCGCCAACCGACCGCTCGCGGAGCGTCTCAGGGCTGGCGGAACCAGCGGCAACGAGCGACTCACGACCGCTGCCGGCGATCCTGCTGCTCCTGCTGCTGGCGGTGATCGGCGTGACGCTCCTGCGCATGCGCTCGCTGCTGTGGGTGCACCTGTTCGTGGGCATGCTGCTGATCGGACCGATCGCGCTCAAGCTGGCCAGCACCGGCTATCGGTTCGTGCGCTACTACACCGCCAACCCACGCTACCGCCGCAAGGGTCCGCCGCCGCCGGTGCTGCGGATGATCGCCCCGATCGTGGTGCTCACGCACGGTCGTCGTGCTCGTCAGCGGCGTGCTGCTGCTGCTGATCGGACCCTCCTCGCGGAGCGCGCTGCTGCCGCTCCACAAGATCAGCTTCATCGTGTGGGTCGTATTCACCTCGCTGCACGTGCTCGGCCACCTGCCCGAGGTCGCGGCCGCCGCCGGCCTCGACGAAGAGACCGCCTCCAAGATCGACATCCTCGCCGCGGTCGGCGCCTCCAAGGGCGAAGACTGTCCGCGTGGCAGTCCCCGGACGAGGCCAGCGCCGCGCGCGCCGGGCGCGCCGGGCGCGGGCTCTCGCTCGTCGGAGCGCTGGCGGGCGGCACCGTGCTCGCGGTCGCCGTCATTCCCCAGTTCGGCCCGTGGCTGCACGCCACCACGCTCTTTCACCACCACTGATATGAGTCCACACTCACATACGCGAGATGCCGCGCTGCGCCGCCTGCACCGCATCAACCGCTGGTTGATCGCCGGCAGCGTCGCGCTGACCGGCCGTGCTCTCAGAGGTCGCCGCGAGCGCGTTCCCCGGCTCGAGCGCGCCAAGTCCTCCGCGGGGAAGCGATCCACCGGCTCCACGCACCACCCCGCCGGCAGCACCTCCTCGGGCTCCACCAGCCCGGTGCGGCCGCCCGCCGAAGCGCCCCAGGCGAGCCACGAATCGACGCCGACCACCGAATCCGCGCCATCGCAGGAATCCGCGCCCGCCCAGGAATCGGCGCCCACTCAGGAATCGACGCCCAAGCGGGAATCGGCGCCCACGCAGGAATCCGCGCCCGCCCAAGAATCTGCACCCACGCAAGAATCCACGCCCACCCGGGAATCCGCGCCGACACGAGAATCGGCGCCCACACAGGAATCGGCGCCACCGGTCGTCTCGGGAGGCTCGTGACGATGCCCGCCGAACGGTCAGCCACGGGCACGCCCGACTGCCCGCCCACCGGCAAGCCGCCGCCGGCCGTATCCCCGGCCGCGCGCGAGCGGTTCGGGGAGGCGCGCTGGGAGACTTGGAGCACGAGCGTCGTGCTGCGCCTGAGCGACCCGCGCGGCCTCGGCGCCGCGCGCGTGGCGGTTGAACGCGAGCTCGACGCGATCGACCGCGCGTGCAGCCGCTTTCGAGCAGACTCCGAGATCGCGCGCGTGAACGCGAGCGCCGGGAGCGCCGTGCGCGTGAGCCCGCTGCTCGCCGAGGCGCTGGCGCTGGCGCTGCGGGCCGCGCGGCTGACCGATGGCGACGTCGATCCGACCGTCGGCTCGGCGCTGACGCTCGCCGGTTACGACCGCGACTGGCCGCTGCTGCGATCGCGGCGAGCCGCGTGTCGGAGTCCGATGACTGCCGCGCGCGCGAGCGCACCTCTCCGCCGCCGATCGTGGCACGCGCGGTCTGCGGCTGGCGCAGCGTGGCGTTCGACCGCGCCGCGCGCACGGTGCGCGTACCCGCCGGTTTCACGATCGACCTCGGCGCGACCGCCAAAGCCTGGGCGGCCGACCGCGCCGCACGGGCGGCCGCGCAGGCCGCCGGCTGCGGCGCGCTGGTCGCGATCGGCGGCGACATCGCCACCAGCGGTCCCGCGCCGGCACGCGGCTGGGCCGTGCATGTGACCGACGATCACCGCAGCGACCACCATGCGCCCGGCCAGACGGTCACGATCCACTCCGGCGGCCTGGCCACCTCGAGCACCGTCGTGCGACGTTGGCGCCACGGGGGCCGCGCGATGCACCACATCATCGACCCCGCCACCGGCGCGCCGGCGCGGGGAACGTGGCGCACCGCCAGCGTCGCCGCGGCGAGCTGCGCGGACGCGAACATCGCGACCACCTCCGCGCTCATACGCGCGGGCACAGCCCCCGCGTGGCTGGGCGGCTGGGCGTCCCAGCCCGGCTCGTCAGCCACACCGGGCGGATCTACACGATCGGCGCCTGGCCGGCCGACGCGCGGCGAGCCCAGATCGCCTCCCGCGCCCCGCGGCCCGGCTCGCGCCGCGCGACGGAGGACGTGCAAGCGGACACCACCCAGGCGCCGACCCGGATCTGACGATGACCGCGATCCTGGCCACCGGAGGGAGCCTGTACTGGTACCTGACTCGCTCGACGGGCGCAGTCGCGCTGCTCCTGCTGACCGCCGCGGTCGTGCTCGGCGTCGTCGACGTACGCCGCTGGAGCACGCCCCGCTGGCCGCGGTTCGTGGTCGACGCGCTGCATCGCAACGTCGCGCTGCTGGCGATGGTGTTCCTGTGCCTGCACATCCTCACCTCGGTGCTCGACTCGTTCGCGCAGATCTCGCTGATCGACGCGGTCCTCCCGTTCGCCGGCTCCTACCGCCCGTTCTGGCTCGGTCTCGGCGCCGTGGCGTTCGACCTGCTGATCGCCGTCACGATCACGAGCCTGCTGCGCCAGCGCATGGGCTATGCCAACTGGCGGGCGATCCACTGGCTCACATACGCGAGCTGGCCGATCGCGCTGCTGCACGGCTTCGGCACCGGCAGCGACGTAAACAGCACGTGGCTGCTCGCGCTGAGCGTCGCCTGCCTGCTGGCGGTGCTCGCCGCGGTGATCGTGCGCGTGGCCGACGGCTGGCCCGAGCACCTGGGCCGTCGCGGCGCCGCGCTCGGCGGCGCCGGCGCGTTCTCGCTGTTCCTCGCGATCTGGATGCCCAGCGGTCCGCTCGGATCGGAATGGGCGCGACGCTCCGGCACCCCGTCCTCGCTGCTGCACCATTCCAGCGCATCCGGCACCACGCACGGGGGCAGCAAATGAGCGATGAGACCCTCATCGATCGACCCACCCGTGGAGTCCTCGCCCACACAGACGCCCGGCACACTGCCGCGGCTGCTGGCGGGCATCCCGGCCCACGGCGCGATGAGCCTCGACGAGCACCTCGCCGTGCACGGTCAGGCGCCCGTCTCCGCACGCCGTCGCGGACGCCGATCGGAGTCGCCGCTGATCGAGCAGCTCGAGCGCGCCGGCCTGCGCGGGCGCGGCGGCGCGGGATTCCCCACCGCCACGAAGCTGCGCGCGGTCGCCGCCTCGCGCAAGCGCGCGATCGTCGTCGTCAATGCCGCCGAGGGCGAGCCGGCGAGCCTGAAGGACCGCACGCTGATGCAGACGCTGCCCCAGCTGGTGCTCGACGGCGCCCAGCTGGCGGCGCAGGCGCTCGGCGCGGAGGAGCTGATCGTGTGCGTCTGCGAGTCCGCCCAGGCGAGCGTCGAGGCAACCTCCGATGCGATCTCCGAACGCCGGGGCACGCCGACAGACTCCGCGCGCATGCACGTGGCGGCCGTTCCGGGGACCTACGTCGCCGGGCAGGAGGCGGCGCTCGTCAACCACCTGAACGGCGGCCCGGCGATCCCGACGTTCACTCCCGCCGATGGTCTTCGAACAGGGAGTTCGGCGCCGCCCGACGCTGGTGGCCAACGCCGAGACGCTCGCCCACGTCGCGCTGATCGCCCGCCACGGGCCCGAGTGGTTCCGCCAGCTCGGCACCCCCTCCCAGCCCGGGTCGGCGCTCGTGACGCTGTCCGGCGCCGTGGCCCATCCGGGCGTGTATGAGATCGAGTACGGCGCGTCGCTGCAGTCGCTGATCGAGGCGGCCGGCGGAACCGACGCCAACCCCCGCGCGCTGCTCGTGGGCGGCTACGGCGGCAGCTGGATCGGCGGCGAGTTCCTGCATGGCGTGGCACTCTCAGACGAACATCTCGCGCCCCACGGCGCCTCGCTCGGCGCGGGCGTGGTGCTGCTGCTCTCCGAGCACGCCTGCCCCGTCGCGGAGACCGCGCGCGTGGCGCGCTGGCTGGCGGGACAGAGCGCCGGTCAGTGCGGACCGTGCGTGCACGGCCTGGACTCGATCGCCACCTCGGTGCAGGAGATCGCCGGCGGTCTCGCCCGGGACAACGCCACCCAACGCATCGCCCGCCTGGCCGCGCTCGTGCGCCGTCGCGGCGCCTGCGGGCACCCCGACGGGACCGCGCGCTTCGTGTCGAGCGCGCTCGACGCGTTCGCTCCCGAGTTTGCCGACCACGCCCGCCACGGGCCGTGCGAGGGGTGCGCCCGCCCGGGCGAGCTGCCGCTGCCCGTTCACCATTTGGTCGCGACCCCGACTCACGAACCGATGTCCTTCCGATGAGCCGGCACGTGCGCGTCAACCCGATCGCCTGCGAGGCTCACGGCATGTGCGCCGAGTTGCTGCCCGAGCGAATCTCACTCGATGAGTGGGGCTACCCGATCGTCGACTCCGAACCCCTGTCGTCGGAGCTCCTCGACCACGCTCGGCGCGCCGCCCAGGCCTGCCCGACGTTCGCGCTGTTGCTCACGCGCGATCGCGAGCGCGTCCCGTAGGGGCGACTCCGTCAGGCGATCGGGCTACGGCCAGTCGATCCGCTCTGCCAGCTCAGCCGGCCCAATGTCGAGCAGGCCGCTGCGCCGCACCTCTCGATACTCGCCGTCGGTGAGCGCCAGCCAGTGAACGGTGTGGTCGGCGGGATCGGCGATCAGCACCTCGTCTACTTCGTGGGCGGCGTAGAACGGGAGCTTCTGCCAGCTCTCATCGCCCGGAGAGACGATCTCCACGACGAGCGCGGCGGTTGTGTGCCAGACGCCGCGCGGGCGCGTCCGATGTATGCCTCCATCCGGCACGCGGAAGTCATCATCGGCGGCGCCGAGGTTGAACTCCGCGATCGTGGCGGTCAGCCCGGCGGCTCTCGCCAGCGGGCCGAGTACCTCGGCCAGCTGCTGCGAGATATCTGCGTGCTCGCCTAGCGGAGCCGGAACCATGTGCAGCACGCCTTCCCAGACCTCATCGAAACGGTCAAGACCCGCGCGCCGGCGACGCTCCTGCAGCGCCTCGAGCGCCTGTGGAGGAGGATCGAGCACCAGCGTGGGCATGACGTAAGCGTAGCGCCGACACTGGCGTCGGGGGCTGACCATCGCTCGGAACGGACATATTGCGGAGCATGCATCGATCCGCCGACCCTCACAATCCCGCCGCGTGCACCGCCGCCAGCCCCGCCCACTCGCCGTAGGGCGCGAACAGCTCGCGCACGTCCTCTGCAGTCGCCCGCGCCCGCGGGTCGCCGCCGCTGAGGATGCGCCCGACCAGCTTCAACAGCCCCAGGTCGCCGGCCGGCAGCTGGTCGTAGCGGCCCTGCCCGCGCAACGCCAGCATCTCCACCGTCCACGCGCCGATCCCCGGAATCGCCCGCAGCCGCCGCCAGCCGCGCTCGGGCTCGGCGTCGTGCAGGTCCACGCGCCGGCTCGCAACCTCGCGGGCGGCCCGCCGGAGCGCGATCGAGCGTCCGCCGCTCAACTCGCAGGACTCGAGCATCGCCGGCGCCGTCGCGCCGAGCGTCGCGGCGCTCGGCACGTCGCGCAGCCCGCTCGCCCACGCATCGGCTTCCCGCCCCCTCCAGCGCCGCCCCAGACGCGCGACCAACCTGCCCTGGATCGCCGCGGCGCGCTCGTACTCGATCAGCTGCTCGCACACCGCCCACACCAGCGCCTCCCACGGCTCGGGCCTACGCCCCACCCGCAGCCACGGGCGTCGCCGCAGCGAGCGCCCGATCAGCGGATCGTCCTTGAAGCGCATATGAAACTCGCGCAGCTCGTCGTCGACGCCCAGCGCGAACCGCATCCGCGCAATGCCGTGCGACGCGCTCTCCCTCCTCTTCGCGCGTGCGCCGAACACCACGCTATCCGGTGCCGTCTGCGCAACGCGCACCGCGACCGGCTCCCCCTCCTGGTCGTGCAGCAGCCGTTCGATCACGCCCCCGCGCCGACGCGTCACCCCGTCCATGCCCAACCGCCGCGGCAGCTCGAACGGGCTCGCCGGACGCACCTGCACTCGCAGCTCCAACGCCACCGTCATCACGATGCCCTTCTGCCGGCTTTTCTGCTCAGCGCTCGGCGCCGCCCAGCAGGTGCACGTCCACCAGCAGCGAGCGCGTCCCGACGATCTTCACCGTCTGATCCCGTCCGCCACCCCGCTTGCGCACGCCGCCCCGGCGCTTGGCCGACCCTCGCGCGGCTCCTCCGCGCCTGCGCACCGCCAGCCCAACCACCGCCGCGCCCGCGACGAACCCGCTGGCGGCAACCACCATCGCCTGCGTCGCCGGCGCCACCGCTCTGATCAGGCCTCCGCGTCGCACCGGCTCGGGGACGAGCACCGGCACCGCGTCCACCTCCTGCACCACCTCGATCGCCTGCGCTGGATTCACGCGGCCCAGTGTAGTCCCCGACCCCGACCTCTTTTTTCGCTCCCACCCCATCCGCGGGGATGAGCCCGCTTTTGCGAGCGCTCCGACTCAGCGCACGCGAACGACCGCGGACACCTCCCGCTCGCCTCGCCGTCCGCGCGGGCTCGACTCCTCCTCAGAACGCACCCGCTTCGCCCCGCACCGACGATCCTGCCCGGTGCGCCCGTACGCGGGTGGGTGGGGTCCCTACAACTCCCGCTCGTACACCCGATAGCGCTTGACGACCTGCCCGCCCATCGCTTCCATGCCGCGGTTCATCGCCGTGTTCGTCTCCAGGATCCACCCCATCTCCCCACCCTTCTGCGGACGAGCTTCCGCCGCGTCGAAGTGCAGCTGGTAGAGCTTCGCGGCAACGCCCGTATGTTGATGCTCGGGCTTCACGCCGAGGAAGCCGACGCGCACCCGCGTGGTGATCTTGCCCTTGCGCGCGAAGTGCCACCAGCCGAACGGCAGGAATTTGCCCTTCATCTTCTCCAGCACCTGGTTGAGGTCGGGGAAGGTCATCGCCATGCCGACCACCTCGCCCGTGTCTTCTTTCTCGGCGATCATGCACCAGTGCTTGTCGAATACAAGCTGGATCTCCTGCGCGTAGGCGTCGAGGTCCTTCTTCGAGTACGGCACGAAGTCCCAGTTCTTCGACCACGCGGCGTTGTAGACCTCGGCGAAGGCGTCCATGTCTTTGCGCAGCTGCCGGCGGCGCATCGGGCGCACCCTGATCCCGTGCTCTGACTGCGCCTTCTCCGCCAGCTCCCAGATCACCGGCAGCACCTTGTCGCGGTTTTCGACCTCCAATTTCCACATCAGCAGGTCCATCGCCTTGCTCATCCCCGCCTGCTCCATGCGCTGCTGGTAGTAGCGCGGGTGCCAGGGCTGCTTGATCATCGGCCGCAGCTCGAAGCCCTCGACCAGGATGCCGCTCTCTTCGTTCATCGAGAAGTCCGCCGGACCGACCATGCGCTCCTTGCCGCGCGCGCGCAGCCACGCCTCGGCCGCGCCCAGGAGCGCGTCGAGCACCTCCTGATCGTCCTCGAACTCGAGGAAGCCGTACCAGCCCCAGTTCTTCTGCTGATAGTCGTCGAACGCGTGATTGACCTGAGCTGTGATACGTCCCACCACGCGCCCGTCGCGGCGGGCGAGGAAGTACTCGGCTTCGCCGTGACTGAAGAAGGCATTCAGGCGCCGGTTCAGGAACACCCAGCGCTCGAGCTTCGGAAGGGGCACCCACAGCGGGTGGTTAGCATGCACCCGGAACGGCACGTCGATGAAAGCTTTCAGGTCCCGCCTGCCGGAGACCGGTGTGACCTCGACGCTCACCGCCCGCACCCTACATGCCCACTCCGACCGACGCCCCCGCCACACCCCCCGGCGACCCGCCCGACGAGGACTCGCCCGTGCTCAGCGCCGCCGGCGCTCCCGACAGGCCCGACGCCCCCGCCGGCGCTCCGCGCACGACGCGTCCTCCCGACGTCTTCGCCAAGGTCCGCGGCCACGAGCGCGAACAGGTGCTGCGCGCCGCCCGCGAGGCCGACGTGCTGCCCTACTTCCACCTCCTGACCTCGGCGGCGATGCCGGTCGTGGAGATGGAGGGCGCGCAGCGGATCATGCTCGGCTCCAACAACTACCTCGGCCTCACCGGCGACGAGCGCGTGATGCGGGGAGCCGAGGACGCTCTGCACCGCTACGGCACCGGGCTGACGGGCTCGCGCCTTCTGAATGGGACGATCCCGCTGCACCTCGACCTCGAGCGGGAGATCGCCGAGTGGATGAACACCGAGGACGCGCTCGTGTTCACCACCGGCCATCAGGCCAACCTCAGCGTGCTGGGCACGATCCTCGGACCCGCCGACACGGTGATCGTCGACGCGGGCGACCACGCCTCGATCCTCGACGGCTGCCTGCTCTCACGCGCGAAGCTGCGGCCCTTCCGCCACAACCGCCTGGACAAACTGGAGAAGATGCTCGACCGCGCCCAGAGCGACGGCGGCGGTGTGCTGGTGGTCGTCGACGGCGTCTTCTCGATGGAGGGCGACATCGCGCCCCTGCGCGAGATCTGCGATCTGTGCGAGCGCTACGGCGCGCGGCTGATGGTCGACGAGGCGCACGGCGCCGGCGTGCTCGGCATGCGCGGCGCGGGCACCGCCGAGCTGCTGGGCGTGGAGGACCGCGTGGATCTGCGCATGGGCACGTTCTCCAAGTCGCTCGCCTCCTGCGGCGGCTTCGTCGCGGGAGGAGCCGATGTCATCGAGTATCTGCGCATCTACTCGCGGGCGTTCCTGTTCACCGCCTCGGCCGTTCCGGCCGCGCTCGGCGCCGCGCTCGGCGCGCTGCGCGTGACCCGCTCGGCAGCCGACGGCCCGCGCCTGTTCGCGCGGGTGCTCGACAACGCCTGGCGTCTGCGCGACGGCCTCGCCGAGCTCGGCTTCGCGGTGGTCTCGCCCCAGCCGCTGCCCCCGCGCGCAGGCATCGCCCACGCACCCGGCGTGCGCCCGGACGCCACCGGCGCCCCGACGATCGTGACTCCGATCGTGCCCGTGCTCGTGGGCGACGACTGGAAGGCCGCGCTGCTGTGGAAGGCCCTCTACGACGCCGGCGTGTTCGTCAACACGGCCCTGCACCCCGCCGTCCCCCCGGCGGCGCGCTGCTGCGCACCAGCGTGATGGCCACGCACGACGAGCCCACCATCGACCGCGCTCTGAGCATCTTCGCGCGGGTCAAGCGCGAGTTCGAGGCCGAGCACGGCCCGCTGCCAGGTCCGCACGCGTAACGTCCAACACCCGGCTCGGGACTTGTCCAATTCTTCACAAGTCGATCGGGCGAGGAAAAAGTCGCTGCTAGCGCACGAACCATGCACCGGCGGGTTGACCGGACGCCCCTCGCTGTCGTAGCTTCCTTGGGCGCTCTGCATGACCGTTCGGGACGTGTCCCGACGAGAACAAATCTACCGGGAGGGTCCCCTCACGGGGGCCGGTTCATATCGCTGAATATGGCTCCCCGCGACGCTGTCGCGGAGCGATCTCAGACGGTTACGACGAGCGCGCATACGTCCGATATCCAGCATAGATGTTGCCCGCCGCGTCCCAGCGGCGGCGACGGGGAGAGTCTCAACATGAACGCTACGGCGACGATTGCCCCTGCCAAGCGGGCGAGCGGGCCCCGGGAGGGCGGGCCTCAATACATGCGCGCCCTCGAACGCGCCAACAAGGTCCGCCTTGCCCGCGCTGGGCTCAAGCGCAGAATCTCGACCGGAGAGATCGACGTCACCGAGGTGCTCCTGCGCTGTCCCTGGGAGGCCGACAGCATGGCCGTCGCCGACCTGCTGCTGAGCCAGCGCCGTTGGGGTCATACTCGCTGCCGCAAGTTCCTCGCACAGCTGCCGATGTCCGAGAAGAAGACGATCGGCTCGCTGACCGACCGCCAGCGTCAGACGCTGGTCGCGATGCTGCGAGGGGCAAGGACCACGCCGGAGCGTGGCCCCTGGGTAACGGACAGCCTGATGAGAGCTTGACCTGCCACCAGCCGGCGAGCATCCCGATCAGACCCATGCGCGGGCGCACCTCCCACACCCCGCAGCCATGTTCGCCGAGGTCACGCACCGGTAGGCGTACGAACTTGTAGCTGCTCGGTTCGCGCTTCATCCGCTTCAGCAGCTCGCGCGCGCGCGTCTCCAACTCGACCCTCTCGGCCGTTGCCCGCCGCGCCAGCTGCAGCCGTCCGGCGAGCTCGTCGCGCGTGCGCTCCAGGCGCCCGAGGTCCAGCAGGCACGGCGCACCGGCGGCGCGATCGCGAAGCCCGCTCAAACCCGCGTGTGCGGGCGGCGCGATATGAGGAAACCCGGCGGCGACGACCGCCGACAGCTCGCGCTCGAGCTTGGCCACCTGCGCCAGCAGCGCGCGTCTGGCAGCCGCATCGTCCGTCGGCGGAGCCGATACCCAATCGGTGCGCTGCCCGAGGCGATCGCTGATCATCTGCACTTGCACTGCCACTCCTCCACTGCCGTTGTCAGGCGATTCTACCAGCGCCCACCGACGCGTGGAAGGCCGGATGCGGCTGCTACCGCGCCCGCTCCAGACCGGTGCGGCAACTCCACAGCGCCTCCTCCACATACAGCGTCGGCACGCCGGCGACCTGCACGGCGAACAGCGCGATCTCGCGCGTGCGCGCGCCCGGCTCGCAGTCGCCGGCGAACTCCCCGAACAGGAGCCCAAGCGCGACGGTATCGTCCGCCACCACGAGCCGTCCCGCGGGCAGCGACCACGCGTCGGAGGCTCTCCCGAGCGGCTCGCTCTCGCGACTGAGTCGCACGCCAAGCTCCCCGTGGACAGCCTGCGCGTCGAGCGCCCACACCGGCACGCCGGTATCGACGAGGGCGATCAGCAAGATGTCCTGGAGCAGGCCTTCTGAGAGGAAGCCGCCGTGCAGCATGCGCTCCAGCACCGCCTCCTCGATCGGCGTTCGCGCGACCTCCGGGTCGAGGCCGATCTGGCGGTAGAACACCCTGTAGGCGGAGGGGACGGGTTCGCGGCGCACGCCGACCGCGCGCGCTCCCCGGTAGCGGTTGGACAGATCGCGCAACCGCCGCTCGATGCCCGGTGGAGAACCTCGCCTCGCGGCGCCCGCACGCGCGAGGCGCGCGTGCGAGACGACGATGCGCAGCTGCGGCAGCTCCTCCGCGATCTCGCGCGCGCGCCAGCCGATCTTCGGCGCCGGCTCGACGGTCATCCCAGCTGCCTCCCGGTCCGGCGTCCCGCCGCCGCCACCAGCTCGGCCACGCGCGCGCGCAGCGTCCGGCGCGAGGGCGTGTCGAGCAGAGCCGGGCTCTGCACGACGCCTCCCGGCAGCACGAACGACACCTGCGGGCAGCTCGCGACCTTGTACAGGCCGGCCAGGATCCCGTCGCTGTCGAAGCCCACCTGCACGCTGCTCAGCCCCTGCTTGCGTATCAGCGCGAGCAGCGGTCCCCGTTCCCCCTTGATGGCGACCGCCACGAAGCTCACCGCGGGAAACGCGCCCGCGAGCGCCTGCATGTCCGCGAGCACGTCCGGGCAGGAGCTCGCGTCGACGAACAGCGCGAGCACCAACGGTCGGCGACGGTAGAGCTCGCACACGTTCAGCACCCCCGGACCGCGTACCGCGCACGCCGGCGTCCGACCCGCCGAGCCCTCGTTGGCGTACGTCGCGACGTTCACGTCGCCGTTCAGCCTGCCCAGCGCCAGCGGCGCGGCGAACGGCGGGATCGCGTGGCCCGGTTCGATGCCCTTGGCGCCGTTCGGCTTGGTGAGAATCGTGTTGACCGTGATCAGCACCAGGATCACCAGCGCGAGCAGACCCACATACCGCCCGTACCGAGGCGGATGCGAGCCCAGCGGCGCTCCCGTGCGCAGCGACGCGCCCGGTCCGCGCAGATGGGCACGGTCGCCATCGCGAGCCGACGCCGTGCGAGGCCCGGAGTCCGACCCGCCGGGGACGGGCTCAGACGGGTTCATGGCCAGACCCGGCCCGTGGGGCTGCCTGCCGGCCACGCCCGCGCCGGCGCGCCATCGCCGCGATCCGACCGAACACCGGCCGCCGCGCTGCCGCCGAGCGCTCGCTGCCCTTGCGCCCGCCCCGTTCGGTGGCGCCCACCAGCACCAGTGCCGCGGGCAACGCGATCAGCACCCCCACGAGCGAGACGCTCAGGTCGATCACCGTCACCAGGCCGAAATCCCGCAGCATCGCGATGTCGGACAGCACGAGCACGCCGAATCCCATGATCGCCGTCACGCCGGAGGCGGCGACGGCCGCGCCGGTGTGACGGTAGGTGCGCACCAGCGCCTGCACGACGTCGTGCCCGGCCGCGCGCTCCTGGCGGTGGCGCTCGGACAGCAGCACGCTGAACTCGGTCGCGATCGCGATCACGAGCGCGCCGAGCGCCAGCGACATCGGGTTCAGCGGGACCCTCACGATGAACAGGATCAGCGCCGACCACCCGCTTGCCAGCACGATCGGCGTCAGTGGTGTGAGCGCGCGCCTGACATCGCCCGCGAATGCGATCAACAGCACCACCGCGACCGCCGCCAGCCCGATCAGCAGCGTCTGCAGGCGCCGCCAGGGCGAGGCGACCTGCGCGTTCGCCTGCGCCGCCAGCACCGACAGCCCCACCAGCTGAGCGCTCACACCCTTGGGCGGATGCAGGCTCGCGCGCATCGCTTCGACCACCCGCTGCTGTTCGTCCAGGCTCATCAGCTTGATGCCGAACGCAAGCGTCGCCAGACGCCGGCCGGGAGCGATCACGTCCTGGGAGAAGTACGGTGGGATCGCGGCCAGCAGGCCGTTGACTTCGGCGCTCGAGAGCTTCGAGCCGGCGCCTTCGTGATTGAACAGGTCCGGCAGCGAGAACGCCGGGCACAGCCTGGCCCTGCCACATCCCCGTTGGGCCGTATAGCCGAACCGCTTGAGCATCGCGCCCTCATACGAGCTCATCCATTCGATCGTCGCCGGCTTGACCGCGTCGGCGCCACCGATCGTGAGGTCGATCACGCCGCCCACGCCGCTGAGCTGCTCGAGCGTGTGCAGGTTCCGCAGCGAGGCCGTGTCCTGGGGAACGAGCTTTTCGATGTTCGTCTGCACCTGCGTCTGCGTGTCCAACCCCCAGCCGAGCACCGCCAGCACGAGACCGACACCGAGCACCCGCCCCGGATGGCGCACGGCGCGGTCGAGCGCCATCAGCGACACGAACCGCGTCAGCGAGTTGTTCGTGAGCAGCTCGCGCGCCCCGCGCCAGGCGGGAGCCACCAGCTCGCGCGCGAGTCGCCTGGCGGACTCCGCCAGGCCCCGCGCCCAGCGCCACAGCGACACCGAGCGCACGCCGGCCCAGACACCGTGCCCGGAATCGCTCGGCGGGGCGCCCGGAGAACGCTCTGACTCGCGGCGCCCGGCCACGACCAGCGCCGCCGAGCCGACGGTCAGGGCGCACGCGAACGCGATCCCGATCCCGGCCGCGAGCAGCACGCCGAACCCGCGCACCATCGGCACCGGCGAGAGCACGAGCACGAGCGTCGCCGCGGCGCTGGCGGCAACCGCCGTGGCGATCGTGGGCGCGCTCACGCGCGCCGCCTCGCGCACGGCGGCGCGCGTTCCGGGCGCCCCCGCGGCGAGGATCTCCCCGGCGCGCGACTGGAACTGGATCGCGTAGTCCACCGCCAACCCGAACAGCACGGGCAGCACCGCGACCTGGGCCACGGTCAGAGATGAGCTGATCAGCGACAGCGCACCGAACGTCAGCGCCGTGGCCAGCATCGCCACCACCAGCGGCAGCAGCCGCGGACGTCCGCGGAAGATGAGGCTCAGCGCGATCGCCATCATCGCCAGCACGGCGAGCCCCAGCAGCTCGATCGAGTGGCTGATCGAGCTCGTGAGGTCCGCCACGATCGCCGGCTCGCCCGTCACCAGATAGGTCTCGCCGTGCGCCAGATGCCACTGCTTCATCGCGGCCGCCTGGCCGATCAGCGCGATCGTGTGCGCGCGCGCCGCCGCCGACAGACCGGCCTGCATCCGCACCGAGATCAGCGCCGCGTCGGGGCTGGGGAACAGGTAGGCGAAACGCTGCTTGGGGGTGCCGACGGGCTTTGCGGAGTCGAACACGAGCGTCGACACGAATGCGGGGTCATCGAGGCTCGGCTTGGAGGTCAGCCCGTACTTCAACGCCAGCGTCGCGACCCCCTCCTGGAAGCGCGCGAGCGTGATCGAGCTCGCCTGGGCGCCGAGCGCCTGGGCTTCCGCAGCCGAATGTCCGTGCGCCAGCGCCGCCTGGGTGACCACGCGCCGCGCGGCGTGCGCCTGCGCTTCGGCCTGCTTGGTCTGGCTGGTCAGCTGTTCGTCGATCTGTTCGGCGGCCTCGTTCACGAACGTGCCCGGGCCGAGCACCACCTTCACCGTCCTGGCCTTCGCCAACTGCCCGCACGGTCCGCTGCTCCCCCCTCCGCGGCGAGCGCACTGACGGGTACGTTGCCCGACAGGCACCCCTCCAGTCCCACCAGCTTGTCGATGTCCGAGCTCAGCAGCAGCTGTTGCAGGCTGCCCCGCACGACCACGTCCACGGGTTCTTCGCCGAAGCTCCGGTAGTAGCGCTGGGTCGCCCGGTACTGCGCGCTGGAGCTCGACACGAACGTGCTCGTGCTCGCGGTCGGGCTGAGCCCCAGCGCGAGCGTTGCGCCGGCGAGCGCGAGCGCGGCGGCGAGCGCGAGCGTCAACCGCGGCCTGCGGGTGACGCCGCCCACGAAGGCGGAGAAGAAGCGGGGAAAGTTCACGGGCACGAGGCTAAACGGTCGGCCTGCCGGCACGAGGCGCTACCCGGCAGGGCGCAGCGTCACCGAAATCACTCCATGCCGAGCGGACCTGCCGCGTCACCGGCGAGGAACTGCCGTACGAATGGGTTTTCGGAGGCGAACAGCTCGGCCGCCGGACCGGACTGGACGATCTGGCCCTGCCACAGGACGGCGATGTGCTCGGCCACGCGCCGCGCGCTCATGATGTCGTGCGTGATCACGACGTAGCAACCGCCGTTCTCGGCGTGGACTTCCTTGATCAGCTCGCACAGCAGGGCGGTGCGCACCGGGTCAAGGCCCGAGTCGGGCTCGTCGAACAGCACGATTTCCGGTTCGAGCACGAGCGAGCGCGCAAACCCGGCGCGCTTGCGCATCCCTCCGGAGAGCTCGTTGGGCATCTTCGTCCCGGCGTTGCCGAGACCGACCTCGCGCAGGCGCCGGTTGACGATCTCGGCGATCTCCTCGTCGCCCTTCTCGGTGTGCTGGCGCAGCGGGAAGGCGACGTTGTCGAAGAGGTTGATCGACCCGAACAGCGCGCCGTCCTGAAACAGCACCCCGAACTTCTTGCGGATCTCGAACAGGTCGCCGTCGGACAGGCTCGGGATCGAGCGCCCCTGCACGAGCACGTCGCCCTCGTCGGGATACAGCAGGCCGACGATGTGCTTGATGCACACCGACTTGCCCGTCCCCGAGGGTCCGAGGATCATCGAGATCTGCTCGTCGGGCAGGCTCATGTTCAGACCGCGCAGCACCTGGTTGCGCCCGAACGCCTTATGCACGTCGATGAATTCGATCGCGTCCTGTTTGACCGCGACCGGCTCGCCGGTCGCGGCGTGCTGGGAGACGTCGGCGGGGATGGCTCACTCGTGTCTTGAGTCATAAATTCGGTCAGCGTTTGCCGGATGGTATGGAAGTGATCTGACGGTCGACGGTGCCGGTGAGTGTGCTGGTGGCACATGATCGGCGACGGCGGGCGTCAGGCGCTGGCCGATTGAAGGTCACGCGACCTTCAATCGGTAGGCCCCGGGAAACGCCAGCGAATTTCTGACTCAGACACCAGTCACGTTCAACCTCCGATCGGGGCTCGCGGGTTGGAGCCCCAGAAGACTTGCGTGCCGAGCATGCCGATGATGTGCACGAGCACGATGTTGAGGACCATCGACTTGGCCGTCGCCCTGCCCACCCCCACGGGCCCACCACTGGCATTGTAGCCGTAGTAGCACCCGACGAGCACGATCGCGGTCGCCATGAACATCGCCTTGATGAGGCTGTACAGGAAGTCGGGCGGACTCTGGAACTGCCAGAAGATCAGCAGATACCCGCCCGAGGAGACATAGCCGATCTGCTGCACGACGGCGATGTCGGAGGCGAGGAACGCGGCGCCGATGCCGGCCATGTAGATGAACGGCAGCACCAGCCAGGCGGCGAGCAGGCGGGTGGCGCACAGGAAGGTCATCGAGTCGATCCCCATCACCTCCAGGGCGTCGATCTCCTCGGAGATCCGCATCGCCCCGAGCTCGGCGACGATGCCGGTGCCGACCTTCGCGGACATCATGTAGCCGAACGCGTACGGCGTGATCTCGCGCAGATCGCACCACGCGGTGAACACGCCCGAGTAGGCCGGCGCGCCCTGCGCCTCGGTGAAGTAGGCGCCCTCGATGCCGCACTGCAGGCCGAGGATGAACATCAGCGTCCAGATGATCAGCGTCGAGGAGACGATCAGGATCCCCGCCTGGCGCAGCCCCTCGCCGAAGAAGCGGAACACGCGCAGGCCGTAGACGTCGCGCACGATGTTGCCCGTGAACCCCGCGATCTCACCGGTCGAGGCGATCCATTCACGGGGCATCGCCAGCAGTTCGTTCATCGCGCCGCCCCCGCCGTCGTGGAGCTCGTGGAGCACATCCCGCGCGGGACCGCGCGAGCGCCGCCGACCGCCGCCGCAGGCGCAAGCGCCGGCGCGATCGCGCCAACCACAGCCGCGGCGATCACTTGATCACCAGGATGTTCGGATGGGTCGCGAGCAGCATCTGGGTGAAGACGTAGTCGAACGCGCCGATGCCGAGGAACGTGATGACGACCGCCTGGTTGACGGCCCGGCCGACGCCCTCGGCGCCACCGGAGGCGGTCATGCCCTTGTAGCAGCAGACGATCGCGATGATCGCCCCGTACAGCGTCGTCTTCAATACCGACCCCCACAGGTCGGTCGTGGAGGCGTTCGCGAACAGCGTCGCCCAGAATGGCCCGAGCGGCTGGCCCTTGACGAGCTCGGCGAGCAGGCCGCCGAAGATGCCGAACAGCAGCGCGTAGATGTTGAACAGGCCCGTGACGACCATCAGCGCGAGGAAGCGGGGCACCACGAGGTTCTTGATCGGGTCCACCCCGAGCACCTGCAGCGCGTCGAGCTCCTCGCGGATCTTGCGCGCGCCGAGGTCCGCCGTGATCGCCGTGCCCGCGACGCCGGCCAGCACGATGCCGGTCACCGCCGGCCCGATCTCGCGGATCGCGGCCAGCACGAAGATGCCGCCGACGCGGTCCAGCGCGCCGAAGATTTCGAAGAAGTTCGCCGCCTGCAGCCCCGGAGCGGCATAGCACAGACACACGGTCGAGACGAGCAGCGGGAACCAGCACAGCCGCAGGGCGAACAGGAACTGCGAGACGAACTCCTCCCCGTAAGGGTAGGGCGGGCGCAGGGCCGACCAGATGGTCCTGCCCGTCAGGATCATCATGTCCCCGATTTCCTCGAGCACGTTCCGCGTCGGCAGGAACGCCCGCTCGGCTGCACTGCGAACCATCGTCTCTGACGCCCTCCTCGGGTGCGGTCGCGATCACCACGAACTCTACGCGATGCGATCGCGGCGCGCCACCCCATCCCGACGCCGCATGCCCCCCCGCGGCCGCGGGCCGCGACCCTCCGCCGCGACCTCCCGCGACCTCGTTACCGACTCGTCACGCCGCGACCCACCGGCGCGGACCACCCGTCACCACAACCGCCGTCACACGCGGCCGGCGGCGCGATCCGCCGGCGCGTGCGGCCCGCCGGGGACCCCGCTGATATCGTGGCCTCGCTGTGAGGGGGTGTCATGCGTTCACCGGGGTCCTGCTCGTAAGCGCCTGCGCGGTGCTTGCGGTCGGCTGCGGCGGGGGAGAGCGCCAGGATGCGAACGAACCGGACGCGACGTTCACCGTCGCGATGGTCCATCCGAGCTTCCCGGCGGTGCAGGCGGTCGCGCGCCCGAGCACGATGATCGCTGGGGGTGCGCAACACGAGCACGGCCACGATCCCCAATGTCGCGGTGACGGTCGACTCGTTCAGCTATGTATCCAGCTTCGCCGATCTGGCCTCGAGCAAGCGACCGATCTGGGTGGTCGAACAGGGGCCCGGCGAGGTTCCCAAACGCCCGGTCGAAAGCGAGGCCATCAGCCCTCCGGGGGGCGGTCAGACCGCTTATGTGAACACCTGGGCGCTCGGCGAGCTCCCGCCGGGCGCGACGCGGACGTTCGCCTGGCGCGTCACCGCGGTGAAGCCGGGCCTGTATACGGTCCACTACACGATCGCCGCGGGCCTGGCCGGCCGCTCCAGGGCGCGCCTGGCCGACGGCGCCATCCCGCACGGCCACTTCACGGTCGCGATCGCCTCGCGGCCGCCCGCCACGCACGTGAACCCGGAAACGGGCCGGGTCGAACCCGGCCGCTACCGGCCCGGCAAGTACGCGACGACCGGGTAGCACTCCGCTGGACGACCCGGCGGCCCTCCGCTCCAGCCCTCCGCCCCAGTCGCACCCGTACCAGCGCCCCCCGCGCCGCGCGCCGCGCCCGCTTTGGCCCGGTGTCGAAACGGCGGGACGGGGATTTCGCCAGACGGTGATGTCGTGGGGCCGCGCGGGCACTACGATTGCACTCCGGCCATGCGCCCGACGCCAGGCCCGCAGATCTGCTCCCACCACTCGACCGACCCGCGCGAACGCGGCCAGACCAAACACTTCATAGGAGGAATCGCCCCGCCCATGCCCAGGACCCGTCAGCACAACGTCACCGCCGCCCAGTGGAGCGCCAACGGCTCGGCGCTCGGCACCCCCGATCTGACGCTGCCGGGAAACCAGGTGTTCGCGTCGAACGTGTTCAGCGCGAACCTCCAGCGTCACCGGCTGCCCAAGCACGTCTACCGTGCGCTGCAGCGCACGCTCGAGCACGGCGAGGCGCTTGACACCTCGCTCGCCGACCAGGTCGCGCAGGCGATGAAGGACTGGGCGATGGAGCGCGGGGCGACGCACTACACGCACTGGTTTCAGCCGCTGACCGGGTAGACGGCGGAGAAGCACGACTCCTTCTACGCGCCCGCGGGCGACGGCACGGCGATCGCGGAGTTCTCCGGCAAAGAGCTGATTCAGGGCGAGCCCGATGCCTCCTCGTTCCCGACGGGGGGCATCCGGGCGACGTTCGAGGCCCGCGGCTACACGGCCTGGGACCCGACCAGCCCGGCGTTCATCCTGGAGAATCCCAACGGCGCGCTGCTGTGCATCCCGACGGCGTTCACGTCGTGGACGGGCGAGGCGCTGGACAACAAGATCCCGCTGCTGCGCTCGATGGACGCGCTGTCGGGGGCCGCGATCCGCGCGCTGGAGCTGCTCGGCTCGGCCGACGGGGCCGATCGCGTGTTCACGACGGTGGGGCCCGAGCAGGAGTACTTCCTGATCGACGAGCAGTACTACTTCGAACGCCCCGATCTGCTGACGACCGGGCGCACGCTGTTCGGCGCGAAGCCGCCGAAGGGCCATGAGCTCGACGATCATTACTTCGGCTCGATCCCGGAGCGGATTCTGGCGTGCATGATGGAGACCGAGCTGGAGCTCGCCAAGCTCGGCGTGCCGGTGAAGACGCGCCACAACGAGGTCGCGCCGAACCAGTATGAGCTCGCGCCGATCTTCGAGAACTCGAACGTCGGCTGCGACCATCAGCAGCTGACGATGCAGGTGATGCAGAACGTCGCCCGCCGCTATGGGCTGGTGTGTCTGCTGCACGAGAAGCCGTTCGCGGGGGTGAACGGCTCGGGCAAGCACAACAACTGGTCGATGGGCACCGACACCGGCGCGAACCTGCTGGAGCCGGGCGATACGCCGTCGGAGAACCTGCAGTTCCTGTTCTTCTGCACGGCGGTGATCCAGGCGGTGAACGCCCATCAGGCGCTGCTGCGCGCGTCGATCGCCTCGCCGGGCCAGGATCACCGTCTGGGCGCCAACGAGGCGCCGCCGGCGATCATCTCGATCTTCCTCGGCGCGGAGCTCGAGAAGGTGTTCGCGGCGATCGAGTCGGGCAAGGCTCAGCAGTCCAAGCCCGGCTCCTTCCTGGGCCTGGGCACGCCGGTGCTGCCGGCGCTGCCGCTGCACGGCGGCGACCGCAACCGCACGAGCCCGTTCGCGTTCACGGGCAACAAGTTCGAGTTCCGCGCGCTCGGATCATCGATGTCGCTGGCGCTGCCGAACACGGTCCTGAACACGATCGTCGCGGAGGCGATCGACGACCTGGCGGGCAAGCTGAAGACGGCCCTGAAAAGCTCGGGCGGCCTCGAGAAGGCCGTCGCGAAGGTCGTCAAGGAGAGCTACGGCGCGAACAAGCGGATCGTGTTCGACGGGGACAACTACTCGCCGGAGTGGCATTCCGAGGCGCAGAAGCGGGGGCTGTACAACCTGCGCTCCACGCCCGACGCGCTGCCGTGGCTGGTGGACAAGGGCACGGTGGCGCTGTTCAAGAAGTACAAGGTCCTGTCCAAGCGCGAGCTCGAGTCACGCCACGAGGTGTTCCTGGAGCAGTACGCGACCAAGATCAACATCGAGTCCGAGACCGCCGCGGCGATCGCGCGCACGGAGATACTGCCGGCGTCCGTGAGGTACCTGAACGAGCTGAAGGCCAGCGGCCTGGAGGAGCTGATCGGGGAGGTGCAGCCGCTGATCAAGGAGCTGCATTTTGCGATCCTCAAGCTCGAGGATGCGAACCTGAAGGAGAACCAGGACGACCGGACCGCGGTGAAGTGGGCCGCGTACATGCACGACAGGGTCATCCCGGCGATGGACGACGTGCGCGACGTGGCCGACCGGCTGGAGGGGCTCGTCGCGGACGACCTGTGGCCGCTGCCGAAGTACTCGGAGATGCTTTTCATTAAGTAATCAGGCGCCCGGCGGGGCCGCCGGCGTCGGGCGTGTAAGGGTTGCGGGCTGGGGCTGGGACGAGACCAGGGTTTCGTCCAACGCCTCAGCCTGAGTCCGTCGCCGGTCGCGTCGGGGGAAAGCGAGCGATCGCAAAAGCGGGCACGCAGTCTCAGCGCTTCGCGGAGCGAGCGGGAACCTTGCGCGCGGGCGGGGCGAGGTTCGTGTCCCCGACGGGGCTCGCGAGCCGGCGCTCCAGATCGGTGAAGGCCGCGACGATCTCCCGCGCTTCGAACGCGCGGTTGCGGCGTCCCATGCTCACCTGCCGGATCGCGCCGGCGTCGAGCAGTCGTGCGATCGCCTCGTTGGCGGCGACGAAGCTGCGTTCGATCAGCGCGGCGGCGCCCGTGGCGGTGAAGAGAGGTGCGCCGGGGAGCGCGCGCACCAGCAGGTCCAGGGCGGAGCCCTCGCGGACCGTTCCCAGGCGCTCGCGCCAGTCCTCCTCGATGCGGGCGATCCGCACTTCGAAAGCGACGGCGTCCTCCACCGCGCGAGTGCAGGCCGCGGCGAAGCGCGCGACCCAGAGATTGATCCCCTCGTGCGCGGCGCGCGAGGATGCCGGCCCGCGGTAGCGGAAGGCGGTGAGTCCGTCGATGTAGTCGCGCGCCCACGTCGCGAGCACGAGCGAGACCGGCACCAGCACGCGGGTCGCCAGACCGCGCCGGCGCAGGACAAGGTGGATCAGCGCGCGCCCGGTTCGACCGTTGCCATCCACGAATGGATGGATCGTCTCGAACTGCGCGTGGGCGATTGCCGCCTGGGCGACAGCGGGCAGTGAGTCCTCGTTGCAGAAGGCGCACAGGTCGGCTAGCAGGTCGGGCACGTGCTCGGGGGCGGCGGCACGAATACGGCCGAGCAGGGGTTGTGGCCGCTGCCGCCGATCCAGTTCTGCTCGGTGCGCACGACGCCGGCGTGCTCTTCCAGCAAGGTTCCGCTCAACAGTCGCCGGTGGACCTCGAGCAGCTGCCCCTGGTCCAGCTCGTCAACCGGACCGGCGCTCTGCACCACGAACCGCATCGCGTCGATGTTGGCGAGCACCTCCGAGGCGGTGAGGTCTTTGACGTACCCTCCCAGCTCGCGCGCTGCCTCGGCGCGCAACAGCCTTCCCGCGCCGACTTCCAGCCCCTCGATGCGCGAGGACGCGACGGACTCGGCCCGCAGCAGGATGCGCGCCAGCGCCTCGGTTTCGATCAGCGCGGACGCCTCGACGTCCAGGCGCGCGATCGCCACCTCCGCGTCCACGACGTCGGCGGCCACGTCGCCGTCGAGCGCGATGCTCCGTCCCGCCAGCGGGTCCGGGACGTACGCCTCGTAATCGCAGGACAGGCGATCTTTGCGGGACGTGCCCGACCCGATGTCGCTGCCCCAGTGGCGTTTGATGACTTTGGACATGGCTTCCACCCTTAAGATGACTTCGCCTTATTATAGGTTGCTCAATAACCCATAACAAGCTCCTCCCTTATTTAGCCTTCGGCGAAATCGCCGCCAACCGAAGGATTGCCCAGAAACTTCGGCTGTAAACGGTCATATCAAGGGTTATGTCACAAGCCTAAGTATGGAACACCGCCGTTCTTGCGGCATCCGCAGGCGCAGCTCACCCCGCCGCTAGCATATGACCTGCAAATGGCCTCGCAACGCAACTATCTGCAAGCCCTGCAAGAACGCGTCGTCGTCTACGACGGCGGCATGGGCGCGACGCTCGAGCAGTTCGAGCTGACCAGCGAGGACTACGGCGGTTTGCAGGGCAAGTGCCACGAGGCGCTCGTGCTCAACCGCCCGGACGTGATCGAGGGTGTGCACGCCTCGATGCTCGACGCGGGCGCGGAGGTGGTGGAGACCGACACGTTCCAGGCGTCGCGGATCAAGCTCGAGGAGTGGGGCCTGGCGCAGTACACGGTCGAGATCAACACGAAGGCCGCGGAACTGGCGCGCAAGGCCGCGGGTGAGGATCGCTTCGTCGCGGGCTCGATCGGGCCGACGGGATACCTGCCCGCCTCCGAGGAGGCCTCGCTCGGGCAGATCCGTTTTCGCGAGCTGGTCGAGGTCTTCGCAGAGCAGGCCGCCGGCCTGATCGACGGCGGCGCGGACCTGATCATCATCGAGACCGCGCAGGACATCCTCGAGGTCAAGGCCGCCGTGTTCGGCGCACGGGAGGCGTTCGCCTCCACCGGCCGCACGCTGCCGATCCACACCTCGGTCTCGCTGCTGCCCAACGGCGGCAAGATGCTGCTGGGAACAGACATCTCCGCGGTGCTCACGACGCTGGAGGCGCTGAAGGTCGACGTGATCGGGCTGAACTGCTCGACCGGTCCGGAGGACATGCGCGACGCGATCCGCTTCCTCGGCGAGTTCTGCCCGGTGCCGGTCGCGTGCATCCCCAACGCCGGCCTGCCGCTGCAGGGGCCCGACGGCGAGACGATCTTCCCCGAGCAGCCCGAGCCGCTCGCGGACGCGCTGGGGGAGTTCGTCGAGCGCTACGGCGTGGGGATCGTCGGCGGCTGTTGCGGGACGACTCCGGCGCACATCGCCGCGATCGTCGAGCGCGTCGCCGGCCCGGCGATTGGATCCCCACCCTCCCCGCGTCCGGATCCCCGCCCCCCCCATCTGTCCTCGATGATCGCCGCCACGCCGCTCACGCAGGAGCCGGCACCGACGATGGTCGGCGAGCGCGTGAACTCGCAGGGCTCGCGCAAGGCCAAGGAGCTGCTGCTCGCCGAGGATTACGACGGGCTCGTGCAGATCGCCGAGGACCAGGTAACCGGCGGCGCGCACGTGCTCGACCTGTGCGTGGCGCTGACCGAGCGCAGCGACGAGGACGAACAGATGCGCCTCGTGGCCAAGAAGGTCTCGCTGACGCAGCCGGCGCCGATCCAGATCGACTCGACCGAGCCCGAGGTGATCGCCACGGCGCTCGACCAGATCCCCGGGCGGGCGATCGTCAATTCGGTCAACCTCGAGGCGGGACGCGAGAAGCTCGACCGCGTCGTGCCGCTGGCGCTCGCGCACGGCGCGGCGCTGATCGCGCTGACGATCGACGAGGTCGGGATGGCCAAGACGGCCGCGCGCAAGGTCGAGATCGCCAAGCGGATCCGCGACCTGTGTTGCGAGGAGCATGGCCTGGACCCGGAGCTGTTGATCTTCGACTGCCTCACGTTCACGCTGACGACCGGCGATGAGGAGTGGCGGCCGTCCGCCGTGGAGACGATCGCGGGCATCAAAGCGATCAAGCAGCAGATCCCCGGGGTGAAGACCTCGCTGGGGGTCTCGAACGTCTCCTTCGGGGTCTCCCCGGGCGCGCGGGCGGTGCTCAACTCGACGTTTCTCCACCACTGCGTCCAGGCGGGCCTGGACCTGGCGATGGTCAATCCCAACCACATCACCCCCTACTCGGAGATCTCCGACGTCGAGCGCGAGTTGGCCGACGACCTCGTGTACAACCGCCGCGAGGACGCGCTGGAGCGCTTCATCGCGCACTTCGAGTCCAAAGGCGAGGACGAGGTCCAGAGCGCGGCCGACCCGACTGAGGGGATGGAGCCGGAGGAGGCGCTGCACTTCCACATCCTGCGCCGGCGCAAGGAGGGCGTGGAGGACTGGATCGACCGTTCGGTCGAGAAGATCGGCGCGGTGCCGACGCTCAACGAGGTGTTGCTGCCCGCGATGAAAGAGGTCGGCGACAAGTTCGGCGCCGGCGAGTTGATCCTGCCGTTCGTGTTGCAGTCGGCCGAAGTGATGAAGCGGGCCGTGGCGCAACTGGAGAAATACCTCGACAAGATCGAGGGCTACACGAAGGGGACCGTCGTGCTCGCGACGGTATTCGGGGACGTGCACGACATCGGCAAGTCATTGGTGAACACGATCCTCACGAACAACGGTTACACGGTCGTGGACCTCGGCAAGCAGGTGCCGATCCAGACGATTCTCGACGCGGCAGTCGAGCACGAAGCGACCGCGATCGGCCTGTCGGCGCTGCTCGTCTCGACCTCCAAGCAGATGCCCGCCGCGATCCAGGAGCTGCACGCGAAGGGTCTGGACTACCCCGTGCTGATCGGCGGCGCGGCGATCAACCGCGCGTTCAGCTACCGCGCGCTGTACCCCGGAGGCAAAGACTCCGATGAGCCCTACAAGCCCGGTGTCTTCTATTGCAAGGACGCCTTCGAGGGCCTGTCGGTGATGGACCAGCTGATCGACGCCGACGCCCACGCCGCGCTGCTGGAGAAGCTGCGCGCCGGCGCCACGGCCTTCCGCGCCAAAGGCGAGGAGCCGGTCGAGGAGCTCAACTTCGCCGACGACTCCGTCCGCTCGGCCGCAAGCACCGACGTACCGATCCCGACGCCGCCGTTCTGGGGCGTGCAAGAGATCCTCGTCGATCTCGACGAGGTCTACCCTCACCTCGACACGCACGTCCTGTTCAAGCTGCACTGGGGCGGCAAGGGCGTCAAAGGCGAGGCCTGGCAGAAGCTGCTGGCCGAGGATTTCCGCCCGCGCTTGGAGCGCATGTGGAAAGAGCAGACCTACCTGCATCCGCGCGCGCTGCTCGGCTTCTTCCCGTGTTACGCCGCTGGAAACGAGATCGTCGTGCTCGACCCCGAGGACCGCGAGTCCGAGCTCACGCGCTTCGTCTGCCCGCGCCAGCCGAAGGGCGACCGTATCTGCCTCGCCGACTTCTACCGCCCAGCGGTGGATGCCGCCGGTGAGCCCTCGGCCAAGGGTTCGCCGCCCGCCGAGCTCGACGCGATCGCCGTGCAGGCCGTGACGGTCGGCGGCGAGGTCACTGATCTGATGGCGAAGCTCGAGTCAGACGGCGAGTTCGCCGAGCAGCTGTTCGTCCACGGCCTCGGCGTGCAGACCGCCGAGGGGCTGGCCGAGTGGCTGCACTACGAGGCGCGTGGAATGCTCGGCATTCCGGCCACGCAGGGCCGGCGTTACTCCTGGGGCTACCCCGCGGTACCCGAGCAGTCCGAGCACCTGAAGGTGGAGCAACTGCTCAACCTCGGGCAGATCGGGATGAGCATCTCAGACGGCTACGCGCCGATTCCCGAGCAGTCCACGCTCGCCCTGATCGCCCACCACCCCCAGGCGATCTACTTCGGCACGCGCCAGGGACGGCTGCTTCCAGACGGCTCGCCCGACGACGTGATCAAGGGCTCGCCGCGCGATCCTTCGCTGTTCGAGGATCTCGGCGACGAGGACCCGTCCGACGGCGCCGTCGAATCCGAGGACGAGCCCGCGATAGCCTGAGATGGCAGTGCCATCTCAGAGGTTCGAGAGATACAGGCGCCGGTCAGCCCTCGGCGCGTGAAAGAGCGTTGGCGCGCTCGGCGGGCAGCGGGCCGAGTGTCACCGGTGCGGCGTGCATCGTGCGCAGCCGCACGTCGCGCCAGGAGAGCCCCTCGTTGAGCAGGGCGGGGACGCCCATCAGCAGCGCGGTTGCGACCTCGACCGCCTGCAGGACGATCCCGTAGGCGATCGCGTCGGGGGTGGAGACGTGGTAGGCGCCGGCGAGGACGGCGACGCAGGCGGCCTGGAATACGCCGACGTTGGCGGGCGTGGCGGGGATCACGGCGGTGACGTTGACCGCGAACAGGACGCCCGCGGCGGCCGCTGCGCCGGCGTGGGAGTCCAGCCCGAGCGCCATCAAGAGCAGCCAGCAGGACAACCACTGCAGCGCCCACGCCCCGAGCTGGGTCACGGTCGCAAGGGCGGCCCGGCGAGGGTGGCTGAACACACGTAAGCCGTCGCGCAGGCGCAGCAGCACGCCGCGCACGCCGGCCAGCGCAGCCTGCAGACGGCGCGAGCGTGAGACCGCGGCGGGTGGGATCAGGACGGGCGCGAGCAGGACGGCGAGCAGCGCGGCCAGCGGCGCGAGCGCGATCAGCAGCAGGGCTCGATCGTGACCGTCGAGCACGCTCACGCTGGAGAGCGTGACGCAGCCGAGGATCAGCAGCGCGAGCAGGTTGAGCAGCGTCTGGGAGACCATCGTGCCGAGCACGACGGGCAGCGTCTCGCGGGCGCGGCCGAGGCGGCGGGCGACGATCAGCGCACGCGAGGGCTCCCCCAGGCGCGCGGGCAGAGTCGATGACATGAGCACGCCGATGAACGTGCCCTGCATCGCGTCGCGGCGTTTGGCGCGCCGCCAGGTGGGCGCGGCGACGAGGATCGAGTGCCATGCCAGCGCGCGGACGAACATCGCCGCGCACATCACGGCCAGGCCGGCAAGCAGCAGACCCGGCTTGGACGCGACCAGCGAAGCGGCGACGCGGGTGACGCCGATGTGCTGCAGCGCCAGCGCGGCGAGGATGACACCCAGCAGCGAGCTGCCGGCAAGCCCGAGGCGACGCAACGTGCGCACACGACGGGCGCGGTCGGAGGCGGGCAACTTGGGCGCCTGCGCCTTCAGCGACGGCAGTCGCTGAGCGGGGACGCGCGGCAGCAGGTCGGCGGGGGCGAAGCCGTGGCGGACCGCGGCCCGTGTCAGGCGCGTCGCCGGCTCACCGACGGCGAGCGCCTGCTCGTAGCAGTCGAGCACTTCGGCGGCGACGTGCGGCCACGCGAAGCGCTCGGCGCGCTCGCGCGCGGCGGCGGCCATGTGCGCGCGGCGGACGGGTTCGAGCGCGAGCCGGCGCATGGCCTCGGCGAGCGCCAGGGGATCCCCGGCCGGAACCAGCTGTCCGTCGATCCCGTCGCGCAGGACGTCGCGGTATCCGGGGATGTCGGAGGCGAGCACGGGCGTGCCGGCGGCCAGACCCTCGGTGATGACCATGCCAAAGCTCTCGCCTCCCAGGGAGGGAGCGCAGAGCACGTCGGCCCGAGCGAGCTCGGCCAGCTTGCGGGACTCGGAGACCTTGCCGAGCGCCCGAATGCCGCGATCGTCGAGGGTCATGTGCGCGACCTCCTCGGACGACGCGCCGACGAGCGTCAGCGTGGCCGGCACGTGGTCGCGCAGAGCCTCGAACGCACGCAGCAGGATGGACAGGCCCTTGCGCTCGACGGCCTGACCGACGAACAGGATGCGCAGCGGCACGACGCCGGCGGCCGCGGATGAGAGATCGTCCTCGAAAAGGTCGCGGTCGCGATCGCGCGTGCGATCGTGTGCGCGCGCGTTGTCGTCGTCGAGGAGCAGCTCATCTGCGTGACGATTCTCATCCCGGCCGACGATGGCCCCGCCGAGGTGAACCCCGTTGGGCACGATCCGATAGCGCCCGCCGTAGAAACGTCGCGCCGTCCAGGCCGCCGCCTCGGACACGGCGATGCGCACGCGCAGACGATTGATGCGCCGCCGCCCACCCAGCGGGCCGGCGGCGATGCCGTTGGTGATCGGGTTCTCGGAGTAGGTGTGAAACGTGCCCACGAGCGGCAGCGATCCGGCGTGGAACAGCGCGTCCCAGCAGACCATGGGGACGATCGGCTCGTGCAGGTGCGCAACGTCGTAGCCGCCGCTGCGCAGCTCCCGGCGCAGGGCCAGGAAGGCACTGGGAGCGCCGGTGATGTTCGAGACGGCGCCGTTGGCCGGCAGCCCGAACGTGCGCCCGAGCGAGACGAAGCCCGCGGGCGGCTGCAGACGCTGCGGGCGGGCCCCGCGATGCAGACGGCGCGCGAGGGCATCGTCGGGGTCATACGGCGCCAGGATGCGAGCATCGTGCCCGAGCGCCTCGAGCTCGGCCGCGAGCGCCTCGATGTGGCGCGTGACGCCGCCCGGGTAGGTCCACGAGTAAGGCGAGATCAGCGCGATCCGCACGCAGGGATTCTAGCCGCTGGCGGTGACGGGTCTGTTCAGAGCGCTCGTCGCCTTCCCTATGCCCGTCGCGCCGTCTGAGAGATCGCGCCCCGCCGTCATCTCCCGAGGGACGCCCCACCGCCGGCTGCGATAATCGGGCGGTGGCCAAGCGGCACTTCGTCAAGTACACGTTCTTGAAGCTCGATCCGGCCTGGCGGCGCCTGGACTCGGCCCGCCGCGAGCAGGACAAGCGCGAGCTGCTGGCGGCGTGCGAGGACTTCGCCGACGGACATCTGCTGCAGGCGTTCTCGCTCGTAGGCACGCGCGGCGACGCGGAGCTGCTGCTGATCGCGGAGGCGGAGAACCTCGAGCGCATCCACGAGCTGCACGTCGTGATGGGCCAGAGCGGGCTGATGAAGTGGGCGGACATCCCGTACTCGTTCCTGGGAATGCGCAAGAGCTCGGAGTACTCCGAGGACGAGCGCACCAGCCCGCGCGGCTTCGAGGGCCGATATGTGTTTGTGTACCCATTTGTCAAGTCCCGGGAGTGGTACGGGTTGCCGGCGCAGGAGCGCTGGCGGATCATGCAGGGACATATCCAGGTCGGACGCGAATACCCGGGCGTGGACAACCACACGACCTACTCGTTCGGGCTGGACGACCAGGAGTTCGTGGTCGCGTTCGACACCGACGACGTGGGCACGTTCCTGGACCTCGTGCAGCGGCTGCGCAGCACAGAGGCGTCGAAGTACACGGTGCGCGATACGCCGAGCTTCACCTGCATCAGGATGTCGCTGGAGCGCGCGCTGAACGCACTCGACGGCGAGCCGATCGGCGCCGAGACCCTGGCGCTGCCCGCTGCCTAGAGGACGCGCTCATCTGCTCCGGGCGGACCCGGTGCTCGCCGAGGTGATCGCGACCGTCGGCCCGCTGGGAGCCGCGCGCGACGGACGGCCCGACCGCGAGGACCATTACGGCGCGCTGGTGCGCGCGATCACCGGTCAGCAGCTGTCGGTGAAGGCGGCGCGCGCGATCTACGGACGTTTGACCGATCGCTTCGACGGCCGTCCGCCCACGCCCGAGGAGATCCTCGAGGACGAGCCCGAAGAGCTGCGCGCCGCCGCGGGGCTCTCGCGCGCGAAGGTCGGCTACCTCAGATCGCTCGCCGAACACACGCTGTCGGGCGAGCTGGAGCTGGAGCGGCTGGACGAGCTGGACGACGACACGGTGATCGTGGAGCTGACCGCCGTGAAGGGGCTCGGGGTGTGGACCGCGCACATGTTCCTGATGTTCCACCTCGAGCGCCCCGACGTGCTCCCCGTCGGCGACCTCGGCATCCGCCGGGCAATCGAACGCGCGTACGCGCTGGACGAGCTGCCGCACGCGGACGCGATGGAGGAGATCGCGCTGCCGTGGCGCCCATACCGAACACTTGCGTGCCGGTATCTGTGGCGCTCGCTGGCAAACGAGCCTACGTAGGCCCCGCCCGTAGAACATGCATCGCCCTGCTCTGCAGAACATGCATCGCATAGCCCTGCAGAGCATGCATCTCACCCCCCCCCCCCCCAAGCATGCATCGCACCGTCCTGCAGAACATGCATCGCATAGCCTCGCAGAGCATGCATCGCACAGCCCTGTAGAACATCCGTCGATGGCCACGCGCGCGCGGGTAAGAGCTCCACGACCGCGGCCGACGTAGGAAGGATGGCCCACCGGCGCAACGCCCCCGCGCGCGCACAGGCGACACAGGCTCGATGAGCACGAGCTCCGCATCGCAGGAGCGCCACTCCGGAGCAGCGGCCCGCTCGCATGCCGGTCACGCGGAGCACACGGAGCAAGGCAAGGCAGCGCGGCATAAGAAGCGTCACGAGAAGCACGCAAAGCGCCACAAGCGCGGACGCAGGCACACGCCTCCCAAGCACGTCCGTCACGCCGTGACGAAGCCGCGCGGGACGCTGGCGGTCCCGCCGCCGAACGCACCGATCTCTCCCCCAGCCCCCTCCCCCGCCCCGGTCGAATCGCTGGGCGCTCCGATCTCACTCGCCCAGGCGCGGCGGTTGTGCTGGCGCGCGGGCTTTGGGCCGGCGCCGGGGCAGGCCGAGGCGCTGACCGGGCAGCCCCTGAGGCAGGTCGTCTACCGCCTCACCCGCCCCTCCGGACCCGCCACGCTCACCGGCCCGAAACCGACCGACGAAGCGGGCAACCCGCTCGCCCCCGCCGACGCGTGGGGTGAGGATCACTGCTGGTGGCTTGACCGCATGGTCCGCTCCGACCAGCAGCTGGTGGAGCGGATGACGTTCATCTGGCACGACTGGTTCGCCAACTCCAACGAGAAGGTCAACAGTCAGCAGCAGATGCTCGACCAGAACAACCTGATGCGCGCGATGGCCCTCGGCAGCTTCCACGACCTGTTCGCGGCGGTCACCGCAAACCCCGCGATGCTCGTGTTCCTGGACGGGATCTACAACGAAAAGGACGATCCCAACGAGAACTACGCGCGCGAGATGATGGAGCTGTTCTCACTCGGCGCCGATCGCGGCGCCTACACCGAGGACGACGTGCGCGAAATGGCCAGAGCGCTGACCGGCTGGCGCGCGGAATGGACACAAAGCAGCGGCCTGCAGAACTTCCACTTCGATCCGGCCTACCACGACACGGGCACGAAGACGGTGTTTGGGCAGACGGGAAACTGGAACTGGGAAGACGCGGTGCGCCTGTGCGTCAGCCATCCACTGCACGCCTCGTTTTTCGTGACGAAGCTGTGGGGCTACTTCATCGCGAGCCCGCCCGATGAAACGACGCTCGCATCGCTGCAGGGCGTGTACACGAGCTCGGGGTACTCCATCGGAGCAGTTGTCGAGGCGATCCTGCAGCACCCCGACTTCTATGAAGGCCCGCAGCTGCTGACGCCGCCGGTCGTCTACAACGCGGGGCTGCTGCGCTCGATCGGACGTCCGATCGACACGACCGCGTGGGCGTGGCTGTCCTCGGGCGCCGGCCAGCAGCTGTTCTATCCGCCGAACGTCTCGGGCTGGGACTTCGGCGCTTGGCTTGACACCTCGACCGTCAAGGCGCGCTGGGAAATGGCCAGCTATGTCACGCAGAAGACCTACCCCAACCCGTGGCCCGCGCAGGGCGAACCCGAATACAGCGCCACCGAGGATCCCGCCGCGGCGCTGAGCAGCGCAATGGCCTACTGGGCCAACCCGCTGCTGTCCGAGGAATCCGCACAGTGCATCGCCGCGTTCGCGCAATCGTGCCTGAGCGAACCGCTCGCCACGTGGCAGCAGAGCCCGTTCCGCGCGCTGCGCCAGAACGCGTTGCGGATGCTGATAGCGACCTCGCCCGACATGCAGGTGAGCTGAGCATGGCGGCCGGCACGACACCCGCGGTGCAGGAGAGCTGAACATGGCGAAGAGCTGCTCGTGCAACGACTTCGACCGCGCCCAGCTGCTGCGTCGCGGCGCAGCCGTCGCGGGCCGGGGCCTGCCGAAGATCGAGCCCGGCATGCCGCTGCCCGCGGGCACGGGTCTGGATCGGCGCACGTTCCTGCTGCGCTCGGCCGGCGCGGCGCTGTCGGTGTATGGCGCCTCGATGCTCAGCCCGCGCCACTTCGAAGAGGGCATCGCCCAGGCCGCGGCGGAAGCTCCCGCACAGCCGGTGCTCGTGTCGATCTTCATGGAAGGAGGCTGGGACGCGCTGTCGGTGCTGGCGCCGGTCGGGGAAGCCGAATACCACCAGCTGCGTCCGACGCTCGGTCTCGCCGCAGGCAGCGGACAGCCGTTCACCGAGGATCCGCGCCTGATGTGGCATCCCCGGGCGAGCGGCCTGGCGACCCTGCACGAAGAGCAGAAGGTGACCGTGTTCCCGGCCGTGGGCTATGACCCGCCGGACGAGAGCCACTTCACCAGCCGCCACTACTGGGAGGTCGGCGAGCTGAACACCCAGACGCGCTCGGGCTGGATGGGGCGCCTGCTCGACGCGACCGGAACGCCCGGCAATCCGCTGCAGGGCCTGTCGCTGGACTACTCGCTCGCGCCCGCGCTGGCCACGTCGAAGATGCCCGTTGCGGCGGTGTCCTCGCCGGCCGACTACAACATGTGGGCCTACGGACTGGACGAACCGATCACCGGCCCCGCGCTGCGGACGTTCGGCGAACTGGGCGCGCTGAACGCGCCCTCGCCCGCCTACGCGCAGGCTCGCGGCGCGTCGCTGGACACCAGCATCGTGCTCAACCAGATGGCGGCGTTCGTGCAGTCGCAGGGCAAATCGACGTACCAGCCGACCGTCCCATATCCGACGAGCGGCGGCGAATTCCCTGCGCGACTGGCAGCGCTCGCCGCGATGCTCGGCGCCGGGCTGCCGATCAAATGCGCGTCGCTGACGGCCGTCGGCTCGTATGACACTCACTCCGACGAGCCGGAAACCCTCAGTACGAACCTCGGCGAGACGGTGGAATCGGTGCTCGCGTTCCAGCGCGACCTCGAACAGCGCGGGCTCGCCGACCGGGTGCTGATCCAGCTGTGGTCGGAGTTCGGCCGGCGTCCGCAGGAAAACGGCTCGGGCACCGACCACGGCGCGGCCGGTCTGGCGTTCCTGATCGGGACGCAGGCCGCGGGACAGATGGTCGGCGAGTTCCCGGGACTTGGCAAACTCGACGAAAACGAAAACCTCGTCAATACGTCGGACTTCCGCGCGATGTACTGCTCGCTGCTGGAGCAGTGGTTTCAGACCGAAGCCGAACCGATCATCCCCGAAGCGGCGCTGTTCAAAGAACTGCCGCAGCTGATCAAGAGCTGATCGAGCGAGTGGCGAGCCCCGTGGCGAGACGTCTGCGGTGCACACGCCCAGGTGCCCACCCGCCGGCCGCTCACAACGCGCGACGCCTTCTCCGCGACCCCACCAGACCGTCGCAGATCCGCTCAGCCCACCCGCCGCACGGCGACCGTGCGATCGGCCTCGGCGACGATCTCCCAGCCGGGAGTGCCGCCGCCGGTGCGGAAATGACGGGTGACGACCGCCGTGGGACCCGGCAGACCGCGCCCATCCGGGCGGTCGGCGCGGGCGTCGTGGAAGACGACGTGGCCGCCGAGCGGGACGAAGCGATGCCACTCCGACCAGTCGAGCTCGCAGCCGGGCTCGGAGTGGTCGCCGTCGATGAACACCACGTCCGCCTCGCCCCGCCAGCGCGCGGCGAGCTCGGCGGAGAGACACGCGTGCCACTGGACGACCGGCGCCTCGGAGCCGCGCCGGCGTCGAGCGCGGGCCACCGCGCGCCGGGTCGCCCACTCGGTGGCGCCCCAACCGGAGGGCAGCGCGTCGGGATGGCGCCCGAACGGGTCGACCAGGTGCAGCTCGGCGTCCGTGCGCAGCTCCCCGCACAGCACGACCGCGGAGGAGCCCTCGTACACACCGATCTCGACCACGCGCCTCGCCTCGCGCGCCGCCTCCAGCAGCACGGACGCATCCTCGCGGGAGTGCATCGTGCGCGGCGGGATCAGCCCACAGCCGACCGCCAGCGCGCGCAGGCGCACGTCGTCGCGCAGGCGAGCGGGCGTCAGGCTTCGCAGACGGGCGGATAGGACGGGCATGAAGACAAAGAGGGCGTCAGGTGCTCACAGACCTTCTGACGGTCGGAGGGCAAGCGGGGCAAGGACGCAGGGGGGCAAGGACGCAGGGAGCGTGGCGTACTGCGTACGCGAGCGACCGAGGACGCAGCATCCGCGCCGCCATCCGTCCGTCAGACGGCTGAGACCTGCTCCTCCTCGGCTACCCGGAAAGACGAGCCGCAGCCGCAGGCGGCGACGACGTTGGGGTTCTCGACCTTGAAGCCGGCGCCCTGGAGCGTCTCCTCGTAGTCGATGACCGAGCCGCGTACGAATGGGAGGCTGTCGTTGTCGACCAGCAGCTTCAGGCCGTGGGTCTCGAACACGGCGTCCTCGTCGCGCTGCTCGTCGAAGGCGAGCTGGTACTGAAAGCCCGAGCAGCCGCCGCCGCGCACGCCGACGCGCAGCCCGGCCAGGCTGACGTCGGCCTCCTGGGCGGCCAGGAACTCCTGGACCTTCTCGGCGCCTTTGTCGGTGATCGTGACCATTGCTTTCCAAAGTATAGCGAGGGGTGAAGGAGTGTTCTAAGCTGCGGAGAGCATGCCGAATGCCGAGGAGATCAAGCAGCGAATCGAGGCCGCGATCCCGGGCGCGAGGGTCGAGGTCGAGGACTGGACCGGCGGCGGCGATCACTTCAAAGCGACCGTCACCGCGGCGGCGTTCGCGGGTCGCAGCCGCATCGAGCAGCACAGGCTCGTCTACGACGTGTTCGGCACGGAGATCGGCGGCCCGATCCACGCGTTGTCGCTGAAGACCCAGAGCCCCCAATAGCCAGGAGCAGCCCATGTCAGACACCGAGCAGAGCACCGATATCCGCGACGCGATCGCGCAGGCGATCTCCGAGCACGAGACGATCCTGTTCATGAAGGGCACGCCGGACGCGCCCGCGTGCGGGTTCTCGGCGCGCACGGTCGCAGCGCTGCAGTCGCTGCAGGCCCCGTTCGCGGCCGTGGACGTGCTGCCGGACCCGCGCATCCGCGAAGAGCTCTCGGCGATCTCGCAGTGGCCGACGATCCCGCAGCTGTTCGTCAAGGGCGAGCTCGTGGGCGGGTGCGACATCGTGATGGAGATGTACGAGTCGGGCGAGCTGGCGCAGACGCTCGGCGTCGACGGAGACGGTGCGGCGGACGCCGAGGAGCAGCTGGGCGAAGCCGCAGCCGTCGCGCCCGGGCTCACGCAGATCGAGAACCGGCTCGGCTGAAGACCTGACGCCTCGCGGACTGGCCGTTGGTGTAGCGTCCGCCAAGGATGTCCGAGTCCGTCGCGGTGGTAACCGACAGCACGCAATACCTGCCGCGCGAGCTCGCGGACGAGCAGGGCATCCGTCAGGTCAGCCTGTACGTCGGCTGGCAGGGCCGGCCCGAGCGCGAGCTGGAGATGGACGGGTTCGACGCCTTCTACAAGCGCCTGGCGTCAGACCCCGAGCTGCCCACGACCTCACAACCCTCGATCGGCGACTTCCTCGCCGTGTGGGAGCCGTTGCTCGAGCAGGGCAGGGACATCGTCTCGATCCATCTCGCGGGCGGCATCTCGGGTACGTGCGAGGCCGCCAGGCAGGCGCACGGGCTGCTGAGCGAGCGTGGCCTGGGCGAGCGAGTCGCCGTGATCGACGGCGAAACCGCGTGCGGCGGGATGGGCCTGCTGGTGCTCGCGGCCTGCGCCGCGGCCAGATCCGGGGCCGATCGGGAGGCGGTGGCGGAGCGGGTGCGCGAGACGCGCAAGACGTTGAAGATCTGGTTCTGCCTGGACACGCTCGAGTACCTGCGCCGCGGCGGGCGCGTCGGCAAGGCTCAGGCGTGGCTGGGCGGGACACTGCGGATCAAGCCGATCCTGTCGATGGAGTACGAGATCGTCCCCGTCGAGCGCGTGCGCACCGCCGGCCGGGCGTTCGAGCGGATGGTGCAGTACGCGCAGCAGCTGCACGACGAAGGGTCGGACGGGTGGGTCGTGCAGCACATCCAGGCGACCGAGCAGGCCGAGCGGCTGATCGAGCGCTGCCGCGAGATCTTCGACTCCGAGCCGGTGTTCACCTCGGAGGTCGGACCGGTGATCGGCACCTACACCGGCCCCGGCCTGATCGGCGTCGGCGCGATACCGCGCGCGCTCTTGAACTGATCAAGCGCAGTTCCGAATCCGCTAGACGGTCGATGGGCAAGCGAGACAAGGACGCAGGGAGCGTGGCGTACTACGTACGCGAGCGACTGAGGACGCAGTATCGCGCCGCCCAGCGATTGTCTAGCGGCGGCGGCGGCGACGCCGAAGCATGCGCCCGCCGATCAGCAGGCCGACGACGGCGGCCGCGGCGGTGACCTCGCTGCGGTGGCGCTCCAGGTGCCCGCGCCAGTCGGTCAGGTAGGCGACCTCGCCGCGCAGCTGCACGATCGAGACGGCGAGCTCGTTGCGGTTGGCCTCGATCGAGTCGCGGATCTCGGCGGGCGAACGCTGGGGCATCAGGGGGCGGCTCCCTCTCCGCCGTTGGATGCGGGCGGGTCGACGACGGCGTGCGGCGCGGCGGCGCCATAGGAGGGGGCAGATGTGGGGGCAGTGGGTCCGGCGGTCGGCGATCCGGCTGTGCCGGCCGTGGTGGACGCGGCGGCCGTGCCCCGCCCCGCGGCGGCGCCCGGCGCATCGGTGACTCCCGAGGAGACGGTGTCGCGGATCCGACGCGCCTCCTCGATCGCCATGTCCGGGGTCGGGGGCGCACCACGTTTGACCGCGCGGGCGGCGATCAGGCCGGCGATCAGGCCGAGGATGACGAGGATCAGGGCCATCGCGAAGAAGCCCCAGAAGTAGGTGAACTGGTTGCCGATCGGCAGGTAGTAGTAGAGCAGCCAGGCGCAGCCGATCAGGACGAAGAACAGGGCGGTGAGGAAGAAGATCCCGGCGGCGATACCGACGACGGCGCCCTTGGCGAGCCTTGAGGCCTTCTCGGCGACCTCGGCCTTGGCGAGCTCGATCTCCTCGCGGACCAGCATGGTCGCGCGCTCGGAGACCTCGGCGATCGCGGCGGCGATGCCCTTCGGAACGTCGCCGCGCGGCGAGCCCGCGCCGCCACCCCCGTTGGGGCCCTGTCCTGCGGCGCCGGAATCGTCTGCCGAGCGGCGAGGCGCTCACTCGGGCGGCTCCTCGTCGAACAGTCGCAGCCACACCCGCGTAGCGAGGCGGTGGGCGACGATGCTCGACAGGGCGCCGATCCCGGCCAGCAGACCGGACCACATCAGGCGCTTGACCACGTCGTTCTCCATGTCGTTACGGCAGTCTATTGCCCGGAGGCGACACGCTCCGCGAGACCGGTCCTCCCGGTCGGCTGCGCTCAGGCCGGCGCGCCCCCGCCGGACGCGTCGAGTCCGCCGCAGATCGTCTCCACCACGAGCCGCTTGGCCTGCTCGTAGTGCTCGGCTCCGCGCGGCAGCAGACCGAAGATCCAGCCGGTCAGCACCTGCTCGATCGCGCCGTAGAAGGCGATCGCCGCGAACTCGGCGGTGATCTCGGGCTTGAACTCACCGTCGGCCTGCGCCTTGGTCACGATCTCCGAGATCAGCGTGAACGCCTCGCGGATCTGCGCGAGGTGGGTCTGCCCGAACGAGTTGGCAGCGCGGGTGACCTCGACGATGATGACCTTCATCAGGTCGGGGTCGTGGCTGTAGGAGTCGACGATGAACGAGGCGATCGCCGCGAGCTTCTCGCGCGCGGGGATCGCTTCGGCGTCGACGTGGCGGATCGTCTCGAGCATGATCGCCCAGCGCTCGAGGAAGAGCGTGTCGAGGATCTCGTCCTTGGAGGCGAAGTAGTGGTAGACGAGCCCGTAGGCCACGCCCGCCTCGTCGGCGATGTCGGCCACGCGGCAGGCGTGAAAGCCCTGGCGCGCGAACACGCGCACGGCGGCGTCGAGGATCGAGCGGCGCTTGTCGGCGGCGGTCTTGGCGCGGGTTTTCGTGCTCGAGCCGGCATCCGGCGCGCTCCCCGAGCGCGACGGGGCGCCGGCAGGCTCTGACCGCCATTCTCATGCGGGTCGACGGCGCTCACCGGTCATCCTCTCTGTTGCCGGCGAGTCTCATCATCGGCCATACACCTCGGGCAGGCGATGGGTCAAGGCGGGCAGCTGCGCGCGGATCTCCGCCTGGCGCTCGAGGTCGAGCTCGGCGAGGATGTGTTGCTCGCCGTCGGGGGCCTGCGCGAGCACGACGCCCCAGGGGTCGACGATCATCGAGCGCCCGCCCGAGCGCATGCCGCCCGGATGGGGTCCGACCTGGTTGGCGGCGATCACGAACGCCTGGTTCTCGATCGCGCGGGCGCGGACGAGGACCTCCCAGTGGTCGCGGGTGGTCGGCAGCGTGAACGCCGAGGGCAGCGCGAGGATGCGCGCGCCGCGCACGGCGAGGATGCGAAACAGCTCGGGGAAGCGCAGGTCGTAGCAGATCGCCAGGCCCAGCTCGACCCCCGCGCCCGGCTCGTCCGAGGAGGTCTCCGAGAGCACGATCTCCTCGCCGGGAAGCTCGATGTCGGACTCGCGGTAGGAGCGGCCGTCGATCGCGAACGTCGAACATGTGCAGCTTGCGATAGACCGCGCGAACCGCCCCGCCGGGCTCGACGTGGACGCAGGTGTTGGCGAGCTTCTCCTCCCCGGGATGCGCTCCAGGAACGAGCCGGCGACGAGGTCCACGCCCAGCTCGGCGGCGGTTTCGCGAGCCCAGGAGACGGCGGGCCCGTCGAGCGGTTCGGCGCACGCGCGCAGCTCCTCCTCGGAGCCCATCGCGGTCCACTTCTCCGGCAGCACGATCAGCTGCGCGCCGTCCGCGGCGGCGGCGCGTGTGAGACGATCGGCGGTGGCGAGGTTCGCGCCGAAGTCGGCGGTGGAGTTGAGCTGGACGGCCGCTGCCTTCATGTGTGCACTCCCCTTCGCGAGCCGAGCCCAACCCACGGAAATAGATTGACTAGTCAGTCAACGCCCTCAAGCATAGCTCCAGAGCGACCTCGACGCGACCGCCGGCGAGGCGACGCCTGCCGCTGCTGCGAGGCAGGCCGCCGCTGAAGCGCTGGCGCTACGTGGGGGTGTTCTGCGAGGAGCTGATGGCGTGCGCGGCGCTCGTGCAGGTCGGGCCCGCGAGGCAGTGCTTCTGGGCGGTGTACACGCGCGAGGACAGGCGGCTTGCGGGAGCGCACGCGCATGCTCGTGCGCCGCGGTGCCGTCGAGCTGGCCCCGGGACGCATGCGAGTTCATGACGGCGGCGTGCAGCTCGATCTGGCAGCTGCGACGAAGACGCGGGCATCCAGGCGCGGTGCGCCCACGGCGACGACGGGAGTACGCGACACCGGCGGACACGACGGCGGCGACGTACGCCGCGGGCGGACGCTCGGCGCCGGCGAGGTGTGGACGCGCAAGCAGGCGGGCGTGCGCGCGCACGGGACGCTCGCGCTCGACGGCGGCCCGCCACGGTCGATCGAGGCGCTGGCCGTGATCGACGACACGGCGGGATATCACGCGCGGCATACGGAGTGGTGGTGGAGCGCCGGGGTGGGCACGGGCGAGGACGGCGCGGCGCTCGCGTGGAACCTGGTGGCCGGCGTCAACGACCCGCCGACCGGGAGCGAGCGCGCGGTGTGGATCGACGGCGCGCCGAGCGAGACCGGCGCCGGTGCGCTTCGCGACGGACCTGAGCGAGATCGTCGCGGCAGGACGCTGAGCACGACTCACGGCTGCGCTTCACGGCAGAGGCCGTGCGCCGGCGCAGCGAGAACCTGCTGGTCGTGCGCAGCGACTACACCGCGCCGTTCGGCACGTTCGCCGGCACGCTGCCCGGCGGCATCCGCCTGGCGAGCGGGCTGGGCGTGATGGAGCACCACCGCGCGAAGTGGTAGCGCACCTGGCGAGGTCGGCACGGCCTGCGCCATGCTCGGCGCCGAGCTCGGCGAGCAGCAGCTTGGAGTGGATCGCCCCGATCAGCTCGCGCAGCGGCTCCGCGCCGGCCGCGATGATCTCGTGCGCGCGCTCCACCTCGACCTCGCCGGCGAGGCGGTCGAGCAGCGCGCGCAGCTCCTCCTGGACGAGCGGCTCGAGCGCCTCGCGGTAGCGCAGGGTGTCGTAGACGGTGAAGCCGAGCGCCTCGTCGTAGCCGCCGGCGCGGAAGCGGCTGATGGCCTCGACGATCTGCACGTCGTCCGGGCCGTAGCCGCGGCTGGAGGGGGTCAGCACGCCGATCTCGCCCAGCCGCGCGAGCACGTTGCGGGGGATGTCGTAGCGCTCGCGGATCTCCTTCGCGGGCACGCGGCGCGCGCCGCTGCGCTCCTCCGCGCTGGCGAGCGCGCGCTCGACGATGCGGTCCTCGACTCGATCAGCGCGCGCACGCGCTCGGGCTCCTCCTGAGCATCACGCGGATCACGCGCAGCGGCATGAACCGCTCCTCCTGCAGGCGCCTGATGAGCGCGATCCGCTCGCACGTAGTCGGCCGGGTAGTAGGCCATGTTGCGGCTCGTCTTCACGGGCTTGCGGCAGCAGGCCCTCGCGCAGGTAGTGCCGGACCGTGCCGGGGCTAACGCCCGCGCGCTCGGCCAGCTCGCCGATCTTCAGCAGCGCTCAGGCGGTCGCTCACGGCGCTCGGAGACGTCGGCGCCGGCGCACGAGCCGGCATTGCGCCGCGTGCCGGCGCGCGGCTGCCGCCCGCCTGCTCAGAGCAGCTCGGCGATCTGCTCGTCGCCGTAGCCGGCCTCGCGCAGGGCCTCTTCGGTGTGCTCGCCCAGCGCGGGGCCGGGCAGCCGCGCGTGCGCGCCGGGGGTGCGCGTCGAGCTTGACGGGGATGCCGAGCTGGCGCACGGGCCGCGCGGCGCCGGGCTGATCGATCTCGACGACCATCTCGCGCGCGCGCACGAGCTCGGACGTCGAGCGCCTCGTCGAGCTCGAGGACGGGCTCCAGGCAGCAGTCGTGCTTGCGCGCGAACTCCTCCCACTCCGCGCGCGGGCGCGCGCGGAAGATCGCCTGCACCTCGCGCGTGGGCCTCGGAGCCGGGGCCCTCGAACTGGCGCTCGATCAGATCCTCGCGCTCGACGCCGCGACAGAACGCCTGCCAGAACTTCGGCTCCAGCGCGCCGAGCGTGACCCAGCCGTCGGCGCACTCGTACGGCCGGTAGCAGATCAGCGAGCCGGCCAGCGGCAGATCGCCGCGGTGGGGAACGGTGCCGTCGGCGAAGTACGCGCCGGCGACCATCGCCAGCCAGGAGAGCGCGCCGTCGGCCATCGAGACGTCGACGATCTGGCCCTCGCCCGAGCCGGGCCGGGCCGGGCGCTCGCCGCGCGCGGGGGCGCCGTCGCGCTCGCGCAGCGCGGCCATGATCCCGAAGGCGGCCATCAGCGCGCCGCCGCCGAGGTCGGCGATCTGGCCGGCGGACTGCATCGGACGCCCACCCACCGCCGCCGGCCTCGCCGGTGAGCCCGAGCAGGCCGACGAGGCCGAGGTAGTTCATGTCGTGCCCGGCGGCGTCGCGCTTGGGCCCGGTCTGGCCGTAGCCGGAGATCGCGCAGTAGACGATCCCGGGGTTGACCTCGCGCATGCGCTCGTAGCCGACGCCGAGGCGGTCGAGCACGCCCGGGCGGAAGGACTCGAGCACGACGTCGTGCTCGCGCACGAGCGCCAGCAGCGCCTCGCGGCCCTGCTCGTGCTTGAGGTCCAGGCGGATCGAGCGCTTGTTGCGGTTGAGCGCCAGGAACAGCGCGGACTTGGCGCTGTCCTCCGCGCCCTCGACGTAGGGCGGGGACCAGCGGATGTAGTCGCCCATGCCGGTGTCCTCGACCTTCAGCACGTCCGCGCCGAAGTCGGCGAGCAGCAGCGAGCAGAAGCCGCCCGGCAAGCAGGCGCGAGAGGTCGAGCACGCGGATGCCCTCCAGCGGCAGGCTCATGACGACGCGGCGCCCACGCCGCTCGCGGGGCTGATCCCCAGCATCGCGCGCGCCTCGCGCGACGGTCGCGGGCCGGCGGCCGACCTCTTCGGTCATCCGCCGCGCCTGCGCGATCAGCTCGCCGTTGGAGCGCGCCATCTCGCCGCTCGGCAGATACAGGTTGTCCTCCAGGCCCACCCGGACGGAGCCGCCGAGCGTGAGCGCGGCGGCGACGAGCAGCCACTGCTGCGCGGGAGATGCCGATCACGCCCCAGTGGGACTTGTGCCCGCCCGCCCCGCCATCCCACCCCCACCGGGGATGTTCTCGACCATCGCCGCGAGGTTGCGCGCGCTCGGGGGGATGCCTCCGGTGACGCCCATGATGCAGTCGACGTGCAGCGGCGGGTGCAGCACGCCCATGTCGATCAGCGGCTCCAGCGAGCCGACGTGGCCGATGTCGAAGCACTCGTGCTCGGGTTTGATGCCGAGCTCGTTCATCGCCTCCAGCAGCGCGACGATCTCCTCGAAGGGGTTCGCGAAGACCATCTTGAAGACGAAGTCTTTGCGCGAGCGCGAATACTTGGCGTAGTTCATCGAGCCCATGTTCAGCGCGGCGACTTCGGGGCGGCACTCGCGCAGGTAGGCGACGCGCTGCTCGACCGAGACACCGACGGCGCCGGTCGAGAAGTTGATGATCGCGGCGTCGCCGACCTCGGCGCGGATCGCGTCGGAGATCGCGCGGTAGTCCTCGACCTCGAACTCGGCGCCCCGTTGGGTTTGCGCGCGTGGATGTGGATCATCACGCCGCCCTCGTCGACGATCCGCCGCGCCTCGGCGGCGTACTCGGCGGGGGTGTACGGGATCGCGGGACACTGCTCGCGGTTGGCGAGCACGCCGGAGATGGCGCAGGTGATGAACTACGGGGTCATCGACGCTCATAGGCTCTCCTCCCTAGACGGGAACCACTCCATGTCGCCTCCAAGGCCGCTCGACCCTCTTCCCCGCCGACATCTCCAGCCCGCTGCAGATCGTCACGCGGGTGTCGCGCGGGTCGATCACGTCGTCGATCAGGTCGTTGCCGGCGGCGATGTAGACGTCGAACGCGCTGCGGAACCCCTCGATCAGCTCGGCGCGCTTGGCCTCGGGGTCCTCGGCCTCCTCCACCTGGCTGCGGAACGCGATCTCCACGACCCCCTCGGCCCCCATCACGCTGATCTCGGCGCTCGGCCACGCGACGATCAGGTCGGGCTCGTACGCGCGCCCGCACATCACGTAGTAGCCCGCGCCGTAGGCCTTGCGCGTGATGACCGTGATCTTCGGCACGGTCGCGGCGGCGACAGCGTGCAGCATCTTCGCGCCGTGGCGGATGATGCCGGCGGCCTCGACCTTCGTGCCGACCATGAACCCGGGCACGTCCTGCAGGAACACCAGCGGGATCGCCGAAGGCGTCGCAGAGGTTGACGAAGCGCGCGGCCTTGTCGGCGGAGTCGTTGTCGAGGATGCCCCCCAGCTGGCTTGCGGCTGGTTGGCGACGATCCCCGCGGGGCGCCCGCCGAAGCGCGCGAGACAGGTGATGATCGTCTTCGCCCACTGGCCCTTGATGTCGAAGTACTCGCCGTCGTCGACGATCGCGCGGATCACCTCATACATGTCATACGGCGTGCGGTTGGACGGCGGCAGCACGTCCAGCAGCGACTCCTCGCGGCGGTCGATCGGGTCTGAGGCCGCGCGCACAGGCGGCGGGGTCTCGCAGTGCTGGGGCATGTAGGAGAGGTACTCCTTGATGCGCGCGATGCACTCCTCGTCGCTCTCCACCTCCATGTCGCCCACGCCGGACTTGCGGCAGTGCACGCGCGAGCCGCCCAGTTCCTCCTGCGTGACGTCCTCACCGACGGCCGCGCGCACGAGGTGCGGTCCGGCGAGCGCCATCGAGCCGCGCCCCTTGACCATCGGCACGAAGTCGGCCAGGCCGGGGATGTAGGCGGTCCCGGCGGCGCACGGCCCCAGCAGCGCGGCGACCTGGGGGATCACGCCGCTCATGATCACCTCCTCGCGGAAGAGGTGCCCAGAGCCGGCGAACATCGCCCCCGCGGCCTCCTGCACGCGCGCGCCGGCGGAGTCGAGCAGCCACACGAACGGGATGCGCTTGGTCAGCGCCAGCTCGCGCAGGCGCGTGACCTTGAACTCGCCCGTCATCCCCATCGAGCCGGCCATCACCGTGAAGTCATACGCGCACACGGCCGTCAGGCGACCATCGACCTTGCCGTAGCCGGTGATCACACCGTCGGCGGGCGCGTCGACGCCGTCCATCGCGCGCTGGGAGGAGTGCGGGCGCCCATGGATGCCGAGCTCGACGAACGTGCCCTCGTCCACGAGCAGCGCGACGCGCTCGCGCGCGGTCAGCGCGCCCTTCTCGTGCTGGCGGTCGATCTTCTCCTGCCCGCCGCCGAGCTTGATGCGGCGCGCGGCGGGCTTCGAGGTCCTCGACCAGAGGGCGCAGCAGGCTCGACTCGGTTGAGGACGCGGCCACAGGGCAATCCTAACCGGATCGGCGCCCGCGGGAAGTAAAGAGTCCTACTGCTTACTTTGTGTGAGGCGCGAATTCACATGTCCACATAGACGAACACGTTAGTTTAAGAAGGCGGGCCTACAATCGAGGCGATGACTCCCCTGAGTCAAACGTCGTTGAGCGTGGACGAGCGACTGTTGCTGGAGCGCTTCGCCTCCAACCTGCGCTCAGACGAACAGAACGAGGTCGACTCGATATGGCTTTTCGGCTCACGCGCGCGGGGGACGACTCCGAGCGAGAGCTCGGATGTGGACCTGCTCGTGCTGGTCGCGGACGACTCGTGGAACGCCAAGGCGAGCATCCACGACACCCTGCTGCAGACGGCGCGGGCGCTCGACCTGCAAGCGCTTACGTGGTCGTTCTCGGTGCACATCCACACACCCGAGTGGCTTGCCGGGAGACGCGAGATCGGCTCATTCTTCATCGCCGAGGTAGACCGCGACAAGGTCGCGGCGTGAACCCACGCAGCGACGAGTTGCTCCAGGCCGCCAAGCGGCGACTCGCCGCGGCATCGGTCGTCATCGATGAGGACCCTTCAACAGCATTGAGCGCGGCCTACTACGCGATGCTCTATGCCGCGCGGGCGGCACTCAGCGAGCGCGACATCAGCGCTAAGACGCATCGTGGAATCTGGCATGAGCTACGTCGTGCGTTCGTGGACACGGGAGAGCTCGACGCCGATCTTGCGGCCTCCGTGCAGAAGATCCAGCCCGAGCGCGAGCAGGCAGACTACGACGCCTGGTTCGCTCCCGACGAGGATGCCCGCAACGCGATCGACCTCGCGCAAAAGTTCCTAGCGACGATCGAAGCAACGCTCGAGCCGCGCGAGGGACCCTCGCCCTCGACCTGATCGCCGTCGGCCGATCGCCGAGTCAGCGCCCTTTCCAAACCGGCTCGCGCTTCTCGAAGAACGCCGTGACGCCCTCGACGATGTCCTCGGTCGAGAGCGCGAGCGTGAGCTGGGCGCGCAGGTAGTCGAGCGCGTCGTCGAGGGGCATGTCGAGCTGGCGGCGCATCGCTTCCTTGCCCAGGCGCATGATCGCGGGCGACTTCGAGGCGAGCTTTCCGGCCCAGTCGGCGACGAAGGCGTCGAACTCCGCGGCGGGGACAACGCGGTTGACGATCCCGGCCGCGAGCGCCTCCTGCGCGCTCCAGCGCTCGCCCAGCAAGAGCAGCTCGTTGACGCGCTTGCGCGGGACGTTGCGGTAGATCAGCGCCATGATCATGAACGGGAACGTGCCGATGTTGATCTCGGGCGTCCCGAACGTCGCCTGCTCGGAGGCCACGATCAGATCGCACGCGAGCGCGATCCCGAGCGCGCCCGCGAGGACGTGGCCGCGCACCGCGCACAGCGTCGGCTTGGTCAGCGAGCCGATCAGGCGGAAGAGCTCGACGAAGCGCTCGGAGGCGAAGTGCTTGTGCACGAGCGAGGCATCGCCGGCGAAGCCGCCGAGGTTGGCGCCGGAGGAGAAAGTGCGCTCGTGCGAGGAACAGAGGACGATGGCCCGCGCGTCGGGATCCTCCTCGGCGCGCTGGAAGGCGGCGATCAGACCGAGCAGCAGCTCGGGAGAGAGCGCGTTGCGCGTGTCGGGCTCGTCCAGCGTGAGCGTCGCGACGCCGTCCGCGAGGTCGTAGAGGACGGGATCGGTAGCGGGTGCAGACACCAAGGACAATCCTAACCAATCCCCATCTGACCCCTTCAACATTCCCCATCTGTCCGGCCTTCTATTCCCCAATTGTCCGACCGACTACTCCCCATCTGCCCGAAGCTCGCGATGCCCTGAGCGTATGCCCATGTCCCTACGCCTCTTGACAAGACGCACACAACAGACATCAAGCCCCAACAGCTTGTAAAGCCCCCAAGCGGAACACCCCACCAGGCAGCCGGACGGACGCGAAAGGCAAGGCCAAAACAGCGGACTACAGTACGCTAGACTACAAGCAACTACATGAGCCCTCAGACCGCCCCGAAGCCGTTCTCGATCCGCATGAGCCCACAGACGCTCGAGCGCCTGGACGTGGGCGCGCGGCGCCGCGGCGAGGCCAAATCGAGGACTGCGGAGCGGCTGATCGACGAGGGACTGCGCATGGAGGACCACCCTGGGATCGTGTTCAAGGACGGTCCCACCGGACGTCGCGCGGCGCTCGCCTTCGGTCCGGACGTGTGGCAGGTCGTGAAAGTCGTCAAGGAATTTGGGTCCAGCGGCGAGCGGGCGATCGCGGGCGCCGCCGAGTGGGGCAACCTCTCACACCCACAGGTCAACGTGGCCCTGCGCTACTACGGCGACTTCACCGCGGAGGTGGACGCGCGGATTGCCTTCAACCGCGAAGAGACCGAGCGGCAATACGCCGCGTGGAAGCGTACGCAACAAGCGCTCGCCTGAGCCGTGAAGCTCATGCTCGACGAGATGTACACGCCCGTGATCGTCGAGCAACTCCGCGCTCGCGGACACGATGCCAACGCGGTGGTCGAGCGTAGCTGAGCTGCGCGCGCTCGCGGACACGGACCTGTTCGCGCTGGCCCAGACCGAGCAGCGCGCGGTCGTCACGGAGAACATCGCCGATCTGAGTGTCATCGCCGACGATTACGATCAGCGAGGCCAGGCCCATCACGGTCTCGTGCTTGCTGACCCCAGCCGCTACCCCCGCGGCAGCCCAGCGACGATCGGGCGCATGGTCACCGCGCTCGATCGACTCCTCGAAGAACACCCCGAGCAGGCGCCGACAAGCCTGCGTTACTGGCTTTGAGACCCAATCTCCTCCCGCGGTTGGCCGCGGCGCTTACTTCTTTTTCTTCTTCTTGGCCTTGACCGGCCCGTACTTCTTGCGGGCGGCGCGTTCGCAGCTCGAGCGCCTGGCCTTGCGCTTGTCTTTGTGGCAGGCCTTGAGCGCGGCGGCGAGCTTTTGGGCGCGGGTGAGGGTCTTGGTCTTCGCGCAGGTCGTTACGCCGATGTTCGTCGTCTCGTGGATTTCCGCGCCGTTCTGCGCGACGAATTCGGTTGGCATCGTCAGCTTCTTTCCGCAGAGGTTGCCGTTGGCCGCGAGCGCGGAGTAGGGGCCCTCGGGCAACGTCAGTTCGAAGCTTGAGAACGGCTGGTCGGGGACGGTCTTGAACGTTGTGCTGGTGACGCCGGCTTTGCTGATGAATGTCGTGCCGACGAGGTCGATCGTGATGCCGTAGCCCTGCAGCACCATCGTCAGCGACGGGAACGCTTCGCCGCCGTGGCTGACGAAGATCACGGGGCCCTGCAGCGGCACCGGGATCAATGGGGTGTGCACCGTCGCGTAGCCGATCATCGATGCCGCGGGGCATCCAGCTGGGTTGGCTTCGAACTGTTTGTCGGTGCATGCCTTCTGTAGCGTCGTCAACCGTGAGGGTAGCTGCTTGGGGAGTTCGACTTTGACCCTGGCGATGTCCGCGTCGGTGCCTTGCGGCACGTTCGGGTAGGTGAGCTTCGCGGTCAGGCTCGCACCGCTCGCTTTGCTCGTTTTGCCTGATGTGGAGACGGAGAATTTCGGTTCGAACTTCAGCGCGGCGCAGTTCGTGACCTGGAACGGCGTTGAGAGCGTGCTCGAGCCGCCTTCGTTGAGCTGCAATGTGGCGGTGAGCGCCATCTTCGCGCAGCTGGTCGGGTTGAACTGGAAGTTCCCGCGCGTGGTCGTCGCGTTGACGTGCTGGATTTCCAGGGGGATCCCTTCGATCGATGTGGGGATCGAGTCCGGCGAGCCGGGCGGGTCCGAGGTGATCGTGATCGCGGAGGTCAACGGGTTCAGTTCGATCTTGCCCCTGACGACTACGCAATCGCACGCCGGGTGGTTGTTCGCCGTGTTCGCGAGGTCGAACGGGCCGGCCTTCGCGGGTACCTCGAACGTCAGACCGAACGGCGCGCACCCCGCTTCACCGACGGTACAAGTGCCGTGGCCGTTGTAGGGGCCGGTGAGATAGAACTTCCCGCCGGTGACCGTGAACGGCTGGTTGCCGACACCAACGCTGATCGTCGCTTCGCCGACCAGGCTGTTGGGGCCGCACTCGCCGAGGTTGGCCTGCGGTTCGGGGCACAGTTCGACGCCGGCCAGCACACCTGAGAGGCCCGGCGGCAGGTGCGCTTCGATCGACTTCAGGTTCTGTTCGCCGTCTTTGCGGTTCATCGTCACCGTCAACGGCGAGAACGCACCCGCCTGAATGTTCGTGGCGCCCGCATTCACAGACGGGCTGAACGGCAGCGTCGCGCCGGGGCACGGGCCACCACCGGGGCCGCGTTCGATATTGAAGCTCGATTCCGAGGTTACCGGGCCGTTGCCGTCCCACGGCGTGAAGAGCGCGGTCGTGGTGTAGGTCCCACACCGCGACGGGGTCGCCAATGGTGCGCGTTCCCCACCGAAGAAGTGCAGTTCGAGGTCTTCGAACGGCGTATCCGGGGAGTTCTTGAACGTCGTCACGATCTGCCCCGCACCAGCGCACGTGACCCCTTCGACCATCTCACCCGCGCCTTCGCACAGCCGCACCGCACCCGCCAGCTTGACGAGGCTGCCAGAGAACGGGTCTTCGGCGACGATGTACATCGCGATCAAGCTCTCGAACGGGTTGTTGTTCTGCGTCGCCAAATACACCGAGCCTTCGAGTTCGTGTTCCAACAGCGGCGTCTTGATCTTTACCGTCCCGACCTTCGAACCGTTCGGGCAGAAGTTCGACCCCGGCGCGAGCGGACTCGCCAGTTCCGAGGTAAACGTGCTCCACTGCACGCCCGGTTCATATTTCCCGTTCAGTTCTTCCTGGCCCTTGTAGCCGATCTGATCGCCAGGACTACCGAGCGCACCCGCCGCGAGCGCCGCCGGTTCAGAGGTACACGCTTCCAGACCGCCCCCACCCGACGGGTTGATCGCGACGCCCGCGGGCAACGCGACCGTCGTATCACGCAGCGCAGACTCCGCCAGCCCATTTGGGTTTAACGCCGCCGTCTGGGGCACCTTGACGTGCACCGTCAGCCCTGAGGGACTGCTGGCGTCCGTCGTGTCCGGCGCGACGCTAACTTCCGGCGGGAATTCCAGCTTCGAGCAGCCCGTCACCGACACCGGCTGCCCCGCCACATTACGCGACAACGCTTCCACCGGCTTAATCCAATGACCGGGTTCCTGGTAGGAGTCGATCGAGATCGACGAGCGCAACGGGCCATTACACGCCGTCGGAAGCGTCAAAAACGGTTTACCACCCGGCTCAACTTCGTATACACCCCTGCTGCCGGATCCCCGTTCGCGGCAGAGGTCAGTCGCGTACTTTCCCGCTCCTTCCCCGACGTACACGCAGTCGGGGACCACCCCGTAGAGGGTCAAGTGGCTGACTATCACCGGGGCGGCCGGGGGAATATCCGACTCCGTCGTCTGGATCGGGTAGTTCCCGCCCGCGAGCAGCCCACTGTTCAGGAACAGATCGGGATTGATGAACTGGATACCAAACTGCGCCGCGACACCATACGGCGGCGCCATGTTGAACACCGGTTCGTTGAGTTTGTAACCACTATCGAAGACGTGTTCCGCCCAGATCAGCTGCAGCTGGCCGAGATACGATTCGGCCGGACAGCCTACCGGTCCGCCGCCGTTGTTGCCTTCATCCAAATCGTTCAGCGTGCACTTCTTCTTCGTCGCGTTGGGGTCGCCGACCAAGCCCGGCGGCAGATCGACCCGCAGATCCTTGAGCGTCCCGTCCGGCTCGCGCGCGTACATTGAGTCGGCGTTTGATTCCACGCGCATGTAATGCGAGTTGAATTCGATCGTGTTGAGCAGCGCATACGGGTGCGAGCCAGCCTGGGTATCTGGGCTGCCGTCTTCGTTGACGGACGACATTTCAAACTTTTTGATCCCGAAGCCTTCGCCTTGCGTCGCGAGCAGACCGCTGCTTTCCTCCGTGCCGCTCGCGTTGATCGCCTTCAGGCGAAAGCGGTAGAGCAGGCCACCCGAAAGACCCGCGATATCGGCTGAGACCGGCACGGCACTCGTGCCCGACGGCGTTTGGTTGCACGCAACCTTGTGTTCGTAGGTCGCGCGACCGAATTCTTCGGCAATGCCGTAGTCGAATTCACACGCGCTGAGCGCCTCGCCGCGCGGGTTCACAGTGCCGTGCAACGTCGCCGTTTCCTTCGTTATTTCGCTCGGCGCATCCGCCGCCACCGCCGGCGCATCGCTGCCGAACACGTAAACCTCGCCGTTCGCGGGGTTCGAGACATAGACATCCCCGCTCGCGCCGTCGACCGCGATCCCGGCCTGTTCGCCGGCAGAGGCACTGAGCTGGCCCGGTTCGGAGCCGAAACTTGAGACGAGCGTGCCGTCGCCTTCACTGTGGATGGAATCGGCACTGCTACCATTCGTCGCGCCGGTGTCCCACTCGCCAACCGATGACTGGTCATCGATGTACACATGGCCGGTCGCGGGGTCGGCGGCGATCGCGACGGCACCCGATCTGTACGAGTCGACCTGCCCGAGCGCCGCCAGCTGTTGGCCGAACTTCACCACGCATGAGCAGGATCCACCATAAAGCAGGTAGTTGTCGCCTGTGGGGCCGACCGTAAAACCTATCTGAGCTTTTTGTTCTTCTTCTTCAGTGCCAGCTCCGGGCCCTCCTATAGTATCTTCATTCACCTGTTTGGCGATGAGGCTGTTTGCCGTCGAGTCGTCGAACTCGTCAATTGCCACTCCCCCAGAAAGCAGAGAACCAGCAGCGCTAGTTTGGTTGAGATGGATGCGCAGCGTGCCGTTGGCATCCACGGCAAGGCCGAGCAGTTCGTGCTCGCCCGACCCCGCAGGGTTGAAGCCGGTGATCTGGCTGAGGTACTTGCCTTGCGCGTTGAACTTGTCGACCACGCCGTGGCCGGCGTCCATCACATACAGGTCGCCTTTGGAGGGGTCAAGCGGGCTGGTGGAGTTGTCGACCGCAAGCGCGGCGGGGGTGTCCTTCTCCGTGCCCGGGAACGCGAACGAGGCAGCGGGCGTCGCGGCGCCGATGAGCGCGTTCGTCCCGGCGCCGGAGCCGTCGGTGAAGTCGACAGGGCTGCCGGCGCTGTCGTACTTGTAGATCGTGTCCGTGCCGATCTCCGCGACGTAAACCGCGCCGGTGGCTTCGTCGACCGCGATGCCGTTCGGGTCAGCGAACGGCACACCACTCGACCGTTCGAAGCTCGACAGCAACGGGTGCGGTTCGCCGGCAGCAAACGCCGGCGAGGCGGCGAGCGCAAGCGCGAAAAGGACCAGAAGCAGGGCCGGTAGAAAAAGACGTCTGTTGATGGCATGAAGGGTCATCGGCCTGCCCTCCGGTTGCGACTGGCTCGCTTGGCCTTGCTCTTTGTCTTCTTCCGGCTCGTTTTTACGCATGTCCCTCTCTTGTTCTTTGTGTAGCCCTTCTTGCACCTGGTTGGCTTCTTCTTGACGGCGGGTTTCGCCGCGATCGCGGGCGGTGCGAGGTTGCCGGCGCCGGAGAACGTCTGGCTCGCCGGCGCGCCAAAGACCGACGGCAGCGCAGCGACCGGCGCACGACACGCCTCGGCATTCGTGCACGCCGCCGCCGCGGCGAGATACGGGATACCGCCATCCACGCGCGCGTCATAGATCACCGACGCTTCGGGCTCGGTGTCCTGCGGCACAAGCTGCTGGCGGGTAAGGAAGAACACGTCATCGCCGTTTTCGCTAGCTTCCTGGAACGTCGATTCGCTCGCGCCCGTACCACCGGAGATCAAGCGCGCCTGGGCATCCTGCGCCTCGTACTCGTAAACATCCTCCTGCCCGTTCGTATCGGAGGGGACGAGCGCTTCGAAGGTCTGGAAGAAGAGACGCCCGCCGTCGCTCAGTTCGCGATCGCCACCCAGGAGGTTGGCGCCGGCGCCGGCGGTCGGCGCTTCGCCGCTGGGCTGACAGGAAGCGCAGGCGAGCCCACCCGAAGCCGCGCTGTAAAGAAAGATCTCCTCGACCGGCCCGCCGCCCGCCGGCGTGTTGTCATAGCCGGTTAGGCTGTTGCGCGAGTCAAACGCGAACCAGGCACCGTCGGGCGAGACGGCCCCGACGCCTGCCTCGTTTTCGCCGAGCGTCGCGATGTAGCTGATCGCTCCGGACTGGTCGAGATACAGGTTGTTCGCGCCGCTGTGGGCTTCTTCGACCGCCGTGTGGCTCCTGCCTTCGGCGTCGGTGTATTCGTATTCGCGCTTGTTCTCGGCGAGCACGCCCTTCGCGATGAAGTACACGTGCGAGTCCTCGGCGCTACCGAGCGGGGAGACCCGAAGCACGTCTGCGTGTTCACCAGGTTTAGCGAGCGTCGCTTCGGGGGTCAGGTCGCTCAGCTGACATTCGCTCGCGCCGGGTGCCAGCACGCACTCGTACAGATCCGGTGCTCCAGCTTCCGCGCTCGAGCCGGCCGTCAGCTTGCTTTCGTCGGTGAAGAAAACCTTCGACCCGTCGGCGCTCACATCCTGAAACTGGCCGCCGCCGCTCGCACCGCCCGCCTGTGACTTATCGACCTGCACGGTGCTCTTACCGTCGATGCGCGCATACAGGCCCCCACCGGAGGTGAACAGGATGTCCGAGCCGTCGGCGGAGATCGCGGGTCGGGCGTTGGGGGTCGTGACCAGCGAGCCGGTCGTCGCGGTTTCGCCGGGCAGCACGGTCACGAGACGCACCCCGCCGCCAGCTTCCCATTCATACAGGTCTTCGACGCCGCGCGGCGCGTTTTCAGTCAACGGTGCCAGCTCGGTGAACACCACATGACGCAGGTCGCTCGAGGCGGCCTTGAAGAAGGCATCGGCGGGCGTCAGGCCGGCCATCGCCGCTTCGGGCGAGTTGATCAGGCCGAACGCCCCCGTCGCGCTTTCACGCAGCAACAGGTTCTGATAGCCGACCGGTTCGCCCGGCGCAGCCTGCAACCCTTCGGCGTTGCATTCCAGCCCGAAGGCCTTGGCGACTGACGACGCTCGGCTGCCGGCGCCCCAGAAGATGACCGCACGATCCAATTCGGCCGAGAAACCCACCGCGCCATTGGACTGCGAGATACAGACAGTTCCCGAATACGATTCCACCGGGATGATGTCTTCCGGGGCCCACCCTGCTTCGCCGCGGCGGGCGACGTAGAAGTTGCTGGCCGTCGCCGCGCCGGGCTCAGGCTCGCGGGTTTCGAACTCGATCGCGTCGCCGCCCACGGCCGCCACACCGGCGCCCTTGATCTCGACCGAGGTCGTAGTCGTCGGCGTCACCAGCTCATAAGCGCGACAGTCGGGCAGATGCGCCGAGAAACCACCGCGGAACTGTCCGTTCGGGCACGCCGCCTGTTCAGCGGTCTCGGTCGTGAACGTCTGGTCGGGACCCGCCACGCCTTCGGGGGCCAGTTCGCTCGTCGCGACGACACGATAGTGGTAGGTCGTGCCCGGCGCGAGACCGCTCGCGGCCGCCCACACCGTGTGGGAGCTGAGACCTTCACCGACGCTCCCTTCCGGGAGCGGGACGCTCTGCCCGTGGGGCGCTTCGCCTTCGCGGTATTCCCTGGTGTCGTATTCGAAGCGGTACGTCGTCGGGATCCCACCCGGGTTCACGTGTGCGCCGAGCTTCACATCGGACGTGCCGACTTCGACGGACAGCTCCTTTTCCACGCGCGGCGGGGTGGGCCGCGCGAACACCCACACCTTTTCGCCCTTGGCGTCCGTCACGTACACCAGTCCGCTCTTTTCGTCGACGGCCACCATCGGCGGCAACGGGACCGGACCTTGACCGAGTTCGAAGGAGCCCGCGCCGAGATCGGCGACCTGCGCCCCCGCCGCGTCATATTCAACCAGATGCGAGCACGGTGGTTCTCCTCGATTAACCGAACCACAGAAATCCGCGCCGTTCTTGACGATCGCCAGCACATCCCCATGACCGTCGAGCGCGATCGCATCCTGTACCCCTTCGCTCTTGATTTCCACGGGCTTGCCGTTGACTTCGACGGGCGCGCCGCTGGGACTGAGCTCCACGATCCGGTTGTTGCCCGAATCCGCGACCCACAGATCCCCCACGGAATCGACCGCGACACCCGTCGGACCATTCAACGCGCCCGCGCCGCCGGTGAACGTGTGCAGCAGCGTCCCCGTCGGGCTGTACTCCAGCACCTCGTTGTCGGGGACGACCGGCACATACACGTTGCCCACCGAGTCAGCCGCGATCTGTATGACCGTGAAGGGGAAGATGGAAAAGTTTTTCGAATACGGCACTCCAAACGACGACAGCAGCGCGCCCGTGCTCGGGTCATACGTGTCGATCACAGTTTCATAGACCGTTTCGAATTCGCCCGGACGGACTTCGACTTCATGACCGGCAGTCGCGACCACATACACATCGCCGTTGACGGGGTCGACGGTCGCGCCGGAGAAATTCCCTTCACCGAACGGAGACGGTGGCGAAATCAGGCTGGGCGGGACGGAGCCGTCGAACTTGTTGATGTTCGCCGCCGCCAACGCCGCGACATACACATCGCCACTGGACGCGCCACTGGAGTTATCGACCGCGACACCCTCCGGGAACGCCCCGGGATTGAAACTGCCATCGGAGATCAGCCGGGGCATTTCGGCCTGCGCGACGCCGGCAGTCGCGAACGCAAAGAGGCCGGCGAGCGCGCACAGCGCCATGAGAGAACGCGCCAGGAAGGGCGCGGCGGCCAGGCCGCGCGCGGGCGCACTACTCCCTGGAGCACGGTACAGGCCACGGAGCGTCGCGAAGCGCCCGATCTTCGGCGTGACGGCGGGCTTCGCGTTGTGCTCTGTGGGTTTCACCGTGTCTCCTTGGTGGTGGTTTGATCGTTCATGCGACTGTGTCCTCCGCGCGGGTGCCAATGACCAAGCGCCGTGCGACCTGACAACCGAGCGCCGTCAACGCCCACGCGTTGCGCTCACCGCGGGCATGTCCCTCGCCCGTGTTCTCGGCAAGCCCGAGGCGCTCGAGGCGCGCGAGCAGCTTCGAGATCTGGCCCTGGTCGGAGACCCCGGCGAGCTCGGCCACGATGCGGTTGCTTGCCCCGGGCCGTGTGGAGATCGCCTCGAGCACGAGCGCGGTGCGATACGTCAGGCGCATCGGGACACCGGCGAGCAGATCGCCGACACCTCCGCGCGCGTCGCCTCCCGGCTCGGCCTCTCCGGCGACCGTTCCATACGGATGGCCCGCGCCGTTGCCCTGGGTCGCTACGGGCGCGGGACGGGCCTGCTCTCGGCGCGCGGCGGCAGGACCGAGGTAGGACAGCACGATCATGCCCATCAATTCACGGTGAAGGTCGGTGAGCGGCTTCTCGCGCTCCCCCCGGAGTAGCCGCCCGTAAACGACGGTGAACGCAGCACCGACCAAGCCCTCGGCCGTGAGTGGCGGGCACTCGGCGCGCTTGGAGCTGGAGCCCTCGCACCGGCCTTCGTCCACGACGCGCGCCAGCTCGGCGAGCACCCGCTCACGACGCTCCAACACGCGCGGGCCGCCGCGCAGCGCCTGCACTACGCACACGCGCGCGAGCACGGGCTCGCGCTCAAGGAACGAGAGGATGCTCCACAGGCCCAAGCGAATGCGCTCGCGCCAGGGCAGCCCGTCGAGGCCCACCGCCGTCAGCTCGGCGCGGAGTGTCTCCACGACGCTCTCCAAAGCGGCAAGCAGACAATCCTCACGATTGTCATACAGCTCGTAGAACGTGCGTCGCGAGACGCGGGCGCGGGAGGCGATGTGCGCGACCGTCACGCGCGGATAGCCGAGCTCGTCAATCGCGCCGAGCGCGGCGGAGAGCAGCCGCGCACGCTGGATCTCGATCACGCGGCCGCGCGAGGCATTCTCGTCGGCACGCACGCGGGAAGGCGCAGCGGTGGCAGCGGCCGGCCGTTTGCGAGTGCGTGTGTGTACTCGCGAGGAAGCCCGCACAGCCATCACGCGACCCTCCCCGCGAGGGGTTTGGAAGCCCGGCGCGATCCGGCGGTTAGGCCGGGGTCATCCGAGCTTGCAGAGAGAGAGAGAGAGAGAGAGAGATGCCTCGGCGATGCCGATGCATCTACCTACGGGCCGGTATGGCCGCGCAGCAATCCCCATCACGTATGTGTCCACTGAACGCACGCGAAAACAACTCCCTCACCGAAGCGATTCAGGTCCCTCTCCCAAGAGAACCCCTGCTGATCAATCAAGGCCGGCCACAGCGGCAAGCCCCAAACCCGATCTATGTCCCTGCGCCTCTTGACAAGACGCACACAACAGACACAACATACATCAAGCCCCACCGGCTTGTCAAGCCCCCACCCGGGAGTACCGTCCCAAGCGCGGCGTAGCTTCGGAGGAGATACCCGTCGAACGCTTCATCTGGACGACCCACGCCGAGACGCGACGCGTCGAGCATCTGCTCGACCGTCTGGCGATCGAGCGGGTGATACGCAGCGGCCACGCAGAGCGCCAGATCAACCCCGGGGACGCAGACTGGCTGATCCGCGGCCTACTGGTCGACGGACGGAACGTCGAAGTCGTCTACGACCATCCCCACCACGGCGATCACGGGGCAGTGCGGATCGTCAGCGTGTGGGATTGCTGAGATCAACCACAACAGGAGTATCCTGCGAGAAATCATGGTTCTTCATTACGACCCGGAAGTCGACATCGCGCTTATCTCGATTGAGGCGGGACGCACCCGCAGCGAGAGGCACCCATGGGGCTTGATCGACCGCCACCCGGAGGACGGCCACCTGATGGGCTTCGAGATATGGGGCGCCTCGAAGATGCTGCCCGCCGAGCTGATCGCCGCGATGTCCACATCGAGTAAGCCTCACGGCGTGGCCGTCTGACGCGCCTGCGGAAAGTAAGCAGCACTACTGTTTACTTTCCTGCCGCGCTGCGTTAGCCTCCATCAAGCGTCGATCTCTGCATCGGCAAGAGCCTCAGCGCACCCGCCCCGCACCCCAGACCGAGGAGATCGCAAGACATGGCCGCCACCGCCGAGAGCCCGCTCAAGCCCGACCATGGAGCCGCGCGCAAGCACTTCATCTTCACCGACGAGCACGAAGCGCTGCGGGAGTCGATCCGCAACTTCGCGATCAAGGAGCTCGCGCCGCACGCGGCGGAATGGGAGGAGACGACGTTCCCGGACTCGGTGTTCGCGCGCATGGGCGAGCTCGGGTTCCTCGGCCTGGACAAGCCCGAGGAGTACGGCGGACAGGGCGGGGACTACTTCAGCGCGATGGTGCTGGCGGAGGAGATGTCGAACGCGGGCAGCGGCGGGCTGTCGATGGGCGTGGCGGTGCAGACCGACATGGCGATGCCGCCGATCCTCGCGTTCGGTACCGAGGAGCAGAAGCGTCAGTGGGCGGAACCGGCGATCAAGGGCGAGAAGATCCTGTGCCTGGGCATCACCGAGCCCGACGCCGGCTCGGACGTGGCGGGGATCAAGACGCGCGCGGTGAAGGACGGCGAGGAATATGTGATCAACGGCTCGAAGACCTACATCACGAACGGCCACCGCGCGGATGTGATCGTGCTCGTGACGAAGACCGACCCGGACGCGGGGTATGACGGGTTCACGCTGTTCCTCGTGCCGATGGACGCGCCGGGCGTGATCCGCGAGAAAAAGCTCGAGAAGCTGGGCATGCACGCCTCCGACACGGCGCTGCTGGCCTTCCAGGACGTGCGCGTGCCCGAGTCGGCCGTACTGGGAGAGGTGGGGCGCGGCTTCTACCACATCATGTGGGAGCTGCAGGGCGAGCGCATGATCGGCGCCGCCGGGTGCGTGGCGGGGGCGCAGAAATGCTTCGAGCACACGCTCACCTACGCGAAAGAGCGCGAAGCGTTCGGCAAAGCGATCGGCCATTTCCAGGTCATCCGCCACAAGTTCGCGGAGATGGCGACCAAAATCGAGAGCGCGCGCCAGCTGGTGTATGTGACGGCGTGGCGGTTCGCGAACGGCGAGTACCCGGTGCGCGAGATCTCGATGGCGAAGCTGCACAGCGCGCGGGTGGCGTGCGAAGTCGCGGACGAGTGCATCCAGATACACGGCGGCGCGGGGTACATGCGCGAGTACAACGTCGAGCGCGTGTGGCGCGACATGCGCCTGAACCGGATCGGCGCGGGGACGGACGAGATCATGCTCGAGGTGATCGGGCGCTCGTACGGGCTGTGATCGGCGAGCTGATTTGGTCGCCGACTCCGCATGCGGAGTCGGCAGCAGGGTCGCATGCGACCCTGCTTGAAACCGCACATGTGCGGTTTCACCGGACGGTACATGTACCGTCCGGCCGACCGGCGCATGCGCCGGTCGGAACTTCACCAATCCATCTCATATGACCAACCCCGATCCCCCATTCACTCCCGAGCACGAGGAACTGCGCGAGTCGATCCGCGGGTTCATCGACCGCGAGCTCGCGCCCCACTCCCAGCAGTGGGAGGACGAGCGGTGGTTCCCCGACGAGGTCTTTGGAAAGCTCGCCGCGCAGGGCCTGCTCGGGCTGAAGTACCCCACCGAGCTGGGCGGGCAGGGCGACTACCTGCACGAGGCGGTCATGTGCGAGGAGATGGCGCGCATCGGCTCGGGCGGCACGGCGGCGGGCATCGGCGCGCACGTCAACATCGCCACGCCGCCGATCTGGAAGTTCGGCACCGACGAGCAAAAGGCGCGCTATCTCGTGCCCGCGATCCGCGGCGAGAAGATCGGCGCGCTCGGCATCACCGAGCCCGGCGCCGGCTCGGACGTCGCGGGCCTGCGCACCAGCGCCGAGCGCGTGGACGGCGGCTGGGTGCTGAACGGCGAGAAGACCTACATCACCAACGGCGTGCGCGCGCACTTCATCGTCACGGCCGCCAAGACCACGCCCGAGGGCGGCCATCACGGCATCTCCTTCTTCATCGTCGACCGCGGCGAGGGCGTCACCTCGGCGAAGCTCGAGAAGCTCGGCTGGCACGCCTCCGACACCGCCACGATCGCCTACCAGGACGCGTTCGTCCCCGACGAGGCTCTGCTCGGGGAGCTGCACGGCGGCTTCAAGCTGATCATGGCCAACTTCCAATGGGAGCGCCTGGCGATGGCGCTCGGCGCCGTCGGCGCGATGCGCCTGGCGTGGGAGCGCACCGCGCAGTTCGCGCGCGAGCGCAACGCGTTCGGGCGCCCCCTCTCCGGCCACCAGGTCATCCGGCACAAGCTCGCCGACCTCGCCGCGAGCGCCTATCAGGCGCGCTGCGTCACCTACGACGCGCTGCGCCGCTTCGTCGCCGGCGAGGACCCCCTGCGCGAGGTCACGATGGCCAAGCTCCTGACCCAGCGCGCCTGCTTCGAGCTGATGGACGAGTGCCTGCAGATCCACGGCGGCGCCGGGTATATGCGCGAGGTGTGGGTCGAGCGCGCAGCCCGCGACGCGCGTCTGGGACCGATCGGGGGCGGCAGCGACGAGATCATGCGCGAGATCCTCGGACGAATATTGGAAGCCCCGCCCGCCTCGTAGCACTCGCGCCCTCTCCCCTCCCACGCGCCGCGCCCGAGCATCGCTCGCCGGCCCGGCATGTGGTGCGCACGGCCGCGGACGGATAGTCTCCCGGCCCACCGACAGACGACCAACAGACAACAAAAAGACGACGGACAGGAGAACGAATCATGGGAGTACTCGACGGCAAGGCGGCGATCGTCACAGGCTCGGCGCGCGGGATCGGGCGCGCGACGGCCGAGCTGCTCGTATCGCAGGGCGCGCAGGTGCTGATCAACGACCTCGACGGCGACGTCGCCCAGCAGGCGTCCGATGAGATCGCCGGGGAGACGGCGGTATTCGCCGGCGACCTGACCAAGCCCGGCGTTCCCGATCAGCTCGTGCAGACCGCGGTCGACGCGTTCGGCAAGATCGACATCCTCGTCAACAACGCCGGCTACACGATCGACGCGCCGGTACACAAGATGTCCGACGAGCAGTTTCAGGCGATGATCGACATCCATACGGTCGTCCCCTTCCGCGTCATCCGCGCGGCCGCCCCACACCTGCGCGAGCCCGCCAAGAAGGAGCGCGAGGAAGGCAGGGAGGTGTTCCGCAAGATCGTCAATGTCTCCTCGACCTCGGGCACGTTCGGCAACGCCGGCCAGGCCAACTACTCGGCCGGCAAGGCGGGCGTCGTGGGCCTGACGAAAACGGTCGCCAAGGAGTGGGGCCAGTTCAAAGTCAACGTCAACGCGGTCGCCTTCGGCTTCATCGACACGCGCCTGACGCAGGCGAAGGTCGACGAGAACACGATGGAGGTCGGCGGCGAGACGATCCAGCTCGGCATCCCCGAGCAGATGCGCCAGATGGCCTCGATGCTGATCCCCCTCGGCCGCCCCGCCACGCCCGAGGAGGCGGCAGGAGGAGTCTTCTTCCTCTGCACCCCCTGGTCGAACTACGTGCACGGCCAGACGCTGCACATCACCGGCGGGCTGTTCGGCGGGATGACGGGCTGAGGATGGCGAGCTGGGCTCGCGCCTGCGCGGCGCGGGCCTCAGACTCCGCGCAGGTCGAGCTGACAGCCCGAGAAGTACGCCCCCGCGGGCGAAGCGAGGTAGGCCGTCAGCGCGGCCGCCGCGCCCGGGGCGGTGGTGTCCCCGAGAGCGATCGTCACGACCGTGATCGCGTGGCGCGCCCACTCGACCGAGAGCGTGCGCGCCAGGTTCTCAAGGCCCGCGCGCGCGGCGCCCGCCTGCTCGCCCGCTCCGGGCGCAGGCGCGAGATAGACGATCCGCCCGCCACGCGCGGCCGGCAGAAAGGCCCCGTTCACAACCGCCGCCGTCGCCTCCCACGCGCGCTCCAGGCAACCGTGCAGGCCGCCTGAGTCGAACAGAGCCGCGCCGTCCACGACCAGCATGTCGATGTGGCTCGTCTCGGCAAGGACGACATCCGATGCAGATATGAGCACGCGCGCCCCAAGCCTCTCGGCGCCCTCCGCAACAGCCCCCCCGAAGGACTCGCCGGGACTCCCCGTTGCATCCGACGGCGCCGTCACGACAAGGATCGACCTCTCGAGCAGGAGGTCCGGGACGAGCAGCTGAGCGGTGGATACAGACATCGGTCTCAGACGGATGGACCCCGTGGTGGGTGTGAGCAGAGCCAGACTAAAACGATGGATCGGCCAGCGCCGCGGCGCCCAGGAGCTCGAAATAGAGCACCGTGGAGAAGATGACAGGGATGGGCGCGATCGCGATGTCGACGAGCGCCACGGCGATGTTACGTGCATCCGCGCCGGCGAGGCCGGCCAGCAGTGCGAGCGTGCCGCTGAGCACTCCGGTGAGGACCAGCAGAAGCAGGACGAGCCCGAAGACCCGCCAGCGGTTGCCCCACACGAGATCGGCGCTGCGTCCCAGCGCGCCGAGGCCGGACGGGCGCTCGAGCACGACGGCGGGCGCGGCCACCGACCATCTCGTCACGAGATACATGCCGGGCGCCAACAGGATCGCGCTGCCGAGAACGAGGCCCGCACCGAGACCGACGCCGAGGCCGAGCGGCATGCCCCCGAGCGGGATGGCGAAAGCCGCCCCGATGAGCACCAGGATGAAGACGAGGGGGCCGAGGGAGAAGCAGAGCGTTATCGCGACGCTCGCGGCCGCGCCGACGAGAATCAGCTTGCCGAACACCGGTTTGACGGCTCGCAGGCGCCGAGACGCGCTCACCTCGGGGGAACCATTGCAGACATCAGCGACCAGATCGATGACCGCGCCGACGAACAGCGCGGTGACGAGCACGACAACGACGATCTCGAGCACCGCCGGCACGCCCGAGACCGATACGCCAAGCGCCCGGAGGCCTCCGGCCACCGCTACGACAATGGCGCTCGCGGGCAGCAGGAACACGGCGTGGGCGGCGTAGATCCCAAACGTGCGACGGATGACCGCGGCCCCGTCGATCGGCCTGCTCAAGAACCCATCCCCCTCGCGTGACTGAACGCCGCGCACCATACACGCCGCGGCCAACGCTTCGGCTGGCGCGTGTGAAGTGTTGCGCGCCGCCGGATTCCCGTGCCGGGAGCCGGCTCAGGCAGGCGCCGTGCGGTGAGCGCCGCGCTCCGAGCTGCGCTCGGCCCGAGCGCGCTCCAGAGCCCCCTTGCGACCGTGCTCCTCGAGACCCGCATACAGCGCGCGGATCTCTGTGAGGATCGCGTCGGCGACCGCCTGCTGCTGCTCACGCGTCGGGTTCTCGATCCGCTCCCAGCGCATGGCGTCGCCGTACTGGACGGTGACCTGCGGAAAGCGCAGGCGCTTCCAGTTGCGGATGCGCGAGGAGCCGTGGATCGCGATCGGCACGACCGGGGCGCCCGTCTCGAGCGCCAGGCGACCGATGCCGCGCTTGGCCTGAGCGGCCATCTCACCGGTGCGCGAGCGTCCGCCCTCGCAGTACATCGTGATCGCGCCCTCGCGGGCGAGGATCGTCTCGGCGGTGATGAACGTCTCCTCGTCGCGTGCGCCGCGGCGCACGGGGAACACGCCACCGGGGCTGTAGATGTAGCGCATCGGAAACGAGAACAGCTGCGACTTGGCCATGAAGCGGACCTTGCGGCGGATGTAGCAGCCCATCAGGAAGTGGTCCATGAACGAGAAGTGGTTGGGCGCGAGGATGACGGCGCCGCGGCCGGGGACCTTCTCGGAGGAGATCGAGCGCACGCGCAGCAGCGTGTAGGCATACAGCGAGGTCACCATGCGCGTGGCCTCGTACACCCAGTTCGGTTCGCGCGTGCGCGCGCGCTCGTGAAACTGGTCGAAGTACTCCTTCGGCCGGGGGTCGGCGTAGACCTGTTCGCGCATCGGTGCGAGATCGCTCATCTGAGCGGACTACGTCGCAGGGGCGTGGAAGTTACGCGCGCACTCCAGCGCGTCGTGCCAGGCCGCCAGCAGCCGGGAGCGCTCGTCGGTGGACATGCGCGGCTCGTAGCGCCGGCGCTCGTTCCGCGCTGCGGCAATGTCGGAGATCGTGCGCTCCCCGACGCCGACGCCCGCCAGGTAGGCGGCACCCAGGGCGGTCGTCTCGACGCTCTCCGCGAGCACGACGGGCACACCGAGGATGTCGGCCTGGAACTGCATCAGCCAGGCGTTGGCGGTGGCGCCGCCGTCGGCGCGCAGCTCGGCGAGGGCCTGCCCGGAGGAGGCCTCCATCGCGCGGACGGCGTCGTGGGTCTGGTAGGCGATCGCCTCGAGCGTCGCGCGCGCGAGGTGGGCGCGGGTGGATGCCGCGCGTGAGCCCGACGATCGTCCCGCGCGCGTGGGGATCCCAGTGGGGCGAGCCCAGGCCGGTGAGGGCGGGGACGAAGTAGACGCCTTCGTTGGAATCGAGCGAGGCGGCGAGAGGCTCGGTGTCGGCGGCGGAGTCGATGATGCGCAGGCCGTCGCGCAGCCACTGCACGGCGGCGCCGGTCGCGAAGATCGAGGCCTCCAGGGCGTAGGTCGTGGATGAGCCGATCTGCCAGGCGACGGTGCGCCAGCAGTCCGGGCGCGGGCTCGGGCGGGGAGAAGCCGGTGTTCAGCAGCGCGAACGAGCCGGTGCCGTAGGTGTTCTTGCCGCTGCCCGGGATCGACGCAGGCCTGACCGAACAGCGCGGCCTGCTGATCGCCGGCGACGCCCGCGAGCGGTACGGCGTGACCGTGCAGCGCTGAGGGCAGCGTCTGCGCGAACACGCCGGCGCTGGGACGAACCTCGGGCAGGGCGCGAGCGGGGATGTCGAACAGGTCGAGCAGCTCGGGCTCCCAGCGGCCGGCGGAGATGTCGTAGAGCATCGTGCGCGAGGCGTTCGAGGCGTCGGTCAGGTGCTCGCCGGTGAGCTTGAACAGCAGCCACGAGTCGATCGTGCCGAACACGGCCGGCCATCCCGTGCCCGCTCGCGCAGACCCGGAACGTGCTCCAGCAGCCAGGCGATCTTCGTGGCCGAGAAGTAGGGGTCGAGCACGAGGCCGGTGCGCGCGCGGACGAGCGGTTCGTGCCCGTCGGCGCGCAACCGCTCGCACAGCGGCGCAGTGCGGCGGTCCTGCCAGACGAGCGCGCGATGCAGGGGCTCGCCGGTGGAGGGGTCCCACACGCAGACGGTCTCGCGCTGGTTGGCGATCCGCGACCGCCGCCAGCTCGCCGGGCGCGACATCGCCGGCGTCCGCGAGCGCCTCGCCGGCGACGGCCTGTGTGACTGCCCACAGTTCGGCGAGGTCGTGCTCGACCCAGCCGGGCTGAGGGAAGTGCTGGCGAACTCGCGATACGCGCGCCCGATCGGCTCGAACTGCTCGTCGTAGACGAAGCAGGTCGTGCCGGTGGTTCCCTGATCGATGGCCAGAATCATCTCGCGCGAGCCGAGCCTACCCGGCCGCCGGCGAAGTAGACGCGGACGAAGTCGGCGAGCTGGCGGGCGCGATGGAGAAAGCCGGCGGGAGTGCGACCGGTGGCGCGATGGGCAAGGTCAAGATCGACCTCGACGACGCGATGACCGGCGCGGACGGCGTCGATCGTCATGCCGATCTCCATGCCGAACCCGGCGGCGAACGGGAGCACGTCGCGAGCGACCCCGCGCGCAGCGCGCGCTGACCGGAGATGGGCGCGCGCGTGGACAGCCCGCAGCGACGGCGGATGGCCCAGCGCGCGAAGGCGAGCGCCAGACCGAACCCGCCGCCCACACGCGTGGCGAACGCGGCGACCGCCAGGTCGCGCCGTGCCCGCGCCGGAGCGCATCCACGAGCGCGGACAGCTCGCGCGCGGAGTCACCCAGGTCGCCGTCGCAGAGCACGACGATCGCCTCGTCTCCGCTTACCTGTTCAAGTGCCGCCATGCACCCCCGCGGTCATCGCCTGGCCCTTGCCGATCACGCGCTCGCTGCGCACCACGGTGGCGCCGGCCTCCGCGCGCGAGCTCGGGCGTGGCGTCCGTGGAGCCATCGTCGGCGAGCCACACCGGCGCGCCCGGAAAAGCGACGGCGAGCGCGGCGAGCGTGCAGGAGATGCGATCGGCCTCGTCCAAGGCGGCGACGACGATGAGGATGTCGGTGTTCATCGGTGGGGTCGGGTCCAGAGGCTATTGTCCGCAACCGTTCTCGGCAATCGAGGCTCACGGTGACGATGGGGCTCGGCGAATAACCAGGAGGAGCATCTCGTGACTGACGTGGAGGCCCACATCACGGGCACGGTATGGAAGATCGAGTGCGCGGTGGGAGATGAGATCCAGGAGGGCGACACGGTCGCGATCCTGGAGTCGATGAAGATGGAGATGCCAGTCGAGACCGAAGACGCGGGCACCGTGACGGAGATCCGCTGCGAGGAGGGTCAGGCCGTCAACGAGGGCGACACGCTGGTCGTGCTGGAATAGCAGCCGACGGCGACTACCCGACACTCAAGTCATCTCGCTCGCCCGCCGACGCATGGCTGTGATCCGCGATGTCACAAGTCACCACCCGAGTAGAAGAGGCGTTGCGATGACTTCCAGCGAGATCATCAGCAGACATGTAGCGGCGATCGTGGCCACGATCGCGGTCGCGGGCCTCGGCGTGGCCCCTGCGGCGGCTGACGCGGCCGGCGGCTTCGGCCCACTCAGCGGTCCAGGCGGATGTCTCGTTGCGCCGGAAGCCGCCTCCTCGGACAGCGGCACGTCCGGCTGCGCGGTCGGCAAGGCGCTGACCGGGGCCCACGCGGTGGCGGTCTCTCCCGATGGCGCCAACGTCTACGTCGTGGGAGGCACCGCGGGCGACAGCGTGGCCACGAGCTTCGGTGCGGTGGTGATCCTCAAGCGCGACCCGGCGACGGGCGCGATCGCCGAGACGGGCTGCCTGAGCTCCGATGGAACCGACGGGCGTGACGGCGCCTCGGGCGCATGCACCCCCACACCGTCGCTGCTGGGAGCCGACGGCGTGGCGGTGAGCCCCGACGGCTCCACCGTATTCGTCAGCTCGAGCAGCTCCGCGAGCGTGGTCGCGTTCTCACGCGACCCCACCACCGGGTCCTTGACACGCCTTGGCTGTCTGCAGGGCACCCCGCGCCCGGAGGTCCCTGCGCAGCCGCCAATCTGTTCTCGAGCTCCAGCGCCCTCGCGGCGAGCACGGACGGCAGCGCCCTGTATGTCGCCGCTCCGCTGGAAGGCGCGATCTCGACGCTCACCGCGCCCTCGACCACCATCATGCCCGTCTCCGGCCCCGGCGGCTCGACCTCCAGCACCAGCGGCTCGACCGCGAGTGCGATGCTGGCCTCGATCTTCACGACGCCACCCGCGAGCACGTACCTGTCGAACCCGTGCATCGCCGTCAACGGCCTCGACGGCGTGTGCGCCGTGGGCACGGCGACCCAGGGACTCGACGACCTCGCGTTGAGTCCGGACGGCAAACAGCTCTATGCGGCCGCGCCCGGCAGCAAGGCGATCGACGTGTTCGCGACCGGCGCCGGCGGCGCACTGTCCGAGACCAGCTGCCTGAAGGTTCAAGCTCCGCCGGGACTGTGCAGCGCGGGCACGCTGATGAGCGCACCCGACCAGCTGGCGGTCAGCCCGGACGGTCAGAACGTGTACGCAAGCGACTCGCTGGGCTCAGGCGGGAGCGTGGACGTGTTCGACAGAAACCCGACCACGGGGGCACTGTCCAGCAACAGCTGCGTGGATTTCCTGCCCAAGCCCGAACCGAAGGAACCTGGCGAAGAAGGCGAAGAAGGCGGGGGCCAGGAAGAAAAGACCTCCACGCCCGCAGATCCATGCGCGAGCGCCCCGGGCCTGAACGACGTGAGCGTGGTCGCCGTCAGCGGCGACGGCTCGTCGGTGTACGCGATCGGCAGTGGTTCGGCGGCGATCTTCTCGCGCGACGCCAAGACCGGCAAGCTGACCGAGACCTCCTGCGCCGCCGAAGAAGACAGTCGCTGCACGAGCCTCCCCTCGTTGCAGGGTGTCAGCGGAGCCGCCGTCAGTCCGGACGGGCGCGAGGTCTACGTGGTGGCCGCCAAAAGCAACGCGGTGATGGTGTTCGGCATCGGCGCGGCCGTCACCACCGCCCACGCGGCCGCGACCCGTGCCGGGACCGCGACGGTTCGCGTGGTGTGCCCAGCCGCACTGCGGCACGCGTGCAGCGGTCGCGTGGACCTCACCCGGGTCCTCGCGCGCGCGGCCAAGCGCCACGGCCGGCGCATGCGCGTCCGGCGGGTGCAGGTCGGGCAGTCCGGCCTGTTCTCGATCCGACCCGGGCACCAGGCGAGCGTCCGCCTGCGGTTGATGCCCAGCGCTCGCCGACTGTTGCTGAACCGCCGACATCTGCGCCTGATGGCGGTCGTTCGCGCCGCTCCCTCTGCCGGCGGCTCGGGCTATGGGCGTCACGTGGTGCTCCGGCTCGGCCGTGTCTGACGGCAGCCGTCTCGCGCCATTACGGCCTCTCGCCCTGCGCGCGCCGCGCCACGCGGGTGCGATGGTGCTCGGCTAGCAGCTAGCCTTCCTGCCTCATGTCCCCAGAAAGCCTCACACACGAGTTGGCAGACGGCAAGCTGCTCATCGACGAGCCGACCGAGGGGGTCGTGCGGCTGACGATCTCCAACCGGGAGAAGCGCAACGCGCTCGATCATCCGATCCTCGACGCGATCACCGCGACGCTCCGCGAGTACGCCGACCCGCGCGGACGGGTGCGGTGCCTCGTGGTGACCGGAGCGCACGGGATGTTCTCGGCGGGGTATGACCTCGGCGAGATTCCCGACGCCGAGTTCGAGGAGCGCGCGGAGGCGCTGGTGGCTCACCCGTTCACCGAAGCCATCGACGCGCTGGAGGCGTTCCCCTGGCCGACGGTGGCGGCGCTTCCAGGACATACGATCGGGGGCGGGCTGGAGCTGGCGCTGGCGTGCGACCTCAGGGTGGCAACGAATCAGATCAAGCTGGGGATGCCGCCGGCAAAGCTGGGGCTCGTGTACTCGCACACGGGACTGCGGCGGTTCATCGACGCGATCGGCGCACCGCGTACACGCGAGCTGTTCCTCCTGGGCCGCTACATCGACGCACAGACCGCACTCGGCTGGGGCCTGCTCAACGGTGTGGTGGCGGAGGCCGATCTGGAGACGGCGACGGAGGAGATGGCGGGCGAGCTGGCGAGCAACGCGCCCCTCTCCCAGCTCGGCAACAAGCGCGTGATCGCGACGCTGCTGAGCGCAGACGGCAGGCTGACGCAGGAGGCCGAAGCAGAGGCGATCGAGCTGCGACGAGCTTCGTTCGCGTCCGCGGACATGCGCGAGGGCATGCGGGCGTTCGCGGAGCGACGCGCGCCCGAATGGCGCGGCGAGTAGCAGCGCGCACCCGGACCGCCGCCAAAAAGCGTCACCTCTTCCGACGCCTCTTCAAACAACTCATCCAGGTGCCTTGACTTCATCAGAAGCATCTCCCGCAACGCCGGCCGGTGCGGTGAGCGGCGCCGAGCGCAATCGACGAGCGAGCCGGCTGTGGCTCACCCATCGAAGCCCGCGCTCGGACACGCCGACCGACATCGTGCCGTCCGCCACGGGTCATAACGTGGGGGAATGCCGCCGCTGATCACCCGCGAGGAGGCCGTGCACCTCGGCGAGATCGAGGATCGTGCCGAGATCGAAGCGCTGGTGGAGCGCGCGTGGGCGGCGCGAGTCGAGCGCTTCGAGGACGCGACCGACATGTGCTCGCTGGTCAACGCCAAGTCGGGCGGGTGCGCGGAGGACTGCGGCTTCTGCGCGCAATCGCGGTTCGCGGAGGCCGAGACGCCGATGCACGCGATGATGAGCCCCGAGCAGATCCTCGAACACGCGAAGGCCGCCGAGGCCGCGGGCGCCCATCGATTCTGCATGGTCACACAGGGGCAGGGACTGTCCAAGCGCGACTTCGAGAAGATCCTCGAGGGCGCGCGCATGGTCGCCGAGCAGACCAACCTCAAGCGCTGCGCGTCGATCGGGCACATGTCCGCGGCACGCGCGAAGGCGCTGCGCGAGGCCGGCATCCAGCGCGTGCATCACAACGTCGAGACGGCCGAGAGCTACTACGACGAGGTCTCGAGCACGGTGCGCTACGAGGGCCGGATCAGGACGATCCAGGCGGTTCGCGAGGCGGGTCTGGAGACGTGCGTCGGGGGCATCCTCAACCTCGGCGAGAGCCGTGCGCAGCGCGTGGAGATGGCCTTCGAGCTGGCGGCGATCGATCCGACGAGCGTGCCGATCAACCTGCTGAACCCCAGGCCGGGAACGAAGTTCGGCGACCGCGAGGCGATCGATCCGTGGGAGGCCGTCAAGTGGATCGCGATCTTCCGCCTGATCCTGCCCGAGGCGCTGTTCCGGCTGTGCGGCGGGCGCGTGGAGAACCTCGGCGAGCTGCAGCCGCTCGCGGTGAGGGCGGGGCTGAACGGCGTGATGATGGGCAACTTCCTGACCACGCTCGGCTCCGAGCCCGAGGAAGACAGGGCGATGTTCGAAGAGCTGGGGCTGAACGTCGCGCGCCAGCCGGACAACGGCGCCAATCCGCGACCGGACAACCGCTCGGGTTGGCTGGATGGGGAGACGCCGGATGTGGTGGAGGATCTGCTCGCGCAGGAATCTCCGACCAGCACCGACACGAACGGCCAGAACGGCGGCGCTCCCGCTGGACTCGACGTCCGCCTGTGGGACCCCTCGACCCAGCTGCGCTTCAAGGCCAAGCGCAACGTTCCGCCGCGCCCCGACGGCGCGCCCAACCGGGCGCCTGCACACCTCACCTCGCCGCGGTCGGTCGAGAGCGACCCGGTTCCCGCCGCGGCGGGCTGGGGAGACTAGCCGCGAGGCGGAGATGAACGAGATCGAGCAGCGCCTGGAGGAACTGGAGCGGCTCGGACTCAGCCGGCGCCTGCGCATGGTGAGCGGACCGCAGGGGCCGCGAGTGCTGCTCGACGGCAAGCCCGTGCTGCTGCTGTGCTCGAACAACTACCTTGGCCTCGCCGACCATCCGCGCGTGCGCGAGGCGGCGGCCGACGCGGCGATGCGCTGGGGCGTGGGCGCGGGCGCATCGCGGCTGGTGTCGGGCACGATGACGATCCACCGCCGCCTCGAGGAGCGCCTGGCGGTGTTCGAGCGCAGCGAGGCGTGCGTGCTGTTCGGCTCGGGCTACCTCGCCAACGCCGGTGTGATCGGCGCGCTGGCCGGCCGCGGCGACACGGTGCTCTCCGACGAGCTGAACCACGCCTCGATCGTCGACGGCTGCAGGTGCTCGCGCGCGAAGGTCATCGTGTACAGGCACTGCGACATGGACCATCTCGACTGGCAGCTGCGCCGTCACGGAGGCAACGGCCGCCGGCTGATCGTCACCGACTCGGTGTTCTCGATGGACGGCGACGCCGCGCCGCTGGCCGAGATCGTCGAGCTCGCGAGGGTGCACGGCGCACGCACGATCGTCGACGAGGCGCACGCCATCGGCGTGCTCGGCCCGGGCGGGCGGGGCGCCATCGCGCAGGCCGGGTTGGAGGGCGAGATCGACATCGTGGTGGGAACGCTCGGCAAGGCGCTCGGCTCCTACGGCGCGTATGCGTGCGCGCGCACCGAGACGATCCGCTATCTGATCAACACGGCGCGCTCGCTGATCTTCTCAACCGCCCCGCCACCCCCTGCGATCGCGGGCGCGCTCGCCGCATTGGAGTTGCTGGAAGAACGACCTCACCGCGTCCGGCGGCTGCGCTCGAATGCACGCGTGCTGCGCCGCGCGCTGATCGCCGAGGGTATGCCCGTAGAGGACGGGGAGATGCACATCGTCCCGCTGATCGCGGGCGATGAGCGGGCGGCGATGAGCCTGTGCGAGGCGGCGCTCGGGCGGGGCGTGTTCGCCCAGGCGATCCGCCCGCCCACGGTCCCCGCGGGCACGTCGAGGCTGCGGCTGGCGGTGATGGCAAGCCACACCCCCGAGGAGTTGCGCGACGCCGCAAGAGTTCTCGGCGCGTCGGCGGGCGAGCTGGGTCTGGATCCGGCGAGGATCGGCTCGGGCGTCGCGGATGCTCCGCTGCGCGTGGACGAGCACGAGGACTTCGAGCTGGATGTGCCGGCGTTCGCGCAGGGCGCTCCGGCGGCTGTGCGCCCGGCGGAGGCTCGCTCGCCAGAAGCCCGACAGGTGAGTCCTCCGTTCGACGGCGAGCGCGAGATCGTCGTCCACCGCGCGGCCTAGCCGCCCTGGCCGGCACCGGTGCACCCGGGGATACGGATGCGCGGCCTGTTCATCACCGGCACCGGAACCGGCGTCGGCAAGACGGTCCTGAGCGCCTCGCTGCTCGCCTCGATGTCGGCCGCCGGGGTGCGGGTGCGCGCGCACAAGCCTGTCGTAACCGGCCTTGACGAGCCCGCGGAGACGGGATGGCCGGCGGACCATGAGTTGCTCGCGAGCGTCGCGGGCATGACGCCCGAGGAGGTCGCGCCGCTGCGCTACGGCCCGGCCGTCTCTCCCCATCTGGCTGCCGCGCTCGCGGGCGAGACGATCGACCCGGCGGACCTGGTCACGCGCGCCCGTGCGGCGGGAGCCGGCGTGGATCCAGGAGAGGGCGCGCTGATCGTCGAGGGCGTCGGCGGCCTGCTGGTGCCGCTCGCCGACGAGTTCACCGTGCGCGATCTCGCCGTAGCGCTCGGGCTGGGAGTGCTGATCGCGGCGAGTCCGGGGCTGGGCACGATCAACCACACGCTGCTGAGCATCGAGTCGGCGCGAGCGGCGGGACTGGACGTGCGCGCTGTCGTGCTTACGCCGTGGCCCGAGGCGCCCGCCGAGCTGGAACGCTCCAACCGCGAGACGATCTCGCGGCTCGGGGAGATCGAGGTCGTGGGTCTGGGCCGTGTACCAAGTCCAACCGCGGCTGAACTCGCGCGAGCGGGCGGTGAGCTCCCGTGGCGGCACTGGTGCCCCGAGAGTTTCATCCCAAGCGACGCTTAGCATCGACGTATGGCTGGTCAAATGACGTTGCCGTGAGCCTCCCGCCCGGTGGGTTCCGGGGTCGTACCCCCGGAGAAAGGAGGTTCCTATGTTCGGAGCGATCACAGCACTGGCCATCGCACTGCTCATCTCCGCGCTGGTCATTGACCGGCTCACGAGGTAGCAGGGCGCCTTGGCGGTCGCAGCGAAGACGATCTCGGCGGCCGTCAGGGACTTACTTAACCGAAGGAAGCCCGGTCACCCGGGCTCCTCGGAGGCACCTATGCCGAAGCGATAAGCGCACTAGCCACTTGCCAGTGTAACCCACCACTCGACAGAACTCAACGCGTCTTCAATCGGTCGCAGCAGAGACCATCGCTCCAGTCACTCGCGCCAGGTCCTCCTCGGCGATCATGTACGGCGGCATCGTGTAGATCAGATCGCGAAACGGGCGCAACCACACTCCCCGATCGACCGCGATCGCCGTTGCGGTGGGGACGTCGACCTCACGATCGAGCTGCACCACACCGATCGCGCCCAGCACGCGCACGTCCACGACGCCCGGCAGCTCACGCGCGGGCTCCAGCCCCACGCGCAGCCCCCGTTCGATCGCCCCCACCCGCTCGCGCCAGTCCCCGTCGGCGAGCAAATCCAGCGAGGCCAGCGCGACTGAGCACGCGAGCGGATTGGCCATGAAGGTGGGTCCGTGCATCAACCCGCCCCCACCACCACCCGAGACGGTCTCGGCGACCGCGGGCGTGCACAAGGTCGCCGCGAGCGTCATGTAGCCGCCGGTGAGTGCCTTGCCGACGCACATCACATCTGGCAGCGCCGCCAAGCCGCGTGCTGGCACGCGAACAGCTCACCGGTGCGCCCGAACCCGGTTGCGATCTCGTCGAGGATGAGCAGCAGCCCATGCTCGTCGCAGAGCCGGCGCAGCAACGCTAGACACTCGGGCGCATACACCCACATGCCGCCGGCGCCCTGCACGACGGGCTCCACGATCACCGCTGCCAGTTCGTGCGCGTGCGTAGCGACAAGCTCGCTCACGTGCGCGGCCCAGCGCTCGTCCAGACCGGCGTCGAACCCGGCGGGCGGACGCTCGGCAAAGACGTGCTCGGCGAGCACGCCGGCGAACAGGCTGTGCATCCCGCCGATCGGATCGCACACGGCCATCGCGCCGAACGTGTCGCCGTGATAGCCGCCCCTCACGGTCAGCAGTCGCGTGCGCCCCGCGTGCCCCAGCGCGCGCTGGTACTGGAACGCGAGCTTGATCGCGACCTCCACCGACACCGAACCGGAGTCGGCGAGGAACACGCGCTCCAGACCTTCGGGCGCCAGCTCGGTCAGTCGCTCGACGAGGCGTATCGCCGGCTCGTGCGTGAGCCCACCGAACATCACGTGCGCCATCCGGCCCAGCTGCTCACGCACGGCCTCGTCCAGCGCGGGATGGCGGTAGCCGTGGATCGCGCACCACCACGAGGCCATCCCGTCGATCAGCTCACGGCCGTCCGCCAGCCGCAGACGCACGCCCCGCGCGGATACGACCGGCAGCGGCTCGGGCGGTGCGGCGGGCAGGCCGCCGTAGGGATGCCACACGCGCTCGCGGTCGAGCGCCAGCAGCGCCTGCCAGTCCGGCAGCGGATCAGTCCTCGTAGATGGTGAAGTCCCGCTTACGCGCGCCGCACACCGGGCAGAACCACGTGTCGGGGATGTCCTCGAAGGCCGTTCCCGCGGGGATGCCGCCGTCGGGGTCGCCGTCGTCGGGGTCGTAGATGTAGCCGCAGGACTCGCAGATCCAGCGTTGCAGGGTCTTGGTCGCGTTCATGCCCGACAGATTACCGGCCAGCCCCGCGGACGGGTAGGGTGATCGGACGATGGATTCCGAGGACCGCGAGGATCACGACGAGCAGGCCGCCCTCGACGTTCTCGCCTCCAGGAACTCCTCGAACTCCTCTTCTTCTTCCTCCTCCTCCAACGATCGCCCCGCGCCAGGCGAGGCCTACAACCCGGGGCCCGCCACCAGGCCGCGCCAGGCCGCGACCGTGATCCTGCTGCGCGGTGGGACCGAGACGTTGGAGGTCCTGCTCGTGCGGCGCACGCCCGAGGCGAAGTTCATGGGAGGAGTGTGGGTGTTCCCCGGTGGCGCGGTCGACGCCGACGATGGCGATGGCGATGACGGGGTTCGCGCCGCCGCGATGCGTGAGCTGTGCGAGGAGGCCGCGATCACGCTCGCAGAGCCCGGCGAGCTGGTTGCCTTCTCGCGCTGGATCACCCCGGCCGAGGTCAAGATCCGCTTCGACACTCACTTCTTCCTTGCTCCTCTGCCTCTCGGCCAGCAGCCGCGTATCGACGGTGAGGAGTGTGTCGACCTCGGCTGGTTCACACCCCAAGCCGCACTCGACGCCCACGCCGCCGGGGACATCGTGCTCGTGTTTCCGACGATCGCGCACCTGCAGCGACTCGTCCCCTTCGCTGCGGTCGATGCGCTGCTCGAGCACGCGCGCGAGCTCACGGTCGAGCCGGTGCTGCCACGCGTGATCGTCGAGGGCGACTCCGCCCGCGTGCTGATGCCGGGCGATCCCGGCTACTGACACACCGGCCTCGAACTCAGGCCTGCTGCTGCGCGGCGACGATGTGCGTGACGGCGTTGATCAACGCGAGGTGCGTGAACGCCTGCGGGTAGTTGCCGAGGTGGCGCCCGCTGGAGGCCTCGAGCTCCTCGCCGTAGAGCTCAAGCGGCGAGGAGTAGGCCAGCAGGCGCTCGCAGAGGTGTTCCGCTGCGCGGTCCTCGCCGATCTCCGACAGCGCCGATACCAGCCAGAACGAGCAGATCAGGAACGTGCCCTCCTTGCCGTGCAGACCGTCGTCGGTCTCGTCGGTGCGATAACGCAGCACGAGGCCGTTCTCGGTCAGCTCGTCGCGGATCGCGCACACGGTGGCGATCACGCGCTCGTCATCGGGGGGCAGGAAGCGCAGCAGCGGCACGAGCAGGGTCGAGGCATCCAGCGCGTCGGTGTCGTAGTGCTGACGAAAGACGCCGCGCGAGTCGACGCCGTGCGTGAGGATGTCCTCGCGCACTTCGGCGGCGAGCGCCTGGAATTCCTTGGCGTGCTCCTCGTTGCCGCGCCGTTCGGCCAGCCGCGCGCCGCGATCCATGGCGACCCAGCACATCAGCTTGGAGGAGACGTAGTGCCGGGGCTTTCCGCGCGCCTCCCAGATTCCCTGGTCGGGCTCCTTCCACACCGCCTCCGCGCATTGGACCTGGTCGACCAGCACCGGCCACAGGCGCTCGGGAATGTGATCGCGCTGCTTGGAATGCAGGTAGACCGAGTCGAGCACCGCGCCGAACACGTCGTTCTGGCGTTGGTTGTAGGCGCCGTTGCCGACGCGCACGGGCTTCGATCCCTCGTACCCGCTGAGATGGTCGAGCGTCGACTCCTCGAGGCCTTTCTCGCCTCTCACCCCATACATGATCTGCAGCGAGCCGTCCTCGTTGCGCGGGACTTCCGCGACGTACTCGATGAAGTCGTCGGCCTCCCAGTCCAGGCCGAGCGCGTGCAGCGCCCACAGCGTGAACGAGGCGTCGCGCATCCAGCAGTAGCGGTAGTCCCAGTTGCGTTCGCCGCCCGGCGTCTCGGGCAGCGAGGTGGTCGGCGCGGCGACCAGCGCACCGGTGGGCATGAACGTCAGTCCCTTCAGCACCAGCGCCGAGCGCTGCAGATGGCGACGCCACGGATGATCGGGATAGGTGCCTTCGGCCAGCCAGCCGCGCCAGAAGTGGCCGGTCCGCTCGAGTACCTGCTCCGCTTCCTCGGCCGTGTGCGGGCCCCCGCGCGACTCCGTCCAGGAGATCGCGCAGAAGCGTTTCTCGCCCTCGGCCATCGTGTGGCGCCCGTGCGTGCGGTTGCCCTCGATGCCCATGCGGATGTCGCTGAACAGCCTGAACATCGTGCGGCCGTCGGAGGCATCCATCGCCATCGCGTCGTGCGCGTCAGGCGGGCTCTGCGCATCCGAGTCGAGCTCGACCTTGCGCCACTCGGCCGGAGTGGCACCGTAGTCGAGCATCGGCTCGCACAGGATCTCGACCTGCACCTGGCCCTGCACGCATTCGATCATGCGCACGAGCAGATGGTCGGCGTCGAAGTCCGTCGGCGGGCGGGTGTGGCTGGAGCCGTGCTCGTTGTCGTGCCATTCGCCGATCGCCAGCGCGTCGACCACGCGGATCCAGCCCTGCGGCGTCATCCACGTCGTCTCGATCATGTTCGTCCCGGGGATGTAGCGCCGGCCGGCCGGCACGTACAGCCCGTACGGTCCGACGCGCCACGACCCCGCGCCGCGATCGAGCAGCGCGCCGAAGATCGACGGCGAGTCGAAGTACGGCAAGCACATCCACTCGATCGACCCGTCCGAGGCGAGCAGCGCGCCGGTGTGGCAGTCCGACAGAAAGCCGTAGTCGGCGATCGGCGGAAACGGCGAGCCGGAGGAGGACGCGGCCGGCGTGAACTTGTGTCCCGTCCCGGGGCTTGCCGCGGCGCCGCCCGCCGGGGTCTGCCCGGGCGCCGCGCCGGGCGGCGTTGGCCGGGCGCTCGAGTCTGAAGCGGCGCCGGGTGGGCTCACCAGTCGAAGCTGTCGAACGTTGGACGCTGCACGCCAACCGGCAGGACCTGCTCGTCGTCGAGCTTGTCCAGATGCGCGGCGAGCGTGACGCTCGCGAGCGGGCGCATCGACTCCGACGCGTCCGGCCAGACCGCGTCGAGCAGCTCGTCTTCGGTGCGCAGGCCCTGGCCGAGCGCGTACATCAGCGCGTGCTCCCGGTCGAGGCGGTGGTTGACGTACTCTTCGAGCTTGCCGTGAGCGTCCCACACGATCGGGCCGTGACCGGGGCAGAGGACGTTGAAGTCTTCGCGCATCTGCAGACGCGTCAGCGCGAGCATGTAGTGGGACATCGAGGCGCGGTGGGGAGCGATGAAGACGCTGCCTTCGCCGAGCACCGCGTCGCCCGTGAAGCAGGCGCCATCGGCGATCAGCGCGAAATGATCGGCGGCGTGTCCCGAGGTGGCCACCGGGTAGAACGGTCCGAACCGCACCCCCTCCTCGAGCTTCACGTCGACCTCGCCGCGCCCGGCCGCCAGCGGCGCGGGAAAACGCGCCAGCACTGCTCCCACGGCTTCGGCGTGATCCTCGTGGTCGTGCGTGAGCACCACCCCGCCGAGGCCGCCCCGTCCCTCGATCGCCGCGCACACGCGCTTCAGGTGGGACTCGATCGACGGACCGGGGTCGACGACCCAGGCCGGACGGCGCCCCACGACCCAGGTGTTCGTGCCCGACAGCGTGTACGGCCCCGGGTTGGGCGCGCGCAGACGCAGGATGTCGTAGTGCGTCAGCAGGTCGGTATCGGACCCGGTCTCTGGGACTATCTCCTCGTCCGGATCGGACGAAAACGGAGCGCTCACGGAAGCGACGTTAGCCGACAGGCAGGTTCAGCGACTGCTCGTTGCGTTCGCACGGCGCCTCACGCGGCCACATAGCGCTTGCTCGTGCGGCGCTCCTGAGGCACCGTGACGACATCCCAGCACAGGCCCAGGCGGGCCATTGTGCGGATCACGAGCGCTGAGATGTCGGGCTGGCGCCAGCTCAGACCGTGGCTCGCGGAAGTCGGAAACGCATGGTGATTGTTGTGCCAGGCCTCGCCGAAAGTGGGTAGCGCCAGCCACATCAGATTGCGCGACTGATCCTGGGTCGCGTAGTCGCGGCGCCCGAAGAAGTGACACAGCGAGTTGATCGAGTAGGTCATGTGGTGCAGCACGAGCATCCGCACGGCGCCGCCCCACAGCAGGCCGGTGAGACCGGCGCGCAGCGAGCCGCCGATCGCGTAGCCGAGCCCGAACGCGGCGGCGAGGCCGGCGAACGTCCACAGAAAGAACGTGCGATCCACGAACGACACGACCGGGTCGGCGAGCAGGTCGGGGGCATAGCGTTCGCGCGAGCCGCGCTCGGTGTGGATGAACAGCCAGCCGACGTGCGCGTGCGCGAGCCCGCGCAGGGCCCCGCGCAAGCCGACGCCGTGATCGACGTGCGGGCTGTGAGGATCCCCCTCGCGGTCGGAGAACGCGTGGTGCTTGCGGTGGTCGGCCACCCAGGAGATGACCGGCCCCTCGATCGCGGCGGACCCCAACACGGCGAACACCCCGCGCAGGGCCGGCGAGGTCTTGAAGCTGCGATGGGTGAACAGCCGATGAAACCCGACCGTTACGCCGAGCCCGGTAAGCATGTACATGATCGCGAACACAGCCAGGTCGGAGGGGTGCAGCAGCCCATCCCACAGCTGCCAGCCGACGAAGAACAGCGCGAGGATCGGCAGGACCGTTATCAGCCCTGTGAGCACACGATCGAGCGTCTCGTTCACAGGTGGCTGGACATCGTCCGGCCCGGGCCCCCTGCTTACCGGACCACCCAGAGTATTTTCATCGTCCATGGCGCCAACAGGCAAGTTACCAGCGCGACCCCTAGGCTGCATAACGGCAATGCGATTCCCACGATGCGCCTCACACCCGATGGCCCATCCGCAAACTCTCGGCGAACCGTCGAGGAGGCACGCGGATCGCCCCGGGCATGCGGGCCGACACACGCTCGGGAGAAGGACCGACAGTGCTCGCCCAGCCTGAGCCGCTGCGCCGCGAGCTCGCCCGCGCGCTGCCCGCACGCCCGTTCGCGCTGCGTTTTTGGGACGGCTCGCAGCTCGATCCCACCGTCGCGGGAGGTCCCGTGCTGACGGTGCGCTCCCCCGCCGCGGTGGCGCACCTGCTGCGCGCCCCCGGCCAGCTGGGTCTGGGACGGGCCTACGCGGCGGGCGAGCTGGAAGCCGACGACCTCGACCGCGTGATCGGCCTGCTCGACTCCTTTCACGCGCCCTCGATCGACCGCGCCACCCGCGCACGCCTGACGCTCGCGGCCGTGCGCGCGTGCGGGCTGACGCGTCCGCCGCGCATCCCCGCCAGCGAGCTGCGCCCGCGCGGGCGCCGCCACAGCCGCGAGCGCGACGAGCGCGCGGTGCGCCATCACTACGACGTCTCCAACGAGTTCTTCGCGCTGTTTCTCGATGACTCGATGACCTACAGCTGCGCGCTGTTCTCGCGCGGCGCCAGCACCTTGGAGGAGGCGCAGACCGCCAAGCGCGAGCTGGTCGCCACCAAGCTGGGGCTGCGCGAGGGCGAGCGCGTTCTCGACGTCGGCTGCGGCTGGGGCAGCTTCGTGATTCATGCCGCCCGCGAGCACGGGGTGCATGCCCTCGGCATCACGCTGTCCCCCGCGCAGGCCGCGCTCGCGCGCGAGCGCGTGGCCGCAGCCGGGCTGGAGGATCGGGTGGAGATCCGCGTAGGCGACTACCGCGACCTGAGGGGGGGCGTCGGCGGCGAACGCTTCGACGCGATCGCCTCGATCGGCATGGTCGAGCACGTCGGCTCGAATCGCATCGACGAGTACGCGCGCGTGCTCGCACGGCTGCTGGAACCGGGCGGGCGGCTGCTCAACCACGGCATCGCCCGCCTGCGCCACGGCGACGCCGAGGCGGGGCCGTTCTCCGAGCGTTACGTCTTCCCCGACGCGGCCCCCCTGCACCTGTCGCGCATCCAGCTCGCGCTCGAGCGCGCGGGCTTCGAGACCGACCATATCGAGGGTCTGCGCCAGGATTACGTCGACACGCTGTCAGCGTGGATCGACCGCCTGGACTCAAACCGCGAGCAGGCCGAGCGCCTCGCCGGCGGTGAGCGCCTGCGCGTCTGGCGGCTCTACCTGCGCGCAGCGCGCAACGGCTTTCGCACAGGTTTTACCTCGATCTATCAGGTGCTCGGCCACCGCTCTTAGCGGTGCGCTTGGGCGCCGAGCTTCCGCGCGACTGCCCGCGCCGGCGATTGCCGCCTCGCTGCGAGCGCTGCGAGGAGCCGCCCCGGCCACCGTCTCCGGTGCGCTGCCCGGTGGTGCTGCTGGGCAGACCGCCCAGCTCCAGCTCGCGATGCAGGCCGAGATCGCCGATCATCACCGACAGTTCGCGCGCCTGCTCGTGTGTTACGAGCGTTACGCCGACGCCGCTGGCGCCGGCACGGGCGGTGCGTCCGATGCGGTGGACGTAGTCCTCGCGCGTGCCGGGGATGTCGTAGTTGATCACGTGCGTGATCCCGGCGACGTCGATCCCGCGCGCCGCGACGTCCGTCGCCACGAGCGTGTCGACTACCCCGGACTCGAAGTTCGCCAGGGCGCGTTCGCGCTGGCCCTGGGACTTGTCGCCGTGCATCGCGACTGCGCGCACGCTGTTGCTCGCCAGGCGTTTGACGAGGCGATCGGCGCCGCGCTTGGTGCGCACGAACACGAGCGTGCGCCCGCGCTCCGATTCGTCCAGCTCGGAGACCAGCCGCGCGACCTTGCCCTCGTGCGAGACCGTGACGAAGCGGTGCTCGACGTCGCCCTTGCGCTCCTCGGAGTGAGCATGCTCGTGACGGCGCGGGTTGGAGGTGTAGGCCTTGGCGATCCGCCCCACCTCGCCCTGCAGCGTCGCGCTGAACAGCAGTGTCTGGCGCTCGCGCGCGCACATCTTGACGATCCGATCGACGACCGGCTTGAAGCCCATGTCGAGCATCCTGTCGGCCTCGTCGAGCACGAGCAGCTTGACCCGGCTCAACGAGACGTCGCGCCGGTCGATCAGGTCGAGCAGCCGTCCGGGTGTGGCGACGAGGATGTGAGCGCGCGCGGCGATCCGCGCCTGCTTGACGATTCCCGCGCCGCCGTACACGGCCGCGATCGACAGCGCGCGGGAGTGCGCGATGTCGCGCAGGTCGTCGACGATCTGCGAGGCCAGCTCGCGCGTGGGTGCCAGCACGAGCGCGCATTGGCGCGCGTCGGTGCCCTTCAGGCGCTCGACCAGCGGGATGCCGAACGCGAGCGTCTTGCCCGATCCGGTCGGGGACTGGGCGAGCACGTCGTGCCCGGCGAGCACGTCGGGTATGACCAGCTTCTGGACGGCGAACGGCGTATCGATCCCGCGCTTGGCGAGCTCGTTTGCGACAACCTCGGACACGCCGAGATCGGCGAACGTTGCGTGATGCATGTTGGTGTTGCTCCTTCTGGCGGCCTTCGGGCCGCCGCTGCAGATGGAGATTCGACTGACCCCATCCGCGCACTGAGAGCGCCAACAAAGACAAGAACCTCGCGGACGACTTCGCCGCCCGTGGGGCCACCGTAGCAGCAGACGACCCTCACGCAAGGAGTGCGTCCGCGCTCCCACGAGGTCCAGACCCGCGCCGCATGACTGAATAAAGAAGCCGATTTGGTGGTCATGCCCGCATGCGGGCATGACGGAACGGCCGCATGCGGCCGTTCCTTGGACCCGCACATGTGCGGGTCCACCGAGCGGTGCATGCACCGCTCGGCCGGTCGGCGCATGCGCCGACCGGAACTACATCTCCGCTGCCGGAGCGACACCATCACACGTCGCCCACAAGCCTTCTCCCTCAGTCGAGGAGCAAGCCTGACAAGGATGCAGCGAGTGCAGTGTGCTGGCCGATCGGAGATCCCGTCGATCTACGATCGGTACATCAAACCAGCGAAGACACAGTCAGGCGCCGCTCATCGGCTCAGGGAGGCCATCACGTGCTTTATGACCGTGTAGTCCTCGAGCGAGTACACGCTCAGGTCCTTGCCGTACCCGGACTCCTTGAACCCGCCGTGGGGCATCTCGGAGACGAGCGGGATGTGGTCGTTGATCCACACGCACCCGAAGCGCAGCGCGCGCGAGACGCGCAGCGCGCGGCCCACGTCGCGGGTCCATACCGAGGAGGCCAGGCCGTAGCGGGTGCTGTTCGCCCACGCGATCGCCTGCTCCTCGTCGGAGAAGCGCTGCACGGTGATGACCGGCCCGAAGATCTCCCGCTGGATCATCTCGTCCTCCTGCTCCAGTCCGGCGACGACGGTCGGCTCGAGGTAGAACCCGGGCCGCTCGGGCGCTCTGCCGCCCGTGACGATCTCCGCATGCTCGGGCCTGCGTTCCAGGAAGCCCTCCACGCGCTCGCGCTGACGAGCCGAGTTGACCGGGCCGAGCGTCGTCTCCGGCGCCAGCGTATCGCCGAGCAGCAGGCCCTGCGCCTGCTCGGCCAGGCCGGCGACGACGTCGTCGTAGACCTTCGCGCCGGCCAGCACCCGCGTCGCCGCGGTGCAGTCCTGGCCCGCGTTGTAGTAGCCGGTGCCGGCGATCGTCTCCAGCGCGCTCTGCAGGCTGACGTCGTCGAACACGAGCACCGGCGCCTTGCCGCCCAGCTCCAGGTGCACGCGCTTGAGGCTGTCGGCGGCGGTGCGCGCGATGTGCTTGCCGGTCTCGACCGAGCCCGTCAGCGAGACCATGTCCACCTCGGGGTGGCTGATCAGCGCCTGTCCCGTCGGCTGGCCGTGGCCGGTGATGACGTTGAGCACGCCCGCAGGCAGCACGTCGGCGGCCAGTTCGGCCAGTCTGATCGTCGTGACGGGGGTCGTCTCGGCCGGCTTGAGCACGATCGTGTTCCCGGCCGCGAGCGCCGGGGCGATCTTCCAGATCGCCATCATCAGCGGGTAGTTCCAGGGCGTGATCTGCCCGATCACGCCGACGGCCTCGCGGCGCGTGAAGGAGGTGTAGCCCTCCATGTACTCGCCCGCCGCCCGGCCCTCCAGGCAGCGCGCGGCGCCCGCGAAGAAGCGCAGGTTGTCCGCCATCACCGGCAGCTCGTCACCGGTGACCGCCTCGATCGGCTTGCCCGCGTTGAGCGCCTCCAGGCGCGCGATCTCGGGCGCGTGCTCGTCGATCTCCTCGGCCAGCGCAAGCAGGGCCTGCGCGCGCTGGGCGGGCGTCGTGGTCGACCACTTGCCGAACGCCCGGCGCGCGGCCTGCACCGCGCGATCGACGTCCTGTGCGGTCGACTTCGACGCCCGCGCCAGCGCCTCCCCGGTGGCCGGGTTGAGGATCGGCTCGCTCTCGCCCGCGGAGGCGAGCTGCTCCCCATCGATGAAGTTGCTCAGTGCCGGCGGCTCGGTCGGCGTGGACGATGGGCCGGATGGGGTGGGTGGCGAGGATGGCATGGGTGGGGGTTTGTGTATTAAATTTTCAGACATTGTGCACCATAGTATGCGAGTATATACGTATATTATACAAATTTAGGTATAACCTATGCATATACCGAGATACGATGGTGCACAAAGTTTTAAATCTAAACATCCTTCCCTCCCCTGGTATTCACGAAAGTATTCACTAAGTCGGCGGCGCCTCGAACTCCTCGCACGGGCCGCGCGAGCGCCTCGATCACAGCCGGGTGCGTGATCTCGCCGCCCCGCACGTTCAACCCCAGGCCCAAGCCGGCGTCTTCCGCCATCGCCTCCTCCGGACCGTGCTCGGCCAGCGCGAGCACGTACGGCAACGTGGCGTTCGTCAGCGCATACGTCGAGGTGATCGGCACGGCGCCCGGCATGTTCGTGACGCAGTAGTGGGTGATGCCGTCGACCTCGTATGTCGGGTCTGAGTGCGTGGTCGGACGCGAGGTCTCAAAGCACCCGCCCTGATCGATCGAGACGTCCACGAGCACGGCATGCGGTCGCATCAGCTTCAACTGCTCGCGGCTGATCACGTGCGGAGCGCGTCCGCCATGCACGAGCACGGCGCCGATCACCAGATCCGCGCTTCCCAGCATCTCCTCGATCGCCAGCGTCGAGGAGTAAACGGTCGACGCGCGCCCGCCGAACGCGACTTCCAACTCGCGCAACCGATCGATCGAGCGGTCGAACACGAACACGTCGGCCTGCATCCCGATCGCGATGAACGCCGCGTTCATGCCGACGACGCCGCCGCCGATCACGAGCACCGTCGCCGCCGCCACGCCCGGCACCCCGCCCAGCAGAATCCCCCGCCCCCCGAGGGGCTTCTCCAGCATGAACGCGCCCGCCTGGGTGGCGATCTTGCCCGCGACCTCGCTCATCGGCGCCAGCAGCGGCAACCGCCCCGCCGAGTCCTCGACGGTCTCATACGCGATGCACGTCGCACCTGAGGCCATCAGCCCATGCGCAAGCTCGGGCTCGGCCGCGAGATGCAGGTAGGTGAACAGCGTCTGACCGGCCCTCAACATCTCGACCTCGACCGGCTGTGGCTCCTTGACCTTCAGCACGAGCTCGGCCTCCCCGAACACCGCATCGGCGTCCGCGACGATGCGCGCGCCCTGCGCTCGGAACTGCTCGTCGGTCATCGCGCTGCCCTCGCCGGCGCCGGTCTGCACGAGCACCTCGTGCCCGCGCGCGCTCAGCTCGCGCACCCCCGCCGGTGTGATCGCCACGCGATACTCGTCCGGCTTGATCTCACTCGGGACTCCGACGATCATCGCGCCAGCTCCCGTCCGCGCAACGCCAGCCAGAACTCGATCCGGTCGCGGGCGCTCGAGAAGTCACGTCCCGTCAGCTGCTCGACGCGTCTGATCCGGTAGCGCAGCGTGTGGCGATGGCAGTACAGCGCGCCCGCGGCCTTCTCCCAATGGCCGTTGTTCTCGATGAACACGTCCAGCGAGCGCAGCAGCTCGTCGCCGTACTCGCCCTCACCCTGCTCCACCGGGCCGAGCACGCCGCGACAGTAGGACATCAGCGCGTCGTCGTCCTGCAGCGACAGCAGCAGCTGGAACGCGCCGAGATCCTTGTAGGAGGCCACGACCGCCTGGGTCGCCTCCCCGTTGCGCAGCCGCGCGGCCTCCAGCGCGCAGCGCGCCTCGTGGAAGCTCAGCCGCAGCGAGTGCGTCGCCGCCGGGCGGCTGGCGGCGGCGCGGACCTCTCCCAGTCGCGCGACGAGCTCGGTGCGGGCGCGCCCCGCGAGCTCGACCGGATCGGGCTCGACGCCATCGACGTCGATCACCGCGCATAGCAGCCCCGCGCGAATCGCGACCAGGCTGTGCACGCCGGCGCGCTGCAGCGCGCGCTCCAGCAGCGGCGCCCCGGCGGCGGGATCGTGCATCGCAAACGCCAGCACGGCCGCCTGCTCGCCGATCCCGAACGGATGCAGCTTGGCCTGCAGCTCTTCTGGATAGAGGTTGCCGGTCAGCGCTTCGGCGAGCACGTCGCCCGCCATGCTGCGCTGCAGCAGCTCGTAGCGTTCGTCGACGAGCTGCGCGAACACTCGCTCGGTGATCGCGATGAACGGCAGCTCGTAGGGGACCTCGAACACCGGGAAGTCGCGCTTGCGCGCGGCGTTCACGAGCGCGACCGGCACCTTCTTGTGCGCGAACCCCGTGCCGAACCCCAATCCGGCGATCTCGTGCTCGGCCAGCCGCTCGATCAGTTCGTGCTGCACCTTTGGGCCGGCGAGCTGGATGCCGGTGGTGAGCAGCAGCTCGCCGCCCTTCAGCCACGGCGTGGGATCGACCAGCTCGGTGATGTGCACCCAGCGCACATGCTTCGTGGCGGAGCCACGTCCGCTGAGCAGCTCCAGGCCGAGCTCGGAGATCAGGCTCTCGACCGTGAGCTCCATCTCACCCTCGTAGAACGCGAGCGGTCGATCGAGCTGGTGGCTGCTTGCTCCACCGAGCCATCCATTCCGAGGCCTCGCTCAACACGGGCCGCAGGATCGACTCGATTTCCTGAAACTGCTCCTCGCCCGCGATCAGGGGCGGTGAGAGCTGGACGATCGGGTCACCGCGGTCGTCGGTGCGGCAGATCAGCCCGCGCCGGTAGAGCTCGCCGGAGAGGAATCCGCGCAGCAGCTGCTCGGCCTCCTCGTGATCGAACGTCGCCTTCGTGTCCTTGTCCTTGACCAGCTCGATCGCGTGGAAGTAGCCGGCTCCGCGCACGTCGCCGACGATCGGCAGATCGCGCAGCCCCTCCAGCACCTCACGGAACCGCGCCTCGTTCGCGAGCACGTGCGCGCACAGGTCCTCCCGCTCGAGCACGTCGATGTTCGCCAGCGCGGTCGCGCACGCGACCGGATGTCCGCCGAAGGTGAAGCCGTGGTTGAAGATCTCGGTGCCGTGCAGGAACGGCTCGGCGATGCGATCCGAGGCGATCACCGCGCCGAGCGGCGCGTAGGCCGAGGTGATGCCCTTCGCGGTGGTGATCATGTCGGGCGCGTAGCCGAAGCGTTCGCAGCCGAACATGTGCCCGAGACGCCCCCACGCGCAGATCACCTCGTCGGAGATCAGCAGCACCCCGTGGCGGTCGCAGATCTCGCGCACGCGCTGGAAGTACCCATCCTGGGGCACGAAGCAGCCGCCGCCGTTCTGCACCGGCTCGAGGATCACGGCGGCGACTGTCGCGGGACCCTCGAACAGGATCGCCTCCTCGATCGCCTCCGCCGCCCACAATGGATCGCGGTCTTCCCGCCAGCGATAGGAGTTCGTGTTCGGCACGTGCACGCCGCCGGGTGTCAGCGGTTCGAAGGGCTCGCGCAGCGGCGGCAGCCCGGTGGCCGTCAGTGCCCCCATCGAGGTCCCGTGATAGGCCAGCTTGCGCGAGATCAGCTTGTGGCGCGTGGGCTCGCCGCGAGCGGCGTGGTAGGCCTTGGCGAGCTTCCACGCCGACTCCACGGCCTCCGAGCCGCCGGAGGCGAAGAACACGCGGTTGAGGTCGCCCGGCGCGAGTGCCGCGATGCGCGCGGCCAGCTCGATCGAGCGCGGATGGGCGTAGCTCCAGTTGGTGTAGAACCCGAGCTCGGCGGCCTGGCGCGCGGCCGCCTCCCCCAGCTCGGCGCGGCCGTGGCCGACGTTCACGCAGTACAGCGCCGAGAGCCCGTCGAGGTAGCGCTTGCCGTGCTCGTCATACACGTAGCACCCGTCCCCGCGGACGATCACCGGAACCTCGGCCCCTTCCTCGTAGGCGCCCATGCGCGTGAAGTGCATCCACAGGTGGCGCTTGGCGAGCCGCTGCAGCTCCGTGCCCGGACGATCGCCCGCGCTGTCGGTGACCGCCACGGCCGCATCGGCGACGTCGCTCGTGGCGGCCTCGCTCGGGGGAGCCTGCTCGCTCGGACCTGCGCTCGTCGGTGTAATTGCCATCGCGCACTGCCTCCTCTCGGGCGTGTCGGATTCAGCTAGACACTCAGGACAACCGTACTCCGCCCAGATGTCCAGCTCAAGGCATCACGCGTTCAATAAGCTCCTGGTTCATTGTACGAAATGTACAACGACGGCCGTACGTTTTGGGGATCGCGCCCATTGGCTGACGACGCTCGAGGACGTAGCGTTTGTCACAACCTTTCCGAGAGGAGTTCCAATGGCCAGTGCAAGCGTTGCCGCATCCGGCACTCCCGAGCCATCGGGAGTGATGGACAAGGGCCTGAAGAAAAACGCGATCGGGTACGTCTCGAACATCGTGATCGGCGTCGCCTCGACGGCGCCCGCTTACTCGCTCGCGGCGACGCTCGGGTTCATCGTCGTAGTGAAGGGAGTCGGCGTGCACGCGCCGGCGGTGATGCTCGTCGCGTTCCTGCCGATGCTGCTGGTCGCCTCGGCCTACAAATACTTCAACCGCGCCGACCCCGACGCGGGCACGACGTTCGCGTGGACCACGCGAACGTTCGGGCCCTCCACGGGCTGGCTGAACGGCTGGGCGATCTTCCTCTCTGACGTGATCGTGATGGCCTCGCTGGCGGACATCGCGGCGATCTACACCTTCCAGCTCTTCGGCTTCACCGAACTCGGCGAATCCAAAGCGGCGATCGTCATCGCCGCGGTCCTGTGGATCGCGATCATGACCTGGATCTGCTACCGCGGCATCGAGCTCTCGGCTCGCATCCAGCAGGTCCTGCTCAGCGCCGAGGTCTTCATCCTCGGGGCCTTTGCGGTCGTGGCCTTCGTCAAGGTCTACGGCAGCCACCCGCCGAGCGGCTCGATCAAGCCCTCGCTCGATTGGATCAACCCGTTCGCGATGAGCTTCGGCGATCTGGTCGTCGCGCTGCTGCTCGCGGTTTTCATCTACTGGGGTTGGGACTCCGGGGTGGCCGTCAACGAGGAGTCCGAGGACCCCGCCGAGGGCCCGGGCAAGGCCGCGGTCATGTCTACGATCCTGCTCGTGCTGATCTACGTCGTCGTCTCGGCGGCCGCCCAGTCCTTTCACGGGGTCGGCTTCCTCTCCAACGAAGCCAACCAGGAAGACATCCTCAAGGCGCTCGGGACGGGCGTGTTCGGCGAACCCCTGAACAAGCTGCTGATCATCGCGGTGCTCACCTCGGCGTCGGCCTCGACGCAGACGACGATCCTGCCGACCGCCCGCACGACGCTGTCGATGGCGCACTGGAAAGCGGTCACCAGCCTGCTCGCCCGGGTCCACAAACGCTACCTCACGCCAACCGTCTCGACGCTCGGCTTCGGTGCCCTGTCGATAATGATCACGATCGCCCTGCTGCTGCTCTCCTCGAGCGTGCTCGCCGACTCGCTCACGGCGATCGGTTTCCCGATCTGCTTCTACTACGGCTTCACCGGCGTGGCCTGCGCCTGGTACTTCCGTCGCGAGTTGAGAGAAAGCACGCGCAACCTGCTGCTGCTGGGTGTCGGCCCGTTCCTGGGCGGCCTGATGCTGTTCGGCATCGGCATCAAGGCGGCGTTCTACTACGCAGAAACGAAAAACGTCGAATCCAAGCCGATCCTCGGCATCACGCTGCCGCTGTGGATGGGCATCGGCGGGATGATCCTGGGTGCGGTGATCATGTTGATCTCGCGTCCCTACTTCAAAGAGTTCTTCTCGCGCAAGACCGAAAGCGCGCCGCCGGGACTGCTCGATCAGCCGCCGCCAACCGAGCCCGTTCCGGCGCGCGTGGACTTCTGAACCGGGGGCACGCCGCCCGTCACGGGGACACGGCGCTCACTACGCGGACGGGAGGGATCGCCGTGGTGAGCGCCGTGCGACGGGCATCCGCGCGGAGTGCCACAAGCAGCGCCGGCACGCGCGCACGGCGTGCCGCAACGGGCTGGTATCCGAACGAGGAGCCCACAGCGACGCCGGTATACGCATGGGAATCAACAGTGCCACAACGACGCCGCGAAGCGATTGAGATGATGCGCAAGCCCGCGCACGGCGAGCCTCAGCCAACCTCCATCACGCCGTGCGGTGAGCCGAGCTCGGCGAGGCGATCGAGGAACGGCGCGGGCGGGAAGGCCTCGGGCCCGAGCACGCCGGTGCCCTGCCAAACCCCCTCGTTCAACAGCTCCAGCGCGACGACGGGGTTGACGGCCGTCTGCCACACGACGGCCTGGCTGCCGTACTCGCGCATGGTGGTCTCGTTGTCGACGACGTGGTAGAGGTAGGTCGAGCGCTCCCCCCCGTCCACGCCGGTCCCGGTCACCCAGGTCCCGGCGCAGGTGCGCCCGCTCATGCGCTCGCCGAGCGTCGCGGGGTCGGGCAGCGCGGCCGCGACGACGTCGCGCGGGGCAACCTGCTGCCCGCGGACGCTCACGGGCTCGGTCGAGTCCAGCCCGAGCTTGTGCAGCGTGCGCAGCACCTCGATGAACTCCTGGCCGAGCCCGTACTTGAACGTCACCCGCTCGCACTGCACCCAGCGGGGGATCAGCACGACCTCCTCGTGCTCGACGTTGACGCACTCGACCTTGCCGATGCCCTCGGGGAACGTGAAGATCTCGGGCTCGGAGAACGGCACGGTCGTGTAGAAGCCGCGCTCGCGCTCCCAGATCAGCGGCGGGTTCAGGCACTCCTCGATCGTCGTCCAGATCGAGAAGGTGGGCGCGAAGTCATAGCCTTCGACGACGAGGTCGGCGCCGTCGCGCACCCCCACCTCGCGCACGTCGGCGAACAGCTCCTCGGCGGCGTAGCGCGCGAACACGTCCGACAGCCCCGGCTCGACCCCGATCCCGACGAGCGCGAGCAGCCCGGCCTGCTCCCACTGCTCGTGCAGCGCCAGCTGATGGTCGCCGAGCATCGTCCCGGGCAGCTCGTAGGGGCGCTGGGGATGGCACTGGGACAGGGTCATGGCCATGTCCAGGTAGGTCACGCGTGCGTCGAAGCAGGCGCCGAAGATCGGCTCGTTGAAGCGCGGATCGCAGGCGTTGAGCACCGCGTCGGGCTTGGTCCGCTCGATCAGCCCGAGCAGATCGGCCCGATCGGAGGCGTCCACGCGCTCGGCCCCGAAGCGGTCGGCCTCCCCCAGCCGTGCCACCACGTCGCGCGCTCGCTCGGGAGAGACGTCGGCCATCGTCACCCGCTCGAACGCCGGGCGACGCTGGGCGATTGCGGCAAACGCCGCCCCCACGCCACCGGCTCCGACGACAAGCACCCTCATGACAGACAGTCTTGCGCAAATCCACTCACCGGAACGGCCTAACAGAGCGACGCCCGTGTGCCACGATGGACATACCCGCTGCGAGGACCCATCCACGCGTGGCGCCGGACGGCTCGCGTATGCTGCGCCGATCCGAGCAGCACCGATTCACAGCAGCCGATGAGCACGGGCCTCCCCAGCCCGCCGCGCGCATCGTCCGGATCACCCACGCCTGGGCCCGGCGAGGAGCGTGGCAGCGGCGGCGAGCACCGCACATCCTCGCACCCCGACCCGCGCGGGAGCGCCGCCCGCTGGGCGCCCTCACCCAAGCTCGGACGCGCCGAGCTGCTGTGGGTCATCCTCGCCGGGATCGCGCTGGCGGTGCTCACGAGCTGGCCGTTGATCCTGCACCTGCCCAGCCGCATCGCGCCGGATCTCGGCGATCCCGTGCGCACCGCCTGGCAGATCGCCTGGGTGGGACACGCGATGCTCAACGATCCGCTGCACCTGTTCGACTCCAACGCCTTCTACCCCCACCCGCTCAGCCTCGCCTTCTCGGACTCGCTGCTGGGGTACGGGCCGGCGGCGTTCATCGGCCATGGCACGGTCGCGGCGCTGATTCGCTACAACCTGCTGTTCCTGTGGGCCTGGTCGCTGTGCTTCGTCGGCTCCTATCTGCTGGGGCGTGAGCTCGGTCTGAACAAGCTCGCGGCGGGCGCCGTGGGCATCGCCTTCGCCTACGCGCCCTACCGCGTGACCGAGGCGGGCCACCTGCACGTGATCTCCAGCGGCGGGATCGCGCTGGCGCTGTTCCTGCTCGTGCGCGGCTACCGGCGATCCTCGCGCGGGCTGGTGCTCGCCGGCTGGCTGGTGTCGGCCTGGCAGGTCAGCCTCGGATTCACGCTGGGGCTGCAGTACTGCTACCTGCTGGCGATCCTCGCGCTGCTCGTGCTGGCGTACTGGTGCAGTGGCCGCCTGCGCCCCGGCGAGGCCTGGCGCGAGAGCGCGGACGAGGACGGGTCCGCCCCCGCGCCGGTCGAGCCGCGCCGCGCGCGCGGACCCCTGATACCGCGGCGCCTGCTGGCGGTCACCTGCATCGGCATCGCCGTGCTCGGCGTCGTCGCCGTCTACCAGGCGCGCCCGTACCTGAAGGTCGCCAACGAGTACCCGACGGCGAAGCGCACGCTGAAGGAAGTCAAAACGTACTCCTCGGGGCCAGCGGCGCTGGTGTCGGCCTCCTCGGAGAACCGCGTGTGGGGGAGCGTCACCGCTCCGGCGCGCGAACATGTGCACTCGAAGAACGAGGACGTGTTCTGGCCCGGCGGGTTGATCCTCGTGCTCGCGCTGATCGGCCTGGTGGGAGTGGGCGGGTCGGTGTATACGCGTCGCCTGCGACTCGGCCTGGCGAGCGGGATCGTGGTGTGCTCCGTGCTCGCGATGGGGCTGGGGCTGACGGGCGCGGGCTATCCGTATCGCCTGCTGTTCGACTACGCCCCTGGCTGGGACGGCGTGCGGGTGCCCGGCCGGGTGTTCACGCTGGCGACGCTGTTCTACGCGCTGCTCGCCGGCGCGGGCGTGCAATGGCTGCTGCTCCGTGCGGGTGTCTGGGGCAAGCGCAATACGGTGCGCGGCGTGGGCGCGATCGTCGGCATCGTGCTGCTGATCGGGCTGCTCGGCGAAGGCGCGGGCCACCTCGCCCACCCGGTCGTGCCCCAGCCGCAGCCCGCGGAGATCGGCCTGCGCGGGCCGCTGCTGGACCTGCCGACCGACGGCGCGGCCGATCGCGTGTGGCAGTACTACTCGACCGATGGCTTCTACAAGATCCCGATCGGCAACAGCACCTTCGACATCCCCCAGGTCGACGATCTGCGCGGCGGGATGAGCGGGTTTCCGGATAAGGCGAGCATCGAGAAGCTGCGCTACTACGGCATCAAGACCGTCGTGCTGCACCTGACGATGCCGAAGCTGCCGGGCATCGTCGGATATGCGCTGGCGGAGCCGCCGAACGCGCGGGCGGCGGCGGCCAAACCGGTCGCGGGGCTGGGCGTCAAACGTCGCCGGGTGGGCTCGCTGGTGATCTATGAAATCGGCCTCGGCCCCAAGGCGTTGCATGGCACCGACTGACGGATACGGGACGGCCGACGGAACGACCGACGGGAAACCCGTCGCGCCGATTGACCCCATCCCCGGCACACCCTCCCCGCCCGAGCGTCGCGGGACGCATCGAATCACCCGCAAACGCCTGGCACTCGCCGCAGTCCTGCTCGTGGGGCTGTCCTATGCGACGTTGATCCAGTCGTTCTCGTGGAATCAGACCTCGCACTACGACCTGATCCGTTCGCTGAACAACGGCGGAACGACGATCGACAAATATCAGGTGAACACCGGCGACAAGGCCTACTACAAGGGCCACTACTACTCAGCCCGCGCGCCCGGGCTGGCGCTGATGGCGCTGCCGTTCTACGACGCGCTGAACCTGGTGGGCGCGGAATCGTGGACGGACGCGCATGTGGCGCCGCCGAACCATCCGGGCGACGAGATGATCTACCTGATCGGCCTGTGGGCGAACGTGCTGCCGGGGCTGTTGTTGCTGCTGCTGGTGTGGCGTGTGGCCGACCGCTACGAGCCCGGCTATGGCGCGGCGGCGGCGGTCGCGCTGGGGCTGGGCACGATGGTGCTGCCGCTGTCGACGCTGCTGTTCAGTCATGTGTTCACGGCGTTCCTCGGGTTCGGCGCATTCGCGCTGATGCTGCGCGAGCGCGATGGTCCGCCGAGCGCGATGCTGCTGGGGCTGGCGGGCTTGGCGATGGGGTATGCGGTCGCCTCGGAGTACCCGCTGTTCTTCGTCGCGGCCGTGCTCGGGCTGTTCCTGCTCTCGCGCCGCGACGCCCTGACGGCACCCCTGATCGCGTGCCGCGCGGGCGCCTACATAGTCGGCGGGGTCATCGGGATCGTGCCGCTGCTGCTGTACAACCACTACGCGTTCAATTCCTGGACGCACCTGGCCTACTCCAGCATTCCCCGCCAGCAGAAAGGCTTCTTCGGGATCTCGCTGCCAAGCCTGAAGGTGCTGGCGACGCTGCTGCTGGACTCGCGCGGGCTGCTGACGATCTCGCCGATCTTGATCCTCGGCGTGCTGGGGACGGTGCTGCTGTACAAACGCGGCAAGCGCGCGGAGGCACTGACGATCGGCGGCATCTGCCTCTGCTACGTCGGCTACAACTCGGGCTACTACCTGCCGTTCGGGGGCGGCTTCATGGGGCCGCGGTTCCTGACGACGATGCTGCCGTTCCTCGCGTTCCCGGTGGCGATCGCGCTGAAGCGCTGGCCGGGACCGACGATCGCGCTGGCCGGCGTGTCGATCGCGACGACGACGATCGCGACGATCACGCACCCGCTCGTGGGCTATGAGAACGAGACGGTCGTGTGGATGCGCTACCTGGGTGAGGGGTTCTTCCAGCCGACGATCGCCTCCGCCTACGGCCTCGGGCGCGGCTGGGGCGGCATCTGGCCGTTCCTGCTCGCCGCGGGCGGCGGCGTGGTGCTGGCCGCGTGGGCGACGCCCCGCCTGCGGCTGTCGAACGCGACGCTCGGCTATGGCCTGCTCGCGCTGGTCGGCTGGTGCCTGTTCGCGGCGCTCGGCCCGACGGTGCTCGGGATCGATCACGCGGGCCTGGAGAGCATCGTCAAAGCCGGCGATGACACGGCGCTGAACCTGACCCTGCACAACGGCAGCCGCTACCCCCTGAGGACGCTCGCCCCGACCGCGGCGCTCGCCGGGCTGCTGGCCATGTGCGCGATGCGGCTGTTCCGCAACGAGCCGGTTTCACCGACAGGGATTGAAGTGGGGTCGAGCCCTCACGAGCAATCGGAGATCGCCCGGCAAGTCCCGGCGGGGTGACCGCGGCCGTTCGCGCGCGCTGAACGCAACCGCCTGAGACGGTCGTGGGCCAAGCGGGACACGGACGCAAGGAGCGTGGCGTATTACATACGCTGGCCGATCCTGGACGATCGGTCGGCACCGACGGCGGAGCCGTTGGTGAGGACAAAGCATCCGCGCCGTGCCCACGGCCGTCTCAGGTCAGTTCTTGACCGTCTTGACGTTGCACTTGGCCCCGTGCAGCTGCTTGCACACGACGACGTAGCCCGGACGGGGCTGGTCGTGGGCGTTCATCAGGCCGGCGTCGAAGCGCGTCGAGGCGTTGCCGCCGGTCCAGTCGTAGATGTACAGCCGCTTGATCTGCGACTGCGAGCCGGCGACGGCGAACATGTATTTGAGCACCTTCGACGCCCGCGTCAGACCGGAGCCGCGCCTGTTGGGAAATGCCCCTCCGAACTGCACGATCCCGCCGGTCTCGGTCAGCCACACCTGACCGCCAAGCGCACGCGAGAGTTCGCGCGTGCGCCACGATTCCAGGCGGTTGATGTCGGAGTAGTTGTGCAGGCCCCAGATCTTCGGCATGATCGTCCGCAGGCGACCGATCTCGTGTCTGAATTCGGAGATGTATTCGAGCGTCGGGCCGATGTCCTGCGCGTCGAGCACGTCCAGCCCGATCACCGTGCAGCCGTGACAGACGCGGATCAGCGCCTGGTAGTACATCGCGTCGGCGACCGCAGAGGGACTTGCGAGCACACCGCCGATGTAGCCGCGGTTGGCCTCGTCCCAGGCCTGGTACTGGCGGACGTGGGGAAAGCGCTTGACGAATTTCTGCACGTCGCGCTGATACTGGGCGACGCTCGGCAGCCGCAGCGGCGTGTACTCGGAGTGGTAGAAGGCCACGAGGACCTGCTGATGGTGGGCTTCGGCTTCGCGGATGAAGAGCGTGGCCTTGTCGAGCGAGTAGGGGTGCGCGACCGCGTCATACGGAGCGATGTAGCGGACGATTTTCGTGTGCAGCTGGGCCCAGAGCTGGTTGCCGAACATCTCGTCGGACTCGTCGCCGAGACCCGTCAGGTAGGAGGCGGCCGCGTGCGCGCGCGGCGGCTTGGCCGAGCCGAGCGCGCCCGGGACGATCGACAGACCCGCCAGCAGCACGAGCGCGGTCGCGAGCGCGGCGAGCAGTCGGGGTCTGGGTGGCCGGCGTGATCTCATGTCGCTCGTGGAAACAGCGGGCGAGTCGCAATGTTGCGATGCGAGTCTCACAGCTTTACGCCACCCTTACGCTGGGTCCTGCTCGGTTTACCGGACCTTTACTCCCGAGCCCTCGGCGTCAGATCGCCGTCCGCCGCCCGCCCCCGACGTCCGGCGCCCCTCCCTCGGCCTCCGCCGCCCGCCCCTCGGCATCCGTGGCTCGACGCTGGCGGCCGTCGCCCGCGTGCTCACGCAGGGTGGGGTCGGCGACGATGCGCACGTCCACGCCCGGCAGCCCCCGCAGCAGGCGACTCAGCAACGAATCGTTCAGGCGACGCAGACCACGGCGCGGAGTGGGCGCGCCCATCAGCACGTAGGTGCTGCCCAGCGAGCGGGCGACCGCCACCGCGACGGCCGCGACATCCTCGCCCTCCTCGACGCGCAGGCGGGCTCCCAGCATCGACACCAGCCGCCGCAGCGCCTCCAGGCGCTCGCGGTCGGAGGCGCTCGGCTCGCGCCCGGGCGGGCGTACGACCAGCACGTCCAGCGCGGCGTCCAGCCGCTGGGCCGAGCGCCACGCGCGCCTGACCACGCGCTCGGAGTGCGGCTCGAGCGTCGCCAGCGCGAGCAGGCGCTCGGCGATCGCCTGCGGCTCCTCCCGTGCCGGCGCCGGCAGTCCCTGCTCGTCGCGGCGCACCGCCGGAGCGGGCTCTCGCACGAGGCGCTTGACCTCGACGTCCTCCGCCACCTGGCGCAGCGCGGTCTCGCGCAGCGCGGCGAGGTTCTCGATCTTGAAGAAGTTGTTCAGCGCCGCCGGCACGCGCTCGGCCGGGTAGACCTTGCCCGCTTTGAGCCTCCCGATCAGCGCCTCCGGCGTCAGGTCGATCAGGACGATCTCGTCGGCCATCGACAGGACCTCGTCGGGGATCGTCTCGCGCGTGCGCGAGCCCGTGAGCTGTGTGATCTGGTCGTTGAGGCTCTCCAGGTGCTGGACGTTGACGGTCGAGTACACGTCGATCCCGGCCTCGAGCACGTCGCGCACGTCCTCGTAGCGCTTCTCGTGCTCGACCCCGGGCGCGTTGGTGTGCGCGAGCTCGTCGATCAGGCACAGCTCGGGCCTGCGCGCCAGCACCGCCGGGAGGTCCATCTCGCGCAGCGGCGTCCCGCGATATACGACCGGCCGGCGGGGGATGACCTCCAACCCCTCGGCCTGCGCGAGCGTCTCAGCGCGGCCGTGGGACTCGAGGTAGCCGATCGCCACGTCGCGCCCGGCGTCGGCCTCGGCGGCGCCCTCCTGGAGCATCCGATACGTCTTGCCCACCCCGGGGGCCATGCCTATAAAAACCTTGAGGTGCCCGCGGTCCGGTGAGGCCATGCGGGCATTGTCGCCCACGTTGCAGCCGGGCCGCTCAGATCCCAACCTAGACGGCCTATAGGCAAGCTGGGCAAGGACGCACTGAGCGAAGTGTGCTCGGCACACGAGCGAGGGAGGACGCCGATCCAGCGCCGCCTATCGGTCGTCTAGGCCCCCAGCAGGTTGTGGACCACGAGATCGATCAGCTTGATGCCGATGAACGGCGCGATGATCCCGCCGAGGCCGTAGATCCACAGGTTGCGCCGCAGCAGCGCGCTCGCGCCGATCGGCCGGTAGCGCACGCCGCGCAGCGACAGCGGGATCAGCAGCGGGATCACGAGCGCGTTGAAGATGATCGCCGAGACGATCGCCGACTGGGCGAGCCCAGGTTCATGATGTTCAGCACGTGCAGCGGGCCCTCGCCGCCCGGCGATGTGGCATAGGTCGTGACGAAGATCGCGGGCAGGATCGCGAAATACTTGGCGACGTCGTTGGCGATCGAGAACGTCGTCAGCGCGCCGCGCGTGATCAGCAGCTGCTTGCCGACCTCGACGATCTCGATCAGCTTCGTCGGGTTGGAGTCGAGGTCGACCATGTTGCCCGCCTCGCGCGCGGCCTGCGTGCCCGTGTTCATCGCCACGCCGACGTCGGCCTGAGCCAGCGCGGGCGCGTCGTTGGTGCCGTCGCCGGTCATCGCCACGAGCCGCCCGTCGGCCTGCTGCTCGCGGATCAGCGCGAGCTTGCGCTCGGGCGTGGCTTCGGCGAGGAAGTCGTCGACGCCTGACTCCTGCGCGATCTTCGCGGCCGTCAGGCGGTTGTCGCCGGTGACCATCACCGTTTTGATGCCCATCGCGCGCAGCTGCTCGAAGCGGGCCGCCATGCCCTCCTTGATCGTGTCCTTCAAATACACGACGCCCAGCACCTGGTTGTCGCGCGCGACCGCCAGCGGCGTGCCGCCCTCGTTGCCGATGCGGTCCAGCTGGACCTGCAGCTCGGGTGGCGGCGAGCCGCCTTCGCTGGAGACCAGTCCGACGATCGCGTCGCCGGCGCCCTTGCGCAGCCGCCGCCCGTCGATGTCCACGCCGCTCATGCGCGTCTGCGCGGTGAACGGCACGAACTCGGCGTTCAGCGTCGACATGTCGTGCTCGCGGATGCCGTACTGCTTGGCCAGCACCACGATCGAGCGGCCCTCGGGCGTCTCGTCCGCGAGCGAGGCCAGCTGCGCGACCTCGGCCAGCTCGGACTCGGGCACGCCGGGCATCGGCACGAATTCCGACGCCAGGCGATTGCCGATCGTGATCGTGCCGGTCTTGTCGAGCAGCAGCACGTCCACGTCGCCCGAGGCCTCGACCGCGCGCCCGGACAGCGCGAGCACGTTGCGGCGCACGAGGCGATCCATGCCGGCGATCCCGATCGCGCTCAGCAGCGCTCCGATCGTCGTGGGGATCAGCGCGACCAGCAGCGCGATCAGGGTCGTCTCGGAGATCGACGTGCCGGCGAACAGCGCGAACGGGCGCAGCGTCGCGACGACGATCATGAAGATCAGCGTGAGCGCGGCGAGCAGGATGTTCAGCGCGATCTCGTTCGGGGTCTTGCGCCGCGAGGCCCCCTCGACGAGCGCGATCATGCGATCGAGGAACGACTGGCCCGGCTCTTGCGTGATTTCCACGACGATCTCATCGGAGGTCACGCGCGTGCCGCCCGTCACGGCGCTGCGGTCTCCACCGGACTCGCGGATCACGGGCGCGGACTCGCCGGTGATAGCCGACTCGTCCACCGTCGCGATGCCCTCGATCACGGTGCCGTCGCCGGGGATCAGCTCGCCCGCGGGCACGACCACGACGTCACCGCGCGTGAGCTCCGCCGCGGGCCTGACGGAGCCGTCGCGCATCGTGGCGACCGTCTCCTTGCGCATGTTGCGCAGCGTGTCGGCCTGGGCGCGACCGCGGCCCTCGGCGAACGCCTCGGCCATGTTCGCGAACACGACCGTCAGCCACAGCCAGATCGCGATCGTGAACGTGTACCAGGCGGGCTCGTGCCCGCCGCCGAGGGGCTTGCCCCCGAACGCCTGGATCAGCCACGTGACGGTCGTGATGACCGAGCCGATCTCCACGACGAACATCACCGGGTTGTGGATCTGCACGCGCGGGTCGAGCTTCTTGAGGCTGTCGAGCAGCGCGCGCCCTACGATGTCGCGCTGAAACAGCGAGATCGCCTGGCGCTCGTGGGTCGCGGGGACGGTCGACATCAGCCTTTTCCTCCTGTAAGCCGGTCCAGCGCGAGGTTGAGCTCGAGCACGTTCACGCCCCGCTCGCCGGAGAACCCGAGCCCGCGTCCCGACGTGTACTGTGCGATCAGCCCGTTGACCGTCGCGAGCGTCAGACGGCGCACGGCCGCGATGCGGCGGGCCTGGATCCAGGCGTTGGCCTGAGAGATTTCCGGATCGAGGCCCGACGCCGAGGTGTTGACGGCGTCGACGGGAATCTTCGCCACGGTCAGGCTGGGATCATACGGTTTGTTCAATTCCAGATACGCCTTGATGTTTTCGGCATCCGCTTCCTCGGTCTTCACGCTGTTGGGCCCTTTGTTGGAGAACGTGCTCGCGGCGGCGTTGTCGGCCCCGCCTTCGGTGGCCGACGGGCGCGACTGGAAGTAGCGCGGGTCCGGTTCGGTCACCACGGCGCCTTTGACTTCCTTGGGCTTGCCGTTCTTTTCGAGCACCGGCGTGCCGAAGTTCTGGCCGATGATCCTCGAGCCGACGAGCTTGCCGTTCACGTGAATCTGCTGCCCGTTGGCGTTGCCCGGGAACGCGACCTGGCTGACGCCGGTGATGACCAGCGGGTACACCAGCCCAAGCAGGATCGTGAACACAATCATGGCGATTACCGAGGTGACGATGTCGCGGCGCATGGCTTAGTAGAGGTGTCCGGTCAGGCCCTGCACGATCGGTCCGAGCAGCAGGGCGGGGAAGAAGGTGAGCGCGCCGACGAGCACGATCACGCCGATCAGCAGCACCACGAACGTGGGGTTGTCGGTGCGCATCGTGCCCAGGCCCGCGGGCGTGACGCGCTTGCCCGCCAGCGCGCCGGCGACGGCGAGCGCGAACAGGATCGGCGCGTAGCGCGCGAACAGCATGTCGAAGCCACCGAGTAGATCGGCGAATGTGATGCCGTGGGCGCCCGACGTTGCCGGCGTTGGGCTGGATGTAGCCGGTGTAGCCCGCGAATGCCGAGCCGTTGTTGTTCGCCTGCGACAGGTATGCGTAGAAGGTCTCGGAGAAGCCCTGCGGCGTGTTGCCGCCCGCCTTGGACAAGGCGCCTTCAGAGATCGATGCCCGCCCGCCCGTGGTGGCGGTCGCCATCGCCGTGCAGAACAGCGCCGCCAACGGGGTCACGAGGATGCCCAGGCCGGCGAGCTTGATCTCGCGCGCCTCGAGCTTCTTGCCCAGCCACTCGGGTGTGCGCCCAACCATCAGCCCACCGATGAACACCGCCAGCAGCACGTACAGCAGGATCGAGTACAGCCCCGTGCCGACGCCGCCGAAGATCACCTCGCTGGCGGACAGGTTGGCGAACGGGACGGCTCCGCCGATACCGGTGAACGACTCCAGCGCGCTGTTCACCGCGCCGCACGAGGTGACGGTCGTGACGACGTCGAACAGCGCCGAGCCGGCAATCCCGAACCGCTGCTCCTTGCCTTCCATGTTGCCGCCGGTGGAGCCGTGGATCACTCCGGTGTGCAGGCCGGCCGCGTGCTGGGCGGGCGAGCCGTGCGCCTCGGCGATGTAGGCGACGCACACCGCGCCGAGGAACATCACCATCATCGCCCCGTAGATCGCATAGCCCTGACGGCGGTTGCCGGTCATGCGCCCGTACATGAACACGAGCGCAGCGGGAATCAGCAGCACGATCAGCATCTCGAAGAAGTTCGTGAACGCCGTCGGATTCTCGAACGGATGCGCCGAGTTGGTGTTGAAGAACCCGCCGCCGTTGGTCCCCAACATCTTGATCGCCTCCTGCGAGGCGACCGGCCCCATCGCGATCGTCTGGTTCAGGCCTGTGATCGTGTGAACGGTCAGGTAGTTGGCGAAGTTCGCGATCACGCCCTGTGAGGCGAGCACGATCGCGGCGATCACCGCCAGCGGCGCGAGCACGTACAGGATCGTGCGCACCAGGTCCTGCCAGAAATTGCCGATGCCCTTGCCCGTGCGCCCGACGATCCCGCGCACCAGCGCGACCGCCACGACGATCCCGATGCCTGCCGAGAGCCAGTTCTGCACGGTCAGCCCGAGCATCTGGCTGAAGTAGCTCATCGTCGTCTCGCCGCTGTAGTACTGCCAGTTCGTGTTCGTCATGAACGACGACGCCGTGTTGAACGACACGTTCCACGAGCCCGATTTGTAACCCAGCGGGTTGAGCGCATGGGGAACCCACGGGGCGTTCTGCGTACGCAGGATCAGATACAGCAACAGCCAGCCCGCGAGCGAGAACACGATCAGGCTTTTCGCATACTGCTTCCAGTCCTGCTCGCGCTCGTGATCGACACGCAGCAGGCCATACAGGAACCGCTCGGGCCCGGCGAAGATGGGCGACAGGAACACCCGCCCGCCCGTGTACACCCTCGCCATATAGCTCCCGAGCGGAAACGCGAGCGCGGTCAGGATGACCGCGAACAGCACGATCGTCAGCCAGCCGGCGAAGGTCATTGGATCACTCGTGGGCGGCGCAGCGATTGAGTGACACCAAGCGCCATGAGACGGTCGTCGGTCGAGCGGTTCGCGGACGCAGGGAGCGTGGTGTGCTCGGCACACGAGCGACTGAGGACAAAGAATCCGCGAAGTGCCGACGGCCGTCTCATAGCTTCTCCCCGCGGATCAGCGCATAAAAGAGATAACCGATGATCAGCACCGTCACGACCAGCCCGAACACGTCGGCGCCGCTCATGTGCGCGATCAGCGCGCCGATGGGCAACGACAGCGTCATACCCTGTCGATTCCCTCGATCAGGGCCAGCAATATCAGGAACGCGACGATCCCGAGCAGTACGGCTACAACGTCCATGCCTGCACTATTGGCGAGCGGCCATCACGGCGACGTAACGATCGCTCGGGTGCGTATAACGATTTCGTTACGACTCCACGACCGCCCGGACAGCCACGAAAAGCGCTCACGATATGTCGCCGGTGCGGTAAGCGGCGCCGCAGCAATTGGATGAAACGACCGGCTATGGCTTACCCAGCCATAGCCCGAGCCGTGCCTACCCCGCGAACCGGTACCCGACGCCGGGATCGGTGACGATGTAACGCGGCACCGGGCCCTCCGGCTCGATCTTGGCGCGCAACCGCGCGATGTGCGTGCGCAGCGCCTGCACGTCCTCGGCATACCCCGGGCCCCACACCTCCACGAGCAGCGAGCGGTGGGTCATCAGCCGCCCGCGATTGCGCGCGAGCACGCGCAGCAGGTCGAACTCGATCGGCGTCAGATGCACGAGCTCGCCGTCGCGGCGCACCGAGCGCGCGGCGAGATCGATCTCCAGCCCCTCGGCCTCGATGCGCGGCTCCTCCGCCGGCGACGCGCGCCGCAGCGCCGCCTGCAGCCGCGCCACCAGCTCGCGCGCGCCGAACGGCTTGGTCACGTAGTCGTCGGCGCCCGCCTCCAGCGCGCGCACCTTCTGCTCCTCCTCGCCCGACCGCCGACAGCACGAGGATCGGCATCTCGCTCCACTCGCGCAGCCTGCGCGTCACCTCGATCCCGTCGCCGTCGGGCAGCACCAGATCGACGATCGCCGCCTGCGGCGGGCGCACCGCCGCGCGATCCAGCGCCTCCGAGGCGGTCTGCGCCGCGATCACCTCGAACCCCGCGTCGCGCAACACGACGCGCAGCGCGCGCAGGATCTGCAGCTCGTCGTCCACGACCAGCACGCGCGGCGCGTCAGCGGCCATCGCGCGACCAGGCAACGACGTCATGGGCCTCACTCGCTCCCGCGCTCGCCCGCCACGGGGACTCGTGAGAGCCCTCCCCGATACCCACCGGTGCCCGCGCGTCCTCGACGGGCACCACCGGGTCCAGCGGCAGCTCGAACACGAACGTCGCGCCCTGGCCGGGCAGCGACTCGACATACAGCTTGCCCCCGTTGGCCTGCACGAACCCGCGCGCGATCGCCAGCCCCAGGCCCGAGCCACGGTGCCCGCCGCTGGCCGTGCCCGCGCGGTAGAACGGCTCGAACACCCGCTCCAGCTGCAGCGGCGGGATGCCGGGCCCGCGATCGACGATGCGCACGATCACGCGGTCGTTCTCCCCCGCGTGCGTGCGCACCGCGCGGGCTCGCACCGATACCGGATGCCCGCCGGAGTGCCGGCGGGCGTTCTCGAGCACGTTCACGAACGCCCGCTCCAGCTGCGCGGAGTCGGCGCGCACGAGCGGCAGCTCGCGGTCGATCGACAGCGTGAACTCCTCCGTCTTCGCGCTCAGCTCCTCCAGCGCGGCGCCGAGGACCTCCTCGACCGACGTCCACTCGCGGTGCGGCTCGGCCACGCCGGCCTCCAGGCGCGACTGGTCGAGCAGGTTCTCCACCAGCCGCGACAGCCGACGCGTCTCCTGCTCGATCACCGACGCCAGCTCCTCGCGCTCGTGCTGGGAGAGCCCCGGCAGTGCCACCGCCTCCCCCGCCGCGGAGATCGCCGTCAAGGGCGAGCGCAGATCGTGGGAGACAGCGCGCAGCACCGCGGTCTTGACCACGTCCGCGCGGCGCAGCGACGCCGTCTCGACCACCTCGCCGAGCAGCGCCTCGCGCTCCAGCGCGGCGCTCAGCAGCGCCTCCAGCGCCGGCACCACGCGCTCCTGCAGCCGGCGCAGGCTCGCCTCGGGCGTGTCCGCGCCGACCAGCAGCGTCCCCAGTCGGCGGGTGCCTTCGCGCAGCGGGAACGCGACCCGGCGCTCGTCGCCCTCGACGGCCTCCATCTCGATCGCCGCCGAGTGCAGTCCCAGCACCTGCGCAAGCCGCGCCGCAGCCGTCGGCAGCGCCTGCGCGAGGTTGTTGCCCCGCAGCAGCAGCCGCGCCATCTCCGCGGCGAGATCGGCCTCGCGCCGGCGCTCCTCGGCCTCGCGCGTACGGGCGCGCGTGACCTCCGCGACCGAGCTCGCCAGCGCGGCCGCCACGACGAACGCGATCAGCGCGACCCAGTTGTTGGAGTCCCTGATCTGGAACTGCCCGACGGGCGGCAGGTGAAAGAAGTTGAACGCCGCCGCGCTCAGCACCGCCGTGAGCACGCCCAGCCACGCCCCCCACACGGCCGACACGACGAGCACCGCCAGCAGATACACGACGCCGAGCGAGACGACCGGGCGCGATCTGCTTCAGCGGATAGATCAGCAGCGTGCACACCGCCACGGCCGCGATCGCGACGAGTACCCCCACCCGCTTGGGCGGCGGCTCGCCGGCCAGCAGGAATCCGAACGGGCTTCGCATACCGCCTCCCAGCCTAAAGGGGAAGGGGGCGGGACCTGTGTGAAGTGGTCCGATGGGTTGGGGGTTTCCCGCGCCGGCCTGACCTGGTACTCGGTTGCGATGTTGGGGATCAAAGAACGGGGCGGGACCTGAGTCCCGCCCCGTTCGGTGCGCCCTGCGTGGTGAGCCCGAGGTCAGCCGAGCTTCACCGTCTGGTTGGAGCCGCTCACGCCCTCCGGGGTATCGAGGGCGATGCGCAGCGTGTAGCTGCCCGAGGACAGCGACCTGCCGCTCGACAGCGTCACGCTCGCCTGCGTACCGTGCACGAGCGTGTGCGAGCTCGCCAGCACCTCGCCGCCCTTGGCGATGCGCAGGCTGAGCGTCTCCTCACCCTTGCGAGAGCTGCTGCCGCCCCACACGGTGCAGCTCACATGGACGCGTCTGCCGACGCCGGTGACCATCATGCCCTTCCCGGCGGCTCTGCAGCTCACCTTCTGAGCGCCCTTGCCGTGATGGCCCTGAGAGCCGCCATCGCCGCCGGAGCCACCCTGCCGACCCCCGCCGCCTTGACCGCCCTGCTGTCCACCGCCGCCCTGGCCACCGCCGGAGCCACCCTGGCCGCCGGAGCCACCCTGGCCACCGGAGCCACCCTGACCGCCAGCGCCACCCTGGCCGCCTCCGCCGCCCACGACCTCGCCGGTCGTTTCGTCGAGGATCAGCTTCGGCGCGCGCGGACCGCTCGGGTTGAAGTCGAACATGTTCCCGAGCGAGCCCGCCACGGCGTCGGTCGATCCGCCGCCGATGCGCCCCAGCTCCCAGTTGCCCTCGATGAAGCTGAGGATCGAGCTCTGGTCGGTGAGCGTGTTGTCGACGAAGTTCTGCTTCGCCCACGGCGAGATCACGAGCAGCGGCAGCCGCGGACCGAAGCCGCAGCGGTCGTTCTCGAAGCCCGCCGCCGGCGTCGCGGGGACGTGGCCGCACTGGCCGGTCCCGTTGAGCGCGTCCGACGGTCCGTCGGAGGAGCGCACGATCGGCCCCATCACGTGGTCATACCAGCCGTCGGAGTCGTCGTAGGCGATCACGATCGCCGTGCTCGACCAGTCCGGCGAGGACTGAATCTGGTTGATCGTGCTCGTCAGGAACCGCTGCTCGTCCAGCGGGTCGGAGTAGCCGGCGTGACCGTCCTCGTAGGCCGGGGCCTTCAGGAACGACACGGTCGGCATGTTGCCGTGCTTCAGCGTTTCATAGAAGTACGACAGGTCGTACTGGTGGTTGGCCTGATCGCTCTGCCCGACCATCGCCTCGGAGGTCGGCGGCAGGTGGTGGGGGTTGGCCGTCGAGGCGTAGTACTGGAACGGCTCGTGGTGCTGGATGTAGTCGGCGACGCTCGCGCCCGCGACGTTCACATGCGCGGAGCCGCAGACCGCTTTGCCTTCCTTCGTTTCCGTCGGCGTGAACCCGCCCTCGAACCAGCCCCAGGTGATGTGGTGGGCGTTGAGCAGGTCGCCGACGTTCTTGCCGGTCATGCTCGCCGTCGTGCCGCTCGAGCAGTCGTCGAACGTGGGGTCGGCGTCGTTGATCAGCGTGCCGTTCTCGAGCGTGCCGGGCAACGGCCCGGTCGAGGTCGCTCCGCCGTTGTCGCCCGAGATCAGGTTGATCGCGCCCGGCGAAGACGGCCCGTACACGGTGTCGAACGAGTCATCGCTCAGCGCGTAGTGCTGGGCGTAGTTCCACAGCCCCGTAACCGTGTTGCCGTCGTAGTAGTCCATCACGATCGACTTGTCCGTGCAGCCGCCACCCGCGGTGAACTGGACGAACTGGTCCATCAGACCCTCGTCGGCGGCTTTCTGCTCGGCCGAGTAGGCGTGACTCTGATCGCAGGTGACCGCTTCGGAGCGATCCAGGCGCGCCGGGTCCTCGAGATTGGGGTTGTCGGTGAGCAGCGGCCCGGAGAGGCCGTTCACCGACGGCGTGCCCGGTTTCGCGGAGAACTCCGGCTCCCCCGCCGGGTTGGTCGCGTTCGGGTAGGTCCCGAAGTAGTGGTCGAACGAGACGTTCTCGTCGAAGATCACGACGACGTGCTTGATCGGCGTTGTCGAGGGCGGTTCGGTGGGGGAGTCGGCACTCGCCATCGCCAGGCCGACGGCGATCGCAACGGCCGCCACCAGTCCCGCACCCACGCCCGCGAACAGCTTGCGGTTACGCAACGGAGTCTCCTTTTCCTTGTCCTTTTGGACTTGCTGACTTCGGGCGACGCACACCCATCGTTCCCACGCCGCCCGTCACCCGTTCCGACGGCGCTCGTGCATCCTGCGCCAGGGTGCCAAGCGTCGTGTTGCCTGACGGTGACGTCGCTGTTAACAGATTGGGAACGACCATCGCTGTGTAATTACACGCGCTTGACATGATGTTGGCCTTGCTCTTACATTCAGTTCACACAGACCCGTCAACCAGGGAGTTCACACAGATCCGTCGGTCCTAGAAGTGACACACAAGGCTCGTGCGACGATCGCTGTCACAACTCACATCCCGACCGTTCCGCGACTCCACGCATCGCCCGCCGCTAACAGGCCCGTAACAGCACCGCTTCACCCGCGGGTTAGCTTTTCGCGCGTGACCGGCCGATCTCAAGGACGGCGCCTGCTGCCCTCCATCGCTATCGCGTGCCTGACGTGCGTCGGCGCGCTCCTCGCGCTGACGGCGCTCGGGGTCGGCTCCGGCGGGAGCTCGAGCGCCGCCGGCTCGAGCCCGCGAGGACAGGCCCCGCGCCCTGTCAGCGCGATCCGGTCCTACTCCGAAGCCGACGCCAAGCGCAACGGCGCCGCGGGCCAGGGCGGAGCGCCGCCCGTCACCCAGCTCGTACCCGTTCCGGCGGCCGACTTCGACCGACCGATCGCACGCTACAAGGCCTACTCGGCTGCTCAGCTGCGGGTCATGCTCGGCTACATCGCCCAGCTGCAGAGCGCGCTGCGGGCGAATCGCCCGCAGGCGGCGCGCCGGGCGTGGCGTGGGGCATATGCAAGCTGGCTGCATCTCGGCGCGGTGTACGGGGCGTTCGGGGCGCTCAACGACGCGATCGACGGCACCCCCGGCGGATTGCCCGGCGGCGTGGGAGACCCGCACTTCACCGGCCTGCATCGTCTGGAACGCGGACTGTGGCGGGGCGGCGCCGCCGGCGCGCACGAACTGCTCGGCCTCGCCGTGCGTCTCGGCGAGGATGTCCGGCTCCTGCTCGGACATCTGCCGAGCGTGCGGATCACGCCGCTGGAATACGCGACCAGGGCGCACGAGATCCTCGAGGACGCGCAACGCGACCTGCTCAGCGGCGCCGACGTGCCGTGGAGCGACGAAGGAGTGCTCGCGACGGCCGCCGGGCTGACGGCCACGCGCGAGGTGCTAGCCACGCTGCAGCCGCTGCTCGACGGGCGGGAAGGCACGATCGAGACCGTCGAATTCACCCTCAACCGCTTCGCCGCGGCACTCGCCACCATCCGGCACGATCACGGCGGGCGCTGGCCGGCGCAGAACGAGCTGAGCCTGCGCGAGAGCGAGCTCTTGAACGGCACGCTCGGCGCGGCGCTGGAGGCGCTCGACGGGGTGCCGGGGACGCTCGAGACCAAAATCCCGCCGCCGATCCCCTCGCTCCCAGGCTCGCCGCGATGAGATCCCCGGCCGCCACGCGCGCGAGGACCGGCTCGTCCCGCCGTCCGCATCCGCCCCACCGCCCGCATCCGCCCCACCGTTCGCATCGCCAGCGCGGGCGCGAAGGAGCAGGCCGTGCTTGACCGTCGCCAGTTCGTCGGCCGTTCGCTCGCGCTGCTCGGCGCCGGCGGCCTCGGCGCACTCGCGGGCGCCGAGGCCGAGCGCGGCGACGACGCAGGTGCCGAGAGCCTGACCCCGAGCGCACTGGCTCAGCGCGCCGAGCAGAGCTCGCTCGCCGCGACCATCCCGTTCGACGCGATCCACCAGGCGGGCATCCTCACGCCGGCGCCGGCCCAGGCGACGTTCGCGGCGCTGGACGCGATCGCGCCGGACCGACAGACGCTCTCCGAGGCATTGCAACAGCTGAGCACGCGCGCGCGCCAGCTCACGCAGGGAGGCGCCTATCCGCGCCTGGAGGTCGACGATCCGCCCGCGGACTCGGGCGTGCTCGGGCCGATCAACGCCCCCGACGCGCTGACCGTCACGATCGCGTTCGGCGGCTCGCTGTTCGACGGCCGCTACGGGCTCGCCTCCCAGCGCCCGCGCGGGCTGACGGAGATGCCCAACTTCCCCAACGACGACCTGGACCCGGCGCGCAGCCACGGCGACGTGCTCCTGCAGATCTGCGCCGGGCAGCGCGACACGGTCGTGCACACGCTGCGCGAGCTCGTGCGCAGCGTGCGCGGCTCCCTGCAGCAGCGCTGGGCGCTCGACGGCTTCTCCAGCGCGCGGCGCGGCCCCTCGCCGCACAACAGCCCGCGCAACCTGTTCGCCTTCCGCGACGGCACCGGCAACCCGGACGTGAGCGACGCCGCGCTGATGAACCGCCTGATCTGGGTGCAGGCCGGCACCGGCGAGCCCGCGTGGGCCGCCGGCGGCACCTACCAGGTCGTGCGCGCGATCAGGATGCACGTCGAGTTCTGGGATCGCGTCGGCCTGGCCGAGCAGGAGGAAATGATCGGGCGTTACCGCGACACCGGCGCCCCGCTGGGCGGGACCGAAGAGTTCCAGGACCCGCGCTACGACCTCGATCCGCAGGGCAAGCGGATCCCGCTGACCGCGCATATCCGCGTCGCGAACCCACGCACCGAGCAGACGGCCGACCAACGCATCCTCAGGCGCGGCTTCAACTACCACCGCGGCTTCGACGCCGCCGGCCAGCTCGACCAGGGGCTCATGTTCGTCGCCTTCAACCAGGACATCGACCGGCAGTTTGCGACGATCCAGCGGCGTCTCGCCGAAGAACCGATGGTCGACTACATCAACCCCGTCGGCGGGGGCTACTTCTTCGCGCCCCCCGGATCGCGCGGCCCCACCGACTGGGTTGGCTCCGGACTGTTCGTCTGAGGGGTCTACCCTTTGCTCAAGCCAGTTTGCGCATGGACCGAGAAGATGTGCATGGAGGCTCGTACGAGACGTATGAGGATACCCGCCACCCGAGTCACGGCCGCGCTGCCGAGCATCCCGGCGACGGCCGTGGCGCTCGCCGCAACGCTCGCGCTGCCCGCGCTCACGCTCGCCGCCTCCACCCAGGCCGCGCTGTCGCCCTCGGCCTACCGCGTCGGCAGGCTGTGCTCGTCCCCGCCGCCCGGCTACGCCGGCTGCCTGGGTCTGCGGCTGGTGGCGAGGCACCCGCGCTCGCTGCGGGACACCCGCGTATCGACGCGTGCGATCGGCCCGACCAGCGCCACCGGCCCGACCAGCGCGACCGGCCCAAGCACCGGCACCCCCGGAACCGGCCCGAGCGCTTCGCCCGGTCCAAGGGTAGAACAATTCGAATTCGACGAACCACCTGAAGGCAGTCTTTCGCCCCAGAACGTGCTGAGCGCCTACAGCCTGTCCGGCCTGCCCGCGCCCGCGACGCAGCAAACGCTGGCGCTCGTCGACGCCTACGACGATCCCACCGCCGAACACGACCTGAAAGTCTTCGACGAACGGTACGGCCTGGCGCCGTGCACGACGGCCAACGGCTGCTTCACGAAGGTCAAGCTGCGCGCGCCGGCGGCGAACGCGGGCTGGGCTCAGGAGATCGCCACCGACGTCGAGGTCGCGCGCGGGGTCTGTCAGAGCTGCAAGATCCTGCTGGTCGAGGCCCACTCGAACACCACCGCCGATCTCGAAGAAGCCGAGGACAAGGCCGTGCAGCTCGGCGCGAACGAGATCTCCGACTCCTGGGGCGGCTCCGAGCAGGGCGTGACGGCGCTGGAAGACGCGACCGACGCCTACAACCATCCCGGCACCGTGATCACGGCCGCTGCCGGCGACGACGGCTACCTCGACTGGGACGCCGAAGAACCCTCCGAACGGGGCTATACCGACTACCCCGCCTCCTCGCCGCACGTGGTCGCGGTCGGCGGCACGCGGCTGAACCTGACCGCCGGGGGAGCCTGGAAGCAGGAGACGGTGTGGAACGGCGACGGAGCGGGCGGGGGCGGCTGCAGCACCGTGCTGAGCGCGCCCGCGTGGCAGCAGAGCGTGGCCGGCTGGTCGGCGCTCGCATGCGGCTCGCACCGCGCCGTGGCCGACGTCTCGGCCGACGCGGACCCCTACACCGGCGTGGCCGTGTACGACTCCACGCCGATCCGCGAAGGCGAAGTCGAATATCGCGGCTGGGTCCCGATCGGCGGCACGAGCGTCGCCTCGCCGATCGTCGCCGCGACGTTCGCGCTCGCGGGCGGGGCGGGAACGGGCGCCGGCGGAAAAACGGTCGCGTATCCCGCGCAGACGCTGTATGAAAACTTCGCCGCCCACCCCGCGGCGTTGCACGACGTGACGTCAGGCTCCAACGGAGCCTGCGGCAAGGGCTATTACGCAACGACCGGGGTCGCGAAGTGCACGCCGGCCGAAGAGGACGCTTCGTGCTCGGCCGCGGCGATCTGCCTCGCCCGCGCCGGCTATGACGGCCCCACCGGCGTGGGAACCCCGCACGGGATCGCGGCGTTCGAGTCCGCGGGCGAAGCGGCCCGCATCGAGCAACTCGAAGAACAGCAGACCCTCGCCGAAAAACAGGCGAAGGAAGCGAAGGAAGCCTCCGAAGAGCACGAAGCCGAAGCAGAACGACAGGCCGAACGCAGGGCCGAAGAACAGCGCCAGGCCGCGGAAAAGCAGGCCGAAGAAGAACAGCTGCGCCTCGCTGAAGCGGCCAACGCCACGAAAGAAACCGCCGAAGCCGGGGAAGAAGTCACGACCGCCGGACCGCCCGGCACGACCGCGGGCGCCGGCGCGCTGTCCGCCGGTCCGTTGCAATCGCCGAGTCCGGGAGCGAGCCGGCTCGGCCCGCTCGTCCCGATCCTGTCCGCTCCCGCGCTGAGGAGAGCCGCGACGACGGCGCTGAGCCAGGGCAGACCACGGGTGTCCCGGATAGCGTTCGCCTTCACACTGAACATGCCCGCGCGCGTGCGCGTCACGCTCGCCAAGCGCATCGGGGCGCACGGCCACACTCGCTGGCAGACGCTGCCCGATTCGCGCACGATCGCCGCGGCGGGCGGGCGGGACAGCTCCCGCCTGAGCGCGGGCGGAACGCTCACCCCCGGGCACTACCGGCTGACGCTGGCTCCGGCACGCGGGATCGCGCGAGCGTTGACGTTCACAGTCGGCTGAGATCCTCGCCGCCCGACCCCGAGCCCGAGCCGGTGTCCACCGAGCCGGGCCCGAAGCGCCCCTCGACGCCCCGCTCGACGTGCTCGCCGTGCTCGGTCAGACGCCATGCGTTGGGGGCGCCGCGCGAGGTGCCCTCGCTCTGGTTGACGATCACGCCCGCCGACTCCAACCGCGACAGGAGCTTGGAGATCTGGCCCTGATCGACGATGCCGGCGCGTTCGGCGATCTCGCGGTTACTGGCGCCCGGGTAGCCGGCGATCGCCCGCAGGACGCGCCCGGTGCGGTAGGTGAGCCGTACGCCGAGGTCCTCGTAGCGCGCGGGGACCTCACCCGCGTCGCCGCCCGCGCCGCGAGTCGCCGGGGCGGGGCGGGTCAGCTCGCGCCGGGCGGCGCCGGCCCCCAGGTAGGGAAGCACGATCAGGCTCATCAGCGAGCCGAACAGCTCGATCGCCGGACGTTCCTCGGGCGACCCGGAGTCCTGCTCGAGCAGACGCGTCTGGATCACGGTCAACACCGCGCCGACCACCCCCTCGGCCACCACCGGAGGGGGTTCGTTGCGACCCGCGGCGCCCTCGGCGCGGCCGCGGTCGATGACCTCCCGCAGAACCAGCTGCACCTCGGCCCGGCGGCGCAGCAACGCGGAACCGCCGCTCAGCGAGTGCACGATGCACAGCCGCCCCAGCGCGGGCTCCTCGTCGATGAAGCGCAGCAGTTCGGCTAGCCCCGCCCTGATCGCGTCGCGCCAGCGCGACTGGGCGGCGTACGCGGGCACGATCCGCTGCGCGGCCCGTTCCACGCCGAGGTCGAACGCCGCCAGCAAGACACTCCTCGCGATCGTCGAAGGATTCGCTGATAGACCCGGCGCGGGACTCGGGCGCGAGCGATCATGTCGCCCAGCGTCAGTGCCGCGACGCCCCGCTCGGCCACGAGCGCGGCCGTCGCCTCGAGGATCTTCGTTCGCTGCGTCTCCTCCACGTGGCTCCTTCATGCGGCCACGCGAGAACAATCCGAAAACCTCTCCGGTCTTCCCCCAGCCACTGTTTATATCCCCTGTCAGCTTGAGAGTACCAATAGAAGCTATCTGCTTAATGTCCAGCGATCGATCGGCCTGCAAGACGACCTGCACGACCCTCGAATCGCTTGTGCTGGAGTCTCCGGCGGGCTAGCTTGTCCGCTCGTCATGCGCCTGCTTCAAGGAACCCTGCCCCTCGCGGGCGCCATCCTCGCGGCCGCCGCGCTGCTGACGGTGCCGGGCGCGATCGGCTCGACGTCCGGCGGCCTCGAAAGCCGTATCGCCGCATCGCGGGCGCGGGAAGGCGAGCTGCGCTCGGGAGTCGGCGCCGACACGCATCAGATCGAGGGGTTCCAGGGCAACATCGACGACCTGCAGACACGCTTGAGCGCGTTGGAATCGAGCCTCGGCGTCGAGCGCGGCGTGCTGTCAAGCCTGCGCTCGCAGCTGAGCGCGGCGCGCGCCCACCTGGGCTCGCTGCAGGTCCAGCTGGCGCGCGACCGCCAGGTGCTGGTCGCGCAGGTCGTCGCCTCCTATGAGTCTCCGCCGCCGGACATCGCCACGGTCATCCTGCAGGCGCACGGGTTCGCCGACCTGATCGAGCGCGTCGACGACCTGCAGGCGATCTCGCGCGAGAACGCGACGGCGACGACGCATGTGGCAGTGGAGCAGAAGCTCGTGACCGCCCAGACCAAGCGTCTGGCGGCCCTGGAGGCCAGCCACGCGCGCGAGACGAGCGCGGTGCTCGTGCAGCGCGACGAGGTCGCCCAGCTGCACCTCGCGCTGGTGGACCGTCAGCTGCAAGTACATCCGCGCCCGCGATCGCAAGAACGCCGAGCTGGGCACACTCGAATCGCACAAGCGCAGTCGCTCGAACACGAACTCTCCAAGATCGCGGTCAGCGAACTCGCCGCACAGGGGATCGCCGACGCGTACACAGGACCGGTCGGCGACTTCACCTCCACGCCCCAGGGCGACTACGGGTTCTTTCAGGCCCCCGGCACGAACTACAGCGTCGGCGAGGAGCCGACGCTGGTCGCGCACCTGAACGCGCTGGGGATCGCGCTGCACCTGCACCTGATCGGCATCTCCGGCTACCGCTCGCCCGCAGCACTCGGTCGAGGTCGGCGGGTTCGCCGACGATCCGCACACGCGCGGCGAAGCCTCGGACACCCCCGGCGTGGAGGGAGTGCCCCAGGCGACGCTCGCGCGCTTCGGCCTGATCCGCCCGTTCCCGGGCGCGGCCGAGGCCGATCACATTCAGCTGTTGGGCAGCAAATACTGAAGCAGCGTCGTCAGGCAGCCGCGGACAGCCGTGCGGGCGCGCCGTAGGGCGCGAGCACCTCGGGCAGGCCACCGAGCCGTCGGCCTGCTGGCCATTCTCGAGCAGCGCGACGAGCGTGCGCCCGACGGCGATGGCGGTGCCGTTGAGGGTGTGCGGCAGTTCGGTGCCGCGCTCGGCGCGCACTCGTATGTTCAGGCGGCGCGCCTGGTAGTCGGTGGTGTTGGAGCAGGAGGTCAGCTCGCGGTAGGCGCCGTAGCTGGGCAGCCACGCCTCGCAGTCGTACTTCTTGGCGGCCGAGTTGCCCAGATCGGTGACGGCGACGTTGACCACGCGGTAGGGCAGGCCCAGCGCGGTGAGGATCTGCTCCTCGATCGCGAGGATGCGCTCGTGCTCTGAGGCGGAGTCGACGGGTGAGACGAAGCTGAACATCTCCACCTTGTCGAACTGGTGCACGCGGAAGATCCCGCGCGTGTCCCTGCCCGCGGCGCCGGCCTCGCGGCGGAAGCAGGGCGAGAAGCCGGCGTAGCGCAGCGGCAGGGTGTCGGCCTCCAGGATCTCGTCTGCGTGCAGCGAGGCGAGCGCGACCTCAGATGTGCCTACGAGGTAGAGGTCGTCCTCGGGAAGCGCGTAGATCTGCTGCTCGGTGTCGGGCAGGAAGCCGGTCCCGTAGAGCGCCTGCTCGCGCACGAGCACGGGCGGGATCACGGGCTGAAAGCCGTGGGCGCCCAGGATCTCGAGCGTCCAGCGCACGAGCGCGAGCTCGAGCAGCACGAGGTCGCCTTTGAGGTAGGCGAAGCGAGAGCCGGACAGGCGCGCACCGCGCTCCATGTCGATGCGCGAGCCGGCGAGGTCGAGGTGGTCGCGTGGCTCGAAGGCGAACGCGGGCGGCTCGCCGACGGTGCGCACGAGCTCGTCCTCGGGGCCCGGCGCGGCGCTCGGGTCGGGCAGGTTGGGCAGCGGCGCGAGGGCCTGCTGGAGCTGCTCCTGCACGCCTGTCGAGCTCGCGCTCCAGCTCCTTCACGCGCCCTGCCACCTCGCGCATCGCGGCGATCTCGCGCTCGCGCGCGCTCGGGGTCGGGCGCGGCGGAGATGCGCGTGTTGGCCTCGTTCTGCTCCCCGCGCAGCCCCTCCAGCTCGGGCAGCAGCTCGCGCCGGCGGGCGTCGAGTGCCAGCGCACGATCCAGGCCGGCGGCCGCGTCGGACCCGCGGCGGCCGAGGGCGGCGCGAGCGGCGTCGGGATCGGCGCGGATCAGCTTGAGGTCGAGCACGCTCGGGAGCCTACCCGTCCCGCCCGCTTGCCCCAAGCACCCGGCGCGATGGATCTGCAGGAGGCGCTCGGGCCGGCCGCCCGGGCCTGCGATCGAGACCGGCCGGCGAGGCCGGCGACCGCTATTTGGTCGAGAGCGTGATGTTCGTCGACGGGCACCTTCTGCGACTGCGAGCCCGAGTAGTGCGCGAGGAATTCGGCCACGTCCTGGGCGTCGTCGCCGAGGACGATGTTCTCGGGCATGATCGCCCCGGAGAAGCCGCCGTTGCGGATCGCGTAGAGAACCTGTTCGACGTTCTCCTTGCGGATGTTGAAGTTGGGGCCGTTGGTCTTGAGGCGATCCTTGATCGACGTCGCCGAGCCCTCGGCGCCGACGACGGAGAGCGTGTGGCAGCCCGAGCAGTGATCGCGGAACAGGACCGAGCCGCGGTAGTAGGGGCTCGTCTTGGGCACCTGGTTGCCCTGGGAGCCGCAGGCTCCGAAGACGGCGGCGAGGCGACAGACCATGCGATGGCGACGAGCCTCATGCGAGCGGGAATATATAGACCCGTCGCTACAGACCGGTCGCTGTAGCCCCGTCGCATGTGTATTAACTTTTTCCACTTTGAGCACTATAGTATCTCGGTATATACGTATGATATCCAAAAGTGTATATCTTTTGTATATGCTTGCATACTATAGTACACAAGTTTTGAAAATAGAACTACTACATCCCCCCTCACACGCGCCCCCTTCCGCGCAATCCCCCGGCACCCCTCCCCTCTCGCACTTCCTCCAGCCGGTCGCGGAGATCAGAACCCGTGAGCGGTCCCGGCGGCGCGCAGCGCAAGGAAGACGACGACGAGCGCGGAGCAGCGCCATGACGCCCATCTCGCGGGCGAGGATCGCGGCGACGACGGCATGCTGCTCGGACTCGGGCAGGGCGCCGACGGCCTGGGCGTCGGGCAGGTCGCGCTGGTCGAGGATCGTCTGGGCGGCAGCGACCCGCAGCTGCTCGGCGACGAAGGCGACGGCGAGCGGGAGCAGGGCGTAGAGGTAGAAGAGGCGATCGGTCGAGTAATGGCCGGCGACGGCGAGCGAGCCGGCGAGGATCGCGAGCACGAGCGCGGAGCCCTGGCCGATGCGCAGCAGCACCCAGAAGGCGCGGCTGGGCTCGCCGCGGTACCAGCGCCAGGCGCCGAGCAGGGCGGGGAGCGCGTTGAGGATGGCGACGGCGAGAGCGCCGGCGACGACGGCTTGGGTCATGCGCGAGTCACGCGCGGATTACGCCCGGGTCACGAGTTGGGTCGGATTTGGGGTCGCGATTTCGAGCCGATCGTCACTATGTAACACATTGACACAAGCGGTGATATAACAGCGCTCAGTGCTGCGCAGTTATCTCCCCGCGATCGTATTCGTCCTGCTCGGCGGGGGCGTGGGCATCGCGTTTGCGCTGCTGAACTCGAAGATCGGGCCGCGGCGGGCGACGCCGCAGAAGCAGGATCCGTATGAGTGCGGGCTGCCGAGCGAGGTCAAGCAGGGGATGCGCTTCGGGATCAGCTTCTACCTGATCGCGATGCTGTTCATCCTGTTCGACGTCGAGGTCGTGTTCATCTACCCGATCGCGATCGAGCTGCGCGCGTATGGCTCCTACGCGCTGGCGGAGACGATCACGTTCGTGGTGCTGCTGTTTGTCGCGTTCGTGTATGTGTGGCGGCGGGGAGCCTTGCAGTGGAGCTGAAACGCGAGGTGGTGCGCCCGGCCGGCGTGGCCCCGGGACAGGCGAGCGCCGCGGGCGCCGATCTGCGCGTGCGCTCGCTGAACGCGGCGCAGCTGCTGCGCGGCGGCGATCTGGAAGGCGCGAATCAGCCGGCGCACCTGGAGGGGACGGAGCTCGAACGGTATGTGGAAGAACGCACGCTGACGACGACGCTCGACAAAGCGGTCGCGTGGGCGCGATCGAGCTCGTTCTTCCCGCTCGGGTTCGGGCTGGCGTGCTGCGCGATGGAGCAGTTTCACGCGGCGGGCCCGCGCATGGACATCGCGCGCTTCGGCTCGGAGGCGTTCCGCGCCTCGCCCCGTCAGGCCGACCTGATCATCCTGGCGGGGCGGGTGTCGATCAAGATGGCGCCGATCATCCGCCGGCTGTACGACCAGATGCTCGAGCCGAAGTGGGCGATCTCGATGGGCGCGTGCTGCAGCTCGATGGGCGTGTTCAACAACTACGCGCTGGTGCCGGCGGACAAGTTCATGCCGGTCGACGTGCACGTGCCCGGATGCCCGCCACGCCCGGAGGCGCTGATTCACGGGTTGCTGAAGCTGCGCAGGATGGTGCAGGACAACCCGGACATGGGCTGGCGCGAGCGCTACGGGGCCGTCGGCACCGAGGAGGCTCCGACAGATGTGTAGGGGTCGTACGCGCGGGCTTTGGGTGGGTGAGCCGCAAGCCAGTCGTTTCAGCCACAGCCGTCGGCGCCGCTCACCGCACCGGCGGGCGTATCGGGAGCGCTTTTTGGCGCTCTCCCGTGCGCGCAGCCGCGGATGGTGCGACGCGGTGGCACCGGGAGAGCGTCTACATGCCTGACGCCACGGGGCTTGGAGCTGCTCGCCAAAGAGCTCGGCGAGGCGACGATCGAGACCGTGTACTTCCGCGAGCAGGCGACGATCGTGGTGCAGCCGGCGGAGATTCGTGCGGTGCTGCAGAAGCTGCGCGCGCAGGGGTACGGGTTCCTGGCGAGCGTGCACGGCGTCGACCACTACCCCGAGGAGCCGCGACTGGGCGTGGTGTACGAGCTGCTGGACATGAGCCGGGTCGATCGCGTGACGGTGAAGGTGCGCGTGCCCGCTCGACGAGCCGCGCGTGGAGTCGGTGACGGCGCGACTGGCCGACGGCCAACCATCAGGAGCGCGAGGTGTATGACATGTTCGGGGTCGTGTTCGAGGGCCACCCGGACCTGCGCCGGATCTTGATGCCCGAGGACTACGAGGGCCATCCGCAGCGGCGCGACTTCCCGGTCGGCGGCGAACCGGTGATCTTCACGCGCGACGAGACCAAATGGCTGGAGGCCCGCGAGTGAGCCCGGTCGAGAACCCGTCGCTGTCCGAGTACCGCCGCGGCGAGGAGAACATCGAGCTCGCCCCGGTCGCCGAGCAGATCGAAGGCACGCGAGACGACGGACGAGCTGCTGACGCTCAACTTCGGCCCCCACCATCCCGCCACGCACGGCGTGCTGCGGCTGCTGGTGACGTTGCAGGCGGAGATCGTCCGCGACCTCAAACCGATCGTCGGGTACGTGCATACGGGGATCGAGAAGACCGCCGAGGACAAGGCCTACTGGAAGGTCATCCCGGTGATCGAGCGGATGGACTACCTGGCGTACTACTTCAACGCGATGGCGTACGTGCGGCGCGGTGGAGACGCTGGTGGAGGTCGAGGTGCCGACGCGCGCGCAGTACCTGCGCGTGATCCATCTGGAGCTGAACCGGATCGCCTCGCATCTGATCTGGCTGGGCACGAGCGCGCTGGACCTCGGCGCGAGCTCGATCTTCCTGTACTGCCTGCGCGAGCGCGAACTGATCCTCGACCTGTTCGAGATGTCCTCGGGGGCGCGGATGCACACGCGCTACTTCCAGGTGGGGGGCGTGATCGAGGACATCCCGACGGGGTTCGCGCGCAAGCTGCGCGAGTTCCTTCGAGGTGATGCCCGGCGCGCGGACGAGTACGGGGCGATCCTGAACTCGAACGAGATCGTGCTGCAGCGGTTGCGCGGGACGTGCGCGCTGGACGCCGAGACCCTGCTGGCGCTGGGTGTGACCGGTCCGCTGCTGCGCGCGGCGGGCAACCCGTGGGACCTGCGCAAGGCGGCGCCGTACAGCTCGTATGAGCAAGTTCGAGTTCAAGATCCCGGTGGGGACGGTCGGCGACAACTACGACCGCTTCGCGGTGCGGCTGGCGGAGATCTACGAGTCGGTGAAGATCATCGAGCAGGCGCTGGACGGGCTGCCGGAGGGCCCGCACATCACCGACGACCGCAAGGTCGCGCTGCCGCCCCGGCACGAGCTGGCCACCTCGATGGAGGCGCTGATCCACCACTTCAAGCTCGTGACGGAGGGCTTCAGGGTGCCGCCGGGCGAGGTGTACAACCCGATCGAGTCCCCCCGCGGCGAGCTCGGCTGCTACGTGCGCTCGGACGGCTCGTCGAAGCCCGCGCGGGTGCACATGCGCGACCCGTCGTTCGTGAACCTGCAGGCGCTCGCGCCGATGTGCCGGGGCAGCTACATCGCGGACATGATCGCGACGACGGCGATGCTCGATCCGATCCTCGGAGGAATCGACCGATGATCCTGAGCCCGCATGGCGGCGCTGGATCTGCGTCCTCAGTCGCTCGCGTACCTAGTACGCCACGCTCCTTGCGTCCTGGGTGGGCGGGACCCAATCCATCTGCGAGCCCAGGATGTCGCGATTGGGGGAGGGTGTCGTGAACGCGGGATGGGATAGCCCGGCCGACCTGGAGAAGGACCCGGCGACTATCCCCGACCCTGCGACGACGCCCGTGCCGGAGGAGCTGCGCAAGGAGATCGAAGCGCACATGGCCCTGTATCCGGACACGCGCTCGGCCGCGCTGCCGGCGCTGGCGGCGGCGCAGCGCGTGCACGGGTGGTGCTCGCCGGAGGCGATCGAGCAGGCCGCGTGCGTGATGCGGGTGACGCCCGCCGAGCTGGATGCGGTGGTGACGTTCTACGACATGCTCGAGACCGAGCCGGTGGGCGCGACGAGCGTGTATGTGTGCACGAACATCTCCTGCTCGCTGCGCGGCGCCGATGAGCTGTACGCGGCGATGCGCGAGGCGGCGGGGGATGACGAGGCCTTCAACGTGCGCGCGTTCGAGTGCCTCGGCGCGTGCGACATCGCGCCGATGGCCTCCGTGGACGGGGTCTACGTCGGACCGCTCACGATCGGCGACGTGCCCGCGGCTGCTGGAGGACATCCGCGCCGGGCGGGAGGTGCTGCCGGAGAAGCAATTGGCCAGACGCCCGGTCGCCGACCCGAACGCGAGCTCGCGGGAGCTCCCACGCCACGCTGCGGAGGGCGGCGCTCGATGACCGACGATGCTGCTGTTCAAGGACATCGACGAGCCGGGGCTGAACACGCTCGCCGTGTACGAAGCGCCGCGGCGGGTACGAGTCGCTGCGCAAGGCGCTTGCGATGACCCCCGAGGACGTGCTCAAGAACCTCGAAGCCTCGGGCCTGCGCGGGCGCGGCGGGGCGGGATTCGCGATGGGCAAGAAGGTCTCGTTCCTGCCGAAAGGATCGATCGAGAAGTACCTCGTGTGCAACGCCGACGAGTCCGAGCCGGGCACGTTCAAGGACCGCGAACTGATGCAGAAGACCCCGCACATGCTGATCGAGGGGTTGATCATCGCCTCCTACGCGGCCGGCGCGAGCCGCTCGTTCATCTACATCCGCGGCGAGTACGTGCTGCAGGCCGACGTCCTCGACGCGGCGCTCGCCGAAGCCCGCGCGGCGGGGTACGTCGGCGAGCGGCATCCTCGGCTCCGAGCACTCGCTGTCGCTGGTCGTGCACCGCGGCGCGGGCGCCTACATCTGCGGCGAGGAGACGGGCCTGCTGGACTCGCTGGAAGGCAAGCGCGGCAACCCGCGGCTGAAGCCGCCGTTCCCGGCCAACCAGGGGCTGTACCAGGGGCCGACGCTGATCAACAACGTCGAGACGCTCGCGACCGTGCCGGCGATCATCGCGATGAGCGGCGCGGAGTACGCCAAGCTCGGCGTTGCGACCTCGACCGGCACGAAGCTCGTGTCGATCTCCGGCCACGTGCGGCGCCCGGGCAACTACGAGATCGAGCTGGGCATCCCCTCGCGCGAGATCGATCTACGGGCTCGCCGGCGGACCCCGCCGGCGGGCGGGAGGTGAAGTGCTGGTTCCCGGGCGGCTCCTCCGCGCCGGTGCTGACCGCCGACGATCTCGACGTCCCGTATGACTTCGACTCGCTCGCGAAAGCCGGCTCGATGCTCGGCTCGGGCGCGATCATCGTCGTGGACGACTCGACGCCGATCCTCGACGTGGCGCTGAAGGTCGCGAAGTTCTACCGCCACGAGTCCTGCGGCAAGTGCACCCCCTGCCGCGAGGGCACCAACTGGACGGTGAACATGCTCGAGCGGATCGACCGCGGCGAGGCGACGCCGATGGACCTGGAGATCATGGCCTCCGTGCAGGAGCACATCATCGGCCACTGCCTGTGCGTGCTGGGCGACGCGATGGCGATGCCGATCGGCTCGATGATCGCGAAGTTCAGCGACGAGTTCGAAGCGCACATGGAAACCAGGCGCCTGCAGACGCCGGAGCCCGTCGGGAGCCATCGCCTGATGCCGAGGCCCGAGCAGAAAACCATCACGTTCACGATCGACGGCCGCGAGGTGCAGGCGCCGGAAAACTCGATGCTCGTGGACGCCGCCAAGCACGGCGACGTCGAGATCCCGGTGTTCTGCTACGAGCCGAAACTGGGCAATCCGGTGGGCGCGTGCCGCATGTGCCTGGTGGAGATCGAGGGCATCCCGAAGCTGCAGACGGGCTGCTCGACGCCCGTCAAGGACGGGATGGTCGTGAACACGCAGTCCGAGCGGGTCAAGGAGGCGCAGCGGGCGGTGGTGGAGTTCCTGCTGATCAACCACCCGCTGGACTGCCCCGTGTGCGACAAGGGCGGGGAGTGCCCGTTGCAGGACATCACGTTCGGCTGGGGGCCGGGCATCTCGCGGTTCGTGGAGCCCAAGCGCCATTTCGTCAAGCCGCTGGAGCTCTCTCCGAAGATCGCGATCGACCGCGAGCGCTGCATCCTCTGCTACCGCTGCGTGCGCTTCAGCCAGGAGATCTCCGAAGACCATCAGCTCGTGCTGCTGGAGCGCGGCGCGCACTCCTACGTCTCGACGTTCGACGGCCACCCGTATGAGGCGCCGTTCAGCGGCAACATCGTGGAACTGTGCCCGGTCGGCGCGCTGACCTCGCGGCCCTACCGCTTCCGGGCGCGTCCGTGGGACATCGAGGACGCGGGCTCGGTGTGCACGCTGTGCCCGTCGCAGTGCAACGTCACGCTGACGGTGCGCGACGAGCGCGTGCTGCGCGTGCAGGCGCGCGAGAACCCGGAGGTGGACGACGGCTGGCTGTGCGACAGAGGTCGCTTCGCCTACCCGGAGTCGGTCGAGGCCCGGATCGCCGAGCCGCTGCTGCGCGACGGTGGAGAGCTGCGCCCGGTCTCATGGGAGCGGGCGCTCGAGGAGGCCGCCACGCGCCTCTCCCGCGCAGGGGCGCGGGTGGGGGCGCTGGCCGGTGGCGGCGCGAGCAACGAGGAGGGACTGGCGCTGGCGCGCCTGATGCGCGAGGTGCTGCACTCGCCGCATCTGGACTCGCGCCCCGCGGGCAGGCTCGAGCTGGAGTCCCACCGCGCACTCGCCGCGCCCGGGCTGCAGGCGAAGGTCCCCGATCTGGAGTTCGCGCACGCCGTGCTGGTGCTCGACTGCGACCCGATCGCCGACGCGCCGATTCTCGACCTGCGACTGCGCAAGGGCATACGCCGCCACGGGGTGAAGCTCGTGCGCGCGAGCCGCGCACAGCTGCTCGACGAGGCCGAGCGCGGGGAGCTGCTCGACACGCTGCGCGCAGCCGGCGAGGAGGTCGTCGTGCTCTGGCACGAACGCCTGGCCGCCGGGGACGATGGCGAGCGCGCCGTGCACGCCCTGCTCGACCTGGCCGCGACGCTGGGCCTCGCCGAGATCGACGGCGCCGGGTTGCTCGAAGTCCCCGCGCACGCGAACGGCCGCGGCCTGCGTGAGGCGGGCGTGCTCCCCAACGCCGGCCCGGGTCTCGGCGAGACCGACGAGGATGGGCTCGACACGCATGGGATCGCGCAGGCGTTCGCGCGAGGCGAGCTGAGCTGCCTGTATCTACTCGGCGTGGACCCGCCCGCGGGTGGGTCCGGGACGGTCATCGCCCACGCGGCCTTTCTGAGCGATGCGCTGCGCGAGCAGGCCGACGTCGTGTTCCCGGCGGAGGCGTATCCCGAAAAGGAAGGCGAGGTCACGCACCCGGACGGGCGCGTGCAGCGCGTGCGCCGCGGCGTGCGCCATGTCGGAGAGACGCGCGACGAGCTGCAGGTGTTGGAAGACCTGATGAGCCGCATCGGGCTGGCGGTGCCGTCATGACGCTCGCGGTCGTCGGCTACTACGAAGAATGGTGGATCCAGGTCCTGAAGGCGATCATCATCTTCGCCGTCGGCCTACAGCTCGTGCCGGTCGTGCTGCTCGCCGAGCGCAAGCTGCTGGGGCGGTTTCAGGCTCGCTACGGCCCCAACCGCGTCGGCCCCTACGGAGCGATGCAGCCGCTCGCGGACATCCTCAAGCTGCTCACCAAGGAGCAGTTCCGCCCGAGCACCTCGGTCGGGTTCCTGTTCGCGCTGGCGCCGCTGATCTCGATCGTCACGGCCGTGGCAGCGTTCGCGATCATCCCGTTCGGCAACGTCCAGCACATCTTCGGCACGCCCGTGGGGCTGTATGGGGTCGACGTCTCGATCGGCCCGCTGTACCTGTTCGCGTTCGGCGCGATCGCCTTCTACGGGATCATGCTCGGCGGCTGGTCCTCGGGCTCGAAGTACTCGTTCCTCGGCGCGATGCGCGGCGCGGCGCAGCTGATCTCCTACGAGGTCGCCCAGGGACTGGCGCTCGTTGGCGTGATCATGACCGCGCAGACGCTGTCGCTCACGGGGATCGTGGAAGCGCAGAAAGGCATGTGGTTCATCGTGCCGCAGGTGTTCGGCTTTCTGATCTTCCTGACGGCGAGCTTCGCCGAGACCAACCGCGCGCCGTTCGATCTCACCGAGGCCGATGCCGAGCTCGTCGGCGGCTACAACACCGAGTACGGTGGCGGGCGGTTCGCGTCCTACTACTTCGCCGAGTACCTGAACGTGCTGGTCGTCTCGGGCATCGTCACGACCGTGTTCCTCGGCGGCTGGCTGCTGCCGTTCGGCATCCACCCGCCCGGCTGGGTCGACCCGTTCGTGGTGCTGTTCAAGATGTCGCTGTTCACGTTCCTGTTCATCTGGGTGCGCGCGACGCTGCCGCGGCTGCGCTACGACCAGCTGATGAGCTTCGGCTGGAAGGTGCTGCTGCCGCTGGCGACGCTGAACGCGCTCGTGACGGCCGTGCTCGTGGTGGTGACGCACTGATGGCTGACGAGCAGACTCCCTCCCAGCCGGTCCCTGCCGCGCCCGCTGGCGCCCTCCCCCAGCCCGCCGTCCCGTCCACGGCGGGCCTGACCGTCACGGCCTGGAGCCCGGGAGAGGACGTCATCGAGGTCAAGCGCACCCCCGCGCCGGGCCCCGTGCGCGGCACGTGGCGCACGTTCCGCGAGACCGCGCGCGGGCTGAAGACGACGTTCGGGCGCATGCTGGAAAAGCCAGTGACGATCGAGTATCCGGAGGAGAAGACCCCCGTCTACCCGCGCTTCCGCGGCCGCCACAAGCTGCACAAGTTCGAGGACACCGGCCTTGAGAAGTGCGTCGGCTGCTCGCTGTGCGCCGCGGCCTGCCCGGCCGACTGCATCCGCGTGGTCGCGGCCGAGAACACCCCGGAGCACCGCGTGTCCGCCGGCGAGCGCTACGCGGCGGTGTATGAGATCAACCTCTCGCGCTGCATCTTCTGCGGCTACTGCGAGGTGGCGTGCCCGTTCGACGCGATCACGATGGGCCATGACTACGAGCTCTCGGACTACGACCGCACGGATCTGATCTTCACCAAGGAGATGCTGCTCGCCGAGCCGCTGGAGCGCACGCCGCTGAGGAACGAGGGCGAATGATGAGCACCGCAGGTCGGGTTGCAGCAGCCGGGACGGCCATCGCCGCCACAATCGCAAGCGCCGACCGGAGGTCGGCGCGATGAGCACGCTCATGTTTTTCCTGGCCGGGTTCGGCGCGATCGCGGGCGCGGTCGGCGTGGTGATGCTGCGCGACCCGTTCTTCGCCGTGCTCGCGCTCGTCGCGCACCTGCTGTCGCTGGCGATCCTGTTCCTGCTGCTGCGCGCCGAATTCGTCGCCGCCGTGCAGGTGGTGGTGTACGCGGGCGCGGTGATGGTGCTGTACGTGTTCGTCGTCGCCTACGTCGGCGGGCGCGAGGAGCCGATCGGCGAGCTGTTGCGCGGTCGCGGCCCGGCGGGAGCGCAGCTGCGCCTCGGCGCGGCGATCCTCGGCGGCGCGCTGCTCGTCGAGCTGCTGATCGCGCTGCTCGGCACGGGGCTGAAGGCCGTCAGCGGCGACGGCGCACCGTACACGCCCGGGCCGAAGGCGTTCGGTACACCCGCCTACATCGGCCAGCTGCTGCTGACCCGCTTCCTGCTCGTGTTCGAGCTCGCCTCGTTCCTGCTGCTGATCGCGGCCGTCGGCGCGGTCGTGCTCGCGCGGCGGCGGGGCGGCATCGACGAGGACGGCGACGGCGCGCGGCGCGTGCTCACCCCGCTCGACCTGGTCCGCCCGCGCGGGACGGGGACCATGGCCGAGGGCGTCGGGGGCGTGCCGTACGCCATCGCGCGCTCCCGCGCGAGCAACGGCGGCGAGTCCGTCGGCGAGCCCGCCGGCGAGCCTGCCCCTGGCGGCGAGCCGGTCGGCGCAAGCGCCGGGACATCCGACGATGGGGAGGGTGGCTGGTAATGGCGATCGGCTGGTACCTGGCGGTCTCCGCGATCGTGTTCGCGCTCGGCGCCGCCGGCGTGATGGTGCGGCGCAATCCCCTCGTGGTGCTGCTCTGCCTGGAGCTGATGCTCAACGGCTCAAACCTCGCGCTGGTCGCGTTCTCGCGCATGTGGGGCAACGGCGACGGACAGGTGTTCGCGCTGATCGTGATGACGGTCGCCGCCTGCGAGGTGTGCATCGGGCTGGGGCTGATCGTCGCGATCTATCGGCGCCGGCTGCCCATAGATGTGGATGAGTTGCGGGAGCTGCAGGGATGAGCGCCGCCTCCCCCACCCCATGCCCGGAGATATTCGTATGACCACGACGACCTACGGCTGGCTGGTGCTGCTGTTTCCCCTGCTGGGGACGCTGATCGTCGGATTTGGCTATCGCGTCCTCCCCGGCCGCTCGGCCGGGGTGATCGGCACGGCCGCGATCGGCCTGGCGTTCGTGGCGGCGCTCGGCGCGCTGATCTCGCTGGAGAGCCACTCGACGTCCAACCAGGAGCTGACCTCGACGCTGTGGAACTACGCCGACACGGTCGGCGTGAACGCGAAGGTCTCGATCCTCGTGGACCCGCTGTCGGTGTTCATGATCCTGATCGTCAGCGGGATCTCGAGCATGATCCACCTGTACTCGATCTCCTATCTCGAAGAAGATCGCGGGTTCGCGCGCTACTTCGCGTATCTGAACTTCTTTGTGTTCGCGATGCTGCTGCTGGTGCTGGCGGGCAACTTCCTGCTGCTGATCGTCGGCTGGGCGCTCGTCGGCGCGGCCTCCTACCTGCTGATCTCCTTCTGGTACCGGCGCACGACCGCCACGAAAGCCGGGATCAAGGCGTTCGTGATCAATGTCCTCGGCGACGCGGGGCTGGTGCTGGGGACGTATTTCATCTTCAAGCACACGCACACGCTCGACTTCCTCGGCACGTTCGCGGCCGCCCCCCATGTGTTCCACTCGGGCGAAGCGGACATCGTCGCGGGCTGCCTGCTGCTGCTCGTGGGGGCGATCGCGAAGTCGGCGCAGATCCCGCTGCACACCTGGCTGCCCGACGCGATGGAGGGCCCGACTCCGGTCAGCGCGCTGATCCACGCGGCGACGATGGTGACGGCGGGCGTGTACCTGATCGCGCGCATGCACGTGCTGTTCGAACTGGCGCCCGCCGCGCAGGATGCGGGCGCGGTGATCGGCGCGAGCACGCTGCTGATCGCGGGCACGATCGCGCTCGTGCAGACCGACATCAAGCGGGTGATCGCCTATTCGACGATGTCGCAGATCGGCTACATGATCATGGGCGAGTCCGTCGGCGCCTACGCGGCGGGGATGTTCCATCTGATGACGCATGCCTTCTTCAAGGCGCTGCTGTTCATGGGCGCGGGCTCGATCATCGGCGCGATGGCGGGCGAGCAGTCGCTGGAGAAGATGGGCGGGTTTCGCAAGGCGTTGCCGTTCACGTTCGCGTGCTTCGTGATCGGCGGCCTGGCGCTGTCGGGGATACCGCCGTTCTCGGGGTTCTTCTCCAAGGACGAGATCCTGCTCGTCACGGCCGAGCGCGGCGGCTGGCACTGGGCGCTGTACGTGATGGGCTACATCGGCGCGTTCATCACGGCGATCTACACGTTCCGCATGATCTTCCGCGCGTTCTACGGCGACCCTGTGAAAGAGGCACGCGAGCTCGAAGACGGCCACCTGCACCACGCGGAGGTCCCGACGAACCCCGCCAACGGCGAGGTCGAGGACACCGACGTCGGCTTCCCCGGCCCGCACCATACGATCGCCGAGCGCGCGCTGCCGATGAAGGTCGCGATGAGCGTGCTGGCGATCGGCGCGATCGGCGCGGGACTCGTGCAGATCCCCGAAGTCGACGATGTCATCACGAACTTCCTGCGCCCGACGTTCGCCGGCTCGCCGTTGTACGAACCGCACACGCGCGACGGGCTGCTCATCTTCGGGCTGTGTCTCGGCACCGCGCTGGGGCTGACCGGCATCGCGATCGCCTACCGCATCTGGGTCAAGGACCCCGCGTTCGCCGTGCGCGCGCGCGAGCGGTTCGGGGCGGTGTACGAGCTGTTCGCGCACAAGTGGTACTTCGACGAGCTGATCGACGCGCTCGTCGTGCGTCCCGCCGCTACGTTCGGCCGCTTCGCGACGGGCACGTTCGAGCGGGTGTTCGTCCAGGACACCCTCGTCGGCGGCTCCACCGGGATCGTGCGCGCAGGCTCGGCCGCGGTGCGCGCGGTGCAGAGCGGCTTCCTGCGCTACTACGCCGCGCTGCTCGTGCTCGGCGTGACGGGCGTGGCCTTCTACTTCCTGCTGCAGACATGACCCGGCTCCACTCCGACTCCACAAGACCCCCGACCTCGATCTGATGCCACCGCTTTCGATCATGCTCTGGCTGCCCGCCGCGTGCGGGGTGCTCGGCGCGATCCTGTGCACGCTGATCGGGCGCGCCCGTGCGGCGGAGTCCGGCGCCACCCAACCGAGCGACACGGACGTCGCGGAGACCGGCGCCGCGAGCCCAGCCGAGCGCGACACGCGGACCGGAGCCTGGGGCATCCCCGGCGTGCTGGCGCTGCTCGGCGCGCTCGGCGCGCTGGGGCTGGCGATCGGCTACATCGCCGACTACGGGGGGGGCGGGCCCAAATCATCCGGCCTCACGCACGTGACCGACGTGGTGTGGATCAGCGAACTGGGCATCCACTACAAGCTCGGGATCAGCGGCCTGAACGTATTCTTGGTCGGCCTCACCACCCTGCTGTTCGCCGCCGCGACGATCGCCGCGAACCTCAGACGGTGGGAGCGCCCGCGGCTGTTCTGGTTCTTTTTCATGCTCGCCGAGTCCGCCGTGCTGGGCGCGCTGCTGGCCCAGGATTTGGCGCTGTTCGTGGCGTTCTTCGACCTGATGTTGATCCCGTTCTACTTCCTGACGGGAATGTGGGGCCGGGGCACGCGCGAGGAGCGGGTGAAAGCGACGATCAAGCTCGTCATCTACACGCTCGTAGGCTCGCTGCTGATGCTCGCCGCGGCGGTCGCCACGGGCGTGCTCGCGTCGCAGCAGGGCGGCGGGCACATCACGTTCGTGCTCTCGGCGCTGCAAGCAGTGCCCTTGAGCAAGGGCTCGCAGGAGTGGATCTTCCTGTTCTTCGCCGCCGCGTTCCTGGTGAAGATGCCCGCGTTCCCGCTGCACGGCTGGATGCCCGACGGGTACCGGGCGATGCCGATCGAGGTGCTGATGGTCTTCAGCGGCGTGCTGTCGAAGGTCGGCGCGTACGGGTTCCTGGCGATCGTGCTGCCGCTGTTCCCACAGGGCGCGGCGCACTTTCAGACGCTGATGCTGATCGTCGCGCTCGTCTCGATCCTGTACGGGTCGGCGGTCGCGTTCACGCAGACCGACGCGCGGCTGATCGCCGGATACTCCTCGGTCGCGCAGCTCGGGTTCATCACGCTGGGGATCTTCGCGCTGAACCCCCAGGGCGCGCAGGGCGCGCTGCTGCAGATGATCAACCACGGGCTGGTCGTCGCGCCACTGCTGTTCATCGTCGCGATCCTCAGCCGGCGGGCGGGCGGCTCGGAGGACGTGCGCGACATGGGCGGGATCGCGTTCCGAGCACCCGTACTCGCCTCGGTCTTCCTGATCGTCTCGCTGGCCACGCTGGCGATGCCCGGCTCGTCGAACTTCGTCGGCGAGTTCCTGATCCTGCTGGGCGTGTTCCAGGCCAAGCTCGCGATCGCGATCGTCGCGTTCGCGGGCGTGGTGATGGCGAGCGTGTACGCGCTGCGGCTGTTCATCCGCGCGATGCACAACCGCGTCGGCTCGAACGTCGACTCCCGCGAGATCTCCGTGCGCGACGGCGCTGGTGCTCGTTCCGCTGGTCGCGGTGATCGTGTTCATGGCGATCTATCCGCAGCTGGCGCTCGAGCGCAGCGAAGGCTCGACGAAGGCCGCCGTGGCAAGCGCGCAGGCGGCGTTGAAGCCCCTGCCCGCGAGCGCTCTGGCGGGAGGAACGGGTCTCGCTCCCGTGACGGCAACCGGTGAAGACGGCGCCGGAGCATCCAGCGAAGGCAACGCCGGAGCCGCGGGCGAATCCGCCGCCAGGCAACCGGCGAAGCGGGCGCCCAGCAGGGCGAACCCGCGGGGGCCGGCGAAGGGACCACGCGATGAGCGGCCTCGACCCTCGCCACGCCCACCCTCAAAGGCCCGCACGTGGACTTCGCGGCGCTCTCGCCGCTGATCGCGCTGCTGGGCGGCGCGGCGATCGTGCTGCTCGTCGGCTTGCTCGGCTCGCGCTGGATCCGCGCGCAGCTCGTGCCCGCGCTCAGCCTGCTCGCGCTGGGCGCGGCCGCAGGTCTCACCATCTGGCAGTGGAACGCCGAGAAGTCGATCGTCGCGGGAGCGCTGCGCATCGACGCGCTGTCGCTGACGCTGAACCTGATCCTCGTCGCGGGCGGGGTCTGCACGGTGCTGCTGGCCTGGCGCTCGCTGGCCGCGCGCGAAGCCGCGCACGGCGAGTGGCACGCGCTGCTGCTGACGTCGATCGCCGGGATGTCGCTGCTGGCGGCGGCGCAGAACACGGTCGCGCTGTTCCTCGGGCTGGAGCTGCTCTCGATCCCGCTGTACGTGCTGTGCGCGACGGAGCTCAAACGCGAGCACTCGCTGGAGTCGGGGCTGAAGTACCTGATCGTCGGCTCGGTCGGCTCGGCCACGCTGCTGTACGGGCTGGCGCTGATCTACGGCGCGACGGGTCAGACCGACTTCACCGCGATCGCCGGGGCGCTGTCCAGCGGCAGCCTCGCGACCGACCCGCTGACGCTGACCGGCATCGCGCTGTGCGTCGCGGGGCTGTGCTTCAAGGCCTCGGTGGCGCCGTTTCACCAGTGGACGCCCGACGTGTACGAGGGCGCGCCGACGCCGGTGACGGCGTTCATGGCGGTCGCCACGAAGGTGGCGGCGCTGGGCGTGTTCCTGCGCCTGTTCGACGTCGCGCTGATCGAAGCCCACGCGAGCTGGGGCCCGGCGGTGGCGGCGCTGGCGGCGATCACGATCGTCGTCGGCAACGTCGGCGCGCTGGGGCAGTCCTCGCTGAAGCGGATGCTCGCCTACTCCTCGGTCGCGCAGGCCGGGTACATGCTCGCGGGCGTGGTCGTCGCCTCGCGGCTGGGCGCGCAGGCGACGGTGTTCTACCTGGCGGTGTACCTGTTCATGAACATGGCCGCGTTCGCCACGATCCTCGCCCGCGAGCGCGAAACCGACCTCGGCGACACGGTCGCGGCGATGCGGGGGCTGGGCCGCGAGCGCCCGCTGCTGGCCTGGCCGATGACGCTCGCGATGCTCGGCCTGGCCGGCATCCCGGCGACGGCCGGGTTCATGGGCAAGTTCTACCTGATCGACGCCTCCGTCTCGGGCGGCTACACGTGGCTGGGAGTGGTGATCGTGATCGGCTCGATGATCTCACTCGGCTACTACCTGCCGGTGATCGCGGCGATGTGGATGAGCGACGCCCCGGCGGACGCGCCGACCCGGCAGCTGCGACGTCCGCACCCGGCCCGGGGGCGGCCCCCGCCGAGGGCGCGCTGCCGGCTCTGGCGGGCGGCTCGCAGGAGCTGGACGAGCCGGCCGCCCACAGCGACCGGCCTGCAGCCCGAGGTGGCCCTCGTGGCGATCGTGGCCGGCGCCGCGATCCTCTTCTTCGGCATCCTCCCCCAGCCGCTGTTCAACCTCGTGCACGGGGTCGGCAGCGCGCTCGGGTTGCTGTAGCTGGTCGGGTCTGGCAGCGCGCTGCGGCTGGCCGTGAGCGGCCGCGGCGCAGGCGGCTGCAGCGGCGACGCGGGCATTCCCCAGCCGATTTGACTTATCCGGCACTGTTCCTATAAGCTGTATCCGCCATGATTGGGACGATCAGGCGGATAATCGGTCAGACCAACAACGTGGTGCTCGCGATCGGCGGGACGCGCGGGGGCGGTGCTGTCGATTCTCGCCGTCTGGGCCCTGCTGCAGCCCGGCGCCACGCCCGCGGTCAAGCTCGCGCAGGCCCAGGTGGAATCGGGCTACACGCTTCTCGAACAGTACGAAGCTCTGCACCAGTCGACAGCGTTGGCCGACGCTCCCGACGGCGAAGACGCCTCCCGGTGGGCGCTCGACCGCACACTGGCGAGCGACGCGGCGACTACGGCCGCAGCGGTGACGACAACCACGGTGCCCCCCTCCGCGCGGCCCGGCATCCACCTGGCCGTGTACGTGTCCCCGGGCACACCCGTGGCGGACACGCAACCGACGAGCGGGACGGTGTTGATCGACAACGGCGCGGGTTCGAGCTCGGAAGCCACCGGCCCCACCGGCACGACCGGCGCAACCGGCACGACCGGCGTCACAGGCGTCACCGGCCCGCACGGCATCACCGGCCCGTCCGGACCCTCGGGACCGACCGGGCCGACGGCGAGAGAAATACAGGAAAAACGCGAAGCCAAGGAAGCGGCTGAAAAGAGGAAAAGAGAAAAACGAGAAGCAGCGGAAAGGAAAAGGAAGGAAGAAATCAAAAAAAAAGAACACAAGGGCCCGACCGGACCCACCTCGGACAACACGGGCTCACATGGGAAGGGCGGGAAATACACCCTCCTCCCCGTCCCCGACCCCGTTTCACCAAGAAGACGACGCGAAGGTCCTGGTTGGAACAGGAGCGTCCACAGGCGCGGTCGACGCGGTCCTCGCCAAGGTCAAGGGGGTCCTCGCCGCAGAGGGCGCGAGCGGGCGGGCGAGCGCGAGCGCCTCAGTGCAGTCCCGCTGCGGGGACTCGTGCGCGCTCAGACCGCTGATCGACCAGGCGATCGTGGACACGAGCTCGAACCTCGCCGAAGCGGCCAGAGACATCGCGGGCATATTCACCGAAACCCGCGTTGCCAACGACGGACATAAGCGCGAACCGATCGGGGTCACGGTCGACTACGCGATCGACTTCAGCCACTACGTGGGTAAAACGGTGACCGTGGTATGGACGCTGGACTCGAGCGCGACCGGGGAACCACTGCCGCGCTCGTGGTGGCGAAACGTGATCGTCAAGCAGGTCGAACCCACGAGCGACGAACCGTTTCGCGGCAACTTCTGGGCGCCGATACCGCGCAGGAAAGGGCACTACTACCTGACGTTGAGACTGTTCACGGGCGAACACGAAGATCAGTCGGCCGTGACGCAGACGTTTCACTGACGAGCGCCGCTGCCTGCTCGGCTTCGTGCAACTGGCGCTCGACGAGATCCAGGCCCGACTCCCAGAAGCCTGGATCGGCCAGGTCGACGTCCACGATCCGGCCCAGCTCCTCGGGGCTTTTCGAGCCGCCGGCGGCCAGCAGCTCGAGGTACTGCGGCACGAACTCCGCGCCGCGCTGCTCGTAGCGCTCATACACCGACAGTGCCAGCAATTGACCGTAGGCGTAGGCGTAGACATAGCCGGGCGAGCCGATGAAGTGCGGGATGTAGGACCACCACGAGCGGTAGCCGTCGGTGATCTCCACGGAGTCGCCCAGCAGCTCGGCCTGACTCTCGAACCACAGCTCGCCGAACCGCTCCACCGACAGCTCCCCCTCGCCGCGGCGGGCGGTGTGCACGAGATCCTCGAAGCGGTTCATCGCGACCTGGCGGAAGACGGTCGCGATCGTGTCCTGCAGGTTCTCCGCTAGCAGCGCCAGCCGCGAGGCGGGCGTGGAGTCCTCGGCGAGCAGCCGCCCGAACACGATCGTCTCGGCGAACACCGACGCCGTCTCGGCCAGCGTCAGCGGCGTGCCCTGATGAAACACGCCCTGGCGGGCGGCCAGCGCGAAGTGCACGCCATGGCCGAGCTCGTGCGCGAGCGTCAGCACGTCACGCCGGCGCGAGGTGTAGTTGAGCAGCACATACGGGTGCACCGCGGGCACCGCCGAGGCGCAGAAGGCCCCGCCGCGCTTGCCCGGTCGCAGGGGAGCATCGATGTAGCGCTCGTCGAAGAAGCGCTTGGCCAGGGCCCCCAGCTCCGGCGAGAACGAGCCGTAGCAGTCGAGCACGATCTCCCGAGCCTCGGCGAACGTGTAGGTGACGTCGTCGTCGGTGACCGCGGACATGCGGTCGTAGTCGGCGATCCGCTCCACGCCGAGCAGCCGCGCCTTCAGCCGGTACCAGCGACGCGCGATCTCATAGCGTCCGCGCACGGCCTCGATCAGCGCCTGCACGGACTCGTCGCTCGCTTCGTTGGAGAGGTTGCGCGCGGCCAGCCAGTTGGGGTAGCGGCGCAGGCGATCGTCGGTGGCCTTGTCGGCGAGCAGCGTGTTGAACAGGAACGCGCGCGTGCGCAGGCCGGGCTCAAGCGCCGCGGTGATCGCCTCGGCGGTGCTGCGCCGCAGCTCGCGGTCGGGCAGCACGAGGTTGCTGAGCGCGAGGTCGAGCGCCACCCTGCGTGCCCCGCCCGCACCGTCGCCAGTCGCCTCATCGCCGCCCGGGGCTCCGTCACCGGCCGGCAGAGCGACCTCGATCGCCGAGGTCAGCTCCTCGAACAGCCGCGACCACGCCGAGGCGCCGGTGAGCGACTTCTCGGCGAGGATCTTCTCCTCGGGCTCGCTCAGCAGATGATCGCGGTAGCGGCGCGCGCTGCGCAGGTGATGGCGGCAGAAGTCGAGATCCGCGCCGTCGCTGCCCTCGCCGTCCAGCAGCTCCTCCACGCGCTCGTCGGACAGCGCGGCCCACTCCAGCTCGAAGAACAGCAGCGTCGTCTCGATCGCGGTGCCCTGCTCCTGCGTGCGCTGCAGCAGCGCGCCGCGCGCGGGATCGGCGGTGTTGGTGGAGAAGTCCAGCGCCGCGTAGGAGCCGGCGCGCCCGACGAGCTCGTGGATCGCGGCCAGCTCGTGCATCGCCTCGGCCAGCCCGGCGCTGTCGAGCCCGTCCAGCTTGCCCGCATAGCGCTCGGCGAACGCCCGCGAACGCGTCAAGCGCCTCCTCGAGGCGACGCTCGACCCCCTCGGGACCCTCACCGTCCACGAGCGCGCCGAGATCCCAGGCGGTCTCCTCAAGCTCCGGATCGGCGGTCGTGCTGGACATGCTCACGGCAGAGCGCCGGGGCCCGTCATGCGCGCGCAGCTTAGCGGCCGGGCCTACGACCGGCGCATGCGCCGGTCGGCCTCGAGCCGCTCGCAGCGGCCGTCAGGTCGGCCCCGGCCACCCTACTCGTACTGCAGCGCCTCCAGCACGTTCAGACGCGCGGCGCGCCGGGCCGGGAAGATCGCAGCGAGGATGCCGGCGAGGATCGCGGCGATCACGAACACCACGAGCGTGCCCACGGGGATCGTGAACGTGGGGTATTCGATCGCCTGCCCGACCATGATCGCGAGCACGATCCCGACGGGAATCCCAAGCGCGGCGCCGATCAGGGCGGTGACGATGCTCTCGTGACGGATCATCCGGCGCAGCTGGCGGCGGCTCATGCCGACGGCGCGCAACATGCCGAGCTCGCGCGTGCGCTCGAAGACGGTCAGCACGAGCGTGTTGACGATGCCGAACAGGCTGATGATGATCGACAGCGAGAGCAGCACGTACAGCAGGTTCAGCAGCGTGTCGATCCCCTGCTCCTGGCTTGACTTGAACTGGCTCTCGGTCTGGATCTTCGCGTCCGGGAAGCCCGCCAGCGCGTGTTCGAGCCTTTGCGTGTTGGCGGCTGTGACGCCGCCGGCGATATTCACGAACGTGAAGACGTTCTGCGGGTTTTCGTATTCGGCGTCGAAGCGCCGCGTGGAGATGGTGACGTCGCCGTAGGGCGAGCCCCCCTTGGGGGGCGCGAAGATGCCGCGCAGTTCGAGATGCATGACGCGCCCGGCCGGCGTCTCCACGGCGATCGGCGAACCGACGTGCAGGTGCAGTTCTTTGGCGTAGTCCTTGGAGACGAACGCTCCGCTCTGACCCAGTTCAGCGGGCACGGCGGGCGAGCCCTGCTGCCACTTGACGTCGATCACCCGGCTGATGTCCGGCGAGACGCCGCTGACGTTGATTTTGCCGCCGAACGCCCGGCCCGCTCCGGCGCGCACGCCCGAGACCACCCGCACCCCGGGCACGCCGCGCAGCGCCTGCGCCGAGGCGATCGACACGGGCGAGAAGTTGTTCGTGGCCGTGAGCGCGTAGTCGGCCTTGAAGATCTGATTCACGGAGCTCTCGAACGTCGCCTTCAGCCCGGTCGCCAGCACCGAGACCAGCGTCACGAGCGCGAGGCCGATCATCAGCGCCGAAGCGGTCGAGGCGGTCCGCGTGGGGTTGCGCATCGCGTTCCCGCGCGCGAGCTTGCCGGCGGCGCCGCCGATCCTCGTCGCGGGCCAGCCGAGCACGGAGGCCAGCGGCGGCACGAGCACCTTCGCGAGCATCGCCACGCCCACGAACAGGCCCACCGCGCCGAGGCCGATCGCGAGCAGTCGCGATCCCGTCGAGAGTCCACCGACGAACAGGCCGATCAGCATCAGCGCGACCGCGACGAGGATCGTCAGCAGCGCGGCGGGGGTGCCGAAGCGCGCGAACCGCGACGGCGGCAGCAGCGCGCCCTCGCGCACCGCGGCGATCGGCTGCACGTGCGTGGCGCGCAACGCCGGTCGCAGCGCCGCGAGCGCGGTGATCAGCACGCCGACGACGAGCGAGACGACGATCGTCCGCGTCGCGAAGACCGTGCTCGCCTGCGGCAGGTCGATGCCGAAGGAGACGAACAGCGAGTTCAGGCCCTTCGCGAGCCCCAGCCCGAGGAACAGCCCGACCACCGATGCGAGCAGCCCGATCACCAGGGCTTCGAGCAGCACCGAGCGCAACACCTGGCGACGAGTCGCCCCGAGCGTGCGCAGCGTCGCCAGTTCGCGCGTGCGCTGAGCGATGGTGATCGAGAGCGTGTTCGCGATCACGAACGCGCCGACGAACAGCGCGACGCCCGCGAACGCGAGCAGGAAGTCCTGGATGATGTTCAGGAACCCGTTCGTGTTGCTCGTCGCGTGCTGCGCTTCCGCTTCGCCCGTGCGCACCTGCGCGCTCGCGGGCAGGATCGCGCCGACTTCGCGCACGACCTGCGCCGGCGTGTATCCGGGTCTGTCCGCGATCGAGATCGAGTCGAGCTTGCCGACCTTGCCGAACAGCCGCTGGGCGACGCGAGAAGTCGAAGATCGCCATCGTGGCGCCGCCGAGCGAGGACACGCCGCCGATCTTCGCGATGCCCGCGATCCGCATGCGCTGCTCGGCGCCGCGCGCGATCACGCCGATCGTCTCGCCCACGGCGTAGTGCTTGGTTTCGGCCGTGTTCGCGTCGATCGCCACTTCGCCTGGGCCCGACGGCCACGTGCCGGCGACGAGCTGCAGCGGATTGAAGCGCTGGTTGCCGTGCGCGTGCACGCTGAACGCGAGACCGGGAGCGCCGCCGCTCGATATCACCTTGCCGTTGCGCCCCACCAGCTGGGCCGTGTCCGAGATGCCGCCCTGCGCTTCCCTGACCCCGGGGAGGCCGCTCACGCTCGCGAGCAGCGATTCGGGGATCGAGGGCGTCGTCTTCGCTTCGCCGCCGCCGCCCCTTCGTCGCCGCCGATCGCGCTCTTGCCGGTGACGACGACGTCGGTGTGCTTGTAGACCTGCGTGAACACCGTCCCGAACGCGGATTTGATCGTGTCGGTGAGGATGTACGTGCCGCTGATCATCGCCACGCCGAGCACGATCGCGAGAGCCGTCAGCGCCGCGCGGAGCTTGCGCCGCGCGAGGCCTTTGAGCGCGACCGCGATCATCTGGCCAGACCGCCCGTCACCGCGATCACGCCGACAGTTCGCCCATCACGGCCAGCACCTCGGCGGCGCTCGCGCCGCTGAGTTCCTTCACGATCAGCCCGTCGGCGATGAACAGGATGCGATCGGCGATCGCGGCGGCGCGCGGATCGTGGGTCACCATCACCGTCGTCTGGCCGTAGGCGTCGACCGAGGCGCGCATCAGCTCGAGGATCTCCCCGCCGGTCTTGGAGTCGAGGTTGCCCGTCGGCTCGTCGGCGAGCAGGATCGTCGGCCGCGTGACCAGCGCGCGGGCGATCGCCACGCGCTGCTGCTCGCCCCCGGAGAGCTCGGACGGGCGGTGGTCGCGTCGCTTCTGCAGGCCGACCTTCGCGACGAGCTCGTCGACCCACGCCTGATCCGGGCGCTCGCCGGCGATCGAGAGCGGCAGCAGGATGTTCTCCTGCGTGTCGAGCATCGGCAGCAGGTTGAAGAACTGGAAGATGAAGCCGATGTGCTCGCGGCGCAGTCGCGTCAGCGCGCCGTCGCCGAGCGCGCCGAGCTGGGTGCCGGCGATCGTGACCGTGCCCGACGTCGGCTGGTCCAGGCCCGCCAGCAGGTGCATCAGCGTGGACTTGCCCGAGCCCGACGGCCCCATCACGGCGACGAGCTCCCCCGCGCGCACATCGACGTCCACACCGCGCAGCGCATCCACGGCGGTGTCGCCCTCTCCGTAGCGCCGTCCTCAGCGCGCGCGCCGCGACCGGCACTCCGGGCGGCGCCATCGCAGCAGAAGCTGTCTCCCCGGCCGTTGCCATATGGCTTGGAGGCTACCCGATGTGTCATTGCGCTAAGCGACTACGCCCGGCCCGGTATGTAGCATCGTCGACCCGATGCACGAGACCACTCCCTCCGTATTCCTGATCGCCCGCCCGTCGATCGACGTCGAGGGCATGCGCGGCTACCTGGCCGACGTCGGCGGCGAGTCGTGGCTGACCCGCCGGCTGGAGGAGGCCGACGGCGCCCCCAACGGCGGCGAGCTGATCGTCGAGTTCGGCGGACGCGCGTGCTACCGCAGCTGGGAGCCGGGGCTGAACCCGAACGTGACCAAGGTCCGCACCGACCAGCGCGCGTACTTCGCCAACATCCTGCGCTCCGCCCACGGCAGCGTGCTGGAGCACGCCAACTACTCGTTCGCGCTGCGCAACGTCAGCCGCGTGTTCACCCACGAGCTCGTTCGTCACCGTGCCGGCTCGGCCTTCAGCCAGGAGAGCCTGCGCTACGTGCGCCTGACCGACATCGGCTTTCGCGTGCCGCCCGCCCTGGAGCCGGTGCGCGAGCAGGTGATATCGATCGTCGAGCAGCTGGAGGAGCTCCAGGTCAGCGCGGCCGCGGAGCTCGGAATCGACGCCGAGGGCGTGCCCTTTCACGTCAAGAAGGAGGTCACCTCCGCGCTGCGCCGCCTGGCGCCGATCGGCCTGAGCACTGACATCGTCTGGACGGCCAACGCGCGCACGCTGCGCCACGTGATCGAGATGCGCACCGCCGAGGGCGCCGAGGAGGAGCTGCGCCTGGTGTTCGACACGATCGCCCGCGTCATGCAAGTTGAGGCGCCCGGGCTGTTCCAGGACTTTGCGCGCCAGGACGACGGGTCCTGGATGCCCGAGCACCGCAAGGTCTAAGACGACCGCTGGGCGGCGCGATGCTGCGTCCTCAGTCGCTCGCGTGCTACGCGCACGCCACGCTCCCTGCGTCCTTGCCTCACTTGCCCATCGGCCGTCCTAGAAGGTAGATGAGGGGCGTCCGGCCCCGAGGCTCATTGGCGTCCTCGGGGCCGGTGTTGCCCATCGACTACCCGCGGTGGTGCCTGCGACCACGGCCAGAGTCCTGCCAGCCATGTCCACGACCCGGGCCGCCACGCCCATGACCCGAGCGACCCTTGCCGCCCGAGCCACCGGGACCGCCCGGGCCGCTGCCTCCGGAAGCCGGAGGATTCCAAGGCAGCAGGTAGGCGCGGTAGGTGTTCACGCCGGTCGGGAACCCGGCGTTGAAGAGGAGCTGGCCGGACGGACTGAACTCGGAGAAGTACGGCAGCGCCCCCCAACCCACGAACAGGTTGCCCTCGCCGGTCGTCTGGGCGTTGCCCTGCGACGGCGCCGAGAGGCCCTCGGGCTGGTCGTCGGAGGCCAGGAGCGTCGCGGTGTGGTTCCACTCGTTGAGCTTGACCGTGATCGCCCTGCTGTAGGGGAGCAGCGGCGTGCCCGAGGACTCGTTGTCGAAGAACGTGTACTCGTCGTTGCCGATCGCCTCGGGATCGTGCTGCCAGGCGAAGATCTCGTTCGCGCTGTCGAGCGTCTGGCCCGGCGCCGCCCGCAGCGTCGAAGCTCGAGTCCTTGCCGCCGAGCTGCCAGATGATGTTCCCGTTGAAACGGTTGACCTTGTAGGTCGTCCACGTGTCGCGCGCGTCGATCAGCAGGTTGCCGTCGGTGTCGAGGTGCACGGCGTTGATGTGGAACCAGTCCCACGGCGTGCTCGCCGAGGCGGGCAGCGGCTGCTCGCTCTGGCCGAACGGCACGTGGTCCTGGCTGTTCCACTGCCACAGCACCTTGCCGGTGGGGATGTCGATCTCCTGCACGACGCCGTCGATCACGGTCTGGTCGGCGGGGCCGCCGATCGAGGTCAGGTCGGCGGTGGCGGTCGTGTAGGAGAGGATCAGCGCGGTGTTCTGCGGCGTGATCAGGAACTCGTGACCGTCGGCGCTGAGCCCGTTGCCCGCGTTGACGGTCGCGATCTGCTGGTAGTGGTTGTTGTAGATGTAGTCCGTGCCTGTGGCCAGGCCGCCGAGGCCGGTGCCCTGCCACCAGGTCAGCACCGGCTGGCCGTGGTAGGTCTGGGTACGGAAGTCCGAGGCCTCCTGGCCGGCGGGCACCGGCTGGAACCAGACGACGTTGCCTTTCTGGTCGATGATCTCGGGGCCGTTTGCGTAGGTGCCGGTGTCGCCGAAGGGCGAGATGAAGATGTCGCCGCGGCCGATGTTGCCCTGCGAGGTGAGCACAGTGACCGGGGGCGGCGCAAGCGCCTGAGCTGAGGCGACGGCCACGGCCGCAAGCACGGCCGGTGCTGCGACGGCCACAAGCGTTGCGGCTCGCCTGAGCTTCGTTCGGGGGACGAGACGAGAGAGCTGTAGGGACATGATGTCGCTTCCTCCTTGGAGAGCGTTGGGTGTGGAGGAACACAAATAGCATATTCTCGATCCGAATTATGAAGAATGACCAAACGACCACTCCCCCCAGACCGTCGGGGCACGAACAGTCGGGGCACGAACATCAAGCAGACTCGCGTGCGCCCCGAAACCGACGAGTCATCGGCAGACTCACACGCCCCGAGGCAAAAACGGGTCGGATCGGGCGTGCCGTATCGGCGCAGAGCAGAGCGCCGGGATCAGAGACGGTAGGCCGCGTCTCGGTGCGCGCTCAGGCGTCCATCGTGCACGTGCGCCATGCGCCGAGCGCGAGGAATACGGCCAGCCAGCCCACCAGCACGACCAGTGCCGTGCCCCCCGACAGCGTGAGATTCGTGGCGCGGCCGTCGAGCGTGATCGGGCTGAAGTGGGAGACGGCCTGGCTGAGTATCGCGTCGCGCACGCCGCCGAGCGAGCCGATGCTCGAGATCAGCGGGCTGGCAATCACCTGCCAGGCGATCAGCGCGATGATCGCGGCGGGCTTGGAGGTGGTCAGCGACGCGAAGCCCACCGCCACGACGCACAGCACGCCGGTGGCCAGCAGCACGAAGCCCAAGCCCTCGAGCGCTTCGGAGGCCGTCGGCGTGGGCAGGTTCGAGGCGAACGCAAACGTCCCGATCAAGATGAGAGCGTAGGCGGAGGCGATGACCAGCCAGCACAGCAGCAGGGCGGCGGGTACACGCGAGAAGAACAGCGCCACCCGGGAACGACCGGTGACGACCAGATCACGGAATACACCGGCCGAGGCGTCACCGGTTCCCGCCTCGACGCCGATCAGGATCGCGACAAGGGGTCCGAACAGCAGGCCACCCAGCAGACGCAAGCCGTCATGGAAGCTGTGCAGGCCACCCGCCGGTTCGTGCCTGCTCGGATCGGAGGCGTGTTGGATGGCCTCGACCGCGAACATGATTGCGATCGGCGCCAAGGCCAGGACCAGTGCCCAGATGAGCGTTCCGCGCTTGCGGCGCAGCTTGAGGAAGTCCGCGCCAAACATCTGCGCCGCGACCGCGGCCGACGAAGCGCTCTGGCGTGGCTGCGAGGGAGCACCCGCGGTGGGAGCGACGGCGCTCATGCCCTCACCTCCGCGCCATCTCCGGCCTCAGCCGAAGCCTCGTTCGGCAAGGCTGCATCCAACCGCGAGGTGATCTCCAGGAAGCGCTGCTCGAGGCTGTGGCGCACCGGCTCCAATCGCATGACGCCCACCCCGGCGCGCACCAGCGCCGCGTTGACCGCCGAGGCCGTCTGCGGATCGCCCGTGAGCGCCACGCGCAGGCCCTCGTCCGAGCGCCGCGCATCGCGCACGAGCTCGCCGGCTCCCAGCGTCGTGAGCGCAAGCTCGACGTCGTCGACACCGAGGATCAGCTCGTTGTGGACACCGCCGCCCCGGGCGAGCTCCGCGATCGGGCCCTGCGCGATGACCTTGCCGCGGTCGACGATCGCGGCCGCGTCGCACGTCTTTTCGACCTCGTCGAGCAGATGCGATGAGATGAACACCGTCCTGCCCTCGTGCTCGACCATCGCGCGGATCATTTCGCGAAACTCCTGAATGCCGCCCGGGTCCAGGCCGTTGGTCGGCTCGTCGAGGATCAGCAGCAGCGGATCGGCCAGCAGGCAGCGCGCGACCCCGAGCCGCTGGCGCATGCCCATCGAGTAGCGCTTGACCTTCTCCCCCGCCCTGTCGGCCAGACCGACGCGGGCGAGCGCGGGCTCGATTCGCGCACGCATTCGGGACCACGAACGGCCGCGACGATGCGCAGGTTCTCGCGACCCGACATGTTCGGATGAAAGCGCGGCTCCTCGACGATCGCACCGACCCGCGCAAGCGCCGGTGCGCGTTCGGCGGGCACCGGATGCCCGAGCAGGCTCATGCTCCCGGAGCTCGCGCGAGTGAGGCCGAGCAGCGTGCGGATCATCGTCGTCTTGCCCGCGCCGTTCGGCCCGAGGAAGCCGAACGCGCAGCCGGTGGGCACGCGCAGGTCGATGCCGTCGATCGCCGCGCGCTCGCCGAAGCGCTTGGTCAGGCCGTTGGTCTCGATCGCCAGACCGACACTCGCAGGGGCGGACGCCGACTGATCCTGGGTGGCTGGTTGCAACTCGCTCCTCGTCATTGGGGCCTCAGACGATCGGTACCCGACGGGCACACCGCAAAAGTACCGGGCGGCAGGCTCGCAGAGCAGCCTAAAGATTGGATGAGAGAGAGCCTCCGGCGGCTGCCCCCTCGCGAAGCTCTAGTCCTCCTGCGCCTGCAGCTCGGCGACGCGCTCCTCCAGCTGGGACATGACCGCCGGGTCGCGCAGGGTCGTGACATCGCCCAGGGCGCGTCCCTCGGCGATGTCACGCAGCAGCCGGCGCATGATCTTGCCCGATCGCGTCTTGGGCAGGTCGTCGGCCCAGATGATGCGCTTGCGCGGACGCGCGAACTTGCCGATGCGCTCGGCGACGGTCTCGCGGATGCCCTCGACGGTTGCCTCATCCCCGGCGAGATCGCCCTGCAGCGTGACGAACGCGACGATCGCCTGACCTGTGTCCTCGTCGTGCTGTCCGATCACCGCCGCCTCGGCGACATCGGGATGGGCGACGATCGCGGACTCCACCTCGGCCGTGGAGAGCCGGTGCCCGGAGACGTTGACGACGTCGTCGATGCGACCGATCACCCACAGGTAGCCGTCGGAGTCGCGGCGCGCGGCGTCGCCGACGAGGTAGGTCTCGTTGCCGAAGCGCTTGAAGTAGGTCTCGATGAAGCGGTCGTCCTCCTTGTAGAGGGTGCGCAGCATCGACGGCCACGGGCGCGTGAGCACGAGCAGACCCTGACCCTCCTCGATCGGCTCGCCGGTGAACTCGTCGCGCACCTCGGCGGCGACTCCCGGGAAGGGCTGTGTCGCCGAGCCGGGCTTGGTGGCGGTGATGCCCGGCAGCGGCGTGATCATGATCGCGCCGGTCTCGGTCTGCCACCAGGTGTCCACGATCGGACAGCGTTCGTGGCCGATCACCTTGTGGTACCACAGCCACGCCTTCGGGTTGATCGGCTCGCCCACCGACCCTAGCAGACGCAGACTTTTGAGATCGTATTTGTTCGGCCACTGCGCACCCCACTTGATGCAGGCGCGAATCGCGGTCGGCGCGCAGTAGAGGATGCTCACGCCGTAACGCTCGATCGAGCTCCCACCAGATGCCCTTGTGGGGGTAATCGGGCGCGCCCTCCCACATCACCGACGTGGCGCCATTGGCGAGCGGGCCGTAGACGATATAGGAGTGCCCCGTCACCCAGCCGACGTCGGCGGCGCACCAGTAGACGTCCGGATTGGGGTCCCCACCCGCCCTCAGATCGAACACGTACCGGTGGGTCGCCGCTACGCCCGTGAGATAGCCGCCGGTGGTGTGCAGGATGCCCTTCGGCTTGGCCGTCGAGCCGGAGGTGTAGAGGATGTACAGCGGGTGCTCGGCGTCCAGCGGCTCGGCGGGGCAGTCGGCGCCGGCGGCGGCGAGCAGCTCGTCGTAGTAGACGTCACGCCCCTGGCGCATCTCACACGGCGTGCCCTTGCTGCGCACGACGACGATTTTCTCGAGCGTGGGCAGGTCGCCCATCACCTCGTCCACGCGATCCTTCACGGGCGCGGTCTTGCCCTTGCGCGCGGCGCCGTCGACGGTGATCAGGACGCGCGCCTGCGAGAACTCCATGCGCTCGCGCACGGCCTCGGCGGAGAAGCCTCCGAAGACGACGTTGTGGGGCGCGCCGATGCGAGCACAGGCGAGCATCGCCACGACCACCTCGGGGATCATCGGCAGGTAGATCCCGACGACGTCGCCCTTGCGCACCCCCAGATCCTTCAGCGCGTTGGCGGCGCGCTGCACCTCGGCGAGCAACCCCGCGTAGGTGATGTCGCGCTCAGAGCCGTCCTCGCCGCGCCAGTGGAAAGCGACGCGCTCGCCCCGACCCGCCTCCACGTGGCGGTCCAGGCAGTTGTAGGAGACATTCAGCTCGCCCCCGACGAACCACTTGTAGAAGGGCGGATTGGAGTCATCGAGCACCACGTCCCAGGGCTTGGACCAATGCAGCCGCCGCGCCTGCTCGACCCACCAGGCGAGCGGATCGCGCGCGGCCTGCTCATACACCGCCGGATCGCTCAGCAGCGCCTGCTCGCGGAACTCGGCCGGCGGCTCGAAGCGCTCGACCTCCAGCAAGGCGGCGAGCTCGTTGTCGAGCGCCTCGCCCACCGCCGGCTCGGCCGCCGGCGCTCCAATGTCGGATTCAGTCGCCATTGCTCACTCCTCGAGATCGAAGTCGCACGCTCTGCACCGGTACATCTTCGCACCGGCAATCCACACCTGAATGTGCAATCGCCGGCGCTTGGGTCCTCGCCTCATCGCCCGCCGAGCGGCATGACCGGCAGCACAGTGCGCCCGAACGTCGAGTTGGTGACGGCCGCGAACGACGCGTACCAGGCCGCCGCGGCGGTCGCCAGACCGACATACCCACCCCAGTGGGTCACCGTTTCATGCGGTCCCACGGCCCCGATCGCGAGCAGCACGAACGTCACCGTCAGCAACACGAACACGAGCAGCACGGCCCCGCTGACGCGCAGGGCGGCGACCGTCATGTAGGCGGTGAAGATCGCCCACGCCCACAGATACACGCCGATGGCGTGGCCGGCGTTGCCGCCGATCTGCTTGGCGTAGAAAACCTCCAGCGCCCAGAACGAGATCCAGAACGCCCCGAACGAGCAGAACGCGACCGCACCGAAGGTGTTGCCGGTGCGGAACTCCCACATGCCGGCGAGCAGCTGCACGATGCCGCCGTAGGCCAGAGCGAGCCCGAGCACCACCGGCACGCCCTTGCCGTCGACGAGATTCGAGTTGAACATCGACAGGACGAATGTGGTCATCGCGAACCCCGCGAGACCCAGTGGCCCGGGGTCGGCCGGTTTCCATCCGGTCACTCCGATGCCTGCCACGCCCGCGACGCTCGTCGTCGCCCCGCGCGGTGTGTTGACGGTGGATCGCTGCTGCCTCCATGGAGTCCCTCCTTCGACCGGCCCGTGCGGGTCGGCATCGACGATGCATCCGCGGCCCATACCGCCGGGAGCGGACGCCGGCGATAGGGCCACGCCATCGACTCTGTTATTCCCGCAATCGCGCCGAAGCAATCGCCCCGACGGGGATGTTCGTCCGCGCCGGCCCGCCGGCGCACTGGGGCTGTGACGTTTTGTCCTACGGCGCGACGGTGCGCGGCGATCGGACCGACCCGACCGGGACCACGCTCGACCCCTACGAGGTCTGACGCCGCTTGCGACCGCGCTTGCGCGATGAGCCCGATGGCGCGGGAGCAGGCGCGACGTCGGCTCCGGATGCGGGCGCCGACCTGCCCTTCCCGGTCCCGTTCGGGGACTCCCCTTCGCGCTCGGCGCGACGCTCGGCCTGCGTTGGCCAGGGCCGCGCCTCTCCCGGCCGCCCACGCGGGGGGATCGCCGTTCGGCCAGCGTCCGAGGTAGAGGATGCCCATCCCCAGCATCCAGAACGCGGGCACGATTTCAAGCGTCGCGCCGCCGATCGGCAGCAGAATCAGGATGCCCGAGAAGATCCCGATCACGCCCATCCAGCGGGTGAGCAGGCCGACGCGAATGGCGTTGACCTGAACCACGATCATGCCCACCGTCAGGGCCAGCGCCGCGAGCAGGTCGAGGTACTGACTGCCGACGTTGACCGTACCCTTGGTCAGCGCATGTTCGACGGCATGACTGGTGAAGTCGTGGCCGACCGCGAAGTTGTGCGCACGGATCGAGCCGATGATCTGGTGGGCGATGTTGACGACCGCCAGGCCGATCCCGCCGACGAGCACGAGAGGACGGGCATAGGCCCATGTCTGCGGCCGGCGGAAGCGGGTGGCGTCGAGCAGCAGCAGCAGCACGAGCGTGAGCACGACGAGCGCGATCGACTTGATCGTGCTGCCGGCGATCAGGGCGAACGCGTGGTGGCTGATGTATTTGACCTCGACGGCGCGGGGGCTGACCGACGGGTTCGGCTTCGCCTCTGAGCGCCGGCTGAAGACCCTGCAACAGGCCCACTGTCGGCGCGGAGCTGAGCGTCGAGGTGACGATGATCGCGCTCAGGAAGTAGAGGAAGCCGCCGGCGAAGGCCGGCACGCCCAGGCGCGCGCGCCGCTCGGACTCGCGCTCCAGCTGCTCTGAGATCTCACTGGGGCCGGCCATCGGTCCGGGACAATATCTTGCGCCTGGCGATGAGCACCCCGCCCGGCCACCTCGGCGCGCGCGGGTCTATGATGGGAGCATGGAGGGTGGCGGTCTAGGCGACCTGTTCGGCGATCCGGAGGAGCTTCAGCGCAGGCTCGCGGAGTTCGCCGAGCAGATGCAGGGCAACCAGCGACTGGCGTGGGCGGACAATGCGATCAAGCTCGCCGTCGACATGACGGTCGCCGCCGTGGAGCGCGTCAACCTGCAGGGCAACGCCGAGGCTCAGGCCGAGCAGATCAGGACCGTGATGGCGAGGGTCTTCCCCGAGGCGGTCACGCTTGTGCGCGAGGCGCGCGAGGGGCTGCAGTAGCGCGTTCGGCCTCCTGCGTGGCGCGTTCGGCCTCCTGCTCGAACTCGCGCGAGGCGCGGCCGGCATGTGAGCACCTCTCCGAAGGAGCGAAACCGGAAGATGAACACCACCGCGCCGAGCCCGACGAGCGCCGTGAACATGGCGATCGCGATCTGCTGACCGACGGAGTAGGCGGCCACGACCGCCGTCGGCGCCGAGACGGCGAACACCTTGACGAGCAGCGCCTGCTGCACACCGGCGCCCCCGGGCGTGAACGGGACCGCACCCGCGACCTGGTTGACGGCGAACACGAGCAGCACGTTCTGCACCGAGCCGCCGACCCGGAACGCTTCCAGCAGAAACCAGAACGCGGCGAATCGGCACATCCACGCGACCGCCTGCCAGGCGGCGACTTCGCGCAGGTAGCGAGGACGATCAGAGAGAATCGTCACGCCCTGGCGCACGCGCGCCCAGAACGCGCGTACACGCACGGACAGCAGCGCGAACGCGAACAGCCCGATCACCGCCAGCGCGGTGATCAAAAACAGCGTGAAGCGGAAGTGCTCGGCCAGGTAGGAGATGTCGAACGAGCTCAGTTTCGAGAAGTCCGGGGGCTTGGGGAACACGCCCTGGGTGAACGCGAAGATCAGCACCAGCACACCCGCGCAGATGTCGAAGATCGACTCCACGAAGAACGCCGCCGCCACCGTCGTATAGCTCGATCCGGGGATCGAGGAGCGCGCGAGGAACAGCTTGATGATGTCGCCCCCGCGCGCGGGTACGACGTTGTTGAAGCCGACAGCCGCGAAGTAGGCGCCCCAGATCCGCTTCCATTTGATGGGAACCGCGGGATAGGCGGCGCGCAGGCTGTGGAAGAACGCGCGCGAGCGCAGCGTCAGGTTGAGCCCGAAGAAGGCCAACCCCAGCACCAGCGCCCCCCAGTGGACGGCCGCCAGGTCGGAGAGGAACTGTTCGACGGCGTCGACGAACGTCGTGAGGCTGTCGCCGATCGAGGTCGATGCAAGCAGCGCCGGCACAGCCCCAAGCGTACGGGGATCGGCGATCAGCGTGGCCGATGATAGAACCTGGGCAAACCGAGGAAGGGTGGAGACGATGGCCAACGTGGTGTGCGTTCTGTATGACGATCCGATCGACGGGTATCCGCCGAAGTACGCTCGCGATGACATTCCGCGCATCGAGCGTTATCCCGACGGGCAGAGCGCTCCGACCCCGCAAGCGATCGACTTCACCCCCGGGGAGCTGCTGGGGAGCGTCTCGGGCGAGCTGGGACTGCGCCGGTTCCTGGAGGAGCGCGGACACGAGTTGATCGTCACGTCCGACAAGGACGGCCCGGACTCGGTCTTCGAGCGCTCCCTGCCCGATGCCGAGATCGTCATCTCCCAGCCGTTCTGGCCCGCGTACCTGACGGCCGAGCGGATCGCCAAGGCGCCGCGTCTGAAGCTCGCCCTGACGGCCGGGATCGGATCCGACCACGTCGACCTGCAGGCCGCGATCGAGCGCGAAATCACGGTCGCCGAGGTCACCTACTGCAACTCCATCAGCGTGGCCGAGCACGTGGTGATGATGATTCTCGGGCTCGTGCGCAACTACATCCCTTCCTACCAGTGGGTCATCGACGGCGGCTGGAACATCGCCGACTGCGCCGCGCGCGAGTACGACCTGGAGGGCATGCAGGTCGGCACCGTCGCGGCGGGACGGATCGGCTCGGCGGTGCTGCGCCGGCTGAAGCCGTTCGACGTGGGGCTGCACTACACCGACCGCCACCGCCTGCCGGCAGAGGTCGAGCGCGAGCTGGGCGTGACCTTCCATCCGAACGTCGAGTCGCTTGTGCAAGCGTGCGATGTCGTGACGATCAACGCGCCGCTGCACCCAGAGACGGAGAACCTGTTCGACGCGGAGATGATCGCCAAGTTCAAGCGCGGCGCGTATCTGATCAATACCGCACGGGGGAAGATCTGCGACCGGGAGGCGGTCGCCCGGGCCTGCGCGAGCGGACAGCTGGCCGGGTATGCCGGGGACGTGTGGTTTCCCCAGCCCGCCCCCAAAGACCACCCGTGGCGCACGATGCCCAACCACGGCATGACGCCCCACACCTCCGGCACGAGCCTCTCCGCCCAGGCTCGCTATGCCGCCGGGACGCGCGAGATCCTCGAGTGCTGGTTCGACGAGCGCCCGATCCGCGAGGAATACCTGATCGTCGACGGCGGCAAGCTCGCCGGCGCGGGCGCGCATTCCTACAGCCCCGGCGATGCGACCGGCGGAGCGGACGAGGCGGCTCGGTTCACCGCCGGATAGTGGCCAGGCAAAGCCCCGCCTGCGCCAACGGGCATCGCCTCCCCAGGCGCCCATCTGTCAGCGACGGCTACTTCGAGAGGTACTCATGCACCGGGAATTCGTGTATCTCCGGCTGGGCCTCGGACCCGGTGGCCTGAACCGCGGGTCCAATCCGCTCCGCCGCGAATCGGTCGAACTGAGCGCGCGACTCCCAGAAGTCGAGCACGCCCCAATCCGCGCCGATCGGACCGGAGGCGTGGAAGATGAGTCCGTCCGGGTGATCCTCGCGCGCATTGACCGCTGCCTCGATCATGTCGAACTGCTCGGCGCTGACGCCGGCAAGCTTGATGCGGATTCCAACAGCCATGGCTTCCCCTTTTGATTGGATCCAGCGAGCTTACGGGAGTGGCGCAGCGGATGATCGGCCGGTCCCGACCCTCTTGCTATGAGCGCGTAAGCACGTGTCGGCCTTCGTCGAAGAGACGGACGACGACCGACTGGCGCGGCGCTTTGAACTGATCGCAGTCGTGAGCTTGAGCTCTCAGGAATCGGCCAGCGCGTGGTTGAGCGAAAGTAAGGGATCGAGCGTTCGCGAGCATCCAGGCGGTGTTCGCCTCGTTGCAGAAGGCGGATACGAAGGCGAAGCCGATGACCGGACGCCGTGAGCGCGCGGCCCAGGGACTTCCGAACGGCGGCTTCGCGCGTACGGGTATGCGCCAACTCGCCGGCACTGATCGGTTTTTGAATTCCCATCTTTTGCTGTTGCTGAGGTGCGTCCCCACGTTCGTGGGGGGCACGCCGAGCGCTTCGGCGATCTCCACCGCGAGCGAGCCATGGCGGTCCGTGGCGGGAGGCACAAAATCACCTGAGTAAAGCGGCCTACGTCTTCGTCAGGTTGGTCTGCTCACCAGTCCGTTGCGTGTTGCGCAACGCGCTACAATAACCCTCATGCTTGGCGCTTCGGATATCTATGTTCTCGCTGGCGTGCTCTCTGAGCGCGATCCGGCTACCTTGCGAGAGCTCGCGGCGACGCTCGCGGTCGACCACACGCTCGTGCACCGTGCGCTGAAGCGCGCCGAATCGGCAGGGCTTTACAGAACTGCCGGCAAACAGGTCAACCTTGCGAGCTTCGAGGAGCTGATCATTCACGCTGCCCGGTTTATCGTTCCCGCCAGGCTCGGCGAGCTGACGCGCGGCGTACCGGCGGCATGGGCCGCAGAGCCAATCTCCACGCTCATCCGTCAATCGTCATCGGAGCCTCCACCGGTCTGGCCCGACGCCCGCGGCGAAGTCCGCGGCCAAGCACTCCAACCGCTTCATCCGGCGGCGATACAGGCTTGCCGAGAGAACCCCGAGCTCAGGAGACTGCTGGCGATCATCGACTCCGTACGAGCCGGCGACGCGCGCGTACGCAAGATCGCAGCAAACGCACTCCACGACGGGCTCAGACACTCCCCGAGCCGTAAAGCGGCGTGAGCGCCGAACAGCTCGAGACAGCCGCCGACGCGCTGGGCGTGATACTCGATGAGGTCGTGTTCCTCGGCGGCGCCAGCATCCACCTCTGGCTGAGCGACCCCGCCGCACCCCCTACGCGCGCAACCGACGACGTTGACGTCATCAGCGCGATCACCACGCGCACCGGTTACTACCGCCTCGCAGAACGGCTACGAACCCGCGGCTTCACCGAGGTAAGCGACTCGAACGTCATCTGCCGCTGGCGCCACCAAGCAACCAGCCTCTTGCTCGACGTCATGCCCCAAGAGCCGGGCGTGCTCGGCTTCTCCAACCCCTGGTACCGGCATGCGATCGAAACCGCCATCGACCGGCGGCTCCCCTCCGGAACCAGGATCAGCGCCGCGACGCCACCCAGCATCATCGCGACCAAGCTCGCCGCCTGGCGGGGACGAGGCAAGGGCGACATGCTCGCCAGCCTCGACCTGCACGACATACTCGTCCTCATCGACGGACGCCCCGAGCTACCGAACGAGATCGCCGCCGAACCGGAGGCCATCCGAGCGTACATAGCGCAGGAGTTGCGTGTCCTCCGCGAAGACCGCTACTTCCCCTATCTCATCGAAAGCGCCCTCCACGGTTACGGACAACTCGCGTCCTCCCGCGCCCCACACGTACAAGCGCATATCGACAAGCTGACTTCCCCAGACCAATAAATCCACCAAGGAGAGACGTGCACTCTTCTTGATCCCTATGCCGAGGCCACACGCTGGCGTTCGAGCACGTCAGGCCGCTTGCGCGTCCCGTGACTCGACGGCGATCACGCTGGGCTCTCGGATCATCCGAGAGCCCCCAAGCCCCTTGGGGTCTGCATAAGTCGGTGACATCCTCGCCGCGCAACAGCTCGCGCTGGGCGACCCGCGCCGCCGCCTTCCTCGACTCCATCCTCACCGGCCACACCCACGACGGTCAATGGTACCCCCGCACCGCAAATGGTCATAACGAACAGTCCACCAACCACACGAACGCCTACAGCCGAGCCACCACGGCGTTGGTAAAACTCTGTCACCCGACAGACGGTGCAACTTCCGCAAGCGCCCGCAAGACAAGCTCGTCGTGCTCGCCGGGCTTGACCTTGCGCAGCACCTCGGCGACCCTCCCGTCCGAGCCGATGATGAACGTGGTGCGCTCGTTGCCGAAGTACGTTTTGCCGTACATCGACTTCTCGACCCAGACACCGTAAGCGTCGGCCACACGATGGCCTTCGTCGGCTAGCAGAGCAAAGTTCAGCCCCTGCTTGTCGTGAAATTTCTTGACCTTCGCGACCGGATCGGGAGAGATCCCAAGGACCACGGCGCCGGCCTGCGAGTAGTCGGCGAGATGGTCGCGTATGCCGCACGCCTGCGTCGTGCAGCCTGGCGTGTCGGCCTTGGGGTAGAAAAACAGTACGACTCGTTGGCCGCGGTAGTCGGAGAGCTTGACCGTGCGCCCGTCATGGTCCGGGAGCTCGAAGCCGGGGGCTGGCTGTCCTGGCTCGATCATCGGCCGTGATCGTAGCTGCTCTATGGGACCGAGACATCTACCCAGACCCGGGTGCTGCGCAGACGTTTGCACTGACTCGCCCGGAGACGAGGATACGATTGGGGCATGTCGCCACAGTCGAAGGCGAGCCTGGCTCGTGAGCACCTCTCGAGAGCCAGTGCAGCGTTTGCGGCCGGTGATCTCGTCGCGGGCGTCATGTTCCTGCATCTCGCGGCTGAGGCCGCGATCGTCGCGCTGGCCGAGCTGCAGGGCATCGCGACCGAACGCCAACACTGGCGCAAGGGGCAGGCGGCCACTGAACTGCATACGCGCGGAATCCTGTCGACGGACCTGGGTCCGATCCTTGAGCTACTGAATCAGGCACGCAAGGACGCCGGCTATGAGGGGGAGGAGCCGGACTTCGGCGACTGGACTTCGGAAGAGCTGCTGAGTGCTGTCGAGGACGCTGTAGAAACCGCGGAGCGGGCGGCGCACCCCGCGGGAAGCGAGGCAGACGCCGCTGAGAACCCGGCGCGAAACGCACAGGACGCCACGGATGCCGAGCAGGGGTCAACCCAATGACTCCCACCGGCGCAGCGACCAGCATATCCGTCGATGCCAGGTGGAGCAGACGTCTGCGAGAGGATCGCCGCCGAGCGACCGCACTGCAATCGCGCGTCCAGCGACAGGCCAGCGCGACGATCTTGCAACGGGCGCTGGCCCTCAGCGCTGGGGGGGTGGCGCTCACCGGCTCCACAGTTCGCGGCCGGCGCACACGGACGAGCGACCTGGATTTCATGATCGTCGGGGAGCGGCCAGACGCAAGCGGCATCCAGGAAGACGTCGACGTGTACGCGGCCGGCAAGGAGACGTTCTGGGAGCGAATGCTCGAAGGTGACGATTACATCCAGTGGACACTGCGGTTCGGGTGCATCCTGCACGACGACGGGATCCTGAAGGCCGCGAGCAGCCATATCGAGGAGGACGGCATGAGACCGTCGGCCCAGCGCAAGCTCGCCCAGGCCCGCCGCGGCCTCGACCTAGCCTGGCTCGTGCTCGACAGCGGCGACGTAGACGCGGCTCGCGAGCAGTGTCGCGCGGCGCTCACGACGGTCGCACGGTGGATATTGATCGCGAACGAAGAGTTCCCGCTGTGCCGTGACGAGCTGTCAGATCAATTGCTCGCGCTCGGCCGCGACGAGCTCGCGACGGCGCTGCACCGGCTCATCCACGATAAGCCCGAAAGCCGGGAACTATGTAACCAACTTCAACTCGCGCGGGAGCTCGTATGTGGACAGCCCGTGGTATCGGCCTTGGGATAGAAGGAGACGACCACCCGCTCGCCGCGGTAGTCCGAGAGCTTCACCGTCCGCCCGTCCTGGTCGGGGAGCTCGAAGTCCGGCGCCCGCTGTCCCTGCTCGATCACGCGAGATCGTAGCCGAGACTCAGCGAAAGCAGCCGCCGGCCCTACAAGGCCCAGCCGGCGCCTTCGCCGCTTGCATCCCACTCGGCCCAAGCGTCGCCGTACGCCTCACGAAGCCCGCCGAGACGAAGCGCCTGGATGGCCTGATGCACGACCGCGGATCGTGACGGGGACTCATGGGCGCTGGCGTACTCATCCAGGAATGCCACATCCTTACCCGGCAGGCTCACACTCACCTTCATACCCTGATCCTACCGGCCTTCCGACCCAGCGGGCCCGCGGATCGCCCTACTTCAGCAGCCGCGACAGCCGCCGGTCCTTCAGCACGCGGCCGTCGGTCTGGCAGGCGGGACAGTAGGCGATCACGTAGTCCTCGAAGTGGACGGCCTGCAGCGTCGTGGAGCAGCGCGGGCACGGCTCGCCCTCGTGGCGGTGGACCTGCAGGGGCATCGGCAGCTTGTCGGGGATCGGCAGGCGGATCGCCTGCTCGTAGTGGGCGATCGCGCCGCCGAGCGTCTCGATCATGGCCTGACGCAGACGCTCGTACTCGGCCGTCATCGAGGTCGGCGCCGCGCTTGTAGGGGGAGAGCCGGGCCTGCCAGAGGATCTCGTCGACCCATGAGCGCCCGATGCCGGCGATCGTGCGCTGGTCGCGCAGCAGCGCGTGCAGCGGGCGCGGCGCGTCGAGCATCTCCGCGAGCGGCGGCGGGTCCGGCCACGCCTCGGGCCCGAGCTTGGCGAGCATCTCATCGCCGGCGAGCTCGCCGGCGCGCAGGAGCTTGACCCAGGCGGCCTGCTTGGAGCCGAACTCGCGCAGGCGCAGCTCCAGCTCCTCACCCTCCGGCTCCGCGCCTTCCGGCGCGCGCACCCGCACGAGCAGCCTGGAGGTACGGTCGCGCGGCCCGGCGCGCTTGTCGTACAGCTGCAGCCGCCCGGCGGACATCAGGTGGATCAGCAACACCAGCTCGCCGGAGACGTCTGACGATCAGGTTCTTGCCCCGCCGGCGCACGCCCGCGATCGTCTCGCCCTCCAAGACGGCGAGCGGCGGGTCGAACGTCTTCAGCGCGTTGATGCCGGGCGCGAGCGCCCGCTCGATTCGAGCGCCTCGCAGCGCCCTGTCGAGCAGGCGCGCGGTGATCTCGACCTCGGGCAGCTCGGGCATCCCCCAATCGTAGGGTGACGCCCGAGCCACTCCCCGCCTCAGTAGGCGGCTATCGGCGAGCCTTCGTACTTCACGTGTGTGGGGCTCACCCAGCGCACGCGCCAGGCCGTGCCCTGCGTGGAGGAGCTGAGGCTCCAGTACCCGAGCGCGTTGGTCGTGACGGTCTTGAGCGTCGTGTACTTACTGGGCGCCCTTGCGCTTGACGAGGATCGTCGCCTTGGTCGAGCCGAGGGTCGGGCGCACGAGGCCCCACAGCGAGTAGCCGTGGCCGTGCTTTGTCACGGTCAGCGGCAGCGGCCAGCTGGAGTACAGCGGCTTGGGCCTGCCCGCGACCGTCTCGAGGCCCGTCTGGAAGCCGATCGTGCCGCCGTTGACGCTCGCGCCGGCCTTGCCGCCGAGCGGATCGTCCTTGAGCAGGTACTGCGAGAACGCGACGACGCGCGGATTGCTCCAGGCGATGTGCTCGTCGATCGCGTCGAACTGCGCCTGCTGGGCGAGCGAGACGCCGAGTTCGTGGTTGGGCACGCTCTGCACGCCGAACTCGGTCAGGTAGATCGGCACGCCGCCGGGGATCGCGTGCGCGCGCGCGGCGAGGTTCAGGGCGTTGGACAGGCGCGAGAGCACGCCGATCGTGACGTCGTCGCAGTCCAGCGGGCAGGGCGGCTTGTAGTAGGGGCCCGCCGGCAGCGTGTAGGCGTGGTGCGCGTAGCCGGCCGTCTGCAGCTCGCCGCAGGAGCCCGCTTTCTTGTAGTGGGCGTTCAGGCACAGCAGCCCGCGCAGGAAGGCGAGCGGGGCGACGTCGTGCAGCAGCGCCCTGGCGCCTTCCTTGCGCACGTTGACGGTGTCGTAGCCGAACGGGGCGGTCTCCCCCATCAGCACCTGCGGGTGCGCGATCCCGGCGGCCTGCAGGCCCGCGTAGCCGGACTGGTAGAGGCCGCGGTAGATGCGCGGCGAGGCCGGCTGACCCTTGGAGGTGAACTGCGGGCGCAAGAACGCGGGGTGGTTGGGCTCGTTCCAGATCGAGTACAGCACGCTCGATCCGTAGTGGCGGCCGACGGCGGTCATGAACTGTTCGAAGTCCTGATCGTCGGGGCTCGTGACGTAGGGCGCGGCCTTGTTGGAGGTCGCCCAGCGCGGCACGGGCGAGGTCACGGTCAGCAGCACCTTCCAGTGCAGACGCTGCGCTTCGTTGATCAGCGCGTCGTATTCGCCCCAGCTGTAGCTCGCGGGGTTGGTCGCTTCGAAGGCGGGCTTGGTCGCGGACTTCTGCCCGGGCGCGACGTCGTACCAGGAGAGCTCGACGCGCAGCGCTTTGACGCCGAGGGCCTGCAGCTGGGCGATCGCGTGCGGGCGCGTGGCCGCGGTGAGCAGGTCGGTGGAGCCCTCGAAGTACACGGCCTCGCTGTGGGAGGCGAGAGCCGTAGTGGCGGGCACGCCGGTCAGAGCGGCGAGGAGAACCCCGCAGAGCAGGGCTGGAAAGAGGGGAGAGTCTGTATTTGAGCATGGTCGCTTAAGACACCTTCGCGGTAGTGAGGTTGCGGTCGCCCCTGAGATTTCGTGGGCCGCGGCGGGGCTCCTGCCTGCGCTGCCCGCGATCGGATCGGCGCCGGGACGGGACAATACGGCGTACGGCGCAAGCCCTGCCCCCGAAGCGTCGGGTAGCGTTTCGCCCATGCCCATCGCAACGGCCCCCGACGACATCGTCGCGACGCACGCGCAGGCGCTCGGCCAACGCGCGCCCGCCGCTGCTCGTGATCGAGCCGCTGCGCGCGGTTCCTGGACGAGCACGGCATCGGCGAGGGCGAGATCGAGGCGCGGCCGATCGGCGAGGGGCACTCGAACGTGACCTACCTGATCGAGCGCGCGGGCGCCGAGGTCGTGCTGCGCCGCCCGCCGCGCCCGCCGCTGCCGCCGAGCGCGCACGACGTCCTGCGCGAGGCGCGGCTGCTGAGCGCGCTCGCGGACACCCCCGCGCGCGTGCCGGCGGTGCTGGCGGTGTGCGAGGACGAGGGCGTGATCGGGTGCCCGTTCTACGTGATGGAGCGGATCGCCGGCGAGGTGATCGTCGCGAGCGTCCCGGACGCGCTGGACAGCCCCGCGCAGCGCCGGCAGATCGGCGAGCAGCTGATCGAGGCGCTCGCGGAGATCCACGGCGTGGACTGGCGCGCGGCGGGCCTGGAGGGCTTCGGCAAGCCCACGGGCTACCTGGAGCGCCAGGTGCGCCGCTTCGGGGGGCTGTGGGAGGTCAACAGGACGCGCGAGATCCCCGCGGTCGAGCGCGTCGGGGAGTGGCTCGCCGAGAACATGCCCCAGTCCGGCGCGGCGACGATCGTGCACGGCGACTATCGCCTCGGCAACACGATCTTCGCGGCAGAGCCCCCCGCGCGGCTGGAGGCGGTGCTCGACTGGGAGATGGCGACGATCGGCGACCCGCTCGCGGACCTGGGATACCTGTGCATGATGTGGACGGAGGGCGGCGACCCGAAGGGCGGCATGCGCGAGTACCTCGGCGGGGTCACACGCCGCGACGGATTTCCCACGCGCGGGGAGCTGATCGAGATGTACGAGCGGCGCACGGGGCGCTCGATGGCGGACCTGCGCTGGTACACGACGCTGGCGCTGTGGAAGTCGGTGGTGTTCATGGAGGGCAACTACAAGCGCGCGCTCGCGGGCGCAACGGACGACCCGTACCTGAAGCAGTTCGGGGATGGCGTCGTCGAGCTGGCCAATCAAGCCGAGGGGGTGGCGTTCGGCAATGACTGACGAGCGGGCCGACACCGACGCCGACGCCAACGCCCACGCCGGGGACGGAGCGCGCGAGGACACGACGAGCGACCGTCCGCGAACGGGCCTGCTGATCGACTGGGGCGGGGTGCTGACGAGCAACCTGTTCGCCTCCTTCCACGCCTACTGCCTGCGGGCCGAGATCGACCCGCGGGCGCTGGGCGAGCGGTTCAAAGCCGACCCGCAGTTCCGCGAGCTGCTGATCGCCTTGGAGAAGGGCGAGCTGGACGAGCCCGCGTTCGAGACGCGGTTCGCCGCGCTGCTGGAGGTCGAGCCGGAGGGCCTGATCGACGGGTTGTTCGCCGGCGTGGGACAGGACACCGCCATGCTCGATGCGGTCAGACGCGCACACGCGGCGGGGATAAGAACGGCACTCGTGTCGAACTCCTGGGGCACGCACCGCTACCCGCACGAGCTGTTCGACGAGCTGTTCGACGGCGTCGTGATCTCCGGCGAGGAGGGGATGCGCAAGCCGTCGCGGCGAATGTACGAACTCGGCGCCGAGCGCGCGGGTGTCTCCGCGGACGCGTGCGTGTACGTGGACGACCTGCCGTTCAACCTCACGCCCGCCGAGGAGCTCGGCATGGCGACCGTGCATCACACGAGCGCGGAGACGACTATTCCTGAGTTGGAACGCCTGCTCGGGATCGCGCTTTGCGCCGAGGTTTAAGCGGCTGCGATGACGTCTACGTCGTAATCGGCAAAGCGACCGTCGGCCGTTACGACCGTCAGGCCCTCGTGCCGAGCCTGCGCGATGAGCAGACGATCGAACGGGTCACGATGATGGAGAGGCAAATCTGAGACCCCGAGGCCGTGCTCGGGAGACAGGCCGAGGATCCGCATGCCGCTGTCCACGACGTGCTCGCGAAGGTCCGCCGGCACGCGCAGCTTGCCGATGGCCGCCTTCACGCCAATCTCCGCGAAGGACACGACGCTGAAGCTCAACTCGTCCGCTTGCCCGATCGCCTCCTCGGCGTGCGACGTCACCGTTCGCTCGCCCTGCAACTGCCAGAGCACGACCTGGGTGTCGAGGAGCAGCTTCAACCGTGCCGATCGAGCATCTCGTCGAGTTCCTCGTCGGTGAGCTCGAAGTCATCGGCGATCGAGATCCGCCCGGCCAGCGATCCGTGTGCCGCCAAGAATTTCGCGCCCGGGCTCTGGGATCGCTCGACCTGCACCAGCCGGGCGACGGGCACTCCGTTGCGCGCAATCTCGACGTCTTCGCCGGACTCGACGCGGGCGAGCAGCCCCGAGAGATCTGTCTTTGCCCGACCGACGTTCACACGCATGCTTTGACTCTAGCATGCTTGGCCAAGCATGACCAAGGGTGCTAGTCCCGCTTACCCCGCCCGTACAAGAACTTGAACAGCCCCGCCAACAAGCGCGATGTCCGCCGCTTGTAGGGATACATATGCGGTTCGCGCTTGAGCGCGAGCTTCGGCGTGACGACGATCGCCTGCTGCGAGCAGTACTTGCGGATGCCCCCCGCCCCATGGCGCGAGCCCAGCCCCGACGCCTTGGCGCCGCCCATCGGCAGCTCGAGCACGGTGTAGTTGATCATCGCGTCGTTGACGTTCGCCGCGCCGACCTCCAGGCGTCGCGCGATCTGCTCGCCGCGCTCGGTGTCGCGCGAGAACACCGACGCGCCGAGGCCGTAGGGGGAGTCGTTGGCCAGGCGCACGGCCTCCTCGGCGTCGGCGACCTTCATGATCGGCAGCGTCGGCCCGAAGGTCTCCTCGGTCATGCACTTCATCGTGTGATCGACGTCGACGAGCACGGTCGGCTCGTAGAAGCGCCCCGCCCCGCCGGACTGCAGGGCGTGCCCGCCGGTCAGCACGCGCGCGCCCTTGTCGATCGGCGTCGGCGACGTGGGATTCGATCGTCTGCAGCTGCGGCGGGAAGGTGATCGCGCCGACCTCGACCGTACCGGGGCCGCCCTGCGGCGCGCCGACGCGCAGCGCGCGCACTTTGTCGGAGACTTTCGCGACGAACTCCTCGTAGGCGGGCTCCTCGACGTAGACGCGCTCGATCGAGATGCAGGTCTGGCCGGCGTTCTGCATGCCGTAGTAGGTGGCGAAGTTCGCCGCGCGCTCGAGGTCGGCGTCGGAGAGGACGATCATCGGGTCCTTGCCCCCCAGCTCGAGCGAGGCGGGGATCAGCCTACGCGCGGCGGCTTCGGCGACCTTGCGCCCGGTGCGGGTGGAGCCGGTGAACATGATCATGTCCACCTCCTCGACGAGCGCCGCGCCGGTCTCGCCGCGGCCGGTGGCGATCTGCAGCACGTCGTCGGGCAGGCCGCACTCGCGCAGTCCCTCGGCCATCAGCAGCGAGGTCAGCGGCGTGACCTCGGAGGGCTTGAGGATCACGCTGTTGCCGGCCGGCGAGCGCGGGGATGCAGTCGCCGAAGGAGTTCGTCAGCGGGTAGTTCCACGGCCCGATCACGCCGATCAAGCCGAGCGGGCGGTAGCGCAGCATGAGCTTCTTGCCCAGGACCAGCAGCTGGCTCGGACTTGACGCGCTCGTCGGCGAGGTACTCGGGGGCGTTCTTGGCCCAGAACCCGAAGGCGTTGCCGGCGTAGCCGATCTCCGCCAGCGAGGCGTCCTCGAAGGTCTTGCCGGTCTCCGAGATGATCGTCTCGATCACCCGCTCGGCGTTGTCCATCAGCCACTTCTGCGCGCGCGAGAGGATGCGCCCGCGCCCGTCGAAGCCGTAGGCCTCCCAGGCGGGCTGGGCGATGCGAGCACGCCGGGCCATCTCCGAGACGGCGGCGGCGCCGAGATCGGGCACCGTGCCGGCGGTCTGCCCGGTCGCGGGGTTCTCGACCGCGATCTCCTCGCCGGAGTGCGCGAGGCCGTTGGGGGCCTGAGGTATTGCTGCTCGACGGTGGCCATCTCGATCAATCTCCCCTTCGTTAGCTCGTAACGAAAGAGGCTACTCCTGTTCGAGCTTCTGTTCCGGACGGTGCATGCACCGTCCGGCGGAGCCGTACATGCTCGGCGAAATGCCGCATGCGGCATTTCCACCGAGCGGCGCATGCGCCGCTCGGGCCGGGGTCGCATGCGACCCGGCGCCCTTGCCGCATGCGGCAAGGGCCACCCGATCGCGCGCGACTACTCCGAGAGCTCGATCGTCGCGATCCCGATCGGCTCCGTCGGCCGGTCGCCCCCGTCGGTCTGCACGCCCTCCAGCTTGTCGACCACATCCATGCCCTCGCTCACCTGCCCGAAGACGGTGTGCTTGCCGTCCAGCCACGGCGCCGCGGCGGTCGTGACGATGAAGAACTGCGAGCCGTTCGTGTTCGGCCCGGCGTTCGCCATCGCGAGTGCGCCGCGGACGATCTTGTGCGGGTTGATCTCGTCCTCGAACGTGTACCCGGGCCCGCCCGTGCCGGTCCCCTGCGGGCAGCCACCCTGGATCATGAAGTCCTTGATCACGCGGTGGAAGGTCAGCCCGTCGTAGTAGCCCTCGGAGGCGAGCTTGCGGAAGTTCTCGACGGTCTTCGGCGCGTCGGCGTCGAACAGCTCGAACGCGATCGCGCCCTCGCTCGTGTTGATCGTGGCGGTTGACATCGTGATGCAGGCCTCCTTCGCGTGGGTGAGCGCGCCACGATAGCGCTCGCCGGCTATCGCCATTCCGCAACCCTCCAGGCACACGGCCAACCCGTCCCGCTCGCAATGGGTGGTCGGAACAAGGGGGAGATGGCCCCCGATGGCTTCCGCCCGATACGCGCCGAGACCACCACGCCCGAGGGCGCTCGCGTGGTCCTCTACGAGGACACCTGGCATACGCATATCCTCGACCGGCACGACGAGATCGAGTCGCATCTCGATGCGGTGCTCGCCACTGTACACACGCCCGAGCACCGCGAACCGGACCCCAAGCCTCACCGAAAACAGTTCCACAAGCAGAACGCCGGTCCGAGCCGGTGGCTCGTGACTGTCGTAAGCTTTGAACAGGAGCCGGCGCGGATCGTGACCGCATTCGGCCGTGGACGAGCACCGAGCGGATGGATGCCATGAGAATCGAGATCGACGGCCTCATCTTCGACGACAGCGACTACGACGCCGACGGCGACGTGCTCTACCTCTCCCGTGGCCCGTCTCGTACTGCAGCGGACAGCGAACAGACGCCCGAGGGTCACGTCGTCCGCTGCAACGCCGACGGCGATGTGATTGGCGTCACGATCCTCAACGCCAAATGGCTCCTGGAGCGCGACGGCTACCTCAAGATCACGATGCCACACGAAGTGCGACTGCGCCCGGGCGAGCTGATCCCCGCGCTCGCCGCCTGAGCGATCGGCGGCGGCCCTCACCGCTCGGTGCCGAGGGCGCGCTGAACCTCCTGACCCCGCGCGGTGAGCGTCCAGGCATTGGATTCGCCCTTGGGCTGGCCCGCGCCGCTGTTCTGGATCAGGCCGAGCTTGCCCAGGCGCCCCAGTAGCTTCGAAATCTGGCCCTGATCGTGAATACCAGCGCCCTCCCCCACTCGGCGGTTCGACGCGCCCGGCTCGGCCGCGATCACCGACAGCACCATCAGCGTGCGATACGTCAGACGCATGTCGAGGCCCTCCAGGGGATCGGGCGGCGCGCCCCCACGTGAGCCATTGCGGACGCCGGCCGGTGGCCGCACGGCGGTGGACGCTCGGCCGCGAGGTCTCTTCGGTGCGGGACGCGCTAGCTCCTTCGCCGCCGCAGCCTGCCCCAGATAAGGCAGCACGATCATCCCCATCAACGGATTCAGCAACTGCGTCAGCGAACGGCGCCCCTCCTCTGATTGTGTCATCCGCGCGTGAATCACAGCAAGCACGGCCCCCACGGTCCCCTCCGCCGTCAGCGGCGGCGAAGAGGACGACGGCAAGGAGGACGACCCCGAGGACGAGGAGGGCGATGCGGCCCTTCCGCGCCCCCTCTTGCCTTCATCGCGTCCCCGATCGACGATGCCCGCGAGGGTCTCGAGCACCCTCGCGCGAGACTCCAACACTTGCGGGCCCGCACCGAGGGCGTCCACGACCAGCAATCTCCCCAGCGCCGGCTCCTCTTCGAAGAACCCCAACAACGCACCCAGACCGGCCCTGACCTGCTCACGCCACGTCCCACGCGGAGAGGGCGCCGTCACAGTCGCGTCGGCCACGGCGTCGCTCGCGATACGGCTCGCGCGCTGCACCGCTTCATCGAACACCGCGAGGAAGCAGTCCTCGCAACCGGAGAACAGTTCATAGAACGTACGCCGCGACACACTCGCGTGTTTGACGACCCGCGACACCGTCGTGGCGCTCACACCCTGCTCGGCCACGACACGCACCATCGCCCCGAGGATCCGTGCGCGCTGCACCTCACTGACCTGCACCGCGCCCTCCCGCGGCGAACGCGACCGCCGCCGCACATCACGAGACGACGAGGAGGAGGACGACCGAGACCGCACCATCGCCGTCTCCCGCATCACTTCCTCTTCTTCTTCGCGGTCGGCCCGTACCTACGCCGCGCTTGGCGTTCACACACCACGCGCTTGGCGCCTTTCTTCTTATGGCAGACCTTGAGCGCCGCCGTGAGCTTCTGCGCGCGGGTTAGGGTCCTCTTCGTCTTCGGGCAGCCGGTGACGGTGACGGGGGTTGACAGGCCGCGGATCTGGGCGCCGTTCTGCCCGACGAATTCGGTCGGCATCGTGAGCTTCTGCCCGCACAGGTCGTAATGGTCCTTTTCGGGGAGATCGGTCGCGAGCGCAGAGTTGGGACCGTTGTGGAGGTCAGTTCGAAGCTCGTGACGGGCTGATCCGGCACCGCGCGCGAACGTCGAGCTGGTGATCCCGGTTTTGCTGATGAACGTTTCGCCGTGCAGGTCGATCGTCACGCCATAACCCTTCAGCACCATGATCAGTTCGGGGAACTTCGCGCCACCATGACTGACGAAGTACGCGGGACCTGTCAAGGGTACCGGGAGGATCGGGGTGATCGCCCTGGCGTACCCGATCACCGACGCCACGGGGCAAGTCGCGGGGTTCGTGTTGAACTCCGCTTCGGTACAAGCTTTCTGCAACGTCGTCAGTCGCGACGGGAGCTGTTTGGGCAGATCGACCTTGACGCGCTTGATATTCGATTGGGTTCCCAGGGGCGCGGTCGGATAGGTCAGCTTCACGGTCAGGCTCGCACCTTCCGCTTTGCTCGTCTGTCCCCTGGTCGAGACCGCGAATTTCGGTTTGAACGCAGGCTCGCGCAGTCCGCGGCCTGGAACGGCGTGCCCACGGTCACGGGCACCTGATCGGCGGGGTTCGCGAAGTCCGCGCCGGCGCCGTCGATCGTGTTCGTGATCGATGAGGGTTCACAGTTGGTGGGGTTGATGATGAACTTGGGACGGTCCATGTACACACGGACTTCACGAACGTGCACGACGATGCCCTTGATGATGTGCGGGATCGGATCGGATCCGTTCGCGCTCACTTCGACCTGCGCAGTGCTCGGGTTGATCTGCAACGCAAAGCGAATCACGACCGTCCCGAGGTCGAACGGACCGACCTTCGCACTCGTGATCGACACGATCGACAGTGGCGCGCCGTGATACGGGCCCGCCAAATAGATCTTCCCCGGGGTCTGCGCCAGCACAGTACCGACACCGGCGCTTACGATCGTGTGCCCGATTTCGCTTGACGCGGGACACGAGGGGTCGCCTCCTCCTCAGCGCCGGTGACGAGCTTGGCGGCTTCGATGCTCGCGTCGGGACAGAACGGTATCCCCGTCAGGTTCCCCGTCAACCCCGAGGGTAGCGTCGTGGAGAAGCGCGTGAGCTCCTGTTCGCCGTCTTCACGCAGGATCCGCAGATAGAACGGGCTGTAGGAACCACCCGTTGTTGTTCTGCGTCCCCGAGATCACCTGCGGATGGAACGGCGGGATACCACCGGACGGGCAGGGTCCTTCGTGGACGCCTTGGGTGATCTGGAACGTTGGCTTGCGATGAAGCGTGGTTCTTCCGGCGCCGACCACGGCGTCAACTCCGCCTGCACTCCATAGCCACCACACGTAGGGGGACTGATCAGCGGTGCTGTCGCGCCGGGACGGAACTTCAGCGTGAACCTGCTGAACGGCTGCTGCGGATTATCATCGAACGTCGTTACCAACTGGCCGGTGACGGGGTTCGGTTTTATCTTCCCCGCGACCTTCACGATGATCCCGCGAGCGGGGTCCTTCGCTACGACATACAACGCAAGCAGCGAATCGAACGGGTTGTCGTAGGGTTTGGCAATATAGATAGCACCGGGGATCGTTTCCGCCAACAACGGGGTTTCGATTTCGATCGACCCGATCTTCGATTCCGCAGGACACCCTTCCCCCGGAAGCGAACCGCTCGTTTCCGCCGCGTACTGCGCCGGGGTGCACGCTCCCAAGCCCGCGGCGAGGGATGGGTTCGCGGTCATTCCTTCCGGGAGCGTGACCTTCGCGTCCTTCAGGTTCGCGGTCGAGAGCGTCAGCGGGTTTTCCCATTGCTGGGGCACCACGAGCGACACTTCAAGACCGGTCGGTGATTCCGCGGAACGAGTGCTCGGCTGCGCTTCGATCGATGGTTCGAACGGGATACGATCACATTCTGTGATAGGGCCGACTTCCGCAGTCGCCTGTGTCCAATCCTGTGGCTGTTCGATCAGGGGTTCCTCCCACGAGTCCGCCGTCATGCTCGCTTCAAACAGACCGCAGCTGGTCGGGTTGGACAAGAACGGCTTTTCCGGAACATGCGCTTCCTGGGGCCCTTCACCGAGTTCGTTGCGACAGATCGCCGGACGTTCCCCATTGGCACCACAGATCGCTCCCCGCAACTCGTCGTGTTCATGAGCGGCGGGAACACCCCAGATCGTGAACACGATGTTATGAGCTTCACCGACAGGGGGGATATCGGGGGTGGTACCCGTCAAACCCAAACCCTGTGAACGGACCTGGACCTGCAACAACCCCGTGAACGCGATCGTCTTATAACCGAGCTCCGCGATCACACCATAGCTCGTGACTTCCATGTTATACACCGGAACGCTCAACTGATAGGGGGTGCCATTCGACGGCGAGATTTCGAGACTGAGCACACCAAGCTGGCTCGCGACCGGACAATCAGGCAACAAACCCGACGGGTTATCCACAGGATCCGAGGCGAGGAGCTGCGCCTCAGTACACGTCGGGACAGCAGTGTTGCTCGCGACAAACCCTGTCGGGACATTCACGATGATATCCCGCGCATCGCTATACGTAGCACCGCTCGCTTCATGCGCGAAATCAAACGACGTCACCCAATCGGCATGCGCACCGGCGTGATCGTTGGACGGGGTGAAATGAAAGCTACCAGGCACGATTTCAAAAGGATGTTCGCTGGGCCTCGCCACAGCCACCCCCGGCAGCAAACCACCAGCCAGCAGGCAAACACCAACAACCAGCCTCAAACAAGTAGGGATCCTCATCGTCCTGCCCTCCGCCCGACGGTACGAGAAGACCGCTTCGCCTTAGCACGCTGCCGCTGCTGCTTCTTCTTTTTCGCCTTCACCTTCTTCTTTGCGGTCTTCTTCACCGGCGCCTTCGACGCGCCGGCGGCCGGTGGGAGATTCCCGGACCCGGTGAACGTGAGGCTCGACGGCGTCGCGTCACTCGGCGCACCCGGCGGTGTCGAGCACGCGTCGGCTTCGCATTCAGTCGGACGCGGCGGCGGCGGCGCGAAACCACCATCGATACGCGCATCATAAACATCACCCGAGGTGTCCTGATCCTGCGGCAACAACTGCGAACGCGTATAAATAAAGACATTGCCACCTTCGACCGTTTCGCCGTGAGCGTTCACATAAGAGCTCGTGCCGAGCAGCAGATTCAAATAGCCACCGCGACCTGACGTGATCAGCGCCAAACAACCCTGCAGCTGCGTACAGCCAGAGACACCGTCCTTGCGCCACTCATAGACATCACTCGACGGCGACGTCGTACCAGCAGCATCTCCGTATCCTTGGTGGTTGTTGCCAGCCCCAGCTGGTTCGATGGGGATTTCCTGGTCGATGTCCTGGGGTACAAGTGCGGCGGGAGTCGTGAAGAACGCAAAATCACCATTAGTAGAGATCACTTTGTAATCAGGCAAACCACCGTTGATAAGCGGTAGACCATCCTCGCCATTGAGAAAAGCAGGCAGCTTCGGTTCGGGGTCTGAGCTGGAGGCACAAGACACACACTCGATGACGTTTTCGGTGCTGTCATAACGATAGACCTGCACGGTGGATTCAAGAGTGGCCACTGAACCTCCGATCTTGCCGCCGCCGGGGACGGCGGCGCCGCCGGGAACGCCCGCGACCGCTCCGGTATTGAGGTAGGCGTAGCGTCCGTCAGGGCTGACCGACTGGATTAGCTCGGCACCATTTCTAGGGGTAGCCTGGACGACAAAACGCAATGATCGACCCCGGATGTCGTACCGGTAAATGTCTTCTGCAGGCTCTGAAGCCTGCGGGGCTTCGGGGGTGAGCAGTTCGCGCGAGGCGAAATACAACGCGGTCAAATGGACGCCCACCGAAGAGACATGGAGTTCCCCTGCTCCGTCGCTGAACGTGGTATGCGTCGTAAACAACTTAGCGGCAGTCGCGGTTACGGTGTTGTAGAGCAGGACTTCGTGGACTTCACCACTGACGCTTTCCAGCAAGACTTCTCCGCCGGTTTCGCTCGCCGCGAGAAACCTATAGGCGCCGAGATCGACGGTTTCAGTCCCGTTCACGCGCATGTACAGGTGCTTCGCTTCCGAGCAGTTACTCATGGGTATGGCTTCGAAGAAGACACGTGAACCATCGGCGGAGAGACTGTACGGACCACTATCTCCGTGGTACTGGGCGCCTTCTTCGAAGCCGTGCGCGAGCGTCGCGCCGCACGTGCCGATCGTCACGCCTTCATTATCGACGTTGAGCTGGCTCAACCCACCGGCCGTGGTGTATTCATACAAATCTGAGCCGGTTTTCGTAACCAACGGTTCTACACCGATGAGGGTGCGATCCTGAGTAGCGAGAACGAGCTTGGAGAAATCAGCCGAGGAAGCAATCCAACCATTAGCTTCCCCACCGAACGACACATCTCCGCGGGGAACTGACGCAACCATCGCATACGGGCCACCAACCGGACCGACGCCATACTCGACATCGGGCGATGTGCCCGCCTGTGAGGTGCTGTACTGGGACTGGAACGCGAGCTCGGTGAGATCGGCGCTATAGACCTGCGGTTCGACTTTACTGACACCCGTCTGCGGCTGCGGCGCACCCGCCGACAACGACCAACCCCCACCCCCCAGGCGAGAGAAGAGATATGGGCTCTGCCCCGCACCAGGACCCCTACCCCAATCCACACCCTGAACTTCAAAGGCAGCACTCTGACCATCTTCACCAACCAGCAACGCGCCGCCACCAACGACCTGACCGTAGTTGAAAGGTTCCTGCGCACCTTCCTTATCGACCGGCGTGAGCTGCTCATACGCACGACAATCAGGCAAACGCGCCGACAACCCAGTTCGAAACGCTTCGTTGGGACACGCAGCGCCAGCGCCTTCCCCAGTCGGCGGGGCGGGCGCCGTCAGGGTCTGTTCAATACCATCCACGGGCGCGGTACCCGGTGCCGTATTAGCAGCAACGATGCGATAGCGATAGAATTCGCCGGCCTGGAGCGCCGGGAGGTCGACGCCGAGAATCTCGCTGCTGTCGCCCGAGCCGAGATCCACTTCAGACGTCGAGACAGCCTGCGCCCACCCTTCGCTTTCAGACTGCTTCTGGGTGACGTACTCGAAGTGATAATGGGTGTCATAGGCTACCCCACCCTGCTGGGTAGTCTGCACCTCAACGCCGTCTGAGGGGGTCAACCTGAGACTGCTACCTTCGATCAAAGGCTGGCCCACACCACCATCAGAACCTTCGAAAAACACTGTGTAAGGACCACCAGCGGGACCGGTAACGGTAACTTCCGGACTGCTAGGGAGACCCTTAAGCGCGTCTTGCACAGCTTCCGCGGGTGCGTCATACGCGATCGGAGCGGTCATCTCACCCTTGAACGTCAACGTGAACGTACCCCCCGTCGGCGCGCCTTCCAACGTGATCGACTGTTCCGCAGACGTAGCAAGGCTGTTCGGGTTCACAGCACCCAACAACCGCAGTGATTCTCCATGCAGCGCGTGCGTCGCGAACGTCGTCGCCGACGGCGCACCAGATGTCTCGAAGCTCGAGATGCCATGTTCCTCGCTGGAGACCGGTTCGCCAACATTGTTAATGCCTTCACCAGCCGCGCTTTCGGCGAACATACGCACGTAATAAGTCCTAGAAGCGGTAAGCGGCGTAAACTTGACGCCAACGACAGCCGCATCAGCATAAGGTAGAGTTCCGGCCTGCGTCTGAGAGACCGTCCCTTCAGCACCGGGACCAGGGACCACCGACCACGGACCAAGCATGGATTCGGCGTATTCAAACCGCCAACGGGTTTCCAAACCATGAGGAAACACCCCACCCGTAATGTAGGCCGAATTCGCCGTGACATTACGAGCCCCAGGCTCCACCACCGCAGGCTTCGCGGTGGGCGTCGTGAAAGAACTTGCTTCCCCCGACCCTCTATCGACGAAGTACTTGGTATATGTGACTTCGCCCTTTGCGTTCTTCACTTTGAGGCGGACATAATAGGTCGTTTCGGGTTTCAGGCTGGCGAGTTGCGCTTCGACTTTGGCGTGTTCCGTCGCGATAGTGATCGTTCCCGTTCCATCCGAGGTAAAGGTCTTCCAAGACGAGCTCGTTTCAGCGGGACGACCACCACCGGCTTCTGGAGCATATTCAAAGTTGTACGTCGTTTCTGCACCATTGGTATCCAGTTCGGCGCTGAACGCATAGCTCGTATCAGACAGTTCTCCTGCCTCCGTGAACGAAGGTTCTTGTTCATCACCTCCGCCGTCCAGGTTGTTGTCGACTTCGGGCGGTGCAACCGGAAGCGTCTTGAACGGAATCGTATCGATGGCCGGATGGATGCTATCCGCATTTTCAGCGATGAAGCGAGCGTAGTAAGAGGTATCGGGAATGAGATGACGCAACCAAGGATCCGGCGCACCCGCCAGGTGTCCGGCTTCCAGCGGCGCGATTCCAGCGGGGCCCTTTTCATTGCCCGGTACTTCTTTGCTATTGCTAACGGTCCAAGCGGGGCTGCCTTCGGGGGGTGCTTCGCCGTTCTTTTCGGCGGGCGCGTACTCTGCCTTCCACTTCGTGGGGAGCTCTTCAACGGATAGCTCCACAAAGATCGACGCCCGCGTCGAGTGGACAACCACATTGGGTGGGTACACCGGCGGCTCCCCCAGCTGGGAGGACCGACAGCCGCGAAGGCCGGGGAAGCAAAGCCGGCGAGGGACAGCACCGCCAGGACGACCGGGATCACGGCGAGGGACAGTCGGCGGGCCGATGAAAGCGCACCACTCCCGGCGACGCGCGGGCGGGCACGGAGCGCGGCGAGGAGACCTGTCTTCGGCGTGGAAGATGACTTCTCGTTTGGCTTTATGGGTTTCACCGTGCTGTCCTTTGTCATGAGGGAGTGCATATGTAAGTACCTGTCGGGTGTGTGGCGCGAGCGTCGTGGGTTCGTGCGGTCGCAGCTGGCGGTCTCAGAGTCGCTCTCTCCCCAGGGGTGTTGGGGGCCCCCGGGGAGAGACAACGGCGTGTTGCGTGCGCTGGGCGCGACGAGGTCGGGCTATTCGGCGGTCACCGCCCAGGTGCCATTGAGCAGAATCGGACCTTTCGCCGCAGCAAGGACGGTAATATTGAATCCAATAACGGCTTCTCCATTACCGGCCAGGGCCAACGACAGGGAAGAGCCGACGTTTGTCTCGGATGCCACAAAGATGCATAGGTAGCCTTCCGCGGCGGCAGGCTTCGTGTTATTGCCGGTGCACACCTTTATCTTTTTCCCGTTGACTTCTTCTTCGGGAAGTTTTTCGTTGGCTTCGCCTTCGCCTTCTTCGGGGCCGATCTGCTCAATATGTTGCTCTTCGATACCCGGCCTCACCGGAAGCGGGAAGCTGACAGCATCCTGCGCGACACCACCAAACCCTGCTTCGGCGGCATACGAGGCCGTGGCCCACGCGCCCGCCAGCGTCTTGCCCGCTGGAAGAGACTGGCCTTCGAACGTGCCGTTCTTGCCGTTACACGCAAACGTCGTGCTACCGGCGGCTTTAAATTCCGAGCCGCCTTCTTTGCATTCTTTATTGCCTTTCGCGACCACCGCGCTCGTGACGCTCGTGCCGTTGGTGCCATTCGTGCCGTTGAAGCCGGCAGCGCCGTTTTCGCCTTTGGCGCCCGCCGGACCAGCAGGCCCACCCGGACCCTGGGCCCCCGGGGCGCCATTCGCACCCGCCAGCCCCGCCTTGCCCTGCAACGACTTCAACACGCTCGGACTGATCTGCTTCGTCGAGGTGATCAGATACTTCTTCGCGGCATATGCCCCACCCGTCATCGCGAACACAAGCGCGAACGAGGCGATCACGGTCGCGGGACTGACATGCATGCGCCTACGTATTGCTGAGAACATCAGATCTCTCCTCCTGGGAGTCGGAGGGGACGAAAAAGGCCCCCCACTTGTTGTTTGCGACAACGCGTCAAGGGGACGCGGAAAGAGGCTCGAGGGCGCCCTGAACGACGACCCCCGCGTGCGGGAGCACGCCTCGGGGCCTCCTCGCACGCCGCCGCCAGATGAGGATGGCTAGGGCGACGACCAGCTGATGCCTGTCCCGGTTTCGAGAACCCGTCGGAACAGGAAGTAGCGGCGACCGGGATCCCGGCCGCCTGACGACCAAAGGAGGATCTGGCATCATGAATCCCGTGGCAGCACCACCCCATGTGACGCTCAGCGGCGATCGCGCCGGCGAGTACGTGATCGAGGAGGAACGCCCCGACGGGCGCCTCGTGCTCGCACCGGATCCCAGCGATCCTTATCCCACCGTGAAGTGGGCGGAAATCCTCGAGCGCTCCGGCGGTCGCGAGCTGACGCCGGAAGAGTTTGAGCAGTTCATGGCCGAGCACGGGCCGTATATGGGCGCCCCCGACGGCGAGGGGTAGACTATGAGCACATCCGAGCCGCGCATACCCGCGCGCTTTGATCCCAGCCCGTGGGATGAGGATCTGGCGCACTCCACCCCAGCCGGCCGCACGGCCGCGCACAACGCCCGCCGCGCCTACGAGCCGGACGGCATCCCCCGCTCGCGCTTGAAACCCTGCGAAGCGGAAGGACGCGACGGTACACGCCTCCCGTACTGTTTCAAGGTCTACGTCACCCATCCCGATGGACCATGGGGCGTGGTCTTCAAAACCGTGCTCGTCGACTGCCGACTGCACATGGACTTTCTCGCCTTTGGGCTGCGGCACCCCACCGGCCCCGGAGCGCTCAGCGTCTATGAAGTCGCCGACCGGCGACTGAACGCCTGAGACGAAAGCGGACTCACGTCCGCCGTCAACCCACCCCCGCGAGCACTGCTCGGAGCGGGGAGAATTGGCGGTTAGACGAGGGGTGCTACTGGGGCAAGAGAGAGAGAGAGAGAGAGAGATGCATCAGCGATGCTGAGGCATCTACCTACGGGCGCGCCCTGGCGCGCGGCGACTCCCATCACATCTGTCCCCAAAGAACTCATGCGAAAACCACTACTACCCCTCTTCATGCGACCCGGCCCCTCTCCCACTTAGGTCCCCTGCAAAAGCGCTTGACATCGATCCAGAGGACCGACCCAAACCTTGATCTTATGTTCGGCATCCCTAACGGAATGCCATTACGAGAGCACTGTACACACGCGTACGCTACTTGTCAAGGCCCAACCGTCGCCGGCACGCTCGTAGAGTCGATCGAGGCGGTGCGGGAGGACGCGTGCCGGCCGTGGCAGGCAAGTAGTCCTCACCGAGCGTGGCGGGCCGAGTGCATCACCGGCTTGCTATTCTTTACCTATGACGGTAGAGGTAAAGAAACCAAAGGGCAGGCGCGGGGCGGGACGCTCGCGGGTTTCCGGCAAGCATCAGATCACGATCCCGATCGGGGCGTTCAGCGAGGCCGGGCTGCGCGAGGGCGATGTCGTGCGGGTCGAGGCCCAGGGACGCGGGCGCATCCTGATCGCGCGCATGGACGACCTCGTGGACGAGTACGCGGGCTGCCTGAGCACGAGCGGCGAGCTCGGCCGAACCGTCCGCGGCCTGCGCCGGGAGTGGGATTGATCCTGCTCGACTCGACGGTCATCGTCGGCTTTCTCGACGCCGACGACGCCCTCCACGAGGTCACCGTCGCCAAGTTCAAGCAGATCGCCGGCAGCCGGCCCCTGGCGGCCTCGGTGATCAGCTACGCCGAGGTCATGACCGGTGTCGCGCTTGGACACCACCCCAAAGAGCGTGTCGAAGGGTTCTTCGACACCTTCGTCAAGGATCTCCTACCGGTCGACAGGCCCATCGCCGCACGCGCCGCGACATTGCGAGGCACGCGCAAGTCACTGCCGATGCCCGACGCGCTGATCCTCGCCACGGCAGACCTCCAGCCGGAGACCGACACGGTCCTGTGCGCAGATGGCGACTGGCCGAAGGTCAAGGGACTCAGCTGCCGGGTGGAACTGCTGAAAGCCGATACGCCCGCGGGTGATCGCTCCTGACAAGCGCTCTTCAGCGGTCGGTGTCGAGGGCGCGCTGGACCTCCTGACCCCTGCCCGTGAGCGTCCACGCGTTCGATTCGCCCTTGGGTTGTCCCGCGCCGCTGTTCTCGATCAGACCGAGCTTGCCCAAGCGCCCCAGGAGCTTCGAGATCTGGCCCTGGTCGTGAATGCCCGCGCCCTCCCCCACCCGCCGGTTCGACGCCCCCGGCTCAGCCGCGATCACCGACAGCACCATCAGCGTGCGATACGTCAGACGCATGTCGAGACCCTCCAAGGGATCGGGCGGCGCGCCCCCACGTGAGCCATTACGAGCGCCGGGCGATGGCCGCAGGGCGGTGGATACCCGCCCGCGAGGCCTTTTCGGCGCGGGATGCGCGAGCTCTTTCGCCGCCGCGGCCTGCCCCAGATAGGGCAGCACGATCATCCCCATCAACGGATTCAGCAACTGCACCAGCGAACGGCGCCCCTCAGGCTGTGTCATCCGTGCGTGAATCACCGCCAGCACCGCACCCACCGTCCCCTCCGCCGTCAACGGCGGCGAAGATGACGACGCCGAGGAGGACGATGCGGCCCTTCCGCGCCCCCTCTTGCCTCCATCGCGCCCTCGATCGACAATGCCTGCGAGCGTCTCGAGCACCCTCGCGCGCGACTCCAACACTTGCGGGCCCGCACCGAGCGCATCCACGACCAGCAACCTCCCCAGCGTCGGCTCCTCCTCGAAGAACCCCAGCAACGCTCCCAAGCCCGCCCTGACCTGCTCACGCCACATCCCACGCGGGGAGACCGCCGCCACAGTCACGTCAGCCGCGGCGTCGCTCGCTATCCGGCTCGCGCGCTCCACCGCTTCATCGAACACCGCCAGGAAACAGTCCTCACAACCAGAGAACAGTTCATAGAACGTACGCCGCGACACACTCGCATGTTTGACGACCCTGGACACCGTCGTGGAAGCCACGCCCTGCTCCGCCACGACCCGCACCATCGCGCCGAGTATCCGTGCGCGCTGCACCTCGCTGACCTGCACCGCGCCCTCCCGCGGCGAACGCAAACGCCGCCGCACATCACGAGACGACGAGGACGACGACGACCGAGACCGCAATACCGCCGCCGTCTCACGCATCACTTCCCCTTCCTCCTCTTCACCGGCCCATACTTCCGGCGCGCCTGGCGTTCACACACCACCCGCCTGGCCTTCGGCTTCTTGCGACAGAGCTTCAACGCCGCCGCGAGCTTCTGCGCGCGGGTTAGCGCCTTCGCCCTCGGACACCCCGTCACACTCACGGGAGTGCTCTGGTGGATCGCCGCACCGTTCTGGGCGAGGAATTCAGTTGGCATCGCGAGTTTTGAGGTGCAGAGGTTGCCGTTGGCTGCCAGGGCGGAGTAGGGGCCTTGGGGGAGCGTCAGTTCGAAGCTCGTGACGGGTTGGTCGGGGACGGTCTTGAACGTGCTGGAGGTGATCCCGGCTTTGCTGATGAACGTCGAGCCGACGAGATCGATCGTGACGCCATAACCCTGCAGCACGACCTCGAGACTGGGGAACGCTTCGCCGCCGTGGCTGACGAAGATCGCGGGGCCTTCCAACGGGACGGGCAGGATCGGTGTGATCGCCCTGGCATGCCCGATGAACGACGCGGCGGGGCACCCCGCAGGGTTGGTGTTGAACTGTGCGGCGGTGCACGCCTTCTGCAGTGTCGTCAAGCGTGAGGGGAGCTGCTTGGGGAGGTCGACCTTGACGCGGGTGATGTTCGCCTGGGTTCCCTGCGGCGCGTTGGGATAGGCGAGCTTCACGGACAGGCTCGCACCGTTCGCTTTCGAGGTTTTCCCGGTGGTCGTGACCTTGAACGTTGGTTTGAATTGCAGGCTGGAGCAGTCCGCGGCCTCAAACGGTGTGCTCACGCTCACGGGGTCCTGGTCTGAGGGGTTCGTGAAGTCCGCTCCGGCACCGTCGATCGTGTCGCTGATCGACAGTGGGTTGCAGTTGGTGGGGTTGATGATGAACTGTGGCCGGTCCATGTACACGCGAATGTCACGGACGTGTACGACGATGCCTTTGATGATGTGCGGTATCGCATCCGATTGGGCACCGCTGACTTCGACCTGCGCCGTGATCGGGTTAATGTTCAACGCGAAGCGGATGACGACTGTTCCGAGGTCGAACGGGCCGACCTTCGCACTGGTGATCGACACGATCGACAGTGGTGCGCCGTTATACGGGCCCGCCAAATACACCTTCCCCGGTGTTTGCGCGAGAACGGTCCCGACGCCCGCTTCGACGATCGTGTGCCCGATCGCGCTGGTGGCGGGACAGGACGGTTCGGCTTCCTCTTGCGCCCCGGTCCTTCCCTTCGCCGCTTCGATACTGGCGTCCGGACAGAACGGTATCCCCGAGAGGTTCCCCGTCAATCCCGGTGGGAGGGTGGTCGAGAAGCGGGTGAGCTCCTGTTCGCCGTCTTCGCGCAGGATCCGCAGATAGAACGGGCTGTAGGATCCGCCCGCGTTGTTCTGGGTGCCCGAGATCACCTGCGGGTGGAACGGCGGGATACCACCGGACGGGCAGGGTCCTTCGTGGACGCCCTGGGTGATCTGGAACGCCTGGCTTGAGATGAAGCGTGGTTCTTCCGGCGCCGACCACGGTGCCAGCGCCGCCTGTACGCCGAACGCTCCGCATGTCGGAGGGCTGACAAGCGGTGCTGTGGCGCCGGGACGGAACTTCAGCGTGAACTTGCTGAACGGCTGCTGAGGATTGTTGTCGAACGTCGTCGTGAGCCGTCCCGTGACAGGGTTCGGTTCGATCTTCCCCGCAACTTTGATCAAGAGTCCGCGCGCGGGGTCCTTCGCGACGACGTACAGTGCGAGCAGCGACCCGCCGGGATGTTCGGGATCGCCGAAGGACGAGACGTTGTCGTAGGGCTTGGCGATATAGATCGCACCGGGAATCTTTTCCGCCAGCAACGGCGTTTCGATTTCGATCGAACCGATCTTCGATTCCGCAGGACATCCTGCGCCTGGGAGCGAACCGCTGGTTTCCGCTTCGTACTGTTGCGGCGTACACGCGCCCAATCCCGCCGCCAGCGAGGGGTTCGCCGTCATTCCTTCGGGTAGCGTGACCGTCGCGTCCTTCAGGTTCGACGTGGAGATCGTGAACGGATTTTCCCACGACTGCGGCACCACCAGCGACACTTCCAGACCGGTCGGTGATTCCGCGGAGAGCGTCGATGGTTGTGCTTTGATCGAGGCTTCGAACGGGACGCGCTCACAGCCGGTGATCGGGCCGACTTCGGTGCTCGCCTTGGTGAAGCTCAGCGGTTCCTCCCAGGAGTCGGCTTCCATGTCCGCTTGGAAGGTGCCGCAGCTCGTGGGGTCGGATAGGAACGGCTTGACGGGGATGTTCGCTTCCTGTGGGCCACCGAGTTCGTTGCGGCAGATCGGCGGGCGTTCACCATTCGCACCACACACCGCGCCGCGCATCGCATCGTTTTCGTGCGCCGCGGGCAACCCCCACAACGTGACAGTGATGTTGTGCACTTCGCCGACCTTCGGAACACCAGCGTTGAACGCGGTCAGTCCCTCGTCACCGGGGCGCACGTGCACTTCGGCGATCTGCGTGAACAAGCCAGCGACGAAGTACCCGACCTCGGCCGTCGTACCGAAGTTCGTGACTTCCATGTTGTACAACGGGAACGTAACCAGCTTTGGTTTCGCACTCAGGACAAAGATTTCCAGCCTGATGGTCCCGATCTGACTCGCGACCGGACACGACGTCACGAGCCCTTCCGTCGCGTTCGGACTGATCGCCAACAACTGCGCCTGGCTGCACGTCGGGACCGCGGTATTGCTCGCGTCAAACCCCGCCGGGAATTCATTCGTTACCGAACGCAGATCGTTGAACGTCACACCATCTTCCGGGCCACCCTCCTGATGCGTGAAATCGAACGAGAACACCCAGTTCGCGTGCGCACCCGCCTGATCCGGATCAGGCGTCGCACTGTTGGCGGCGGGAGCGAAATGCCAACTTCCGGGCACGATTTCAAACGGATGTTCACTCGGCTTCGCCATAGCCGGCCCAACGCAGGCAAACCCGGTCACAGCCACAACCACGATCAGAGAGGCGACGAGTCCTCGTAGAATACGCATAGCTAACGTGCCCTCCGGTTGACGTGAGCAGACCCCTTCGCCCTCGACCTACGCCGCTTTACCTTTCCCTTCACCTTCGCCTGCTTCTTCTTCGGCTTACCCTTCTTCGGCTTGGGCTTCGTCTCCGCCTTGGGCTTCGCTGGGCCGGGCGCCGGGGTCACCGCGGGAAGAACGTTCCCCGCACCCGTAAACGTCAGACTCGAGGGCGTCGGATCGTTCGGCGCGTTCGGCGGTGTCGAGCACGCATCCGCTTCGCATTCGGTCGGGCGTGGTGGCGGCGGGGCGAACCCGCCATCGACACGTACGTCGTAGATGTTGCCTTCACCGATGCTACCTTCGACCCCACCAGCCGCCGGCGAGAGAACCGAACGGGTGTAGATGAACACGTCCCTGCCTTCATCCGCGGTACCCAGCAACAGGTTCAGATAGCCACCACGACCATCCGTGATCAACGCCACACAACCCTGCACCGCACCACAACCATTCACCCCCGCGGCGCGCCACTCGTATACATCCGTCGACGGTGACGCATTACCAGTAGCGTCAAGAAATTCACCGGAATCGCCAGTATGTTCGACCGGGATTTCTCCGTCCACGTCCTGCGGAACGAGCGCAGCGACAGTCGTGAAGAACGCGAACTCACCGTTCCCCGACACCGCCGTATAGGTAGGCAGACCACCGTTTATCAGCGGCAAACCCTGGATACCCTCCAAATAAACATTCGCCGTCGGGTCCGGATCGGACGGCGACGCGCACGACACGCACTCCACTAGGTGCTCCACGTCGTCATAACGGTAGACCTGGCCCTGCCGCAAATAAATAGGCGCTTCGGATCCCACCGGCTCGGTCTGCCAATACACATACCTGGGGCGCGCGAACGTATTATTTTCTTTGGGTTCGATCCGCACCGGGATGCTGAGGGCTTCCAGTTCCTGGTCTTCGGCCAGCTCACCAGTGGGCTGCGCTTCAAATTGTTCGCTCGCCATGTTATAACCGGCCAGCTCGCCCGTACCGTCATTCCTGAGGAGTACCCTTGTGCCCTGCCGATCGGCCGCCACAAACTTGTAGGGACCAACATCGACCGTCCTTTCCCCACCGATCCGTACGAACAGGTTCGATGGCGCCGAACAATTTTTGCCGGGTACCGCTTCAAAGAACACGTATGCGCCGCGTTCCGAGACACTGTTAGGACTACTGGAGGTATGACTGCTTTCCGGATCTTCTTGGCCGATCGCCAGCTTCGCGCCACAGGAACCAATCGTGACCGTTTCACCTTCGCTTTCGGTCACGTTCAACTGCTTCAGACCACCCTGCGGCGTGTATTCATAAAGATCCGAGCCGCTCTTGGTACCGGTACCCGCTTCGCCGCCAAGCAGACCGCGATCACGCGTCTGAAGCACGAGCTTAGAAAAATCGCCGTCACCCGCCACCCAGCCGGCACCTTCCGCCTGGCCGCTACTAGGTGATATGGCTTCCTTCACATCGTTGCGCGGAACCGACGCGACGGTCTTATACGGACCGCCGGTAGGCCCAATCTTATATGCCACTTCGGGGGATTCGCTGTGTTCGGACTCCGCGTACGCCGATTCGAACGCCAACTGCGTCAGATCCGCACTGTAAACCTGCGGCGTGACACTACCCACACCCGTTTCCGGCTGCGGCGCCCCGGCCGTCATCGACCAACCACCAACACCACGCGAGAACAGATACGGGCTCTGCCCCGAACCAGGATCCGACCCATAATCCACCTCCGGCGCTTCGAGCACCGCGTGTTCACCGCCTTCGCCCGCCAGTACCGCGGACTCGATACCACCGCGATAATGAAACGGTTCCTGAGCACTGCCCTTTTCGACCGGGGTCAACTGCTCATAGGAACGACAATCAGGCAGACCCGCAGCCAGCCCCGTACGAAACGCTTCATTCGGGCACGCCCCACCACTACCCCCAACAGGCGCCGAAGGAGCGGTCAATTCCTCTTCATTGCCGAGGATCAAAGACGTTCCAGGCAGTGTGCTGCTCACAGCGACACGGTAGTGGTACCCTTCGCCCCCGGCCAGGCCGGGGGCACTGGCGCTGACGATCTCCGCCGCCACACCAGACGCGGCTTCCGTGTGCGCCGTTTCACCCGGGTCTTCCCATCCATGTTCCGCGAAAGCCTTGTCGCTCGCGTACTGAAACCAATAGTCAGCCTTATTTGTTTCACCGCCCCGCTGCACCGCCAGGACACTCGCAGAGCTCGCCGGCGCAGCGGGAACGAGTCCTGAGCCATCCGCTTCGAGCAACGGCTGCGCTGACCCCGCGGCGGAACCACCATTACCAAAAATTACCGTATAAGGACCACCCGCAACGCCCTCCACCGCCACGCTCGGCCGACCGGGCAAACCTTCGAGGACCCCGTTCAAGGCACGTTCCACGCTTTCAGAAGTCGCATCGTACGCGATCGCGCTCGTTTCGTGACCCTCGAACTTCAACGAGAAAGCCCCACCGCTCGCCCCGTTCACCACGACCGACTGTTCGGCCGAGGTCGGGACAGCGTTGGGATTCACGGCACCCTGGAAACTCACCGATTCCCCAGCCAACAAACCTATAGCGAACGTGCTCGCGACCGGGGCGCCCTCCGTTTCAAACCCGTCCGTCCCACTCGCGCCACCAACACCATTTTCAGCTACAAGCCGAACGAAATAATGCGACGAGACCACCAGACCACTCAAACCAACACCAACATTCACCGCGGCGAAATACGAGGTGGCAGCAGCCTGTTCCTGCGTGATTTCACCTTCAGCACCAGACCCAGGAACGAGCTTCCACAGCGAACTTGTTTCGGACGGCAAAGATCCAGACTCCGCATATTCAAACCGCCACACAGTACGCGAACCAGACGGATGCACGAACCCAGAAAGATGCGCCGAAACACCCGTCACATTACCAACAGCAATAGACGTTTGCGGCTTGGCAGTGCCGGTCACAAAGAATTCAGACACTTCGACGCCAGCAGAGTACCTAGTCTGGTAAACGGTACCCTTTTCGTTACTGAGCTTAATGCGGACATAATATCTTGTTTCAGCAGACAAACCGGAGAGGCTACTTCTTACTTTCACGAAATCTTCTACACTACTTATATGACCAGTAGCGCCAGAACTGAACACTTTCCACGAGCCAGACGTGGACAACGGCGCATGTCCTCCTTCTGGAAGCGCATATTCAAAATTATATTCTGTGTCAGAACCATTCGTCTCGATCTTAGCGCTCGCTTCGACACCATTATCTGTCGGTTCGGCCAGCTGGAAAATAACTGATCCCGTTTCAATTTCGCCGCTTACCGGAATTTCAGGTGTTTTGACCGGCAGTGTCTTGAACGGAACCAACGTCGCCGTCGGTTCCACTTCATCTTTTGTGTTCAGTTTGCTATCGGAATTTTCCGCGAGAAAGCGCGCGTAGTAGCATGTTTCTGGTTTTAGATGGCGCAACTGAATAGGTGCTCCGATTTCTTCGTCTGGATCTTGGGCACCGATATACACGATTTGCGTCGATTCGTCAGTTTGCTCATGTGGGAATTCCGCTTCGTTGGCGATCGTCCAACCGTTTTCAGGTGCTTTACCTGATGGGACCGCACCGGGAATCTGCCCATTACAGACTGCAGGAGCGTATTCCGCCTTCCACTTCGTCGCCAGTTCTTCGAGCAACAACTCCATCCTGATCAAGACACGCGTAGAATGAACATTAATCACAGTCGGATTACCGGGAGGCCACACGGGTGGACCGGCCGCGAGTGCAGATGACACCGCGAGGAGCGAGATCGACGCGAGTGTCCCCGCCAGCACAGATACCACGCCCACGGCAATACGCCGCCTGCGGTTGATTAGAAGCGATCTGAGTCGATTGTTCATGGTTCGTGGCCTTTCATATGCTGTGTTGACGGGTCCTCGTCCGCCGCTGGGCGCCAGGCCCCGGGCCGGGTAGAGGCCGGGCCGGGGAACGTGACGAATGCTCAGACGGATGTGGCTAGCCGGCGGCTCCGGCAGTCACTGCCCAGGTGCCTTCGACCGAGATGACCCCTTGCGCAGCGCTGAAAGCCTTGACCTCAAATCCAATGTCACCACCAGCGGTGGGTGGCGACCCGAACGCAATGGGTTCCGCACCCGGCGAGCTCGGTATAGGAGAAGCATTGGCTTCACCGGACGCAAAGACACAGAGGTTGCCTTCTTCGGCGCCCGGTTCACCACTGTTGCCGGTGCAACCATGCGGAGGAGATTCGTTTTCCTTGATGAAGTGTGGCACGGTGCCTTCATTCAACGGAAGAGCGAAACTGACACCCGTCTCCGCACGGCCCGTTTTAGGATTAGGAAATCCTTCTTCGCCGTACCCACTCAGGGCAAACACGCCGCGCAGCGTCTTCCCCTGAGGGAGCGTCTGACCGCCGAACGTGCCTTCTTTGCCACTCTTGCCGTTACAAGCCAGCTCTTCGTTACCGCCCACCGTGAACTTGGCACCGCCAAGTTTCCCGCAAGCAGCTTCGCCCGTCTTCACTTCACTCGCGGACACACTCTCACCATTGGCACCATTAGCGCCGCGATTGCCGGCAGCACCCTGCGGCCCCTGCGGACCACCCGGACCAGCGGGACCCTGAGCGCCCTGCGCCCCAGCCGCACCGGCCGCCCCCGCCTTGCCCGTGAGCGCCTTCAACACGCTCGGGCTGATCTGCTTCGTCGAGGTGATCAAATACTTCTTCGCGGCGTACGCTCCGCCGGTCATCGCGAACACCAACGCAAGCGAAGCGATCATCGTCGCCGGGCTCACACGTAACCGTCTACGTATAGCTGAGAACATCGTTATCTCTCCTCCATCGAGTAGGAGGGACGAACGAGGCCCCCCGCTTGTTGTTTGTGACAACGCGCCGAGAGGACGCGAAAAGAAGACCAGGAGCGCCGCGGCCTCGGGTTAAGACCGCGGCGCCCCACACAACGACCCCGGCGCGCACCGATCAAAGATCGGCCGGCACGCCTCGACGGGGCCTCCTCGCACGCCACCGCCAGATGAGGATGGCGACAGCGACGACCAGTCGATGCCTGCCCCGGTTTCGAGAACCCGTCGGAACGGGAAGAAGCGCGATACGAAAAAGATGCGCCCTGTGGTTCAGCCGCGCCTCCAGGCGCGCGGGATACCAACGCGTGCGAGAGAGATGAAGCGATGTTGAATTCAGCTACGCCTGCAGGCGCACGGGATACCAACGCGTGCGAGAGAGATGAAGCGATGTTGAATTCAGCTACGCCTGCAGGCGCGCGGGATACCAACGCGCATGGAAGAGATGTTAGGCTGAGTTGTCCAGCTGTGTAGGTTCGGTGTGCCTGCCGGGCTCTGTGAGTGTGGTGGGTCCGGTGTCTTTGTAGCGAGCCCGTAGGGCGAGTGGAGAAGACACCGGGTGGTGGCATCCGACGCCCCCGCAAGGGTGCTGGCGGCGGCGGGATGACTCGCAGTCCAGCTGGCCCGTACTGGTGCCTTTGCGTAGACCCGTCTCCCGCCGCCACCACATCCGGATGCCGCCGTGACTTCATAGAAGCCTGACATCGCTCGACACAGCTCTGTCCGACGGCCTCCACATCACCAACCAGACGATGAGGAGACACACGATGATCGCAGTAGGCGTGGACACCCACAAGCATGAGCATCTCGCCAGAGCACTCGACCATCTCGGACAGTTGTTGGGGGGCCAGACCGTCGACGCGAGCCTGGCCGGCTACACCAAGCTCACGCAGTGGCTGCGAACACTCGAGGACGATGTTATCGTCGGGATCGAGGGTGCCGGCAGCTACGGAGCCGGGCTCTGCGAGTTTCTCCTCGCCGAAGGGATCACTGTCGTGGAGGTCGAGCGTCCCCGCCGCGAGGACCGCCGAAGGGGGAAGTCCGATGAGATCGACGCGATCCTCGCCGCGAAGAAGGTCCTCTCCAGCGACGGGCTCTCCACGCCCCGTGCCGGTGGCACACGCCAAGCACTCGCAGCGCTGCTGGTCGCGCAGCGCTCCTGCGTGGGCGAGCGCACACGAGTGCTCAACCAGCTCCAAGCGCTGCATACCACCGCACCCCTCGCGCTCCGCGAGCGGATCGGCGAGGGCAACGGCCGCAAGCTCGCCCAACGACTCGTGAAGATGCGCACCCGCAGCGACAGGCCCGCAAGCGAGCAATGCATCTTCAACGTCCTGCGCGACCTCGCCCGCCGCGCGCAAGAACTCGCCGCTCAAGCCAGCGCCTACGAACACGAGCTCACCCTCCTGATCAGCTCGCTGGACCCCGCACTCCTGCAGGAGCAAGGAGTCGGCCCGATCTCCGCAGCCAAGCTCCTGGCCTGTGACGCAGCACGCCTGAAGAGCGAGGCAGCGTTCGCGTGCTGCAACGGCACCGCCCCCAAGCCCGCCAGCTCCGGGCAAACAATCCGCTACCGCCTCTCCCGCGACGGCGACCGCCAAGCCAACAACGCCATCCACACCATCGCCCTGCACCGCGCCCGCCGCGACACGCAAACCCGCGCCTACCTCGACCGACGCATCAGCGAAGGAAAGACCCACCGCGAAGCCATGCGCGCACTCAAGCGACACCTCTCCCGCCGCCTCTACAAACAACTCATCAACATACCCCTGACGTCCCCTTGACTTAATAGAAGCGTCTACGCCTCCAGGCGCGCGACAGGTCCGCTCGCAGTGGGCTTGCCGGCCGATCGTGAGCGTGTAAGCGAGGCTTCGGTCTCGCGTCACCGCTTGCGGACGGCGAACGTCAGTGTGCGCGTGGCAGGGTAGCTTCGAACAGAGCGCGGGACGCGGTGATCCACGCCTCGCGAGGAGACCCGAGAACCGCCGTGACGAGGCGGTTAGAGGAGGGGTGCTACTGGGACAAGAGAGAGAGAGAGAGAGAGAGAGATGCATCAGCGATGCTGAGGCATCTACCTACGGGCGCGCCCTGGCGCGCGGCGACTCCCATCACATCTGTCCCCAAAGAACTCATGCGAAAACCACTACCCCTCTTCATGCGACCAGACGGCTCCCTCTCCCACTACTTAGGTCCCCTGCAAAAGCGCTTGACATCGATCCAGGGGACCGACCCAAACCTTGATCTTATGTTCGACATCCCTAACGGAATGCCATTACGAGAGCACTGTACACACGCGTACGCTACTTGTCAAGGCCCAACCGTCGGGCCTTCGCTCCACGCCGCCGGGACCTCACAAAAAAGCGCCGCCGCTGTGCCCGCGGGTGCGGTGAGCGGCGCCGACTGCATAAAGATGAAAGGTCCAAGCTCTGGCTCACCCATCCAAAGCCCGAGGCCGATCCTCCCGGACCCGGCTAACCCGGAACGCGCTCCAGGCTCAGCGTCCGGCCCTGCACCTCGCGGCCGTCCAGCGCCCCGACCACGCGGTCGGCCTCGCCCTCGGGGACGGAGAGGAAGGAGAAGCGGTCGAGCACCAGCACGTCGCGGACCGCCTCGCCGTCGAGGCCCGCGGAGGAGGTCACCGCGCCGACGATGTCCGCCACGCGCAGCCCCGCCTGCTTGCCTCCCCCGAGCACGAGCTTGACGTAGCGCTCGTCCTCGCTGCGCTTGCTCGACACGCGCGGCTTGGAGTGCCGGCGGGGGCGCTCTTTGACGGGCGTCGGTGCGCCCGCCGCGCCCGGCAGCCACGGCTCGATCTCCATGCCGATATGGCGCTCGATCGCCTCCATCTCGCGCTTCTGGCGATCCTCCACGAACGTGATCGCCCGGCCCGAACGACCCACGCGCCCGGTGCGCCCGATGCGGTGCACGTACGTATCCGGGCTCGTCGGCACGTCGTAGTTGATCACGTGCGTCACCGTCGAGATGTCAAGGCCCCGCGCCGCCACGTCGGTCGCGACCAGGATCGGCACGCGCCCGCCCTTGAACGCGAGCATCACCCCGTCGCGCGAGCCCTGGCTCATGTCGCCGTGCAGCGCACGGACGTTCATCCCGCGGTCGCGCAGCGTGCGGAACAGCTGGTCGCAGCGGATCTTCGTGCGCACGAACACGATCGCCTGGTCCGGACGCTCCGCGCGCAGCACCTCCACGAGCTTGTCGGGCTTGCCCCGCGTCTCCACCGGGAGCTGGAACTGCGCGACCGTGTCGATCGTCAGCGTCGTCGCCTCGACCTCGATCATCACCGGGTCGTACATGTACTTGTCCGCGAGCTTGCGGATCGGCGGGGGCATCGTCGCTGAGAACAGCGCCGTCTGACGCCCCGACGGGGTCAGCGAGAGGATCTTCTCGACGTCCTCCAAGAACCCCAGGTCGAGCATCTCGTCGGCCTCGTCGAGCACCACGAAGCGGCAGTCATGCAGCACCAGCGAATGCCGCGAGATCAGGTCCAGCACGCGCCCGACCGTCCCCACGACGACGTGCCCGCCCCCGCGCAGCTGCGCCTGCTGCGTGCGGATCGGCGCGCCGCCGAACACCGCCACGACGTCCAGGCCGTTGTGCGCGCCGTACGTGCGCAGCGCCTGCGTCACCTGGATGCACAGCTCGCGCGTCGGCGTCAGCACGAGCGCCTGCACCTCGTGCAGCTCCGGATCGACGTACTCGGCGATCGGCAGCCCGAACGCGGCCGTCTTGCCCGTGCCCGTCTGCGCCTGTCCGATCACGTCGCGACCCTGCAGCACCGACGGGATCGCCTGTTCCTGGATCGGGCTCGGCGACTCATAGCCCACGTCGCGCAGGGCCTGCAGGGTGCGCTCGGACAGGCCGAGCTCGGCGAACGTCTTGCTCATCTCGCGCAGCAGCCTATCCGGCCCGGGGCGCGAGCCCGGATGTGACCGCCGAGCGCGCAAACGCCGCCGGTGCCCGCGCGACCCCGCCCCGGCGCGGGGGCGACGTTCAGGCCGAGGGATCGAGCAGCAGCTTGCCCGTCGTGCGCCGCTCGCGCAGGTCGATCTGCGCCCGCGCGGCGTCGCCCAGCGCGTAGGTGCCGCCGACGACCGCGCACAGCTCGCCGCGGGCGACGCGCGCGAACAGGTCCGCCAGCGCTTCGCCGAACATCCCCGGCCGCCCCAGGCAGTGGAACAGGTAGAAGCCGACAACCGCGCGCGAGTGGCGCAGCAGCGAGCCCGTCGAGACGCGGTTGGGCTGCTCGCCCGAGATCCCGCACACGACGATCCGCCCGAAGTGCGCGAGCGCCGCGTAGGAGGCGTCGAACGTGGCGCCGCCGGCCATGTCGAACACGACGTCCACCGGCTCGCCGCCGTTCGCCTGCAGCAGCCGCTCGCTCAACCCCTCCGGCGCCGGATCGACCGCGACGTCCGCGCCCAGCGAGACGGCCAGCTCGCGCCGCTGCGCGCTGGATGCCGTCCCGATCACCGGGTGGGCTCCAAATAAATGCCCGAGCTGCACCGCCAGCGAGCCCACGCCACCCGCGGCGGAGTGCACGACCACGCTCTCCCCCTCCGCCACGCGCCCGGCCGTGCGATACAGATGCCACGCGGTCGTCCCCTGCAGGATCAGCGCCAGCGCGGTCCCGTCGTCCACCCCGTCGGGGACCTCGAACACGTGCGCCGCCGGGGCGGTCGCGAACTGCGCGTACCCGCCCGTGCCCGTCAGCGCCACCACGCGCCGGCCCACATCCAGGCCGCCGGCGGCGGGAGCGCGCTCGATCGTCCCCGCGACCTCGCCGCCGGGCACCAGCGGCAGCGTCGCCTTGCGCACATAGGAGTTCGTGCGCGTATGCGTGTCGGCGAAGTTCACGCCCGCGCGCGCGACCCTGATCAGGACCTCGTCCGCAGCGGGCGTCGGGATCGCGAGCTCCGCGAGCTTCAACACCTCCGGCCCGCCGAACTCGCTCATCTGGATCGCGCGCATCGTGGCCATTGTGAGCGCAGCGTATACGTCCGGCCGGAACCGCTTCGCGGGAGGCGGCACATGGTCGACGGGGTCCGTCGAGGGCCGAGACGGTAGGGTCCCGCGCCATGCCCATCACCGTCGTCGGCTCAATCGCATTCGACTCCGTCAAGACGCCGTTCGGCGAGCGCGAGCGCATGCTCGGCGGCACGGCCGTGCACTTCTCGCTCGCCTCGTCGTTCTTCGCCGACGTGCACGTCGTCGGCCCCGTCGGGGAGGACTGGGGGGACGCCGAGATGGCCGCGCTCGCGCGTCCCGGCGTGAACACCGGCGACGTCGAGCGCGTGCCCGGCGGCAAGACGTTCTTCTGGCGCGGCCACTACGGCTACGACCTCAACACTGCCCACACCGACGACACCCAACTGGGCGTGTTCGCCGAGTTCAAGCCCAAGCTGTCAGAGGAGTCGCGCGCGTGCGACGTGCTGTTCCTGGCGAACATCCAGCCCGCGCTGCAGCTGGGAGTGCGCGAACAGTGCGAGCGCGCGCGCTTCGTCGCGCTGGACTCGATGAACCTGTGGATCGACACCGCCCGCGATCAGCTCGTGCGCGCGATCGAGACGGTCGACTGCGTGCTGCTCAACGACGCCGAGCTGCGGATGCTCACCGGCGAGCCCAACCTGATCCGCGCCGCGCGCACCGTGATCGGCTGGGGGCCGGGGGCGGTCGTGGCCAAGCAGGGCGAGTACGGCGCGACGCTGATCACGCGCGGCGGCTTCTTCTCGCTGCCCGCCTATCCGCTGGAGAGCGTGCTCGACCCGACCGGCGCCGGCGACACGTTCGCCGGGGGCTTCATCGGCACGATCGCCGCGCATCGGGGACCGCTCGACGAAGAGGTGATGCGCAGCGCGATGGCCCACGGCACGACGCTCGCCTCGTTCAACGTCGAAGAGTTCGGCACCGAGCGCGTCTCGCGACTGCAGCACCCGGAGATCGAAGCGCGCGTGCGCGAGCTCGGCGAGATGACCCGCTTCAGCGGCCGCCCGCTGCCCGCGCGCGGGTAGACCCGACCCGCGGCGCCCGCGAGCCTGCCGGCGCCGGAGGGCGACGGCGTCGGTGTACTCGCCACGCGCTCCCACCGCGCGCGGGGCCCCTGTACGGACGCCCCGATCGGTAGTACGATCGGACGGGTATGGACGTGTGGACATTCGTCTGGCTGATGTTCTTCCTGAAGATCCCGATCGTGGCGCTGTTCCTGATCGTGCGCTGGGCCGTCAACCAGACTCCCGAGAACGAGCCCGGGCAGGACGGCGGCATCGGCCCGCGCCCGAGCCCGCACCGCCCGCACCATCCGCGCTCGCGACTGCCGCGCAGGCGCGGCCCGCACGGCGACCCGGTCCCCTCCTCGCCGGCGCGCACCCGCACGCTCGTGGCGCAGCGGCGGCTCGTGCCGCGCTGAGACTCGGCGTCGTGCGAGAATCGCGCTCGTGAGCGAGCAGACGATTACGAGACTTCCACCCGCCTCGGTTCTGTCCGACGGCACGATCGTCAGGCTGGTGGGAGAGGGCCGCATCGGGATCGACCCGTGGGACGAGGCGATGGTGCAGCCCGCCAGCGTCGACCTGCGCCTGGGCAGCACCTTCAGGGTCTTCCACAACCACAAGATCACCGCGATCGACCTGCGCGACCCCCCGCGCGGGCTGACCGAGCAGGTGCAGCCGCCGCCGGGCGAGCCGTTCGTGATCCACCCCGGCGAGTTCTGCCTCGGGCGCACCTTGGAGCACGTGGAGCTGCCCGACGACATCGTCGCGCGGATCGAGGGCAAGTCGAGCCTCGGGCGCCTGGGGCTGATCGTGCACGCCACGGCCGGGTTCTGCGACCCGGGCTGGAAGGGCACGCTGACGCTCGAGCTCAACAACCTCACGCGCGTCCCGATCAAGCTCTACCCGGGACTGCCGATCGCGCAGCTGTCGTTCATGACGCTCGACGCGCCCGCGCGCAAGCCCTACGGGCACGCGGAGCTCGGCAGCCACTACCAGGGGCAGGTCGAGGCCACGGAAAGCCGCTATGGAGCGCGCGCATAACGCGCGCATAAAAGCTTGGCCGACTCCCGGGTCGCAGGCCTGGGATGGCGCATAATCGGGTAGCACCCACTCGACAGGAGACACCTCATGAGCACGCCCGAGACAACGGCGCAGGGACTGGGATCATCGGGCAACGGCGCCGCCCGGCAGGACACGCTGTCGGTGACCGACAACCGCACGGGCACCGCCTACGAGCTGCCGGTGACCGACGGTACGGTGCGCGCGACGGACCTGCGCCAGATCAAGGTCGACCCGAGCGAATTCGGGCTGATGTCCTACGACCCGGCGTACATGAACACGGCCTCGTGTCGCAGCGCGATCACCTACATCGACGGCGACGCCGGCATCCTCCAGCACCGCGGCTATCCGATCGAGCAGCTGTGCGAGCACTCGACCTACCTCGAGGTCGCCTACCTGCTGATCAACGGCCGGCTGCCGACGCAGGCCGAGCTGACGGGCTGGGTGGACGAGATCACGATCCACACGTTCGTGCACGAGAACGTCAAGGACTTCATGCAGGGGTTCCGCTACGACGCCAACCCGATGGGCATGCTCGTCGCCTCGGTGGGCGCGCTGTCGACGTTCTACCCCGACGCCAACAAGATCAAAGAGGAGCGCGTGCGCGCGATCCAGATCATCCGCCTGCTCGCGAAGATGCCGACCCTGGCCGCGTTCGCGTTCCGTCACAACATGGGCCAGCCCTACGTCTATCCCGACAACGACCTCGAGTACGCCGGCAACTTCCTCGGGATGATGTACAAAATGACCGAGCTCTCCTACGAGCCCGATCCCCGGCTCGCGCGGGCGCTCGACGTGCTGTTCATCCTCCACGCCGACCACGAACAGAACGCCTCCACGAGCGCCGTGCGCTCGGTCGGCTCCACGCAGGTCGATCCCTACTCGGCCGTCGCCGCCGGCGTCGCCGCGCTGTACGGGCCGCTGCACGGGGGCGCGAACGAGGCGGCGCTGCGGATGCTCGCGCGGATCGGCAGCGTCGAGAACATCCCCGCCTTCCTGGAGGGCGTCAAGGCCGGCGACGAGCGACTGATGGGCTTTGGCCACCGCGTCTACAAGAACTACGACCCCCGCGCGCGGATCATCAGGAAATACATGGACGACGTGTTCGCCGTGCGCGGCATGAGCCCCCTGCTGCAAGTCGCCACCGAGCTCGAGAAGCGCGCGCTCGACGACGACTACTTCACCTCGCGCAAGCTCTACCCGAACGTCGACTTCTACTCCGGCTTGATCTACGAGGCGCTCGGCCTGCCCGTCGCGATGTTCCCGGTCATGTTCGCGATCGGCCGCACCAGCGGCTGGATCGCGCAGTGGCTGGAGATGGTCGAGGATCCGGAGCAGAAGATCGCTCGTCCCCGCCAGATCTACACGGGCGAGCGGGATCGGGACTACGTCCCGATCGAGCAGCGAAGCTAAGAGGCGACGACGCAGAACGGGCGAGGATGGCAGGTACGGATCCTGCGCCGACCCGACCTGCGAGCGCACGCAGGAATCCTTTGTTGCGTAGCGTCGCGTAGCCTAATCAGCCGTAGCGTCGCGTGGCCTATTCAGCCCATGAAGGCGGCTTTATGACCTGGGCTGCTAATGATTTTGTGGGCAGCTTACGATTTTGCGATTCTGCATACAACGGAATGCAGCACGTAACGCTTGCCACTACTCACCACCACAACATCAATAGTCTTATGCTGCCCGGGCTTGAGTCCGATACGGAAATGCTGTGACTTGCGTTGACCACGATACTTGACCGACGTGATCTTCGATCCACCCACGGACACCACGACCGTTCCACTCCGAACACAAGCTGTCGCCACATGCAGAACCGGACGCGGTGGTACAACAATGGGAGGTGCTTTTTTAACGGGGGGTACGACAGGAGGAATAACCACCGGAGCTGTTACAACAGGCGGTGTGCCAACAGGCGGTGTGCCATATTGAGCCTGCGCGGCATTACCACTCGAAAAAAGGGAAACTCCGCTGGCGGCAAATACGCTGCCGGTCATCGCCCCCAACAGAACTACGGCCAGTAGTGCCGTAATCCATCGTTGTGATTTGATCATCTTTTGTAGTTTCATGATCTTCTCTTTGGCACAGGACCGACGGAACCTTCAGGACCGACGAAACCTTCGATGACTGGAGCGGCATTACCGCCCGCACTTGTCACAGCTTTACCAGCGGCGCTCGAGGCGGCGACCGTGCCGTTCGCGACGCTTTCGCTGATTTCCACAACCACCATACACACAGATCTGGCAAATCATGTGTCTCTGGACAATTGTTCGATAGGCCGACACAGCAACCCGATTCGCACCATTCGCCGTGCGGGCGCGTATGGCACATACCGAGGGCCGGGATGCCGATCACAAGCTCAGCTTGGCCGTGCCCTACAGCGCGGGGCTTGACCGCGCCCTACAGCACGAGCGTCGCGCCGTGGTGGCGCAGCCATTCGCGGTCCTCGCGGTAGCGGGGCCAGCGACGCTCGACCAACGCCCAGAAGCGGGGCGAGTGGTTGAGGATCTCCAGGTGGCAGACCTCGTGCCAGACGACGTAGAAGAGGACGGTTTCGGGCGCGAGCAGCAGTCGCCAGTTGAAGCTCATGTGCCCGGTGGAGGAGCACGACGCCCAGCGGGTGCGCTGGGCGCGGATCGAGAGGTCGCGATAGGACACGCCCGCGACCGTCACGGCGCGATCCAGGCGCGAGCCGATCTCCACGCGCGCGGCGCGGCGGTAGAAGCGCTCGATCGCCGGGCGGGCGTCGCCGGGCGGTACGAACAGGCGCTCGCCGCGGCGGTGCACGCGCGTGCGCCCGGGCTGCACGACCAAGCGCAGCGACCCGTCCAGATAGGGAATCTCACGCATACGCGAAGCGTAATCAACGACCCGGCGCACACGCCACCGGGCGCATACTCTTAGCGGGATGCCGAAGTCGCAAGTCAAGCTCCCGCGCGAGGTCAGAGGCGAGTACGAGGTGTACCTCAACGGCGTGCACCAGCAGCGCGGCGCCGACTATCGGGTGCGCGAAGGGATGCTCGTGTTCGAGACCGAGTTGCGCAAGGACAGGATCAGCGGCTGGCGCTGGCTGTTGGGGGCGTGGGGCGTGGGGACCTACCGGCAGAACGACTCCGTGGACGTACGCTACGAGGCGCCCGATGGCTCGCCGCGGGTGGCGGAGGGGCTGGAGATCGAGCTCGTGGGGTGAGACTCTCCGCCGAGCAGGCTTGGCTCAGGCGCCCGCCGGCCCGCCGAGATCGGCAGCGGGACTGGAGACCGAGATCGCGGGCGCAGGCGCCGACTCCCACGGCCCGGAGAGCTTGAGCGCGGAGAGGATCGCGCGCGTGGCGGGGGAGCGGTTGAGCGTGTAGAAGTGGATGCCCGGCGCGCCCGCGGCGAGCAGCTCGGCGCACTGCAGGGTGGCGTAGGCGACGCCGAAGTCGAGCACCGCCTCGGCATCCTCGCCGCGCCCCTGCAGCTCCTCGCGCAGCCCGGCGGGGATCGAGGCGCCGCACATCGTGGCCATGCGCTCGACCTGGCCCGCGTGGGTGATCGGCATGATGCCGGGGATGATCGGGACCTCGATCCCAGCGGCGCGCGCGCGAGAGACAAAGTCGAAGTAGAGGGAATTGTCGAAGAACAGCTGCGTGATGAGGAAGTCCACCCCGGCGTCGACCTTCTCCACCAGGTGGGCGAGGTCGGCCTCGGGGCTGAGCGCGTGGATGTGGGTCTCCGGAAAGCAGGCGGCGGCGATCGCGAACGGGTAGTCGGCGCGGATCAGCGCGACGAGCTCGCGTGAGTACTCCAGGCCCCCCTCGGTCTTGACCCACTCGTCGTGACCGGCCGGCGGATCGCCGCGCAGCGCGAGCACGTTGTCGACGCCCGCCGCGAGCATCTCGTCCAGCGTGGCACGCAGCTCGGGCACGGTGGCGCCGACGCAGGTGAAGTGGGCCATCGCCTCCAGGTCGTAGTCGGCGCGGATGCGATGGACGATCTCGAGCGTCTTCTCCCTGGTCGAGCCGCCCGCGCCGTAGGTGACCGACACGAACGAGGGATCGAGCGCGCGCAGCTCCGTGAGGGCGGCGTACAGGTTCTCTTCCCCCGCGGGCGTTTTCGGAGGGAAGAACTCGAATGAGAACACCGGGCCGGCGCCGGCGGCGAGGATCTGGTCGATGCGCATGATTTGGGGGTCTGTTGCGGAGGTCTCGTCCGGTTCGGCGCCGTGACGTGTATAGCGATGGTAGGTATGCGATGGGCAGTGGAAGGGAGGTATATATATAAAAAATCAAACTTTGTGCACAATCGTATTGCGGTATATACAAAAGTTAAACTTAAATCTGTATATCATACGCATATACCGCCATACCATAGTGCTCAAAGTGCGAAAATTAATACACACAACACCACCACGTTCACCATAGTTATACGGCGGTCCAGCGCTCGGGCTCACCCGGGAGGCGCAGCGCCCGGCCGGCGACCTCCAGATGCAGGAGCATCGACAGCGTCTCGGTAAGCAGCCACTGGGCCAGCATCGGAGGCAGATCGGCACCATATGCACGCGGCAGGATCTCAAACGCCGTGAGGGGCTCGCCGGCGGAGATGACCGCCAGCACGGCCGACAGGCGTTCGGCGACGAGCGTGCGATTGCCCTCGATATGCGCGTGGACATCGGTGAACGTGCGCCCGTGGCCGGGCAGGCACAGGCGCGCGTGCAACGCCTCCACCACGTCGAGCGAGCGCACGAACTCGCCGACGGGATCGGGCGAGTAGCCGTAGTCGAAGTACAGCGAGATGCGCCCGAGCAGGTGATCGCCGGAGATCAGCAGGCGGTGCTCGGGCTGGAACAGACACACGTGCGAGGGCGCGTGACCGGGGGTCTCATGGACGGTCCAAGGACCGAGATCGGTGTCAATGACGACGCCGGGCAGGAGCGCGCGGTCGGGCTCGACGATCGCGGCGATGCCCGATTCGTGGTCGCCGCGCTCGGCGGCGTAACGGCGCAGAGGCTCCTCGGGAACGCCGGACTGGCGCGCGATCTCCAGGCGTCGCAGGAGCGCCGCGTCGGGATCTTCGGCCCAGCGCCGGGCGTGCTCGTAGTTGGGGTGCATCCACAGCTCGCAGCCCGCGCGCTCGACGATCGTGGCGGCCTGGCCGTAGTGGTCGGAGTGGGCGTGGGTGCAGACGAGCAGACGAACGTCCTCGAGCGCGAGACCGCACATCGCAAGCGCCCGTTCCAGGTGCGCGAGCGAGCCCGGCGCGTGGATGCCGGTGTCGAACAGCACGATCCCATCGCCCGCCGCCACCGCCCAGGCGTTGCCGTGGGGCACGCCGGGCCAGGGCAGCGGCAAGCGCAGGCGGTACACGCCCGTGAGGACGCGCTCGCCCCGCCCAAGCTCAGGCTTGCGCTTTCCCTCGGCCATCGACGCAAGCCTAGCCGCACGGCAAGTCACACGGTCGGATGGAGGCAGGCGTCGGGTTGGGGGTGGGGCGATCGGGCGGGCGGCCGGGCACTGATCCACGTTGCGCCCACCTTGTTCGGGCGGTGCCCAGATCGGTTCTCGCGCGGTGGGAGAAGAGGGCTACACTGAATGACTCGATTCAAGGGTCCGAAACTGGGCAAAGGAGGCGGCATGGCCATCGAGCAGGAGAGCGACAGCCCAGACGCGAGCAGTGCGGCCACGAAGGTGCAGGAGGCGGCCGCCAGCGTGCAGGCGGCGTCATCCTCGGCGGCGAAACGACGCGATCGGATTACGGGCAGTCAGGCCGAGGCGGTGACGCGGCGGTACTTCGAAGCGATCGGCGCGCACGACGTGCAGGGCGCCGCGGCGATGTGGGCGCCGGACGGGCGCGAGGACGTGCGCGGCCAGGGCCTCTACATCGGGCCCGAGGGACTGCGCGAGTTCATCGGCAGCCTGCTCGAAGCGATCCCGGACCTGAAGGTGGAGATCTGCTCGACCACGAGCGAGGGCGAGCGCTGCGCGCTGCACTGGAGGTTCAGCGGAACGTTCGCGGGACCGGGCTCGTTCAGCGGAATCGCCCCCACAGGCCACCGCATGGAGCTCGAGGGCGTCGACGTGCTGACCGTGCGCGACGGGCTGATCCAGTCCAACGACGCGTTCACCGACACGATGTCGGTGCCGCGCCAGATCGGGATGATGCCGCCACTGGGCTCCTCGGCCGAGCAGCGACTGACGGGCGCGTTCAACGTCAAGACGAAGGTCAGCGACGGGCTGACGGGCGCCGAGGCCAAGCTCGTTGCCGAGGGCGTCTGGGTCGTACAGGGTCAGCTGGGGCGCTGCAACGTGTATCTGATCGAGAATTCCGGCGATGAGGGCGGCGTGACCATGTTCGACGCCGGCACACGCATCATGACCCATGCGGTTGCGAGCGCGGGCGCCAAGCTCGGAGGCATCACGAAGATCGTGCTCGGCCACGCCCACACCGACCACCGCGGCAGCGCTCCCGGCATCGGCGCGCCCGTGTGGTGCCACCCCGACGAAGTGAAGGACGCCGAAGGCAGCGGCGGCTGGCGCTACTGGCCGGCGGATCTGGCGGGGCTTCCGCAGGGATCCAAACAGGTCCAGAAAGTGCTCCACCGCTACGCCTGGGACGCTGGACCGGTGCATATCCAGGGAACCGTCGAGGAGGGGGATGGGGTCGCGGGATTCAGAGTTATCCACCTGCCGGGACACGCCCCTGGATTGATCGCGCTGTGGCGCGAGTCCGACCGGCTCGCGCTCGTGACCGATTGCTTCTACACGATCGACATGTGGGCTCGCAAGCGCTCGCCGCGCGTACCCGTAGAAACCTACAACTACGACACCGACCAGGCCCGTCAGAGCGTGCGCAAGCTCGCCGAGATGGAGCCCGCGGCGGCCTGGCCCGGGCACGCGGATCCGGTCGTCGGGGACGTCCGCGGGCAGCTGCTGAAGGCAGCGGGCGCAAGCGGGGACGTCGCCTCCGACGACGGCGCGCCCGCGACGAGCTGAATCCGCGCGTGCACGGTCGGATGCTCGCGTCGGGCGAGGGATAGCCGATGGGTAGGCGCAGCCGCCGGCGCGCGTCCGCGAGCGGGGGGGCGCGCCCGGACAAGCTCACGGCCCCCACCGGCGAGTACGCCGACGCGGAGGGCAACACGCTCTCGCTGCGCGGCTCGCTGACGGTGGCGGCGCGGCGCGAGTACGCCGACGCACTCACAGGTGCGGGCGGACGGGCTTCCGTCACGCGGGAGGACGCGTGGCAGCGCGCGGCGGAGCTGCTGTTCGAGCGCCTGGCCGTGAGCTGGACGATCGCCGGCACGGCGATCGAGCGGCCGCGCGAGCTGTTGCTTCGCTACCGGGCGGCCTCTACCGAGGAGCGCGCCTGGGTGCGGGACGTGCTGCGCGAGCACTGCGCGGAGAACTTCCCAGACCTAACGGCGCCCTGAGCAGCGCTCGGCGGACGCCATGGGCGCCGCGCCGGGAGGTTTGATCACACCGCCTCAGCAGGATCGCCCAGCAGCTCCAGACGCGGACCGTGCGCCACGCCGGCCGCCACGAAGCGGGCGGTAGCCGGGCTGAGCACGAACTCCAGCGTCTCGCCCGCCTCGCCCCGCACGCGCAGACGACGGCCTTCATCCGACACGGCGACGACCGTGCCGCGCTCAAACGAACCCCCGAAGTGGGCGATGCGCGCACGGGCGCCCACACGAGGGACAGGTCGCGAGGGTCCAAGCATCGCTCGATGGTAAGCCCTGGTGGTGGGACCTCTTGCCGGTCTCACGGACAGGCCGCGTCCGGCGAACGTCCGCGCCGCCACGGCCGTCCGCTGCGTCACCCAGCCATGGGCGCGCGCGGGCGCGGGTACGTATACCGTGCGGGAGTATGCGCCGCACGAAGATCGTCGCCACCATCGGACCCGCCTCGCGCGAGCCGCAGACGCTGCTGCGCATGGTGCAGGCGGGGATGGACGTGGCGCGGCTGAACTACTCGCACGGCACCCTCGAGGAGCACGCCGAGACGGTCCGGCGCGTGCGCGACGCGGCCGGTCGCGCGGGGCGCCCGGTGGCGATCCTGCAGGACCTGCCCGGGCCGAAGCTGCGGATCGGGGCGCTGCGCGAGGACGTCGTCGAGCTGACCGCCGGCGAGCGGCTGACGATCACCGGCGGGGAGACCGAGGAGCTCGGCGACGCCCAGCACATGAGCATCACCTGGGAGGGGCTCGCCGACTCGATGGCGCCTGGGGATGTGATGTACCTCGCCGACGGCTCGGTGCGGCTGCGCGTCGTGGAGGTGCGCGCGTCCGCGCACGAGGTCGAGGCGGAGATCGAGATCGGCGGCGCCGTCGCCTCGCGCCAGGGACTGAACATCCCCGGTCCAACCGAGTCGCTGCCCTCGGTGCCCGAGCACGACCTCGAGCTGCTGCGCCACGGCGAGTCGATCGGCGTGGACATGGTCGCGCTGTCGTTCGTGCAGCGCCCCGAGGACGTCGAGACCGTGCGCGCGCACACGCGCCTGCCGCTGATCGCGAAGATGGAGAAGCCCCAGGCGGTGGAACGCGCCGATGAGATCGTCAGGGCGGCCGACTGCGTGATGGTCGCCCGCGGCGACCTCGGCATCGAGCTGGCGATCGAGCGCGTGCCGATCGTGCAGAAGCAGCTGCTGCGCCTCGCCGGACACCTCGCGCGCCCGTCGATCACCGCCACGCAGATGCTCGACTCGATGGTCACCTCCTCGCGCCCCACCCGCGCGGAGGTCGCCGACGTCGCCAACGCGATCCTCGACGGCACCGACGCGGTGATGCTCTCCCAGGAGACGGCGATCGGCGCCTACCCGGTGGAGGCGATCGCGATGATGGCCTCCGTCGCCGAGCAGGCCGAGGCGATCGCGCCGTATGAGGACTGGAACGCCTCGCGCGTGCGCCGCGTCGATTCCGACCCCGCCTACACGATCGCCCACAACCTCTGCGTCGCCGCGCGCGAGCTGCGCCTGGACGCGCTCGTGATCCCAACGCTGTCCGGGCGCTCCGCCCGCCTCGTCTCCGCGCACCGCCCGACCGCGCCGATCTACGCGCTCTCGCCCGGCAAAGAGACCGTGCGCCGCTGCGGGCTGATGTGGGGCGTGCAGGCCGCCTCGATGCGCCGCCACGAGACGACCGAGGCGCTGATCGCCGACGCCGCCCGGCGCGTGGTCGAGCTCGGCTGGTGCAAGCCCGGTCAGCGCGTGGGCATCACCGCCGGGCTGCCCTCGGGGCGGCCCGGCACGACGAGCCTCGTGCAGATCCAAACGGTGTAGGTCCCTGGGGGCCTGGAGCAGACCGCGCGGGGCTTCGGGCGCATCCGGATGCGCGGGCGGACCTGTGGGACTGGCCGTCCTGGTGGGAACCCTCCGGTGGGACCACCCTGGTAGGGCCTTGCGAGTCGGGCCCCTCAAACCCGACCCGCGCTCATATACGAGCCCGCCCTCAGATCCCCAGCGCCCGCGCCTTGGCGGCGGCGAACTCCTCGTCGGTCAGGGCGCCGCTGGCATGCAGCTGCGCCAGCTGGTTGATCTTCTCCACGGTCGGGTCCGCCGGCGCTGGGGCGGGTGGCGGCGGCGCCATTGGCGGAGGTGGAGGCTGCGGCCTGCGTCGCCTGGTTTCTGTTCCGCCATCGCCCCGCGCGTTGGTGCCCTGCTAGGCGACGGCTCCGACGGCAGCCGCGCGAAGCAGAGGACGGCGTCTTCCGATCGGCATCCTCTACACCTCCTCGGGCAGCGCCAGCCCCAGCGCGAGCATGATCTCCGGGGCCGCCGCGACGACCTTCGGACCGCCGACCTGAAAGGCCACCGCGCGCAGCACGCCGAGGATGTCCTCCGGCGTCACGCCTTCGTCCAAGGCGTTGCCGATCTGCCAGGCGTAGGACACCGGCGGAGCGTCGAGCGCGATCAGTGCCGCGATTTTCACCAGCGCGTACGTGCGGGCGTCCAGACCCGTGACCTCACGGCCGAGCTCGCGCATGCCGATCGCCGTGTCCAGGATGCTCGCATCACCGACGGAGATGCCCGTCAGCACCTCGTGTGTGTCTTGTGCGACATCAGCCATACGTATTCCTTTCGTTCCCCGCGCGCCGCGGGCTGAGTGGTCGAATTGATCCGGTGGGACGAAGCGATCGCCGGCCGTAGGATCATCGTACTCCCAGCCCTCCGCCAGGGCGGTTACCCGGATGTGGCCGCGCCCGCCGACATGTAGCAATATGCTCTAGCGCGCACTGGGCTCCGCCGCCCTGCCGCACCGATCGGCCCGGACGACAGACGGAGCGATCTCCTCGATCGATTGGACCACGACCATGCTCGCCGCAACCAGCTATCCGTTCCTAGAAGTCTTCTGGACGATGCTCATCTTCTTCGCGTTCGTGATCTGGATCTGGATCCTGATCACGGTGCTGATCGACATCTTCCGCCGCCACGACACCTCGGGATTCGCCAAGGTCCTGTGGATCATCTTCATCATCATCCTGCCCTACCTCGGAGTGTTCGTGTACCTGATCGCCGAGCACAAGGGCATGACCGAACGGGCCATCAAACAGCAGGAAGCGGCCCAGTCGCAGATGGACAAATACGTCCAGTCGGTCGCCGCGCAGACCGATCCGGCCGAGCAGATCGCCAAGGCCAAGGGCCTGCTCGACGCCGGCACGATCACGCAGACCGAGTTCGACCAGATCAAGCAGAAGGCACTCGCGACAGCGTAGGGCTCGCGGGCTCGAAGAGCTGGGGAGCGCACACTGCGCCGGCGCGACATCGCGCGTCGGCGCACGCGCTCCCGTTATTCCTGCAGGTGCGGTAAGCGGCTTAGACCACTGTGGCTGACAGGACGGGCTTCCGGCTTACCCACCCTCTCAACCCGCAACGTCAACCGCGCGCGGCGACCCCGGTGTGCGCGTAGAACTCGGCCTCTTCGCGGCCCAGCTCGGTGACCGGCTCGTCGCCGTACATCCACTCGCGCGCGATCCGGTGCCAGTTCGCGCGCGCGCGCAACTGTGAGAGCACCGCCAGCGTCAGCATCTCCATGCGCCGCCCGAACAGGTGCTCGGGGCGCATGTCCTGGTGGCGCATCTCCGCGAAGTAGCTCGAGCGCGGGTCCGAGCTCTCGATCATCACCTCGCGTCGCGATCTCCGGCGTCAGCTCGCACCGGTTCGTCAGCGGTCGTGTACCACCAGATCGCCGAGCCGATGAACGCCAGCAGATGCTCGGGGTTCACCCGCTCGGGTTCGGGTAGGAACCCGGACTGCGCGAGCAGCCGGTGCAGCTCGGCGGCATCGCCCTCGGACACCGCCCGCTGGCACGCCAGCTCCAGCTCCACCGGCTCGCGGGCCATGCGCTTGAACAGGCCGAAGTCCAGGAACGCCACGCGCCCGTCCGCCAGCAGCATGAAGTTGCCCGGGTGCGGATCGCCGGAGAACTGGCGGTGGCGGTACAGGCAGCCGAGGAAGAACCGGAACACGATCTCGCCGATGCGATCGCGCTCGGCCTGCGGACGACCCTTCAGCTCCTCGAAGCCCGACGCCCTCCACGAACTCGCTGACCAGCACCCGCTCGCGCGAGAGGCTCGTCACGACCTCCGGCACCGCGATGAACGGGTGGCCACGGAAGATGCGCGCGAGCGCGCCCTGGTTCTGCGCCTCCAGCTCGTAGTCGAGCTCCTCTCCGATCCGCTCGCGGATCTCCGTCGCGATCGCCTTCGCGTCCATCCCCGGCGTCATCCGCTTGAGCAGCCGCATGATCATGTCCAGGTTCTGCATGTCCGCGCGCACCGCCGCGGCCACCCCCGGGTACTGAACCTTGACCGCGACCTCGCGGCCGTCGTGCAGCGTCGCGCGGTACACCTGCCCGATCGACGCCGCCGCGATCGGCTCCTCGTCGAAGGACGCGAACACCTCATCGATCGGATCTTCGAGGTCGTCCTCGATCACGCGCCGCATCTGCTTGAACGACACCGTCGGCGCGGCGTCGCGAAGCTTGGCCAGCTCGCGCTGGAACTCCTCGCGGTACTCCTCCTCCACCAGCCCCACATCCAGGAACGACATCACCTGCCCGAGCTTCATCGCCGCGCCCTTCATCGTCCCCAGCGCCGCCACGATCTGCTTGGCGGTCTGCAGCTGGCGTTTGGCCAGCGCCCGCTCGGAGGCCTCCTCGCCCGCGCGTCACATTCGCCGCGCGCGTGCCGAACTGCTTGACGGCCTCCCTCGCGGCGAGCCCGCCCACGGTCGCCGTGCGGCGCACGCGCGAGGTCGGGATGCTCTTCTCGCTCTCACGCCGGGGCATGAATTGCATCCTAGGCGCTCGGCGAGCCGAGGTCTTCGGCCGCGACGCGCGAGACCCTCGGCCGCTGCAGGCCCACGCCCGGTCATGTCACGCCGTGCTCGATGCGCGCCGGGGCCACAGATGCTCCTGGACAGGCCTCCGTGCCCGAACGCCGCCGGAGAACGGGCGTGCCCCGCGCGACACGCGCTCAGCCGCGCTTGACTTTCGACCCCGCCACGATGTCGTCCACGCCACTGGGCCAGCGCACCCACGCCTTCGTGCCGCCGTCGTAGTCATCGCACAGCAGCACCAGCGTCGCCGGCTCGCCGAGCGCGGTGCAGGCCTCCGTCCCCTCCGCGTCCAGGCCGCGCCAGATGCGGATGAACGGGTTGTGCTCCCACTCCTCGCCGACCGTCGTCGCCTCGGCGTGACCCGGATGGATGATGGTCTCAGCCGGCAGCTCCATCAGCGTGCCCATGATCGAGTCCCGCAGATCGGTGTACGTCGTGTGCCCGGACGCGCGCACCCCGCCGACCGAGCCCGCGAACAGCGTGTCCCCGGGGAACACGATCGCCTCGCCCCCCGTGAACCCCCCCGGCGCCGCGCTCACGGGCGGGCGCCTGGCGGCGGCGCTCGGCTCGCTGACGAGGAACGACAGCATCCCCGCGGTGTGCCCCGGCGTGTGCAGCGGGCGCACCTCCAGCGTGCCGAACCGCAGCATCTCCCCCGCCTCCACCGTGTTCGCCTCGATCGCGCCCAGCCCGTCGCGCTCCAGCGGGTGGATCAGCACCACGAGCTCCGGCCAGCGCTCGCGCAGCACGCCGACCTCGCAGACATGGTCGTCGTGGTGGTGGGTGAGCAGAATGTGGGTCGGCGTCACACCCAGGCGCTCGGCCGCCGCGATCAGCGGCGCGACCGGTCCGCCCGCGTCGATGAACAGCCCGGGCCCCCCCACGCCGTCGGCGACGAGGTAGGTGTTCGACACGTACTTCGGATTGGACGCGCGCTCGATGAGCATTGCGCCATCCTTGCACGAGTCGTATCGGCGGCGCCACCCCGTCTCCGGCGGGATCCGCTCGGCCTGGGCGTAGACTCCCGCCCGTGCCGCTCATCCACACCTGCTACCGCATCGCCGACATCGATCGCTCTCTCGCCTTCTACAACGCCCTCGGCTTCGAGGAGGTCGGGCGCATCCCGATTCGCGACGAGGCCGTCAACGTGTTCATGAACATCCCCGGCGACGGCGAGCAGCCGCGGCTGGAGCTGACCTGCAACTTCGGCGTGGACTCCTATGACCTCGGCACCGGCTACGGCCACATCGCGCTCGGCGTCGAGGATCTCGACGCGACGCTCGCCCAGCTCGCCGAGCACGGCATCGAGCCCGAGAAGCCACCGTACTCCGTGCGCGAGGGCGGCTCGCGGCTGTGCTTCGTGCGCGATCCGGATGGGTATCGGATCGAGCTGATCGAGCAGGTCTGACGCGCCCCGCGGTCGCGGCGAGGCCCGCTCCGCGAGGCCGCGCCTATAGTGATCGCCCATGGAGCTCGGCCTGGCCACGTTCGCCGACGTAAACCCCGGCGCGGGCCCGGATCGCGTGGCGAAACGACTGGCAGAGCTGCTCGAGGAGATCGAGCTCGCCGACCGGCTCGGGCTGGAAGTCTTCGGCGTGGGCGAGCATCATCGCCCTGACTACGCGGTGTCGGCGACGACGGTGGCGCTGGGCGCGGCGGCAGCGCGAACGGAGCGGATCCGCCTGAGCAGCGCGGTGACGGTGCTGAGCTCGGCCGACCCGGTGCGGGTGTTCCAGGAGTTCGCAACGCTCGACCTGATCTCGAACGGGCGCGCGGAGATCATGGCCGGGCGGGGCTCGTTCGTCGAGTCCTATCCGCTGTTCGGGTTCGACCTGGACGACTACGACGAGCTGTTCGCGGAGAAGCTCGAACTGCTGCTGGCGCTACGCGCATCCGAGCGAGTGACTTGGTCGGGCAAGCATCGCGCGCCGCTGAACGACGTGGGGGTGTATCCGCGCCCGGTGCAGAACCCGCTGCCGGTGTGGATCGCCGTCGGCGGCACGCCTGCGTCGGTGGCGCGGGCGGGGGCGCTGGGATTGCCGTTGATGATCGCGATCATCGGCGGGACACCCGCGCGGTTCGCGCCGCTGGTCGAGCTGTATCGCGAGGCGGCGCGGCGCGCGGAGGCCGACCCGTCGGGACTGGCAGTGGGAATCAACTCGCACATGTACCTGGCCGAGTCCGCGCAGCGGGCGCGGGACGAGTTCTTCCCCGCGTACTCGCAGATGATGAATCGCATCGGCCGCGAGCGGGGCTGGCCGCCGATGAGCCGCGCGCAGTTCGACGCGGGCTGCGAGCCGGAGGGCCATCTGCTGGTGGGCACGCCGGAGGAGGTGACGGCGAAGATCCTCGCCCACCACGAGCTGTTCGAGCACGACCGCTTCCTCGGCCACATCAGCGTCGGCGTGCTGCCGCACGAGCGGGCGCTGCGCGCGACCGAGCTGTATGGCGAACGAGGTCGCACCGGCCGTGCGCGCGGCGCTGGCTGCATCCGCGACACCGGCGCAGAGCTGACTCAGGCGAGCACGCGTTTGCGGAAGTTGCGCAGGCCGAGCGCGAGGAACGTCGCGCAGAAGCCGATCAGCACGGGATAGACGACGTAGAGGGGCATGTGCGCCGCGTGGGTCAGCCCGGCGCGCAGGCCCTCGTTGACGTAGATCAGCGGGTTGACGAGCACGACGATCTGCAGCCAGTGCACGCCGCCGACCTGCACGGGCGCCAGCTGCGTCCACTGGTAGTAGGTGCCGCCGAGGAACGTCAGCGGCAGCACGACGAAGCCGAACATCAGCCCGATGTTGCGCGGCTCGAACGCGGTGCCGAGCAGCAGCCCGAGCGAGGTCATCGTCACGCACGCGAGCGGGATCAGCGTGATCACGACCGACCAGTGCACCGACAGGTGCGCTTGCACCCCGCTGGCGTGCACGACGGCGGCGATCGGGAACACGATCAGCGCGGCGATCAGCCCCTGGGCGGCGCCCGAGAGGACCTTCGCGACGGCGACCAGCCAGATCGGGCACGGCGCCTGCACGCGGTCCTCGATCTCGCGCGTGTAGCCGAACTCCGTGCGACAGCTGCATCGCGACCGCCTGGATGCCCTGGAACATGATCGAGATCCCGACCACGCCGGGGACGAGCACGGTGGCGAACGCCGACTCGGCGACCTTGCCGCCACCGCCGCCGACGCCCTGGCCGATCTTGGGGAACACGTACAGGAACACGAACACGAGCAGGAACGGCTGGATCAGCGTGCGGATCGACGAACTCGCCCTTGTTCTTCCGCAGCACGACGAGGTCGCGCAGGATCAGCGCCCGCAGCGCGGTGCGGCTGGCGGCCATCGTCGAGCGCGTCGGCTCGATCGCGATCCGCGCGTGCCGCACGCGGCGCGGCGGCGTCGAGTGGGCGGCGGTGGCGGCCATCAGTCGCGCAGCTCCTTGCCGGTGAGGCTGATGAACACGGTCTCCAGGCTCGGCTCGGACACCGACAGGTCGACCACGTCGAAGCCGCCGCTCTCGGCGGCGCCCACGACCCGCGGCACGAGCCGCTCGGCGCCCTTGACGTGCAGCTCGACGCCGCCGTCGATCACGCGCGTGCGCGTGACCTCGGCGATCTCCTCGGCGAGCCGCTGCGGCGAGCGCCTCGTGTCGCCGCCGGCCTTGACGGTGACGATCGTGTCGGCGCCCACCGAGCGCTTGAGCGCGGCGGGCGTGTCGAGCGCGAGGATGCTGGCCGTGATCCATGATCGCCACCCGGTCGCAGAGCTCGTCGGCCTCCTCCATGTAGTGGGTCGTCAGCAGGATCGTCTGGCCCTCGCGGTTGAGCTCGCCGAGGATCTCCCACAGCGCGAGGCGACTCTGCGGATCGAGGCCCGCGGTCGGCTCGTCGAGGAACAGCACGGCCGGGCGGTGGAAGATCGCGCGCGCCATCATCAGCCGCTGAGCCATCCCGCCGGAGAGCGCGTACACCGACGCGTCGGCCCACTTGGAGAGGTGCAACTGCTCCAGCAGCTCGTCGGCGGTGCGGCGGGACTCCGCGGCGGAGATGCCGAACAGGCGGCCGTGGAAGTAGAGGTTCTCCCACACGCGTCAGCTGCCGGTCGAGCGTGTTCTGCTGGGAGACGATCCCGATCAGCTGCTTGGCCAGCGCGGGATGGGCGACGACGTCGATCGCGCCCACGTACGCCGAGCCCGAGGTCGGGATCACGCGCGTGGTGAGCATCCCGGCGGTCGTCGTCTTGCCGGCGCCGTTGGGTCCGAGCAGGCCGAAGATCTCGCCGCCGAGCACGCTCAGGTCGAGCCCGTCGACCGCCGCGAAGTCGGTGCCGGCGTAGACCTTGGTCAGCCCGACCGTGCGGATGACCTCTCCCCCAGCGCCGCTGCCATCGCCGGCGCCCGCGTCCGTCGCGGCTGCGGGAAGCGGCGATGTGTCGTCGATTGGGCCGTCGGTCATCCCTCAATCTATAACGCCGCGCTACCCTGCCACGAGCGATGACGGACACGGGCAAGATCGCCAAGAACCTGGAGCGGTTCGCGCAGGCGGTGGCCGCGCACGACCGCGAGAACCCGACGCACACCGCCTACGGCATCGGGCTGGCCCACTTCGACATGGAGCGGCTCGGGTTCGAGGAGGGCGAGACGGTCCTGCCCGGCATCACGATCCACGCGGACGGCAAGACGTCTGGCAACTTCAGGGTGCTGTGCGACGGCGAGCACGACGAGGGCGAGAGCGAGTCCGAGGAGGAGGTCGTCGAGGCGGTCGCCACGCAGTACACACCCGTGGCTCTGCCCGTACGCCAAAATCAGTAGCGGAGATATCGCGCTCGGCCAAACAGAACGTGCCGAAGACCGGCGCGCTCGAGCGAAGACGGGCGCGCTCAAGATCGGACGGGAGTGGCAGTCACCCCGGCGCGCGCGGCGATCAGCGCCGACGAGCCGCTCGATCGTCGGACAGGCAGGCCGTGGCGGCGCCGCCGCGCGCAGGATCGAGCCCGGGATCGCGTCCAGCTCGGGCGCGCGGCCCGCGGCGATGTCGCGCTGCATCGAGCTGCCGAGCGTGTCGTGGGCGAGCTCGAGCTCGGCGAGGGCCGTCTGCGGATCGACGTCGTCGGCGCCCTCGGCCTGGCCGACCGCGCAGGCCTCCTCGATCGCCCCGACGAGGTCGGCGCGCAGCTCGGGCGTGCGAGCGGATCTCACCCAGCAGCTTGTCGTAGGCGCTGGTGGTGCACGCGAGCGCGTTCAGGCGCACGAGCTTGGACCACATCACCTGCGCCTCCGAGCGCGTCGGACACCGGCAGGGTCACCCTGATGGAGATGCCGGCGCCGTCAAGCGTCTGCGCCAGCGCCTGCATCCGCGGGAGCGCGGACTGGCTGCGGGTGGCCATGTCGATGAGCAGGAAGCGGCTCGTGTGGACGATGACGCCGGGCTCGGGTCGATCGGACTCGACGCGGATCGTGCTCGCGAGCACCGTGTCGGGATCGAAGCGCTCGCGCAGCAGCGCGAGGTGGTCGAGCCCGTTGAGCAGCGGCAGCACGAGCCGGGGCGCGACCTCGATGCGCTCGAGCGCGCCATCGAGGCCGGCGGCCTTGGTGGCGACGATCAGGACATCGACGTTCTCCTCGGCGACAGCGCGTGCGACGCGCGCACGCGCGCGTCGAAGTCGCCGAGCATGACGCTGCGCACGGACAGCCCCCGCTCGAGCGATCGTCTCGGCGGTCTCCTCGCGGGCGACGAGCAGCACGTCGGTGCCGGCGCGGGCGAGCGCGCCCGCCACCAGCCCGCCCACGCCGCCGGGGCCGAGCACGGCGATCGTCCAGGGCTCCGCCCGGAGCTCGCGGTCGTTCCTCGCAACCGTCGAGCTCATGCTCAGGCATTAGAGGATCGATCAGCACGCCGGGATTCATGATCCCGCACGGGTCGACCGCCGCCTTGGCGCCCTGCAGCGCCCGCGCGAAGGGATCTGGGCGCTGGCGGTCATACCAGGGCCGGTGATCGCGCCCGACGGCGTGGTGGTGGGTGATGGTGCCGCCGTGCAGCGATCACCGCGTCGGAGGCCGCGCGCTTGATCGCCGCCCACTGCTCGACCTCCTCGCCGCGGCGGGCGGGCGCGAGCACGGTGAAGTAGGGGGCGGGACCATCGGGGTAGACGTGGGTGAAGCGGCAGCTGACCTGCCCGGCGCCGCGCGCCGCGGGCGCCGCGACGGACTCGATCGCCTCGCGCACGGCGGCGGTGACGCGCTCGTGGAAGGCGGGGAACCGCTCCCAGGTGATCGCCGTCTCGAACGTCTCGAGAGCACGCCCATCGCGACGAGCACGTCGCGCAGGTAGGGAGCGCCGAGGAACGCGCCGCGCCAGGAGCTCACGGCGTCGCCGCCGCGCCCGCCACGCGCCGCGCGCCTCGTCGGCAGCATCGACGCCCCCGTGCTCGGCGCAGATCGCGAGCGCACGGGACATCGCCTCCTGCGACGGGGTGATCGGCGGACTCGAAGCCGAGCACCAGCAGCGCGCGAGGAACCGTCGCCGGCCATCGTCGTGCGGGCTTCGCGCGCGTCGATCAGACGGCAGTTGGCCGGGTGCAGACCCGACTGGCTGAGCGCGCGCACGCACTCGGCGCCGTCGCCGAAGCGCTCGAAGCGCACCCCCGCCGAAGCGCGGTGAGAGGGCCGCGGCTGAACGCGGACCCACGCCTGGGTGATCACACCGAGGACGCCCTCCGAGCCGGCGAGCATCCGGTCGGGGCTGACGCCCGCGCCGGAGCCGGGCAGCCGGCGCGACTCCCACACTCCCGCCGGGGTGATCGCGCGGGTGGACTCGACGAAGTCCTCGATGTGGGTGCAGGACGGTCGCGAAGTGCCCGGCCGCGCGCGTGGCGATCCAGCCGCCGAGCGTGGAGTACTCGAACGACTGCGGGAAGTGACGCAGCGTGAGACCGTGCTCGGCGAGCTGGGCCTCCAGGCCGGGTCCCGAGGCGCCCGCCTGGATCAGGGCCGCGCGCGAGACCGGATCGACCTCGAGCACACGGTCCAGCGCGCCCAGGTCGATCGAGACGGCGCCGTTGTAGTGCGCCGGCCGACGTCGGGGGTCACGCCGCCGACGACGGATGTGCCCCCGCCGTAGGGGATCGCGGCGACGCGCTCGGCCGCGCACCACTCCAGCAGCCGCTCGACGTCGGTCTCGTCGCGCGGGCGGGCGACGAAGTCGGGAGGGTGGAGGAACCGGCCGCGAAAGCCGTCGACGACGTCGGAGTAGGACTTGCCGAGCGCGTGCGTGGCGCGCGCGTGATCGTCGGCCGCGCAGATGCTCCGCCAGCGCCGCCGGCGCGGCGATGCGCGGCGCGGGCGAGCTCGAGCGCCTCCAGCGGGACCGGGGACTCGACCTCGCCGAGCGCGACGTCGCCGAGCGCGGGACGCAGGTGCGCGGCGAGCCCGGCCGCGGCCTCGCGCACTCGCGCGGGGGTGGGCTGCTGGTCCTCGAAACCCCAGCCCCAGTGCTTGCGCCGACGGATGTTCACCGGCCGAGTGTACGGGTCCGCGCGAGTGGAAACCGGGTGCACTAGCCTGTAGCGTCGAATGGCCGGCGCAATCGCAGCCCACATCCAGAACCACAACCCCTGCAACCGCAGGCGACGGCGAGCGAGCAGCCGCAGATCCTCGCGCGCGGACCGTGGCCGCTGGAGCGGGTGAGCGCGAGCTGGCGCGAGGAGCACTACGAGCCCTCGCGCGAGCACGCGCAAGCCGCCGACGCGGCGATCGACGCGTCTGCGCAAACGGGGCTCGCCGAGCCACGACGGGGTGGCGGCGCGACTGCTCGACTACACGCAGGACGCCGGACGACGGGTTCGCGATGGAGCTGCAGCCCCAGCGCTGGGCGCTGCGGCTGCTCGCCGGCAACGCGTCGCAGAGCGTGGCGGCGCTGTGCGTCACGCGCTCGGCCGACGGACGCTGGCTGGCGGGCAGGCGCGCGGGCTGGGTCGCGTCGTGGGCGGGGCGCTGGGCGCTGGGCGCCGGCGGCTCGGTGGATCTCGGCGAGAACCCCGCGGACACCCTCGTGCGCGAGCTCGCGGAGGAGTGGTCGGTCACGCCCGAGCGGGTGCGGGGCGAGGCGCTCGTGCAGCTGCCCCACCGGCTGGTGATGTTCGTCGGGCAGGCATGGCTCGCGGAGGGGGTCGACGCCGAGGTGAAGCCCGATGCCGAGCACGACGAGTTCGCCTGGTGGCCGCGCGAGATCGAGCGGTGGCCGGCCGAGGCAGAGGCGCCGCTGCGGCTGATGGCGCGCTGGCTGTCGGCGGAGTGAGCCCGCCGCGGGCGCCGGACACCGAGCCGGGATGAACGTCCCTCCCCAATCCCCACCGCCGTCCCCTGCGGCACCGTCGAGCCCGACGAGCGCCGCGGCCGTACCGCCAGGCCACGACCACGCGCGTGGGACCACTCACGCGCGGACGCCTGAAGTGGGTGTCGTTCGGCCATTCGTGCATCTACACGGCGCTGCTGGTGTGCGCGTTCGTGGCGAGCAAGCCGGAACCGCTGACGTTCGTGCTGGGCCTGGGTCACGGGCTGCTGTGGATCGGCATGTCGCTGACTTGCATCGTGTGCGCGCGCCTGCGCATCGTCTCGCTGCGGCTGGCCGTCGCGGTGGCGGTGCTGGGCGGCATCGGGCCGTTCTTCGGCAGCTACGAGTTCGTGCGCGAGGAGCGCCGCGACCCCGAGCGAGGCCGGGCGAAGCGAGACGCGTGAACACTCTGTGAACACCCTCACAGCCCGCCGGGTGATGTCCGGCGGCGAGGCGACGCTAGAGTGAAAAGACATGGCGTCGGGCATCACCACGTCAGCAGACGATAGATGTCGTGACCCCCGCTGCGGGGGAGTCGGTGACCGAGGGGACGATCCTCGAATGGCACGTCAAGGTCGGCGATGCGATCAAGCTCGACGACACGATCGTCGAGATCTCCACCGACAAGGTCGATGTCGAGCTTCCCTCGCCGGCGAGCGGCACGGTGACGGAGATCCTGGTCGCAGGAGGGCGACACGGTCACGGTCGGCCAGGTGATCGCGCGCATCGCCGTCGGCGACGGGGCCGCCGCCCGCAGGAGGCCGCCGACGACGGCGAGGTAACGGCACGCAGGAGCTCGCGCAGGCAACGGCGCCGGCGCGACGAGCCACGACCCCACCGGCGGCGCAAGACGGTCAGGGTCGTCCCCGACGGCACGAAGGTCTCGCCGGTGGCCGCGCGCGCGGCGGCGGCCGAGGGCGTGGGCCTGGCGAACGTCGCCGGCAGCGGCCCGGGCGGGAAGATCGTCAAGTCCGACGTGCTCGGCGCGGCGGACGGCGCCGGGGCCGACCGGCAACGGCGCGGCGGGAGCGATCGCCGAGCAGCCGGCGGGCGCCGAACAGCTGAAGGGCGGAAGCGCGGCGCTGGCGAGGTACATGGAGCAGTCGCGCTCGATCCCGACGGCGACGAGCTTCAGGACGCTGACGGTGACGGCGCTTGGACGCCCGCCGCCGCGAGCTGAAGGCCGCGGGCAGGCGGGTCTCCTACACCCACCTGATCGCGTAGGCGATCGCGCGCGCCGCGCGGGAGCACGCGCCGTGATGGCCGACCACTACGCCGAGATCGACGGCAGGCCCCATCGGGTGCAAGGACGGCCAGGTGAACCTCGGGCTGGCGGTGGACGTGGAGAAGAAGGACGGCTCCAGAACGCTGATGGTGCCGGTGATCGCCGACGCGGGCGGGATGGCGTTCGACGAGTTCGTGGCGTGCGTATGACGCGCTCGTGGAGAAGGCGCGCACGAACACGCTGACCGCGGACGATCTGCAGGGGGCGAACATCACGCTCACCAACCCCGGAGGCATCGGCACGATCGCGTCGGTGCCGAGGCTGATGGTCGGCCAGGGCACGATCGTGGCGACCGGCTCGATCGCCTATCCGGTGGGGCTGGGCGCGATCGGCGAGATGATCGGCGCGGAGAAGGTCATGACGATGACCTCGACGTATGACCACCGGATCATCCAGGGCGCCGAGTCGGGCCGGTTCCTGGCGCGGATCGAGGAGTACCTGCAGGGCGAGCACGCCTTCTACGAGGAGGCGTTCGCCGCGCTGGGCGTCGAGCTCGGGCCCGCTCCCCGCCCGTCGCCCGCCCGGCGGCGGCCGCGGCCGCCGCCGAGACGGCGAGCCGAGCCGAGCCGGGCGCGCAGGCGGGAGCGCCGAGCGAGGAGCTGCTGGAAGCGGTGCAGGCGGCGAGCACGCTGGTGACGCGCTTTCGCAGCCACGGCCATCTCGCGGCGAGGCTGGACCCGCTGGGCTCGGAGCCCGAGGGCGAACCGGGGCTCGACCCCGAGGCGGTCGGGCTGACGCCCGCGATCACGGCGCAGATCCCGGCGAAGATCCTGCACATGTACGTGCCGGGGGCGACGCTCGCGGACGCGCTGCCGCACCTGCGCGAGACCTACTGCGGGACGATCGCGTATGAGATCGAGCACATCGCCTCGCACCGCCAGCGGGTGTGGCTGCGAGAGCACATCGAGTCGGGCGCGTTCCGCGGGCCGCTGACGCAACGACGAGCAGCAGACGCTGCTCAAGCGGCTGGTCGAGGTGGATGCGCTGGAGCGGTTCATGCACAAGGCATATCTCGGCCAGCACCAGTTCTCGATCGAGGGGCTGGACATGACGGTGCCGATGCTCGATGAGCTGATCCAGCTCTCGGCGGCGCACGGCGGCCGGGAGGTCGTGATCGGGATGGCCCATCGCGGACGGCTGAACGTGCTCGCGCACAACCTGGGCCGTCCGTACGACACGATCTTCGCGGAGTTCGAGGGCGCCTCGACGCTGGAGGCGGTGACGACGATCCCGCAGGGCGGCACGGGCGACGTCAAGTACCACCACGGCACGCAGGGCACCTACGAGCTGCCGGACGGCGGCGCGATCATGGTCAACCTGGAGTCCAACCCGAGCCACCTGGAGTACGTCTCGGCGGTCGTGGAGGGCGCCACGCGCGCCGCGCAGACGACCAGGCACGGCCCGCACGCGCATCAGGACACGAACGCGGCGGTGCCGATCGCGATCCACGGCGACGCCTCGTTCCCGGCCCAGGGGGTGGTCGCGGAGACGCTGAACCTGCAGGCGCTCGACGGCTACAAGGTCGGCGGCACGGTGCACCTGATCATGAACAACCAGGTGGGGTTCACGACCGACCCCGACGATGCGCGCTCGACGCAGTGGGCCTCGGATCTGGCGAAGGGCTTCGACGTGCCGATCATCCATGTCAACGCCGACGACGTGCCGGCGTGCATGAGCGCGGTCAGGCTGGCGTTCGCGTTCCGCCAGGAGTTCGGCCACGACGTGCTGATCGACCTGATCGGCTACCGGCGGTTCGGCCACAACGAGTCCGACGAGCCCGCGTACACGCAGCCGGAGATGTACGCGAAGATCAAGGGCAAGAAACGCGTGGCCGAGCTGTGGGCCGAGCGGCTGATCGCCGACGGGGTGGCGAGCCAGCGAGGAGGTCGACAAGCTCGGGCAGAGCGTGTGGGACAACCTGACGATCCTGCATCAGCGACTGAAGGCCAAGATCCAGGCGGCGGCCGAAGACGGCGGAGCGGAAGGCACGGGCGAGTATCAGCTGGATCGCTCGCCGAGCCCCGACGTCGAGACGGCGGTGCCGGCCGAGCGGTTGAGGCGGCTGGGCGAGGAGATGCTGCGCACGCCGGATGGGTTCACGGTGCACCCGAAGCTCGTCAAACAGCTCGAGCGCCGGCGCGAGGCGCTGAACGACCAGCCGGACGCAAACGCCGCGGGCGAGGGAGAGGCTTCTTCCGCGTCCTCCGCGCAGCCGCGCCCGGCGATCGACTGGGCGCACGCGGAGGCGCTGGCGTTCGCGTCGCTGTTGACGGAGGGGACGCCGATCAGGCTGACGGGGCAGGACACCGAGCGGGGGACGTTCAGCCAGCGCCACATGGTGCTGCACGACGCGAAGACCGGGCAGACGGTGTGCCCGATCCAGAACCTGCCGGAGGCGCTGGCGCCGCTGGAGCTGCACAACAGCCCGCTGTCGGAGCTGGCGTGCATGGGCTTCGAGTATGGCTACAGCCAGGAGGCGCCGGAGACGCTCGTGCTGTGGGAGGCGCAGTTCGGCGACTTCGTGAACTCCGCGCAAGTGATCGTCGATCAGTTCATCGTCTCGGGATTGGCGAAGTGGGGGCAGACCTCGCGGCTGACGCTGCTGCTGCCGCACGGGTACGAGGGCTCCGGGCCGGAGCACTCCTCGGCGCGGCTGGAGCGGTTCCTGGCGCTGGCCGCCGAGGGCAGCATCCGCGTGGCGAGCCCGACGACGCCGGCGCAGTACTTCCACCTGCTGCGCCGTCAGGCGCGGATCGCCAAGCAGCGTCCGCTGATCGTGATGACGCCGAAGTCGCTGCTGCGCCTGGCGCAGGCGACGAGCACGGTCGCGGACATGGCGGAGAACACGCGCTTTCAGCCGGTGCTCGCGGAGCCGGGAGTCACAGACGAGCTGGTCACGCGGCTGGTGCTGTGCACGGGCAAGGTCTACTACGACCTCGTCGGCCACCCCGACCGGCCACAACACGCCGGGCTGGCGGTGGGGCGCGTGGAGCTTTTGTATCCGTTCCCCGAGGGCCAGATCCTGGCGCTGATGGAGCGCTATCCGCAGCTGGAGGAGGTCGTGTGGGTGCAGGAGGAGCCGCGCAACATGGGCCCGCGCGCGCACATGTTCCCGCGGCTGATGCAGATCATGCCCGACGGGATCGGCTTTGGCTACATCGGCCGCCCCGAGCGCGCCAGCCCGGGCGAGGGCTACCCGGCGGCGCACATCGCCGAACAGAGCCGCATCGTGACGACCGCGATCGACCCGGGCGTGCCGATCTCGCAGTACCCGCGTAAGACGCCGGGGCAGCGCTGATGGCGGCGCTGTGGCGGAGATTCCGCCAGATCATGGCGCAGCGCAAACGCAAGAAACGCGGCTACTGAACCTGTCGAGTGTGTGAGGGTGGGTAAGCCATAGCCCGGCTGCTGCGTCGAGTTGCCGCAGGCGCCGCTTACCGCAGCCGGCTACACGACGTAAGCGCTAACGACCTCTCCAAACGGGGTCGCGCTTCTCCTTGAAGGCCGCGGCGCCCTCTTTGGCGTCCTCGGAGACGAAGACCGGACCGGAGATGGCGCCCTGGCGCTCGAACATCTCGGCCGTGGGCCAGTCGAACTGCTCCTGCAGGATGCGCTTGGAGGCCGCGACGGCGAGGGGTCCGTTGCGGGAGATGGCGCCGGCCAGCTCGAGGGCGACGTCGAGGGCGGCGCCGGGCTCGGCGAGGCGGTTGACGACGCCGAACTCATGGAAGCGCTCGGCGGGGAAGGGATCGCCGGTGAGGGCGAGCTCCATGACGACGTGGTAAGGCATGCGCCGGGGCAGGCGCAGCAGCGCCCCGCCGGCGGCGACAAGTGAGCGCCTGGCCTCGGGGATCCCCAGCTTGGCGCCGCGCGCGGCGACGATCAGATCGCAGGCGAGCGCGATCTCCATGCCGCCGGCGACGGCGAACCCCTCGATCGCGGCGATCAGCGGCTTGACCGAGGCGCGCTGGGCGATGCCCGCGAAGCCGCGATCCCCGAACCACGGGGACTCGCCCTTGACGAACGCGCCGAGGTCCATGCCCGCGCAGAAGAAGCCACCGGCGCCGGTGAGGATGCCGACCGAGAGGGAGTCGTCTGCGTCGAGCTCCTCCAGCGCGCCCGCGATGCCCGCGGCGACGGCCGCGTTGACGGCATTGCGCACCTCGGGCCGGTCGATGGTGATCAGCAGGACGGAGTCGTCCAGCAGGCGCTCGGTGGTGACGGCAGGCCGCTCGGCCGCGCCGTCGCTCTGGGTGGATGCGGTTTCGGGGGTGGCGCTCATGAGCGCAGATTACACAGGGCGCGATAGAACGAGCGATCTAAGCACAGGCGCCGATCGCACAGGCGGTCGATCCGAGCACCGGCGCCGATCGCAAAGACAGTGCAACCGGTCGAACGGCGAGGTGCGAAAGCGGGCTCAGACCGGGGACCGCCTCCGCCGGCAAGCAGCAGGCGGAGGCGATTTGGCGGAGCCCGCGGCGCGATCGCCACGAGCAGGCGCTCGGACGGTCACGGGCCTCACGCACCAGCCCGCCGATGTCGGGCGGGCGACGTGGCGACTATACGCCTATTCCTTCCAGGCCGATCAGTTCGCCGCCCGGGGTGACTTCGAAGGTAAAAAGGAAATTAACTTTATCGACTGGTTTGAATTCATAAATCATTTCACATTTTTGGTGGGGTTCGATCTTTTTATTGCAGGGCGTCAGACCGAGCGTGACATCGAATGAGCCCAGCGGGCCTATGATTTTATATTGGATGTATGCTCCTGTCGGTTCCCAGTCGCCGGGGCCCTGGTTTGTGTACGTGACGGTTACCGCCTTCGTTTCTGTCGTTAGCGTGTTTCCGAAGTCGTGCCTGTTGGGGCTGGCCGTCACCCTGGCCTGCACGCAGCCGCCGCAGGTCAGCTCGATGTTCGTTTCTTTGCCGTTTTGCACAAAGTCATCCTGGAGCTCGTTGCCTAACACATCCGCCTGTTCCGATTTGGCTCCGGCTATGCTGCTTTCCAGCTTGCATTCTATTTCTTTGGTCCCACCTTCCGGTAAGACTTTGGTGATTTCGTTGGCTCCTTTGCTGCCGGAGAATCTCGTCATCGTAAGGTCAGCTAAGGCTTCGATCGAGGACAGTTGACCGGCGGCGCAGCCTTTTACCGCCTCTAATGTTTTGATGCCGGACAGTGTGCAGGTGAAGCGAGCTTCGTTCAATAAATATACAGACGCGACTACCGATTGGGAGCCGGCTTTGGCTAACCAGAAGTCGACTGTGCCTTCATAGTTTACGTCTCCCGATGTAGCCTGATTTAACCCCGTACAGGTCGCGGATAGCGTCGATTCGCATTTTTCGAGTAACAGTTTGACCGTACCTAAGTTCGCTTTGGTGATCGACCCCAAGCTTAACCCAGACTTGCACTCCATTTTCGTGCCCGCAGCCGTTTCGAACGTCTGTTCACCGTTTGGCGTCGAGTAGGTTATCGGGCTGGTTTTGCTTGGTTCGGGCAGGACGCTGATCATTTCAGCCGCGGAGGCAGCCGCGGTGCCGGCGAGGGCCATCATGCAAGTAACCACGATGACGGCGGTGAGGGTATTGATTCGGTACATTTCACGTGTCCTTCCAATTCGTTGACAAGACATACATGTCTCAGCGGCATGGAGGGGATCGATCGCGAGAACGGCTTTGCGACGTCCCAGCGCGGCCGCACGAGGCCAGCGAACCGTCGCACCTCGACGACAGCCGGTCAATCATCGGCGGGCGACTGTCTCCGATTACTCGAAGAACTCGCACGGCGCGCCCGTCGGCAAGCTCGTCCTGTGAGACGCCCGCCGCGCGCCGGGCCCGGGCGCGCGGATCTTCTCGGTCCAAAGGCCGCGGCGCTCAGGCCGCGAACAACGTCAGCTCGGGCTCGCGGTTGCCGCGCAGTACCTCGATGTCGACCTCGACGCAGTCGATGCCGCGCGCACCCGCCAGCACGCGCGCCTGGGGCTTGATCCACTTGGCGACGAGCACGCCCCGGCAGGAGGCCATCGCGGGGTCGAGGCGGATGCGCTCCAGGTAGCGGGTGAGCTGCTGCACGGACTCCATCGTGGCGATGCGCTTGATCTCGACGGCCACCCACTCGTCGGCGGTGTCGCGGCACATCAGATCGACGGGCCCGATGTCGGTGGGCCACTCGCGGCGCACGAGACGAAAGCCCTCGCCGCACCAGTGCGGAGCGTCGGCGAGCAGTTCCTGCAGTTCGCGCTCGAGGCCCTCCTTCTCCAAGGCGGCGACGTCGTCGACGGGATGGTCGATGTCGGCGAGCACCTCGGATACAGATATCTCCAGGCGCTCGTCGGAGCGTTGCTTGCGCACGACCAGACGCTCGAGCACCCCATCCGGTTGGCCGTCGCGCTCACCACCGCGATCCCCGTCCGGGTCCTCGCCGACGCCACCACCACTACGCTCCTCCTCCAGCACGGTCGGCGGGGTCATCCAATTCAGCGGCCGCACGTTCGGGCTGCCGCCGTCGGCCCACACCATGAAGGTGCCGTCGGCCTTGAGCATCAGCAGGCGCACGGCCTCCGGCAGGACGGTGGTGGTGCGGCCGATGTAGGAGACCTCACAGCGAGCGACGATCAGGCGCATGATCGCCCGAACGTACAGGCTCGTCCGGATCGACCTGCGGAGGTGGAGCGGGCTCGGGCGGGGGCCCCACGACGAGCGCCTCGGCGGGCACGGGCGGGGGTGCGACGACGACCGCCTCGACGGGCGCGGCCGGCGCGCCGAGGGCGGGCTCGTGGGGGGCGACCGGGCACTCGACGCGGGCGCGTGAGGCGTGCCGACGGCCGATCCGTCGCTCATCGCCTCGCGAAACTCGCGGATGCCTTTGCCGAGCGAGCGCGCCAGTTCGGGCAGGCGCCGCGGTCCGAGCACGACCAGGGCGACGGCGGCGATGAACAGCAGATGGACGGGGTTCTCGATGCCCATGAGGATTCCTACGTGGGGACGGCCATGACCGATCACATCCAGGGTACCGCCGAACCGGGCCCTAGCCTACGGTGGCGTGGCTCAGAGTCCTCGAGAATCCTCCACGCCACCAGCTCAAGCCGCGGTCGCCGGCCAGATCACCAACCCGCCGGGCCGTCCGTATCCCCCGCCGGGCGTCGGCGAATCGCCGTGGCCGGCGCAGCTGACGGTGCTCGCGGCGATCGGCCTGCAGCTGGCGCTGCCCGAGCGGCTGACGGTCGGCCCGGTATGGCTGGTTCCGGCGCTGGAGGCGGCATTGCTGGTGGGCATGTTCGTGGCGACGCCCAACGAGCTCAAGCACGAGCATGCGCGCCGGCGCAGGGTCGCGCTGGGGCTGACGGCGTTCGTGAGCGCGGCGAACGTGTACTCGCTGGCGGCGCTGACCCACTACCTGCTGCACCACAAGGTCTCCAGCGGTCGCGCGCTGATCGGCTCGGGCGTGCTGATCTGGCTGACGAACTTCCTGATCTTCGCGCTGTGGTACTGGGAGATCGACCGCGGCGGACCGGGTGTGCGCGCGGCCGGCCACGACCGCGCGCCGGACTTCCTGTTCCCGCAGATGAGCGATGACCGCATCGAGCCGCGCGAGTGGCGCCCGACGTTCATCGACTACCTGTATGTGTCGCTGACGAACGCGACGGCGTTCTCGCCGACGGACACGATGCCGCTGAGCGCGATGGCGAAGAGCGTGATGGGCATGCAGTCGATGGTCTCGCTGGTGACGATCGGCTTGATCGTCTCGCGTGCGGTGAACATCTTGTAGGAGTGGACCATCCCGCATGCGGGATGGTCGGGAGGGTCGCATGCGACCCTCCCCGGAACCGCACATGTGCGGTTCCCCGAGCGGTGCATGCACCGCTCGGCCGGGTGGCGCATGCGCCACCCGGAACTGCTCCACACCTCACGCAACCGACGCCGCGCTGCGTGGCTCCAGCGCCAGGGCCTGTTCGATCGGCTCCCGCACGGACTCCCCGGCGCCTAGCTCCGAGGCCCGTCCGAGCGCCCGCAGTGCGCCCTCGCGATCGAGCAGCCGCAGACGCAGCCGGCCGAGGCGTTCCCACGCCCCCGCGTCCGAGGGTCCCGCGGTCCGCCGCCCGCGTGGCGGCCTCCTCGGCGAGATCGATCGCGCCCATGTCCTCGTAGATGCGCGCGGCGAAGCGATGGGCGGCGGGACGCTCGCCGTCCGCGCGCGCCCAGTCGCGCACCGAGCGCGCGGCCGCCTCGAGGTTGCCGGCCTGCCAGAACGCGAGCGTCATCAGGCGCAGCACGGCGACGTTGCGCGGTTCGGCGTCGCGCGCGTAGACCAGCCGCTGCGCCGCGAGCGTGAACTCGCCCTCGGCCATCGCGCGCTGGGCGGCGAGCATGAAGCGCTCGACGCGCTCGGACGCGGGGTCGGGTTTGGAGAAGTCGACGAATTTCATGCTGCCGGCGGGAACGGTGCGAATCCCGTGGCTGAACTTGACGCGTGCCCACTGCTGGACTTCTTCGCCGGCGTGCTCGGGGTTCGTGAAATAGATGCCGGCGACCGTGCCCACCCCCCACTCCGGGTATGACAGGCAGCGCGCGTAGCGATGCACGACCGAGTGGTCGGGAACGCGGCTGCCGAATGGATCGTTTTCGGCGCGATCCTTGGCCGCCGCGCGGGCGCGCTGCTCGGCCTCGTACGCGCGCCGGCCCGCCTCCTCGCGCTCGCGGCGCGCGGCTGCGGCACTGACCTTGACGGCGTTCGCCGAGACCTTCCCCCCGCGCGAGCCCTCCGCCAGGCGCTCGAGCTGGTCGGCGGCCTCGTTGATCGCCTTCAGGTGGCGCTCGTGCTCGTACTGGCGTCCGGCTGGCGCGATGTCGGGGTGCCAGCGCTTGGCCATGCGCCGGCGCGCGAGCTGCACGTCGCGCTTGTCGAACGGCGGCTCGAGCTCCAGCAGGAGCAGATGCTGCTCGACGTCGAGGACCGTGGTAGGCATGACCACGAAACGTTAGCGACCTTGAGGCCACCGTTCCGCGGCGTCAGCCGCCACCCACGATGCTCGACGTGCTGGCCGATCCCGGACGATCGGCAGTACGCCTGCGCTCGTGTTCGGCGTCTGCCATCCACGGCCCGGCACCCTCAACCTGCCGCCTCTGTAGTCCACGCCCTATCCTGCGAGCCGACGATGTCTTCTCAATACATCTTCACGATGCACCGGCTCTCGAAGCTGCACCCGCCGAACAAGACGGTGCTCGACGACGTCACGCTGGCCTTCTACCCGGGCGCGAAGATCGGCGTGCTCGGCTACAACGGCGCCGGCAAGTCGACGCTGCTGCGGATCATGGCGGGGGTCGATCAGGAGTACCGCGGCGAGGCGGCGCTCGCTCCCGGCGCGAGCGTGGGGATGCTCGAGCAGGAGCCGCACCTGGACGAGAGCAAGGACGTCAAGGGCAACGTCGAGGATGGCGTCGCCGCGACCAAGGCGCTGCTCGACCGCTTCAACGAGCTCGCGGCCAACTACTCGGAGGACACCGCCGAGGAGTTCGGGCGCATCCAGGCGCAGATCGAAGCGGCCGACGCGTGGAACCTCGATACGCAGCTCGAATATGCGATGGACGCGCTGCGACTGCCGCCGCCGGACGCCGACGTGAGCAAGCTCTCCGGCGGCGAGCGCCGGCGCGTGGCGCTCTGCCGCCTGCTGCTCCGCGCGCCGGACCTGCTGTTGCTGGACGAGCCCACGAACCATCTCGACGCCGAGTCGGTCGCGTGGCTGGAGCAGCACCTGTCCGAGTACAAGGGCGCGATCGTCGCGGTCACGCACGACCGCTACTTCCTCGACAACGTCGCCGGCTGGATCCTCGAGCTCGACCGCGGCAAGGGCATCCCCTACGAGGGCAACTACTCGGGCTGGCTCGAGCAGAAGCAGACGCGCATGGCCCAGGAAGAGCGCTCGGAGAAGGGCCGCGAGCGCACGATCGCAGCGGAGCTCGAATGGGTCCGCACGAACCCGAAGGGCAAACGCACCAAGTCCAAGGCGCGGCTGGCACGCTACGAGGAGCTGGTGGCCGAAGAGCGCAACGTGAAGCTCGACGAGGTGCAGATCCACATCCCCCCGGGCCCGCGCCTGGGCGAGCAGGTGCTCACGGCCGAGGACCTGCGCAAGGGCTTCGGCGAGAGGCTGCTGATCGAGGATCTCAGCTTCGATCTGCCGCGCGCGGGCATCGTCGGCGTGATCGGCGCCAACGGCGCCGGCAAGACGACGCTGTTCCGGATGATCACCGGCGAGGAGTCTCCCGACAGCGGCTCGATCGCGCTTGGCGAGACGGTGCAGCTGGCCTACGTCGACCAGTCGCGCGATGCGCTGGACCCCGCGAAGAGCGTCTGGGAGGAGATCTCCGAAGGCTACGAGCACCTGAAGGTGGGCGAGCGCGAGGTCAACTCGCGCCAGTACACGGCCGGCTTCAACTTCAAGGGCTCGAGCCAGCAGGCGAAGATCGGCAGCCTCTCCGGCGGCGAGCGCAACCGCGTGCACCTGGCCAAGCTGCTGCGCAGCGGCGGCAACCTGCTGCTGCTGGACGAGCCCACGAACGATCTCGACGTCGACACGCTGCGCGCGCTCGAGAACGCGCTGCTCGAATTCCCCGGCTGCGCGGTGATCATCTCGCACGACCGCTGGTTCCTGGACCGGGTGGCGACGCACGTGCTCGCCTTCGAAGGCGACTCGCAGGTGACCTGGTTCGAGGGCAACTTCGAGGCCTATGAGGAACACCGTCGCGAGCGGTTGGGCGCCGCGGCGGACAGGCCGCACCGGATCACCTACAAGCGCCTCGTGCGCGGGTGACAGAGCTCCATACGGGGGCGTCGGACATCCTTCGGACGAGGGCATGGGATGCCTCCGCGGTGGGATGCACCGCCGGCGAAACGCCGACGACGCGCCGTGCGACGGCCTCCATCCGGACATGACGCGATGCGGGTAAGCTCGTTGCGTGACGGGACTCATCGAACCTCGGGATCAAGGAGACTGGCGATGGCTGACTACACGACAAAGCAGATCGACGAAATGGAGGGCGCGTTCGGCGGCGGCCTGAAGAAGGCCCGCGCGGAGCTCGGTGTGGAGTCGTTCGGCATGCAGGTCGTCGACCTGCCCCCCAACTACACCGACTACCCCGAACACGACCACGAGGGCGACGGCCAGGAGGAGGTCTACTCGGTGATGCGCGGCTCCGGCGAGATCGACGTCGAAGGCGAGCGCATCCCGCTGACCCCCGACATTCTTGTCCGCGTCGGCCCGGCGACGAAGCGCAAGATCTACGCCGGCCCCGAGGGGCTGCGCCTGCTGGCGCTGGGCGGCACGCCCGGCGCGGCATACGAGGCGGCGGAGTTCACCGAACTCGCCAGCGCCTAGGGTAAGCCGACATCGGCGTCAGTAGCCACCAGCGCTGGTCAGCGACACCAGCGCTGGTGTGCGAGCGAGCACTCGGCCGACGGCACCGATCAGCGCGTGGGATGACGCCTCGCCGTCCTAGGGTGCTGTATACTGCACTGTATATGGCTGCAGCAACTCGCACCCAGGTGTACTTGACTCAGGAGCAGCGCGATCGCATCGAGGAACTGCGCGCCCATGACGGGCGCACGCTGGCCGAGGTCGTCCGGGCGGCGCTCGATGAGTATCTTGAGACCCATGGCCGCGCGGCCGCGGAGGCTCGTCTCACAAAGCGTCGGCGAGTCCTCGATGAAACGTTCGGTATCGCTCCCGACTTTCCGTATCCAGACCGGGACGAGTGGGATCGCTTCGACGGAGACTGGAATCGGATCGAGCGAGAGTAGACAGGCATCGCCAGATGGGCAAGATCCTGCTCGATACGGATGTTCTGATCGACCACATCCGAGGTCGTCGTCATCTGGACACGGACGACACCGCAATCTCGGTCATCACGCGCACCGAGCTGTTCGCCGGCAGCGAGCACCAAGAGAGCGCGGTAGACGACCTGCTCGAAGACTGCGAGGAGGTGAGAGTCGATCCCCAAATCGCACGGAGGGCCGGTCAGATCAAACGTCACACCGGGCTGCAGATCGCTGATGCCCTGATCGCCGCTACCGCACTCGAGCACAAGCTCCCACTGATGACCCGCAACCGGCGCCATTTCGAACGGGTCCCTGGTCTGACCCTACGCACGCCCGATGATCAGACCAAGCCCACTACACCCGACACTCCACCGGAGGCCCCTCCACAAGGAGGCATCGAGCCGGCCTGACCCTCAGCGCTCAAACGTCGCCTCGCCATCCAACCGCAGGGCCGCGGCGGCGATCAGGCGGGCGGCGGCGTGAACGTCGTCGAGCTGGACGAGCTCGACCGGTGAGTGCATGTAGCGCAGCGGGATCGACACCAGCGCCGTCGGCACACCCGCGCGCGTGAGGTGGACGGCGTCGGCGTCGGTGCCGGTGGCACGCGCGGATGCCTCGACCGTGAAGGGAATCTGCTCCTCGGTGGCGGTGTCGTAGAGCAGCTCGAACAGTCGCGGGTGGATGGTCGAGCCGCGGGTGATGACCGGACCCGAGCCGAGCTCGTGCTTGCCGAGCTCCTTGACCTCGATGCCGGGCGCGTCGGTGGCATGGGTGACATCGATCACGATCGCCGCGTCGGGCGCCAGCGCGAAGGTGCTCGTGCGCGAGCCGCCGAACGTGATCTCCTCCTGGGCGACCGCGACGGCGTCGAGCGCCCACGCGGCGCCGCCGGCCTCGGATACGAGCCGCGCCGCCTGCAGCGCCACGAACGAGCCGATGCGATTGTCCAGCGCGCGCGAGACCAGCCGCCCACCCAGCAGGTCGATCGGGTCGGCGTCGATCACGGCGACGTCGCCGATGCGCACGTGTCCGCGCGCCTGCTCGCCGTCGGCGGCGCCGATATCGATGTGCAGCTCGCGAATCTCGGCGACCTTCTTGCGATCCTCCTCGCGCAGCAGATGGATCGGCTTCTTGCCGACCACGCCCCGGACCACACCCTCACGCGTAGCCAGCGCCACGCGCTGACCGACGAGGATCTGCGCGTCCCAGCCCCCCACGGGCGCGAACCACAGGTAGCCCTCGTCGTCGATATGCGTGACGATCAGGCCGATCTCGTCGATGTGCCCCATCACGAGCATCCGTCGCGGCGGCTCGGGGGCGCCGTGCTTGGCGGACACCCGCGCGAGCGGCGTGCCGAGCACGTCGGTGCTCACCTCCGCGAACGCGCTCGCGGCGCTGCGCCAGACAGCGGCGGGGTCGGTCTCATAGCCCGAGGGGCCGTGCGCGCGCAGGAGGTCCAGCAGCAGCTGGGGAGCGGCGGCTCCCGCGTCTGTCGCCTCCGCGTCGCTCACAGGAGAACCTTCGCTCGCCGGGTGGTGGTGCTCTCGTCTGGACGGTGGGGGGCGCTCATGCGGCGAGCAACTGTCGCAGAACGAACTGCAGGATGCCGCCGTGGCGGAAGTACTCGCTCTCACGCGGCGTGTCGATCCGCACGCGCGCGTCGAACTCGACCGTCTCGCCACCGTCGCGCTCGGCGCGAACGGCGATGCTCTGCGCACCCTTGCCGTCCTGCACCGCGGCGACGGCGTCGGCGATGCCGTCGATCGCGAAGACCTCCTCGCCGCTCAGTCCCAGCGACTGCGCGCTCTCACCGTCGGGGAACTGCAGCGGCAGCACGCCCATGCCGACGAGGTTCGAGCGGTGGATGCGCTCGAAGGACTGGGCGATCACGGCGCGCACGCCGAGCAGGCGCGTGCCCTTCGCGGCCCAGTCGCGCGAGGAGCCCGAGCCGTACTCCTTACCGGCGAGCACGAGCAGCGGCACGTCTTCGCCGACGTAGCGCATCGCCGCCTCGTAGATGGACGTCTGCTCTCCGTCGGGAAGGTGCCGCGTGACGCCGCCCTCCGGAAGGGGACCACGGCGGGATCTCCAATCAAGTTGCGCAGGCGGATGTTCGCGAACGTGCCGCGCATCATCACCTCGTGGTTGCCGCGGCGCGAGCCGTAGGAGTTGAAGTCGCGCGGAGCGACGCCCTGCTCCTGCAAATACGCGCCGGCCGGACCGTCGCGCTTGATCGCGCCGGCCGGTGAGATGTGGTCGGTCGTGACGCTGTCGCCGAGCATCGCCAGCACGCGCGCGCCGGCCAGCTCGCCGATCGCCTCCGGCTCGGCCGGCATGCCGTCGAAGTACGGCGGCAGGCGCACGTAGGTCGACTCGGCGTCCCAGGCGAAGCGCTCGCCGTCGGGCACCTGCAGCCCGTTCCAGCGCTCGTCGCCCGCGAACACCTCGCCGTAGCTCTTGCGGAACATGTCCGCGCGCACGGCCTCGCCGACCGTCTTTGCGATCTCCTGCTCGGAGGGCCAGATGTCGTGCAGATAGACGTCCTCGCCACTGCTCGTCCTGGCCGAGCGGGTCGTGCAGGAGGTCGATGTCCATCGTGCCGACGAGCGCGTAGGCGACGCACAGCGGTGGCGAGGCGAGGTAGTTCATCTTCACGTCGGGGTTGATCCGCCCCTCGAAGTTGCGGTTGCCCGAGAGCACCGAAACGACGGCGAGATTGGCGTCGTCGACCGCGTCGGAGATCTCCTGCGCAAGCGGCCCGGAGTTGCCGATGCACGTCGTGCAGCCGTAGCCGACGAGGTTGAAGCCGAGCTGCTCCAGGGGCTCGGTGAGCCCGGCGCGGTCGAGGTATTCGGTGACGACCTTCGAGCCGGGCGCGAGCGAGGTCTTGACCCAGGGCTTGCTCCGCAGGCCCCGCGCGAGCGCGTTGCGGGCGAGGATGCCCGCGCCGACCATCACCGACGGGTTGGAGGTGTTCGTGCAGCTCGTGATCGCCGCGATCACCACGTGCCCGTGATCGAGCTCGAACGTCTCGCCGTCGACGGTCACGCTCGTCGCCGTGCCGTTGTGCGGCAGCGTCGTCGCGGTGGCACCCTCCGGCAGTTGCGGCTGGGAGACCCCGAGCGCCGCGGGCGCGTGACCCGGCTCGTTCGCCGGCGGATCGGACGCGGGATAGGACTCGGCGACGGCCTCGTCCTGGGCGTCGGCCTGGTCGCCGTCGCTTGGGATGTAGTTGCGCAGCGCCTGCAGGAAGACCACTTGCGATTCGCTCAAGGCGACGCGATCCTGCGGGCGCTTGGGGCCGGCGAGGCTCGGCTCGACGCTCGCGAGGTCGAGCTCGATCTCGTCGGAGAACGTCGGCTTCTCGGCGTGCTCGTCGTGCCACAGCCCCTGCTCCTTGGCGTAGGCCTCGACGAGCGCGATCTGCTCGGAAGGGCGCCCGGAGAGCTCCAGATAGGTCAGCGTCTCGGCGTCGATCGGGAAGATCGCGCAAGTCGAGCCGAACTCCGGCGACATGTTGCCGATCGTCGCGCGGTCGGCCAGCGGCAGGCCGGCGAGGCCGGCGCCGTAGAACTCGACGAACATGCCGACGACGCCGCGCTCGCGCAGCATCTCGGTGACGGTCAGCACGAGATCGGTCGCCGTCGCGCCCTCGGGCAGCTCGCCGTGCAGGCGGAAGCCGAGCACCTGCGGGATCAGCATCGACAGCGGCTGGCCGAGCATCGCCGCCTCGGCCTCGATCCCCCCGACGCCCCAGCCGAGCACGCCGAGGCCGTTGACCATCGTCGTGTGCGAGTCGGTGCCGACGAGCGTGTCCGGATAGGCCTGGCCGGTCTTCGCGTTCGGAAAGACGACGCGCGCGAGGTACTCGAGGTTGACCTGGTGCACGATGCCCGTGTCCGGCGGCACGACGGCGAAGTCGTCGAACGCGCCCTGCCCCCAGCGCAGGAACGAGTAGCGCTCCTGGTTGCGCTCGAACTCGCGCTCGGCGTTGACGCGGAAGGCGTCGCGCGTGCCGAACGCATCGACCTGCACGGAGTGGTCGATCACCAGCTCGGCCGGCACGAGCGGGTTGATCTGAGCGGGGTCGCCGCCCATCTCGGCGATCGCGTCGCGCATCGCGGCGAGGTCCACGACGGCGGGCACGCCGGTGAAGTCCTGCATCAGCACCCGCGCGGGCGTGAACGCGATCTCCCTGCTCGGCTCGGCCTTCGCGTCCCAGCTCGCGAGCGCCTCGATGTCGGCCGCTGTGACCGAGCCGTTGCCCTCGGTGCGCAGGAGGTTCTCCAGGAGGATCTTCAGCGAAAACGGCAGCCGCGCGACGTCGAAGCCTCGCTGCAGGGCATCGAGGCGGAAGATCTCGTACTCGCGCCCCCCAGCATCGAGGGTGTCGCGCGCGCCAAAGCTGTTGTCCGACATGTGTCTCCCGGGTCGATCTGCAGGGGGTCATCCGCAGTCTCGCAGAGTCACGCACTCCTCGCCGGGGGCGCGTGGATCGAACCTCAGCGCCTCCTCGGACCTGCCCGATCGGGCGGTCCGCACACGCCCCCTCACAACGTCGATCTCCTCGCCGCAGGCTGTGTGCGCGCCCAAATAGCCGCCACTATGATGCCCGTCGATGACCACGATTAAAGCTCGCGCCGCGGACCGGCTGCCGCTGCGCGTCAAGAACGCGATCCTCTACTGCCTACTGCGCGCGACGGTGTCCTGGCGGCTGATTCGCCGCCGACGCTCGGCGTTCGTATCGGGCTACCTGAACGGCATGCAAGGGATCGAGATCGGGGCGAGCAGCCATAATCGCTTCTACCTCGACGCGATCAACGTGGATCGCTACGGAGGTAACGACACGGTGTACAAGCGCGAGGAGCGCCGGCTCGCGCTGCACGCGGTGAAAGTGGACGTCGTGGCGCCCGGGGACGAGCTCCCGTTTGACGATGACTCCTACGACTTTGTGTTCTCCTCGCACGTGATCGAGCATTTTCCCGATCCGATCAGGGCCCTCTACGAGTGGGTGCGTATCGCACGTCGCTATGTGGTCGTGATCGCCCCCCATCGCAACCGCACGTTCGACATCGACAATCCCCTCACTCCGGTGGCCGAGCTGATCGAGCGCCACCGTAGCGGATTCACCTCGGACATGGACCGGCATTGGAGCGTGTGGACGTGCGAGAGCTTCGTCGAGCTGTGCGACGCGGCGGGCCTGCATGTCATCGATCGTCAGGACCCCGACGACAAGGTCGGCAACGGCTTCACTGTGGTTATAGACGCCGCGAGCTCCCAGGCGCGAGAATCGGATAATCTCGCTGCGACGAAGACCCCGGAGTGACTCCGAGGTCCTCGTCCCATTCCCTGGGGAGGGTATGTTCACTGCTCTATGCGCAGCCGGCCACGAGACGGATCAGTGCAAGCGCAAATTGTGAAAATCAAGGCGCCGGCACGGCCGCGCGGGTGACGCGGCCCTTGCCCTGGCGCTTGGAGCGCAGCAGCGCGGTGTCACAGGCCTCCAGCAGCGCGTCGGCGCCCATCGGTGAATTCCACTGCGCCACGCCGATCGAGGCGCCCACGTTGGGGTTGATCTCGCGCGAGGGGAGGTTCTGCAGGCGGGCCAGCGCGCGCGCCGCGGCGGCGGCGGCGGCGTCCAGCTCGGCGTTGGGCAGGATCACGACGAACTCGTCGCCGCCGTAGCGGGCAACGCGATCGAAGGCGCGAAACTCGCCGACGAGCGCCTGGCCCACCTCGCGCAGGACCGTGTCACCGGCCTGATGGCCGTGACGGTCGTTGACGAGCTTGAAGTTGTCGAGGTCGATCAGCATGCAGGAGAGCGGGCTGCCCGTACGTATCGTTCGCCCGATCTCCTCGTGCAGTCGCCGGCGCATCCCGCGGTGGTTCATGCAGCCCGTGACGGCATCCGTGCCGGCCTCGGCGCGGGCGCGCACCAGCGCGAGCGCGGTGGCGGCCTGGTCGGCGAGCGTCGCGGCGAGCTCGATCGAGCGCTCGTCATACGCCTCGGCGAGCTCGCGGCGCACGAGCACCACGACCGCCTCGACCTCGCCGCGAACGGCGATCGGCAACAGCAGCGCACAGCTGGCCTTACCCGTCGCCACGAGCCGGGGCAGCGAGGCTTGCAGCTCACGGGCGTCGGCGGCGAGGAAGCTGCGCGCGGTGTTCGCGACCCAGCTGACCCCCGCCGGGCGCTCGGAGCGGGGCGCAAGATAGCTGAGGCGCCCCTCGCCCTCGAACAGGTACACGACCACCGGCTCCTCCTCGACGGTCGGTCTGAGGAGGTGGTGCACGTGCACCTCCTCGGCGCCGGGCGCCAGCAGCAGCTCCCGGGCGAGGCCTCTGAAGATCTCCTCGCCGTCGCCCGCGCCGTCGGCCAGCAGCGTCAGGCGCCGCACGCCGGCCAGCAGCTGCTCGGCGCACGTCGAATCCGCGCCCGCAGGCTGCTCGAAGGTATCCGTACCCGTACTGCCCACTCATGGAATGTAGCGCTCCAGGAGCGCCCGCGTCAACGCCGGCGCCTGTGGTGTCGGCGCCTGACTTTGCGCACGTGACATTTGGTCACGGAGATTCTGGTGTTCCGCTTGATCCGCACCCCGCTCTGCGCGGTGATGGTCGTGGGCATCATCAGCTTGCCCTTGCACAGGTTGCCGTTCGCCGCAAGCGCCGAGTGCGGGCCGATCGGCAGGTTCAGCGCGAAGCTCGAGACCGGCACGTCGGGTATCGAGGCGAACGTGGAGCTGGTGATCCCCTTTTTGATGTTCGTGTTTCCAATCAGGATCACCCGCACGCCGTCGCCTTCGAGGATCACGTCCAGATCGGGGAACGCGAGACCGCCGTGGGAGACGAGGTATGCCGGCCCGGACAGCCTGCCCGCCAGGACGGGCGTGGTGGCGGTGGCACCGCCGACGAGCGAGCCGATCGGACAGACCCGGGGATTCTGCGCGAACGTCGCTTCCGGGCAGGACTTCTGCAGGGTGCTCAGCCGCGCCGGCAGCTTCACCGGCAACTGCACGGACACCGATCTGATGTTGGCCTGATGGGCCGGCTGGGTGAGCTTGACCTGCAGGCTCGCGCCGCTGAGTTTTGAGGTCTTCGCGCCGGTGGAGGCCTTCAGCGAGGGCTTGAACGCGAGCGCGGCGCAGTTGGTGAGCAGAAACGGGCTCGACACGTTCTGAATCGTTTCGAACGTCGAGGTGAGCCCCGAGTCGGTGCTCAGCGGAGCGCAGTTGGTCGGGTTGAACAGGAAGTTCGGCCGCGTCACGGCGACGCTGAGACTCTTCAGGCGCAGCGGCACTCCCCTGACGATCGTCGGCAGGGAGCTGGTCGCGATCACGCGGGCGGTGTGGGGATCGACGCCGATCGCCGCGCGCGTTACGACCGTGCCGAGGTCGAACGGGCCGGCTTGCGCCGCCACCGGAATCGACAGGCCGTAGGGGGCGCCGTTGTAGGAGCCGGTCAGGTAGACGGGGCCGGTGAACGCGTATGGTTCGGAGCCCGCGCCGACGTCGACCGTCGCCTTGCCGATTTCGCTGGCGGGCGCGCACGTGCCCGTCTGCGCCTGCGGTTCGCCGCACAGCGGGACCGACGGGATCGCGCCCACGAGCCCGGGGGGCAGCGTGGTCTGAAGCCGCGACAGATACTGCTGTCCGTCTGCCCTGTTCAGGTTGAACGTGTAGGAGGCGTACGCGCCGGCGTTGGCGTTTGAGCTCTGCGTGCTCTGCCGCAGCGCGAACGGCAGCGGCGACGGGCACCCCGTGGTCGTGAACGGCATCGAGCTCGGCGCCGCGGACAGCCCCGTGTAGGGGGTGAACAGCGCCTGCGCCTGGGTGGACCCACAGGTCAGCGGATTGGCGAGGGGGGCCTGCGGGCCGCCGTTGAGCTTCAGGATCAGGTCGCTGAACGGGAGCTGCGGGTTGTTCGTGAACGTCGCTTCGAGCCTGCCGGTGCTCAGGTTCGGCGCAACCGAGCCCTGCAGCCGCACCGACACGCCGAGCGCGCTCTCCGCGTCGAGGTAGATCGTGTAAGGAGGTTCGGCGATCGGTCCGCCGCCCGGGCTGCCCAGGTAGACGCTGCCGGTGAGCGAGCCCGGGGGCAGGTCGGTTTCGATCGTGACGCTCCCCACCTTGGAGGCGGCCGGGCACGTGACCGGGTTGGTCGTGCCGATGGCGATCTGCGCCGCCGTGCAGGCCTGCAGCCCGTGCGCGGCCGAGGGGTCGAGCGTCATCCCTTCGGGCAGCGTCACGTGCACGTCTTTGATGTCGGAGGTGTTGATTTCGTCTTCGCCGGGGTGCTGTGGCGCCTTGACTTCCACGGTGGCGCCGTCGGGCTCATCGGAGCCGGGATTTTCGGGTGTGACCGTCACCGTCGGTTTGAACGGCACCTTCGCGCAGCCTTCAACCCCGACGGGGGTATGGGTTTCGGTGCGCGCGATTTCACCACTCCAGGATTCGAGTTCGAGGTGTGAGGTGGTCGTGCTCGAGCACATGCTGGGAAGCGTCAGGAAGTCGCCTACGCCCGCGCGGCCGTTGAAGTTCAGCTTCGACATCAGCACCTTCAGCGGCGACGGGACGCCGAGCACAACTTTGACTTCGGCTTCGCGGGGGACGTTGTCGATTTCGAAGTACTCGTGATAGTCGCCGCTCCAATCCACGTGCCCTTCGAGGAACAGGTGAATCGGGGTCAGCAATTCACCTGCCGGTTCGACGGCGATGCCGAAGTCGAGCGGCAACCCGGGTGGAGCTTCGAGATTGTAGACCGTGCCTTCCAGCTTCGGAAGCGTGACCGGAAGAAGCCCCAGCGGTTCGGCGACGGCTTCCAGTTCGGTCGTTCCGACGACGCTCTGAGAAGGACATTCGGACGGTTTGTGTTCGAACGTTTCGATCGGGCACTTCGGGGTGGGCGCCTGCGGATTGGCCGCCAGGCCGGAGGGCACGTCGACGCGGATCCGCTTCACCGAAGCGCCTTCGATGCTGCTGCCGCTGTGTTTCATGATGAACTTCGTACCGCCCCACTGCGGGTGCCCTGCCGCCTGGGTGAACGCTTCTTTGGGGTTGGCTTCGACGCTCGCGTACGTGCACGTTTTGGTGATGCACGTCCCGTCTTCGAAGACTTCCGGGCCAAACGCGGCCTGCGCGACAGGCGCGAGCGCGACCGCCGACAGACCGGCGCTCGCCAGCATCATGAGCAGTGCGATATGACTGCGCCGCATCTCTACCTCCCCTATACACCCAGTAGAAGTAGAGGTCGTATACCCACCCCGCGCTGCTTCTAGTCATCACCCACAAACGACGCCGGGGGCCGCAATTTCGCGGCCCCCGGCGGTCATGACTTGAGTCGAACTGGAATGCCCGACCGGCGTGCCCCGCGCTACCCGAACCTGACGGTCACGTATGCGACCGAGGACGGGGCGCCCTTCTTCTTGGGCACGAACCCGACGCGCACCTTCGTACTGAACGGACGACCCCTGCGCCGGCCGGCGCTCGAGAGCGACACCTTCAGCGATGCCGACTTCTGAGGCTGGCTGAGGCCGCGGAAGACGGTCGCCAGGTCATTGCCTTTGCCGCTGATACGTCCGGGCGAGTACGTCTGCACGGACAGGTAGGCGGTGTTGCCGATGACCTTGCTCCCGGCGATGCGCACGGGGCAGTTGTTGACCTTGATCGTCGTGCTCTGTTTGAACGACGTCCCGTTCTGCCCGACGATCGTCGTGGGCATCACGAGCTTGTTCGCGCACAGGTTGCCGTTGGCCGTGAGCGCGGAGTGCGCTCCGACCGGCAGGTTGACGGTGATGCTCGACACGGGGACATCCGGGGGCGCCGCGAAGTTGGTCGTGGTGATCCCGTTTTTGATGTTCGTGTTGCCGACCAGGATCACGCGCACGCCATTGGCCTGCATGACGAGATCGAGATCCGGGAACGCCTGCCCGCCATGCGAGACCAGGATCGCCGGCCCGGACAGTTTCCCGGGGAGCGTCGGCGTGTTCGCCCTGGCGCCGCCGACGAACGAGCCGGGCGGGCATTCATTGTAGTTGTTCGCGAACGTCTTTTCCGGACACGCTTTCTGCAGCGTCGTCAGCCGCGACGGGAGCTGCTTGGGCAGCTGCACGAGCACCGATTTGATGTTCGCGTCGCCCGCCGGCATGTTGATCGTCGTTTCGAGGCTCGCGCCATTGGCTTTGGACGTCTTCGCGCTGGTCGCCGACCCGAACTTGGGCTTGAACGCGAGCGCTTTGCAGTTGCCGACCTGGAACGGGCTGGACAGTTTCTGTTCGGTCCCGGACGTCGACGTCAACGTAGTTTCGGTCGCGAGCACGCCGCAGTTGGTCGGGTTCTGCAGGAAGCCCTGCCGGTTGATGTTGACGGTGACTTTCCGCAACCGCAGCGGCACGCCTTTGACGATCGTCGGCAGGTTGCTCGTCGCGGTCACCCGCGCGGTGTAGGGATTGACTTCGATCGTCCCGCGGCTGAGCACGCAGTCACACGGCCCGCTACCGAGGTCGAACGGCCCGGCGATCGCGGACGTCTCGATCGTCATACCGAACGGCGCGCCGTTGTACGGACCCGTCAGGTAGACCTGACCGGAGAACGAGTAGGGCGACGGACCCGAGCCCGCTTCCACCCCGACGACGCCGATCTGGCTGGCCGGCGAGCATTCGCCTTTGCTCGCCTGCGGTTCGCCACACAACGGCACCGACGGGATCAGGCCGACGAGGCCGGCCGGCAGGACCGTCTTGATCTGCGACAGATACTGCTGGCCATCCGCCCGCTTGAGGTTGAGCGTGTAGGAGGTCTTCGCGCCCGCGTTGCCCGGAGGCTGATTGATCGTTTCCTGGCTCAGCGCAAACGGCAGCGGGGACGGGCACGCGCCGCCTTTGCCGTTGCCGTCCACGAAGATGCCGCTCGTCGGCGACTGCGCCGCCGTGCCGGTGTACGGCGTCAGGCTCGTGGTGGCCGTCGCGGTACCGCACACGAGCGGGTTGGCGATCGGTGCCAGCGCGCCCTCCGTTGAACTTCAGCTTGATGTTGCTGAAGGGCTGTTCGGGGTTCTTGACGAACGTCGCGGTCACCTGCCCCGTCGTCGGATTCGGCGTAATTGTGCCTTCCAGGCGCACGTCGACGCCATACCGTGTCGATTCGGCGTTGAGATACATCGTGTATTCCGGTTTGGCTTCCGTACCGCCCCTGATCAGGCCGGATTCGGGGCCACCGAGATACATGTTTCCTGTCAGCGATCCCGCGGGAAGATCAGGGACATCCAAGGAGACGGTGCCGAGCTTGGACCCTGACGGACATTCAACTCCGAAGACTTCGCTGTGAATCCTGGCCTGCTTCGGTGTGCAGGCTTCCAGCCCACGCGCGGCCGACGGGTTCATGGTCATGCCTTCGGGCAATGTGACGACGGCGTTTTCGAGCTGCGATGAGTCGATGCCGGTCGGGCTGGGATCATGTGGCAGGCTCAGTTCGGTCGTGATGCCGTCCGGCAGATCGGACTGGGATTCTTCTACTCCCGATGCCAGGGAGTATCCCGGTTTGAAGGGCACTTCCGAGAAGAGACCTTCGCCCTTGCAGCCTTCGGTGCCCAGGGGACCCGAGTAGCCAATCGTGGCGGATGCGCCTTCGTAGGATTCGAGATGCAGAGTCGTTGTCGTCTGTGGCCCAGTGCCGGTGCAGCTGCTGGGAAGCGTCAGGAAGCCGCCGGCGCCGATGTTTCCTTTGAAGTCGATGCGCGAGCGGATGAGTCCGGGGGTGACGTTTTTGATGATGTAGATATCGTGGTAGTCACCCTGGTTTGTCCCCGCAGCTTCCTTGCCCCATTCGATGTGACCTTCCAGGAAGGTGTGCACGAAGACGGGGATTCCTTCGAGCGGTGTCCCTTTAGTGACAACAGCGGGAATTTCGAGCGCCACCCCGAAGTAGGCGGACAAGCCGTTCGGTTGTACGAGGTTGTAGAGCTTTCCCGCCAGTGGCACATCTACAAAATTGCCTGATTTTTCAGGGAATTCAAACACCGTGACAACTTCGTTTGTACCTATGACCGTGCTTTCCGGACCGGCTTCCGCGCATTTTGGAGCCAAGAAGAGATGTTTCGCCGGTTCAACTTCCGTGGAGGTGAAGTCCGCAACCGAGCACTTCGACACGGACTCCGGGTTCGTGGACTCACCAGGACCCACATCTGTGCGGATGTTCTTGACGCTGCCTCCGGGGAAGCCTTCGGGGAAGGTGACCCCACCCGATTCAAAGGTTTTGACCGTGAAGTCCGTGACCCCCTGGGGCGGATGGCCCGCTGCCTGCGTGAAGATTTCCGAATGGTTTCCTTCAGTGCTGGTCGCGGTACAGGTCGCTTCTTTCTGACAGTTCGAGGCAAAGAGGCTTGCCGCGCCAAAAGCGGCCTGCGCCGCGGGCGCTGCGACGGCGACACTTGCGCTTACGACCAGCGCGACGAGCGAGACACGGACGTGGGACCTCATGCGGCTACCTCCCATTGCTTGCCAGGATTCCTGTACCCGGCCCTTGACCCTTCATGCCCTCGAAAGTTGCGTTCCTACGAGAATCTTCATTGGGCGAATCCAGCTCACCATCGCCACTGTAGAACAAGCCCTCGCCGACCCATGCATCTTCCATTGCAAACCCCACCTTACACGTCCGTCAAGCACTCATGCGTCAGTACCCGTCCGTTGGCTGGTGCGGGAAACTACGTAGCCTCCATGACCCGTGGGAGGGGAAGCCCCAGCCCCCGACCAGTCATCCAACCTTCTCAAGGTATCTTTATAGTGGTATACTCTTATGTATGCCTGAAACGGTAGTCATTCGCGCCCGCCGTGAGACGCGCGACCTGTTGCACGACCTCGCGCGGGAAGACGGCGCCACGGCAATAGACATGCTCGAGCGTCTAATCCGCGAGACCGCCGAGACTCGCCTGCGACGGGCTGTCGCCGCCGACCTGTCCTCCCTCGCGGCCACCGAGCCCGAGCTCGCCGTCTGGGATGCCTCGCTCGCGGACGGCCTGGAGCAGGACGAGGACTTCGCCTCGTGGCGGTAGACCCGCCGCGCCAGGGAGACGTATGGTGGGTCGGCCTCGACCCCGTGATCGGCAGCGAGATCGCCAAGACTCGACCGGCGCTGATCGTCAGCATCGACGAGATCAACCGCGCACCCGCGCGTCTGTGCATCCTCGCCCCGATCACGACCACCCCACGCGCGTCCGCCGTCCGCATAGAACTCCCGCGCGCGGGCGGCGCCACCCGCGTCGGCTACGTCGAGCCCCACCAGATCCGCACCGTCAGCCAGGACCGCCTCTCAGAACGGATCGATACCGCCGCGGAGAAGGTCAGGCGCGAGGTGGCGCACCGCATCGAGCTGTTCACGCGCTGTCGGTCGTGAGCGCACAGACACCGCCTACCCAAAGACCTAGAATCGAGGAACCGTGACTACCGTCAAGCAAGCCATCCACGAGAACGATGTCGTCGCGCTCACCAGACCCGTCGACAAGGTCGAAGGCACCGGCACCTGGCCCACCGGCACGATCGGCGCCGTCGTGGCCGAGCACAGCGAGCACAAGATGATCGAGATTGCTAACGACCGCGGCGAAACGCTGGACTTCATCTCCGAGATCGAGGATCAGCTCGAGCTCATCGCCAAGTACAGCTGAAGCGGCCCCCGCAATCGACGGGATTACTCCCAAATTGCTACCATAATGGGATGAGCAAGCAGATCGCTGTTCGCCTCCCCGACGAGCTGGTCGACTTCGTAGACGAACAGGTCGACTCGGGCGCCGCACGCAGCCGCGCGACCTTCGTGACCGTCGCGCTCGAGCGTGAGCGCCGGCGCGCGGTCGCGGCTCGAGATGCCGAGATCCTGGCCCGCACCGGTCCCGATCCGGAGCTTGCCGGGTTGGCCGAGCACGCCATCGGCCTGCCCTCAACGCTTGCCTGATGCGGCCGATCCACGTCGCGCAGCTCGACAAGGCACGGCCCGTGCTGATCCTCACACGCGAGCTGGTGCGTCCGCACCTTGCGACCGTGACAGTCGCGCCAATCACGACGACAATCCGCGGGCTCTCGACCGAGGTACCGGTCGATGCCGCCAACGGCCTCGCGGAACCTTCGGTCGTCAGCTGCGACAACATCACCACGATCCCGCCCGCCGCCCTGGGAGCTCAGATCGGTGTGCTGCTCGCCCGTCAGGAGCAGGCTCTCAGCGACGCGATCCGGGCTGCGTTCGATCTCGATTAGCCACGCCGCGATAGAAGATTTGCACTGGGTTCACAGGCCTATTTCTTCGAACCGCCATCGCGCAAATTGCGAGTACCCCGCTGGAGCAGATGCACGCTCTTGGTCTGAGTGTGTGCCGGTGCAGGCACGCTCTGAGCCATTGTGAGGCGAGCGCTGAGATGTCCATGGGCGGCGCTCAACAGCCCGCGGCCCGCGGCGTCCAGTTTGACCTTCACCGCCCCAGTCTTGCCCGCCGCGATCGAGAACCCTGCGGTCCCGATCGTGATCGTGCGCTCCTTCTTGCCCTTCGCCTTGGATGTCGCCTGGGCGGAGAGGGTGAGCTTACCCACACAGTTCGCGCCTCCCTTACAGTCCAGCTTTACGAGCGCCATGCCGTCACTCTGCACCGCAATGCTCGTGCCGACGAGCGAGACTTCACCGGCCGAGGCTTCGGCGAGGGCGCGCGCTCTCGCTTCCGCTTCTTCGCGTTCTCTCGCCCTTACTGCCGCGATCTGGCGTTCTGAACCCTCACCAGCGCTTTCGGCGATCCAAGGTGACTGTTTGCCTTCATAGATCGGAACGTGATTTTCGGGTATGGGGATTTCAAAGCCCGAGGTTTCAATCACAGTCGCCGTGACGGTCTTTGTCGCTCCGCTCTCGTGGTAGCTGATTTCCAAATAGAACGGGATCTTCAAACAACCTTCGGGATATTCGGCGACGATTTTCTTCCCTTGCGGAGCGTTGCCGAATGAGCCCGACAGCGTACCGGTCGTCGATATGAGCGTGTACACATCGCCATTTTTGAGCGAAGGGCACGACTGCCGTGAGGGTCCAGATGTAATCAGTTCGATCGAGGAGCCGCCCAGTTCGATGGGACCTTGGGACACGAGCTCAGAGTTGCGGACACCAGAGACTCCAAATATGATCTTGCTGGATGCATCGAGTGAGACGCTCGACGCATCCAACGGTTCTCCCGGGGCAAGGTCGGTGGCGCTCGCTTTCAAGGCGCCCACAGCGCCTTCGCCCTCGAACCCGACGTTACTCAAGCTCACCAGGCTTCCATCCGTCGCGTTCAGTTCGTCAAGTGAGAGGACGACGCCGCTGGCCGCGCCCGCCTGCGTCCCGTCGATCGAGATCGGCCCGACTTCGGTATCTCCCTCCAAGACAAACAGCGGATCGTTGCTCATGCTGACCGCAAGCGCATTGCCTGGCCCGATCAGCGCATTCTTGATCGCAACTCCGTTTTCCGCGCCTTGACCGCCATGCCCGGTAATGCTCCATGTCTGTGACGCGCCGAGCTCGATCGGCAAGTCGATGGAGACCCCGTCTTCGCCACTGGTCCCAATGGCGGGCGATGCCGTGAGTCCGCCGCCACCAAGCGTAATTTCCCCGCCTTTGATTTTGTAATCGTCACCATCGTCAATTGTGAGCGATTCAACGCTCAGGCCGCTCATATCGTTATCGCTCAGATAGCATGTGTCGATCGGAGACGCCGACGTGCATGCCGGGCTCGTCAGCTGGGGAAAAATGAGCGTGACCGGCCCAGGGTTGGGAGGTCTCGTTTCGCCTTCCCAATTCATCGCGGCCGACCAGTCGAATTCCGCCGCATCGCCCGTCCACGTAAACGATGGAACGGTCGCACCCGCCATCGGTGCCAGTCCGAGCGAGAAAAAACCGACGATCGTGAACACGCACAGTGCACGAACCGCCCGCACCCAGGTCTTGGCCGCTCCAATCCGGGTCATCGACTCACGAGGCTCCCCCATACGACCCTCTTCATTCGTGGACAATTTCGGCGTAACGCTCAGACATTCCATAACAGCGCGGCTACTTCTTCGTCTTGCCACGTGGCCTTTCCCCGCTGAGGCGCACGTTCGTGGTCTGGGTGTGCTCCGGGGCGGGAGAGAGCTTCAGAATCGTGAGGTTGGCGGCAAGCCGCCCGCGATCGGCAGACAGCAGGCCACGACCCGCAGCGTTCAGCTTGACCTTCACCGTCGCCGTCTTGCCCGCCACGATCGAGAACTGCGCGATGCCGATCGTGATCGTACGTTTCTTCTTGCCCTTTGCCTTGGACGTCGCCTGCGTCGAGAGGGTGAGCTTGCCCCCACAGGTCGCGCCTCCCTTGCAGCCCAGCTTTACCAGCGCCATGCCCTCGCTCTGCACTGCAATGCCCGTGCCGGCCAGCGAGATTTCACCGAGCGAAGCCTCCGCGAGTGCGCGCGCTCTCGCTTCCGCTTCTTCCCTTATCTTCTGTTCCGCCGCCTTCGCTTCGGCGATGTCTAGAGCCCCTGCGATTGGTCCCCACGTGGCACCTTCCGCGTTTGGTGCGTGGTATTCATTGATTGGGTTGACAGGTAGCGACAATCCACCGGTCCCTATGACCGTCGCAGTAACGGTCTGCGTCCCGCCGCTCTCGTGATACGCGATCTGCAGGTGCCTTGAGGGGTCTCGCGAGCAGCCTTTTATGTACCTGAGCGGTAGTTCGTCGCCTTCTGCGGCGTTGCCGAACAAGCCTGAGAGCCCTCCCGTCGTGGAGACGAACGTGTACGTCCCACCCGGGGTCAGTTCAGGACAGCTGCCACCCGAGGCAGGAGCCACGACGGCCCCGACTGACGACCCGTTCAACCTCACCGGGCCGCTAGAGGCCAGCTGCGAATAATCGGTGTCGGCGACGGCACCGCTCCCGGTGATCTCGAATTCCACTTCGCTGGCGGCGTCGAGCGTGACGCTCTGCGCCTGGATGCCTCCGGTGGGATGCCCACTCCCCACACCGAGCTCAGCATCGCTCGTATCCAGTGATCCTACCGCCCCGTAACCGAGAAAGAGGATATGGCTCAGGCTCACAGAGCTCTCATCTTCCGAGTCCACGTCTCCGCCCAGGAGACCGACAAAGCCGTTGAGGACATCCGGCTCGCCCACATCGGTCCCGTCGAACGCGATCGGTCCAACCTCTGTGTTGTTAGCCAGGTAAACCGCGGAACCATTACTGATATTCGTCGCGAGTTCCTCACCCGCGCCCGTCAGATAACTTTCCACGAACATTCCGTTTTCGCCGACGCCACCCCCGCTGCGACCGGTAACAGCCCACGTCTGTGAGGCATCCAGTTCGATCGGCAAGCCAATGAAATCACCGGAAGGACCGCTCGTACCTCCGGCAGGCGAGGCCGTGAGCCCACCATCGCCGAGCGTGATTGTATCGCCTGTAAGTTCGTATTCGTCGCCATCATCGATGCCGATCGATTCGACATCCAAACCGCTCATGTCGTTCGTGCTTTTGTAGCAGGCGCCGCTGCACGACGGGAGCCGCGGGAAGTCAAGCGCAACCGGCCCAGGACTCGAGGGCGCCGTTTCGCCTTCCCAGTTCTTTGCAGCGGACCAGCTAGATTCCGCCGCGTCGCCGGTCCAGGTCAACGATGTAACGGTCGCACCCGCTACAGGTGCAAACATCAGGAACAGACCCGCGGTCACGAACACACACAGCACACGAACGGCCCTCACACAGACCTCGGCCACGTCAACTCCAATCCAGCTCATAGACTCACGAGACACCACCGCGCCCCCTCTCCATTCCCTTGGACGGAAACATATAGAGCACCCCAGCAAGTACCTAACACCAATACTGCTCCGGACGAACATAACAGCGCTCGCGCAGGCACGGGCAGGGTCACGACGAGGGCTGGCCCACACGCCGTGCGCCCCGCCGCAGAGCCCTACGACGACCTATGGATCGGCGGCGGCTCGCGCATCCTCGGCAGCTCGAACGGCGCGGCGATAGTCAAGCGCGGTCACGCTCGCGTCCCAGTCGAGGACCGGGCGAGGACCCTCCGGCGCGGCGAAGGGCCGGATGACCTGCCCCGCTCCGGGCTCGAGCACGGCCCCGTTCACTCCTGTATCTCGTAGCGGCAGCGCGATCACGCCCGGGTGCCGTTCGCGCAGCACGAGCGCGAAGGTGTCCAGCGCCGCGTCGATCGCGGCGCGGGGCATCGGGTGAGCGGCTGAGAGATGGCTTGCCACTCCTCTTCTTCCGACGCGAGGTGCGAAACGGGACGGCCGTCGAGAGTGCCGCGACCTCCCGTCCGCTCGGCGAGGGTGTTACGAGCCGGGCGCATATCCGTATTGCCTGAACTTGGACGCTTTCGCGCCAAGTTTGAGCGTAAATCTTGACTTTCGCCCGTGTTTGCGCCTACCGTTGGGTGGTCCGTAGAAGCAGGTTGACCCCCGCGCTGCGCTAACAGCCGGGGGTCGTGACACAGGAGGTCTGAGCTCCCATGCAAGGTCAGGATATGCCCGATCCAGGGCGCGTGTTGGATGAGATGCAGCGGTGCGTGTTGTGCGTGCTGCTCGCCCCAGCGGGTTGCGGTTTGTGCTCGATGCACGAGTTGGCGGTCGCGGTAGGCGACCGAGAGGCGGCGGAGCTTGCCGTCGTCGGGTTGCATGCTGAGGGTCTGGTGCATCGCCTCGACGGGTTCGTGTTCGCCACGCGCGCGGTTGTTCGTGCGCATGAGCTGGAGATGTTGGGAGGGCCTCCGCGCGTCTGAAGGGTCATCAAGTCAATAGGTGGCCCCGACACGGTTAGAGGCCGTGCCGGGGCCGGCACGGAAAGAAACGAGGTTCTTCCCATGCAGGATCAGGATAGGCAAGCAGAGTGGACGGGGGAGCCTTCGGGCTCTGTCGGAGTACGGTCGTTGGTGGTCCCTGCGGGGATCGTGGACGAGTTGCGCCTAGCGGTGTTCGCTGCGATCGGCGAGGCGGGCGAAGCGATCAACGAGTCAGCGTTCGCGAAGGATCGCATGGAGCATCCGGAGTGGTTCGTCGTTCCTACGAACGATCTGGTGGAGATGTACGAGGTGATGGAGGTGATCGGGTGGACGGCGACCGTTCCCCCGGTGAGCGTGCAGGTCGATCTGTGGGCGCATGGTCGAGTGTTGATGAGGACGCTGCAGGGTGCGTTGGACTTCGCCAGAGCGGATGCCGGCGAGGCCGTGCGCGCTGCCGCTCAGCCGTCCGAGACGGCGCGCTCGGCTGACCGTGCGGCGGAGATCGAGCGTGTTGGGGTGTTGCGGGACTTCATCGCTAAGGCGCAGGCGCGTCTTGGTGCGATCGAGCGTGGGGACGCCTGATGCGGCGCGTAGGGGAGGGTTGCTCCGCGAGTTCGGAGCGGCCCTCCCACGGGCACGCTGCTTCTGTTCGGACCACGCGGAGTGTCAGCACTATCCGTAGGGGACCGGCGAAGAGGCGGGCGTGCTCGGCGGCGATGGGTGATCTTGGGCGGGCGATCCGTGAGTTGCGTCGCGAACGGAGGGTGTCGATCGAAGGGTTGGCGTTGGCGGCGGACATCCATCCGACGTACGTGTCGGGGATCGAGCGGGGTCTGCGTAACCCGTCGTGGCGGGTGCTGTGCGCTCTCGCGGGCGCGCTGCAGATCCCGGTCGTGGACCTCGCACGGCGCGTGGAAAGCGCCGAGCGGGTACGGAAGGGTGTCGAGCGGGTGCTTGAGGATGAGCGGGCTCGCCTGTCGGGAGCACCCGTCGGATCGGTTCAGGATGGTGCAGCTTGAGGCGGTTCCCCCACCCCGCTCAAGCTGCTCGCGCATGACGATTCCGGGCGCGGAATGGGTGTCGTGAGCGTGTCGCGGGATGTGGCGGGTTCTGGGCGTGGTGGTGGTCAGTTCCAGCACCGTGTTTTTGGCTTGATAGGGCCACTCTGCCGTCCCTTATGGGTTCCGGGGTTGGTGGTGGTCGGTCATTGACCACCCCCCTCTCAGCTTTGCTATTCGATGGTGGTGGTCAATGACCTGAATGGTGGGTTGGTAGGGGAGGCAGAGTGGAGTGTGTGGTAGTGGGCAGGGTGCTGGAAGGTGGTGTTGGTGGAGAAGGATTGAAAAATAGAAACAAAAAACAAAAAACAACAACGGCGATCGGGGTTTGTGACGTGGCGGGGGCTGTCAAGGCGGGTAAGGCCGGCCCTCGCGGGTGCTCGGGCCGGCCTTACCTCCTACATGATATGTAAGCAAGCTGGATTCTTGACAGGCATGGCTTACGTATGTATGATGTGTCGCTGTGGTCGTGTTCTTGGTCTTTGGAGGTTGTTTTGTCTGAGCGTTCGCGTGGCGTTGTCGGCAAGGCTTCTCGTGGTGTCGTCGCTGAGATCGACGAGCGCCTGAAAGCACTGGATGAGCAACTCGCAGCACACGAAACGCTGCTCTCTGAACGGGAACGTCTACGCGCTGCCAGGGCAACACTTCTCGGCGAAGGCCCATCAGGCCAGATTTCCCAGGACGACATCGCGAACTACCTGGGCGAGCATCCGGGCTCAAGGCCCCGGGAGATTGCTGATGCGCTCGGCGTGAGTTCTGGGCGCGTATCCGCGCACCTGTTCAGGGCCAAGCACACACGCTTCGTCAGCCGTGGTGATGGGTGGCACCTACGAGCACAGAAGAAGAGCACGAAGGAGCAACCATGAGCCTCGCCGTCTACACGCACGTATGGGGAGCGCGTGCGCGAGCTTTGAGGCCGGGGATGCGGGGTGTCGCGTCGGGGTCCTCGCGTACCGCACGACGCGCCACCGGGGAGCCCGTGTTGAGCACGCGTGACCTGTTCGTGCTCGGCTGGGTGTGCGAGCAGTACGGGGCGCGCGCAGACCAGTTGGAGGTCCTGCTGGGATGCGATCCCCGCACCGTGCAGCGTCTTCTCGCACGACTACGCGACGCGGGTTTGATCGGTACGCGCCGGTTCTTGGTGGGGGAGTCGGTATGGGCGATACCGACCAGCAAGGGTCTACGTGCAGCGGGACAGGGGTTCGGGATCTGGCATCCCCGCCTCGGCGGGCTCGCGCACGTCGCCGCGGTCACCGACGTACGGCTGCACATTCACGCCCGCTCCCCCGACAGCGAATGGGTGCCAGAGCGTGATCTCGCACGCGAACGCGAACCGGGAGAGCACCTACCCGACGCGCTGGTCATCACCGAGGACGGGCAGCGTGTCGCGATCGAGGCCGAGCTGACCGTGAAGTCCCAGCACCGAGTCAGGCTGATCCTCGACGAGCTCTCAGTGCGCTTCGACACGGTCTTGTACTTCTGTGCGCCGGGACCGTACCGGCAGCTCTCCAAGCTCGCCGAGAATGGTCAGTGGCCGAAGCTCGGCGTACGCGAACTACCCCACCCGCAAATCGCACCCGTCCCATGAGCGCGGGGACGGCCAGCGGGCGGCGGGGCGTGTTCGCTCGCCGTAGGCGAGGGCCGTCCCCTACAACACCGGGATCGCCGGTCCCGAACGAGAGGACGAGCGAGCTGGTGGGCGAAGCCGAAGGTGAGCGTGGGATCACGCTCGCGACTCGTCTCGCGGGCGAACGTGCACTGCCGGTGGATCGCGGGATGGTGCTGCTATCTGCGGACCGGTTGCGCCGGCATCTCTTGGTGTGCGGTGCGACAGGATCGGGGAAGACCGAGACGGTGCTGCGCCTCGCGTGGACGATCGCCAAGACCAGTGACGCGCCCGTGTTCTATTTGGATGGCAAGGGTGATCGTGAGACCGCGAGCCGCTTCTGCGCCCTGATGAATGACGCGGGCCGCACGGCACGGGTGTTCCCGAACGAGCCGTTTGATGGGTGGCGTGGACAGGCGCACGAGATTCATGGCCGGTTGATGGAGATCATCGACTACTCAAGCGAGGGACCAGCGTCGTGGTATCGCGATATCGCCAAGAACGTGCTGCGGCTCGTGTGTGAGCACCCTGACGGTCCCCCGCGATCGTCACGGACCGTGCTCGAGCGTATGGAGATCGGCGGGCTACGCAAAGCCCACGATGGGTCAAGTGCCCTGGGCGCGTTGACGGGTGAGCAGGTCAGACAGGTCCGGTTGCGTTATGAGGCGTTCTTCGGGCAAACCCGCGGGATGCTCGACGGGGATTGGGCGTGGGAGGACACGACTGCCGCGTACCTGTTGCTGGACAGTCTCGCGTTGCGGGAAGAGGCGAGCGGATTGGCACGGTTCTTGTTCGAGGACTTCGCGCACTATTTCACGACCCGTAAGGAGCGTGAGCGGTTCTGTTTGCTGATCGTGGATGAGTTCTCAGCGCTCGCGAAGGGCGCGGGAATGGCCGCCCGGATCGAGCAGGCCCGCGGCTTTCATACCGGCTTGGTGCTCGCACCGCAGGTCGTGCAAGGCATGGGTGATGAGAATGAGGCCGCACGCATCCTGGGGAGCGTGGAGACGGTGATCTGTCATCGCGTGAACACCCCCGAGGACATCGTGATGCTCGCCGGGACCCGTTTGCGGATGGAGTACTCCACGCACTACGAGCCGGGAGGCAGCACTGGCGAAGGCTCCGCCCGGGTGCAGCACCAGTACAAGATCGACCCGAACAAGGTCCGTGGACTCCCACCCGGTGCGGCGTATGTCATCAGTCGCGGTCGTGCGATGCGTACACAAGTCCTCCAAGCACCCGACGTCCGCGGGGCGCTGCCTGAGCCCGCACGCCCGGACGGACCTAAACCAGACGCCGGCGAAGACTCCGGGGGAAGGGCCACAAACGGTCCGCACGGACCAGCGCAGACGACGAATGAGAAATCTTGCATGGAGGGTGTCCCGGTCGGCGGGGGGGTGTCGGTTAGAGAGGAAAGCAGCCTCCCTTTCTAACCAAGGAGATGAAACCCTCATGCGCAGTTTCCTTCAAAGCGCCTTCGACCGCGCCCTGACGATCCTTGAGCGGGAACGACCGTTCTTCTCGCTCGGATCACTCTCGATGTACATCCTCTCGCTGATCGCGGAAATCCCCGTGATCCTCGCCCGGCTCTTGCTCGTCACGATCATCAGCGTGATCGTGCTGGTCATCGAGAACAAATCAACCAGCACGTTCAACTGGCTGTATCTCGCACTCCTACCGACCGGCTGGTCGATGCTGGCATTGATAACCCCGATCGGCAGCGCGTGGTGGTGGCAGACCCGTGCCGGTGGCCGCGAACCATCCCAACGCGAGCAGCTCACCTATGACGACGCCGTGGAACTGCTGCAAGCCCACACCGATACCCCACTACCGCTACCCAAGCGCTGGTTCGTGATCGACACCCCCAACCCGACGCCGCCGTCTGCGGCAACGCGCTCATGCTCTCCAGGGGCCTACTCGAAACAGACCACGTCCCCGCCGTACTCGCGCACGAGCTGGGACATCTCGGCACACCAGACGGCCGCCTCACGGCCGCGATCAACCGTCTCGCGCTCTTCACATCCCCATTCGGCAACAGCACCGCACAAGACCCTGAGCAGCAAGACACACCCCGCCAACATCAGCGGCCGCGACCATACCGGCACGAAGCACCGCAAGGATACGGGTACGAGGCCGAGGAATTGCTGCGCCAACTCATCTACGGCTTCCTGCGATTCCTGTTCATAACCTCACTGATCGCCAAAGGCGGCTTCGGACTATGGCTCACCAGCCCTGCATGGGGCGCCTACTGGCGCAAACGCGAGTACAACGCCGACCAATACGCCGCCACCCTCGGCCAAGCAGACGAGCTCGCCGACTTCCTCGAAATCCACGCCCTCATCCACGACCACCCCGTCCCCTTCATCTGGCTCACCGAACACACCCACCCCCCAACAGAGCTACGCATCGACAAGCTCCGCAACACCATCCTCAACGAACAAACACCAGCGCCAGGCACATCCGCGCCTGCGACATCGGACACCCGTCCCCTAACCGCGTAAAGGAGAAGAACCGTCTCGCCCTTTTTTGGGGGAGACACGAACGAGCCAGTCCCTTCGCACCAGCCCCGCAGGCGCCGGTCACCACACGTTCTGGCGCCAGTAGCGGGCCTGGCAGAACCTGTCAAGGGAGCCCTGACGGGCCGCCTACGGCGGGGCCTGACGGCCCTCCCTTGACAGAACCCGCCAGGCCCGCTGAAAGATCACTCACTTCGGCAGGGCAAGCCCTGCCGACGCAGGACAACGACCACACCGAATCATGGAAGCCGCGATGCGAACGTTGACGACACTCCCAGCCCGCCAAGATATGAAGGCCCTCGTCTGGAAGGCTGCGCGTCTCCGCACGGGTAGGCTGCTCCGTCGATGACCTGGACGGTTGAGTTCTTTGAGGATGATCGGGGCCGTCAGCCGGCTCGGGAGTGGTTGCAATCGTTGGACAGTGCCAAGCGCGCCGCAGCGATCGCAGCGATCGAGGTGCTCCTGACCGACCTCGGCCTGGGCGTGTGCGCGACCGAGCACGGCAAGCAGTTGGGGGGCGGGCTGTTCGAGTTCCGCATCCGCCACGACGAGTCGGTTATCCGCGGCAAGGCCGGTGAAGCGAGCACGGGCAAGCGCGGCGAGGTGCTGCTTCGCATCTTCTGCCACGCCCACGGCCAGAAGATCGTTCTGCTGCTCGGTGGCTACGACAAGGGCGCGGCGCCGAGCAAGCGCCGCCAGGACCGCGAGATTGAGACCGCGCGTCAGCGGCTTCGCTCGTTCAAGCTGCGCAAGAGCCGGCACCGAACCGCGGCGCGGCGGCGCAGATGATGCTTCACGACTCACGGAATTGACGAATCGCCGATATGGGCTATAACCTATTGATGACCCGCCGCAAGGAGACACAGATGACGTCCAAATTTGACGACTTCGTTCGCGAGGTCGAAAACGGGAGCACCGACGAGGAGCGCCGCGAGCTGGACGCGGCGCGTGCTCGTTTCAGGATCGGCGCCCGTGTGCTGCAGCAGCGCCTCACCGCGGGTCTGACCCAACAGCAGCTCGCCAAGGCATCGGGAATCGCCCAAGCCGACATCAGTCGCATCGAGCGAGGCCAGATCAACCCCACTGCCGCAACGCTTGAAGCGCTCGGTGGCCCACTGGGCGTCACCCTGGATTACGTCCCCACCCCCGAACTCATCGACGCCTAGACCGAGCGCCCGTCCGCCGCGAGCGCGATCGTCCTGCCGCTAGAGCGTGTAGGCCCGGACCGGCCCGTTGTCCCGCCCCCGGCGGGGCAGATCGTCAGGCCCTTCGCCACGCCACAGGATCGTGACACGGTCCTCGATCGGCACGCTTGCATCGTCACGCCTGACGATCACCGCGTCGATTGAGCTGCCGAGGATGCGCCTGCGATCCTCAATCGGTAGATCGTCATAGCTCTCGATGGCATCGCTGTCCGACACCGGCACGAGCGCTCGCTGCAGTTCGGTCTGCGCCTGGTTGACGGCGGCCGCGCGCGTTTCGGCGGCCGCGTGATAGCCGCTGCCGAGTACCCGTCGCAGTATCAGATCCGCAGCGAACGCCGCCAGCTCCGCTTCCGCCTCTGAGAGCTTCTCCGTTGCGCTCTGCAGAGCTTCGGAGTCGTGCTGGACCGTCAGCGCCTCCTGGGCCATCTGCTCTCGCCAGACGCTCTCCACATACCGATCGAGCTTGCGCCCATTGATGCTCGCGGGCGCAGTGCAGGGACCGGCGGTATGGGTGCCGCGACAGCGGTAGACCGGTGCCCGCCCGCCCGGTTTCTCGATCTCCTCCAGCTCGGTGCGGTGCGAGCAGGTAGCGGCATCCCGCGCACCGCACGAACCCCCCGAGCAGGCTCTGCCGCTTGCCGCGCGCGAGAGCCCTCACGGGCACGAGGTTGGCGGCCTGCCACTCGGCGACGGTCACGATCGGCGGGTGAGCGTCCGCGTTGACGTTCTCACCCCTGTATGCCTCGCCCCGATAGACACGGTTTTTGATGATGCGGTCCACCATCGGCCGTGTCCAGCGACCCTCGCCTGGGCGCGGCGCGCTCTGATCGAGCCTGCGCGCGATCTCCGTGAGGCTCTTATGCGCTGCGCGCATCAGGAAAGCCTCATGAATCGCCGGCGCTTCGTCGTTCGGTACGAGCCGTTTGTCGGCGCTTCGCCCATAGCCGACCGGCGTGAACTTGGCGATATGGATGCCCCGCGCGACCGCGTTGGAGGTGGCCGTCTTCCACGATTCGCTGATCCGGTCGCGCTCCAGCTCCGCGAACACGAGCAGGATGCGCAGAAACGCCTTGCCCATCGGCGTCGAGAGGTCGATGTTGTCGGCCACGCTCACGAGCACCGCGCCGCGGCGCTCGAACTCCTCCAGCGTGCTCAACGCGCCCACGAGCGTCCGTGCGAAGCGGTCGAGCTTGGCGACGATCACGCCATCGGTTTCGCCGCTGCGGACGCGCTCCATGATCCGATCGAACACGGGCCGACTCATCGTCCCGCCGCTCACGTCCAGCTCGGGCTCGTGCCAGGTCAGCGTGTGTCCGTGCGCCTGCGCCCACGATTCGATGCGCTCGCGCTGGACCGTCGGCGAGATGAAGCTCTCGCCCGCTCGCCCGCGGACCTTCGAGACGCGGATGTAGGCATCGAGTTGCAGGCCGCCTGAACTCATGGTGTGCAATATAACGTTGAGCTTGGACAACAGTCTGCTACCGTATCATATCCCAGGACTTGGGGGACCAGCCGGACTCCATACTCATCCCACCACGCGGACGCGCCCAAAGACGCACTGTCGAGCTCGCGAGTGTTCGAGCAATGCCACGGGCACGCCGAGGCCGATGCGGTCCTCTTCTTCGACCATAAGCCACGCACCGGGAATGCGGCACGCCGCTTTTCTTACCGGTCGGTAATGCGTCTGTTTGGTAGCCTGGCAGAGTGATGTTAGACTCTCTCGAACTGCTCTCACGGCGTCTCGCCGAACTCGATGCCTTCCCACTCCGTTACCCGGCGGCGCCGAGTACCCACGCACTCGCAGACGATTACGACACGTACGCAGAGATTGCACATTTTGCTACTACAATGAGTGTTTACACTAAGACCTTTATGGACTACGAGGTGGGAAATGGCACGACGATTGAGCCGGGTGACGCCGATGCGCTCACCGCTAATGCTCCGTTGTTGCGGACTATTGCGCAGCACGACGCGCATCTCGTAACCGGTCCCCTGCTCGCCAAACGCCAGCATTGGACGAGAACGGGACGACACGCTGTCTCAGCAGATACAGTTCCGCCGCCACCACGGAGAGTAGCCTTCGTCACACCATCTCCGACCTTCGGTGAGAAACCAGAGGTGAAGCCATTTCGTTTCGGGCTCTACACATCAACGGCCACGTCTACAGGCTGCTCAATGTGGCGAGCGTTGTTCGGACCCAACGGGTCGTCGCTCTACCCATTGCCATGGTGCACGTGGGAGTTGGAAGTCAAGGGCCAACCTCGAGTGGCCGAGATCGGGAGCGCCAAAAGATGGGTCGAGTTTGTGTCTACATATCACCAAATTCACAATGGTTTCGTTTATCCCGACTGGCCGAGGGTCGCGCAGGAGTTCGATGCCATTCACCTAACCCTGCCGCTGGTCGCCGCGGCACAAGGGTTTTCTTTCCGAACCCCAGATGGCGTGATCCCACCTGCTTTTTGGGATGTCGAGACAACATTTTGGCTGCGGTGGTGCTTCTCTGGTGCACATCTAGTGGAGGCGGCACTTTGTGACGCACACAGCGATGACGCGCTCTGAAGCCTGTCCGACTTACGTTACGGTGCGATGTTTATACTCTCGGAGGATCGCGCACGATAGGGAGTATCTGTAGTCACCGAGACAGTCACACGCACGTTATCGTTACTGCCTTACTCCAACCTTTATCCTCCTTTTTCCCAGCATAATCTGGGAGATCCCAATCAGCGTAGCCCCAACCTTGATACAAGCCATCACCACATGGAACCGCGATGTTTTCCTTGGCAAATGCGCCATCACCCTTCTCAACATACCCGGTTTCACCAGCGAGCTCGTGGTTGTGGTATAGCGAAACCCTGAGACGAATATCCTCGACTGCCCCGCTACATTCGAGCCATATTTCGAAATTGACCGTCGTCGGATCATGACTGGACTGATGTGGGTAATGGGCCTTTAGGTTACATTCTATGACTTGCTCACCAACGGCCGCATGCGCACCTTTGCCGTCTGTTCTTTTGTCAGCGGCTGTTCCTAGAACTTCAGGTGCGCCTTCTGTGCCGGGCACAACGCCTCGTGGGTGTTCGGCTTCTTCTTGCGCGCGTTCTGCCTGCTTGGCTTCCGCGATGTCTAGAGCTGCTGCGATTGGCCCCCATGTGGCGCCTTCGGCGTTTGGCCTCACGTATGGGTTGTCGTATTGGACTGGTTGCGGTAGTTCTGGGGCTTCAGTTTGCAGTGGCCGGCCGGTTTGGGGGACGTAGGTGGTGCCGTCTTGGGTGATGGTGCCGGAGGGCAGTTCGCTGGAGAGCCCGTCGGCGCCCAGCCAGGCGTATTTGGGTGGTGCTTCTTTGCTTGTTGGTACGCCGTACTCGGTGGGGTTGTAGGTTTTCAAGAATTTCGTTTCTGTTTCGCTCTTGCTCGCTTCGGCTACGACATTGCCTTGCAGGTCGTGCAGCAGCAGGATGGGAGCGGTGGTGTTGGTTTGTGTGGCTGTGAGTGCGCCATCGATGCCCGGGATGTCACGGGTCCATTTGCCGCTGGTGGGTTCCAGCGTCCATGCTAGCGCGTTTCCCGGGCCGTCGTAGTGGCTGATGACCTTGGTCGTTTCCGTGCCGCCGCTGGTGATCGTTTCGCGTGTGCGGTCTTCGGGGTCGGTCTCATATTCGATGGTGGTGCCGTTTTGCGTTTGTTTGTATATCTGGTTGTCGACATAGAAGCTGCTCGTCAGTGCCGTGCCGCCGGCGTCGTTGGCCGGTAGCGCGGTCGTATTCCCGAAGGCTTCGTAGGTCACGCCGGTGTCGGCGAGCTGGTTGGCGCTGTCATAGATGTGCCGTTCGACGCTCCCGCCTTCGGTGGCGCATTTTTTTTCGGCTGCGGGTTCGCGGGTGGTGAGGCTGGTCCGGTTGCCTTCTTCTTCGTAGGCGTAGAGGCGGGTTTTGCAGCCTTCGCCTGTCGGGGTTTCCTGGACCTGGTTAAGCCAACCGGCGGCGCCGTAGCTGTTGGTCTCTTCTGAGAGCGTGCTGGCTTGCGTGATCGTTTCACCATGGATCGATGGCGTGACGTGGTCGCTGAACCAGACGCATTTTTCGCTGCAGTGTGTTTCCTTTTTGTATTCGAGCCCGGTGTCCTGCCCTGCAGGGTTGATCGTGTAGTAGGCGTTCATGCCGTTGGGGTAGGTCTCTTTGGTGAGCTTCCCGCCGATCGTGTAGCCGGCGGTGAACGTCCCGGCGGCGGAGTCTTCGAGTTTGGTCAGCTCGCCCGTTGTTTCGTCGTAGTGGTACTTCTGCCAGCTTTCATAGCCGTCTTTTTTGATCGCTTCTTCGCTGCCGTCGGTGATTTCGGTGGCGCGGCCGTCGATGTCGTGCTTGTATTCGGCCGTGTTGCCGTCGGCGTCGGTGTAGCGTTCGAGCTGCCCGAGGGTATTGGCGACGCTCGTGATCGTCTTGGTTTTTTCGCTGACGGTCGTGCTCTGGGTTTCGAGCGAGCCGGTGTGTTCGTTGTAGGCGTCGGTCACGGCGGGCAGCGACTGATCGTTGCTGGATGTCTCTGTGGTTTTGACGGGTCGCCCGGATTCTTCGAACGTCGTCACCTTTTTGCGTTCGACCGTGCCAAAGTGTTCTGTGACGATTTCCGGCTGCTCCCACATGTTGTAGGCGACGTCCGTGACGGCGAGATTCGGCATGCCTTCGCCGGGCTGCGCCGCCGGTTCGGTCTGGCAGGGCAGGTTCACCCATTCCGGATGGTTCCAGCAGGTTTCAACGGCCGCTTCGGTACCGGCGCTGTAATAGATCGTCTTGGTGTCGTGGACCGCTTGGTTGCTGGGAGCCCAGACCTCTACGCGATTGTTTTCGCTGTCTGTGACGTAGGCGTCGCCGGCGGCGCTGATCGCGATGCCTTGGGGACCGTTGAGCTGCCCTTCGCCTGAGCCGTAGGAGCCGAAGGACGCGAGGAACCCTCCGGAGGCGCTGAACTCCTGGACGCGATCGTTGCCGGCGTCCGCGACATACAGATGTCCCGCGGCGTCCGTGGCGATCGCTTCGGGCTTGTTGAACTGGCCGCCGCCGTTGCCTTCGCTGCCGAACTGAGCGATGTATGTTCCGGAGGTGGACAGCTCCTGTACGCGATGATTGCCGGAGTCCGCGACATAGAGGTCTGAACCGGAGATGGCGATGTCTATCGGTTCGCTGAACTGACCGTTGCCGGTCCCTTTGGAGCCGTAGGCAGCGATGAAGGCGCCGGTGGATGAGAACTCCTGGATGCGGTTGTTGTCGATGTCGGCGACCCAGACATCGCCGCTGGAGTCGATCTTTACGCCGCCCGGGCAATGGAGCTGTCCGTGTTCGGTGCCGTAGCTGCCAAACGCTCTGACGTAGCTGCCGGTGGAGGACAGCTCCTCGATGCGATCGTTTTCGCAGTCGGCGATGTAGACGTTGCCGGAGCTCTGGTTGATCGCGATGCCGGTGGGCTTCTTGAACTGCCCTTCACCGCTCCCGTAGGACCCGTAGCTCGCGATGAATTTGCCTTGCGCGGTGAACTTCTGCACGCGGGAGTTGCCGTAGTCCGTGACCCAGATATTGCCCTGTCCGTCGATCGCGGGAACGGCGGGGTAAGCGAACTGGCCACTACCGGACCCGGAGCCGCCGAACTGTGTGGAGTAGGTCATGTGCGCACCGCCGGCACCGGGGGGCACCCACTCATCGACGCGATCGCCGTAGGCCTCGCTGACATAGAGATCGCCGCTCGCGTTCACCGCGAGACCGGTAGGTCCTTGGAACTGGCCCTGACCGGTGCCCCAGATCCCGAATTCCACGAGGAACTTGCCGGCGGGACTGAACTCCTCGACACGATTGTTTGACTCATCGGACACATAGATATCGGCCGTGTTTGGATTCACAGCGATACCCATCGGTTCACCGAACTGTCCCGCATTACTGCCTTTGCCACCGAACTGGTTCAGATACGCGCCGCCGGCCGAGAACTCCTCGATCCTGTCGTTGCCACCGTCCACGACATAGATCTCGCCTTCACAGACAGTGATCCCAACAGGTTCATCCAGCTGTCCGTTACCAGAGCCTTTGCTGGCGAACTTCGTCATGTACGCGCCCGCTTCAGAGAACTCCTCGACACGATCGTTTTCGTAATCCACGACCCACAAATCACCATGCGCGTCGACCGTGATCCCCAATGGAGAGTTGAGCTGACCTTCTCCGGAGCCCGCGATACCGGCTTTGCAACTGCTTTTGCAGACCTCCAGTTCCGCTTTGCCGTCGCTCACACCCCAACCAATAGTCTCGACAAACGCACCCGATGAGTTGAACTCGTCGATGCGATTGTTGCCGCTGTCGCTGACGTACACATTGTTCGTCGTCTGATTGACCGCGATGCCCCACGCGCCTTCGAGCTGACCGGCGCCGGTGCCTTTGGAGCCGTACGCGCCGATGAACGAGCCCGAGGTAGAGAACTTCTCGATCCGATCGTTTTCGCGATCGTCAACCCATACGTCACCGCTGCTTTCCACCGCGACACCGACGGGGCGCTTGAACTGTCCGTTCCCATTGCCTTCTTTGCCAAACGCCGACGAGAACACCGGAGGCGGCACCGCCACAGACGAACCACCCGGCGCCTTCGTCTCGGTCACGTTCCCCGTGGTTTCATTGTATTCGACCGTCTTGGTGAGATCCAACCCCGTTGGATCGGTGGTCGTCGACGTCGGCATCCGCAGTTTCCAACCGAGGCCTTTCTGACCACCATAAGACGTGATGGCTGTACGAAGGTCGAATTCTTCTTTGCTCGCGGTTTCCGCACCATCGACGACCTTCGTCACGAGCTCAAACGCTTCGCCTTCGGGCGCGCCTTCGTCATAGGAGTATTTGACATGGTTGCGTGCCGACACCGTTTCATTGGTTTCGCTCTTGCCTTTCGCGAGCTTCACGGTGTGCTGCGGCCCCCACGTGTCGGTCAGCTCCCCTTCGCTGTAGGCGCTTTTCGTGTCGAGCAGTTCCGAGGCCGCGACCGAGTTTGATTCTTTCAGGGCCGTCGCGCGGTTTTCTGCGCTGAGAGCACGCACGACCTCGTTGTCGCTGTTGTATTCGCTGGTGCTGATCGCTTCGGTCGGGGTCGTGCCACTGGGATTGGCGACGTTGACGGTGCGCATCTGTTCGTCCTGATAGGAAATGGTCGCGCGTTTGTAGTTCGCCGCGGGCCACCCCATCGGCTCATCCGGCGGAAACATCGCGGTCCCTTCAACGGGATCGTCTTTCTGTGCCCATTTCGCCACTTCCCCGCTGGTCATATTCGGCAGACCCGACCCCGACAGCGGCACGTTGTACTCGATCGTCGAAACCGGGTTTTCCGTCACCGCGGGCGGTGTCGGCAACGGATTGCTCGTGGAATAGCTCGCTTTCCACTTCGAGATACGATTGTTCCCGGAGTCACCGACATACACCACGCCACCCGGCCCGACCGCGATCCCCACCGGGGCGGAGAAGTCGCCTTCGCCGCTGCCAGAGACACCAAACTTGTCCAAGAACGAGCCACTCCTGTTGAACTCCTGGATACGACTGTTGCCTTTGTCCACGACGTAAACATCATCGCCTGCAGGTTCGCACGCCACCTGCGAGGGTTTCACGAATTCTCCGTTGCCGCTCCCATCGGCCCCATAACTGCCGATATACCCACCGGCGACCGCGAGCTCCTCCACGTCATCCGCTGCTTCATCGGCGACATACAACGTCCCACCACATTCAGCCACCCCCACAGGCGCCACCAGATGGACACTGTTGTTACCACTGCCCGATGGACTGCCGAGATACGTCCCTGCCGCGGAGAACTCATCGACGCGCCCGTTGCTCGTGTCGGCAACCCACACGTCCCCATGCGCGTCGACCGCCACCTGGTTGGGATGACTGAGCTTGCCCAGCCCGGAACCTTCACCGCCGAAGGATCCAATCAGCGTTCCCGACAGCGAGAGCTGGTCCACCCGATCCCGGCCACGGTTCGTGACGTACACGTCGCCGTTCGTCGGGTTGAACGCCACGCTGGCTGGTTCGAGCATCGAGTCCGGGGCATAGGACGTGAGAAAGCCACCGCTTGCGGAGAACTTCTCAACCCTGTTGCCGCCGAGATCCGCGACCCATATATTGCCTTCCGAGTCGACCGCGACACCCGCGGGTTTGCTCAGCTTTTCGCTTTCCGAACCGGTCGTCCCGAACACACTCGAGTAGGCAGGGGCCGGCATCGCGATCACTTTGCTCGCCACTGTCGATGCCGTTACCGCCCCCCAGGCATTCTCGGCTGTGACCTGTGCCACGAGCGTATCCCCCGCATCGTGCGCCTGAGGCGTGTAGCTCGCGTTCACGGCACCAGGAATCGCCGTGCATTCCAATCCCGACGAATTGCAGTCCTCCCACTGATACCCATACAGCACCGAAGACGTCGACCAGCTCCCGTTCGTCACCGACAGCGTGGTGCCGATCAAAGGACTCGTGCTCGACAGAGTCGGAGCAGCCGTGCTTGTCAAGACGGCGCCGTTCCACAACGCCGTTTTCGCGCCCAACCGGCCCACCGACAGCAGCCGCCCCGCCGTCGTGTCCTGCGCCGTCGTGCCATAGTGCTCGAGCCACGGCTGCTGCCCCGGCGACGTCACCGCCGTGACATGACCTTCGCCGTCATAACCATAGATCGTCTTCAATGCAGGTTTGATGCTCGGATCCCACTCCGCCCGCAACTGGCCCTGCGTGTCGTACAGATACGCGGCTACAGGCGTTTTCACGATCGCTTTGCTCGCCGGGTTGTACGCGACCGCGATGACTTCCTTCAAACGATTCTTGTAGCCCTTCCATTGACTTTCGGCTTCCCCTTCCGCCGTCGTGGATTCGTCATACACAAATTCAAGTGCGCGACAACCGGCGTGCCAATGTTCCTTCGCGCATTCCAAATTCGGATGCGGTGCGAGCTCCAACGTCGGCTGAACAACGAACTTGATCGGTTCATTACTGCCGCTCCCCGCTTCAACAGTGCGATATTCGTCGGTGGTCGTATCCGTAGCGATCGGCCCCTTCGACACCGTCGGCATCCACGAGCTGGCGTGTTCGGGCAGCGTGAACACCGTCGTAGTGTCTTCCTTGGCGTCCTTGAACAGATACGCGTGCTTGCCTTCATAGCTCGCTTCGTACTTCAGTTCGAGATTCGCATCGCCCTGCGGCGCTTCAAAGCCCCCACCACTCTTCGCTTTGAAGAACGAAAGCCCCGTCGGACCGACAACCATCACGCTCCCTTCCGGCAGCACTTCGAGGCTTGCCAGACTCCCAAGGCTCGCGTTCCACGGCGCCCCGAACGGGCCTTCTTCGCCCTCCTTGACATTCCGCGAATCGTAATTACGCGAGAGCGCGAGCGAACCCACACCACCACTCAGACTCACGTCCGACGCTTCCAGGGCGAAGTCTCCCGACTCCGGATTCACCGACCCCGGACCAGCGGCCACGGGGCTTGCGGCATACACGTTCAACGTATATTCCGCACTGGCGACCACACCCGTGTTGCTTTCCGCGATCACCGTCAAGACATGCGCGCCCGCGCCGAATTCTGACCCCTTCAGCGACCATTGCGCCGCGGCGACGCACGGTCCCGGCGTGCACGACCCCCCGCCATGACCGATTTCTGTTCCATCGATACCAAGCCGGATTTCTTTCATACCCGAACTAGGCGTCGTGCCTTCCCCCTCGCTCGCTTCGGCCACAAGATGCGCCGGCCCTTCACCCAGGGTCAGTTCTTTTCCTTCCGTGCCTTTCGCCGGCAGACCACTGACGGTGATCCCGTGCGGACGTTTCGCGTCAACTTTCACAGTCGCTTCGCCTTCCCCATGTTCAGTGGAAGACGACTCCGGCATGTAGCTATGCGCGCCGACACGGATGTGCGCTTCCGGTTCCGGGAGCGGTTTGGCACCATTGTTGGTCAGGCTTTTCCAGCTAAGCACTTCGTGCTGGGTTTCTTCGCATTGAATGCCCGCACAGCCTTTGGTAGGCAGATAATTGGTCCCGCCTACTTTTTCCCAACCGCCCGAGCCTTTGACTTCTATAGTTGATTCAGAGACACCAAGCCCGCCGTCCTTTGACGTGTATTCCAGAGCGCCCGCGTTCGGCCCAAGCCACGCCTCACTGTTCGTGATTAGCACATTGGCAGTACCTCCGATTTCACTGGAACCAGTGTTGTACGACACTTCCGAATGTTCGCCGTGTTTCTGTGCGATCCCAGTCGAGACTTCAGCGTGCGCGTAGAACTGTTCCCCTGTAGAGCCCGCTTCCTTCGTCGTCAAAGTAAAGGAGAAGGCATTACCCTTAGCAGTTTCTTTCCCTTCAACGTTTTCCGCAGAGTCACACCCGCTTGCCCCACAAACCGTACCTTCTGAAAGATATGGACTACCGCTCAATTCTAGCTTGTCTTCTCTACCTTCTTCTTTAGGCTTGTAGATTTCGATCGCCGAATTCAACCAGCGCGGCGTATCACGTACTTTGCCTTCCGGCGAACTCCACGGGTAAAGTTCATCTTTTACGTAGACATCAAAGAGCTTTGTGTATCCTTTGGCTTTCTCCGACCATATCGCGTAGTCATTTTCCTGAAAGCTCCCCGGTTCGTGCTTCATCCTCAATTCAGCACCGGCTATTTCATATTTATAGCCAACCCATTCATGAAATTCCCAGTTCCCCGACACCACGTTCGACCACGCCTGCCAATAGTTCGCCAATTCAGGGTCGACCATGATCGGGTATAGGTAGCTTCCTTCGTTGTGCTTCACGCTCAGCACCAGCGTGTCGCCGGCCACCGACATGCTTACCGGAACCACCATCCCCGCAGCATCAGTCGCGGTCGGCGGCTTGATACTTGCGATCGCCACACCTTCGTTCAGCACTTCGGCCCCCAGGCCACCAGACGAGGCGACCAGGCGGGCACCCTGCGGCATGCCAACGCGGTAATAGAGCACTTCGGGACTGTCGGCCGACCGCAGAGTCGTACTGGCCTCCAGCCCCGTAGAGGACAGCTTCAAAAGGGCATCGGCGTCCGTTTGCGTGTTCGCAAAGAAGACTCCGGTGCCATCGACGACGCCTTCGGCGCCGCCGAGCGGCGTGCCGTGTTCATCCACCGGCGTGAGCGACACTCCATCCATGACACTTTGCGCTCCTTCGGCAAGATGCTTCGGGATCCGCACCGCCACCAGCGGGTTCTGCGCTTCAAAGCCCCCGTCCCCTTCGTGCAGCGCGAGGCTCACGGCCGCCCAATGGCCCCCACCGGACGGCACTGCCATCGGCATCGTCGACTGCACCACGCCGACCTCGCCCGAGCCCGTTTCGACCTGCTCGACATTCGCGCCCTTGAACCCGAGCGACTTCTCGCCCGTCGCCAGCGGCGGTGGGCCCCCATCCTGCTTGGAGACCACGGCCGGGAACGCTTCTGAGGTCAGCCTCATCGCCTGTGCGCTGTCCAGGCCCTCGAACTTCGTCCGGCTGGCCTGGCGTTCCGCCACGGCTTCCGGGTTGCTGAGCTTCGCTTCTTCGAGCGCCCCCACCTGCTGCCCTTCGTCCAGCGACTGCACTTCGGGAACGACGAGCGCGCTCCCGACAGGCGACGGCGACGCACCGGACCCCGCGGAGGACGGCAACGCTTCCCCGAACGCACCGGCCGGCGAGCACACAAGCCCGGCTGCACAACACACCAGCAGCACCAGCGACCATATTCCCGCCCGCACAACGACGACGATGCCTGTACCCCTCATTTACGCACCCTCCAATGGCCTTGACCGGTAGCTGCCGCTCACCACGGCAAAGCGAGCCGGAGCTGCGGTCGATCGGGGAACCACGCACCGGCCAACCGCGCCGACAAGCTGAGCTGATGACTCTTGCCTGACAGACAACCACACTCGAAGCCGCCGGTCACCATGCAATGTGCTGAGCGAAGCCGCCCTCGACTTTGCACATTGCCAAGCGCGAGGACTATGGGCTATCTGGGCCGTCCTTCGGCTCGCCCAACGCCTCCAGCCGCAGCGCGATATGCAGATCCGTTCGGCACTCGTCGAGCGGACGATCCAATGCACGCTCGACCATACGGAGCCGGCTTGCGACTGTCTGCCGACTCACGCCCAGCTTCGCGGCGGTGGACGCAATCTGCTGGCGGGCGTCGAAATATGCGCGCAGCGTTTCGCGGAGTATCTTGCCCGAGCAGCGCTGATGGTCCAGCGGCACGAGATACATCTCCACGAGCTTGCGAGCCCGCGCCTCGTCGTGCAGAAATGGCGCCAGCAGCGCCGCGTCGGAGTAGCGCATGAGCGTCCGCGGCCGGCGACGGGAGACCAGCAGGGCGTCCTGTGCCTGCCAGTGTGTGGCGCGCCAACCGTCAAGCCCGTCCTCCACCTCCCCGAGCGCCAGCGACACGCCCGCCGGCCAGGCGGCCGACAACAACCGCTCGACGGCGCGGACCACAGCCTCACGAGACCCGCCGAGCCACGCCCACACGTTCCGCTCGTCCTGCGGCACGAGCAGCAACCGGCAGCTCAACCTCGTGGCCACGCCACGCACGGCCTGCCCCGAGCCCAGACCCGTGACGATCAGACCAACGTGCGAGCCCTCGAGCTCATACCCCAGTTCGGCTGCGTCGACGATCCCGCCGGCGAGCAGCCGCCGTACGCGCTCGGCGCGACGCTGCTCGGGCGAGCGGTGCAGACGCTCGAGCTCGCGCGCGTACTCCTCGTTGACCGTGACGAGCAGGCGGTCGAGCAGCAGCGCCTGCGTTTGCTGCACGCTGCGCAGCGCCGCGCCGTCACCCGGCAGGCCGCCGCGGGCGGCCTCCTGAGTCACGAAGTCCCCGAGTTCCGCGTGGGCGGCCATGTAGCGACGGACGACCGTGCTCACCGCGACGCCGCTGCGCGCGGCGCGATGCACCTGCGCCACCGCCGCGGAGGGAATCAGCGTCGCTCGCTCCTCACCGTGCTCGATGCCCGTCAGCGCATAGTCCAAAACCGCGACGACCGCCGCGCGCTGCCCCTCGTCGTACTGGACGTCGCCGGTCCCGGCCGGATCGGACGCGACATCGCGGACCCGAGCCAGGAGCGCCTCTCCGATCTCACCCCACCGCGAGCGCAGCCGCACAGCCATGCTCCTGCGGTCCTCCTCGAGCGACACAACGGGCTCATCGATAGAGCCGCCCATCACCCGCGAACCGCCATGCCGTCCGACCATGTGCTGCTCATCACGACGACACGACACCTCTCCCCTTTACTCTCTGTTCTTGAACACCAACGGCACAGTGCTTGCGGCCGCCGCACCGAGAGACCCGCCGCTTCCTCGACTGGAGTCGAGACAGAGATCCGCGACAGCCAGCTACTCACAGAGTTATACCTGGACGTAAGAGCCGGTAGCCAGCACTGTTTCCCACTGTGCCGATATCAGCTCCAGCCGACCAGATTCTCGCGTCCACGCTGCGCCGACTGCGCCAAGAACGCAACCAAACCCAGGAAGATCTCGCCTACAGCGCCGGTATCACCGTCGCCGCGCTCGCGCGTATCGAACGCGGTCAGGCAAACCCGCGCTGGACGACAGTCAGACTCATCGCGTCCGCGCTCGAAATCGGCATGCGCGAGCTGGGCGAGGCGGTCGAGAGCGCGGGGTGAGCCGAATCGCGCGACGCCGGCACCGCGTCCCAATCTCTGACCTGACCTGATCGCCCGCATCGACGAGATCAACTGTGCTCCCGCTCGTCTGTACATAGTCGCCCCGATCGCCACAGCTTCAGATTCGCCGATGCGGCTGATGGTCCATAGGATGACCGCGGCAATCCGGATTCGGCATCCCAAGCCGCCGCTACACTGCCCTCATGGAGGCAATCCGCACCGATTTCAAAGGCTATGAGGGCCAGTACGTCGCTATGGATGCACGCACAGGCGTGATCGTCATCGCCGACAAGGACCCGCGCGTGGTTCTCGAAAAGGCGAAGGGCCGCAACCACGTCGTCGTCCGTGGCCGCGTTCCGTACCCGGACGAGCCGATCCCCGTCGGTCTTGCCTGACCTGGCGCCACTGCCGTGGCTGTATCCGTACCGAGAGGATCCGTACTCCACCAGACTCGGTGAACCGGTTTCCGGCCGTTCGTGGAGATCTCGCTCGCCAACGGGGGTGAGAGCACAACGTTGCTTGACGGTCTGATCGATACCGGCGCCGATGCGATCCTTGCCAGCGATCTGCTTGCCGCACAGCTCGGCATCGACCTCACCGATCATGAGGGCGAGACGCCACACGCCGTCGGTGGTCATATCTTGACGGCTCGCTATAAGACAATTTCATTGAGACTGCATTCCGGCGATGCTGATGTGAACGAGTATCGCGAGTGGCAAGCTCAGGTCGGCTTCGTGCAGAGCTGGCACAGCTACAGCTTCGTGCTGCTCGGCAGCGTCGGCTTCCTCGACCGCTGGACCGTGACCGCCAGCCGTTTCGCCCAAGCGGTCGCCATCGAGGACCGCGACGCCTTCGACGGGCGCTTCGGCACGGTCCTCAGCGCCTGACCCGAAGCCCGAGGCCCAGCTCACCGCACTCGTCCTACGCACCTCTGGACCTGCCGGTCCATACCTGCCGAGCTACGTCAACTGCCGGACCTTCTCAGCAGCCTGGCGAGCGAGCGCGGCGCGATGCCGGCGCGCCCCGCCGAGCAGCGCGGCGTCGAGCTGGGCGCGCTTGTAGAGCCAGTGCACGTCGGCCTCCCAGGTGAAGCCGATGCCGCCGTGCATCTGAATCGCGGCGGCGGTGACAGTCGGCCCGCCTTCGGCCGCGGCGGCGCCCGCGAGCGCGGCGGCCTCGGGGAGCAGTTGCGGGTCGGCGTCGGCGGCCCAGGCGGCGTAGTAGGCGGTGGAGCGCGCGCTCTCGGTGTGCAGCAGCATCTCCGCGCAGCGATGGGCGACGGCCTGGAAGGAGCCGACGGGAACGCCGAACTGCTTGCGTTCCTTGACGTAGGCGAGCGTCATCTCGAGCGCGCGCTGGCAGACGCCGACGACCTCGGCGGCGAGCGCCGCGCGGATGCGGTCGACGGCGCCGGGGCCGAGGGGCTCTCCCTCGCCGGCGACGGTGGCGAAGCGACGGGTGGGATCGATCGAGACGAAGTCCTCGGTCTGGGGCGCGACGATCAGCTCGGCCTCGTCGCCGTCGAGCACGATGGCGACCGCCGCGCCGGCGGCATCGGCGGCCAGCTCGCGCGTGCCGATGCCGGCCCTCAGCTCCCCGGAGACCAGCCCGGGCAGCCAGCGAGCCCGTTGCTCGTCGGTGCCCGTGGCCTGGATGACCGCTGCGGCCGTGGCGGTGGAGAGGAAGGGCGTGGCCGCGCAGGCGTAGCCGAGCTCCTCGAGCAGCACCGCCAGCTCGACCGCGCCGAGGCCCTGCCCGCCGTGCTCCTGGGCGACGGCGATGCCGGGCCAGCCGAGCGCCACGAGCTCGCTCCACAGCGCGGCGTCGTACTCACCGGCCTCAGCCGCCTCGCGCACCTTGGCCATCGGCGAGCGCGCGGCGAGCAGCTCGCGGGCGACGTCCTTGATCTCGCGCTGATCGGGGCTGAGGTCGAAGTCCACGGTTCCTCCGGCGGCTAACGCGACTTGGGCAGGCCGAGCACGCGCTCGGCGACGATGTTCTTGAGCACCTCGGTGGTGCCCCCCTCGATCGAGTTGCCGCGGGCGCGCAGCAGCTCATACGCCCAGGGGTCGCCCGCGCGCAGCGCGCGGGGGCCGAGCAGATCGGCGGCGAGCTGCGTGAGCCGCTGGTTGGTGTCCGACCACATCCACTTGACCAGCGAGCCCTCCGGACCGGGCTGGCCGTACTTCTCGGTCGCGGTCAACCCGCGATAGGCGGTGAGCCGCACGATCTCGGTGCGCAGATGCAGCTCGCCGAGGCGGTCGGCGAGCACGGGGTCCTCCAGCAGCCCCTCGCGGGCGGCCTCGTCGATCACGCGGTCGAGCAGTTGGCGCAGGCGCACCTGCAGGAAGAAGCCGAGCCCGGCGCGCTCGTTCATGAGCGTCGTGAGCGCGACCTTCCAGCCGTTGCCCTCGCCCCCGAGCACGTTCTCCTCGGGAACGCGGGCGCCGTCGAGGAACAGCTCGTTGAACTCGGGCTCGCCGGTGATCTGGCGCAGCGGACGGATCTGCACGCCCTCCTGCTCCATGTCCATCAGGAAGTAGGTGAGCCCCTTGTGCTTGGGCGCGTCGGCGTCGGTGCGGGCGACGAGCATGCACCACTTCGAGAACTGCGCGCCGCTCGTCCACACCTTCTGACCGGTCACGACCCACTCGTCGCCGTCGCGCACGGCGCGCGTCTTCAGGCCGGCCAGATCCGAGCCGGCGTCGGGCTCGGAGAAGCCCTGACACCAGATCTCCTCGGCGGTCAGGATCGGAGCGAGGTGGCGCTCCTTCTGGCGCTCGCTGCCCCAGGTCATGATCGTCGGACCGGCGAGCAGCAGCCCGAGCACGTTGATCGGCAGCGGCGCGCCGGAGCGGCCGAGCTCCTCGAAGAAGATCGCCGACTCGGTCAGCGTCGCGCCGCGCCCGCCATACTCGCGCGGCCAATGCACCGCGGCCCAGCCACCGTCGGCGAGCCGGCGCTGGAAGTCCCGCCGCCAGGCGTTCTTGAGTTCCTCGCCGCCATCGGGCTCGGCGCCCGCGTCGTTCGCGGCGAACCACGCACGCAGCTCGTCGCGGAACGCGATCTCGGACTCACTGAAGGTCAGATCCATCGTGCCCTCCTTTGTAACGGTCGCATGACACGAGCCCCGGATGTCCTCAGGCGGCCTCGAGATACTTGCGCAGCGCCTTGCGGATCACCGCGGAGGTCGTCTCGTGGTCGTGCTCCGCTCGCCGAGCAAGCGCTTGGCGCAACTCGGGCTCGAGTCGCACAGACTCCACGCCGGCTGCTGCCGCGCCGATCGGGGGGCGCCCCCCGCGTCGACGCAGCGTCTTCTCGACGTCGTAGCCACTCTCGGCCTTCTCGGCCAACTCGCCGATCAGCTCGTCGGTGATCGGAACCCCACTCGCTGTTCGGTGCGTCTTCTCAGCCATCTTCAGCCCCCAGGCAGCAGCCGTCGGTATTTCGTTCTCATGGTCATCGCATGGATCGCCAACTCCGAGCCGTCATCTCGCACGATCGTGACCACCTCCAGCAGATTCGCGCTGCGAGATGGGCCGAGGTAGAGACGGGTATCGTCGTCTTGATCGTCGATTGTCATTGCGTGCTCGACCGCGTGCTCGATGTCTGCGTCGGCGACACCGTGCTTGCGCGCCGACGGATGAACCTCCACCGTGGAATTGTAATACGAAACTACGCGAGGCGCCAGTGATGGTCCCGCCTACCTGAGCCCTCATCCCCCCGGCGCCGAAAACCCGGCCCGCGGCCCAAAGCTGACCTTCAGCAACGCCCCTCCCCCAGGCGCGTTGCCCGCCTCGGCATAGCCCCCGCACGCTTCGGCGGCCTGGCGCACGATCGCCAGTCCCAGGCCCGAGCCCGGCAGCCCGCGCGCGCCGTCGGCGCGGTAGAAGCGGTCGAACACGTGCGCCACGTCCTGCTCGTCGAACCCCGGCCCGTGGTCGCGCACGCTCAGCACGCCATCCCGCAGCACCACCTCCACGAGGCCACCGTCGGGGCTCCACTTGCGGGCGTTCTCCAGCAGATTGCCCACGGCCCGCTCGATCCGCTCGCCCTGCCCGGTCACGACCGTCGGCTCGAGCTGCTGCTCGAAGCGCACTCCCCCGCGCCGCGCCGCCTTCTCGATCGCCGCGCGCACGATCGCGTCCAGGCGCACCTCGTCCGCCTGCCCACCTTCGGAGGAGGTTCCCCGCGCGAGCTCCACGACGTCCGCGACGAGCGCCGTCAGCTCGTCGAGCTCGCCCACGATGTCCGCGCGCAGGCTCTCGCGCTCGTGCTCGGGCAGCCGCTGCGCTTCGCCCAGCACCTGGATGTTCGCGCGCAGGCTCGCGATCGGCGTGCGCAGCTCGTGCCCCGCGTCGGCCACCAACCGCCGCTGGGCCTGCACCGAGCGCTCCAGCGCGTCGAGCGTGCGGTTGAAGCCCTCCGCCAACCGACCCAGCTCGTCTCTACCCTCGACCTCCAATCGCCGCGACAGATCGAGGCTCGCGTCCGCGCCGCGCAGCGCGCCCGCCTCCGTCAGAACCTCCGTGCGTGCCGTGAACCGCCTCACCGGCGCCAGCGCCACCCGCGCGACGAGCGCTCCCAGCCCGGCCGCGAGCGCGATCCCGACCGCGCCGACGATCGCCAGAATCAGCACCAGCCGGTCAAGCTCGCTGTTCACCTCGCCCAGCGGCCGCGCGATCATCACCGCGCCGCGTGTCCCCATCCCCTGCGTCAGCACCCGCAGCTTCATCCCCCTCACCGTCCGGTCGCTCAGCGCGCTCCCACTCCCCCGCCGCGCGATCGACCGATCTCGCGCGGTGGTCGGAATCTCGGCCGACGAAGAGCCCTGCCCGCCCGGCACCCGCACAGCGCCGTCGCTCTGCACGAACTGCACGTACCCCGACGCCCCCCCGAACGGCGCCGGCTGAACACTGCTCGGCAGGCCCCCCGGACCCGGACCGCCCCCGCCGGCGCCCGGGACCGGTTCGCCGGCGGGCGGCGCGCCCCCGAACAGTCCTTCGGCCCCGGGTCCTTCCGCGCCGCCCTGCGCACCGCCCACGACACCTCCGGGTGGCGGCGGCTGGGTGAAGGGACGCGCGCGCTCGCGCAGCCCCTTGTCGACTTCCCCACGCAGGTCGGTGCTGACCGCGACATACAGCCCCACCGCCACGGCCAGCACCGCCAACGCCACCGACACACCCGCGACCGCGGCTATGCGCGTGCGCAGGGTCATGGTTCAACCGCTTGCCGGGCGTGGGGCGCGGAAGCAGAGCGCCGCGAGGGTCGATCGGATGACGACGTCGCCGCTGCGCGCGACGATTCATGGCACGCGCCCGGACGGTTACGGCTCGCGCAGCACATACCCCACCCCCCGCACCGTATGGATCAGCTGCCGCGCGCCCGCACCCTCCAGCTTGCGCCGCAGATACCCCACGTACACCCGCAGCGCGTTCGAGGCCGGACCGAAGTCATACCCCCACACGCGGTCGTAGATGAGGCTGTGCGCGAGCACCCGCTTGGGGTTCAGCATCAGCAGCTCCAGCAGCTGATACTCCGTGCGCGTCAGCTCGACGAGCTCCCCGTTGACCTCCGCGCCGTGGCGAGCGCTGTCGAGTCGCAGCTCCGCGAACGACAGAGATTCGGCCCCGCCCGCCCCGCTCGCCTCGGGGCCCGCCCGGCGCAGCAGCGCGCGGATGCGCGCCTTCAGCTCGCCCACGTCGAAGGGCTTGACCATGTAGTCGTCCGCGCCCACGTCCAGTCCGTCGATGCGGTCGGAGACCGCATCGCGCGCGGTCAGCATCAGGATCGGCACGCGGTTGCCCAGCAGCCGCAGCCGCCGGCACACCTCCAGCCCGTCGATCCCCGGCAGCCCCACGTCCAGCACGACCGCGTCGGGGACGGCTCGCACGACCTGCTCGAGCGCCTGCTCGCCGTCCGCCGCCTCCTGCACTTCATACCCGGCGAGCGTCAGCGCGCGACGCAACGCCTCACGCACCGCGCGATCGTCCTCTACCACCAGCACTCTCACGAGCGTGATTCTTACCGCCCCGACATTTTCACGCTCCCGCCGCCAGCGCCGCCGCGTGACCGGAGCAGTCATACAGCGTGCTTTCACCGCCCTGCCCGCCCGCGGCCCGGCCCTCGCCGCCGCTCGCGCTCGAGGAGAGCGTCACCTTCGTGCACGCCCGCGCCACCGCGCTCATCGCCTTGCGCGAGCCCTGGCGCGTGTCCCCGGGCAGCCGCATAGGCCCGCCGCTCGAACCGCCGCCTTCGACCAGCACCCAGCGGATCTGCCCGCGGCTCACCTCGCCCGCCAGCCACGCGACGCTCACGTCGCTCTCGCGCCCGGAGAACCCGCCGATGCCGGCCACTTCGGAGCCGTCGGAGACGATCTCGCTCGCCGCGCTCGACTGGCTGGACACTGCCACCGTGCCACTGCCGTGGGCCTTTGCATAAGCCACCGCCGCGGCGATCGTCCGGCTGTTCCCCAGCGGCGCGCCGACCGGGCCGCCACCGCCTTGCTGCGCGCCCACGCCGGGGACGGCGCCCGAGCCGGTGCCCGACGGAACGCCCGAGGCTCCGCCCGCTCCGGGCAATCCTCCGACCGCACCACCGACACCGACGGGAGGACTGGCCGCTCCGGCCCCCGGAGGCGGCGGGCCTGCTCCCGCGCCTGTGCCTGCGCTGCCGCCGCTGCCATTGCCGGCACCGAACAGGGGCACACCGCCGCCCGGACCGGCTCCCACACTCCGCACACGGGCGCCGAACCCACCGCCGCCCGACGGCCCACCCCCAGCGCTCGACGCCGACTGCGGCCCGCCCGCGGGGAACGTCCCGTTGGTCGCATATCCAAGCGTGTCCACCGCCCACACGCCGGGCGCGATCAACAGCGCCGCGACGGCGCAGCTCAGCGCCGCTGTGCGCAGCACCGGCTCGGTGAACGCTCCGAGCGCGACGGCCGCGCCCGCGCCCACGACGATCAGCACAGGCACGAGCCATCTCAGCTGGCCCGGGTACTGGTGCAACACCGCCACCTCGCAGGCCACGCCCGCGAGGATCGCCAACGGCGCCAGCATCCGCGCCTGCCGTCCGCCCTTGCGCAGCTGCGCCACGCCCGCGCCCGTGAGAGCCGCGGCGAACGGCGCCAGCAGCGAGACGTAGTAGGGATGGAAGATGCCCTTCGCCTCGCTGAACACCAGGGCCACGACGAGGAAGCTGCCGCCGACCGCGATCAGCCAGCCGCTGCGCGCATCGCCGCGCCGCAGCCGGCTCGCCACGAGCACCGCCACGCCGCTCACGAGCGCGAACCCCAGCAGCCAGCCGGCCTGCCCGCCGAGCGCCGAGTTCAAGCAGCCGCAGCGGCCCGGGCGTGCCGCCGAACATGTTCCCGCCCATGCCACCCGGCCCGCCCGGTCTGCCCATCCAGGCGCCCGGCGCCGTTGTATTCGCTGATCAGCTGCCACACCGTGTTGTTGCTCGTGCCCGACACCCACGGCCGGTCCGACGCCGGGGTCAGTTCGACGAGCGCCGGCCAGGCCCCGCCGACGAGCGCCATCGCCAGCCCGCCCAGCCCCAGCTCGCCCAGCGCGCGCCGGCGTCCATGGGGGGCGATCCACAGCCACGCCGCCGCGATCCCCGGCACGACCATCAGCGCGACTCCCATCTTCGTCTCAAAGCCCAACCCCACGCACACGCCCGCGCGCGACCAGCCAGCGCACGGGATGACGTCCGCCCTCCAGCGCGCGCACGGCGCACCACAGCGCGGCGACGCTGCACAGCACGAGCAGCGCGTCGGGGTTGTTGTGGCGCGAGATCCCGACCGTGATCGGCGTCAGCGCGAGCGCCAGCCCCGCGACGAACCCGCCGAGCCGGCCGAACCGCCGTCCGACCAGGTCGTACACCAGCGCCACGCTCGCCACCCCCATCAGCGCCTGGGGCACGAGCATGCTCAGCGGGTGATATCCGAACACGCGCACCGACAGCGCCTGCACCCACAGCGCCAGCGGCGGCTTGTCGACCGTCATCACCCCCGCCCGGTCCATCGCGCCGAACAGGAAGTCGTGCCAGCTCGAGCTCATCGAGCGCACGGCGGCACTGTAATAGGTGTTGGCCCAGCCGTTGCGGCTCAGCGCCCACAGGTTCAGCCCGCCCGTCAGGGTCAGCAGCGCCGCCAATTGCAGCCTGGCAGAGCCGAGGACTGCGGTAACCGGCGCCGGCGTGGCTGTAGAGGATCTCGGCCTGCGTGTTACCCCCCAAAAAGACTGCTCTTGTGCGTTCATGCCGGGAAGCATCCCCGCCCGCCGTAGGAGCAGCGTGTTAACAACCTAATTGTTCGCTCAACGCCCGTATGGGCGCGTGTCCATCGCGGTCGCGCCGAATCTCCGACGCCGGTCCATACCGGCCCCGCGCCCGCATCGGGCAAGCTGTCGCGAGCATGGGATAGGCCCCACTCGACGCGCCGACACTGCGAGATCAGCGATGCGACCCTCCCGACGAGCCCCCCGGCGGACCCCCCAGATCGTGGCCCTCGGCGGCGGCGGATTCTCGATGGAGAAAGACTCCTCGCTGCTCGACGACTACATCCTCTCGCTCACCCCCACCGCGCGCCCGCGCGTGTGCTTCCTGCCGACCGCCTCCGGCGACGCCGACCATTACGTCGTGCGCTTCTACCGCCGCTTCTCCGCCCACTGCGACGCCTCGCACGTGTCGCTGTTTCGCCGCGACCAGGGCGTCGGCGGCGTCGAGGACGACCTCGCCACCCACCTGCTCGCCCAGGACCTGATCTACGTCGGCGGCGGCAACGTCGTGTCGATGCTCGGCGCCTGGCGCGCGCATGGCCTGGACTCCGTCCTGCGCCGCGCCTGGCGCCGGGGCATCGTGCTGTGCGGCCCCTCCGCCGGCTCGCTGTGCTGGTTCGCCGAATCGCTGTCGGCCTTCCACGGCGCGCCCCGGCGCGTGCGCGGCCTGGGACTGCTGCCCTACTCCAACTGCGTCCACTACGACGCCGAGCCGGCGCGCCGCGCGGAGTATCACCGCTTCGTCGCCGCCGGCATGCGCCCCGGCTTCGCCGCCGAGGATGGCGTCGCGCTGCACTTTCGCGGCACGCTGCTCGAGCGCGCCGTCAGCTCGCGCCCGGGCGGCCGCGCCTATCGCGTCGAGCCCGCATCCGACTCGGTCGTCGAGGTCCCGCTCGAGGTCACCCACCTGGACGCCGACCCCAACCTCGCGCTCTCGGGCGGGGCCGACCCCGCGCCCGCACCCCCCTCCGCGCCCGCGAAGCCCACGAGCGCGGCGCCCGGGGCTCTCGCCCGCGAGCCCATCGGCGCGGCCGCGTGAGCACAACCGAGGCTACGCCCGCCCAGCAGCGTCTGATCTTCGCGATGGGCGGCGGGGGCTTCACGATGGAGCCGTCCAACCCGCTGCTCGACGACTTCGTCCTCTCGCTCGTCCCCGTCCTCCACGCGCGAGCCGCGCATCCTGTTCCTGCCGACCGCCTCCGGCGACACGACCGGCAGATCGCCGCCTTTCACGCGCGCTTCGCCGACCGCCACTGCGTCGCCGAGCACCTCTCACTGTTTCGCCTGCATGAGCTGCGCAGGCCCTTGGCGGAGATCATCCTCTCGCAGGACGTGCTCTATGTCGGCGGCGGCTCGATGCGCAACCTGCTGGCGATCTGGCGCGCCCACGACCTCGACCAGCTGCTGATCGCGGCTTGGCGGCAGGGGATCGTGCTGGCGGGCATCTCGGCCGGGGCGATGTGCTGGTTCGAGGGCGGCATCACCCGCTCCAGCGGTCAGCCCGAGCCGCTTGCCGGGCTCGGCCTGCTGGAGGGGTCGCTCACCGTGCACGCCGACGGCGAGCCCGAGCGCCTGCCGGTGTGGCTCGCGGCCGTCCGCGAGGGCACCCTGCCCGGCGGCTGGTCGCTGGACGACGGCGTCGGCCTGCTGTTCGCCGGAACCCGACCGCGACGCATCGTCAGCTCGCGTCCCGGCGCGAGCGCCCAGCGCGTGGACCAGGTCGCCGGCGAGCTCGTGCGCCATCGCCTACAGCCCGAGCTGCTGGGAGCGGACGGTCCCGCCGCCGCGGCGCCCTCGCTGGACGAGGACGTGCAGGAGCTGCGCCGCGTCCAGCGCCTGCGCCGCACGATCTCCAGTCCCCGCGGCGGACGACTGGGCGGGTACTGACCGACCGCGGCGAGCCCGCGGCGAGCGCTCCACGGGGCGAGTCGCGCTCGAGGGCGTCGGACCTCAAACCCCCTCGGGAGTGGGTCCGGAGACGGCCACCGAGCCGGCCATGATGGTGTCGATCTCGCGCAGGTCCGCGTCGCTCAATTCGACGTCGAGGGCGCCCAGGCTGTCCTCGATGTGAGCAGCGCTGCGCGCGCCCACGATCGCGACATGGACGGCCGGATTGGCCAGCGTCCAGGCGATCGCCAGGCGACTCACACTGCAGTCGCGGGCGCGCGCGAAGCGCTCGAGCTCGGCCACCGTCTGCAGGTTGCGCGCGAACGCCTCCCCCGCGAACAGGTCGCTGCCGCCGCGCCAGTCATCCGCGGCGAACGTCGTGTCCGCATCCATCGCGCCCGTCAGCAGGCCATGCGCGAGCGGGCCGTAGACGAGCACGCCGATGTCGTGCTCGCGCGCGTAGGGCAGCACGTCGCGCTCGACCTCGCGGCGGAAGAGGTGATACGGGGGCTGCACCGTCTCCACCGGGCACGAGCGTCCGAGCTCGAGCATCTGCTCGGCGCTGAAGTTGGACACACCGACGTGCGCGATCTTCCCCTCCTCGCGCAGCGCCGAGAGCGCCTGGCCGGTCTGCGCGAACGGCACGCGCGGGTCGGGCCAGTGCACCTGATAGAGATCTATCCGCTCCACCCCGAGAGCGCGCAGGCTCGACTCGACGCCCTCGCGCAGCCACGCGGGGCTGCAGTCGCGTACGAGACCGTGCTCGGGGTCCATGCGCAGACCGCCCTTGGTGGCGAGCACGATCTCCTCGCGATGGGCGCGCAGCTCGTCATGCAGCGCTTCGCCCAGCAGCCGCTCGGAGACGCCGAACCCGTATGCCTGCGCGGTGTCGAACAGGTTGACGCCCAGCTCCCGCGCGTGCCTGATCGCGGCGATCGCCTCGCGTTCGTCGTAGTCGCCCCAGTCCCCGCCGAGCTGCCAGGTGCCGAACGCGATCGGAGTCACCTCGAGGCCCGTGCTGCCAAGCGTCACCCTGTTCATCGTCCTCCTCCTTTCCCGCACCCCGGTAATCCAAACCCGGATCTACGCATCCAACCTGGACCGGCTGTGCGCTCGCGTCGAAACCACGATCGGTCGTGCGCTCGCGCCATCCCTCCGAGCGCGCCGCGTCGAACCTTCGAACCTGCGCGACGGCGCGAGGGCGTGCGCCCGGTAAGATCGTGGCACCCCTGGACAGCTAGCTTGGAGGCCCCGATGGCAACGGTTGACAGCAGCGACCTGAAGGACGTGCTCGTGACCGAGCGCGAGTTCTGGGAGCACGGCGTGCCGAACGAGCTGTTCGCGAACATGCGCAGGGAGTGTCCCGTGCACTGGACCGGGAGCATCACCGAATTTCCGGATGAGCCCGGCTACTGGTCGGTGACCACCGCGGAGGACATCCGCGCGGTCAGCCGCGACTGGCAGACCTACTCCTCCGAACTGGGCGGCGTCACGGCGGCGAACATCGGACTGCCGATCGAGCTCTCGCGGGCGATGTTCATCGGCATGGACCCCCCCAAGCACGATCGCATCAAGGCGCTGTTCCAGGCGGGCTTCACGCCGAAGCGGATCGCCGCCCACGAAGACGCCGTGCGGACGATCGTCGTGGAGGCGCTCGACCGATTGGAAGGCCCGCCTGCCCGGGAGACGTGCGACCTGGTCTCAGACGTGGCGCAGCCGGTGGTCTCGCGCGTGATCGGCAGCTTCATGGGCATCCCGCCCGAGGAGGACGAGGTGTGGGCGCGCCTGATGAACATGATGCTGGGCGCCGGCGACCCCGATCTGAATCCGCACGAGAGCCCTCAGGCGGGCGTCGAAGCGGGGGTCGCCGAGATCTTCCAGCGCTGCGGCGCGCTGATCGCCGAGCGCCGCGAGCGCCCGACCGACGACCTGACGAGCGTGCTGGTGCACGCCGAAGTGGACGGGCAGCGCCTGGAGGAACACGAGATCGTGATGGGCTTCTTCCTGCTCGTCGCGGCCGGCAACGACTCCACCAAGGCCACCTACTGCAGTGGCATGCGGGCGCTGATGGAAAACCCCGACCAGCGCGAGCTGGTGCTGGGGAATCCCGACCTGATTCCGGGCGCGGTCGAGGAGTCGCTGCGGATGTTCCCCGCATTCGCCCACTTCCGCCGCACGGCGACGTGCGACACCGAGCTGAACGGGCAGCAGATCAAAGCGGGCGAGAAGGTCGTGATGTGGTACGTCTCCTCCAACCGCGACGAGTCCTGCCACGCAGACCCGGACCGCTTCGACGTTCGCCGCACCACCGAGCACCAGGCGTTCGGCGCCGGCGGCCGCCACTTCTGTCTCGGCACGGCGCTGGCGCGCCTGGAGCTGCGCGTCCTGTTCGAAGAGACCCTCGCGCGGTTCCCGGCGATGGAGCTGGCGGAGAACCCGACGACCGTGGAGTCCGTCTTCCTCAACCAGCTCAAGACTCTGCCCGTGCGCCTGACGCCGTAGCGGCGCTCACGCGGCGCGCGTCGCTCGACGGTCGCTCGAGGCGTTGCGCACGCAACGCCGGTACCTGCCGCCCCGCATGTGTGACAAGAGCGTGACTTCTTTGTGCCAGGAGGCGAGCAGCCGGCGATCTGGAGCCCGTTCCGACGCTCGCGGGCCCTACAGTCGACTGCGAACGTGTGTTCGCTGACAGGAGGACCTACGATGAGTCGCCATGAACAGATGACAGTCCGCGCCGCCGATCTCGCCGAGGGTCTCGTCGATGAGATCAGCCGGTCCGAGCAGGACTGGGGCGCGATCGAGCAGCGCGCCCGCACGCTCGTCGAGCTCCTCGCGGGGCTCAAGCGCCCGACGGCGCGGCGACGAGCACGCGCGATCGCGCCGCGCGTACGGCCGCGCTGAGCGTCGCGACGTCATAGACGCCGGTGTGACGGCGCCCGTTGATGAAGAATGACGGCGTCCCCGAGACGCCGCTGGCGTCGGCGCTCGCCACGTCCTCGCTGACCCGCGCGGCGTGGGTGCGCCGGCGCAGTTCCTCGGTGAGCCGCTCGCCGTCGAGGTCCGAGCTCCCGCGCGTAGCGGCGCAGGCTGCCGGGCGTCAGCTCGCCCTGGTGGGCGAGCAGGATGTCGTACATCTCCCAGAACGCCCCCTGCGCGCCGGCGGCCTCGGCGGCCTCGGCGGCGAGCTGGGCCCAGGGATGCACGTCGCTGAGCGGCAGGTGGCGGAAGACGTAGCGCAGATCGTCGCCCCACTCCGACAGCAGCTCGCGGATCGCGGGCTCGGCGCGCCCGCAGTAGGGGCACTCGAAGTCCCCGTACTCGACCAGCGTCACCGGTGCGTCGGGCGCGCCGCGGATGTGATCGCGCGCGGGATCGACGTCCTCGGCGAGGTCGATCAGCTGCTCGGCCGTGCGCCCGAGCTGGCGCGCCCGCACGCCGGCGGGGACTCGCGCGATCAATCGGAAGACGATCCAGGCCACCAGCGGCGAGAGGATCGCCGCCGCGAGGACGCCGAGCTTGGCCTGTGCCAGCGCTTCGCCGGCGAACGCGCGATCGGCGATCAGCAGCGAGACCGTGAAGCCGATCCCCGCGACCGCGCCGGTCCCCGCGAGCCCGGGCCAGGTGACGGCGAGCTTCGTGCGCCCGCCCAGCAGCCGGCGCGTAGCCAGCCAGGAGGCAGCCGAGGATGCCCAGCGGCTTGCCGATGACATAGGCGAGCACGATCCCGATCGTCACCGGCGAGCCGAGCGCGTCCCGAGAGCACGTGGACGTCCACGTGGATCCCGGCGTTCGCCAGAGCGAACAGCGGCACCACGACGAAGCTCGTCCACGGGTGCAGCCGGTATTGCAGCCGCTCGTTGGGCGAGATCGTGGACGCCAGCCCGCGCTGGGCGAGGTAGGCGAGCTCGGGAGTGGGCTGCTCGCGAAACGATCGCGTCAGCTCGGTCGCGCGCTCGAGGTCGTCGCGCGCCGGCGGGTAGGCGCTCGTCACCAGCCCGATCGCGAGGCCCGCCACGACCGGGTCGATGCCCGACTCGAACATCGCCAGCCACACACCGATCCCGACGATCACCGCGGCCGGCTCGCGCCAGCGCCCGGCGAAGCGCAGCAGCACGAGCACCGCGAACAGCGCCAGCGCGATCGCCAGCGCGAGCGGCGAGATGTGGGTGCTGTAGGCGATCGCGATCACGACCAGCGCGCCGAGATCGTCGACGACCGCGAGCGTCAGCAGGAACACGCGCAGGCGCGTCGCGCTGCTGGGCGCGACGAGCGCGAGCGCGCCCAGCGCGAGCGCCGTGTCGGTCGACATCGCCGCGCCCCACCCGCCCGCGCCGGGGCCGCCGGCGTTGATCGCCAGATAGATGCCCACGCACAGCGCCATGCCGCCGAGAGCGGCCACGACCGGGATCGCGATGCGGTTGCGCTCGCGCAGCTCACCGAGATCGAGCTCGCGCTTGGCCTCCAGGCCGACGACGAGGAAGAACAGCGCCATCAGCCCTTCGTTGACCCACTGGCGCAGGCTCGCCGGACAGGGTGTGCCCGCCGAGGCTGAGCGCCAGTCTCGTGTCCCAGAATGACTCGTAGGAGTGCGGCCAGGGCGAGTTGGCCCATACCAGCGCCGCCACCGCGGCCGCGACCAGTACCACGGCGCCGCCGGTCTCGGTACTCAGGAAGTCGCGCACCGGCGCGCCGAGATTGCGCGCCCATGCCGTGCGCCCGGCGGCGGTGGACTCGGAGCTCGCGGCGTCCGCGGCGGCTGATGCCATTCAGCCCAGCAGCGGCGAGGGCGGGATGCGCGTCACGCCCTCGATCCCCGCGATGCGCATCGCGACCTGATCGACGTAGCACCACGACCAGTCCTCGCCGGGCTCGATCGAGCGGATGATCGGGTGTCCGGTCTCGCCGGCGTGTGCCGTGGCGTGACGGTTGGGTGAATCATCACAGCAGCCCACGTGCCCGCACTCCAGGCAGATGCGCAGATGCAGCCACTCGCCGCCCATCGCCAGGCAGTCCTCGCAACCCGCTACCTCCTCGGGCAGCCGCGTCATCGTGAACGTGGTCGAGATGCGTGCATTCGGCCATCGCTGTAAAGCGTAGCGGCGAGAACGGAACCTCGGCCGAGAAAACCCGCGTAGATGGGAAATAACCACGGAGTAAGCTCGGTGGTGCATGAAGACGAATTCCGAAGAGTCGTGGATTCGTCGCCTGCTGGATGTGGGGCGTTCGCTGATGACCGAGCTCGATCTCGGCACCGTGCTGGATCGTGTGCGCCATACGGCGCGCGAGCTCACCGGTCGCCGCCAGGAGCTCGAGAAGGCGTTTAGGAGCCTCGAGGCGACCCGCGACGTGGCGGTCGCGATCGGCGATGAGGTCTCACTCGAGCACGTGCTGGAACTGATCGTCAAGCGTGGCCGAGAGCTCGTGGAGGCCAGGAGCCTCGTGATCATGTTGCGCGACGGCCAGGAGCTGGTCGTGCGGGCGAGCGCCGGGCACGTTCGCGAGATGCAGGGGGCGCGCCTGCCGATCGCCGAGTCGACCTCCGGGCAGGTCCTGGAGCATCGCCGCCCCGAACGGATCACCGACGTCCCCGCGAGGCTGCGGAGCGCGCCGACCGAGTTCGGGGTGCTGGACGCGCACACCGCGCTGCTCGTGCCGATGGTCTACCGCGGGAAGGCGCTGGGCGTGCTGGCGGCGTTCGATCGCGGCGAGAACGGGGAGGTGTTCGGCGAAGACGACGAGCAGATGCTGCGCACGTTCGCCGCGAGCGCCGCGACCGCCGTGGCGATGGCGCAGAGCGTGCAGGCCGACCGGCTGCGCAGCTCGCTGGCGGCGGCGGACGCCGAGCGCCGCCACTGGGCGCGGGAGCTGCACGACGAGACCTTGCAGGGCCTGGGCGGCCTGCGCGTGCTGCTCTCCTCCGCGCTGCGCCGCAACGATCCCGAGCGCGCTCAGGAGGCGATGCGCGAAGCGGTCGAGCACCTCGAGCGGGAGATCGGCAACCTGCGGGCGATCATCACCGAGCTGCGCCCCGCGGCGCTGGACGAGCTCGGGCTGCGGACCGCGATCGAGGCGCTGCTCGAGCGCCACCGCGAGCAGAGCGGGTTCGACATCGACCGCGAGCTCGTGCTGCCCGGCCCCTCCACGCGCGAGGGCCGCCTCGACGGCGATCTCGAAACCGCCGTCTACCGGCTGGTCCAGGAGGCGCTCACGAACGTCGCCAAGCACGCGCGGGCGGACCGGGTGCGGGTGGCGATCAGCGAGTCCGACGGCGAGCTGTCGATCGAAGTTCGCGACGACGGCGCCGGCTTCGATCCCGAGACCACGAGCCAGGGCTTTGGTCTGGCGGGCATGCAGGAGCGGGTCACCCTCGCCGGCGGCACCCTCAGCGTCGCCTCGAGTGCGCAGGGGACCGTGGTCAGCGCCCGTCTGCCGGCACGGATCGAGCCTCGCGCGGGCTCAGCCTGAGCGGACGGCGTAGCGCGCCGGCACCAGGTGCTCGGTGCGGATCGGCGGGCGCAGATAGTCGCGCTCCTGGCGCGGCGGGAGGGTCGGCGAGTCGCCCTCGTCGAGGTGCTCGTAGGGGACGAGCGAGAGCAGGTGGCCGATGAGGTTCAACCGCGCGGTGCGCTTGTCGTCGGCCTCGACCACATACCACGGGCTCTCCCGCGTGTCGGTGTAGGCGAACATCCGGTCCTTGGCCTCGGCGTAGTCGACCCAGCGAGCGCGGGCCTGCAGGTCGATCGGGCTGAACTTCCAGCGCTTGCGCGGGTCCGACAGCCGCTTCTCGAAGCGCCGCTCCTGCTCTGAGTCGCTGACCGACAGCCAGTACTTCACCAGCAGGATCCCGTCGTTGAGCAGAGCTTGCTCAAACGACGGGCAGAACCGCAGGAACTCCTCGTACTCATCCTGCGTGCAGAACCCCATCACGTGCTCGACCCCGGCGCGGTTGTACCAGCTGCGGTCGAACAGCACGATCTCCCCGGCGGCCGGCAGATGGGCGGCGTAGCGCTGGAAGTACCACTGCGTGCGCTCGCGCTCGCCGGGCGTGGGCAGCGCCGCGACCCGGCAGGTGCGCGGGTTCAGGTAAGAGGTGATGCGCTTGATGACTCCGCCCTTGCCCGCCGTGTCGCGACCCTCGAACAGCACCACCAGCCGCTGCCGGTTGGCGACGATCCACTCCTGCATGTACACGAGCTCGGTCTGCAGACGCAGCAGCTCCTTGTCGTACTGCCTGGGAGTGAGCTCGCGCGTGTCGGACATCCGCGCATGATCCCAGTCGCGCACGATCGTGGGTCCCGGCGGCGCGTGCGCCGCGATGAATGTGTCGCACACGTGACTGTGATGAAGCTGACGATGTCCTGGGCGACGCCAGCGCCGTCCATCTCAGCGTCGAGCCAGCCGGCGGCCGCTCTCGGTGCTCGGAGGGGTGTAGTTGAGCTCGTAGTGGTGATACAGAGCTGACTCGTCCGCCTGCGAGAGCTCCTCGCCATGCTGCTCGATGTTGGGCGCGTCCTGAACCTGTTCCTTGGCCACCGCGACCTGCAGCTCGTCGGGGCCGACCTTGATCCCGCCGAGCGGCACGAAGGTCAGGTGGCGGCCGATGAAGCCCTCCTTGACGGTGGCGAACTGCGGCTCGTCGGTCTCGACGTCGACGTAGACATCCTCGAGCTTGCCGATCTTCTCGCCGTAGCGATCGACCAACTGCTTGCCGTGCCACTCCGCGACATTCCACTGAGCCTGTTCCTGATCATCGGTCATGTCCGTCCTCCTCGTATCGCGGCAGGTCTACGACTTTACTCCGTGCGCGTGTGCACGCCCAGCCGTGCCGCCTTGTTTGAGATCACGACGAGAGTGGGCCGAGGAGATCAGTTCTCCTCGGCGAGCGCCTCGTGCAGCGCCTGCTCAAACGATCTTGGCTGAAAGTCGAACAGCGCCATCCCCGATGGATCGGTGACGGTCGTGTCGGTGGAGAGTCCCTCGATCAACGGTCTCGCGACGCCGGCGTCGACCGGTGTGATGAGCCCGATCCAATGCGAGGAGAGCCAGGGTGTCAGCAGCGGCACGGGGATGCGTGGGCGGCGGCGCAGCCCCAGCGTGTCGGCCATCAGGTCGAGCATCCCACCGTAGGTGAGGATCTCCGCCGACCCGACCTGGATTTCGCGGGCGCGCGTCGCTTCTATCCGTGGCGCCTCGACGAGATAGCGCAGCACATCGGCGATGGCGATTGCCTGGGTGGGCGTGCCGAGCCACGACGGCGCGAGCATCACCGGCAGGCGCTCGACCAGCGAGCGGAGCGTCCGATAGCTCTCCGAGCCGGCTCCCACCACCATGCCGGCACGAAACCAGGTCAGCGGCGGCCCCTGCTCGCGCAGGATCTCCCCGACGCGCAGACGCGAACGCAGATGCTGAGAGGTGGGACGATCGCCGAGCCCACCCAGATAGACGACCCGGTCGATGCCGGCGGCGGTCGCGAAGCGAGCGAAGTTGCGGGCGGCGCTGACATCCCGTTGCTCATAGTGCGAGTCACCACCACGGCCCATCGAGTGAACGAGGTAGTAGGCCGTCGTGTAGCCCTCGCCGATCGCGCTCAGGGAGGCCGGGTCGAGCATGTCGGCGCGATGCACCGTGACGTCTGGATCGAAGCTGACCCGGTTTGGGTCGCGCACGACGCACCCGACCGGCTCGCCAAGCGCGTGGAGATTGCGTACCAACCGGCTACCCACGTAGCCGGAGGCTCCGGTGACGAGCGCACGGGCCATTCCGAACGAACGAGCATACGCTGCTGTGAGCGTCTATCGCGTGATCCTGGACGTGGGGATGCCCGCCGAAGACATAGGCTCGAATGGTGAGCTTCGGCATCCTCCTCGCGATCGTGCTCGCGGGTCTCGGCGGTCCGCTGCTGGGGCTGTCAGAACGGCGGTTCGTGCCGGTGGTGATCGGTGAGATCGCCGCGGGCGTGATCGTCGGCAAGACCGGTCTGGGCGTCGTGGATCCGAGCAACCCGACGATCGCGTTCCTCGGCGAGGTGGGGTTCGCGATGCTGATGCTGACCGTCGGCATGCACCTGCCGCTGCGCGATCCGCGGCTGGCGGGCGCGCTGCGCGGCGGGGCGGTGCTCGCGGCGATTGCCGGCGTGCTCGCGGTCCCGGCGGGATTTGCCGCGGCGGCGATCGCGGGGACGAGTCACGCGGCGATCTACGCGGTCGTGCTCGCGTCGGGCTCGGCAGCGGTGTTGCTGCCGGCGCTGCAGGAGACGAAGGCCGAGGGACCGGACGTGCTGGCGGTGATGGCGCAGGTGACGATCGCGGACGTCGTGACGATCCTGTCCGTCCCGATCGTGCTGCAGCCGCGGCGCACCGCGCATGCGGTGATCGGCGCCGCGCTCGTGACCGTCGCGGTCCTGCTGCTGCTGGGCCTCGCGCGGCTGCTGACGGGCCATCGCTGGGTCGATCATGTCCGGCGCATGTCCAAGCGGCGCCACTGGGCGCTCGACCTGCGCCTGTCGCTGCTGGTGCTGTTCGGACTCGCGTGGATCGCGCAGAAGAGCGGCACCAGCGTGCTGATCGCGGGCTTCGGCGCCGGCGTGACGGTCGCGCTGATCGGCGGTCCGAAGCGGCTCTCGACGCAGATACGGGGCATCGCGGACGGGTTCTTCATACCCCTGTATTTCGTGATCCTCGGCGCGCAGCTGGACCTGCGCGGGCTGGTGAGCGATCCGTCGATGCTCGCGCTGACGGGGGCGCTCGCGGCGCTGAACGTCGCGATTCACCTCGCGGCGGTCGGGCTCGTGCGCCGCCCACTGAGCGCAGGCCTGACCGCGACCGCTCAGTTGGGAGTGCCGGCCGCGGTAGCGTCACTGGGGCTCAGCGAGGGCGTGCTGTCGGGCACGGTGGCGACGGCGATCGTCGCGGCGGCGGTGGTCAGCCTGGGCGTGTGCACGATCGGCGTTGAGCGGCTGATCGGCCGAGAGAGCGCGCTTGGAACCGCACCCGCGGGCGGGACGTAGCCGCACCTGCGGGCGAGACGTAGCCGCGGCCGCTCCGGTTCGGTCAGGTGCTCTGCTCGGCGCGGTAGTGCTCGCGCCAGATCAGGCGGTAGATGGGGATCCAGCGCGGGATCCGGTTGACGATAGGAACGAAGGGGATGCAGATGAACGCGAGGCTGAGCACGCCCATCATGAGCATCACGAGAATGTCGGCGTTTTCGGAGGCCTTGAAGGGTTCGACCTGATACCAGAGTGCATATAGCCACAGCCAGGCCTGGCCGGGGTAGCTGCCGGTCTCGTTCATCATCCCCCACTGCTCGCCGAGCAGGTGCTGGGCTTCGGCGCGTTTTTCGAGCAGGCCGCCGTCGGCCATGAACAGCAGCGGCTTGGTGTAGTCGGTCTGGAAGAACTGTTTGCTCTTCAGCAGATCGCCGTCCAGCCCGCCGCTCTTGGCAAGCGCGAGCAAGCCGCCCATCAGCACGGGAACGGGACCGGCGCCACCAGCCTTGACGGTCACGGCGCCCGTCGTGGGATCGGCGGAGACGGCGCCCGGGGGCGTCTTGCCTTCTTCGACGGCCGTTTCATATTCTTCGAGCGGCTTGGCGTAGGCTTCTCCCCATTCCTTTTTCGTCTTTTCGGGTGCGGCTTGGTACTGGGCGATCGCGCTCTGCAGGGCGGGGTCGTTCGGCACGGTCTTCAGCGGACCGAGTACGAAATCGTTGGTCGTGTCGATCGGATGGCTGACGCCGAGCCATTTCTGGGGATAGAGGAAGGCGGCGTGCTGACCTTCGCCGTTGTGGTTGTAGGGAGGCCCGTATTCGGCGGTGTCGCTGGTGCCGTTGAGCTCCTTGGTCGCGTTGGCGGTGAAGTTGATCGGCTGCTGTCGCGACCACTGGGCGATCGTGCTGGGCGTGTCGTCGGGCGATGAGAACAGCACGGTCAAGACGATTGCCAGCAGGGCGATAACGCCGATGGCGATGAACAGCTCTTTGATGAGGTCATACGGCGCATTGGGGCCGGGCCAGGGCCGGGTGTCGTCGGCGGAGCGCAGGAGGCTCACCACGGCGCCCCGGTCGCGGTCGGCGGCGGAGACGGGGACGGGGACGAGCCGTCGACGGCGGGGCTCGTCGGAGCGACCGATGACGCCACAGTGGATGCCAACGCCGACGCCGCCAGCGCCGCTTTGCGGTCCCCGATCTCGAACGGCGGCACGACGCCGTGGCGGCGCACGAGCAGGACGTGCGCGCTCACGAGCGCCACGACCGCGATGGGCAGGAGGAAGATGTGCCAGCTGTACATCTGACCGAAGTTGGTCACGTTGAAGAAAGCGCCGACGCCGACCGCGTTGAGCCCGTCCTTGGCCTGCGTGGAGATCCACTGGGCGTCGAAGTTCTGTTGGGAGACGTAGCCGGTGAGCGCGGTGGGCACGGCGACGAGGAAGGTGATCGCGCCGGTGATCCACACCCGCGTGCGGCCTCCGCGCCAGGCGGCCATCCAGAACTTGCCCCAGAGGTGCACGACCATCACGAAGAAGAACAGCTCGACGCCCCACATGTGGATCGAGTTGAAGAAGTGCCCGACGCCGGTGTAGTGCCACCAGGCGGGGCCCTTCAGCGCGAGGATCGAGCCGGAGGCGACGATCACGATCAGCGCGGCGATCGAGGCGACACCGAACACGTAGATCCACGAGGCGACATACGTGGGCTGACCGTCCGGCAGCAGCTTCTCGGGCGGAAGCGCGTCGACGGCGCGCTCCCGCGTGCGGACGGTCCAGGATCGCTTCGATGCGGGCGCGGCGGTGAGTGGCGAGTCGGCGCTCACGAGGATCGCTCCCCGCGCCGGGCCGCCGCTCGGCGGGTCGCACCGGGGAAGGGGAGTACGAGTGCCAGCACGAAGACGATCAGCATCAAAGCGATCACGACAACGTTGGCCACCGACAGGTGGATGAATTCCCAGTCCACCGTGTGCGCCGGGTGGTTGAGGTTAAAGACCGCTGCCGCCAGCACGCTCACACGAATGCCCTCCTGGGATCGGTGGTCGCCGAGCGCGCCGAGACCGACGACCCGTCTCGCAAGCGGACGAGCTCTGCGAAGCGGACGAGCTCTGCGCCACTCGGATCGCCGGCGACGGGCGCGGACCGCGGCGAGGTGGCGCCAGTGACTCTCACAACGCCCAAGCCTCGCGTGCGAAAAGACACGGCGCATCCGGTGCAGACCACGGTACGGGAGCGGGAAACTACGGAGAGTCGGCCGTGGATCGCGCTCCAGACACGATGGGTGGCTGCAGTAGAGCCCGGGTGCCTACCCATCGGCCTGAGCGTCACACGGAAAGCGCCCACGCAACGCCGACGGGTGCGGTGAGCGGCGCCGACGGCAATCCGATGCAAGGACCGGCTATGGCTCACCCATCAAAAAGCGCTCAGACATCCTCACCGAGCGCGGCGGCTGCGTCGCGCAGGCGATCGTCACCCCAGAACAGCTCGCCGGCGGCGGCGATCGTGGGGACGCCGAACACGCCGAGCTCGTGCGCGGCTTCGGTCGCGGAGCGCAGCGCCAGCTTGATCTCGTTCTCGCCCGCGGCCTCGCCGGCCGCCTGTGGGTCGAGGCCCGCGTCGGCGGCGGCCTGCAGGACGTGCTCGCGCACGGCGAGATCGCGGCCGTGCCGGAACGCGTGGCGGAACGCCCGCATCGTGAACTCGTGCCCGCGCCCGACGGTGAACGCGTACGTCGCGACCCGCATCGCCAGCAGATAGTCGCTCGGCCAGGGGTCGGGCCAGCGCACGGTCGGGAGTCCGTACGCCCGCGCGCGGCGCTCGACCTCGGCCATTCCGGCGCGCCGGCGCTCGGCTTCGCCGAGCGACCACGACGAGCGCCCGTTCGCCTTGAACAGGCCTCCCAGCGACACCGGCTGCCACACGATCGGGGCCCCGAGGATCTCGCCGATGCGCTCCGCGGTCAGGTACGCGTAGGGCGATCCGAGGTCGTAGTAGAAGGTCGTCGGGGTCATCTGCGCCACCAGCGGATGCTATGCGCCGCGAGCGAGATGCTGTGTGCGCCACCAACGGATGCATGTGGCACGAGCGAGATGCCGCGCGGGCGCGAGCGGGATCCATAGCCATTCGCTCGAGGGCAGCGGAACCTGTTTCGGCGAATCAGCCGCCGACGCCGAACCAGCGGGCGCGGCGGCTGGAGCCGAAGTGCTGCTTCTCGGTCACGAGCGCCTCGGAGGGCTCGTGAAACGTGCCGGTCGGCTTCGGGCCCGACATGAAGTCCACGTCGACGCGCCCCACGCGCCCGCCGCCGAACTCGATGTAGCAGGAGCCCGTCCCTTCGTAGCCCCCGGGCTGCTCGCCGCGCTGGATCTGCGCGATCAGCGATCGCGCGACGACGCGCGCGGCCCCCTCGGCGAACACCCCCGCTTTGGGCACGCCCACCGCGGCGACGTCCCCGACGGCGTACACGCCCGGGAAACGTGTCTGGAGCGTGCGCGGGTTCACGGGCACGTACACGTCCTCGACCATGCCCGCGGCCACGACCACCGCCGGGGCGCAATGCCTGGGGACGCCGAGGAACAGGTCGTATGCCAGCTCGCCGCCATCGTCGAGCACGGCCACCTGGCGCGCCGGGTCAAGCGCGGCCACGCGGGTTTTCGGCACGAACTCGATGTCGCGCTCGGCGAACGCCCGCACGAGCGCGGCGGAGGTCTCCGGCGAGGGCGGCACGGGGCTGGGCAGCGGCAGCACGAACGCGATCTCGCAGTCCTCGCGCACCCCCCGCGCGCTCAGATACTCGTGCAGCAGCAACGCCGCCTCGCTCGGCGCGGGCGGACACTTGAACGGCGCTCCGCACACCCCGACGATCGCGCGCCCGTGCGTGAACGTAGGCAGCAGCTGCGCCAGCCGTTGCGCGCCGGCGACGGAGTAGAACTCGTTGCCGCCCTCGGCCAGCCCCGGCGTGGCGTCGAGGTCGTAGTCGGCGCCGAGCGCCACCACGAGCGCGTCGCCCTCATACTCGCCGCCGTCGGTGCTCACGCGACGGTTCTCGGGGTCGATCGCGGTGATCGTCTCGTGCACGACGCGCACCCCCGGTTTGGCGATGTCGCCGTAGGCGAGGCGCACCGCCGCGGGCGAGGTGCGCCCGAACAGCACGTCGAGCTTGGAGTACCCGAACACGAACGCCTCGCTCTTGTCGATCAGCGTCACCTCGACCTCCTCGCCGAGCGCCTCCGACAGGGTGGTGGCCAGCTCGAGGCCACCGAAGCCGGCGCCGAGGATTACCACGCGGGTGCTCACGGCGCGAGCATAGTCGACCTGCGGGGCCCTGAACCGGCACCCCTGACGCCGGCGGGCCGGCGGGGCGCTTTCCGGTCACGCCTCTGGATCGCGTGCGCCCCGAGCGCCGCTTCAGGCCGTCACGGGCTCGGCCGCGACCTCGGGTGCGTCTTCGTGGCGCAGGTCGCTGTCGCGGACCAGCAGCAGCGCGAGCACGGCGCCGACGAGCGCCATCGCGCTGCCGACGAGCAGGATGCTGGAGAAGCCGTGCGTGAAGCCCTCGCGCGCGGCATGGACGACCTGCGGGGGCGCGCCGGGTGGAAGGGTGCCGGAGGAGACGGCTTCCGCCAGGCCGCGCGCCTGCTGGCCGCTCACCCTCGGCAGGAGATCCTGGATCCGCTGTTGGGAGAGCGCGAGGAACAGCGCGCCGAGCCCCGCCGTGCCGGAGGCGATCGCGACCTGGCGGAAGGTGTCGTTGACGCCCGAGGCGACGCCGCTCATCCGCTCGGGCACGGTCGAGAGCGCGACGTTCGCGAGCACGGGGTTGACGAGTCCGACGCCGAGGCCGCCGACGATGAAGCCGGGGAGCAGGACCGTCCAGGAGTCCTCCGGCTTGGCGCCGCTCATCAGGACGAGGCCGATGCCGGTGATCGCGAGCCCGGCCGCGAGCAGAAAGCGCGGCGCGACCTTCCCCTCCAGCGAGGCGGTTGCGCCGGCGACGAAGAACGAGCCGACGGTGAACGGCAGGTAGCGCAGACCGGCCTGCAGGGGCGAGAGGTGCTCGATCTCCTGCATGTAGAGGGTGATGTAGAGGAACAGCGCGAACATCGAGCCGCTGAGCGCGAACGCGGTCATCTGCGCGCCGGTGAAGGCGTGGCTGCGGAAGAGGCTCAGCGGGAGCATCGGCTGCGCGACGCGCAACTCGATCACGACGAAGGCGACGAACAGGACGATCGCCGCCGCGAGCAGAGCTGAGGATCGTGCCGGAGGTCCAGCCGTCGTCGTTGCCGCGCAGCAGCGCGAGCACGAGCAGCGCGTTCGCGGCGAGAACGTGACGGTGCCGCCCCAGTCGACGCCGCGGGCGGTCCGATCGCGCGATTCCGCGACCTTGACCACCGTCACGGCGATCGCGGCGATGCCGATCGGGGATGTTCAGGAAGAAGATCGACTGCCAGCCGATCGCCTGGGTCAGCGCGCCGCCGACGAGCGGGCCCAGCGCCACGGCGACGCCGATGGTGGCGCCGTAGATCGCGGTGGCGGTCGCGCGCTCGGGGCCGCGCCACTCCTGCGCGAGCAGCGCGAGCGACACCGCGAACATCACCGCGCCGCCGACGCCCTGCAGGGCGCGCGCGAGGTTCAGCACGGTCGGCGATCCGGCCAGCCCGCAGAGCAGCGAGGCGAGCGTGAAGATCACCGAGGCCGATGACGAACACGCGCTTGCGCCCGAGCCGATCGGCGAGCGACCCCGATGTGAGGACGAACGCGGCGAGCGTGAGCGCGTAGGCGTCGATGACCCACTGCAGGTCGGTGAACGACGAATGGAGATCCTTGCGAATGCTCGGCAGCGCGGTGTTGACGACGGTGATGTCGAGGAGCAGCATGAACGTCGCCACGCAGACCGCGATCAGCGTCCACCATTTGCGTTCCATCTCGTCGTCCTTCCCTGAGCGTGTGCGGGGGTCCGTAGGGAACATAGCGGGACGGATCTTCGGGCTTGCCGGAGCGCGCTCCCCTCATATGCCGCCCTCCACCCGGCAGATAGAGTCCCGCCGACGCGATGAGCGACGCGATCCCATACGCCAACTACCAGTACGAGATCTACCTGCGCGGCATGGCCGGACAGCGCCCCGCGCGAACGCTCGACTGGCGCCGGCTGGAGGGGACGCGATGAATCTGCTGGCGCGCGGCCCGCGCGGGTACATCGCGGGCGGCGCGGGGCTGGGCGAGACGATGCGCGCGAATCGCGAGGCGTTCGACCACTGGCGATTGCGGCCGCGGATGCTGCGCGACGTCTCGCAGCGCAGCCTCGCGCGCACGGTGCTGGGGACGGAGCTGCCCGCGCCGGTGCTGCTGGCGCCGATCGGAGTGCAGACGTTGGCGCACCCGGAGGGGGAGCTGGCGATGGCGCGCGGCGCGGCGCGGGTGGGCGTGCCGCTGGTGGCCAGCTCGGCGGCGTCGCACACGATCGAGCAGATCGCGCAGGCGGCGGGAGAGCTGGCGCGCTGGTATCAGCTGTACTGGCCGCGAGACCGGGAGCTGGCGCGCAGCTTCGTGCAGCGCGCGGAGCGGGCGGGGTATGGCGCGATCGTGGTGACGCTCGACACGTGGCTGTTGGGGTGGCGTCCGGCGGATCTGAGCGAGGCGTTCCTGCCGTTCCTGTGGGGAGAGGGGAACCGCAACTACCTGGAGGACCCGGTCTTTCGGGGCCTGCTGGAGGTGGCGCCGGAGGAGGACATGCAGGCCGCGATCGGGCAGTGGGCCTGGCAGTTCGCGAACCCGTCGGTCACGTGGGAGGACCTGGCGTTTCTGCGCGAGTGCACGCAGCTGCCGATCGTGCTGAAGGGGATCGTGCATCCCGACGATGCGCGGCTGGCGGTGGAGCACGGGGTCGAGGGGGTGCTGGTGTCCAACCACGGAGGGCGGCAGGTCGATGGGGCGATCGGCGCGCTGGATGCCCTGCCGGGGGTTGTGGAGGCCGTGGGCGGGCGCTGCGAGGTGCTGTTCGACAGCGGCATTCGCGGCGGCGCGGACGCGCTCAAGGCGCTGGCGCTCGGCGCCCGCGCGGTGCTGCTGGGGCGACCCTACATCTGGGGCCTCGCGCTCGGCGGCGCCGAGGGGGTGGCGGAGGTGCTCCGCAGCTTCCTCGCGGACCTCGATCTGGCGATGGCCTTGAGTGGGTACGCGAGCATCGACGAGGTGGACGCGAGCGCGCTGGTCGAGCTTCGATAGCGGCCGCACGGCGGACGTTGCCGAGGATGCCGAGACCGCGCGGGTGGCGAGGCGAGAGCGTTGCGACCGCGGCGCGTCGCGTGCGGGAGAAGACAGCGATCGCAAGATCGATCTCATCCCCACTGAGAAGCGCTGCGCGGTTCGTCGTCGAACCGTCGGTCCTTTTGACGAGGGCCCGAGCAGGTGGAGCTCAACCACTTACGAGTCGATCCCGCACCTGCTCACGCCCGTGATCGCCAGCCCACAAACGCGATCGGCGGGAGGGCGCGATCGCCGAGAGGCCGGCTCCGCGCGTCGGTCCTGGTCTGGTCAGGCGCCGCTCAGCTCGAGCACGGAGCGGATCCCATCCTGCGCTTCCATCAGACCGAAGGCGCGGTTGATGTCATCGAGGGGCATGCGATGGGAGATGAACGGATCGACGTCGATGTCGCCACGCAGGTAGCGCTCGACGAGCTCGGGCACCTGATCGCGACCCTTGACGCCGCCGAAGGATGAGCCGCGGATGCGCCGGCCGGTGATCAGCAGGCGCGGAACCACGTCGAGCGTCTCACCGCGCCCGGCCACGCCGCATACGGTGCACAGGCCCCAGCCCATGCGCGCGGCCTCGACCGCTTCGCGCATGACAGCCACCAGGCCGGTGGCCTCGAAGGTGTAGTCGGCGCCGAACCCGCCGGTGCTCTCGAGCGTGCGCTGCACGGCATGCCCGTCGGCGCGCCAGCACTCGGTGGCGCCCTGGCCGCGCGCGAGCGCCAGGCGCTGCTCGGAGAGGTCGACGCAGACGATCCGCTCGGCTCCCCGCAGCCGACATCCCGCGACGGCGCCGAGGCCGACCATGCCGGCGCCGAACACGACACAGGTCGAGCCCGGCTGCACCTCGGCGGTGAACATCGCCGCGCCCAGCCCCGTCGAGAGCCCGCAGGCGAACAGGCAGGCCCGGTCGAGCGGCGCCTCGGGGCTGACCTTGGCCAGCGCGATCTCCGGCACGACGGCGTACTCGGCGAACGTCGAGGTGCCCATGAAGTGCCGAATCGGCTCGCCGCCGCGGGACAGGCGCGTGGTGCCGTCCGGCAGGTGGCCCCGATTCTGCTGCTCGCGGATGGCCAGGCAGAGGTTCGTGCGCGGGTCCAGGCAGTGAATGCACTCGCGGCACTGGGGCGAGAACAGCGTGATGACGTGGTCGCCGAGCGCGAGCGCGCTCACCCCCACGCCGAGGGCCTCGACGACGCCGGCGCCCTCGTGTCCGAGCACGGTCGGTGCGTATCCGGACGGATCGGCGCCGGATGCGGTGTACATGTCGGTGTGGCAGACCCCGCAGGCGACGAGCCTGACCAGCACCTCACCGGGGCCGGGGTCGGCGAGGTCCAGCTCCTGGACGACGAGCGGTGCGGCGAACTCCTCCAGTACGGCGGCGCGAACCTTCACGGATGCCTCCTCGCGGGGATGTGCTGTCGAAAGCGTGACACGGGGCGATGGATGCCGCACTGCGATGGATGCCGCACCGGAAGTCTGGCAGTCCCAAGCGTCTATCCGAAAACTCGCCAGATCGCCCACACCGGACGTCTGCGACGCCGTCAGCGAGTTTTCGGACGGTTTCTAAGCTCTCAGCACCGGGCTCCAGCGCTCGGGGTCGCGCTGCGCCTGCTCGCGCGCCCAGCGGAAGTGATGGACGGCGGAGCGGCGCAGGGGCTCGCCGAGCAGCAGGCCCAAAAACGCCCACCGCCGAGCGTGGCGGGGAGTCTCGAACGCTACGGCCAAGAGCCCCGCGAGCGTCCACAGGTGCAGGACTCGGTTGTAGGGCGTGAGCTGCTCGGTGGTCATCCCCTCGGCTTCGGTCAGGTGGGGAATGCCGCGGCGCGGCTCCCAGGGCCACTCGACGAAGTGGACGATGGCGCCCGCCAGCCCGGCGGCGTCGTTCAGGGCGATCCACTTCTCGATGCGCTCGCCCTCGGCCGCCCATCCGGCGAGCGCCCACGCGGGCAGGGCTCCGGCCCACATCGCGACGGCGGCGCGACGGCCGATGAACGGCTCGAACACCAGACCGACGCCGGCGCGAACCTCGAAGGCGTGGTGGGCGGCGGTGCCGAGCGCGGTCAGGACGGTGAAGGGCCGGCGCGGGCGCAGGCGCAGGCGCAGAGTCACTTGGTCATCCAGGTGGCGTCGTCGAGCTGTGGCGGACCCGGCTCCTCGGAAAGCTCCAGCATCTGTGCGGCCGCCTCGTCCATGCGCATCGCCGTGAGGGCGCCCGTGGCGGCGAGGCGCGTGGCGTGGCCGAGCACGGAGTCGAGCGCCTGCCAGCCGGGATCGCCGGTGAAGGCGACCGAGAAGGGGTGAAAGAGCAGCGTCAGGTGTCCCGCGTGCGCCGCGTGAGCGTCCAGCGCGGCGATCATGTCGTCGCGCATCCGCGGGGGCGTGAGGGGATCGGGCCCGTCGCCGTAGCGTTCGCGCAGACCCGCGAACTGGGGCAGGTAGGAGTAGGCGTCCACGAGCGGCCAGCGGAACGGCAGGACGGCGAGACCCTCGAGCAGACCCTCGCGCTCGCCCGCGGGCGAGGCGTATGTGTAGCCCTGCTCACGGAGCAGCCTCGGGGTGCGATCGGTCAGACCGCCTCCGGGCGGTCGAAAGCCGAGCGGGTGAATGTCGATCGCGCGCATGGCATCGGTGGCGCGTCGCAGCAGCGCGAGCTCGGAGTCGGCGTCGAGCACGGCCCATTCCTCGTGACGCCACGCGTGCACGGCGACCTCGTGGCCGGCGGCGAGGATCGCGTGCAGCGCCCGCGGGTACATCTCGGCGTTCAGGCCCTCGGCGAAGAACGTCGCGCGCAGGCGGTGGGTCGCGAGCAGGTCGAGCAGGCGCGGAAGGATGTCCACGACGGTGAAGTGCTCGCCGAGGGACACCTCCGAGGGCCACATGCCCAGCTCAAGCTGGGCGGCCTCGCCGAGGTTGTCGAACGTGACCGACACGACCGACTCGGATACGACGCCAGCGGACACGACGCCATGATAGTTCGGGGCTCGGGGCGAGTAGGCTCACGGCTGTCATGGCGAGCCGTTCCCCGAGACATACCATGGCCTGAGCGATGCGCCTCGTCAGTATCCACACCGAGGCGGGACCCGCGGCTGCGGTTGTGCTCGGCGAGGACGTGGTCCCGGTCTCAACCCTCGGCGCGCCCGCGACGACGGTGCGGGGGCTCTTGGCGGCGCTTGACGCCGAGGGACTGCGCGAGCTGGGAAGACGCGCCGAACGGACGGACGAGCGCGTGGCGCTCGCCGACGCGACGCTGCACGCGCCCGTCGTGGACCCGCAGAAGATCGTGTGCCTCGGCCTGAACTACCGCGACCACGCCGAAGAGACCGGCCAGGAGATCCCGGCCGCGCCGATGTGGTTTGCGAAGTTCGCCAACTCGCTGATCGGCAGCGGTCGGGAGATCGTGCTCCCGCGGGCGCATCCCGAGTACGTCGACTACGAGGCCGAGCTTGCGCTGGTCATCGGAGCGCCGGCGCGCAAAGTCAGCGCCGAGCAGGCGCTCGCGCACGTGGCTGGGGCGATGCCGTTCAACGACGTGAGCGCCCGCGACCTGCAGTTGCAGAACGCGCTGTGGACGAGCGGGAAGGCGATCGACACGTTCGCGCCCTGCGGACCGGCGCTGGTGACACTCGAGGAGATCGAGGACCTGCGGTCGCTGGGGCTGCGCACGCGCATCAACGGCGAGCTGGTGCAAGAGGGAACGACCGCCGACCTGATATTCGGCCCGGCGGAGGTCGTGGCGTGGCTGTCGCGCACGATGACGCTGCTGCCCGGCGACATCATCGCCACGGGCACACCCGCGGGCGTGGGCGCGACGCAGGGACGGTTCCTACGCGACGGGGATACGGTCGAGGTCGAGATCGACGGCCTGGGGACGGTGCGCAACGGGGTGCGCGCGGAATGAGCACCACGGCGACCTCGTATTTTCGAACTACCGCGGCGCCCTGCATGACTATTGGTTCGGGGCTTGGTTTGGGTTCGGGGCTTGGTCGTTTGGAACGATCCGGTGACGCGCGGGGCATGTTTGGCGGGGGGCATGTTTGCGCTTTGTTTGCATTTTCCTGCGCGCAGGCATAACCCGTTGGAGAACACTGCCACGCCCGGCGCGCTTCACTCCGGAAGGATCGGCAGCTCTTCCCTGCGACGCTCGCGCATCCTCCACCAGACCTCGACCAGCCACGGAGGGACCAGCGTCAAGCCGGCCACGAGCGCGACCCTCGCCGGCCCGCCGAGACCGTCGCCGCTCGTGACGACGAGGCCGGCCATCGGCCCCAGAGAGCCCGCTGCAACCGCGTAGCGCTTGGGAGCACGCCCCTTGCTGGACTGATGCAATCTACGCCACCACGGCACGGGCTTCTCCCCGAACGGATTGGATGCAAGCCCGCTCAAGGCAGGCAGTCTAGGCGAGCGACGTGGAGGATTTGACAGACAGGACATGTGCCGGCGCACACCAAACGGAACCATATTGGAACCCTGGTCCGTTGCAACCACCGGCTTCCCACGAAAAACCCCCGCCGGAGCGGGGTTTTCGAATGGCGGGGAGCGATGCGCTCCCATTAGCGACCTTGCCGTGCCTGTTATGCGAACCATCTCAGGGTGGCCCTCACGAGCCAGTTGACCGCGCACGGCGAGATGTATAACATCCTAAATAGTGATGAATGACATCTCGATTGACAGCGCCCAAACAGCCGACGATCTCCTCGATGCGCTTGGCGAACAGATTGCGGCACAGAACGAGTGCTTCACCATTGCAGTGGTCGGCGGCTCTGCCTGCTCGCGCTCGGACTTGTCTCTCGCGCCACGAGAGATGTAGACGTCCTCGCGATCGTCGACGGCGAGGAGCTCATATCAGCGCAGCCGCTTCCTGCTGCTCTGCTTGGCGCTGCGCAGACGGTGGCCCGCGACTTCGGGATATCCGAGGACTGGCTTAATCCAGGACCCACCTCGCTACTTGATCTCGGGCTGCCCGAAGGCTTCTTCGAGCGTGCGCAGCACCGCCATTAACTCCAGCCGCTGTTTCAACACGAGATTCAGATCAACCAAGCTGACGAGGATTTTGCCGCCGCAGGCTGGTTGCGTCCGGTGCTCTCACCCTCCCGTAAGTCTCAGCATCCCGACAGCACCACACCCATCAACCTGGCCTTTCGGCTCCGCCAGATTCTCGGTGTAGGCATTCGAGCTGAGGTCATTCGCGTTCTACTGAGCACAGAGGCCCCATGGGTCAACGCCCAAACACTGGCCCGATCGACGCGATACTCCAAGCGCAACGTCCACGATGCACTGGCGGGCTTGACCGCCGCAGGGGTCGTCTCGGCATCCACTGTCGCCGCCGAACAGCGCTACACCGCTGACCGCTCCGCTTGGGCGTCCCTGCTCGGCACCACACCAGACGAACTGCCAGCCCACCGTGACTGGCCCCAGCTGCTAGCTGTCCTCAGACAAGTGCTGCGATGGGCAGAGCAACCCGAGCTTGCAACCATGTCCGACTATCTACGCTCAAGCCGCGCCAACGACCTACTCGAAATCATGAGCAGCGACCTAGCCTTCGTCGGCATCCCCACACACTCCGGCCGCTCAACCCGCGACACATGGCACGACCTCGAAGAAGTTATCGAGCGCCTGCTCGCAGCTATAGGCGCGGAGCAAGGTCGCTAAAGCGGCTATAGCGGAGGCGGGATTGATACACCTACCCGCGACCTGCTCCGAGTCGAAGAATGGTGGTATTTGCAGGGCGATCATAGCAAAGCGCTCGCCAAGGTGTAGGCCCATCCGCGTGAATTTAGGCGCTCAGGCTGGCCTTCGCGGCCGCCCGCACGCTCAGCCTCGGCCATTTCCTAAAGACTTTCTAAAGATTAGTCTAATATTCTTGACTTTATCTAGCTCGCTAGACATCCTAGGGGCATGAGCACGTACACCACCACCACAGGAGGCACGGGAATGGACGACATGGACAGGACGCTGCAGACCAACACCCTCGCCGACGGCAGGCAGATCACCACCACCTACACCCGCGCCGACCTCGGGATCGACACCGCCGTCATCTCCCAGGACCGCCCCGGTGGTCCCTGGACGGCTCGCCTCTACGACGGCACCGACGAGCCCACCAGCGAAACCGTCACTCTGGAATCAACCGCTGACAAGCTCGCAACAGAGCACTCCCTCAGCTTCTAACCCAACCGCCCCGATGACCGCCACCGACCCGAGCGCAGACGACCGTCGCGATCCCGAGGTCACCGGTCAGCTCGCCGCCGATCTTCAGGAGCGGGGCCTCGACCTAGCGCAACTGCAGGCCCGCATCAACGCGGCATCCGACACCGAAGGAGTGCTCCCCCTGACCGACGAGCACCTCCAGGAGATCGAGAGCATCCGCACCGCGATCAGCGAAGTCCAAGATGCCGTCACCCGCACCCGCACCCGCGCGGTACAGCGCGCTGTCAACCTGCGCTGGACATACGAGCGGATCGGCAAGGCCACCGGACTGAGCAAGGGCCGAATCGGACAGATAGCGCCACCGCGTCCACGAGCGTAAACGCCGTGGTCTGGCTCGCAAGTTTGCGCACGTATCCGGTGCGCCGAACACGCTCGCTCTTCCCGCGAAAGTAAACGCGAGCGGTGGCACCCGCGGAGAGTGCTGGTCCTCATCCAGGGCGGCACAGTGATCGTCTCGGTGTTGGGCTCCCGCGCAGGGCGAGTGCAAACGCGGTGGGGCGCTCATGTGGTGCCGGTGATCGACACCATCGAGACGTCGCCGATGCGGTCGCGCGCCGGAAGCCGCTGTCGAACGACAGCGATTTCGTGTTAGGCTCGCGCGCATGTTCAGGGGATGGCGGTGCATCTTGATCGCTTTCGCGTCACTGATGATCGGCGTCGGCGCAGCGTCCGCACTGACGACCGTCACGGTCAACCGCTGCGGCTACGCGGCCAAAGGCTTCTATGGCAAGGACGCGATCTATCCGTGGCACATGTCATGCGCGCAGGCCCGGACAATTCTTGCCGGCGCCACCAACCCACACGCCAAGCACATCAACCTAACCGCGGACGGGGCCGCCACCGGCGACGCCGGGCCGGTACTCATTGACGGCCGCTGGTGGGTGTGCGGCGGTCGTATGGGGTTCTACTTCTGCGGCTATCCCTACCGCCCGGCCTACGTTTCAGGGACCGGCGGCGGAACCACTTGGAAGGGTCCCTTCACAGAAGAGTCCGACTACAACGGGTGCTCGGCCGGGGGCACCTGCGGTCCCCGAGATGTTGTCTATCTGCCGCACTGAGAGGCATTGCGCTGGCGACAGGTCGCCGAACACAGGACAGTCCACGAACCTGACCTGGGGAAATCCCGGTGGCTGGGCGACGCCCGGGGTCGTCCAGAGCGGGAGAGCCCGAGCCGGAGCGTCAGCACGCTTGCTACGGACTGAAGCCAAACGTTCGTCCGCAGCTCTAGACCGACATCGCTAGCAGCCTCCCAGCTTCGCGTAGCCGTGGGGGGCGAGGCCCTCTCAAGCGATCGGTTCCTCCCAGCTCGGGCAGACCCCTCGCCACTGCTTCGGCGACGCCTCGGTCGTCCCCCGATCGAGGCGGCAGGCGATCGGATCGGCACGCTTGCGATCGCCGGTCGTCGAGACCTCCGTCGACGTTCGGACGTACCTGCTCGCGCACGAGTGGGTGATCCTCCATTGCGTGGAAAGGAGCACCGTTCGCGCCTGCATTGTCACCTCAAGCGGTACCGCGCGTTGCCTCCGGTTTCGCGTCCGCTCGGGACGAGCCGCGAGCGTGGAGGGCGACGAAGCGGGCGCTTCCGCTTCGCCGGGCGCAAGCGGGCGTGTCGCGATTTCGGTCGCCGTCGCCTGCTGGTCGTCCCAAGCGCGAGCGACGGGACGCCGTTGGAGGCCTCCTCTTCGCTTCCGCGCCAAGCAGGGCTCCCTGGCCCAGGGCAAGATGCCCGACCTCGGCGCGCTGATGCGCCAGGCGAGGTAGCGGCCTTGAGGTCAGCTCTTGGTGATCGTGCTCGTCGCGTGTGAGTCGAGATCATCGACGACATAGGGCTGCAGTATGCGCCGCACGTGATCGGGGATCGGGGCCTTCTCGCCGAGGCGGTCGGCGTGCACGAAGACATGGACGATGCGACCCTCGGCGAGCATATCCCCATCCCGCGCGATCCCGATCGCGGACACCATCGACGTGTTGCCAAGGCGCTCGACCTCAAGCGTGATCTCGAGCTCGTCGTCGAAGCGCGCTGGGGCGCGGAAGCGCGCCCCCGTCTCGGCGACCACCAGGTCGAGGCCGTTGGCTGTGAGCGCTTGGTAGGAGCCGAGGGTCTCGCGCCACAGCTCGGTCAGGATGACGTCGAAGTAGACGAAATAGTTGGCGTTGAAGACCTGGCCCTGGGCGTCGCACTCGTTGTAACGAACGCGCAGGCGGTGCACGAACGGGTGCATCGCTGGGCCGGTGTGCTTCGCCGCTTCTTGCATGACTGGCGTAGATCATACGCTGGTCAGATAACCTGTCAAGCTTGTTTGATGGTCACTGAAAGCCCCTTGGGTATTCAGCCGTGATGAGTCTCCCGTCGTGGTATCCGTTCGCCGAGGAGGGCAAGCCGGCGCCGATGCCATTGCTGTTGGTGCAGGCGTTCCTGAACACCCGGTACTTCGCAGGCGACTCCGACTTGTTGAGCGATCCCGAGACAGCGCGGCGATGGCTCGTTGACACTCAGCTGCTGCCCCCCACAGCGACAGTGACAGCGGACGAACTGGAGGTGGCTCGCAGCGTGCGCGAGAGCATCCACCGCCTGCTCAGCTTCCACCGCACAGAGGCGCACGGCGCTGTTGCGCTACGACCCCTGCGCGAACTGGCAGGCGCGCACAGTGCGTGCTTGACCGTGGATGAGCAAGGGACACTGAGACTCGATAACCCGCGCCACAACGATCTCGGTGATGGAATGTTCGATCTGCTGCTGATCGTTCGAGACGCCCAAGAACACGGCAGCTGGAGCCGCCTCAAGGTATGCGGCAACTCGGAGTGCCAATGGGTCTTCTATGACCGCTCGCGCAACCGGCAGGGCCACTGGTGCGAGATGGCGCTGTGCGGCAACCGCCTGAAGAATCGCGCATTCCGCGCGCGCAGACGCTGAATACGGACGATGTCGTGTCGGAACTGAGGATCCGTCATGCAAGCAACGATACGCCAGGCCAACACGCCCGAAGGCCGGAGAGGCACCGTCCAGGTCAGGGCTGCCCTCTCCCGGGCATCGCCGACCAAGGGTCGCGTCGCCCCCCCTCCAAACATAGGAGAGTTGCCGCGCAAAGACTGCCCATTCCACTGAGAGGGGGCGTCTCGATCACTTACCCCGCGCTGTCGCTCCGGACGAGCTGGAGCTGCAGCCGTCAACGGCGCCCAGGTGATCGCCTTGCCCGGCGCAGGCGATTGTGTCGCCGGCCGGCGCCGCCGCGACGGCCGATCGTCCGTTACCTGAGCATCAGTGCGGTGGTTTAGGCGCCCGGTCGCTCGCGCGAGTAGTAGGGCTACTGTGGCTTTGTCGCGTAGGCGCCGATGATTGTCGGCCAGAAGGAGATGCGTCCGACCGGTCCGGTGTCGGCATGCAGGCGCTCGGCGAGGGTGTCGATGTCCACTTCCTCTTCGGTGGCCACCCCGGCAGCCACGATCGCGGGCAGCAAGCTGCGGGCGAAGTCCACGGCCTCGGAGACCGCGTCCTCGCCGACAGCAATCGCGACTTCGCTGTCGAGGTCCAGGCTGGGCTGCAGGCCGGCTTGCGCAAACGTTTCGGGCAACCGCATTCCCATGTCCGGCTGCGTGCCCAGCCCGCCGAAGGCGCCATCGATCCACTCGCTGAGCTGCTCGGACGCCGGGGTATGCGGCCAGGACACCAAGAACCTCTGCGGTATCGCAGACCCTGTGCGCATGCACATCTCCGCGAACACGACCACCCCACCCGGGCGTACGTGGCGTGCCGCGGCCCGCACCGCCGCGGGCGGGTCACCCTGGTACATCAGCACGAGCCGCCCGACCAACGCGTCAAACGGGTCACCGGCGAGCTCGATGTCGCGAAAGTCCCCAAGCACGAACTCGACGTTCTCGATGTCAGACTCGACCGCCCGCTGACGCGCCCTCGCGAGCGCCTGCTCGTCACGCTCGACCCCGACCACGGACCCATCGGCGCCCACCAGCTCGCACAGAAGCAAACTGACATCGCCCGGCCCACAGCCGACATCAAGCACCCGCATACCTGGCTCGATCCCCGCACGCGCCAGCAGACGGCGCGTGAACGGCGCATACATATCGGCCTGGCGGACCAGCCGCTCGTGCTCTTCCCCACTAGACGAGCTCAGCGCATACCCAGGGTCTCCCACGGCCGACACGCCGCGAGAGTCTACGCGCGCCCGTCAGCGTCGGCCTGGCCGCCCTGCGTCCTCGAAGCGGAATACGGCTGCGGCCGGGATAAGCTGTTCCGGCGGTGACCAACGAAGACGTGCTCGCTCATGCATACCGGCTGGCGTGCGCATACCTCGACGGTGTGAGCGAGCGGCATGTGGGTGGCTCCGAGCCGGTGGCGCTGCGCCGGCCGCTGAGCGATTCCGGTGAGGGTGCGGTAGATGTCCTTGAGCAGTTGGCCGCTGATGCCGATCCGGGGCTGGTCGCGTCCGCTGGGCCACGCTACTTCGGATTTGTCGTCGGCGGGTCGCTCCCGGTCGCGCTCGGGGCTGATTGGCTTGTTTCCGCGTGGGACCAAATGTGCGGCATGTACAGCGCATCGCCAGCGGTGGCGGTCGCCGAGGAGGTCGCAGCAGGGTGGGTCCTGGAGTTGCTTGGTCTCCCCCGGAGCGCGAGCGTTGGCTTCGTCACTGGCGCGCAGATGGCTAACTTCAGCTGCCTGGCGGCTGCGCGCGGCGAGCTGTTACGGCGAGTGGGCTGGGACGCTGACGCGCAGGGACTGTTTGGGGCTCCGCCGATCGAGGTGCTGGTCGGCGAGGAGGTGCACGTGACCGTGTTACGGGCGCTTGGCTACCTCGGTTTCGGTCACGATCGCGTGACGCGGGTGGGCGTCGACGCGAACGGTGCGATGGACCCATTGGCGCTCGAGGGATCGCTGCTCGCTGCCAAGGGCCCGGTGCTCGTCTGTGCCCAGGCGGGCAACGTCAACACTGGCGCGTGCGATCCCCTCGGGGCGCTCGCGGACCTCGCGGCTGAGCACGGCGCGTGGCTTCACGTCGATGGAGCGTTCGGCCTGTGGGCCGCCGCGTCGCCGCGCTTGGAGGGCCTGGTGGCTGGCAGGGACCGGGCCGACTCCTGGGCCGTGGATGCGCACAAGTGGCTCAACGTTCCCTACGACTGCGCGTTCGCGATCGTTGCGCCGCCAGAGGCGCTACCGCGTGCGATGGCGGTGAGCGCTGAGTATCTCGCCCGTAGCGATCACCGAGAGCCGGCTGAGTTCGTGCCCGAGGCCTCCCGCCGGGGGCGTGCGATCCCCGTGTACGCGGCGCTGCGATATCTCGGCCGGCGCGGCGTCGCCGAACTGGTCGAGCGATGCTGCGAGCACGCGACGCTGATGGCCTCCCTCCTTCGAGAGGGCGGCCTGGAGGTGCTAAATGACGTCGTGCTGAACCAGGTCTTGGTCGCAGGCACGCCGGATCACCTCGCCCGCGTGCAAGCCGACGGCGAATGCTGGCTCGGCGGCACAGCATGGCGCGGACGTCACGCTCTGCGAGTGTCGTTCTCCAACTGGTCGACAACCGAAGACGACGTTCGTCGCACCGCGCGCGCGATCCTCAACGCAGCCAATTGATCACCGAACCAGCTTCGTCCGCGGTACGCGCCTCCCGCGGGAATCGAGGAGCACCCAGCAATACGCGGAAAGCAAGCGCCCCCGCGCAGCCAACGAGACGCCCGCCTGGGACGACAAGCGGCCCTCCGTCTCGGCACCGGCGGGGCGCCTGCTGGCCGCCAAGAGCGAGCGTATCCGTCTGCCGAATACGTCGCCGAACTTCCGAGCCAGAGCATTAAGCGACAAAGCCACGCCACGTTCTCCACACGCTCGCAGCGCGCTGCCTGCCCAACACGCCCCGCCGATCGCCACTGGCCCTCCGTCGCGCCACGGTGGCGGACTCTACTCGTCGATCCCAGCGCGGTTGATCCGGTTCGGCCAGAACACGATCGGTGGCTCGTGGGCTACGCTGGCGCCCGTGGATCAGGCGCACAGAGCATTGCTGGCGGAGATCCGTCATCGCCTTCAAACCGCGCGGGACGATCGGAACGTCACGAACGCTGACGGCTCAAACTACTGGGGGCCGTACGTGACGCGAGCTATCAATGACCGGGAGCACGACGGGCCCGCTCTCGTGCGATACATCAAGGACGTGCTCCGAAAGACGGGCGAGTCGGAGGGCTGGAGCGCGCTGCTTGAGGCGGATCGTCTCGACATCTCCTTCGAGGACATGGTCTTGAATACCGCCGAGCCGATTCGAGGACTCTTTAGCGATGAGGACCGGCGCCTCGCAGCACAGTCGCTCGGCGAGCAGCAAGATGAGATCGCGCACCGACGCGAGGTGGCGGAGTCGGCCGAGGCTGACAGAGATCGCAGGATCGTCGCTGAAGTTGCCTCGAAACGACAGGCAGCGGGAAAGCCGTGGACCGCCGACATGGAAGCGCAAATGCTCGCCGACCGCGCCGAGCGACGGCAGAGCGCCGACTAGGGAGGCTGGCACCAGCGGTAGCGCTCTCGGCCACGCGTATGTGGCCATAGAACCCAGTCGTTCGTATATCCTCCTGCCATGAGCGGCAACGCGCCGTGGCCAGACCGTGTGGCCGTGCCGGTGCCGGTGGCGAGCAGCGTCGGGGTAGCGCGCAGCATGCGCGGCAACCGTCGACGAGATACCTCGCCTGAGCGGAGGCTGCGCTCGGCGCTGCACCGCCGAGGGTGGCGTTTCCGCGTCGATCTGCCCGTCCTCATTGAAAGCAAGCGCGCGCGACCGGATTTGGCCTTTACACGTAAGCGTGTGGCAGTTTTCGTCGACGGATGCTTCTGGCACTGCTGCCCGGAGCACGGGCGACCGCCACTCTCCAACACGGCGTACTGGGGCCCCAAGCTGGCGCGCAACGCTCAGCGTGATCAGTTAGACACCGAGCGCCTGCAGGCGGCAGGGTGGTGGGTGGTCAGGGTGTGGGAGCACGTCCCATTGGAGGACGCCGTCGCCACGGTGGAGCGCGCGCTCCATCTCGCCGAGGCGGAGTTGCTCAGCCTGGCAAGCTGAGGCGCTCCCGGTCCCGCCAGAACTGCGCCATTCGCAGAAGCCTCGGGCGGGCCCCGCCAAGGCTTACGAACGCCTCGGCGCGATCCAATGTGCGGATCTGCGCCGCGAGGGAGGGGTCGCTGGCATCAAGCCGTCGCGCCGCGGCGGTCGCGATCGTCGAGTCCGGCAGGCGAAAGCAAATGCGCGTGTTCGCATTGGTCGCAACCTGGTCGGGCAGATCGCCGGGCTGCTGCGTGGCGAGAAGTACTGCCAGGCCCTTGGAGCGGCCCTCCTGCAGCATCGACTTGACGGCCTTAAATGCGGCGACGCGGTGCGCCTCGTCGACGACCATCAGGTAGCGAATAGTATTCGCGGCCTGCGGAAGACCTTGGATTCGCAGGTGAAGGGCTGACAGGATAAATCCCGCGGTCAGCACAGTGGTGAGCCCGTTGCCAGGGATCTCGTGTAGTCCGAAGACGAGATTCTCCCCAATTGCATCCCCCAGCGGGGGGCCGTCGCGGAAGATCTCCTCGCGGGTTAGATCGCCGATTATCCCGCGCAGATCCTCGTCGAGCATGTCGTTGAGCGTTAGCATCGTCGGCCAACGCCCCTCCTGACCGGCGACCTCGTATGCCTGCTCTAGCGCCTTACGCAGCTTGTCCTTCTGGCGAACGCCGAGGCGCGCAAAGGACTGGGTGGCGACATCCACGATGTCGCGCAGCTCGATGATCGCGCGGCGCTTCTCGCGGTCATCGGCACTCGTAAGCGCGAGCGGGTTGAAAGGGGCACCCGTGTCCCAAAGATCGATGAACCGGGCGCCGGTACGCTCGGGGAAGCGGTCCGAGCTGTCGTCGCTGTAGTCGTTCTTGAAGTCGGCGATACCGAACCGCGCACCGCTGTGCGTCGCGAGCTGGGCGAGCAGCGCCATCGTGAACTGCGTCTTGCCAGCGCCCGAGGCACCCCAGATCTCGGTGTGGCCGTTGTCGAGCTCGGCGTCCTCTCCGGCAGCTCGCCAGCGCACCTCCTCGTTGCTGGCGGAGTCCCAACCCAGGATAGGCGCAACAAAGGACTCTGAGGGAGAGTCGCTCCCCTCCGCCGGCTCGGCCTCTGGCAACGGCTCCCCACCGACGGGCTGCGGACCAAGGTGGGGCTCTGGGCTGAGCGGAGGCTCCGGCCCAGGCTCCTCCGGCCCAGGCTCCTCCAGCCCAGGTTCCTCGGACTCCTCCGGAGGCTCGGGCGGCTCCGGTACGCTCGGGCCGTCGGCGGATGCGGCCCCCCTTTAGAGGAGGGCGCTCGGCGTCCACGGTGCGAAGCTCGCGCAGGCGGACGCCGGTGGCATGCTGGAGCAACTCCTCAGTGAGCTGCACTGAGTGCACCACGATCGGGACCCGATCGCCGGCGATCTCCTGGTGGTAGTGGCGGTCGATGTTCTCCTCCTTCGGACCGAATACGAGCCCCAGACCAGCCCACTCCAGCGGTCCGCCGCCTCGGCGAAAGAGCTCGATCGCCTCGAGCTCCTGCTGCTCAAGCTTGAAGTTCGACTCGCGTGCCACCGCGCATGCGGCCTCGGCCAGCCGGTTCAACCACAAACGGCTGTGTACCGAGCCATGCTCGGGGTAGGCCGCGAAGCGCGTCGCATGGAGAGTCTGCTTGAGCTGGTCCAGCGCGTCGCGAGCAGCAGGATCCACATCGCTCGTGCGCGCCTTGACCTCGATCGCGGCGGCATGCACACCATGCTCCACGGTGTCCAGGGCAAGCACGAGCAAATCGGCGCGCTTACCCGGGAACCAGTGCTTGTAGTCGTCCAGGCTAACCAGCAGCAACCTGCAGTTCGGCGGCAGTGGCCAGGGAGTGGTCCGCGTCGCCAGCAGCGAGAACGCTACGACGTGCCCAACCAGCTCGTTGATTCCGGCGCCCGTGGTGGCCGCCTCAAGGGCGAGAACCCCATAGCCCTCCGACGCGACCTTGCGCAGCTCGGCGCCGATCTTCACCGCCGAGGCGAAATCGCCGACGATTCCAGACGCGCGCAGGCGACGTCCGACCGCCCTGTCGGCAGGACCTCCGGACTTCTGCGAGATAACAAGGGATAGCGGTGAATCCCCGCCGAGGCGACGGTCCTGGTGCAGGATTGCGACCTCCCCCTGCATCGCGTGGGTAAGGCTGTCACGACTCGCATATGGATCCAAGGTCGCCACCCACAGCGCTAGCTCGTGGACAGTGAGCAGCTCCTCGCGCATCTCGCCGCTGGCGGTGCGCAGCTCCGGCGCGCGGATCGTCCCATCAGTGTCAGGCCAGTCATCCTCGACCGCATTCATCAACCGCAGCCACGCCAATCCGGACTGGCTCGCAGCGGGCGGCATGAGCAGCATGCGCCGAGTCTGTTTGGGCCGCATCCACACACGAGGCGCAAACAGAACCTCCCCATCGAGCGGAGGCGGGGCAACCTCGGGCGAGTCGACCGTCAAACGTTGCCCGCCTGCGGTAAGACCGGTGACGAGGGCCAGATGCGCGGCGGGAGAGCCGGGCGCGTAGCGCTGCAGTGTCGTCTGCGCCTCGCTCAGCGTCGGCACATAGCGAACCTCCAACGCCCGCCGGCCCTCCGCAATGAGCAGTTCGTCCGCTTGCGCGAGCGCCTCTGCTGATGGGCGCCAGCCGCCCTCTTCCACGCAGAAGATCTCGATGTTCCTCAGCACCGCCCGGGCACCCGCTCGACCGAGTCGCTTCCCAGCCAGGTTGACCGCCTGTTCTATCAGCAGCGTGGCGGCACCCGGACCGTACGCTACGCAGCGCAGATGGCCGGCTGCGTCAGGTTGCAGGGTCAGCAGGCGTTCTATGACATCCCCGAGCGCCTCTCCGCCGAGATGGGCGTCGTCAGGAGCCTCGGCGCCGTACACGCTCCAAATCCGCCCCTCGCCGGTCGGCAACAGCACACGGTCGCGCGCCCGCAGGCGGAGGTGAGCCGGATAGTGAGCGGCGGTCGCGCGCGCCACCCCGGCGGCCGTGTCCTCGTACGGCTCCTCCTCGGGCGCCCCTGCAGCATGGAACGCGCCCCATACCATCGACCACAGCGCATCCAGATATTGACCAAGCCACTCCGCCTTCAAGGGTGCGAATGCAGTCAGGGCGACGGCTTGATCCTTTACTAGGGCACCCGCGAGCGCAAGCTCCTCCGCAGTGCTGGTGTCGCCGGCCGTGTGGGCCGTTTCGACGAAGCGGCTCCACTCGGCCGCCCATGCATCAAGTGGATCCGGGGCAAAGCCGTGCTCAAGCGCACCGGCTGCCGTGCGCTGCAGAAGCGTCGCGAGCCCGACCAGCTTACGCGGGAGGGGGGCTGGCTCCGGCGCTGGCCCGGCGCAAAACGCCTTCAGTCCCGGATCAGTCCCGGCCTGCAGGGTTAGGGCTGGCTGCTCAGCGAATGCGAGCGCGGCTCGCAGCGCCGCGACGTCGTCCAGGTCTGGCCGCCAGGAGATTTGCCGTGTCACCGGGTCCTCATGGGGCGAGCGCACCCGGAGAAGGACAGTCGGTAGTCCCGGTCCTGCGTCTAGCTGTGCGTCTTGGAAGATCTCCGGCCAGAGATCCTCGTCGGCACTAAGCAGCAGCGCGCCGTCGATCTGGACCCCATTCTCCTGCAGATCGCGCAACAGCCGGCCAAGCCGCAGGCGGGCGCACGCGACGGCGAGTCGCTGCGCCGCGCTCGTGCGATTCTGCTGTGGGCGAGCGCTGCCTATCGGCTGAAGCAAATCAATGGCGCCGATCCCTCCGAGTGCCACCGCGCACCGTACGAGGGCGAGCTCTGGGCAGGAGGGACGCGAGGCGCTTATCACCTGATCCTTCAGAAGCTGCTCAAGGCGACGGCGCACCGGCCGGTCGAAGACGCGACGACTTTCGACCTCGTCGAAGCCGAGCAGGTCGAGCGCGCACCGCTTTTGCTGTTCAGGGTCGCGCAGCAGACGCGCGGCGTCCTCATAGCGCCCCCAGGCAATGCCTGGGTCATCGGCCTTCTCCTTGCGGTAGAAGCCCAGCTCGCGCTCGACGGCCACCGGCAGATCGCTCGACTTCTGCTCCAGGATCTCGCTCGCCTCGTCATAGGTCAACGCTGAGAGCAGTTCGTCGCTGCCTGATTGCAGCAGCGCGAGCACACGATTCGCTTCTGCACGCGCTGCGTCTGGTCGAACGCCGGGTCGCTGGCCTAGGATGCGCGCCGCCCGTCGCCGCATGTCCGCAGGACGGGAGAGCTGCTCCCCGCGACGCCTCGACGCTAGCGAGAGGTTGGCCACGATTCTGCGCTGGTCTGCGGCACCCGCGGCGTGATCGGCGAAGGCGCCCAGCGACGGCAACGCCTGCAGCGGATCCTCGCCAGCGGCACACCGGTCCAGGTAGGCCGCGACCGCGGCAGCGCTGGGCCGCCCAGCGGCCCCCATTTGCAGGATCGCGCCGCGGACATGGCGCGCGACACCGTCGAGCGGTGCGGGCGGAGCCGCCTCGGTGAGCCGGATCAGCCCGACATGCTCGCGCAGAAGATCGCTGGGGGCGACGCTCTCGAACGCTCGCAACGACTGGCGGTCGGCGAGCTGGGCTCCTTCGCAGAGCACCAAGCAGACAGGGCCTCGGTTCCGCAACCCTGTGGCTGCCACGTCCTTAAGGGCTCGCGAACCGAAGCGCTCCGGATGCTGGGAGGCGATCGCGAGCCTCAGCTCGCTGTCGTTCCAAGCTGTCGCCATGCTCTCCGCCAAATCCTCCGATATGCCCTCTACCAGCACGAACTTACGCTCGCCTGGGAGGTCAAGCACGTGCCCAGCGAGCGCCGTTCCCAGGCGCGAGCTCACGTCGCCCTCCGGGCGCGCTCGCCTACCACCGTTGTGCGGTCCGAGAGCGCGAGCGCCAAGCCGCTGTCGCCTAGCTGCTGCTCGGCTCGGCGCGCATTGCGCTCCAACTCAGCGCCGTCGATGTCCTCGCCGAGCGCGGTCTGCGCTGCCGCTTGCTGCCCTACCACCAGATTCCATTCGGCGAACATCGCCGCGAAGAAGTCGTCGGACGACATCGGCATCCTGGCGGAGAGCGCGCCGACCAGGGTTGCCAGCAGGTCGGGGCCCGGCCCTAGGTAGCGGTACTGCCCTGTGCCGGCGAGCAGCCCGGCCGTTTGCAGCAGGCCCTGGAACCCCCCGACGGGCCGACTGTAGTCGGCGATCGCCACGATCTCGCGCGCGACGCGATCCAGATCTCCAGCGACGACGCCGTTCTCTAGCTGCGCGATCTGATCCGCTAGCTGGTCGCGCCGGGAGACGAACTCCTCGTTCCACTGCACTCCAGACTCATCGGCTAGCTCGCTCATCGCATCGGCCAAAGTGCGCAGAATCGCCTCGCGGACGCGGATCCGCGCCGTGTCGAACGACGCCTCTGAACCCTGACGCACGCGATTTTCCGCCCGTGGCGGCCCGGCAAAACTGAGCAGGAGGTAGCGCTGCTCTTGCGGCGCTTCTATCGCGTCCCACGCTACGGTGAGCGCGTGCAGCGCTACGTCGAGCGCGAGGATGCTGCGCAACTGCCAGAGCTTCGCGGGTCCGCTCGCGCCGCCTTGGCGCATAATTCCCTCCGCGTGGCGGCAGAGCCGCTCAGCGAGGCCGGCTAGGCGCTGCTCGCCACCGAGCCGCCAGGCCTCCTCCTCGGCGCTTTGGCGCTGCTCCTCTCCTTCCTCAATCGGACTCTCGAGGTGGTCCGCGACCACGGCCAGCGGGGAGGGGGACCGCAGCGTTTCGCGCAGTGCGCGCACAGCAGTCCTACCGATCTCGCGGATCTCGTCGCTGGCGCCTGGAGGATCGACGAGCAGCCGAGCTATCGTGACGCCGCTTCCGCGCATCCAGACGCGCCGCACTCCCCACTTGCCGCGGCTTCCCTGCCGTCGAGCGTCGTACCACAGCAGCGACTCGTGGAAAGGGAACAGCAGCCATCCGCCGGGTTGGCCCTTACGGGTGTCGGGGTCTATCAGGCCTTCAAGAGCTGCGCGCGCCAGCGGTAGATTCGCCGAACCAGGTAGCTCCTCCCCCGCCGCGAGCTTTTCCCCGTAGAGCTGCGGGGTCATATCACCAATGCCCACGCGACCGTCAGCGCGTCCGGCGAGGAAGTTCTGCCCAAGCGCTAGCGAGCGCAGTCCGAAGCGCTCGCGCTTAGGCGGCCGCAGCAGCTCCTCGCCACCACCGCTCTCGTAGTCGTTCATCGCGAGGGTCAGAAGGGCCTCCTGGCAGAGCTGCGGGGCGCGCTCGTCGCGGTCGGGCGCGAGGCCGAATAGCCGCGTGGCGATCTGACCCGGTGACAGGCGTTCAGGCATGGTCCTGCAAGTGAGGCATCCGCACAGTGATCAGCGCTGGCGGATCGGCGTTCGGATCCGCGACCCGCAGTCCCTCGGCCACCGGCAGCTCGGCCAACCCTCCGTAAAATCCGCGCACGTCCGACATCTCCGCGATGCCCTGGCCGACCGGCCCGCGGAACTCGGCGGCCTGGCGTACAGCCTCGTATAGGCGCGGACGCAGCCGCAGCGCATGTCCGCGCTCGCCGACGACCATCAAGTCGACCTCGACAAAATCGACGTCTAGCAGCTCAAGCACAAGTCCGCGATCTGGGGCGCCCAGCTCAAGCTGCTCCAGAGGGATCTGCGCTTGCACGAGCGATGGCCGGGCTGGGCGAAACGACCCGGGGTCGCGCGCGAATAGACAAGCTTGGTCTGGCACGATCAATCCCTCGTTCGGGCTGGGAAACCCGCACACGAGGAAGTTCAGGCCCCGGACGATCTCCGTGAGCTCCAATGTGGTGTCCCCGCCGCTGGCGGTCTTCTCCGCGAGGTCGAGCAGCTCGTGCAGATAGCGCGTCGCGAGCAGTCGCGCTCCTGCTGCCGCTGAGCCCCCCAGTGCTCCCGGCTGCTCGAAGTACACGCGCCGTCGCCATAGCGCCTGCCGCGGCATCCCCCCGCCGTTCACCAGGGCATCGAGGCCCGCATCGACCCGGCTAAGATCCTCGCTCGTCGCGACGGTCTCCCCCAAGGAGTGGAACGTCATCGTGCCCACAGTCGTCGCGACCCGGTCATGCGGTCCGCGGGTGCCGGCTAGCGGATCGCCCGCCTGCGCCGGATCGGCAAGACCGTCTGGGGCGCCCGCGAGCTCGCGAACCTCCCGCGGGGCGTTGGTCGTGTCGCGCAGCCACTCGTCAACCTGAAGGTCGGCTACGTCACCGAGTCCGCTTTCGCGCATGCCCAGCAGCAGCGGTGATCGCTCGATCGTCTCAAGGGCCAACCCGTGGCCCATCGCGCGGGCGTAGTAAGCATCCTCCGCAGTAAATGCCGAGCGCGCCAGGTCGCGGGCCCGCTTGCGGGCCCGCTCGCATGTCCAGTCGCCGACCAGCGCCCAGGAGAGGATCGCCAGCACCTCCCGAAGCGTCGGCACTGCCTCGCCTGAGCCGAGCCTGACCAGGGAGCGCAGGCCCTCGCGTACCTGCGGGATGCGCAGAGCGCGCGCGTTGGCACGCATCGGGCATCCCCCTCCGTCCAGCGGACAGTCCTCGCACCCCTGCTCCCAAAGAGCCTCTCGCGTCAGGTAGTCGAGCAAAGCGTCCCACAGACGCCCAGCCGTCGGACGCTGGCGATTCACATTAACGATGAGGCTCTCGCGCTGCCCCGCGGCACCGTCGCGCAGCGCCCGATCGAGCAAAAGCCCTAGGTCCGCATCCGCCTCGCCGAGAGACTCGACCGCGTCGCGCAGAATCCCCTCATTAGCGCACAACAAGACTTGCGCCCCGTCTGATGCCAGCTCGATCGCCTTAGCGACGGCGAACGCGCGGGCCGGCCCGTCGGCCAGACCTGAGAGGTCCTTGGCGACCCATCGGCTGGGCGCTACCTCGGTGAGCTCATCGGCGTCAGGAAGATGTCCGCCGCAGGCGGCGCGAGAAGTGCTCCGCGACGGCCGTCTTCCCAGTGCCTGCGTTGCCGGTGAGGATCCACAAGCCTGGCTCTCCGCTGTCGGCCCACTTGCCAGCGCGCGCTGCCAGGCGCATCGGGATGTCTTCGCCGAGCACCTCGCCGGCGGAAGCGAAATGCTCGCGGTAAGCCGCCTCCTGGTCGGCGTCGAAGATGCACAGCGTCCGAAGCGCCGCCACGACCGGGAGTTCGTCCACCTCAGGCCGCCTTCGCCGCCTCCACCGCAATCGGCAGCCCCAGGTGGAGGGCGAAGCGGCGGATCTGCGCGAGCTCCCGTGTCGGCCTGCCTTCGAGACCGTTGCAGAGCAGAGCGCCGACAAGGGCGCCGACTACCACAGCGCCGGCCGCGGGCGGCACGGCGTTGCCAACCTGGCGTCGTACGCGCGGATATGCCGAACGTCCCGCCTTGGTGCCGCCGTCCCAGAAGACGAAGTCATCCGGAAAGGTCTGCAGCCGTGCCCGCTCGCGGTTGGACAGCCTACGTGGCTCGACATGGTGGTAGCCGTGGGTACCGCCACCGCCGTTAGCGATGATCGTGTACGACGGCTTCTCAGGCTCCAGCCGCCGATAGACATGGCTAATCAGTCCCTTGACCGCGAGCGGGTGGTCTGCGGGAATTGCCTCGTAGTTCTTGCCGGGCGGAATGAGCTTGAGCCGCTCCACCACGTCGGGCGTGTCGAGCCAGCGCTCGTGGTTGGGGGCGTCCTCGGGGATCGGGTCATCGTCTAGGGCTTCGCCGACGGTAGGCGGCCTGTCAGCAGTCGGAGTCGGTATCAGCGGCGGGCGGGTTGCCAGGTCCCGGCGTACCCCCAGGACGAATAGCCGCTCTCGATGCTGCGGCACGCCGAGTTCGGCTGTATCTATGACCTGCGCCGTCAAGTCGTATCTCGGCCCCGCTGAGTTGTAGAGGAACGCCGCGGGCGCTCGCAGCGCGTGACGAACGATTGCCCACGCAGCCCCGCGATTCGCCGACAGGAGTCCTGGGACGTTCTCCAGCACGAACCCGGCGGGCTGAAGCTCAGCTAGGAAGCGCGCCACCTCGCGGAATAGATTGCCCCGTGCGGTGCGCGCGCCGTCATGGTTCCAAAGCGTCGAGAAGTCCTGGCAAGGAGGGCCAGCTAGCAAGACATCGCACTCAACGTCGGGGACCGGGAGATTGGTCACATCACCCTCAACGATGTGCATGCCCAGGTTGCGCCGGTAGGTCTCGCACGCCCACTGGTCGGCGTCGTTGGCCCACACGACCTGTAGCGCACCGGTGGACTCCGCACCGAGGTCGAGGCCACCACAGCCAGCGAACATCGAGACGGCCGCCAGCCGGCGACGCGCGCGCGGCTGTGGCACCGGGGCAAACACCCGCGAAGAATCGCATGTTGTCCGGCGGTTCGCCCGTTCCCAGTCCCGGTATGCGGGACCTCGGCCGCCTGAGCGATCGACAGACAGACAAGCTGGGTCTTGCGATCCGGCGCGAGTTCTGCTCTCGTCGGCGAGCGCATCCGCGCCTGAAGGGTCGTGCGCCCGTCCGAGACCGCCCTCGCCTACTCGGCCTCGAAGTGCGTCAGCTTTGACCATCTGAGTCGCTTGCCGAAGCCGACCCAGAGTTGCGCCTTCGAGCCAAAGAAAGCTCCGGGTCGCCGTCGAGCTTTACCGCTACAAGGCTTGAGATACGACCGCAGGTGTTTCGGACCTTCCCACAGCAGCGCTGGTGCTTTTCTGTTCGCCCGCGAGTGACACCACGACCCCGTGTACGATTTCAACGCCCCTCCGGAGGGACGTTTGGAATGCCCCACCCCCGGGTGGGGTCAAGCTGCCGAGGCAGCGCCTCGTGGAACACGCGCCGCGCCAGGGGAGACCTGAAGCAGTGGTGACGCGCGCCGTAGTGCCATTGTCCGCCCAGCCACGCAAGACCGCCGAGCACGGTCGCCAGAGCCGCTGAGGGCGAGCCGGTCGCAGCGGTACTCAGCAGCCCTACGGCGACCATGAGGACACCGCCGACCCTGAGCACGACCCCGCCCAGCAGCCAGAAGCCGAGGGCGACGAGCACGCCCGTCGCGAGCAGGCTGAGCAGTCCGGTCATCGTGGGCATAGCGCGTCCTTTCGCGTTCGGTTGGTCGGGCATCGCACACACGTCTAGCTCGATCCCGCGGGAAGTTCAAGTCTTCTCGCCAAGCTGGCGCGCAGCCGCCATCCCAGAGGCTCGTCGGACTCGAGCGGGAGTGTCCGGGCGTGGCCGCACAAGCCGTCGCGAGCCTGTCTCGGCTCGTTTCCGCGCGTGTACGTGGGGTCTCGGGCGAGGTGGCGAGAAGCCTTCCGGGTTTTGCTCGCAATGGACTTGAGATCCATCGCGGATCGAGCTACCACGTCCACGTCCAACGCCGAGCAAGGCGCTAAATCAAAGGAGAATCGCGATGAGCAACAGCAAGCAAACCACCGAGAAGCCCGCCTCCGAGCAGGCGATCCTGAAGGCCCTGGCCGCCAACCCGGAAGCGACCGCAGCCGAGGTGGCGGCCACAGCCAACGTCGGCCGGTCGACCGCGAGCAAGGTGCTCGCGCGGCTGGCGAGTACCGGGGAAGTGCGCCGCACCGAGGGCGGACGCGACGGTGCCCGCCGGCTGCCTGACCGCTTCGCGCTGGCGTCCGCTGAGCCGACGGCGAAGACCGCGAAGCCGAAGGTGGCAGCTAACGCCAAGCCGAAGGCGGCTGGCGAGCATCTGAAGCCCGGGCAACTCGACGGGCTCGTGCTCGCCTTCCTGAAGAAGAACGCCGACAGTGGCCCGCACGGGCCGACCACCGTCGCCAAGGCGCTGGACCGATCCTCCGGCGCGGTCGGCAACTGCCTCGTCCGGCTGACCAAGACCAAGGAGGTGCGCCAGGACAGCGACAAGCCCCGCCGCTACAGCCTCGCGGCGTGACCCGACAACCGTGCGCACGCCCCTCACTTCGCCTCGATCGGCGGGGAGAGAGTGAGGGGCCTCGCACGCGCGACGATCAGCGGTACGGGAAGGATGTCGGGTCGCGGGTTGCTTATGAGGCGTTCATCTGATCCGAGCGCTCACGCTCAGCAACGACTCGTGCGGCCCAGGCACGCGGTCGAGCCCTGAGTCCTCGGCCAAGGAGCACGCGGTGGCCTGCTACCCAGTCGTAGCTCCGTGAAGTTGCCCTTGGGAACCGCGAAACGACACTGGCGATCGGGGTGCCCCCGGGCAAGGCAGCGAAGATGACAGTGATGCCTGCGCCACCTGAATGAAGCATGCCTGAAGCGTCGAGGAGATGCCACGACTTCAGGCGATCCTCGGGTTTCATGTCGATGAGAAGCTCCTCTCCGCGGGTGCTCTGGATCGGCACGGGGCGCACGCGGTTTGCTCGATCCCACGTCAGGAGCATCGCCAGCATCACTTCGCAGAACCCGCAGTCGTCGTCATAGAGAACGATCAGGGTGTTCTCGCGGAGGTCGCTCATCAGCCACATGATGATGCCGGGTGCCGGCTTGGTTGCCGGCTCCGGCCACGGAGGGTGGCTTCGCGCGCACCGCGGGGAAAACCGTGCCGAGCAGGCCACGGATGGTCGCCGTCGCGATGTTCATCTGGTCGAAGTAGTCGCGCCAGAGCACGATCTGTGCGTCGTGTACATCGAAGCGTCCGCAGACCCAAAACTGGAGGCGCAGCCAGCCAAACTTCAGGACATCTGTGCGCTCGGTCAGAACCGTTCCTCCGTCCGCAGAGATGGCATGCACATAGACCTCGAACCCGGCGCCGGCTCTGCCCAGTGTGGCCTGAAAGAGCCGACGGGTGCGCTCACGTCCGCGCACCGTTGGCAGCCCTACGTTCTTGTACTCGACGTCCACCGCGAGGAGCTCCACGGCCCCATCGACATCCCCCAAGCGGAGCAACTCCAAGAACCGCTCGACCACCAGCGTGGGGGTGGAACTGGCCTCCGGTTGGTTGACCTGTTCTCCCGTGGCCTCGCTCGTAGGCTCAGGCATGGCTGTAAGCATAAGGGCGATTGCTGTCACTCCGGGGGACAAGGCGCGGGGCGCCAGCGGCGCGGGCAGCTCCTACAGCATCCGTTCGTAGATGCGGTAGCGGCGCTTGATCTCGCCGCCCATGCCTTCCATCGCGCGGTTCATCGACTCGTTGATCTCGAGCGTCCAGCCCATCTCACCGCCCTTCTGCGGTGTGCGTTCGGCGGCGTCGAAGTGCATCTGATAGAAGCGCGCGGCGACGCCCGTGTGGCGGTAGTCGGACTTCACGCCGAGCACGATCACGCGGACCGCGTCGATCTTCTTACGCTCACGCAGTGCCGTCAGCCAGCCGAGTGGAAGCAGGCGGCCGTTCAGCTTGGCGAGCACCTGGTTGTAGTCGGGCAGCGTCAGCGCTGCTCCCACCACCTCGCCGGTGTCCTTGCGTTCGGCGACCATCGCCCAGTTCTCGTCGAGGATCGGCTTGAGATCCTTGGCGTAGTGGCGCACCTCCTGCTCGGTCAGCGGCACGAAGCCCCAGTTGCGCTCCCAGGCGGAGTTGTAGATCTCCACAAAGCGGTCCACCTCAGCCTGCAGGTCCTTCTTGCGGAAGTTGCGACAGACGATCCCGTGCTCAGACTCGACCTTTCCGGCCACCTCCCAGATCGCCGGATGGACCTTCTCGCGCCCCTCCACGTTCAGGCTCCACATGTACAGGTCCATTGCCTTCTCCAGCTTTAGATCCTGCTCGAACAGACGCTGGTAGTAAGGGGGATGCCAGGGGCAGAGGATGATCGGCCGATGCTCGTGGCCCTCGATCAGCAGACCACACTCGTCGTTGGTCGTGAAGTCCATCGGACCTACCATCCGGTCGCGCCCGCGCTCGCGCAGCCAGGTCTCCGTGGCGTCCAGCAGGGCACGCGCCGCGTCCGCGTCGTCCTCGCACTCGAACCATCCAAACAGACCCCACTCGTTGTCCTGGAACTCGTTGAAGTTCTTATCGACGTGCGCGCTGATCCGCCCGACCGCTCTGCCATCGCGCCAAGCGAGGAAGTACTGCGCCTCGGCGTGCTTGAAGAACGGGTTCTTCTTCGGGTTCAGCCGCTTCTTGACGTCCATCAGCAGCGGCGGGACCCAGTTGGGCTCGTCGCGGTAGAGCCGCCACGGGAGCTTGATGAACGTCCTCAGCTCGCGTCTGGAGGAGACGGGGCGGACTTCGACGTTAGTTGTCCGTACCTCGTCGCCCGTAGCCATCGGCGGCACACCCTACATTGCCGGTGCGGCGACATTTTGAGGTCGTTACGTGTGAGCAGTCGCGTGGTCGCTCTGACCGGTGGCCGGTATGGCGAGGGCCGCGTTGATCACTTGTTGTGGGGCGTCCCACATGAGCATGTGGCCGCAGTTGGGCCAGGTCTCGACGATCGCACGCTCGGGCAGTTGGTCGGTGTGGCGTGATGTTCGCGCGCGGGCGATGCGGTCCTTGCTGCCCCAGACGACGTGGACCGGGATGTCGGACGAGATCTGCTGGCCGTCGAGGAAGCGCAGTCTGCGTGTTTGCCTGAAGTGTTCGGGGAAGTGCTTGGACGCGAGGACCGTCTTGACCATCGCGACGGCGTCCTCAGCGGGGACGTCCGCGGGTTGTGCGGAGATCTGCCGCAGCGACATCCAGCGTCCCATCCGGGTGTGCAATGGCTTGGTGACGGCGCTCTCGCCGAGGATCTGACCGAGGCGCCAGTTGACGAGGAGGATGGCGTCAGTGATCGGCGGCGAGTGCTTGCGCCACAGTCCCGCCGGGGTGAGTGCCAGAACACCGGTGGCGCGTCCGAGCTTGGCAAGCTCGAGCGCGGTCCATCCTCCCGCTGAGTGGCCGACTATCGCGACGCGATCGAGACCGAGATGGTCCAGGAGCGCGACGAGCTCCTCCGCCCACTCGGGCGGCGTGAAGGAGCTGGGCGGCGACTGCCCGTGCGCTGGCAGGTCGACGCTCAACACCTCCCGCTGGTCGGAGAGGTAGGGCAGGAGTGGCTTCCATATGCTGCGGGAGCTGTTCGTTCCGTGCAGGAGCATCAGCGGTGCTCCGGAGCCCTCCCTGTCGAACGCAAGCATGTAAACGCTTGTATACCACATGACTGAAGACTCCACCAAGGACCGTCTGCTGGAGGCGGCCGTCGTCTGCCTGCAACGTCAGGGCTACGCCGCGACCACAGCGCGGGACATCGCCTCAGAGGCCCGAGCGAACCTCCGCTCGATCGGCTACCACTACGGCTCCACCCGAGGCCTCCTGCTCGCCGCGATCTCGGCGAACTGGCGACGGTGGCTCGCGCCGCTGATCGCGGCAGCCAGCAGCGATGCTCGATCACCAGAGGAGCGTCTGGTGGAGGGCATGCAGCTGTTCAGCACGGCCCTCTCGGAGAACGCACCGATGGTCCACGCGTGGCTTGAAGCCGTGACCCTCGCACCCCGTGACCCCGAGCTCCGTGCAACCCTCGCGGCAAACCAACAAGAGTTCCGCACAGCACTGGCCGCAAACCTCGCCGCAGCGGGCCAGCCGGATGTCGACACGCGAGCGGGTGCGATCATCACGGTCTGCGACGGACTCATCATCCACTTCCTGCTCTACGGTGAGGCACGCCGACCCAAGGACATAGCCCGCCAAGCAGCGGCCGCACTCGCACAACTCGACGAGTAGGGTCGCTCTTGATGACCCGCAAGCAGTGGCTGATCTTGCTCGGTATCGCGATGGTCGCGCTCACGATAGTCCCGTTCGTCGTCTTCGAAAAACGATTGGAACACGCGGGCGGGCCGGGGATCCTCGCATTCGAGTTCGCCGCGACCAAGGCGCGTGCGAGCCAGATCCTTGCCGAATGGGGTCCAAAGGGCCGTCACACCGCCCGCCTCTCCCTGATCGTCGACTACGCCTACATGGTCAGCTACGGCGGCTTCTTCACGCTAGCCGGTCTCGCCACGCGGGACCTTGCCCGAACACGCAACTGGCGGCGCCTCGCCACGGCGGGCACGATCGTGCCGTTCTTCGCGACCGCCGCGGCGACATTCGACGCCACCGAAAACGTGTTCCTGCTACTCGTCCTCGGAGGTCATGGAGGCGAACACGCCCCCCTGATCGCGACGATCTGCTCGAGCATCAAGTTCACACTCATCACGATCGCCATCGCCTATGTGGTGTGGGGGTTGGTGTGGCGGGCTGCGACAGCGACCAGAGGGAAGCTGACCTCGACGTAGGGCGCTCTACGCCAGGCCGTCAAGTGCTGTTGGCAGCCCGGTGAGGTTCGTGACTTCGACCAGGTCGGGGCGATCAGCGGGATGCGGTTGACCGGATCGGTTGACCCAGACGCCTTGAAGGCCCGCAGCGATGGCACCGTCAACGTCGCGGGTGAGGCTGTCGCCGATCATGACGCTGTGCTCGGGAGTGGATCCGAGCAGCGTGAGGGCATGCTGAAAGATCGAGGGGTCTGGCTTGGCGACGCCGAACTCGGCGGAGACGACAACGACATCGAAGTACTCATCCAAGCCTGCTGTGGCGAGCTTCTCGCGCTGCAAACATGACGCGCCGTTGGTGATGAGCCCAAGGGTGTAGGAGTCGCTCAACTCATCCAGGCAGGCTGGCACGTCGGCGAAGCGATGATGGCGCGCGCGAGACTCAATGTCGTATTTCTCCCCCAACTCCTCTGCCAGCATCGGGTCCTGGACACCTTGGTCGGCGAGAGCGAGGCTCCAGACCTCACGCCGGTATCTGGGAGACCATTTGCGCAGCCACTGCACCTCCGGCTCCTCGCCGTCAAAGCGGCACCACAGGCCCTCCCATGAGCTGATCCCAACACGCATGCAATATAGGTGGACCGGTGTTGCGTACCACAGCTCACGCGCTCGCTCGCGCGCGGCCAGCGCCAAACGCTCGGCATCGACTCGATATTTCGCGGTCGCCGTCTGGGCGGTAGCCGCAAATGAGGCCGTTGCAGCCGGCTCCTCGACGACGAGGGTGTCATCGAGGTCGAACAGCAGCGCGCGCTTCACGGCTTGATCGTAGCCAGGTCGTGGGGAGTAGACGGGCTCGGGTTGTAGCCTGCCGGCTGCGATGTGGGAAGGCTTGGCCGAGCGTCTGGAGGGACAGTTGGTTGTGTTGGAGCCCTTGGAGGCCCGGCATGAGGATGGTCTGTGGGCCGCGTCGCAGCACGCGGAGATGTGGACGTGGACGATCCCGAGAGGGAAGAGCCCGGAGCACTTCCAAACGTGGTTTCAAACCACTCTCGCGGCGTGCGAGGCTGGAGTTGAATGTGTGTTCGCGACGCTGGATCGTGCGACCGGACGGCCGATCGGCGCCACTGGCTTTCACACGCTGCGTCCGGAGCATCGGGGCCTTGAGATCGGCGGGACCTGGCTCGAACCATCGGCATGGGGCACCGGGGCGAACATCGAGGCGAAGCTGCTGATGCTGGAGCACGCGTTCGAGCGCCTTGGCTGCATGCGTGTGGAGTTCAAGACCGACAGTCGCAATGAGCGCTCCCGCGCTGCGCTTGAGAAGCTGCCCGCCAGGTTCGAGGGGATCTTTCGCCGGCACATGATCATCGAGGACGTCGGCATCCGGGATTCCGCGTACTACAGCGTCACCGACGAAGAGTGGCCCACAGTCCGCATCAACCTTGAACAGCGCCTCGCCGCGGCACGCGCATGACCGGAACGCAGAGCTCGCCGAATGTGTGTGCTGGGCCGTTTGGCGCGGTGTATGACTTCTACATCGAGCGTGACTGGCTGATGCGTTTGATCGGTCGTGTCGTGTGGGGGATCGACGCGTCGGTGTTGTACACGAGCATGGAGGCGATAAGTCGAGCTGGGGACGGGGCCACGATTCTCGACGTGCCGTGTGGCGGCGGTGTTGCGCTGCGTGCTCTTCACCCGGATCAGGACGTGCGCTACATCGCTGTGGACGTGTCCGAGAAGATGCTGGAGCGCGGGAGGCGGCGCGCAAAGAGACGTTCGCTGAGCCAGGTCGAGTTCGCTGTCGCGGACATGCGCGCCCTGACGTTCGGTGACAGTGAAGCGGATCTCGTTGTTTGCTACAGCGGCCTTCACATGCTCGATGACCCAGAGCCAGCCGTGAGAGAGCTCGTGCGCTGCTTGAAGCCCGGCGGTGAGCTGGTCGGCACTACGTTTCTCGCGGAGGGAAGCCGGCGGCAGCGCGCGCTCTTTGAGCTCGACCGCCGGAGCGGTAATCCCACGCCACCGCGCCGCGAGGACCTCCGCGACTGGCTTCATGAAGCCGGGATCGCCGATGTGGTGATCGAGCCCGAGCGTGGGTTTGCGATGTTCCGTGGACGCAAGCGGGCTGAGTGACGCCGAGCATGTCTGTCCGCCAGCGCCGAGCACCCAGGCTAGCTGGTGGGTTGAAGCAGCGAGCAGCTCGTCTCGGAAGTCCCAGGCCGACGCCAGGAGCCCGGTGCTCAGCACCGCGGTGAGGATGTTGATCGCGAGCTCGATCGCACCGCCGTGGCCTTTGGAGTAGATGCCGTGCTCCAGGTCGTAGAGCACGTCCATCGCGCATAGATAGACGCCCGCTCCGCCGAGCACCAAAAGCCAGAGGAGGGCGCTCGGCCGACGTCGCCACAGCTGGAGAGCCGCGATGAGAGCCGCTGTGAGCAGCCACCCATCCGCGAGCGGGAAGGACTGCTCGAAGGCGATGTACTGCGTCGTGTGATTGCTTGCGACGATGCCGCGGTCAGCGGACCAGGCGACCCAATATGCCACCACCAGCGCCGAGGTCAAGATCAGCAGCGCGATCACGCGCGGGCGCCACGCCTCGAAGTGACCCAGACCGAGCAGGTGGGAGCCCGGCAGCCGGCTTGCCTGGCCCAGGTCAGTCCGTGACGCGTTCATCGTGTGCGCCTTTCACGAGAAGGTTCTGCATCGCCTCGGCGGTCGCCGCGTCGGCGGGGAACGTCAACTCGATCGAAAGCTCGGAGGTCGTCACCTCCGTCGCGGTGCCGAATGTGGCGACCGTGGCGAAGAACGACAGCTCATCCCCGTCGGGGGAGCGCATCCGCATCAGCGGCGTGATGATGTGACTCGCGGCCGTATCGCTGGCGCGATCGTGCTCATGTTCGGGCGCGGGGTAGCCCGTCACCTCCTCCAGCAGCGCGGCGAGATCCTCGTCCCCGGTGATCGCGACCTGACGCGCCAGCCGCCCGAGGAAGTACGCCCGCACCTCGCCCAGGTTCACGGTCCAGCGCGCCAGCCCTCGAGGGTGCAGGCCGACGCGCATCACGTTGACCGGCGGCTCCAAGAGCGCTGGGTCGACCCAGGTGGCCATCATCGCCATCGCGGAGTTGGCGGCGACCAGGTTCCAGCCGCGATCGACGACGACCGCCGGGTAGGGGTCGTGACCGGTGAGGATCAGATCGAGCGCCTCGCGCACCGGCGCGAGCTCGGGGTCCGCGATCGAGTGCTCGGGGATCGCCGGGGCATAGCCGGCGGCGAGCAGCAGCTGGTTGCGCTCCCGGACCGGGACTTCGAGCTGCTCGGCGAGCAGCAGCACCATCTCGGGACTCGGCGTCGAGCGGCCCGTCTCGACGAAGCTCAGATGCCGCGCCGAGACCCCCGCGTCGAGCGCCACTTCGAGCTGGGTGCGCCGCCGCCGTTTGCGCCACTCACGCAACAGCGGCCCGACCCGTGGCTGGGAGCTGATGGTCGCCATCCCGGTGGCCGACTCTAGCCCCGACGCGTTCGTCCGTCGATTACCTCTCAGGTAATCGACAGCACGACCTCACCCTGGAACGATGACCGTCCAATCGAAACGGAGGTAGGCGCATGGCGATCACGACAGGCGAGCGGACCGGGAGCGCCACATACAGTGCGATCAAGCTCGCTGGCCTTGCGGGCCTGGTGAGCATCGCGCTTGGGATCGCCGGCGCAATCGTCGATGAAATGCAGACGTTTCCAGGGACCGGCGCGAGCGCGAGCGAGATCGCGGGCTACGTCGACGCGCATCGCTCGGCGTTGCTCGTCGCGATGGTCCTCAGTACGGCCGCGGTGGGACTCTGGCTGGCCTTCGGTGTCGGCGTCTGGGTATGGCTGCGGGAGACGACCGAGCAGCGTGAGCGTCCTTTCGGTGTGCTTCCTGGTTGGGCTCGTCAGCTTCGTCACGCTCCTGCTCGCCGGCTTCACGGTCGCCTTCGTGCTCTTCTATCGTGCGCCCAACGCGCCTGATCCCCGGCTGCTCTACGACCTCGGATTCGGGCTGCTCGCGATGTCCGGAGTCCCAACCGCGCTGGCGCTCGGCTCATACGCGGCACAGGTACTCAGCGACAGCCGCCTGCCTGCCTGGACTGCGTGGCTTGCCGCTGTGGCCGCGCTGGCGCACATCGTGCTCCTGGCCTCGCTTGTGATCCCGAGCGGTTTCTTCTCGCTCGAGGGAGGAGTGATCATCGCGATCCCCGCCATGCTGTTCGCCTGGATCACCGGCACGAGCATCGTCCTGCTACGGGCGGAAACCACAGGAGACAACGTCCTACACTCATAATGTCTCGATGGCTGATCCTTCGGTGAGTGAGTGGAGAGACCCGGAGCGTGTCCGTTGCTATCTCGATCGGGCTGACGGCTTCCCGCATCGAACAGAGGGAGAGAGCGTCCTGCTCGAACAGGTACCTCGCGACGCTGGCCGCGTACTTGACCTCGGTACGGGCGACGGTCGCCTGCTCGCGCTGCTAAAGCGCGATCGTCCCGAGATCGTTGGCGTCGGCGTTGACTTCTCCGAGGTCATGCTCGACGCGGCACGCAAACGCTTCGCCGATGACGAGCACGTCGAGCTCCTCCAGCATGACCTTTCAGAGCCGCTCCCCGAGTTAGGACGCTTCGACGTCGTCATCTCTTCGTTCGCCATCCACCATCTCGAGCACGATCGCAAGCGCTCGCTCTATGGCGAGGTCTTTGACCTGCTCGAGCCAGGTGGTGTGTTCGCGAACTTTGAGCACGTCGCGTCGCCGACCGACCGCCTGCATCTGGCGTTCTTTGAGGCGATCGGCGAGCCGATCGAGGATGAGGACCCATCCGACCGTCTACTCGACGTGCACACCCAGCTCAAGTGGCTTCGCGCCCTTGGCTTCGACGACGTCGACTGCTACTGGAAGTGGCGCGAGATGGTCCTTCTCATTGGCGTCAAGCCGCCACGAGACACGCCGTCTCGCTGAACGGATGCCGTACTCGACGCGCATGACGACCGTGATCGCGCGGCTCTCGACCGACCCGCCGCCTCGTCGCGCAACTCGAAGCACTCGGGCACACCGTCACGCTGCAAGAGGCAGTAGCAGCCAGCCTGGAGGCTATTTTCCCTTCAGCTGGTATCGAACTCGACCCGGATCGTGGTTAGGTCGGTCGCAAGCGCGCGTAGGAGCACCGCGTCGATTCGGTAACCGAGCCGACCGCGGGCTAGTTCGCGTTGTCGCGCCCGCGTGTCGTCGTCGGGGACTAGGCGAGCCATGCCGGTCCGCCAATGCAGCTCGCCGTCCCGTGCGATGCCAACACGGACGCGTGGGTTCGCTAGCAGGTTGTAGACGTAATTGGCGTGTCGGCCGTGCGCAGAGATCAGCCAAAAAATGTCGCCGTCGAGGCCGTTGGCGACCGGAATCTGGCGCGGGAGTCCGGTGCGCCGTCCAGTTGTCTCCAGCACCGCGTAGGTCGCTCCGAGTCGCCCGGAGCCGAGCATGGCACGGTTGATCGGGTTCACCAGCCGCCGCTCCAAGCTGCGAGCCAGTCGTCGCTTGGTAGTGCGTCGCCAAGGCTCTGCCATGCGTCAAGCCTACGCTCCACGGCATACCGTCAGTGGCCGGCTGCGGTTTATGGTCTACGGACATGCTCATCCGGGACGCCGATCCGCAACTCGACGCGAGCGCCTGTGCGGCGATCTACGCGCCCTACGTGAGCGACACCGCGGTCTCATTCGAGATCGAGCCGCCGATCCCGCAGCAGATGGCCGAGCGCATCGAGGTCGCATCGCGGATGCATGCCTGGCTCGTGCTCGAGGACGAGGGGCGCGTCGTCGGCTACGCCTACGGCTCGCGCATGCACGTCCGCGCCGCCTATCGCTGGTCGTGCGAAGTGAGCATCTATCTCGAGCTGGGTCGCCGGCGCACCGGCGCCGGCAGGGCGCTGTACGAGGTGCTGCTCGCGCGCTTGGCAGAGCGCGGCTACCGCACGGCGATCGCCGGCATGACCCTGCCGAACACGGCGAGCGTGGGGTTGCACAGCGCGATGGGCTTCAAGGAGGTCGGCATCTACCGGCGGATCGGCTGGAAGGCCGGCGCCTGGCACGACGTCCAGTGGTGGCAGCTGGACCTCCACCCCGGCGAACCAGGACCACCGGAGGAGCTCTCCGGCGTGACGGCCGACGCCCCGAACGCCGTGCACCAGACGGCGGCTGAGGGTTTCGCTCGCGGGGCGGGCGCCTACGAGCGTGGTCGCCCGAGCTATCCCCCTGAAGCTGTGTCCTGGCTCGCCGAGCAACTGGGAATGGCGCCCGGTAGGCGAGTGTTGGATCTCGCTGCCGGCACCGGCAAGCTGACACGTCTGCTGGTCGCCACCGGCGCGTCGCTCATCGCCGTTGAGCCGGTCGCTGAGATGCGCAGCGCCCTGGCAGAGCTGGCGCCCGGAGTCGATGTGAGAGCGGGCACCGCAGAGGCGATCCCGCTGCCAGACGCCAGCGTCGATGCGGTCGCCGTCGCCCAGGCGTTTCACTGGTTCGCAAGCGAGCAGGCGCTCGCGGAGATCGCTCGCGTCCTGATCCCCACGGGCCGTCTTGGGCTGGTCTGGAACCGCCGCGATCTCACGCTCCCACTACAGGCCGAGATCAGCGAGATCATCGAGCCACATCGCGGATCGACACCGTCCTTCATGACGGGGAACTGGCGAGAGGCTTTCCAGCACACGCGACTGTTTATCGGAACGGCCGAGCATCAAGTCCCCTACGAGCAGCTTCTCACCGTCGACCAGCTCATCGACAGGGTGCTCTCGGTCAGCTTTATCGCGGCACTCTCACCATCTGCGAGAGACGAGGTGGAGAGAGAGGTGCGAGCGCTCGCGCAACGCCACGACGACAGACCACTGCGCCTCGGCTACGTCACCGAGCTCTACTTCTACGCGCGGGGTTGACTTGGGATGGGTACTACTGCATCCACATATGACCGCATCGGGATCGGCTACCGAGCGATACGGGGCACGGACCAGGTGCTCGCGACACGTATCTGGGCGGCGCTCGGGGACGCACGCACCGTCCTCAACGTGGGCGCTGGCACCGGGTCCTACGAGCCGGCGGACCGATGGGTGCTGGCGGTCGAGCCTTCAGCGGTGATGATCGCTCAACGATCGCCGGATGCGGCGCCGGTTATCCAGGCCACGGCCGAAGCTCTGCCGCTTGCCGATCAGACCGTCGATGCCGCGATGGCAATCTTGACCCTGCATCACTGGCCGAACCTTGAGGCCGGGCTGCGTGAGCTCACCAGGGTCGCCAGACACACGATCGTGATCGTGACAGTCGACGTTTCGATGATCGCCCACGCAATGGGTCGTGCGGGACTATCTGCCTGAGCTACTCAATCAGCACACTGGTTTCCCGACGATCGAGCGCCTGTGTGAGCTGCTCGGAAACGCCAGATCAGAAGTACTCCCGGTGCCACGGGATTGCCAGGACGGGTTCATGGCGGCGTGGTGGGCCCGACCGGAGGCGCTTCTCGATCCTGCCATACGTGCCGCTACATCTACTTGGCGTGACCTACCCCAACCGATCGTTGATCGTGCTCTTCAGCGGTTGCGTGATGACCTCGACAGCGGAGAGTGGATGCGACGCTACGGCGCCATTCTCAGCCAAGAAGAGTTGGACGTAGGGCTGCGCCTGATCATCGCCGTCCGCTGAGGGCACCGAGCGTCTGCAACCGATCGGATCCCGTCCACACGACTGTCGCCGACGCCGCTCCCCCTTGGCGGATTCCATCGCCGACGCGTCGATTAGGCTGAGAGCATCTCGATGCGATTGCCCCACGGATCCTGCGAGTAGAACCGCGGGACGCCGGTCAACGCCTCATCCCAGACCACCTGCTCACCGGCATCCCGCAAACGCTCAGCGAGCGCTTCGAGCTCGCCGGCAGCCACACGAATCGCTGGGTGCGCCTTGCGCGCCGGCGCGAACCCGTCCTCGACACCGACGTGCAACTGCTGCTCCCCGCAGCGAAACCAGACTCCGCCGCGCCCACGAAGCGACTCGGGCTTCTCGATCTCCGCCAGACCGAGCAGGGTCCCGTAGAACCGCCGCGCCTCGGCCTCACAACCCCGCGGAGCCACCACCTGCACATGATCGAGACCCACCACGCTCATCGCCCGAAACCTAGCTCACCACTGCTGGCGCTACAGATCAGCGCGAAGCCCAGTCAAGCCCATAGTCGGTGGCTCGCGCCGGGGGCGGTAGGCTTCAGTCTCGGGATGAGTGGCCCGTCGCATTCGAGTTTGGGAGACGCCGGTGATCGGCGCGGGGGCGCGTTCTACGACGACCCGGAGCTGTTCGAGCGGTATCAACAGCACCGTGCGTGGTCGCTGAGTCCGAACCTCGTCATGGAGGCCCCCGCGCTCTTTGAGGAGCTCGGCCCGGTGTCGGGGTTGCGTGTCCTCGACCTCGGCTGCGGCGACGCGGAGCTCGGACGCGAGCTGTGCAGCGCGGGTGTTGCGCGCTATCGAGGCATCGACGGTTCTGCGCGGATGATCGAGGCTGCGCGACGGATGCTCAAGGGCACGACGGGAGAGGCCGTCTTGTGCGACATCGAGGACTTGGCTGAGCCGGCCGAGTCGTTCGACTTGGTGCTCTCGCGAATGGCTCTGCATTACGTTGCCGACCTCGGAGGAGTGCTTCGCGCTTGTCGGGCGTGTCTCACCCCGGGCGGTCGCGTTGTGTTCACGGTCGTGCACCCGGTGATCACCTCGCACGATGCTCGGGAGAGCTCGGGGGAGCCGCGTCAGAACTGGGTCGTGGACGACTACTTCGTTACGGGTCCGCGCGACCCGCAATGGCTTGGCAGCAGAACGGTCTGGCATCACCGGACTGTCGAGGACTATGTGACCGAGCTGCGCAATGCCGGCTTCGCGCTGGTCAACCTGCGCGAGTGCGCACCGCGTCGCGAGCGTTTTGACGACGACGCGGAGTTTGAGCGGCGGCTGCGCATTCCGCTCGTGCTCCTCCTCTCTGGTGCTCGCGCCAGCTAGCGCTAGTCCGCCTGCCCGGACACATCGGTTGCGCGGTTCGCTCTACCCTCGCAGCGTGAGCTCGGCCGCAACATCCTCGACGGTGATCCCGAGCTCCTGCGCGAGAATCGGAGCGAGCTCCATGAGCTGCAGCGGGTCGATGATCGCCCCGCGCAGTCCGAGCACGGATCCTACAAACGCAAGGTCGGAGCCTCGCAGATCGACCAGCGACAATTTGGTCTTGGAGAAATCGGCTTCTACGAGCTGGCAGTCGGAGAAAAGCGTGGCATCGAGGCTGGCTCCCTGGAAGTCCGCTCCGGTGAGCGCACAGTCCTCGAAGGACACTTGCTTGATGGCGCTGTGACGGAAGTTCGCGTAGTCGAGCTTGCAGCGCTTGAAGCTCGCCTCCTCGATCCGCGCCTCAGCAAAATTGAGGCCGGTCAGTCGAGCATCGCTGAGCCGTGTACGCCGAAGCTGCGCGCCTCCCCAATCGCCGTTGGCTGCATCAATACGCTCAGCTATGACATCGATGAACTTAACTGCTCGCAGCTTGGATTCTCCGAAATCAATGTCCTCGATGTGCACCCGTTCAAAGCGACCCGAGCCCGCGTCCGCCTTGGCGAGAGACATCGAGCAGACCCGAACATCTTCCAGCTCAAACTGTGCATCGAGCCCATCAAGCGCGATGCTCGCGAGCTGATCGGAGAGCAAGTCGGGAGCTTGCGTAGTCCCGATCGAGCGAGGACTGGATAGTCGCGGAGCCATCGCGCCAAGGTTACTCGCGGGCGCGCCCGATCCAGGGCGGCATGCACCTGCGCCTGTACCAGTACCAGCCGCCGGCCGAGTACGGAGTCAGGATCCACATAGTCCTCATGCCACGCTCACCAATCCACGACGTCTGAGCGTACCGGCAGTTGCGGTTCACGCTGACCGGCAGTTGTAGGCCGTACGCTCCCTGAGTGCTGATCGAAACCGAACGGCTGCTGTTGCGAGAGCTTGTGATGGCCGACCTCGACGAGTTCGTCGCGCTGCATCGCGATCCCGAGGTCGTCAGGTTCGTGCGGGCGCTTGATCGCGCGCAGGCAGAGGAACGGCTGCAGGCCAACGAGCAGGAATGGGAGCAGCGCGGTCATGGAATGCTGGCCGTGCTCGACCGGGACAGCGGTCGGTTCCTTGGCCGTGTTGGGTTGAAGTACTGGCCGCAGTTTCAGGAGACCGAGGCGGGATGGTTGTTGCGCCGCGACGCGTGGGGACACGGGCATGCAACGGAGGCCAGCAGGGCTTGCCTGGACTGGGGCTTTGCGACATTGCCCGTTCCTTACATCACCGCCATGATCGCTTCTGAGAACATGCGTTCAGTGCGGGTCGCGCAGCGACTTGGCTTCGAGCCCGTCCGCGAGGACGTGCTGCTCGACGAACCGGTGATCGTCCACGCTGTCAAGCGCGAGGGCTGGGCCAGCGCGTGAATCCCGCCGCCAGCAAGCCACGATGCGGTCTGCGAATTGGGCTGTGTGAGGGCTGTTGGCTGCGCTTGCTCGAGGAGTCCGATGCGCAGGAGCTATACGCGGTCATCGACGCCAACCGCGATCATCTGGCACGCTGGATGCCGTGGGCGGACGGGCAGACGCTCCAGGACACGCTGGCCTTCATCCAGCGCACCCGCGAGCAGCTCGCGAGCAACGACGGCGTTCAAACCGCGGTCATCGAGGATCGCCGGATCGTCGGAGTGATCGGATTCCACGGCGTCTCCTGGCAGCACCGTTCGACTAGCGTCGGCTACTGGCTTGCCGAATCGGCGCAGAGTCGCGGCACCATGACGCACGCCGTCAAGACCCTGGTCGATCACGCGTTCGGGACGTGGCGGCTTCACCGGGTCGAGATCCGTGCGGCAGTCGATAACACCCGAAGCCGCGCGATCCCCGAGCGCCTCGGGTTCACCCAAGAGGGTGTCGCGCGCGAGGCCGAGCAAGTAGATGACCGTTACGTCAACCTGGCCGTCTACTCGATGCTCGCCGGCGACTGGCTCGCGTGAGCTATCCCGACCACTGTCAGCAGGAGGTCCCGCTGTCGACGAGGACGCCATCGCAGTCTGCCCGCGAGGCAACGACAGCTGCGTTGCCGGGCTCTTCTGAAATCGACTTGAGATCCCTCGCGGATCGAGCTACACGTTGACCATCCAAATCAAACATCGGCCGGGCGAGTGTTGACGCACCCGCCCGGCCAGTGGACACCGAAGACACCTCCTTCGATGCCACGCACGACACCGTAGCCGCCCCTGCTGCGAGTGATCGGGTCATGGCTTCGCCGGAACGGTCATCTTCGGCCGACCGAAGGGAGTCCCATGACCGAGCATCCCAAGCCACAGGCCGAAACGCGAAGCGTCGAGCGAGCGATCGTTCTGCAGCTCCTACGCGATGACCACGATGAGCGGTGGTCACGCGCTGAGCTCGCAGTCGAGGTCAACGACGTGGAGCCGTCGGTCCTGCGCAGCGCAATTGCCGACCTTGAGCGCCAGGGCGTCGTGGTGGCGCAAGACGAGCACGTCCTGGCGTCGCCGTGCGCCCGGCGTCTTGACGAGCTGGGGCTTGTCGGCGTGTGAGCTCAACTCTCCCGCCGCGATCAATCGGACGAAGCTCATGCCGACGAACGCGGACCTCGGCCAGGCGATCCGACACCTGCGCAAGGAACGCCGCCTGAGCATCGAAGCGCTCGCGTTTGCCGCCGACATGCATCCGACCTACCTCTCGGGCATCGAGCGCGGGGTGCGCAACCCGACCTGGGAGAGGATCACGAGCCTCGCCCGGGCACTCGACGTGCCCGTCTCAGCGATCATCCATACCGCCGAACAGGAGGCCGAGATCGCGCTGGTCGTGCGCGACGCGCGAGCGCGCATCGCCGCTGAGCCTCGCTGAACACGTCTCGAAATCCACCCGTGGTCCTTCGAGTGCGAGTGCTCGCGGACCGGGGCCGGGCTTGCTCCACAAAATCCGTTGACCCCTTTTCGTGGTCTGCGGTGCTTAAGGGTATGGAGACCCTTCCCGAGGACGACATCTACGAGAGCCGTGCCGGCACGAAACGCGGTGGCGAGGACCACCGAGCAGTGATCCGTCTTGGCGACCCTGCCCGTGGTGGCGACGTCGACGTAGAGGCCGAGCCTGAGCCTTCGCGGGCTAGCGACGCCGTCACCGTCGTGCTGCCTCCACATGAGCGCGTCCGGCTGGCCGGGCGGCTGCGGGCGCCGCGTGTGGCCGCCGTGACCCTTGTTGTTCTCGGGGCTGGGGTCTCGATCAGGCTGCTCCGGCGCCCGAGCGGGCACGGTGGCGTCAGATCGGAGGCGACGGCGCGGCATCTTGCCGGTGTGCCGTCGTTGCGGCGTGAGCGCGGGGCTGCGCGCTCAGCTCATCATCGGATCGAGGCTTCTGCTTGGCCAGGAGCCGGAGGGCAGCGAAGGGCCGTTCATCGGCGAGCGGGCACAGGGGAGCGACGAGAAAGAACGTCACGGTCGGTGGCCAGCGTGCCGGCTCGTGTGCGGCCGTTGCCCACGGCTCCGGCAGGAGGCTATGTCCCGCAGGGCGGTGCTGGCTCATCGGCCGACGATGCGCCCCCGCCGCCGGTGCGTTCTGAATCGCAGCCGGTTCCTCCGCCTCGCAGGAGGCCGCCGTGTGTGCCGGGGACGCTTGGATGCTGAGGCTCAGGGCCAGTAGTCTCGCCTTGTTCACGCGCTCCGCGCATCGGGAATGGTGGGCCTGCTGGAATCTGTTGACCCGCTTTTGGGTACCCTTGGTGCATCATAGGCATGGAGTCGAACCATTAGCTGTGATGCGATGGGCGTAGTCAAGGAGAGACAAGGCAATGAGGCCGAGCTCGCTCGGGCATGGGTCGAGGGTCGCTCTCAGGTGTTGCGCGCGATCACGCGCAGCTTCCCGACGGCGGGATCGGTGATGGTCGAAGCAGCGGTCGATCAGGCGTGGGTGGAGCTCTACGAGCATGGCCACACCGGTCCGCCCGAGAGGCTGCTGAGCCGTTGGAAGGGACTGGCGTATCTGCGAGCGCTCAACGGCGTGCGCGAGCATCGCCGCCATCCTGTCAGCTCCACTCCCGTGGAGGAGCTTGGCCGAGGCGCTCGCTGACAGCGGCGAGGCGGGGATCGATGCGCTGCGCGTGGAAGCGAGGGCGCAGGAGATCGTGCTCCACGTCTCCGGGGACGCCCGGCGCTGGCTCGAGGCGGTCTTCGATACTCCGAGCGCGCCGCCACAAGAGATCGCGGCGAGGCTCGACTGGGAGCCCGAGAAGCTGAAGTCGGTAGCGCGCAGGGCGCGTCCTCGTCTGCGGGAGTTCGTGTTCGCGCGCGCAACCGGCGTGATCTGTAAGCGCCGCCAAGCGGTCATGGAGGCATTCGCTGCCACCCATCTCGGACGGCAAACCCGGCGCGCGCGGCGCGGCTGGAAGAACATCCGACGCTTGGCCCCGAGCGCTACCAGCAGGTCGCGCTGCACATCGCTGGATGCGAGGAGTGCGAGCGCGCATGGCACAACGCCCAGAGCAGGCTGTTGCGCCCACCCGGTGTTCTTCCCGGTCACTCTCGCCGGCAAGCTCGCCGTGGCCGGCGGATCGGCTGATCGTCGGGGCGCCGTCTGCACTGGCGAGGCTGGATCGCCTGCTCTGGGATTTGCGGCTGCGTGCCGGGTCGAGCGTGGGACGCGCGACTGCCGGGGGAGCGGCTGGGACCGCTGGTACTGCGGGCGCGCTGGCCGGCAAGGGCGCCGCGGTGTGTGTGAGTGTGCTGTGCGCCGCCGGGGCGGGTACCGCCGCGCTTGTGGGCCTGCCGCCGGGCATCATCACCCACCACGCTGCTTCTCATCATCGCCACCGTACAGTGGCGGCCCACAGCGGCCAGGGCGCCTCCGGCTCCCCGGCAGCTACCACTGCACTCGCTGCGTCATATAGCCAAGCACTGGCTGCTCAGCGCGCCACATCGAGTACCCGAGCGGGTCTGAGCAGCCAGGGAGCCAGCACCGCTCATGCGGTCGTTAAGCCCACGCGCCCCGTGACGCCTGGGAGCCTGGTTGCGACATCGTCTGCGACGAACGCGAGCACGGCTGCGTCCCAGCCGAGCGCTCGGGCCGCGAGCACGAGCGCGACCGCGAGCCGGTCTGAAGTCTCGACGGAATACGTCCCGCCTTCGGGTTCTTCATCGTCGTCGAACTCCGCCAAGCATGGGCCGTGCGTGCCGGGGAGCCTTTCATGCTGAGAGCATCGTTTCGAGCGGTTCGTGTGCTGGGCGTCGTGATTCTGGCTTCGGCGGGTTCCCTGGCGACCGTTTCCGTTCCTGATGCGCGGGCGGGGACCTTGACGCTCGTTACTTGCGCGGGGACCCCAGCCAACGCGGGGTGGAGTGGTTTCTCTGAAGGCGCTCCCCCGGCGGGGAGCATCAACTCGAGCAGCTGTTCTCCCGGGATGGAGGTTGGGCTTCCTGACGAAGCGCCAGCGGGTGCCGCGGAGGGCTTGGTCTTCACCGCACCGGGCGGCGAGACGATCATCGGTGGGGAAATCACGGTAAAGGGTTACATGAGCGGCGACCCCGGCTACAACAACGAACCGGTTGGCCAGGAAGGGGTGCTCTCAAGCCCCAGCGAGAGCAACGTCTTCGGCCGTATGGGAAACACAACACGTACGTTCAAAATCCCGGCAGGAGGCACCCAGATCTGGGCCCGGGAGGTCTGCAGTGGCAGCAATGGGCCGATCTGCGGCTACGGGAGCATCTCCATCACGAACGCGTATATCGTCCTCTCCCCGAGCGCCACACCATCGGTGTCCGCGCTCGCGGGCCCGCTAACGGCCGGCGGGTCGCAGCACGGCACGCAGAACGTGAACTTCACCGCATCCGATCCTGGAGGCCCAGGTGTCTACCGGGTCACTGCCATGATCGACAGCAAAACGGTCTATCAGGCCACACCGAACCTCAACGGTGGCGCCTGCGCATCAGTCGGCACCTACGGTGCCGCGCTGGAGTTCTACACGGCTAATCCGTGTCCTCAGTCGGTGCCGGTGAGCCTGCCTGTCGAAACCGGCGCGCTGTCCGATGGGATTCATTCCCTGACGGTCTCCGCGACCGACGCGGCTGGTGATGTCTCGGGCGCTTCGCAGGTGATCTTCCGCACCGAAAATCTGATCTCGACCGCGAGTGCGGGGCGTGTCGCTCGTACCGGCACGGGAGGAGAACCTGCCTATCTCGTGCAGTTCGACGGGCGCACAGCCTCCATGCTGCGCGGGGTGCGCCGCTCGTATGCGGACTCGGCGCTGACGCTCTCAGGGACGCTGACCACGCCCCAGGGGGCGGTGGCGCCCGACGTGCCGGTGCGCCTGTTCGCGCGCGACGGCGGCGGTTCCGGGACCGAAACGATCATCGCGTCGACGGCGAGCGATGCGGCGGGGCATTGGAGCCTGACGGCGCCGAAGGGTCCATCGCGGACGTTGCGTATCGGTTACGGCCAGGCGAGCGCCGCGAGCACGCAAGCCGGTAACACGGTCAAGGAGAGCGTGAGCCCCACTATGCGTTTGCGGATTCGCGACCGGAGCGGCGGGCAGCTCTCGTTCACCGGCCGGGTATCGGTGAGCCCACTTGCTCGCCCGTATCCGATCGTCGTGATCGAAGCGTCCTCGGACGGGCGTCACTGGCAGATCGTGGGGCATCAGACTCGCACCAACAGCGAGGGCGTCTTTCATCTCTCCTACTCCTCGGCGTTCTCGGTGGGTGGGCGCTTCGCGTTCCGTGCCAGCACTCCCGAAACGTCACTATGGCTGCAGGGCTCTACCAAGACACGATGGCTGCGGGTGCGCTGATGCGCGCAAGGATCGCCGCGACAGCGGTCATGGTCTCCTCGAGCATGGTCGCGCTCGGCCTGCCAGCTGGCGCCGCGGCGGTCGCGCCGCCAGCCATCACTTCGCAGGCGCAGGCCGCTAACGCCGCGTTCCTCGCCTACGCCCCACCACCACCGACCGCCGGTGCGATGTGCCTGGTGGACACCGGCGTCAACCCCACACCCGACACCAGCCCCACGCTCGCCTACACAACCGCGCTGGACGGCGGGAGCCCGAACGACAACGACCCCGAAGGACACGGCACGCTCCTAGCGATCCTCGCCGGTGGGCAAGGTCACGGCCTGCGCGGCATCTGGCCCCAGATCAAAATCGTCTCAATCAGAGCAACCTCGCCCGCCGCGCCAGGACAAGCGCCGACATACCAGTACGAGAACTACGTGCAGGGACTGACGGCATGCCTTCAGCAGTCCAAACACGACATCAAGACTGTCAACCTCTCGCTCTCCTCCACCATCCCGCCCACGCCCAATCAGTCCAGTGAATTCGCCCAAGTCGTCAGGGAACTGACCTCCCGTGGGATAGCCATCATCGCCGCTGCGGGCAACGCGCCCGGCAAGGTGCAATATCCCGGCGCTGAACCCGGTGTCCTATCGGTGGGAGCGAGCACCAGCACGGGTGGCACATGCTCGTTCAGCGCAAGCGAAGGCGTGGGGATGTTCGCTCCGGGATGCGCCCTGGACTTCGCTGACCCCTTCAAAGACGAATACGAGCCCACCGAATACGTGCAGGGCACCTCCGACGCATCAGTGATCGTCTCCGCGGCGCTCACGGCGCTGATGAGCTACGCGCCGACGCTGACTGTCGCACAAGCCGAGAACCTGCTCGTCACCACAGCAGTCAGTGGACATCTGAACGTCGCCGGAGCGTTTGAGGCCGCCGGTCTTGGATCGGTGGTCGCCGCCGGCAACGCGGCGATACCACCGGAACCGGCCCCCGCCAGCAGAGTTACACCAGCGCGCGCTACCCACCAGACGAAGAGGCATCATAAGAAGCGCAGGAAGAAAAAGCATCAGAAAGGGAAGAAGAAACGGAAGAGGAAGTAGGTCGACAGGATTGCGCTCTCTTTCGACACTACTTCTCGCGCTCGCGTCGGCGGTCGCCGTGGCGCTCTTGGCCGCGCCGGGCGCGAGCGCCGGCACCTACACCGTGTCCGCGTGCAGCCCCACCAACAGCGCGGGTAGCTGGCAGCCGGTGAATACCTTTCCCTCCGGTCTGACCGTGGGCAATCTGTGCGGAGGCCCGGCGACGGGACCGGGCGAACCACAGGCGCCTCCGACCGACGAAGGGGCGCTGTTCGCCGAGGACAGCACGAATACGACGGTGAACATTCCAAACGGCGCCGAGGCTGGATGGATGTTCACGGCGCCCACCGGAACGGCCATCGTAGGTTTGAGCTACTACCGCTCCCTTCACGCTCACCAAGAGCCCGACCTGATCCCGGGCCTGTGGAACGGTGAAGGCGCGGCCCTCGAATCATGTCCGGCGACCTTCGCAGACCACTTTGAATGCAGCATGCTCAATAACCAGGCTCCGGCGGTCGGCGTCCTGAACACAAACTCGCTGTTCTTCGGCGTGCGATGCAATCTCGTGGACGGCGGGGAATTCTGCGTTGCCGCCGCTCCTGGCGAGCGTCACGCGCAGGCCGACCTCTACTCGGCGAGCGTCACGCTGTCCGAGGCGTCTTCACCTACGGTCTCTTCGGTCTCTGGCACCGGTTGGGGTAGCGGGGTCCTATCGGGCCTGGTGCCGCTCGCGCTCTCCGCCAGCGACTACTCCGGAATCGCTAGCGTGGAGGTGCGTTCGAGTCTTGGTGCTGTGCTCGCGAGCGCCCCCCAGTCCTGTGACTACTACAACGCCGTTCCGTGTCCCAACCTCTCCCAGGCGACCGTAACGCTGAACACCACCGCGGCCAGCGACGATCCCCAGACCTTGATCCTCCAGGTCAAGGACGCGGCGGGCAATGTCACCACGGTGACCTCCCAGCCCGTGACGATCGACAATCACGGGCCGGGCGCGCCCACCGGACTGACAGCCACATTGGACGGAGCTCAGGTCGTGCTGTCCTGGAGCAACCCTACCTCCCCGCCAGTGCCGTTGGCCAACGGATACGTGCAGCTTTGCCAGGCTTCGTGCGGGGTGCCGCTCGCGGTCGTCAGCAGCGGCCCGGCGCGAATCGCGACGCCGCCCGCCGGCACCTACACCGTGCGCCTGTACCTTACCGACGCCGCGGGTAAATCTTCGCCCTTCGTGAGCGTTCCCTTGACGATCCCGCCCGCGACGGGCAAGGGCAAGGAAATGTTGCACGCGGTCATCGACTCGCACGGTCGCCTGTATGTCACCGGACCAGTCCCCAAAGGTGTCACCGAGGTGCGTGTCTGCTGGCACTCGAAGCGAGGCAAGCGAACGCTCGGTTCACACTGTGTGACGCTGCATGCCAGGCATGGGCGTATCGCGGTGACGTTCCACCCATCCGCGCTTGCGCGTCGGGGGCACATCACGGTTACGGTCAGCAAGGGGCATGGTCTCATCGCGCGGCTGACGGCGACAAGGGTTCACTTGACGTAGCGCGCCAAAGGTTTTTGACCCCGTTTTGGGCACTTCGGTGCTTAACGGGTATGACGCCTTCACTGACAGACGATCTTTTGGGATTGGTGGCGAGGCGATTCCAGGTCCTTGGGGAGCCGACTCGCATGCGTATTCTCGCGTTTCTCTCTGAGCGGGAGGCGAGTGTTCAGCAGTTGACCGATGAGCTCCAGAGTACCCATCAAAACGTCTCCAAGCATCTTGGGGTGCTTTACCAGTCAGGAATGGTCAGTCGCCGTAAGGAGGGCAACCGGGTGCAGTACAGGCTCTCTGACTACACGGCTTGCCAGCTGATAGGCCAGGCGACGGCGAGTGTCACCGGACACGTCGAAGAGCTCGCAGCGATAGTCGGCGTCGAGGCATAGCGCCACCGAACCTTCGCGAAGCTCTCCCGCTTGGCGAGCTCCGCTCATACTTGCGTTGGCTGAATGGGCAGCTCGTGTGGCCATGCGAGCCGCGGGTCTCACCCGCGCGCTATGTGTGCAACTACGTGGTTGTGTAGTCGTGTACTTGCGAGCGCACGCAGTTGTGGTGTTTTTGTGAGACGGCGCTTACGGTCGTCCTATGACTGTTTTCCGTAGGACGACTTCACATGAAAGCGAGCCGAGTCCTGGTCGTTCGCCGGCCGGTGGCGTTACTCGCCTGGCTCGGTTCGCGGGACGGGTGTTGTTGTGGGGGTGCGTGTTGCTGCTGCTTGTACGCGGTGCGCTTTCTCTACTCAGCACTGGCTCGCGTGTAGCCAGGACCACACGCGGTGTAACGGTGACTGTCACACAGCCCGTTAGTGCCGAACCGTCGAATGCGCGGAGGAAGTGATCGGTATGTCACACAAACGGCCTGTCTGGATCATCTGCTGGCTGGCGAGTTGGGCGTTGGTGTTGTTCCCGGCTAATGCGTTTGCTTCGGGTAACAATGTCGGCGCGAACGTCGCCAACCTGTTGAAGGGCTACGCGGGCGACCTCTACGGCGGGATCGTCGCCGTGATCAGCCTCACGTTCTTGCTTAATCGCAGGTACACCGAGCTCGCGGTATTCCTCTTCGCCGCGATTGTGGTGGCGTGGATGGTGTTCGCGCCCAGCGAGATCGCGAAGGCGGCTGAAGCTATCGGCAAACAGGTCTTCGGTTAATCGGGGGGCTTGGGAGCATGAGTGACAGCTCGCGGCCGATCCGCTCCTATCAGCGGATATTCCGCCCGGACCGGCGGATCTATCAGATCGACGGACGGCGCCTGCCGGTTCCCGGTGGGGTGCCGCTGGAGTGGTTGGCGTGGGCGTTCGGCGCGCTTGTGGCGATCCTGGTGTTGAGCCAGCGCTCGATTTTGTTGGCGCTGGTACTCGGTGCGATCAGCGCGCTGCTCGGCGCCAGCTCCCACGGCTGGGTCGGTGCCGTGATCGCGGGCGCCGCGGGATTCGTGGTTACGGTGCTGGCTGGCGTGCTGCTGGGTTGGGTGGACTGGCCGCTGCGGCTCCTGGTCGCGCCTGCGATGCTCGCGACGCTCGCCGGTCAGGCGTCGCCTGACGGGCGTCCGGCTCACCGATACTTGACTTCATGGGTCGCGGTCAGGCTGCGTGCCGCCCGGCATTCGTTGGACCGGGCGCTTCCCGCCGATAGCGAGGTGGATGTGTGGGCGCCGCGGGTGTGGGTCGCCCCCGACGAGCACTCTCCCGTTTTGCATCACGGGCGTGTTCGTGGCCCGGCGCGGCTGGTGTTCGGGAAGCCTGTTGTCGTGATCCCCGCGCGGGGGAGGTTCCTCGTGCGTCCGTGTGAGGGGCACCGGATGCGTCGCGGGGAGCGCCGCGCGGAAGTGATCGAGCTCGGTGACGGGCAGGTCGTGGAGGTGCGGCCGTGAGCTTCCCGTTGCGTTACGCGAAGGGCAACGTGCTCGTCGGACGTGGCGGTGAGGCCGCCGGCCTGTACCGGCTGGCGATGACGTCCTACCCATATCTGCCGACGGGTGAGAAGTGGACGCTGCAGCGTCGCCTGCAGCGCCTCGCGCACACGATTGGCGCCGACTTCTCCTTGTGGCGCGTCCAGCGCGCCTACCCGGCCGAGCAGTACGTGCAGCACACCGCCGGTCTGCTCGACGAGCGCCACCAGGAGCCGGCGGCGTGGGAGGCGTTCCTTGCTGGGCATCGGGAGCGGCTGCGTGAGCTGGGGTCGCATATCCCCGAGTGCTATCTCGCGGTCTCGCTGGCCGGGGGCGCCTCGGCCGGGGTTGGGTCGGGCCTCGTGCGTGGTGTCGATCGCGTGCGCCGCCGTGTGGAGGAGCTGGCCGGGATCGGCGCCGCGTCCCCGATCTCCGGGGGCGAGCTCTCCGAACTTGCCACGCGGGAGCAGCGCGTGTATGAGCGGCTGAACGGGGTGCTTGCCGTGCGGCGCGCTAGGACTGTCGAGCTTCAATGGCTGCTGCGCCGTGCCGCCTGCCGGGGAGTCTCCGAGCCCGACCTGGACAAGCACTGGCAGCCGGACGCGCTGATCGTCGACGGGGCCGGTGGCGGCGTGGCGTTTGCGCCGCTCGGTCACGACCTGGCGCGGTGTGCGAATGCGGCGATCACCGAGCACCAGCAGACCCTCGTCGTAGACGGCGAGCAAGGCCGCTGCTTTCAGGCGATGCTCGCACTCGGCGCGCTCGCGGACGCGCCGGAGTTCCCCGGCTCGACCGCGGAGGTGCTGTTCGCGCCGCTGGAGGCCGTCGGGTTCCCGGTCGACGCCGCGGTACACGCCCGGTGGCTCGGGAACAGACAGGCGCTCGCGCAGGTGCGTAAGCGGATCACCGACGTCGAGCACGCCTACCACGAGCAGGTACAGGGCGCGGCGCACGGTCCGAGCCTGCTCGCCGGGGAGGACCGGATGCTCGCCCGCGAGTATGAGGCCCAGTTGCAGGCCGGCGGGCATCCCCCGATGCTCTACGCGCAGATCAGCCTCGCCGTCGGCGCCGCGAGCGAAGAGGAGCTCGAGCAGCGCGTCGCCGCCCTGAAAGAGCAGTACGGCGACATCCAGCTGCATCGTCCCGCCGGATTGCAGCGGGAGATGTTCTTCGAGCATCTCCCCCGCGCGGACGGGTGGCTGTGATGCGCGATTACACCCAGCAGCTCACGGTCGAGCAGTTCGGTGGCATGGTCGCCACCGCCACCAGAACGGTCGGCTCCGCGAGAGGCCCATACCTCGGATACACGCCAACGGGCGCGCCGCTCCCCGTGCGCTTCGATCCCACGCAGGCGCCGCGGGAGGACCGCGCGTCGGGCGTGCTTTTGATCGGGACGCTCGGGTCGGGGAAGACCGTCGCCGCGCAGGCGATCGCGTACGCCGCCGAGCGTCGCGGTTCGCTGGTGGTGGACTTCGATCCGAAGCCCGACCACGGCCTGCACGAGCTGCCCGAGCTGAGCGAGCGGATACAGGTACTCGAGCTGTCCGGCGACCCCGAGCAGCAGGGCCGGCTGGACCCGCTAGCGATCGGCCTTGAGGATATGCGCGAGGAGCTCGCCTGCTCATACCTGCTGGAGCTGCTGCCCGGCCAGGCGAGCACGTGGGAGAACGCGGTCAGTCTCGCCGTCAAGGACGCGGTCCGCGAGGGCTCCAAAAGCCTTTTGCGTGTCGTCGAGCTGCTCGGCGAGAGCGACCGCGCCGGCGCACGCGAAGCAAGCGAGGCATTGGAGGTCATCCGTGATTTCGGCTTGGCACGCCTCGGGTTCGGCGGCGGTAGTACGACGGCCGACCGGACGGAGATGCCGGTCACGACGATCCGCATGCCGGGCCTCTCACTCCCGGAACCCTCGGCGGCGAGAGATACCTATACGCGCGCGGAGCGCGTATCCGTCGCGACGCTCTCGCTCGTCGCAGCGTACGCGCTGAAGCTGATCTCCGGGGATCGCTCGCGGCACAAGGTCGTCGGCCTGGACGAGATCTGGTTTCTGCTCGCCTCACCGCAGGGGCGCCAAGTAATCAACCGTCTCGTCCGGCTCGGTCGCGCGTTCAACGCGACGCTGCTGCTCGGTACGCACCGGATCGGTGATCTCGGGGACCTCTCAGACCTGATCGGGGTGGTGTTCGTCTTCGGCCAAGACTCCGACGACGCCGCAGCCGCAGCGCTGCGATTCATCGGTGTTGACCCGACACGCGAGCTGGTCGGCCTCGTCCGCGAATTCAGGGCCGGGCGGTGCCTGATGCGCGACCTAAACGGCCGCGTCGGCGAGGTACAGGTCGACCTCGTCTACCCGCACCTCCTCCAAGCGCTCCAGACGACCCCCGGCCAGCCGCAGAGGAGCGCCGCATGAAAACCGCCACTCTCTTCCGGTCGTCGCGGCTGTTAATCCGCCGACGCCCACGGGCTTTCACCTTGCTTTTCGCGTCGGTGGCCGCTCTGCTGTTGTTCGCCACGCCGGCGCTCGCGGGTGATGTGTACAGCAACATCGGTCCCGCGTCGCAGCTCCCGGCCGGCGGGCTGGTGGGGCGTTACCCGCTGGAGAATTACTCCCTGGATCAGTACTTCCCCGCGATCAGCGTCGGGCTGACGAGCGGTGTGGATGCTTCGGGTGTCGCGCCGATGATGGCGTACTTCGCCGCGCAGGTCATCTGGCTACTGACCGCGTTCCTCGCGAACGCGGTGATCGTCCTGTTCGGGTTCGCGTTCAGCCTGGATCTGGTCAATGGGAACGGGAGCCCGGGGTCGGGTGCGTTGACGCCGATCTCCGCTGCGATTCACAACCTGTACGCGAGTACGTTTGGGGCGCCGTGGCTGATCGTCGCGGTCGTGCTCGCGGGGTGCTGGGCGATGTGGAAGGCCCTCGTGCAACGCCGCTACACGGAGACCGCAGGCGCGCTCGCCGTCTCGCTTCTCTACTGCGTGTTGGCGATCGGGATCGTCACGCAGCCCGAACGGACGATCGCACCGGTCAGCAAGCTCTCAAACCAGCTCTCCACCGCGCTGCTGTCGCTCACCAGCAAGGGCAGCATCGGCAGTGAACAGCAGGCCAAGAGCGCCGCCAGCAACCAGCTCTTCCAGCTGCTCGTCCTCGACCCGTGGACGGTTCTCGAGTTCGGCGGGATCGAGCACTGCACGACCACCACCGGGACGACCCGCTCGGTTGCGGTCCGGCCGCTGAGCGCCGATCCCGGCGAGGACTCACGGCTTGCGGCGCAGCTGGAAAGCGGCACCGAAGTACACGCGGAAGGGAAGACGTGCATCAACGACCGCAATAAGTACGCGCCGCATTTCCTGGCGTATGAATTCCAGTCCAAGCAAAGAAACTCCGAGCACGAAGCGCTCGAACACGGCGACAGCGGGGATCTCCCCAGCTCAGATCCGGGGAAGACGAACGGCTCCTACCCGCTTGGAGCGGCGGATAAGGCCGCTGCGGAAGCGATGGGCAAGGGCGGCCAGTACCAGCGGCTGCTGCTCGCGGTCGTGATCCTTGCGGGTGAGCTCGGCGCGTTCCTGCTGCTCGGCGCGCTGGCGCTCGGCGTGATCCTCGCGCAAATCCTGCTCCTGTTGTTGCTCGCGTTCGCGCCGGTCGCGCTCGTTGTCGCCGTCTTCCCGGGCCGGGGCCATGACTTCTTCCGAGCGTGGCTGACGAAGCTCGCCGGGTACCTCGCGCGGAAGGTCGTCTACAGCCTGATCCTCGCGGTGATCCTCGCCGTCTGCCAGGCCCTGGACGACGCGACCTCGAACCTCGGTTGGCTGCTGGCGTTCGTGCTGCAGGCCGCGTTCCTGTGGGCCGTGTTCTTGCAGCGCAACCGCCTCGCCGCAGATCTTCTCACCGCGACCACCGGAGGGTCCGGCGAGGACGGGGCGAGCCGCCTGCAGAGCCTCTACTACACCACCCGCCTCGCGCGGATGGCCGCTCTGCACCGGCGAAGCCCAACAGCAGCACCCGCGCGGGGGCGCGCCCCAGACACGGGCGCGCCCCCGCCCCCAACTCCCGAGCAGAGCCCACCCGAGACCCCGGAGGAATCAGCATGAGCTGGCGCATCGAAGAAGCAGACGCACTCGTCCTTTTGCGGGAACTGCCGGATGGGTGGGCGCAGACGTGTGTCGCTCGACCGCCGCGCGGCGGCGACCCCGAACGCACACTCGCGATTCTCGACGAGGTACGCCGCGTGCTTCGCGACGACGGCACGCTGTGGGTTCTGCTCCAACGCGAGCAGTTGCCGCTCGCCGCCGAGCTGCGCGAGGAAGGCTGGACGCAGCAACTCGCGCCGGAGTGGGCGGAGCGCGCCACGAGAGATGCCCACGGCGAAGCGGCACGGATGTTCCTATTCACCAAGCAGCGCCGATATTTCCTCGACGCTCACACGCTCGCCGCTCGCGACAGATCGTCGAGCGCGCTGTGCGTGAGCATGAGTCGTCAGGCGCGGCGTGTCCAGACTTGCATTCCCGCGCGCGAACACGAGCGCGGGCTGCAGCTCATCAAGCGCTGCATCCTGGCCGGCTCTTCGCTGCTGGCGTGTAGGACGTGCGGCGCGCCCTACCAGCGCACCCGGCCCGGCGAGAGCGCTCTCGGAATCCGGCGTCCGACGTGCGCGCACAACAACCCCGGCGGGTGCTGTCTCGTGCTCGACCCGTTCTATGACCGGGCGGGCATCCCGACCGCTGAGGCGGCGCTCCACACCGGTCGCAGCTTCCTCGGGATCACCAGCCCCGCAGAAGAGGGTGAGCGCCGATGACGGCGTGGCTCACATCGCTGCGCGACCGGCCGATCGCCGAGTCAGAGCGCGCCGCCGCGATGGCGACCGTGACCGTGCTGCTGCTCGCGGCAGCGATCCTGCTCGCGCTCTCCCGGCCCTCCAATGGGCCACGGCCCACGCCGCAGAGACATCCAGGCCCGAGCGTCGTTCAGCGCACGCTGCCCGTAGTCGCGCAAGCGACTGAAAGCAGCACGGCACAGCTCACGCCGCAGGTCGCGCGCGTGGCGGACCTGTTCCTTGCCGGGTACCTCGGGTACATATACGGGCACGCCCCGGCGAGCGCGATCGGCGGCGCCACGCCCGCGCTGCTGGAATCGCTGCGCTCCAGCCCGCCGCGGGTCTCGCCCGGCATGCGCGTCCGCCGGCCACGCGTCGTGGCCCTGCACACGTCAGCTTCCTCGGGTCTGCTCCGAGTGAGCGCCGTAGTCAATGACGGTGGCCTCGTCGACTATTCGATCGGGCTGCTCCTCGCCGCGCATGGCGGCAGGCTGCTCGTCAGCGGACTGGAAGGCGGCGAGTGATGCGCGCCAGCGTGCGGAGGTTCGCTCAGAAGAAGCTGTGGCTGTGGCTGCTCGGCGCGCTCGGCGGTTCCGGACTGGCATATGTCCTGGTCTTTGGTCTTGCCGCCGCGGTGCTCGGCGCGAGCTTCGCCGGCTGTGAGCCGGGCAGCGAACCGGCGCTCGCCGCCTCGTCAGGGCCGACGCCTTCGGCGTACGCGCTGCAGAGCATTCCACCGGAGCGCCTGCGGCTCTACGAGCAGGCCGGCACTCGCTTCGACATCGACTGGTCTTTTCTGGCGAGCATCGGTGCGCAGGAGTGCGGCAACGGCGACTGCGCCGGCACCAACTCATCCGGGTGCGCCGGCCCGATGCAGATCGCCTACGTCCGCGGGAGTCCGTGCAGCCCCGGCAGCGGCCCGACGTTGTGGGAACGATTCGCCGTCAGCGCCCATCCGGGGCAGCCGCCGTCGGTGGACGATCCGGCGGACGCGATCGATACCGCGGCGAGGATTCTCCGTCAGGACATGGGCGCGCCGGCGACCGGCGGTAGCTTCGCCGAATACCACGAAGCCGCGTGCCACTACTACGGCGCCTGCGCCGACTCATCGGTGAGCTACGCGGACGAGGTGATGGCCCGCGCCGTGCAATACGGGTTCACCGGCACCGGCTCTCCCACACCGACGAGCCCGCCGCTTGCGGAACCGGTATCGAGCGGTGGTTGCAGCGCCAGCGTCTTCACGCCCGAAGCGGCCAGCAGCTCGCAGATCGTCAGGGTCGCTGAAAGCCAGATTGGTCAGGGCGAACACCCCGAAGGCTCCAACTGCACTGTCTACGGGCCGTGCGAGGAATGGTGCTCGCTGTTCACGGCATGGGTCTGGCAACACGCGGGCGTGCCCCTCCCGGGGTCCACGGCCACGTATGGATACAGCGGGTCGCTGTACACCTGGGCCAAAGAACACGGCGGCCGAGTGCTCCCGTCGACGGCGACGCCAGCGCCGGGGGACGCGATCTTCTACGGCTCCGGGCCGAGCGACAGCGCGCACGTCGGGATCGTCGCCAAGGTCCTTCCGGACGGGGAGATCGTCACGGTCGAGGGCAATTACGCCGGGCACGTTACGCGCGTCGGCCCGTTCTCCCCGGCCGACCCGGTCGGTGAGGCCGCGCCTGTGTATGGGTATGCGCAGCCGCCCGCGGCCAAGTCGGCGGGAGGGGCGTGATGGCACCGTCACGCAAGACAACGGCCTCCCGGAAGGCTCATTGTGCGGGCGCACGCAGAGCGCCGGGGAAGATCCTCGACCTGTTCGCCGGCGCTGGCGGCTGGGAGGAGGCCCTGCGGATGCTCGGCCTGAACGCGCTCGGGATCGAGACGGAGCCGTGGGCATGCGAGACCGCGCGCGCCGCCGGCCACGAGCGTCTGCAGGCCGATGTCGCCACGCTCGACCCTCACGAGTTCTCGCCAGTGTGGGGGCTGGTCGGATCCCCGCCGTGCCAGGCGTACTCCACCGCCGGCAAGGGGCTGGGCCGCGCTGATAAGCCGTTGGTGATCGCGTGCGCGCACGAGCTCGCCGCCGGGAACGACACCCGAGCCGTACGCCTGAAGGAGTGTCGTGATCCCCGGTCGCTGTTGACCGTCGAGCCGTTGCGGTTCGCGCTCGCTCTCAAACCGAGGTGGGTCGCGCTGGAGCAGGTCCCTGCTGTCCTCGAGCTATGGACACTCCTCGCCGGCCTGCTCTCCGCTCACGGGTATGAGAGCGCTGTTGGTGTGCTCAGCGCCGAGCGCTACGGCGTGCCGCAGACCCGCAAGCGCGCGTTCCTGATCGCGTCGCTCGACGGGCCAGTGAGCCTGCCCGAGCCGACGCACCGCTCCTACAACGCTCGCCGCAAGGAGACACCGGAGGACGAGCTCGGCCTGGAGCCGTGGGTCAGCATGGCCGAGGCGCTCGGCTGGACACCGTCCGAGGAGGTCGGGTTCCCGCGCCGTAACGACACGCCGAGCAACCCTCCAAGCAAGACGGACACCGGGACCTACCGCGAGCGGGACCGTCGCCCGGCGTGCAATCCCGCGCCGACGCTGACCGCGAAGACTCGGTCCTGGACTCGCAAGCCGTGCGTTCAGATCCGGCGCAGCGGCGAGCGGATCACCGAGGGCTTCGATCCCACGAGCGCCCCAGCGCAGGCGGTCACCACGCGAGTCAATCGCTGGCAGGCACAGGGCGTGCGGGACGGCTGGGCTTGGCGCAACGGCAACCAGCCAAACGCCGCGATCCGCAACCAGCAGGAGCCCGCGCCGACGGTCCACTTCGGGCGCGCGCTGAACCAGGTCGAGTGGGTGCCCACCGCCTACGAGACTCGTCAGCGCGGCGCGCGACCCCGGCCGATCAGCAAGCCCGCGCCAACGATGCTCGCCAGCGGCCTCGCCAAGGGGACGCCGATATGGGCGGGCGAGCGTCCCGCGACGACCGTCGCGTGCGACAGGCGAGTCCATCCTCCCGGCCACAAGGAGAACGCGAGCGATCCTCCCGGCCGCTACCAGCAGCGGCGTGGCGTAGACGCCGTGCGGGTCACGGTCGAGCAGGCCGCGGTACTCCAAGGCTTCCCCGCGGACTACCCCTGGCAGGGCGTAAGGACCCGGCAGTTCGAGCAGGTCGGTAACGCCGTTCCCCCGCCGCTCGCACACCGGGTGCTGGAGCAGGCGATCAGGCCAAGCCGGGGCAAGCATCAGCCGCCCAAGCGAAGGAGGAGCTCGTGAGCGGCGAGGACCGTTTCAGGGACCGTCTCAGGGACCGTCTGAAGGCCCGTCTCCGGGACCGTCAGTGGTTCCATCGGCGCTTTCGGAGAACGGCGTCTTTGTGCTGCACACGGGCGGGTTTTCTGGCCGGTTCGCTGTGCGACATCTCTATGCCTGCTGGTGAAATCCAGTGAGCCGCCCGCCGTCTCAGGACGCTAGGCCGCTGGTGGCTGTAGTGGGCTGCCTCGCGGTCGTGTCGCTGTTGGGTGCCTCGCGGTCCTGGCTGGGGCTCGCCGGTGGGGCTGGTGCTTTGCTCATGCGCCCGCTCGTGCTGATCCCGGTAACTCTGCTGTTGGTGGTGTCGGTCGCGTGTCGTGTCGTCGCTAGTCGTCGCTCGCTTGCCTCCCGGACGCGGCTCGTGGTCCTCGCCCCCGACTCGTTCGACCCGTCGCTCGACGCGGTCCTGCGGTGCGCGGCCCAGCTCTCCCGAGTCCGGCGGCTGGTCGGCGGCTGGCTCGATCCGCGGGCGCGCGCGGTGCGCGTGCTGCTCGATGCCGACGAGGAGGGTCGGATGCGCTACTCGCTCAGTGTGCCCGAGCGGGCGCTGCCCGCGGTCCGCTCTGCGCTCGGCGTTTTCGACCGGGTGCAGGCGCACGTACTCGAACCCGGCCCCGAGCCCAGCGAGGCCGGTGAGCACGATGAGACGGGGCGGGGGAGGTCAATCGAGGTCGTGCGCGCGGAGCTTCGGTTGGCGCGGCCGAGCAGCGAGCCGCTGGCCAATCTACCGCTGAGTCCCGATCCGCTGCAGAGCTTTGCGAGGGTCATTGCGCGGCTGGATCACACGCATGGTGAGCGCGCTGAGGTCGCGGTCGATCTCCTGCCGGCGACCCCGGCGACTCGCAGGCGTCTTCGTCGTCGGCTGCTCAAGCAGGCCGGTCGTCGTGGCGGTAATCCGGTGAGTGGCGCAGCGCAGGACGGTGGGCTGCTGGGCGTCCTTGGTGGTGGCCGTCAGGTGGGACGGCGGCGCGCGGCGGAGATGGTCGAGGAGCGGGCCGAGCGGGAGGAGATCGGCGCGAAGCTGTTGCTGGCCGACCCGCTGTTCCGGCTGCAGATCCTTGTCCGTTGCAGCTCGCCGGAGCGCGGCAGGGCCGTCGAGTGCCTGCAGGGCCTCCTGGGCTGCTTTGACGGTTTCGCGGCGGCGAACTCCCTTCGCGTTGTCGGTGTGCGGTTCCTGGGGTTGGCGTTCGCGGGATCGGATCTCCCTGGTCGCCGCGGCTGGTTTGACCGGCGCATGAATACCGGCCTGTTCCGACCCGGCCGCAAGGACTACGTGACCGCACGTGAGATGGCGGGGCTGCTGAAGCCGCCGACGGTTCATTGCGCGGCGCCGGAGGTGTTGCGGCTCGGTCCGGCGGTGTATCCAGCGCCGAAGGCGCTACCGACCTTCACCGGACAACCGGACCTCGTGCCGCTCGGCCGAGTCGAGGGCGAGAGCGGCGAGCGACGGGTCGGGCTTCGCGTCGAGGACTCGTTCTTCACATACACGGCCGGACGGAGCAGGTGGGGTAAGACGGAGCTGGCACTCACGCAGTTCCTGCACCTGGTGCGCAGCGGGCACGGCGGCTTGTTCTTGGATCCTCACCAGGACGCGGTGCAGCGCGTCAAGAGCTGCCTGACCGAACCGCAGTTCGCGGAGCGAGTGATCGAGCTTGATCTCGTCGGCCCCCGATCGCGCCAGGGGCAGCCCGGGTGGAACCTGTTCGCCGCCAGGGGCCTTGGGCCGGAGGCGGCCGAGCGGCGGGTCGAGGCGATCGTTGATTCTTTCGCCTCAGCGCTTGGGTGGGGCGAGCGAAACAACCGTGCGATCACCCTCACGACCCAGGCGACCGCCGCGCTGATCGAGCTTGCGGCGGTGCTGCCGGACGGGTTGCAGCCGACGATCTTCCAGGTCCCGTCGATCCTGGGGAACCCGGAGTGGCTCGAAGTCGCGTTGCCGTTCCTCTCGCCGCCGCGCCGGCAGTTCTTCACCGAGCGCTTCCCGCGGCTCAGCGAAGAGGCGATCACACCGGTGACGAACCTGATCGACCGGCTGCGCTCCTCCACGCAGCTCGCGGCGCTCTTGGGTGCGCAGAGGTCGACATACGACATTGCGCGCGCGATGAACGAACGGAAGATCGTCCTCGCGTGCCCCGGCGCTGACGGTGCGAAGGACAAGCTCGTCGCGAACCTCCTCGTCTATGACCTGCTGCACGGCGCCAAGAGCCGAGCCTTCATGCCACCGGAGCAGCGCCTGCCGTTCTACGTGTTCCTGGACGAGGTCCAGACCTACGACGGGGCAGCCGGAGGCAACCTCGCGGCCTTGCTCGAGCAGACCGCGAAGTACGGGATCAGGGGCACGCTGCTCAACCAGAACCCGGAGCGGCTGACCAGCGACACCCTAAATGCGCTGACGACCAACCGCAGCCATCTCATAACGACCGCGTTGAACGCGCGCGCCGCCGGGCTGATCGCCCGAGAGTGGGGCGGCGACCCGCCCGCCAGCGCGATCATCGGCCTGCCCCGCAGAACGTTCATCGCGCAAGTCACCCACAACGGGAGACTGACCCGGCCGTTCCTCTTCGGCAACGAATCGGTCGAGGATGCCTTCGCCGAGGCGTTCCACCCAGACGCCCTCACTGACATCCAGCCCACGATCGATGCCGCGTCCGGGAGGACCCCGGCCGGTGAGACCATCACCGCGCTCGACACGCTCGATGAACGAATCCGCCAACACCTCGAAGGTAAACGGGGCGGCGGTCAGGGTCGCCCGCGCGAGGACTTTGAGGAGCCGTGGACCGCGCCGCCGCCCAACGCTGCGATCGGCGGTGAGCAATGAGCGCCCGCTTGGCAGGCGACCGGCCGCTGCCCGCGGTCGCGACAGAAGTCCTCGCCGGCCTCTACCAGCACCGCCTGCTGAGCACCAGCCAGCTCCACGCGCTCTACACACCACAAGCAAGACTGCGGTGGACGCGACGGGTGCTCGGGCTCCTCGCGAAGCGAGGGCTCGTCGATCGCGCTCAAGGTCCCGGCACCCATTCGCTGTGGTTCCTCACCGAATACGGCGCGGACACCGTCGAGACGGCCGGCCCGCGCGCCGAGCCGCGCCGACGACTCGTCGGGCCAGCGCAGGCGGAAGGGCCATTGCGGAAGCACACCCTTCGCGTCAACGACGTCGGTGTCGCGTTCGTGCGCGCCGCACGCGAACGGGGCGACGAATGCGGCCCGGAGTCCTGGCGGCACGAGATCGCGCACCCGATCTCGCCCGCCCGTGGCCGCAGGCCCGCCGAGCTGGCGGTCGCCGACGCGCTCCTGACGTACCTGCAGACCGGCGAGGACGGCTCCCTCGCGCTGCACCAGCGCTTCATCGAGCTCGACCGCGGAACCGCCCGCCCCGCCGAGCAGCTCGCGGCGAAGATCACCCGCTACACGAGACTGCGCTACTACACCCCAGCCGGCGGGTCAGTGGATGAGCCGGCCGAGCCGCTTTGGCGCAACTATTACCGCTCCTGGCCGCACCTGCTGATCGTGCTCGCCGACCAATCACGCGAGCGGATGCGGCTGCGTATCCAGCGGACCATCGTGCTCCACGAGTCCGACCCCGCGCAGGGCCAGACGAGCGCGATCCCCCTCTCCTTCGTCGCTCTGGACGACCTGACGCGGCAAGGGCCATTCGCACCGATCTTCACCACCGCCGAGCGCCACGGTGAGCTCGTGGATTGGCTCGGCCAAACATCAAAGGAGGGATGAACCGTCATGGCGACCACCACCACGCCCCGCCGGAAAAGGCGACCCGAATGCTCACCAAGTGAGAGTCGATGCCCTGCGCGACCGGCCGCGTGGCGCACCGCTGATCTGCCGCTCGCGGTCTGGCCGTGCGCGCAGCGCACCGGCCAGTGGCAGCGCCAGGGACGGTACGTGCCCGAGTCAAACCGTCACCCAGCGAAGATGCTGCCCGAGATCGCGCGGCGCGCGATCAGCTTCTACAGCAGCCCCGGCGACCTCGTGCTCGACCCGATGTGCGGGATCGCGACGACGCTCGTCGAGGCGATCCACCAGGACCGCCGCGCGATCGGAGTGGAGCTAGAGCCACGCTGGGCGGCACTCGCCGCAAAGAACATCGAGCACGCGCGCAGCCAAGGCGCGAGCGGGCAGGCGACGGTTCTCAAGGACGACGCGCGCCGGCTCGGACACGGGGTACTGGATGAGCTCGCCGGGACGGTGTCGCTGATCCTCACCTCCCCGCCATACGCCGACACGACGCTCGGCGACCCGCGCTCCGGTAAAGGTATGGCGCTGACCCGCGCGAGCGAAGGACGGCCGGTGACTGCCACTGATCGCGCGCACGCATCGAAGGTCAAGCGCTCCTGCCGCTATGGCGACAGCGCCCCATGCCTCGCCCGCCTGCCCTACGGCTCCGTGCAGGACGCCGCAGACGGAGACGGAGAGATCGGGGAGACCTATCTCTCATCGATGGCCGCCGTCTACGCGGGCTGCGCGCGGCTGCTCGCGCCCGGCGGGTTCCTGGTGCTCGTCACCAAGAACATGCGCGCTGGCGGGACGCTCAGCAACCTGGCGGGCGACACGACACGGCTATGCCAGCACGCCGGACTCGACTACTGGCAGCACATCGTCGCGCTGCTCGCCACCGTCCGCGACGGGGAGCTGCGTCCGCGGCCCTCCCTCTGGCAGCTCCTGAATCTCCGCCACGCGCTCGCTCAAGGCGAGCGCACTCACCTCGTCTGCCACGAGGACGTCCTCGTGTTCCAACGCCCGACCCGCAAAAAGGGGTAACCCATGCAACGCTCACCAGGAAACCGCCGCTGGCAAGTCAAGCAAGCCGACTGCTTCACAGCGCTCCCACGGCTCGACGCTGACAGCGTCGATGCGATCGTCACCGACCCGCCCTACGGCATCGGCGTCAACGGCATGGCGTGGGACAGGCCCGCCCGCCTCGACCCATCCACGCCCGCCGGGAAACGGCGCCGACCGAGCGAGAACCCGAACCAGGCATTTCAGGAGTTCTCGCGCGAGTGGAGCAGCGCCTGCCTGCACAGCCTCAAGCCCGGCGGGCATCTCGCGGCATTCGCCGCCCCGAGAACCGCGCACCGCCTCGCGTGCGGCCTCGAAGAAGCCGGCTTCGAACTCCGCGACGTCCTGATGTGGCTCCAAGGCCAGGGCTACCCCGCGACCCGTGTCCTGCCGGGCGGGCTGGCCACGGGCCTGAAGCCGGCGTGGGAGCCGATCATCCTCGCCCGCAAGCCGCTCGATGGGACCCTCGATCACAACCTCAAGACGCACGGCACCGGCGCGATGAACATCGACGCCACCAGGATCGCGCTCTCAGCACAGGACTGCCCCAGCGAAGGACGCGCGCACGGCCGGCGGATCACCGCGAGTGAGCGCGGTCGATGGCCAGCCAACCTGCTCCTCTCCCACGCGAGGACATGCACCGCCGCGCGCTGCGAGCCGGACTGCCCGATCGGGCTACTCGGGGACCGCCACCGCTTCTTCTACGCAGCGAAGGCCAACCGCCGCCAGCGCGAGGCCGGCTGCGAGGAGCTGCCCCGACGAGTCACGCAGACGTTCAAGATCGGCGCCCACAACGAGGAGCTGTGCGAGGCCAACCCCGTCGCGAACATCCACCCGACGGTCAAGCCGATCGAGCTGATGCGCTGGCTCGTCCGGCTCATCACCCCACCAGAAGGACTCGTGCTCGACCCCTTCACCGGCAGCGGCAGCACCGGCGCCGCCACAGTGCTCGAGGACGCCCGCTTCCTCGGGATCGAGCGCGAACGCGACTACGTCCCGATCGCCAGGGCGCGGGTTAGGTATTGGGCGCGCCAGCCCCGCGAGCGCGCGCGCCGCTCGCGAGGAGGCGCGCGATGATTGCCGCCGCTCGCCGGCCCCTCGCGGCTGGACTTGAGATCCCTCGCGGATCGAGGTAGACATGGAGGCATCGAACCGAGTTCGCACACGGCGAGAAGGTCCATCCAAGGCGCAACGGCGCCCCGGCGGCCCGCGCAGGCCGGCACCGCGGGACGACGGTACGCCCGTCTCCCAGCAGGCGGCGGACGGCGAGCAAGTGCTAGTCGAACCGCCAACCGCGGACGGCCTCAAGGTCACGGTCCGGGTCATCCCATTGCCGGACCCCGAAACGAATCCGTTGCGTGCTCGGCAACTCGCGGTGATCGTGGATCTACTGCGGCGCGCGGCGGCCGAAGCCGCGGAAGAGGACGCAACGCCGTCGGCCGATGCCGAGTCCAGTGGCAAATAGCCAACAGGCCGCAGACAGCACAAAGGAGCTGAGCAAACGATGAGGTGGGCGTACTTCGGCCGGGTATCCGACAAGGACAAGCAGGACCCCTCGCTTTCCATCCCTAGGCAGTTGAAGAAGTGCGTAGAAATCGTGCAGCCACTCGGCGACGAGATAACCGCGCACTATTGGGACATAGAGAGCGGACGCAAGTCCATCGAGGACCGCGGCAACGGCGCCGACGGGACCCTGTATGGAATCTCTGTCCCGCGCGACGGCGGTGTCACCGAGTTGCTCGCTGATGCGAGGAAGGGTCGCTTTGAGGCGGTGATCGTGGAGAGCATTGACCGCCTCTCGCGCATGACGGCGGACTCGACGCGAGTCGAGCAGGAACTAGAACGGCTCGGGATCGGCCTGTTTGCCTCCGATGAGCCGATGACCGCCGACGCGACGGCGATCCTCACCCGCCGCGTCAAGCAGGGAGTATCGGAGTGGTACGTCAGGGACCTCATCGAAAAGAGCCGCCGAGGAATGGAGGAGTCAGTCCGCCAGGGCTGGCACACCGGCGGCCGAGCGCCCTACGGATACATGCTGGAGGCGCACCCCCACCCCAACCCAAACAAGGCGCGCGAGGGCAAGCGCAAGCACCGGCTGATCCTCGACCCCGTCCGCGCCCCCATCATGCTGATGATCTTCGAGGACTACTGCGTGCGCCTGCTTGGAATCGGCGCCATCTGCGAAAAGATCAACCGCAATCTCGACCGCTTCCCGGCGCCGATCCCCAACCGCAAAGACGAGAACGGCCTGCCGCCCACATGGTGCCGATCGGTGATCCACGCGATGCTGAGAAACCCAAAGTACACCGGCTACAACGTGTGGGGTCGCAACGATAAGCGCCCGGGACGGCCACAGATTCGACCTCGCGACGAGTGGATATGGAGTCCCGCTCCTACCCACGAGGCGATCGTCTCACGAGAGCTTTTCGACATGGTCGAGGAGCGCGCTACCAGCAACCACAAGACCACAAAGGCCGGGATGCCACGCCAGCACGCCGGTTCACCCACGCCTCGCGCTGGGCGCTTGTACCCGCTGCGCGGGCGCGTACGCTGCGGCCTGTGCGGACACCGCATGGAGGGCTCACACCAAAAGGGCTCCAACTGGTATCGCTGCCAGTATGTCCAACGGCGCAGCGAGGCCGCCGCCATCTATGCCGACCATCCCCAAGTCCTCGGGATCAAGGAGGCGAAGGTGCTGGAAGCGATCCTTGCCTTCCTCGACCGCCGTGTATTCGGCCCGGATCGGCTCCGCCTTCTGAAAGACGAACTGGCTGACGCGACCTCGTCAACCTGGGATGAGCACAAGGTCGAGCTTGAACGCTTGGAAGGCGAGTTGTCCAGTATCAACCGATCGCTTCGTGCTCAGACGCTACGCCTAGAGGAGCACGAGGACCCAAAGCACCCGATCGTCGCGCTCGCGACCGAGCGAATCGAAGAACTGAGCACGCGCAAGAGCGCGGTCACCGACGCAATCCAAACCCTCAAGGCGACGCGGCCCGCCGGCCACAATCCCGACGAAGTAGCGGCGATGCTCGACGCGGTGCCAGACCTGCGCAAGACCCTTGCGGCAGCGAGCAGGTCGCAGCTCATGGAGATCTTCAGCGCCTTCGACGTGAGGATCACCTACGACAAGGCCAACGAACGCCTCAACCTCGCCGCAACGATCACGCCTGAACTACTCCCCGACAACAAAAACGACCGCCCCGGGAGAGCGATCGCGGATGTTTGTCATAGCGGGGGCGGGATTCGTACCCGCGACCTTCGGGTTATGAGCCCATTTCGGGGGTGTCGTGGGGCGTCGCCGAGTCCGGTGGTTTGGCTCTATTGCTGGGGATTGGGCTCAGGCGGCGATCTGCATTTGGAGCCGAATGGCGGGGGGGCATGTTTGCACTTTGTTTGCACTTCGCGCGGTCATCCGCTGGCGAGCCACGGCCGCCGTACCGGCCCGCTTGCTGCCCTACAATGGAGGGATGAAACCTAGCGCTGTCGCGCAAAACGGCGCCTCACCGGACACCGCCCATGTGAGCCGCGCGCAGGCGGCAGCGGACGCGGATGGCTTGTTGCGTGCCGAGGGTCTTGAGATGAGCCCCGAGCATCAGGCGCTTTCGGCCCGTTGGGTGGCCGGCGAGATTGACAGTAAGGAACTGGAGCAACTCGGTTCGGAACTCGTACGCCAACGTCTCGCTGCCGGCACCGTTCGATAGTTCGTCGGGCTGATGGCGGAGGATCCGTATGTCTATCCAGGCACCGCCGTGCTGCGCAACAACCTGGAGATTCGCGATCCCCGTGAGCTGTCGCAGGCCGAGGCGGACATTGTTGGTCTGGCTCTCCGCGCGCTGACTACAGAGCCGCTCCCAGGTGGCTACGACTTGGTGCACTGGCAGGCGTTTCATCGCCGCATCTTCGGCGGGCTCTATCCGTGGGCCGGGGAGCTGCGGACAGTCCAGATCGCGAAGCCCAACGCGTTCTACGCCCGCCCGGAGCACATCGCGGGCTATGCGCAGGGCATCTTTGCCGAGCTTGCTCGGGAGGACCACCTGAAGGGTCTCGATCGTGTCGCCTTCCTGGAGCGGCTGACGCACTACCACGCCGAGATGTATGCGGTCCATCCGTTCAGAGAGGGCAACACGCGCAGCCTGCGCGCGTTCCTGGGTCAGCTCGCCGGAGAAGCCGGGCATCACATCGCCTGGGAGCATCTCGATCACGAGCGGAGCTTCGCCGCCAATGTGCGCAGCCTCAACGGGGAGAACGAGCAGCTTCGCGAGCTGCTCGACGCAATTGTCGACAAGCCATCAAGCTGAACCCGCTTACTCGCTCAAAATGGGAACTTGGTCGCGCGGCTATCGCAGCAGGGCAAGGAATCGCACGATGTCGTGGGACTTCTGGGCGGGAAGATGGCTGAACGATGGCATCGGTGCTCGCGAGTCCACGAGGGCGTGGGCGATCTCGCGTTCCGAGAGCTTCGCGCCGATGTGCGTGAGGTTCGGGCCCGGCCCCCGGTTTCCGTTATCGCCGATGCGATGGCATGCCAAGCATCCTGACTGCGCGACGACGAGCTTTCCGGCTTCGAATTCCCGCTGCTCACGCCCTCCGGCGCGCTTCACGGCAGCTGGGATCGGCAGTTCCAGTAGGCCACCCTGCGCCGGCTCGATCTCACCGACGTAGAAGATCAGCACGCGGGCGCCGCGAGGGCACCGGCGAGGCTTCGGCAGGTAGCAGCCGGGCACAGTCGCGAGCCGCGCTCGAGAGGACACGAGCCACGCGCCGCCCACTTCTTCCAGGTCAAGCTTGATCGGACCCGCGTGATGGATCGTGGCAGCGGTCATTCCGGGCTTCTTGGTGACCGTGACGAACGTGAAGCTCAGCTTCAATGTCGCACGCTGACCAACCACTTCTAGATCCTGAACGGTCGGTTCCAAGGACAGGCCGGCTTCCACGGGCGGTTCATTCGGGGCGGTCAAGGCGAACTCGCGGCTCGCGGCGACTGCACAGCCGACCGCGGGTGCGGCCCCCTGGACGAGTTCGGCGGCAACCGCCGGCACGAGGTCTCCGCACAAGGCCCCAGCGTCATGGCGCAGCACATCCTGGAATGGAGCTACGGCCGCCCGGGTAATAGCCGCTTCTGGGCCGCTCGCCGTGGCCTTCGCAGCCAGCAGGCTGAGTCCCAGCAACGGCAGCACCAAGAGCCGAACGCGCAGCATCGTGAGGCCAAGCCTAACGTCACTCCACACCGGCGGCTGAGCAGCAGCAGTCGTGCTGCAATATCGGATTGCACCGATTTGCAGCTAAGGGACGGACAGGAAGAAGTCCTGCCGAACGGTGTGGCCGGTCGGAATGGTGAGGGACTCCGTTTCCGTCGGGTGGGTTCCGTTGATGGTTACGTCTAGGAAGGTGCCACGGATCGTGTATGAGCCCGCCGGAAGCGGGATCTTCACGAGGTGACCCGTGGTCGAGGTCTGCGTCGCGACAAGTGCCCCAGTCGCGTTGATGACTTCCACCACACCGGTGCTGGACGGTGGTTCCGGGCGCTTGCAGTCGGGCGCTGAGAACCGTGCGAGAGGACCGCCGGCGAGGTAGAAGCCGCTCACCAGTTCGGTCGGTCCCGGCGTGACTGTGGGCTCGGTGATCCCGGGACCATAGGCGGCCGATCCACGGCAGAACGGATTGAGCCAGACCGTCACGGTCGAGGAATGCCGGCCGGCGGGGGGAGATTGCTGATCGATGGTTTGGACTTCGGGCTGCGTGGGCGCTGCGCCCCTCAGGCGCAGTTTGCAGCCGGCCTTCGCGGTCCTCTGGAGGGCGACCTCGAGGGTGAGCCCACGGAGTTGCGGGGCGTGGCACACCCTCCTCGCGATCGCCGGGCGGCCAGCCGCGTTCATCGGGGCTACGCAGAGCGCGGTCACGACGACGAGCGACGCAACGCCCGCGAGCCGGACCTGACCTGTGCCATGTGCCACGCGGCCGATGCTACCGAGCGGCGGCGGCCCTGTTCCCGTTCAGCCTAGTTGCGAATGTGAGGCGTATTTCGAATGGGGTGACGCGAACTCATGGCCCTTGGTGAGTTTGCACCAAAAGCCACACCGAGGCATGGGCGCGATGCGGGGAGGGATCGGCGTCTGTTTGCGGACACGCATATCCGGCGCTGCAGAACTTTCGCCTCATAGCGGGGGGATTGATACGGAAACCCGCGACCGCGTATCGGCTCGAAGAACGCTGAGATCTCGCTGCGGAGGCTTGCGCGGCACTCGGATGATCAGGGACCAAGCGCAGAGTGGTTCCGATGGACAAAGTAACGCAAAATGCGTAAGTCTGTCCTGGATCAAGTGTGAGATCGTGCGCCAACCGCTCCTCCAAAGCACGCACGTGCAGGGCGCCGATCCGGGTCAGTTGGGCTCGCCGCGATCCGCTTGGCGGTCGAGCTCGGCTCGCAGCGTCTCGACGGTCCAGGTGGGACATCCGCAGCCGAGGAAGTCGTTATCGCCGGTCAAGATGCCGGCGTCCAGGGCTATCGCGAGGGCAACGGTCGGCCAGTCGCGCTGGTCGCGTGGGACTCGCTTAGTAGCCACCTGCTCCAAAGAGGCATAGGTGTCGCCGGGAACGATCTCGATGGCGCGCGTCTCGACCAGATCGCTCACGGCTTGTTCGAGAGCGACTCGCTGCTCGGCCGTAAGCCGTTCCTGAGACACCAGGATCCCAAGCGACGTGACAGCTCGTGCTCGGTCTCCTCCCACTGGTGCTCCGCCACCAAGACATGCAAATCCGGGTCCGACAGAAGTTCGCGGCCTCGTCTGCGCAGGAGCTCGCCAACGAGCACGCTCGCGTCGGCGACGACGATCACTCGGGCAACGCTCGCCTCAGATCGAGTAGACCAGCCAGCTCATCCTCGCTCATGCCGGTCTCCTTCAGCACACGCTCTACTGTCTGCCCGAGGTGAGCGACGGCACGCCGAACCTCATCCTCGTCACGCTCTACGGGGATGTAGAAGCCGATCACGTGACCGTGCTTGCTCACCGCCAAGGGGTCAGGCCCGGACAGGTATCTCGTCGCATGGTCGCGAAACTCTCGAACTCCAATGCTCTTCATGTGGTCACCCTGTGTCCACAATAGCAAGGGTTCGTGTATGCAACAACCCGTCGCATCAAGCAGGGCGGTGCCTCCGAGCGGCGTGCAACTCCCTGCGTACCAGCGCCATCGCGGCGGCGGCGTCGAGATCGCTGCGCTCCCGAAAGCCGGCAACCAGTGAGCGCGGGTCGTAAGCGCGAATCGCGCGATCGACGATCTCGCCCTCGCTTATATGAGCCTCCGCAGCGTGCGAGCGCAGAATTGACGCGACCTCCGCTTCGAGATCGATGTTCACGCGCTGGCGAGGAGCAGCCATAGGAGCAGCCTACCCCGCGGCCTGAAGCGGCTCGCCGAGATCGTTCTCGAGCAGGTGGACGTAGGTGTCGAGCGTGAAGCTTGCCGAATGGTGGCCGAGCCAGCGCTGCACCTGCACGACGTTTGCGACCCTCCGCGAACAGCCGCGAAGCAACCGTATGGCGGAACGTGTGGAAGCCGGCCCACTCAACGCCGGCCGCCTTACACGCAGGCGCGAGCACTCTCAGGGCCAGATTGTCCGGGTCCAAGACCGTGCCTGTGGCCGTGCAGAACACGAAGTCGGCGGGCATGGCGCCGAGGGCACTTAGGCGATCAGCCAGCGCGGGCGGGATGGGTACGTCGCGCTTGGAGTAGCGAGACTTCAGCGGCCCGATCACAAGACCCTCGCCGCGGCGGCGGCGTACGCGCTGACGGACCTTCGCATGTGGGCGGTCCCCTTCGAGCGCAAGATGACGACCTTCGAGTACGAGCAGCTCCGAACGACGCAGACCTGTCGCGGCGAGCAGCGCGAACATCAGCCGGTGCGACTCGTGGACGCGCTCGACAACCAACTCCATCGTCTCGATCAGCTCGCCGTCATCGTCCTGGATACGTGGGAAGGGTCGTGGCCGGTCATCGTCATCATCGACTCGCGCCCGGTGAGGCAATGCCACGTCGGTCGCCCGGTCGTGCCGTATCAGCCCCTCCCGACGAGCAGTCGCCAAGCACGCCTTGAACGGCCCGAGCGCGTTGCGCACAGTCTTGTCCGACAACGACACATGCCTGTCCGGGTCCTCCTTGCTTGCCGCCGGCTTGGTCTGTTCGCACAGCCAGCCCACGAAAGACGCGACGTGCCTGGGCGTGATCTCGGTCAGCTTCGTTCCCGAGGAGAAGTGACTCAGCGCGTACTTGTCAAGCAGCGTCCGGTACTCCGAGCGCGTCTCCTCGCGGAAGCCCCTGCGACCCGTGCCCTGGTAGCGCTCGATCCACTCGCGGGCGTACTCGTGCAGCGTGATCCGGGAGCGCTCCTCGAACTCACCCCGCCCGATGTCGGTCGCCCGTGCCGCCTTTGCTCGACGCGCCTCATCGAGGGTGGGGCAGGATTCCCACCGCTGCCTCCCGTCAACGCGATAAGCGAAGACGTACCGACTCTCTCGCTTGTAGACGCCCGGCGTACGGGTCTTCTCCATCTTCGCCGCCATCAGTTCGTCCAATACAGAAGTGTGGGCGAGCGATATGTAGACTTTGCTACGTATGATCAAGAGGCTACAACTCCAGCACTTCAAGGGTTTCGAACGCTTTGATATCGCGTTCAAGGATGATAACTGGCTCGTGGGCCCAAATAATGCAGGTAAGTCCACGATCATTGCGGCCCTCCGAACCGCCGCTCAAATGGCATCCCTTGCACAGCGTCGCGTGCCCGAGCACTTCCCAACCGATCATGGGGTTCGGGTGCCCTCGCACTGGTACACGCCCGGCCGGTACAGTCTCGTCGAAGAGAACTTGCGACACGAGTTTCGCGACGTCGAGACAAGACTTGAGGTGACATTTAGCTCCCGCGCGCGGCTGATCGCGGTGTGGCCGAGACCGTCCGTTGCGGAGGAGGCCTACTTCTACGTTCGAGCGACAGACGGTGTGTACGTGCGCACGACAGCAGAAGCGCGAGCGCTTCTACCTGACGTGGGAGTCGTTCCAATTCTAGAGCCAGTTCAGCACCGGGAGAAGCGTCTCGCCGATGAGTATGTAAATAGCAGCATGGGCACCAGGTTGGCCAGCCGCCACACGCGCAACCAGATCAGGCTGCTCCGTGACAAAGAGCCGGATACCGAGGGGTACGACAACCTCCTTTCGGAGTTCCGCGACTGGGCCCGTCCGTGGACGCGCGATTTTCGCGTGGGCGACCTTGCGGAACACTTGACCGACGAAGGAGCAATGCTCGACCTATACTGTCGCGAGACGGGCGGGCGAAGCGATCGGGAGCTGTTCTGGGCAGGTGATGGCCTGCAAGTGTGGATCCAGCTCCTGATGCATCTCTTTCGCAACCAAGGCCGTGATACTGTCATCCTCGACGAGCCTGACCTGTATCTGCACGCTGATCTTCAGCGACGGCTTATGCGCCTTCTGGAGTCGATGGATACGCAAAATAGCCGCGAGCCACTCGGCTGAGGTGCTCGTGGAGGCGCCACCCGCATCGGTCGTGTGGATCTCGAGGGAGCGACGCCAAGCCGTGCGTGCGCCCTCTGAGAAGATAGCCAGCGAGTTGAGCGTAGCAATTGGCAGTCAGTTCAATCTTCGTCTTGCGCGTGCTCTACGTGCAAGAGCGGTCATTTTCGTGGAGGGCGAAGATATGCGGATACTGCGGAACGTGGCAGCTACGCTCGGCGCTACAAAACTTGCTAGTGAAAGCAGCATCGTGACAGTTCCCTTGCACGGCTTTACTAATTGGGAGCATGTCGAACCATTCTCTTGGCTCCTCGACGAGCTTCTCGACGAAGCTGTGACTGCCATGGTTATCCTTGATCGTGACTACCACACGGATGCCCAAATCGTCGACATCGAGCGACGCCTGCGCGACGTTAGAGTCATACCACATGTTTGGAAACGTAAGGAACTAGAGAGCTATTTGTTGGTGCCCAGCGCAATGGCGCGATGCTCGCGCGCAGACGAGGCCGATATTAGGAGTGAGTTAGGTCGATTGGCGACCACGGGCAAGGAGAAGATCTTCGCCCGCATCCTGGCTGAGCGCCACGGAACTGAGGTGACGGCAGAGCGTCATAGGGTTAATGTTACAGAAAATGCCCGGGCCGACTTTGAGCAACTATGGAAGGACACAGCAATGCGGCCACACCTATGCAATGCAAAGGAGCTACTTGCCGGTACGAATAGGTGGCTGCAAAGTGCTGGATTCAGAACGCTGTCAGCGCGTACCCTTTCAAGTGCACTTCGTCGTACAGAGATCACAGATGAGATGGCGGGCATTATCCAGCAGGCCGAGGAACTCATAACGGAGTAACACGGCGATCGCTGCCCGCGCATCCAAATTTGGGCTTTCTACTTCGTCAACAGTCGAGTGCTCGCGGTCGTCGCTATGCCAGGAAGGCCGAGTCAGCTTCGCGTTCAGCAAACGAAGCTCTACCCTGGGCTGGTTGATGGCAAGGCATTTGAGCGCTGTGAGGGTCGCGCGGGTGCGATGATGGTTGTGCGTCGGCCCCGATCATCAACGAAGAGATCGTGCTCACCGAGCACTTGGCACCTTTCCACGCCGCGCTGCATCCACAACGCAGCAGTCCACGCCGCGAGACAAGCATCGATCAAATCCTCGCGATGCTTGTAGGCACGGTCGTCCAGCGGCGATCGGTCGTCAAGGAGTTGTGCGGTCACAGGATGAGATCGGAGGTCGAGCGGCGGTGAGGCGTTCCGCAGATCGGCGATCCTTTGAATAAGGACATCGCAGGCCGCCGCTCGGACCGGCCGCCATGCCGCCGCCGAGATCCCTTTCGACTTGCGCTTGTAAAGCGGTCGTTCGCTCTCGTAGCCAAGCTCGTCGTGCCGACGATCGTGGTGTACGGGTAGCACTCACCGACAACGCAGCCACCCCGCGGAGGGCCGTCGACGCCGTCCGCATAGATCCAGCCGCGGGCTTCGAGTTCGCGCTTGAACCGCATCCCAGCGAGACGCGGGCCGGCAAGGTTCGTTGAGTTCGCCGAGACCTTCCAGCGGCCGTAGCGCTGCCCAACCTGCTTCTCGCACAAGCGCTGCTTGTCCGCGTTGAGGACCACGAGCGGCGCATCGACAAACAGCAATGCGGCGTCGGTCGCGTGCGTGTTCGCCCACGCGACCGTCTCCTCGACACCGGTAGTCCAGCCAGCAGCGGCGATCGTGCCGTCTGGTTCGGCAGCGACGACGCCTGTCTCGTTTGCTGTCGTCGCGTCCGCCCAAGCGAGATCGACGCCGAGAGTTCTCAATGCATGCCTCCCATGAGTCCTCATCTTGGCAAGAGCCGAACTGCGAGGCGGGAAGCGCCCCGTCCGATACGCCAGCTGGCGAAGGATGTTTGCACTTCTGGTTCACACCCGGACCCGCTCGGCCATCTCCGCAAGACCCTAGAAAGCACGAAACCCGCTCAACTGAGCGGGTTTCGCCGCATAGCGGGGGAACGATTCGTCCTTATCGGCGACCACTCGATACTGGTGGAGCGGGTCGTTCCGTGGCCCGGCAGCTAGCGCAGATTCCGTCCCAACCCAATGATATCGTTGTGTTATGATACCGGAGTTCGATGAGCGTGGGAATCTTCCGCCCGGCATCCACCACGCGACCTGGAGCGAGATCGTGACTCGTTACGCAACCAGCATTCGACGTCGAGAGCTTCTCGACGGGCTCCTGGATGCGCTGCGATCGTTGAAGGGCGTCGGGTGCGCCACCGCCTATCTCGACGGTAGCCTCGTCACGAGCAAGGATCATCCAGGCGACTTCGACGCCTGTTGGGTATCGGGCGGCGTCGTCCTCAACCGCCTCGACCCCGAGCTTCTGACCTTCAGCGACGGTCGCGCCGCACAGAAGGCGCGCTACGGAGGAGAGCTCTACCCCGCCGAGTGGCCCGCAGATGCAGACGGCACGACCTACCTCACTTCTTCCAGCGCGATCGCTTGAAGCGCCAGAAGGGCATCATCGCCATCGACCTGGCAGGACTACCATGATCAAGAACGAGCGCGAATACCGCATCACCAAGGCACACGTTGCCGGCTTCGAAGGCGGCCTGGTCGCCAACGACGAGCGGGAGTTCCCCTCGAACGTCGATCCGGGCATGAAGCAGCTGATGCATGACGCCATTGCCAGCCAGATCGAGACGTTCCGTCACGAGATCGACCACTACGAGAGGCTGCGCGACGGACACATCACCAGCCGCGAGATCACGTCGCTGCACGAGCTGCCGATCGCACTGATCGAAGCCCGCATCGCCGCCAGGATGACCCAGCGCCAACTCGCCGAGCGAATAGGCATCGCCGAGCAGCAGGTCCAGCGCTGGGAGGCTAACGACTACAGCGGCGTAGGACTCGACCGGCTACAGAGCATCGCAGATGCGCTCGGCGTGAGGATCCACGAGACGATCACGTACAGCAGCGCGGCTTGAGCCGCGAAGCGCGCGACGCCATCACGCAGATCGGCGGCGAAGAACTTCAGCGCGTAGCGCTTCAGCAGGCGGCGATCTTCGTCGCGCGTTTCCTCCCGATAGCCCCGTCGGCCGGTGCCCTGATAGCGCTCGACCCACTCCAACGAATACGCGTGGAAGAACGGGGCAACCTGCACGTGTACGGCAAGCTCGCGCGCGCAGTCAGGACATCCATCGCGAGGCTCGTCTCGGTGCAGCCCAGCAGCATGCCCCCTCGTCAGCTTCGCCTCACGCTCCATGGCCGCCTTACCCTCGCGGGCTTCCATGAGACGAAGAAACGTGCGCGTCTTCCCGCTCCTCGGCTCGCTGCAGCAGGTCTTGGCTGGTGACGCTCACTTCAGTTCCCTGGCGGAGCTGACGAGCGCGTCGTCCTGGTAGACGCGCCAGCGAGGGTCGACCTTGGTGCCCGGCTGTGGCGCTCGCCCTGGTTGTAGCGCCACGGCGGACTTGCGGCCCAGATGGGGTTGCAGCTCCGAGGCACCCGGGATGTCGAGCTGCTCCATGAAGTATCCGAGGCGCCGTTTGAGTACTGGCCCGCCCATCCTGATGGCATAGGCGACAAGCCGTTGCGGGTCGAGCGCGCCCGTGCGCGCGACTTGGTCGAGGGCGGCGAGCACAACTGGCATCGGTCCCGCGAGATGCGGCATGTCGAGCGAGTCAAGCAGTGCCTTCTCCAGGTCGGCGACCCAGACTGGGGCCTCGTAGTCATCGCTTCGCGAAAAGCCGAAGAACTTGCGTTGCGCGACGCGCACGAACCGAACGGTCTGCGCTCCCAGATGCACCGGGCGCTTGCGGACCGTCACCGCGCACAGCACGGTGCGGGACTGTTGCTCGATCAGCCCGTGATGCCACAGGCCTGTGTGCCACGAGAGGTAGTAGCTGTGGTCCAGCCGCCGGAGCACGAGATCGGCCACCGGCTCGAGATCGTCCAGGCGCGGGCGGGGGCTGAGCACGCCGGGGCGGTTGACTAGGTACCGGCCCGCTTGCAGGCGGTGGGCCTGGCCTTGGGCCACCATTCGTCGCAGCAGGCTTTCTACATCCGGCGCCCGTTGCCCGCGAGCGCTCGCAAACCGCTCCAGCTCCGGCCCATCCAGCGAGAGGTCGAACGGGCTGCTCGCCCGCTCGGGATCGCGCTCGTCCTGGGCCTTCAAGTAGTCCTGGAGGAGATGTCGTGCTGTCGCCGGTCTAGCCATAACACCGGATATGTTACACGATTGGTCGCCCATTCGTGCTACGTTTCCAGCGAAAATGTCCTCGATCCTCGTGGCAGTTCGGCTCCGGGCTGGGCACTCTCAGATACGGCATGCCCGCTCGACGAAGACGCCGCCGCGGGGTCAGCTCAGGCACGGCGCAGCGTCTGGTGGTGCATCCTACTCGCTACGAAGCCCCCCCCGACTGCAGCACGCTCTCCGATTTCCTCGTTCCTGCGTAAAAGATGATAGATGCAGTACGTTGCAGGTGAGCGAGTTCTTGCAACACGTTTCTCCTCTCCTGCGTATAATCTATCCCTGCAAAATGATGGCAAGGGCAGCGATAAATGCAGGAAGGAGCCTTGGCCGTAGAGCGGGAGGCGGCGCATCGCCTGCCAGAGATCCTGACGGAGTTGCTGGGCGAGCCTGGCCTGCGTCTCGATGCGCCTTCCGCGACGGACGGCGGGATCGATCTCATTGGCCACGACGAGCAGGGCCATCGCTGGGTCTTCCAGATCAAGGCGTCGAGCCAGCCCGGCCGCGTCGCCGACGTGGCAAGCCGGATGCGCGACCTCCGACGTGACGACACGATCCCGGTCCTAGTGGTGCCATACATGACTCCCGCGGGAGCCCGTGCTGCGGAGGAAGCGGGGCTCAGCTGGATCGACCTGTCCGGCAACGCCCGCATCCGCAGCGACGATCTCTACGTGCGGGTCGAGGGTCGCCCCAACCAGTTTCGATCGCGAGGACGGCCATCGTCCCCGTTCGCACCCAAGAGCGCGCGCGTGACTCGGGTTCTGCTTGAGGACCCTGGCCGGTGGTGGCGCCAGAAGGAGCTTGTGGCGGCCACCGGTCTCGACGACGGCAGCGTCTCTCGCATCGTGCGACGGCTCGACGAAGAGCTGCTGCTGGAGCGCCGCGAGCGCGAGTTGCGCCCACGCGACCCCGACCGCCTGTTGGACGCCTGGGCGCAGGACTACCGCTTCACACACCACGACGTCCTCACCTGCCACATCAGCGGCAGTGGGATCGAGCTCGCGCGCGATCTCGCATTGCGCCTTGGCGCGCTCGACGTCCGCCACGCGTTCACCGGGCTCCCAGCCGCGTGGGCGATCGACCACTTCGCCCGCTTTCGCCTGACCACTGTCTACGTCGAAGGCGATCCCCGCGACGCCGCCAAGCGCCTAGAGCTGCGCCAGAGCTCTGCGGGCGCCAACGTGCAGCTCGTCGGACCGGACGACCTCGGCGTCTTCATCGGCGAGCACCCCCATGACGGGCTCAACTGTGTCTCCTCAGCACAGGTCTACCTCGACCTGCTGCACCTCCCCGAGCGCGCGCCCGAGGCCGCCGAGCACCTACGCCATCACCATCTGCAATATGCCCCCGCCGGATAAGCCCCGACACCATAGCGGCTACCAGCGCGAGGAAACCCTGCTGGTCGAAGCCGCCTGCCTGACGGTGGCCGTGACCCTCGGCGCGCTGATGGACCGGCTGTGCATCGTCGGGGGGCTCGCCCCCAGCCTGCTCATCGACCGCCAGGCCGACTCCGACCCCACAGGCGAGGCCGGACATGCCGGCACTAACGACCTCGACGTCGGCCTCGCCGTCGCACTGCTCGACGAACAGCAATACAGCGAGATCGCTAGGCGCCTGCGCCAAGAGGGCTTCGAACCCGACGTCAACGACCGCGGCAACCCCACACCCCAACGCTGGCGACTCGGCGAGCTCAACGTCACTGTCGACTTCCTCATGCCGCCCATCCCGGGCGCCGAGCAGGGTGGCAGCGTGCAGCCGCTCGAGGGCGACTTCGGCGCCCTGATCGCCCCCGGCCTGGAGCTCGCCTTCCGGGAGCGCGAGCTGATCCAGATCGACGGCCACACCCTCAACGGTGAGCAGGTCAACCGCATCATCCCCGTCTGCGGACCCGGCGCCCTGATCGTGCTCAAGGCCCTTGCCCTCGCCGACCGCGGCGAGCCGAAGGACGCCTACGACATCGTCTATGTGCTGCGCAGATGGCCACACGGCATCACCGATATCGCTGACCGCCTCGCCCGCCACGCAACCGAGCACCGCGAGGTGGTCGAGCGCGCACTCAAGTCACTCACCAGCGACTTCGCCGAGCCCAACAGCCTCGGCCCCCGCCGCGCAGCGCAATTCGAGAGCACCGGAGACCTCGACGCCGCCGCGACAGCCGACGCCCACGGGTACGTCGACGACCTCCTACGTGCCTGTCGCGAGCGCGGGCTGCCCAAGTAGCGCCGTACACCAGTCGATCGAGACCCCGTGCAAGTTTCCAGCCCGCAGCACGCGGGATCGCGCATGTACAGTCCTCACGGTTGGGCATGCTTACTCCCACTGAAGCTGCCTCTGTGCTGCTGAAATACGCACCGCAGGCCGCGCCGATCACGTGGTGCCGGCTCGCCGCCGCGATCAGGGCACCGTCGCCGTCAGCGGCCCGGGTCCGCGGCCAGCGTATGCACCTGGGTCGAGGGCGTTGGGCTAACGCATCGATGTACGAGTACACGCGCAAGGAGCTGCACCCCGAGTGGCCCGAGCCGCTGCCGCTGGTGCGGGCTTCCCTCGAAGAGCTCCTCGTTGGGCGTCGTGCGCCAAGGACCCGGCCGGCGTCGGGGCCACTCTCGATCCGCCAAGCCCAGCCGGGCGACCGCTACCGGACATGGAGCTACGGCCTGATGCGTCGCCGACCCGGCGGCAAGCGTCGGCGGGAGGCGACAAGGACGCTCTCGGTGGGTGAGCGGGTCCGGGTGCTGGTGGCCTACGAGGGTCGCCGGCTGGTCGGCTCGACAGTCATCTACTTCGTAGACACACGCAGCGAAGAGGACACCGATATCCACGAGATCGTCGGCCCGGGCTCCGTGGGGCCGATCTTCACGAAGGCCTCCTATGACTGGGGCGGTCACGCGATCGTCATGGACTCCTTTTGGGTCGCGCCCGATCGCCGCCGCGCAGGAATCGCGACGGCAATGGCCGAGCGGGTCGCTGAGATCGGGCTACCGGCGTGGGGCGAGTTCCGCGACCCTTGGTTCGCAGCATTCCTCCTGGACCGCTGGCCGCCTACGCGCCCGGTCCGCCGCGGCCGGTACTGGCCGCTGTACAAGGCTAACCAGGACGCAGCCGAGTGGGCGGATGAGGAAATCCAAGAGCGCGCCGAGCTCGACGTGACGCTGTGGCTCAGCGACGCCGAGCTCACCGAGATGACCGAAATCAGCGAGAGCGCCACCGAGTTCCTGGACGACGCAATGAACCCCCACGACGATGTCCGTGGCGGACTGGACGACGGCGGCTGGAAGCTCGATATCCAGAACGCCAGCCTCGCCGCAGACAACGGCGGCTGGCGCCTCACCGGCCAGGTGACCGTCACCTACCTTACTGAGCCGCTGCTCGCCCGAGCGGGGCTGGAGGCATACCTCCTCTCCCCCTTCGACAGCCAGCCGAGAACCCACACGCTCGAGCAGGCACTCGACACAACAGTCATCGCAGCCGTGAGACGCAAGCTCACCCGTGGCCGCGGCCACGTCGAGCACTGGCAGCTCTCCACATCCGCAGCACACTGATCTGTCGGGGTCGACCGCGAGGGATTGCGGTTGGGTGGCTCGCGAGCAGCCGAGATCCGCCCGCCGGTTCAGGAGCCAGTAGCTGACCAGAGTTCGCTGCGCCGCCCACGCAAAGCCCGCAAGACCTTGACCCAGAACCACAACCAGAGCCGAGCCGCGCTTCTTAGCAAAGAAAAAACCGTAAGCGTTCAGTTGGTTGGGGGACATAACTCCGCTTCGTCGAATATTTGGGCGTGGAGCGCTCGGAGGCGGAAGCGATCTATGACGCGGGACGCGAGGCGGTTGTTGAGGTCTTGCTGCGGATGGATCGGCAGATCCAACAGCTCAGTGAGCGCGTCGCGCGCCAGGATGAGCGGATCGTCCAGCTCGAGCGCCGGTTGAATCGCTCTTCGAAGAACAGCTCACAGCCACCGAGCGCAGATGGGCCGAGCGCTCCGGCCCGCAGCAAGGACCCTTCAGGACGCTCGCGGGGCGCACAGACCGGGCATCAGGGCAAGGGACGACCACTGCTGCCGGCGTGGGCGCTTGATGAGGTGATCGAGCACTGGCCCGGGCGCTGCGCCTGCGGGCACGTATTCGCTGCTTCAGAGCAGGTGACGGTCGGTGAGCCCGTGCGCCACCAGGTCGAGGAGCTGCCGGTCATCACGGTCAAAGTCACAGAGCATCGTGCCCAGCGAGTACGCTGCCCGGGCTGCGGTCAGCACACGCGCGGGCAGTTGCCCGCGGAGGTCACCCAGAGCGCCTTCGGCCCACGCTTTCAGGCGGCCGTCGCGACGCTCTCGGTGCGCAACCGCATCTCCCGCCGCGATGTGGTCGAGCTGTGCGAACAACTGTTTGGCTCGCGGATCTCCACCGGCACGGTGGACGCGATCCTCACGCGCACCAGCGAAGCGCTCGCCGTCCCGCACGCCGGCCTGCTCGAGCGCCTGCGTTCCGCTGATGCCGTGAACATGGATGAGACCGGCTGGCGGACCGCTGGTCAGCGCCGTGCGCTGTGGGGCGTCTTTGACGATCGCCACGCCTACCTGCACGTCGCGAAGGACCGTCACGAGGACCACGCCAAGGAACTGCTCGCAGACACCGACGCGATCGTCACCTCTGACCGCTGGTGGGCCTACGCGCACCTGCCCCTCAAGCGTCGTCAACTCTGCTGGGCGCACCTGAAGCGCGACTTCGCCGCCCACGCCGAAGGGCTTTCCGCAGAGAAAGAGTTCGGCGAGCAAGGCCTCTTGCTGTGCGAGCGCGTGTTCTGGGCATGGGAGGTCTTCCAGCACACCGCTGACCGCGGAGTCCTGCAGCTCACGATCCGCCGCCTGCAGCGTCAATACAAGCCGCTCATCGCCGGCTACGCCGCAAAACGAGCGCGCAACAAACACTGTCGCGGCATGGCTCGCAACCTATTGAAGGCCTGGCCCGCGTTATGGACGTTCGCTCACCATCCCCGCGTAGAGCCGACCAACAACCATGCCGAGCGAGCCCTACGCTCAGCAGTCATCTACCGCAAGCTCTCACTCGGCAGCCAGTCTGAGGCAGGTGAGCTACGGACCGCCCGGTTGCTCTCGGCGCACACCACATGCCGCCTGCAGCAGCGCTCGCTATTCGTCTACCTCGCAGACGCGCTCTCCACCAGCGCCCGCGGCGATCCCACGCCACTGCTCACCTGAGCACCCACCCACTGAACGCTTACAAAAAACCCGCCGTTTCCAGCGGGTTTCTCTTATAGCGGGGGCAGGATTCGAACCTGCGACCTTCGGGTTATGAGCCCGACGAGCTACCAGACTGCTCCACCCCGCGTCGCTACTGATGTTTTAGCAAAGAACCGCGCCCCAGGCCGAGACGGCGAGTTAGAAGGCCACCGGCGAACCGTCGCGAAAGAAGCCGCCCGTGGGGCCGTCGTCGGGCAGGGTGGCCAGCCATACGACTCCCGCCGCGCCGTCCGCGACCGACTTGCTCGCGCCGAACTGGGCGCCCATGTCGGTGGCGACCAGCCCCGGGCAGGCCGAGTTGACGAGGAAGCCCTCGCCCGCGAGCTCCGCGGAGAGGATCCTGGTCATCGCGTTGAGCGCCGCCTTCGACACTCGGTAGCCCGGCGACCAGCCGCCCATCTCCGCGATGCCGCCCATACCGCTGGAGACGTTGACGATCCGCGGATGAGCGCTCGCGCGCAGGAGGTCCAGCAGCGCGACCGTCAGGCGATAGGCGCCGTAGAAGTTCGTCTGCAACGCGCTCTCCATCGCCGCGAAGTCCGGCGCGGTCCCGCTGACGCCCCAGTCGGTGCCGATGCCGGCGTTGTTCACCAGCACGTCCAGTCGACCCGGATCGCCGCCCAGCTGCTCGGCGGCAGCGGAGATGCTCGCCCGATCCGCCACGTCCAGCGTCAGCGCGCTCACCCGCGCGCCCGTCCGCGTCGCCACCTCGTTCGCGACCCGCGCGGCGGCCTCGGGATCGCGGGCGCTCAGGATCACCTCGTAGTCGCGCTCCGCCAGCTGCGCCGCGACCTCGCGGCCGATGCCCCTGCTCGCGCCCGTGACCAGCGCGACCGGCCTGTTGCTGTCGTGCATGATGCGAGACCCTCCGTTTTCGCGGTCGCGTGTGATGTTACGCCCGTATCTGAACCTCTCTGATCCACAGTCAATAGCATCAGCCCGATGCGAGTGGCCGTCGTCGACATCGGCACGAACTCGACGCGCCTGTTGATCGCCGACGTCATGCCCGACGGCCGCGTGGCCGAGATCGTGCGTCGCTCGGTCGTGACGCGGCTCGGCGCCGGGGTCGACGCCGAGGGCTCGCTGTCCGTGGAGGGCTGCGAGCGGGTGCTGGCCGCGCTGGCGGAGTTTCGTACGGACATCGACGCGCATGCGGGCGAGGGAGAAGGAGGGCCCTACCCGAACCTCGCCGTGATGACCTCAGCGGTGCGCGATGCCCGCAACGGGCGCCGGTTCGCCGAGCGGGTCCGCCGCGAGTGCGGCCTGGACGCGCGCATCCTCACGGGCGAGGAAGAGGCGAGGATGACGTTCCTCGGCGCGATGTCCGACCGGACAGGCGCGATCGAGCCGACGGTCGTCGTGGACATCGGCGGAGGATCGACGGAGTTCATCGTCGGCGTCGGCATGACGGCCGGATTTCATGCCTCGCTCCCCGCCGGCGTGGTGCGAATGAGCGAGCGTCACATCCACGGCGATCCGCCGGCGCCCGCCGAGCTGCAGGCGCTCGCGGCCGACACGCACGCGGTGTATCTCGCCGGCCTGCCCGCGGCGGAGCGGGCGCCGGTGCGACGCGGCATCGCCGTCGCCGGCACCGCCACCTCGGCCGCCGCCATCGACCAGGAGCTCGATCCCTACGACCCCCGGCGCGTGCACGGATATCCCCTGCTGCTGGCCACAGTCGAGATGCTGCTCGCGCGCCTCGCCGACATGGACGAAGCGCAACGCCGCGCGGTGGTCGGCCTGGAGCCGGGCCGCGCGCCCACGATCGTCGCCGGCATGATCCTGCTCTCGCAGGCGATGCGCGCGTTCGATCTGGACGAAGTCGAAGTCTCCGAGCACGACATTCTGCACGGGGGCGCACTCTCCATGATCTCCCGCATCAATTCAGGTCCCCACGGCAGTTCAGACATCTGATATTCTTCTGGGCGAGGGTGTGTGTTGAACACATATCCTCGAGCTGGTCCATACCGACCCGGACTTCGCCGCGATGTCGGCGTTCCCGTGTCCGGGCCGTTCGGCCCCGAGGCACGTACCCCTGCCTGTTCCTCGGGGCCCGCCCCCGAGGAAGCCGCCCCGCCCGGGCGGCTTCCTCATGTAGAGCACCCATCAAACGACCCCGCGTCGCGGCCGAGCTCGAGACGCCGCCCGGCACGCACCGCACCCGCACCGCTCACCCTGCGTCGCGCCGCGCGTACCTAAGTCTCATATCGCGCCGCGCGCAACCCAAATCGCGCATACGCCGCGCGCACCCCAAGTCATATACGGCGCGGCACGCAACCCAAGCCGTGCGCGCGCGGCGGCGAGACGCGCTCAGGCCAGGTTGGACTTGCGCGGGTAGACGACGGCCGGGTCGGTGAGCACATTCACCAGCGCCGGCACCCCCGCGCCGAACGCCCGCTCCAGCGCCGGCACGACATCCCCCGGACGCTCCACCAGCTCGCCGTGACATCCCAGCGCCCGCACCACCTCGTCATAGCGCGTGCCCGGCCGCAGCTCGGCCGCGACCGAGTAGCCGTACAGGAACTCCATCGGATGCTTCTCCAGCGCCCAGATGCCGTTGTTGCCCATCACGCCCACGACATTCACACCGTGGCGAGCGAGCGTGTCGAACTCCATGCCGCTGAACCCGAACGCGCCATCGCCCAGCAGCAGCACGACCTGGCGATCCGGATGCGCGAGCTTGGCCGCGAGCGCATATCCCGGCCCCGCGCCCAGGCAGCCGAACGGCCCCGGGTCCAGCCAGCAGCCCGGCTGGAACGAGTCGATCACGCGGCCCGCATAGGAGACGTAGTCGCCGCCGTCCCCGATCACGATCGCGTCGCGGTCGAGCACCCGCCCGAGTTCCGCATACAGCCGCATCGGATGCAGCGGCGCGCGATCGTCCTCGAGCTCGAGGCGCTCGGCGGCGCGACGCTCGCTCTCCACCACGCGCAGGTCCTCGATCCAGCGCGCCCTCGCCGCCACCGCGCCACCAGCCGAGACCGAGGCCGTGCGCAGATCGGCGAGCGTCGCTCCCAGCGCGCCATACAGCTCAGCCGCCACCGGCCTTGGATGGCGACGCACGGGCTCGGCCACGTCGATCACGACGATCTCCGTCTCCTCGCCGAACGAGCCGCCGAAGCCGAGGCGAAAATCCATCGGCACACCGATCACCAGCGCCACGTCGGCGCCCTTCAGCGCATGCGAGCGCGCGCGCGAGAAGAACAGCTCATCGTCGGCCGCCACGCACCCGCGGGCGAGACCGTTCAGGAACACCGGGATGCGCAACTCCCGCGCGAGCTCCAGCAGCTCATCCTCGCCATGGCCCCAGTACAGGTCCGTCCCGGCCATCACCACCGGGCGCTCGGCCGCTCTCAGCAGCTCGGCGGCGCGCTCGATCGCGCTGCCGTCGGCGCTGCGACTCGCGCGTGAAGACGGACCGGCGAGGCCGTCCTCGGGCTCCGGCGCCTCCATGAACACGTAGTCCAGCGGAAAGTCCACGAACGTCGGCCCGCCGTGGGGCTCGAGCGCGGTGGCGAACGCCTCGTCGAGCAGGCCCGGTATCTCGGCCGTGCTCTCGGGCGTCACCGCCAGCTTCGTGAGCGGTCGCACGAACGGGATGTGATCGATCTCCTGCAACGACCCCATCCCCCAGCGCCCCGCGGGCGCGCGCCCGCCGAGCACGACCATCGGCGAGTGGTTCGCCTGTGCCGAGCCCATCGCGCTCATCCCGTTCGTCACGCCCGGCCCGGCCGTGAGCGCGCACACGCCCGGCTCGCGCGTGACCTTCGCCCAGCCCTCCGCCGCGAACGCCGCCGTGGACTCGTGACGAACGTCCACGATCTCGATCCCCTCCTCGCGGCAGCCGTCATAGATCGAGAACAGATGCCCGCCCGAGAGCGTGAACAGCCGGCTGACCCCGTGCGCCTTCAGACGGCGCGCGACCAGTCGCCCGCCGTGGTAGCTGGTCACGGTCTCCTCGGCGCCCCCCTCGGCGGAGCCGCGCCCGGTGCTCTGCTCAGTGGCCATCGCCGCGCGACTCTATCGCCACGGCCGCCCGCGCGCGTCCCCCGCCGCCGATAACGAGCGGGGACGGAGAGGGTGGTGTGTGGTTGCGGCACATCGTGGACCGATGTCTCCGGAGATACTGGACACCGACGATGAAAGGTGGCTGGTACGGGGGCCGGTGACTGGTATGCGGACGGGACGGAGAGGGAGGGATTCGAACCCTCGAACGAGGTTATCCCCCGTTACGCGATTTCCAGTCGCGCCCGTTCAACCGCTCCGGCACCTCTCCCCGCACTCGCTTGCGGCGGTGGGCCTCAGAGCCTACCTCGAACCGGCACTCCGCCTCCGGCGCGGTGCGGGTCGGCGGTCGCGCTCGAGAGCGCCCGTCCCGCGACACCGGCGCCGCCGCGCTGGTAGGCTCCCGCGCGATGACTCCCCTGCTCGCCAGCGCGGCCATCTCCAAGGATGTCGGCCTGATCGTGACGTTCATCGGCATCGGCGTGCTCGTGAACATCATCATCGTGTTCATCGCCGTCCAGATCCGCGGCGAGCGCCAGCAGAACCAGGCTCACCTCACCGAACCAGACCGTACGCGCCGGGTCTGAGGGCCGCCGTGCCATTCCCCGCGCCGGGGGTCTGAGAGACCGCGGGCCGCTCGCGGCGTCGGTCTGAGGGACCGCGGGGCCACGCGCGGCATCCGATCCGCGGGTCGTGCGATCGGCTCCACTGCGCGCGCGGCGCCGCCGCGGCGCGTGCCGCGTCGCCGCTCAGATGATGTAGACGGGCGTGCCCACGGGCGTGCGGCTGTACAGCGCGATCACGTCCGGTATCCGCATCCGCACGCATCCGTGCGAGGCGTCGTGGCCGATCGAGGAGTACTCGCTGGGGTCGATCCCGTGGATGCCGGCGCCGCCGTCGAAGGACATGAAGCGCGCCTTCAGCGGGTCTTCGCGGGCCGGGCGGGACCGTCTTGCCGGCGAGCGCGCCCGCCCAGGCTTTGTTGGGCACGAGCCAGGGTGGGTTTTCCTCCTTCCATTCGACGTGGTGCAGGCCGGCGGGCGTTTCGAGGCCTTCCATGCCAACGGCGATTTCATACGTTTTCGCCAGGTGCAGGTGTTCGTAGAACGTCAGCCTGAAGCTCGCCGCGGTCGACGACGATGTACGCCGGATACTGACTCGCCAGCTGTGACGTGGTCAGCGCCGGGTGCACCGCCTGCGTCGGCACGCTCACCGTCCGCGAGGCGCTCGCGCCCGTCAGCGCATACTCGATCCGGCCGCCCAGCTGCTCGTTGTCGCACGGTCATCCCGTCCTTCGCCGGGACCGTGTCTCAGCCCGCTCGCGGTCGGCTGCACGGTCGCGTCCCGCGGCGGGCGGTCCACGGCCGCGCGCACCTTCGCCGTCAGCTCGCGCACGGCTTGATGGGAGTAGTCGACGGCCAACGGCACGTTCGCGGTGCACGCTGCCCCCGAACAGCCCCCGGAACGTGCGCGTCACGATCGAGCCTTCCCGGCTGGCGTGCACGGCCTGCGCGACCATGTTCGCGCGTCGACCGTCAGTCGCGCTTCGCGCGGGTCGAGCGTCCATGTCCCGCGCTCCGCGCGCACGACCACGGGCGGTTCAGCGGATCGATCACGGTCGCGCTGGACCTTGCCCAGCGCCGCCGTCTCGCTCAGCCCGCCGACGGCGACCCCGTCGATCGCTCACGCCGTGGGCGATCGTGTCGCGATGGGCGTGGTCGTAGAGGTACATCCCGCCCGCGAGCACCACCACGAGCACGGCGACGAGCGCGCCGACGATCGGCCACGCGCTGCGACTGCGTTCCGCGGTAGTGCTCATCTGATGCTGGGCCATGCTCCTACCGGCTGAGATCGCGATCGATCCGAGAGTACCGTTCGCCACGGCCGGCGGATCACCCTGCAAGCACGCTCTCGCGTGGCGCCTCGCTATGTGGGCCCGAACCGCACATGTGCGGTTCGGCGAGGAGCCGCATGCGGCTCCTCGAACCGCCGGCGCATGCGCCGGCGGCCGAGACGTGCATGCACGTCTCGGGCAGGGTCGCATGCGACCCTGCCGCAGGCGTCGCATGCGACGCCTGCCACCCATCGGCTTCTCTCGGTCATGCGACTCGCTGCTTGCGTCGCATGCGACGGTGGCCTCCCTACTCCGCGACCCGCGACGCCTCTTCCGCGTGTGCGGCCTCCCGCGCGCGGCGGTACTCGTTGACGACGATGTCCGTCAGCTCCTCGACCGAGGTCTCCGCGGTGGGCTTGTCCAGCGCGATCACACCGTCCTGGATCATGCTCACGCGGTCGCACGCCTGCAGCACGTGGACGTAGTTGTGCAGGATCATGATGATCGACACGCGCCCCTCCTCCTTCAGGCGCGCCACGAGGTCGAGGATCATCGAGCCCTCCTTCGCGCCCATCGCCGCGAGGGGCTCGTCCAGCAGGATGATGTCCGCGTCGCCAGTTGACCGTCCGCGCGACCGCGATCGCCTGGCGCTGGCCGCCCGACAGCCGCGCCACGGCGACGTCGATGCGCGGGATGTTGATCCCGATCTCATCCAGCGCGCGGCGCGCCTCGCGCTTCATCTCGCGGTTGGCCAGGAACGGCAGCGGGCGGTGCACGCGCTCGCGGCGCAGGAACAGGTTGTGGTAGACCGACAGTTCGTCGATCAGCGCCAGGTCCTGATAGACGGTGTCGATCCCTTTCGCGCGCGCGTCGTCGACGCCTTTCGGCGCGTACGGCTGCCCGTGCAGGAACATCTCCCCGCCGTCCTGGCGCTGGAAGCCGCTGAGGATCTTGATCAGCGTCGACTTGCCCGCGCCGTTGTCGCCGAGCAGGCCCAGCACCTCGCCCTTCTTGCAGGTGCAGGCTGACGTCGCGCAGCGCGGTGACCGGGCCGAAGCGCTTGGAGATGTGCTCGACCCGCAGCACATCATCCGTGGCCCGGCTCGGCTCCACGACCGTCGCCGCCGGGATCGTCGGTCGGTCAGCCACTGCTGCCTGCCCCCTTCGCGCGCGCTGCACGTAGACGTTGACCGTCATCGCCACGATGATCGCCAGGCCCGAGGTAGAACAGCAGGTAGTTCGCGTTGACGCCCTGCAGCGTCAGCCCGTCGTGGAGGATGCCCAGGAACAGCGCCCCGATCAGCGCGCCCACGACCGTGCCCGAGCCGCCCGCGAGCAGCGTGCCGCCGATCACCGCCGCGGCGATGCCGTAGAACAGGATTTCGTTCGCCCCGGCCGTGTCCGGCTGAACCGTGCCCGAGCGCACCGCCTCGAGGATGCCCACGAGCCCGCCGGTCGGTCGCGCAGAGGATGAAGTTGCGCACCGTCACCAACCGCACCCGCACGCCCGCCTCGGCGGCGCCGAGCTTGTTCGAGCCGACCGCCACCGTGTACAGCCCCCAGCGGGTGAACGTCAGCACGGTCTGCAGCACGATCACGATCACGAGCGCCCAGATCAGCTCGGAGTAGACGCCCCCGCCGAAGACTTTCGCGAACGTGCTGATGTGGTTGACCGTTTCCGGGCAGCTGGATGTGCACGCCGTTGACCACGTGCGTGACCTTGTGCGTGGTCGCGTGCACCTGCGCGCCCGGCGTCGCCACGGGCTGGCCGTGGGAGATGATCAGCGTCAGCCCCTCCAGCGCGAACAGCATGCCGAGCGTCGTCACGAACGAGCTGATGCCGACGACCGCCACGAAGAACCCGTTGATCAGCCCCACCGCCATGCACGCGATCAGCGCGACGATCACGCTCGGCACGAGCGGCAGGCCGACGCGCGTGTCGATCTTGTAGAAGAGGTAGGGCGCGAGCAGGTACGTACCGCCGATCGACAGGTCGATCTCGCCGAGGATCATCACGAACACCTCGCCCGCGCCGAGGATCGCGAACGGGGCGAAGTACGGCAGCAGCGTCTTGAAGTTCGCCGAGGTGAAGAAGCTCGCGTGTTCACCGCGAAGTAGATCGCCACGATGAGCGTGACGACGATGATGCTGCCCTCGCGCAGCCCGAGCACCCGTTCGCGCAGCCCGTCGCGCCGCGGCACGGCGGACCCCCGGCGCGCGCGGCGCCGGGGCCTGTCCCTGCCGCGGCCGGCTGCTCGCGGAGGCCGGCCCGATCCCGCCGCACCGGTCGCCATCGCGGCCTACGCGGGCGTGCCGGCCTTGATCGGGACGACGTCGACCGACGAGGACGTTCCCTCGTAGCGGGTTTTCGATTCGACGTACGGAGCGACGGTTTCTTTGTTGAGGAACTTCAGGCCCGTGTCGGTTTCCGCGGGGCCCGTCAGCGTGCCGGACACGTGCCACATGAACAGCTGCAGGACCGGCAGGAACCCCTGCAGGTAGGGCTGCTGGTCGATCGTGAATTCGATGTTGCCTTCCTGCAGCAGCTTCTGCGTCTGTTCGGTCAGGTCGAACCCGCCGGCCTTGATCGCCTTTGCCGGGCAGCCCGTACTTCTGCATCACTTTCGCCAGCGATTCCGTGCGAGCCGCCGTCGACCGCGTACATGCCCTTCGTGCTCGTGATGCCCGACCCAGTAGGCGTCGATCGTCGAGAGCTCCCCCGGCACCGCCGCGCCGGTGGCGACCGTGTGCACCGTGATCGGCTTGCCCGAGGCCTTGATCGCCGCTTCGGCGCCTTCGATGCGCGGCTGCAGGTTGGCCGAGCCCGGCGTGGCGATGAACAGCGCCACGTCGCCCGAGCCGACCGCGGCGACGATCCGTTCGCCCATTTTTTCACCCGCCAGTTTCAGGTCCTGGCCGATGTAGGACAGGCGCGCGTTGCCGGGCGCGTCGGCGTTGTAGGCGACGACCGGGATGCCCGCCTTCAGCGCGGCTTCGGTCGGGCGCGTTGAAAGCGTGCAGGTCGATCAGCGCCACCGCGATCCCGTTCGCGCCGCTGGTGACCGCGGTGTTCATCGCGTTGACCATCTGGTTGACGTTGCTCGATTTCCGAGCCCGTCCACTGATAGGAGCAGCCCAGCAGCTTGCACGCGTCCGCCGCGCCGTACTGCGTGGGCACGAAGAACGGGTTGGTCGTGACGTGGTTGACGAACACGAATTTGTAGTTCGGGTGCGAGCCGAACACTTCGGCTGAGTTGCCCCGCCGCTCGACGCGCTCGACCCGCACGCGGCCAGGATCGTGCTGACCGAACCGGCGGCGACGCCGGTCAGCGCCGTGCGACGCAGGAACGCGCGGCGGTCGAACCCCGGCCGCAGCGCCTCGGATACGCCCTCGACCCGGTCGGCGTACTCCAGACGCTCCACCGCCTCGTAGGCTTGGTCGGTGTCGGACATCTGCTCAACCTCCTCCTCACTGACTTATGGAGCGGCGTCAGATGGCTGACGCTCACCATCTACATTCCCCTCTTTACGATCCTGCTAACCCTCGTGTCAGTCAAGGGTTTTTGGGCCGGTTAATCCGCAAACCTGCTGCGGGGTAACTACTGATGGCAGACAGCACACCGTCACAGCCGAACGGAAAGGACGAACGGTCCGAGACCTTCGGGCCGATCGCGCTGACGCGCCGGCGCAAAGACGACGGCCGCGCGCTGATCCGGTACACCCGCCGCACGTCCCCCGACGCGAGTGAGGGTCGTGGCGCGTCGAGCGCAATCCCGAGCCATGGTGACTCGCGCCGCGCGGCGGACCGCGGGCGATCCCCACGGCGCGGCGATCGCCGAGCACCTGCGCTTCGAGGAGCTGCGCGGCGAGCAGGTCGTCTACGCGATCGACCGCCAGGAGCGCACGTTCCTGCCGCCGGTCGAGCACTGCCCGCTGTGCCCCACCCTCCCCGGCGGCGAGCCCACCGAGATCCCGTTCGCGGCCTTCGAGATCGTGGTCTTCGAGAACCGCTTCCCGGCCTTCCGCTCCCCGCACGGCGCGGCCGAGGTGGTCGTCTACACCGACGTCCACGCCGGCTCGTTCGGGACGCTCGCGCCCGCGCACGCGCGCGAGCTGATGTGGGTGTGGCGCCAGCGCTACGCGGAGCTCGGCGCGCGCGCGGACGTCGAGTATGTGCTCATCTTCGAGAATCGCGGCGTCGAGGTCGGCGTCACGCTGCACCATCCCCACGGCCAGATCTATGCCTACCCGTTCCTGCCCCCCGTGCCCGCGCTCGAGCTCGCCGCCGACGCGCGCCTGGCGGGCTGCGCGCCGTGCGAGCTGCTGGCGCGCGAGCTTTCAGACGGGCGGCGCGTGGTGTACGAGAACGACGCGGTCGTCGTGTACGTGCCGTACGCGGCGCGCTGGGCGTATGAAGCGCACGTGCTCGTGCGCGCGCACCGCCCCAGCCTGCTGGAGTGCGAGCCCGACGAGCTGGACGCGCTCGCCGACGCGCTGCAGGCGCTCGTGCGCGGCTACGACGCGCTGTTCCATCGCCACCGACACCCATTCCCCTACGTCATGGCGGTGCACCAGGCGCCGACCGACGGCCGCGCGCGCGGGCACCTGCACGTCGAGTTCTATCCCCCGCTGCGCACGGCGGAGAAGCTCAAGTACCTCGCCGGCTCCGAGCAGGGCGCGGGCACGTTCATCTCCGACACGCTCCCCGAGGAGTCCGCCGTCGCGCTGCGCGAGGCGATCGCCGATGGCGCCTGAGCACGCAGGCCCCGATCCGACGTCCGGCGGTCCGCGCGGGTGCGATGAGACGCACGAGGAGACGCACTCCGATGTCGGGTAGACCCCGCGAGCGTGAGCCCCGCGAGCGTGAGGACGCACGCACGCACGCGCGCGCCTTCGCGCCCGGTCGCGTGTGCGTGATCGGCGAGCACACCGACTACAACGACGGGCTTGCGCTGGCGCTCGCGATCGCCGAGGGCGTGACCGTGGACGCGCGCCGGCTCGAGCCCGGCGCGGACGGCGCACAGCGCGTGCGCGCGCACGCGCTCGACCTCGGCGAGCACGACGAGTTCGCGCTCGCCGACCCACCGCCCGCCGAGGGCTGGCGCGCGTTCGTGCGCGGCACCGCGGCGGAGCTGGCGCGCGCCGGACTGGGACCGGTCGGCGCAAGCCTGCGGATCAGCGGCGACGTGCCGCGCGGCGCGGGAATGTCGTCCTCGGCCGCGCTGGAGATCGCGCTGGCCCTCGCGCTGCTCGCGCTGGCCGGCACGGAGGGCGAGATCGACCGCACCGATCTGGCCGCGCTGGCCGCGCGCGTGGAGAACGAGTGGGCGGGCGCGCGTACGGGACTGCTCGACCAGCTGACCTCGCTGTACGGCGAGCGCGACGAGGCGGTGCGCATCGACTTCCAGACGCTGAGCGTCGAGCCGGTGCCGCTGGAGCTCGACGGCTGGCACCTGGTCACGCTCGACTCCGGCGAGCGGCGCGAGAACGCGAGCTCGGGCTACAACCGGCGCCGCGAGGAATGCGCGCGGGCGTGCGAGTTGCTGGGCGTGCGCTCGCTGCGCGAGGTGTCGCCGGCGCAGGTCGGGCGGCTGCCGGTGCCGCTGCGCGAACGCGCGCGGCACGTGCTCACGGACAACGCGCGAGTGGACGGCGCCGTGGCGGCGCTGCGCGCGGGCGAGCTCCCGGTCCTGGCGCGGCTGCTGAACGAGTCCCACGCGAGCCTGCGCGAGGACATGGACATCTCCACGCCGACCGTCGAGGCGACGGTGCGACGGATGCTGGACGCGGGCGCCGCCGGGGCGCGGCTGCTGGGCGGCGGCTTCGGCGGCAGCGTGCTGGGACTGCTGCCGCCGGGCGTGGCCGTGCCCGCGGGGGCTCGCGGGGTGCGCCCGTGCGCGGGGGCGCGGCTGCTGGAGGCGTAGTCTCCAGGGACGGACATGCACGAGCAGACCGCATCAGCGCAGCGCAGCGCGAGCACTCGCGCCGGCACGGCGGACCGGAACCGGAACGTTGTCGGCGACTGAGGGCGCCACCGCGGCGGATGCGGGCTCGCCGCGCAAGGAGCAGGCGCTCGAGCTGTTCCGCGGGCTGCCCGCGCGCTACGACCAGCTCTCGGCGGCGCTCAGCTTCCAGCAGGATCCGCGCTGGCGCCGCGCGCTCGTCGCGCGAGATCGCGCCCGCGCGCGGCCAGCGCATCCTCGACGTCGCGACCGGCACCGGCATGGTCGCCGCCGAGCTGCTCGCGCGCGCGGACTGCACGGTCGTCGGCCTCGACCAGAGCGCGCGAGATGCTCGCCGCGCGCCCGCGCGCGCTTCGCCGCCGGCGCGGACGCCGAGCGCGTGGAGCTGGTCGCCGGGCAGGCCGAGCGCCTGCCGTTCGCGGACGCGACGCTTCGACGCGCTCACGTTCACCTACCTGCTGCGCTACGTCGACGACCCGCCGGCGACGATGCGCGAGCTCGCGCGCGTGCTGCGCCCGGGCGCGCGCATCGCCTCGCTCGAGTTCGGCGTCCCGGCGCGCGCGCGTGCCGCGCGCTGGCATGGCGCCTGTACACGGCCGTCGGCCTGCCGGCGCTCGGGCGCGCTGTACTCGCGCGAGTGGTATGAGGTCGGGCGCTTCCTCGGCCCCAGCATCGCCGGCTTCTACGCGCGCCATCCGCTGCCGGCGATCGTCGAGTATTGGCAGCGGGCGGGGCTGCGGGACGTCCGCGTGCGGCGCATGAGCCTCGGCGGGGGCGTCGTCATGTCCGCACGCGCGGCGGACGCGGGGTAGGACGATGCCGGCAGCAACCTGAGCGCCCCGCCTTCTACGCGCTCGGCCGCGGCCTGCCCGGCGATCTGCTCGCGCTGGCTGCATCCCCCCTACACCGCCTGGCATCTGAGCTACGTGGCGATCGGCGCGGCGATCGCCCCGCACCTGCACGCCGGGCGCCTGCTGTGGGCGCTGGCCGCGTTCGCGCTCGCGGTCGGCGTCGCCGCGCACGCGCTGGACGAGCTGCACGACCGCCCGCTGGGCACCTCGCATCTCCGACCGCGCGCTGATCGCGCTCGCCACGGTGAGCATGCTCGCCGCGGTCGCGATCGGCGTCGTGGGCGTCGATCGACGTCACACCGGCGCTCGTGCCGTTCGTCGCGGCCGGAGCGCTGTTCGTGCCCGTCTACAACCTCGAGCTGCTCGGCGGGCGCGCGCACTCCGACCTGTGGTTCGCGCTCGGCTGGGGCGCGTTTCCCGCGCTGACGGGCTACGTGGTCGAGTCCGAGCGGATCACCCTCGCGGGCGTCGCCGTGGCCACGGGCTGCCTGCTGCTGAGCGTCGCCCAGCGCCGCCTCTCCACGCCCGCGCGCGAGCTGCGTCGCCGCACGCGCGCCCTGGAGGGCATGCGCACGCGCGCCGACGGCAGCTCCGAGCCGGTGACGGTCGCGAGCCTGCTCGCGCCCCTGGACGGCGCGCTCGCCGCGCTGTCGCTGGCGATGGTGGTGCTCGCCTGCGGGCTGGTGCTGGCCAGGGTGTGACGCGATCACCCGACCGAAACCGCCGCCGGCGCCCTACAGCCCGAGCGCCGCGCGCGCGAGGCGCTCGTCGGAGAAGACCTGGATGTGGGCGGCGAGGCCCTCGTCGAACTTGAACACCCACGTCGTCGGCGCGTCGCGCAGGGCACCGGCCGCGCTGGCGCCGCTGACGTGACCGAGCGCCACGACCGCGTCGCCGGCCTCGCGCAGATGCACGGGGTTGACCGTCAGCTCCCGCCAGTGGGCGCGCACGTCGGCGAAGTAGCGGCGCATGCCCTCCCGGCCGTGGTAGGGCTCGCCGTCGTTGAGCACCGCGCCCGAGACCGGCTCGAACACGACGTCGGGATGCAGCAGCGACAGCGCACCCTCCACGTCGCGCGCGTTGAACGCGTCGAACAGCTGCTGGGCGATCTCCGTGCGCGTGCGCTCCATTTGCTCTCACTGGGTCGGTCGCTCGGGTCGGAACGACTTGGAGGACCGCTCCGTTATATACCCCACCGCCGAGGCCCGCGCATCGGCCCATCGTCAGACGGGGCTTCGCGCTCACTCTCCGAGCGCCGGGAGAGCTTGGCGCAGCGAGAGGACCTCGGCGAACAGGTCGCCGTGCGCCCGCACGCGGTCGAGGACCTGCGCCGGACCGAACTCCAGCAGGGCGGGATCCGCGGCGTCGCGGCAGGCGAGAACCTCCTCCCAGCTCAAGGGCGTCGAGACCGTCGGCGACTCGTTCGCGCGCGGCGAGTAGACCGAGACGGTCGTCTTGTGCTCGTCGTTCTGGCTCCAGTCGATCAGCACCCTGCCCCGCCGCGCCGCCCTGGCCATGCGCGAGACGACGAGCGCGGGATGGCGGTGCGCCAGCAGATCGGCGACCGCGCGCGCGAACGGCTTTGTCTGCGCGTAGGTCGCCTCGCGCCGGTTGAGCGGGACGTAGACCTGCATGCCCGTCAGCCCCGACGTCTTCGCGAAGGCGCGCAGCCCGAGTTCGGCGAACATGTCGCGCAGCTGCAGCGCCACCTCGCAGCAGCCCACGATGTCCGCGGGCGGGCCGGGGTCGAGATCGAACGCGAGCGTGCCTCGGATGCTCCAGCGCGTCCGCGTGCGACAGCGAGGGGTGCAGCTCCAGGTCGGCGAGGTTGCCCAGCCACACGAGCGTCGGCAGGTCCTGGCACAGGCAGTAGTCGATCTCGCGCTCGGTGCGCCCGCTCCACACGGCCGTGGTCTGGACCCAGTCGGGGCGGTGGGAGGGGCACTGCTTCTCATAGAAGTGCTCCCCCTGCACGCCGTCCGGATAGCGCTTGAGCGTCAGCGGCCGGTCGCGCAGGTGCCCCAGCAGCACCGGCGCGATCTCCGCGTAGTAGTGGATCAGCTCGGACTTCGTGAAGCCGGTGTGCGGGTAGAGCACCTTCTCGAGGTTCGTCAGCCTCAGCGTGCGCCCGTCGAGCTCGACCTCCTGCACCCCACCACCTCAGTCACGCGCGATCCGCGCGATCGCACGGATGTCCGACCCAAAAGCGGAAGGGGGGGGATTCGAACCCCCGTCGGAGGAAAACCCCCCGAAACGGTTTTCGAGACCGCCGCATTCAACCACTCTGCCACCCTTCCGCCGATCAGGCTAGACGATTGCCGGTGCCCGAGTCGGCGACGCACGGCCATGGCCAGCCGCTTTTCTCCCGCGAGGAAACTCGACTTCCCAAGCATGGGAACGAGAACTAAATCGCGCCAAAGTTTTGGCCTGGCGCCCCGCAAACACGGGACATTGAGGACGTGCCCCGAGAGTTCCGTCGCAGGCCGTGCGTAGCGTGGCGGCATGAGTTCGCCAGCCACCATCCGTATCCTTTGCGAGTCCCGATCCTTCGCTCGGGACCGCCATCGTCAACGGTCTGCTCGCCTGGGCGACCGTCCTGGGCGGCGTCACGGCCTTCTTCTCGGGGCTGCACGCAGCAGCGTTCGCGCTGGACACCACTCCTGCCCACGTGCGCGCCGATCTGATCAATCGCGGCCTGGGCATCGGCTTTCGCCTGGGCATGCTGCTCGGTCTCTTGATGTTCTTTGTCTTCATCGCTAGGATCGTGTCGTGACCAAGCTCGACCGCTACGACTACGCCATCACCCTGCTGATCGGCGTCATCGCGGTGGGCGCCCTGATCCTGGGCGCGCCACTGTGGGCGATCGTGCTCATCTACGCGACAGGTTGCAGCATCGTGTTCATCCGCCACATCGACGAGTTTCGCGTCAAGTAGCGCCCTCAACAGCGACCGCCCGCTCAACCGGGGAGCCGTCCCGCGAGGGCGGAAGGAACGCGCCTATCCGGAGTCTTACCGGTACAGCAGGACCCACACGCGCCGGCACGGCGCCCGACTTGCCACAGGAGCGAACACATGCGCCATCTACTGAAGCTGTCCCTACCGGCAATCGCCGCGTCGCTCCTCATCGCCGCCTGCGGCAGCAGCTCCTCCGGCAGCACGACCAGCTCGGCCGCCGGCACACAGCCCGCCGCGCAGACAAGCAGCAGCTCGTCAGGTGCCGTCGTCGTGAAGACGGCCTCCAACTCGCTCGGCACGATCCTGGTCGACAGCCAGGGGATGACGCTGTATCACCTCAGCGGCGAGCAGAACGGCAAGTTCATCTGCACCAGCTCCGCCTGTGTCGGTGTCTGGCACCCGCTGATCGCGCCATCCAGCGGCGCTCCCGGTGGCGAAGTCGGCTCGCTCGGCACCGTGAAGCGTCCCGAAGGGACTGTGCAGGTCACCTACAAGGGCACGCCGCTCTACACCTTCACGGGAGACCAGCAGTCCGGTGAAACCAAGGGTCAGGGCATCAAAGACGTGGGTACCTGGAGCGTTGTCACGACCAGCGCCGGCAGCACCCCGCCGAGCACAAGCAACTCATCGGAACCGGAAAAGTCCAGCGGCGGTGGCTCGAGCGGCGGCGGCTACGCCTACTGAGCCTCCGGCGGCCCACGCGGTGCTCCTTGGCCGTCTTTGCCTTCGGGCAACACCACGCCATTTATCGCCTGAGCATGCTACAGTATGAGCATGCCATTGGAGCATCGTCTGCAGATCCTGATCGACGACGAGCGGCATCGGCGAATCGTGCGCGCGGCACGCGAGCGTGGCGTGTCGGTCGCGTCCGTCGTGCGCGAGGCGATCGATCGCGGGATGAGCGGTCCGTCCGCCCGCCGCCTGGCCGCCGGGCGACGCCTGCTGGACGCCGCCGACATGACCGTCCCAGAGCCGCGCGAGCTGCGCGCCGAGCTGCAGGCGCTGCGCGGACGCCGCGCGTGATCGTCCTCGACACGACCGTACTCGTTTACGCGAAGGGCGTCGAGCACCCTCTGCGCGACCCCTGCCGCCGGTTGATCGACGCGATCGCGCGGGGCGAGCTCGAGGCGACAAGCACGGTGGAGGTGATCCAGGAGTTCGTGCACGTGCGCGCCCAGCGTCGCGAGCGCTCAGACGCCGTGGCGCTCGGCGGCGACTACGTCGACCTGCTCGCCCCGCTGCTTACGGTCGACGAGGAGCGCCTGCGGCGCGGACTGGCGCTGTTCGAGCACAACGACCGCCTCGGGGCATTCGACGCCGTGCTCGCCGCAGCCGCCATCGACATCGACACCACCGCCCTCGTATCGGCCGACGGCGCATTCGCCGACGTGCCGGACCTCACCCACGTCATCCCTGACGACGCCGGAGTCAAGAAGCTCCTCGAAGCGTAGGGCAGAGATCTACCGTCGCGAGGCGAAGAACCCGCTCAGCAGCTGACCGCAGTCGGGCGCGAGCACCCCTGAGAGGACCTCCGGGCGATGGTTCAACCGCGGCTCCGCGAGCACGTCCAGCACGCTCCCGGCGGCGCCGGCCTTGGGGTCGGTGGCGCCGAACACCACGCGGGGGACACGCGCGAGGACGATCGCGCCGGCGCACATCGCGCAGGGCTCGAGCGTCACGTACAGCGCGCAGTCGAGCAGCCGCCAGGAGCCCAGCGCGCGGGAGGCCTCGCGCAGGGCGAGGATCTCGGCGTGGGCGGTGGGGTCCGCGCGCAGCTCGCGCTCGTTGTGGGCGGCGACGAGCACCTCGCCGGAGTGCACCACGACCGCGCCGATCGGGACGTCGTCGTGGGCGAGCGCGCGCTGGGCCTCGCGCAGGGCCAGGCGCATGAAGTAGACGTCGCTCGCGGTCGTCCTCGTCGGCGCGGTAGTCGGGAGAGTGCGGGGTGTTCATAGAGCGTGGCGGCCGCGTGCTCTGCGAGAGTGCCGGCACATCGCCGTCGCCACTGTCGCCACCATCGCCAGCCTGCCGGTTAGTCGGGTCACTGAAGGATGATTACGCAAGGGGAGCATGCAGCCGAGCAGATGCCATACGACAGCGCCGGCGAGCGCCCTTCCCGCGGATCCCATCCTGCCGGCGGGTCGCGCCGAGCATCGGGGGGCGCCCGGCGGTTCGCTCGCGCGGCCGGAGTGGCGATGGCGATCGCGCTGGTGCTCGTCGACGGCGCGGCGCGGCGCGGGCGGGCGCCGAATACTGGGCGCACGAGGCGGGCGGGCTGATCCCGAACGACACCGGCATCCCCGGACAGGGCGGCGCGCCGGGAGACTGGCAGAGCGCGCAGTGGAACTTCACGGGGCTGTTCGGCGTGCAGGCGCCGCAGGCATGGGCGAACGTCGCCGCCGACGGCGCGCCCGGGGGCAGGGGCGTGATCGTGGCGGTGCTCGACACGGGCGTGGCCTACGTGAACAGGGGGCCGTTCCGCCGCTCCCCGGACTTCGGCCGGTGGGGGTTCGTGAAAGGCTATGACTTCATCGACCACACTCCCTACGCGAACGACCGCAACGGCCATGGGACGTTCGTCGCGGGGACGATCGCGGAGGCCACCGACAACCGCTACGGGCTGACGGGGCTGGCGTTCGCGGCGCGGATCATGCCCGTGCGGGTGCTCAACGGCGAAGGCGAAGGCGACGCGAGCACGATCGCCGAAGGGGTGCGGTTCGCGGTCGCTCACGGCGCGCGGGTGATCAACCTCAGCCTGGAGTTCTCCCCCGGCGTGACCGCGCGCGACATCCCACAGCTGATGGCGGCCCTGCGCTACGCGTATCGCAGGAACGTCGTCGTCGTGGCGGCGGCCGGCAACGAGGGGCACGCGGCGATCGCCTACCCGGCGAAGGCGCCGCACGTGATCGCGGTGGGCGCGAGCACCGAACACGGGTGCCTGGCCGACTACTCCAACGACGGCCCGGGACTGACGCTGGTGGCGCCGGGCGGCGGCGCCGACGCGGACCTGCCCGGCGACCCGAACTGCCGCCCGGAAGGACCCTCGGGCAGGGACGTCTTCCAGATGACCTTCACCGGCAGCTCGCCGCGCGCGTTCGGGTTTCCCGACGGGTACGAGGGCACCTCCATGGCGGCGCCGCACGTGGCGGCGACGGTCGCGCTGCTGATCGCCGCGCGCGTGCTCGGCCGCCGGCCGACGGTGACCCGGATAACGCGGCGGCTGCGCGCGACCACACGCAAGCTGGGGGACCCGGGCGACGCGCGGCTGTATGGCGCGGGCCTGCTGGACGCGGCCGCGGCGACCGCCCGCGGTGGACCGGGGTACGTCGGGTAGGACGATCCGATCGGGAGAGGTGCGGTTCGACGGCTCTGCACATGTGCAGAGCCGTCGCCGAGCGGCGCATGCGCCGGTCGGACGATGAGCCGCATGCGGCTCATCGCGGGAGTGCGCATGCGCACTCCCGCCGGTGGCGCATGCGCCACCGGAACAGCATCGATCCTTACGAGCACGCGCACTACACCTTCGCCCCACCGTGTCGGAAACGCGCGACACGCGCGGATGCTGCCCGAAAGGACCGTTCGCGAGCACCGCATGCGCGGCGTATTACAGTTGCGCGAATGCCCAGCGTCGATGGTCGGCTCATGCTCGCGCCCCCGCCGTCGCGCTGCGACGTGGCGATCGTGGGCGGCGGGATCGTGGGGCTGGCGGTGGCGCGCGAGCTGACCCGCCGGCACCCCCGCGCGGCGGTGTGCGTGCTCGAGCGCGAGGCCGAGCTGGGAACACATCAGACCGGACACAACTCGGGCGTCGTGCACGCCGGCGTGTACTACACGCCCGGCTCGCTGAAGGCGCGACTGTGCGTGGAGGGCGCGCGCGAGCTGTATGCCTACTGCGCGGAGCGCGGTATCGCCGTGGAGGCGTGCGGGAAGGTGATCCTCGCCACCGAGCCCGGCGAGCTTCCTCGCCTGGAGGAGCTGCGCCGACGCGCTCACGCCAACGGGGTGGCGGGCGTGCGGCGGATCGACGCGGAGGGCATCGCGGAGCTCGAGCCCCACGCGCGCGGGATCGCCGGGCTGCACGTGCCGAGCACCGGGATCGTCGAGTTCGGGGCGCTCGCGCGCGCGTATGCCGAGGACGTGCTCGACGCGGGCGCCACGATCGCGACCGGCTGCGGGGTGCGGAGCATGGCGGCCGGCGACCGATCGCTGCGGCTGGCACACGCCCACGGGGCGACCGAGGCAGGGCACGCGATCGTGTGCGCGGGCGCCTGGTCGGATCGGCTGGCGGTGAGCGCGGGCGCCGACCCCGACCCCCGCATCGTGCCCTTCCGCGGGGCCTACCTGCGGCTCACACCCGCGCGCCGCGGGCTCGTGCGCTCGCTGATCTACCCCGTCCCCGACCCCTCGCTGCCGTTCCTCGGCGTGCACCTCACGCGGCGCATCGACGGCGAGGTGCTGGTCGGGCCGACGGCGCTGATGGCGGGCGCGCGCGACGCGTATGACCTCGGGCGGGTGCGCGGCGCCGATCTGCGCGACACGCTCGCCTGGCCGGGGACGTGGCGGATGATGAGCCGCTGGTGGCGCACCGGGCTGACCGAGCTGCACCACGCCGCGCTGCGCACCGCGCTCGTGCGCGCCGCCGCGCGCTACGTGCCCGAGCTGCGGGCCGCACGACGTGGAGCCCGCGTTCGCCGGCGTGCGCGCCCAGGCGCTCGGACGCGACGGTCGGCTGATCGACGACTTCGTCTTCTCCGCGACCCCCCGCGCACTGCACGTCCGCAACGCCCCCTCGCCCGCGGCGACCTCCTCGCCGGCGATCGCCCGGCACGTGGTCGAGGAGGCCGAGCGGGCGTTCGGGTTGGGGAGCTGATCGGGGCGGACCGGGGAGCCCTCGCGGCCCTGCCCTGCCCGGCGGCGTGCGAGCGCGAGCGTTGCAAGCGGACCGGACGGGCGGGGCGACGCGACGCGCCCCTCATGCGCTCCGCGGGCTCAGGTGGTGCGGATTATCAGCACCGAGCAGGGCGCGTGGTGGGAGACCTTGTTCGGCACCGAGCCCAGCAGGAAGCGCTTGGCGCCGGTCATGCCCTTGTTGCCCACCACGATCAGATCGGCCTCCTGCTCCTCGGCCACGTCGAGGATCGCGTCGGCCGGATCGCCCTGCCGAGGGTAGATGTTGACGGCCACTCCCGCCCCACGCGCGACCTCGGCGGCCGCCTCGAGGGTGGTGTCGACGTCCTCGCGCGGGCTGATCGCCCACTGCAGATCCTCGGGCGCCTCGCGCCGCTCCTCGCGCAGGCGCTGCGCCGGCACCGGCTCGTACGCGCTGACGAGCTCGACCCTCGCTCCCACGGCACGTGCCAGGTCGACCGCCTGGCGCACCGCCTGGGTGGCGGTGTCCGAGCCGTCGGTCCCCACTACGATCGATTTGAACATGATCCTCCTGTTGCGGTAGCGACGCCGACGCCGAGCCGGGAGGCCGGCGGGAAGATCATATCCGGGTGGTGGCTAGACTCTCGCCGCGACGGACGACTGGACGAACGTTGCACGGCGGTGACCGCACCGCAGTGTCGACGACCGTGTTCCCACTTTCGACCGATGGTTGCGCCCGTCCCATCAGGACCATGCTCCGAATCCCCCGCACACATCTCCCTGCCCGCACTCCCCCGCGCACGCGCACGCGTTCAACCGCGCTGCCGGCGCTCGCGCTTGCCCTGGCGCTGCTGATCCTGCCCGCGGCCACCCAGCGGGCCGGCGCCTTCGGAGTCCCCCTGCAGACCGGCATCTCCGCGGATCCGCCTGCTCAGGAAATGAATCAGGCGCTCGCCCACGCCGGCGCGTTGGGCAGCCAGTTTCAGAGGCTGACGTTCAGCTGGCGTGCGATCGCGCCGGCAACCCCGCCGCCGGGCTTCGAAGCAGCCAACCCCAACGACCCGGCTTACAACTGGGGCGAAGTCGACCGGGTGATCGCCGCCACGCTCGCGCACGGGCTGACGCCGTACATCGGCATCAACGAACCCCCGCCCTGGGCCCAGTCCCCGCCCGGCAGCGGCGAAGAGAGCCCCGATCCGAGCCAGCTGGCTCAGTTCACGCAGGCATTCGCGACCCGCTACAGCGGGTCTCAGCCCGGCCTGCCGTGGATTCGCTACTGGGAAATCTGGAACGAGCCCAACGCCAGCTACTTTCTGCTGCCACAGCTGCAGGCCGGCCGCGTCGTCTCGGTCGAAAACTATCGCGCGATGCTCAACGACGCCTCCGCGGCGATACACGCGGCCAATCCCGAAGACGTCGTGATCGGGGGTGCGCTGTTCCCGAACGGGGTGGCCAACTCGAGCGTGACGGCGATCGCCCCGCTGGAATTCATGCGCGAACTGCTCTGCCTGTCGCCCGGCCCCCGTCCGCAGAGGACGTGCGCCACGCAGGTGAACGTCGATGCGATCAGCGTCCATCCGTACACCTCGGGCGGCCCCTCGACGCTGCCGGCCAACCCGAACAACGTGTGGATCGCCAACCTCGGAGCGTTGACCTCGCTCGTCAAATCGGCCCAGAGCCTGGGTACGCTCGTTTCCAGTCACCCCGCGCAGACGTGGGTGACCGAGTTCGGCTGGGGCAGCACACCGCCGGCTCCCGCGGGAGTCCCGCTTGCGCTCGAGCAGCGCTGGGTGGCCGAAACCCTGTATCGCGCCTGGTCCGCCGGGGTCAGCCAGTTCAGCTGGTACGCGCTGCGCGACGAAGCGATGCAGGCGCCGAACGCCTTCGGCGGGCTGTATTTCGAATGTCCGCAGGGGATCTTCTGCGACACGCCGAAGCCGGCGGCGGCGGCCTTCCGCTTCCCGTTCGTCGCCTACCCGTCCTCCAGGCGCCATGTGCTGGTCTGGGGACGCACGCCGGCGGGCGTCCGGGGCAGCGTGCAGATCCAATGGCTGCGCGGGCGTCGCTGGCGGAACCTGGTCAGGCTGCAAACCGACGGCGACGGGATCTTCGCGGCTCGCCCATCGCTGCCCCGCAAGGCCGCCGCCAAGAGCGCACTGCTGCGAGCGGTCCAGGTGGGCGCGGGAGCGTCGCCGCCGTTCTCGCTGCGGCGCACGCCCGACATTCTGGTCAAGCCGTTCGGCAACTGAGGACCTCCCCGCGCCTGTTCCCAGCGCGGGTCGTTCCTGGCGCGGCTGTTCATAGCGCGGGCCGTTCCTCGCGGCGCCAGTTCCCACCCGCGCGTCGCTTCCTCACGCGGACCGTCGGGACGCTCCGGCAGTATGTCGGGCAGCGTGACGCGGCTCAAAACGCTACGACCGCGACTGTCCGCGGAGAGCGCACCACTGCTGCCGGCCGGTCTGATGATCGCGGTGGTGACCGCGTGGGCGGCCACGGGCGGAGGCTACGAGTCCCTGCCGGTGCTCGGCGGCGGATACGAACCGGACCCCTGGTACCTCGGCGCGCTGGGTCTCGTCGGGCTGCTGTGCGCGACCGCGTTCGGGGTCGGCCGCGTGCGCCTCTCCCGTTGGGCGACCGTGGCCTGCGCGGCTCTCGCCGGCTACGTCGCATGGTCCTTCCTGTCGGTCCTGTGGGCGCACGATCAGGGCACGGCGTTCCTCGGCTCGGACCGCGCGCTCGTCTACCTGGCGGCGTTCGTCACGTTCGCGATCCTGCCCTGGAGCAGCTTCTCGGCGCGCGGCGCGCTGACGTTGTTCGTGGGCTGCATCGGCGCGGTGGCGATCGTGACGGCGATCAGGGTCGCCGTGCTGTCGGACCCCAGCAGCCTCTACGTGAACCAGCGGCTGGCCTATCCGCTGGGCTACTACAACGCCGACGCGGCCCTGTTCATGACCGCCGCCGTGACGGCGATCGCGCTCAGCGCTCAACGCTCGAGCCTCACGACCGCGCGCGTCGGCGAGCTCCTGCGGGTCGGCGGACTCCTGCTCGCGGGCGTGTGCCTGCAGCTCGCGGTCCTCATCCAGAGCCGCGGCTGGCTGTTCACCGCGCCGATCGTGCTGGCGCTCACGCTGCTGCTGGTGCCCGGCCGCCTGCGCCTGCTGGCATATGCGCTGATCCCCACCGCGGCCACCGCGGCGATCGCGCCCGTGCTGCTGCGCGTGTACGGCAAGGCGACGTCGGGGGGCATCACGCTGCCCCAGCCTCACCTCAGCCGGGTCCTGCACCAGCAGGGCAGCCACGCGGTGCGCGCGATGCTGATCGCCGACGTCGCGCTGAGCATCGTCGCGGCGCTCGCCGTGGCGCTCGACCGGCGCGTCGAGCTCGGCTCGCTCGGCCCAGCGACGCGCCAACCGGCTCGCCGCGGGAGTGGCGATCGCGGTGGCGCTGGCCGGGGTCACCGCCGGCCTGATTGCCGTGCACGGCAATCCGATCGGACGCGCCGAACGCGCCTGGCACTCATTCGCCGACGCGGGCGAAACGACCGGGGCCACCTCCTCGCGCTTCAGCACGCTCGCCAACAACCGGGCGGACATCTGGCGCGTGGCGCTGCACGAATTCAGCCTGCATCCGCTGACGGGCATCGGTCAGGACAACTTCGCGACCAGCTACACGCGCCTGCGCCACTCCTACGAACAGCCGCGGTGGGCGCATTCGATCGAGCTGCGCCTGCTCGTGCACACCGGGCTGATCGGCGCGCTGCTGTTCGCGCTGTTCCTGCTCGCCGCCCTGCTCGCCTCGCTGCGCGGCCGGCGCGCGGCGCCCGGAGCGCGTGACCGGGGGCATCCTGCTGCTGCCGCTGGTCGTGTGGCTCGTGCACGGGTCGATCGACTGGTTCTGGGAGTACCCGGTGCTGAGTGTCCCCGCCCTGGCGTTCCTCGGCGCGGCGACGGCGCTCAGATACAGGCCCCGTCCCGTGGCGCCGAGCGCGGGCGAGCGCAGGCGCGGGATCTCCATCGCGTGGTGGTGCGGCGCGGCGCTGCTGGGAGTCGGCGCGCTCCTGGCGCTGGCGATCCCGTTCGTCGCCGCGCGCAGAGTCCAGCGGGCGATCGCGGTCTGGCCAACGCAGCCGGTCCTCGCCTACAGCCAGCTGCGCTCGGCGTCCGGCCTGCTGCCCTTCGACGCGCAGATCGACGTTCTCGGTGGCGCGATCGCGCTCAACCAGGGCGAATACGACGCAGCCCGCGGCTGGCTGCTCAAAGCCGAGCACCGTGAAGATAAGTCGTGGCTGACGCCGTTCCTGCTGGGCCTGATCGACAGCGAACAGCGCCTTCGCCGCCAGAGCCGAGCCGAGCTCTCGAGCGCGCGCGCGCTGAACCCGCGCGAACCGGCGATCATCCAGGCCCTCGAACGCATCGACGGCCCGCACCCGCTCACCTTCGTCGAAGCCCAGATCCTGCTGACCCCGCATATCGTCACCCCTCCGGCATAGCGGCTGCGCAATGGAGCCGCGCGCCTTACGGAACAGGCCACACACGCGAAGCGGGACGGGTGGAGCGGGACGGGCCCACACGCGAATCGTCATGCGCGCAGCCGCGCTGTGGCTATCGTGTAGGGCAGCTCCAACGGCTACCCGCGAGACATGACGGCTTCTGGCTTTACATCAGCACGCGCGATGCTCCTGACGGTGGCGGCCTGGGACGGCCTGCGCGCTGGCGGCCGCGGCGCCGGCGTTCGCCGAAGTTCCCTCCCAGGATGCCTACGGTGGCCAGGCGCTGGTGCTCGGCAGTCCCCACCATGCCCACGCACGCGCGCACTCCGGCGCGGGCGGCGGTTCCGGGCACTCCGGGAGCCCGGGCAGCGCCGGCTCGGGGGCCGGCTCGGGACCCTCCGCCGGCTCTGGAGCGTCTTCCGGCGGGGGCTCCGGGTCCACTGCCGGTCCGGGGGCAACGCCTCGCGCTGGATCATCCGCCGGCTCCGGATCGTCCGCGGGCTCGGGCTCGTCCGCGGGCACGGTGCACGCGCGCTCGACCAAACACCCGGGTCGATCGGGGGCGGCCGCGGCAACCGGAGCGGCCAAGTCCCCGAGCGAAACGCGCGAGACGGACGAAATCTTGGGTCAGCCCGGGACGACGCAGCCCGCCGGCGGCACCGGCGGCTCGGTGCCGCTCAACGGGCTGGATGTGCTGCTGCTCGTCATGGGCGTCATCCTGCTGCTCGGCACCGCGACGATCCTGCGCAGCACGCGCGAGCCCGCCTGAAGGGCGAGCGGCCCTCCCGCGCGGTCGCGTCTCCCGCGCTCACGCGGTATCGCCGCGCTCGCCGTCATCGCGCCGCGCGCACCTCGCTGGAGCGCAGACGCGCCCGAGCGGTCATCGCCGTGAGCACCTCGCCGGCAGCACTGCCGCGAGCAGGCGGGTCCTCAGCCCCCCGCCCCGGCGTGTCGCAGCGGGCGGATCGCGCTGCGGGCGAGCCTGCCGGGCAGGGATTCGCGCAGGGGCCGGAACAGCCTGCGGGACTTCAGCGCGAAGCTCACGCGTCCATCGAGCGGATCGATGCTCTCCCGAGTGAGCTCGTAGGGCCGCCATCCCCCAAGACCGCCGCAGGTGACGGCGAGGGTGTATCCGGCCCGGCGGGCGGCCTCCGGACAGGCCGAAGAATAGCGGCATTTCGGATAAGCAAATGTCTCGACGGGCCTCTGCAGCAGCTCCTCGAGCGCCGCCCTGGAGCTCGCCATCTCGCCGTGGGCCTCCTCCGCGGAGGCCGCCGACAGGTCGACGTGGGTGTTGGTGTGAGAGCCGATCTCGATCAACGGGGCGGCGGCGAGCGCGCGCAGCTCCTCGGCGTCCATCAGTCGCACCCCCGCCTGCGCGGGCATCGCGAAGTGGGGCTCTCCCAGCAGGCCGGGACACGCGAAGACGGTCGCGGGAATCTCGAGCTCGGCCAGCATCGGCGCCAGCACCTCGAGATTGTCCACCGTGCCGTCGTCGAACGTCAGCGCGCACACCCCCCCGCCACCGCGCGGCTCCTGCATGCGATGTGCCAGCTCCGAGAGGGTCACGAACCTGTAGCCCCGGCGCAGCAGCGTCGCCATCTGGGCGCGAAACCGCTCCGGTCTGACCATCAGGTTGTGGGGATCCAGCGCACGGGGATACGATCCCAGACCGTGGTATGCGAGCACCACGGCGGGCCGCAGCGGTCGTAGTCGTGGTCGCACGGTAGCCATTGAGGATGCGCGTCCGCCCCACCTGGATGAGACCCTCCGGCGGCTCGCGCGCAAGCCACCCTACACCGCTCTACCGGCGCGGTCCGCTGCGCCAATTGAGAACATTGTCGGCAGAGCGATGAGACATCTGAGCGCATTTCAAAGCCGGCCCGCCAGGACCTCGCGCTCGCGCCGCGCGCGGCGACTCGCCGGCGCCGGGGCGCTCGGCCTGCTCGCGCCGGCCATGCTGCTCATCTCCCCCGCCGTCGCTCTCGCCGCCAAGCCTCACGCGCATGCGAGCATCGTCGGCGGGCAGGCCACTCCGATCGAAGACATTCCCTTTCAGGTGGCGCTGTATGACCCTCAGATCACCCCGGGGCCGGGCCAGGCCGCGAACCCGATCCAGAGCCAGTTCTGCGCCGGCGCGGTGCTCGACTCAAGACACGTGATCACCGCCGGCCACTGCGTCATGGACCAGCTGCCGCACGGCGTCGCCTCGCCGCAGCAGATCGAGGTGCTCGCGGCGACCAACAACCTGGACACGGATGAAGACTCTGGCTACATCGAGGACCCGGTCAGCGCGACGTCGTTCGACCCCGAATGGGAACCGGTCTCGAACGAGCACGACATCGGCCTGTTGACGCTGCAAAACCCGCTGTGGAGCGGCTCCGAACCGGTGATCAACGGCACGAGCAGGGTCGCGCCGCTCCCGCTGGCGGGGGCCCTCCCGTCGGCCGGATCGACGCTCACGGTGAGCGGGTGGGGCTATGACAGAGAACTGATCGGCGAAGCTCGACCGTCGGAAGAAAGCGGCTTTCAGCGACACCTGCTGTCCGTGCAGGTGCCGTTCGTCGCCGCGGCCGAATGTGTGAACGACTATCGAGCCACCAGCGACACCGTCGCGCCGAGCACGGTCTGCGCCGGCAGCCCCGGCCACGGCCCGTGCTACGGCGACAGCGGCGGACCGCTGTTCGAAGGTCCGATGACGCCGCCCGGCGCATACCGGCTGCTGGGCATCGTGGACTTCGGCAACGGCTGCGCCCAGGCGGGCTTCCCGGGCATCTTCCAGAGCCTAGTCGACGGCGGCAACGCGCAGTTCGTCCGCTCCGCACCGCCACAGGCTCCCTTGGAGCAGTCCGCTCCGGGCATCTCCGGCTCGCCGCTGCCGGGACAGACGCTCACCTGCAGCCCGGGCTCCTGGAGCGCTGGCCCGAGCTACACCTACAGGTTCTACGCCGACGAATCGAGCCCGTCCAGCCCCGAAGCCCACACCGCCATCAGCGCCCTGTCTCCCACACCGACCTATACGGTGAGCGCGGCGAACGCCGGCCAGCGGATCTTCTGTCTGGCTCGCGCGAGCAACGCGGGCGGGTACAACTTCGACGACAGCCCCGACGTGACCGTGCCGGGCGTGGCCGGCACGAGCGCCGTGGCGCGGCCGGCACCACCCACCCTGCAGGTGGTCTCGAAGAGCTGCGTGCGCATGCGCTGCACGGTCAACGTCCGCGTCTCCGAGGGAATCGGCGCCGCGGCGGTGAGCACCGTCCAGGCGACGCTGAGCTTCAAACGCTGGGAGACTTGCCGCCGCCATCCGCACGCCAAACACTTGAAGTGCCTGCACACGCTGACGGTCAAGCCACGGGTGAAGGCCATCCCGGGATTTCACTTCGTGATTCAGACGAGCGTGCTGGCACCCGGGACCTACAAGCTGACGCTGGTCGCGATCGACAAAGCCGGGGTCCACCAGGCGAAGGCCACGCAGGTCGCGCTCGTGGTCAAGCAGTCCAAGCCTAAGCCCAAGCGCTGACGCGGCAGTCCCCGCCGGACAGCGCCCGATAATGAGCGGCGTTGCACGCTGACGGCCCAAACCCACCCTCCGGCGATCCGCCGCCGAGCTCGAGCGGCGCCTCCCGAGCCGCTCCCGCACCGAGCGACTCGGAGGGCGACCCGGACCGGCCGAACGGCGAGCAGGCCGCATCGAACACCCGGACGGTGGGCGAGCGGGCGGTCGTCAACACGCTCTATCGCAGCTCCGGAGAGATAGTCGGACGTCTGGCCTCGCTTGCGATGTTCGCCGAGGTCGCCCGCAGACTGGGCGAAAACGGGCTGGGAGCGTTCGTGTTCGCCGTCGCCTACCTGGGCTTCGTGATGGTCGCGGTCGACCTGGGTCTCGACCGCTACATCCTGCGTGCGATCGCGCGCGAGCGCTCCAGCGCGAACCATCTGTTCTTCAACGTGATCGCCCTCAAGCTGGTGATCGCCGTGCCGCTGTTCGCGCTGAGCCTGCTTGGGCTGCACCTCGTCGGCTACAACGCGCGCGCGCAGGCCACGACCCTGGCCCTGACGATCGGCGTCCTCAGCGACTCGATCGCGCGCACGCAGGCCGCGATCTTCTCCGCCCACGAACGCGGCGGCCCGCCTTCGATCGCCGACGCCGTCCAGCGCATCTGCTCAGCCGGTCTGGGGATCGCGGCGCTGCAGGCCGGCTATGGCGTGGTCGCCGTCGCGCTCAGCTACTCCGCCGGATCGCTGATCGGCGTGATCATCGGCTTCGCGCTGCTGCATCGGACGATCGGGCTGCCCGCGCGCGCGGTGAGCCACCGCGGCTGGCGCGCGTTGGCGGGAGCCAGCGTTCCCTTCGCCGCTCAGGACACCTTCACGATCATGCTGGCGCGGATGGACACGCTGCTGCTGTCGGTGATCGCGACGCAGGCAGCCGTCGGGCGCTACGGCGCCGCCTACCGTTTGTTCGAATCCACGTTCTTCATCACCTATGCCTTGACGGGCTCGTTCTCGGCCATGTACACATATCTGAGCCCGCGCAGCGACCCCCCGCTGCGCTTCGTGTTCCAGCGCTCGATCAAGCTCGCCGTCGTGCTGCTGATGCCGGCGGCCGTCGCCTTTGCCGTGCTGGCCGGCCCGATCTGCAAGCTGATCTACGGCGCCGGCTTCAATGCGGCGGCGCCGCTGCGCGTGCTCGCGCCGGGGGTCGTGCTGATGGGGGTAGTGATCCTCAGCATCTCGCTCCTGGTCTCCCGCGAGAACCCCCGGCGGATGGTCTTCCTGACCGCGGTCGTGGCCAGCCTGAACATCCTCCTCAACCTGATCCTGATCCCCCTCTATGGCGACGTCGGCGCGGCGAGCGCGATGCTCGTGACGGAGGCGATCTACGTGGTGTGGGTCCTGCACAGGGCGAGCCGCGCGGTCGGCGGCATCCACCTGCCCGCGACGCTCGCCGGGGCGCTGGCCGCCGGGCTTGTGATGGCGGTGGTATCGCTGCCGCTGCAGGACAGCCTGCTCGTGGCGCTGGCCGCCGGCGGTGCGGGTTATGCGATCGTGCTGTTCGCCGTGGAACGGCTCGTAAACCCGCTGGACGTGTCGTTCGCCCTGAAGATGGTGCGCCGGCGCCTGCCCGCACGCCTGACCGGGCCCGCCAGCCCATGAGAAACGTCCTCTGAGGCACACCTGACGCTCGGCCGCGCTGTTTGATCGAGCGCCGAGCGCGGAGCTACGCGACCTCGGCCAGAGCCTGGAACAGGCGTCTGGCGCCCACCTCCGGCGCAAAGCGCTCGCGCGCGAAGCGCGCCCCGGCCTCTCCGGCGGCCTGAGCCAGGGCGGGATCGCGCAGATACGGGGCGATCGCCCGTGCCATCGCCGCCGGCTCGGCGGCGGGCACGAGCGTGCCGGTTACGCCATCCTGCAGGCCCTCGGGTGTGCCACCGCCGTTGGTCGCCACGACCGGCAGCCCCACCCAGCTGGCCTCGAGCATCGCGCCGCTGAGACCCTCCCATCCGAACCCGCGCTCGTCACGATAGGTGGCGTTGACGAACACCGTCATCCGGCTGAGCACCGCGCCGACGTCCTCGACGAAGCCGGTGAGCTCCAGCCGCTCGCCGACGCCCAGCTCGGCGGCCAGCCGGCTGAGCTCCTCCGGGAAGCGTGGGTAATCGGGAGACGGTGCCCCGGCGAGGACGACGCGCAGCTGAGGAAACTCCGCCGCGAGCATGCTCGCGGCCTCGATGATGTGTCGCTGTCCCTTGATCGGCGTCAGGGTCGCGGTCGTGCCGATCGTCGGCTGACGCAGATTGGGGGCGATCCGCAGATCGCGAGCGAGCCGTACGGGCGGTCCGACCACCGCGAGCAGCCTGCGACTGCGCAGCCGGCTCCCCAGCGCGTCGACCACGGCCTCGCTGACGCTCACCACGCCGTTGACCGCCAATGCCAGCGGTCGCGCCAGGACGGCATCGAGCGAGAAGTCGATCTTGTGCCAGACCACGGGCACGCCCGCCAGACGGCACGCCGGGACGGCCATGAAGGCGGCCTTCAGCCCCGTCGCCCACACCACATCCGCGCCGGTCTGATCGAGCAGCGTCAGCAGGGAGCGCGTGAACCGCGCCTGCTCGACGGGCCCGGGCCGTCCGTCATATCCGTGGAGTGCCCATGTGGGCACGCCGCGCTCGAGCAGGTGCGCGCGCAGCGGTCCGTCCTCCACCAGCAGCGCCTCGGCCTCGACCTCGGGCGGGCGGTGGCTCAGGAACTCGGCCAGCGACAGCTCGCCGCCGCCGAGCGCCCCATAGGAGGAGATGGCGAGGACCTTCATCGCCGCTCGGTGTGCTCCCGACGCGAGGCGACACGAGGCTTACGCGCACCGAAACGCCTTCGCAAGCGACCGCTCAGCAGCGACGTCAGCATGGCGAAGAAGGGCAGCGGATCATCGCGCGCCCACCAGGCGGTCTCATCGATGTGGCGCAGCGAGCGCAGCCACGCGCCCACGGTGAGCTCGCGGCAGCGCATGTGGATCAGGGAGGAGCGGAGATCCTGAGGCTCCACGAGCCATCGGCGACCGCTGGGCTGAGTCGTGGTGGTCTGAGTGGTGGTAGTGGTGGAGGAGGCGGCGGCGGCGTTGTCGTCGGCGTCGGCATCAGCATCGGCGGCAGTGCCGGCGGGCGCGGCAGCAGTGCCGGCGGGGGCGGCAGCAGCGCCGGCGGACGCGGGCATGGGCACATGCTCCCCGGTCAGGTCCAGGTACAGGGCCCGCAGCACATCCGTGCCGTCGGCGGCGACGAACAGCCTGAAGCTCGAGCCGATGCGTGGATTGACGTCGAGCAGCTTGTACTGCCCGTCGCGCTGGTCGAACCGATAGTCGGCGTCGAGGATGCCCTGGTATCCGACCGCCTTCATGAAGCGCCTGGTGGTCTCCTCCAGGAGCGGGCTCGTCAGGCACACGCCCAGCGTGGTCGCGCCCGCATCCGGGGGCGACTGCCGGATCTTCTGGCCGGTGAACGAGAGCCTGCACTCCGAGCGGCTGTCGAAGTAGCCGTTGAACATCCAGTTACAGGCGGGTGCTCCGGGTATGTATTCCTGGAGCATGACATTGGGCAGCCGCGGGGACTCCATCGCGCGATAGGCGGCGAGCAGCTCCTCGCGATCTCCCGCGACGAGCACGTTGGGCGTCGCGTCGGACGCCGTCGGCTGCGAGGCATCGATGCGCTTGGCCACCACCGGAAACACCGCATCGGCGGCGTGCGCGCGGACCTCCGCCTCCGAGCTGGGGAACGCCACCAGGGGAGTGGGGATCGCGTGCTCGACGCAGAGCCCGTGCATCGCGCGCTTGTCCGCCAGCGCTCGGGCCAGGCCTCGGATCTGCGCGGGGAACAGGAAGGCGTCCTGCAGCGCATCGCTGTGATCGGCGACGAACATCGCGCTCGCGTCGTCGACGGCGAGCAGGATCGCGCGGCCGTGCTCGGCGGCGAACTGCCGCAGCAGCGCGAGCGTGCGATCCCCCCCGGCGTCCACCGGCAGGATCAGAGCGCCGCGGCTGTAGCGGGAGCGCTCGAGCGGCGAGCGGCGAGCGGGTTGCGCGTGAAACACGGGGATGCCCGAGCCTGCCCGCGCTGCGCATCGCGCCGAGGGCGCCGTGGTGCATCGACAGACCTGCCAGCCCGAGGATCAGGATCGGCGTCTGCACCGACGCCTGCGCGGGACCGGCCGGCCGGAGCCCCCGCGGCAGGCTCACCTCACCGCCGCTACTTGCCGGCGTGCTCGTAGTCGTAGGCGAACTCAACTGCGCGATCCCGGTTGAGCACGAAGCCGAGAACGGGCGCGTGGACGGTATGCAGCTGACGGAGGACATCGCGTACCGCGCGCTCGTCGGAACGGTCGAGGTCGACCACGATGATGACGCCGTCGACCCGCCCGGCCAGGATCGACGCGTCGGCGCCGGCCGACAGCGGCGGACAGTCGATCAAGACCATGTCGGCACGCTCGGCGAGATCCCGCAGCGCCTGCTGGATCCGGTGGGATTCCAGGAAGGCCGCGGGACTGGCCGGCAGCGGTCCGGTGGGCACGAGGCTGACGCCGGCTGTACCGGTGGGGTGGACGATCTCCGCCAGCGAACGACCGTCGAGCAGATAGTTGGAGAACCCCGGCTGCAGCGGCTCGGGATGCTCGGGCATGACCACCTTCTGGAGCATCGGGCGGCGGAAGTCGGCATCCACCACCACGACCCGCGAGTCGACTTCCCCCATCGCCAGCGCCATCTGCGCGACGCACGTGGTCTTGCCCTCGCCTTCGCGAGCGCTGGTGACGGCGATCACCTTGGGGGGGCGATCGGGGCTGGCGAACTGCAGGTTCGTGCGCAGCAGCCCGAACGCCTCGTTGAACGCGTTGGCCGACGTCTCGCTGCGCCCGCGGCGCGGCATGCGCGCGAGGATCAGCTCGCCGAAACGCTCGCGCACCTCATCGGCGCTGCGCAGGCGCGTATCCAGGCGCTCCAGCAGGAAGGCCCCACCCACGCCGAAGAAGAGACCGAGGATCGCCGCGACCAGGACGTACAGCGTGGGCCGCGGCCGGGACGGTGAGGTGGGCTGCGTCGCGCTGCTTGCCAGGGCCACATTGGCCCCCACGGTCGGCCCCACGTATGTGTGGATGTATTCGACCACCGCCGAGGCGTACGTGTTCGCCAGCAACTGCGCCGTATGGGCGTTGCGGTCCTCCGCGGTGATCTTCAGCAGCTGGGTTTCGGTGACCGGGCTGACCGATACGGCCGAGCTGACCGAGCTCGTGGTCAGGCCCATTCCCAGCTGGTGCGCGACCTGGCCGGCTATCACCGGAGCGCTGACGATGTCCGAGTAGGTGCGGGCGGTCACCTGGGCCGCCTGCACGGCATCGAAGGTGGCGGCGTTTTCCTTCTGCACGACGACGAGGGTGCTGGTCGCCGAGTAGACCTTGGGCAGCACCTTGGAGATCACACCCGCGAGGACGACGAAGATCACGAAGGTCGCCACCACGACCCACCGCCGGTGCCACAAAATGCCCAGGGCCGAGCGGTCTCTCACGAGGTCACCATCGGTCGGGATGTTATTGGGGGGCTCGGCGGACCCTGTCGGAAAGCTCGGCGCTCGCACTGTCGTGACATCCCGTCACAATCGGCCGACCGGGCATGCGTGCTTCGCGATTGGCAGTATTGCTCGTCAGATGATCGACCCCGACCACAGAGCCCCCTCGCCGCCGGGGCAGAGGCCGGCTCGTACAGCGGATGTCGCGGTGGTCATCCCCTGCTACAACGACGGCGTCCTGCTCCCCGAGGCCGTGGCCTCCGTGCGGGGAGTCGAGGGCGTGGAGACGGTGGTCGTCGACGACGGCTCCACCGACGAGCACACCCGGCGGGTCCTGGCCGACCTGGCCGAGCGGGGGACATTCGTCCTGCACCAGGACAACGCCGGGCTCTCCGCCGCCAGGATGGCCGGCGTCCGCGCCACGTCGGCTCCCTACGTCTACAACCTCGACGCCGACGACGTGGCGGTCGCGAAAGCGCTGCGGACGATGGCCGAGCGCATGCACGGCGACCCCGAGACGGCGGTCTGCTACGGCGACTACCAGGAGTTCGGCGACCTCGAGTTGACTCGCCTGGTCCCCCCGACGATCGACCCCTTCCGGCTGGCGTACACCAACGAGTACCCCGTCACGGCGATGTTCCGGCGCAGCGTGCTCGAAGCCGTGGGCGGATGGCGCCACCTCGGAGCGGGATACGAGGACTGGGGGCTGTGGATGGCGCTGGCCGAACGCGGCTGCCGGGGCGTGCACGCGGGCCCGGAGGTGATGACGTTCCGCAAGCGCCTGCACGGCAGCCGCATGCTCGGAGCGGCGAAGGCCGATCACCGCGCACTGTATGAGGCCCTGCGCAGCGAGCACCCACGCCTGTTCGCGGAGCTCCCGGCCCATCGCCGGGCATCGGAGCTCTCGCGTGCGCGCAAGCTGCTCTACCCGGTGCTCTACGGAGGCCGGCGACGCTTCCCGTTCGAACGCCGAATCAAGACATGGCTGGATCGCTCCGGCATCTGGACGCTGCGTGGATGAGCCTGCGAGCATCGTGAGGATCGAGCTCCAGACCGCCTCGGGAGCCCGCCGGGACGGCTGACGATCCGCCGCGATTCCGTGCGCGGCGGCGTATAGCCTGTGTCGGTGGCCAGCCATTCCGGTACGTCGAGGATCGTGCTCCCCCGGCGGGGCGTCGCGTTGGCCTGGGTGGCCGGCGGCTTGGCGATGGCGGCGATCGCGGCGGCGGAGACGGCGATCGCCTACAAGGTCTCTCCGCTCGTCGCGGTGGGACTTCCGATCACGATCGCCGCGACGATCTACTTCTTCTACCGACCGATGGTCGGGGTGTACACGGCGATTCTCTGCGTGCCGGCGGAGGCGCTGAACCTGAGCTTCGGCTCCTTCGGACTCACCCCCACCAAGGCCATCCTGCTGCTGATCGGCGGCGTGGTGCTGGTTCGCTTCCTCACGGTCGGCCACATCAGCAAGCCCCACCCCGCATACATCGCCTTCCTGCTGGGGCAGGCGATCACGATCCTCGGCCTGCTCGTGGCCAAAGACACGTTCGTGGTGATCAAGCTGTGGGTGACATGGTCGGCCTTCCTGGCGGTCTCGATGCTGGTCGCCTCCGCTGAGATTCGCCAGATCAAGATCATCTTCGCCTGCCTGTGCATCGCCGGGACGGTGCTGGCGCTGGAGTCGATCGCCCACGGAACCAATCAGACGCTCGTCAACGGCGGGCGCGCGGCGACCGATCGCGCGCAGGGCTCCTTCACCCACCCCGCGCAGCTCGCGTTCTGGCTTTTGCTGTCGATCTCTCCCACCTTGATCCTCGCGATGGTCGTCCGTCCCAGCCTGCGACCGGTCGTGCTCGGCGCCGCGGCGCTGTCCATCGCCGGGCTGCTGCTGACCCTCACGCGGGGGGCGGTGGTGGGGTTTGCCGGCTCGCTTTTTGTGCTCCTCTTCTGGTCGCGCTTTCGCCGCTTCGCGCTGGCGCTGCTGGCGCTCGGGGCCATTTACACCGCCGTCAACTTCAACGCGATCTCCCACTCCCGGGAGATCTCCGTCGTCAGCACGCGGCTGAGCACGGTCTCGCAGGGCGCCTCGGCCGGCGGCGAGCGGCTGCTGATCTGGAAGACCGCGCCGAGCATCATCGCCGCGCACCCGCTGCTGGGCGTGGGGGCCGGGAACTTCTACACGATCTCCCTGGAATATGGCTTGAGTGAAGATGGGCTGCCGTTCGAGCACGCCCACGATCTGGCGCTCACCATCGCCGCCGAGCGGGGCCTGTTCGCGCTGGCGCTGCTGATCTGGTTCCTGGCCGCTGTGGCGAAGACCGGCATCGATGCCCTGCGCGACCGCACCAGCGAGCTCTACCCATACGCGCTCGGGCTGTGCGCGGCCCTGTTCGGGCTGTTCATCGACTCCTTCGTCGACTACCCGCCGAGCCAGGATGCGGTCATGGCGACGCTGATGATCGTGGTGGGCGCGCTGATCGCCCTGGAGCGCCACATGCGCCGCGCGCGCGAGGACGGCGCCACAGTCGTTGGGCGCCGCGCGCGCGAGGCCGGAGCCGCGGTCGTTGCTGCTAGGCCCGCGGAGAGTGCCGTCTGACGTGCCGTCTGACGTGCCGTCTCAGACGACGAGACCTGATTGAGGCTACGCGCGCGCGGCTCTGGCCGTGACCGCGGCTCACCTGCGCGTGGTGCGCCCCCGCGATCCCCTCGGAGGATGAGCCCGGTGTCGTCCCGCCCGAGCCCGTCGAGATCCCGCTCGGTGTGCCCGCGACCGGCGTATCCGCGACCGGCGCGCTCGCTTCCGGCGTGCCCGTGACCGGTGCGCCCGCCTTCGGCGCACCCGCGCCACCCGAGCCCGCGCCCGATTCCGACCTGCCCGAGCCTGTTTCGGGCGTGCCTGGCCGAAAGGAAGACGGTGGCGGGGCTGCGCCCGGGGCCACCTGCATGGCCGCCTTCAGCGCGGCGTAGGCCGGGGTGGGAGAAAAGTTCTGCCGCAGCATCCCGAAGTTGTCCTCGGGATCGGACGCGTTGGTTTCCATGTCGCGGAGCTCGTAGACGGTCGCACCCTCGACATAGGACAGGTCGTCGACCAACGCGAATGCCTGTTCGGTGTATTCGGCCTGCTGCTGTTCGGTGTTCGCGCCCTGGCTCGAGCCGGTGGGCCAACCGAACTCGGTCACCCACTCCGGAGTGCCGTCGCCGGCCGCCAGCTGGGCCGCGTGCAGCGACTCGATCCCGCCGAGGAAGCTGTGCGTAACCGCGGTGTTCGCGGGGGCGGCGCCATCCGCGTAGGGATGCACCGAGATGCCGTCGTAGTAGCCCTTGATGCCGTTCGCGTAGAGCGACTGCAGGAACGGCACATCCGCGTAGGACAGCGCGCCGGCGAGCACGGCGACGCTCGGATCGCCTTCCTTGGCCCCTGTGTAGAAGGACTTGACCATCTGGGTATAGGCGGCCGGGAGGTTGGAGGCGATCAGATTGTCATCGACGTTCGGCTCGTTCCAGGCCTCCACGGCGGCGAGCTCCGAGCCGTAGCGGCCGGTGATGAAGCGGGCGAAGGCGCCGTAGGTGACGGGATTGGACGGCGCGTCGTTCCAGGCGCCCCCGGAGGACGCCCAGGACGGTGTCTGCCACAGCGTCGCGATGAGCTTGATCCCGCGCGCCTGCGCTCCGGCGGCGAGCGCGTCGAGCTTGGCGAGGTATTCGGGGGAGTACTTGCCCTGGGCGTATTCCAGCGTCGCCCAGCCCACATCGACGCGCAGCACGTTGACCCCGGCACCCTGCAGCGCGTTCAGTTCCTGGGTCATTTCCGCGCTCGACACCGTGGGCCAGAGCGAGTGCACCTGCGCGCCCCGATACTGGGGATCGGCCTCGGCGGCGACAGCGGCGACGGACAGCACGACGAAGGCGCAGGCGAGCGCGCAAACCAGCTTGAGATAGGCGCGTGGTAGGGCGAATATGCGTGGGCGGTGAAGCATGCGAAGACCTCGATCTGTCCTCGCCACCCGCGCAACTGCTGTCTGACTCCTTCGGCAGCCCGGCTGACCTCCGGTTCGAGGTTCCGCGGCTTTGCGTCCCCACCTTGCGATGGGTTTGCCTTTTCGGGGGTGGCGCTATGCGATTTGCTTGGCTATCCCCGGTTATCGACCGGGCCCGCTCGTTGCCGACCCGCGACGGGGTCACTGGACGGATGGTCGATGGCGCCGCGGGGGGCCATCGGGGGCATCCCGATACGATCCGCGTAACCTCTGCGGACCCTTGTTCGATCTGCCCACGTGACCCACGTGACCCGCGTCCTTCTCGTCCATCAGCCGATCGACGGAGGCGTCGCGCGACATGTTCGCGACCTCGCCAACGGCCTCCTCGAGCAGGGGTATGAGGTGACTGTCTGCGGACCGCGCGCTCCCGAGGGCGTGATCGAGAGCGTTGGGCGCCGCGAGCTGAACCTGCAGCGGGCGGTCGCACCGCGCCCGGACCTGGCCGCCGTCGCAGACCTGGCGAAGATCGTTCGCGAGCTGCGCCCGGACGTCGTGCACGCCCACAGCTCGAAGGCCGGCGCCGTGTCGCGGCTGGCTCGGATCCTCCATCCGCGCGTCCCGCTCCTGTACAGCCCGCACCTGTACGCCTTCGCCGGGTACTTCGAGCGCTCCGGCGAGCGCCGCGCCTATCGCGTGGCCGAGCGCCTCCTGGCCCCGGCCGCCAGCCGCGTGGTCTGCGTATGCGAGGACGAGGCCCGCCTGGCCCGATCGATCGGGCCTGCCGGTCGCGTGCGCGTCGTCCACAACGGGATCGCGCCGGCGGGCGATGGGCCGATCGATGCACGCATCGCCGAGCTGGGCGAACGCGGGCCGGTCATCGGAGCGCTCGCGCTGCTGCATCGCCGCAAGGGCCTTCAGACGCTGCTCGACGCCACTCCGCGCGTGCTCGATCGCCACCCGCGGGCGCAGGTGGCGATCGTCGGCGACGGGCCGGAGCTCGAGGCGCTGCGCGCACGCGCGCAGCGGTTGGACGTCGGCCATGCCGTCAGCTTTCTCGGCCCGACCGAGGATCCGCTGAGCGCCTTGCGAGGCATGCGGGTGTTCGCCCATCCCTCCTGGTCGGAGTCGTTTCCCTACGTCATCCTCGAAGCCATGTCGCTGGGCCTGGCGATCGTCGCAAGCGACGTGGGGGGCGTCGGCGAGGCCGTCGTGGATGGAGAGAGCGGGCTGCTCGTGCCGGCGCGCGCGGAGCACGCCCTTGCCGACGCGTTGAGCGCCATGCTCGACGACCGCGACGGAGCGACACGCATGGGCGAGATGGCGCAGCGACAGGCGAACCGGCGGTTCACACTCACGGCGATGACCGACGGCATGGCCGACGTCTACAGCGAGGTCGCGCCTCAGCGGCCGAAGACGGGAATGCGCATGCCCTCGGGCAGCGCCGCGTGACGCAGACGCGAAAGACCGACTGTCGCGCGTGAGCGCAGCCGCCCACTGCCGACGGTCGCCGTCAGCACTCCGCGGTCGCGGGGGGCGTAGTGGTACTTGTAGGACTCCGCCCCGAGCATGAAGTCGTAGTACGGGAGCCGGCGCTGAATGCACAGGCGGATGCCGTGGGCGATCAGCATGTGGCCCGGTTGCAGCTCCTCGAAGCGCGAGTCGAACCCGAAGAGCCAGCCGTAGAGGGCGGTCTCGTCGAGCAGGCCGATGTGAATGGCGACGATCTCTTCACGATGGCGCAGCTCCCATACCTCCGCGAGTCCCTGGGGGACCATCGCCGTCACCGCCTCGACGGTGAAGTCGAGGAAGCGAGCGCTCGCGTGCTCGGGATCCAGCGCCTGACCGCGCTTGGCCCACCACTCCACCTTGAGAGCCTGCCAGCGCTCGATCGCCGCACGCAGCTCGTCGGAGTCTGAGACCACGCGGATCGTCAGATCGTCGTCGTCGTCGAGTTTTCGCAAGCTGCGCCGGATATCCCTGCGCCGCCGGCTGGAAACGCCGGCCAGGTAGTCCTCGAAGGTCGCGGGCAGCTCGATGCGTGGTGAGCTCGAGCGAGTCACGCGCTCCAGCCGCAGCCCGGCACCCTGCAGCGCCGCGACGGTGCTCGATTCCTCGGGCAGCTTGTCCATGAAGAAGGCGTCCCATTCGCGGGCGCGCCGCCGCAGGTCCTCCGCGACCGCCGCGAGCACCCGCGCGCGATCGGCGGGCGCCGCGAGCACATCCCAGTAATTGCCGACACCGACCCCGAGCCCGCTGAGAAAGCGCAATCCTCCACGGTTACGGCGCAGGAAGGGAGCCAGTCCCACCAGCTGCTCTCCGTCGTAGACCGCGAGGATCCATGGACTGCCCTCGGCGGCCCAGTGGTCACACCACACCGAAAGCCACTCGAACGATGTGAACGGGGTTGCCGCCGGATCGCTGTCGAACAGGACCGGCCACTCATTGCGCAGGGCCGCCAGATCGTCGATGAGCGTGACACGCATCATGGCCATACCGTAGCGATGCCCCCGATCCCCAGTCATCCAGCTGGTCGTCTAGACCGAGCATTCGAAACTCGCGCCCTGGCCGCGCGCGCGGCCTGCCTCAGACGGGACAGCCCGAGCGCGGCGCGCGAGCGCGGACGATCGTTGCCGACGGTCATCGACAGGACCCCGCGATCCTCGGGCGCGTAGTCGTACTTGTAACTCTCCCCGCCGATCATGAAATCAAAGTAACGGCGTCCGGTCTCGATACTCCAGCGGATGCCGTACGCGATCAACGTATGGCCGGGTCGCAGCTCCTGCAAGCGCGAGTCGAACCCCCACAGCCAGTAGTAGAAAGTGCGCTCGTCGAGAAAGTTGATCGTCACTCCGATCGGCTGGTCGCGATCGCTGATCTCCCAGACCACCGCGCGGTCGAGGGATATCAGCGCCAGGACGACATCCTGAGTAAAGGCCAGGAATCGCTTGCTGCCGTGCTCGCCCAGCATCTCGCGCTCGCGCTTCTCCCACCATTGCACGCGCAGCGCCTGCCAGCGCTCGAGCGCCTGGCGCAGCTCGTCCGGATCTGACACGGTGCGAACAGTCAGCTCACCGCCGTCGATCGCCTTGAGGTTGCGGCGCAACCGCCAGCGACGGTTTTTCGACAGACCCGCAAGATAGGCGTCGAATGTCTCCGGCAGAGCGATACGCGGCGAGGGCAGGCGAGTCGGGCGCTCCACGCGCAGTCCAGCGTTGCGCAGCGCCGCCGCGGCGATCGAATCCTCGGGCAGCTTGTCGATGACGAGCACATCCCACTCCGAGCTTCGCTGCCGCAGTGCCGCCGCGACCGCCTCGGTCGCGCGCTCGCGGTCCTCCGGCGCCGCGAGCACGTCCCAGTAGTCGCCGAAGCCGACCCCGAGGCCGGTGAGAAATCGCATCCCCCGCCGCCGGCCGAGATGGAACAGAGCCAACCCCGCCAGGCGCTCTGCGTCGTGCACCGCGAGGATCCATGGCGTGCCATCGGCGCCCCAGTGCCGCAGCCAGACCGACAGCCACTCGAACGACAGGAACGGGGCGGCGATGGCATCGCGCTCGAACAGAGCCCTCCATTCGAGCTCGAGCTCGTTCGGATCCTCCACCAGTGTGACGCGCATGGCGCACACCGTATCGAGCGGCTCAGCCGGTAACGGGCGCGTCTGATCCCATACGATGGCGACCTCGATCGCCCTGCCGATCCAGATCGCGCGGCGCACCGTCGACACAAGCCCTAACGTTCAATGTCCCTGTGATCGACCTGCACTGCCACGTGCTGCCCGGCATCGATGACGGCCCGCGCTCGATCGAGGACTCGCTCCTGCTGGCGCGAGCCGCCGTGTCGGCGGGCATCCAGACCATCGTTGCGACGCCGCACGTCAGCCATGAGTATCCCAACGACGCGGCTACGATCGCGCGACTGGTCGACGAGCTGGGGACGCGGTTCGCGGCCGAGGGTCTGCCGCTGCAGCTGCGCACCGGTGCCGAGATCGCGATGACCCGGATCAACGACATCGCACCGCAGGAGCTCCCCAAGCTGGCGTTGGGCGGCGGGCCCTGGCTGCTGGTCGAGTGCCCGTTCACATCGCTGGCGACGGGCTTCGACATGCTGCTGATGAGATTGCAGGGCGACGGTCACCGGATCGTGCTGGCCCACCCCGAGCGCTCGCCCTTCTTCCATCGCGACCCGGAGATGCTGGGATCGCTCGTGCGCGGTGGCATTCTGAGCTCGATCACCGCGGGGTCTCTGGTCGGCCGCTTCGGCAGCCGGGTGCAACGCTTTGCGCGCCGTATGGCGAAGGACGAGCTCGTCCACAACGTCGCCTCCGACGCGCACAGTCACACGGGCCGACCGCCCGGCATCCGCGCCGAGCTGGAGCAGGGCGGTCTGAGCCCGCTCGCCGACTGGCTGACCGAGGCCGTTCCCGCCGCGATCCTGGCCGGCGCGGAGATTCCGCCCCGTCCCGCGGCTGCCACCTCGTCGCCCGGCGCGGGCCGCTCGTGGTGGCGGAGACGACGCTGAGCTCGCTCTCGAGCGCGCACCGGACGTCGTGCATGATTCGCGTAACTCGCAAGACGAGCGAAGCAGTGGCGCCGCCGGTGCAACCACCGATCTGCACGCACCGCCCTGTGCTCAGTCGGGGTTACGCGAGCTTCGTGATGGCGACGATCATCCCGATCAGCACGAACACCACGATCGCGCCCTGCATCCAGATCCAGGTCGGGGACATCTGCCGGACAGGGTAGCCGCTGCCTGGCGCGCGGCGGACCTCACTCGGCGTGGTGGAAGAGGGCGGCGAGCGTCAGCACGAGAATCTTCACGTCCAGTCCCAGCGACCAGTGGGCGATATAGAAGTTGTCCCACTCGACCCGGTCGGCCAGTGAGGTCTGCCCGCGCAGGCCGTGCACCTGCGCCCAGCCGGTGATGCCCGACTTGACGCGGTGACGATCGCCATAGCGCGCGATGTCGTGCTCGAACAGCTCGACGAACTGGGGGCGCTCCGGGCGCGGCCCGATGATGCTCATCTCGCCGCGCAGGACGTTCAGCAGCTGCGGCAGCTCGTCCAGCGAGGTGCGCCGCAGGAGCCGTCCGACGGGTGTGCGGCGGTCCTCGCCCTCGACGCCGCCGGGCGCCGTGTCCGGGCCGAGCAGGAACTCCAGCGCGGTCTCCTCCTGAGCGCTCGCCGGCTGGGCGTCATCCGCGCCCAAGCGCGCTCGCGCCGGCCCTGGGCGCATCGAGCGGAACTTGTACAGGTCGAAGACCTTGCCATCGCGCCCGACGCGACGCTGGCGATACAGCGCCGGCCCGGGCGAGCTCAGGCGCACCGCCAGCGCCGCGCAGGCGAGCACGGGGGAGATGCACACCAGCAGCACCAGCGCGAAGACGCGATCGAAGGCGTACTTGATCGCGAACTGCAAGCCTTTGGGGTTGACGGCGCTGAACGTCAGCAGCGGCAGCCCGCCGACCGTGTCGTAGCCGACGCGGTCGTTGATCGTGTCGAACATGCGCGGCACCACCGACACGTCGACGCCGAGCTCCTGGCAGCGCTGGATCAGACGGCTGACGCGGGCGTCGGCGACGGAGGAGAACGCCACGATCAGATCCCGCGCGCGGGTGTTCCGCACGGCCTCGTCGAGATGCTCGACGGTGCCCAGGACCGGCACGTCGCGACCGCCGACCTCGGTCGTGGTGCGGGGATCGTCGTCGAGGAAGCCGACCGGCACCAGCCCGTACTCGGGATGGCTCTCCAGCCGGCGCGCCACCTGCGAGCCGACCAGACCGGCGCCCATGATCAGCACCGGCTTGCCGATCAGCCGGCGCGAGCGCGCCCATTGCTGGGCACGCGAGAGGGCCATGCGCCCGAGACCGACCGCGAGCAGCGCGAACAGCCATGCCCGCACCCAGGCCGATTGGTCGGGAACCTGCCCGTTCGCGAACAGGCCGATCATCGCGACCGCCATCGCCGCCACCGACACAGCGCTGATGACCGGCACCACGCCGTCGAGGATCAGGGCACGCAGGCGCGTGCGGTAGAGGCCGCGCAGATAGAACAGAAGCAGAACCAGCGGGGGCAACGCCAGCAGCGGCGCGAAATCGGCAGAGACGTGCACGGTGGCGTCGACGCCGCCGAGCGCAACCACGACCGCGGCGCACAGCAGCACGAAGTCGACCGTCGGTCGCAGCACGCCCCAGCCGGAGCCCTCGAGCAGCAGCTGCAGCGGGCCGGCGAATCTCCCTGTGTGGCCCGACACCGGACGAGGCGCGTCTCGAGCGAGCCTGCCGGTCGCCGGCAGCGACGTGGTCGTCTGGCGCGATACGCCTGGCTGATTGGATTTGTCGGACGGGGGGGTCATTGCGTTCTTATCGGCTCCACCACCACTGCGGATGAGCGAAGCGTGACGCGGGCATCGCGAGGCCGGCGCTCGACACGAGAGCCGCGCCGAACGGGCAAGTTCCGACGCGCCCCGCGTCGATGTCGAAACACCGACGGGGAAGCAGGGGTGCGGCGGTTGAGGCGCTGATCCGATGACGTCTTATGGGTTCCCCACCTTGGGCTTTCTCGTGGCTTTGAGCGCGCCATTTGCGGCTCGCTCTCCGTGCCGTACAGTCCCGATGCGAGCCGCCCCTCGGGGTCGACACGCGCCGTGGCGTGTCTGCGTAGCGACTTCATCAAACTGTCTGCACAGGCTAGCAATTCCGAGGCGATCGAGCACACGATGCGCCACCTTCATGCCGTGCATCGATCTGTGCGCAGTTTGGATGTGTTCAAATCTTCAGTCTCTTGGCCGCTCCCCGGCCAACCGGCTGGAGGGGAATGTCTCCGTCACGCGGCCTCGACAGCCGCCGGGCCAGGGGGCGCGACGGTGGATGAAACCGGCCGGACACTGGGATGTGGGCCATAATCGCGCGATGGACGCTCAGCCCCAGCTGGTCCGGTTCTATGACGAGGCATACGCACGGCGGGACCCGGCGGATGCGGCGCTGTACGCGCGCTGGCGAGCGCTGGGGGCGGTCGGCAAGGCCGACCACGTGCTCGCGCTGTGCGCCGGCGCGGGCCTGCGCCCGGCGCGCACGCTGGAGATCGGCTGCGGCGACGGAGCGCTGCTGTGCGAGCTGCATGCGCGCGGGTTCGGCGGGCGCTTGGAGGGCGTGGAGATCACACGGGCGGCCGTGGAGATCGCGCGCGAACGCGTGGAGATCGACGCGATCGACCTCTACGATGGCGCGCACCTGCCGGCCGGGGACGGAGCGTACGAGCTGGGGATCGTCTCCCACGTGCTGGAGCACGTGCCCGACCCCTCGGCGCTGCTGGCGGAGGCCGCGCGCGCGTGCGGCGTTGTGGTGATGGAGGTGCCGCTGGAGGCCAACCTGTCGGCGCGGCGGACGTCAAAGCGCGAGCACGCCGAGGAGGTCGGCCACCTCCAGCGGCTGGACCGCGCGGACGCGCGGGAGATCGTCGCGCGCGCGGGTCTGCGGGTGGCGGGCGAGCTGGAGGACCCGCTGCCGCTCGCCGTGCATCTGTTCTTCGCCGCCACCCCCCTCGCCCGCGTCCGCGCGAGGATCAAGTGGACGCTGCGCGCGGGCTCGCATCGTCTCGCGCCGGGACTCGCGCGGCGCCTGTTCACGGTGCACTATGCGTGTCTGTGCCTGCCGGCCGCGTGACGGCGGCGAACAGCAGCGAGAGCACGCGGCCCATCAGATCGTCGGGCACGGCCTCGGGGTCGGTGAGCTTCTGGCGGGCGATGCCGTCGGCGAGGGCGTCGATCGTGAGCGCGAGCTGCTCGGCGGGCAGCGCCAGCTCCAGCTCGAACTCGCGCATCCCGTCGGCGATCAGCCGCGTCAGCAGCTCGCGCATCTGCGCGAAGCGCGCGGCGACCTTCGGACGCACGCCGGGGTCGCGCACGCCGTAGGCCCAGAACTCCATGAACAGCAGCAGCAGCTCGGGCTCGCGCTCGATCATCGTCATCCATTGGCGCGCGCCGCCGGTGGCGCGCTCGGCGACCGAGTGGCGGTTCTCCACGGCGGCTGAGATCTCACGCCCGTGGGCGTCGATCTCGCGCTCCATCAGGGCCAGGAAGAGGTCCTCCTTGCCGTCGAAGTTGGAGTAGAGCGCGCCCGTGGAGAAGCCGGCCTCGGAGGCGATCAGCTCGACGGAGGAGCCGTGATAGCCGCTGCGCGCGAACACCGTTCGCGCGGCGTTCAGCAGCCGCGCGCGGGTGTGGGCCTTGCTCTGCTCGCGCGTCAGCCGCGCGCGCGCGCCCTGGGCGCCGTGCTCGGGGGCACCGGGCTCGTCGGGGGCGATCGGGGTCGTCTCCATGCCAAGGACCATCCTACTTGACAGAGCGAACGCTATGGCGATAATGTTCATTATCCGTTGCCCGCGGCTGTTCGGTCGTGAGCGCGAGACCCGGCGACCAGGCCCTACCGAGGAGCAGCCAATGGCGAGCGCAGCGAGCACGACAACGAGCCCCAGCCCCACCGACTCGTTCAACCCGGCGAGCCTGCCGGCGGACGCGATCTCCTACGAGGATCTGTATGCGCGCTGGGAGCGCGGCAACTGGCAGGCGACCGAGCTGGACTTCAGCGAGGACGCGCGGCAGTGGCGGGAGGACTTCACCGAGTTCGAGCGCACGGCGGCGCTGTGGAACTACTCGCTGTTCTTCTGGGGCGAGGACGCGGTGGCGGACAACCTCTCCCCGTACATCGACGCGGCGCCGAAAGAGGAGCAGAAGTATTTCCTCGCCACCCAGCAGGTCGACGAGGCCAGGCACGCGGTGTTCTTCAAGCGCTTCATGCAGGAGGTGTGCGGCATCGGCGACGGCTCGATGGACAGCGGGCTGCGCGCGATCAAGCCGCAGCTGACGCCGGGGTTTCGGAAGATCTTCGACCGCCTCGATCGTATGGCCGACGAGCTGCGCGCCGATCGCTCACCCGCGCAGCTGGCGGCGGCGGTGACGCTGTACCACATCGTGATCGAGGCGGCGCTCGCGCAGCCGGGGCAGCACTTCATCTGCAGCTACCTGGAACAGCGCGACCAGCTGCCGGCGTTCCGGGAGGGGATGCAGAACATCGCCGCCGACGAGCAGCGTCATATCGGCTTCGGCGTGAAGCTGCTGGCCGACCTCAAGCGCGAAGACCCGGTGCGCGTGCCGCAGGCGGTCGCGCGGATCCTGCGCGACGTGACGCGCTACACCGCCCAGGTGCTGATGCCGCCGGGGTGGGACGAACGCTACATAACGGTGTTCGGCGCGACCTACGACGAGGTGGGCACGGAGGGACTGACGTCGATGACGACCAAGCTGCGCTCGGCCGGACTCGCCGCCGAGACGTTGCCGGGGCCGGCGCTGCTGCCGCCCGGCCTGACCCCGCTGGAGGTCTCCCAGCGCGGTCGCGCGCTCGCGCAGGCGGGCGTGATCGGCGTGCGCGAGGGCCCCTCCAAGCGCGACCCCGAGACGCTCGCGATGCTGTTCGACATGATCCGCCGTCAGGTCAACCCCGAGCATGGGTTCAAGCGGGCGACGACGTTCCAGTGGGAATTCACCGACCCCGACGTCCCCACCTGGCACCTGACCGTCGAGAACGGCTCCAGCACGGTCGCCGAAGGCGAGGCGCCGCGAGCGGACCTGCGGCTGCGGATGGCGTACCAGGACTGGATCGACATCGTCGGCGAGCGGCTGGACCCGCGCCGCGCGATGGTCACCGGGAGGTTGCGCCCGCGGGGGAACCCGCTGGCGCTGAGAAAACTGGCGAAGGCATTTCCGGCGGGCTGAGGATGGTCGGCCGTCCCGCAAACGGTAAAAGCGGTCGGCCAGCCATGTCGCATGCGAATGGCCAGCGGGCTCGCATGCTTTTAGAGAAAAGCTGATTTGGTCGGCCGTCCCGCAAACGGGACGGCCCTGGGCCGCGCATGCGCGGCCCAGCCGTTGGCGCATGCGCCAACGGTATGACGGGCCGCATGCGGCCCGTCGCGAGAGTTCGCATGCGAACTCTCGCCTGGCGGCGCATGCGCCGCCAGGAACAGCATCTACCCGAGCCCGAACTCCCGCGAGGCGGATGACGGACCACCGCTTTCGTGACCCGCCGTCCCTCCTCCGCTCACCGGGTCGCCGGGAGAGCTCGCGCTCGAGCCCGAGGATTCAGCGCCCGTCGCGGACCCGGTTTCGCCCGAGCCCGCAGAGGCTACGCGGGCAATGTGCGAGACGCTCGACTGCGCCGTGGCCGCGGCCGGGCGAGCCGGCTGCTCGAGGCCGAACTCGCGGCCGGCCCTGGCGGCGGGCGTCAGCGCGTGTGCGGCGGTCGTGGCCGAGGCAGACGTGGATGCGCCCGCGCGCGATCGGGAGGTGACGCCGACGGGCACCGGCAGGGCCGTGACCGGCGCCGCGCTCAGCGCCTCATAGCCCCCGCGCGGTGCGGCCACGGCGTGAACTGCGTGGCGGCGATGGGCGGGATGGTGCGGGGCGAACGGGACGATGCTCAGCGCGACGCAGCCCGCGCCCACGCTGACCGCGAGCAGGCAGCCGACGGCGAGCTTCGCTCCCACTCCGCCACTCGCCAAGAGCCAGCCTCCACCGGCGGCCCCGCCCGCCCCCACGCCGGCGCTCACACCCGTACCCGCACCCACGCCGGCGCCCGTGCCCGCGCTCGCGCCGACCCCGGTCGTGGCCCCCGCACCGGCGACGGCGCCCGCGCCGAGCACGAGCGGCAGTGGCAGCGGTGGTAGCACCGCGGCGAGGCCGCGCAGCGAGAGCACGTGCGCGCGGCAGGCCGAGCACTCGCGCTGGTGGGCCATCGCGAGGGCGTAGCGCTCGCCGTCGGGGTCGAGGATGCCGAAGGCGAAGCCGCGCATCAGCGATGACTGCTCGGCGCAGTAGGAGCCGGCGCGGATGCTCTGCAGCAGCTCGCCGACCTTGCCCGCGACGCCGGGCGAGCCGGGGCGGCCGTCCATCAGCTTGCGCATGCGCGCCTCGCTGATGCCCATGCGCGTGGCGGCCTCCGCGCGCGAGCGGCCCTGCAGGTAGCACAGCGCCGCGGCCTGGCGCTCGCGCGGGCTCAACCGCCCGCGCAGCCCCTCCATCAGCTGGCGCAGCCGCGCGCGGTCGTCGAGCTCGCCCGCGAGATCGCGTTCGGGCGCCCTCGGGTCCGGGGCGGGATCGCCCGCTCGGTCGTCCCCCGCGGCGGTTGGGGTGGCGGCATACGCCGCGGTGCGCACACGCGAGCGATGCTCGTCGATCGCGCGCCGGTAGGTCACCAGCACGAGCCACCCCTCGGGGTTGGCGACCCCGACGTCATCGCCGTCGAGCATCGTCGTGTACAGCCCGTGCCAGGCCTGCGAGTAGCAGGCCTCCAGGTCGGCGCCGTCGAGACGGACCCCGGCCGCGCGCAGACGCGCGCGCACGCTCGCGAGGACGCGCCCGCGCATCGCCTCGAACTCCCGGCGCAGCAGCCGCTCGGCTCGGTAGCGGCGCACGGAGAGAGGGCTCACTCCATAGAAGATTGCGACCCACGCGAATTGGCGCTTAGTGGAATGCCGCTATTTGCTCAAAACTCGTGCGCCACTCGTCCCCGTGCGCGGCGATGCATCTCCGATCGGGCGCACCGGCCCACGCGAGCGCGGGCGCGGCCCAAGCCAGGACCGTCGCTATCGTCACGAAATCGCATCCGAGCCCACACCCACGCCGCCGAGGCGCGCGGAGATCCTCGGCATCCCGCTGGCGGTGTCGAACTACGAGCAGGTGATGGATTGGATGGACGCGATGATCGCGGCAGGCCAGCGCGGCTACGTGACGGCGGCGGCGGTCAACCTCGTGATGAACGCCCGCGAGAACCCGGCGACGATGGAGGCCGTGATGGCGGCGACGCTGGCGGTGCCGGACGGGATGCCGCTCGTGTGGGCGCTGCGCGCGCTCGGGCACGCGGACGCCACGCGCGTGTACGGACCCGACCTGATGGCCGCCTACTGCGCACGGGCCGCGCGCGCGGGCACGCGCATGTATCTGTATGGCGGACGTGGAGACACCGAGCGCGAACTGCTGGCGCGACGGCTGCGCGAGCGCTACCCGGGCCTTGCGATCGTCGGCGGGGCCTCCCCTCCCTTCACGCCGCTGACGCTCGAGCAGGACGAGCGACTGCTGGCGGACATCGAGGCCTGCGGCGCGCAGGTCGTGTGGGTCGGCACGGGCCAGCCCAAGCAGGAGCAGTGGATGCACCGCATGCGCCCGCGCCTGCAGGCGCCGCTGCTGATCGGGGTGGGCGCGGCCTTCGACTTCCACGCGGGACTCGTCAAGCAGGCGCCGCCGTGGATGGGACGCAACGGGCTGGAGTGGGCCTATCGGCTGAGCCGCGAGCCCAGACGGCTGTGGCGACGCTACGCGCGCTACAACCCGCGATTCGTCCTCGGGTTCGCCCGCCAGTACGCCCAACATCGCCGCCGCTCGGCGGACGCCAACCGGTAGGCTCCCGCCCATGTCGGCAGGCAAGCGCTCGGCGCTCATCACCGGGGTCACCGGCCAGGACGGCTCCTACCTGGCCGAGCTGCTGCTGGAGAAGGGGTATGAGGTGCACGGGATGGTGCGGCGCGCCTCGACGGAGAAGTTCGAGCGGATCGAGCACTTACGCGAGCGGCTCACGCTGCACCAGGGCGACCTGCTCGACCAGCGCTCGCTCGTGGACACGCTGCGCGCGGCGCGCCCGGACGAGGTGTACAACCTCGCGGCGATGTCGTTCGTGGCGGTGTCCTGGATCCAGCCGACGCTGACGGCGGAGTTCACGGGCGTGGGCGTCACGCGGATGCTGGAGGCGATGCGCGAAGTGTGTCCGCAGGCGCGCTTCTACCAGGCCAGCTCGAGTGAGATGTTCGGCAAGGTGCTGGAGGTGCCGCAGACCGAGACGACCCCCTTCTACCCCCGCTCGCCCTACGGCGTGGCGAAGGCGTACGGGCATTTCATCACCGTGAACTACCGCGAGAGCTACGACCTGCACGCGACGAGCGGCATCCTGTTCAACCACGAGAGTCCCCGCCGTGGTCGGGAATTCGTGACCCGCAAGATCACCTGGCACGCCGCCGCGATCAAGCACGGGTTGGAGAAAGAGGTGCGACTCGGCAATCTCGACGCCGAGCGCGACTGGGGATATGCGCGGGATTACGTGGAAGCGATGTGGCTGATGCTGCAGCAGGACACGCCCGAGGATTACGTGATCGCGACCAACACCTCGCACTCGGTGCGGGAATGCTGCGAGGTCGCCTTCGACGAGGCCGGCCTGGGCGGCTATGAGCAGTACGTGACGATCGACCCATCGTTCGTGCGCCCGGCGGAGGTCGATCACCTGATCGGCGACCCGGCGAAGGCCGAGCGGGACCTCGGCTGGAAGCCGCGTACCTCCTTCGAGGAGCTGATCCGGCTGATGACCCGCGCGGACCTCGAGCTGCTGAAGCCGCGGTGATAGGGGCGGGCTTTGGTGGGAGACTCGCGAGCCAGTTCCTTCTTACGTACCCGCCGGCTCCGGTCACCACAGCGTGCGGCGCCGGCGAGCTTTTGACACACATGAGTCCGTACAGCGGGCATCCAGCCGTGGCAACTCACGATCCGTCGCTCGCGGAACCTCATGGCTGTTGAGCTGTTCGACACGCGCACCCCGCTGGAGCCGCTGCGCAATGAGGTGAAAGCGGCGATCGAGCGAGTGGTGGCCACCGGGAAGTACATCCTCGGACCGGAGGTGAGCGGGCTGGAGGCTGAGTTCGCCGACTACTGCGGCGTGCGCTACGGAGTCGGCGTGGCGAACGGCACCGACGCGATCACGATCGCGCTGCGCGCGATGGGCGTCGGCCCGGGCGATGAGGTGGTGGTGCCGTCGTTCACCTTCTACGCCTCCGCCGAGGCGATCCCGCCGACGGGCGCGACGCCGGTGTTCTGTGACATCGACCCTGAGACCTACTGCGTGACCGCGGAGACGGTGCGGGCGGCGATCACGCCGCGGACGAAGGCGGTGATCGCGGTGCACCTGTTCGGCAACGTCGCGCCGGTCGCGGAGATCGAGGCGCTGGGCGTGCCCGTGCTCGAGGATGCCGCGCAGGCCGCCGGCTCACGCTCGCGGGCGGGGCGTCGCCCGGGCGCGCTGGGCACGGCGGCGACGTTCTCGTTCTTTCCCTCGAAGAACCTCGGCGGCATGGGCGACGGCGGCATGATCACGACTTCCGACGAGCGGGTCGCAGAGCGCGCGCGGACGCTGCGTTTTCACGGCTCCCGCGACAAGGTGACCTACGAGCAGGTCGGCTACAACTCGCGGCTGGACGAGCTGCAGGCGGCGATCCTGCGCGTGCAGCTGCCACACCTCGATGCCTGGTCCGATGGGCGCCGCGCGGCCGCGCTTCACTACCGCGAGGCGGGGTTGGGCGAGCTCGTGCGCCTGCCCCGACCGACGGACGGCAGCGAGCCCGCGTGGCACCTGTATGTCGTCAGCCACCCCGAGCCTGCGCGCCTGGAACGCGCGCTCGCCGAGGCCGGGATCGGGTGCAAGGCCTACTACCGCACGCCCGTGCACCGCCAGGAGGCGATGCACGCGTGGGTCGACAAGAGCCTGGATCTGCCAGGCACCGAGGCGGCCGCGAGGACGCACCTGGCGATCCCGATGAGCCCGGTGCTGAACCTCGCGCAGGTCGATGAGGTCGTTGCGGCGGCGCGAGGGACAGACCACGCGTGACGAACTCTCGCGCAGCGTCCGGAACGCTGGCGCTCAGGGGGCTACTTGGTCGCGGAGCCGTTAGCCGACTGAGGGGGGCGCGCCGATCCGCCACGACCCTGGGAGATGCCCATCGATGTCGACGGCGTTTTGATCTGCTCTGGTGGTACGGGCTTCGGGGTCACAGGTTCATCCTACCGCGAGCGCTGCCAACCACGCGAGTGTCTGCACGATCATCAAGATCCCCAGAGCACCCGATAGCCAGGACATCAGTCGAACCCTGCTCGCGTTCTCATCGAGTATCGCCTGATAGCCGTAGCCGGCTTCAACGAGCCAACCGAGCTTGTCGCTGTCGGCTTCGACCTTGGCCTGTGGGTAGAGCTGGTTATAGAGGTCGCGAGCGTCAATGGCGAATTTTAGATCCCACGGCGCCGGCAGCACGGCGGCTGCGCACAGGCCGAGCGCGAGAGCAAGGAGTGCAATCCAACCGAAGACGTCAAGACCATGAGCGCGGATGGTCGCAGCGCCCAGAAATGAGGCTACGAGCGCGTTTGCTGCCAGCAACATCCCAGTTCGCTGTCTGATCCCCGACACAAGCGACTCCTGGTCGGCGAGCGCATGCAGTCCGGCTTCATATGCGATGTCCTCGAGGCGCGCCATACCCCCTACACCGACAACACGCCCGGTACGGGACAGGCATATCAGGAGGGAACTGCCGGGAGGCCCGCCGGTGGGGCGGGCCTCCCGGATACGTCGCCGGTCTCGGGATACCCAGACCGGCCGAACAGCTAGTGGCCGTCGTCGTGATGTCCGTCAGGACCTCCGAAGAAGCCGCCGTCGGACTCGCCGGTGCCCGGCGTGAAGGACACCCCGCGCAGCACTTCGCCGTTGCCGGCGGAGCGCACCGTTGTGAAGGCCTCCGAGGCCGGCAGCGTGGCAGCGCCCAGGTGGTCGGTGATCGACACCAGCCTGTTCGGGTCCGCGCCCTGATCGCCGCCGCCGCTGACGGTCGAGGTGATGGCCCAGATGGAGGCCGTCCCGTCGGGGTTTACGCGACCGTCGATGTTGCGCAGCCCGTCGGTGGCGGGCGACCAGGGCAGGCCGGTGGCCGCGTTGTCGCCGGTCGGGTAGCCGGCGACGGTGTAGGGCTTGCCCAGGTGCAGGCCGTTCTGCAGGGTGTACGCGAGCTTCCATTCGCCCGCGGTGGAGTCGAACACCCACTTCTGCAGCCCGGCCGTCGTCTGGGCGGCCGCGTCGGTGTATTCATTGATGCTCGCCGAGTAGGCGTTTTCGCCGTTGCCCTCATCGGCGACATACAGCGTGTCGGCGTTTGCGAACCAGACGCCGAACGGGAACGCGCTCGCTTTTTTGGCGAGCACCGTCGGGAAGCCCTTGAGGATGCACATGTTGTAGGGCTTCAGGCCGTCGGCCTGGATGAGTTCGGGGTTGTACGCCAGCGGCCACGTCGGCAGCTTGGCTTCGGGTGACGGGAGCCCCACGCCGGTCGGGCAGGCCTTGCCGGTGGTGTCCAGGAAGTAGACGGTGTTCACCCCGTTCGAGCCGCTGCCCTTGGTGTAGTAGACGACGTGGTCGAAGATCGTCAGGCCACGGAAGTTGGTGTCCTTGCCGACCTTGTCCGCCTTGTCGCCGAGCTCGGTGACGTTGAAACTGCCCACCGGGGTCGGGAATCCCGGTTCCTGCAACAGCTCGGGCTCGCGCGCGGGCTTGAGGATCTGCGCGCCGGCGCCGGCGATGATCCCGTCCGGCTGGGGGTTGGCGCCGTTGCCGGCGTTGCCCGCGGTGTAGATCACGTGGTGGTGGTGTTCTTCGTCGAGGATCGCCGCCCGTCCGTTGTCGCCGCTGTAGGCGTTGGTCTCGGTGAACTGGAACTTGCCCTGGCTGTCGAGCTGGGCGACCACGCGGTAGTAGGCGCCCGGGTCGGGGTTCGTCGGGTCGATCACACCGGGGGTGTTGGCGTTGGAGACGTCGACCGTGTCGACCGGAGCGAGATAGCCCATGAACGTGACGTAGCGCCCGCCCGTGGAGAGGTTGAGCGCCAGCTCGGACTTCGAGGAGAAGCTTGTGACCATCTGATCCTCACCCGCGGTGACGCCGGGCTCGGAGCTGTTGGGCACCTCCAGCGAGTCGATGAGCGACCCCGACGGTCGCAGCTGGTCCAGGAAGACGTCAGAGGTGATGCCGAAGCTTTCGTCCACCAGCACGTTGTTCCATACCTGCGGATAGGCGCCGCCGGCGTTGGCGAGCACGCAGCCGGTGACGCAGCCCGCGGGCAGCTCGGTGACGCCGGCCGTCAGTGACGAGTCGGGGGTATAGACGCTGCGGCTGAGGAGCAGGTTGCCGGGCTGCAGGCCATGAGCGGGGTCGGCCTGCGCGGATGCGCCGAGCCCGGCCGTGAGCGCGGTCAACGCCGCGGTCGCGGCCGCCGTACGAGCGAGCCGGCGGCCAGAGTGCTTCATTGTCATCACGGTCTCCTTTGTGCGCGTGATCGGCGTCCCGGGATGGGAGCCCGCGGCAAACGTATCCGCGGCGCGGGAGCACGTTTGTAACCGCCACGTGGCCGTCCTGTGACCGTCGTGTGGCCGAGTTGTGACCGGGGTGTTAAAGCCCCCGAATCGATGTCCGGCGGGCCGGATGCACTCCTCTGGCGGCGCCGGGCATCCACCACCCGAGCACCACGCTCCCCCGTCTGCCGACTCGCAGGCCCTAGCTGGAGCGCCGGCGCTCCAGCAGGTCCTCGTCGGGCACGTCGCGCACGACTCGCGCGGGCACGCCCATGACGACCGCGCGGGGGGGACGTCGCGCGTGACGACGGCGCCGGCGGCGACGAACGCCTCCTCGCCGACCTCGACGCCCGGGGTCAGCACGGCGCCGCCACCGATGCGACATGCCCGCCGCAGGATGGCGCCACGCAGCGCGTAGTCGGAGCCGTGACGGGCCATCGTGTCGTCGTTGGTGCTGATCGCGCAGGGGCCGACGAACACGTCGTCCTCGAGCACCGAATGCGCGGTGATGTAGACGTTCGTCTGGATACGCACGCGCGCGCCGAGCGTGACGTCGTTGTCGATGACGCTGCCCCGTCCGACGAGCGAGTCGGGACCGACGCTGGAGCGCTCGCGCAGGAAGGACTGGTCGCCGATGATCGCGCCCTCGCCGATGCTCGCGCCGGCGAGCACGACCGCCCCAGCGCAGACCGTCACGCGCGCGCCGAGCGTCAGGCGTCCGACCTCGCCGCGGGCACCCGAGCGCCCGGCAAGGCGCGGTCGCTTGCCGAGGACCGCGTGATCCTCGACGATGCAGCCATCGCCGATGACGACTCCATCGTGCACTACGACGTGGGCGCCGAATGCGACGTCATCGCCGATGAGGACGTTCTCGCCGAGCATCAGCCCCGGCGCGCGCGGATCGGCGCTCAGCACGGAGACGTCACCTCCTCGCCGACGGTCATCGCCCGCGGATCGCCCATGCCGATCCCACACACGGGTGTATCGCGCCGATCGTAGCGGGGAGCGACACGCGATCAGAGCCGAACGACGTTGCCGGCCTCGCTGAACGAGCGCGTGACGCCACGCAGATCCACGACCAGGCGCGCGCGCCGGGACACCAGCTCGTGGTCGACGCTCGGATGGGCGGTGACGATCATCGCCAGATCGGCGTCCGCGAGCGCCTCCTCCAAGGGGAGGCTGCGCAGGTCGAACTCCGCCAGCGAGTCCACGTGGGGATCGTGGTAGCGCAGATCTGCGCCCAGCTCGCGCAGCAGCTCGAGGATCTTCAGGGCCGGCGATTCGCGGATGTCGCCGACGCCGGGCTTGTAGCTGACGCCGAGCACGGCGATGCGCGCGCCCTTGACGGGCAGGCCGGCATCGTTGAGCGCGCGCTGGGTGACGGCGACGCAGTGGTAGGGCATCTGCTGGTTGACCTGGCCCGCGAGCTCGATGAACTCCGTGGACATGTCGAACTCGCGCGCGCGCCAGCTCAGATAGAACGGGTCCACCGGCAGACAGTGCCCACCCATGCCGGGACCGGGCGAGAAGGGCATGAACCCGTAGGGCTTGGTGGCGGCCGCATCGACCACCTCCCAGATGTCGATGCCCATACGGTCGGTGAGCATCGCCAGTTCGTTCACGAGGGCGATGTTGACCGAGCGGAAGATGTTCTCCAACAGCTTCGTCAGCTCGGCCACCTCGGGAGTGGAGACGCGCACGAGCGTGTCGCAGACGAGTCCGTACAGCTCTTCCGCGCGCTCGGCGCAGGCGCTGGTCAGCCCGCCGATCACCTTGGGGGTGGTGCGCAGCGTGAAGTCCGTGCGGCCGGGATCCACGCGCTCGGGTGAGAATGCCAGGTGGAAGTCGCGGCCGGCCGCCAGCCCGGACTCCTCGAGCAGCGGCGCGACGCGCTCGCGGGTCGTGCCGGGATAGGTGGTGGACTCCAACACGACGAGCTGATCCTGCTGGAGCACCTCGGCGAGCACGCGCGTGGAGTCGAGCAACGGGCCGAGGTCGGGCTCGCGATTGGGCGTCAGCGGCGTCGGCACGCACACGATCACCGCGTCGGCCTTGGCCAGGCGGGCATAGTGGGTGGAGGCGTGGATGCGATCGGCGACGCCGCGCAGCTGCTCGGAGGGAATATCCTCGATGTAGGAGTCGCCGGACTCGATCGCCTCGATCTTGCGCGGGTCGACGTCGACCGCGATCACCTCGCAATCCTGTTCGGCGAATGCCACCGCTAGCGGCAGACCGACATAGCCGAGTCCGATGACGCCGACGGTGCTCATGCGGCGGTCAGTCTAGAGGGTCTGTTCCAGCCTCAGCAGATCGGCCGCGACCATGCGCTGCACGAGCTGCTGGAAGTCGAGCTGAGGCTCCCAGCCCAGGCACTCGCGGGCACGTGAGGGGTCGCCGACGCTGGGAGTGGCCTCGGCCGGGCGCATCAGGGCGGGATCGACGCGCAGGTAGCGCTCGGCGTCGAGATCGACGCAGGCGAACGCGGCGCTCGCGAAATCGGCGACCGTGTGGGGGACGCCGCCGGCGAGCACGTAGTCGTCGGGGCGCTCCTGTTGGAGCATCAGCCAGGCGCCGCGGACGATGTCACCGGCGAACGACCAGTCGCGCACGGCGGAGAGATCGCCGAGCGTCAGCTCCTGGCGCAGACCGAGCGAGATCGCCGCGGCGGCGTGGGTGATCCGGCGCGTGACGAACCGCTCGGGCCGGCGCTCGGACTCGTGGTTGAAGACGATGCCGGAGCTGGCGTGCAGCCCGTCGCGCGCGCGCAGCAGGCCGACGAGCTGATGAGCCGCGAGCTTGGCCACCGCGTAGGGAGTGCTCGGACGGCAGCACGTGCCCTCGCGCTGGGGAGACTCCGACGCGTCGCCGAAGATCGCGCCCGAGGCGGACATGAACACGCGCGCGTCCGGCGCCAGCTCACGAACCGCCTGGAGCAGCGTCGCGGCGGAGCCGGCGATCGCGCGGAGCGTCTCCTCGGGGCGCTCCCACGAAGCGGGCACGAACGAGGGCGCGGCGAGATGGTAGATCTCGTGCGGGCGCACGCCGGCGATCGCCTCGCGCAGCGTGGTGGGCGCCAGCAGGTCGCCGCCTACGAGCTGGATCCGCGAGCGCAGGTGCTCGGAGCAGCCGAGCGGCCGCTGGGCCGGGTCTCGCACGAGGCCCGTGACGGCATATCCCTTTTCCAGCAGCAGCTCGGCCAGGAACGAGCCGTCCTGACCGCTGACGCCCGTGATCAGGGCACGCTTGCGCTCATCCGAGGTGGTGGACACGGCGCCAGCTTATGCCCCGGTGGCGGTCCCGGTGGCGCCCTCGCCGGAGGGCACGGCCACGCCGCCGGCACCGTCATAGACGCCGGCCAGCGCCCGCGCGACGACAGCGGGCGCGCAGACCGCACCGACGCGCTCCCGGCCGCGCCGTCCGGCATCGGGATCGGCGAGCACGCGAGCGATGGCGTCGGCGAGCGCGGGCGCATCTCCGGGCGCCGCCAGCGACACCTCCTCGAGCAGCTCTCCCAGCGCGCCGATGCGACTGCCGGCTACTGGCAGCCCGGCGGCCATCGCCTCGGCGGCGACCATCCCGAACGTCTCGGCCGAGCGCGAGGGCACGAGCGCGACCGACGCGCCCGCGCGCAGGCGAGCCAGCTCGGCGTCATCGACGCGACCGACGAAACGCGCGTCGCCGTCGCCGGCCAGCTCCCGCAGCGTCTCCAGCTCGGGACCGTCACCGGCCACGACGAGCGGGATCTCGGCCAGGCGGCAGGCGGCGATCGCCACGTCGATGCCCTTCTCGGGCGCGAGCCGCGCGACCACCAGGGCGTATGGCCGTCGCGGGGAGCGCACCGCCTGCGACTCCGCCAACTCGGGCCGCGGCGACGTCGCCGTGTCCGACAGCGCTCGCAGGGGAGGCGGCAGGACATGGACGCGCTCCCACGGCAGCGGCGCCCCCAGCGCGCGCAGCCGCTCGCGGGCGAACCGGCTCGGCACGATCAGCGCGTCGGCCTGCGCGATGAGCCGTCGCTGCCACAGCGACAGCGCGGTGCCGTAGGCGACGGCCTCGGGCAGGTTGCCGCGACAGCGCAGGCGCACGCCGGGGAGCGTGTCGCGGCCGTGACAGCGCGTGCACTCCGCGCCGCGGGTGTAGCAGACGCCGATCGCGCAGACGAGGCGGTACTGGTGCAGGTGCAGCACGACGCGCGCGCCTGCCTCGCGCGCGGCGGCCAGCGCGCGCCATCCGAGGGTCGGGTGCAGGTTGTGGGCGTGCACGACCCGAGCGCCGCTGAGGCGTACCGCGCGCGCGACGTCGCTGGGCTGCAATCCTCCGCGCAGCAGTCCGGCCGCCGCCCGCGCGCGGCCGAGCAAGGCCGAGTCTCGCGCGAGCAGCTCGGCGGGCTCGTGCAGGTGCTCGCGCACGAGCCACCGCAGGTCCTCGACGGTGCGCTCCTCCCCGCCGGCGGTGCGGTAGCGGTTGTGCAGGAACAGGACCATGACGGCATCAAACCTAGACTCTGCTGAACCTATGAGTCCGTCCCAACCGATCCCCGCCTCGATCGTGATCCCCACGCGCGGGCGTGCGGCATACCTGGAGGTGGCGCTCGCCTCGATCCTCCCCCAGGCGCGCGCGGCGGGCGCGGAGGTGCTGGTGGTCGACGACGCCGGCGCCTCGCCGCGAGGCGTCGCGCTCAGGCTGAGCGTCTGGGCGCGCGGTATGAGCCGCACGAGCGCGAGCTGGGGCTGAACGTGGCCCGCAACACGGGCGTCGCAGCGCTCGGACGGCGAGCTGGTGGTGTTCGTGGACGACGATGTCGAAGCCCGTCCCGGATGGCTCGCATGCGCTGCTCGCCGCCGCGCACGAGCACCCGGACGTCGAGGTGTTCGCCGGACGGATCAGACCCCGCCTGGAGGGCCGCCCGCCGCACACGTGCGGGCGCGAGGGCCCTCCGATCACGACGCTCGACCTCGGCGAGCGCGACACCGAGACGCGGTATGCGTGGGGCGCGAACATGGCGATCCGGCGCGACGTGCTGGAACGGGTGGGCGCGTTCGACGTCTCGCTCGAGCACGGCGGCGACGAGCAGGAGTGGCAGGATCGGCTGCGCGCGCGCGAGCCCGGTGCGCGCGTGCTGTATGTGGCCGGCGCCGCGGTCGACCACCGGCGCTCCGGCCCTGACGCGCGGCTGCGCGCGCTGGCGCGTACGGCCCATGCGCGCGGCAGGGCCGCACGGCTCCTCGACGCCCGGCGGGGGCGGGCGCCGGCGCCGGCGCGTGAGCTCAGGACGCTGGCCGGCTGCGCGTGGCACGTCGTGCGCCGTCGCTGCCCGGCGGGACTGACGCTCGTCGCGCACAGCGCCGGGCGCGTGCGCGAGCTCCTGAGGGAGCACGTCCTCGTCGTCGTCATCGGAGGCGTGGACCAGCTCGTGAGGACGGACACCCACGGGGCATCCGGCATCGAAGCCCGGGGCAATGGAACAGCCCGCGCCGCGACGGCGGGGGAGGATTTCCTGTCCGGCCAGAGCGGGACGGTCGGGGGCGTCGACGCGATCGTGCGTGGTCTGCGCGACGCAAGCACCGACGCATGGGAGATCGCAAGCGCCCGGCGGTTGCGCCTGGATCTGGCGGCCCGCCACGAGCCGCCCCTGCGCAGAGTGCTCGCGATCGGCGTCGTGCGCCCCGAGCACGCGACGCTCGCCGCGGACATTCGCGCGGAGCTGTTGCGCTCCCGGCACGAGGTCGAGCTGTGCACGTGCCCGCCGGGTGAGCGGGGGAAGTTCGAGAACCTCAACCGCCTGCTGGCCGAGCGGGTGGGTGGGGCTCCGATTCCGGAGCACGACTGGCTGCTGGTCGTCGACGACGACATCGAGCTGCCGCGCGGGATTCCTCGACAGGCTGCTGTTCCTGTGCGAGCGGTTTCACCTGCAGCTGGCCCAACCGGCGCACCGCTCACGCTCGCACGCCGCGTGGCCGGTGACCAGGCGCCGGGCCGCGAGCGTCGTGCGCGAGACGCCGTTCGTCGAGATCGGTCCCGTGACCGCGTTCGCGCGCGCGACGTTCGAGGAGCTGCTGCCGTTCCCCGAGCTACGCATGGGCTGGGGGCTGGACGCGCACTGGGCGGCGCTCGCGCGCGTGCGCGGCTGGAGCTGTGGCGTGATCGACGCGGTGGCGATCGCCCATCGCGCGGCGCCCATAGCCGAGCGCGTACTCGCATGGGGCGGCGGTGAGCGAGGCGCGCGAGTTCCTCGCGCGGCGGCCGTACCTTAGCGCGATCGAATCGCAGCGAACCCTGACGACGCACCGCCGCTGGTGACGCCGGTGAGATCCCGCGCCGGCCACGCGCGCGCGAGCGTGAGGGCGACGCCGAGACCGGGCGCGTCCCACGCCGCACGGCGGGGAGCGACGGCATCGCAGGGAGCGACGTGAAGGTAGCGGTCGTAGCCGAGTTCTATCCCGAGCCGCCGCGACCCGGTGCTCGGCGTGTGGGCCCACCGCCAAGCGCTGGCCGCGCGCGATGCGGGCGCGGAGGTGCGCGTGCTCGTGCTGCACCGCCTCGTCCCGCCACGGGCCGCGCTGCGGGCGGGACCCGACGCGGTCGCGCGCGAGCTGCGGGCGCGCGTGCGCGAGCCGCGGGCGCAGACGCTGGACGGGCTGGAGGTCTCCTATGTCGCCTACGTCTCTCCCCCGCGCGCGCGCGGATATGCGAGCTGGGGCGCATGGGCGGCGCCCGCGCTGGGGCTGGCGCTGCGCAGGCTGAGGCGCACATTCGCCTACGAGCTGGTGCACGCCCACAACGCGGTCCCCGCCGGCGAGGCCGTGCGCAGAGCACGGGTGGGGGTGCCGCTGGCGGTGTCGGTGCATGGCGGAGACGTGCTCTACACGGCCGCGCCACAGCCACTGGGAAGCGTCGCGGGGGTCAGGGCGGTCGCGCGCGGGCTGGGCGCGGCGCGAGTGACGCTGGCGAACAGTCAGGGCATCGCCGAGCTGTGCCGCGCGCACGGCGCGGGCGAGGTGCGGGTGGTGCACCTGGGCGCCGACCTGCTCGACTCGCCGCGCCCGCCCCGGCGCGAGGGCTCGCCGCCGACGCTGGTGACCGTGGGGCACCTGGTGGCGCGCAAGCGCCACGCCGACGTGCTGCGCGCGCTGGCGGTGCTCGGGCGCCGGCACCCCACGCTGCGCTACGAGATCGTCGGCGACGGCCCCGAGCGGATCGCGCTGGAAGGGCTGGCTGCGCGGCTGGGCGTCAGCGAGCGGGTGGACATGCGCGGTCAGCTGCCGCCGTCGCAGGCGCTGGAGCGGGCGCGGGCGGGCACGCTGTTCGTGATGCCCTCGACCGAGGAGGCGTTCGGCGTCGCCTACATCGAGGCGATGGCCGGCGGTGTGCCCGCGATCGGCTGCCGGGGCGAGCCCGGGCCGGAGGAGATCGCCGCGGCGGGCGACGGGTTCGTGCTCGTGCCGCCGGGCGACATCGAGCGGTTGACCCAGCGCATCGACGAGCTGCTGTCGGATCCCCACCGGCTGCGCGAGGCCGGCCGGCGAGCACGGGAGAGCGTCGCCGCCGGGTTCACCTGGGAGCGCTGCGGCCGTGAGACGCTGATCGCCTACGAGCAGGCGTTGCGGTGAGCCCGCTGTCGCGTCCGCCAACCGACCGATTCCGATGCGCGCGTAGGCACGCACGCGCGGCCCGCCGCCGCGGACACGATCGCGGGGAGGGCATGGGGCGATGAAGCCCGTCCTGTTCGTCACCGGACACGCCCCGCCGGACCGGGTGGGCGCGTTCGCGGCGCTGCACGAGCGGGAGACGATCGAGGTCGCGCTCTATGGCGGGCGTTCGCTGCATGGCCCGAGCGCGCCGGGCACACTGGACGAGGCCGCCGGGCCCTCGACGGGAGGCCGCGCACGCGGAGCTGCCGTTTCCGCATCGCTACGTGCGCCAGCACGAGACGGCCCGTCTGGCGGGCAGCGGCCGCTACCGCGCGGTCGTGTGCTCCACCGGCGGACGCGTCGCGCTGCCCTGCACCTGGGCGGGCGCGCGCCGCGGGGGCGTGCCGCTGATCCTGTGGGCATCGCTGTGGGCGCATCCGCGCAGCGCGCCGCACATGCTCAGCTATCCCGCGCTGCGCCGGCTGTATCGCTCGGCCGACGCGGTCGTGACGTACGGACCGCACGTCAGCGCCTACGTGCGGGCGCAGGGCGCGCGCAACGTGCACGTCGCGCCGCAGTCGGTCGACAACGCGTTCTGGAGCGCCCCCGTCAACGCGCCTCCGACCGATCCCGCGTGGCCCGGCGAGGCGACGGCTGAAGTTCTTGTTTGCGGGACGGCCCGACCGGGAAAAGGGAGTTGGGGCGCTGATCGGGGCCTGGCAGAGGTCGGACCTGCAGATTACGCGTCTTCCGCCGCGCTCGTCCTCGTCGGCGTGGGATCCAGCCCCCCTTGGATCCCGCCCGGCGGCGCGGTGGGCTCGTGGTCGCGGAGCGCGCCGCATCAGCGGGGGGGAGTGCCTTCGTCGTCGCGCACCCAAGCGCGGCCGCGAGCGGACGGGCCGGCTGGTGGGCTGCCGGCCGGTGAGCTGCCGGCGGGCGTGAGCTGCATCGCGCCCGTGCCGGCGAGACGGCTGCGCGAGATGTACGCGGACGCCGACGTCCTGGTGGTCCCCTCGATCCGGACGCGCACGTTCCGCGAGCCGTGGGGGCTGGTCGTCAACGAGGCGATGAACCGCGGGCTCGCGATCATCGCCAGCGACGCCGTCGGGGCGGTCGCGGGCGGGCTGGTGCGCGACGGGCACAACGGCCTGGTCGTGCCGGCCGGCGAGGTCGACGCGCTCGCCGAGGCGATGGCTCGCCTGGCGCGGGACCCAGAGCTGCGCGCCCGCCTGGGCGCCGCCGGGGCGGCGGATGTCGGCCGCCTACACTCACGAGGCCTGGGCCGGGGGATTCTCCGAGGCCCTCGCAACCGTCGGGCTCTCCCGGACGCATTGCTAGCGTTTGGGGCTTCGCGCCGCGTCCATGCGTGGCTCCGCCATGAGCAAGCTCCGTCCACACCACGCGCTCCTCCTGCCGGCCGTCCTCGCGGCGCTGATGTCCTTCGCCGGGCCCGCGCGGGCGGACGTCGGCGAAGAAATCATCCATCGCTGCACCCACGCCGAATCGCTGAGAGGATTCAGCCAGGCGGCGTATCGGCAGGCGCTGAAAGACTTGAGCGCGGGGACCGAAGAGTATTCGAACTGCGCCCAGCTGATCCGCCAGGCCCAGCTGGCCGCTGCCGGCTCCGGGCACGGAGGCGGCTCGGGCGGCGGGACGGCGACGCCGACCGCGAGCAGCGCCGCGCCGACCCCCTCCGAGCAGCGAGCGATCGCGCACGCGCCCAGCGCCGGCTCGGCGCCGCTGCAGGTCGGTGCCCAGACGATCCACCCGGGCGTGGTCCATGCCGATATCGCCTCGGCCCTCAGCTCCCTGCCGACCCCGCTGCTCGCCACCGTCGCGTTCCTGATGATCTGCCTGCTGGCGGCGGCCGGCGCGGGCATCCGCAACCGCATCCGGAATGTCCGCGGCCCCCGCTGAGCGCCTGCCCGCGCTGGGAGCGACCCCGCCGCTGCCGGCGCCCGCGGCAGGCGCCGGGCGCCGGCGCGCCCGGACCCGCCGGAGGCGGCCGCGCGTGCGGATTAGCGCGCTGTGGTGGCTCGACGCTGCTCACCGCCGGCGTGGCCTGCCTGGTCACGTTCCTGGCCAAAGGCGGGCTCAACCTCGAATCGATGACCACCACGGAGATGCGTGCTGACGCTCGCCTCGGGCGTGGCGGTGGCAGTGGCGGTCGTGCTCACGCCCGCCGCGCGCTCGCTGCTGGAGGGACCCAAGTACGGGCTGTGGCCGCTCGCGCTGCTGATCGCGTTCACCGCGCTGAGCGGGCTGTCGGTCGTGTGGTCGGTGCAGCCGGACGTCAGCTGGCAGGACGCGGGGCGGCTGCTCGCCTACAGCGGCGTGTTCGGCGCGGCGGTCGCGCTCGTGCGCCTGGCGCCGGATCGCTGGCCGGCGATCCTCGGTGGGCTGACGCTGGCGGCGACGATCGTGTGCGGATACGCGCTGGCGACGAAGGTCTTCCCGGGCAGGCTCGCGCCGGCGGTCACCTACGCGCGGCTGGAGGAACCGTACGGCTACTGGAACGCGATCGGACTGACCGCGGCGATGGGCGCGATCGGCTGCATGTGGCTGGGCGCGCGCCGCGCCGGGCACGCGCTGCTGAGCGCACTCGCCTACCCGGCGATGGGCATCATGGGAGTGACGCTGATGCTCGCCTACTCGCGCGGCGCGCTGGCGGCGCTGGCGATCGGCGTGGCGCTGTGGCTGTGCATCGTGCCGCTGCGCCTGCGCGGCGCCGCGGTGCTGATCGTCGGCGGCCTCGGCGCCGCGGCGGTCGTCGGCTGGGACTTCTCCCGGCACGCGCTGACGACCGACAACATCCCGCTGGCCCAGCGCGCCACCGCCGGACACCAGCTGGGCGTGCTGCTGCTCGCGATGGTCCTGCTGCTCACCATCGCGGGCATCGCGATCGGGTTCCTCTACGAGCCGCCGTCCGCTCTCGCGCGCGACGCGCACCCGCGCCGGAGCGATCCTGCTGGCGCTGATCGCGCTCGCGCTGGTCGGATTCGCGGGCAGCGCTCGCGCACAGCCATCGCGGCTTCACCGGCAGCATCTCGCACGCGGTCGACACGCTGACCAATCCCAACGCCAAAGTGCCTCCGAACTCCCCGGGCCGGCTGACGGCCGTGGCCAGCGTGCGCGCGCGCTACTGGAAGCAGGCGCTGCAGGTGTTCGACGCCCACCCCGTCGCTGGGCGCGGCGCCGACGGCTACGAAACCGCGAGCCTGCGCTACCGCACGGTGCGCTGGAAGTCAAACACGCGCACGGATTCGTCGTGCAGACGCTCGCCGACCTGGGCGCGATCGGGCTGGCGCTCGCGCTCGCGCTGCTGCTCACCTGGATGGCCGCCGCCGGGCGCGCCACGCACCCGTTCAACCGCCGCTGGACGAGCTGGCGCGCGTGGCTGGAGATCCGCGCGGGCGACGCATCCGGGCTGGCGGCGCTCGCCCCAGCCATACACCCCCGAGCGCATCGGCATGCTCAGCATGCTGTGCCTGGTGGTCGTCTTCGGCGTGCACTCGCTCGTGGACTGGACCTGGTACGTGCCCGGCGACGCATTCGTGGCGCTGGTGTGCGCCGGCTGGCTCGCGGGCCGCGGGCCGCTGCACGCCTACGCAGCGGCGCCGCCCCAACCCGCGAATGGTCGGCCGTGCCGCGCGACGGCGACTGCGGGAATCGACCTCGGCGCCGGAGGGGCCTCGACGTCGGGTCCATCGCTCGCGCCCGGCGGGAGCGCCCGCGGAGCGCCGGCGCCGGGCAAGCGCGCGCGGGAACGGGCGTTCGCATGCCCCGCTCTCGGCGCGAGATCGGTCCCGATGCGCGTGGGCGTGGCCACGGCCGCGGTGATCGCATCGCTGCTCGCGGCCTGGTCGCAGTGGCAGCCCCAGCGCTCGGTCGACTCCTCCCAGGAAGCGCTCGCCCTGCTGAGCACGAACCCCCACGGCGCCCTGGCGAAGGCGCAGACCGCCGTCGCGCGCGATCCGCTCTCGGCGCAGGCGCTGATCGTGCTCGCGGCCGTGCAGCAGTCCGCGGGCGAGCCCGCCTTGGCGAAGGCGACCCTGCAGCGCGCCGTGCGCCTGCAGCCATCCAACCCGCAGACGTGGCTCGCGCTGGCCCGGCACGACCTCGCGAGCGAACCGGCTCTCGCCCTGAAGGAGCTGCAGGCCGCGATCTACCTGAACCCCGAGTCGATCGCACCCGAAGCGATCGCGCCGCCGTACGCCAACCCCGAATCGGTCGAAATCTACAACGACTACGTCCAGGCGCTGCGGGCCACCGGAACGGCAAGCGTCACGGGAACCGCACGCCCGCGGTCAGCCGTTGGCGCGTTCGCCGCCGCGGGCGCCGCGGCGAGGCTGCGGCCCAGGCGCGTGCGCAGGCACAGGCGCGGACGCGGCCGGGCTCCTCACCAGCGCGAGCGCACGGCGCGAGCCAGCAGCAGCCGCCGCGCTCCGGGCGGCCCGGCGACGGCGCGCACTGAGACTTCTTGGAACCCGAACTCTCCCAGCAGCCGGGTGAGGCCGGAGCGGGTATAGAAACGCAGGTGATCGGCGCGCGGATCGAAGTGCGCCTCGAACGCGCGCCGCGAAAGCGCCAGCCCCAGCATCCGCAACCTCCCGTGCGCGGGCGTGCTCAGCAGCAGACGCCCGCCCGGGCGCAGCACGCGCCGCGAACCCGGACAGCCATCCGGCCGTGTCGAGGACGTGCTCGATCGTCTCCCCCGCCCACACCGCCTCGAAGCTGGCGTCCCGCATCGGCCACGGCTCCGTCCGCGTCGACGAGCCGCAGGTCCAAGCCGGATCGCGCTCGCGCGCGCGCCGCAGGGGCTCCTCGGCGACGTCGATCCCCACCACGTCACGCCGGCGCGAGCAGCTCGGACGCGAACCGACCCTCACCGCAGCCGACGTCGAGCACGCGCTCCCCGGCGGCGACGTGCTCCAGCAGAAAGCGCCTGCGCAGCGCGAGCTCGGGTGGTTCGGACCCCGCGGGCACGCCCTCCCAGAGCGCCTCGTGGTATGCGCGCGAGCCCATCGGCACGCAAACCTAAAGGAGAGCGCGGGGCGAGGCATGCATGAAAATCACCCGGTATGACCATAGTGCACAAATCGCGCAAAACGGGCGTACCCCACATCCTCCTTCACATTCCCACCACGCCCAGCGAGCGAGCGGACGATCGCCGGGCGCCCTGCAGAGAAGCTGTCATCTCTGCACATCCTGCCGCGAACCGTCTATGTTGCCGGGGTGCACGTCCAGGTTATGGGGATGGCGTGATCGTGGCGGCCGCGATGACAGAGCGCGACGCGCGGGGAGCGGCGCGCCCGTGAGGGTCGCCTTCGACAGCCGCCCCTCGGCCGACCCGCGCGGCGTCGGACGATACGCGCGCTGTCTGCTGCGCGCGCTGCGTGACACCGCGGGCGCGCGCGGGGAGATCGTCGAGACCCATCGCCCTCGCCGCGCCGACGTGTTTCACGCGCCGTGGATGCAGGGAGCGATGCTGCACAGCCCGTGCCCGATGATCGTGACCATCCATGACCTCGACGCGCTCAAGCGCCCCAGCGAGCGATGCGCGGCGGTGGCATCCATCTCCGTCTACGCCATCTCGCGGTGCGGCGCGCCACCCATGTGATCGTCCCCACCGAGGCGCTCGCGCACGAAGCCATCGCGGAACTCGGGTTCGAGCGCGAGCATGTGGTCGTGATCCCGGAGGCTCCCGACCCGCCACCGCGCACGGCCGTCAATCGCCGGGCGGGATGGGGGCGTGGACCTGGCAAGACGTCGGACGGGAGACCTGGCGCGTCTACGAAAACGCCCTCGCGCAACCCGAACGCCCGTGCGTGGGCAAGCTCGGCTCACGCCGCTCCACGAGATGACCGCCGATCCAAAGGGCGCTCACGAGAGCTTGCGCAAAACGCAGCCGAATCAGTAGGCACCGCGGCGGAGATCACGGCGGGGATCCATGAACGGGAGGGGGTCAGGCCCCTCCCGACCTCCCCCCGTGATGCAAACGGGGAGGATCAGTAGGCCCCGCGGCGGGAGATGACCGCGGGGATCGTCTTCAGCAGAATCGTCAGGTCCAGCGCCAGCGACCAGCGCTCCAGGTAGATGAAGTCCAGGTGCACCAGGTCGTCGAAGTCGAGCTCCGAACGGCCGGAGACCTGCCACAGCCCGGTGATCCCCGGCAGCACGAGGTAGCGCTTGCGATGCCACTCCTCGAGCATCTCGTAGTCGCGCTCGGGCAGCGGCCGCGGACCCACGAGCGACATCTCGCCGCGCAGCACGTTCACCAGCTGGGGCAGCTCGTCCAGCGAGAACCGCCGCAGCATCCGCCCGACGGGCGTCAGGCGCGGATCGTCGCGAATCTTGAACAGCGCGCCCGAGGCCTCGTTCAGCTCGTCCAGGTCGGCCTGGAGCTGCTCGGCGTCGGTGTGCATCGTGCGGAACTTCAGGCACGCGAACGGCCGCTGGCCGATGCCCCGGCGAGTGGAGCGGAACATCGCCGGCCCGCGCGAGGTCATGCGCACAGTCGAGCACGATCAGCGCGAGCAGCGGGCTGAGCACGATCAGCAGCAGGCTCGCCCCGATCAGATCGAACGTGCGCTTGAGCGCGAAATCGATGCCCTCGAACACCGGCGGTCCCAGCTCGAACAGCGGCACCCGCTGGCCGGGCACGAACTCGGCGCGGTGGATCAGGATCTCCATCGTCGAGGGCGCGATCCGCACGCGTACGCCCTGTCGATGGCACTGGTCGACCAGCTCGACCGCCTCGACCTGGGGGAAGTCCGAGTCGGCGATGATCACCTCCTCGATCCGCTCGCTGCCCAGCACACCCGCCAGGTCCTCGAGCGTCCCCAGGCAGCGCAGCCCGGGCGCGTCGAGTGGGCGCAGCGAGATGTATCCGACGACGTCCAGCGGCGCCTGGTGCGCGCCCTCGCCGAGCGCGTGGGCGACATCGGGGATGTGCTTGCCCGTACCGATCAGCATCGCCCGGCGGCGGTAGCCGGCGGCGTGCAGCAGCACGCCCGTGACCGCCCCGTACACCGCCCGCAGACCGGAGACGTACAGCAGCGCGAACGCCAGCGAGCCATAGAAGATGTAGAAGCTCGAGAACTGTTCGCCGCTGATGACCGCGAATATCAACGCGACGAACGCGACCTGGAACAAGCGCCGCGACGATGCGCGAAAGACCAGGTCGCTGCGAGCGCGCCGCGTACAGCCCCGAGCGCGCGAACAGCAGCGCCGTCAGCAGGTAGGCGAACGGGACGAAGTGCCGCGTCTCTTCATACACGCGGGTCGCGTTCGAAGTTGCCCAGCACCACTTCCTTGAGCACCAGCGCGGTGTATATCGCCAGCGCCACCCCCACGAAGTCGAGCGCCAGCAGCGAGATCACGCGCCCCGCGCGCCGCGCGGTGTCCATGCGCAGCAGCAGCGACATCGCGGGCGGACGCTTGCTGCGCATGTCGCGATCGGAGTGCTCCCGACGCGCCGTCGCCTCCGACATCACCGTCCGCGGCGTCGGCGACGCCCGCCCCCGGCGACGCCGGACGCACGAACCTGGGCGGCCGCTCGCGCGTAGGCGCCGAGGAGCCGCGCGGCGTGGGCGTTCGGAGCGGACGTTCTCGTGGAACGTGGTCCCATCTCTCTGCTCACAACGCCTCAGACTCGCAGATGTAGCGGTCGGGTCGGCGATTCGGCCCTGCCGGACTCGACGATGCGGCGCGCGATTCAGCGAGGTCCGTCGCCGATCAGCACCTCGGCGCCCGACTGCTCGATCGTGCGCTGCAGGCCCTCGCGCAACGGCACCTCCGGAGACCAGCCGAGCAGCTCCTGCGCCAAGCGCGATATTCGGCCGGCGCTGCTTGGGATCGTCGACCGGCAACGCCTCGTGCACGATCTCCGAGCTCGACCCCGTCAGCTCCTTGACGGTCTCCGCCAGTTCGAGCAGCGTGAACTCATCGGGGTTGCCGATGTTCACCGGGTCGTGATGCCCGGACTCCGCCAGCGCGATGATGCCCCTGATCAGATCGCTGACGTAACAGAACGAGCGCGTCTGGCTGCCGTCGCCGAACACCGTCAGCGGCCTGTTCGCCAGCGCCTGGCGCAGGAACGTCGGGATCGCGCGGCCGTCGTGCGGGCGCATGCGCGCAGCCGTAGGTGTTGAAGATCCGTACGATCGCCGTGTCCACGCCCTGCTGGCGGTGGTAGGCCATCGTCAGCGCCTCCGCGTAGCGCTTGGCCTCGTCGTAGACCCCGCGCGGGCCGATCGGATTGACGTGGCCCCAGTAGCTCTCCGACTGCGGATGCTCCAGCGGATCGCCGTACACCTCGCTCGTGGAGGCGATCAAGAAACCGCGCGCGATGCGCCTTCGCCAGGCCGAGCGTGTGATGCGTGCCGTAGGAGCCCACCTTCAGCGTGTGCAGCGGCAGCCGCAGATAGTCGATCGGCGAAGCCGGCGAGGCGAGGTGATAGACGTAGTCGATCGGCTCATCGACGTAGTACGGGTCGATGATGTCCACGCCCAGATGCACGAACCGCTCGGGGTCGCGGATGTGCTCGATGTTCCTCAGCGAGCCCGTCTCGAAGTTGTCCACGCAGATCACCCGCTGCCCGCGCGCGAGCAGCTCGTCGCACAGATGCGATCCCAGGAACCCGGCGCCGCCGGTGACCAGGCAGGTCGGACACGCACCGCAGGATAGCCGTGCTCGCGACATCGGGGCTAGCGCCCCGGCCCGATCGCACCCCGACCTCCGCGCGGGCCCACACCCGCGCGGCATCCGTTCAGCAGGACGCATGTCGCGAGCGCCGCATCGCGCGCACGCGCACGGCGACGGACTCGGCCGCCGGGCTCGCCGCCCACCGCGGTCTCGTCCCCACGGCAACCCGCGCGCGCGCCGCACCCACCGTCGGCACATATCATCTGGCTCATGGCCGCCACCGAGGAGCACCTGACCGTCGCGCCGATCGTCGGACCCGACGATCCCCGCCGGTTCACCGACTCGGGCATCGAGATCTCAGAGCTCTACACCGAGTCCGACCTGCCCGCCGACCTCGACCCGGGCCAGCCGGGCGCCTATCCATACACCCGCGGCGTACACCGCGAGATGTACCGCAAGCAGACCTGGACGATGCGCCAATACGCGGGCTATGCCTCCGCGCGCGAGTCCAACGAGCGCTACCGCTATCTGCTCTCCAAGGGCTCCACCGGCCTGTCGATGGCCTTCGATCTGCCCACCCAGCTCGGGCTGGACTCCGACGATCCGCGCTGCCTCGGCGAGGTCGGGCGCACCGGCGTGGCGATCGACACGATCGACGACATGCGCACTGCCTTCGAGGGCATCCCGCTCGATCAGGTCTCCACCTCGATGACCATCAACGCGCCCGCCGCCTGCCTGCTGCTGCTGTACGAGCTCGTCGGCGAGGAGCAGGGCGTGGGCTCAGAGCAGCTGCGCGGCACGACGCAGAACGACGTGCTCAAGGAGTACATAGCCCGCGGCAACTACATCTACCCACCCGCGCCCACGATGCGGCTGACGACCGACCTGTTCGCGTACTGCCACGAGCGCGTCCCGCGCTGGAACACGATCTCGATCTCCGGCTACCACTTCCGCGAGAAGGGCTGCTCGGCCGTGCAGGAGGTCGCGTTCACGCTCTGCTCGGGCATCGCCTACGTCACCGCGGCCGTCGAGAAGGGACTCGACGTGAACGAGTTCGCCCCGCGGCTGGCGTTCTTCTTCAACGGCCACAACAACGTCTTCCAGGAGGTCGCCAAGTTCCGCGCCGCGCGGCGGATGTGGGCGCACATCATGCGCGAGCGCTTCGGCGCGAGGAACCCGAAGGCCACGATGCTGCGCTTTCACACCCAGACCGGCGGCGTCACGCTGACCGCGCAGCAGCCGGAGAACAACATCGTGCGCGTCGCCCTGCAGGGGTTCGCGGCGGTCTGCGGCGGCACGCAGTCGCTGCACACCAACGGCTTCGACGAGGCGCTCGCGCTGCCGACCGAGCACGCCGCGAAGATCGCGCTGCGCACCCAGCAGATCCTCGCCGCCGAGTCCGGCGCCGCCGACACCGTCGATCCGTTCGCCGGCTCCTACTTCGTGGAGTCGCTCACCGACGAGATCGAACTGCGCGCGCTCGAGCTGATCGAGAAGGTCGACGCGCTCGGCGGGTCGGTCAACGCGATCGAGTTCATCACCGGCGAGATCGACGAGAGCGCGTGGGGCTACCAGGAGCGCTACCGCATCGGCCAGGACATCGTCGTCGGCGTGAACGCCTTCCAGGAGGAGGACATCGAGGTCCCCGACCTGCTGCGCGTCGATCCCGAGTCAGAGCGCGAGCAGGTCGGCCGGCTGGCCGCGTTCAAGGCCGGCCGCGACCATGAGCTGGTCGCACGGCGACTGCAGGAGCTGCGCGAGGTGGCGCGCGGAACGGAGAACCTGCTGCCGGCGATCCGTCAGGCGCTGAAGGACCGCTGCTCCTTGGGCGAGGTCTGCGGAGCGATGCGCGACGTGTTCGGGCGGTATACGCCGACGTTCTGAGCACGCCCCCTCTGAGCGCAGGGTGCCGCCGGTATATGCATCTTCATCTTTCCTCTCGCCGTCCGGGTCAATAGGATGCGCCCGTGCTCGTAGCCGTGGCCTTCTACGAAGTCGTCCTCGCCCTGCACATCCTCGCGGTCGTCTTCGCCTTCGGCGCGACCTTCGCCTACCCCGTGCTGCTGGGCGCCGTCACCAAGGCCGACCCGCGCGCGCTGCCCGCGCTGTATCGCGCGCTGCACGCGATCAGCCAGAAGGTGATCATGCCGGGGGTCGCCGCGATCGTGGTGTTCGGCATCTACCTCGCCTCGCACCTGCATCTGTGGCACGCCTTCTTCGTGCAGTGGGGCATCGCCGTCTCGATCGTGATCGGCGCCGTCGAGGGCATGTACCTGGGACCGCGCGAGAAGCGCCTGATCGAGGCTGCCGATCGGGACGTCGCGGCCGCCGGCGAGGGTGAGCTCACATTCGGCGCCGAGCACGACTCGCTCGTGCGCCAGGTCGGCGGGGTCGGCGCGCTGATGGACCTGCTCGTGGTGATCACGATCTTCTTCATGGTCCTCCACACGTAGGCGTCCGCTGAGCCGCGGCTCAGCCCTCGGGGTCGCGTGTCTCGGTCGCCACACCGGTGCTTGGGAGGTGCTCGCCGAGCGCCAACTCAGGCCTACGGTCGGCGCCTCGCTCGTCGACCGGCTTGCGCTCTCGATCGTTCGCGTCCGCCGCGCATCGCCGCGTATGCCGCATGGCGATCCAAGGAGTGACGAGAGCAAGCAGGAGCTCTGCGAAGATCTGCAACAGCCGCACCACCAGCGCTATCGTCGTCGCCACGAGCAATGGCATGATGGGTGAAAGCACGGCCACGAGCGCCGCCTCGCGTGCTCCGAGGCCGCCGGGGAGGACGAAGGCCACCAGGGCCGCGGCAAATCCGACTGTGTAAGCGCTGACCACGAAGGGTGCGTCCGACAGCGACAGCGGGTGACATGCCAAGACCACCGCAACCAGGCACCCTCCAGCCAGTACGAAGCTCGCGACGTAGCCGACGGTGAATCGCAACAGCTGCCCCGAGCCCAGATGGATTGGCAATGGGTCCTGCCCCAGCCGGCGCAGCAGCCGGTCGATGACTGGCCATGCACCGCGCCTGTCGAGCGCGAGCATCAACATCAGCGGAATCAGAAACACTCCCCAGCGCCACCCGTCGCCGCGTAGGGCCGGCAGCCCGACCAGGCAATAGGCGCCCACGAACAGCGCCGCACTGACCGCCAACGCGGCCTCGTACACGAGCGACGCCGCGCAGATGCTTCGTGGAACATTCTGCGATCGACTCATACTTATCCGTAGAACCGGCATGAGCGCGTTGGTCGGTACATAGCGAGCGATCGCCGAAACGCACCAGATCGCAAGGCCGCGGCGCAGCTCGATTTGGGCCCCCAGCGCGATCACCAGTCGCCGCCACAGCACGGCGTGCAAAAGCTCGGTTACGGCAAATCCCACAATCGCCACGCCCAGCCACTCAGCCGAGAAGCGCAGGTGAATGTGAGGGCGGCCGACGAGGGTGCCGACCGCAGCGATTCCGACGCCGGTCGCGACCAGGATGGTCAAGGAGCCCAGCAGGATGTTGCGGCGCTGACCCTTTGAAAAGGGTAGCGATTTCCCCTTCGACAAGGCCACGGTGGATGTGATGTAGAGCGTCAGCACTGTATTGCCATATCAGATTTAAGGCAGACGGTCAAAGCCACGAATCGGAGGCCGTTGGCCATGCGAGATGAAGCGGAATGTTTCTAGTTAATAGACCTTAACAAAATCTTAGGATACGCTCCATGACCAACAAACGCAATCGACCAGACTATGTCAGCTTCTCGAACATCCACACCACCGACTGCAGGTGTTCCAACCCGGGTACGGGAGACCCCGAACACTGACGCAGCAACAGCCTTCGATCCCCGCTTACTGAGCCAGCGCATCAGGCGGACGGTGCTGGAACAGTCCAAGCGAGCCGGGGTGGGTCATATCGGCTCGTCTTTGTCGATTGCCGAGCTCTTGGCAGTCCTCTTCGGCGGCGCGCTCAGAGTGCCCTCGCCAGACGATCCCGAGCGCGATCGCTTCGTGCTTTCCAAGGGTCACGCAGCCCTCGCCCTGTACGCGGCGTTGCACGCTGTTGAATGTCTGAACGACGAGGACCTGGCGAGCTTCTGTGCAGACGGCAGCTCGATCGCCACCCATCCCGAGCACGTCGTTCGTGGAGTCGACTTCTCCACGGGTTCGCTCGGACAGGGGCTTTCCTACGCGGCGGGCGCAGCACTTGCTGCTCACATGCAGGCCTCCCCACGCCGTACGTTCGCGCTGCTCAGTGACGCCGAGTGCAACGAGGGCTCGACCTGGGAGGCGGTCATGTTTGCCGGCCATCATCGCCTGGGCAACCTGATCGTGCTGCTGGACCTCAACGGCCAGCAGGCGCTTGGATACACGCGGGAGGTCATCGACCTCTCACCGATGTCGGTGCGCTGGCGTGCCTTCGGATGGGACGTCCATGACGTCGACGGCCATGACGTCGATGCCCTGAGCCGAGCCATAGAGAACCTGGATGGCGCAGCAGGACCACACGTGCTGCTCGCCCACACCACGTTTGGCAAGGGTGTTTCCTACATGGAGAACGCGATCCCCTGGCACTACCTACCGATGTCCGATCGGCAATATGCGCAGGCGCTGCTCGAGCTCGAGCAGGCCGTCTCCGAGCCGGAGTGTCGGTTATGAGAAATGCCTTCGTCCGCGCGCTCGTGGAGCTCGCCGAGAAGGACTCGCGGGTGATGCTGCTTACTGGCGACCTCGGATTCATGGCGCTCGAGCCCTTCACCGAACGCTTCCCGGATCGGTTCATCAATGTCGGCGTGGCCGAGCAGGACATGATTGGACTGGCCACCGGGCTGGCCGAGGGTGGACTGGTGCCATTCGTCTATTCGATCGGGACGTTCGCGTCGTTGCGCCCGTATGAGTTCATACGCAACGGACCGCTGTTGCACTTATTGCCGGTCCGAATCGTGGGCGTCGGCGCCGGACTCGACTACGGGCACAACGGCATTACCCACTTCGCACTGGAGGACATCGCAGTAATGCGCGCCCAGCCCGACATGACGATCGTGGCTCCGGCCGATCCCGCTCAGGCAACTAACGCAATGCACGCTTGCGCCGCCATCCCCGGCCCTGTCTATCTGCGAATCGGCAAGGGCGGCACCGAAGTGCCGCGGCTGGAAGGTCGCTTCGAGCTCGGCTGCCTGCAGCTGCTGAGCGAGGGCCAGGACCTCGCGATCCTGGCTCTGGGCAGCATGGCCGGTGAGGCCGCGGAGGCCGCAGAGCTGTTGCGGGCGCAGGGAATCGACCCCACAGTCGCGGTCATCTCGAGCGTTCAGCCTGCGCCAACCGACGAACTGGCCAAGCTTCTCAACGACGTGCCCTTGGCGATCAGTGTCGAGTCGCACTACACAACCGGCGGTCTGGGGTCTCTGACGGCCGAGGTAATCGCCGAGCGTGGCCTGCAATGCCGATTGATCCGCAGAGGGGTCACAGAGATGCCGCGCGGAATCACCGGCACGCTCCCCTTCCTCAATGACCTTTATGGCCTGTCGGCGCACTCGCTCGCGACAACGATCGCCAATGAGTTCAGCCATGTCTGATTCCGAGTTGGAACGGGAGCTGAGATCGGTGTCGATCGTCCTCCCGGTTCACAACCAGGCCGACCACATAAGCGGCGTCGTCGAGGGATATCTAAATGTGGTGCGGCGCCTACGACTCGAGGTCGACTTGGTGCTGGTCGCGAATGCATGCACCGACAGCTCGATCGACGTTTGTCGGGGCCTGGCCGAGCGTCACCGGGAGGTGCTGACCCTCGAGCAAAGCATGGGCGGGTGGGGGCGCGCCGTGCGAGCCGGTCTGTCTCGCGCTCGCGGGGATTGTGTCGGCTATACCAACTCTGCACGCACGTCACCGGAGATTCTGGCGCTCATGCTCTCCTACGCTCGCGCCTACCCGGAGGTCGTCCTGAAGGCGAACCGAAGAATTCGGGATAGCGTCGTCAGGCGAGCCGGCTCGCTGCTCTACAACCTCGAGTGCCGGACGTTGTTCGACATGCCCACCTGGGACGTCAACGGCACCCCCAAGCTCTTCCCTCGCTCGTTCAAAGAGCTACTCGGCCTGCACAGCACCGGTGACCTGATCGACGCCGAGTTTATGCTCACATGCCAGCGCGCGGACTATCCCATCATCGAGGTTCCGCTGCTGGCGACCACCCGACTCGGCGGCCGCTCGACCACTAATTATCGCTCGGCGGCACGGATGTACCGTGGTGCCATGGGGCTCCACGTGCGGGAGCGGAGACGATGAGCGCCGTCGAACGAGCTCACAATCCGCGCGCATACGCCTGGCGACTCCTGGACAGCCCGTTGGCCTGGAAGGCCCTACGACTTATCCTCGACGCAGCGTTTGGGCTCTATCGCAGGAGGATTTCACTTCTTACCCAATGGGGAGTCTTGGATGGCGCCCCATCGGTGCTCGATGTCGGTTGTGGGATTGGGCAATACTGCAGCGTGACCACCGGCCCATATCTGGGAGTGGACATGACCGAGCGTTACATCGAGCACGCCCGGCGTCGGGACCGTCACCAGACCGGGCGGGAGTTCCGTGCGGCGAACGTGACCACGCTTGAAGCCGAGCGGCAGGTTTTTGACATCGTCTTGATGGTCGATTTTCTACACCATCTCGACGATGGCCTGTGCGAAAACCTACTGACGACCGCGGCGCGCCTGTCGCGGCGCTATGTGATCTCGCTCGAGCCCGTTCAGGAACAACAGAGCCCTCTCGGACGCTGGATCATCGACCACGACCGCGGTGATCACATGCGATCGTTTGCCAGATATCACACGCTCTTCGAGCGATCTCCGCTGATCATCGAGCGTAGCGAGGAGCTGCACCTGGGTCCGATCAACACGCGAGCGGTGCTTGCATCGACCTCCGTCGAGCAGTCCCCAAACCTCGCCTCACACCTCCCGCGAGAGCAGATCGATGAACGCTGATACTGAGACTCGCACTGAAGCTCACTGGGCTGAGGATGATAAAGCGTGGCGCAATCCCGAAGACGTAGTCGCGGGGTGGCAGCGCTCCGATCCGCTCGACCATCGACTACTCGATGCCACGGTGAGCGGCGACTGGTGGGCGGTGCTCGACCGACTCGACGCCTGTGTGATCGTCTCTCGCGAGTACGAGCACCTATTGCTCGCTCTGACCGTCGCGCCCGAGGGTCCACGGCAGAGCTTCATGTCCCTGCCCCACCCTTCCGGCCTGGCATTCGACGCACGACCGAACGACTCCACGTCGCCAGCACGCGCAACCCAAACCAGCTCTTTGTCCTGGCGCCAACGGGACGGGATGGAGCATGAATGGAATGGCGCCACGCCATTGGGCGACCGGCCACTCGCACCGCTGTCGGCTACCTTCCTGCCCGGACGGCTCTATCTGCATGACCTGGCCTTGATCGCGAGCCCTGTACGGCAACGCGGCGGGCCTGAATGCCGTCGTGCGCTTGGCGGGGCCGGGCGAGCGCGGAGTTGCCTGGTGGCCCCGCGCAGTCGAGCGCGACGCGCGACGCGGACATGTCACGCAACTACCTTCAGCTCAACTCGATCGCAGCTGGGGAGGACCTGTCCTCATCTTTCTTTTCAGCCTCCGCCGACGAACCTTCTGCGACGCCTGCCAGGCCACCGAAACTTTCCGGTCGATCGGCGCGGAGTGATCTTCTCGGGGGCTCACGCGCGAGCCGGTCGTGCGAGGACTTACGCGGCCTCACTCTGCACGTCTGCATGGCGACGAGCTCTGGGTCGATGACAGCGGCTACGGGCGCGTACTTAAGGTGCACGATGGCCACCCGGTGACCGTCGCGCGACTTCCCGGCTGGACGCGAGGATTGGCGTTCGCTGAAGGAGTGGCATTCGTTGGCACTTCGCGAGTCATCCCCCGCTATGCGCACTATGCGCCGGGCTTGGACGTCGACCGCAGCATTTGCGCCGTGCACGCTCTGGACATGCCGCACTGGCAGGTACTCGGCAGCATCCGCTGGCCGGCGGCGACCAGGTATTCGGATCGCAGTGCTGCCACGGACCACGACGTTGGGTTTCCCCGCCCTGGCTGGGCGCAGAAAGAGCCGCCCGCCGCTAGCTCCTTTTTTTCCTCATTCCAGCCCTCCAACCTCACAGGAACATATGACCAGGGAATTTCGTCTGCTGATGCTCAGTGCGATGTACGAGAATGGCGGAAACACCACTCACCGCTTCCTTGACGGCCACCCGCAGCTCCACGTTTATCCATTTGAGTCGCAGATCGGCACGCGCACGTGCGCGACGGGCTCAGCTCGATGTTTCCCTCTGAAGTACCGCTGGCCCGAGTTCCTGCTCGACGCGACGCCCGCGACGACTACCAGGCGATCATCGACGAGGAGGCCAAGGTGCGCAGCACGCACGCCGCACGTCAGCAAGTTCCGTCACGATCCCTTCGAGATGAACGACGAGGAGCGCGCGCGACATCTACTGCTCGCTCGTCGAGGAGGCGGGGCGTCGCGCGGCCGCCAACGTGGAGGCGTTTTTCCGCGCCACCCATCAGGCGTGGAGGGACGAGCGCCGCAGCGGCGAAGAGTCGATGTACGTGGGCTACAGCCCGATCGTCGCCGTCGACGCGGCCGAGATCCTCGCCGACCTGCCGGGCGCGCACGTGCTTCACGTCGTACGCAACCCATGGTCGGCATACGCCGACACGAAGAAGCGTCCGGTGCCGCTCTCGCTGCCGACTACATGCTGCGCTGGAACATCATCCAGCACTTCGCGCTCACGCGCAGGCGCCCACAACCCGGAGCGAGTGCACATCCTCCGCATCGAGGATGTCATGGCGGACCCGGTGATGTCTCGGCGAGTTACTCGCGTCCCTTGGCCTGAGCAGCTCCGGAGCCTTGCGAGGCCGAGCTGGAACGGACAGCCACTCCAGGAGGTCTACCCGTGGGGCACGCTGCGCGCTGTCACCCCGGAGGCCAACCGGCGACGGCTGCAGAGCTGGACGGCGATGAGATCGCGCAGATCGGCGCACTCGCGTGGCAGTATCTCGAGCGCTCTCCTACGGCGAGTTCATGGCGGCGCAACGGCTTGAGTCGTCAATGCGGACGCTCGTGACAGGAGCAGGCGGATTCGTTGGAGCAAACCTGGTTCGCCGGCTGCGCGGGATGGCCATGAGGTGCACGCCACATGCCGCCCGGGCGGCGACCGCGGGCGCCTGCTCGGGTTGGACGATCTCGTCGTGCACGAGGTCGGGCTCGGCCTGCCCGGGCCGCCGCCACGCTCGTGAGGGACGTCTCCCCGGAGTGGGTCTTCCATCTCGCGGCTCATGGAGCGTACTCCTGGCAGACCGACGCGCGACAGATCTGCGAGGCCAACCTGCTGGCCACGGTCGAGCTGGTCGACGCAGCCGAGCACGAGGGCGTACAGGCGTTCGTGCACGCAGGCTCCTCCTCGGAGTATGGCTTCACGACCACGCGCCCGATGAGCACGAGCGGCCAGAGGCCGAACAGCGTATACGCGGTCGCGAAGACGGCAGCGACGATGTACTGCTGCCACCGCGCCAGCGCCGGGGGCCTGCCGGCGCTGACGCTTAGGCTCTACTCGGTATACGGAGCCCTGGAAGACCCACGTCGGCTCGTGTTTGCGCTCCTGAAGCACGGCCTGGAGGGAGGCCTGCCACCGCTGGTCTCACCCGAGACGGCACGGGACTTCGTCTATGTCGAAGATGTCTGCGATGCGCTGGTGCGAGCCGCCGCGAAGGCCCGCGAGACAGCCGGCCAGATTTACAACGTCGGCAGTGGCCGCCAGACCACGCTGCGTGAGTTGGTCGACTGCGTGCGTGAGCTGCTCATGATTCCGGTCGAGCCAGACTGGGGCACACACCCGCAGAGGTCTTGGGACACAGATGTCTGGTGCGCCAGCACCAAGCGCATCGCCCACGATCTGGACTGGTCCGCAACGACCGGGATCGACGAAGGACTTCGTCACACCATCTCCTGGATGAAGACGACCGTCACAGCGCAGGGTCGCCGTCCATACAGGAGAAGAGCCCCCAGGGGCGCTCAGGCCACACCGGCGGGCCGCCTCTCACGGATCGGATCGGTCGAGAAGTCCTATGAACCTCATTGAGAACCTGCTGCCGATACGTGCTCGACGTGCCGGGCGGGCGTCACATGACCCTGCAGCGACTCCTACCCATACCGCCGGTCAATCCAATCAGGACCCGGAGGCGAAAGTGAGACTCCATGCCGAGGCGCCCACGGTCGGGGTCGGTAGGACACCTACCGACAGCCGTCTGCCTGTGCGAGACACGGAGCGGAGTCGGCCCGTTCACATGAAGGTCTGGGTCAGACGTCACAGGATCGAGCTCGCAGCCGGTGCCGGCAGTGCGGCACTAGCGAGCGTGATCGGCGCGTGGGTGCTGCAACTGTGGAATGCCAACCTCAAGGTCCCGTTCCTGCTCGGCAGTGACGCAACGACGAACCTCATGATCATCAAGGATGTGATCACACACGGCTGGTACCTCACCAACCCAAGTCTTGCAGCGCCCTTCGGCCAAGAGCTCTACGACTTCCCGGCCTATAACGGTGACAGCTTCTACCTGCTGATCATCAAGTTGCTCGGGATACCGTTCGGCAATCCCGCCGTGGTCATGAACCTCTTCTTCCTGCTCGGCTTTCCCCTGGTTGCGATCACCAGCTTTGCGGTGCTGCGCAAGCTCGGCATTTCGATCGGCGTGGCGGTCATGTGCTCGGTCCTGTATGCGGTACTGCCATGGCACTTCCTCAGAGGCGAGGCTCACATCTTTCTGGGTGCGTACTTCATGGTCCCGATCTGCTGCTACCTGGTGCTCGCACTGCTGATGGGGCACGAGCTTTTCGGCCGTAGCTCACGCGGTCGAGGCCTTCGTGCATACCTCACCTGGCGCACCGCGGGGATGGTGGGACTGTGCCTGGTGGTGGGCTCCTCGGATAACTACTTCGCGGCATTCACCACGGTGCTGATGGCGGGTGCGGCAATCCTGGCGTTCCTGGCGACTCGCCGCCCACGTGCGCTGGTCTGCGGCCTGACGGCCGCAGCAATCGTGTTCGGGACCATCACCCTGAATGGGCTCCCGACGCTGATCTACACGACAGAACACGGCAAGGATGCCGCAGTGGCGCCACGCCATCCGGCTGAATCCGAATTCTATGGCCTTTCGCTCGCAACCCTCGTTATGCCCATAGAAAGTCACCGAATTCCCGCATTGGCAAGCCTGGCCTCGGAATATCAATCGAGCGCAGTGGCGCCGAGGGGGGGTGAGACGAAATCGAACGCCCTGGGCATAGTGGGCGCATTGGGTCTGCTTGGCCTGGCTCTTGCCTTCTGCGCACAAGGTCTGCGCGGGACACGAGGGAGAACCGAAGACCTGCGGCCCCTGCATGCCGCGTTGGGGGCAGGCATGGCGTTTATGATCGGGACGGTCGGGGGATTGGCCGCGCTCTTTGCCTATGTCGTCAGTCCGCAGCTGCGCGCGCCCAACCGCATATCCATCTTCATCGGCTTCTTTGCAATCTTTGGCGTGGCGCTGGGCTTGGACCATGTGCGCCATCGATGGTCGCGCGGCAGACGGGGTCAACTGGGCTTCGCGATCCTGCTGGCGATCGTTCTCACAGTCGGAGTGCTCGACCAGACAAGCCCGGACATGGCCCCCAACTACGCACCCCTGATTGCGCAATATCAGACCGACGGCGCGTTCGTCCGCGCAATCGAAGCCGACGTCCCTCGAAATGCGGCGATATACCAAATCCCATACGTTACGTACCCCGAAAGTGAACAGGTCGGCCACACCGAACAGTACGACGAGCTGATCGGCTACCTGCACTCAGACCACCTGCGCTGGAGCGCCGCGGCGATGATGGGACGGCGCACCGACTGGGCGGCCACCGCGAGCAGGCTGCCACTGGCACAAATGCTCGAAGAGGTCTCGGCCGTGGGCTTCAGTGGCGTCTATGTTGACACGTTCGCCCTCTCCGAAGGCGGCACGGAAACGATCCAGGCGTTGCGCACAGCGCTGGGAGTCGCACCACTTGTGAGCGCAGACGGCCGCCTGTACTTCTTCAACTTGAGTCACTACAACCAGCAGCTGCGCAGAACCCTCTCGGCGGCACAGCTCGCCCAGCTCGCCCAGACTGCGCTCTACGCGGAAGGCTGACGCGCGCCACCACAAACCCGGACCCGGCCACGCGAAACACAGGGCGGCTCACTCCCCCTGTGGCCCCGCGGTACCCTGAGACCCTATGAGTGAGAGCTACCGAGTCGCCATCGTAGGCGCCACCGGCCAGGTGGGCACGCTGATGCTGAAGCTCATGCGCGAGCGCGCGTTCCCGGCGCGCGAGATCGTCCCGTTCGCCTCTGCGCGCTCGGTCGGGCGCGAGCTGGATGGCGGCCTGGTCGTGCGGGGTCTCGACGAGGCGTCTATCCAGGGGTTCGACCTCGCGCTGTTCTCCGCCGGCGGCACCACCGCGGGCGAGTGGGCGCCCCGGTTCGCGGACGCCGGCGCGGTCGTGATCGACAACTCCTCGCGCTGGCGCATGCACGAGGACGTTCCGCTCGTCGTCAGCGAGGTCAATCCCGAGGCGCTCACCCAGCATCGCGGGATCGTCGCCAACCCGAACTGCTCGACGATGCAGATGGTCGTTGCGCTCGCCCCGCTGCACCGCGAGGCCGAGATCGAGCGGCTCGTGATCTCCACCTACCAGGCCGTGTCGGGAACGGGCCGCCGCGCGGTGGATGAGCTGCTCGACCAGTCGCGCGCGCTGCTGGCCGAAACGGGGATGCCGGCCGAAACGGGTACTCGCGCCAAAGGCGCGTGTCCCCCGGCTTCGGTAGAGCGAGTGTCTCCCGACTTCGGTAAGCGCGACATCGCCCCACCGGACGTCTACGCGCATCAGATCGCCTTCAACGCCCTCCCCCATGCCGGCTCGTTCGCCGACGGCGACGACCACACCGACGAGGAGCGCAAGCTGATCGACGAGACGCGCAAGATCCTTGGCGACGCGGACATCGCGATCTCGGCGACCTGCGTGCGCGTGCCCGTCGTCAATGGCCATTCCGAGGCCGTCAACGTACAGACGAGACGCGAGCTCTCCCCCGAGCGCGCCCGCGAACTGCTCGACGCCGCATCCGGCGTGAGCGTGCTCGACAATCCCGCCGCAGCCCTATATCCGCTCGCGATCGACGCCTCCGGCCGGGATGAGGTGTTCGTCGGGCGCATCCGCCGCGACCCCGGCCACGAACGCGCCCTGGACCTGTGGATCGTCGCCGACAACCTGCGCAAGGGCGCCGCTCTGAATGCGGTGCAACTGGCCGAGCTTCTGCACGAGCGCGGCCTCATCCATCCCCGCTCGGCGGCGCCGGCACTCGGCGCCTGACCCGCTCGCACGACCGGCCGCCAGGCCCTTTGCTAGCCGTAGTAGCGAGCGATCACCTGCAACTGGCTGAAGAGGTCGTGCCCCAGGAACAGCACGACCATCGCGGCCCCGACGACAGGCGCCCACCGCCGCCCACCGCCACGCACCGCCAGGACGATAACGGCGCCCAGCAGCGGGAGCATGGGCAGCAGGTAGCGCGGCTCGCCAAACGGAGCTTCGGTACCCCCCGCGTTGCTCAGATATGACGAAGCTCCGAGCATCACCAGGACCCCAAGCACGATCGCGGCGTAGGTGGCGAGCTCGGGTAGGCGCGCCCGTAGCGCATCGCGCCGACGTACCAGCTCGCACACGCATAGTGCCGCGACGATCGCCGCCGGGATCAGCGCGACGTTGTTGACCCACGGAGCAAACATGGTGTCGAACCATCCGTATAGACCGACCGAGCGGTCGAACCAGACGTCCTTGTAGGTCGCCAGGCCCGCGAAGTAGTGCGTCATCCCCGGCAGGCGCGGCAGGTACAGCTCCCATATGTAGCTGAACTCGTGGAGCAGCGCGCTCGTGGAGAAGAGGCTGCTGTGTCCACTCAAGATCCCGAACGTCGGGCGATTGGACGTGATGTTCCGCAGCATGTAGAGGATCGCGGGCGAGGCGCCGATCCCGCCCGCGATCGCGGGCGAGAGCAATCCCCCGCGCCCCTGACCTTTCACTCCGCGCACTGCCAACACGATCAGACCGACGTACACTCCGGCCGCGAATCCGATGAAATTGAGCTTGGTCAGGAATCCGACGGCGATAAGCGCCCCGAGCACGATCGCGAGACGTCGAGTGAGTCCTCGGCGAAATGCGCGGGCCAGGCACAGGAGCACGGCGGCGGCGACCGTATACAGCATCGAGTCTGGGTTGACGCTGCCGGACATGAACGCGAACGCCGGTTGCAGGGCCACGCACAGCGCGCCGATCGTGGCGGCCCATGGCGCACTCGGCAGGATCTCGCGCAGGAACAGAAATGCCAGCAGCGCTGTCATCGCCCCGAACAACGCGCCGAGCAGCCTCATGAGCTGCAACTGGGTGAGGACGTTGCCACGGCCCAGGTCATAGGGAATGGTCTGCAGCGCGTAGTACAGCGGCGGCTCGCTCGAGGCGATTCCCGCCTGTCCCACGCCTTCCGTCGAGGCGCCCGCATGGACGGCTTCGTCCAGAGCACGCTGATCCTGCACCGAGGAGATCGACGGCGTCCCCGGCGAGTGCCTCACCTGGTCATAGTGGAGCGCCTGCAACACGACCGTCTCCTCGGGGGAGTATTGGCCGGTGTAGCCGCTGGCTTCGGGCAGCGACCCGTTTTCCGCGAGCTGCTCGACATAGGCGAAGTGATCGGTCTCGTCCTTGCCCTGGAAGGGCGGGACTATGAGCGCCCAGGCGGTTGCGTTCATAAACGCGATCAACGCACACAACCAGGCGAGCCTGGGTACACGCTTGAGCGCTCCCCCCAGATCCAGCGACTGCCTGCCCATCGCACCCCTGATCCCCTCACGCGTGCTGCGCCGTCGCTCCGCGCGCGCCTGCTCGGATGCTCGTTTACGCGTGAACGAGCGCGAGCCCACCGAGCTCTTGCCCGGCCGCGGCGGCCGCACGGATCCCTTGCTCTGACTCACACGAGCTCCCGCAGGACGAGCCGTATCGCAAGCACGCCGGTCGCCGCCGTCAGCGCAAGTATCAACAACACGATCCACGTGCCGCTGAATGCGCGCCCGAGTCCCATGTTCCATGAGACCTGCTGGATGCGCGACCACCACGAGCCGTGGCCGGCGGCAAGATATTCGATGCTTATCCTACCGGGCAGCGGTTCCCCGTTGCCGGATATTGCCGCGCTCGCCGGAGGCGATGCCACCCCCATCAGGTAGAGCGGCTGGCTGTTCGGCCCGGCGCGAAAGCAGACCTTCACGGGCGACACGGAGCGGCGCAGCGGCGCGACGGGAACGGTCACCGTGCTGCCCGTCCAGTCGGGACCTCGACTACCTGAGGTGAGGACACGCGCGCCCGAGGAAACGGACACATGGACGCTCGTCCCGAAGAACGCCCAGATCGGCAGGCGAATCCCGGACACGCCGGCCGGTAGCGTCTCGCCGGCTTGGCAAGCCTGCAGATCCGTGCTGGTGCTCGCCAGCAGCGCGCCTTCCTGCCCGTCGGCCCGCACGACCCGCGGAGGGGAGCGCGTAAGCACCAGGGCGGTCGCGACGGCCAGCAGCGCAAGGCCCACGCCCAGTGTCACAACGGCCTTTTTCCTAGCGCTCATCCGTCACGAACCCTTCACCCACGCGTCTCAACAGCTTGAATACGTCAGTCAGCGGCGAGCGTACCAGGGACCCTCCGGAGGTCCAAACAGTTGGAAACAATCGTCAGCCAGGCTCGCCGTGGGCCGCTTTCGGGACGGCATCGTCCGCCGCCGGACGCCTTCTCAGCGGTTCGCCTCGTGCCGGTGGCCCAGGCCTCGTGCCGGTGGCCCAGGCGAGGTTCGATCAAGCAGGAGTCCCGCGACCACGCACGAACACCGTGGGCGATGAGCGTCTCCTCGGAGGTGCAACGCACCCTCGTCAAGTCCCCGCCCGAGCTGTGGGCCGAGCTGAGCGATCCGACCACGTTGGCCCGCCACCTCGGCGAGCTGGGCGAGATCCGCATCGTCGCGACCGAGCCCGATCGGGCCGTCGACTGGGAGGCGGCGGCAGCCGACGGCGCACTGGCCAGCGGCAGGGTCGAGATCGAGCCCTCAGGCTGGGGCACCAAGGTCAAGCTCTCCGCGAATCGCCTGCTCGCAGAGGCCGCGCCCGAGGCAGAGGCCGCGTCCGCGTTCGCGTTCGCGCCAAAGCTAGAGCCCGCGGCAAATCCGAGCCCTGCGGCAGAGCCCGAGCCCGAGCCCGCGGCAAAGATCGAGGCAGTCGAGGTCATAGCCGAGCCGGAGCCTGAGCCTGAGCTCACCGAGCCCGCGCCGCGTCCCGGCTTCTTTGCTCGATTTTTCCGACGCCGCAGAAAACCCCAGCCCGAGCCGGTTGGCGAACCCGAGCTCGAGGCGATTGGCGAACCCGAGGCCGAGCCGGTTCGCGAACCCGAGGCCGTTGGCGAACCGGAGGCCGAGGCGATCGCAGCGGTCGCGATTGAGGAGGCGGCGTCCGTGCAGGGCGCTCCAGAGCCCGACATCTCCGCCGAGCCGGCGGAGCTCGAGGAGCAGACCACGGCCGTGCTCACCGGCGTGCTCGACCGCCTCGGCGCGGCGCACCACCGGCCGTTCTCCCGCTCCTGAGCCCGGCCCCGAGACCGCCCGGGCGCGAGCCCCCGGACTGAGCCCCCGGATAACATCCCGCGCCCGATGGCCACGAGCTCCCACAACCGCCAGACCGACGCCGCGCTGCTGGCCAGCTCCCGCAGCGGCCACAAGCGCGAGCCGCGCCAGAAGGCGCCGGAGACCTACGAGGAGAAGCTCGCCCAGCTGCAGGAGCTGCGCGAGGCCGCGATCCACTCCTCTCCGGAGGCGGAGGAGAAGCAGCACGCACGCGGCAAGTACACCGCCCGCGAGCGCGTCGAGAAGCTGCTCGACCCGGGCTCATTCCAGGAGCTCGACACGTTCGTGCGCCACCGCACCTACGACTTCGACATGCAGAAGAACCGTCCCTGGGGCGATGCGGTGGTGACCGGCCACGGCACGATCGACGGGCGCACCGTGTGCGTGTTCAGCCAGGACTTCACCGTGTTCGGCGGTTCGCTCGGCGAGGTGATGGGCGAGAAGATGTGCAAGCTGATGGACCTCGCGGCGAAGATCGGCTGCCCGGTGATCGGCATCAACGACTCCGGCGGCGCGCGCATCCAGGAGGGCGTCGTCTCGCTCGGCGCCTACGGCGACGTGTTCGTGCGCAACGTCCGCTGCTCGGGCGTGATCCCCCAGATCAGCCTGATCATGGGCCCATGCGCGGGCGGCGCGGTGTACTCGCCGGCGATCACCGACTTCATCTTCATGGTCCGGGAGACCTCGCACATGTTCATCACCGGCCCCGACGTGATCAAGACGGTCACCGGCGAGGAGGTCGGCTTCGAGGAGCTGGGCGGGGCGATGTCGCACAACACCAAGTCGGGCGTCGCCCACTTCGCCTCCCAGGACGAGGACGCCTGCCTGGAGGACTGCCGCTACCTGCTGAGCTTCCTGCCGCAGAACAACCTGCAGACCGCGCCCCGCGTGGCGTGCAGCGACGATCCACAGCGGATGGACCCCGAGCTCGACCATGTCGTCCCGGACAATCCGAACAAGCCGTATGACATGCGCGACGTCGTCAAGCTGATCGTCGACGAGGAGGAGTTCTTCGAGGTGCACGAGCACCACGCGAAGAACATCATCTGCGGGTTCTCCCGCCTGGACGGGTTCGCGGTGGGGATCGTCGGCAACCAGCCGGCCCAGCTGGCGGGCGTGCTCGACATCGACGCCTCCGCCAAGGCGGCGCGGTTCGTGCGCACCTGCGACGCGTTCAACATCCCGCTGCTCACATTCGTGGACGTGCCCGGATTCCTCCCCGGCACGAGCCAGGAGTGGGGCGGGATCATCCGCCACGGCGCGAAGCTGCTGTACGCGTTCACCGAGGCGACCGTGCCGAAGATCACCGTGATCACGCGCAAGGCCTACGGCGGCGCGTACGACGTGATGGCCTCCAAGCACATGCTGGCGGACTTCAACTTCGCCTGGCCGACCGCCGAGGTCGCGGTGATGGGGCCGGAGGGCGCGGTCAACATCATCTACCGGCGCGACATCGCCGGCAGCCCGACCCCCGAGGAGCGCCGCGCGAAGCTGATGGAGGACTACAAGGCCCGCTTCGCCAACCCCTACACCGCCGCCGAACGCGGCTACATCGACGACGTGATCGTCCCCCACGAGACACGCCCCCGACTGATCGCGGCGCTGCACACGCTGGCCTCCAAGCGCGAACCCGGCCCGCGGCGCAAGCACGGCAACATCCCGCTATGACGGCTGCGGCGACGCCCGAGGAGACCGCGGCGATCGCCGCGGCGATCGAGCGCTTCGCCCACGACACGGCACCGCCTGCGGAAGGCGCAGGCGAGGTCTCGGACCCGTGGACGCGCGCGGCGATGCTCGAAGGCGTCACGCGTGAGGACCATGGCGATGTTCCTCACCCCTGGATAAACCCCTGAAAGTCGCTAGGCTTTAGCCTCAATCCACTTCTTCCCCGCCGGCACTTTTCAAAGCAGCCCGGGCGCCGCCCGGGATCAGGAGGTTTCGCGATGGAGCCAGTTTCCGTAGGAGCCGCACCGCGCGGCACGCTCGAGGACCCGGAGGTCCTGCAGAACGTACCCGGGCACATAATCCCGATCCTGCAGCGCGAGTACGACGACTTCAAGACGGAGGCCACCAAGTTCCTCGCCGGCGACACGCCCGAGGACGAGTTCATCAAGTTCCGGCTCAAGCAGGGCGTGTACGGGCAGCGCCAGGCGGACGTGCAGATGATCCGCGTGAAGCTGCCGTTCGGCGGGATCACGCCCGAGCAGATGGAGGCCTTCGCCGACGTGGTTGAGAAGTATGTGCCCCTCAACAAGGGCCACATCACCACGCGCCAGAACATTCAGATGCACCACATCCCGCTGCCGGAAGCCGAGCAGGCGATCCGCGAGCTCGGCGAGTCGGGGCTCTCGAGCCGCGAGGGCTGCGGCAACACGGTCAGGAACGTCACCGGCGACCCGTGGGCGGGCGTGGCAGCCGACGAGCTGTTCGACCTGACCCCCTACGCGGGGGCGTACGTTCGTTACTTCGTGCGCCACCCCACCACCCAGGCGATGCCGCGCAAGATCAAGACCTCGTTCGACGGCAGCCCGCGCGACCGGGCGATCAGCGGCATCCACGACATCGCCTTCCGGGCGCGCGTCCGCGAGATCGCAACGAATGGCGGGCCCGCCCGCCCGGTGCGCGGTGTGGAGATCCTCGTCGGCGGCGGCACCTCGATCATGCCGCGGGTGGCGCCGGTGCTGTACGAGTTCGTCGAGCTCGACAACGGCGACTACCTGCGGATCGCCGAGGCGGTCTTCCGGATCTTCGACCGCCAGGAGTGGCTGCGCGTCAACCGCGCCCGCGCGCGCATCAAGGTGTTCGTCGACAAGTACGGGATCGACGAGCTGCGCCGCCAGGTCGAGGAGGAGCTGAAGGGAGACTGGGTCGCCGAACGCGACTTCTCGATCGAGGACAGGCTGTTCGAGGATGACGAGAGCGAGGGCGCGCCTGCGCCGCCGCAGACATACGGCACCCCCAACGGAGACCTGTCCGAGTTCGAACGCTTCCGCGCCGCCAACGTGCGCGCGCAGAAGCAGGAGGGCTTCGTGACCGTCGAGGCGAAGGTCACCCGGGGTGACCTCACGCCCGAGCAGTTCCGCGGTCTGGCGGAGATCATGCGCGTCTACGCCGGCGGCTACGCGCGCACGACCGTGCAGCAGAACTTCGTGCTGCGCTGGGTGCGCGAGGAGAGCGTCTACGACGTGTGGCGGGCGTTGGGCGAGCTGGGGCTCGGCGACGCCGGCTCGCGGGAGATCAACGACGTGGTCTCCTGCCCGGGCACGGACTCGTGCAAGCTCGGGATCACCAGCTCGATGGGCCTCAACCAGGCCGTGCAGGAGCGCATCGAAGCGCTGGACATCACCGATGAGCTCACGCGCAAGCTGAACGTCAAGATCAGCGGCTGCCCGAACGGCTGCGGCCAGCATCACGTCGGCAGCATCGGCTTCACCGGCGCGTCGATCAAAGTCGGCGAGCATACGATCCCCGCCTACATCCCGCACGTCGGCGGCGTGTTCGAAGGCGGCGCGGTGAAGTTCGGCACGCGCCTGAAGCTGCGGCTGCCCTCCAAGCGGGTCCCGGACGCGATCGAGCGCTGGATCGGCCACTACGAGGCCAATCGCGAGGAGGGCGAGGAGTGGAACGACTTCGCCGAGCGCGTCGGCACGGCCGAGCTCGAGGGTCTCGTCAAGGATCTGTCGATGCCCGTGGACTTCGGGCTGGAGACGATGAACACATTCATCGACTGGAACCGCAACGCTCCGTTCGAAGTCATTCGCGGCGAGGGCGAGTGCGCGGTATAGATCAACACACGTCGTCGAGCAGGAACAGAAGCCGGACAGCGATCGGAGCGCGAGGTAGATGAGCGGAGCGCAGAGCGACATAGCGGAGCACCCGTCCGGCCTTGAGCCGGTGACCGGCCTGGGCGAGACGCTGCGCGAGGCCGTCGAGCGCCACGGCGAGCGGGCGGTGCTGCTGTGCTCGTTCCAGAAGGAGGAGTCGGTCCTGCTCGACGAGCTGCTGCGCATCGGCGATGGACAGTCGCCGGTGAGGATCGTGACGATCGACACCGGCGTGCTCTTCCCCGAGACCCTGCAGACCTGGCGCGAGTTCGAGCGGCGATTCGGCGTGAGCATCGAGGTCCAGGACGCCACCGGTCCCGACGGGCCGTGGACAGGCCCGGAGCACTGCTGCTCGGTCGCCAAGGTGCAGGCGCTCGAGCGCTCTCTGGATGGCGCGGAGGGCTGGATCACCGGCATCAGGCGTGAGCAGGGACCGACGCGGGCCGCAACGGAGTTGATCGAACGCGACGAGGGTCGTGGACTCTGGAAGTACAACCCGCTGGCTCGCTGGACAGACAAGGACCTGTGGCAGCGCATCCACGAGCGCGACCTTCCCTACAACCCCCTGCACGACCAGGGGTATGAGTCGATCGGCTGCGCGCCCTGCACCCAGCCAGGCGCCGGCCGCGAGGGTCGCTGGGCGGGGACCGCCAAGACGGAGTGCGGTCTGCACGTCGAGCCCGTCACCCAATGAGCATCACGACGACAGGCCCTCAGCTGAGCCACCTGCGCGCGCTGGAGTCCGAGGCGATCCACGTGATGCGCGAGGTCGCGGCGGAACTGGAGCACCCGGTGCTGCTGTTCAGCGGCGGCAAGGACTCGATCGTGCTGCTGCGGCTGGCCGAGAAGGCGTTTCGGCCGGGACCGTTCCCGTTCCCGCTGATGCACGTCGACACCGGGCATAACTTCCCCGAGGTGATCGAGTTCCGCGACCGCCGCGTGGCGGAGCTCGGCGAGCGGCTGATCGTCGCCAGCGTGCAGGAGTCGATCGACAAGGGCAGGGTCGCCGAGGAGACCGGGCCGCGCGCCTCGCGCAACCGGCTGCAGACGGTCACGCTGCTGGACGCGATCTCAGAGCACGGCTTCGACGCGGCGTTCGGGGGCGCCCGCCGCGACGAGGAGCGCGCGCGCGCGAAGGAGCGCGTGATGTCCTTCCGCGACGACTTCGGCCAGTGGGACCCCAAGAGCCAGCGTCCGGAGCTGTGGAACCTCTACAACGGCCGGATCCGCAAGGGCGAGAACGTGCGCGTGTTCCCGATCTCCAACTGGACGGAGCTGGACGTGTGGGAGTACATCGACTCCGAGCAGCTGGAGGTACCCTCGATCTACTACGCCCACGAGCGTCCGGTGTTCGAGCGCGACGGGATGCTGTACGCGTGGCGCGAGGGCGTGGAGCTGATCGACGGCGAGCAGGTCTTCGCGGAGACCGTGCGCTACCGCACCGTCGGCGACATGAGCTGCACCGGCGGCGTGCGCTCGCACGCCGCGACGCTGACAGAGGTCGTCACGGAGATCGCCGCGACGCGAATCACCGAGCGCGGCGAGACCCGCGCGGACGATCGCGTCACCGAGGCCGCAATGGAGGATCGCAAGAAGGCCGGATATTTCTGATGACGCTCGATCTGCTCAGATTCACCACAGCCGGCTCCGTTGACGATGGCAAGAGCACGCTGATCGGGCGGCTGCTGTATGACACCAAGCAGGTGTTCGAGGACCAGCTGGAACACGTCGCGCAGGCCAGCGAGCGCCGCGGCGGCGAGGGCGCGCTGGACCTGGCGCTGCTCACCGACGGTCTGCGCGCCGAGCGCGAGCAGGGGATCACGATCGACGTGGCGTACCGCTACTTCGCGACGGCCAAGCGACGGTTCATCATCGCCGACTGCCCGGGCCACCAGCAGTACACGCGCAACATGGTCACGGGCGCCTCCACCGCCGACCTGTCGGTGATCCTGCTGGACGCGCGCAAGGGCGTGCTGGAGCAGTCCAGGCGCCACGCGTTCATCAGCGCGCTGCTGGGCATCCCGCATCTGGTCGTGGCGGTCAACAAGATGGACCTCGTCGAGCATTCCCAGGCCCGTTTTCGGGAGCTGGTCGACGAGTTCGAGGGCTTCGCGCACAAGCTGGGCGTGAGCGCTGCACAGCCGGGCGGGCGCAGCCGCGACATCGCCTACATCCCGATCTCGGCGCTGGACGGCGACAACGTCGTCGAGCGCTCGGAGTCGATGGGCTGGTATGACGGACCGACGCTGCTGGAGCTGCTGGAGCAGGTCGAGGTCGCCTACGACCATCCCGACGACACGCCCGCGCGGATGCCCGTGCAGTGGGTGATTCGCCCGTCGAGCGGCCCGGCCGCGGGCGACTATCGCGGCTACGCCGGTCAGCTCGCGAGCGGGGCCCTGCGTCGGGGCGAGGAGGTGGCGGTGCTGCCGAGCGGAGGGCGCACGCGGATCGCCGCGATCGACACCTACGACGGCGAACTGGAGGAGGCGCTCGCGCCGATGTCGGTGACGCTGCGGCTGGAGGACGAGCTCGACATCTCGCGTGGCGAGCTGATCTGCCGCCCCGAGCAGGCGCCGACGGTCGCGCGCGAGCTGGAAGCGGATGTCTGCTGGATGAGCGAGCGCCCGCTGCGCCCCGGCGGGCGCTACCTGATCAAGCACACCACCCGCAACGCCGGCGCGGTCGTGGACGGGCTGCGCGACCGGGTGGACGTGCGCACGCTGGAGCGCACCTCAGAGCCCCCCGCGGAGCTCGCGCTCAACGACATTGGCCGCATCCGCCTGCGCACCAGCACCCCGCTCGTGTTCGACCCCTACGAGCGCAATCGCCGCACGGGCAGCTTCATCCTGATCGACGAGACCTCGAATGAGACCGTCGGTGCGGGGATGATCGCGTCGGGCTGAGCGGTGCCGAGACCGCTCGCACGACAACCCACCGTCGTGGTGACCGCGGCGAAGCGCGTGTGCGGAGTGCAGCGTTTTCAAAAGCACGCTCATCCCCGCTGACAGGGTGGACTGCAGACCGCTCGGGGAAGCCGGTCGGATAACCTTCCGCGGCCGATGTTCGCCAAGGTCCTGATAGCCAACCGCGGGGAGATCGCCGTACGCATCGTGCGCGCGCTGGAGGAGCTGGGCGTGGCCTCGGTGGCGGTGTACTCCGAGCTCGACCGCGAGGCCCCCCACGTGGGGCGCGCGAGCGAGGCGTACAACCTCGGCGAGGGTCCCGCGGCGGATAACTATCTGAACGTCGAGAAGATCCTCGACGCCGCCAAACGATCGGGGGCGGAGGCGATCCATCCCGGGTACGGGTTCCTGGCGGAGAACGCGCCGTTCGCGCAGGCCTGCGAGGACGCCGGAGTCGTGTTCATCGGCCCGCCCGCGAGCGCGATCGAGGCGATGGGCTCGAAGACGCGGGCGCGTGAGCTGATGCAGGCGGCGGGCGTGCCGATCGTGCCGGGGACGACCAAACCGGTGGCGACCGTTGCCGACGCATTGAAGATCGCCAAGCAGGAGATTGGCTTTCCCGTCGCCGTGAAGGCCGCGGGCGGCGGCGGCGGCAAGGGCTTCCGGGTGGCGCTCACCGAGGATGAGCTGGAGGGCGCGTTCGAGGGCTCGAGCCGCGAAGGCGAGAAGTTCTTCTCGGACGCGACCGTGTATCTCGAGCGCTACCTGCACGACCCGCGCCACGTCGAGGTGCAGGTGCTGGCCGACCGCCACGGCCACGTGATCCACCTGGGAGAGCGCGACTGCTCGATCCAGCGCCGCCACCAGAAGGTGATCGAGGAGTCCCCGGCCCCGGCATGGGTCGTCGACTCCGAGATGCGCAAGCGCATCGGACAGATCGGCGTGAACGCGGCGAAGGCCGTGGACTACGTCGGCGCAGGCACGATCGAGGGCCTGTTCTCGGTGGGCGAGGATGGCGGCGAGCCGCAATATTTCTTCCTGGAGATGAACACGCGCGTGCAGGTCGAGCACTGCGTGACGGAGATGACGACCGGCATCGACATCGTCAAGGAGGGCATCCGCGCCGCCGCAGGCGAGGCACTCGCTTATGCGCAGGCGGACGTGCGGCTGCGCGGGCATGCGATCGAGTGCCGCATCAACGCCGAGGACGCCTCCAAGAACTTCGCCCCGGCGCCCGGCAAGATCGGGCGCTACTCCGAGCCCACCGGCCCCGGCGTGCGCGTCGACTCGGGCGTCGAGGAAGGCGGCGAAGTCTCGCCGATGTACGACCCGATGGTGGCGAAGCTGATCGTCTGGGACGCCGACCGCGAGCAGGCCACCCGGCGGATGCTGCGCGCGCTCTCCGAATACGAGATCGAGGGTCTGAAGACGCTGATTCCATTCCATCGGGCACTGCTGGCGAGCGAGCAGTGGGCCAGAGGTGAGACGTGCAGGGATCTTCTGGAGGACAAGCAGTGGCTGAAGACGCTCGCGTTCCCGGCCCCCGACGCGGCCGCGGCCGGCGACGAGGGGGAGGCCATCGAGGAGAAGGTGCAGCGCACATACGAGGTGGAGGTCTCGGGCAAGCGCTTCGACGTGCGCGTGCTCGGCGCTCCCTTCGCGGACGCGGTGGGTCCCATGAACGGCACCGCGGGCACGAGCGCGGGCAGGCGTCCCCCCCCAAGGCGTGGAGAGCGAAAGAGCGCGGCCGGGGGTGGTCCGGACACCCTGTCCTCGCCGCTGCAGGGCAACATGTGGAAGGTGCTGGTCAAGCAGGGCGATACCGTCGCCGAGGGCCAGCTGCTGTGCATCATCGAGGCGATGAAGATGGAGAACGAGATCACCGCGCACAAGGCGGGGACGATCTCCGAGCTGCCGATCAGCGAGGGCGCGCCGATCGCGGCGGGCGCGCCGATCGCGACGATCGTCTCAGCCGAGTCGAGCTAGACAGCCCCGCGTCCAGCACGTGGGCGAGATCCTCGTCGAGGATCTCGAGCGCCCGCTCGCGACCGAGCACGCGCCCGTGGCCGGGAACGACATGCTCGACGCGCTCCACCAGCGGGCGCAGGCGCCTGAGCGTGTCCGCGTACGCCCCGGCCGTGCCGCCCGGGCCGAGCACGGGCAGCTCCACCGGGGACAGGTAGTCGCCGCTCAGCAGCACGCCCGCCCACTCGATCAGGATGGCGATCCCGTCCCCGGTGTGACCGGGCGCCGGGTGCAGCGCCAGCTCGCGCTCGCCGATCCCGCAGCTCCCGGGGACGGGCAGGGCCTGGACCGCCCCCAGCGCGAGCGGCCGCTCGCGCTCGATGAAGTGCTCCTCGTCGAAGGAGCGCAGCTCGCGCTGGGCTTCTCCCGGAGCGGCCTGCATGCGCGCCGCGGTGCTCTCGGCACACCCGAGTGCGATATCCGGAAACGCGAGCCGTCCCAGCAGATGGTCCCAGTCGCCATGCGTGGCGAGCAGGCCGCTCGGGACGGGAAACCCGGCCTGCTCGACCAGTGCAGGCAGCGCCTCGAGCTCGTCCGGCAAGATCGGCGAGTCCATCACGAACACCTCCCCCCGACGCGCTCCTCCGCGTCCTCGCCGGCCCGCGCACGACGGCGCAGTTGGTCTGCCAGATCGCGCTGGTCGCGACGAGCACATCGGCGTGCAGGGCGATCGCCCTCACCGCGCCGGCCTTCCGACCCTAGGAAACGCCCAACAGCTTGGCGGCCTCTTTGAGGTTCGTGACCTCGGCGGTGGGCTTGCGCTGAGAGGAGTCGAGCGTCTCTTTGTTGCGGTTGACCCAGATGACGGGCACGCGCGCTTTGATGCACGGCGCCACGTCGTGGTAGTGGCTGGCGGCGACGTGCACCCAGCCGCGCTTGCCGCCCATACGCCGGGCGCACTCGGTGAAGTGGGCGGGGTCGGGCTTGTAGGAGCGAACCTGCTGGGCGGTGACGACGAGGTCGAAGTCGGTCGGGATGTGGCGGCGGGTCTGGCCGAGGAGCTTGTCGTCGACGTTCGAGAGCAGTCCGAGTTTGTATTTTTTGGCGAGCTTGGCCAGCTGGATGTTGGTCTCCTTGAACGGCTTCCAGCGCTGCACGGAGTCGGGCAGGAAGCCCGAGCGCGAGGGCTCCAGGGCCCAGTCCAGACGTTTGGCCACCTCGATCGCGGTGCGCCGCAGCACCTCGGCGTAGAGCTCGTAGGAGCCGCCCTCGATCTCACGGGTGATCTCGCGGACGAGCGCGAGCAGCTCGGTGCGGTCGAGCTCGACGCCATCGCGGGCGGCCTCGGCTGCGAACGCCTCGTAGACCCCCGTGTCCCGGTCGATCAGCGTTCCGTAGACGTCGAAGGTGACGAATGTGACGTTCTTTGGGATTGGCATGCGCGGGGCATTATGCCTTGCGGGAGCGCCTGCGCGCGCTCACCTGTCTTCCGTTAGAGTGCTGCGCCGCAATGGACCTGCTCGAGTACCAAGGCAAGCAGCTGTTCGCCCGACACGGCCTGAGGGTCTCCGACGGCAGGGCCGTCACGACCGTCGCTGACGCCGTCGCCGCCGCGAACGAGGTCGGCTACCCGGTCGTCGTCAAGGCGCAGGTGTTGATCGGCGGGCGTGGCAAGGCCGGCGGTGTGAAGCTGGCCGACGACGAGGCGCAGGCGCGCGAGCACGCCGAGAACATCCTCGGGATGGACATCAAGGGCCATACGGTGCGGACGCTGTGGATCGAGCACGCCAGCGACATCGCGACCGAGTACTACGCGTCGGTGCTGCTGGACCGCTCGGAGAAGCAACCGCTGGTGATCTTCAGCGTGGAGGGCGGCGTGGAGATCGAGCAGGTCGCGCAGGACAGCCCGGAGAAGCTGATCCGCCGCCACGTGGACGCGCTGCAGGGCCTCTCCCGCCGGCAGGCGGTCGAGATCGCCACCGCAGGCGGGGCGGACGAGGACGTGGTCGAGGGGGTCGCGGATGCGCTCACCGCGCTGTACGAGGTGTGGACGGCGGAGGACGCGCTGCTGGCGGAGATCAACCCGCTGATCGTCACGCCGGAGCGAGAGGTCAAGGCGCTGGACGCGAAGGTGACGCTGGACGGCAACGCGCTGTACCGCCACGCCGAGAACCAGGGGCTCTCCGACAGCGAGAACGAAGATCCGATCGAGCGCCGCGCGAAGGAGCAGGGCGTGCAGTATGTCGCGCTGGACGGCGACATCGGGATTCTCGGCAACGGCGCCGGACTGGTGATGTCGACGCTCGACGTGGTCGCGGGTGCGGGCGGGCGGCCGGCCAACTTCCTGGACGCGGGCGGGGGCTCGGATGCCGGCAAGGTCAAGCAGGCGGTCGAGCTGATCCTCGCAAACGACGCGGTGAAGGCGGTGCTGTTCAACATCTTCGGCGGGATCACGCGCTGCGACGAGGTCGCCAAGGGACTGATCGCGGCGTTCGCGGAGATCAAGCCGACCGTGCCGTTCGTCGTACGCTTGGACGGCACCAACGACGTGCAGGGACGCGAGCTGCTGCAACAGGCGGCGCTGCCGAATGTGTACGCCGCCCAGACGATGGACGAGGCGGCGGAGAAGGTCGTCGCGCTCGCTGCCGGGCGCGCATGAACGCGCATGCCTGCGCTGGATCGGCGTCCTCGGTCGCTCGCGTACGTAGTACGCCACGCTCCCTGCGTCCTTGCCCAGCTTGCCCTGCGCGTCCATGCCAGGTCTGTGAATAAGAAAGGATTTGCGTAATGAGCGTTCTCGTCAGCAACGACACGCGACTTGCGGTCGCCGGGATCACCGGCAAAGAGGGCGCGTTTCACACGTTGAACAACAAGCGGTATGGCACGAATGTCGTCGGGGGAGTGACGCCGGGCAAGGGAGGACAGGAGGTGGAGGGGATCCCCGTGTTCGACAGCTGGGCGCAGGCCGCTCAGGAGACCCAGCCGAACACGGCGATGATCTTCGTCCCGCCGCGGTTCGCCGCCGACTCGATCCTCGAGGCGGCCGCGGCGGGGGTCGAGCTGGTCATCGCGATCACCGAGGGCATCCCCGCACACGACGAGCTGCGCGTTTACAACACGCTCAAGCGCGACCGGGTGGGCGGGCATCCCAAAACTCGGTTGATCGGCCCGAACTGCCCCGGCATCCTGTCGCCGGGCAAGGCGAACGTGGGCATCATCCCGGCATCGTTCTTCAAAGAGGGCAACGTCGGCGTGGTGTCGCGCTCGGGCACGCTGACCTACCAGATCGGCAACGAGATCGCCCAGGCCGGGTTCGGCTGCAGCTCGATCGTGGGGATCGGCGGCGACCCGGTGCCGGGGAGCTCGTTCGTGGATGTGATCGAGCTGTTCGAGGAAGACCCCGAGACGGAGCTGATCGTGCTCTCGGGCGAGATCGGCGGCTCGGCCGAGGAAGAGGCGGCGGAGTACATCGCAACCAGCGTGACCAAGCCCGTGATCGCCTACATCGCCGGGTTCACGGCGCCCGCCGGCAAGCAGATGGGGCACGCCGGCGCGATCGTCTCGGGCTCGGCGGGAACGGCCAAGGCGAAGGCGCAGGCGCTGGAGGCCAGAGGCGTGCGCGTCGGGCGCACGCCCACCGAAGTCGCCGAGCTGGCCGTGGAGGTGCTCAGCGGGGTAGGCTTGACCGATGGACAGCGAGATGGCGCAGACGCTGGGCGAGTTGGAGCGCAAGCTCGGCGAGCTGGAGCGTGAGCTGGCGGCCGTCGGGGCCGCCAACAACAGCAATATCAGCGGCAGCAGCAGACTGATCGACGAGGCCGTCAAGCCCACCTCTGCACCACCCACCTCTGCACCGCCCACCTCTGCACCACCCACCTCTGCACCACCCACCTCTGCACCACCCACCTCTGCACCACCCACCTCTGCACCGCCCCCGCCTGCGCCTCACCCGCCCACGACGCTGGCCGCGCGAGCGCCGGCGCCGAGCGCTCCGCCGGATACCGGGGAGCTGCTGCGATTCAGGGAGCGGCTGGAGCGGACGGCCTCGGAGCTGACCCGGGACTACGACGAGCTGCTCGGACGCCTAAGCTTCGCGGCCGTGCCCGCACCCTCGACAGCGACCCCGGTGGGACCCACGATCTCGTTCGCGCGCGGCGCGCCGTCGTTGGACATCATCGACGTGGAGGGGCTGCGCGAGGCCGCGGCGCGGGCGTTCGAGAGCGATCCGGGGGCGGCGACCGCCTATGGAACATCGGTCGGCTACCTGAAGCTGCGGGCGTGGATCGCCGAGAAGCACGGCGTCGCTCCCGAGAACGTGATCGTGACGAACGGATCGATGCAGGCCGACGCGTTCCTGTTCGAGCAGCTCGTGGGCGCAGGCGATGAGGTGGTGGTCGAGCGCCCGACGTACGACCGCACGCTGCTGTCGCTGCGCAAGCGCGGCGCGCGCGTGCACGCGGTGGAGCTGCAGCCGGACGGGATCGACACCGACGCGCTCGGTCGCCTGCTGGAGGGCCCGGCAGGCGCGCGGCCGAAGCTCGCGCACGTGATCCCCAACTTCCAGAACCCCGCCGGGTACACGCTGTCGGCCGCCAAGCGCCGCGCGCTGCTGTGGCTGGCGGCCGAGCACGGGTTCGTGGTGTTCGAGGACGACCCGTATGTGGAGCTGCGATTCGAAGGCGAGCCGATCGCGACGATGCTGTCGATGGATCCCGAGCGGGTGGTGTACGCCTCGTCGTTCTCCAAGACCGTCTGCCCGGGTATCAGGGTCGGGTATCTGGTCGGTCCGCGCGAGCTGATCGCGGGCGTGGCGGAACTGGCGACGAACACCTACATCTCCCCGAGCATGGTCGCGCAGGCGATCGTCTACGAGTTCTGCGCCTCGGGCGCGATCGCGCGCTCGATCGCGACGGTCAAGACCGCGCTCGCCGAGCGCGCCGGCGCGCTCGCGCGGGCGCTGCGCCGGGAGCTGCCGGAGGCCGAGTTCGTCTCGCCGCAGGGCGGGTACTTCATGTGGGTGACGCTCCCGCCGGGCACCGACGTGGCGAGACTGTTCAAGGTCGCCGCCGAGCGGGGGGTGGCGTTCGTGAAGGGCACCGACTTCCTGCTGGAGGGCGGCGAGAACACGCTGCGCCTCGCCTACTCCGGGGTCACGCCGGAGCAGATAGACGAGGGTGTCGCGCGCCTGGCTGCCGCTTACCGCTCACTCTGACGAGTGAGAGCCGCTCGGTCCGCTCACCAGCCTCCTGACACGCTCGAGAGCCAAGCTGGTCAAGGACACAGAGAACGTGGCGTACTACGTACGCGTGTTGGCCGATCGGAGATCCCGTCGATCTCCGATCGGTAAGGACGCAGATCCAGCGCCGGCTATCGAGCGTGTCAGCGCCCGTAGCGCTGCCCGAGTACCAGGGCCTCGGGCAATGCCGTGCGCGGGGGCGGCGAGGGATCGGCGATCACCGAGACGGTCTCGGCCACGGACGGCGTGACGGCGCAGCGACGGCCGTCGGCTGTTTCCAGCACGACCTCGGTGTCGTCGCTCGCCGCGAGGGTGCCCTCCAGGCCCGGGTGCAGGCCCGAGGCCATCAGGTAGTGGAGCAGATCCTCGGCCTCGTTCTCGAATCGCAGCACGCGCACCGAGGCGCCCACGGCGACGTCGGCCAGCGGCACGCCCGCGAGGCGCTCGCCGGCGACGATCGGGTGGCCGTGGGGACAGGTCTTGGCGTCGCCGATCGCCGCGAGCATACGTTCCTCGAGCACCGGCGACATCGCGTGCTCCAGGCGCTCGGCCTCCTCATGCACCTCATCCCAGGGAACGCCCAGAACGTCGGTGAGGAAACGCTCGATCAGGCGGTGGCGGCGGACGATGCCCTCGGCGTGGGCGGAGCCCTCGGCGGTGAACGCGATCACGCGGTCCTGGCCGCGGGTGATGTAGCCGTCGCGTTCCAGGCGACCGACCATCTCGTGGACCGTCGGCGCGGACAACTGCATCGCGCGGGCGATGTTCGCGCCGGTCATCGGCAGGCGGGCCTCCTGCAGCCAGAACAGGATCTGCAGGTACTCCTCCTCGGCGACTGTCGCGGTGTCGGTGCTCACGGACGGGATGCTAGACGACGGTCACCGTCAGGCTCCTCCGCGGGGATGAGATCGATATCGAAAGCGCCGCCTTCGACGCACGCGTCATGCGACGGACACGGGTCGCGGGCCCGCCCGCCGCGCGGGCTCGCCCTGAGGGCCTATCCCGCAAGGCCCGCACGTCTGGATGCTTCCGATGGCCTTCACAGGGCTTTGTCCTCGAGCTCGACATGGCACCACCATGCCTTCGCCCTTGCGTCCGCGCCCTGCTCGACCCTAGAACACCCCAGCCGCACGTTCCTTTTGGATAGGCCCTAAACAGACAACTGGTCGAACGTGCACTCGCGCGGAGGCTTGTCCTCGCGCCAGCGGCGTAGCTTGGCGCCGTGGCGGATGCGCCCGGCGGAGACGTGGTCGAAGTCGATCTCGACGACGAGCTCGGGGCGCAGGGCGACCCACTCGAGGTCCTTGCCCGAGCTCCAGCGGCTGGGGTCGGCCGAGCCGCGCTCACCGGTCGCGTACGGCGCGAGGAAGGAGACGAGCCGGCGCTTCTCGGCGGCGGTGAGCCCGGAGCAGTGCCCGACGACGCGCAGATCGGGCCCATCGTAGAGCCCGAGGATCAGCGCGCCGACGGTGTCGGGCTCCTTGCCGGGACGCCAGCCGACGAGGATCGCGTCGATCGTGCGCACGCGCTTGACCTTGAACATGCCGCTGCGCTTGCCGGGGCCGTAGGGCGCGGACAGGCGCTTGGCGATCGCGCCCTCGGCATCCTGCAGCCACGCCCTCGCTCTCGCGGGATCTGTCGTGGAGGGCATCAGCTCGACGGGCGCGCTCGCGAACCCCGGGTCCGCGAGCAGGCGCTCGAGCGCCCGACGGCGCTCGGCGAACGGCAGCTCCAGCAGCGTTTCCTCAGCGTAGGCGAGCAGGTCGAACGCGACGTAGGTGGCGGGGATCTCGGCGGACAGCAGCGCGATGCGCGACGCGGCCGGGTGGATGCGCTGCTGCAGGGAGTCGAACTGCTCGCGCCCGGACTCGTCCCGGATGACGATCTCGCCGTCGAGCACGTACCGTCCGGCGGGGAAGGCCAGCTCGGGGAAGTAGCGCTGCAGGGGCTTGGCCCCGCGCGACTGCAGGTGGACAGACTCGCCGTCGACGAACGCGATCGCGCGAAACCCGTCGAGCTTGATCTCATACGCGAAGTCCTCGCCGGTGGGCAGCTCCCGACGCGAGAGCGCCAGCGCGGGCGCGACGGGCGGGGTCAGCGGGAGCGTCATCGCGCGCGCGTGGATCGCGCGCGGCTGGGCTGCACGCGCGGGGGCTCGGAGCGCTGCTTGCGAAAGTGCGGCGGCCAGGGCGCGTCGCCGAGACCCTCCCGCTCGTCGCGCGCGGCCAGCTCCAGCAGGGAGTCAAGCGAGGACGGGTCATCGTCGATCGTGGCCGAGGGATCGCCGCGCTCGCGCAGCCGCGCGGGAACCGTGTCCAGGCGCAGCTCGGCCGGGTCGACATCGGCGACCTCCTCCCACTCCAGTGGGCAGGACACGCGCGCGTCGGGGACGGCGCGGACCGAATAGGCCGAGGCGACGGTGCGGTCGCGCGCGTTCTGGTTGTAGTCGATGAACACCCCCTCGCGCTCCTCCTTCCACCAGCGGCTCGTCGCGCGGTCAGGCATGTTTCGCTCGACCGCGCGTGCCAGCGCGAGCGCGGCGCGGCGCACCTCGGTGAAGTCGTGCTCGGCGACGATCCGCACGTACACATGGATGCCGCGCGAGCCGGAGGTCTTGGGAAAGCCGCGCAGGCCGTGCTCCTCGAGCACCTCGCGCACGCCCAGGGCCACCTCCCGCACCTCCGTAAACGGCACCTCGGGTCCGGGGTCGAGATCGACGCGCAGCTCGTCGGGATGGTCGAGATCGCAGCGGCGCACGGGCCACGGGTTCCAGTCGATCACCCCGAGGTTCACGCCCCAGACGAGGTGCGCGGCGTCGTTCGGCACCAGCTCGCGCGCGGAGCGCCCACTGGGAAAGGTGACGGTCGCGGTCTCGATCCACTCCGGCGCCGAGCCGGGCACGCGCTTCTGGAAGAACGGCTCGCCCCGCACCCCGTCGACCCAGCGCTTCATCACGGTCGGACGCTCGCGCAGGTGGCGGACCACGTGGGGGGCGCACTCGAGGTAGTAGTTGACGAGATCGAGCTTCGACAGGCCGCGCTCGGGGAAGAACGGCTTGGAGGGACTGCTGACGCGCAGCTCGCGTCCCTGCACCTCCAGCACGACGTGCTCCTTGTCGGCGGCCATGCGTGAAAGGATGCCCGATCGTGACCCCACGCACACGCTCCCGGTATGCGCCGGCCGACGGAGGACGGGAGGCGAGGGCGTGCGGATAGCGGACACGCTGCTGCTTGCCGTGTGCACGTTCGGGGCCGACATGCCCGCGCAGCATGCGGTCGCGGCGCTCGCCAAAGGGGTGCGCGCGGGCGGGATGCCCGAGCCGGAGCAGTGCCCGATCGAGGATGTGCCGCCGACTGACTTCGACACGCGGATGCGACGCGCCCGGGCGGTGATCGTCGGCGCCGAGCGCCTGGATCGAGGAACGCTCGTGGCCGTCTCCAGCGCCGCGAGCAACGCGGTTTTCGAGATTGCCACGCGCGCGCGGCAGGCAGGCGTGCCGGCCTACGCGGTGACCGCCATGAATGAGCTGGACGCATTCGACGCGCGGATCCTCGATCTGCAGGTCATCCTGGAGGTCAGCGGCGCGCGTGGGCTGAGCGCTGCCGGGCGCGAGCTCGCGCGGCTGGCCTGACTACTTCGACTCGCTCGCCGGCATCGACTCATTCACGAGCGCCGGCCCGTCCGCGAACGTTGGCTCGCTCGCCAGCGCGAGCGCTACGTCATACACCAACCGCGTGGCGTCGGCGACGGTGGCGTAGTCGAGGTTCGCGGGGATGTCGCTGGGAGGTGGTAGTTGGCCGGGGCCAGCCAGTCGGTCATCGAGACGAGCGTCGCCGTGGGATAGCCGGCACGGCTGGGGATGACGCTGTCGGTCGAGGCTCGCGCGCGGTAGCCGCGATGCAGGGCAATCGCGAGCGCATCCGCGCGCGCCTCGAACAGATCGCGCAGCCATGGCCCGGTGTAGTGCTCCATGCGCACCGGCCCCTCGGCCTCCAGCAGCACCAGATGGGGCGAGCCGACCGTGTCGAGGTTGACGAATCGCGTCGTGGCCGGGTCGAGCTCGTGGCGGTGACGGGCGACGAACGCGCGGATGCCGTCCTGGAGGGTCTCCTCGGCGCCGCAGGAGACGAGCAGCACGCGCAGGCCAGGGATCGGACGCTCGCGCAGGAGCTCGGCCAGCGCGACGATGCAGGCGACGCCGGAGAGGTTGTCGTTGGCGCCCTGCACGGTCTCGCTGCGCCAGACGTCCGCGACGAGCAGGGTGCCGAGCAGGCCGAAGAGGAGGCCCTTGAGTGCGCCCAAGCGTTGAGCGCGACCACGGCCCCGCAACGCGCCCAGCAGCGTCGCGAGCGGGCCGGCGAGGCCGAACCACCACTGCGGGAGCGGCGTCTTGAAGCGTTCGAGCACCTGCGGCGCGCGTTCGTGGAGCGTGCGCTGGAGCGTCTGGTCGAACAGCATGCCGGTCTGCGGCGCGTCGTGGTGAGCGATCACCACGAGCGTGCCGGGCGCGTCGGGATCGCCCGCGCGGGCGATCAGGTTGACGGTGGTGCGCCGGCGGCGAACGAGGCGGCGCAGGAGGCGGGGCCCGTTGTGGGCCTCGTCGACGATCCCCGCGAATGTGGCAAGCGCCAGCAGCGCGCCGGTCAGGCGACGGCCGCGCAGCGAGAGCAGCGCCGCGAGGACGCCGGCGAGGCCGAGACCGGTGGCGGTCGGCGGGAAGGTGCCCCAGGAGGGCTCGTCCTCCAGCTGGACCTCGACGCCGGCGATGGAGCCCAGGCGCTCGCGCAGCCACTCGGCGGCGGCGCGCTCACCGGGCGAGCAGGGCGTGCGATCGAGCGGTGCGAGCGTCTCGACGACCTCGCGCAGAGTCGCCTCGATCTCGGGTCTCGGGGTGAGATCGGGTGCGGCTGCTCCCGCGGCCGAGTTCATCGCGCGCGCGCTCCGCGTGAGGCGACCGGGAATGAGGGAGGTCTGCTCGTCGTCCTCACAGAAAGCATTGTCCCTCACCGCGATAGGTGGGAACCTCCTCGACGATGCGATCGCCCGCGAGCAGGTGCAGGGAGGCGAAGCGCTCGCACAGCTCGCCGGCCTTGGCGTGGCGCAGCCACACGCGATCGCCGACCGCGAGATCGTCGGCGGCGTTTCCGAGCAGCGGCGTCTGCACCTCGCCCGCTCCCTCCTGAGGGTCCAGCCGCAGCCCGACGGGCAGGTGCGGGACGGGCAGGCGGGCGGAGTCGGCGGGACCGGAGGCGAGGTAGCCGCCGCCGAGGACGGTCGCCACGCCGGAGCCGGGACGGCGCACGACGGGGAGCGCGAACAGCGCGGCGGGACGAGGCGTGAAGGCGCGGTAGGAGTCGAACAGCGCCGGGCCGTAGAGTCCGGAGCCGGCGGTCAGCTCGGTGACGGCGGGCTCGCGGACGGTGAGGTGCAGGCTGCCGGTGCCACCGGCGTTGACGAACTCCAGCGGGGCGACGGCGCGTACCGCGGCGACTGCCTCGGCGCGGCGGGCGGCCAGCTCACGGGCGGAGCGCGACTGGACCGCGCGGATCGCGAGCGCGCGCAGGGGACGGCCGCGGGGGGCGTCGCCGAGGCCGGCGATGTGCGCCTCGTAGGACATGATCCCGACGAGCGCCAGCGAGTCGCGGGCGAGGATCGCGCGGGCGAGCGCGACGGCCTGCGCGGGAGTGTGGACGGGCGAGCGCTTGGCGCCCACGACGATGCGCCCGCCGAGGACGCGATAGCCGGCGTCGAGGTCGATGCAGACGCGGACGGGCGCCACGCCGGGCTCGCCATCCAGCGGGCGAACGGCGGCGACGATCAGATCGAGCTGGGCGACGTCGTCGACCATGACGGTGACGCGGGCGCGCGGAAACTCTGCGGGCAGCCGGGCCAGCTCGGCCAGCGCGAGGCGGTCGGCGGTGGGGTAGGCGACGACGATGTCCTCGAACCCGCAGCGGGCGAGCCAGATGGCCTCTCCGAGGGTGAACGCGAGCGTGCCGGCGAACCCCTCACGGGCGAGCACGCGCGTCTGCAGCGCGCGGCAGCGCAGCGACTTACTCGCGAGCCGGATCGGCCGGTGGGCAGCGCGGCGTTCCAGGTCGGCGGCATTAGCCCAGAAGGCATCGAGATCGACGAGCGCAAACGGCGGCTCGAGGTCAGCGGTCGCGTCTTCCAAACGTCGCGGGAGGTCAGCCATCGACGGGCCCGAGCACGCGCTCGGTGTAGTCGTTGGCGAAGCGGCCGTGGGGGTCCAGGCGCGCGCGGACCGCCTGGTAGCGATCCCAGTCGGGATAGCGCGAGCGCAGCGTCGAGGCGGTCTGGAAGTGGCGCTTGCCCCAGTGGGGGCGGCCGCCGAGCTCGTCCATGATCGCCGCCACGGCACGGAAATAGGGCTCGTAGGCCATCTGCTCGTACATGTGCACGGCGACGAACCCGCTGTCACGCCCGGAGGCCGTGCTGAGGAAGGCGTCGTCGGCGGCGACCGTGCGGACCTCGATCGGAAAGGGCACCGCAAACCCGCGCTCAGGCACGAGCGCCATCACGCGACGGACGGCCTCGGGCGTGGCGGCGCGCGGGAGGGCGTACTCCATCTCGGTGAAGCGCACGAGACGGGGGCTCGCGAAGATGCGATCGGAGCGGTCCACGCGCGTGGAGGAGCCCGCGAGGCGGGTGACGAGGCGGTTGATCTCAGGGATTCGCCCCGGGAGTCGCCGACCGGCGCGGCAGAGCAGGCCGAAGGCGTGGTTGGTGAGCAGGATGTCGTTGGCGTAGGCGCTCATGCGCCCGCGCGGGCGGGGCTGCTCGTCGGTGCGGTTGTTCGTGCGCGTGAGCGCGGTGTCGGCATGGGGGAAGACGAAGAACTCGAAGTGGTCGTTGGCGAGCGCAAGCTCCTCGAAGCGCTCGAGCGTCTCGGCGAGCGGCCTGGGCGCGTCGCGCCCGCGCAGGGCGAAGGCCGGCACGCAGCGCAGCGTGACCTCGGCGATCACGCCGAGCGCGCCGAGGCAGACGCGCGCGGCGCGGAACACGTCGGCGTCCGCGTCGGGTGCGCAGCGCAGGGTGGAGCCGTCGGCAAGTACGAGCGTGAGCTCGGCGACCTGCGCGGAGATGTTCCGCAGGCGAGCGCCGGTGCCGTGGGTGGCAGTGGCGATCGCACCGGCGATCGTCTGGGCGTCGACGTCGCCGAGGTTCTCCAGCGCGAGCCCGTGCTCGGCCAGACGCGCGTTCAGCTCGCGGATGGCGATGCCGGCCTGGACGCGCACGAGCCCGGAGGAGCGGTCGAGGTCGAGCACGCGTGTGAGCCGGTCCAGGCGCAGCTGCAGGCCGTCGGTGAGGGCGATGTCGCTGAAGGAGTGCCCCGAGCCGGCGACCCGGACGCGGCGATCCTCCGTGTCGGCGCGGACGAGGGCCGTGGAGATCTCCTCGATCGAGCCGGGGACCGCGACGGCGGCTGGACGGCAATGCTGATCGCGGGCCCAGTTGCGCCACTGCTCGTACCGGCGCGCCGACCGGTCCCCGTGCCGAACTTCGGGGACCTCGGCGCCGGCGGCGCTGCGGATTCCCGGGGACGTGGGCAGGGTCGCCGCGGTGCGGTCGCGGGTGTCGGCACCGATCGCCGTGTGACCTCCCGGGGGTTCGGGCGGGATCGCTGCCGCGCGGGTGTCGCTAGGCTCGCTCATCAGATGATCGAGCCCGAGCCTACTCCGCGCCCGGGCACGCGTACCGATCGTGGATCGACGGGATCCCCGACCGGGGGCACACAGTCCAGAGGGTTGGGTCGCGCGCGGGCGCTGCCGACGCCCGGGGCGCGGCGGGCGAGCGTGATCGGGGCGGGCTCGTTCGGGACGGCGCTGGCGGTGCTGCTGGCGCGGGGCGGGTTGCGCACGACGCTGCAGGCGCGCACCCCCGAGCAGGCGGAGCTACTCGCGGATGAGCGCGAGAACCGGGCCTACCTGCCGGGCGTGGAGCTGCCGGTGGGACTGCGCGTGGAGCCGTCCTCGGAGGGAGTCGCGCGCGCGGACTTCGTGTTTCTGGCCGTGCCCTCGCGCGGGCTGGGCGAGGTGATCGAGGCACTCGGCGCCGGCGGACTGGGACGGCGCGCGGCGGTGGTGTCGGTCGCGAAGGGGCTGGTCCCGCCGGAGGGGACGCCGCCGACGAGCGTGCTGAGCGCCCGGTTCGGCGCCCACCGCGTCGCCTGCCTGGGGGGTCCGGCGCACGCCCAGGAGATGGTGCACGCCGGTGCGGCGTTGGTCGTGGCGTGCGTGGAGGAGGAGCTGGCGAGCGCGCTCGCGCAGGTGTTCACGCGCGCAGGGGTCGTGTGCGAGCAGTCCAACGACCCGATCGGCGTGGAGCTCGCGGGGGCGGCGAAGAACGCCGCCGCACTCGCGGCGGGCGCCACCGAGGCGCAGGGGCTGAACGCGGCCGGGGCGGCCGCGGGACATATCTTCGCGGAGGTGTGGCGCTACGCCGAGGGTCTGGGCGCGCGCCCGGAGTCGATGATCGGACTGGCGGGCGCCGGTGACCTGGTGGCGACAGCGCTCGCGCGCGAGAGCCGCAACCGGCGGGCGGGCGAGCTACTGGCGGCGGGCACGCCCGCGGCTGAGATCCCGGCTCGGATCGGCCAGGCTGTCGAGGCATTGGAGTCGGTCCCATTGCTCGGCCGGGCGCTGGAGCGCGCCGGAGTGCGGGCGCCGGTCACGAGCGCGCTGGGGCGCCTGATCTCAGGCGAGCTGCCCCTGGACGAGTGGGTCGCACTGGTGCGCGCGACCGTCCCCCCGCCGGCGCTGTGGCGCCGGCGCCCGCAGCCGGGATTCTGGCGGCGGGTGTGGCGCCGGTTCGCACGCCGATAGACGTCTGGACGGCAACACGCGCGTGGCGCTGATCCTGATGGACGACTATCTAGACCAGCACGGGCTCCGTCTGGCCGCGACCCAGGACGATCGCAACCGTACCTTCCGCGCGGTGGCCGACCGCCAGATGACCGAGGACTTCTTCGTGGTCTGGCTCGACGCAAGGACGGAACCGCTGGACTGGGCGCATAGGGCCATGGCCTTCGGTGCGGGGCCGGACACCGATCGGAGATCGAAGGGATCTCCGATCGGCCAGCGCCCGCCCGCGCTGGGGTAGGACTCGCCTGCGCGGATGCGACCCACCCCTCAACCCACCGTGCAATCCGCCACGGACCCGTCGTCGGTGCCGGGGGCGTTGTGTCTTAACTTTTTGGATTTTGTGCACTATGGTAGTCGTGTATAGACTATAGATAACCGGCAATTTAGATTCGACCAGTATAATCTATGTATATACAGCACTACTATGGTGCACTTTCTGCAAAAAGTTAATGCCCACACACCTCCCCTCCAACGGTGGGAGCGAAAGAAAGGACATCGATGCCACGCCCCGATGACGTCGACACGACCAAAGGCCTGTCGCTCGACCCCGACGAGTTCTTCGCGATCAACGAACGGCGCGAAAAGGCGCTGCGCATGCAGGACGTCATCCGTCCCAGCCGCACGACGCCGATCGCGATCCGCTTCGACCAGTTCACGCTCATGCGCCTGAAGTCGCTCGCCGCCGCGCGCAACACCGGCTATCAGACGCTGCTCAAGGAGTTCGTCGTCGAGCGGCTGTATGAGGAGGAGAAGCGCGCGGGCGTCATTCCCTCGTGAGTCCCGACTGCGATTGCGGTCAGCCGCGTGAGAGGCGCAGGTAGGTGTTGCGGCGCAGGCGCATCGAGTCGATGAAGCCAATCTGACGGTCGATCGCCTCCCGCGCCGGCCAGACGCGGCGCCCGCCGCGCGCCGCGGCACGCCAGCCGGCACGCCTGCCGGCGAACGCGGCGATATCGTGGGAGAGCGTCACATCGCCGACCACCACGATCCCCTCCGTGAGGAGCGCGCGCAGCACGGCCCGCGAGCGCAGCACGCCGTAGCGGCGCAGAAGGTAGGCGCGACCAAATCCCGCTTTGCGGCGCTGATCGGACGAGCGGTGGCCGTAGGTCGTCGAGCCGAGATGGACGGCCACCGCGTCGGCGGCCAGCGTCGTCTCCCACCCGGCCGTGCGTAGGCGCAGCGCGAAATCGAAGTCATCCATGTAGCCGAATATCGCCTCGTCAAAGCCACCAACCTGCTCCCATGCGGTCCGGCGGAACGCGGCCGCGGCGCCGTCGGGGCCCGTGAGCACCAGCGACTGCGCCCGGACCTCGCTGGGCGCTCGACCCTTGAGGCGGGGAAACGCGGAAAGCGTGCGGTCGGCGGCGAGCCCGGCACTGTCGATCTGGCGTTCACCCGGGCGCAACAGCAGCGCCGCGACGGAGCCCAGGCGCGGGCGAGACGCAAACGGAGCAGTCAGGCGCTCGAGGAAGTCCGGCCGCGCGTCGACGTCGTTGTTCATCATCACGACGATCTCCCTGCGTCCGGCGGCCACGGCGGCGTTGCAGGCCACCGCGAAGGGCATATTGCGCTCCATGCGCACGACCGTGACCTCCGGGTACTCCTCGGCCAGACGCCGCGACGTCCTCTCGTCGCAACCGTTGTCACACACGATCACGCGGTGCTCGAGCGTCTGGCGGCGCAGGTGCTCCAGGCAGCTCTGCGTGAGCTCCCAATGACGGTAGACGACGATCGCCACGTCAACCGCGCTCATGCCGCCCGCCCAGACTCATAAAAAGCCCATCGGCATGCTGAAGCCAACATGCTGGCCAAGGTAACAAACCCCACTCGTCCGGTCGAGTATTTGGAGACAATCTCTCCGTTTGTCCGATGGCTTCGAATATGTCAGAAAACGCCCTCGTTCACGCAAAGATGAACGCGGGCCTCGTCTCCTCCACGCCCTGGCGCTCGCGCGTGCGGCTGTTGAGAGATTTCGCCAGGAGCACGCTCGCCCAGAACCGCCTGGTGGCGCACGGCTGGAGATAACGAGCTCGGGAGCGCCTCGATCGGGAGCGCCCGCAAGCGTCCGTCATCCAGCGGCGATCAACGTGCTCACGACCGCCTCATACACGCCCGCTCCGTGACCGGACTCGGCGACCCGGACGTTCTCGTAGGCGGACATCGCCACACGGATCGACGGGTCGCGCTCCACGGCGTTGGCCACCAGCCAAAACGCGCCGACGTGTCGTGCGCAGGCGAGATCCTCGCGCGAGTCGCCGATCGCGAGTGTCTCCTCACACTCGTATCCCCGTGCCCGCCGATGCAGCGCGACAGCCGCGGCCTTGGAGGCGGTGACCGGTACGAGGTGATAGCCGCGCACCTGCTCCAGCTCGGCCACGAGCGCCGACGAGCGCCCTCGGTTGACGACGCCGTTGTCGACGAGCCGCAGATTCTCGTGACCGCTCTCGGCCAGCAGCAGATCGACCTCTGCGGCGTCGACCAGCCCACGGAACAGGTGTGAGACTTCGCGCGCGACGTGCCACGGCTCGTGGTACTCCAGCCGCCCCGCGTAGCGCTCCAGCAGCAGCTCCGGCGCGCCCGAGCGCTCGATCTGCTCGGCGATCGTCAACTCGCCCGGGACCATCTCGCCCGTCAGCCAGTGCTCCTCGCCGCCGAACTGCGCCCCCCCGCCCAGCACGACGCAGGCCCCAGCCTCGAAGATGAACGAGTCCTGCCCCAGCAGCCTGGCGTCCTCATGCACCTGCGCGCGCCGGCGGCCGGACATCAGCACGACCTCGACCTCCGCACGCAGACATGCCTGGACCGCGCGGATCCCGTCGATCGACACGCGCCCCTCACCATCGTGCAGCAGCGACGCGCCGCGCCCGAGCAAGGTGCCGTCGAGGTCGATATACACACACCGCGTGGTCATCGCCGCACCGGCGCTACCGCGGTGGACGTCGCGTCGCGCGAGCTCGGCGCCTGGTCGTGAGACGCCACGCGACGGTCGCCTGCACCCACGTTGTGGGCAGGTCGTCCATCCGCGCCCGCGAGCGGTGGGCGTTCGAGCACCGGTTCGGCGATATCGACACCCCCGAGCCGCCCCTCCGCCCGCACCCGGCAGGCGATCGTCGCGAGCACCGTACGCGCCATCGGCGTCAGCGCCGCGAGCGGCTGGTGGCGGTTGTGGTGCTCGTCCAGATCGACCTGCGCGATGCCCTCCAGCCCGACCTCGCGCCAGACGTCGATCAGCATGCCGACCTCCACGCCATACCCGGTCGCGAACGGCACGCGTTCAAGCAGCTCGCGGCGCGCAGCGATCTCACCCGCGAGCGGCTGCCGGACGGCGGCCAGCTCGGGATAGAACAATTCCAGCGCCGGCCTGGCCAGCAGGTGGTTGACACGCCCACCTCCCTCCGGCAGCGACACCCCGCCGTGCTCGAACGGACGCCGGTAGAACGCCTTGACGAACGCTATCTCCCCCTCGACAGGCGCCTCGCACACCAGCGGCCCGAGCAGACCCGTGGCGTAGTGCGCGGACGCGCCCGCCGTGTCGGCATCCAGGTAGCACACGATCTCGCCGCGCAGGACCGCGAGCGCGCGATACATCGCATCGCCCTTGCCCAGCACAGGTCCGAGCCCCGGCATCAGCTCGGCCTCCTGGTACACGACCGCCCCGGCGCGCTCGGCCACCGCGGCTGTTCCGTCCCCCGAACCGGCGTCGATCACGACGATCTCGTCGATCGCGCCCGCCTCGCGCAGGCCCATCAGCGCGCTCACGTGCTCCCCCACAGTACCCGCACACTCGCGCGCGGGCAGACACACCGACACTACGCCCAGCCCGCGCTCGATCCGCGCGGCGGCGATCCGCGCGGGCGAGTAAAGCGAATGATGGAACGTGCGCGTTTGCGCCCAGCGCTCGGCGACGGAGGCGGTCATCGCATCTACTATCGCAAGCCGTGGCGCGCAAACCAACGTCCGTCGTCCCCGCTCTGCCCTCGCGAGGACCGGCACCCGAACGGCAAACGTCGAGCACTGGACCGCACGCGGCCGGCAAAGAACGCAAGACCGAGCCGTGGACGGCGCTGCTGGACGAGGGACGCGCGGACGAGCGGCTCGTGCGCGAGACGCGCGAGGGACCCGGCCGGGCGCGGCTGGTGGACATCCCCCCGGAGCTGCACCCCGACGTGCTCGCGGCGCTGGCGCGGATCGGTATCGAGCGGTTGTACTCACACCAGGCGCAGGCCATCCACGCGGCCACCGCAGGCCCGACGATCGTCACAACCGGGACGGCGTCGGGGAAGTCGCTGTGCTTCAACCTGCCGACCCTCCACCTCCTCAGCGAACAGACACGCGCACGGGCGTTGTACCTGTATCCGACCAAGGCGCTGGCCCAGGACCAGGCACGCGCGCTGAACGCGTTCGGGCTGACCAAGCGCGTGCGCCCCGCGATCTACGACGGCGACACCCCCCGCGAGGCGCGCGCGGACATTCGCCGGAGCGCCAACGTGGTGCTCACCAATCCCGACATGCTGCACGTCGGCATCCTCCCCAACCATGCAGCATGGGAAGATCTGTTCTCCAACCTGGCCGTGGTGGTGATCGACGAGGCTCACGTCTACCGCGGCGTGTTCGGCTCGCACGTCGCCAACGTGCTGCGTCGACTACGTCGCATAGCCGCCGCCCACGGCACTTACCCGGTATTCCTGCTGACCTCGGCGACGATCGCCAACCCCCTCGAGCTGGCCGAGCGACTGACCGGACTCGAGGACATCGCACTGATCGACGACGACGGCTCGCCCGCTCCGGGACGGCGAATCGCGATGTGGAATCCGCCGCTGACCGACGCCGCACTCGGCGCACGGCGCTCCGCGCTGGGCGAGGCGGCAGAGCTGCTTGCGCGGCTCGTGCGCGAAGGGGCTCGGGCGATCTGCTTCATGAAGTCGCGCAAGGGCGTCGAGCTGCTCAGCCGGCTGGTCAAGCAGGACCTGCAGGCCAGCGGCCAGCCGGAGCTGGCGGCGCTGATCGAGCCTTACCGCGCCGGCTACACCCCCCAGCAGCGCCGCGAGCTGGAGGGCCGCCTGACGCGCGGTGAGCTGCGCGCGGTCATCACCACCGACGCGCTGGAGCTGGGGATCGACATCGGCGAGCTCGACGCCGCCGTCGTCGTCACGTTCCCCGGCACCGTCGCCTCGCTGCGCCAGATGTGGGGCCGCGCCGGGCGGCGCGGGCGGGGCCTGGCGGTGTACGTCGCGGGCGAGGACGCCCTGGACCAGTTCTTCTGCCGCCACCCCGACGAGTTCCTCGACCGGCCCGTCGAGGCGGCGATCCTCGATCACGAGAGCCCGCTCATATTCGCCGCGCACCTGCTGTGCGCCGCGCACGAGGGTCCGCTCGAAGGCGGCGACGCGGAGTTCTTCGGCCCGCGTATGCAGGCCCAGACCGAACTGCTCGTCGGTGCCGGGCGGCTGCGCATGCGACGCGCGCACAGACGTGATGCCGGCGCCGCCACATCGGCCAACGCCGGCGAGCGCGGGGACACGCTTGGCCACGAGACCTACGTGCCGGGCGATCCCGGCTCCTACCCCGCGGCAGAGGTGTCGCTGCGCTCGGCCTCTCCCGACACTTTTGCGATCGTGGATGTCTCCTCGGGCGAGCTGCTCGGCCAGACCGAGGCCGCGCGCGCCCACTCGACCGTGCACGACGGCGCGATCTACCTGCACCAGGGGCGCTCATATGAGGTGCGCGACCTCGACCTGCGTCACCGCCGCGCGCTGGTCGCGCCCTTCGACGGCGACTGGTACACCCAGCCCAAGCGCGAGACGATGACCGCGATCGAGCGCCTGCTCGATCGCCGCCACGCGCTCGGGGTCGCGCTCAGCTTCGGCGAGGTGTCGGTCACCGAGACGGTGCTTGCCTACCAGCGCCGCCGCCTGTCAGACCACGCGCGGATCGACCTCGTCGCGCTCGACCTGCCCGAGACGAGCTTCTCCACGCAGGCCCTCTGGTTCGAGCTGGACGCCGAACAGCCGACGGATGAGCCCGCGATGAACGCCGGCGCCAGCGCGAACGGCGGGCAGACGGAGAACGGCGAAGTGGCACACACCGCAGCGGTCGCGGACGGCCCGCGCGAGCGGATCGTCCCACTGGAGTCCCTGCTGGGCGCGCTGCACGCGACCGAGCACGCCCAGATCGCGGTGCTGCCGCTGATCGCGATGTGCGACCGCTGGGACATCGGCGGGCTGTCCACCAATCTGCACCCCCAGACGGGCCCACCGACGATCTTCGTCTACGACGGGCACCCCGGCGGCATCGGCATCGCGCGCATCGCGTTCGAAAGGTTCGAGGAGCTGTGCGAGGACGCACGGCGGCTGATCGCGGACTGCGGCTGCGCCGAGGGCTGCCCCTCCTGCGTACAGTCCCCGAAGTGCGGCAACCTCAACGAGCCACTCTCCAAGGCCGGCGCCCGGCTGCTGCTGGAACGCATGCTCGCCGCGCGGGAGCAGACGGCGGCCGACGGCACGCCGATCGCAGCCACCCCCACACCGCTCGCGGCGGCTCCCACGCCGCTCTGATCCGCGGCGTGCGCTGTTAAGCCTGTACGCGCAAACCGTCAGAATGGGCGATTCGCATCGTTGTGCTCGCCCGCCGCTCGCCATCGTGTCCAACCTGCCCACCACCAAGATCAAGCTAAGCGGATTGACCGCCTGCGTCACGTTGGCGGCGCTCGCGGCGGTCCTGCTGCTCGGCCTGCTCTCACCGGGCTCGGCCAGGCCCCAGCCGACCGCCGTGGAAGCGCTGCCCAGCTCCTCGCCCATCGCCGAAGGCCCCGGCGGGCGCACCGCGCTGACGCGCTGGACGCTGCGCACGGACCCGGCCGATCGCGGCATCGCGCGCGGCTGGCAGCGGGGCGGATTCGGCGGCGCGAGCGTGAGCGTCCCCAACGTCATCGACCCCATGCGCTACGCCGGCGCGGCGGCGCAGGCCAACTATGAAGGCTCCCTCGCGTGGTATCGCACGACGTTCACCGCGCCCGCGACAGGGACCTACGCGCTGACGTTCCAGTCGGCCAACTTCGCCGCGCGGGTGTGGGTGGACGGGCGCGCGCTCGGCTCGCACCGGGGCTCCTACCTGCCGTTCGAACTGCGCGATCGCGTCGCTGCCGGCAGGCATACGCTGGTCGTGCGCGTCGACTGGCGCGATCCCGCCGCGCAGTCACAGCTGGGGTTCCACCGCACGTGGTTCAACTGGGGCGGGCTCGACGGCGAGGTCGAGGTGCGCGCGATCGGCGCGAGCGAGCTGTCGCAACCGACGATCCAGACGACGCTCGCGCCCGCGGTGAGCGGCACCGGCGCGGAGGGCTCGGGAACGGACGCCTCGGGCACGACGGGGGCGCAGACGGCGACCGTCAGGATCAGCGTGCAGGTGCGCAACGACGGCGCCTCCGGGCGCGCGATCGCCCCGGAGGGCTCACTCGTACATGGCGCGCAGACGGTCGCCCTGAGCTTTCCCGAACAGCACCTCGCCCACGGTCAGACCGCCACGGCGAGCACGACCGTGACCGTCAGCGAACCGGCGTTGTGGTCCCCCGCGGGCCCGAGCCTGTACCAGTTGACGCTCGCGGTCGGGCACGAGTGCAGCTACTCCGCGCGCGTGGGGCTGCGCCAGATCAGCTGGCAGGGCGAGCGCATGTACCTGAACGGGCAGCGCCTGCAGGTGCACGGCGCGAGCGTCCAGGAGGACGCGCTCGGGCACGGCGACGCGCTGACGCCGGGCGATGAGAACGCGATCGTGGGCGAGCTGCGCGCGATCGGCGCGAACGCCGTGCGTGCCCAGCATCCGCTGGATCCGGAGCTGCTGGAACGGCTCGACGCCGCCGGCATCCTCGTGTGGCAGGGGATCGGCCCGGTCGAAGGGGCGGGCAACTGGTACTCGAACACCCCCGCGCTGCTCGCCGAGGCCGAGAATCAGGCCCGCACGGCGGCGATCGCCGATCAGCTGCACCCCTCGATCCTCGCCTGGAACCTCGTCGACGAGGTCGCCGAGAACGGCCGCGACGGCGCCGAGGTCTCCTACGTGCAGTCGCTGAGAAGCTGGCTGCACGCCCACGACCCGACGCGCATGGTCGCGGTGGACGTATGGGGCGATCATCCCCCGAGCCATCCGGGTGCGCTGTACCGCGGCGTGGACGCGATCGCCGAGACCGATTACTCGGGCTGGTATGACAACCCCCACAACTCGCCGGCCGCCGTGAGCGCGGAAATCACCCGCCGTCTGGGCGCGATGCAGCGCACCTTCGCCGGCAGGGTGCTCGTGGTCAGCGAGTTCGGCGCCGAATCCAACGGCCTGAACCCCGGCGGCAGCCCGGGCAGCTACTCGTTCCAGGCCTCGCTGCTCGCGCGCCACATCCGCACCTACGCCGCCGACCCCCAGCTCAGCGGCATGTTCGTGTACCTCCTGCGCGACTACCCGCTCGTCCCCACGTTCGAGGGCGGCTCGATCCACGCCGTGCTGCCCCGGCTGCGCCTGATCGAAGGACTCAACCAGAAGGGGCTGTTCACCTACGGCGGGCGCCCCAAGCAGGCGGTCGGCGTCGTCGCGCGGTCCTACCGCGCGCTGGCGGCGGGCTAGGAGCAGCGACCCCGACCCCGAGGGTCAGGACCCGTCTGGACAACACCCATCTGAACGCAGCCGAACATCCAGCGTTGGCACGCGCCTCGATCTGTGTTCAGCGATCGCCGTCAGCTGAGAGGTGTGCCCGCCACCAGGCGATCACTTCGTCGAGTCCGTCCGCGAGCTCTACAGTCGCCCGCCAGCCGACCTCCTCGCGCAGGCGCCGCACGTCGGCGAGCAGGGCGGGAGGATCGTCCGGGGATGTGGGTTGCGCGCCGATCCGCAGCAGATCCTCGCCGTGCAGGCGGCGCGCCAGCTCGTGGGCCAGCTCGCACAGCGCCACGGCCCGGCCCGAGGCGACGTTGATCGCGCCCGTTACCCCGCTGCCGGCGATCGCCGCGAAGGCCGCGCCGGCGTCGGATGCGTGCAGGAAGTCGCGACGCTGGGCGCCCTCGGTCATCGGCGCCGGCTCACCCCGCAGCAGCGGCAGCACGAGCGAGGGAACGAAGCGCTCCGGGGACTCGAACGGTCCGTAGAGAAAGAACAGCCGCCCCCACGCGTGCTCGATATCCCTCTGCCGGCAGAATGCCGTGCTCACCATCTGCAGGCCCTGCTTGGCCGCCCCATACAGAGTCGCCCCTCCCAGCGGCGCGCGCTCGGTGTAGAGCTCCCGCGACCACTCGTACTCGGCGCAGGTTCCAGCCATCACCGCACGCCGCCCGCCCGCGGCGGCGAACGCCCTGAGCAGCGCCAGCGACGCCTCGACCCAGCGGACGTTCTCCGTCGAGGCCCAACATGCGCCGTGCTCGGTGTACCAGGCGAGATGGATCAGGATCTCCGGTTCGATCTCGGCAACGAACTCACACCCTGTGAGCAGGTCGGCCACATGCCAGTGCACACCAGGCGAGTGAGGGACGTCGGGGAACGGATCGCGCGTCACCGCATGAACCTCGTGACCGGCGCCGACGAGCGCGCTGAGCGTATGGCGCCCCACGAAGCCGGTGGCCCCGGTGAGCAGGACCCGACTCACGCGTCGTAGTCCGAATAGGACAGATCTCTGTCGGAAATGATCCGCCGTCCGTGCGGCTCGGGCCACAGGATGCCGAACGCCGGATCGTCGAAGCGGACCCCGCGGGCCGCTTCGTGTACGTACGGATGACCCATCTGATAGAGCTTCATCGCAGGCGACTCATGTGAGCAGCGTCAGCTCGGGGGTGCGCGCGGCGAACCGGCCCCCCCACTCGCGGATGAAGCTCAACTGCTCCATAATCTCATCCTTGATGTTCCACGGCATGATCAGCACCGTGTCGGGATGGTCTTTATGGATCACCGAGGGAGCATGGATGGGGATGTGGCTGCCGGGTAGAAAACGTCCCTGCTTGTTGGGGTTCAAATCGACGGTGTAGTCGAGGAAGTCCCGCCGTACACCGCAGTAGTTGAGCAGCGTATTGCCCTTGGCGGGCGCGCCGTAGCCAACCACGCTCGCGCCCGTATTCTTGAGGTCAATCAGAAACTCGAGAATCTGGCGCTTGTCGGCTGCCACGCAGGCGTCGTAGCCAAGGTAGGTGTCCAACCGTGCATAGCCGGCCTCACGCTCGCGCTCGCGGAGATTCAGCGCCCGTACGGTATCCGGCTTCCTGGCGTCCTCATCATGGCAGCCGTAGACGCGCAGCGAGCCGCCGTGTGTGGGCAGCTCTTCGACGTCGAACAGCCGCAGCCCGTGCGCCGCGAACACCCGGCTGACGGTCAGGAACGAGAGATAAGAGAAGTGCTCATGATAGATCGTGTCCCATTGCCGTTCCTCGATCAACCGCATGAGGTAGGGAAACTCCAGCGTTATGGTGCCTCCTGGCGCCAGGAGTATCCTCATGCCGGCCACGAAGTCATTGAGGTCGGGAACATGGGCGAGCACGTTGTTACCCAACAGCAGATCGGCCCTGAACTCCGCGGCCAGTAGGCGCGCCGTCCGGCGGCCGAAGAACTCCACCAGCGTGGGGATGCCCTTGCCGAGCGCGACCTCGGCGACGTTGGCTGCCGGCTCGACCCCGAGCACCGGTATCTCACGCTCATGGAAGTACTGCAGCAGGTAACCGTCATTTGACGCTATCTCCACCACGTGGCTGTGCGTGCCCAATCTCAGCCGGTCGATCATCTGCTCGGTATAGCGGCGGCAATGCTCCAGCCAGCTCACGGAGTAGGACGAGAAGTAGGCGTAGTCGGAGAAGAGTCGCTCTGGTGGCTCGAACTCCTCCAGCTGCACCAGAAAGCAACACTCGCACACCAGTGCCCGCAGCGGGTAAAAGCGCTCCATACCGCCGACGTGCTCACGCGAGAGATAGGAGTTCGCCAGCGGCGAGGAGCCAAGATCGGCGAACACGTGTCGCAACGGAGCGCCGCAGAATCTGCATGGCGTGGCGTTTGGTTCGACGTGCCGCGTGCGGGTGGGCGCCGAGGCCGGCCGGGCCGCTGCGCGTACGCGCCGCGTCAGTCCCCGCGATGCGCTCGGCCTACTGGCCTCGCCGACGCTACCCGTATGGAGTATCTCTGCAAGAGATACTCGAGGGCCGGGCATCGGTCTCATGCCCACACCCTCCAGGGAGCCTCACCGGAGCTCCACAGATGCTCGAGCTGGTTGCGATCGCGTAGCGTGTCCATCGCGTGCCAGAACCCGCGATGGCGAAATGAAGCGAGCTGCCCGTCCCGGGTCAGGGTGCGCAGCGGCTCCTGCTCCCATGTGGTCAGATCGCCCTCGAGATAGGAACCGACCTCCGGGGAAAGCACGAAGAAGCCGCCATTCAGCCAGGCGCCGTCTCCGCGCGGCTTCTCCTCGAAGCTGCGCACCCGCGTACCGTTGAGCTCGACCGCGCCAAACCGGCCGGGTGGTTGCACCGCAGTGACGGTGGCAAGCGCACCCTGCTCGCGGTGATAGGCAACCAGCGCAGTGATATCGATATCGGCCAGTCCATCGCCGTAGGTGAAACAGAACTCCTCATCCCCCACATACGGAAGCGCGCGCTTCAGGCGTCCCCCGGTCATCGTGTCCTCTCCTGTGTCGACCAGAGTCACCTTCCACGGCTCTGTGCTCGAACGGTGGATCTCGACGTCGCCATGGCCGAGGTCGAACGACAGATCGCACGTGTGCAGATGATAGTTGGCGAAGAACTCCTTGATGACATAGCCCTTGTAGCCAAGGCAGATCACAAACTCCTCGATCCCGTGGGCGGCATAGATCTTCATGATGTGCCACAAGATCGGTCTGCCACCGATCTCCACCATCGGCTTCGGCCGAACCGTCGTCTCCTCGCTGAGCCGCGAGCCCAGGCCCCCGGCAAGGATCACGGCCTTCATCGCACGCGCGCGTCGAACGATGGAAGACGGTCGACGGACCGGGATGCGGCTGACGTATGGGGCATCGGATGAATCAAGCTAACACCAGCTCGGCCACCGTCGAACATCTTGCGGCAAACCACCTCTATCGACGCGAATATGGTGCCATCAGTGTTTCTGTCCCTCGCGCCAACCGGGCCTCCGGGACCGAACGAAGACCCATGCTCAGACGGCATAATCGGGAAAATCGCGATCGCGGTCGCACATGATGCGCCCGCCGGCGGGCGGCTCTGGCCATTCGATCGCGAACGCCGGGTCGTCCCAGCGCACACCCCTGTAGCGATCCGGCACATGAGCAGTGGTTATCTGGTAGAGGACCTCACTCTCGTCCTCGAGCGTCTGGAACCCGTGCGCGCAGCCCTCCGGTATGAACACCGAACGCGCTCCGTCGGCGCGAAGCTCGATGCCGATCCACTGCAGATGCGTGGGTGAGTAGGGGCGCAGATCGAGGGCGACATCGAAGATCCTCCCCCGGCTGCAGCGGACGAGCTTACCCTCGGCGTTGGGGTGCAGCTGGTAATGCATCCCTCGCAGCGTGCCCGCTCGTCGATTGAACGATGCGCTGCACTGCGCGATCCGCGGGTCCAGACCGTCGGCTGCGAATACATCGGCATCGAACGTGCGGGTAAACGAGCCACGTGCGTCCACATACGGTTCGAGCTCGATGATCGACACCCCCGCGAGCTTCGTCGGATGCACGATCAAGGTCGCCACCGGACTTCCACCGCACGCCCGGCAGAGGCAGACGTTCCCGCGCGCGCGGGCGCGTGCGCCGACACCGCAGTACCTTCACCGTGCACACCCTGAGACAACGTCATTCGTCTCAAACCCCGACGGCGACCTCACGACGCTGCAGGAAGCGCTCCATGACGTCGATGACATAATCGATCATCTCCGTCGAGAGACCCGGGTAGACACCTATCCAGAATGCGTCGTCCATGACTATTTCCGTGTTGGGCAGGCTCCCGATGACGCGATGGGGTATGTCGGCGTAGGCCGGCTGATGCAGCAGGTTGCCGGCGAAGACGTGGCGTGTCCCGATGCCCCGCCGCTCCAGGTACTCGACCAGATCGTTTCGTGAGAACGGCGCCTCTTTGCGCACCAGCAGCTTGAAGCCAAACCAGCTGGGGTCGCTATGTGGCGTCGGCTCGGGCAGGATCAGGTCCTCCTCGAAGTCCGCGAGCCCATCGCGCAACCGCCGCCAGTTCTTACGTCGAGCGTCGATGAAGGACCGCAGCTTCTCGAGCTGCGCCACGCCGACAGCCGCCTGCATGTCGGTCATCTTGAGGTTGTATCCGATATGTGAATAGATGTACTTGTGGTCATAGCCGGGCGGCAGTTGGCCGAGCGTCCAGGAGAATCGTTTACCGCAGGTGTTCTCCTTGCCGGGGTCGCACCAGCAATCCCGACCCCAGTCTCGAAAAGACTCGACCAGTACCTTGATCTGGCCTCTGTTGGTGAACACACACCCACCCTCGCCCGTCGTGATGTGATGCGCTGGATAGAAGCTCAGCGTGGACAGATCGCCGAAGGTACCCGTCAGGCGTCCGCGATAGGTCGAGCCGAGCCCATCGCAGTTGTCCTCGACGAGCCATAGCCGATGCTTGCGGCACAGCGCGCCGACGGCATCCAGATCGAAGGGATTGCCGAGAGTGTGAGCCATCATCACGGCCCTGGTACGCTTCCCGACGGCCGCCTCGAGCTGCGATGTGTCGACGTTTCCGGTCGTCAAATCGACGTCCAGGAAGACCGGAACGAGACCATTCTGGAGGATCGGGTTGACTGTGGTCGGGAACCCGGCCGCCAGCGTCAGCACCTCGTCTCCCGGCCGCAGGCGCCTGTCACCCAGCTTATGGGAGGTGAGCGCCGACAGCGCCAGCAGATTGGCGGAGGAGCCGGAGTTGGTCAGACATGCGTGACGGACCCCCAGGTAACGAGCCAGCCCTCGCTGCAGCTGCTCGGCGTAGCGTCCCGTGGTGAGCCAGAAGTCGAGCGCGGAGTCGACGAGTGACACGAGCTCATCGGCGTCGAACACCCGCCCCGACACCAACACAGGGTCGCTGCCGGGCTCGAACGAGCGATCGCCCCAGGTGGCCGCGTAGTGCTCGCGGACCTTTTCGAGGATCTCATCCCGCGCGGTCATGGTCTTGCGCCAACACGCTCCGCGTCGCCATCCGTGACAGCGACCGTGTCATCCATACCCTCCGCCGAGCTCATGCGCCGCAGGCCCGCCATATAGCCCGGCAATTCGCGCCCGAGGCATCGCTCGGTGAACTCGCAGCGGAGACCCGCCCGCAGCGGCCGTCGCGCGGCCTGCCCCAACTCGGCCGTGGGCACGGGTCTTACCAGCGCCGGATCCTCGCCAAAGACCCTCGCCGTCTCGCGCGCGAACTCGTCGCGTGCGACCAGTTGTCCTCCGGCGACATTCACCACTCCGCGAGCACCGGCGACGAGCAGGTCGAGCACAGCGTCGGCCAGCGTCGGCGCATACGTGGGGGTGCCGATCTGATCTTCCGGCACAGCGATCTCCCGACCCGCGCGCAGCGCCGCCAACAGGCGGTAGACGAAGTTCTTGCCCTGCGGATCGGAGCCGTACACGACGGTGGTGCGTACGATCAACGCCTCGTTGGCGCGGTGCATGACCAGATGCTCGGCGATCAGCTTTTGCAGGCCATACCGCGAGATCGGGTTTGGGGCCGCGCGCTCGTCGTAGGGTCCGTCGAGGCCATCGAAGATGTAATCGGTGGAGAAGTGCACGAGCGTCGCGCCGACCTCGTTGGCCGCGTCCACCAGATTGCCGATCCCCAGCACATTGACCTCGGCGGCCATCCGGGGCTCCTGCTCACAGCGGTCGACGTGCGCGGCGGCCGCGGGCGCGAGGATGTATTCGGGGCGAGCCATCCTCACCGCACTGCTCACCGCGCCGGCATCCCGAATATCGAGCGCCCGCAGCCCGGGCTGTGGATTGGTGTTGTAGGTGCCGCTCCATGCGATGCTCCGGAGCTCCCCCGCCAGCGCCAGATGATGCCCCACCTGACCGGAGGCCCCCACGATCAACACCGCGGTGGGCCGCGAGCGGATGGGGGGGCTGGCCGGCGCCCTGCTCATGGCCAGGTGCGCCAGGGAGCACAGCCGGTCGGCGAAAACCTGTTCACAGACAGGCATTCGGCTGAAGTTCCCACTGGAGACACAGGGTGGATCAAGCTAACAGGCACTCCGCCGCTCCTCGAGCACGCGGCGGCCGGCACCTGCATCGACCGCGAATACCGCGCCCGTGGTGTTTCTAACCACGGCGCGGGATGACTTCACCCATAGGTCGAACCTCCACCCTGGCATGCGCTGCCAGTCAGACACACCGCAGCTCGCGGGCGAGGCCCGATTCTGCTGGGTTTGCGGGTGACGGGGTCCAAGCCACCCCGGCGATGCCAGAACCTGCTTACGCTGGTCGCATGTCCAGTTCGATAGATGTCGTGATCGTGGCCTACAACCGGTATGAGCTCACCGAGAGCTGCCTGCGCCACCTGAGCACACAGACGGTCGAGCACCACATCATCGTCGTTGACAACGGCTCGACCGACAACACCCGAGCGCGCATCCGTGCCGAGTGGCCCGCCGTGCAGCTCGAGCAGTTCGACGACAACCGCGGCTTTCCCGAGGCCTGCAACAGAGGTGTGGCGGCGGGTACGGCGGAGACGGTGGTCCTGCTCAACAACGACGTCGACTGCCGTTCTGACTTCCTGGAGCGACTCATCGCTCCGCTGCGGGATCCGACGGTGGGGTCGATCGCCCCGCTGCTGCTTCAACCGGAGGACGAGCGCATCGACTGCGTGGGACTGACGGCTGACACCGTCCTGGCCGGATTTCCCCGCCTCCAGGGACTGCCGCCTGATCACGCGCGCGATGTCACGCCAGTCCTTGCTGGCCCCGCCGGAACGGCGGCAGCCTACCGGCGCACCGCCTGGGAACAGGTCCGCGGACTGGACGAGTCGATCTTCTTCTACATGGAGGACCTCGACCTGGCGCTCAGATTGCGAACGGCCGGCTGGCGCGCGGTGAGCGAACCAAACGCCGTCGGCGTGCACCTGGGCTCGGCTACGCATGGATATCGCTCCGCCTGGCAGCGACGTCAGGCGGGCTTCGCGCGAGGGTACGTGCTGCGACGCTACGGGCTGCTGCGCGGACGCGCCGCCGCCCGAGCTCTGGCCACCGAGGCGGTCGTCGTACTCGGCGATCCATTGATCTCGCGCGACCTTGCCGCGCTGCGTGGCCGGCTCGCGGGGTGGCACGCCGGACGTCTGCGTCCACGGCTGGCGCCGCCACCGGCGGAATGCCTCGATCGGAGCATCAACTTCCGTGGCTCGTTGGCGATGCGACTTGGCGTCTACGGGCGACCCACCGGGACGACCGCGAAAAGTGCCGCGGGCCCCTCCGGAGCAACCAGCGTCCCGATAGCCTAAGAGCCCGTGCGCGTTCTCCTCACCGGCCACCACGGCTACATCGGATCGATCCTGGTCCCCCTGCTGCTCGACGCCGGCCACGATGTCGTCGGTCTCGACACCTACCTCTACGAGGGGTGCGACTTCGGCGAGGACCGCGGCGCCGACCGTGCCCGCGATCCGCAAGGACGTCCGCGACGTGACGGCCGACGACCTCGACGGGTTCGACGCCGTCATGCATCTCGCCGCCCTCTCCAACGATCCCGTCGGCGACCTCAATCCCGACTGCACCTACGCCGTCAACCACCGCGCCTCGGTCGCGCTGGCGCGCGCGGCCAAGCAGGCGGGAGTGCGAGCGCTTCCTGTTCTCCTCCTCGTGCAGCCTGTACGGCGCCGCCGGCGACGACTGGATCGACGAGACCGCCGCCTTCAACCCGGTCACGCCCTACGGCGAGTCGAAGGTCCTCGCCGAGCGCGACATCGGCCTGCTCGCCGACGACTCGTTCAGCCCGACGTTCCTGCGCAACGCCACCGCCCACGGCCTCTCTCCCCGCCACCGCGGCGACCTCGTCGTCAACAACCTCACCGCCTTCGCCTACGCCACCGGCGAGGTGCTGATGCAGAGCGACGGCACCCCCTGGCGGCCGCTGGTGCACATCGAGGACATCGCGCGCGCCTTCCTCGGCCTGCTCGATGCGCCGCGCGAGCGGGTGCACGGCGAGGCCTTCAACATCGGCGCCGACGAGGAGAACTACCAGATCCGCGACATCGCCCGCATCGTCGAGGAGGTCGTGCCCGGTTCGCGGATCGCGTTCGCCGCGGGCGCCGGGCCCGACAAGCGCAGCTACCGCGTCAGCTTCGCCAAGCTCGCGCGTGCCTTCCCCGAGCTGCGTCCCAGATGGACCGTGCGCGCGAGCGCCGAGCAGATGCTCGCGGCCTACCGCGACCACGACCTGCGAATCGAGGACTTCGAAGGGTCGCGCTTCATGCGCATCGCCCGCCTCAAGGAGCTGATCGGCCGAGGGCCGCCTCGACGATGACGCTGCGCTGGAGGGACCTCGACCCGCTCGCCGTGGGCTGATCGCGGTCCGACTCGACTCAGGTCCGTATCTCAGCCGCCGCGCCCCGCAGCGCGGAGTCATCCGCGGCAGCTCGAGCGCATACCACTCAACGTCGCCCGCAGGCCCTGCCGCAGATCCCACGCCGGCGTCCAACCGAGCTCCTCGAGGATCGCGCTCGAGTCCAGCCACTGCCGCTGCGAGCTCGCCGTGCGGGGTTCCGTGCCCGCGCACGTCCGGCTCGATCTCCGAGGCCGGCGATCTCGATCAGCCGCTCACGATCTCCAGGACACTCACAGGACAGCCGATGCTCGCGTTCCACGCGCGACCGCGCAGCTCCGGGCGATCGAGCGAGTCGCGCCACCGCCAGGTAAGCCGTGACCGCATCCTCGGCGTAGAGGAAGTCGCGCTCCATCAGCCCGTTCGAGCGGATCACCGGCCGCTCGCCCGCCAGCAGCGCTTCGACGGTCCCCGGGATCAGGCGCGAGAAGTTGAAGTCTCCGCCGCCGAACACGTTGCCGAAGCGCGTCACCGCGACCGGCAGGCCGAACGTGTGCGCGTAGGAGCGGGCGATGATGTCGGCGCAGGCCTTCGAGGCGTCGTAGGGGTAGTGCGGCTGCAGCGCGTGGTCCTCGCGGTAGGGAAGGTTCTCGTGAACGCCGTAGGCCTTGTCGGTCGAGGCAACCACGATCCGCGCGGGCGGCCGCTCGGCGACGCGGCACGCCTCGAGCAGGTTCCACGTGCCGCGGACGTTGACCTCGTATGTACTCAGCGGCGAGGTCGTCGCCGACCCCACGATGGCCGTCGCCGCGAGATGGAAGACCGCCTGCACGCCGTGCTCCTCGATCGCCGCGCGCAGCGAGCCCGGGTCCAGGAGATCGGCCGCGACCGCGATGCAGCGCTCGTGCAAGCCCGCGCATGCGAAAGCGCGAGAGCTCGGCCGGCGGGCGATCGAGGACGAGCACCTCGGCGCCCTCGTCCAGCAGCCGCTCGGCCACCCACGAGCCGATGAAGCCCTGGGCGCCGGTGAACAGCACGCGCGTCCCCGCCCATCCGCTCACGACGCCTGCACCGGGCCTTCCACGACGCGCATCTTGGCAAAAACCCCCGCTACGGGGATCAGACCCGGTTTCCCCGCGCGATCCGGCGCAAATCGATCGTCTCGTCGTACACCTTGGATCGACGCCCTCCTCCAAGGCGACCTCGCGCAGCGGGCGCCCGGAGGCCGTGGCCTTCTGGACGATAACCGTCGCCCTTGTCGTAGCCGATCACGCCGTTCAGGGCCGTCGCGACCGCAAGCGTGGCGCCCGCCGAGGCGTCGGTTCCCGCCTTGTTGGCCCGGATGCCGTCGACGCACTTCTCCGCGAACGCGCGCGAGGCGGTCGAGAGCAGGTGCAGAGACTGCAGCAGGTTGCGGGCGATCAGCGGGATGCGGACGTTCAGCTCGAACTGGCCCTGCATGCCGCCGACGGTGATCGCGGTGTCGTTGCCGATCACCTGCGCGGAGACCTGCAGGACGACCTCGGGGATCACGGGATTGACCTTGCCGGGCATGATCGAGGAGCCCTTCTGCAGCTCGGGCAGGAAGATCTCGCCGATGCCCGGCGCGCGGGCCGGAGCCCATCAGCGCGAGGTCGCCGGCGATCTTCGTGAGCGAGACCGCGATCACCTTCAAAGCGCCCGAGAGCTCGACCAGCGCGTCGCGGTTGGCCTGCGCCTCGAACGGGTCGAGCGGGCGGCGCGATCTGCTTCAGGCCCGACTCCTTGCGCAGCCGCGCGCGCACCTTCTCGGCGAACTTCGCGTGGGTGTTCAGACCGGTGCCGGTGGCGGTGCCGCCGAGCGGGATCTGCCCCACGTGCACGAGCGCCGCCTGCACGCGCTCCTGTCCGAGCGCCATCTGCGCGGCGTAACCGGCGAACTCCTGACCGAGTGTGACGGGCACGGCGTCCATCAGATGGGTGCGGCCCGACTTGACGACGTTCTGGAAGCTCTTAGCCTTGCGCGCGAACGCGCGCTCGAGCTGCTTCAGCGCCGGCAGCAGCTCGTTCTGAGCGACGTCGAGCGCGGCGAGATGGACGGCCGAGGGGAACACGTCGTTGGAGGACTGGCCCATGTTGACGTGATCGTTGGCGTGCACGCGCCTCGCCCGCGAGCCTGGCGATCACCTCGTTGGCGTTCATGTTCGTCGAGGTGCCCGAGCCGGTCTGGAAGACGTCGATCGGGAACTGCGCGTCGTGCTTGCCCGCGGCGATCTCGGCGGCCGCGCGTCTCGATGCGCGAGGCGCTGCGCTTGGACAGCAGGCCCAGCTCGCCGTTGACGGCGGCGGCGGCGCCCTTGACGCGCGCGAGCCAGTGCAGCACCGACACGGGCACGGTCTCGCCCGAGATCGGGAAGTTCTCTACGGCCTTCGCGGTCTCCCCCCCCCAGAGTTGAGTTGTCCGGCATGTGAATCTCCTTTGTCGAGCCCGAACCCTATCCGGCAGGGCCGTCGAGCGCGGCGAGCATACGCGTCAGAGCATCCACCGACCTCGCGCCCCTCAGATCCCGATCTCCGCACCCGCCCGCGCAGAGTCCGCAACCACTTGAGTGGAGTCCGCGCCCGTTCGCGCAGAGTCCGCAGCCACTCGCGTGGAGTCCGCGCTCACTTGGGTGGACTCCTCGCCCGCCTGAGTGGGATGGAAGACGATTTTGCGAAACAGCAGGAAGTTGGCGATCGTCAGAAGCGCGACCGTGAGCAGATAGACGACCTCGGCCGAGACTCCCAGCGCCGACGGCAGCAGCAAAGTGCTGAGCGTCGTCAATCCGAGCTGCAGGCCGGCGACGGCCAGGTACCGGCGGGTCTGGTGCCGGATGGGCAACGCGAACCCCTCCTCGTGGACCCATACGAACGTGCGCTGCAATGTGAAGTGGACGGCCAGCTGCAACGCAAAGCCGATGATCAGCGCCTCGCGAAATGGCAGCCCGACCACGACCGCGAAGAATGTGGTGGTGAGCACATACACAACGCCCACGAACGCACCGGCGAGCGCATAGCGCGTTCCCTGTCCGACGAGCCCGGATGCGGGTGTCAGCAATCTGCGTACGCCCGCGACCGCACCCACCCCACCGCCGGTTGTGACGGTGGTGGCGGCAGCAGCAGGGACAGCAGCGGTGGCCGCCGACCCGTCACTGTCTGTCGTCCGATGCCCGGTCGTCCGATGCCTGATTATCCGAGCACGGATTGCTCCCATGCAATACGACCGTACCAGCAGGCTCCACATATGGTCGGAGGTTTCTCCTGAAACTGTCCCGGAGATCGAGAGATCGGCGTATTGCGAGGGATTCTCCGATCGCAATATCGATCTCACTGTCTCCGACTTTCACGCGGAACCCCACGAGAGGAGAGAAACGCATATCTGCCATCGGCAAAAACGCACAGACACAGCTGCGTCTGTTCCATTGAGAAACACTCCGCTGCACCCGCGCAGCGGCGGAATTCACACTGCTGTCGCCGATTGAGGCGCCTGTCGATCTCGGGGATCGATCTGCCCTGATTTCAGTCGCTGACCCATTGCTAGCATCGCGCCCCATGAGCCAACCGCTTGAAACGGCCGAGAACACGACGACCGTCGTCTCCGACGGTAATACATTCGATCTCGGGAATGAGATGAGAGCCGCGGCCGTCGTCGGGGATGGGCTGCAGCTGCTCACCCCGCGAAACGACACCGAAAACCCCAAGCTCTCGATCGTGATACCCACCCTCAACGAGCAGCTCACGGTCGTGGAGTTCGTGCACTGGTGTCAGGAGGGGCTCGCCGACGCCGGGGTGAGCGGGGAGATCCTGCTCGCCGACAGCTCGACCGATGCCACTGCCGAGCGCGCGCTGGAGGCGGGGGCACGCGTGTTGCGCGTACCGATGCGGGGGATCGGGATCGCCTATCGGGAGGCGATCGCCTACGCGCGCGGGCGCTATATACTGATGGGAGACGCCGACTGCACCTATGACTTCCGGCGTCTGAAACCGTTCGTCGACAGCTTTCACGAAGGCTACAAGTTCGTGATGGGCTCGCGCTGGAAAGGCGAGATCGAGCCGGGCGCGATGCCTCCTCTGCACCGATACTTCGGCACCCCGCTGACGACGTGGATCCTCAACCGTCTGTACTCCACCCACTTCACCGACATGCATTGCGGCATGCGAGGAGTGACGCGCGACGATCTCCTTGCCATGGATCTCGCCTCCGATTCGTGGGACTACACGACGGAGATGATGGCGAAGGCCGTGCACATGGGACTGCGCACGACCGAGGTGCCGGTTCCATTGCTGAAGGATCGCGATGGGCGGGTCAGCCATCACAAGCGCGTGGGCTGGTTCTCCCCATGGCATGCCGCGTGGATCAACCTGCGCGCCATGTTCGTGTACGGCCCGGACTTCTTCCTGGTCAAGCCGGGCCTAGTGGTATTCGCGATCGGCCTGCTGATCGCCCTGCCGCTCAGCCTCGGGCCGATCACAATCGGACCGATCAGATTCTCGCTGTACTGGATGCTGTTCGGGACAACGCTCACCATCGCCGGGTTGCAGGCATTTCTGCTGGGCTGTATCGCGCAGGTGTTCTTCGACTACCGCGAGCGAGCCAGGCGCCGCTGGCTGAAGATCTTTCCCTACACCCGCAGCGTCATCGCGGCGGCCGCGATCGGGCTCACCGGAGTGGCTCTCACCGTGCCGCTGGTCGTTTATTACCTGTCCCATCATGAGCGCCTCACCCTGCAGGCCGCTACGCAGGATCGGCTGGGAGTCACCGGGCTGATGCTGATCGTGATCGGCTTTCTGCTGTTCAACTTCACACTCGTGCTCCACGCGGCGGCGATCGCGACACGGCGATCGATCGGGCGTAGAGCCATCAGGGCCTAGGACCGTCGGCCGCGCGGCTGCCGCAAGCAGGCAGCAAACGGGCAGCTGGTGGCGGTACGAGCGGCCGCGAGTACCTCACCCGCGCCGCGCGTCCGCCGCGGCGGCGGTGGCGATCCGATGCGCGTTCGCCATCACCGAAAGCGTCACTGTCGTGGCGGGTACCGAGGGGAAGATCGAGGCGTCGACGATATGCACGCGCTTCCACGTGGGAATGCGCCCGAGCGAGTCCGTCTCGAGCTCGCCCGGCGTACGCCGCATCGGCAGGGAGCCGCCGAGGTGGTTGCTCTTGCCCGGAGAGCCGACGTGGGACAGGCCGGGCGCCGGCGCCATGCCGAGCAGGCGGCCGTGTCGAGCGAGGCGACGGACGAGCTTGCCGACGCGCCTGGCGCCTGGCGCGACGTCGTCCCCGACGATGCGCACGCCTCGCCGGTCGTATTCGACCGTCAGTCCCGGTGAGTCCGCCGAATGGAGGAACCCTTGGATGACGAGCAGCCGCCCGAGCGCGGGTCGCAGGATCCGCTCGAGCGCGGCCGTCCGTAGTGGCACCCGCTTGGCGAACGCCGCGAGCATGATGTCGTTGTAGCCGTAGATCTGCAGGTGCGCCGGATGCTGGGAGATGCGCTCGTCCGTGAGCTCTATGAACACCTGCGCGAGGGTGTTGCCCTGCCTCGCCACGCTGACCGGCGCGGCGCGGCTTCTGAGCATCGGGATCACAAAGTACTGGCTGTCCCGCATTCGACTCACGTGCCGGGTGCGGTTCATCGACTCGAGCATCAGGCGTGTCGAGGAGATCGCGCCACACGCGACGAACACCCGCGAGGCGGTGAGCCGCCCCCGCGCCGCCGGATGCCTGCGCTCGTGAAAGTCGATTGTGACCGAATCGCCGACCTCCGTGACACGATCGACGTAGATGCCGCCGCGATAGTCGAGCTTGCCGCCGAGGCTGAGTGAGTCGAACGTATGCGCCGCGTTGTAGATGGACCGGTAGGGACAGCCGTAGAGACAGAGACCGCAGTGGCGGCAGCGGCGATCGTCACCCTCCGAGGCCACCACCGCCAGACGAGACGCGCCAAAGGCAAAGCCGGCCGCCCTCAGGGCCGGGGCATGCCGGCGCAGATGACCGAGCAGTTGCTCCGTCTGCCGGTTGCGCCACAACGCCCCGGGGTCGGCGGTGTAGAGCGGCAGCGCAGCGCTCAGCTCGTCGCGTTCCGCCGCGACCGGCACGAACCGCTGCACCGCTTCGTAGTGCGGCTCGAGCTCGGCGAGCGAGATCGGCCAAGCTTCGATGTCCGGCTGACGAAACGGCAGGATCGAGGCTCCCCAGGCGTTGCTCAGCCCGCCGTATGCGAGCGATGAGAGCGCGTCGGAGTCGCGGTTGACGACCGGCAGATCCGGGTCGTCGAGAGCGTAGGGAAACAGCGAGCCGTATGCCGGTTTCAGCGGGATGCGCCCGACGTCCGCGGGAAAGGCGTCGCGCGCCCCGCGAGCGAGCTGTGACGGCCAGCGCGCGGGCTCGGTTCGCGCGAGCTCATCGAACAGATCCATCCCGCCCGCCTCGATCCTGTCACCGGCATCCAACACGGTCACGCCGAGTCCGAGATCGCAAAGCGCGTGCGCCGCGGCCGCACCGGCGGGACCCGAGCCTATGACCACCACCGTCATCTGCGTTTACACGCTCGACACCCGCCGGTATGCGGGCGCGGAGGTCTCGATCCGATGATTCGAGCAGGCGAGCATCACACGCTCGTCTCTGAGGGAGGCCGTCAGCATCAGCTCGCGCGGGATCCGTGCTGTGACCCACGCGATCGCCCTCCCCGCCCAGCCGCCCCGTTCGCCCAGGCCGGCCAGCCAGTACCGCAGGGTGAAGGAGTGCACGGACAGCCGATCCTCGAGCACCGTCAAGCCGTGGGCTTGCAACAGCTCACGCAGCGCCTTGCGCGGGATCAGGCAGAGATGCGCCGGCACATAGCACCACCAGCGACTGCCTGCCGTTCGCGCCACGACCGAGGAGGGATCGGGGGTTACGATCAGCATGGCGCCGCCGGGCGCGAGCACCGCGAGCAGGGACTCGAGCGTGGCGATCGGATCTTCGAGATGCTCGAGCACGTCGACGAGCAGGATCGCGTCATAGCGCTCGCCTTCCAGCTCGACGTCCTCGATCGCCATCGTCCGCACCGGCAGGTCGAGCCGCTCGCGGGAGTAGCGCGCCGCCTCGATCGACAGCTCCACACCCTCGACGTCATACCCACGCCGCCGCGCCTCGTCGAGCAGCAGGCCGTAGCTGCAGCCGACCTGCAGCAGCCGGCCCCGTGGCATGTGCGCGCCGAGCAGGTCGAGGAGCCTGCGGGCCGAGCGCCTGCGTCCGCGCTCCTCCAGCATGTAGCGCTCATCGCTGCCGGCTCGATAAAGCTCATGCAGCTTCTCACCACGCGGAAGCGACGGCTGTTGCACCGTCCCGCACTCGACGCAGCGATAGAGATCGTAATGCTCGCCCACGCGGTGACAGCTCGGATTGAAAGCGGACGGCTCGAGGCTCGAGGCACCCCCACGCTGAAGCAGCTCGACCCCCCCGCCGCAAACGAGACACGCAGTCGATGTCGGCACGGTTACGGAATCTAGCAACGGCGATTTATCGACCACCGATTCCACTGTGTTTGTCTCTTACTTACAGCTCTCACACAGCGCCACGGCACAGCGCAGATACGCGTATTTGCAGGGATTATCCCACCGATCTCAGGCAGGCTCGATGCGATGTCTCCGACAGTGCTTTGACTTGGCGCAGACCATCATCTATACGTCACCTGTGGAATACCTGACACAACGCTGGCAAGCGCTCGATCGCGCCGCCAGAGTGACACTCGTGGCGCTCGCGGCGCTCGTGGCGGCAGGCGTGGGTCTGCGGATATGGCTGATGGTCAGCTACAGCCCGGCGTTCCTGGCGTTCCCGGATTCAAGTCAATACTCGCTGGCGGCTGCGCTCAATATCTTCCGCGACGCGCAGCGCCCGGCGGGGTATCCGTTCTTCCTGCGTCTCATCCACCATCTCAGCGACCACATCTCATTCACGATCGCCGTGCAGCACCTGTTGGGCATGGCTACCGGGCTGTTGCTGTTCGACGCCGTGCGTCGCACCCGCGCGCCCGCATGGCTGGGGCTGCTGCCGGCGGCGATCGTCTTCTTCGGAGCTACGGGGCTGGTTCTGGAGCACTCGCTGCTCGCCGACCCGCTGTTTGCCTTCCTGCAGGCGCTCGCCATCTATGCGGCCATTCGCGCGCTGTACTACGACTACGACGGCCCTCTCCGGCGCCGAGCCCTGCTCTGGCCGCTGCTCGCCGGGTTGGCGGTGGGCCTCGGCTTCTGGGTCAAGACGGCCGCCGCGACGAGCGCGATCCTGATCCCGCTCGTGCTGCTGTGCGCCGCCCCGGGCGAGATCCGGCGCAGACTGCTCGGCGCCCTCACAACCCTGATCGTGGCGGTGGGGCTGATCTTCACCTACGTGGGCGCGCAGTACGCCTTCACGGGCTACCTGGGATACGAGCGCCAGAGCTCATGGGAGCTGTATGGACGGGTCGCGACGTTCGTGGATTGCTCGAAGTTCACACCGCCGAACGGCACCCGCTTCCTGTGCCCGCGCGAACCGCTCGGACACCGCGCGTCGCAGGCTTACTTTCAGTACGCCCCCACCGCACCGGCCGTCCAGCGCTTCGGCCCCCCTTACATCGCGCCCGCGAACGCGAACGGGTTGCTCAAAGCATTCAGCATCGCGGCGATCGAGCACGAGCCGATTCAATACGCCAAAGCGATCCTGGTCGGCCTCGGCCGCTATGTGTTCCCGCGCGCCGGCGAAGGGAACACGCCGCAAGGGGTACGCGAAGAAGTGATCGAACCCACCCGGACTGAAGCCAATCAGGAAGCGTTCGCCCTCCTCTATCCGGACAGCCTCGGCTATGTCGGCTCAGCGGGCGAAGCTCATCCCCTGGCGGTGTACGAAGGCTTCACCCGCGTTCAGGGCCCGCTGCTGATCATCCTCCTGCTGGCGGCGATCGCGGGGCCGTTCTTCCTGCGTGCTCGCATGCGCTGGGCGGCGTTGCTCTTCACGCTGACGGCGCTGATCACGATCGTCTTTGCGGTGGCCGCCAACGGTTACGACGCGCGCTACGCCTACCCCACGTTCGGACCGCTCGCCGCCGGAGCCGCGCTCGGTGCGTGGGGCATCGGGTCTCAGCTCGCGCGCGCGATCCGGAGAAGGGAAGATCGCGGTCGCAGCGGCCGGCGCAGGAACGCATCGGTTTCGGCAAGCGCCGCCGGCGTCCCGATCTCGAAGAAGCGCTCGGTCGCCTCCACCCCGCAGAGCAGCTCATCGCGGGCGAGCCGGCGGTAGAGATCGGCCAGGTCGCACGTGCCGGGCGAGACCCGGTCGAGCGCGTCCTGCTCGAGACCGCCGAGACCGTAGTCGATCCAGCGCATCCGCGGCCGCGGCGTGCGCTTGTCGTACGCGAGCACGCGACCGCCGGCATAGATGGCGTTTGAAGTCCCCCAGCGTCCGTCGTTGCGCAGCACGCTCATCATCGCCGGCATCCCGCTCGCCCGCCAGGCGGCGGCCGCGGCACCGTAGTCGATACGCAGATAGGTGTCGCCGTAGAGCACGAGGAACCGCTCACCGAGCATGCCGCGCGCGCGCCGGATCGCGCCCAGAGTCCCGCTCAGGCCGGGGGCGTCGTGGCTGTAGGCGATGTCCATCCCAAACCGTCCCGTCCCGATGCGCTCCGCGATCGCCTCGCCGCGATAGCCCACGCATATCACCACCTCCCGTACTCCGTGAGCGGCCAACAGCCTCAGCTGATGGATCAGAAAGGGCTCTCCCGCCACCTCGATCAGCGGCTTGGGGAGATCGCGCACACGATCGCCCAGGCGCGTCCCCAGCCCCCCAGCCAGGATGCACACCCGCGGGACGGCGACCCGCCGCCGAGCGGTCATCTCCCCCGCCCCGTGTGCGGGCCGTGCGGGTCGCACAGCACGACTCCCACAGCCGCACCCGCCCGCCTGCACCGCCGATCGTCCGCGCCGTCACCCATCGCAACGCGCTCAGCGGCCGCTCATGCGTACTCGCTTGCGTAGGCGCCGCTGAACTCGAAGTCGAAGGGCAGCTCCGAGGCGCCCGCGGCCGCCATCGCCTGCCGCGTGTCCTCCGGGCGGCGGCTGTACACGAGCAGGAATCCACCCCCGCCGGCGCCCACCAGCTTGCCGCCGATCGCGCCGCTGCAGCGCGCGAACGTGTAGAGCCGGTCGATGTGCTCGTCGGTCATCCCCGGTGAGCGAGCGCGCTTGTGCTGCCAATGCTCGTGCATCAGCTCGGCGTAGCCCTCGAGATCGCCCTCGCCCAGGAGCCGGTATATGTCGCGCCCGAGCTCCTTGGTGCGGTGCAGGTTCTCGAGCATCTGCGCGTCGCCGGCCCGCGAGCGGGTGTCCTGGTCGGCGAGCATCTTCGAGGCCGAGCGCGCCTCGCCGGTGTAGAACAGCAGCAACTGATCGCGCAGGCGTCTGAGCACGGCTGAGTCGAGCTCCAGCGGCTCCACCTCCACGGCCCCGGTGGGGTCGAACGTGTAGGCGCAGATCCCCCCGTGAGCCGCTACGTAGGGATCCTGCTTGCCCACGGGCTCGCCGAGCACGTCCATCTCGATGCCGCACGCGGCCTCGGCGAGATCGCCGGGGCTGATCGAGCTGTGCCGTGCGCGTACCAGCCCCTTGATCAGACAGACGGTGTAAGCACCCGAGGAGCCCATGCCGGTGCCCGCGGGCACGTCGGCGATCGAGGCGATCTCCAGCGGGCTGCCGCACCAGTGGCGCGTCAGGCCCTCGCGCAGGATCGGATGTCGGATCTGCTCGATCTCGTCGACCTCCTCCAGTTCGGAGTACTTCATGCGATAGCGGCGCTGGAACACCGTGTGCGTGAGCATGTAGACGTACTTGTCGATCGCCCCCGACACGAGGAACCCGCCGTGCTCGCGGTAGTAGGAGGGCAGATCGGTGCCTCCGCCGCCGAGCGAGATGCGCAACGGCGCGCGACTGAAGATCACGCTCATCGTGCCCGCTCCACGCCGATCGGGGTGGCGTCCCTGTAGCCCGATTCCACAGGCCCCTCCGACTCATCCCGCGGCGCCGGGACCGCGGGGGCGCGCCAGGCGTACTCGTTCGCGTCCAGCCACTCCAGGGTGCGCACGAGCGCCTCGCGGATCGTGAGCCGCGGGCGCCATCCGAGGCCACGGATGCGATCGACGTCCAGCTGAATCAGCGGGCTGTCGCCGGTCCACCCGCGCCGCCCGCCGGTGTGCTCGATCTCCGGCGAGAGCGAGAGATGCTCGGCGATGATGCGCACGGAGTCCGCGACCAGCAGCGTCTCCCGGGTGCCGAGGTTGTAGATATGGGCGCCGGGCTCGGAGTCGTGGCGCTCGACGGCCGTGAGAATCGCCGAGAGGCAGTCCTGGACGTGCAGATAGGACTTCTCCTGGCGACCGTCGCCCAGCACGCGTAGACGCCGCGGATCGCGCTTGAGCGAGCGATAGAAGTCGAACACGTGCCCGTGGGTGTAGCGCTCGCCCAGAATCGAGACGAAGCGACAGATCAGCCCGGTGAAGCCGTAGCCGGCCGCGTATGCGGCGACGAGGCCCTCGCCGGCCAGCTTGGACGCGCCGTAGAGCGATGTCTGGATCGGAAAGGGAGCCGCCTCGGGCGTCGGGAACACGCCGGGCTCCCCGTACACCGATCCGGTCGAGGCGAACGCGATCTGCCTCACGTCGCGAGCGCGCATCGCCTCGAGCACGTTCGAAGTCGCGATCGTGTTCTGGGTCAAGTCGCGCCGCGGATGCTCGAGGCCCCTGCGCACGTCGGCGTTGGCCTGCAGGTGAAACACCCAGTCGCAGCCCTCCAGGGCGTCTTCGAGCACGGCCATGTCGAGAACGTCTCCCTCCACCGAGCCGCGCCCGTCCCCGCCTCAGGACGTTCGCGACGAACTCGCGCCGACCCGCGCGAAAGTCATCGACGATCACGACCTCGACGCCCCGAGCGCTCAGCCGGTCGGCGAGATTGCTGCCGATGAACCCCGCACCGCCGGTGATGCACGCCCGTCTCACGGCCGGGAGCCGCCGTCCGCGCAGGCGCCGGTGAGATCGCTCTGGACCGGCACGCAGATCATCTTCTACAGCGTGAAGCCGGCGGCCGCGGCGTCGTCGTGGAACATCCTCACGGTCTCCAGCGAGTACTGCTCAAGGCCCTTGCCGAGGCAGTCGAGCTTCTCGAGCAGACCGTGGGTCATGGTGATGATGTGACAGCCGACTCGGTCGGCCTGCACGAGGTTGAGAATCTCGCGTGGAGAGGCCCAGATCAGCTCCGCGCGCGGCGCCTGCATCATGATCTGCACCGAGCGCGCCATGATCGGCACTGGATCGATTCCGGCATCGGCGATCCGCCCGGCGAAGACGGAGATATAGGACGGTGCCCCATCCTTGACGGCCGCCGTGATCAGTTCCACCTGCGCGGTGGTGAACAGCGCGGTGACGTTCACTTTCACGCCATCCTCGGAGAGCTCACGAACGAGCGACGCCATGGATTCCCCGTTGGTCGTCGTGACTGGGATCTTGACATACACGTTCTCGCCCCAGGACGCGATGAGGCGCGCCTGACGCTCGATCCCCTGACGATCGTCCGCGAACACCTCGAAGGAGATCGGCTGTCTGGTCACATGGGTGAGCAGACGCCCGGCGAACTCGGCGTAGTCCGTGAGACCCGCCTTACGCATCAAGGTTGGATTGGTGGTGAATCCCTCGATCCTAGGATCGGCCGCGAGGCCCAGGATACCCTCCAGGTCGGCCCCGTCGGCGAAGATGCGTGTCGAGATTTCGTTCAGCATTTGCGAGACCCACTGAGAAAAACCTAACAGGACCTATTTCTGTGAAATGTCTCCGACCGACGCCCCGCCTGCCCCCGATCGATGTGTCGTGAAAGTCCGCGATCGGAATATCGCGCGATCCCGCATGAAGCCTCCGTTGCGGCGTGGCAGGCCCGCTCACAGCGCGCGGATGACCGGCAGTCGGGGCAGTTGGTACATAGGCTTCAATGTCTCCGACCACGAGGGCTTTTCGATCACAGTGACTTTTTGCGGTTGAGGCCGGAGAGATCCGGATCGTGAGCCGCGACCGGCAACACATCGAAGGCAGCCGCTCAGACCGCGATGCCGATCGCGCGCTGAGGAAAAACTCAGCCGCCGAGCAGCTGGGCGGTGGCATCGGCGAGATTCTTCGCGCGCAGGTCCGGCTGGGCTTTGTGCAGGCGCTTGTGCGCGCTCCCCGGGTGCTCGATCAGCGCAGTCGCGCATCCGGCCGCCTGACCGGCGAGGACATCGGCGTCGGTGTCGCCCACCATCCACGAGCTCGACAGATCCAGCGAGAGCTCGCGAGCCGCGTCCAGCAGCATGCCCGGCGCCGGCTTGCGACATGCACACGACCCCGCGAGCGCGGCGACGACGCCATCTGGATGGTGCAGGCATAGTCGCGATGCGTCCAACCGCGCCCCCTCCCCGGCGAGCAGCTCGATCAGTCGGCGGTGGACCATCCGCAGCTGCTCCACGGAGATCTCGCCCTTGGCCGCGGCGGGCTGATTGGAGACGCACACGAGCGCGTAGCCGGCCCGGGCGAGATCGCGCATCCCGGCAGCGGCTCCGTCGATCAGGCGAACGTCGCGCGGGTCCAGCGGCGACTCCGCGAGGCCGAGCTCGTTAGGGACGATCTCGTTGAGGACGCCGTCTCGATCGAGAAAGACCGCGGGACGCCCGCTCACGGCTTGGCGCTGCCCTGCAGCGACTCCCAGTGACCCTGTTTGACCGCCAGCACGGGGTGCGACACGAGCACGTGCCAGAGGAGCGCTTGAAAGGACTCGACTAGGGGCGTGCGCAGGTAGGCCGGGGGTTCGATCAGGATGGCGAGGTCCGCGAGCTCGGCGAGCGTGCCGCCGGGCGCGCCCACGACGCCGTAGATCCTCGCTCCGACATCCCGCGCGGCCTCGATCGCGCAGACGAGATTGATCGACACGCGACGCTCGCGTGAGCCGCCCCCGACGGAGAAGACGAGCAGCGCGTCGCGCGCGGACAGCCTCGAGATCTCGAGCCATGCGCTGAACGAGGTCTCCCAGCCGTCGTCGTTCGTGCGCGCGGTGAGCTCGGAGACGTTGTCGGTGGGCGTGTAGCTCTCCAGCCCGCAGAGCTTGCGAAAGTCGTTGACCGCGTGTGAGGCGTGGCCGGCACCGCCGCCGACGCCGAGGATGAACAGCCGTCCACCGCGCTCGCGCACATCCGCCAGCCCGCGCGCCATCGCCTCGAGCAGCCTCGGATCGACGTCTCGCGCCAGGTCGATGGCGGCGGTGAGATAGGCGGTGCTGTGATCGGTCTCGCTCATCCGGCGTCGGACGGAGTGTAGGCCGAAGCCGGCCGTTGATTCCATATATTGGCCAAGCTGTTTTTGACTGATCGCGGTGCCCGCCGCCGCAAGCCCACCCGGGCCGATGCATGCGACGACTACCCAAGTGCTTGGAATCTCGCGTCCTGCCCATCAGCGCCGCTGGCTCTACGCGCAGAATGCGACGAGCTCTCGTGCCAGGCCGACGGGATCGTCGTAGGCCATCAAAAAGCCCGTGCTGGGCAGCACGCGCAGCTGGCCATCCGGCAGCAGTCCCAGCGTCTCCTCAGCGGTGGAGAGCGGGTGCAGCGGATCCCGGTCGGCCCACAGCAAAAGGACGGGCATGCCCAGGCGCGGATACAGCTCCAGCAGATCCTCGCGCGCCCCGGTCGGCCATGCGCGCGCGCACTTCGCCCATGAGCGGGCCAGGGGAGCGTTGCCAGGGACGTCCGCGAGCGCGTGCCTGAGCAGGTCGCGCGCAGCCGGGTTCCCGCGCACGGACAGCCGCGACCCGTGCCGGGGGCTGAACACTGTGCGCATGCAGTATCCGGCGATCCGATCGAGGCCGGGGAGCGCCCCCACCATCGTCGCCGCGCGCCAGATCTCGCGCGCCCGCGCGCGCTCGGGAGCGAGGTGCAGCCGGTTGGGCATCAGCACCAGCCGGCTCGGTCGCACCCGCTCGCGCGCCACCGCCTGCAGCACGACCTCGGCGCCGGCGCCGTGTCCACCGATCAGCGGGCTGGGGCCGAGTACGTCCGCGGCGAAGCCGCCGAGAACCTCGGCGAACCAGTCCAGGGTGTAGGGGTGGTCGGGGCTACCCTCGGAGTCGCCGTGCAGAGGCAGGTCCGGAAGCACGACGCGAAAGTGGGCCGAGAGCTGCTCGACCGAGGGCTCCCACTCCTTGTGGGAGAGCATCGCCGAATGGATCAGCGCCAGCGGCGGCCCGGCTCCGCACTCGCGGTAGGCAACCCGGGTTCCGTCCGGATGATGGTAGAGCCGCAGCCGCATCCGCACGATCGTAGGCCGTCAGATGCCCTCCGTGGGCGGATTCGTTGTTGGCTAACCAAAAACGTTAGTTTGACTAACCGATCGAGGATCCACACATACAACTGTCGGCGCCCGACGCGATGGCCACGGCGCACACGTCGCCGCGCGCGGCGCGGTTCCTGCGCCTGCAAGGCGTATGACGGTCTGCATACACCGTTGCGGGGGTTGTGGCGAGAGCACACAAAGCTCACCATTGCTGCATATGAGCGCAATCCGCACAAACGCAGCCGCCGCGATGCTGGGAGTCAGCCCCAACACGCTGCGCGGATGGGAGCGGCGTTTCGGCTACCCGATGCCGCGCCGCACCGAGGGCGGGCATCGCCAGTTCGAGCTGACCGAGATCGAGGCGCTGCGCCAGGCGTTTGCCGAGACCCACGACATCGCCTCGGCCGTGTCGGTCGCGCGCGAGCGCGGCGAGGGGCCCTCCTCGCCCGCGCGCCTGCGGGCCGCGTTCGAGGCGTTTGCGCCAGACGCCGCCGACCGCCTGCTGGAGGAGAGCCTCGCGGTCCGCTCGGTCGAGCGCACGGTCGAGACGGTACTGCTGGCAGCATTGGAGGCGCTGCAGGAGAGCTCGGCGGAGCGCGCGTTCGCGCTGCGCTACACGACCGGCTGGCTGGCGGCCGCCACCCGGGTCGCCCCGCCGGCCTCGCGCGATGAGGGCGCCATGATCTTCGATGCCTCGCGCCCCGGTGGCCTCGACGCACCGCAGGTGCAGGCGCTGGAGCTGTTCCTGCGCCGAGGAGGTCTGCGCGTGCTGACCCTGCCGGTCGAGTTGGACGCCGGCCGCGTGGGCGCAGCGCTGCGCGCACTGAGACCGGGCGCGATCGTGCTCGCCGGCTCGGGGGCCTGCACGCCGGATCTGCTGGGACGGCTCGTATACGCCTCCCGCCAGGCCGAGCCGGGGGTGGACGTGTTCGACTACCACTACGCCCTGCCCGAGACGGGAGCATCCACCGTCAAGCGCATCGGCCCGGGTCCGACCGCGGCCGCCGAGCAGCTGCGCGAGCGACTCACCGGCGTGGTGCTGAGGCATCCCGCGGCCGCCGCCTCCTGAGCGACGATCCTCACCAACCGAGGCCGTGTCGGTGGAGACACTCCGCCTCGCGGACGCCGAGCCAACCTAGAATGGGCCGCCCATGACGACGGCCGATGCCACGAACCCGCTGATCCCCCCGCGCGAGGTCGATCCCAAGCGGAACCTGCCGGCGATGGAGCTGGAGGTGCTCGAGCGCTGGCGCGAGCGCGACGTATTCGCGCAGTCGCTGCGCCTGCGCGAGGACGCGGAACCGTGGGTGTTCTACGAGGGTCCCCCGACCGCGAACGGTCCACCGGGCTCCCACCACGTGCTCTCGCGCGTGTTCAAGGACGTCTATCCCCGCTACCACACCATGCGCGGGCGGCTGGTGCGGCGCAAGGGCGGCTGGGACTGCCACGGGCTGCCGGTGGAGATCGCGGTCGAACAGAAGCTCGGGATCGCGACGAAGGCCGAAATCGAGGACGAGAGCGTCATCGGGATCGAGCGGTTCAATGCCGAGTGCCGCGAGTCGGTGTTCGCCTATCTGCAGGAGTGGAACCGGTTGACCGAGCGGATCGGGTTCTGGATCGATCTCGACGACGCGTACCGCACGCTGGACGAGTCCTACATCGAGTCGGTGTGGTGGGCGCTCGCCGAGATCGACCGGCGGGGGCTGCTGTACGAGGGGCACAAGGTCGTGCCCTACTGCTACCGCTGCGGCACGGCGCTGTCCTCGCACGAGGTGGCGCTGGGGTATAAGGATGTGGTCGACCGGACGGTGTATGTGCGGCTGCCGGTGCACTCCCCCGCCGCGCCGCTGCAGCAGGGGGACAAACTGCTGATCTGGACGACGACGCCGTGGACGCTGCCGGGAAACGTCGCGGTCGCGGTCGGACCCGCGGTCGAGTACGTGCGCGCCAGACATGGCGATGAGACGTTCGTGCTGGCCGCGGCGCTGATCGAGAAGGTGCTCGGCGACGGGGCGACCGTACTCGATCGCTTCCCGGGCGGCGAGCTGGTCGGACAGCGTTATGAGGGCCCGATCTTTCTCGAAGGACCGCATGGCGCGAGCAGTCTGGACGACAGCTTTCCGATCGTCGCCGGTGACTTCGTCACGACGGAGGACGGCACGGGGATCGTCCATCTGGCGCCGGCATTTGGCGAGGACGACTTCAGAGTCGCCGCGGCGGTTCCCGAGGTGCACTTCGACCCAACCGATCCACGCTCGCTCTTCAACCCGGTGCGGCCCGACGGCACGTTCGATCGACGCGTTCGCAGCTACGAGGGCCGCGCGTACGACGGGCGCATCGTCAAGGACCCCGATGTCACGGACGACCTGATCGACGACCTGGACAAACGCGGTCTGCTGCTGCGGGAGGAGCGCTACGAGCACTCCTACCCCCACTGCTGGCGCTGCGGGACGCCGCTGATCTATTACGCGAAGAAGTCGTGGTACATCCGCACGACGGCCGTGCGCGAGCAGATGCTTCAAGCGAACGAGACGGTCGACTGGCACCCGCCGCGGGTCAAGCACGGGCGGTTCGGGGAGTGGCTGAAGGGCAACGTGGACTGGGCGCTCTCGCGCGAGCGCTACTGGGGCACGCCGCTGCCGGTGTGGCGCTGCGACGCTGGGCATACGCACACGGTCGGTTCGTTCGCCGAGCTCGAGCGGCTGTCTGGAGAGACGCTGGCAGACCACCACCGCCCGTATGTGGACGAGGTCACATTCCTATGCCCCCATGGCGACGACGGGACCGGGACGTGCGGCAAGCCGATGAGGCGCGTCGAGGAGGTGATCGACGTGTGGTTCGACTCCGGCGCGATGCCGTTCGCCCAACATCACCACCCGTTCGAGCACGAGCGGGAGTTCGAGCGGAGCTACCCGGCGGACTTCATCTGCGAGGCGCAGGATCAGACGCGCGGGTGGTTCTACTCGCTGCTGGCGATCGCAACGCTGCTGGAGCGCGACGCGCCCTACCGGAACGTGGTGTGCCTGGGGCTGATCCTCGACTCGGACGGGCAGAAGATGTCGAAGTCGAAGGGCAACACGGTCGAGCCGTGGCAGGTGCTCGACTCCTACGGCGCGGACGCGTTCAGGTGGTACTTCTTCACCTCCAGGCAGCCGTGGGACGGTTATCGGTTCTCGGAGGAGGCAATCGGCGAGGGCGTACGGCTGTTCCTGAAGCAGCTGTGGAGCACGTACTACTTCTATGCGCTGTACGCGCGCGCGGGGGCGCAGACGCTGTCAGAGCCCGGTGGGGAGCAGCCGACGGGTCCCGACGGGGACCTGGACCGTTGGGCGCTGTCGCGCACGGCCGCGACGGCCGAGCTGGTCGCGGAGCGGCTGGACGCGTATGACGTGACGAGCGCCGGGCGAGCGATCGCGGAGCTCGTGGACGAGCTGTCCAACTGGTACGTGCGCCGCTCGCGGAGGCGGTTCTGGGACGGCCAGCACGCGGCGTTCGCCACGTTGCGGGAGTGCCTGCTGACGATCGTCAAGCTGCTGGCACCGCTGTGCCCGTTCGTGGCGGACGAGATCTACGACAACCTCGACGGGACGCTCGCAAGCGTCCACCTGTGCGACTTCCCCACCGGCGCTGCGCTGCCCGAGCGCGACCACGAGCTGGAGGAGGCGATGGCGCTCGCCCGCGAGACGGTCAGGCTGGGGCTGGGCGCGCGGGGCAAGGCCAAGCGGAAGATACGCCAGCCGCTGCGCGAGGCGGTCGTGGTTGCGGACGGCCGCGAGCGTGCGGCGATCGAACGACTGGCGGAGGTGGTGCGCGAGGAGCTGAACGTCAGGCAGATCAGGTTCGTTGCCGCCGCCGAGGAGCTGAGCGAGTACGAGGTCAAGGCCAACTACCGCACACTCGGACCGCTGTTCGGCAAGGACATGCCGAGAGCCGCAGAGGCCATCACGGCGCTCGACCCCGCGCGGGTGGCAGCCGCGGTCCGCGACGGGCAGGGCGAGGTCGGGATCGCAGTCAACGGGCGCGAGCACACGCTGTCGGCAGACGACGTGATCCTGACGATGAGAGGCGCCCGAGGGCTACTCGGTCGAGCGCGAGGGCGCGCATGCGGTGGCGCTCGACCTCACGCTGGACGACGACCTGCGTCGCGAGGGCCACGCACGCGAGATCGTGCACGCGGTGCAGAACGCGCGCAAGAGCGCCGGGTTGCAGGTCGAGGACAGGATCGAGCTTGGATTGACGGGGGCGCAGGCGCTGATCGAGGCCGCCGAATCCCACCACGACTACCTCACGGGCGAGACGCTGGCCGTCGCACTGGACGTCGGCGACGGCGCGACCTCGCCCTCAGCCGGGGCCGACCATTACCGCGAGCAGTCCGAGGTGGACGGCCTGGAGCTTGCGATCGCGCTGCGCCGGGTGGCCCGAGACGCTCCCTGAGGGCCGAGGGTCAGGCAGAACTAGCACACAGGGAGCGTGGCGCTACCCGAGCAACTGAGGACACTGCTATGCGCAGGCCATCGGCGCTCAGGCCAGGACGGGCTCGAGCTCCTGCTCCAGCTTCTTCTTGGGGTAGGCGCCGACGACGGTCTTGACCGGAGCGCCGCCCTTGAAGAGGATCAGCGTGGGGATCGAGAGGACCTGGTACTGGGCCGCGGTCTGCTGGTTGTCGTCGACGTTGAGCTTGACGATGCGCAGATCGGGGCGCTCGGAGGCGATCTCCTCGAGCACCGGTGCCACCACGCGGCAGGGACCGCACCAGGGCGCCCAGAAGTCGACGAGCACGGGGCCCTCGGACTCGATGACCTCGGCGGTGAAGTTGGTGTCGGTGACTTCGCTGAGGGTGCCTGCCATGGTGTCTCCTTGAGGATCGCGGTGTGATGCGGAAAGGTCTCCCTCACCACTATACAAAGTGAAGCAAGGGTTGCCCGTCCGATTCGACACGCGGCCGACGCGTCCTCAGTGCACCGTGACGGTCCAGCCTTCGGCATAGCGCACGATCGGCGGATGGATCCCGGTCAGGGCGGTGAACAGGTGCGGGGAGACGTAGACCTCGATCAGTGCGGCGACCACGAGGATGGGCACGGCGATGGCGACCGTGACGAAGGTGGCGGCGAGCAGCTGCTCCCACTCGCCGCGACGGCTGGCGATGATCCAGGCGGCCAGGGGCAGGAACAGGGCGATCAGCTCGGGGATCGCGTGCGGGAGCACGCCGAGCAGCAGGATCGCCGGGGAGACGCGCAGGAAATGGGCGACGCCGGCGAGGGTGTGGCCCAGTGTGTAGGCCTGGATCGAGAGGGAGAAGGCGGTGGCGCAGACGACGAAGACGATCGCGATGCGCCCGCCGTGCTCGTGGACCCAGCGCGAGAGGCCGCTGTGAGAGGACGCCTGCAGGGGCAGGGAGCTGCCGGCGATGAATCCGGCGACGCAGGCCATCGCGTGCAGGGCGAGCACGAGCATGTTGTGGCCGAGGACGTTGAGCACGTCGGCGCTGTCGCCGACCGCGAAGGGCGGCTGCAGGGTGACGATCTGGACATAGCCGGCGGAGAGGGCGGAGACGACCAGGACGGCCGTGAGCAGCCCGAGAGCGGCGAGCGAGGAGCCGGCGAACCAGCGGGTCAGGATCGCGCGGGGATGGCGCTGCCAGGCATGCAGGGTCGCGCGTGTGTGGCGCACCCCGTGGGCGAAGGCGTAGGCCGAGGCATCCATCTCCCGTTCATCGGCCCGCCGGCGTCGCGACCTGAGCGGCCTGTGACTATCGAGCCGTGCGGGTGGGGTGCTCCTGTGCGGACCGCGCCCCCGCGTCCGTCGCCCCCGCGTCCACCACGTCCGCGCCGGGCGAGGGCGGCTGAGGACTGAGGCGCAACAGCGGCACCAGCCACATCGCCTCGGCGGCGATGCGCCAGGACATCTTGGACTGGCCGCGGGTGCGGTCGCGGAAGACGATCGGGACCTCGACTACGCGAAAGCCGGCCTGGACGGAGCGGTAGGTGAGCTCGACCTGGAAGGCGTAGCCCTGGGAGCGGACGGAGTCGAAGTGGATCGCCTCCAAGACCTCGCGGCGGAAGCACTTGAAGCCCCCGGTCAGGTCGCGCACGTGCAGGCCGAGCACCAGACGCGCGTAGGTGGAGCCGCCCTCGGAGATGAAGCGGCGCAGCAGGCCCCAGTCGGTGACGCCGCCGCCGGGTACATAGCGGGAGCCGAGCGCGAGATCGGCACCGGCGCGCACGGCGTCGAGCAGGCGGGCGAGGTCGGCGGGATCGTGGGAGAAGTCGCAGTCCATCTCGAAGAGATAGGCGGCGCCGTGGTCGAGCGCGTGGCGAAAGCCGGCGAGGTAGGCGGGACCGATGCCGTTCTTCTCGGTGCGATGCAGCACTCGCACCCAGTCGTGCTCGCCGGCGAAGCGGTCGGCGATGTCGCCGGTTCCATCGGGGGAGCCGTCGTCGACGACGAGGATGCGAAAACCCTCAGGAGCGGCCCCGGCGAGCACCTCGCCGGCGGCGGTGAGCATCGCGGCGATGTTCGGGGCCTCGTTGTAGGTCGGGAGGATCAGCCAGGGGACGGCGAGCGTGTCGGGCGCGGGCGCGGACATGGGTCGGCGTACCCTACGGGTTCGCGTCGGCGGAGGCGGCGGGTTGAGGGGGACGTGGGACGCGTACCCTGGAGCGGTGGAGCTGGCGAACGGGACGATCGCGGACGCGCTGGAGGAGCTGGGGGACCTGTACGAGCTCGACGGGGCGATCGTGCACAGGGTGCTGGCCTATCGGACGGCCGCGAAGACGGTGCGCGAAGCGACTGTGTCGGTGGGGGTGCTGGCGCGGGAAGGGCGCGCGGTGGCGCTGAAGGGCATCGGTGAGACGCTGCAGGAGAAGATCAGGGCGCTGTGTGAGACGGGGACGATCCCGGCGGCGGAGAAGCTGAAGGCGAAGTTCCCGCCGGGGCTCGTGGAGATCACACGGCTGCCGGGGATTGGCGCCAAGCGGGCGCGACTGCTGCACTCGGCTCTCGGGGTCGACTCGCCGCAGGCGCTGCGCGAGGCGGCGCTCGCCCAGCGCGTGCGCGACGTGAAAGGGCTGGGGGCGAAGTTCGAGGAAGGCGTGCTGAGCGCGCTGGACAGGGCAGCCGCGAACCCGGAGGAGAGCGGTAATGGCAGGCGGGCGCGACTGCTGCTGCCGCAGGCGCTCGAGCTGGGCGAGGCGCTGGCGCGCGGATTGAGCGAGGGCAGCGCGGGCGAGGGCGCGCGGGTGATGGTGGCGGGCTCGGCCCGGAGGATGGCGGACAGCGTGAAGGACATCGACATGATCGCGGTCACGAAACGGCCGGTGGCACTGGCGAAGAGGCTGGCGAAGCTCGACGAGATCGAGAGTGTGTCATCGGCAAGCGCGGTCGGGGCAAGGGGCCGCGCGCACGTGGGCGTGAGCGTCGATCTGCGGATCGGCAAGCCGCGGGAGCTGGGGAACCTGCTGCAGCACTTCACGGGCTCGGGCCGCCACAACGCGGCACTGCGCGAACTGGCGGTGAGACGCGGACTGCACGTGTCCGAGCATGGCGTGCTGAGCGACGCGGACGGTCGGACGCGCACGTATGAGAGCGAGCGGGAGGTGTATGAGGCGGTGGGGATGGCCTACATCGAGCCGGAGCTGCGCGAGGATCGCGGCGAGCTGCAGGCGGCGACGGTTGGATCGGAGCCCGCCCATCCGGGTCTGCCCAAGCTGATCGAGCAGGCGGACATCAGAGGGGAGCTGCACTGCCACACGATCGCCTCGGACGGGCATGGCACGATCGCGGAGATGGCGGCGGCGGCGCGGGAGCTGGAGTACGAGTACGTCGCGATCACCGACCATTCGGCGACGCACGGGTTCGGCAACGATGTCTCCCCCGATGAGCTGAGACGCCAGATCGAGCGGGTGCGCGAGGTGGATGCGCGCATGGAGGGCATCGCCGTGAAGGCGGGCAGCGAGGTGAACATCCTGCCGGATGGGAGCCTGGACTACGAGGACGAGTTGCTGGCGGAGCTCGACTGGGTGGTGGCGAGCGCGCACACTGCGTTCGGGATGGGCGAAGAGGCGATGACCGCGCGCATGATCCGCGCGATCGAACACCCGCTGGTGGATGCGATCGGGCATCCGACGGGGAGGATGATCGTGCGACGCGAGCCGTATGCGATCGACCTGGAGGCCGTCGGCGAGGCGGCGGCGCGGACGGGGACGCTGCTGGAGATCAACGCGAACCCGGACCGGCGCGACCTGTCGGACGTGAACGCCCGCAACGCCGCGAGGGCGGGTGTGAAAATCGTGATCGACTCGGACGCTCACAAAGTGGTGACGCTGCAGAACATGCGCTGGGGCATCGCGACAGCGCGGCGGGCGTGGCTGACGCGCGAGGACGTGGCGAACACACGACCGTGGGACGAGCTGGTGAGGATGCGCAAACGCAATCGCGCGAAGTAGTGCTGGTATGGGTGGGTGACCCAGGAGCCCCGCAGCTCCGTACAGCCCTGCCGGCGCCGGTCACCGCACGCAGTGGCGCTCAGGGAGTGGTGGCTTGCAAGTCGCCGCCAGACAGCGGTTTGGGATCAGGATCGACAAACAGGCTCATGTAGGGGCTGTAGCGAAACACTCTCCCCCGCCTGCCCCCAGTCGTCTCCTGCAGAAGATCAAGATCCTCGAAGCGCCCCACGAGGACATTGGCCGTCTGGTAGGAGATCTCAAGCGTCGTCGCGACCAGGTTGACGTTGACGAGAGGCCGTCGAAAGAGCAGGGCCAGCAGGTTCAAGCCATTGGGAGAAAGGTTATGGGCGAGCACGAGCTCCCGATGACGCTCGCGTAGGTCGAAGATTTTCTGCGCTGTATGCTTTGCCTCCGCCGCAGTCTCGGCGACCCCCCTCAGGAAGAACTTCAGCCAGCCCTCCCAGTCTCCCGCGACGCGGATAGCCGTGAGGCGGTCGTAATACTCGGCGCGGTGCAGCTTGAAGTAATAGCTGAGGTACAAGAGGGGTCGGTGCAGAACGTCCCCATGCACGAGTAAGAAGGTGATCAGCAGACGACCGACGCGCCCGTTCCCGTCTAGAAACGGATGGATTGTCTCGAACTGAGCGTGGGCAAGACCGACCTCCACCAGTAGAGGATAGGCGGAATCTTCATGCAGAAACAGCTCAAAGTCATGGAGAGCTTTGTGTATATCAGCCGCTGTCGGCGGCACAAACATGGCGCTCGTGATCGCAGCGCCCGGTGCACCTATCCAGTTTTGGGTGGTTCTGAACTCGCCAGGAGTATGATGGGCGCCACGAGTCCCCTGGAGCAGCTGCTCGTGGATCTCTCTAATGAGACGCAGCGATAATGGAAGCGTCGTCAGCCTGGCCAGCCCGAAGTTCATGGCCCGTACATAGTTGACGACTTCGTCTACGTCCTCGGGTATCTCATGAGCCTGAGAGCCGAGATCGACGGCGAGCAAGTCCTCGAGCGTACTCTGTGTTCCCTCGATCTGGGAGCTGAGAACCGCCTCCCGGTTTACGTACATGGCTACGAATAGATCTGGATCCGGCACGTTATCGGCGATGCCATCCAGCCGTCCGACTGCGAGGTTCGCGTCTGAGAGAAGGCTGAGCAGCTCGCTGTCGAACTGCAGGGGAGGGTCGGGCGGAAGTGGAGCAGGAACGAAGGATTGATAGCCGCCGGGTTGGCTGACGAGCCGGCCGGCACGTGACAAAGTATGCGATGGGGCATTTCGTCTGCGGTTGACACCCATAGGCTTATTTTAGCAAATGTATCTTTCCTTGAATAATAAGAAAAATACCGGCCCTTGTACAGCCACCCTTGAATAGCGTGCCGAGCCTGCTGTCCTATTCTAGAAAACTGAATACAATTGGAATAGTGCCTGTTTATTATCCTAATAATCAGAACAATCAGTTGATTAGAAGCCGCGGAAGCAGATACTGAGCAGCCAGCCGGTCGACCGCGGTGCGGCCAAAGGGCGCGAGGGCAAGAGACGCGCGAGCGGCGTGGTCGGGCGCGGGGTCATCGAGCGCGGTGCGCAAAGAGGCGCCGAGATCGTCACCGACCAGGCGTGGGTCAAGCGATCGCGCGATCGGCAGCGCGGCGTACGGGCCGGGGGCGGGCGTGGTGACGAGCTCACAGCCGTCGGCGAGGGCCTCGAGCTGGGCGAGGCCGTAGTCCTCGCGGCGGGGGGCGCAGACGAACACGCGGGCGCGGCGCAGGAGCGCGCGGTAGTCGGCGGGCGGCAGTGGGCCGGTGACGATCACGCCGGGGCTCGGCGGGGAGATCCCGGCATGGGCGAGCTCGGCGAGCGAGGCGCCGGTGACGTAGAGCTGCTCGTCGGGCCGGCGAACGCGAGTCCAGGCGGAGAGCACGCGGTCGAGTCCCTTCTTGAGGGGGTTGGCGGCGTAGGCGATCGCCGCGATGTCCCGCACGGGCGGGGGGGGACCGGAGGTCTCGACCGGGACAGGGAGGACGAGCGCGCGCGCGTGTGTGTGCACGGCGGAAAACGTCTCGCGCAGGCCGCCCTCGCTCCAGGGCAGGAGCAGTGGAGCCTGGGTGAGCCGGCGACGCTCCAAGGGCCGCTGCCACACGCCGTGACGTCCGGGGCGGTTGCCGGCGGATGGGGCGTCGAAGCGGATCGCGCCCGGCCGCGGCCACAGCAGCGCGGAGGTGGTGCTCGAGTAGACGACCGCGCGCGGACGGTGCGCGGCGAGTCCGGCCACAGCGACGCGGCGAGCTGCGAGGGCCCAGGCGAGATCGGTCAGGACGAGCGTACGCATCGAGCGCGGGCGCGTGGCGGCGAGGAGCGCAACGGAGGCGCCGGCGCGGCGCAGCGAGTCGGCGAGCTCTGCGTCGGCGGCGCGCAGCCCGGCGGTGGAGCCGAGCGAGACGATCAGGACGTCCACTCCCCGATCGCCGTGCGCGCCGGCAGAATCCTGTATCCCGGTTGAGCCGAGCGCCCCGAACGCACCCTGCGCTGGGATCGCAGTCTGCATCCCGACCGAGCCGTGCGCGCCGGCAGGAGCGGCGCACACGACCGTCTCCCGATCGGGCCCGGCAGACACGGCGGCTCCCCGATCTGGTCCGGCAGACACGGCGGTCCCCCGACCGGGCGCGGCGCCCTCGGCGGGCATCAGGTGACGGAGCCGTTGGTGGGCTCGGGGCGCAGCGCCCTAAAGCCAGGCGTGCGGTGCAGTGCGATCGGTTGAAACGGGGAGGTGCGCATGACGTAGAAGGAGACTCCGTCGCGCTCCTCGATGGCGGCGACCGCGGCGTGCTGGCGGCGCCAGGCGAGCGCCCAGATGATCGCGAAGCCGACGGCGATGCCGGGGATCTGGGGGGCGAGGAAGGCGAGGCCGCCGGCGACCAGCGTGAACAGCAGCAGTGGCCACAGGCGGTTGAGCAGGATCGCCCCGGGATGGTGCTCGGGCAGGGCGGTGCTGGCCCGGGCGCCGGCGAGCAGACGCGCGATCGGCGGGTTGGTCTCGGCACGGCGGCCGAGGCGCAGCCCGATCAGAGCGGCGAGGACCCACCAGCCGAGGGCGACCGCGATCAGGCGCTCCTGGGAGTTCACGCTCATCTGCGAGCCGGCGATCGCGAGCACGGTGACGGTGGCGAGGGCGGTCGCGGCGCCCGCGCTGAGCAGGACGGTCGTCTTGAGGAATTCGACGAAGCGCACCGATCTAGTGGTTCGTTTTGAAAATTCGTTGAGGGTTTGCCGGATGGATGGTCTGCGTCTGAGGTTCGATGGACACGGTCTTCGTACCAGTAGTACGGGGGCCGTGGACGGCGAGACTCAGACGTGAGCAGGCGCCGGGAAACACCAACGAATTTTCAAAAGGGGCCACTAGAGCAGCGCCTCGAGCAGGCCGCGCACCCCGGCGGCACCGTCGATCAGCAGATCGGCCTCGGAGGCCAGCTCGGGGGGCGTTTCGTCCGAGCTGACGGCGACGCAGAGGGCCCACTTCAACGCCGCTGCCTGCACGAGCGCACGCAGGGCGCGGAACGCGTCGAGGTCGGTCGTGTCGTCGCCGACGTAGACGGCGGTCGATACGGGCTGGTCGCGCAGCAGCGCGGCGATGCCGAGGCCCTTGTGCAGCTCCACGGGCGGGCGTACCTCCAGGACCTTGCGCCCCCAGTGCACCGCCAAGCCCTGCTCGGAGGCTTCGCGGGCGATGCCGGCGGCGGCGGCGGCGGCGGCCTCCTCGTCGGGGGCGCCGCGCCAGTGGAACGCGGCGATCGTGTCCTTGTCCTCGCCGCGGATGCGCAGGCGCCGGCGCTCGGGAGTGTGGGCGGCGGCGGCGAACGCACGCACGCGCGGCGCCCAGGCCTCGAGGTCGGAGTCGAGCTCGGGACGGGTCGCCCCGGGCAACAGCAGCTCACCGCCGTGGTTGCCGATGTAGGCGATCGTGCCGATCGCGACGATCTGGCGGGCGGTGCTGGCGCGACGGCCACTGATGCAGCCGACGATGCGGTAGCGCTTGGCGATCTCGATTAGCAGCGAGCGCGTGGCCTCGGGTACATGCGCATCGGCGGCGTGGCGCACGATCGGCGCGAGCGTGCCGTCGATATCGAGCATCACGGCGGCGTGAGACGGATCGCGGCGAAGCGGCTCGAGCGCCTCCACGAGCGTAGCGGCGGGTGACACGGACACTAGTATGGCGAGCGCTGTGGCCGAATCGCTCCACGTCTCGGGATCGAGCGCTCCGCCCTCTCCTCACATCTGCGCAATCGCCCGCTCCCCTGCGCCCGGCCGATGCTCCGTGGGCGATCGTCCGGACGGCGCGTGAGCATGGGCATGCCCTCCGAGCGGGCGCTGAAGCTGATGGCGATCGGCACCGCCGCGGGCCTGTTCAGCGGTCTGTTCGGGGTCGGAGGCGGGACCGTGATCGTGCCGCTGCTGGTCGTGTGGCTGGGTTACGAGGAGCGGGAGGCGACCGGGACCTCACTGGCGGCGATCGTGTTCATCGCCGGATTCGCCGCGGCCGTGCAGGGCGCGTACGGCAACGTACACGTACTCGACGCTGTGCTCGTCGGGATTCCGGCGGTGGGCGGCGTGCTGTTCGGCACATGGCTGCAGCAACGCATGCAAGTGCGGGTGCTTTCGCTGCTGTTCGCGGCCGTGCTGGTCGCGTCGGCCGTGGAGTTGCTGCTCGAATGATCTGGCTGATCCTGATCGGCGTCGCGGCCGGGGTGCTCGGGGGCCTGCTGGGGGTGGGCGGCGGCGTGCTGTTCGTGCCGGGCCTCGTGATCGTCGTCGGGTTGACCCAGCACGAGGCCGAGGCGACCTCGCTGCTGGCGATCGTGCCTGTCGCGCTGGTGGGCGCCGTTAGACAGAACCGCTATGGCAACGTGCGTCGCGACGATGCGCTGCTGGTGGGCCTGCTGTCGGTCGCAGGTGTCGCGGGCGGGGTTGTGCTCGCGAACGCGCTGTCGGGCACGGTTCTGCGCTCGGCGTTCGCGGTGCTGATCCTGGCGATCGCCGCGCAGCTGGTGCGCACGGCGCTGCGCGAAGACCGTGAGAGCGCGAGCGCGGATGAGCTTGGGTCGGGGTGATCCGCGAGTACGGGAGGAGCCGTAGTAGCAGATATGCGGATCGCCTCTGAGAATGGTCTAGACTGAGATAGACATGGGACTGGATAATCCACTTCACATCGCATTTCTGGTGGTGATTCTGCTGCTCGTGTTCGGGGCCAAGCGTCTGCCGGAGATGGGTCGCTCGCTCGGCAGTGGCATGCGCGAGTTCAAGACGTCGGTCACCGGTGAGACCCAGCAGCCGCAGTCGACCCTCACCGCGAATGCCGCGCAGCAGCCTGCGCAGGCGCCCGTCCAGGCTCCGGCAGCCGAGCCCGTGCCAGCTCCGGTCGTGCCGCCGGATCAGCCGCCGGCCTCCTGACGCCCCCGCACGGTCGCGCCGGCGGCGACAGATCTGCATACCTGCCGCCCGGCTCGCTTATCTCGCCGCCGTGACGGCAATTCGCGCGTGGTGCCGGTCAACCGTGATGCCGGATCGGACCGGTGTAGACGGCTTCGAACGCGGAGCCCGGGACGCGCTTGAGCTGTTCGAGGTCGTCGTCGTTCCAGCGCGGGTCGGGCGCGCCGGTGATGTACCAGGATGAGCCGTTGTCAGCCACGATCAGCCCGTAGCGCTCGAGCGCGCGCAGCACGATCAGGGACTCGCCGTGGAAGCCCGCGAGGGAGTAGCTCGCGCGCAGCCGCAGCCGTAGTCCCATCGGCGGCAGCGCCGGGTCTGAGTCGGAGGAGGCGAAGTGGGTCGCAGGGTGGATGTAGCCGCGCTGGGTGCGCGCGACGGTGACGCGCAGCGCGTGGTCGATCTGACCGCTACGGACCTCGTCGTAGCGGACGAGCAGCGGCATGATCGGCAGGCCCGCCGCGTCGGCCGAGGTCCAGCCTTCCGGACGCAGCGCGGTGGAGCGCAGGTTGAACACGGCGCCCGAGCCCGCTTCCCAGCCCGCTCCGCGCCGGCGCGCGGAGTACAGCTCATACAGCTTGCAAGTACCCCGTTGCAGCACGAGCACGTGCCGGTCGCCTTCTTCCCCAGCGCCCTCGACCGGAGCGCCCGGCGGGATCGGATAGGGCCCGGGCTCGGATTCGGCGCCGAATTCGCTGAACACGATCGGCACTCGCGGCTGGCGAGGGCCGACCACGGTATAGGGGATGCCGTAGCTCGGGTTCGTGCCGAAATCGGGGTGCAGATGCCCGCTCAGGCCGATGCTCGCGATGTACTGCGCCGAGCGGGGATCGACGGGCGCGTGGGAGATGTCCTGGTTGAGAGGGTCGCTCGCGGGAAACAGCGGGCAGCCATACTCGCGGGGACCGGGGGGCACAAGCGCAGTGGCCGCGGCGGCGCCGATACACACAATCGCGACCGCGGCGACGGACGCGATACGCGGCGATGGGGCAGGCACTAGCGGGCGACGTCGTCCTCGCCGCGAGGAGGAGAGCGCTCGTGAGAACGCGTGTGGGCGCATCCGCGGCACGCTACGCGACAGACAGGTCGTCGGGCGGGCGTCTGGGCGATCGTTGGGCGAGGGCGTGGCCTTTGGACGCCGGGGGACTCCAGCCGCCGGCCCGCTCGAGAGGGGCTCGCTCGGGAGCCCCTCGACTCCCAGCGCCGTCGAGCGTGGCCTCTGGACCCCGGCGGGAGCTATCCAGCCGCCGGCCCGCTCGAGAGGGGCTCGCTTGGGAGCGGCTCGACCCCCAGCACCGTCGGGCGTGCCTCGCTCAGCAGCGGGGCGCCGCAGTGCCAGCAGTAGGCCGGCGCCGCGACTGTGGACTGCGCCGCAGGCGCGGCACTGCCCGTGCACGCCGTCCTCTGCGCCCGCGAGCAGGCGCTGGATCTCGTCCAGCTCGGCGTCGGCCTGCTGCAGCTCGGCGGCGCGGCGGGCGAGCACGTCGAGGCGATAGTGGTCGCGGACCGCCATTTCATATGTGAGCCCACCGAGGTCCCAGGTCAGCGCGGCGACGCGCTGGGCCAGCTCGTGGCGGCGACGGCGCAGCTCGGCGACGGGCGGCGCGAGCGCGTTCATCAACCCCCCGTTTCGATCGGCTGGGCGCCGAGGGAGTTGACTTCTTCCTCGTGCTTCTTCCCCGTCGTCGAGCCGAGTTTTTTGAGTTTGGTCGGCGTCACTTTGACCGCTTTCGGCGGGCGGCGCCTTTTCGATCGCCTTGGCTTCCTGAGCTTCGTGGGCTTCGGTTTTTGCCGCGGCCTTGCTCGCCGCGGCGGGTGCGGTGGAGCCGTGAGCGGCGCCGGCGGTCGTGCTCGCCGGGGTCGTGCTCGCGGCGGCCGCCGGCGCGGCGGCGAGCGCACCGAGACCTTCGACGCGCACCACCTGCCGGCTGGGCGCGCTGCTCTGCGTGACCCAGTGGCCGACGAGCAGGCCGGCGACGATCGCCAGCAGCAGCACCGACAGCAGCCCGAACAGGCCCGAGTAGCGCCGCAGCGTCCAGGCCGCGCCGGACGTCGGCTCGATCACGGGGGCGTACCCGGGCGGGAGCGCGCCGACCGGCGCCTGGGCGACGCCATGGGACTGGGCGTCGGCCTGGAGCACGTCCAGGAACGCCAGCCGCACCGGCGAGACCGGCTGGCCGCAGGCCAGGCAGTAGCGCTGGTCGGGGGCCAGCGGCGCCGAGCAGTTGGCGCAGCTCGGGACGCGGTCGTCGGGCTGCTCGGAGGGCACGGGCGCGAGGCTCATGGTCGCGGCGCTCCCCTCCGGCGAACCGCGCCGGCGAGCTGCTCGCCGCGACGATTCGACCGGCTCATCCGAAGGTGCCCTGCACGTAGTCGCGGGTGCGGGCCGCGCGCGGCTGGGTGAACACCTCGTCGGCCGTCCCGTACTCGATCAGATCGCCGAGATACATGAACGCGACCTTGTCGGCGACGCGCCGCGCCTGGGCGAGGTTGTGGGTGACGATCACGACCGCCAGCTCGCGGCGCAGCTCGCCGATCAGCTCCTCGATCACGCCCGTGGAGATCGGATCCAGGGCGCTGCAGGGCTCGTCCATCAGCAGCACCTCCGGGCGCGGGGCGATCGCGCGGGCGATGCACAGGCGCTGCTGCTGGCCGCCGGAGAGGCGCAGCGCGGGGCGATCGAGATCGTTGCGGACCTCCTCGTAGAGGCCGGCGCGGCGCAGCGCGTCGATCACCAGCGGCTCGAGCTCGCGCCGGCGCGGGCGCTTGCGCGACTGCTCGCGCAGGGCGAAGGCGACGTTGTCGAAGATCGACATCGGAAAGGGGTTGGGCTGCTGGAAGACCATCGCCACGCGCGAGCGCAGGGTCGTGTCGACCAGCTCGTGGATGTCCTCGCCGTCGAGCAGCACCCGCCCCGAGCGGGCGGCGCTCGGCGTGAGCTCGGTCAGCCGGTTGAGCGTGCGCAGCAGCGTCGTCTTGCCACAGCCCGAGGGCCCGATCAGCGCGAGCACCTCCCCCTGGTGGATCGACAGCGACACCGACTTGACCGCCGGCACGCCGCCGTAGGCGATGCTCAGATCGCTCACCCGCAGCCGCTCGGGCCCGGCCGTGGAGGGCGCGGGCTCGCGCAGGGGGTTGCGCTCGCGCACGGGCGGCGCGACGGGCACGGGCGGGCGGTCGAGCACGATCGTGCGCACCGGCGGCACCTCCCCGGCCCCGGTCGGCGTGCGCTGCCGGCGCGGCGCCTCGCGCGCGCCGAGCGCGTCGGCCCCATATGCACGGCTCGCATCCGCATCACGGGAGCGGTCGGTCCCAAACGCCGCCTCGGCCAGGCCGGGGCGTCTCCAGCGCGGGCCGCTTCGGAGCCGAACGCTCCGTCAGCGCCGAGCAGGGACTCAGGGCGCTCGCCCTGTGCGTCGCGCGCAGTGGCGGATCTTCCATGAGCAGCAGCTCCTCAGGACTCATCGCACATTCTCGATCTAGCCAATCTTCTCGATCGGACCGATGAGGTTAGCGAGATTTTGCGGATCCTCGTGGGGACGAAGTCTGCGAATCAGCATGCGCGCTCATACGACTCCCCCCACTCCGGACAACCCGGTGGCCTGCGCATGGGACCGGCCGATGCGGTCGACGAGCAAGTTCAGGCCGAGCACGAACACCATCAGCACGAACGCCGCCGCGTAGGCCTTCTGCGGCGCGCCGCCTTCGCCGGCGGGCGAGTTGTCATACACGTAGCTGGTCAGCGTCGAGCCCGTCCCGCGCAGCAGGTTCACGATCGGCACTGGCCCCTGCGTTTCGATGTGCAGCGTCTCGCCGAGCACCAGCAGCACGATCGCGGTGTCGCCGATGATGCGGCTGACGCCGAGCGTCACGCCGGTGGCGATGTTCGAGCGCACGCTCGGCAGCAGCACGCGGCGGATCGTCGCGATCCGGGTCTTGCCCAGCGCGAACGCCGCCTCGCGCATCTGTTCTGGCACCGCCTGCAGCCCGTCGCGAGTGGCGGCGAACAGGGGCGGCAGCGCGATCAGCGACATCATCGCCCCGGCCGCGATGAACGAGCGTCCGTACACCCCGCCGCCTTCGGCGCGGAACGACAGCGGCGCGAACAGCCCGAGCTGGAAGATCGACAGCCCGAACAGGGCGAGCACGATGTCGGGGGTGCCGGCGACGATCTCGATCGTCGACTCCACGACACGCGCCAGCCAGGTGGGCCGTCCGTACTCGGCGATCCAAACAGCACAGGTGACGGCCAGCGGGAAGGCGAGCCCGATGCCGATCAACGTCAGCAGCGCGGTCCCGATGAGGGGGTCGAGGATGCCTCCGCTGTGACTCTGCGAGAGGCTGATCGCCGGTCGCGTGAACAGCAGACTGGGGCGCAGATACTCGATGCCCTCATAGCCCATGTACAGAACGATCGCGGCGGCGATCGCGCACAGCCCGAGGCCCGCCGTCCAGGCGCAGGCCAGCACCAGACGATCGCCCCAGCGCCACGTCAACGGCGAGGAGCGCCGCCCGCGCTTGGAGGTCGGCGGGGGACTTGCCTCGAGCTGGGGGGCGTACACACTCATCCGCAAAATCCCTCGATACGAGGACTACGCCCGCATGGGCGCGCAGGGCAAGCTGGGCAACAGGACGTGAGGGAGCGCTTTGGCGTACTACGTACGCGAGCGACTGAGGACGCAGATCCAGCGCCGCCATGCGCGTTCATGCTCGCACCTGGTACTTGCGCAGCGGCAACTTGATCATGTAGCCGGCGATCGAGAGTACGAAGGCCGAGAACAGGAGCAGCGCCCCGAACGCGTACAGCGTCGCCTGCAGCGCCGGGGCGCCGATGCCTTCGTGATAGTCGACGATCGCCGACGCCAGCGTGCGCAGCGGCTCATACAGGAAGATCAGCGGTCCGTGCGAGAGGTTGGGGGTGTAAGAGCTGCCGCCCGAGGCCATCTGGATCATCACCGCCTCACCCAAGGCCCGCGCGGTGGCGAGCACCGCTGCGGCAACGATCGCCGGGCGAATCGCGCGCAGCGTCACCGCGAGCACCGCCCGCAGTGGGTTCAGGCCGAGCGCGACCGCCCCCTCACGCCACGAGGTCGGCGCGGCCATCAGCGCCTCGCAGATCAGCGCGATCATGATCGGGGTGATCATCACCGTCAGGGTCACGACGACGACCCCGAGACCGGCGCCGGTGAGCTCGGCGAAGTTCTGCACCGAGGTCTTCTCCTGGACGGTGATCAGGTGGTTGCCGACGAACGGCACGAGCACCAAGACTGCGATCAGTCCGTAGATCACCGACGGCACCGAGGCCAGCAGCCGGATCATCGGGATCGCCAACCTGCGCAGCCGTGCCGGGGCCAGCTCGACGATGAAGATCGAGGACAGCACCGCGACGACGATGCCGAGCACGATCGCGATGGAGGTGGTCAACAGCGTGCCGTAGACCAGCGGCCAGGCGTTCAGATGGTAAGCCGACGCGGGCGGGTTCACGCTCGTCGCCTGCATGTTCGCGATCTGCGTTTCGAGGTTTCCCCCCGGCCCCAGCCAGGACAGGCCGTCGTGCTCGAAGATCGGCCACGCGCGCACGCCGACGAACGCGATCATCGCGATCACACTCGCGCCCACGAGCAAAGACACCGCGCCGAGCAGACGCTCGGCGCGGTGGTCAGGCCAGGGGCTACGCAATCGCCTCAGACACCGACGGCCACGGGTCACTCACCTATCCGAGCCCACCAACCGCCAGGGGTTACGCGGCTTCTTGGGCTCACGTCACCGGCACCCACTGGCTGGAGATGATCTTGCGGGCCGCCGCCGATTTCGTGATCCACGAGATGAACGACGCCACGAAGCCCTGCGCGGGACCGCGCGTAACCTCGTAGAACCGCGCGATGCCGGCGTACTGCCCGGCCTGCACGGTCGACTTGTTGCAGGCCTCACCGTTGTAGCTGACCGAATTCAGTTTGCCCAAGCCGGCCTGGTAGTTCGACAGGAACCCGATCGCGCCCGGGTCGCTTTCGACTTCCGCGCGCAGCAGACCCTCGGAGGGCCGTTCGTGGGCGAGTGGCTCGGTGACTTTCTTGCCTTCCAGCAGCAGCGTCTGGAAGCTGGTCAGCACGCCCGCGACCGAGGTGCGGCTGATCAGGTCGATCGGGCCGCTGGCGCTCGCGCCAGGGACCTGGCTCCAGTTGCGGGTCTTGCCGGTGAAGATCGAGACGACCTGCGCCGGGGTCAGGTTGGAGAGCGTGTTGGCCGAGTTCGTGACCACGCAGATCCCGTACTTGGCGACCGGGTAGAACACGAGGCCCTTCGGATCGGTCGGCAGCGGATCGCGCGAGACATCCCCGATCGAGACGCGACTGGCGGCCACGTCGTTGATGCCGATCTGCGCCCCGCCCTGGGTGATCTTGAACTTCACCGAGTGCGGTTTGAGCTTGACGTACTTCGCGGCGAGCAACGACACGAGCGGATATGACGCGGTGGCGCCGCTGATCGAGATCGTCGGGGTCGCCAGCGCGGTCGTGGGCGCCGCGGCGACCCCGAGCACGGCCTGCCGCTCGCCCCGGCGAGGGCGAGGCTTCGTAGTCGTGTGAGACGGCGATTGCGGTTCATGGACAGGGACTCCGTTTCGGGTGATGGTTGACTTGTGTCGGTAGCGAACCTACCATATTCCTCATTACCCTGATCAGGATAAGCTAGTTTATGAAGATGCCGCGCAGGTTGACCGAGCCAAGCCGATGACCACCCCACCCGACATCCCCACACCTCCCAACGCCGCCACGGACGCCGACGGGACACCGCCCGCCGCGGGAAGACCCGCGAGTGGCGCCGGCACGGAGGACTCGCAAGCGCCACCGGCGCGAGCGGACCGGGCTCGCCCACCGGGCTCGGCGCCCCGCCCGTCGCCGCGACGCCCTACCGGCGCGCGCCGCGCCTGCCCTCGCTGCGCGCCAGCGCGGCGCTGGCGGCGGGAATGCTCGCCATCGGCGTGGCCGTGGGCGCAGCCATCGGCCCCGCGCCCAGCACGTCGTTCGCGGGTCAGCAGGTGGCCCCGCTGGTGCTCCGCTCGATCGCCGCCCTCGCCGCGACGGGCTCCGGCGCTCAAGCGGGCACTCAGGCCGTCAAGCCGCCCCCGACCACGCCCCAGGCGACGCCGGCGAGCAGCGGCGCGAGCACGAACGCCGGCCCGCAAGACGCCCAAGTCGAAAACACCGTCGAGCACTGGCGTGTCTCCGACTTCAGACCCCGACACCTCCAAAGTCAAAGCGCCCACCACGACCGGCGGCGCAAACACCAAGCAGACGACGCCACTGCCGGCGGTGACGAGCGTATGGCTGATCACACTCGCCGGCGGCACCTTCGCGCAGGCTCTCGCCCAGCCGGCGACCGCCCCCTACATCGACTCGCAACTCGTGAAGGCCGGCACGCTGCTGAGCGGCTGGTCCTCACTGGCCGGCAGCGCGTTCGCCGGCGAGGCCGGGCTGCTGGGAGGCACGCCGCCGCAGAACCTCGACGCGATCGTCCAGCCCCCGTGCCCGGAAGGCGCCGCCGGCGTGCCGTGCAAGCCCGAAACCGCCGGGGCCCTGAACGCCGCCGACGAATTCCTGAAAGCGACCGTCCCCACGATCACGTCGAACCCGGCCTACAGCGCCCACGGCCTGATCGTGATCACGTTCGGGACCATCGGCAACGCCACCGCCTCCAGCCTGCCCGCCGGCACCTCGACCGCGACGCTCGGCAGCGAACCGCCGGCCGGCGTCCTCTTGATCTCGCCCTTCGCCCGCGCCGGCGCGCGACCGAGCACGGCGTATGACCCGACTTCTCCCAAGCAGAGCCTGTCCGCGCTTCTGCACTGATCAGACCAACGACCCGCAGTCCCAATCAACCAACCAAGGAGACCCACGTTGCACGCACTACACACCGCCCACCGCAAAGCCACGTGGTGGCTAGTCGCGACCGTGGGCTCGCTCGCGGCCCTGTCGCTCGCCATGCCGGCGATCGGCAGCGCCGAAGAAACCAACCCCAACAACTACTCCTGCTTCGGCAGCCTCGCCGCCGGAACGCCCGAAGCCGGCAGCGAAGAACAGCAGGTGGCCTACTCGTTCCACTGCAGCGGCCCGATCACCGGCTATCAGCTGCAGTCGCAGATCCCGATCACGGGCGTGGAGGCCTCGCCGCTGGTCAGCAACATCCCGTCGGGCAAGCCGGTGAACGACACGTTCTCCTGCTCCTCCGAAATCCCCGGCTACGCCGACAACTGTGTCGGCGCGACCACCTCGCAGTACGGGCAGTACGAGACGATCGCCGGACAGTTCGCGATCGGCTCCAAGCTGTGCGCCGAGCCGCGCGTGGACGCGCTGCTGACGGTCACGTATGCCTACCTCGAAAAAGGCGTCGTCACGCAGGCGATCTCCGGACCGTTCGACCTGGGACGCCCCACCAGCTGCCCGCCGGACGCACAGTCGGGGTGGACGCGGCTGAACCCCAAGCCGGTCGCGCTCGCCTCCGCGGGTACGCACAAGGGCAAGCACAAGGGCAAGCACGGCGCCTCCGGCAAAGGCAGGAAGGGCGCCGACAAAGGTAAGTCGAACAAGAAATAGACACCGCACACCCGACACACGCATGGGGCCTCGCGTACACGCGCGGGGCCCCATGCACGGGCGGCCGTCAACTGCGAGCACGCTCACGGCGAACCGGCTCGGCGGGAATCACGGCGCTCTACGATCGGAAGCGTGAGTGCATCGCCCAGCGGCCGCATCGGTCCTCTGCCCACGGACCAGAGGCCGACTGCTCACGGTCCGCGAGGGATGCGGCTGCTCGCGACCTGCACCGTGCTCGGCCTGCTCGCCGGGTGCGGCTCGGCCACCGCCACGCACAGCGCCGCAACCCCGCCTGCGCGCGGCGCGACGGAATCATCCGCGAGCGCGACGACGGCCGCCTCGATATCCGCGCAGGCGAGCTGCGCCACCACGGTCGCCGACACGCTCGGGACGGTCGCCGGGCGCGTCTACCACGAGGCCGCCACCGGCGGCGACGTCGCCCAGGCCGTGCACCGCGTGCAGAGCTCCTCCGCCCTTCAGGGGGCCGTCAACAGCGACAACTCAGCCGCCGCCGCGGCCGCGCTGCGAGAACTGATGCTGGGCCAGATCGTCCGCGTCGAGGTCCTGCGCGGCGGACGCGTGCTGGCGCGGGCCGGCTCGGGGGTCGCGATCGCGCCGGTGCGCGGCCCGATCCCGGGTACGTCGGCGACGTTCGTGCTGTCGACCCAGTCCGATCGCAGCTACCTGCAGGTCGTCCATCAGGTCACCGGCGCGCAGGTGCTGCTCACCACCGGCGCTGCCGGCGGCGCGCACCGGCTCGCCGGCACGATCGCGGGTCCGCCGCTCGCGAGCCTGCCCGCCGCAGGGCCCGTCACCGTCGCCGGTCGACCCTTCCAGACGACCACCCTCACCGGCACGGTGTATCCGGCGGGCGCGCTGCACATCGTGCTGCTCGTGGGAACCGCCTCGATCTCCTGCCCGGGCGCGGCCGCACAGACGCGCGTGGAAACGTTGGGACACGTCGGCGAACGCATCTACCAGGAGGAGCTCCACAGTCCGGACGTGTCCGCGACGCTGCGCCACATCGAAAACTCCTCCACGTTTCAGCGCGCCGTCGCCGCTCGCGACGCCGCCGGTGTGCGCGCGGCGATCGTGGGGTTCTTCGGAGAACACATCCACGTGGTGCGCGTGCGCGTCACGACGAGCGCCGGCCTGCTCGAAGACCTCGGCGGACCCTACGTGCTCGCCCCCGTCCAGGGCACCGTGCGCAGCGACGGGCGCGTCGTCGGTCGGTTCGAGATGGCGATCCAGGACGACGCCGGGTATCTGAAGCTCGCGCATCTGTTCACCGGCGCCGAGGTGCTGATGCGCACGGGCGCGCGCCAGGTGATGGGCACGCTCTCGCCCGGCCCCGCGACTGTGCCCGATCGTGGGCCTGTCTCATACGGCGGACGCGCGTATGAGGCGTACTCGTTCACAGGCGAAGCGTTCCCCTCCGGTCCCCTGCGCATCTCGCTGCTGCTGGGCTCCTGACCGCGCCGCTCAGCACCACCCGCAGCCGGTCCGCCACCTGAGCGCCCCCGCAACGCCGACGGCTGCGATGAGCGGCGCCAACGGCAGATCGATGAAAGGGCACAGCTGTGGCTCACCCAAAAAAGCCCTCCCCGCACCCACACGCGAACGCTAGGACAGCAGACTGCTGGTCATCCGCTCGATCTCCGCAACCGAGGTCAGTCCGGCGCGCACCTTGTGCATGCCGTCCTCGCGCAGCCGCGCCATCCCCGCCTCCTCGGCGGCCTTCGCGATCTCGTCGACCGAGCCGTGCTCCAGCACGAGCGTCCTGATCCTTTCGTCCACCGACATCACCTCGTACACGCCCACGCGTCCGCGATACCCGCTGCCCCCGCAGCGCGAGCACCCGACCGCCTCCATCGGCTGTGCGCCGGTCAGGCCGTGCTCGGCCAGCACCGCCTCGGACAGTTCCTGCGGGCGCTTGCAATGGGGGCACAGCATCCGCACGAGCCGCTGCGCGACGATGCAGTCGATCGCCGAAGACACGAGGAACGGCTCGATGCCCATGTCCATCAGCCGCCCCAGCGCGCTCGGCGCGTCGCGGGTGTGCAGCGTCGAGAGCACCAGGTGGCCGGTCAGCGCCGCCTCCACCGCGATGTGCGCCGTCTCGCGGTCGCGGATCTCCCCGACCATGATCACGTCCGGGTCGGCGCGCAGCATCGAGCGCAGCCCCACGTCGAACGTCACGCCCGCCTTCGGGGCGATCTGCATCTGCTTGACGCCCGTCATCCGCTGCTCGACCGGATCCTCGATCGTCAGGATCGAGCGCTCGCCGTCATTGAGCACGCTCAGCGCGCCATACAGCGTGGTCGACTTGCCCGAGCCCGTGGGCCCCGTCACGAGCACCGCGCCGTTGGGCTTTGAGATCGCCCGCTCGAACCGCTGAAGCTCCGCGGGCTCCATCCCCAGCGACTCCAGGTTCTGGACCGTGACGCCCTTGTCGAGGATCCGCAGCACCACGGCCTCGCCGTGCACCAGCGGCAGCGACACCACCCTGATGTCCACGCGCCGGCCCTCGACCGTCAGCGCGAACCGCCCGTCCTGGGGCACGCGCTTCTCGGCGATGTCCAGATCGCCCATGATCTTGATCCGCGACACCACGCCCGGGATCATCCGCCGCTTGATCGTCGCCGCCGGGGCCAGCACCCCGTCGACGCGGAACAGCACCTTCGCGTCGCCCTCTTCGGGGCTGATGTGGATGTCGGAGGCGCCCTGCTGCACGGCCTGGGCGATGATCGAGTGCACCAGCTTGATGATCGGCGCGTCGCGGTCGGCCTCCTCGGCGAGCGTGCCCGCCTCGAGCTCTGCTTCGGCCTCGGCCTCGGCGTCCCCGTCGACGATGTCTTCGATCGACTCCTCCATCCCCTGCAAGCCGCGCCAGCAGCAGGTCGAGATCCTCGACCGAGGCGACCGCCACGCGCACCCGCCGGCCGGTGATCATCGCGACGTCGTCGATCGTCAGCACGTTCGTCGGATCGGCCATCGCCAGCAGCAGCGTCCCGTCCTCGGCGAACCCGACCGGCACGGCCCGGTAGCGCTTGGCGGCGTCGGCGCCGATCAGGTGCACGGCGCCCATGTCCAGGTCGTACACCGACAGGTCGATGTAATCCAGGCCAAATCGCTCGGCCACCACGCGCGCCAGCTGGTCGGGGCGCAGCGCGCCCTGCTGCACGAGCACCTCCCCCGTCGGGCGGCCCTGCTCGCGGGCGATCCTCACGGCCTCCTCGACCGCCTCGCGGTCGGCGAACCCCAGATCGACGACCACTTCGCCGATCATCCTGCTCGAGCGCCCGCTCGAGCGCGCCGGATACACACCCTTGCCGGGGCGCTCGCCCTCGCGGCGCTCGCGCAGCGGCTCCGGACGCGAGTCCTCGAGCGCGTCCGCGCTCTCGCGCGGCTCGGCGAGGAAATCGGTGGCAACGTTTCCCATCACCGATCTATCGGCAGCGCGCATGCGCGTCTTGATCGGATTCCTCGCTTTCCCAGCCGAATCGAGCGCATCTCCAGGGGTACGGGCAAAGCCGCCGCGGAGGTCGCGGAGGGGTCGATCGGGAGCAATTGACAGCAGGCGCACCGACATGATGTACGGTGATGACAATGCCGCCGCTCATCTGGGACCGTCGGCCCGACGAACTCAGGGCCCCCGCCATGATCTGCGCGTTCCAGGGCTGGAACGACGCCGGCGACTCCGCCTCGACCGCGGTCTCGTTCCTCGCCTCGGCACTGGAGGCCAATCGGTTCGCCCGGATCGACTCGCAGGAGTTCTACGACTTCCAGGCCAACCGCCCCAGCGTGCGGCTGACCGAAGGCAACTACGAAGAGGTCATGTGGCCGACCGTCGAGGTGTTCGAGGCGTTCGCCCCGCGAGCCACGCGCGACCTCGTGCTCGTCCAGGGCGTCGAGCCCTCGATGCGCTGGCGCGCGTTCAGCGCGCACATCCTCGATCTCGCCGAAGCGCTCGGCGTGCAGGTCGTCGTGCTGCTCGGGGCGCTGCTCGGCGACGTCGCCCACTCGCGACCGGTGACGATGACCGGGTGCGCGTCAGACCCCTCGCTGGTCTCGCGACTGGGCATCAAGCCCTCGACCTACGAAGGACCCACCGGGATCGTCGGCGTGCTGCACCACACCTGCGCGCAGGCCGGCCTGCCCTCGGCCAGCGATCTGGGCGGGCGTGCCGCACTACGTGGCCGCGGCCGCCAACCCGAAGGCCGCGCTCGCGCTCGTGCGCCGCGTCGAAGGCCTCGTCGGCGTGTCTGTCGACGTCTCCGAGCTCGAGGTCGCCTCCGCCGACTACGAGCGCCAGGTCGGCATCGCGGTGCAGAGCGACCCCGACATCCAGGCGTTCGTCGAGCGCCTGGAGCAGGAAGCCGACGCCGAGGCCGAAGCCTCGCCCAACGAGGTCCCCGACGGAGACACGCTGGAGCGCGAATTCCAGCGGTTTCTGAAGCAGCGCGGGATCCGTCCGTCTTGACGATGTGCCGTTAGGCGCACGCGCCTAACGGCGGAGACGCACATGTGCGTCTCCGAGACGAGTCGCATGCGACTCGTCTTCCGAACGGTGCATGCACCGTTCGGCGAGGTCGCGCATGCGCGACCTCGGGCCGTGCCGTATACGGCACGGCTTTCCCAAGCATGCGACCCACTCATCGACCAACGATCAGCGCTCGGCGGCCGGACAGACGATGCGGAAGTCACAGATCGAGCACGCCGCGCGCGAGGGGGTCGGCTCGAAGCGCTGGCCCATGATGCCCTCGCCGACCTCCATCACGGTCGCCTTCACGCGCTCCTCGTCGGTCTCGCCTCGGCAGCCGCACGACGAGGTCGTCGAGCACGTAGTAGTAGGCCCGGCTCGCCGCCTCCACCTGCCAGGACTCGCGCGCGGCCAGCGCGTACAGCGACAGCTGGATGTCGTCGCGCAGCTGCTCGGCCGTGCGGGGACGTGAGGTCTTGTAGTCGATCAGCTCATACCGTTCACGTTCACGTCCGCCCCGCCTCGCTCGCGCCGCCTCGGCGCCCTGCCCGTCCGCTCCCGGGAGGCGGTCGACGCGATCCACGCGCCCGCGCAGATGGTGGGGCCCGATCCGCAGCGAGAACTGGCGCTCGAACCACACCGGCTCGGAGTCCTGGCCGTGCAGCCGCGCGTGGTAGCGCTCCAGCGCCGCGCGCGCCTTGGCGCGCAGCTCGCGCTCGGAGGAGCCCTCGCGGAACCCGCCCCGGCGCCAGCACGCGTCGAACAGGTCCAGCAGCTGCGTCAGCGTCTCCCCGCCCGCGGCGTGGTAGCGCTCGAGCACCTGGTGCACGACGATCCCGAACCGCTGCCCCAGCGTCGGCTCGGTGGGGATGCGCAGGACCCGCGCGAACTTGTAGCGCAGCGGACAGCCGCGGTAGGTCTCGATGTCCGAGGCCGACAGCGCCAGCCCTCCGCCCTTGCGCGGCAGGAACGGCACCAGCGAGGGCTCTCCGCGCGGGGACACCGCCTGCACGCGCGCGGCCTGCTCGTCATAGCCTCCCGCCCGGCGCCTGCCGCCATCGCGCCCGTGCAGTGGACGCCGTCTCGGCTGCCAGCAGCGTGCCGTCGAGCGGGGAGCTCTGCAGGATCTCCCGCTGCATGCGCGGTCACGGCCGCGAGCAGGCGCGCGTTCACATCCGCCAGCGCGTCGCCCACGCTCTGCTCGGCCGGGCGCTGGGCGAGCGCCGAGAGCTTGAGCAGCTCCAGGTAGCGCGCCACGCCGTGGGAGATGTCCAGGTCGGTGTCCAGCCGCAGCTCGCTCAGGCGCGCGCCGATGCGCGCGACGTCGGCGAGCACCTCCTCGCGCACGATCCGCTGCATGTCGCGCAGCGCCGCGTCGGGGCCCTCGCGCGAGGTCGAGGATGTCGAGGAGCCGCCGTCGCGCGGCTCGCGCTCGGCCCCCAGCGCCGCGCGCGCGAGCAGGTCGGGGCGCGCCGCGTCCAGCGCCGCGCGTCGCCGCGCGGTGCAGCTCCAGGAAGCGCTGAATCCGCGCCCGCGCCTCCGGCGGCACCTGCGGAGACTCGAGCGCCGCGCCCAGCGCGGCGATCATGTCGAGCTTGCGCCGCCTGGCGATCTGGATCACGCGCGCGAGATCGACCTGGCGCAGCTCGATCGGCGGGCGCGCCAGCGCGCGCACGACCGCCGAGGCGTCGCTCGGATCGGCCAGCAGCCGCGTCCAGGCGACCACGTCGCGCACCTCCGCGCGCTCCATGTCCACGGAGGCCTCGGGCGCCATCTCCGGCGGCGCGCCCGGCTGAGGATCCACGGTCGTCTCGGGCGGCGCGGACAAATCCTTATCTGACGGCGCCGGCACGCTCCTAGGATATGTATATGGGCTGCTCCGCGCGCGATCGACTGGGACACGGCTCAGCGAATCGGCGAGCTGATCGCCGGCTCCCCTCCATATGGCGGGCCTCCCGGCCGTTCGGTACAGCCGCTGGCGCACGAGTTCGCGCGGCGCGTCGGCGAGTACACCGGCCTGGAGCTCCCCGCCGAGCTGCCGCCGCTGGAGATGATCGACCGGCCGGGCTGGATCGCCGCGAACCTACTCACGATGCGCCCCCTGCTCGACCCGCTGCTCGAGCGCCTGGGCGGCGAGCACGAGTCCGGCGAGCACCCGCGCGGAGCGCAAGCGGCGGACGGGGATGGCGAGCGCAGTGGCGGAGACGGCGACCCGGACACGCCCGGCGTGGGCTCCGGCGGGAGCGAGGACGGCGGGATCGGCGGACTGCTGTCGGGTCCGCTGCGCTCGGCCTCGGGGTCGCTGCGCTCGGCCTCCGGACACCTGCTGGGCGCCCAGCTGGGCGCGGTGACCGGGCATGCTCTCCCAGCGCGTGCTCGGCCAGTACGACATCTCCCTGCTCGACGCCTCCGCGCCCCCGCGCCTGCTGCTGCTCGCGCCCAACCTCGCCGCCGCCGCGCGCGGTCTGGGAGTCGATCGTGACGAGCTGATCGCCTGGGTGGCGATCCACGAGATCACCCACGCCGTGCAGTTCTCCGGCGCGCCGTGGCTGCGCGAGCACCTCGGGGGCATGCTCCGGGAGCTGCTCGACGGGCTGCAGATCTCAGCGGTCGGGGGGTCTTCGGGCGGCAATGGCCTGGGCTGGCTGCGAGATCCCGGCGCGCTGCTCGACCGCGCGCGCGACGGCGAGCTGCGGGTGCTGATCGAGCGCGCCCGCCGCGGTGAACTGCTGCGGCTCGGACTGGGCGACGAGCGCTGGGGGATCGTCGAGCGGATGCAGGCGACGATGTCGCTGATCGAGGGGCACGCCGAGCACACGATGGACGCCGTCGGCGCCGAGCTGCTGCCGTCGCTGCCGCGCCTGCGCGCCGCGATGACCCGCCGGCGGGAGTCCCGCGGACTGCCATGGCGCGTGCTCGAGCGGCTGCTCGGCCTGGAGCTGAAGCTGCGCCAGTACGAGGTCGGCCGGCGCTTCTGCGACGCCGTCGTCGACGCGGGCGGTCCCGAGACGCTCGCGATCGCGTGGCGTTCGGCCGCCGAGCTGCCGAGCACGCGGGAGCTGGCCGAGCCCGCGCTGTGGCTCGACCGCGTCGGCGTTACCGCCTGAGGCCGCTGCTCTGCAGCGGCGACGCGGCTACGCTCCGACTCGCTCGGTGGCGCTCGAGCGATCATCCGCTAGAACGGGCCTTCCGGCCTCGTCCACTCGCTCGCTCGTCTTTAAATTCCCGCAAATGACGCAAACCGAACGCATGTTCCTGTTGTTACAATCTTGACACGCGAACCCCCGCTTGTTCACAGGGAATTCACCGAGGACGGATATCGGCGTGTAACAATCTCTTCCGGTCGGGTTACAAACAGGTGTTCGGTGCTAAGCTCGTTGTCGAGCCTCTGCACGAGCCAACGTAACCGTCCTCATTCGATGGGGCATCACACGACAAGGAGACTTCCGTCAGATGGCATCAGCCGACACAACTTCCCCCCGCGCCGCGAAACCCCGCAAGCGCGCGGCGACCGCAAAACGCGCCACCACCGGACGCGGCAGCACCACGTCCACCGCCAAGTCCTCATACGCCGAGCGGGCGGTCCTGATCCCCGTCGGCGCGGCGTTGACCGCCCGCGACCGGGTCGTCTCGAGCGTGAACGACACGATCACCAGCTACTCGAGCACGTCCAAGGCACAGGCGCAGCTGCGCAAATTCGAGCATCGCGGCGCCACCGCCCGCAAGCGTCTGGAGCGTGAAGTGCGCAAAGCGCGTACGAGCGTAGAGCGCGAGTTGCGCAAGCGCCGTCAGGACGGCACCGAGCTCGCCGACCGCTTCCAGGAGCGCATCCAGAGCCTGGTCTGATCCCCACTTCCCCCGCCCCGGACGAGGAGATCCGGGGGCGCTGCCACAGCGTGTGGCGCACGGGACAGTCTGCCGGCCTCATACCTCGCCGGTAGAAGTAGGACCCTCTCCTCCCCTAGCCCCCGAAGCGACCCCCGCTTCGGGGGCTTTTTGCAAGCTGGGGGAGGGCAGGCCCTCCCCCAGCACCCCCTCCCGCCGTGTAGGGCTCTTACGGAGGACCGGCAAAGCCGGCCCTCTTGGCATGAATCGTTGCCGTGGCCGCTGTGTAGGGTTCTCACGCCGGTGGCGACGGACCATCGCTACAACCACGTGGCCCTCGGATGGAAGATCGTTCGTGGCACAATGAGGCCCGTGACCGACGAGCAGCAGATCCGCAAGGCCCTCGAGGTCGTGATCGACCCCGAGCTGCGCCGCTCGATCGTGGAGCTCGACATGGTGCGCTCGGTGGACATCTCCGCCAACGGCGTCGTCGACGTGACCGTCTCACTGACGACGCCCGGCTGTCCGATCAAGGGCCACTTCCAGACCGCAGTCGCGCAGGCCGTCTCGGCACTCGAGGAAGTCACGCACGTGAACGTCTACTTCGATGTGCTCAACGACGATCAGAAGGCAGCGCTGCAGCAGAAGCTGGGGCGGGGCAGCCTCCCGGACGGGGCGCTCGCGCAGGTCGCGAACGTGCTGTGCGTCGGCTCGGGCAAGGGCGGCGTGGGCAAGTCGACGCTGACCGCCAACCTCGCCGCGGCGCTGGCCGGCGAAGGCAAGCGTGTGGGCATCCTCGACGCCGACGTGTGGGGGTATTCGATCCCGCGCATGTACGGACTGGGCTCGACCCGCCCGCCGGTGTCGGCGGAGCGCAAAATCCTGCCGCTGGAGGCTCACGGCGTGAAGGTGATGTCGATCGGGTTCTTCGTCGCCGAGGACGCGGCCGTCGTGTGGCGCGGGCCGATGTTGCACAAGGCCCTCACGCAGTTCCTGCAGGACGTCGACTGGGGGGCGCTCGATCACCTGCTGATCGACCTGCCGCCCGGCACCGGCGACGTCTCGATGACGCTCGCCCAGCTGCTCCCCCAGGCCACGTTCGCGATCGTCACGACGCCCCAGCCGACCGCCCAACGGGTCGCTCGGCGCGCCGCCGAGATGGCGCACAAGGTCTCCCTGGAGATCTGCGGGATCATCGAGAACATGTCCGGCTTCACCACCCCCTCCGGCGAGCGCTTTCAGATCTTCGGCGAGGGCGGCGGGCAGGAGCTCGCCGACGAGCTCGACGTGCCGCTACTGGGCAAGGTCCCGCTGACGATGCCGCTGCGCGAACACGCCGACAACGGTGTTCCGCTCGTGATCGAGGATCCCGACGACCCCGCCTCCCAGGCGATCCGCCACGCCGCGCGTGGTCTGATCGCGATGGCCTCGCCGCCGCCGCTGCCCGCCCTGCCGACGCTGCCGCTGGTCCAGGTCGCCGGCACGCCCGTGGCGGTCCCCGCCGCTCCCGCACCCGAGACGGAGCGAAAACCGGCTGGCATGTCACTGCCCATGGCCTAGGACTCGCCGTCACGGTGTGGACCCGGGCACGCGATCGCGGAGGTCCGGTACCTGGAGACATCCTGCTCGATCGCTTGACAAGCGCCACCTACTTGAGAGGATCGTCTTTATGCCCGTATCGGGACCCCAGCAGGAGGACAACGAGGCCACGCTGACCGAGGGCGAGCCCGCCGACGGCGTCACGGCCACAGGCAATGGCGTCGGCCCGGCGGACGGCGATGCCGGCGCGAGCCCAGACACCGCCGCGTCCCCCGATGGGGTCGTCGAATTCGACGAACGCCGCGCCAAGATGGAGCGGCTGCGCGCCGCAGGCATCGACCCCTACCCGCCGGTCACGCTGTGGGGGCAGCGCACGCGGATCGCGGACGTGTTGGAGACACACGACGCCGGCGCGCTCGACGCCGGCGAGCACCCGGAGCTGACGCTACCACGTCGCCGGGCGCCTGATCTCCCGACGCGGGCACGGCAAGACCGCCTTCCTGGATCTGCGTGACCTGTCGGGCTCGATCCAGGTGGTCGTGCGCGTCGACTGCGCTCGGGCAGGAGACCTACGACCGCATCCTCGGGCTCGACATCGGCGACATCGTCGGCATCGAAGGCTTCGTCTACGTGACCCAGCGCGGGCAGCTGGCGCTGGCGGTGCGGCAGTGCACGCTGCTGACCAAGACGCTGCGCCCGCCGCCGGACAAGCACCACGGTCTCGGCGACACCGGCACCCGCTACCGCTACCGCGAGCTGGACCTGCTCGCCAACGAGGACACGCGCGAGCTGTTCGTCACGCGCCACAAGATCGTGTTCGCGATCCGCGAGTGGCTGAACGAACGCAACTTCGTGGAGGTCGAAACGCCGGCGCTGCAGTCGCTCGCGGGCGGCGCCGGGTCGCGGCCGTTCACGACCCACCACAACGCGCTGGATCGCGATCTGTACCTGCGCATCTCCGTCGAGCTGTTCCTCAACCGCTGCATCGTCGGCGGCATGGAGAACGTCTACGACATGGGCAAGGTCTTCCGCAACGAGGGCATCTCTCCCAAGCACTCGCCGGAGTTCACGATCATCGAGTTCATGTGCGCCTACTCGGACTACAACGACGTGGCGACGCGTCACCGAAGAGATGTTCCGCGACGTCGCCCAGAAAGCGCTGGGGCGCACGACGATCAGGCGCAACGGCGAGGAGATCGACCTCGCCAAGCCCTGGCGGCGGATCACGATGCGCGAGCTGATCCTCGAGCGCTTCGGCCTGGACTTCATGGAGTCCACGCGCGAGCAGCTCGCGGAGGTGCTGGACGAGCCGATGGATCCCGCGGCGACATGGGCCGAGGTCGTCGCCGACATCTACTCGGAGAAGATCGAGTCGACGATCAACCAGCCGACGCACGTCTTCGACTTCCCGCTGGAGCCGTTCCCGATCACCAAGCGCCACGCGGTGCACCCCGAGCTGGGCGAGCACTTCGACGCGGTCATCGGCGGCATCGAGCTGGTCAGTGGCGACACCGAGCTGAACGATCCGGTCGACCAGTGGCAGCGCTTCGTCGACCAGCGCAAGCGGCGCATGATCGACGACGAGGACGTGCCCCACCCCAACGACGAGGAGTACGCGCGCGCGATCGAGTACGGCTACTCACCCACCGCCGGCGGGGGCATGGGCGTCGATCGGCTGGTGATGATCCTCACCGAACGCGACACGCTTGCGCGAGGTAATCCCCTTCCCGATCGTCAAGGACATCCGATGAGCAGCGCAGGCGCGCCCTCCAAGCTCGACCTCGAACCGGGCATGATCGCCTCCTGCCGCGCCGCGGCCGAGCAGATCGCCGGGCAGGTCGCCGCGGAGATCGATGGCAAGACGACCGTCTCGGTCGAGCGTACGATCGCGCGACTGCTCGGCGTCGACGGCGCGAACGAGCTGGATGCGCCGCTGCCGAACGTGCTCGTCGATCACGTGCGCGACGCCGGCGAGCTGAGCCGCGGGATCGCGTACTGGATCGGCAACGCGCTGCTCGCCGAGACCGCCTCCGCCGAGGCCACACCGCAATCGCTGGCCGAGGCAGTCGACCGCGGCGAGCTCGATCTGATCGGTCTCCCACGGGCCGGCGATGAGGCGATCCACGTGCGCATCGCGCACGAGTGCGAGGAGCGCGTCGGACGGATCGCAGCACGCATGAACGAGCGGCGCGAACTGCGCGAGCGCCTCGGCGAGCACCCGCCGCCGCTGCGCTACGTGCTGACCGCCACGGGCAACGTCTACGAGGATGTCGTCCACGGACTCGCCGTCGCACAGGCCGGCGGGGACATCGTCGCCGTGATCCGCTCGACCGCTCAGTCCCTGCTCGACTACGTCCCCTACGGCCCCACGACCGAGGGCTACGGCGGCACGTTCGCCACACAGGCCAACTTTCAGATCATGCGCGCGGCACTCGACGAGTGGTCGGCCGCCAACGGCCGCTACGTGCGACTGTCGAGCTTCTGCTCGGGACTGTGCATGCCGGAGATCGCCGCGATGGGCGCAATCGAGGGCTTCGACAACATGGTCAACGACGCGCTCTACGGCATCCTCTATCGCGACATCAACCCCGTCCGCGGCCTGATCGACCAGCGCGTATCGCGCATGATCAACGGCTATTTCGGGGTCGTCATCAACACCGGCGAGGACAACTACCTGCGTACGGCCGACGCGATCGAGGCGGCGCCGTCGGTCACCGCGTCGCAGTTCATCAACCGCCGGCTCGCACTGGATCGGGCGTCCCCGACGAGCAGATCGCGCTCGGCGATGCTTACGAGATCGACACGCCGGTCAAGAACAGTCTGCTCTACGAGTGGGCGCAGGCACAGCTGACGCGCGAGCTGTTCCCCGATTGCCCGGTCAAGTACATGCCCCCGACGCGCCACATGGACGGCAACCTGTATCGCACCCACGCGACCGACTCGCTGTTCAACCTCGTCACGATCGCCACCGGTCAGGGCATCCAGACGATCGGCGTGCCGACGGAGGGGATCTTCACGCCGCACGTCCACGACCGCGTGATCGGACTGGAAAACGTCAACTACGTATTCAACGCCGCGCACGACCTCGGCGAGGAGATCGAGTTTCGCCGCGGCGGCATCGTGCAGACGCGCGCGCAGGAGGTGCTCGCCGGCGCACACGCGTTGCTCGAGCGAATCGCCGAGCGGGGTTTGTTCGCGGCGCTCGGCGAGGGCGTCTTCGGCGACGTCCCGCGTCAGATCGACGAGGGGCGCGGTACGGAGGGCATCGTGACGGTCGATGAGGGCTACTTCAACCCGGCAATCGAGTTGATGCGTGGAGCATCGAGCCTTGCCCGATAGCACGCCCACGCCGGCCGGCGCCCGCGCGGTCGACCTCTCCAGGGTGCGGCCCTACGCCGACCATCTCGGCGACGGGATCGTGCAGCTCAGCTTCACGCTGCCCGTCCCCTACGGACTCGCCGCGCGCCGGGCCGCGCAGGAGTGGGCGGCGCAGATGGGCTTCGAGCACCCCGAGGTCGTCCACTACCAGGAGCTGACCGACGGCTACACCTACTTCGTGATGTTCGCCGAGGGCAAGCAGACCGTCGACTACGCCTCGCTCTCCGACGAGGGGTTCGACGTCGAGTACATGAGCGAGGACGAGATCGAGGCGTTCGCGGATGAGCACATCGGCCGCCCCATCGTCGTCGTCGGCGCGGCGACCGGCACCGACACGCACAGCGTCGGCATCGACGCGATGCTCAACCTCAAGGGCTTCCACGGCCACCATGGCCTGGAGGGCTACAGGGCGTTTCAGACGCACAACCTCGGCAGCCAGGTGCCCAACAGCGTGCTCGTCTCGCGTGCGATCGACCTGCACGCCGACGCGATCCTCGTCTCGCAGACGGTCACCCAGCAGAACCTGCACGTCGCCAACCTGACCGAGCTCGTCGAGGTCGTCGAGGCCGAGGGACGGCGCAAGCAGCTGATCCTCACGTGCGGCGGACCGCGCGTGTCGAACGAGCTCGCGAAGGAGCTCGGCTTCGACGCGGGCTTCTCCAAGGGCACCTATCCGTACCACGTCGCGAGCTTCATCGTGCGCGAGCTGGCCGCGCGCATGCGCGAGTCGGGCGTTGTCCCGGCGGGCGCCGACATGGCCCCGGCGGACGCCGAACCCGGCGCGGATGACTGACGCCACCGGCGGGTCGCCCGGACGGCCTGGGGCCCACACCGCCCCGCGCACCCTGATGGACCTGCTGGCGGGCACGCGCCGGCTGGCACTCGTGGGCCTGGCGAAGAACACCGGCAAGACGCAGACGCTGGCGGCGATCCTGACCGAGCACGCCGCGGCGGGCGTGCCGGTGGGAGTCACCTCGATCGGCCGCGACGGCGAGCAGCGCGACGTGATCGACGCGCGCATCGCAAAGCCGGCGATCCACCTGCGGACGGGCAGCCTCGTGGCCAGCACCGGCGGGCTGCTGCGGGCGAGTGGACTGGCGCACGAGCGGTTGGCTGCAACCGGGGTGAGGACGCCGCTCGGCGAAGTCGTGCTCGCGCGGCTCAGCGAGGGGGGCGCCGTCGAGGTGGCGGGCCCGAGCGCGGCTCGGGACGTGCGCGCAGTCAGCGATGCGATGGTCGCACACGGCGCCGAGCGGGTGCTGATCGACGGCGCGATCGACCGCCGCGCGGCCTCCTCGCCGGCGGTCGCCGACGGACTGGTGATGGCCACCGGGGCCGTGCTCGACGAGGCGATCGAGCGGGTCGTCGCGGCCACCAGGGATGCGGTCGAGCTGGTCGGGCTGCCCGAGTGCGGCGAGGAGGGGGTCGCGCTGGAAGGGCGGCTCGTGTTGCGCGGCGAGCCGGCCGAGATCGCGGCGCTCCTGCGGGAGCATCCGCGGGCGGACACGTTCCGCGTGGAGGGCGCGCTCGGCGAGCGCTTCCTGGAGGGCCTGCTCGCCGCCCGCAGAGAGCGCGATGGGCGCGAGCTGAGGATCGTCGCGGGAGATCCCACCAGGGTGTTCCTGTCCAGTCACGCACCGAGCTGGTATGAGCGTCAGGGCATCTCGATCGCGGTGCGGCGCACGATCGATCTGCGCGCGATCACCGTCAACCCGGTGGCGCCGCACTCCCACCGCTTTCAGTCGCGGGAGCTGCGCGAGCTGATCGCCGCGGCCGTCCCGGGCGTGCCGGTGCTGGACGTGCTGGATCCGGACTGAGAGCTCCACGAGCGGCTCGCCGAGTGGGCGCGCGGCTGACGTGGCTCGATCGTTTCGCCGCGCTGGCGCTGGCCGGAGTGGGCTCGCGTGGCTTGACCGGTACGGACTCGCTCGGCCGCGGCTTGCACCGGCGGCGAGTCAAACCCGCTTGTAGCTCGAGGTGAAAGCTCCGGACGCCACGGTTGCACCTTCCGCTTCCTGAAACAGCCCGTTCGCATTGAGGGGCGACCTGAACACAAGCCTATGCGCCAGAGCGTTGAGTTTGAAGATGTAAACCCCGACGTTGCCTTTGGCAGGACAGATCGAATAGCGACTGCCTGCGACGACAGCACCGGGTGGAAGCCTGCCGGCCGGGATCGCATGGGTTGCGGGCGACAGGCCGGCAACGGCCCATTCGACGGACACTTCAACCCTCGAGCCGCCGCGGGCGGCGGGGGTCGAGCGGGCGACCGTGAGAAGAAACAGTGCAAGTTCAGCGGTGTTCGGCGGCACCGCACCCCAGCTGAAGGAAGGTGTGGTGTCGGATCCGTCGCAGGTGTAACGGACGGGGATCGTTTGGGCTTTGCCCGAGGCCCCAGCACCGGCCATCGACGGGCTTACGAAGGCGATCGCCTTCGGTCTGACGCCCGCGGTCGCGGCTCCGCCGCCACTGCCGCCACATCCGGCGAAGACGAGGGACAGCACAAAGCTCAGCCAGACGACCGTACCTGAGCGCGGTGAATGGCTCCGGCTCATGACACGCATTGCGCTCACCTCCGTCCCATCGTCGTAATAGTCAAACTCATGCCGACTCAAGCCTCCTCGAACGTTCAACAGATTATCTTGGGGTGCGAGATTGCACCACTGATTCGTGCGATCGTTTCCGACCGCGGCAAGCTCCACTCGGCGCAGGCGCACGGTCGCCGATCGCGCCCCGGGCCGCGTTCGCATCGAGTCTCCGTCCCGTGAATCGACCACCCGCCCCCGCCCGACAGGGATCGAGCGGGAGTCAGTCAGAGACGCGGTCTCGCGACTCGATGGCGGTTTTCCGGGTGTATCGCGAGCCCGTTTGCAATGTTCCACATACACGCCATGCTCACCACGATGAGCACGACGATCGAAAGCGGGGGTCTCGCCACCGGCCGTGGGGTCTCTCCCCTGCAGCTCTCGGTCGTCATCCCCTGCCTGAACGAGGCCGAGAACATCGAACGGTGCGTCACCTCGGCGTTGGGCGCGATGGCCCGCTCGGACATACCCGGCGAGGTGATCGTGGCCGACAATGACTCCGAGGACGGCAGCGCCGAGCTGGCAGAGCTGGCCGGGGCGCGCGTCGTGCGCGAGCCCCGGCGCGGCTACGGCAGCGCCTATCTGGCCGGGTTCGCGGCTGCGCGCGGCGAGTACATCGTGATGGCCGACGCCGACCTCACCTACGACTTCGAGGAGATCCCCAGGTTCCTGCGGGAGCTGCGCGACGGCGCGGACATGATCGTCGGCGACCGCATGCACAACATCCTCCCCGGCGCCATGCCCTGGCACCACCGCTACATCGGCAACCCGTTGCTCTCACGTCTGCTCAACGCCATGTTCCACACCGGCATAAGCGACGCGCACTGCGGAATGCGGGCATTCCGGCGTGATCGCCTGGAGGTGCTCGGGCTGCGGACGACCGGTATGGAGTTCGCCTCGGAGATGGTCGTCCGCGCGGCCAAGGAGAACCTCGACATCCGTGAGATCCAGATCGAATACCACCCGCGCGGTGGCGAGTCGAAGCTCTCCAGCTTTCGCGACGGCTGGCGACATGTGCGCTTTCTGCTGCTGCACTCCCCCAACCACCTGTTCATCCTTCCGGGCGCGCTGATGTCCGCGCTCGGCGGTCTCGTGTCGCTGCTGGTGCTGGCGCACATCGATCTGCTCGGACGGCAGTGGGACCTGCACACGCTGATCGCCGGCTCGCTGCTGCTGATCGTCGGCGCCCAGCTCGTGGGCCTCGGGCTGAGTGCGCACGCCTACGCGACGTACTTCATGAGCGAGCGCGACCCGTGGTTCGATCGAGCGCGCGAGCGCCTGCGCCTCGAGCACGGTCTGATGCTGGGCAGCGCGGTCGCGCTCGTGGCCGTGGCGATGATCGCCGTGATCCTGCTCGACTGGATCGGCCACGGCTTCGGCAACCTCTCCCAGGAGAGGACCGCGATCTTCGCCGCGACGCTGTTGGTGCTGGGCATTCAGATCGTGTTCACGTCATTCCTGCTCAGCATCATCGGCCTGCGCCGCGACGCGCACGCGGCGGCCTAGGCGTAGAACCTACTTGGCGTTGGCGAAGTAGTCGGCGTTGATCTGGGAGTACTTCTGCCACTCCTCCGGGAGTTGGTCCTCGGCGAAGCACGCGTCCACGGGACAGGCCTCGACGCAGGCGTCGCAGTCGATGCACTCCTCGGGATCGATGTAGAGCATCTCGGCGGCGTCATATCCGGGCTCCTCGGGCGTCGGATGGATGCAGTCGACGGGGCACACCTCTACGCAGGAGTTGTCCTTGGTTCCGATGCACGGCTCGGCGATCACGTAGGCCATTCGCTAAGTTCTTTCCTGTCGGTTTACGGGGTCTTTGCTGGTGGACGCCTCGGGGCGAGAGCCTATTTTAGTGATGGCGCTCGCCCGCGCGAACCTGATCGTAGCGAGCTTCATCCTAGATGCTTGCGTGCTCAATCATCTCGAATGGGGCGACTTCGCTAGGTTTGGGGACGATGCTGCTCCTCACAGGCGCGACCGGCCAGGTGGGCTCGGCTCTGCTGCGCCGGCTCCTCGACGATGGCGTCGACGTACGCTGCCTGGTGCGACGCGACCCCCGCCGGCTCGGGTCCCAGCGCGTGCGCGTGCAGATCGCGCTCGGCGACCTCACCGACCCACCCTCGTTTCGCAACGCGCTGCGGGGCGTGGACACGGTCGTGCACCTCGCGGCGACGATCCGCGACCAGCCGAACGGCTCGATCGAGGAGCTCAACGGGATCGCCACCTGGCGGATCGTGCGCGCAGCACAGCGCGCGGGCGTGGGACGGTTCGTGTTCTTCTCGACGCTCGACGCCTCTGCGCGGCATCGCACGCGCTTTCACCGAGCAAAGGCGGCAGCCGAGCAGGCTGTACGCGAGACCGACCTGGACTGGACGGTGTTCGCCCCCTCGATCGTCTACGCCCCCGGCGATGCGTGGCTGACGCTGCTCGAACGCATGGCGCTCGCGCCCGTGGTGCCGATGTCGGGCATGGGGCGCGCGCGCTATCAGCCGATCTGGGCCGAGGACGTCGCCGCCTGCGTGATGGCGGCCCTGCGCGCCCCCGCGGGCGAGCGCCGACGGTACGAGCTCGCGGGCCCCGACACGTTGACGCACACCGAGATCGTCAGGCTCGTGCTCGACTCGCTGCAGCGGCCGCGTCCCCTGGTGAAGATCCCGACACCGATCGTCTCGCGCGTGCTGCGCCTGCTGGAGGCGACGCTGGGCGAGCGCGCGTTCGCGACATGGGACGAGGCCGAGCTGATGGAGTGCTCGATGCTGGCCCGGTCCGGCGTGAGCGATGCCGAGCGCCTCGGCGTGACGCCGAAGCCGATGCGGGCGGTGCTGGGAGTCAGCTGACGGCTACGCCCGGCACGGGCGAGCGTCGCTGCGCCCACGGCAGCGCCTCTTCCAGTTGCGAGGCCAGCGCCAGCAACGCGGCCTCCCCTGCGGGGCGCCCGACGAGCTGCACGGCCAGGGGCAGGCCATCCTCGCCTTGATACAGCGGCAGCGAGATCCCCGGCTGCCCGGAGGCGTTGAACACCGGGGTGAACGGTGTGAACAGGCCCGAGCGGCTGAAGGTCGACATCGGTTCGGGCGCGGCCGTGTTCAGCGTCCCCAGGGGCAGCGGACGCTCCGCCAGCGCCGGAGTGAGCAGCGCGTCATAGGGCGACAGGAAAGCGACCAGGCGGCGCGAGTGCGCTTGCAGCTGCACGGCCGCCGCCATGCCCTGCACGGCTCCAAGTTTCTGGATCATCGAGTAGATCGCCCAGCTCATCGGCTCCATGTCCTCCTCGGCCGGCTCACGCCCGGCGACGGCGCCGGAATAGGCGATCGACAGCGCGATGTGGTTGGAGAACACCGCGCCGAACAGCTCCTGCAGACCGTCCAGCAGCCACGGCGGCTCGACCTCCACCACCTCGTGCCCGAGCGAGCGCAGCAGCTCGCTCGCGTCGGCGACGGCCTGCGCGGCCATCGGGTCCACGACCGCCTCGGCGATCGGCGCCAGTGTGGTCGCGGCGATCCTCAGCCTGCCGGGAGTGCCCGCGACGCTCTGGGCGAAAGGCTCGGACGGCGGGGGCGCCCATGTGGCGTCGCCCGGCTCATAGCCCTCGAGCACATCGAGGATGGCCGCGGTGTCGGCGACCGTGCGCGTGAGCATCCCGTCGATGCCCAGCGAGGAGTCTCCCAATTCCGGAGCCGCGGAGATGCGCCCGCGCGCGGGCTTCAGGCCGACCAGACCGCAGCACGCGGCCGGGATGCGGATCGAGCCGCCGCCGTCGTTGCCGTGGGCTACCGGCACCATGCCGCCGGCCACCGCCGCGGCCGATCCGCCGGAGGAGCCTCCGGGAGTCCTCCCCAGGTCCCACGGATTGCGCGTGGGACCGAAGATGCGGGCCTCGCTGACGGGCAGGATGCCGTACTCGGGCAGCGTGGTCGTGCCAACGATCACGAACCCCGCGTCCTTCAGACGCCGCGTGACGTTGTGGTCGTAGTCGCACATGTTCTCGGCCATCAGCCGGCAGCCGTAGGTGAGCCGCAACCCCTGGACGGGCCGGTTGTTCTTGATCGCGACCGGCACGCCCGCGAACGGGCGCTCATCGCCCGGACCTATCTCGGCGGCGGTGGCCAGCGCTCGCTCGGCGTCGACGTCGACGAAGGCGTTGAGGGCCGGGTTGAGCTCCTCGATCCGCTCCAGCGAGATCCCCACCAGCTCCTGGGCTGAGACCTCACCGTTGCGGACCATGCCCGCGAGCTCGGTGGCGGGACGGAACATCAGATCGTTGTCGGACAAGACTCCTCCTCCGGGGGCGCGCTGCTCGCGGCTGCTCGAGCAGGCTGATGGCTGGGTGTCTGGCTGCGACTGCAGCCTACTCACGCGGAGATTCCTGCGACGATACGAGTCTGCCCACAAGGCAGCATCCCCCGTCAAGCATCAAGCTCAGAAAGCGAGTGCCATGAGCGCGGTACAGACAGCAGCACCAGAGGTCCAGTCGGGCCTGGAGGGCGTCGTCGCCTTCGCCACGGAGATCGCGGAGCCCGACAAAGCGGGGGGCGCGCTGCGCTACCGCGGTGTCGACATCGAGGACCTGGTCGGCGCGGTCCCCTACGAGCAGGTCTGGGGCCTGCTGGTCGACGGCCGCCTGAAACCGGGCCTGCCCCCCGCCGAACCGCACGCGTTGACGGTGCGCTCGGGCGATCACCGCGTGGACGTGCAGTCGGCGCTGGCGATGCTCGCCCCCGAGTGGGGGTTCGGGCAGCTGATCGACATCACCGACCTGCAGGCCCGCGAGGATCTCGCGCGCGCCTCTGTGATGGCGCTGTCGTTCGTGGCGCAGTCCGCGCGCGAACCCGGTCAACCCCCGGTGCCGCAGGAGGAGATCGACAAGGGTGCGACGATTCCCGAGAGGTTTCTGATTCGCTGGCGCGGAGAGGCCAATCCCGACCACGTCAAGGCGATCGACGCCTACTGGGTCTCCGCGGCGGAGCACGGCATGAACGCCTCGACGTTCACCGCGCGCGTGGTGGCCTCGACGGGAGCGGACTGCGCCGCGGCGCTGTCGGCGGCGGTGGGCGCGCTGTCGGGCCCGCTGCACGGTGGCGCGCCCTCGCGCGTGCTGAAGATGCTCGACGAAGTCGAACGGACCGGCGACGCCGAGCGCTGGGTGAATGACGCACTCGATCGCGGCGAGCGGCTGATGGGCTTCGGCCATCGCGTCTACCGCGCCGAAGATCCGCGCGCGCGTGTGCTGCGCCGCACCTGCCGCGAACTGGGCTCGCCCCGCTTCCAGGCGGCGGAGGCGCTGGAGCAAGCGGCGCTGGCGGAGCTGCATGCGCGCCGGCCCGATCGGGTGCTCGCGACGAACGTCGAGTTCTGGTCGGCGGTGGTGCTCGATCTGGCGGAAGTCCCGCCGGAGCTGTTCACGCCGATGTTCACGTGCGCGCGGGTGGCGGGGTGGTCGGCGCACATCCTCGAGCAGAAGCGCGAGGCGAAGCTGATCCGCCCGACGGCGATATACGTGGGCGAGCCCCCACGGTCGGTGGAGGCGGTCGGCGCCTGAGGGGCTCCGTCAAACAGAGACAATCTCGCGAATCGCTGGGAATTTGAGAGGTGAATCTGTAGCGTGACCTCCTGACTGGCAAGCGGGCGCGACGCCCGGTTCTGGAGGGAGCGAGATGGGGCGACTGGTGCATGCGACGGTGAGCGGTGTGCTCGTGCTGGGGCTGGTCATGGCCGGCTGCGGCGGTTCGAGCTCGACGTCCTCCTCCACACAGGCCGCGAGCGCGGGCCAGACTTCTCCGGGCCCGACCGACACCGGTGCGGGATCCTCCACGACGGGCACGCACCCATCTCAAACCCCCACCCAGGCCCAGAAGACAAGCCCGCCCAGGGAACATATTCCGAAGGTCATTCTGACGATGTCGAGCCCCGCGTACAGGGGAGCGGCTGGAGCCCTGCCTACGCGCTACACCTGCGATGGTGCCGATGTCTCACTGCCGCTGCAATGGGGCGCCATCCCAACGGGCACAGCAGAACTCGCTCTTTTTGTAACCGACTTCAATGGAAGGGCGTCCGGCCGAAACGAAGTGGTCGCATGGGCCGTGACCGGCTTGCAGCCGACGCTCAAAGCCCTCGCTGCGGGCACACTTCCGACAGGCGCAGTCGTTGGACGCAACAGCCTCGGACAGAGCCGCTACTCGGTCTGTCCCCCGAAGAGCAGTGGCGTCAACCACTATCTTGTGGTTCTGTATGCACTGCCGCACCCGATTTCGACGAAGCCGGGCTTCTCGGGAGAAACGCTCCTGAAAACAGTGGAGCATTCGGCCGAATACGATGGTCTGACGGGATTCTCCTACGCGCGCAGCTGACAGCGCCTGGTTGAACTGGGGTTTGCTGTGGAGCGTGTTTGGGTAGAGCCGTGCCCGACTACGAAGAGGGCTCGGCCTCCGTGCCGAACCCTCTGACAGCCGCATCGACAGAGCGTACGCCCCACGCGAGCGACTGGCGCGACACCTGGCCGAATGGCCACTGCGACGCTCACGCTCCACGGCGAAGCGCGCGCCTCAGGCGTAGGCCGGCTGCCGGGATCGCGGCGCGCCCTGGGGCCGTGACCCGCTCACCCGCGCTCGCTCGCCGGTGAACAGCCAGGGGTTGTGCAGGCCGATGACCTCGCCGCTGAAGCGCTTGTGCGCGCCGTAGACGACCCAGGTCGTGTCGACGGCGCCGTAGACCTCCTGCACGCGCAGCTCGGTCGGATGTTCGCGTGCATAGTGCAGATGGGTGAGGCCGGCGTCGTATGCGCCCGCGAGCAGATGCGCGCCGATCACGGGCTTGGAGGGCTCGTCGATGACCTCGGCCCAGCGCGTCAGGTCGGTGTAGCCGCGGGTCGCCGACACGATCCCGAGGCTCCGCGGGTCGGCGATCTCGGCGCGCACGAGCAGCGCCAGCTCCTTGGTGGGATACAGGAAGGTGTCGATCGCGAACACCTCGGTGTGGTGGCGCTCGGTCACAAGATGAACCTGCACGTGGGCGCTGCATTGGACGAGGAACATGTCGTGATGGCCGCGGATGAGCTCGAGTCCGTCGAGCAGATCGCCGACGAGCACGATCTCGTAGTCGCGGATGCCCTGAAACTCGAGGTAGTGCAGCAGGGCGTTCTCGTGACAGGTGCCGGATGGGCCGAGCGTGACGAACGTCGGGCGGGTCACGGCTCGCGCCCCGTGCGCGTCGCCTGTGCGGAGTCGCCGAGTCGCTCCCGCGTGGAGCCCGCGTCCCGCGCGAGAGCGCGCTCGGGCTCGGGCTCGGGGACCCCGTCCCCGGCGATGAGCTCGTCCTCCATCCGGCAGGTGGCGGCGATCAGCAGCTCGAACAGCTCGGCGGTGAAGTCGGCGGGCAGCTGAACCTCGGCGCCGCGGGCGAGGTAGCGCGAGCGTACCTGCTCGACGCGGTCGGGCTGCATCATCGGGATCGCGTGCTCGCGCTTGTACAGGGCGATCTCGCGACAGATCGCAAACCGCTCGCCGAGCCGCCGGGCGATCTCCTCGTCGAGCTCGTCCAGGCGGCGACGAAACTCCTCGAGCCCGTCGGCCGCCACGATCTCGCGCCCGGATGAGCTCACGCCGCCACCTCGCTCTCGTGCAGCAGGCCGCTGGCGAAGGCGTGGCTGCACTGCGCGAGTGACTGCAGCGCGTAGCCGCCCTCCTGCACGACGCAGACCGGCAGCTCGGCGCCGCGAGCAGGCGGCCGATCCGCTCGAAGGCCTCTGCTCGGAAGGACCAGCGAGCCGTGGGGGTCGCCCTCCACGAGGTCGTAGCCGAGAGACAGGACGATCGCCTCGCGCGGAGCGCGCGAGCGTGTGAGTGCAGCGCGCGAGCGCCGCCAGGTAGGCGTCGGTCGGGGGCACCTCGCGGAATGCCACGAGGTGCTCGCGGTCGCTGCGGGGGCGTACGCGCTCCCAGGGGAGGTTCGCGCCGGTGGAGCCGTGCAGCGAGTGCAGGGTCGTGCCGGTCATACGCTCGAGCAGCGCCGATGTGCCGTTGGGGTAGTGCAGGTCGAGGTCGAGGATCGCGACGCTCTCGAAGCCGCCGTCGCGCAGCGTCTGGGCAGCTGCGGCGGCGTTGTTGAGGTAGCAGTAGCCGCCGAGCCAGTCGGGGCCGGCGTGGTGTCCGGGCGGGCGACACAGCGCGTAGCTGAAGCGTGCTCCCGCGACGATCGCGCGCGCGGCGGAGATGGCCGTGCCGATGCCCTCCCGTGCGGTGGCGAGCACCTGCGCGCAGACGGGCGTGTCGGGTGCGAGGCCCGGTTGCGCGAGCTCCGCCATCAGCACGGGCGCGCGACCGCGGACGCGCTGTAGCGCCCGCAGGTAGTCGGGCTCGTGCAGGCGGTGCAGCGCCCGATCGACGTCCTCGGCGCTCGCGTCGGCGGTGTGGGCGCTGACGCCGTCGTGGCGCATCAGCCCCGCCCGCACCTCCGACAGCCGCCGCCCGTCGTCATAGCCGGGGGTCCTGCGTCCGTGCTCGTCCATTATCCAGGGCACCGCACCGGTGAGCTCGCAGCGCTGCTGGATCATCAGCATCCGTGAGGGCGCTGCTCGTCGGCGTGGCGCGTTCACGGGAAGGTCCGCCGCATCCGCGCGCCGAGGTGCTCGAAGCCGTTGTGGGCGTAGAAGCCCTGGTCGCGCGAATGCCCTCGAAGCTCTCCCGCGGGAGCCCGACCTCGGCGCGTGCCATCCCCTGCCGGCGGGCGAGCTCGAACAGCGCGCCCAGCAGCTCGTGACCGACTGCGCGCCCGCGCCAGGAGCGGTGCACCCACAGGTCCTGGATCAGCGCGTAGCGTCCGGGCACGTGCAGCGCGAGCTGGTAGCTCGCGCCGAGCACGCCGACGATCTCATCGCCGGCCTGCGCCACGAGCAATGTTCCGAGACGGGGGATCCTCGAGCAGCGCCCGTGCCGTTGCGAGCATCTCCGACGCTGTCGGAGGCGTGCTGCCGAGCTCTGAGAGCAGATCCCCGACGGCGGCGATGACCGCGGGAAGATCCGCGTGCGTGGCAGCGCGCACGCGCGGGCGCTCCGGACGCCCCACCCGCTCGGGACCCTCCCGCGCCTGCGCCGGCGGCTCGGCGGTCGTGGTCTGCCCGTCGGGGTCGCGCGACGTCGAGCCGCTCCCGCTCGACGCGCTCATCGCCGCTAGGCCGCCCGCGCCGCCGTCGGCGAGGGCGGCTCCAGCTCGACGTTCCACGCCTCGGGCGAGTCGCTGCCGGTCACTGCCTCGGGCGATCGCGGCCATCGGCGCGCGCGCCTTGAGCAGGATCTCCTCGAACTCCTCCTGCGGGTCGGATTGCATCACGATCGCACCGCCGGCGCCGATCGTGGTGGCCCCCGGGCCGCATCACGATCGTGCGGATCACGATGCTGAGGTCGACGCTGCCGTCGAGGCCGAAGTAGCCGATCGCGCCGGAGTAGACGCCGCGCGCCTCGCGCTCGATGTCGTCGATGATCTCCATCGTGCGCAGCTTCGGCGCTCCGGTCATCGAGCCCCCGGGGAAGCACGCGCGCACGCACTCCACGGGCGTGCGGCCGTCCTCCAGCACGCCGGTGACGGTCGAGATCAGCTGATGCACGGTCGCGTAGTCCTCGACGACCATCAGCTCGGGGACGCGCACGCTGTCGATCTCGCAGACGCGTCCGAGGTCGTTGCGCAGCAGATCGACGATCATCAGGTGCTCGGCGTAGGTCTTTTCGTCCTGGGTGAGCCCGGCGCGCAGCTCCGCGTCGAGGATCGGTCCTCCGAGCGCGGCGCGGTGCCCTTGATCGGGCGCGCCTGCACGCGGCGTTCGCGATCGACCGAGAGGAAGCGCTCCGGGGAGGAGCTGAGGACCGCGAGCCTCGCCGAGCTTGAGGTAGGCCGCGAACGGGGCCGGGTTGATGCGACGCAGCACGCGGTAGAGCTCGAACGGATCGGGGCTCGCGGAGGTCGAGATCTGGTCGGTCAGGCACACCTCGTAGGACTCCCCGGCGGCGAGCGCCGCCTGGCAGCGGGCGATGTCGGCGAGGTACTGCTCGCGTCCGCGTCCGCAGCGGAATGTCACCGCGGCCGTGGGCGAGGCCCCTCGGTGGCAGGGACCTCGGACCCCGCCGACACCGCCTGTGCCGATGATGGCGATGATGCCCGTCCCACCAGCTTTGCCTGCACTGCCGGCTCCGCGGACGCCGACGATGCCCGTCCCGCCGGGTCCTCCGACCCAGCCTCGGGGACTTCGGGCGCAGCGGCGAGATGCTCGAGCACGACCGCCTCGGCGTCGTCCAGCCAGCGCTCGGCGTCGTCGCGATCCTCGTCGCGACAGAGCGCGAGCAGTTCGGTGCGATGAGCGACGTGATCGACGGCGATGACACGATTGGCGAACATCAGCGTGGCGTCGGGAAGATCGGAGCGGTGCACGATCGGCGAGGAGCAGTCGGCCTTGCACTCGTAGCCGAGATAGCCGACGAACCCGCCGATCAGGTCAGGGCCGGGACCCGAGGGCGGCTCGATCGCCCGCTCGAAGATCTCGCGGCTCAGCACGTCGAAGATCGACCCGCGCTCGATCTTGCTCTCATCGCCGCGGCGTGTGCGCACCATCCCCTCGGTGGCGTCGTAGCTGAACACGCAGCGGTCGGCGCCGGCGCTCGTGCCGAGATAGGAGGATTGCGCAAGTCGCGTGGGGGCATCGGCGCTGTCCAGCCAGAATGCGTGCTCGGCCGAGCCGAACAGCCGTTGAAACAGCGGCTCGGTCGGCGGCTCGCCGGGAATCGTGCGCACGTGGCGCTCCACGCCCGAGCGGCGACGGCGGCGCGTACCCGGGCGCGAGGACGGCAACGGCGGGCGACCGGCGGCGCGTGTGCCAGCGTAACGCGGCTCGCGGTGCCGGCGCGCGAGCGCGTAGAAGTTCTCGACGATCGCCGGCCGTGCTCGCTGGCGACGGACTCAGGATGGAACTGCACCCCCCAGAGCGGGCGGCTGCGGTGCTCGATCCCCATCACAACGCCGTCGTCGGTCCAAGCGGTCACGCGGCCCTCGGACCCGAGTGGGCCGGTGACCGCGAGCGAGTGGTAGCGCACGACCGAGAAGTCCTGCGGAATGCCGGCGAACAGTCCGCCGTCGAGATGCTGGACCTGGCTGAGGCGTCCATGCATCACCATCGGCGCGCTGCAGACCACTCCGTCGAGCACGTTGCCGAGCCCCTGATGCCCGAGGCAGATGCCGAGCACCGGAATCTCGCTGCAGCGCAGGATGTCCGAGCAGACCCCGAAGTCGTGCCAGCGCTCGGGGCGGCCCGGACCCGGTGATAGCACGATCGCGTCGAAGTCCCAGCGCGAGAGCGCGCGCCAGGAGACCATGTCGTTGTGGACGACGATCGGCTCCTCGCCGGAGACCGCGGCGAGCAGGTGAAAGACGTTGTAGGTGTAGGAGTCGTAGTTGTCGACGAGCAGCGTGCTCATCGCGCCTCCTCCAACCCCAGACCGCGCGCGGAGCGATCGAGCAGGGTGTGCACGACGCGCTCGACATGCTCGTCGCGCTCGCGTTCCAGATACCAGCGCGAGAGGTGCTTGAGGTAGTGAGCGAGGGGACGGACGTCGAAGCGCTCCACCGCGAGGCGCAGATAGCGTCGGTATAGCTCGGACTGCACCACGGCGAAGCGGTAGTCGGGGTCTTCGACTGGGCGTCGGCCGCCTGTCGGGCCGGCGCGGCCGTGACGCGCACGCGCGCGGACCAGATCCCAGCCAAGCGACTCATCCGTCGCACAGCAGCTTGTCGGTGTCGAAGTCGATGCGTGGCGCCACCGGGTAGGGCAGGAAGTAGCCGAGAACGACCTCAGCGGCGATCCGTTCAGGGAAGGGATGGGCCCGGCGCACGTGCAGACGCTCGGGGTCGGCATCGATCTGCGCGTCGAGCCAGTCGGTGAGCTCATCGATCAGGAGCGCGCCCTTCGCTGGAAGCCATCGCGCGCTTCTGGCGGGCGACCATGCCGTTGAAGATGTCGCGGGTGGGATGCATCGCAGCACTCGCCGCCGACCGCATTGCCGTCGCGCTCGCCACCGTGGCCGCCCTCGCCGCCTCCGCTCCGGTGTCGCCAGGGCGACCCCGGGTCAGCAGCTCGTCCATCAGCTTGCGCCGGCAGGTGACGTGGGAGACCCACTCGGTTCCGCAGACCTGCATGGAGGTCATGTGCTCGAGTTCGGGCGCGGCCATCCAGTAGGCGAGGGCGCGCATGTGCTGGGTGGGCAGACCGTCGGCGCGCACGAGCGGGAACTCCTCGAAGTCGCTGAGGCCGGTGGCGTAGAAGACGACGCCGTCCTCGCGCCGGCGCAGCCTGCCGTAGCGCAGACCCGAGGCGGTCAGCTCGGCCGCCTCGGAGAGGAAGTCCGACTCGAAGAAGACGCGGTCGAAGGCGATGCCCAGCCGCGCGAGGGTCTTGCGCTGGCCGGAGATGACCCAGGCGCGCGTCTTGTACCAGAGCTCCAGCGCCTCGCGTTCGCCCGCAGAGCACGCGTTTGAGCAGGTCGTCGGCGGCGTCGCCGCGCAGGGTCAGCTCGCGCGTGAGCGAGTCCTCGGGGTGCTCGATCGCCTCGCCGCCTCGGCTCCGACGGACTGCGCGGCCGCGACGTAGTCCGCGTAGCAGACGCCGACGAAGTGGTCGCTCTTCTCGCCGCCGTCCGGCCACGAGGGTGTATGTCGGCCGCTGTGCAGCACGCCGGCCATCGCCTCGCCCATGCAGCGCCCGGCGTCGGAGATCAGACTGCGACGCTCGACCTGCGCGCCGGCCTGGGCGAGCGCTGCCGCGAGCGCGTTGCCGATCGCGAGATTGCGCAGATGGCCGGCGTGCAGCGCCTTGGTCGCGTTCGCGTCCCAGAACTGCACCGAGATCCGCTGCCCGTGCGCGAGATCTGAGAGCGTCGCCTCGGCGCTGCCGCCGGCCTCCAGCGCGGCGCCGATCGTCTCGATCCAGTCGTCGTCCAGACGCAGCTGCGACGCCCTCGCCGTCGTGCGTCACGGTCGCCGACCCACGGCTCGCGCTTCGATCTGCGCGAGCGCGTGCAGCGAGTCGGCGTCCTCGCGCCAGTCGCGCACGCGCGGCATGAGCTTCACGTCGCAGTCCCCGCGCGGGCGTCGCGGCGCGCGCGCGGCCCAGCACGAGGGCGTCTGCCCGCTCCGCGGGAACGCCCTCGAAGTAGTCGAACAGGTTGGTCACGATCCGCTCATCGGCTGCTCTGGGCGTGATTGGAGTTCCATAGCCATGCACCAGCCGGGGCTCGAACCCGGATCAACGGCGTTTAAGGCCGTCCCTTTAACCGATTAAGGCACTGGTGCTCTGTACAGCCGACTCGCCCGACCACGTCCTCGACCGAGATCCGGATTGAAAAATCAATACGAATAATCGAGTTCGCTGCGGACGTATCGGTTATCATAACCCTGCCTGTTTTCCACGCAAGGGTTTTGCCGTAAAAACCGGCGGGCAGCATCGGCTGACTCCCGCAAAATGGCTCTGCAAAGCGGTAAAACGAAAGAGAAACAAGCGCCGGAAGACTGAAGAAGGAAACAATAAACGGGAAACCACCCGACCGGCGACGGATGCGACAAAAGAGAGAAACATGAATGTCGGCGTAGGAGCCGTCTCGGCCACAGACAGTCCGCGTGAATTCCCTCGCGGCCCGCGGTGTTCGCCCGGCGCTGCCGCCCGGTCCGCGCATGCCCAGCGCGCTGCAGGCGGTCGGTTGGACGTGGCGTTCGCTGCCCTTTATGGAGCGATGCCAGAGGCGCTATGGCGATGTTTTCACCCTGCGCGTTCGGCACGGGGGCACGTGGGTGCTGGTGTGCGACCCGCGAGGACGTCAAGCGGGTGTTCACGGCCGCGCCCGAGACGCTGGGGGTGGGCGAAGCGAACACGCTGCTCGGGCCGGTGCTCGGGCCGCGTTCGGTGATGCTGCTGGAGGAGCCCACAGCACATGACGCGACGCAAGCTGATGCTGCCCCAGTTCCACGGCCAGCGCATGGAGAGCTACGGCGGGATGATGGCCGAGGTCGCGCGGCGTGCGGTCGCGCAGTGGCCGGTAGACCGGCCGTTCGAGCTGTGGCCGCGGATGCAGGCGATCACCCTGGAGGCGGTCATGCGCGTGGTGTTCGGGGCCGATGCCGACGCGACTCCACACGGCGCCTGCAGGCATTGCTGCGGGAGCTGACCGACCGGATGAACGCGCCGCGGCGGCTGACGCTGCTGGCGCTGCTCGGGCCACGCTCGATGGTTCGACGATCCCGAGTTCAGGGCGGCGATGGACCTCGTGGAGGCGGTGGCGCTGGAGGAGGTGCGCAAACGCCGCGCGGAGGGCAGGGCCCCGGGCGCGAGGACATCGTCTCGATGCTCGCGCACGCGCACTACGAGGACGGCTCGCCGATGACGCGCGCAGGACCTGCGCGACGAACTGATCACGCTGCTGCTGGACGGGCCGACCTCGACCTCGCTGGCGTGGGTGTTCGAGCGGCTGCTGCGCCATCCGGAGAAGCTCGACGCGCCTGCGCGAGGAGGTGCGGCCGGCGGCGAGGAGGACTCCTACCTGGACGCGGTGGTGAAAGAGACGCTGCGGCTGTGCCCGCCGGTACCGATCGTCGTGCGCAGGCTGCTCGAGCCGATGGAGCTGGGCTCCTACACGGTCCCGGCGGGGGCGATGGTCGCGCCGTGCATCCACCTGGTTCATCGCCGCGAGGACATCTATCCGCATCCCGCGCAGATTCATGCCCGAGCGCTTCCTGGAGCGGCCCGGCGGGGACGTACACGTGGATCCCGTTCGGCGGCGGCGTGCGCCGCTGCCTGGCGGCGAGCTTTGCGCTGCTGGAGATGAAGCGCGTGGTGGCGGCGGTGCTGCGATGAGGTGGAGCTGGAGCCGGTGCAGTCACGCTCGGAGCAGGTGACGCAAGAGCGCCATCTCCTACAGCCCCGGCCGGCGCGGGCTCGTGCGGATCACGCGGCGGCGGACGGGCGCCGGCGGGCCGGCGAGGATCGGCGGCTGCGGACGAGAGACGGCCGCGGCGGCATGAGCGAGGAGGGATTCAGGACGCTGCGCCACCGCGGAGCGAGGTCGGCTCAGATGGCGCTCGCCGTCGAGCGAGGGGCCTGCGGGCGGATGTCGGCTCCCCACGGGAGCGCGAGCATCCGCGGGACGCGATCCCGGAGGCCGACCTGATCATCGTCGGCGCCGGCGCGAAGGCCGCGGCGATCGCCACGAAAGTGCACGTCATGAACCGCCTTGGCCTGGGCCCGATCGCGCTGACGATCGTCGAGGCGAGCGAACCGGCGGCGTCGTGGTCGGGGCGCAACGGCATGACCTCGGGCGAGGAGCCGCTGGCGATCCCGCCGATCAAGGACGTCGGGTTTCCCTACCAGAGCTATCAGGAGTTCGGCGATGTCGGCGAGGAGATCGACCGCGCGATGATGCCGTTCACCTGGCAGCAGTACATGATCGGCGAGCGCCGGTACGTGCGCTGGGTCAACGCGGGCTCGCCGCCGATCCAGCACCGGACGTACGGCAAATATCTCGCGTGGGTGCTGAGCCGGGCGACCGAGGGGGTGCAGGCTCGTGCGCGGGCGGGTGACGCGGGTCTCGCTCGAAGCCGGAGCGAGCGCTGGAGGATCGACGTCGAGGACTGCACCGACGCGCCGCTGTATCGGGGTCGCGCGCTGGCGCTCACCGGCCCGGGCGTGCACCGTCCGTTCCCGCACGACGCCGAGGCGGCACCGCGGATATTTCACTGCGACTCCAGGCGCATCGAGCTGGCGCGCATCCCGATCGAGCAGAGCGCGGACATCGCGATCGTCGGCGGCGGCGAGAGCGCGCTCAGCTGCGTGGCGTTCCTGCGGGCGTTCAGGCCCGACGCCGAGCTGACGATCTACACCCCCAGCCTGCCGATGAGCCGCGGCGAGAGCTTCCTGGAGAATCGCGTGTTCTCGAACCCCGACGAGGTCGCCTGGGATACGCTCGATCCGCAGACGCGCCGCGACTTCGTCCGCCACTGCGATCGCGGCGTGTTCGACCCCGCGCACGCTCGAGACGATCGCCTACGACGACCAGTGCCGGTTCGTCACCGGGCGCGTGACGCACGTCTCCGCGGTGGGCGGCGAGGACGGGGTGTGCGTGAACTACGACGCGCCGCGGGCAGGGAGATGCGAGCGTCCGCCACGACTACGTGGTCAACTGCACCGGGTTCGACCTGCTCGAGCAGCTGCGCTCGCTGTTCCCGCCGGCGGTGCGGGCGGAGATCGAGAGCCGGGTCGGCGCGCGTCTGGGACCGCCCGCCCGGGGCGGAGATCCCGATCGGGCGCAATCTCGAGCTGGAGGGGATGCGCCCGCGGCTGCACATCCCCGGGCTGGGCGCGCTCAGCCAGGGGCCGGGGTTCGCCAACCTCGGCTCGTTGGGGTTGCTCGCCAACCGTGTGCTGGAGCCGTTGTTCAGCGAGCAGGACGCGCAGATTCAGGCAAGCCGCAACTCGATAACGGAGGTCGTCTAGATGCCATCACGCTCCCGCCAGGTGCGCCGCGCAGAAGCCCGCCGCGCCCAGGCCAAGAAAGCGACTCGCTCGAGCCAGGGCGGCGGCGGCGGCCCGGACCTGCGGGAGAAAGTCCCGAAGCTCTCCAAAAGCGCCTGGCTGGCAGCGGGCGTCGTGGTGGTCGCGGTCGTGGCGGTGATCGCGGTGGTGTCGCTGGGCTCCTCCTCGTCATCCTCCAGCGAAAGCTCGCTGCTCACCGGCTCGGGATATCCGAACGGGGACACCTCCAACACCCGCTACACGCAGGGGCCGATCGACAGCGCGAACGTCTCGCAGCTGCAGCCGGCATGGACGCTGCCGCTGACGGCGAAAAGCCAGTACGGGAGCTACTCGGCCTCGCCGATCATCTCGCGGCGGGGCGATGTTCTCCCAGGACCTGGCCTCGAACGTGCAGGCGATCAACCTGAAGACCGGCAAGGTGATCTGGAGCAAGACCTACGAATCGCCCGACCAGGGACCGAACGGCCTGGTCGTCGCGGGCGGGCGGGTGTATGGGGCGACCGCGACGGCGGCGTTCGCGCTGGACGAGAAGACCGGCGAACAGCTGTGGTCGGTCACGCTGGTGCGCAACGAACACGAGGGCATCGACATGGCGCCGGGATACCACAACGGCATCGTCTACGTCTCGACGGTGCCGGGGAACAACGCAAAGTTCTACGGCGGCGAAGGCGTGGGCATCCTGTGGGCGCTGGAAGCGAGCACGGGAAAGAAGCTGTGGCACTTCGACACCGCGCCTGAAAACCTGTGGTCGACGGAAAACATCTCGATCAACTCCGGCGGCGGGCTGTGGTACTCGCCGGCGTTCGACAGCCAAGGGAACATGTACGTGGGCACGGCCAACCCGGCGCCGTTCCCGGGCACGGACCAGTTCCCGTGGGGGTCGAGCAGGCCCGGCCCGAACCTGTACACGGACTCGATCGTCAAGCTGAACGCGAGCACGGGCAAGCTCGAGTGGTACTACCAGCAGACGCCGCACGACCTGTATGACTGGGACCTGCAGGACCCGCCGATCCTGGCGAACGTCGGCGGCAGGCAGCAGGTGATCGGGGCGGGCAAGTCGGGCTGGGTGATCGCGCTGGACCCGCAGACCGGCAAGCTGCTGTGGAAGCGCAGCGTGGGCATCCACAACGGCCACGACAACGACGCCGATGTATGCGATGAAACACGAATACTCCAAGCTGAGCATGCCCGAGACGGTGTACCCGGGCCTGCTGGGCGGCGTGATCGCGCCGATGGCGACGAACGGGTCGACGGTGTTCGTGCCGGTCGTCAACCACTCGGTGACGATCACCACCCAGACCGAAACCCAGGAAAACGGCCCGATCACGGGAGAACTGGTCGCGCTCGACGCGGCGACGGGCGCGGTCAAGTGGAGCCACAAGTTCCCCTCCGCCGCGTTCGGCGCGACGACGGCGGTCAACGACCTCGTGTTCGCGACCACGTTCGAAGGGGCGCTGTACGCGTTCGACGCGAGCAACGGGACCGTCGCGTGGGAAACCAAACTGCCGGCGAGCACGAACACGGGCGTGGCGGTCTCCGGTGACACGCTGATCGCCCCGGCGGGTCTGGCGGCCGGGGGCGGGCAGACACCGGAGATCGCCGCGTACCGCCTGCCCGGCGGGGCCGCGGGGACGAGCTCGGGCTGAGTCGCCGCGCCGGGAGCGGCGCGGCGGCGTGAGCTCGCGGTCAAGACCGTCCGACGCCGATGGAACGGCAGCGGACACAGGTGGGGCCCGGCATGGATGCCGGGCCCCCAAGCGGATCCTTGACTGAGGGAGGATCGGGGAGGAGTCGATCCTCGAGCGAGGATCGAGACCGCCCGAGCAGCGAGAGTGGCTACATCATCCCGCTCATGTCGGGCATGCCGCCGCCGCCGGGCATCCCCCCGCCTTCCTTCTCGGGCACCTCGGCGACGATCGCCTCGGTGGTGAGGATGTTCTTGGCGATCGAGGCGGCGTTCTGCAGCGCCGAGCGCGTGACCATCGCGGGGTCGATGACGCCGGCGGCGACGAGATCGACGATCTCGTTCGTGGCGGCGTTCAGACCCTGACCGGCCTTGGCCTTGCGCACGTCGTTGACGACGACGGAACCCTCGAGGCCGGCGTTGTCGGCGAGCTGGCGCAGGGGCTCCTCCAGCGCACGCAGAACGATGCGCGCGCCGGTCTTCTCGTCATCCTCGCCGTCGCCGTCGGTGGAGACGGCCTTGGAGGCCTGCAGCAGCGCGACGCCACCACCGGGCACGATGCCCTCCTCGAGCGCGGCGCGGGTCGCCTGCAGGGCGTCCTCGACGCGGTGCTTCTTCTCCTTCATCTCCGTCTCGGTCGCCGCTCCGACCTTGACGACCGCGACGCCTCCGGAGAGCTTGGCCAGGCGCTCCTGGAGCTTCTCGCGATCGAAGTCGGAGTCGGTGTTCTCGATTTCGGCTTTGATCTGGTTGATGCGGCCCTTGATCGCCTCGGCGTCGCCGGCGCCGTCGACGATCGTGGTGTTGTCCTTGGCGACGACGACGCGACGGGCGCGCCCGAGCTGGGAGATCTGGGTGTTCTCCAGCTTCAGACCCAGCTCCTCGGTGATCACCTCGGCGTTGGTGAGGATGGCGATGTCCTCGAGCATGCGCTTACGGCGATCGCCGAAGCCGGGAGCCTTGACGGCCACACCGGTGAAGGTGCCGCGGAGCTTGTTGACGACGAGCGTCGCCAGCGACTCGCCCTCGACGTCCTCGGCGATGATCAAGAGCGGCTTGCCGCTCTGAATCACGGCCTCGAGCACCGGCAGCACGTCGCGGACGGAGCCGATCTTGGAGTTGGCGATGAGGATGTAGGGGTCCTCGAGCGTCGCCTCCATGCGGTCCTGGTCGGTGACCATGTAGGGGGAGATGTAGCCCTTGTCGAACTGCATGCCCTCGGTGAACTCGAGGTCCATGCCGAAGGTCTGGCCCTCCTCGACGTTGACGACGCCGTCCTTGCCGACCTTCTCGATGGCGTCGGCGATGACGTCGCCGATCTCCTCGTCGCCGGCGGAGATGGTCGCCACGCGGGCGATCTGGTCCTTGCCGGAGACCTCCTTGGACTGCGAGGCGATGTTGGCCACGACCTCGTCGACGGCTTTCTCGATGCCGCGCTTGAGCGCGAGCGGGTTGGCACCCGCGGCGACGTTCTTCAGGCCCTGGCGGACGATCGCCTGGGCGAGGACGGTGGCGGTGGTGGTGCCGTCGCCGGCGACGTCGTTGGTGGCAGTGGCCACCTCGCGGACGAGCTGGGCGCCCTGGTTTTCGAAGACGTCCTCGACCTCGATCTCACGCGCGATGGTGACGCCGTCGTTGGTGATGGTGGGGGCGCCGAACTTCTTGTCGAGCACGACATAGCGGCCCTTGGGGCCGAGCGTGACCTTGACCGCGTTGGCGACCGCGTCCACGCCCGCCTCGAGCGCCTTGCGCGCCTCGGCGTCGTACTTGATCTCCTTGTGTGCCATTTCGATAGTTCTCCTCTGCGAGACCGGCGGCCCCGCGGCTTGAAAGTGCTGGACAGTGCTTGAAAATGTGCTGCGCCGATCGAAGAGCGGCTTGGGGTCTGGCTCTAGAGGACCTTGGCGAGCACGTCGGACTCGCGCAGCACGAGCAGGTCCTCGCCGTCGACCTTGATCTCGGTGCCGCCGTACTTGCTGTAGAGGACCTCGTCGCCCTCGGAGACGTCGAGCGGGATGCGCTTGCCGTCGTCGTCGAGGCGGCCGTCGCCGGCGGCGAGGACCTTGCCCTTCTGCGGCTTCTCCTTGGCGGTGTCGGGCAGGACGAGGCCGGATGCCGTGGTCTCCTCCTCCTCGATCGCCCGCACGATCAGCCGATCGCCCAGGGGCTTGAGCTTCATATCGAAAGAACCTCCGCTAGTTGGGGACTGTGACTCGCGCTCTGGCACTCCCGGGGAGAGAGTGCCAAGGCGCTACCCAATATATAGAAGATCCGGCGAGCCCCCGGGTAAAGATCGTGGGTAAGCCACAGCCAGGCCCTTCAACCGACAGCGGTCCAAGCCGCTTACCGCAGCCGCCGGCGCAGCGAGAGCGCTTAGTTCTGGGCGCCGCCGAAGCCCTTCATCGCCTCGGTCATCCCGGCGGGCTTGTCCATGATCTGGGAGAAGCGCACGACGGTGACGGTGTCCTCCGTCGAGACCGAACGGCCGTAGATCTGTTCGAGGAAGTGGATGAGCTCCTCGTGGCGGCGGAACTCGGGGTTGTCGTGCTTGATGTCGCGCGGGGAGAGGTCGGCGAGCGCCATCACCTCGACCTGGTCGATGACCGCTTCGAAGATGCGTTCGCGGGGGGAGTACTGGTAGCCGATCGTGACGAGCACGGCCTGGTTCTTGCGGTACTTGCCGGACTTGTCGCCGAGCCGGATGGTGGCGGTCTTGCGCCCGCGCAGGAGCTCGTCGGCGAAGATGGTGGAGTAGAAGTTGAGGACCTGCATGACGCAGGCAGGCTATCGGTCTTGGGGTCGGTTGCGAAGGTCGGGCCAGGGCGAGCTCGATCATCGCGCGCTCACCCGCGTAGCTGAGCTGGGTGAGAGCCTCGCGCAGGTCGATCCAGCGGGCCTCGAGAACCTCGTCGTCGTGGTCGGCGATGTCTCCGCGGAGGTAGGCGAAGAGGTAGAAGGTGACCGTCTTGGGCGACCGTGTGCCCGTCGCGCCGGTACCAGTAGCGCGACTCGCCGAGCTCGCAGACGGGCTCGGCGACGATCACGCCGGTCTCCTCGCGGACCTCCCGCGTGGCCGCCTGCAGGGGCTCTCGCCGGGGTCGACGTGGCCCTTGGGCAAGCGCGAGCACGCGTGAGCCGTCACCGGCGAGGCGGGTGGGAACGATCACGAGCACCTGCTCGCCGCGCACGACGACGCCGCCGGCGGACAGCTCACGGGGTCTGGACCCGGGCTTTCCGCGCTTGGCCCCCGCGCGGGCCTGTCCTTTGGCGGCTCCCTTCCCGCCGACGATGCGACTAGCCCTCCCCCGTTGTTCTTTGGGTGAGCGCCCGCGCCCGTGCGGAGCGGGCTGGGGATCAGAAGACATACTGATCGAGTGCCCGCGGATCGTGCACGGTCAGGCGTCCACGACCCTGGGAGATCACGCCGGCGCGCTCCAGGACCGCGAGGAAGCGGCTGGCGGACTCGCGCGAGGAGCCGGCGAGCTGGGCGAGGTCGGCCTGAGTGGCGGTGAGCAGCACCTCGGCGGGTGCGGCGCCCGCGGCGATCTCCTGCTGGACGAGATCGCGCAGGACGACGGCGACGCGGGACTGGACGGTCTGGAAGGACTGGCGCGAGAGCCGCTCGTTGGACTCGCGCAGGCGCCGGCCGAGGGCGATCACCAGGCGCGTGGCGATGCCGGGGTGCTCGTTCATCAGTCGGCGCATGTCGGGGCCGAGCACGGCCACGGCGGCGGTCGGCTCGACCGCTTCGACGGTGGCGGAGCGGCGCTCGTCCTCGAACATGGCGAGCTCGCCGAAGATGTCGCCGGGGCCGAAGGTGGCGAGCGTGATGATGCGTCCGTCGGAGTGCTCGCGCACGGCGCGCGCACGGCCGGAGCGCACGATGTAGCAGGTGTCGCTGGAGTCGCCCTCGCGGAAGACGACCTGACCGGGCTCGAACTCGCGGGGGACGGCGAGCTCTGCGATGCGCTGCAGGTCGGCGTGGTGCAACGTGGAGAAAACGGGCACGCGGGCGAGCAGCTCGAGGACCTCGGCTGAGCGCATACCGGCCACGGCGCAGGAATATCACACCGCGCCGACCGCGCCCGAGTGGCTCATATGGGCGATGCCCGTGGATATTCTTCGGGCATGGCTCAGACGGACGCGGCCCGGTGAGCGGGCGCTTGCGCTGGTGCTGCGCGACGGGCGCGCTGTTGGCGATCGCGCTCCCGATCGGAGTGCCCTCGGCCACGGCGGCGGGGGCACCGGCGGAGTCTTGTGAGGGGGCACTCGCTGCTGCGCTCGCGCGAACTGTGGGCGACGATCGACGTGTGCAACCCGGCGAAGGAACCGGACACGGTCGGGATCCGCGGCTCGATGCCGGGCGATGGGCACGAAAAGGACGCGATGTACATGCGCTTTCAGCTGGAATATCAGGACCCGAAGAGCGACGTGTGGAGCGTTCCGACGCAGGGAGCCGACTCGGGGTACATCGCGGTGGGAGCGGCGAAGACGGGGCGCCAGGGCGGGAGCAGCTTTCAGCTCAGCCCGCCGAAGGGCCAGCCGGGGTACACGATGAGGGGGGTCGTGACGTTTCAGTGGCGCCGGGGCGAGCAGGGTCGTGCATCGAGGCGACGCGGACGACGAGCGCGGGACATCCGAACGTGGCGCGGGCCGACCCACCGGGTACAGCGCCGCGCAGTGCGCCATCCCGTAAGGACGCCGACCTTCGGCTTCGCCGCCGGCGCGCGCCGGCACGGAGATGTGTTCTCGGCGATCGGAGATCGACGCTCCGATCGGCCGGCTTGCCCAGCGAGGCCCCTGGAAGCGCCACGTATGCAGCCGGCCGGGGGACTACTGCGGCGGGAGCGGGCGGGAGCGGCTGGTCCCCCCGGAGCGCCGGGCGGATGCGGAGGTGCGCGACGCGGGGCGGTTGGGTAGGCGCAACGGCTGCTCGGGCGGCCCGGCGGGCTTCTTCGCCGGGGACTTGGCGGTCGCTTTGCCTGGCGAGGGCGAGGCTTTCCTCGCCACCGATTTGCCGGCCGACTTGGCCACCGTCTTGCCGGGCGATTTGGCCGCGGTCTTGCCCGCGGACTTGGCGGCTTTGGCCGTCGCGCTCGACGCGCGCTTGGGGGCCGGCTTGGTCGCTTTGGCGGACTTGGTCGCCGCCTTGGCGGGACTGCTCGCGGCCTTGGCCGTCTTGGACGGTCTGACCGGCGCCTTGGCGGGCTTGGTCGCGGGCCCGACCGTCTTGGTCGCCGGCGTGGCGGCCTTGGCCGCCGGCTTGTCCGACGTCTTGGCACCGAGCCTGATGACCGTTTTCGAGCCGGAGCCGGCGGCGCTCTCCGCGGCGTCCTCCGGCGGCTGGGCGAGGGGCGGCGCGGCGAGCTGGGCGGCCGCCACGAGGCTGCGTCGCCGCGCGGTCCCGAGGCGGGCCTGCTCGATCGTGTCGATCGCTACCTTCGGGCCGATGTAGGGGGCGAGCACGACGAAGGCGATGTGGTCGGAGAGGCAGGGCAGGTAGCGCATGCGCTCGGCCGTGGAGTAGGCGCTGATGATGTCCCAGACCGCGCCGGTGATGGCTTCGGAGGCGATCTCGGGAGCGCGACGCGGGCGCGGGGCCGTTGGCGGCGAGCATGCCGGTGAAGCGGTCGATCGACTTGGTCATGCGGCCGATCATGCCGGGGCCGACTTCGAAGAGGTCGATGAACGCCATCCGCAGCAGGGCGGGGTGGGAGACGATGTGCTCGATGAAGGAGCTGACGGCGACGGGCACGGCGTCCGACCAGGAGGAGATCGGCGCGATCGTCCGCTTCGACGGCCTGCAGCGCTTCGGAGGCGAACTCGTCGACGACGGTGAGGAAGCACTCTTCCTTGGAGGCGAACTGCTTGTGGAAGGCCTCGGTGGAGATGCCGGCGAACTGCGCGATCTGAGGGTCGGTCAGTTCGCCGTAGCCTTCGTCGAGGGTCAGATGGACGACCGAGCCGAGCACCCGCGCGCGCTTGTCGTCACTGGCCAGGAAGGCCGCGGGCGCGGGCGGGATGTCGGGCGGCTTCTTGAGCGCGATCGCGTTGAGCCGCGTGGTCGCGGGCGAGCGGTAGGCCTCGACCCAGTCGAGCAGTTCGTCGGTGATCGTGCGCAGCTCGCAGACGCGGTCTTCGCGGATGCGGTTGAAGACGACGTGGCGGACGCCGCCGACGATCGCGCGGGAGGCGATCGCGGGCAGCGGCGCGGTGTCGGGCGAGACCCTGAAGGCGGCGGCCACGAGGCGCTCGTAGGCGTTGCCGGCGAGATGCAGTCGTTCGCGCGCCTTGCAGCCGATGCCGAGCGAGTCGATCAGCACGAGATGGGCGCCCTTGGTTCGGCGACGATGTCGTCGAGGAAGGACTTGCAGGAGGCGTGCAGGCGGTTGGCCCAGCCGCGTTCGGAGCTCCACGACTCGAGCACGAGCTTGCGCGAGCGGGCGACGACGATGTCGTAGGTCGCCAGGAAGCACTCTTCCTTGTTGGAGAACTGCTCGTAGAACGCCCTCCGCGAGACGCCGGCGAGCCCGATCACGTGCGCCACGGTGGTGCGGTGCGTAGCCGCGCTCGGCGATCGACTCGATCATCCCGCCGTAGAGGCGTGCGCGCTGATGTCTGGCGACGTCCTCGCGATCCAGACCGTGCGGCCCATGCGGCAGTCTCCGGTACAACGGTGCTGGATCCGTTTGAGGATCCCTCTGAGTTCCGCTCATCCCCACGGTTCTGGAAGATAGGCGATCTCAAGATTAATTGCAAGTTTTTTATAACAATATCTGTCGGATGTTTCCAGTGCATGTTTCCGCTACCTCCGAATGTCCGACAGACATTTGGATTCGAACAGGCGCACAAAGGCTCCTGTTCCAATCATCGGATATGGCTTCAAAGCCAGTGTTCCTTGACAATCGAGAGGTCCTGAGAGGAGTCGCGGAGGGGGCCGGATCAGGCGCTGAGGGTCAGCCGTCGCGGACCAGACGCGAAAGCCGAATTCCGCGAGCAATGTCTCCCACTGTGATCCGACCGCGGGGTCTCCGTCGATCCGCTCCAGCGCGAGCCGTCCGACCCGCCCTGCGCGAACGGCCCCGGCGAGCGCGCCGAGCGCTGTGCGCACCCGTTCCTCGTGCGCCGCGCCGGGGCTAGCAGCTCCGGCGGCGGTGCCGGCGCCGGACTCGGCGGCAGCGGCGAGCACGGTCAGGCCGCGCCCGCCGCGCTCGACATACAAGACGGGCGCGCCGGCGACGAGCACGACGTAAGCGCCGGGCACGCGCGCCGGACGGCGAGCGTGCCCGGGACTCTCCCGCTCGGATGAGGAGGAGGGCCAGGGCAGCGCGGCGCCGTAGGGCTGGGCGGGGTCGCCGGCGGCGAGCACGAGCACCGCGAGGCGGGGTTCGGCGGGCACGCCGCGCGGCCGGGGCGTGGATGGCGGGACGGGGCGCTCGGAGCGCAGCCGCTCGACGGCGCCGGCGAGCGCGAACTGCGCGCCGCCGAGTCCCTCGACGAAGTAGCCGCGGCGACAGACGCCGAGGGTCTCGAGGTCGCACAGCGTCGCGTACAGCCCGGCGAAGCCGCCCTCGATCCGCTCCGCCAGGACCTGCTCGCGCGTGAGGATGCCGTGGCGCTCGAGCAGCAGCTCGGCGAGCGCGCGGCGGCGCTCGCCGAGCGAGGGGCCGTCCGCTGCGCGGCGAAAGAGCGGCTCGGTCAGCGACCAGCGCCCGGGCGGGTGCGCCGATCCACGCCCGGGAGGACGGGCGCGATGACGACGCGCGCCGAAGCGTCCGGGGATGGCAGAGCCCGCCCGCGCGACCCGGCCCGTCCCCGCCGATGGGCCGGCCGGCGAACGGGCGAGCGAGAGGCCGCGGGACCGATCGGAGATCGGCCGGCGCAGCGGCGCCCAGGAGTCGTTCGTCGCCGCGCCCGCCCAGACGAGGTCGAACAGCGCCTCGCGGATCGCCTCTGCCGGCAGGTCGAGCTCGGCGAGCAGGTCGCTGAAGAAGCACGGGCCGGCGTGCAGGCGGGCGCGCAGGAGCTCGCGCTCGGGGGCCTCCGCGGATTCAGCGGCGCGCCCGGGAAACGACGGCGGGCCGAGCAGGGTGGCGTCCTCGCGGAAGTACAGCGCCACGCGCCCGGAGCGAGCCGAGCGCGCCCGGCGCCGACCCACACGAGCTCGCCGCTGGAGCACAGCGAATCGAGCCACGCGGGCGAGTAGGAGCCGACGCGACGAGGGAGCACGTCGCGCTCCCAGGTCTCGGCGGGGAGCGCAAGTCCCTGGAGAGGCACCAGGACCTCGCGCAGACGGTCGATGCCGGCTCCAGAGCGCTGATGAGTGTCGATGCCGTGCCAGGCCGGGAGAAAGGACGCCAGGGCGCTCTGAGCGGCGGGCTCGACCTCGCTGCGCAAGACCGCCAGCGAGGCGCGGCGCAGACGGCGCAGGACGTCGAGGTCGCACCACTGCTCGTGCTCGCGGGGCGAGCGGGCCGTGGCGCCCCGCGAGGCGCGGGCGCGAGCGCCTGCTGAGGACGCGGCCGGGTCCGCGTGAGCGCCGGCGTCGGTGGTCTGGGCGTCCGCAGACGGCGCGATGTCGCCACGCGCCAGGCGACCGGCGCGCTCGAGCTCGCGCAGGACGGCGCTCGCGTCGACTCCGTAGCGCGCGCGCAGGTCCTCGAGCGTGAACGGCCCGTGGGTGCGCGCGTAGCGCCCCACGAGCTGGGCGAGGGCATCGGGGACGTCGGCGAGGAAGGCTTCGGGCAGGCCGCCGGGCGGGACGGCGGCGAGCGCGTCGCGGTAGAGCCCGGCGTCGGCGGCGGCCACGTAGCGCCGCTCGCCCCCGAGCCGCAGCGCGATCGCGCGCCGTTCCCGCCGCAGCGCCGCGAGCAGCTCCGCGGAGTCGATCCCGTCGAGCACGCGATCGCGGACCTCGGCGGCGCTCAGGTCGCCGAGCTGGCGCAGGACGTCGTGCAGCTCATCGCGCCCGGTGGCACGCGTGAGGGGCGAGCGGCGCTGCAGGTCCTCGCACACGCTGCTCAGCGCGCCCGGGTCGATCAGCTCGCGCAGCTCCTCGGAGCCGAGCAGCTCCCTCAGCAGATCGCGGTCGAGCGAGAGCGCGGCGGCACGGCGCTCGGCGGTGGGGGCGTCGCCCTCGTACATGTAGGTGGCGACGTAGTCGAACAGCAGCGATGAGGCGAACGGCGAGGCGAACGGGGTCTCGACCTCGACGAGCGCGATCTCGCGCGAGTGCAGCCCTCGCAGGAGCGCCTGCAGGCCGGGCAGGTCGAGCACGTCGCGCAGGCACTCGCGGTAGGTCTCGAGCACGATCGGGAAGTCGGCGTGCTCGCGCGCCACCTCGAGCAGGTTCTGGGCCTTCAGGCGCTGCTGCCACAGCGGCGTGCGCCGGCCGGGCCAGGCGCGGGGGATCAGGAGCGCACGAGCGGCCGCCTCGCGAAAGCGGGCCCCAAACAGGGCAGAGGAGCCGAGCTCGGCCATGACCGCCTGCTGGAGCTCGTCGGGCTCGATCAGGACGAGCTCGGCTGGACTGATCTCCCGCCCACCCAGCGCCGAGGCCTCGTCGTCGTCGAGGTCGGGCAGGCGCAGGACGATGCCGTCGTCGGACCACAGCGCGTCGGCCTGCAGACCGTAGCGCTCGCGTATGCGAGCGGAGAGCGCGAGGCCCCAGGCGGCGTGCACGCGGGCGCCGTAGGGGGAGAGCAGGCACAGCCGCCAGTCGCCGATCTCGTCGCGGAAGCGCTCGAGCACGATCGTGCGATCCGAGGGCAGCACGCGCGTCGCTGCCTGCTGCTCCTGCAGGTAGGCGAGCAGGTTGTGCGCGGCGCGCGCGTCGAGGTCGCAGTCGCGCTGCAGGGTCGCGGCGTCCTGCTCGAGCGCCCAGCGCGAGAACGCGCCGATCTCACGCCCCAGCTCGACGGGCCGCCCGAGCGTGTCGCCCTTCCAGAAGGGCACGGCGCCGGGCGCGCCGGGGGCGGGGGTGACGATCACGCGGTCGCGGCCGATCTCCTCGATCCGCCAGGTGGAGGCGCCGAGCATGAACGCCTGGCCGGCGCGGGCCTCGTAGACCATCTCCTCGTCGAGCTCGCCGACGCGGCGGCCGTCGGGGAGCGTGACGGTGTAGAGGCCGCGGTCGGGGATCGTGCCGGCGTTGGAGACCGCGAGCTGGCGCGCGCCCCGGCGGGGGCGAATGACGCCGGCGACGCGGTCCCAGACGATGCGCGGGCGCAGGCCGATGCTCGAGCGGTCGCCGAAGGAGGTGTCGGGGTAGCGCCCGTCGAGCATGTCGAGCACGCGCTCGAGCAGCTCGCGGGAGAGCTCGGCGTAGGACCAGGTGTTCGGTGACGAGCGCGTACAGATCGTCGACGCAGACGCCGTCCTCGTCCTCGGCGGCGACGGCGATCGAGACGACGTGCTGAGCGAGCACGTCGAGGGCGTTGCGCGGCACGACCGTCGGCTCGATCTGCCCGGCGCGCATCAGCCGGCAGACGACGGCGCACTCGAGCAGGTCGCCGCGGAACTTGGGGAAGAAGCGCCCGCGGCTGACCTCGCCGACGCCGTGACCGGCGCGTCCGACGCGCTGCAGCCCGCGGGCGACGGACTTGGGCGACTCGACCTGCAGGACGAGGTCGACGGCGCCCATGTCGATGCCGAGCTCCAGAGAGCTGGTGGCCACGAGACAGGGCAGCTCGCCGGCCTTCAGGAGCTCCTCGACGTGCGTGCGCTCCTCGCGCGCGAGCGAGCCGTGATGGGCGCGGGCGATCTCGCGCGGAGCGGGAAGGGTCGCATCCGCATCGTCGGTCGCATCCGCAGCGTCGGCGGCGACCTGGGCATCCTCGCGCGCGGCGAGCTCGTTCAGGCGCAACGCGACGCGCTCGGCCGCGCGGCGGTTGTTGACGAAGACGATCGTGGAGGTGTGTTCGCGCACGCAGCGCAGCAGCTCGGGGTAGATCGCGGGCCAGATCGAGCCACGTGTGGACTCGCCCCCGGCTACGGGCTCGAGCGGATCGGGAGCCGCGCCTGCGACGGGATCGTGGGCGCCGGGTTCGGCCATCGACTCGACCGGGACTTCGATGCGGAGATCGAGCAGGGCGGGGGCCGTCGCGTCGAGGATCGTGACCTCGCGGCGGGGGCCGACGAGGAAGCGCCCGATCTCCTCCAGCGGGCGCTGGGTCGCGCTGAGGCCGATGCGCTGCGGGCCGAGTACGGGCCCGCACTCGCGGGAGGAGGGCGATCCACTCTCAGCAGAGCGCGATCCGGACACGAGGGCATCGAGGCGCTCGAGCGTGAGCGCGAGGTGCGAGCCGCGCTTGGTGGCGGCGACGGCGTGGATCTCGTCGACGATCACCGCCTCGACGCCCGTGAGCATCGATCGCGCCTGCGAGGTGAGGATCAGGTAGAGCGACTCCGGCGTCGTGATCAGGATGTCGGGCGGGTTGCGCACCATCGCGGCGCGCTCGCGCTGGGGGGTGTCGCCCGTGCGGATGGCCACGGAGACGTCGTCGGCGATGCCGATGCCGCGCAGGGGCGCGCGGAGGTTGCGCTCGATGTCGTAGGCGAGCGCCTTCAGCGGCGAGACGTAGACGACGCGGGTGGTGGCGCGCGGCGGCGCGGCTGTCCGAGCGGGGCCCGCCCCCGCCTCAACTCCGACCTTGCGCGCGGTGGGAGCGGGCGCGGCGCCGCTGAGACGGTTGAGCGCCCACAGGAACGCGGCGAGCGTCTTGCCCGAGCCGGTGGGCGCCGACAGCAGCACGTTCTCGCCGCGCGCGATCACGGGCCACGCCTGCGCCTGGGCGGGCGTTGGGGCGGAGAAGGCCGCCTCGAACCACGCGCGGACTCGTGGATCGAAGCTGGACAGTGGCATCCCGAACGTCCAGGCTAGCGGCAGGCATTCGCAGACGCCGCGCCATCCATTGGCCGCGGCGCCCGCGGAGACCTGGCATCGTCGGGGGGACGCCTCGATCTCTGCTCGAGCATCGCCGGAGAGGTAAGGACGATACCCAAGCTCTCGGCCGCGGGATGCACATCCTGTGCGGCGACCAAGCCGAGATCACATATATGTTCGTTTACCAACTTTAGTTCCGCATATCAGATATTTCCAATGGTGTTTCTCACTCGGTTCGCGTGTTTTTCCGACTGGGAAACAGTCTTTGAAAACGCTAGGCGAATCGGAAGAGTGGAACTACAATTGGCCCGTGCAAAAGGACATCGCCGTCGAGGATGCGCAGCCGAGCCGGCACAGCCGTTGGAGCACCCCGCTGGCGCGAGCGTTGAGCGCGACGGGGGATCGCTGGACGCTGCTGATCGCGCTGGCGCTCGCGCGGGACCCCCAGCGTCCGGTGGAGCTGAGGCGCAGCCTGCCGGGGATCTCGAGCGGAGTGCTCGACAGGCACCTGCAGCAGATGGTCGCGCTGGGGCTGCTGTTACGCAAGCGTTTCAAGGAGATGCCGCCGCGCGTGGAGCTCGCGCTGACGCCGGCGGGACGCGAGCTGCTGCCGATCGCGCGCGCGCTGGCGCGATGGGGGACCAAGCACACCTGAGGCGCCGGTCAGACACGCCGCGATGCGCCCACCCGAGTCAGGGGCCCGCAACGAAACGCAGGCTCGCCCCACGGGCGCCGCGGCCTGCGGAAGCCGCGGCGCCCGGGAGCACCTCCGGGCACGGGACCGGCTCGGTCTCCGAACACGCAATCCGCCGGAAGAGGGACGGCGGATCATCTGCATTTATACACCCTCGGAGGGCGAGCGTGGGGTCGTGTTTCCGAATCGGTCCGCTCCGCAGACAGACGTGGTGGGACAAGCCGGCCGGCGATCGGGTGGAGTGCCGGCAGACGGCGGGCGCCGCGACCCATAGGCCGCGGCGCCGATAGATCCTGCCTACTCGAGATCGTCTAGAAGACCCCGAATTTTTCGGCCGGGCTGAGCTTGGTTTCGACTTCGCCCGTGACCGTCGACGCGCTGCCGCTAACCGTCAGGCCGTCTTTCTTCGTTTCGCCTTTGGAGTTCTTGGATTCTTTGCCGTTGGCCGGTTCGAACTTCAGAACGCCCGTTTCGACTTCTTCTTTCTGCGGGTTGGCTTCTGCCAGCACGCTGCCTTCAACCGCCAATGACAGGCACAGCAGTCCGCCTTCCAGTTTCGGTTCGGCGAAGACTTTACCCGTGACCGGAGCGAATAACACAAGCGCCTTGCCCGCGGAGGTACCGACGCCTTCGACGATTTCATCCTTCAGCGGGTTGGTCGTGATCGTGCCGCCTTTGACCGTGCATCCGGACGGTTTGGCGACCGTACAGCCTTTGTATTCGACGGTCTCCGAGCTGGTCCCGGGCATGCCGCCGATGATTTTGGCACCCGCCGTGCTGACTTCGGTGCATTTGATTTCGACTTTGACGCCGATGACAGTCGTTTTCAAGACCTGCGCGCCTTTGGCTTTCGAGGTCAGCGTCTTTTCCTGGCCTGTTTCCAGCTTGCTGCCGTTGACTTTCCATAAGAATTCGATGGCCGACGCCTGCGCGGCCGCCAAACCGCTCATCGCGAACAGCGCGACGAGACAGAGACCCAACATCTTGGAACGTTTCATGCTCCTGCTCCTTTGCATCCATTGGAGTTCGACCGATCGCCGGCGTCACCGAAGGCGCCCCGCGTCGGCCATGATCCTTCTGTCTCCATGGGAACCTCCGGGCAAATGACTCGTACCCAACCAAGAAGACGACATGATCCTCTGCGATCGGGCCGGCCTCCGTCAAGGCCGATCGGGCGGGGCGGCGCACGCATGCGCAAGATCGTCGGCAAATCCCCTGCAAATTACGCTAACGCGAGCACCAGACAATCGGCGAAAAATAGGAAACGCGAGCGCTGATCGTTCTCCAAAGGGGGCTCGTTGCTTATCTAAAAGGGGCCCCGCAGTTGGCGGGGCCCCTTCACTGCATGCTACGAGATGGCTGTTGCTATGTCTGCTGCGGTACTCCTATTCGCTGGCTTTGACCGCCGCGGCGTTTGCCGTCGACAGCTTGCCCTGGAGGACCGCCGTGTTGTGACCGGCTGCGGCCGGCAGACCGAGCTCCGCGTTGACCGCGGGATCGATCAGGAACGACAGGAAGCCGCCACAACCTTCGGCTCCCGGCGCCGCGAACGAGTTGTTCACGAGCTTGCCACCCGTGAGGGTGATGATCGTGAACGACGGGTTGAACGAAAGCGTGCCGGCGGTGCCTTTGATCGGTTTGTTGGGCAACGGCGGTTCTGTGGTCCCCGACGTGAAGTTGATCACGATCGGAGCCGAGTTCGAGCCGACATAGCAGCTTTCACCCAGGAACACGTTGCTCAACTTGATCTTCAACGGCAGCGAGAGCGCCGTTCCTTTTTCGAGGATTAGGTTTTCGGTACTCAGACCGATATGGCTCGCAGGTGCTGCCAGTTCGGTCGTGGCGGTGACTCCGGTGATACCTTCATTGATGAAGTTGTTGAAGATTTCCTGGAGCCATTTCGGTAGGGATTCTGGAGCTACGATGTTGAGTAGCCCCCCGGGTACAGGCTGCGGTGTTTTTGACAGAGTTTCTGCGTTTTCAGCCCCTATGAATTCGAGTTCTTCGGTTGCTTCATTTACTTTAAAGCCACCCTGCAATGTGATCGTTTTGACAATCGGAACTTCTCGTTTGCCGACCGTGAAGAAGCCGCTGCTCGTTTCGGCCAACACGCAGTCGTTTAGTTCCGCAGCGCTCAGCGGACAGTACTTATAAGGCGCGTATTCGCCTGTCGGGTGATGTTCCGTGGCCAGCGCGGGCGAGGCCAGCAGCCCCAGAGCCGCCAGCGGCGTGATCACGCCGACCACCATGGCCAACGCGACGCGGTTCTTGATCATAGTCATAACCACTCCCTACCTTCCGTTGTGTGTCTCTACCAGAACAGGATCCTGCGACGTCACACTATCTTGCTCTCGCACGGGGGCGCAAGCACTGTTTCCGACCCGCTCGTCGGGCGGCACCAGACAGCGGACAGCGCGCGAGCGCGCGCTGTCCGATATCTCCTCATCCTCAGCGCTATAGCGGCATCCACAAGCGCTTAGCCCGTAACGGCCCAGGCTCCCCTTTCCTGTAGCTGCGCTGGTTCTCCACTAGTTTTGAAGAACATAAAGGTCCCGGATGTTCCGTACCCCCCTCCGACCGGGCCAGGACCGAGGAAATTTGTAAATGACACGAATTCATCATTTTCCGATTCAGTATACACGCAGAGCGTTTCTGACGGGGCCTCTGGCGCCGCCAGTGTTCCCTTGCATCCACTGGTACCGACTGTCTTGCCTTCATCGAGTTCTTCTGTTTCCTGTGCGTTAAAATAAAAAGCTCTCCCCAAGACAGCTTTTTTCACGGGAACGGGAAAAGAGATCGCGACGAATGGCGCCGACTTCCCTGTAGGAAGATTGTACAGTGAAACGCTCCATGAACCGGTCTCAGTCGCGCCGCTCGGCAATGTACAATTTGATTTTGAACACACGCCTTCCGGGCCTGTGGTGCCTGCCGGGCCCGTCGCCCCTCCTAGCCCTGTGGCTCCCCGCGGGCCAAGGCCTCCGTTTTCGCCATTCTTGCCCGCCGCGCCGCTTTCACCTTTGGCGCCAGTCCCTGCCGGGCCGGCGGGACCCTGCGGTCCGGCAGCGCCCGGCGCTCCCACGGGTCCGGCCTTCCCTTGGAGCATCTTCAGGACACTGGGCTTGATCTGGCTCGTAGATGTGATCAGGTACTTCTTGGCAGCGTACGCTCCGCCTGTCATCGCGAATACGAGCGCAAGCACAGCTATCACGTGCGCAAAGCTTGCGTGTCTGCGGATGTATGAAAGCATGGTTCCCCTTCCTCTCCCCTGTGCTGCTGACTCTGGGCTTCGTCCATTACGTAGGCCCAGATGCATTTGAGGATATCTCCCCAACGTTGAGGCTTGCAAGCAGTGTTTCCAACTGGAGAGAGGATCGCGCGGCGTAGGCTACCCCCTCTTTGCGTGTCTGACCTTCTTCTTCGCCGGCTTCCCGGTCTTTGGACAGCCGGTGACCGCAATCTTGGTGTTCTGAGTAATGACGGCGCCGTTTTGGCCCGTGAGCGTGGTGGGTATCGCAAGTGCTTCCGAAACGGTCTTGCTGACCGTCTTCGTGATGTGCCTGATGCGTCCATGAGCGCGAACCGTGACGCGCTTGCGTACGCTCACGGTCTTTGTTGGAGAGCAGAGATTCCCATTCGCGGTGAGAGCGGAGTGGGGACCCTCGGGCAGGCTCGTCTGGAATGAGCTGATCGGGGCGTCGGGGACCGTTTCGAATTTGGAGTACGTGATGCCTTTTTTGATGTCGGTGCCGCCGTCGAGGTCGACGGTCACCCCCTCGCCTTGGAGTACGAACTCGACGTCGGGAAACGCGGCGCCGCCGTGGGATACGAGATATGCGGGGCCCGTCAACGGTATGCTGAGCACGGGCGTGACGGCGGTCGCCGTGCCGATGTCCGATCCTTCAGGGCATCCGGCCGGGTTGGTGTTGAACTGTTTTTCGGTGCACGCTTTCTGCAATGTGGTCAGGCGTGCGGGCAGGATGAGTGGGAGCTGGAGGTCGACCTTCTGGATGTTCGCTTCACCGGGCTTCTCGGCGACGCTGACCGTCAGGCTGGCGCCGTCCAGTTTGCTGGTCTTGGCCTGGGTGGTTACCTTGAAGGAGGGTTTGAATGGGAGCGTCGCACAGTTGACGGCCTGGAATGGGCTCGAGACCGGCGCGTTGGTGTCGTTCGCCGAGCCGATCGTCGCGGTCACGCTCGACGGCGAGCAGTTGGTGGGGTTGAAGACGAACCCGGCCCGGTCGATCGTGGCCTGGATCGTGCGTATGTACAGCGGGATCCCTTTGAGCATCCGCGGTATCGGATCGATCGTGCGGATGGTGGCCTGCGCGGTCTGCGGGTTGATCTCGATCCGGGCCCGCACGACCACATTGCCCAGGTTGAACGGCCCCGCGACGGCGGGCACGACGATGCTGAGGCCAAACGGGCCGGGGCCGCCAGCGTAAGGCCCCGTCAGATAGACCTTACCACCGCTGACCCAGACGGGTTCGCCCTCGCCGACCGCGGCGCTCGTCTCCCCGATCTGGCTCGCCGCTTCGCACGTCCCGGCGTCGGCCTGGGCTTCCGGGCACAGCGGCACGTCTTTGATCGTCGCGAGCAGTCCCGGCGGCAGTGTCGCTTCGAGGCCCTGGAAGAGCTGCTCCCCGTCATGGCGCGAGAACGTCATGACGAACGGGCTGTAGGCTCTCGCTTGGGGGTTGAGGGTCCCCGCCGTGAACGATGGGCTGAATCCCGCCGACCCGCAACCCTGGTCGACGTCGAAGCCGTACGCGGGCGTTACGTCAGGCGCTTCCGGGCTGCTCCACGGTGTCAGGTCTGTCGTGACGGTCTTGGTTCCACACGTGGCGGGGGTGGTCAGCGCCGCCTGCGATCCGCCGAAGAAGCGCAGCTTGAAATCTTCGAAGGGCAGCTGGGGGTTAGCTTTGAAGGTGGTCGTCAGACGGCCCGTTCCTTCTTCGGCTTTGACTTCTCCCGCGAGCTTGACGACGACTCCCGTGATGGGATCGTAGACGGCGACATAGATCGCCAGCAGGGAGTGGAAGGGGTTGTCTTCCTGGGTGGCGAGATAGACCGCGCCATGCAGCGGGTGTTCGAGCAGGGGCGTGTCGACTTCGACGGTCCCGATCGTCGAGTCTTCGGGGCACGCGGCCGGCTCCGGACTGGAGAGCGCGATCTGGGCGGGGGCGCACGCCTGCAGGCCGTTGGCGGCCGAGGGGTTGACCGTCATCCCTTCGGGGAGAGTAACAGTGGCATTCTTCAGGTCTGCGATGGCGAGGCCTTCTGGTTCTTCGTTCTGGGGGATGTGCAGATCGAAGCGCAGGCCGGTGGGCGATGATGCGACGGTGGTTTCCGGTTGAGCTTCGATCGATGGTTCGAACGGGAGGCGTTCACAGCCGAACAGCCCGATCGGGTTTTTGCCGGCATCCAACGACAACGCTCCCTCACTCAGAAAGTCCCCCGGAGCTTCGGTGGAATCGACGCTTAGCGTCGCCACAAGCGGGCCTGTGCACGACGTAGGCAGCGTAATGAACGGTTTCGGCGCGGCATCGCTAGCGCAGCCGTGGATCAGTTCCTTAGTGCCGCCCGCTTCGTTGACGCACGTGCGTTCGGCGTCATGGCCTTTATCCGGCGGAACACCCCATATCGTCTCCGAAACAGACTTGAGTCCCAAAACAGGCACATTGTTGACCGTCGTAACGATGCCATAACCAGCACCTGTGCGAACAGACGCATCCTCGAGCCCGCTAAAATTAATTGTGCTAAACCCCAACCGAGCCGGAATCCCTGGCGGAGGAGTCAAATTAAAGACAGGATCCCTAATGCTACCTATACCCTCGATTTCCGCATCAACAAATCCGACCTGTGTATCTCCTGGGCAGAACGCTTCTTGACCTTCGAAGTCATGTTGAGAACAGCGCGGCACCGCTCGAGGGTTTCCAATAAGGCCGGGAGGCAGATCAACCACGACATCACGAACGTTCCCTTCTGGTTCCCTTCCGGCGTTCTCGTTGACGACGAAGCTCACCGTGTAGGCGTATGGATGCGAACCCGCCTGGGTATCGATCGAGCCATCCCGATTGACCGCCGTAGTCCTAAAGCTCCCGGGTTCCACCCCAAAACTCGCCTGCGCACCAGGCGCCTCTGTCAACACGAACGCAACGAGCAGCAGGAACATGGCTACAAAGCTTCCGCCAAGGGCCCGCCTGCCCCCAGTTGTTATTTTCGCGTTACCGTTCGCTGAAAGCTCTAGATTTCGCACTGCCGAATCTAATAGCTTTGTTTCATGAAGACAAATCATCTCATCATCGTCTGCGTCCTTGCACTGTCCAACACCTACTGCTGCGTCGCTCTGGACGCCCACCGCGTTCTTCTGATCTGTCAGCAACCGGAAAAGCATCCTCATTTCTTCGCCGTCCTTGTTCCGCGGCGACTGCCCTCGCTTACAGCCGCTTTGATCTTGGCCTTGGTTGCATACCGCTTTCTTGCCCTGACCGCACATGCTGCCCTGCTCTTTCTACTGTGCTGCTTCTGACACGCCTTCAAGGCTTTGGCGAGCAGTTGCGCGCGCGTTGGCGCTGGTGGCGGTTTCACAACGGGTGGAGGCGGCGGGGACGTCAAGTTCCCGCCCCCCGTGAGCATCGCACTTAGAGGCGCACCCAAGTTCACCGGAGGGGACGTGACCGGCCCCCGACATTCCCCGGCCGAAGCGCATTCTCTTGGTGTCGATTCAGGCACGAATGAGACCTGTTCCCCGGGAACGTGCGGTTCTCGCGCGTCATAGAGATCGATCAGATCGTCCTGATCCTGGGGCACCAACTGCGAGCCTGTCGTAAAAAATATGTCGCCACCCGACGGTGTCGCGTTAACAAACTCCGAACCGGCTTCCCCAGTACCAGACGAGATCAAGAACACACACCCGCCAGAGCCGGCACACGTCCCCACATTACTCGGCTCGTACTCGTAGACATTCTGGACTCCGCTATTCTTGTCTAGCGGGGAGAGCCGGTCGAGACTATTGAAGAATACCCTCCCGTTGGCTGAGACGCTCGCCGGCTGTTGGAGCACGCCCGAACCAGGCTTGATCAGACTAAGCGTCGATGGCCCGACCGGGCGCCCACCGGTCGGGTTGCATGAAGCGCACAGGAGCCTATTGGCGTTAGAGTCATACGTATAGATCTCAAAGCATGCCGTCCCCAGGCTATCTCCGCATTCCCCGCTTGCGGCCTCATTGTCATAGCCTGTTAGATCCCCGTTTGCCATGAATGCCAAATACTGACCATCAGCACTAGCCTGCGCGGTACGATCAGCCGGGGAAGGAAGCCAGTCTCCGCTATCGTATATAAAACCCGCAATATTGGTCACGTTATCCGCCGCGTCAAGAGCCGTGATAAAGGTGGTCACGCCATTCTGCCACATGTATAGGTTATCTTCACTCGTCTTTGCTTTAACTTTCTCAGCGTTTTCTTCCCCACCGGTGAGGACTGCCGTGTCGACAAAATAAACCGTTGACAGATCTTTGCTTGCGCCGAGGATGCCCTGAAACCCTCCTTGCTTGTCGGTCAGGTCCGTCAATTCGGTGCTTTCAAGATTGTAGAGCTCTCCGTCAGTTAGTAGCACAGTAGAACCATCGGAGCTGGCAGTAAGGAACTGTCCAGGATCAGGCACTTCGACGTTGATGCCTTTTTCGTGCACATACACTCTGTGAGTTTGCTGACTGGTCCAGAATATTCGCGAGCCGTTGACCGAGATCGCGTTGCTATAATCTGGATCCTCGCTCCCAAGATTGTTGCCCGCGCCAAATGTCGCGTTTGGCTCGGGCGTGCCGTTGGGAAGCACATTTATCAAACTAAGTTTCCCGTCGAACCATTCGTAAAGATTATTTTCCGCGGGGCTCACAATCGGCGCTTCCGCGTTTAGCGCATCATTGGCTTCGAATATGATGTGATTAAAGTCCAACGACGCTCCAGCAAACCGAAGAAAGAGTTTGTCGGGACCCCGGCCGGATTCACGATGCAGTGTCACATCGTCGACCGAGCCCCGCGTCAGCAACGGCGTAATATTCGCCGGTGTCTCGGTGTTTTGAAGATAGAGATTTGCATATGGAACGCCATCGGTCTCCAAAGCGTCCTGCGAAAGGGCCGGTTCGATCTGATACAGCACAGCATGCGAAAGATCCGGCGACACCGCCTTATAACCCTGCGCTTCTCCACGGCTCGCCATCGCGGAGCTTAGATCAGGAGATATTTCCCAACCGCCACTTGTGCTGCGATTTGAGAGATACTCATTTTCATTTACCGCGTCGCCAGACGGCGAGAATGCGTTTCCCTCATACACTATTGAATCACCACTGGCGGTGCTCTGCATCGGAAAATGCTCATTGGCAGTTCCGGGCAAGCATTCCAGACAATTGACTACGAAGGGGTCTCCCGGAAAAACCTCGCCGCCACTCTTATTCGACGGCGAAACCATCTCGTATGCTCGATTGTCGGGCAAACCAACTACAGGCGGAAATGTTAAGAATTCTTGATCTGCGCCTGTTGATTCGCATATTTGCGCAGGTTCCGTAGGAACACAGTGACTGCTTGCCACGACACGGAAATGGTACGTCGTGTGAGGTAGAAGGCTCACAGTGGCAGCTGCGACAAGATCCGCTCCGCCAGCTTCTTCGAAGCTACCTCCGCCTACCGGTGCTTCCTCACAGTCGTGGCCGACAGAGCATTCGGTAATCGGTTTGAGACTATACTGAAAGGTGTAGTGCGTCGCGTTGCTTTGCGGATCTATCTGAGCTTCAAGCGTTGCGAATTGTGAGCCAATATTGGACACCGACTCCGAAATAATCTTGGGCGGGAAGGACAGTGACTGTCCAAAAATCAAGCCGGTACTCAGCGGTACGATTGGATCGAGCGCATAGAGCGTTCCCGCTGGTCGAAACACTCCGTCTTCAACTTCAAGGCCCAAGCCCGGATTCACGGCCAGCCGGTTGATTTCGTTTTCCTTAGCAACCGGGGGCTGGAATTCTGCGGTTTGAGTAATGGTTTTAGATTGGGCACAAGCAGAAGAATCTAGCATGTAGAATTTTTTGGCAACATTTGAATAAATAAACACGTCACCCGTGGTAGGATTCACCGTTAGCCCCTGCAAGCCAGCGTAAGGTTTCGATTCGGGTCTGGAGATACACCCAGGATTGGGTTCCCATATGAGGCTAGAAAGATTTACGGGTGCGAATCGATAAACATGTGATTCACCACCTACCACAAAGACGTCACCAGCGGCGTCCAGTGCTACGCCATTTACCTGTTCGCCAACAAGCAAGTCGTGCGATCGCCCTGTGTAAACATAATGTTCGTAATCTCCAGCGGTCTCAGGACGAAACACCATAACTCTGCCTTCTTTCCTGAGCGCCTCACTGGGACCCGGTGTCGCTGATATATATACGTCTCCTGCCGAGTCGACCGTGATACCCGTCGGGTTTTGGATCCGTTCGGGGTCGGTACTAGCCGATTCTTCAAAACCCCCGAGTTCCCCGAAACCTGCCACGAACTTTCCTTCAGGCGTAAATATCTGCACAATGTTTTTGCTGCGGCTAACGCTTAGCACGTACACATCTCCGGTGCTCTGATCTACGGCCACATCTTCGGGCACGCTGAAAGCTCCGACACCTTCGCCATTATTACTAATGCCTTTTTCCCTGCAGATATCACCGCTGGCAAGAAAACAATCCTCGAACGCAGGCGCACCCTCGGTTACAAGACCAGAACTTACTGATGGCGTAGGCGACCCGCCAATCAGACTAACGTTCTTAGGACTAATGGTCTCTTGCTCTTGATCGCCCAACGCACCCTCGTAGGTAAGCACATAGGGCTTAGAGCCCGTTTCATTTCCGGGTCCGCCCGTGACCGCTACTTTCCCTCCTTGCCTTACCGTTTTGCCGTCGGTTTTAACGCTTTCAAGACCGTTCAGGGCGTCTTCTACAACTTCCGATGTTGCGCCGAAGTTTATTTCTTGGGTTGAATCGCCTTTATATTCAAGAGTAAATGCGCCCCCAGTCGCGCTGACCGTGACGGTCTCTACTTGATCGATGCCGGCCTTGTCTGGTCCTGTCGCAGTCACATCCCAGCCCCATGCACCGAGAAAGGCACCTGAAGAGTTAAAAACGGTCACACGGTTGTTGTATCCATCGGCAATATAGACGTTGCCCGTTGAGTAGTTCACCGCAACCCCACTACCAAAACCCAAGTCACCTTCGGTACCCGCGCCTGCGAACTTACCCTGTGCCGCCCCAAGCCATTCATATCCAGCCTCTGCTGGCTGCACAAAGACGATAACTGTTAGTAGCCAGCAGAGGCTGGCTGCCGTAACTACACCAGTAGTCTGCGCCCAGCGGGACCTCACGATGGCATTTGCTACAGGTTGGCACAGAGCCCGCCCCAGCCACAATACCAAGACCACCATCTACTTCTCCTCTTTGTTCTACGTGGGGGCAGATTTTCTACTGTGCCACGATTTATGTGTGCGGCACAGCATGACGTGTTCAGTCATCGTTGTCAGCCTGTGTTTCTGACTACATCTAATGTGACGTGTACGGTATACCGGGAGGCACCGTCGGGCGTGAGGCCCGCCACGTGGGCACGACCTCACGCCTATTGGACGGCACATTAGCTGGCAATGTCACCAGCTAAACTGGTCTTACAACAGTTGTGTTAGCTATTCTTTAGCTTCGATTTTTCCTCCGCCTGCCATCATTACTTCGACCGCACCAGATTCTAGGGAAGCCGCATTGCCTGCGAATTTAAGCATACTGCCCGCTTTTGGTTCTTTGACTGTAACTGTAGAGGTTGCGTTATTAACTTTACCTAATGCACTTCCTGTTATCGGGTAAGTGGTGTTCAGCCCTGACTGCGAACATCCAGTAAAGGTGATGTTGACAAATACCGTCCCGCCGTCCGGTAAGAACTGGACTGTGGGTTCAGCATTGGTGCCTTCTAGGTCTACTAATGTATTTGCGGTGATCATCCCTTCTGGGATTTTGCATTCTAGAGTCGTTGGCGTTACCGCACACGATAAGTATAAGAGCGTCTGTAATGCTAAACCAGCGCCCCCGCCTGCTGGATTGATGATAGTTCCACTGACATCCAGATGCGGACACGTAATGGTGATTGCAAAGCCACCGGCTTCCGACTTTAGGACTTGGTTTTCGCTTCCTAAACCGGTTATTGATAATGGCACCCCTGCCGCGAGCTTGCCGCCACCTTGGGCGTACCAGTGCAACGGACCCGCCATAGCAGATGCAGACCCGATAGCGCTGACCGCAAACGCGGCTAGCACACCGACTGTAATCATTTTGAATCTAGACATTAGAGCCTGTAACCTCCGTTTACCTCTCACCAAAGTTTGAGGCATTCGTTTTGAGCCAGCCGAGTTTTCCCCTAAAGCATCGTTAGAAGCTACTCGATGTTGGCCTTTATCCACTGCTCGTCCCACAAGCGGTCCAAGTCAGTGGCGTCACCAGCATGACTGATCTATGAGGACTGCGTCAAGTGGCTTGCGCGCAAGCTCGGGGGTCAAGGTAGGTTCTGTTTTGTGAGCGGCAGCCAAAACCGCCAGCAATACGTCGATTTTCCACAAATGGAGGATCATAGAGACGGAACTCTTAAGTCGGAAACGCGGCTTCAATTGTAGGTGGGACAGTGTCTCTTTGACGTAACCTGGACCGGGTCCATCAACGCCGCGTTAGCACCGAACGTGTCGGCCGTTTCAGAGATGGGTCTACGGACGCGCGGCCCACTGACTCTCTACGGGGCGACCACACCACTTGCACGGCATAGGGAGACACAGTTCCTGGAGACAAAGTTTCCTTAACTTCAAGCTTTCCGCCACAGTGTCTTTACTGCGATAAATGGAGATCCCTGCGGAAGAGATAGCTACCAACTTGAGCTGTCTTTTGGTTCTCTCTTCAATGAATGTAGGTGAAACTTGTGGGGGAGTGTGAGATTGATGGGGCCGCAGGTGATGAGAACCAGGGGGAGCGCGCCCTTGGCGGAGTGGAGCCTGTAGGCGCAGCGGGTGATGAGCCTGACCTTGATCTACCCCGGCTTTGTGGAGTCGGTGATCTACCCCCGGTTTGGTGGAGTTGGGTTTCTGAAATCTTCCGGCGGTCAGCGAGGGGAAGGTATGCCCAGCAGGTATCCAGTCGAGGTTCGCCGGCAGGTCGTTGAGCTGGCGCGCTCGGGAACGCGAGTCGTGCAGCTTGCCGAGACGTTCGGCGTGACGCAGGCCACGATCTATAACTGGCTGAAGCAGGATCGCATCGACCGTGGTGAGGAGCCCGGTCTGAGCACCCGGGGTCAGATGGAGCTCGCCGCCGCCAAGCGACGTATCCAGCAGCTGGAGACTGAACTGGCGGTCTCGCGCAAGGTCAACGAGGTCTTTCTCGAGCAGAACCTCCCCCCAAAACCTCTACCCGGTGATCGCCTCCCTGACCGGGCAGGGATTCGACGCTTAGCGCGCCTGCGTGATGCTCGGTGTCTCCTCGTCCGGCTATTACGCCTAACGGGACCGTCCTCCGTCAGAGACGGACGCTGCGGCACGCCTGGCTCGCCGGGGAGATCGCGCAGGTGCACAAGGACTCGGGTCGTTCTGGGCCCACATGCAGGTCGAGCTGCTCAACCGCAAACGCTGGAAGACCCGCATCGAACTCGCTACTGCGATCCACGACTACATCGAGACCTGGCACAACACCAGACGACGCCACAGCAGCCTGAACATGATCACACCGATCGAATACGAAAACCAACACCAACAACAACAGCTCGCCGCCTGATTCCAAACCACCGACTCCACAAAAGCCGGGGTAGATCACGAACTCTTCGCAACCGCAGCTCCTCCAGATGCCGAGAAACCGCAGCGGGGTCAGAGACAACATCCGCAAATTCGCCCCGCGCCCGCTCCTTCCGCACAACACCACCCACGGTTTATCCACCACCCAGATAAACCCGCCTCACCCGCTCGTCCCCCCGCACCGCCTCCGGCGTGCCGTCCGCGATCGGCTTCCCACGATCCATCACCACCACCCGCCTCGCATACGCGAAAACCGCATCCATGTCGTGCTCGGTGAACACCACCGTCAGCCCCCGGCGCGTCGCTGCGCCGACCACCAGCTCCATGATCGCGACGCGCTCCTCCCTGCCCATCCCCGCCGTCGGCTCGTCCAGCAGCAGCACTCTCGGCTCGCCCGCCAGCACCATCGCCAGCTCCAACCGCTTGCGCTCCCCCTGCGCCAGCACGCCCGCCGGACGCTCCACATCCTCGCTCAACCCGACCTCCGCCAGCGCTCCCGCGACATCGCCGCCCACACTTCCGCCCGCCACCTGCGCCAACTCGACGTTCTCGCGCACCGACAGCCCCGCGAACAGCCTCGCCGTCTGAAACGTCCGCCCCAACCCCAGCCTCGCGCGGCCCTGCGGCGCCATGCCCCTCATGCTCCTGCCCTCCAACAGCACCTCACCGCCATCCACCTTCACCTCCCCGGAGATCAACCCGAACAGCGTGCTCTTCCCCGCGCCGTTCGGACCGATCACCGCCACCCGCTCGCCCGCTCCCACGCGCAGCGACACCCCGTCCACCGCATGGATCCCGCCGAAACGCTTACGAACATCCCTCAGCTCGAGCGCCACCGGAGCGTCGATGACGCCAGCCGATCCCATAACGGTCATACACGACTCTATACGCGAAGTGTCGACCGCTTGCGGAGCCAAATGGAGTGCTACGACGTGGTGTGCGAGACCTCCCAGAAGCGGAATCTCGATCCGGCGCGCGAGCATAGGCGCATCCGTGCGTTCAGCGCCGCTCACCCCGCCGGGCGCGCCACTCCGCGCTCGAGCACGTACGTCCTGCTCGCGAGCTCCCTCACGAGCCCCGCGTGCTGCTCGGCCAGCAGCATCGCCAAGCCCGCGCCCTGCACCGTCTTCAGCTGCTCCACGAGCGTCTCCACCACGCGCGGCGCCAGCCCCTCGCTCGGCTCGTCCAGCAGGAGCAGCCCCGGGTTCGCCACCAGCGCCCGCGCGATCGCCAGCACCTGCTGCTCGCCACCGCTCAACCACGCGCCCTTCGACGCCCTCACCTTCGCCAGCAGCGGGAACACCTCGAACACCCGCTCGGGCGGCCACTCGCTCTCCCGCGCGTCCTCCCTCGCGCTCGAGCTCAGAGCGCGCCTCCCGCTCCCAGCCGCCACGCGCAGATTCTCCTCCACCGTCAGGCTCCCGAACACCCTCCTGCCCTCCGGCACCAGCCCCACGCCCAGCCGCGCGATCCTGTGCGCCGCCAGCCCGATCGTCTCCCTCCCCTCCACCACGATCGAGCCGCTCCTCGCGATCCCCGCCATCCCCATCACGCAGCGCAGCGTCGTCGTCTTCCCCGCCCCATTGCGGCCCACCAGCGCCACAGTCTCCCCCGCACCCACCTCCAGATCCACGTCGAACAGGACGTGACTGGCACCGTATCGGGCACTCAGCCCCTCGATCTCCAACATCGCTTGCCGTCGGAGCATACGCCCACGCACTGTGCCCGCCGGCTGCCGCCTGCGGTGATCACGGGGCGACCAACCGGTAGCCCGCGAACGAGCCCGGTCCCGGACAAGCTCGCCGGCGCCGAGCAAGGGAGCGGATCGCGCATCCGCGGGGATGGGTCCACCACCGAGTCGGCTCCGAACAAACAACCCGGCCGAGGACGGGTTGGACGAGTACCATGCGATCTCATGAAAGAGCGCGTCAAAGTGTCGAAAGCGGCCGGGGACGAAGTGCGGGCAAGGCGCCTGCGTAGGGACGCCCAGCGCCGCATGAGCGTAAATCTCAGCGAGGGCATCGCGTTGAGCCGGACCCTCGCGCGCTTCGTTGGCGCCGCGCGCTCGAAGTGAGCGACGGTCCCGCCTTTGACGAGCTACTCCAGCGACTCACGGACGCCGATGTGGGGTTCGTGCTGATCGGTGGGCTGGCGGTCAACGCGTGGGGGGTCATCCGAGGAACGAAGGACTTGGACATCGTCATCGATCCCGCGTCCGAGAACCTTGGTCGGGTCGCTGATGTCGCCGTCGCTATCGGGGGGCAGGTGCACGCGCACGAAGCGTTCCTCAGCTCACGCTTCTCAATCGCCGCCATACTCGCGACGGGCGAGCGCGTTGAGATCGAGACAGCGTTGGGCGCGCTCGACGTGGTGCAGGGCCTCCCGGGAGTTCCCTCCTACGGGGTGCTGCGCTCACGCGCGACCGAGGTGGAGATCATGGGCACGACCATAGCCGTGTGCTCTTTGACGGACCTCCGCGCAATGAAGCGCGCAGCCGGTCGAACACGCGACCTCGCCGACCTGGAGGATCTTGACGCGGCGCACGAGCAAGGGTGAGGCCGGGCCGTCGCCCCTCGATCTGGAGCATCGCCCCTTGCCCGCGCTCCCGATATGCGGCCGAGTGCGGTGACCGGCGCCGACCAGGCTGGTTGAAACAGCCGGCTCCCGGGTCACCCGCCATCAACCACTCCCCGGAGCTCTCTCTCCCGCGGCCCGCCACGCGGCGCCGGACCGCTCTCAGGGGATCCCGTCAAGCAGTTCCGCCGGCGACTCCAGCTGCAGCGCGCGGGACAGCACGACGATCGTCTCCAGGCGCGGCGAGCGCTTGCGGCGCTCCAGCAGGCTGATCTCCGTGCGGTGCAGGCCGCACATCGAGCCCAGCGCTTCCTGGGAGAGACCCAGCCGTTCGCGATGACCGCGCAGGTTCGCCGCGAACGGTCCACGCATGCTCACTGTCGTCGCCACGCGTGTATTCTCTCACAAAGCAGACGAAAGTCTACCGACAACCGTCACCTACCGACTTTTGCACGCTTACTTGCATCCCCGTCCCAGTCCCCGCACCGCCGCCGCGCGCTCACGACGCCGATGACGGCGCCGGCCCGCGCCCCACGCGCAGCGCCGCCAGCAGCCCGCGCGGCGCCAGCAGGATCACCGCGAGCAGCACCAGTCCTTCCACGAGCAGCGTGTCGGTCGTCAGCTTGCCCACATAGAAGTCGATCAGCCCCAACCCCACCGCGCCCACCACCGGCCCCGAGAAGCTGCCCACACCCCCGAGCAGCGTGACGATCAGTGCGTTCGCCGAGATCTTCCAGTCGAACACGTCCGGATACACGATCTGCGTCGACAGCACCGACAGCCCGCCCCCGACCGCCGCCACACCCGCCGCCAGCGCGAACACGCCCAGCTTGCGGCGCTCCACCGCGACGCCCAGCGTCCGCGCCCGCAGCGCGTCTTCGCGGATGCCCCGCAGGATCAACCCCCGGCGCGAGCGCACGAACGCGAACACCCCCACGAGCACCGCCGCCGCGACCGCCAGCATCCGGTAGTAGACGCCGTTCACATCCACCACCACGTTCAAGCTCGACGGCAGGCTCGTGGCGATCAGGCCGCTGTCGCCACCCGTCAGCCCCGGCGAGTGTTCGGCCGCGAACTCCAGCAGCGCCCCCAGCGCAAACGTGAGCATCACGAACGCCACCGGCTCCATCCGCACGAGCACCGCCCCGCTCACCGCCGCCGCCATCACCGCCACCACGACCGCACCGCCGAGCGCCAGGTAGAAACCCACCCTCGCTTCGCTCATCAAAAGCGCCGTCGCATACGCGCCCAGCCCGTAGAACGCCGCCTGCCCAAACGAGAACATGCCCGTGTACCCGAACAGCAGATTGAAGCTCACCGCCACCAGCGCCGTGACGATCATCGACGCCGCCAGCAGCACGTACTCGCTGGAGGCCACCGCCGGCAGCAGCGCCGCGAGCGCGAGCAGCACCAGCGCCGGCCCACCATCGGCGAGCATCGCCCGGCGCGCCGGCGCCACCCCCCTGCCCATGCGCGCCATCGTATTCCTACCCCGCCGAGGATCGCGCCGGCGTGGCGCGACGTGCGCGTGGGCGCGCCCACGAGAAGCCGCCCCGGCCGGCCGCCGCGCGCAGGAGCAGCACGACGCTCATCACCGCATACGGCGTCAGCTGCGCGAGCGTCGCGTCGCGCAACGTCACAAAGCTCTGCAAGATCCCGATCGCCAGCGCCGCCGCCAGCGCACCCGTCATGTTGCCCAGCCCACCCGTCACCACCACGATGAACGCCGGCACGAGCGCCGTCGCTTCCAGGTTGCTCGACACCGCCCCCTGCGGCGCGATCAGCACGCCCCCGAGCGCCCCCAGCCCGATCCCGACCGCGAACACACCCGAGTACAGCCGATCCACGTCCACCCCCAGCACCGACAGCATCTCGCGATCGTCGACCGCCGCGCGCACCAGCAGTCCCGCGCGCGTGCGATTTAGCCCGAACCAGATCGCCGCCGTCACCAGCAGGCCGAGGAGGATCGTCACCACCGTATAGCGCGGCAGCCTCGCCCCCAGCACGCTCCACGCGCCGTTCAGCGCACCCGGCAGCGAGACCGTGCGGAAGTGCGTGCCGAACACCAGCACGATCGCCCCCGCGATCAGGTAGCTGAGGGCGAGCGTGAGCATGAACTGACGGTTCTCGTCCTCCACGCGGTAGGTGCGCCGCAGCAGCGCCACCTCCACCACCGCCCCCAGTGCCGCGACCGCCAGCGGCACCGCGACCAGCGCAAGCGTCCAGCCGAGCGCCGAGGCACCCACGCGCGCGATCACGCTCGTCGCCAGATACGCGCCCAGCATGTAGACCGCGCCCGCCGCGAAGTTCATCACCCCGAGCACCCCCCACACCAGGTTCAGCCCCGCCGCCGTGAAGAACAGCACGAACGCCAGCCCGAGGCCGGCGAACAGCTGGTCGATGAACGTCGCCAGGCTCACCTCGCGCCTGCCCCCTCCCCCGCTTTTCGCTGCCTACCCGCGCCCGCCGGACGCCGGGTCACAGACCGGGATTCGCTCGCTGGGGGCCTTCCTCAGCATTCGAAGTACTTGTTCGTGTCCACCAGCGTCAGCGGTTCGAAGTGCGCGAACGGCTGCGCGCTGCTCGGCCCGACGACCGTGCCCATCGCGATCGGCATCGCGATCTGATGGTTGCAGCGGTGGATTTCCACGTCCCCCTGCACCGTCTGCACCGTCGCCCCGCCGAGCGCTTCGCGGACCTTCGTCGGATCCGTCGACTTCGCTTTCTCGATCCCCTGCGCGATCAGCTGGATCTGGTTGAACGCGTCGCCCGCCGCGCCGCCGTTGGCCACGGTCCTGCCCAGCGATTCGAGCTCGCGCGAGAACGGCGTGTGGTAGATCGCCGCCGAGGGGTAGTTCGTGTAGCCCTCCACGCCGACCGGCGGCTGGGCCATCGTGTCGATCGTGCCGTAATCCATGATCCCAAAGAAATTGGTCTTTTCGAACAACCCCAGCGGCAGGCCCTGCTTGACGAGCGTGACCGTGTCTTCGGTGATCACCGTCGAGTACACCGCGTCCGGATGCTCGGAGATCACCTTCTCGATGTACGGCGTGTAGTCCGTGCCCCCACTCGGCAGGTAGTCCTGGCTGATGATGCTCTGCCCGCTGCCCGCCATCGCCTTCCTGAACGCGGCCGTGACCTGATACCCGTAGCTGTAGTCCTCCGCTGATCACCGCGATCCGCTTCCACTGCGGGTGCGCGCGCATGTACGCCGCGGCGTTGCGCGCCTCGATCGTCGCGCGTCGGGATCGTGTTGAACGCGTAGATCTCGCGGTCCCCCCGCGAAGATCGTCGGGTCGGACACGCCCGCCACGTAGATCACGTGGCTGGGGTTGGCCACGAGCTGCTCGACGCTCTTGCCGACCGCGCTCGAGCACGTTCCCGCCAGGTATTTGACGTGGCCGCTCAAAACCAGGTCGCGCGCCTGGCTGACGCCTACGGTCGGCGTCGCCTTGTCGTCACGCACGATCAGCTGCAGCTTGTGCCCCAGCACGCCGCCCTGTTCGTTGACGAGCTTCACCGCCAGTTCCGCGCCTTTGACGTATTCCTGGGAGAACGTCGAGCAGAAGCCCGTCAGCGAGGCGAGATAGCCGATCTTCACCGGCGCCCCCGACGCCAGTTCCGCGCTCTGCGGGCTCGAGGACCCGCAGCCCGCGAGGGCGAGCCCGAGCGCCGCGAGCACCATCGCCGTGGCACCTCCGCCCAGCCTGCTCCCACCCATCGCGGCACCACCTTCCGTTTGCGGTGAACTGTCGAACTATTGTCCACTTGTCGCACGAACGATATCTCTATTCTGAATCATGCGAGGACCCCCCGTTTTTGGGCGACGGCTCCCCGGGGGACGGGTGCCCCGCCGGTGTGTGAAACGAGGGCATCACCTCGCGCGCGAACGCGCTCATCGAGGCGCAGACCTGCTCGTGAGGTTGGCCCACGTTGTGCCAGGCCGAGAACTGGTCGCACCCCAGCTCGGCGTAGCGCGCGAGCTTGGCGCGCACCTCCGGCGCGGTGCCGAACGCGATGTTCGCGTACATCTCCTCCAGCTCCGGCTCGTCCTCGCGGACGGGCTCGTCGACCATGTAGTCGCCCTCGCGCACGCGCTCCACGCCGCCGAGCTGCTGGTCGATGATGCGGTGGTTCATCAGCACGTAGCGCAACACCTCGCGACACTCCGCCTCGTCCGCGCCGACGAACGTCATACGGTTGATCGCGAACTTCGTCTCCGACCGCTCGCGGCCCGCGTCGCGCAGCGCCTGCTCGAACGCCTCGTACACGCCTTCGACCTGCGCGAACGGCTCGCGGAACGGAGCCGAGATCACGTCGCAGCGCAACCCCAGCTCGATCGCCCAGCGGACCGAGCGGGCCGACAGCGCCGCCAGCCACAGCGGCGGGTGGGGCCGCTGCAACGGCGGGGGCAGCACGGTCGCGTTGGGATAGGAGAAGAACCGCCCCTCGTGGGCGTGCGCGGAGGGATCGCTCCAGTGGTCGACCATGATCCGCAGGTGCTCGGCGAAGAACGCGCGGCTGTCCGCCTCGCCCATCCCATCTGAAACTGGCGCATCTGATACGGCGAGGCGCCGCGCCCGCAGGCCACGTCGAAGCGCCCACCACACAGCTGGTCGAGCTGCGCGATCTGGCCCGCCAGGCGCAGCGGATGGTGAAACGGCAGCACGAACACCGCCACGCCGATGCCTGATCGCGGCGGTGCGCTGCGCGATCGCCGCCGCCAGCTGCAGCGGGTCCGGGGCGGCCAGGAAGCTCACCAGGTTCTGCTCGGCCAGCCAGACCCGTCGTAGCCCAGCTCCTCGGCCAGCACCGCCTGCTCGACCATCTCCCCGTACAGCTCGCGCGCGGGCTTGCGGCGTTCCCACCACTGGCCGGGCAGGAACAGATAGAAGCGCATCCCGCGCCCTCAGCCGTCCCGGCCATGCGCGGACGCGCACGACGCCCGCCGGCGGCCCGGCAGAGCTCCGACCCCCGCGCAACCAGGCGGCGATCCGGCCGCCTTGCCGTGCGCGTCAACCGCAAGCGCGCGGACTGGACACCGCCCCGCGCCGCCCGTGATGCCGAACCCTCCGGTTTATGGGGCGCACGCTGGAGACGGAGACACAAGCCGGTATGTTTCTGGGCAGCCCGAAAGGGAAATCAATGTTTATGATTGAGACCCGCGCTGATATTAAGTATGATGACCGTTCAGACATGGAATTCCCCTCTTAGGGAAGTCTCCAGGACAAGGAACAGGAAACCGAGTGCAATGCCCAGAACAAGTTCGAATACTTCCAAAAAATCAGACATAACTCAAGAGCCCGCCTGGTCGATTCCCAGCCTGCGTGAGCCGCGCTACTCGCAGTCGCTGGAGCGCGGGCTCGCGATCCTGGGCTGCTTCACCCCCCAGCGCCCGGTGCTGGGCATCGCCGACATCGCCGACGAGCTCGGCATGAGCCGCTCGACCACGCACCGCTACGTGATCACGCTCGTCGCGCTCGGCTACCTCGAGCAGGGCGCCTCGCGCAAGTATCGGCTCGGCCTGCGCGTGACCGACCTGGGCATGTCCGCGCTGAACTCGACCGGTCTGCGCGAGCACTCCCACCCCTACCTGGAGGAGCTGCGCCAGCGCACCAGCTACACCGTCAACCTGTCGGTGCTCGACGGCTCGGACATCCTCTACGTCGATCGCGCCCGCAGCTTCCGTCGCGGGCAGAGCAAGATCGACCTCGGCCTGCACCCGGGCTCGCGGCTGCCCGCGTACTGCACCTCGATGGGCAAGCTGCTGATGGCCTACCTGCCCGAGCCCGAGCAGAAGGACCTGTTCTCCGAGATCAAGCTCACCAAGCGCGGCCCGAACACGATCACGAGCAAGAAAGCCCTGCGCGACGAGCTCGACGAGGTCGCCGACGCCGGCTTCGCCGTCAACGACGAAGAGCTCGCGCCCGGAGCTGCACTCGATCTCCGCGCCCGTGCGCAACGAGGCCCGCGAGGTCGTCGCCGCCGTGAACATGGCCGCGCACTCCTCGATGATCTCCCTCGAGGAGCTCGTCGACGCGCTCGGCCCACACCTCGTCTCCACCGCCGATCGCATCTCCGCACGCCTCGGGCTACCGCCGCGACGACGAGTCCTAGACCGGCTCGGTCTCCACGCACGCACACCGGCCTGGACCCGTCCTCCAGGCCGGTCGCGTACTCTCTGGCGCCGATGACAGGCCCGCTCGACGATCGCCCTGCTGTGCGCGCCCGCTGCTCGCGACGGGCGTCGCCGCCTGCGCGCACCACCACCTCGACCAGCGTCTTCAAAGGCGAACAGCAGAAGGTCGCCCAGACCGTCGCGAACCTGCAGAGCCACGCCACGGCGCTGGAAGCGAAGAAGATCTGCGGCGAAGACCTCGCCGCCGCCAACGTCGCGCGGCTGAACGACCGCCCCCGGGGGCTGCAAGAAGGCGATCGAATCCCAGCTCAAAGAGATCGACAGCTTCGAAGCCACCGTCGAATCCGTTCAGATCGAGCGGCAACACCGCGACCGCTCGCGTCAAGGGCATCAACGGCGGCAAAAAAGCCGTCCAGACGCTGACGCTCGTCAAGGAAGGCGGCAAGTGGCAGATCTCGGGATCAGCCGGTAGCGCGCGACGGATTGCCCGAGCGCGCGACGGATTGACTCCAGCCTTCTCAGCTCAGCGCGCGTGCCGTACTGGCGCTCGTAGTAGGCGCGATAGTCGCCCGAGCGGATCGGCTCCCACCACCAGGCGTTCTCGCGATACCACGCGACGGTCTCTGCCAGGCCATCCTCGAAGCGCACCCGCGGCGCCCAGCCCAGCGCGCGCACCTTCTCCGAGGAGAGCGAGTAGCGCCGGTCGTGGCCCGGGCGATCGCTGACGTGCTCGATCTGTGACTCCGAGGCGCCCGTCAGCGCGATGATGCGCTGGACGACGTCGATGTTCGCCTGCTCGTCCGGGCCGCCCGCGTTGTAGACCTCGCCCGGCTCGCCGTGCGCGAGCACGTGGCCGATCGCGCGGGCGAAGTCGGTCGAGTGGATCCAGTTGCGCACCTGCATCCCGTCGCCGTACACCGGCAGCGCGTCGCCGTGCAGCGCGTTCAGGACCATCAGCGGGATCAGCTTCTCCGGATACTGATAGGGGCCGTAGTTGTTCGAGCCGCGCACGATCGTCGCGGGCAGGCGCGTAGGTGTGGAAGTAGCTCTGCACGAGCAGGTCCGCGCCCGTCTTCGTGGCGGAGTAGGGCGAGGAGGGCCGCAGCGGGCTCTCCTCGGTGAACGTGCCGACCTCGATCGACCCGTAGACCTCGTCGGTCGAGACCTGCACGTAGCGCAGCTCGCGCTCGCGCGCGGCCTCCAGCAGCACGTACGTCCCCAGCGCGTGGGTGCGCACGAACGCGTCCGGTTCGGCGATCGAGCGATCGACGTGCGTCTCGGCGGCGAAGTTGACGATCGCCTCGGGACGCGCCCGCCTCGATCGCGCGCGGCGACCGCCTCGGCGTCCTCGATCGCGCCGTGGACGAAACGGAACCCCGGCTCGGAGGCGATGTCGTGGAAGTTCTCCTCGCGCCCCGCGTACGTGAGCTTGTCGAGCACCGTCACCTCGTCGCCGTGCTCGCGCAGGCGCTGGCGCACGAACGTCGAGCCGATGAACCCGGCGCCGCCGCAGACCAGAAGTTTCATGCGCGCATCATCCCAGAGTCAGCCGGTGAACTATGCGGCCGTAGACCCTGGCTCGGGACGCTCCCAGCCTGCGCGGCCGCGAGATATCCCGCGAGACCGTCCTGCCAGGGCGGCATCGGCAGCACCTCGGCGCGCTCGGAGGCCAGCGCCGACCACGCCGGGCGCGGAGCCGGGCGGGCCATCTGCTCGCTCGTGATCGGCCTCCACCTCGCAGCCACCTCGGCCTGGCGGAAGATCTCCCGCGCGAACCCGTTCCAGGAGACCTCGCCCGCGCCCGTCGAGGTGCACGAGGCCGCGCGACGCCGCGCTCGAGCAGGCCGAGCAGGGCCGGGCGCGAGGTGGCCCGACCAGGTGGGCGAGCCGATCTGATCGTCGACGACCTGCACCGCCTCGCGCTCGCCCGCCAGGCGCAGCATCGTCTCGACGAAGTTGCGCCCCGCCACGCCGTACAGCCAGGCCGTGCGCACGACCGTGTGCTCGCGCGGAGGCGGCGAGCACCTGGCGCTCGCCCTCGAGCTTGGTCGTCGCCGTACACCGAGCGCGGGCCGGTCGGGTCGGACTCCACGTAGGGCCGCGGCAACCCCGTCGGCGTCCAGCGGCGGCGCTGCCGTCGAACACGTAGTCGGTGGAGACGTGCAGCAGCGGACGCTCCACTTCGCGCGGCCGCGCGCGCGAGGTTGCCGGCGCCGTCGCGTTGACCGCGCGGGCGGCTCGCGGCTGGGTCTCGGCGCCGTCGACGTCGGTCCACGCGGCGCAGTTGATGCAGCCGACGCTCGCGCGGCGCGCTCAGCTCGCAGTCGAGGCGAGACGCCGCCCACCGCCGGCGCGTCGTCGGTGATGTCGAGCTCGGGCAGGTCAGACGCAGCCAGCGACGCTCGTGCCCGGCCGCGCTCTCGGCCGACGCGCAGCGCACGTCGTGCGCCCGAGCATCCCCGTCGTCGCGCCGGCGATGAGTCAGCCTCATCGGAGCCGCCGATCCAGGCGCCTCACAGGATCGAGATGTCGGAGTTGTCACCGACCATGAACCGGTACGCGCGCGGCTGGCCGTCGGAGCGGCGCACGGTCACGTTGCGCCCCAGCAGCGAGGACTCCATGCGCCCGTCCAGGTCGCACACCGAGGAGCCGGCCAGCAGGATCGAGTGCTCGACCTCGGCGCCCGAGATCGCGCAGTTCTCCGCCGATCGCCGTGTACGGGCCGATGTAGCAGTCGCGCAGCCGCGCGCCCGCACCGATCACCGCGGGCCCGCGCACGGTCGTGCGCTCCAGCCGCGCGCCGGCCTCGATCACCACGCGCCCGTCGACCTGCGAGTCGATCAGCTCGCCGTCGTGGCGCTCGATCAGGTTGTCGAGGATCAGGCGGTTGGCCTCGAGCATGTCCTCCAGGCGCCCGGTGTCCTTCCACCAGCCGCGCACGATGTGCGGCTCCACGCGCATGCCGCCGTCGACCAGGTGCTGGATCGCGTCGGTGATCTCCAGCTCCCCGCGCGCCGAGGGCTCGATCGCGCGCGCGGCGTCGTGGATGGCGGCCGTGAACATGTACACCCCCACGAGCGCCAGGTCGGTCGCCGGCTCGGTCGGCTTCTCCACGAGCCGCACCACCCGGCCCACGTCGCCCGGGCGCCCGGACTCGGCCGGCGCGAGCTCGGCGACGCCGAAGTTCTCCGGGTCGGGCACCGGCGTCAGCAGGATCAGCGCGTCCGGGCGGTGCTCGCGAAACGCCGCCACGAGGTCGGAGATCCCGCCCTGCAGCAGGTTGTCGCCGAGGTACATCACGAACGGGTCCTCGCCGAGGAACGGCTCGGCCGTCAGCACCGCATGCGCGAGGCCCAGCGGCTCGTCCTGGAGGATGTAGGAGATCTTCACGCCAAAGCGCGAGCCGTCGCCGGCGGCCGCTTCGATCTCCGGCCCGGTCTCCGGCGCGATGATGATCCCCACCTGCTCGATCCCCGCGTCCGCCATCGCCTCGATCCCGTAGAACAGCACCGGCTTGTTGGCGACCGGCACGAGCTGCTTGGCGCTCGTGTGCGTGATCGGCCGCAGGCGCGTGCCCTTGCCGCCGGAGAGGATCAGGCCCTTGAGGTCCGCCATGTCGAGGCGGAGCCTACCGGGGTCTACTACGCGACCGGCTCCAGCTCGATCTCCAGCGGCGCGTGGTTGGAGGGCTTGCGGCCCTGGCGGTAGGTGTGGTTGACGTCGCAGCGGGTCACGTAGGGCGTCAGGTGCTCGCTCGCCAGCGCGAGGTCGATGCGCAGGCCGTAGTCGCGCGCGTAGTGGCCGTCGCGCTGATCCCAGCAGGTGTAGCCGCGCTCGCTCGGGGTGCAGCCGCCGGTAGACGTCCACGAGCTCGCCCTCTTCGATGATCTCGCGCACGCTCTCGCGCTCGGCCGCGCCCGTGTGCGAGGAGTCCTCAGCCACTCCGGCTCGTACACGTCCTGGTCGGTCGGCGCGACGTTGAAGTCGCCGGTGATCAGCATCGGGCGCTCCTGCTTGCCGTAGACCTGGCGGGCGATCGCCTCCAGGAACGCGAGCTTGGCCTCGGCGTCGCTCTCCTCTCCAGCGAGCCGGCGGGCACGTACACGGAGCTGATCGTCAGGCCGTTGAGGGAGATCTGCAGCCAGCGCCCGGCGGCCATCGCGTGATCGTGATCGAGCGCGAGGCTGCGCCGGTCGACCTCGTGGTCGGCCCGCACCAGGATCGCCACGCCGGCGCCGCCCCGACCGCAGCTGTGCTGCGCCTCGTAGCCGAGGTCGCGCAACTGCCCGTAGGGGAAGCGATGGTCCGGGCAGCGGGTCTCCTGCAGGCAGACGACGTCCGGCTGCTGCTCGCTCAGCAGCTCGACCAGGCGCGGCCAGCGCGCGCGGATCCCGTTGACGTTCCAGCTCACGACCCTGATCTTGTTCTCCGTCATGTCTCCCGCTATCTCTCTGGTGTCTGTTCTCATGACCGTCGATGACTCCATGTAACGCTCTGATGACTCCATGTAAAACCTCGTCTTACACCAAACAAGAGTAGGGATGGCAGGGGGATACGCATAGAGACCGAACGGCAAATGTCGGGGGACGTGATTAGACGTTTTGGATACTTCTTGTTCTTGATTCTCATGGACAATTGAGATGGGAGTCTGTACTCATCTATTGACAGCTGTGCGGGCCCTCCGATCGGGCCCGCCGTCCGAAGCAACGCCTAACGTCAAAGCCGTGTTCGTGAACGAGCTGCAAGACGGCGCCGAGATCGACCAGGTGCTGCTGGTGCGCGAGGCCGAGCGCCGGCAGCGGCGCGACGGCGGCGACTACCTGCGCCTGCGTCTGGGCGACCGCACGGGCGCGGTCGTCGTCGATGGTCTGGGAGGAGCCTCGGGCGAGATCGAGGGGCTCGCGCGGGCGGGCGAGGCCGTGCGCGTGCGCGGCCGCTACACCGTCCATCCCCGCTTCGGCCCGCAGATCAACCTGCGCGGCCTGGAGGCGCCGGCGCCCGGGAGCTACTCGCCCGAGGACCTGCGCGACGGCCCGGCGCACACGGCTCGAGCAGCTGGAGGCGCAGCTGCGCGAGCTGCTCGAGACCGTCCGCCGACCCGCACCTGCGCGCGCTGCTGGAGCGGCTGATCGGCGAGGACTCCGAGCTGTGGAGCGCCTACCGGATCGCGCCCGCCGCCAAGCACTACCACCAGGCCTACCGGCACGGGCTGCTCGAGCACTGCCTGAGCGTCGCCCAGGCGGTCAGCGCGACCAGCGCGACGTTCCCCGGGATCGACCGCGACGTCGCGGTCACGGGCGCGCTGCTGCACGACATCGGCAAGCTCGAGGCCTACACCGAGGACCCGGGCGCGATCGACCTCACCGACGCCGGGCGGCTGCAGGGCGAGATCGCGCTCGGCTACTACCGCGTGCGGCGGATGATCGAGGAGATCGAGGGCTTCCCCGCCGAGCTCGCGCAGGCGGTGACCCACATCATCCTCTCCCACCACGGCTCGCTCGAGCACGGCAGCCCGGTCGTGCCGTGCACGCGCGAGGCGACGCTCGTGCACATGATCGACAACCTCGGCGGGCGACTGGGCAGCTTCGACCGCCTCGAGAAGGAGCTCGCGCCCGGAAAGCGCTGGTCGAGCTATGACCGGGCGCTGGAAGGCAGCGCGTTCTTCGCCGGCTCGCCCACGAACGCGGCGGCGGACTCCGAGCAGGCGGGCGAGGGCGACCCGACGGCACCCGGCGGGTCAGGCTCGCTCGAAGTCCCGGGCGAAGCTCCGCGCCGGTCGCCGGCACGCGAAGCCGCCTGACGGCACGCCGGCCGGCCTGAAAGCCCGCAAATAGCGGGGCTCGACCCCGGCGAGACGGGCGTCGCCCCACCGTCGGGTTCTATGGTTCACAGTCGATGGCCAAGGACACCGAGAAGCTGATCCGCCAGCTGTCGCTGATCTCCTACCTGATGGCCGAGCGCCGCCCGGTCACGGCCCTGGAGATACGGCGCGACGTGGAGGGCTACAGCGGCATGAACGAGGACGCGTTCGCGCGGCGCTTCTACGCGGACCGCTCAGAGCTCGAGTCGCTGCGCATCCAGCTGACCGTCGAGCGCCCCACCGACGGCGCGGCCGAGCAGGAGAACTACTCGCTGCGCCCCGAGAACTTCCATCTGCCGCCGATCGCCTTCTCCGACGAGGAGCTCGCGGCGCTGCAGACCGCGCTGAGCCTGCTCGACGGCGAATTCGCCTACGCCGAGCCGCTGCGGCTGGCGTTGCAGCAGATCACCTGGGGACGCCCCAGCCCGCTGCGCGCGCCCGAGCAGCGCTCGGTCGGCGCTCGGCATCACGGCGTCCGCCGGCGGCCACGAGCTCTCGGCGCGCCTGGCGAAGGTCGAGACGGCGATCTTCCGCAACAAGACGATCGTGTTCGACTACTACACGATGGAGCGCGACGAGACCGGCTCGCGCCGCGTCGACCCCTACCACCTGCTGTTCCAGGGCGGCCAGTTCTACCTGCTCGGGTACGCGCACGAGCGCAAGGCGATCCGCGTGTTCCGGCTCTCGCGCATCCGCGGCAAGGTCTCCTACGCGACCAAGGCCGAGCACGACTTCCGCCGGCCCGAGGACTTCGACCCGCGCGCCTACGCCCGCCGCGCGGACTGGCAGCTCGGCGATCAGGTGGGCGCGCCGAAGTGCTCATCTCCGCGCGGATCGCGTGGCAGGTGGAGCGCCACTTCGGTCGCTACGGCGAGATCCGGGCGATCCGCTTCGCGCCGGCGAAGTCCACCGGCGCGGGCGCCGGCGCGGAGGATGAGGCAGACGCCGGCGCCGACGCGCGCGCGGCGCTACTTCAGGCCGCGAACGCGAGCGAGGGCGACGTCGTGTTCACCACCGGCTACTCCAGCCCGCGCACGATCGTCGCCTGGGTGCTCGGCCTGGGCGCCAACGCGCGGCTGCTCGGCCCGGACGTGCTCACGCACGAGCTGGGCCGGCGCCTGGAGCTGCTGTGGGAGCGTCACGGCGAGGGCGCTCTCGACGACGAGAGTCGCCCGGCGGCCGGGGAAGGGATCCTCGACGGCCGCCGCGAGCCGATCGGCCAAGGAGCGCCCGGCGAGCGAGCGCGGAGCTCCTCGCGCGCTCGCGGCGGGCGTCGCCGCGCCGGCGCGGAGGATGGCGAGGAGGACGCGGGCGCGCGGGAGCGACACCGCGATCCGTCCCGAGCGCTTCGCGCGCCTGGTCACGCTCGCGAGCATCCTGATCCAGGCCGGGCGCGCCGGCGAGCCCGTGTCGATCGCGGAGGTCTGCGAGCGGCTGCAGATCAGCGAGCGAGGAGCTGCACGAGGACGTCAACGTGCTGAACGTCGTCAACTTCGGCGGCGGCTCCTATGTGCTGTATGCAGAGATCCTCGAAACCGAGGACGGAGGGGCGACGATCGAGGTCGACCCCGAGCCCTACAGCGACAACTTCGACCGTCCCGCGCGCCTGCTGCCGGTCGAGGGCAAGGCGCTGGTCGCGGCGATCGACCTGATCGGCGAGCACATCCCCGAGGGCTCGCTCACCAGCGCGCGCGAGAAGATCGTCGCCGCCCTCGGCGAGGACCCGATGGAGCAGGGGCTGCAGGTCGCCCACGCCGCGAGCGACGACTCCGACCTGGCGCGCCTGGTCTCGACGGCGATCGTCGAGCACCGGCTGATCGAGCTCGAGTACTACAAGGAGAACGAGGACGAGATCTCCCACCGCACGGTCGAGCCCTACGCGCTCACCAACGGGCGCGAGGGCTGGTACGTCGCCTGCTTCGACCCCGAGCGCGACGGCGTGCGCCACTTCCGCCTGGACCGGATCAAGCGCGCGGCGATCACCGGCGAGAAGTTCGAGCCCCGCCCCGAGGTCGACCCCGCCGCCGAGGTCGACGGCTGGCTGCGCACCGGCGAGGTGGAGGCCTCGCGCACCGCGCGCGTGTGGGTCTCCCCCGAGCGCGCCCGCTGGGCGCGCGAGGCCCGCCGCGTCGTGGCCGAGCGCGCCGACGGCTCGGTCGTCGTCGAGCTGAGCTTCGCCGGCGTGGACTGGCTCGTGCGCGAGATCCTCAAGGAAGCCGGCGACGCCGCCGTGCTCGAGCCCGCCGACGCGCGCGAGGCCGTGCTGCGCGGCGGTCGCGCGCCTGCGCGACGGCGTGCCTACGCCGGCGCACGCCGCCGCGGCCGCCCAGCGCGAGCGCGTCGAGCGCGGCCCTGTGAGCCGCCGCGAGCAGATCGAGATGTCCGCCGAGGAGGTCGCGGCGTTCCTGGCCGAGGAGCGCACCATCACCTGCGCCACCGCCGGCCCGCGCGGTTGGCCGCACCTGATGCCGCTCTGGTACGTGCTGCGCGACGCGCTACGGACGGACGAGCCGGGGCCGCGCGTGTGGGCGTGGACGTACGGGCCTCGCAGAAGGTGCGCAACCTCGACGCGACCCGCGCGCGACGCTGCAGGTCGAGGCAGGCGAGGAGTACGCGCAGCTGCGCGGGGTGATGCTCGAGTGCGAGGTGGTCGATCCACGCGAGCTCGACACGGTCGCGCCGCTGGGCGGCGCGATCCTGCTGCGCAACTCGGTCCCCCGCGGCGAGGAGCCGCCGCGCGGAGATGCCGGCGACGCGCGCGCCGCCGTCGACGCACCAGGCCGCCAAGCGCGTGGCGCTCTAGAGTTCATCGAGCGCCGCCGCGCGAGCTGGGATCACCGCAAGCTCGGCGGGGTTTACTAGCCGCGCATCACCCCGCGCTCAAAGGCCTCGCGTCGCACCGCTCAGCGCAGCAGGCTCAGGGCATCAATCGATGCGGCCCGCGATACAGGAACGTGACCTCGCGCACGTTGTCCTGCCCCAGCAGCTGCATCAGAAGCCGCGTCAGGCCGAACCCGAACCCGCCGTGCGGCGGGGCGCCGTAGCGGAAGAAGTCGAGGTAGTAGGAGATCGGGCCGGGGTCGACCTGCTTGTCGTGCGCCTGCGCGAGCAGGACGTCGTGGCGGTGCTCGCGCTGGGCGCCGGTGGTGAGCTCGAGGCCCCGCCACAGCAGGTCGAAGCTGCGCGTCAGGGTCGGATCGTCGGGGTGGCGCATGTGGTAGAAGGGCCGCACGGTCGAGGGGTAGTCGGTGACGAACGCGAACTCGTGGCCGTGCTCGTCGGCGATGAGCGCGGAGAGCGCGCGCTCGCTCGGGGGGTCGAGGTCGTGCTCGGGCCCGGACGCCTCGTGGCCGCTGTCGCGCGAGCATCTCCTTGGCGTCGCGCGAGCGTGATCCGCGGGAAGGGCACGCTCGGGACGACGACCTCGGCGCCGAACGTCCGCTCGATCTCCTCGCCGTGCTCGGCCTTGACGACCCCCAGCACGTGCGCGAGCCAGCGCTCCTCGAAGGCCATCACGTCCTCGTGAGAGTCGATCCAGGCGATCTCCACGTCGACGCTCGTGAACTCGGTGTCGTGGCGCGAGGTGAACGACGGGTTGGCGCGGAACACGGGCCCGATCTCGAATACGCGTTCGAAGCCGCCGGCGATCGCCATCTGCTTGTAGAACTGCGGCGACTGCGCGAGGTAGGCGGTGCGTGTCGAAGTACTCGACCTTGAACAGCTCGGCGCCGGACTCGCTGGCGGAGCCCATCAGCTTGGGCGTGTGGATCTCGACGAAGCGCTCGGCGCGCCAGAACTCGCGCATGGCGTGCTCGACTGTGCGTCTGCACCTCGAAGATCAGCCGCCGGTCGGGGCGGCGCAGGTCGAGGTAGCGCCAGTCGATGCGCTTGTCCAGGGCGGAGTCGGGCGCGATCGGCAGCTCGGGCTCGGCGAGCGAGTCGACCTGCAGCTCCTCCAGCTGCAGCTCCAGCCCGCCGAGCTTCACGCGCTCGTCCGCGACGACGCTGCCGGTGACGGTCACGGCCGACTCGGGCGTGAGCGCGGAGACTGCCTCGTTGAGCTCGCTCGGCGGATCGTCCTTGCCGAGCACGACCTGCACGGCGCCGGTCTCGTCGCGCACGACGACGAACTGCACGCGCTTCTGGTCGCGGATCGCCTGCACCCAGCCGCGCACGCTCGCGCGGGCGCCGATCTTCGAGGGCAGCTCCGCTGTCAGGGTCCTGTCCACGGGAGGGGACCTTATATGGGTGGCAATTTTGGGGTAGGCAATCCGACGAGCTGCCCGGATCGGGGGTGCCACCATCCGCCGCTGGGTCCCGATCGAGCAGGGGCGCTCTCAGGTGGCCTCAGCGGGCGCCAGCTCCACCTCGACGGCGAACTCGTCTGCCTCGACGGGCTCGAGCCGCTCGATCGCGCCCGCCTGCTGCAGGTCGCCGAGACCCAGCTGCAGGGCGCGCAGGCGCTCGGGCGTGTCGTGCACGCGCACGAGGCGCACGGGCGCGCGCATCGGGCGCTGCGCCTGGGACTTGGCCTTGCGCACCTCGCTCAGCACCTCCGCGGCGATCGCCAGCGCCATACCCTCGTCGCTCGCGACACCCCGCGCCATCGCGATCGGGCTCGGCGCCCAGCTCGGCATTCAGCTCGCCGGCGTCGGGCCACGGCGCCAGGTGGATCGAGCCGGGCTGCCACCACGACCACACCTCCTCGCACGACGAACGGCAGGAACGGCGCGAACAGGCGCTGGAACGCCGACACCGCCAGGCGCAGCGCGCGGCTCACCGAGGCCGCCCCGGCTCGGGGTCGCCGGCGGAGTCATAGCGCCGACCCTTGACGAGCTCGAGGTAGTAGTCGCAGAACCACCAGAACAGCTCCTCGGTGTGCTGCAGCGCGCGCGCGTAGTCATAGTGCTCGAAGCTCTGCGTCGCGTCCTCCACGACCGCGGCCAGCCGCGCGATCAGCGCGCGGTCCAGCGGGCTCGTCAGCGCCTCGCCCTGCGGCGGCAGGTCGGCGAGCGCGAACTTGGACGCGTTCAGGAGCTTCACCGCCAGGCGCCGGCCGACCTTCATCTGCTGGGCGTCGAACGCCGTGTCGGTGCCCGGGCGCCCGTTGGCCGCCCAGTAGCGCACGGCGTCGGCGCCGTGCTCCTCCAGCAGGTGCATCGGTGTGACGACGTTGCCCTTGGACTTGGACATCTTCTTGCGGTCGGGGTCGAGCACCCAGCCCGACAGCGCGGCCACGCGCCACGGCAGCGCGTCCCAGTCCAGGTGCGAGCGCAGGATCGTCGTGAACAGCCAGGTCCTGATGATGTCGTGGGCCTGGGGACGCATGTCCATCGGGAACACCCGCCCGAACAGGTCTGTCGTCCTCGCCGGCCAGGCCCGCGATCTGGGGCGTCAGCGAGGAGGTCGCCCACGTGTCCATCACGTCGGGATCGCCCGCGAAGCCCGCCCGGCTGCCCGCGCTGCTCGGGGCCATATCCGTCGGGCACGTCCGTGGAGGGATCGACCGGCAGCCGCTCGGCGCGGCGGGGATCGGCCGCTCGTACATGGACCGTCCCGGCATCGTCGATCGGATACCAGACCGGGAACGGCACCCCGAAGAAGCGCTGGCGGCTGACGCACCAGTCGCCGGTGAGCCCGTTGACCCAGTCCTCGTAGCGCGCGCGCATGTACGGGGGGTGCCACTGCAGCTCCCGACCGCGCGCGAGCAGCGCCTCGCGGTGGGCGACCGTCTTGAAGAACCACTGACGGCTCGTGATGATCTCCACCGGGCGCTCGCCCTTCTCGAAGAACTTGACCGCGCGGTTGACCGGCTCGGGCTCGCCGATCAGATCGCCGGACTCGCCCAGCAGCTCGACGATGCGCCGGCGCGCCTGGTTGACGCTGCGCCCGCGCAGCTCCCCGTAGCTCGAGCGCGCGCGCGCGACGTCCGTCGGACTCCCAGCCCGGCTCCCCCCAGGGCACGTCCCGCAGGCGCCCATCCTCGCCCAGCACCGCGCGCACCGGCAGGCTCAGCTCGCGCCACCACGTCGACATCGGTGAGGTCGCCGAACGTGCACACCATCACCAGGCCCGTGCCCTTGTCGCGGCTCGACCAGCGGATGGGCGAGCACCGGCACGCGCGTTCCGAACAGCGGCGTCAGCGCCTCGCCGCCGACGAGCCCGCTCCCAGCGCTCGTCATCGGGATGGGCGAGCAGCGCCACGCACGCGGGGATCAGCTCCGGGCGGGTCGTCTCGATCAGGATGTCTCCGACGGCGGCCTCGCCGTTCGGCGCAGTCGAGGTCTCGCCGGCCGGCCTGTCCCCGGTGGGTCCGCCGTTCGCGGCGCGCGCCGCCGTCACCGCCGGGCCCCGCGCGAAGCGCACGCGGTGCATCGCCCCCGGGCGCTCGCGGTCCTCGAGCTCGGCCTGGGCGACCGCGGTCTGGAAGTCGACGTCCCACAGCGTCGGCGCCTGCAGCTGGTAGGCCTCGCCGCGGGCGAGCAGATCCAGGAACGAGCGCTGGGAGATCCGCTGGGCGACGCGGCCGATCGTCGTGTAGGTCATCGACCAGTCGACCGACAGGCCGAGCGTGCGCCACAGCGCCTCGAACGCCTGCTCGTCGGTCTCGGTCAGCGCCAGGCACAGCTCGACGAAGTTCGGGCGCGAGATCGACACCGGCTCCTTCGCGGAAGGCTCCGCGGGCGCGTGAACCGCGGGTCATAGCCGACCGACGGGTCGCAGCGCACGCCGTAGTGGTTCTGCACGCGCCGCTCGGTCGGCAGCCCGTTGTCGTCCCAGCCCATCGGATAGAACACGACCTTGCCGCGCATCCGCTGGTAGCGCGCGATCGCGTCGGTGTGGGTGTAGGAGAACACGTGCCCGACGTGCAGCGACCCACTGACGGTCGGCGGGGGCGTGTCGATCGCGAACACCCGCTCGCGCGGGGCGGAGCGGTCGAAGCGATAGACGCCGTCGCGTTCCCACACCTCGCTCCACTTCGCCTCCAGCCCCTCGAGCGTGGGGCGCTCGGGGACGTTCGGGCCGGGGACGGTGGGACTAGCTGGCGTGTCGGACTGCCGGTGTGAGGACAAGCTCCGGATCGTAGCCGAGCCGTTCCTCGCGTTCCGCGCGATGCGTGGGGCAGTAGACGCCACGAACCTGGCCGTCGGGCAGGCCGTACGCGAGCCATTCCTCGCCGCGCCACCCGAAGTGGAAGAAGCCCGCGGGCGCGCCCAGTGCCAGCTCGCGACGCCACGCGCCCACCACGCGCCTGGCCGGAACTCGCGCCCGGCAGCGGTGGTCGTTGGTGGGCTGACGCGTCCACACGCACTGCAACGGAAGCTCCTCGAGCTTGTTCTTGACTGCCCCGTCTGAGCTGTTCATGTCGGTCTTTTCGGACGACACGCCCAAGGTCGATCAATTCTTCTAAATATTTGGACATTCGTTCTACTCGCATCGTTGAAATCGCCGTTTGCAGGCAAAACGTGGAAACCCACCGAGCGCCGCGATGACCAGCGAGCGCACGTCGCCCGCACCGCCGGCACGGTCCGGCTGCCCTTTTTGCGGGGAAAGGACGACATGACGGCTGACTGTGATCACACCATCCCTCACGCCATACACACGAGGCGCCCACTGTGAGGATTGTTTTGTTATGCTGAGTTTTGCGTCGTGTTTGGAATCCATGCCCAGTGGGCGAGGCGACGCAGGCGGGTCGCCTCCCGGACATCGCGGCCGCTGTTCGCGGCCTGCTTCCTGTCCGGACTGCTCCTGATCGCCTCGATCGTGCCAGGGAGCGCCCTGGCCGTGGCGACCGGACATCCGCACGAGGGAACGGCGACGACGACCCCTCCCGCACCGCCCGGCGCCCCCGGCGGGGCGACGATGGCGACGGCCACGGCGCTCGTGACGGATAGCAGCTACCGGGGCACGATCGGCGTGTCTGCAACCCAGGCCTGGTACCGGCTCGAGGCCGAGGAAGGCGAGAAAGTCGCGTTCGAAATACGGGGCGAGACGTCCTCCTGCCCCGTGCGCGCGAGCTTCGTGGACGCGAGCGGGGGAACGCTCGAGCAGCTGATATCGACGGCGCGCGAAAGCCTGCCCTTCCTGGTGAGCGTCCCGCAGGGCTCGACATCGGCAAGCTACCTGCGGATCGACATTTCCCCGTCCTCCACCTGCAGCCGCGCCGGCTACGTGTTCAGGCTGCTGTTCCCCACGCAGCCCACCCCCGCGGGCAGCCCGCACCGCCGTCACCGGGACAGCCCGCGCCCCCGTCGCCGGGACAACCGGCTGGCGGGGTCTGCGCCTCAAAAACAGAAGAACAGAGATACGGCCCGCTGTTGCAGCTCGAAACCTCGGCGTGCGACCGCGCGAGCGCGGCGGTCAACAGCGCGAGCAACGCAACGGGTCGCGAACGCGGCGAGGTGGAGCGGGGGCGGGGCAGCCGTAAGCGGCTCGAGCAGCTCGAACGCGCAGAGCGAAACCTCAAGCTCAAGGCGCGGCACGACTGTGGCAGTTACTGAGCCACCCGGCCACGATCACGGCAGGCGACGCCGTTGGGACGGATCCGCGTGGATTCCCGCCGCCGCCGCGATCCTCGGCACCCTCGTCGGGGGTTTCGCCACCTACGTCGGCAATCAGCAGCTTCAAGACCATCAGATCGCCCAGGAAGAAGCCCGCCAGACGGCCTCCGCGCGGGCAATCGCGCGTCTGCTGATGAACGAATACCAGATCGACATCAAGCACATCACCTATATGCGGGGCGCCGGCGAATACCAACCGGCGAGCTACAGCAGGCACACGTTCGTCACCCGCATCGGCCTGGAAGACCGTAAGCTGCTCGCTGGGCAGCTTTCCGCGCGACACTGGATCAAGGTGTCGGCCGCCGCACAGGAGATCGAAGTGGTTGCGGGCGACCTCGAAGCCCACCGGGGTAGGGGCACGGTCGGACCCTATGAACTCGAGACGCTGACCGAAGCCGACACAGCCTGCAGCCAGGCATTCGAAGCGCTGCGGCCGCTGGGCGAAAACGAGAGCTCGTCGTAGGAGATCCGTCGCGGCGGGCTGGAGCGCTCAGCGCTCGTGCACGCGCACCACGTTCGACGCTCCCGTCGCGTACGGGAAGTCGGCTTCGCCTTCGCTGAGCGCGCGGAAGCGGTAGTCGACCGGGCCCGGGAACTTGAACGTGTAGGAGTCGCGGTATGCGCCCCGGCGACCGCATCGGACCACGTCGAACTCGATCCACGGCCCGCCCGGCGAGCGCGCCTCGAGCACGAGCTGCTTGCCGCCATGCGGGATCGGCTCCCCGAGCAGCGCACCGGTGAAGTGGATCGTGCGACCGACGCTCGTCGTGTGCGGGCTGACGCGCAGCCTCACCCCCGCCCGGACGGCCAGCCCGAGCGTGCGCGTGGCCACCGGCAGCGCGTCGCCGACGTGGGCGCGGTAGGCCAGCGCGATCGTGCGCGAGCTCGCGCCGCCCGGGACCCTGACGCTGAACCGTCCGTCCGCTGCCGTGCGCGGACACGCCATCGCCACCGCCTTCGCACCCTGATACGCCGGGGTGGCGGCACAGTCGATCGCCGCGCCCACGATCGGCGCTCCGCCCGGCGCGGTCAGCCGACCGGCGATCGTGTGTGCGCGGCCGTACCCGCTCGCGATCCGCGCCCGCTTGGACCCGACCCAGGCCACGCTCAGCAGCGCCTGCGTCGAGGCGCCGGTCCCGTTCGGCGCCCCCACCGGCGGGCGGGTTGGCGACCGTCACCTCGCGGTCGAGCACCGGCGCCGAGTTGCCCGCCGCGTCGATCACGCTCACGATCAGACGATGCGCCCCGTCGCTCACGCGCGTCGTGTCGAACGGCACGTCCACGCTCACGCTTCCCTTGCACGGCTGCACGTACAGAAACGCCGGCCGCCCGTCGCTCGTGCCGCCCACGTTGCGACAGCGCCCGCCGTTTTCATCCACGACCGTGCTCTGCACGACCTGCCCGTCGACCGTGAACACCGCCTCGTACACGCCCGATCCGGGATCGCTCGCGTCGAACGCCACGTCGCTCGAGCCGCGCACCGTGGGCGCGCTCGAGAGTTCTCCGCTGACGTTGCCGGCGGTCGGGCCGGCGGCCTGTTCGAGGAGGATGTCGGCCGCGTAGAGGTATATGGCCGAGGCGTAGCCATTCGCATCGCCAGTCCCAGCTGGACAGTCATGCCCGGGGGTGCCACCGCAATAGACATTGGTGTCTATGTACGTGCCGAGATCTTGAGCGGGAGCCACCACCCGATTTGAACCGGAAAGCGGCTGACTGGGTTCGCCCTCCATTTCGCATTTGAAAGCGCCAATACAACTGTCAAAGGGACCAAATTCGTTCGAACCCTCAAGCCAGTATTCGTAGGTGGCGTTAACGATGTGTCCGCCATCGTTATCGCCTGCGCGCCACAAAGTCGCGCCTGCTATCGCCTCCCCAGCAGGCGCATGAAACGTCCAAGAAGCTGTATCGACCTCGACCGCGTGGACCGTCGCGTCACCAAGCGCAGCGACTAGCGCGCCGCCGCTTTCGCATGTTTTCAGCGTGTATTGGTCATAGGCGCCCCCTGGAGCCACAGCCGGCGTCCACCCATCCGTCGGCGCGACCGCGCCGCTGGGGGTCCTGCACGAGTACACGTGATATCCGCCCGCCACCGCCTCGCCCGCGCACGCGAGCCCCGCCACCCCGAGCAGGCCCGCCGCCCAGACCGCGATTGCCATCCCTACTTTGCTCCGCACCATCTCCATACCCACCTGTCGCTCCATGACCGAGTTCGACCCCCCTGCGAATTGTTCCAGTCCTTACGCATCCATGCGACACAACCGACCGGCTCGGCGGCTGGGTCAGAGGGAGAATGCTATGGGCAGGCGCACCAGACTGTAGATGGTCTCACAGCTACGCCGCCACGCTGATGGCAAGTCAGCGGCCAGTGGGCTTGCTCGGAAGTACGTTGCTGGGCAATGGAGCGTCCGGTCTGAGCGACATTGCGCGGACGGCGCATGTCATTGATCGCGTGGCGACTAGTTTTTGGCCTGTCCCCCGACACTCGTCGCTGCGTGATGGGGATGGGGTCAGAGGGAGAACGCGATGGGCAGCCGCGCGAGGCCATAGATGCCCATGATCGTCTCGTACTCGACCTCCCCGTCGAGGCGCAGCCCGTCCATGCGCTCGGCCAGGAACGTCAGCGCCTCGCGCAGCTCCAGCCGCGCGAGATTGGCGCCGACGCAGTAGTGCACGCCCGCGCCGAACGTCAGCGCCCGCGCGCGTCCGCGGTCGGCGGCGATGTCGAACTCGTCCGGCGAAGAAGAGCCCTCCCCCGGCGGGAGGTCGCGGTTGCCGGTGTGCGTGCACACCATCACGACGGTGCCCTGCGGGAAGGTCACGTCGCGATAGGTCACCTCGGCGGTGGTCACGCGCGCGGTGAAGGGCGTGATCGGCTCATAGCGCAGGGCCTCCTCGACCGCCTGCTCGGCGAGCTCCGGGCGTTCGCGCAGCAGCTGCCACTGCCGCGGATGCTCCGCCAGCAGCCTGATCGCGTGCGCGAGCTGGCTCTGCGTCGTGTCGACGCCGCCGACGAGCACGTTGAACACGAGATTGATGCACTCCACGTCGCTCAACTTCTCGCCCGCCTCCTCGGCGGCGATCAGCGTGGAGATCAGATCGTCCTCACGCGGCTCCCCGCGGCGTGCCGCGACGAGCGCGGCGGCGTACTCGTAGAACTCCTCCACCGCGCGCTCGATGCCCTCGCGCTCGGTGGCCATGCCCTCGGCGTCGAACTGGCGCTGGATCCAGTTCGACCAGTGGTGCAGCCTGGGCGCGTCCGCGATCGGTGCGCCCATCACGCGGGCGATCGTCTGGGAGGGATAGGGCTTGGCGAAGGCCTCGACGAACTCGCAGCGCACGACTCCCTCCCCGTCGGTGCCCGCCGCGCGCGCGTCCGCCATCAGCCCCTCCAGGAACTCCCGCATCGCCGGGCGCCAGCGCGCCACCGCGCGCGCGCTCAGCGCCGGGTTGACGAGGCTGCGCAGGCGCGTGTGGTCGGGGCCGTTGACGTGCAGGATGTTGCGTCGCATCTGCTCGTACAGCGGCCCCTCGCGCACGTCGAACAGCTCGGCGATCGTCATCCCCGGGAACACCGCCTCGCGCGTGCGCAACCACCACTCGCCCGCCTCGCGGTCGAGCACGATGTAGCCGTAGGGCCCGGAGGCGAGCCAGCCCCGGGCATCCCTCAGCTCCCGCATCCGCGCGTGAAAGCGCTCCCCCCGCAGCGTCGGGTCGAGGTAGTCGAACCCGGGCAGCTCCAGCTCGCTGACCAGGGGCATCGCGACACCTCCTATTCGGTACGACCGCGCCCTATTTCTTGGGGCTCACGGCCTGCTTCAGCGACGCGCCCGCCGTGAACTTCGGCGCCTTCGAAGCTTTGATTTTGACGCGCTCGCCCGTGCGCGGGTTCACACCCTGACGCGCGGCGCGTTTGACGACCGAGAACTTGCCGAACCCGGTGATGCTCACCTCGTCGCCTTTTTTGAGCGTCTTCGTGACGGTCGCGAGCACCGACTCCACCGCGCGTCCGGCGTCGGCTTTGGAGAGGTCGCTGTCAGAGGCGACCGCGTCGATGAGCTGAGACTTGTTCATGGACGGATTCCTTTCGATGGTGTGGACGTACGGCCCGGAGGGGCACGACGGAATGGCGCGAACCCTACCGTGCGCGCATGCGGCGCAACCGGCCGCCCGTCACGCGCGGGCACCCCGCGCCTCACAACCGGTGTCCGATCGCCGCGTTCAGGACCCCGGCAGGAAGGCGTTCGTGCCGTAGCGCGCCGGCGCGATCGGCGCGCCGATCAGCCGGTTGGCGAGCATCCAGCTGGACATCGCGCGAATGTTCGCGGCCTGCAGCGTGCCGAATGGGACCGTCCCGCCGCCGTGCGCCGGGCGGGCGGCGAACAGCGGCAGGTAGGCCCGCAGCGACGCGCGCGTGAAGCCGGCCGAGAGCGTCGGGTTCGCCGCGAGCAGCTCGCGCAGGCTGCGCGCCGGGTCGGCGAGCGTGTCCTCGTAGCCGTGCACGGTCGCCGCCACGAACCCCCGCACGAGCGCGGGGTCTGCGGCGATCAGCCCGCGCGTGGTGAACGCGACCAGCCCGGGGTAGGCCGGCCCGCCGTTGCGGTCCAGCGCGAAGGCCGCGATCGGATGCCCGCTCACCTGCAGCTGCACGCCGTCGTCGGGGATGAACCCCGTGAACGCCGCGATCCGCCCGGCGACCAGCGCCTGCCCGCCGGCGAAGCCGATCGTCACGACGTGCACCCGGCGCGGATCACCGCCCGCGTGGCGGACCTCGGTGTCGAGCACGGCCGTGTCGGAGGGCACGCCGGTGATCCCGACCGTGCGGCCCTGCAAGTCCGCGGGCGAGCGCAGGTGCTCGGAGGCGGAGGCGATCAGCCCGCCGAGCGGGCGCTGCACGATCGCCATCACCGCGCGCGCGTCGCCGCCCGCGGCGATCAGCCCGGCGACGTCGCTGCCGTCGGCGAGCCCGAACTGGGCGCTGTGCGCGTCGATCAGCTTCAGCGTGTCCGTCGTCGCGCTGGGCGTCACCACGCGCAGGTCGATCCCCTGCTCGCGGTAGTAGCCGGCGGCCAGCGCGCGGTAGATACCCGCGTGCACGGCGTTGGGAACGAAGTCGAGGATCAGCGTCGCCGGCCGCAGAGGGCGCGCGCGGGCGGCGGTCGAGGAGGCCGACGAGCCCGTGCCACCCGCGCCCCCGCACCCCGCGAGGACCGCCGCGAGCAGGCCCGCGAGCAGACACGCGAGCGCGAGCGCGCGAAGGGGTGGGTGGCGGCCGATACGATCTGGATACATGGCGGTAGATGCCTCCACCCCACGCCCGACGGCGGACGAGACGGCGGCGGGCAAGACCCTATCCGGCGAGCCCGTGCGGGAGCTTTACACCGAGGCCGACCTCCCGGCCGGGATCGGCGCGGGGCCCGAGGACCCGATCGGGCGCCCGGGCTCCTACCCATTTACGCGCGGGATCTACGAGTCGATGTACCGCGGGCGGCTGTGGACGATGCGCCAGTTCGCGGGCTTCGGTACGAGCGAGGAGACGAACGAGCGCTTCCACTACTTGCTTGAGCACGGCCAGACCGGGCTCTCGACCGCGTTCGACATGCCCTCGCTGATGGGCCACGACTCCGACCACTCGCGGTCACTGGGGGAGGTCGGGCGCGAGGGCGTGGCGGTGGACACGCTCGACGACATGCAGACGCTCTTCGCCGGCATCGACGTCGGCGCGGTCAGCGTCTCGATGACGATCAACGCGCCCGCGGCGATCATGCTCGCCTACTACGTCGCCGCCGCCGAGCGCGACGGCGACGGAGCCGGCGGCGCCGTACCCGCCGAGCGCCTGTCGGGCACGATCCAGGCGGACATCCTCAAGGAGTACATCGCGCAGAAGGAGTGGTGCTTTCCGATCGACCCCGCGATGCGCCTGTGCGGGGACATGATCGAGTGGTGCACCCGCCAGATGCCGCGCTGGCACCCGATCTCGATCTCCGGGTATCACATCCGCGAGGCCGGAGCGACGGCGCAGCAGGAGCTCGCGTTCACGCTCGCGGACGGCCTCACCTACGTGCGCCAGGCGCTCGAGCGGGGCCTCGACATCGACGAGTTCGCGCCGCGGCTGTCGTTCTTCTTCAACGCGCAGATCGACTTCTTCGAGGAGATCGCCAAGTACCGCGCCGCGCGGCGCATCTGGGCGCGCGAGCTGCGCGAGACCTTCGGCGCCAAGCACGAGCGCTCGTGGCTGATGCGCTTTCATGCGCAGACCGCCGGGGTCAGCCTGACGGCGCAGCAGCCGCTGAACAACATCGTGCGCACGACCGTCGAGGCGCTGGCGGGGGTGCTGGGCGGGACGCAGTCGCTGCACACGAACTCCTACGACGAGGCGCTCGCGCTGCCGACCGAGGACGCGGTGCGGGTCGCGCTGCGCACGCAGCAGGTGATCGCGCACGAGACGGGGGTCGCGGCGACCGCCGATCCGCTCGGGGGCTCCTACTACGTGGAGGCGCTGACCGACGAGATGGAGCGCCGCTGCTATGAGTACTTCGCGAAGATCGAGCAGCTCGGCGGGATGGTGGAGGCGGTCAAGGGCAACTTCCCCCAGCGTGAGATCGCCGACGCCGCGTTCGAGCTCCAGCGCGAGATCGACGCGGGCGAGCGGGTCGTGGTGGGCGTCAACCGCTACGTGCTGGAGGACGAGCAGCCGATCCCGACGCTGCGGGTGGACCCGGCGCTGGAACGCAAGCAGCTCGACCGCCTGCAGGCCGCGCGGGCGCATCGCGACGCGGACGCGGTGCAGCGCACACTCGCGACGCTGCGCGAGCATGCGGCCCACCCCGATCACAACCTCATGCCGCCGCTGCTCGACTGCGCGCGCGCACACGCCAGCGAGGGAGAGATCGTGGAGTCTCTTCAGCAAGTCTTCGGGGACTATCAAGAGACCCCGGTGTTCTGAGTCCAGGAGTCGGGCTGTTGGGGGGCGAGCCTGCCTCGCGCGGCCCTCCGGCGGCCGGCGACCGCGCCGGACGCGTGCGCTGGAGGAAGCGCTTTCGATCCCGGTCCTGCTGAGCGGAAGATTCGCAAGTTCTTACGGCGTGCCGCGAAGGATGCAGCAACTTACGGCGAACCCATCGTGTCGTGGGGTTAGGGTCCTAGGATCGGCCGGCTCGAACCGGCGGCTGAGCGAATGTGAGCCACGCACACGGACATACCCGCCGGCGCCTGCGCCGAGCCCTGATCGCCGGCGCCGCCCTGGTGGCGGTCTCGAGTGCCGGCGCGCTCGCGTTCGGGTCGAAGCGGATCGCCTCCGAGGACTCCGCCTATCGCGCGCCGTCGGTGCAGCGCTGCGTGCCCTCGCAGCTGAACCGCTCGGCGGTGCTTTCAGGAACGCACATCGCCGTGAGCCCGCTGCCGGACTCCTACGACGCCTCGCCGCGCACGCAGATAAGCCTGCTGGGAGCGCCCGCGAGCACGCTGAGCGCCGTCAGCGCGAGCGGGTCCAGCAGCGGGTCGCACGCGGGGCGGCTGATGGCCTACTCGCAGGGAGACGGCGCGAGCTTCGTCCCGGCGCGGGCGTTTTACCCGGGCGAGACGGTGACGGTGCACGGGCGGGTGAAGACGAGCAGGGGGAACACGCCGTTCGTCTACAAGTTCGTCGTCGCCCGCCAGGACACGCTGCTCTACGCGCCGTCGGCCAAACCGGCGAGGGACTATGACGAGGAGCAGCACTTCATCTCCGCCCCGACGCTGCAGCCGCCGGTGCTCGACGTGACGGCGAACGCGGGCGGGACCGCGCCCGGGTACGTCTTCGCCGCCCCCTACAACGGGCCGGGCCCGAGCGGGCCGGAGATCTTCAACCAGAGCGGCGAACTGGTGTGGTTCGATCCGCTGGCCGGAGAAGCGGCGGCGAGCAACCTGCAGGTGCAGCTCTACGACGGCCGGCCGGTGCTGACCTGGTGGCAGGGCTACATCCCGCCGCAGGGGTTCGGGCAGGGCGAAGAGATGATCTACTCGAGCTCCTACCGCCAGATCGGCCGCGTGCACGCCGGCAATGGCTACAAGGCCGACCTGCACGACTTCCACATCACCCCGCACGACACGGCGCTGCTGAGCGTGTTCGACCCGATCGACTGCGACCTCTCAGGCGTGGGCGGCCCGAGCGGCGGCGCGGTGACCGACAGCGTGTTCCAGGAAATCGACCTCGCGACCGGGCTCGTGCGGCGCGAGTGGCACAGCCTCGACCACGTCGCCTTGAGCGAGTCCTACAGCTCGCCCGAGCAGGCCAGCAGGGCGTGGCCGTTCGACTTCTTTCACATCAACTCGATCGATCAGCTCGCCGACGGGACGACGCTGATCAGCGCGCGCAACACGTGGACGCTGTACGAGCTGAACACGACCACCGGCCAGATCGGGCTGCGGGTGGGCGGCAAGCGCAGCGGAGTGAAGGCGGTGAACGGCGCGGAGACGGCGTTCCAGCACGACGCGACGGTGCAGGCGAACGGGACCGTCAGCGTGTTCGACAACGGTGCCGTGCCGAAGGTGCATCCGCAGTCGCGGGCGATCCTCGTGTCGGTCGATCCGCACGCCCGCACCGACACGCTGCTCGCGCGCTACGAGCACCCGGGAGGACTGTCCTCGGGCAGCCAGGGCAGCGTGCAGACGATGGCCGACGGCGGCGTGTTCGTCGGCTGGGGAGCGGAGCCGTACTTCTCGGAATTCAGCTCCGCCGGGCAGCTGCTGTACGACGCGCACTGGCACGGCTCCTACCAGTCCTACCGCGCCTACCGGTTTCAGTGGACGGGCACGCCCGCCGCCCCGCCCGCGATCGCGGTGGGCGCGGCGAACTCGAGCGGGTCGGTGAACGTGTACGCGAGCTGGAACGGAGCGACCGAAGTCGCGAGCTGGCGCGTGCTCGCGGGCCCCTCGCCCGCACAGCTGGCGCCGGTCGCGGGCGCGGCCAAGAGCGGGTTTCAGACGACGGTCGCCACGCCCGGGGGGGGCCCGACAACGTACGTCGCCGTGCAGGCGTTGAACAGCGCCGGGACGGTGTTGGGAACATCGGCCACGATCAAGGGCTAGGCTCCGCTGAGGCGCCGACCCGCTTCCACGCGCCGTCGATCGGGCGATCGCCGGTCGTGTTCCCACCGCGATCCAGGGCGGACATTGGCGCGCCGAGCAAGTTCTCTTTCGGGCCTTGACTGGCCCTCTCCGGGTTTGATACTCTGATCTGGCTCGATGTCAAATAGAGGTTTTCGGAGGACGGGCATGTCAGTGCGAGGCACTTCAACCAAAGCAGCGGAGCAGCAGGGGGGAGGATCGCGCAACGGCACGCCGGCGAAGAGCCGTCGGGGAGGCGGCGCGCGGGAGGCGGACGAGGAGGTCGGCGGTGGGTCCGGACGCTACCGGCGCCTGCCCACCGGCGCGCACGGCCTGGATCCCGAGGAGGTGCGCCGCGACCAGCGCGAACGGCTGCAGACGGCGCTGATCGAGCTGATCGCCCTGCGCGGCTACCAGGCCGTGCGGATCCTCGACCTGACGAAGCTTGCGCGGGTCTCGCGCCCGACGTTCTACAGCCTGTACGCAGACAAGGAAGAGCTGTTCTTGGCCGCCTACGACGAGATCGCCAAGCGCACGGCGAGCACGATCATGACGGCCTACGAGACGCAGGGCTCACCGGGAGAGCGCCTGCGCAGGGCGATGCGTGCCTTCGCCGAGCTGGCTGCGGCCGAGCCGGAGGCAGTGTCGCTGATGGTGCTCGGCGCCTTCGGTGCGGGACCGAAGGCGCTCGAGCGCCGCAACCGTACGCTCCAGGCGCTCGAGCAGAGCATCGCCGCGAGCCGCTCCGCCGGCCGATCTCCGACCGGTGCCCGCGGCGCCGCGCGAAGAAGGCGCATGGCAAGGCGACGGGAGGGATCTGACCGTGAAAGTGATCCTCGGGGGCATCCGCGAGGTGACCGCGGCGCGCCTGCGCCGCGGCCAGGCGCGCACGCTGCCGGCGCTCGCGGACGAGCTCGCCGCGTGGGCCGAGTCCTACCCCGCCAAGCCGCCGGCCGGCCTGGGGCCCGCCGGCGCGAGGACCGCGCGCACACACACGCCCGACGCGGCGGCGGACGAGGATGGTCACGCCGCGCCGCAGGCCTCCGAGCGCGCGCGCCAGGCCGAGGGCCGGCTGCCGAGCGGGCGCCACGACCTGCCGCGCCAGTTCATCGTCAAAAACCAGCGCGAGCGGATCGTCGACGCGACCGCCGCGATCGTCGCCGAGAAGGGCCTTGCCGGGCTGACGATCCCCGAGATCGCCAGGCGCGCGAACGTCTCCCATCAGACCTTCTACGAGATGTACCCGACCAAGGAGGACGCCTTCCTGGGCGCGCAGAAGGTCGGCCTGCACCAGGCGCTGGGCATCGCCGTGCGAGGCCTACGAAGCGCAGGGCGAGGATTGGCCGATGGGGGTCGCGGCCGGCATCCGGGCGCTGCTGGACTACCTCGCCTCCGAGCCCGCGCACGCGCACCTGACGGTCGTCGACACGTTCGCGGCCAGCCCGCTGGCGATCGAAATCCGCGACACCGGCCTGCACGCGTTCGCCGCCTACCTGCAACCCGGCTACCACTACGCCGCCTCGCGCTCGGTTCCGGGCATCGCGCCCGAGGCGATCGCCGGCGGCATCTGGCAGGTGCTGCACGACCACATCGAGCACGAGCAGGTGCAGGACATCGCCGAGCTCGCGCCCCAGCTCGTGTATGCGGCGCTGGCGCCGTTCATCGGCGGCAAGGAGGCCGGGCGGATCGCGCGCAAGCGGGTTCTCGCCCCCGCGCCGGCCGCGGCGCGGTAGCCGCGCGGCGCGCGCGGCGGCAGGGGTTCGGGTCTTCGCGGGAACTCGGCGCCGGCGTGGTGGGATCGACGCGGCACGCCCGCGCGACCGACGGAGCGCTACTGCGACGGACGGAGCGCTACTTGGCCTCGGGAGCCGGCAGCGCGTAGGCGGCCCGGCCGTCGCGCTCGGTCTTGACGATCGCCTCGTGCGTGCGCAGCGGCCGCAGGGCCGCGCGTATGTCGGAGGCGGGCAGCGCGGTCACGAGGACCAGCTCGGCGAGGGTGTGCGAGCCGTGCTCGAGCGCCGCGAGGATCGCCTGGCCGGTGGGGCTGTGCGCGATGTCCTCGCGCTTGCGCGCGCGGGCGGAGACTCCCCGGCGACGCGCGGGCTGCTTTGGACGCGCGGGCTTCTTCGCGGACGCGCGGGTGGGCGGCGTCTGCGGCCGGGGGGCGGCGCGGGGGGCCGAGCGCGAGGCGGCGCGGCCTTCGGAGGTGAGCGCGCCGGCGGCGGTGGACAGCCGTTCGTACTCGGCGATCGCCGGTGCGAGCGCGGCCAGGCGCGCGTCGATCTCCGCGCGGATGCTCGTGAGCAGGTCAGCCATCGTGACGCCCCCAGCCCGGCGGGGAGGTGCGGCGGCGGCAGTGGTGGTGTGGGCCGGCGGCGATCAACTGAGCGCGGCGCCGTGCAGGCTTTCGGTCGGACGCTCGCGGGCGCCCCACCACTGGTTGAGGACCTCGAGCGCGCCGCCGATGATGCCCTCGCGGAAGGACTGCGTGTCGTTGAGATGCGGGACCGGCTCGGCGGGAACGTCCACCGCGAGGAACTCGCACAGCCGCTCCCAGCCGTCGCTCGGGTACCACACGAGCAGGCGCTCAGCCGGCACGGTCGCTTTGACGGTCTCGTTCCAGCGATCCATCACCGCGATCAGACCCTCGTCGGAGTAGGTGTCGCCGGCCAGCGCACCGGTGCTCTCGTCCCAGTTCATGCCGGTCATCAGGTCGATGTAGCGGCGCCACAGCGGATCGACCACGGCGCGGGCGCGGGAGACGTGGTGGATCACCGAGTCGCCGTGGAAGAGGCCCCAGACGGTCTCGCGCATGCTGCGCACCCACGACTCGCCGTCGCGCACGCTCAGCAGGATCTTGGCGTCGGGGTAGACGTCCATCAGCTCGCGGTAGTAGCGCGCCGAGGGCCAATCGACGGTCGATTGGGCCGGCCCGAAGATTCGCTCCCAGTCGGGCGCGCCGGCGAAGGCGGCTTCCCACAGCGGCAGCCCCGCCGAGAGGTCGCCGAGCAGGTCGCGCATGTGGTAGCACGGCCCGAACCCGAGCTGCTCGAGGACGACCATCTGCGTGGTCGTGGCCGTGCGTGGAAGTCCCGCCCCGATGACTCTCATCTGGATGAGTTTCTATCAGGTCCGAGGAGAACCTTAACCTGGGCAGATGCAGCCTGACGGCGATGGGGATGGGCCCGGTTCGGGCACGGAACGCCACGGCTCCAGAGGCGAGCGCGCGGCGAAGGCCGCGCGCGACGTCGCGGAGCTGAAGGGCAGCTACCGCTACGGGCTCGTGCTGCTGCTGGCGGTGCTCTCGACAGGCGTGCAGATGCTCCTGCCGGACACGCCGTCGGCGTGGCTCATACAGGCCCTGTTGATGGCCGCGACGGTCGTCACCGCGCTGTTCGCCGAGGATGCGACCCGCGCGCAATGGCGATGGGTCGGGCTGGCTGGTCGGGGTGGCGACGGTGGGCCTGATCGCGGCGGCGATCGCCGGGCAGGGACAGGCCGAGCGCGGCATCACGTTCGGCCTGAACGGGGTGCTGGCGTTGGCGGGGGCGGTGATCGTCGCGCGCGGGGTCGTGGGGGGCATTCGCGTGGAGCAGCGTGTGACCCTGCACTCGGTGATGGGAGCGCTGACCGTGTATCTGCTGGCGGGGCTGTGTTCGGATTCGCATACGGTGTGATGGACGCGATCGCCGGCTCGCCGGTGCTGAGTCATATCGGTTCGGACAAACACGCCGAAGAGGTGTACTTCAGCTTCATCACGATGACGACCGTCGGCTACGGCGACATCGCGCCGGTCGTCAGCGCGTCGCGGATGACCTCGGTGCTGGAGGCGCTGTTCGGGCAGCTGTACCTGGTCACGATCGTGGCGGTGATCGTCGCTAACGTCGGCGCGGGGCGGGGCAGGCGCGTGGACGCGCACGATGCGGGGGGTCGGGACCCGGCGGCACCGGATTAGCGGTTGGTCGAGTCGTGAGGGCGCAGAGGCGACGCCTAATAGTGCTTTGTTAGGTTTACTCGTCTTTGTGGGATGGGTGTTTGAGGGGGAGCTGGTCGAGTTTGACGGGCTGGGAGCAGGTTTGGCAGCGGCCGGTCCAGCACTTGAAGATCGGCTGTATCAGCAGCACGGTCTTGGGAGTGTCAGGCCGACCGTCGGGCTTTTGGGTGAAGCCGCTCCAGGGTGAGGAAGCCGTGCGCGGCGGTGACCAAGGCGGTGTGGTGGTACCAGCCCAGGTATGAGCGCCCCTCGTAGTGGTCGAGCCCGAGCTCACCCTTGAGCTGCTTGTAGTCGAGCTCCATCTTCCAGCGCATCCGTGCCAGCCGCGTGAGCTGCTCGGGCGGGATATCGGCGGGCAGGTTTGAGATCCAATAGTCGGTCGGTCGCGCTTGGTCCTCGGGCCACTCGGCGATTAGCCACTCCTCGCGCGGGGGCACCTCGGCGCCCTCGCGCCACCCCTGCCGTCCTGGGTCATCGCGCCAGCCATGGCCGGCGTGAACACGCGCGAAGATGAACCTCGAGGTGACCGGCTCGCCGTCAGGACCGTCGCGGAAGGTGACCATCTGAGCGGCATCTGCTCCAAGCCGGCCGATCAGCGCGCCGATCGGCTCGGGCTTGCTGTCCGGCCGCGGCCTGATCGGCGAGCGAGTCGCCTTGGCCTTCTTGGGCGGCACCGCGAACACCGTCCCTTGCCTGAACACCTTCGCTTTCGGCCCAACTGACAGCACGTACTCGCACCCGGCCTTGTGCAGACGATCACGCAGCCAGGTGTTCTCCCCGTAGGCTTGGTCGCCGAGCACCGGCGCCTTCGGCACATCCCAGCCGGCGGCGCGCTCGACCAGTTCGACCCCGAGCTCCGACTTGGTCTTGAACGCGACCTCGTCGGGGATCTTCGCCTTCTGCCGCCGCTGCTCATCAGCGCACCAGTCCTCGGGCAGATACAGAGCCCACCCCAGCGGCACCGTCCCCTGCTTTCCGACAGCGTGCACCGACACACCTATCTGGCAGTTACCCGTCTTGCCCAACGTCCCCGAGTACTGACGCTTGACGCCCGGCGAGTCCTTGCCGTCCTTCGGAAACCCGGTGTCGTCCAGAACCCACGCCTCCACATCGATCTCCGCAACCACGCGCTCGGCCACCGCCTTGACCACCAGCGCCGGGTCCCACGGACTATCGGCCACAAACTGCTGCATCGACTGATAGTCAGCATCCCCGGCCAGCCGCCCGACCATCGGCTCAAGCGACTTGCGAGGACCCTGCTCCAAAAGCCCCCGCAGATACAACGAGCCATTGACCCGCTGCACCGGCCGGTTCATCGCCTCCGCGAGCACCTCACCCGCGAACGCTTCCAGCCGCTCCTTCACCGCCACCGGAGCATCCACATCCACCGTCATCACAGCCATCATGCCCTCCCGCGTCGAGAACCACGGACGCACAAGGGTTCGCCGCAACAGCAGCGAAGTCCTACCCAAAACCTAACAAAGCACTACTAAATGCTCCGGACCTGGCCCTGGTCCGGACTCGAACCGAGTGTAAGCCACTCCCCGCAGGCGGATCGGAGGAGGGGCAGCGTGCGCTCAGGCGCGCAGCTCGCTCAGGACCAGCGGCCGATGCCGTGGCGTGCGAGCTCCAGGCGGGCGACGACGCCGCGGTGGACCTCGTCGGGCCCGTCGGCCAGGCGCAGCGCGCGGCGCGATCGTCCAGGCGGCGCCGAGCGGGAAGTCGTCGGAGAGGCCGGCGCCGCCGTGCAGCTGGATCGCCATGTCGACCACGCGCTGGGCCATGTTCGGCACGGCGACCTTGATCTGGGAGACCGCGCCGAGCGCCTCCGGCGAGCCGGTGTCCAGCAGCCAGGCGGCGTGCAGCACGCGCAGGCGCGCCTGATCGATCGCGATGCGCGCGTCGGCGATGCGCTCGCGGTTGCCGCCGAGGTTGGCGAGCGGCTTGCCGAACGCGACGCGCTCGCCCGCGCGCACGCACGCACAGCTCCGAGCGCCAGCTCGGCGAGGCCGATCAGCCGCATGCAGTGGTGGATGCGCCCCGGGCCGAGGCGTGCCTGGGCGATCGCGAACGCCTGGCCGGGGCCGCCGACGATCGCGCTCGCGGGCAGGCGCACGTCGCTGAAGGAGACTTCGCCGTGGCCGCCGGGCGCATCGTGAAAGCCCATCGTCGAGAGCATCCGCTCGACCTTCACGCCGGGGGTGGGCAGCGGGACGAGCACCATCGAATGCTGGTGGTAGCGGTCCGCGTCGGGGTCGGTGAGACCCATGAAGATCACGACCTCGCACGCGGGGTGGCCGATCCCGGTGCTCCACCACTTGCGGCCGTTGAGCACCACCTCCTCGCCGTCGAGCGTCGCGGTGGCCTGCATGTTGGTCGCGTCCGAGGAGGCGACGTCGGGCTCGGTCATGCAGAAGGCCGAGCGGATCGCTGCCGTCCAGCAGCGGTGCCAGCCAGCGTGCGCGCTGCTCCTCGCGAGCCGAACTGCAGCAGCACCTCCATGTTGCCGGAGTCGGGCGCGTTGCAGTTGCACGCCTCGCTCGCGATCAGCGAGCGGCCCAACTGCTCGGCCAGCGGCGCGTACTCGACGTTGGACAGGCCCGCGCCGATCGGCTCGCCGTCGAGCGTGGCGTCCGGAGGCAGGAACAGGTTCCACAGGCCCTGCTCGCGGGCCAACACCTTGAGCTCCTCGATCGCCCGCGGGGTGCTCGTCCAGCGATCCGGGTTCGCCAGCAGCTCGCGCAGGTGGGGCTCCTCGCGCGGTGCGATCTCGCGCTCCTGAAACGCGCTCAGACGAGCGAGCAGCTCGGTCGTGCGGGGGGAGTGGGCGAAGTCCATCGCGGTTCGGCGCCTGCGGCCCGGTCAGCCGGGGCGCACGTCGAGGACGACCTTGCCGGTGGCACGGCGCTCGTCGATCTCGCGCAGCGCCTGCGCGGCGCGCTCGAGTCCGAAGCGCGCGCCGACGATCGGCGCGACGTGGCCGGCCTCGATCAGAGGCTCCAAGGCGCGGCCGATCTCGCGGCAGAGCTCGGGGCGGGCCATCGCGTAGGCGCCCCAGCCGGCGCCGATCACCTCGGTGTTGCCGAGCAGCAGCCGGTTGACCTTGACCTCGGGAATCGAGCCGCCGGTGAAGCCGACGACGACGACGCGGCCCTCCTCGCGCAGCGAGCGCAGGCTGTCGGTGAAGCGATCGCCGCCGACAGGGTCGAGCACGAGCTGGACGCCGCCGCCGGAGATCTCCCTGGCCTCGTCCTTCCAGGGACCGTCCGCGCGCAGTACCGTCTCGGCGCCGGCCTGTTCGGCGATGCGCTGCTTGGCATCGCTGGAGACGACCGCGATCGTGTGTGCGCCGAGGCCGCGGGCGACCTGCAGCGCGGCCGTGCCGACACCGCCCGCGGCACCGTGGACGAGCACCGTCTCACCCGCGGCGAGGCGCCCGCGCAGGACGAGCGCGAAGTAGGCGGTGTGGTAGTTGAGGATCAGCCCCGCGCCCTGGGCGTAGTCGAGCTGGGGGGCGAGTCCGAACGTCAGGAACTCGGGCGCGACCGCGAGCTCGGCGAACCCCCCGAGCGCGCAGAACGCCGCGACGCGATCTCCCACCTCGACCGCCGCGCCGGCGGGCGCCTCGCGGACGATGCCCGCGATCTCACTGCCGGGGATGAAGGGGAGCGGCGGTTTGAGCTGGTACTCGCCGCGCGTCTGCAGCACCTCAGGGAAGGAGACGCCAGCGGCGTGCACCTCCACGAGCACGCCCGCGCCGGGCGTGAGCATGTGCTCGGGCGGGGAGGCCGGCTCCGGGACCTCCCCCACCGCCAGCGCGGAGTCCGGGCCCGAGAGGTCGACGATCTGGACGGCGCGCACGGCGGGGATTATGGCCGATGCGCGATCGAAGCCCGGTCCGCACGCAGGAGCCATGCGTCGGACCCGCTCGCCGGAGCCACGAGGACCCGCGTGCCAGGAGCGCGCGACCCGGCCGGCTCGCATGAGCGCTTGCCGGAGCCGCGACTCGAGCAACGACCGACCCGCGCGCAGTAGCCGTTCGGCCGAACGCTCGGCCGCGCCCCCGTCGCGAGCGATGGCGCGGCGGACTCAACGCGATGCGCTCGCGGCGGAAGACGACCCGCTCGCGGCGAGATACAGGATCGCCTGCACCCGCGCGACGGCGCCGACGGCCTCGTCGGGAACGAGCAGCTCGGGGATGGTGCAATGGGCGCGGGATGAATCCGTCGGCGCCCTCCAGACCGACGAAGCCCATCGCGAGCGGCGTGCCGAGCGCGGCGAAGAAGGCGAAGTCGTCCGAGCCGGCGGAGCGCCACTTGGGGGCCGGGGTCAGGCCGGCGTCCGGCAGGAGCTCGCGCGCGCGCGCGACGATCGTGGGGTCGTTTGCGAGCGCGGGCTCGCCGGGCGTCAGCTCGACGGCGCCGCGGCAACCGTGGGCCGCGGCGATGCCGGCGACGACCTCCTCGACCATGCGGCGCAGCGCGAGCCGATCCTCGGGCCGGTAGGCGCGCAGGGCCCCGCGCGCGCGGGCACGAGCGGGGATCACGTTCTCGGCGCTGCCGCCCTCCAGCACGCCGACGGTGAGGGTGGCCGGGTGGATCGGGTCGATCCGCCGTCCGATCCGGGCGTGCAGCGCGAGCACGATCTCGGCGAGCGCGAGGATCGGGTCGCGCCCGCGATGCGGGTAGGCACCGTGCGTCGGCCGGCCCTCGACCGCGATCTCGACGATGTCGCACGAGGCGTTGACGGTGCCGGGGTCGAGCGCGACGGAGTTCCATGCCAGTTCGGGGTGCACGTGCGCCGCGACGATCGCCGCGGGCGCGAGCGCGGCCAGCGGGTCCAGGAGCTGCTCCGCGCCTGAGGGGTAGGCCTCCTCGCTCGGCTGGAGCACCGTGAGCAGGGGCGCGGGCAGCTCCTGCCCGAGCGTGTGCGCCGCGCGGGCGAACGCGACGAGCGCGGCCATGTGGACGTCGTGGCCGCAGGCGTGCATCGCTTCCGCAGCGGGATCGGCGCTGAACGGAACGCCCGTGCGCTCGGCGATCGGCAGCCCGTCGAGCTCCGCGCGCACGGCCACGGCGGCGCCCTCCGCAGGGCCGACGCGGGCGATCAGCCCCGTGCCCGCGACCTGCTCGCACACGACCGGCAGCTCGGCCGCGACGGTCGCGGAGGTCTCGTGCTCGGCGTGCGCCAGCTCGGGGTGCGCGTGCAGTCGATGGCGCAGCTCGACCGCCCGCGGCAGCTCGCGCTCGATCGCGGCCAGCAGCCGCGCGAGCGTCCCCGGCAATGTGTCGAGCGCGTCAGTAGATCGAGGCATAGCGGCGGCACAGCTCCTCGATGTCCAAGTCCGCCGTCGCCGCGACCTCGAAGCGCTTGACCGCGACATAAGCCTCGTACAGCAGCGGCGTCATCCACGCGCGCGCAGCGGCGTCCTCGGCGAGGGCCTCCAGCGACTCCTCGAGCGAGGCCGGCAGCGCGCCAACTCCGTAGCGGGCGGACTCGGCGACGTCGAGCTGCGCCGGGTCGCGATCGAGGATCGGCGGCGCGGGCAGTCCGGCGCGCACACCGTCGAGGCCGGCGCGGACGATCGCCCCCAGCGCGAGGTGGGGGTTCGCGGCGGCGTCGGCGCCGCGGTACTCCAGCCGCAGCTGGCCTGCGGGATCACCGCCCCCGAGCGAGACGAGCGGCGGCAGGCGCAGCAGGGTCTCGCGGTTGCGCCGGCCCAGGCAGACGGCGCCGGCGCTCCAGTGGTGGGGCGCGAGGCGGGTGGCCGAGACGGGGCTGGGCGCCGTCAGCGCGGTCAGGGCGCGAGCATGCAGCAGGATCCCGGCGGCGAACCGCTCGCCGAGCTCGCTCAGACAGCCGGGCCGCGTCGCGTCATACAGCGCGGGGCGCCCGGATGCGTCGCGCAGGCTGAGATGGATGTGCACGCCGTTGCCCGCTTCGGCCGGGTGCGCCAGCGGCGTGAACGTCGCGCGCAGGTCGTGGCGGCGCGCGGTGTCGCGCACGACCTCCCTCAGCACCACGGCGCGATCGGCCGTCGCGAGGCCCTCGGCGGGATGCACGGGTATCTCGAACTGATGGGCGGCGAACTCGGCGAAGAAGCGTTCGGGCTGCACGCCGGCCACGGCGAGCGCGCCCATCGCCTCACCGGCGAACGGCTCGGCGCGGCGCAGCTCCTCCAACGAGAACGGGAGCGCCGGGGGCTCCTCGACCGATCGGGGATCGGCCAGCAGCTGGAACTCGTGCTCGAAGCTCGCGGTGAGAGTCAGGCCGAGCTCGTCCCGCAACTCCTGTAGGGCTTCGCGCAGGAACGTCCGTGGACAGCACTCCCACGGCGTGCCGTCGGTCTGCACGATGTCGCACAGCACGAGCTCCAGCGCGGCGTCGCCGGCGCCGGACTCGACGCGGACGCGGGTGCGAACGTCGGGGAGCAGGCGCAGGTCGCCGGTCGAATCGAACGGCGAGGGCTCGGCCAGCGGGCCGAGCGGCGTGAGCGCGTGGTTGGCCGGCACCCAGCCGACGCCGGCGGCGAGGTGCGCGTCGAGGTCGGCGGCGGGCAATGCCCGCCCGCGCGTGATCGCGCCGAGATCGCAGCAGACGAGCGCGACCAGGTCGATGGCGCTCACCGACGCATCCCCAACGGAACGCGCGGTGCGGTGGCAACGTTCATCGATCCGGGCGGGCGGCGTGGGCGGGCGAAACGCTGGCGGCGCCGGACGCGCCCGCAGCATCGGACGGGGTCGCGGCATCGGACGCCGGCGGGCTCGCGGTGCCGTTGTCCCAGATGCCCTCGACCAGCCCGAGCGCGCCGGCGCCGGCGCGCGCCGCGGGCGCGTCCTGGACGTCGACGACGGCGAGCACGCCCCCGGCCGGCTCCTCGCGGCGGTCGATGGCGGCGGCGAGGCGCTCACGCGGCTGCAGGTGCACGCCGCCCGCGCCGAGCGAGGGGTAGGTGTCGGCCACTCCGTACAGGCTCCCGGCAGGACCGCTCAAGCGGCCGACGACGCAGACGAAGTGCCCGACCTCCCAGTCGGGCGCCGGCCCTGTGGCAACCCCGTCGAGCAGATAGGCCAACAGCTCGTCGGCGCGCGGGTGCGATCCCCACAGGTGGCGCGTGTGGAGGTTTGCGAGCAGCGTGACCGGGCGCTCGCACGCGGCGGCGAGGTCGAAGACGCCGTCGAGCGTGTCCGGCGTCCAGGGGCCGCTGAACGGGATCGCCGCGAGCCGCCCGCCGGCCAGCTCCTCCAGAGCGCGCGCGAGCCCCGCGGCGGTGGTGCCCGAGACGGAGGAGTCCTCGACGACCGGCAGCTCCAGCCGGTAATCGCGCCGGCCCGTCTCCCCGAAGGGCAGGATCGCGGGATCGGTGTGGACACCGACGACGCTCCCGGCGGCGAGCGCGACCGCGTCCTGGTCGATCGGCCCATCCGCAAACCCCGCCGCGACGCCGGCGGCTGCCAGCGCGAGCGCGCCGCAGAACGCGCCGCAGAGGTCGTCGCGCTGGGGCAGCTCGCGGGCGTGCAGCGCCAGCAGCGCGCGGGCCCCCGGGAGCAGTGTCATCTCCAGTGACGTCCCGCTCGTCATAAGGCAAATATACGGGCGAACACATAGGGTGCCGGCGTGGATTCCACGATCGACGAACTGCTGGAGAACAACCGCACGTTCGCCGGCTCGCTGCCCGCGGGCCACCTGGACGTGCGCCCCAGCCGGCGCCTGGCGGTGGTGACGTGCATGGACTCGCGCCTGGACGTGTTCGCGGCGTTGGGCCTGGGCAACGGCGAGGCGCACGTGCTGCGCAACGCCGGCGGGGTGATCACCGACGACGTGATCCGTTCGCTCGCGGTCTCGCAGCGGCGGCTGGGCACGCACGAGGTGATGCTGATCCACCACACCGACTGCGGCATGCAGACGCTCAGCGACGACGGCTTCCGCGCCGAGCTGCTGCAGGCGACGGGCGTGGCGCCGGCGTTCGCGATCGAGTCGTTCAGCGACGTCGACGCGGACGTGCGCCAGTCGATCCTGCGCGTGCGCCGCTCCGCCTTCCTGCCCCACCGCGATCGCGTGCGGGGGTTCGTCTACGACGTGGATACGCACCGACTGCGCGAGGTGCACGTCGCGGGGTAGTAGCACCACGGCCCGCGCGGGCGCGGAGCCACACCCGCGTAGCCGTAGGACGCGAGCGGGAATGATGCTGTTCCTGCCGGCGCATGCGCCGGCAGGTGGAGCCGCGCATGCGCCGACGGCGGGGGCGTGCATGCACGCCCCCGAGGCATGTCCGCGTGCGGACATGCCCACCTCATCAGCCTTTCTTTAGTCATGCGGCCGCGAGTTATCCGCACGAGGGTCGGCGCAGTTAGGCCGCCTGCACGCGGATCATCCAGAGGTTCTCCTCCAGACCCGCAACCACGCCGTGCAGGATGTCGGCGGTGACCGCGTCGACATCCTCGAGGCGATCCATGCGCGTGCGGATCGAGCCGATCGCGTCCGTCAGCAGCCGCGTGAACGCCGCGACCACGTCACTGTCCAGCAGCTGACCCTCGGGCAGCGGCTCGAGCTCGCTGCGCTGCGGCGACGGTCGCGCTGCGCCCGTCCGGCTGATAGCCGAGCGCGACCGCCCGCTCGGCGACCTCGTCGGATGCCAGCGCGCCAGGCGTCGATCAGCTCGTCCAGCTGCAGGTGCAGCGCGCGGAAGTTCCGGCCGACGATATTCCAGTGCGCCTGCTTGCCCAGCAGCGAGAGGTCGATCAGGGTGACGAGCACGCCCTGGAGCTCCGCGCCGATCGCCTCGCGATCCTCGTGGCGCAGGGTCGGGTGATGGTCTTGGCTGATGATCGAGCCGGGCATGTCGAGCTCCTGACGTGGGGAAGATGGCGAACCATCACGATAACTCCCCGCCGCGGGCGCTCCGGAAACAAATGTGCGCTCGACACCGCCGGAGATCAGCGCCCGGCGGCGCGATCGCTCACCTGAGCACCAGCCCGCATGTGACGTTGACCATCGTCCCGGTGATGCCGCCCGCGCGGTCGGACGCGAGGAACGCCGCGACCTCGCCGACGTCGGCCAGTCGCGGCGTGCGGCGCAGCGCGGCCATGCCCGCGATCAGCTCTTCCGCGCTGCGCGGGCTCGGCGCGTCCTCGCCGCCGACCTCGGTGAGCTTGCCGGGCGTCAGCGTCTCGGCGACGCCCGCCGTCCAGATGCCGCACACGCGCACGCCGCGCGGTCCCAGCTCGGCCGCGAGATAGCGCATGAACGACTCCGTCGCCGCGTCGGCCGGACCGGTGCTGCCCATGCCCGGCATCGCCGCCGCGCCCGAGGCGCTGTTCAGGTGCAGGATCACGCCCGACCCCCGCTCGATCATGCGCCGCGCGGCCGCGCGCGCCGTGATGAAGTTGCCGCGCAACCCGTTGAGCACCGCGCGCAGCACGTCGTCGGTGGCCATCTCCACCAGCGGCGTGCCCTGCACGTCCCCGCGGTTGATCAGGTTCAGCGACACGTCCACGCTCCCCGCGGTCGCGACCACGTGTTGCGCGTGCTCGTCCACGGCCCGCTCGTCGAGCGCATCGAGCACGGCGACCTCGGCCGCTGCGCCCGCCGCCGCGATCTCGCCCGCCACCGTCTCGAGCGTCTCGCGCGTGCGTCCCACGAGGAACACCCGTGCGCCCTCGCGCGCGAACGTGCGGGCCACGCCCGCGCCGATCCCGCCGCCCGCGCCGTAGATGATCGCGTTCTTGCCTTCCAGCTGCTTGTCCATGACGCCTCCGTTCGTTGCCCGTGCGTGTCATCTTGATTCTGCCGATCCACGGGCTCTCCGGCGTGCCGGCGCCGTGGGCGGCGACGATCTCGTCGGGTGCGAGCTCGCCGGCCTCGAGCCACCCCGCCGATCACCCACCCTGTCGAGCGGGCGGCCGGGGACGGGGGAGAGCTGTGGGGACAGGTCCGCGCGAGGAGGATCGGGATCGTCCTCGCGCGGGGGAAGGATTCCCGCGATGGCGGAGTCAGTAAGGGCGGCCGCGCCGACTGGCCGTGCGCCGGCCGCTGTCGCAATGCCGACCGAGGAGATGATCGCGAGATATCTCCTCAGCCGGGGCGGCCGCTCGAGAGTATCGCCTTATCCCGGATATCGAACGACAGGAGACGCCCCCGTGCCCAGACCGTCGATTCTTGCTCTCGCAGGCATTGCCCTGCTCGCCGTCGCCGGCTGCGGCAGCTCGAGCAGCACATCCAACTCCACCGCGACGAGCGCGGCGACGGCAGCCACCACGGCGTCCGTGAGCACCTCGTTCCTGACACCGCTGAAGACCGTCTCGACGGTCGCCTCGACCATCCCTTCCAACGGCGATGTCAATCCCTACGGGATCGTGCTCGTGCCGACGAGCACCGGCAAGCTCCAGACGGGTGCGCTGCTCGTCAGCAACTTCAACGGCAAGGCCAACAATCAGGGGACCGGCACGACGATCGTCCAGATCAGCCCGGCCGGCCGGCAGGCGCTGTTCTCGACGATCGACGCGAGCTCGCTCCCGGGCAATTGCCCCGGAGGCGTGGGGCTCACGACCGCGCTGAGCGTGCTTCCGGGTGGCTACGTGGTGGTCGGCAGCCTGCCCACCACCAACGGCAAGTCGGCCACCGCGGGGCTGGGATGCCTGATCGTGCTCGACTCGAGCGGCAAGCCCGTCGGCACGATCTCCAGTCCGCTGATCGCGGGACCGTGGGACATGACCTCGACGAGCCAGGGCAACGAAACGACGCTGTTCGTCAGCAACGCCCTGGACGGCGGGGCCGCCAAGGGCGTTCACACCGCCAAGAACTCGACCGTGGTGCGCATCCGTCTGCAATCGGGCGTGGCAGCCGCCGAAGGTTCTCAACGAACAGGTGATCGCCGACAAGATCCCGTGGCGCGACGATCCGGAAGCCCTCGTCATCGGCCCGACGGGTGTCGCGCTCGCGAGCGACGGCACGCTGTATCTCGCCGACACGCTCGATAACCGCATCGCCGCCATACCCGACGCGATGACCCGCACCACCGCGGTGCCGGACGGCGGCACCACCGTATCCGCGGGCGGGCATCTCAATCAACCGCTCGGGCTGACGCTCGCGCCGAACGGCAACATCCTGACGACCAACGCCGGGGATGGGAACATGGTCGAAACGACCCCGGCCGGTAAGCAGGTGATCGCGCGCACGGCGGATACGAAGACCGGCGCCGGATCGCTGTTCGGCCTCGTTCTCGCCCCCGAAGGAAAGGGCATCTACTACGTCGACGATGGCGAAAACACGCTGCGCCTGCTGCACTGACGGCGCGACCTCGCATCAGGGGGGCATGCTCAGTCTCGCTTCGTGCGGCGCTCGGCCCCCGCGAGGCGCTCAGGTGGGGGCCTCCACGCCCAGCTCGCGCTGGACCGCGAGAAGCTCGGCCTGCATCGCCTCCGCGAGCGCGAGCATGGCCGAGCGCGGGCGGACCATCACGGTGAATTCGTCGATCAGCCCATCCTGACCGGTGTGCAGGAAGTCGCACCCGTGCAGCTCGCGGTCGCCCACGCGCGCCCTGAACAGCAGTGCGTGGTCGGTGGCGCCCTCCGCCCCGATTTCGCGTTCGTAGCGGAAGTCCTCGAACACGCGCATGACAGCGCTCAGGATCACGCCGAGCGCCTCGCGGCCGTGGTAGGGACGAAACACGACGGGGCTGCAGAACACGACCTCCGGCGAGAACAGCTCGAGCACGCGGTCGGTCTCGCCTGTCTCGATTGCGCTGCGGAACGGGTGCATGAGGCGTGACCTTTCGGTAGGCAGTGCGTGAGCACAGTTTACGTTCAGACAAGTTCAGCGGTCAGGACCAGCGAGCTTTTCGGTGAAGACGGTCTTGCCGGTAGGTGTGCGAACGAGCAGTTCGCTGGGCACGGCCGGCAGCACGATGTAGGCAAGCACTCCGCGAAACGTGGAGGCTGGTTACCCCGCCCTGAGAGCGGGATCGAGGTCCTCCTCGTGGAAGAACGCCGATCGGTCGCCGGCCTCCCAGGCCGCGCGCAGGCCGGGTGCGCTCAGGTCCCAGTCGAGCCGGATCTCGCGTGTCACCTCGCGGAGGTCGCGACGAAGGTCCTCGAGCGACGGTCTGCCCCAGAACCAGTAGCCGTTGTAGACACTGTGGATGACGAGTCCCGGCTTGAGCACGAGGGTGTGAGGGATCATCGGGTCGTGGTGGGGGTCGGTGTACTCCTGGATGTCGAGGTCCTTCTGCACATGGCGACCGGCATCGGAGAGGAAAGTCCACTGCGCGCCGACCGAGGCTCGAAACTCGCGAGACTCGACGATATTGTCCGTGGAGATCGTGACGAGTTGCGTGTAGGCGACGGCGAACTTCGGATATGCGGCTGCCAGCTCGAGGTGTTGCCGATGGTCCTTCGGGCAGTAGTGCCCGCGCGAGAGCACGAGGACCATCGGGTCGTTGCCCTGCAGCGTGCTCAGTTTGCGCCGGGTCTTGGTGTGGTCGGTCAGTTCGTAGTCGGGAAACGTCCCGCCAGGCGTGACGTCAGCGCGCACTGGTGTGCTCCTTCTTCGTTTCGGAGTGGTTGGTCAAGCCGGTATCACCGTAATCGCCACGGACCAGGTGCAAGTCCCCATCCCCAGCCGCGTCCGCGTCGAGCCTCCAGCCGAGGCCTTTGTAGAACTCCTTCGCCCGGTCGACGTCCGAAACCGGCAAGACCACGACCTCGAGCTTGAACTCACCGGCCTGGATACTGCTCACATCGCCTCCTCGATCCCGTCGGGTCGCGCATACTCTCCTCTCATCCCGGCAGAAGTCAAGGCCGTCCCGCGCCGGCGCACAGCGAGCCCGGCGACGCTGAAAGCGAACCCGCTTTGTGGCCACCTCGCCAGGCATGCGCGCGACGCTGGATCGATGCCAGGAACCGAAACCGACCCGCGGATGCCAACATGAACAGCATCGACGTGAGCAATGAGAAGAAGGTCGCGATCATCACCGGCGCCTCGCAGGGGATCGGCGCGGGCCTCACGAAGGCATACCGTGAGCGCGGGTATGCCGTGATCGCGACCGCTCGATCGATCGGGCCGTCTGGGGACCCCGGCATCGTGACCGTCGAGGGCGACATCGCCGACCCTGATACCGCGCAGCGCATCATGGAGGAGGCGGTCGAGCGCTTCGGTCGGATCGACACGTTGATCAACAACGCCGGGATCTACATCGGCAAGCCCTTCACGGATTACACCCTCGCGGACTTCAACGCCCTGGTCGCCGTCAACCTGGCGGGCTTCTTTCACATGACGACACGTACGATCAAACAGATGCTCGACCAGGGCCGTGGGCACGTAGTCAATGTCTCGACGACGCTCGTCGAGCACGCGGACAGCAGCAGACCAGCCGCGCTGCAAACGCTGACCAAGGGGGGTCTGGTTGCGGTCACCCGGTCGCTCGCGGTCGAGTACGCCTCACGCGGCCTACGGGTGAACGCCGTGTCTCTCGGCGTGATCAAAACGCAGCTGGGCGACGCGAGCTCCTATGCGGGGATGGGCGCGTTGCACCCTGTCGGTCGGGTGGGCGAGATCGAGGATGTGGTCGGTGGAGTCGTCTATCTCGAGTCGGCGCCTTTCGTGACCGGAGAGGTCTTGCACATCGACGGCGGCCAGAGCGCCGGACACTGACCGTGGGGCTGTCGTCGCGGAGCGAGACCCCATGGCGCTCCTCAGAACGAGAGATCGTGACGAAAGCGGGCGGCGAACGCGCGGCGGCGTCCGGGCAGCGACCGCGGCAAATGAGAGGGTGTTTTGGACGGAAAGGTGCTCTTTCGTCCAAAACACCCCCGATCCGAGACGAAAACGCCTCACGCAAACTTCTCAAAAGATGCCCCTGAGGCAAAAGCAAATGGCCAGACCCAGACTCGAACTGGGGACACCACGATTTTCAGTCGTGTGCTCTACCAACTGAGCTATCTGGCCGGGTCCTCGATCTTAACGCCTGCGCGGGCCCCCGGACTCGGTCGATGCCCGCATCCGGCACGCCACGCAGCTCGCTCCGCTCAGCAGGAGCGAGCTCGCGAGCGCTCCCTTCCGCGCACGCGCCCTGCGCGGTCCCATGCCCTGCATCTCACCGCGCGGGGGCTCGGCCCCTACTCAGCCCGCTCGAACTCCTCCACGAGCGCCGCGTACGTCTTGCGCAAGCCCTCGCGTATCGACACCTGCGGCTTCCACCCCAGCTCGCGTTCGGCGCGGCTGGAGTCGATGCAGCTGTGCTCCAGCTCGCCCTTGCGCAACTCCGCCAGCTCCGGCTCCACATCCGCGCCCGATGCCTCGCGCAGCTCGTTCCACACGGTGTTCACGTCGGTCTCCACTCCGGTCGCGACGTTGAACGTGCCGGCGTGACCCGTCGCCATCCTCAGCGCGCTGACCACGTCGCCGACGTACACGTAGTCCCGCGTCGGCCTGCCGTGCCCGTACAGCTTCGGGCGTTCGCCGCGGTAGAGCTTGTGCGCGAAGATCGCCACCACGCCGGCCTCGCCGTGCGGATTCTGCCGCGGGCCGTACACGTTCCCGAGCCTCGCCACCGTGTTCGCGACGCCTTCCGCGAGCCCCCACGTCTTCACGTAGGACTCGGCCGCCCACTTCGCCGCGCCATACGGGCTCAGCGGCGCCGGTTCGCGATCCTCGCTCGTGGGCATCGGCGCCTCGTCCCCGTACAGCGCGCCGCCCGTTGACGTGAACACGACCGACGCGCCCACCGCGTTCGCGGCCGCCACCACGTTCAGCGTCCCTCCCACGTTCACCGCGCAGTCCCTGCCGGGATCGGTCACCGACACGGTCACGCTCGCCTGCGCCGCCAGATGGTAGACCGCCTCCGGGCGCACCTCCTCGACGACCCGCCTCACCGCGGCCGCGTCGACGATGTCGAGCTCGACCAGCCGCGCCGCGCTCGCCACGCGCTCGGCTTTGCCCGAGGAGAGGTCGTCGATCACCGTCACCGCGTACCCGTCCGCGAGCAGCGAGTCCACGACATGCGAGCCGACGAACCCCGCGCCACCCGTGACTATTGCCTGCCTATCGGCCATCGGCGAGGAATCTATCCGATCTATCCGACTGCCTGCGCGTCGGCCGTGCGCCCGCTCTCGCGCAGCCGCCGCTCGCCTTCGGACACCGAGCGCTCCAGCAGCGCTTCGACCGTCTCGATCGACTCGTCGATCCGCCGCAGCTCCTGCGGCTGCGCCTCGCGACCGAGCGTGTAGCGGCGCAGCGTCGCGAGCACCCGGCGCGCGATCCCGATCGCGGCGCGCTCGCGCTCTGAGTCGATCTCCCCCTGCTCGCGCAGCTCCGCCACGCGCCGCAAGGCCGGTTCGATCACCTCACCCGGCAACGCCACCGCCTCCACACCGTCCTCGATCGCCTGCGCGACCGCGCCCTCGGCCATCTCCGCGTCGCTGCGCGCCAGCGCCGTCACGAACGTCTCCAGCGCGCTGTCGGCGACCGCGATCGGATCGGCCCGCACGTGCTCGCGGGCGTCCGGGCCGGAACTGCCCAGCACCTCCAGGAACGCGTCCAGCAGCACCGGGTCGAAGTGCTTGCCGCGCTCGGAGCGCATCATTGCCACGGCCTCCTCCACCGCGAAGGCCTTGCGATAGACCCGGTCGCTGGTCAGCGCGTCGAACACGTCGGCGATCGCCACGATGCGCCCCTCGATCGGGATCGCCTCGCCCTTCACCCCCCGCGGATAACCGCTGCCATCCCACTTCTCGTGATGGCTCAGCGCGATCGTCGCCGCCAGATCGAGGATCGCCGAGCTCGAGCCTTTCAACAGCCGGTGCCCCTCCTCGGCGTGCGTCTCCACGATCGCCCGCTCCTCCACCGTCAGCTTGCCCGGCTTGAGCAGGATCGCGTCCGGGATCGCGACCTTGCCGACGTCGTGCAGCGGCGCCGCGTGCACCATCCGCGCGCAGAACTCTTCCTCCATCCCGATCTGCTCGGACAGCAGCGTCGAGAAGCGCCCGATCCGCTCGATGTGCGCGCCCGTGTCCTCGTCGCGAAACTCGACCGCCATCGACAGCCTGCGGACCGTCTCCGCCTGCGCGATCTCGAGCTCCGAGAGCGCCCTGCGCAGCTCGGTCGAGCGGTTGCCGATCTCTCGCCGCAGCGCCTCGCGATGATGCTCCCCGGCAAACCATCCCGTGGCCCCGGCGGCGAGCCCCAGCACGAGCACGCACACGACCGCCTCGAGCGGCCCGGCCGCGAACACGGCGCCCGCGCCCGCCGCCGGCACCAGCACGGCGCAGGGCGCCCAACGCCACGATGCCCCCGCGGCAACGAGGCCCCCACCCCGCTGCTTTACTTCGCTCATATTCTCTGTTGTCTCGCGCACTGGTCCGGTCTCGCATTCGGCATTTTGGGCATCTGACTTGAGCCTCGCAGCGGGCCTTTCAGCGCATGGGGTTGTCGAGACAGGTCATATCTCGAGGCGCATTACCCGCCACGGGCTCAAACCACACATTCATCTCTCCCAACCCTCGACGCCGCGACCGCCGGAGGGGACGGGCAGCGATCGACGATGCCATCATGGGCCGCTCGGACAACCACCGGAAGGAGCACCCCGGATGACCCTCGATCAGTCGAAGATGGGCCGTGTCGTGGCCGAGCAGATGGAGGCGCTCGAAGAACGCTTCGGCGAGGATTGCCAGATCGGTGACGTCTGCACGATCGTCGAGGTCATCGGCCCGCACGGCTCCAGCGTCTCCGTCCGCTCGAGCGAAGCCCGTCCCCACACCACCATCGGCCTGCTGCGCATGGCCGAGGCGATGATGCTCGCGAGCATCGGCGGGCGGGAGTTCGGCGAGGGGGAGTAGGACTCGGCCGCGCGTTCGGGCCGGGTTCGAGAGCGGGGTCGAGGGCGGACCCGGGCTCGGCGCTCCTACAGCCCCACCGCCACGTACCTGGTCTCCAGGTACTCCCCGATCCCCTCGAAGCCCCCCTCGCGTCCGAACCCGGACTGCTTGACCCCGCCGAAGGGGGCGGCGGGGTTGGAGACGATCCCCTGGTTGAGGCCGATCATGCCGGTCTCGATCCCCTCGCAGACGCGCAGCGCGCGTGAGAGGTCGCGGGTGTAGAGGTAGGCGACGAGGCCATACTCGGTGCGGTTGGCCGCGTCCAGCGCCTGCTCCTCGGTCGAGAACGTCGCGATCGGCGCGACCGGGCCGAAGATCTCCTCGGCCAGCACGCGCGCGTCCGCGGGCACGTCGGTGAGGACGGTGGGCTCATAGAAGTAGCCACCGCCCGGCAGCGCGTGCCCGCCGAGCGCCGGTCGGGCGCCGCGCTCCACGGCGTCCTGCACCAGCTCCGCCACCTTCGCGCGCTGCGCGGAGTCGATCAGCGGCCCCACATCCACATCGGGCTCGGTGCCACGGCCGACCCGCAGCGGCGCCATGCGCGCGGTGAGCTTCGCGGCGAACTCCTCGGCGAGCGACTCGTGCACGTGAAAGCGGTTGGCGGCGGTGCAGGCCTCGCCGACGTTGCGCATCTTCGCCGTGAACGCGCCCTCCACGGCGGCGTCGAGATCGGCGTCCTCGAACACGATGAACGGGGCGTTGCCCCCCAGCTCCATCGAGACGCGCAGGACCTGCTCGGCGGATTGTTCGATCAGCGTGCGCCCGACCTCGGTCGAGCCGGTGAACGAGAGCTTGCGCGTGCGCTCGTCGCGCAGCAGCGGCTCGATCACCGCGCCGGAGTGCCTGGCGGTGATCACGTTCAGCACTCCCGCCGGCAGCCCCGCGTCGGCGAGGATCCGCGCGAGCGCGAGCATCGACAGGGGCGTCTGCTGGGCGGGCTTTACGACCATCGTGCACCCCGCGGCGATCGCCGGGGCGATCTTGCGCGTGCCCATCGCGGTGGGAAAGTTCCAGGGCGTCACGAACACGCACGGCCCGACCGGCTGGCGCATCGTGAGGATGCGCCCCACTCCCGTCGTATTGACCATGTAGCGGCCGTGCACGCGCACGGCCTCCTCGGAGAACCAGCGGAAGAACTCCGCCGCGTAGGCGATCTCCGCGCGCGACTCCCCCAGCGCCTTGCCCATCTCCAGCGTCATCAGCAGCGCGAGCTCGTCGCTCTGGGCGACGATCGCCTCATACGCGCGGCGCAGCACCTCTCCCCGCTCGCGCGGGGCGCTCGCGGCCCACGCGGCCTGCGCGTCCGCCGCCGCGGCGAGCGCCGCCAGCGCATCCTCCACCTGCGCGTCGGCGACCTCCACGAGCGTGCGCTCGGTCGCGGGGTCCTCGACCGGCAGCGTCCCGCCCGCCGCCGCGCTACGCCACTCCCCGCCGATGAACAGTTCCGTGGGGACCCGCTCGAGCACCGCCTGCTCGCTGTCGGCGCCAGTCATCGTGCACCGCTCATGCGTGGCGCCCTGCCTTCCGGTCGAGCACCCATGGATGCCCCCATGCCCGACCACGACCTCGACTGACCGGCCGCGTTGCTCTGAGCACGGATGCTCGCCATCGGATCAACCTATCACCGGCCCGCACGCGTTCCCGCGCTGCTCGCCGGCGGCTCTCGCCGCGCTCGCGCTCTCTGCCGGCGCCGCACCAGCCGCGCGCGCCGGCGACCGCCTCGACCCTCGTGGTCGCGGGCGCGGGCGACGGCCATGGCGTCGGCATGAGCCAGGACGGCGCCTACGGCTATGCCGAGCACGGCTGGAGCGACCAGGCGATCCTCGCCCACTACTACACCGGCACAGCCATCGGACAGGCGCCCGGCCGGCGCGGTCGTGCGCGTGCTGATCGGCGCAACGGTGCACACGATCGCCCTCGAACGCTACGTCCGCGGCGTCGTCTCGGCGGAGGTCCCCGCCGAATGGCCGCTCGCCGCGCTGGAGGCTCAGGCGATCGCCAGCCGCACCTACGCGCTGACCGCCCACGCGGGCGGTCCAGGCTTTGACGTGTACTCCGACACGCGCTCGCAGGTGTATCGCGGCGCGGGGGCCGAAACCGCGCAGACGAACGCCGCGGTCGCGGCGACCGCCGGTCAGATCGTCACCTACGCGGGTGCTCCCGCGATCACCTACTTCTTCGCCAGCTCGGGCGGTATGACCGAAGACGTGCAGAACGCCTGGCCCGGCTCCGAACCGCAGCCCTGGCTGCGCGGCGTGCCCGACCCGTACGACACCGGAGCGCAGTCCCACTGGAAGCTCTACATGAGCTTCGCCGCCGCGGCCGCCCGGCTGCGCGGCATCCTCAAGGGCACCTTCCGCGGCGTCGAGGTGCTCCAGCGCGGCTACTCGCCGCGCATCCTCACCGCCGCAATCCTCGGGTCGGCGGGAACACCCGGGTGAGCGGCGCCGAGCTGGCCGAACGGCTGGGGCTGCAGGACACGTGGGCGTACTTCAGCGTCCGCTCGGGCCATGGCCCCGTCAAGCCCGAGCCTGAACAGGGCGGGCGATCTCCCGCGGCGAGCCCACCCACCGCGACAGCCGCTCCCACCGCCGCGGGACCACAGGGCGGCGCCCAGGCGCCAGCTTCAGACGGAATCGACGCCGGCGGGCGGCACGTCAGCCGGGTAGCCGCGGGACAATCTCGCCGAAGGCGCCGAGACCAGGCGGGCGGCGAAGCGTGAGCGTGGTGACCGCGGCGATTCGCGTGCGCGAAAGGCAGCGATTTCAAAATCCGTCCTGCCGAGCAGACAAGCCCTAATCTGAGCCGATGCCCGCCCCGCTGCTGATCGCCGACGTCCCCTGGCTGCTGTATCGCGCGTACTTCGGCGTGCCCAAATCGATCGTGGGCGCGGACGGACGGCCTGTGAACGCGCTGCTGGGGACCGTCAACGCGCTGCTGGCCGTGCTCGACGAGCGCCCGTCGCGCGCGGTCGTCGCGTGCTTCGGCGCCGAGCAGGCCGCCTATCGCGTAGAGCTGTATCCCCCCTACCACGCCCACCGCGAGCCGATGCCCGCGGAGCTCGCCGAGCAGTGGGTCAAGGCCCCCGCCCTGCTCGCGAGCCTCGGCTGGACGGTCTGCGACGCGGGCGAGCTGGAGGCCGACGACGCGATGTTCTCCCACGCGCGCACCGAGGTGCAGAGGCGGGAGGACAGGCGCTGCTGCTGACCGCCGACCGCGACCTCTACCAGGCCGTCGACGACGCACACCGTCGGTCGTGAAGCTCGAGAAAGGGCGCATCGCGGGTGAGATCGGCCCGGAGCAGGTGCGTGAGCGCTACCACGGTGTCGGGCCCGAGCGGGTTCCGGACCTGATCGCCCTGCGCGGCGACCCCTCCGACGGACTGCCGGGCGCGCCGGGTGTCGGCGTTAAGACCGCGGCCGAACTGCTGCTGCGCCACGGACTCGCTGGAGGGCGTGCTGACGGCCGCCGAATCCGACGATCCCCGCACGCGCCCACGCGCGACCGCCGCGCTGCTGGCAAACGCCGAGCTGCTGCGCACCTTCAAGGACATCGCCACGCTGCGTCGCATCGACGTGCAGCGCCCGCCGGACCGCGCGACCGACTTCGTCGCGGGGGCCAGCGCCGCGCGCGAGCTGGGCATGGCGCGCCTGGCCGAGCGGCTGGAGGGTATGGCGAGCGCACGCCGCTGAACGGCTCAGGCGGGCGGGAGGATCTCTTCTGTGGAGACCCAGCGTTTGAAGCTTGCGATATAGGAGTCGAGCTCGTCCATGAGGATCAAGACGCCTTCATGCACTGTCTTCCAATTGGCCGGTGGATAGGCGTGAGCAAGGATATCGCGCAGTTCCTTGGCTTTTTGCAGGCGCGCGGCGGACTCATGCGAGATGACACCGAGCGCGGCGAGTCGCTCCCAGGGATTACCTGGGGACTTGTCCACCATACCGAGACGCTGGCCCTCGGCGAGGGCTCGTGCTGCAAGCTCGTGCACCCAATTGAGCAGCACCTCGTACAAGCGCTCGATGACCGTCGCCCTGTTGCGCTCGTGCACGTCGGGCGACTGCGCGGCGGCGAGAAACCGCTCCTCCGCAAAGTCCGCTCCAAGCTCGTCCATCGTCACGAGCAGCTGCTCGCGCGCACCGGGTATCTCCTGAAGAATGGCGCCGATCCGACGCTGGCCCTTGGATACGCCGGGTGCTACTCATGCCTGTGATGCCTTTGCCAATCTTTCGCCGGCCGCCGCGACCGCAGCACGCGCACGGGTCATTATTTGCTCGTCTTCGCGGGCGCCCGCCGCCAGGATCTCATCGCGGCGCTCCCGCAGGGCGCTCCAGAGATCGTCACGGTCGATCAGCACACGCCCCTCGCGCATGACGTCGGCCAGCAACGAGGGCTGTTCCTCGGCCTGCTCCAGCATTACGACATCCACAGGCGTGCCCAGCACGCGCCGCAGACGCATACGCAAATCAACCTGCGTCCTCCACCCCGGACCGGCGGTGGACGATCAGCAGATCCACATCTGAGATTGGCGTGTCCTCGCCGGTCGCGGTCGAGCCGAACAGCACGGCCAGGCGCACGTCGCGCTCCGTGCGCAGCGCGGCCATCAGCTTGCTGAGCAGCGTCCAGTGACCACGCAGATACGCCTCCTCCGCCTGCGACAGTTCGAGCTGCCCGCCGGCCACCCGGCGGCCGCGCAGCAGGCCACCGTTTATGTACCGGCGCAGCGTGCGCTCGCTGCATCCGACCCTCTTCGCCGATTCGCCCAGGACCCAGCCCATGTGTCCAGAGTATCAGCTCGTGCGTCCAGACACATCTATCTGTGTGTCCAACCTTCGTCGCGACACGCCAGGCAGCGATGCCGCATGACCCTGCCCGGCTCGCCTACGGCGTGAACTTGACCGTGATCACGTCCCCGTCATTCATCGCGTAGTCCCGCCCCTCGAGCCGCAACGTTCCCCGCTCGCGGGCGCCCGCGTAACCGCCCGCGTCGACGAGCTCGCGCCAGCCGATCACTTCGGCGCGGACGAAGCCCTTCTGGATGTCCGTGTGGATCTCGCCCGCAGCGTGCCACGCGTGAGACCGCGGCGCAGATGCCATGACTGCGCGATCTTGGCCTCGCCGGCGGTGAAGAACGCGATCAGCTCGCAGCAGCGCGAACGCCTCGCGCACCACGCGCTGCAGGCCGGACTCGCCCGATCGCTGAGCTCAACTCAGCGCGCATCGCCGCCGCGTCCTCGTCGTCGAGCTCCGCCAGCTCGGACTCGATGCGCGCGCTGACCGCCACCGCGCGCGCGCCCTGCGTCGCCGCGTGCGCGGCGATCTCGGCGGGCACCTCCTCTGAGCCCTCGTCCACGTTGGCGACGAACAGCACCGGCTTGGCCGTCAGCGAGCCGAGATCGCGCGCCGCGTTCGGAGCCTCCTCGGGCACGCGGCACCGTGCGCGCCGGCCTGCCCGCCTGCAGCGCCGCGATCACCTCGTTCAGCCACGCCTCCTCGGCGACCGCGGCGCGGTCGCCCCCGCGCGCCTGTTTGGCCACTCGCTCGACCCGGCGCTCGGCCTGCTCCAGGTCCGCCAGCACGAGCTCGGTCTCGATCGTCTCGATGTCCGCCAGCGGATCGACGCGCCCCTCGGGGTGCACGACCCCTTCGTCGGAGTGCGCGCGCACGACGTGCACGATCGCGTCGGTCTCGCGGATGTTCGCGAGGAATCGGTTGCCGAGGCCCTCGCCCTCGTGCGCGCCCGCGACCAGGCCCGGCGATGTCGTGGAAGTCGATCGTGTCCCACACGATCTCCGAGGCGCCGACCGTTCGCGCCACCTCCTCCATGCGCTCGTCGCGCACGGGCACGACCGCGACGTTCGGCTCGATCGTCGTGAACGGGTAGTTGGCCGCCTCCGCGCCCGCTTTGGTCAGCGCGTTGAACAGCGAGGACTTGCCCGCGTTGGGCATGCCCACGATGCCGATCCTGGTGCTCATCGTCGCTCCTCGACGGAGCATCCTCAATCCCGTGTCCCAAATAGGCGCTCGATTTCTTCATCAGGCTCGTCAAAACCGTCGCTCATCCATATCCGCCCGCCCGAATCGCCGAGTTTGCGCAGCTTGTGCGGTGCGCCCAGATGCACTCCGCCGACCGCGCCCAGCGCCGCGCCCGCGAGCACGTCCGAGGGGTAGTGCACCCCCAGATACAGCCGCGACAGCGACAGCTTCGCCGCCAGCGCGTACAGCACCGGCGCGGGCAGCCCCAGACGCGCGTACAGACGCGCGGCGGCAAACGAGGTCGAGGCGTGGGCGCTGGGAAAGCTCAGCTGCGTCGGGGTGCCCGTCAGCGCGGGCAGCCCCGGCAGCTCGGGGCGGCGGCGACGGACGGCGAGCTTGACGGCGGTGTTCAGCGCGTACGTAGCCGCGACCGCCCCCACCGCCCTGCTCCACTGCTCCGGCGCGCGGACGATCCACAGCCCACCCCACCGCGCCGATCGCCAGCCAGACCCCGCCGTGCTCGCCCAGCTGCGAGAAGCGCGCCACCGCGCGCTCGACCCGCGGATCGCCGTGACCGCGCGTGCGCGCCACTCGCAACAGGCGCTCGTCCAGGTTCACCGCATCCGCCCCGGCCAGACCGCTCGCCGCGTCGTCCGGTGCGCCTTACGCACCGAAGCCGACGCGCGAATCCTCATCCTCCGCGCGCACGTACACGACCTGCCCGAGATACATCCGCACGGGCCCGTCCTCGCTCTCCAGCTCGTGCCAGCCACCGTCCTGCAGCACCTTGTACAGCGCCTTCAGCTGGGCCTCGCCGACCCGCAGCGCCAGCACCTGGCCGGCCTGGAAACCGATGCTGATGCGACGCAGCGCCGCCATCAGTGGGCCTCCGCGGGCTGCACGATCTCGATCAGCACCCCGCCCACCGCCTTCGGATGCACGAACGCCACGCGCGAGGAGCCGATCCCCACGCGCGGGCGCTTGTCGATCAAGCGCAGCCCGGCCTGCTCGAGCGTGGCGAGCGTCGCGTCGATGTCCCGCACCTGATAGGCGACGTGGTGCATCCCGGGGCCGCGGCTTGGCGATGAACTTGCCGACGGGCGTGTCGGGGCCCAGTGGCGCGAGCAGCTCGACGTGATTCTCGCCCACATCCAGCAGCACGGCCTCCACGCCCTGCTCCTGCACGATCTCGCGGTGGGCGACGTCCAGCTCGAACAGGTCGCGGTAGAGCTCCAGCGCGGCTGTCGATCTCCTGCACGGCGACGCCGACATGGTCGATGCGGTCGAACACGCCGCGGAGTCTACCGGCGCGGTCCCGTCCCGCCACTCGACGCCTCGTCCACCACGACGGGCCGCCCCGCGGAGGCATCCGGCCCGGGAGGACGGGGCACGGGAGTGTGGGTGGTCGAGGCGGACCCGTCTGAGACGCCGGCGCGGGTGGCGCGATCGCAGCCGAGCCGGCGGGAGAATCGTGGGGCACGGCAGCCGCCACCACGCGCAATCCGACTCCCGGCGTGCGCTCCAGGCGTGGGACGCCCGTCATGATCCGCTCGATCGCCTCACGGTCGAGCACCTCGTGCTCCAGCAGCTCGTACGCGAGCGCGTCGAGCTGGCGGCGGTGGGTGACGATCAGCTTCTGCGCCGCGCGCCGCCCTCCTCGATCAGCTCCTGGCGCTCCTCGTCGCGGATGCGCAGGGTCGTCTCCGACAGCCGCACGTCGCCGTCCGGCGCGCGCCCGCCGCCGGCGGTGCTCATCGCGAAGTCGTGCACCATCGAATGCGAGATGTCCGCCACCCGCTTGAGATCGTCCGAGGCGCCCGTGGTGACCTGACCGAACACGACCTGCTCGGCGACGCGCCCTCCGAGCAGCACGGTCATGTAGTCGAGCAGCTCCTCGCGCGTCTTCAGATAACGGTCCTCGGCGGGCAGGTTCAGCGTGTAGCCGAGCGCGCGCCCGCGCGGGACGATCGAGATGCGGTGCACGCGATCGACCGAGGGCAGCAGCTCGCCGCACAGCGCGTGCCCGGCCTCGTGGAACGCGACCACGCGCTTCTCGTGCTAGTTCAGCACGCGCCGCGACTGCACGCCCGCGATCACCCGCTCCAGCGCGCTGTCGAAATCCGCGTCGTCGATCGCGCTCGCGCCGCGGCGCGCGGCGAAGATCGCGGCCTCGTTGCAGATGTTCGCCAGGTCCGCGCCCGTCAGGCCGCTGGTCTGCTGCGCGACCAGTCCCAGGTCCACCCGTCCGAGCGGCTTGTCGCGCGTGTGCACCGCCAGCACGCCTTCGCGCCCGGCGACGTCCGGCGGCGCGACGAACACCTGCCGATCGAACCGTCCCGGGCGCAGCAGCGCCGGGTCGAGCTTGTCGAGCAGGTTCGACGCGGCGATCACGACCAGCCGCCCGCTGCCGCCCGCGAACCCGTCCATCTCCACGAGCAGCTGGTTGAGCGTCTGATCCTTCTCGCCGGAGATGTCCGAGCCGCGCCGCCCGCCGACGGCGTCGAGCTCGTCGATGAAGATGATCGCCGGCTCGTGCTTGCGGGCGATCGCGAACAGCCGCCTGATCCGCGCCGCGCCCAGGCCCGCGAACATCTCCACGAACGCCGCCGCGGACTGGGCGAAGAACTGCGCGCCCGACTCGTTCGCGACGGCCTTCGCGAGCAGCGTCTTGCCCGTCCCCGGCGGTCCGTGCAGGAGGATGCCCTTCGGCACCTTCGCCCCCAGCTTTTCGAACTGCCGTCGGGTCGCGCAGGAACTCGACGATCTCCTGCAGCTCCCCCTTGGCGTCGTCCACGCCGGCGATGTCCGCGAACGACACCGACTGGTTTGACGCCGGCTTGATCTGCTGCGGCTTGACTTTCGGCATCACCTTCAGCGTGCGCCACATCAGGTAGATGAGCGCGCCGAAGAACAGGATCATCAGCACCGGCTCCCAGTCCAGCGCCCAGTTCTGAATGTTCTGCGAGATCGACGTCGCGATCATGTTCGTCATCCGTGCTCCCTCATGGTCGCCACCCTTGGCTGCTGAAGTCCTGCCAAGCGGGATTATGAAGGATCGGAACGATCTTTGGGGCGATCGCTCCGGTGTCTTGGGGTTCTCTCAGCCCAGCACGCGCAGCGCCAGGTCCCGGAAGAACTCCGCCGCGAACGCCAGATCCCGGACGTCGATGCGCTCGTCCGCGCCGTGGATGAGCGGGGCCGTCTCGGGCAGCGACTGGTGGCGCTGGGGGAAGAACCCGTACGCCACGCAGTCCGAGAACGCGGCGCGAAAGTGGCGCGAGTCGGTGAACCCCGGCAGGATCGTCGGGGCCGTGTGCGCGCCGGGATCGCGCTCGGAGATCCACTCCGAGATCGCGTCCATCAGCGGCGAGGCCATCGGCGAGCGGTTGCCGACGACGCGCTCGGTGAACTCGATCGCGAAAGGGCGCGCCGGAGTCGGATTCGCCGGGGGCGCACGAGTCCGCTTCGCCGGGCGGGCGCAGTCCAGCACTTCCGCGATCGCGCGCCTGACCTGCTCCTCGCCGAGGCCCGGCGGCACGCGACAGTCCACCTTCAACACCGCCCGGCTGGGAATCACGTTGATCTTCTCCGACGCGCTGATCCGGGTTGGCGCGAACGTCACGCCGAGCATCGGCTCGAACATCGTCGCCAAGCGCTCGTCGGCGGCGCGCAGCCGCGCCACCGATCCCGCCGGATCCTCGGGGTCCTCGCCGATCGCGGCCAGGAACGCACGCGGCTCGGCCGTCAGCTCATACGCGGGCCGGCGCGCGCCCAGGCGCTCCAGCAGCGGCGCCATCTTCAGCAGCGCGTTCACGCCCATGCTCGGCATCGACGCGTGGCCCGCCACGCCCTCGGTCGTGAGCGTGAACCTGAACACGCCCTTCTCCGCGCAGCACACCCCGTAACGGCGGACGCCGCCGTACTCGAACACGCAGCCCGCGCCCTCGTTGACGAGCATGTCGCAGCGCACCGCCTCGGGGTGTTCGCGCGTGATCCACTCCGCACCCAGCGCACCACCCGTCTCCTCGTCGACGACCGCCACGATCAACAGCTCCCCGCGCGCCGGCCGCCAGCCCGAGCGCGCGAGCGAGGCACGCCGCCGCGATCTCGGCCGCGACCTGGGACTTCATGTCCAGCGCACCCCGCCCCCACACGTACCCCTCGGCGACGTCTCCCGACCACGGGCCGTGCGCGCTGCTCCACTCCGCCGGCTCGGCCAGCACCGTGTCGACGTGTCCGAGGTAGCAGAGCGTCGGACCGTCGCCGCTCGCCGCGCAGGCGCGCCACCAGATTGGGCCGGTCGGGTTCGGCGCCGAGCAGTTCGCACTCGAACCCCGCCGCCCGCAGATGCGCGGCGAGATGCTCCTGCGCCGGGCGCTCGGCGCCGGGCGGATTGACCGTGTCGAAACGGATCAGATCCTGCAACAGCTCCTGCGCCTCGCTCGCCATGGGCCTTCGGGATGCTCGTCCTCGATCGCTCTGTGCCGGCTACATTTCCCCACGGCATCCTTGCCCGCGGGCGTAGCCGCGGAGCCGGATCGCGCCGCATCACGCTCATGCGGGAATCGTACGCCGGTGAACCCGCCGCGCGCCCGGCACCGCCGCCAGCAGCTCGCGCGTGTATGGCTCGCGGGGGGCGCTGTACAGCGCCTCGTTACCGGCCAGCTCGACGATCCGCCCGTCGCGCATGACCGCGATGCGGTCGCACATGTGCCTGATCACCGACAGATCGTGGGAGATGAACACCATCGTCAGTCCCAGCCGGCGCTGCAGGTCGCGCAGCAGGTTGAGCACCTGCGCCTGGATCGAGACGTCCAGGGCGACACCGGCTCGTCGGCGATCAGCAGCTTGGGGCCCAGCGCGAGCGCGCGCGCGATCCCGATGCGCTGGCGCTGACCGCCGGAGAACTCGTGCGGGTAGCGGTTGTAGTGCTCGGGGTTCAGGCCGACCGTCTCCATCAACTCCTGCACGGCGCGCCTGCGCGCGGCCCGGTCGGGCTCGACGCGATGGATGACGAGCGGCTCGGCGACGATCGAGCCGATCGTCTTGGCGCGGGTTCAGCGAGGAGTACGGATCCTGGAAGACCATCTGCAGCTCGCGCCTGATCCGCTTCAGGCTCGGCTGCCGCGCAGCGCGACGTGATGTCCCGGCCTTCGAACCGCACCTCGCCGGCGGTGGGCTCCAGCAGACGGGCGATCAGGCGCGCGGTCGTGCTCTTGCCCGAGCCCGACTCGCCGACGATGCCGAACGTCTCCCCGCGCATGACCTCGAAGCTGATGCCGTCCACCGCGCGCACCGCGCCGACGTTGCGTCGCAGCATCACGCCGCGGTCGATCGGGAAGTGCTTGACCAGGCCCTTCACCTCCAGCAGCGGCTCGGCCCCGGGGGCTCGCTCACCGACACCGACTCGACCGCGCTCATGCCGCGCTCTCCGGGGTGGGCGCCGGGACGGAGGGGACCTCGACAGGGATGGCGTCGGGGGCGCCGTTACGACCATCGCGCAGCCCAGCCCACAGCCGCCGGCGCACGTCTGCGTCCAGCAGGCACGCGACCTCGTGGTCGGCCTGTCCGGGCACGGCTGCGAGCGCCGGGTCGGTGCGGGCGTGCTCGGGCTCGGAGTAGGGACAGCGCGGGTGAAAGCGACAGCCCGGCGGCGGCGCCAGCGGGCTGGGCGGGCTGCCGGGGATCGGCGTGAGCAGCTCCTCGCGCGGGCCGTCGAGCGTGGGGATCGAGCGCAGCAGCCCCCAGGTGTAGGGGTGCTCGGGGGCGGCGAAGATCGCTCGGCGGGGGCGTGCTCGACGATCCGGCCCGCGTACATCACCGCGATCTCGTCGGCCATCTCGGCGACCACGCCGAGATCGTGGGTGACGAGCACGAGCGCCATCCCCCGTTCGCGCTGCAGGCGCGCGAGCAGCGCGAGGATCTGCGCCTGCACGGTCACGTCCAGCGCGGTCGTCGGCTCGTCGGCGATCAGCAGCTTGGGCTCGTTGGCGAGCGCCATCGCGATCATCGCCCGCTGGCGCTGCCCGCCCGAGAGCTCGTGCGGGTAGGAGTCCACGCGCACCGACGGCTCGGCGATGCCGACGAGATCCAGCAGCTCGATCGCGCGCGTCCGCGCCGCGGCCTTGGCGATGTCTCGGTGCGCGCGGATCGCCTCCACGATCTGCGCGCCCACGCGGTACATCGGGTGCAGCGAGGAGAGCGGGTCCTGGAAGACCATCGCGATCTCGTTGCCGCGGATCGCGCGCAGCTCGCGGCTCTGGCAGCGCCAGCAGATCGCCGTGCCCTCGAAGAAGCGATGCGCCCGCCGACGCGTCGCGCCCTCGCGCGCGCGTCAGCCCCAGCACGCTGAGCGCGGCCACGGTCTTGCCCGAGCCGGACTCGCCGACGATCCCGAGCGTGCGCCCGCGCGCAGCTCGTAGGAGATCCCGTCCACGGCCTGCACGAGCCCGTCTTCGGTGGAGTAGCGACACGCGCAGATCCTCCACGCGCAGCAGCGGTTCCTCCGCCGACGCGCCGGATCGGGGGGCGCGGCATGCGCGGCATCCGGGCCCGACCCGGAAGGCGCCGGGGCCGCGATCGCGGCCGGGGTGTCAGCGCCGTCGGGAGTGTCAGCATTCTCGAGCATGTTCACAATGAGACCGATTCCCTAACAGAGACCCTTTTCGGGGTCAGATCGTCGTTCCTGGCAAGGACGCAGGGAGCGTGGCGTACTACGTACGCGAGCGACTGAGGACACAGCCAGGGGCGACGAGATGGTCACGAATAGCGGACCCGCGGGTCGAGATAGGCGTAGGCGATGTCCACGGCGATGTTCGCGACGATGATGAACAGCGCGGCCAGCAGCACGGTGCCCTGGATGATCGGGAAGTCGGCGTGGGTGATCGCGTCGTAGTTCAGACGGCCGATCCCGGGGATGTCGAACACCGTCTCGATCAGGACCGCGCCGCCCAGCAGCACGCCGACGTCGAGCGCGAAGATCGTCAGGATCGGCGTGATCGCCGCGCGCACGCCGTGGTGCAGGACGACGCGCCGCTCGGGCAGGCCCTTGGCGCGGGCGGTGCGGATGTAGTCCTCGCCCATCGTCTCGATCAGGCTGCCGCGCATCAGCCGCGCGTACACCGCCGCGAACCCCGCGGCGAGCACCAGCCACGGCAGGATCAGCGAGGTGAACCATTTCCAGGGGTCCGCGGTCAGGCCCGCGTAGGAGCCGGCGCCCGGGAACACCTTGATCTGGCCGATGTCGGCGGCGAACAGGTACAGCACGATCAGGCCCGAGCCAGTATTCCGGCGCGGAGATGAACAGCAGCGCGGCGCCCATCGTGCTGCGATCGGTGCGCGAGCGCCGGCGCAGCGCCGAGACGATCCCGATCGGCAGCCCGATCGCCATCCAGATGATCGCCGAGCCGATCGTCAGCGACAGGGTCGCGGGCAGGCGATCGAAGATCAGGCTCTTGACCGACGCGTCCGCTGTAGTAGCTGTAGCCGAGGTCGAAGTGCAGGAACAGCCCCTTCATGTACAGCCAGAACTGCGTGAGCAGCGGCTTGTTCAGGCCGAGGTTGGCCCTGATCTCGGCGATCACCTTGGGGTTCGCGCTGCGTCCCGCCCGCAGCCGCGCGGGATCGGCCGTGGGCAGGATCCGGAACAGCACGAACGTGAGCGCCGAGACGAGGATCAGCAGCAGCACCCCCCACAGCACGCGCCGGACGATGTAGCCCGTCATCGGCTCAGCTGGGATCGTCGTCTCGGCGCGACCATCGGCTCACTTCAGCGAGGTGAAGCGTGTAGTCCCACGCCCCGATGTTCCACACGTCGCCGACGCCGGCGACGTTGCTCGCCTCGATGTTCGGCTCCTTGTCGAACGCGAACGGGATCGCGGCGGCCTGGGCGACCAGTTCGCGGTCGATCGCGCGCCCACGCGGCGGCGCGGGCCTGCGTGCCGACGATCGGTTCGGCTTCTTCCATCTTGCGGTTGATCGTCGGGTCGTTGACCTGGCCCCAGTTGTTGTTGCCGCTGGATTCGATGTGCTTGCCGTTGAAGGTCACGTCGAGCACGCCCTGCGGATCGCCGAAGTCCGCCGCCCAGCCGACGTTCGGGCAGACGTCGATCTCTTCCGCGGGCGTGCCGCAGAACTTCGAGTACATGACCGACTGGTCGACGAGGCTGAACTTGCGTTTTGAAGCCGAGGTTCTTGAGCGTCTGGTTGACGATTTCGGCGTCCTGCGCTTCGGGGCTGCCGGTCGCGCCGACGACCTGCAAGGTCGCGCCGCCGGTGTACTTGCCGCTGGGATAGCCCGCGAGACGCATGTACTTGGCGGCCACCTGCGCGTTCCCTGTCGGGGTACTCGTTGTAGTCGACCTGCGGGCCCTTCAGGCCACCGGCCTGTTCGAAGCCGGGGATTTCGGGATAGATGAAGTGCGTCATCACGTTCGTGACCAGTTCGCCGCCGCGCGCCTTGTTCATCGCGACGCGGTCGAGCGCCGCCCAGAAGGCCTTGCGCGTGTTCACGTTCGCGAACGGGCCCTGGTGGTTGTTGACGGCGATGTAGTTCGTGCCGGCGCCCGGAGAGATCTCCAGCTGGGAGCGGATGCTGTTCGTAGGCGAGCTGGACGATCGACTGCGCGGGGGTGTCGTTCTGGACCATGTGCGAGCCTTCGAGCACCTGCCGGCCGATCACGTTCGGATCGCCGCCGATCTGGATGTCGATCTGGTTCAGGTACGCCGGGCGGAAGTCGGTGGCGGCGCGCCAGTTGGGGTTGCGCACGAGCGTCGCGGACTTGCCCGGTTCATAGCCGATCCCGAGAACCTTGCCTTCGCTGTTTGACTTGAACATGTACGGGCCGGTCGCGACGAGGTAGTTGCCGTATTCGGTCGGTTTGTGCGCGTCGTACTTGCGCGCGTATTCCTCGGGCACGGGCGCGCTCAGCGGCAGTACCAGCGCGGAGGCGAGGATCTGCGCCTTCGGTTCGGTCAGGTGAAAGACGATCGTGTGCGAGTTGGGCGTGGCGATGCCGGGGATCGGCCCGCCGTTGGCCTTGCTCGCGCCTTCCAGCGCGCCGAAGTATGTCGAGAAGTAGGGGTTGGCGACGTTTTCGTTGGCGCCGCGCTCGATCGCGTAGGCGACGTCCGCGGATGTGACTTCGCGGTTGACCGGCGGGCTGAAGTGAACGCCCGAGCGAATGTGCACCGTGACGGTCTTGCGGTCGGAGGAGATTTCCGGCGGGCCGGAGGCCATGTCGGGGGTGGGCGCGGCGAACGTGTTCGGCTTGTAGGAGTACAGCGGGCGCTGCGTCGCGTAGATCGCCTCGTAGTCGACCGAGGAGTAGGCCTGGCCCGGGTCGAGGCGTTCGAAGTCCGGTGGTTGAGGACCGTGAGCGTGCCGCCGCGCACGCCGCCGCTCAGCGACTCGCTCGCGGGGGTCTGCACGCCGGGGGGCGCCTTGATGCCGCTCGCGCCCGAGACCGTGCCCGAGCCCGAGCCGCACGCGGAGAGCCCCAAGCGCGAGCGCCGCGCCGACGCCCCCGACGAGCGCAAGCGAAGCCGACCTGTCGATCGTTCTAAACAACGGTACCCCTCCTGTGTGTGGCGGATCGTGTGACGGATCGCCGCGTCATCGCGCGATCCTCGGGTTGAGAGCGTCCTGCAGGCCGTCGCCGAGCAGGTTGAAGGCGAGCACCGTCAACAGCAGGGCGATCCCGGGGAAGACCATGTACCACCAGGCCGTGCTGAACGTCGGCGTGGCGGCGGCGATCATCTGCCCCCAGCTGGCGGTGGGCGGGCGGACACCCACGCCGAGGAACGACAGCGCCGCCTCGAAGCAGGATGTTCTGCGGGATCAGCAGGCTCGCGTAGACGACGATCGGGGCGAGCAGGTTGGGCAGGATCTCGCGGCCCATGATGCGCGCGTCCGAGGCGCCCTGCGAGCGGGCGGCCACCACGAACTCCTGCTCGCGCAGCGACAGCACGAGGCCGCGCACGATGCGCGCGATGTACGTCCAGTTGACGAGCGCGATCAGGAAGATGATCACGCCGAGGCCCGACTGGACGTGGCCGCCGAGACAGCCGCGGACCTCGCAGGCGGCGCCGAGCCCGAGACCGAGCAACAGCACCGGGATCGCCAGCACCACGTCGACCAGGCGCGAGAGCAGCGTGTCGGTCCAGCCGCGGTAGTAGCCGGCGAGCAGGCCGACGATCGTGCCGAGCACCGTCGCGATGGCGGTGCCGAGCGACGCCCACGATCAGCGACACGCGCGTGCCGTAGATCACGCGCGAGGCGACGTCCTGGCCGAGCGGGTCCACGCCGAACGGGTGCGCGGCGCTCGGCCCGAGCGGGCTGCCGAAGGCGTTCGTCAGGTTGGGGTTCTGCACGTTCGGCCCGGGCAGGCCCAGCAGCGAGACGACCAGCGGCGCCGCGATCGCGACGACGATCAGCAGCACGATGAACCGCGAGCGAGACGAGCGCGACGCGATCGCGGCGAAAGCGCCGCCAGAACAGCTGCAGCGGCGACATCGAGCGCGTCGCAGCCGATCCCGGCCCGGAGAGGTCGGGCAGCTCGACGCGTCCGCCCGCGCCGGGCAGCAGCTCGGCTGCGCCCACGCTCATCGGTGGATCCTCCCGCGGGTTGCCTGATCACATGCAGCACCGGGTACAAGAGTTCGACACGAACTCCTCGGCAACCTCCCGAAGAAACTAAATAGGCGCAAGCGGCCCGCAGGCGCGTGTCACGTCCACGCGCGCGGGATACTGCAGTGGAGTGGAGACCCTGTTCGAGGACGACTCCGCGGACGAACGTGGCGACCGCTCCAGACGGCCGGCGATCGAGCCGGCCGCGCACCCGCTGGCGGTGAGGATGCGCCCGGCGCGGCTGGAGGAGTTCGTCGGGCAGACCCATCTGCTGGGCGAGGGCTCGGGGCTGCGCACGGCGATCGAGCAGGGAAGGCCGCACTCGATGGTGCTGTACGGGCCGCCGGGGACCGGCAAGACGACGCTGGCGCGGCTGGTGGCGAGCAACTCCGAGCGCGGCGTTCGAGGAGCTCAGCGCCGTGCAGGCGGGGCGCGCGGAGGTGCGCGCGGTGATCGAGCGCGCCGCGCACCGGCGCACGCTGCGGGACGCCGACCGTGCTGTTCCTGGACGAGATCCACCGCTTCAACAAGGCCCAGCAGGACGCGCTGCTGCCGGCGGTCGAGGACGGGCTCGTGACGCTGATCGGCGCGACCACCGAGAACCCCGCGTTCGAGGTCAACGGCGCGCTGCTCTCGCGCCTGCGCGTGTATGCGCTGCAGGCGCTCAGCGCGGAGGAGGTGGCGACGGTGCTGCGCCGCGCGGCGCCGGCATGGGACGACGCGGAGGGGTCGAGCGATGCGACCGAGGAGACGCGATCGAGTTCCTGGCCGCGCGCAGCGCGGGCGACGCGCGCACGGCGCTGAACGCGCTGGAGCTGGCGCTGGAGACCGCGGCGCGAGCTGGGTGAGCCGCACGTCGACATCGAGCGCGCGCAGGACGCGCTGCAGCGCAAGGCGGTGCTGTACGACAAACAGGGCGACCGCCACTACGACTACATCTCCGCCTGGATCAAGGCCACGCGCGGATCGGACCCGGACGCGTCGCTGTACTACCTCGCGGTGATGCTCGAGGGGGGCGAGGACCCGCGGTTCATCGTGCGACGGATGGTGATCCTCGCCTCCGAGGACGTCGGCAACGCCGACCCGGCGCGCTCGGGGTCGCCGTCGGCGGCGGCGCAGGCGGTCGAGCACGTGGGCCTGCCCGAGGCCACCTTCGCGCTCGCGCAGGCCGCGATCTACCTCGCGCTGGCGCCGAAGTCCAACGCCGCCGGTCGCTCGCTGAGCGCCGCCAGAGCGCACGTGCGCGAGCACGGGGCGGCGCCGGTGCCCGGGTGGCTGCGTCCCGGCGCGCGCCCGGGACAGGAGGTGGGCGGGTATGACTACCCGCACGAGCATCCCGGCCAGGTCTCCCCGCAGGAGCTGCTGCCCGAGGGCGTCGTGGGGGAGCGGTTCTTCCAGGCCGGGCGAGGCCGAAGCGCGGCTGGCGCGAGCGCCTGGAGCAGGTGCGCCGGATGCGTGGGCGATAATCGGCGCATGGCCACCGTGACCGACAGAGCCGGCTGCGCAGCCCGACAGCGCGGAGCACGTGCTGATCGCGCGCGATCCCGCGACCGGCGCCACGCTGGGCGAGGTGCCGGTGACAGCGCCCGAGCGGATCGATGAGGTGGTCGAGGGCGTGGCGCAGGTGCAGCCGCTGTGGGCGCTGCTGCGGGTCGTGGACCGCGCGCGCTACATGCGCCGCATGGCCCAGGCGATCGTCGACGAGCTGGACGCGCTGACCGAGACGATCGCGCGCGAGCAGGGCCGCCCGCGCGCGGAGGTGGCGACGCATGGAGCTGCTGAGCGCGATCGACGCGCTGCACTGGATCGCGCAGGAAGGCGCCGAGGTGCTCGGCGAGCGGCGCGTGGGAACGCATCGCTCGCTGACGATCGGCGCGCGCGCACGGGTCGCATATGAGCCGTACGGCGTGATCGGCGTGATCGGCGCCGGCAGCGCGCCGTTCGCGCAGCCGCTCGCGCAGATCGCGGGCGCGCTGCTGGCGGGCAACGGCGTCGTCGTCAAGCCCGCCGCGCGGGCGTGCCTGGCGGGCGAGGCGATCATGCGGGTGATCGGCCGCGCGGGACTGCCGGAGGGACTGGTGGCGATCGCGCACGGCGGCGCGCAGGTCGGCGAGGCGCTCGCGCGGGCCCCCGTCGGCAAGGTCCTGTTCACGGGCTCACCCACGGTCGGGCGCGCGGTGGCACGGGAATGCGTCTCGCGCGAGACCGAGGTGACGGTCGAGCTCGGCGGCAAGGACGCGATGCTCGTGCTCGCCGACGCCGACCTCCCCAACGCGGTCGCCGGCGCCCTGTGGGCGGGCTGCGCCGGCGCGGGACAGGCGCGCGGGGCGGTCGAGCGCGTGTACGTGGCGCGGACGCTCGTCGAGCCGTTCGTGGAGCGGCTCGTCGCGCGCGCCAGGGCGTACGCGGTGGGCGACCCGGCCGACCCAGCACGTGCAGATGGGACCGCTCTCCTCCGCGCGTCGCCTGCGGCACGTGAGCGAGCTGGTGGACGAGGCGCTCGCGCAGGGCGCCACGCTGCGCTGCGGTGGACCGATGCAGTCCCCGCCCGGATGCATGGGCGCGTGGTACGCGCCCACCGTCGTGACGGACGTCAGTCAGGAGATGCGCCTGATGCGCGAGCCGCTGGACGGTCCGGTGCTGGCGGTCATGGCGGTGGACTCGGTCGGACAGGCGATCGCGCTGGCCAACGACTGCGAGTACGGTCTGGGCGCGTCGGTGTGGAGCGCCGATCGCTACCGCGGTACGCGGATCGCGCGCGAGCTGAACGCGGGGATGGTGTGGCTGCAACGACCACCTGCCCGCGCCGACGCTGACGCGCGGACCGTGGGGCGCCGCCGTCGGGCGGCGGTCTCGGCAAGACCCTGGGCGAGGCCGGGCTGCGGGCGTGCGCGCAGGAAAAGCTGATCGCCTGGAGCGCGCCCGGACTGCGGGGGCTGTGGTGGGGGCCGTACGACGAGACGACCGCACGCGCGGCTCGACGCGTGGCGCGGCTGCGATCCGGACGCGAGTCAGACCACGAGCGCGCATGGCGGCGGGGCGGTCCGGCGATCGCGCGGGTGGGCGCGCGGATGCTCGGGCGGGGCGTGCCTCGGTAGGGGGTGCCCCGACGGCACATGCTGCTGATGTTGTCCCGATCGGCGCAAGCGCCGATCGGCGGGGCGGCACATGTGCCGCCCCGAGACGAGCCGCATGCGGCTCGTCTGCCGTTGGCGCATGCGCCAACGGCGGGAACGTGCATGCACGTTCCCGGGCAGGGCCGCATGCGGCCCTGCCTCCCATCACGGCTACCCTGTGACCATGCCAGCCCAGGCCTACGCCGGCAAGGAGTGCGTGTGTCAGCTGCGTCGCGGCATCTGCGATCAGAGCTGCGTGCAGGGCATGCTCGACACCCCCTTCTACATCGCCTGCCTGCGCCTGAGCGGACGTCGCTGCGTGGTCGTCGGCGGCGGTGAGATCGGGTTGGAGAAGGTCGACGGGCTGCTGGCGTGCGACGGCGAGGTGACGCTGATCGCGCCCACCGCGCTGCCGACCCTCGAGGAGTACGCGCGCGAGGGCTCGATCCGCTGGGAGCAACGCCCCTATGCGGGACCGGCGGACCTGCAGGGCGTGTTCATGGCGATCGCCGCGACCGACGACACGGACGTGAACATCGCCGTGTACGACGACGCCGAGCGCCGCGCGATGCTCGTCAACGTCGTCGACGTGCCACCGCTGTGCAACTTCATCCTGCCCGCGATCGTGCGCACCGGGCCGTTGGCGATCGCGATCTCCACCGCGGGCGCCTCGCCGGCGCTGGCCAAGCGGATGAAGCGCGAGGTCGAAGGGCAGTTCGGCGCGGAGTACGCACGGCTGGCGATCCTGCTCAACGACGCGCGCGGCTGGGCCAAGGCGACGCTGCCTACGTATCAGGATCGCAAGCTCTTCTTCGAGTCGATCGTCGGCGGCGATCCCGACCCGATCGCGCTGCTGCGTGCCGGCGAGGAGTCGGCCGTGCGCGAGCTGATCGCGCGGGCCCAACGCGAGCACGCGCCCGCGACCGTCGGCGCCTGAGCGCACTCGGACTCCGCATGAGCACAGGCGGCGCCGAGACGACGATCAGCGCCGCGGTGGGCACGCGCGGGCCGACCGAACCCGTCCCGTTGCGGGCGCTCTGGATCGACGGGCTAACCCACGCCTATGGCGAACGCACGGCGCTGGACGGCGTGTCCCTGTCGTTGGTCGCCGGGCAGACGCTCGTCGTGTTCGGACCGAACGGCGCGGGCAAGACCACGCTGCTGCGCGTGCTCGCCACGCTGCTGCGCCCGCACGCGGGCCGTGTCGAGGTGCTCGGCTGCGCGCTGCCCGGCGATGCCTGGAGGGTGCGCGGCAGGATCGGGCTGCTCGGGCATGAGCCGCTGCTGTACCGCGAGCTGACCCCGCGCGAGAACCTTCGCTATCACGCCCGCCTGCACGGCGTCGAGCCACACAGGGTCGAGGAGCTGCTGGCGGCCGTGGGAATCGACACCCGCGCGAATGAGCCGCTGCGCATGCTCTCGCGCGGCATGGTCCAGCGCGTCGCGGTCGCGCGCGCGGTGCTGCACGACCCCGAGCTATTGCTGCTCGATGAGCCCTATGCGAACCTCGACCCCGCGGCGATCGACCTCGTGGCACCGCTGATCGGAGCGGAGTCGGGACGCACGAGAGTGCTGTCCAGTCACGATCCGGCCACTGGGCTCGCGCAGGCGGACATCGTGCTCGGCTTGCGCGCGGGACACGCCGTGCTGGTCAAGACGGTGGGGGAAGTCGAGCACGAGGAGATCGCGGAGCTGTACCGGTGAGCACCGTGACCCCTCAGGCGCACCCCGCGAGCGACCCGCAGACGAACACTGTCCGATCCGGGGCCCCCGGGACGCTGACGGTCGTCGGCGCGCTGCTGCGCAAGGAGCTGCTCGTGGAGCTGCGCACGCTCGAGTCCATCCCCGGCATGTCGCTGTTCGCCGTGAGCACGCTCGTGGTCTTCCACTTCGCGCTGCAGCGCGCCACCGTCGACGGCGATCTGGCCGCGGGCGTGCTGTGGGTGACGCTGCTGTTCGCCGCGATGCTCGGCGTCAACCGACTGTTCGTCGCCGACGCCGAGCAGGGCGGGTTCGACGGCTTCCTGCTCGCGCCCGTGGACCGCACGGCGATGCTGCTCGCCAAGGCGCTGGCGCTGCTCGCCTACCTGCTCGTGCTGGAGGTCGTGGCGGTGCCCGCGTTCGCGCTGCTGCTGCTCGGGCCCCCGCTCGGCCCGGCACTGCCGGGGCTCATGGCGGTGCTCGCGCTCGCCGACATCGGACTCGCGCTGATCGGCACGCTGATCGCCGCGCTGGCGGTGCAGACCCGCGCGCGCGACCTGCTCGGGCCGCTGCTCGCGCTGCCGCTGCTCGTCCCGATCGTCATCGGCGGCGCGCGCGCGACCTCGCCGCTGCTGTCCGCGAGCCACGCGGGCGGGGTGGGTGGGCCTCAAATCCGCTGGCTGTTGCTGCTGGCGCTCTATGATCTGGTGTTCGGGCTGATCGCCTACGCCGTATTCGACTTCCTGCTGGAGGACTAGTGATCCCGACCCCCATGCTGGCGCCCGCGGGCTGGGCTCCGCGTACCGGCCTCGACACCCGCGACGGTGCGCGATGACGCCTGACAACGGCCGAACCCTGCGCACGCTGAGCATCGCCACGGTCCTCGCGATGGGGGTCGCTCTGAGCCTCGTGTTCTTCTACGCGCCGATCGAACTCGAAGAAGGGTTTCTGCAGAAGATCTTCTACCTGCACGTGCCCCTGGCGATCGTCTCGCTGTGCGGGTTCGTGCTCGGCGGGATCATGGCGATCGCGCACCTGCGCACGCGCGACCGGCGCTGGGACCTGCGCTCCTACGTGACGATCCACATGAGCCTCATCTTCGGCGTCGGCGTGCTGCTGACCGGCTCGATCTGGGCGCGCGGCTCGTGGGGGCACTGGTGGGTGTGGAGCGAGCCCACGCTCGTCTCGTTCCTGATCGTGATGCTGCTGTACGCGACCTACCAGCCGCTGCGCTTCGCGATCGAGGACCCCGAGCGCCAGGCCCGCTACGCGTCGGTGTTCGCGATCGTCGCCGGCGCGTTCGTGCCGCTGAACTTCCTCGCGGTGCGCCTGTCCACCTCCTACCTGCACCCGCGCGTGCTCGGCTCCTCCTCCAACCTGCCGGCCCCGATGGCGCTGACGTTCCTGGTGTCGCTGGCGGCGATGGCGCTGCTGTTCGCGACGCTGTGCTCGTTATGAGCTCACCGCCAAGCGCACGCGCATGCTGCTGCGCGCGCGCAGCCGGATCCTCGGCTTCCAGTGACCATGACGATGCTCCCCGCGACAGCCACCCCGGAAAACACAGGCGACGGCTACGTGGCGGCCGCCTACATCGTGTTCTTCGTGATCCTGCTGATCTACGTGGCGATCATGGCGCTGCGCCTCAGCCACGTGCAGCGAGACCTGCACGACCTGCAGGCGCGTAGTATGGCGCCGGGTCGCCCGGGGCCGGTGGAGCAACCGCGCCCGACGACAGCGGGGCGATCGCAGACCACCGCGCGCCCCGGCCCGGACGCCGCCGGGTGAACCCCACGAGCAGACGCTGGAGCGCGAACCGGCATGAGGTCTGCCGCACCCCAGTGGCGACCGAGGGGCGCTCGATGAGCGAGCTGCTGGCGCTCGGCATCTCCCACAAGACCGCGCCCGTGGCGCTGCGCGAGCGGCTCGCGCTCACCGAGCCCCAGGCGCGCGAGTTCGCCGAATCGGCGCTCGCCACCCCGGAGGTGCGCGAGGCGGTCGTGATCTGCACCTGCAACCGCACCGAGGTGTATCTCGTCGTCGGCGACTCGGTGCGCGCCGAGGGCGACGTGCTCGGCCTGCTCGCTCAGCGCGCGGAGATCCGCCCGACCGAGCTCGCGGACACGATCTACTCGCCCCGCAACTGCGACGCCGCGCGCCAGCTCTACCGCGTTACGGCGGGCCTGGAGTCGATGATCGTCGGCGAGGCCGAGATCCAAGGCCAGGTCAGACGCGCGCACGAGTCCGCGCTGCGCGCGGGCTGCACCGGCCCGCTGTCCAACCGCCTGTTCGCCGCGGCGCTGACGACCGGCAAGCGCGTGCGCTCGGAGACCGCGATCGGCTCCGGTCGCGCGAGCGTGCCCTCGGTCGCCGTCGACCTCGCGCAGACCGTGCTCGGCGGGCTGACCGACCGCCACGTCGTGATCCTCGGCGCGGGCGAGACGAGCGAGCTGACCGCGCGCGCCCTGTCCGAGCAGGGCGCCGGCACGATCTTCGTCGCCAACCGCCACGCCGACCGCGCGCTGCACCTCGCCGAGCGCTTCGGCGGCTCGGTCGTGGGTCTCGACGGCCTGCCCGAGCAGCTCGCGCGTGCCGACATCGTGGTCTCCTCGACCGCCTCACCGCATCCGATCGTCGGCCGCGAGGAGCTCGCCGAGGTGATGCGCGAGCGCCACGCGCGAGCGCTGCTCTTGATCGACATCGCCGTCCCCCGCGACATCGACCCGGGCTGCGCCGAGCTGGAGGGCGTCAGCCTGTACGACATCGACGACCTGCAGGCCGTCGTCGCGCGCAACCTCGACACGCGCGCGAGCGAGATCCCCCGCGCACAGGCGATCGTCGAGGAGGAGATCCTGCGCTTCGCCCGCTGGCTCGGCCAGCTCGACGTGCTGCCGACCGTCAGCGCGCTGCGCGAACACGGCGCCGCGCTGGTCGAGCAGGTGCTCGCCGAGAACGACGGCCGCTGGGAGTCGGCCTCGACGCGCGACCTCGCGCGCGTGGAGGCGATCGCGCGCGCCGTCATGAGCCGCCTGCTGCACGAGCCCACGATCCGCCTGCGCAGCCACGGCGAGCGCGGGCACGCCAACATCGAGCTCGTGCGCGAGCTGTTCGGGCTCAGCGACGAGGAGCCCGCCGACGCGCGTGCCTCCGGCGCGGACATCGGCGAGGTGCCGGACAACGTGCGCCCGCTCTCGCGCCCCGCCCGGGCAGGCGGCTCGGGCTCGTCCTGATACATCGACCCCGGCAGCCGTCTTGACCCGGACCTCAAACGCCCTGCGCATCGGCACCCGCGCGAGCGCGCTCGCGCTCGCGCAGACGCGGCTCGTCGCCGAGCGCCTGGGCGCCGGCGGGCACCGACGCCCCGAGATCGTCACCCTGACGACGAGCGGCGATCGCGGCTCGAACGCGAGCGAGGGCGACAAGTCGCGCTGGGTGGACACGATCGAGGACGCGCTGCTCGCCGGTGAGATCGACCTGGCCGTGCACTCCGCCAAGGATCTCCCCGGCGAGCTCGCCGACGGCCTGACGCTGCTGGGCGCCCCGCCGCGCGCGGGCGTCGAGGACGTGCTGTGCGGCGCGGCCGAGCCTCGACGCTCTGGCGCCCGGGGCGCCCGGTCGGCACGAGCAGCATCCGCCGCGCCGCCCAGTTGCGCGCCGCGCGCGCGGATCTGGATGTGGTCGCGATCGGCGGCAATGTGGACACGCGCCTGAGCAAGCTCGCCGGGGCGACCGACGAAGTCTCGACGCGATCGTGCTCGCCCGCGCGGGCCTGCAGCGACTCGGCCGCGAGGACGCGATCGGCGCCGTGCTCGACCCCGCGCGGTTCGTGCCCGCGCCCGGCCAGGGCACGCTCGCGCTGGAGGCTCGCGCCGGCGATGCGCGTGCGCGAGAGGCGGTCGCGGCGATCCTCGACGCCGACACCTCCGCCTGCCTGCTGGCCGAGCGCGCGCTTGCGAGCGCGCTCGACGCGAGCTGCCACACGCCCCTCGGCGCCCACGCCACGCCCGCGGGCTGCGGCTGCCTGGGGCTGCGCGCCTGGGTCGGCCTGCCCGACGGTTCGGCCTGGGTCGCGGATGAGCTGCTGGGTGGGTTCTACGACCCGGCCGCGCTCGGCGCGGCGCATGGCCGAGCGCATGAGCGTGGCCGGCGCGCGGGAGCTGCTCACCGAAGCCCGGAGACACGCGCCTTTCGGCGCGAATCCCCCCGTTTCAGTCAGCGCGCAGGAGTCGACGGGCGCGGACAGTGTCTGAAGCGGGGCCGGGTCTACCTCGTGGGCGCGGGCCCGGGCGACCCCGGTCTGCTCACCGCGCGTGCGCTGGAGCTGATCGCGAGCGCCGACACGATCCTCTACGACCGCCTGATCCCCGCCTCCGCGCTCGACGGCGCGCGCGCGGACGCGGAGCTGCTGTTCGTCGGCAAGCAGGGCGGCGGCGAGTCGGTCCCGCAGGAGCAGACCGAGGAGCTGATGATCGACCGCGCCCGCGCCGGGTGCATGGTTGTGCGCCTGAAGGGCGGCGACCCGTTCGTGTTCGGCCGCGGCGGCGAGGAGGCACTGCGCCTGCGTGCCGCCGGCATCCCGTATGAGATCGTCCCCGGCGTCACCGCCGGCGTCGCCGCCGCCGCCTACGCGGGCATCCCCGTCACCCATCGCGGACTCGCTAGCGCCGTGGCGCTCGTCACCGGCCACGAGGACCCGGAGCAAGGACCTGGAGACCGCGCTCGACTGGCCCGCGCTCGCGGCGTTCCCGGGCACGCTCGTCTTCTACATGGGCGTCCGCGCGCTGCCACGCATCGCACGTCGCTGATCGACGCCGGGCGCTCCACCCGAGGAGCCCGCGGCGATCGTCGAACGCGGCACGCTCCCCGGCCAGCGCACGCTCGTGGGCACGCTCGCCACGATCGCCGAGGTGGCCATCGCCGAGGATGTGCGCGCGCCGTCGATCACCGTCGTCGGCCCCGTCGCCGCGCTCTCCGGCGAGCTCTCCTGGCTGCCGCCCGCGCCGCTGGCCGGGCTGTACCGTCGCCGTCACCCGCGCGCGTGCTTCCGCCAGCGGCCTGGCGCGGCGCTTGGAGTCGCTCGGTGCGCGCGTCGTGCAGGCGCCCGCGATCCGCACCGTGGCGCTGCCCGGGCCCGCGCCCGATCTCGCGCCGCTACGACCTCGCTCTGCCTGACGAGCCCGGTCGGGGTGGACGCGCTGTTCGAGCGCCTGCGCGCCGACGACCGGGACGCGCGCGCGCTGGCCGGAACGCGCGTGGCGGCGATCGGCCCGGGCACCGCCGATGCGCTCGCCGAGCATGGAATCGTCGCGGACGTCCTCCCCGAGCGCGCGGTCGCCGAGGGACTTGTGGAGGCGCTCGCCCGGCTCACACCGCCCGTTGCGCGCGCGCTGATCGCCCGTGCGAGTGAGGGGCGCGACGTGCTGCCAGACGCGCTACGCGCGAGGGGCGCCGAGGTGGACGTGCTCGCGCTGTATGAGACGGTCGCCGAGGACACCGCCCGCGCACATCCTGCGGGATGCGCTCGCCGCCGACTACCTCACGTTCACCTCTGCCTCCACCGTGCGCTTCTTCCTGCGCGCCATCGCCGGCGACCGAGCCCTCGCCCGACACGCGCATCGTCTCGATCGGCCCGATTACGAGCGAGGCGTTGCGCGAGCACGGCCTCGAGCCGCACGTCGAGGCGTCGTCTGCACGACATCGACGGGTTCGTCCGGGCACTGCTTGCGGACGCCTGCACCCGGACCACCTGAGGGACGCATCGCCGTGTCCGGCGCCCTCGGCCATCCCCGCCTGCACCTGCGCAGCACCGACTCGACGAACGACCGCGCGCGCGCGCTGGCGATCGCCGGGGCGCCGCACGGGACGCTCGTCACCGCCTCGGAGCAGACGCGCCGGACGCGGCCGTCAGGGCCGGCGCTGGTCCGCGCCGCCGGGGCAGTTCGCTGTTGATGTCGCTCGTGCTGCGCGACTCCTCCGCCGCTGCTGCCGCTGATCGCGGCCGTGGCCGTGTGCGACGTGGCCGGCGGGGACGCCCGGGTCAAGTGGCCCAACGACATCGTGTTCGTGCGTGCGCCGCGCGAGGGCGCCACCACCGGCGCGGGAGTAGATGCCGGCGCGGGAGACCTGGCGAAGCTCGCGGGCATCCTCGCCGAGGGACGCCCCCAGGAAGGCTGGGCGGTGCTGGGCGTCGGCCTGAACGTCGCGGTGCGACTGAACGAGCTGCCCGCGGAGCTGCGCAGCACCGCCGCCACGCTGGGCGAAGCTCCCGACGGCGATCGAGCCGGCGCTCTCGCGCCTGCTCGGTGCGCTCGCGCAACGCCTGGCCGAGCCGACGGAGGCGATGCTCGAGGACTACCGCGCGCGTGACGCCCTGCGCGGGCGGGAGATCGAGTGGTCCCGGGCCGCGGCCGCGCCGAGGGTGTCGACGGCGAGGGTCGCCTCGTGGTCGCACTGCAGGGCGGCGGCCACACGACGCTCGACGCGGGCGAGGTTCACTTGCGGAGCGTGTGACAGAGGGGCGCATCGGCCGGGCTCGCGCGTGCCTTGCATGTCCCTCGGCGCGTGCCTCCTATCGGACAGTCCTTACTCCTCCGCGTGCTCCAGCGCCTCGGCGACGTTGCGATCGAGCTTGCCCTCCTCGGCCGGCGCGAGCCCGCTGCCGTTCGCGCTCGCGCGCTCGGCAGCGTCGCCCGTCAGCGCTTCGTCCAGCACCGCGTCGCTCGGCGCCTTGCCTTTCGCGGGGCGTTTGCCCGTGCCGCCGCGCCGGCGGCCCGAGGACTTCGACGGCGCCCGCTCGGACGCACCCTTCGCGCCGCCGGCACCTTCCGGAGAATCGCCGCCCGTCGCCGTGGCCGCGGTCTTCGTTGCCCCATCCGCACCGCCGGCACTCGCCGCGGCGACGTCCGCTGCTACGCCTTTCGCGCCTGCCTTGTTGCGCCGGCGCCGGCTGTTGCGGGCGCGGCGTTTGGGGAAGTTGCGCAGCAGCTCGCGCGCCAGCGCGGGGGGCTTGCGCGCCATGCGCGTGCGCGCGCCGCGCAGCGCCTCCTCGGCCTCGGGCGTGTGCGCGAGGGCCGCGGCCAGCAGCGCGGCGGCCAGGCGCCGATCCTGCTTGCGCGCGGCGTGGATCAGCCGGCGGGCGTTGCGCGCGTGCGCGCCGCCGGAGGAGTTCACGAGCAGTCCGAGCAGGCGCTTGGTCTCGGGCCAGCGCTGCACGGCGTACTCCTCGTGCACCTCGCGCGTATATCCAGCCAACCGCCAGATCCAGGCGGTGGCCTGGTCGCGCCGGCCGATGCGCCGCTCGACGAGCGCGCGGAGCATGATCTTGGTCGCCTCCCGGCGCTCATCGCGCGGCCAGCCGCCGATGATGTCGATGGCGGTGTCGAACGCCTCTGGATCGCGCAGCGCGGCGATGTCCGCCAGCGCGCGCAGGCGCAGCTGTGGGTTCTTGTTGCGCTGCACGGCGGTGATCAGAAAGCGGCTCTTGAGCTCGCCGCCGCGGTCGAAGTGCAGCATCGCCCGCGCCCGGCGCCAGCCCGCCGGCGCCACGCGCGCGCCGGCCAGCGCCGCCCACACGTGCTGCTCGCCGTAGTCGAGATTCTCCACGGCGATCCGCCACAGCTCGCGCTCGAACACCTCGAAGCGCCGCTCCTCCTCCGCGCACACCGGCAGCACGCGGCGCTCCACGCGCATGCGCCGCCCGCGCCCGCGCCGGACCGGGCCGACGACGATTGCCCCGCCGCGGTAGACGTCGCGATCCAGCAGCGAGTGCAGCGTCACGACCGGATCGTCGTTCTTGGTGGCGGGGTGCACGAAGTCGACGACCAGCCCCGCCTCCTTGCCGGGATGGCGGCGGGTGACGCGCCCGACGCGCTGCTGGTAGATGCGTTTGGAGGCGGTCGGCGCGAGGTGCACGCAGACGGTCGCCCGCGGCGAGTTCCAGCCCTCGGCGAGCAGCTGGGCGTTGATCAGCACGTCGATGTCGCCGCGCTCGTAGCGGGCGAGCACCTCCGCGAGCTCGCGCTTGGGCGTCTCGCCGGAGACGCCCTGCGCCTTGATGCCTTCCGCGCGGAAGGCCTCGGCGAGATTGTAGGCGTGCTGCACGCCCGCGGCATACACGACGCCCGGGACGCCGTTGAAGCGCGTCTTGTAGAGGTTCGCCGCGGCCATGTTGAACGGCTGCTGGTCGAGCAGTTTCGCCAGCTCGTCCTGGTCGAACTCGGTGTCCACCTCACCGCGGCGCAGCGGCACCTTGGCGATCGTGCGCACCCCCACGCCGGGGGAGATGCGCACGCAGCGCAGCGGCGAGATCACTCCGCGTCGCGCCGCCTGCGCGAGGTCGAAGCGCGAGGTCTGCGTCGGGAACAGGTCGGTGACGTGGCGGGCGATCAGCGCGCCGGTGGCGGTCATGCCGATGAAGATCGGTCCGGTCCACCTGCGGATCGCGCCGCTCGTCTTCTCCCCGAGCGCGGTGTGCGCCTCGTCGCAGATCACGATCGTGTAGGCGCTGGAGATCTTGCCGGCGTTGCGCACGAACCACTGGTAGGTCTCGACCGTCACCGGCCCCTTGACCGAGTCCTCGCCGAGTAGCAGCGGCCGGGAGATGCGCTTGGAGTAGCCGCGCTCGCGCAGCTCGCCGTGGAACTGATCGACGAGGTTGCGCCGGTGGGTGAGGATCAGGATGCCGCCCGTCTGCGAGCCCTCGACGAAGCCAAGCGCGGCGACCGTCTTGCCGGCGCCGGTGGCGTGCTCGAACCAGAAGCGCTTGGCCGCGTTGGGATCCTCGGGCTGCTCGGCGAGTGACTCCTCGCCGTCATCCTCGTCATCGACCCAGTCGCGTGGCTCCTCCTCGGACTCGCCCTCGGTGGCGTCCTCGTCCTCGTCCTCCCCGGCATCGTCCTCGTCCGAGCAGCTCCTCGGCGAACTCGTCCTCGTCGTCATCGTCGTCGTCCTCGTCGGGCGCCGCTCGCTGGACCGGGCCGAGCCCCTCGTCATCGTCGTCCTCGTCGTCCTGCTCGTCGTCATCCTGGTCCTCGTCGTCGTCCGCGCCGAGGACGGACTCGTCATCGTCGTAGCCTGCACCCGCTCGCCCGCCCGTCGCGTCGGAGTCCTCGCCATCGCGAGCGCTCGCGGGGACATCGTCGGGGCCGAGAATCGCGGCCGATGCCAGCAGCTCGGGCGAGGCGTAGCCGGCCGCGGCGGCGCCGTTCCCGACTACGCTGGTGCGCTGCGCCTCGGCCAGCAGCGCCGTCAGCGTGCCCGACAGCGCGTCGACCTGGTGGGCAGAGAGCACGGTGCCGTCGGCGAGCTTGGGCTCGTCGTCGGAGAGCAGTCGCTCCAACCCCAGCAGCAGCGAGAAGTCCCGGCGCCATTCCGTGGAGGGGTGCTGCGCGCCCGCGTCGAGCTCCGCCAGCGCGCGATCCAGCGCGCGTCTGCGCGGGGAGCCCGGCGCCAGCGCGACGGCGGCGTCCTCGCCCTCGTGCAGGAAGCGATCGCGCACGAACTCCTCCGCGCGAGCGATCTCGGCGGAACTGGGTGTTGGCGCGGCCGCGAGGGCCACTGAAGTGGACTCGGCCATCAAAGGGCTCTGGACTTCGAGACGGAGCCGCCGCACGCAGTGGTCTCGGCGAGGCTCAGATTGCCGGCCCGTGCCGGCGACGTCGCCGGATGCTCACAGCGAACCGGCCCGACGTGGCTTCAGCATATAGCACGATGCGGTGGAATTGAAGGGGACGGAATACCAACCTGTATGCCACCATCACCCCGATGACCGGGATCGCCCCCGCCCGCCTGCTCGCGATGCTCGCCATCGTCGCGGTCCTCGCGCTGCTCGCGGTCGGCCTGATCCAGCTCGCGGGCTCATCCTCGTCGTCGTCGAACGGTCCGGAATCGCCACTGACGCTCGCGCAGAGTGCAGGCGCGGCTGGCCGGCTCGCCGGTGCCCCTGGCCGCGCTGCACGCCCAGGCCGGCCAGATCCTGTCCGGCGGCGCGCCCGCGCTGCACGCGCGGCTGGCCGCGCTGCATGGATATCCGCTGGTGATCAACAAGTGGGCCTCGTGGTGTGTGCCCTGCCAGTCCGAGCGCACCGCCTTCCAGCGCACCTCCACCTCGCTCGGGCGCTCGGTCGCGTTCATCGGCATCGACTCCGGCGATACGAGCCTCGCCGACGGGCGCGCGTTCCTGCGCGCGCTGCCGGTGGGCTATCCGAGCTACTACGACCAGAGCGGGCGGCTCGGCACGCGGATCGCCGACTCCGCGTTCACGCCCGTCACCGTGTTCTACGACCGGGCCGGCCATCAGTACATCCATCAGGGTCCCTACCCAAGCGCCGCGAAGCTCGAAGCCGACATCCGCCGCTACGCGCTGGACTCCTAACCTGTACGGCGCGTGCCCGAGATCCGTATAGACCCGCTCAGCGGGCATCGCACGATCGTCGCGGGCGAGCGCTCGCGCCGTCCCGGCGGCGAGCCCCGCTGCGAGCCCCCGGAACCGATCGACGTCGAGCGCGACCCGTTCGCGGAGGGCCATGAGGAGCGCACGCCGCCCGAGCTCTATGCGGTCCGCCCCGGCGGCGGGCCCGTGGACTCGCCCGGCTGGACGGTGCGGGTCGTTCCCAACCTGTACCCCGCGCTCACGCCCGACGCCCAGCGGACGAGCGGCGAGAGCGAAGGAGAGGGTCGTCGTCGTCGTCGCGACGCTCGCGGCGAGCCCGCGACGAGAGGCGCTGTGGAGGGCGACGCGGAGTGGTCTCGCTCCGCGCGCAGTCCGGCCGACTCCGAGCTGTTCGTCGCGCTGGCGGCGCGTGGTGCGCACGAGGTGATCGTCAACGGACCCCAGCCGGTGCTCTCCCTGGCAGAGCTGCCGCGCGAGCAGGTCGGCGCGGCCGTGGAGGTGTGGCGAGAGCGGATGCGGGCGCACCACGCCGAGGCCGCGTACGTGCAGCTGATCGTCAACGAGCGGCGCGAGGGGGGCGCGTCGTTGCCGCACACCCACGCCCAGCTGTATGCGCTCGATTTCGTCCCCGCCGAGGTCGCCCGCGAGCGCGAGCGCGCGGGTGCGTACGCGACGCGCACGATGGGCCACGACCTGCTGGAGGACGTGATCGCCGAGGAGGTCCGGCGGGACGAGCGCATCGTCGCGATCGACGACGAGGCCGTGCTGCTCGCGCCGTACGCCTCGCGACTGCCGTTTCAGCTGATGCTCGCGCCCCGCCGGCCGTGCGCACGCTTTGAGACCGACGCCACCGGCGCATCGCTGCTGCACGACGGGCTCTGCCGGCTCGCGCGCCTGCTGGGGTCGAGCCCGCCGCTGAACCTGTGGGTGCGCACGGCCCCGCGCGGCGTCGAGCGGTTCTGCTGGCGCATCGACATCGCCCCGCGCCTGACGCATCTCGCGGGGCTGGAGCTCGCGACGGGAGTCAACCTGAACATCGTCGCGCCCGAGCACGCCGCGTCGCTGCTGCGGGAGGTGTGAGGTCGGGGAAAGTTCGCCACATGCGGCGAACTCGACGGGCCGCATGACTAAAGAAAAAGCTGATGTGATGGCCGCGCCGCATGCGGCGCGGCTGGCAGGGTCGCATGCGACCCTGCCTTCGGGGCGTGCATGCACGCCCCGACCGGGCGGCGCATGCGCCGCCCGGCACCAAATCAGCTTTCTAAAAGCCTGCGCGAGCCCTGTTATAACGGCACCTCGCCGACCGGGACAACATCAACTCGGGATAGGCTGCGGGGGTGCCGCCCGAGGAACGCGTACTCCCCCGCTTCGCCGCCGAGCCCCCGCAGGAGCTCCTGCCCTACGGGCGCTGGGCCGATCGGCTGAGCACCGAGTTCCTCGGCGCGTGCCTGGCGCTCGACGGTGAGGGCGACCTCGGTGAGCCGGGCGAGATCGTGTGGTACCCCGACCGGACCTGGCACGGACGGACATATGTCCCCGCGAGCACGATCACCTCACGCGGGTACGAACTGTTCGGCTACGTCCGCTTCGTCCCCGCCGGCGAGGACGAGGACCCGACGGACTTTCACGCCCACGCGGACTTCACCGACGAGACCGCCGAGCGCAACCCCGATTGGACGCTCGACCTGTGCGAGGAGACGATCGGCTCCTGGCGTGGACACTCCGGCGCCCTCGCCGCGATGACGCTCGTGTGGGGACGCCCGATGATCGGCGGCGGTCGCGTCGCCACCGCCGAGCTGGCCGACCTCGCGGTCGACCAGTGCGAGCTGATCGAGGAGCGCTTCACGCTGATCGCCCCGGACGATTACCGCGGCGACCTGCTGGAGATCAAGCTGTTCGGAGGCCGCGGCCAGGAGCTCGCGCGGGAGTCTCTGTATGCGGGGGAGGACGAGGAGGAGGCGAACGCGGACTCGGCGGATGAGGATGCGCCCGACGGCGAGGCGCTCGATGCCGAGGGATGATGTCTCCCCGCGCCGCGCAGATGGGTCCGGGAGATCGAAGCGGCCGACCATTCAGCCTGTGGTCTTGGCCATTACGTAACGGGTCGCGCACATCGATGCTCGATGCCGGCGGCTGTGTCGACCAGCCGGGCCGAATGAGTCGTGTGGGAGACTCCCTTCGCGATGGCCGCGCGGCTCAAATACGTAGACCCCAACCGCCGACCCGGCCTCTTCAATCGCGTCTTCGCCGCGTTTTCCAGCACCCGCCCGGGTAGATTCTTCTCGGCCAAGGTCGTCTGGAAGGTGGATCCCTATCTGCTGCGCGCCACCCGCGGGCGTCTCGGTATGGGCCTCGTCCTTCCCACCGCCCTGCTCGAAACCCGCGGCGCGAAGAGCGGCGCGGTGCGGCGCAATGCCGTCATCTACTTCCACGACCGGGACCGCGTCACGATTGTCGCCTCGAAGGCCGGCGCGGCGAAACACCCGGCGTGGTTTCACAACCTCGAGGCTGACCCCGACGTCACCTTCGGTGGCATCCCCATGCGGGCGACCGTCGTCGTCGAGGCGGCCGAACGGGACAGGCTCTGGACGCTCGCCGACCGTGTCTTCGCGCCCTACGCGACATACCGTCGCGAAGCCGCACAGGCACACCGGACGATCCCGATTGTCCAGCTCGCACCGCGGTAGCAGTCCGCTTTCGACAAGCGCTCCAGATTCTCTTGCCGCGCGCTACGCACGGGTGTATGTTGGACCTCCAGCGAACGGGAGGAGATGCACCCATGTCGTACGTGCGTGTAGTGAGATTCACCGACGTCAACGCCGCGCAGGTCGAGGCGGTGACCACGCAGATCAACGAGTCCGACGGACCGCCCCCCGGCGTGCCCGCCACCGGCCTGACGATGCTGCACGACGAGGCGCAGAGCACGGCAATCGTGCTGCAGCATTTCGCCACCGAGGAGGACATGAACACGGCCGCCCGCACGTTCGACGCGATGGACGCCTCCGAAACCCCCGGCACCCGTGTGTCCGTGGACATGTGCGAGCTGAAGCTGGAGCGCGAGGCCTGAGGCGCCGGTGGGCGCTCGCCCGCGCTGACGAGTGAGCGCTCGAAGCGCCGCGAGACGTGCCGACAGTCCTCGATCACCCACGCGATGTCCTGGGCTCTCTCAACTCGATCGCCTCGAGTGGGACTCGATCATCTCGACCACAGTCGCTTCGGCCTGGGGGCGGCTGAGCTGCATGTCGAGTCGCAGGAGCTTCCACACGAGCACGTCCGTGGCGATGACGACGGCCGTGAGCCGGCGCTCTCGGGCTGCGCGCCGCAGGCCGGCGAGCAGCGGCTGGAAGACCCTGCTCGCCCAATCGCGGTGGTAGTCCCTGCCCTTGTCGGTGAGGTAGCGGACCGCGGGGATGCGGTCCTCCTGGGAGAGCATGCGCAGAATCGCCGTTCCGTGCGCCTCGTAGTGGTCGAACACGTTGGCGACGGCCTCGGGGAAGCGGCCCACGGGAGCCGCGTCGCGGCGTGATTTCTCGCTCATCGCCCACCATCCGTAGGCTGCGGTGAGCAACTCGTCCTTGGAGTGAAAGCGCGCGAGGAGCGTCTGTTCGGTGACGAGCGCGTCGGCGGCGATCTCGCGCAGGCGAACCTCCTCATACGGTCGAGTGCCGAAGTGCTTCCACGCCGCGGCGAGCAGCCGCTCGCCGGTCGCGGCGGCCGCATCGGCGCGGGCGGTCATCCGATAAGTGCGTTCCTTGCGCGGGGCGCTTGACTTTTTCATCTTGGTCATACTAAGATGAAGTATATGAGAGTCTTCCAGACACTCATCGCGTTCAGCGGCAACGCCCCACCGCAGCTCGCGCTCACACGTGAGCTCGTCGACCGCGGTCACGAGGTGCGGGTCCTCGCCCACCGCGCCGCGCGCGAGCGGATCGAGAGCACTGGGGCGGAGTTCGTCGAGTACCGGCGGGCGATGCCCGACCTCGACCTCACGCGCCCGGAGACCGACCCTGTACGTGACTGGGAGGCGCGCACGCAGCTTGGCGCCGCAAAGCGACTTCGCGACGGCGCGACCGCGCCGATGCCTGATGGGGCACGCGATGCAATCGAGGCGCTCGAAGGCTGGAGCGCCGACGTGGTCGTGTTCGACTGGCTCATACCGGCTGCCGCGATCGCCGCTGAGCTCGCTGGTGTGCCGGCCGCCGCGCTCGTGCACTGCCCCTATCCACTACCGGCTCGCGGCGCGCCCCCACTGTTCAGTGGCCTGTCGCCGATGGCAGGTCCGTTGGGTGCCGTGCGCGATCGCCTGTTCGATCGTATGACCCGCCGCTTCTGGGCGCCCGCACTGCCCATACTGAACGGCGTCCGTGCCGAACATGGGCTCGCTCCGCTGAAGGACTACGGCGACCAGGTTCTCGGTGCTCAGGCCATCTACGTGATGACCGCGCCCGAGCTTGACTTCTCGAGCAAAGCCCAGCTCCCCGCGAACGTCCACTACGTGGGCCCCGCATTCGAGCCGTTCCAGAAGGACTGGCAGTCGCCGTGGCCCGAGGAGAACACCGATCCGCTCGTGCTGCTCAGCTTCAGCACCAGCTACATGGATCAGGGCGCGCTCGCCCAGCGAGCGCTTGACGCCGTCGCCGGGCTGCCGGTCCGGGCGCTGCTGACAGCGGGCCCCGCGCTCGACGCCGGCCACCTCCGCATCCCCGCCAACGCGCGCACCGTGGCTTTCGTGCCACATCGAACCGTGCTCCCGCACGCGTCGCTCATGGTCACCCATGCGGGATGGCAGACGGTCAACGCGGCGCTCGCCGATGGCGTTCCGCTCGTCTGCATCCCCGATGCGCGCGACCAGCCCGATAACGCCGCCCGCGTTCTGTTCGTGAACGCCGGCGTGAGGGTCGGCAAGAAGAGCTCCCCCAGCAAGCTGCGCAGCGCGATCGTCGGCGCCCTGGAAGACCGGTCGATCAGACAGGGTGCCCGCGCGATGGCCGACGCCCTCGCCCGCAGCGACGGCGCCACCGTCATGGCCGACGCGCTGGAGCGCCTCCCTGTAACAACATCGTGAGGGCAACTACACCCCACGGATATCAGGACGTTCTAGGAAGTGCCCCCGCCAGGAGTCGAACCTGGATCTACCGCTTAGGAGGAACGATCGCTGGGGGCGCTTGTGGCCTGTAAACGCTGGCCCGTCTAGTCGATTCAGCGTGTCGCGCCGGGAGCAAGAACCCCCCAAAACACCCCGAGGGGACTGCTATCCGGCAGTAAAGAGTGCTCCACTGGCAGATGGGCCCATGCCACCGGCGATGTCACCCAGCGCGACTACGCAGCGACGGCGACGCCGGCGGGAACGTAGTGCTCGACCGCCAGGTCATCGCGCTCCAGCGCGAAGCGCACACCGTCCTCGGCGAGCTGGTGTGCCTGGGGGTAGGTATCGGCGACGACGGTCCAGCGAGGCACGTCAGGGGACGTGGCGACCCAGGTGTCCTGGTCTTGGCGGTAGAGCACGCGCACCATCATGGCTTCCTCAGAGTAGCGCGAGGGCGTCCTGCTCGGCAAGACCGACCTGGTTGCAGAGAATGTCCTTGATGGTCGATGGGCGGATCGTCTGACTGTCGTGGAAGGCGAAGGTGATCGTGGGGTGGTTCGGCGCTTCCATCTTGCGGTGGGAACCCTTCTGGCGGGCGATGCGGTAGCCCAGCGGTTGAGCTTCCAGCACTCGGATCAGCTTCTTGGCCTTCAAGGACGGGAACCGCGCCATGTCGGCGACTTTACGCGCCGCTCCGGCTGTGGACTCCTTCCTTCAGCTTCCTTGCTGGACGGGCCGACGCTGATGGACGTTTGCACTCTCAGCCGCTGCGCCGTGGAGGACCACCTGAGCATCCTGATGCCACCGACCTGCACATCGGTCCCACGTTCGCCCAAAGCGGGCCACTCGGCGGCGCTGACGCGGACCTGATCTACGACGGCACGCTGCTGGACCTAAAGTCAACGAGCACAGCGCGCGTGCTGGGACGGATCGAACTGTGGCAACTGCTGGGCCATCTCTTTGCGGACACCGACGACGCCTACTGCATTCGCCTCACGATAGGCCCCAGTAAGAGCTGCCAAAACCTCGTTGCTGAGCAAGCGAACTGAGTTGCCGTTTCCGATCTGCGCTCCAATCGCCGCCTCGACCTCGGGGATGCTCTTGGGGGCACGGCGCTTGAAGACGCTTCGCCACACCGAGAGGTACGCACCGTTGTCGTTCCAGATCGTGACAAGACCAGCGTCGTCTCCGCTGAGGTACGGCAGGAGCGTCAAGCGATTCTTGCCGTGATAGGTGGAGAGCCTGACGAGTCCCTCCTGCTCCAACGAGATGGCCCAGTCATAGAGACGCCGAAGGTCTTGGCGTTGAGCCTCCGGGGCGGCATCTATGGCTTCACTAAAATCGGATGCGCCCCTGGCGAGATACCCTGCAAAGCTCTTGGCTTCTTGCGACGGCTGCCCCGCCTCGACAGTCGGGCGCTCCGGGTCTACACGCTGCGGAACCATGATCCGCGAGCCATCAATGTCATAGGCCGTGACCGTCACAAGGTCGATGACCAGGTTTCCTCCGACCGCTTCGAGGTAGCCGACCAGCCGCACAAGCTCGCTCGGCGCGTCGTCCAATACCAGCACCAGACGGAAGGCGCCAGTCGAGAGATTTTCTTCGATCGCCGCCGTAAACTTGCTCGCGTCGAATGAGCCCTCCTGGTCGTTGGCAGACATCGCGCCAACGAGACTGTCGTACCCCCGCTCGTGGAGTTGCTTTCCGAGGATGTCGCGCTCAAGCGTCTCCACGTCCAACCCGTAGATGACGGCTGCGTAGGTCAGAACCTGCGCCACTACGGCGCGACGTGCCTCCGCGTTGCTGGCGAGCTTGACCTCGATTACGGCTAGGCGCCCGGACGGCTCGACTGCAACCAGGTCGGCGTACCCACTCCCGAGTCGAACCTCACGCCCGACGACCACGAGGCGCGGAGAACCCGAAAGCGGTAGCAACTGCGGAGCACCCTCGACGAGCGTGTGCAGTGCCGCCTCATCAGGGAAGCCAGCAGACGCGAGGGCGCGCCAACCCGAACCGTCGTTGTGCCATAGCGCGGTCACTCGTCAACCACTCTACGAGTCTCAAGCGGACGCGGCACCTGACTACCGCTCCGCTGGGTTGCAGACGGCGCATACAGTGAGTGCAGAGGAAGGTCATGTGGTGGGTTATCTGGCAGTAGCTGGCAGTGGCTGGCAGTGGAAGCGGTATCGGTGCTGCCAAGGGCGTCACCACAGCAAACATCGGCAACGCGCAATCCGCTTGAACACAGGGCTTTCGCCCAAATGCCCCCGCCAGGAGTCGAACCTGGATCTACCGCTTAGGAGGCGGTCGTCTTATCCATTGGACTACGAGGGCGCATGTGGCGGCCCGCGCAAGACGGACCGACGAGAAGGCTACAGGCGCGAGCGAGTCATCCGGCATGGCCTTCCAGCGGGGTCGCGCGACACCTGTGACCCGAGCACCGAACCGCGAACGCTACGCCCGAGCGGGCTGCGCATCCAGCCCCTCGATAGCGCTCTCCTCGCCCCCACCGAGCTCATCGGCGGCGCGGCGGGCGCTGGCGTTGGCCCAGGCGGTGGTGCTGATGAAGCCGAGCACGAGCGAGGCCAGGCCGCAGGCCGCGACGATCCACCAGCCGGTGCCGCTGGCCGCGATGAAGCTCGGGCCGACCACGATGGCGCCGCCCGCCGCGACGGCGCCCACCACGGCGACGCCGAGCGTCTGCCCGACCTGGCGCGAGGTCGACGCTACGGCGGCGGCGACGCCGGCCTGGGCCGAGGGCATGCCGAGCACGGCGGTGTTGGTGATGGGAGGGTTGACCATGCCGAAGCCGATCCCGAAGATCAGGTAGGCCGGAAAGAGCGAGGCGAGGGGGGTGTGGGCGCCGATCCCCGTCATCAGGGCTCCGCCCAGCGTGAGTCCGAGCCCGCCCACGAGCAGGCTGACGCGCGGTCCGCGGCGACCGACCAGACGGCCGGAGAGCGGGGCGAAGATGATCGTCATCGCCGCGATCGGCAGCGTGTACAGACCGGCGGTGAGCGCCGACAGTCCGCGAATCTCCTGCAGGTAGAGGGTGTTGAGGAACAGGAATCCGCCCAGCGCCGCGAACGAGCTGATCGCGATCACGCTCGCGCTGGAGAAGGGGACGCTGCGGAAGAAGCGCAGTTCCAGCAACGGCTCGACACGCCGACGCTCGTACGCCACCAGGGCGATCAGGGCGGCGGCGGCGAGCGCGAACAGGGCGATGCTCTGCTCGGAGGTCCAGCCGGCGGAGGGCGCCTCGATGATCGCGTAGGTGAGCGAGCCGAGCAGCACGATCACGAGCAGCTCGCCGACCGGGTCCGGACGTCTGCGGATGGGGCGCCCGGGACTCGGGGACGAAGCGCATCGTCAGCGCCAGCGCGAGCAGGCCGACGGGGATGTTGATCCAGAAGATCGAGCGCCAGCCGACCGACTCCACGAGCGCGCCGCCGAGCACCGGGCCGAGGGCGAGGCTGACCCCGACGGTCGCCCCCCACACGCCGATCGCCTGCGCGCGCTCGCGGGCGTCGGTGAAGACGTTGCGGATGATCGACATCGCGACCGGGTTGAGCATCGATCCGCCGATCGCCTGCAGCATGCGAAACACGATCAGCCAGCCCTCGCTCGGCGCGGCGCTGCACAGCAGCGATCCGAGCGTGAACAGCACGAGCCCAAGCTCGAACACGCGCCGGCGCCCGAAGCGATCGGCCATCGAACCGGACAGCATCAGCAGGCTGGCGAGCACGAGCGTGTAGGCGTCGACCGTCCATTGCAACCCCGACACGGGCGTGTGCAGCTCGCGTCCGATCGACGGCAGCGCGACGTTGACGATCGTCGAGTCCAGACCCACGATCAGCAGGCTCATGCTGCAGATGACGAGGACCAGCCGGCGCCGGGCGCGAGATAGCTCGGCGCCCGAGTCGGCCGGAGCAGGGGGTCGCAGTGCGCTCATCTCAGCGCACACTGCCGGCGCCCGGCATACTCCATGGCAGAGCGCCACCCGACTGCCTGTGTCGGGGTCACGGTCATGCCTCGATCGGAGGATCCCCGCCGGACTCTCCGGCCACGCGCTCCAGCGCGGCGCCGTCCAGCCGGTGCGTGATCCACTCGCCCATCGTCTCGGCCCCGAGCCGCCGGTAGAACCCGAGCGCGAGCTCGTTCCAGTCGAGCGCCGCCCATTCCAGACGCTCGCCGCCCTGCTCGCGCACACGCGCGGCGACCGCGCCCAGCAATGCCCTGCCGACGCCCTCGCCGCGATGGGCGGGGAGCACGAACAGATCCTCGAGCCAGATGCCGGTACTGGTGAGAAAGCTGGAGAACGTCCAGAAATACAGCGCGTAACCGAGCGCGCGCCCGTTCCGCTCGGCGATCAGCGCCGCCGCCGGCGGCGTCGGGCCGAACAGCGCGTCGGCGAGTCCCTGCTCGCTCGCTCGCAGCTCGTGTGTGAGGTTCTCATACTCGGCCAGCTCGGCGAACAGCTCGAGCAGCCCCGGCACGTCACGCGGCTCGGCGGGGCGAACGAGCAGCGCACCGTGAGCCGGGTCGGCCGAGGACTCCGTCGTGGGTTCCGGGTCCCGCGCGCTGTCCACGTCCGCAGTCCGTCCCGTCCGGCTCAGCCGCGGTCCGGGCGATCGGGGTAGACCTCGTCGATCGTGCTCAGCGCCACGTACCGAGCATCCTCGCCGAGGGCGGTCTGGATCGCCTCACCGCCGCCCGCGAGTCGATCGAGCACGCTCACGACACCGGCGACCGTGAGGCCCTCCTCGCGCACGCGCTCCACCGCCTCGATCGTCGAGCCCCCGGTCGTGACCACGTCCTCGACGATCAGGCAGCGCTCGCCGTCCTGCAGCGCCGGACCCTCGATCCAGCGCTGTAGCCCGTGATCCTTGCGCTGTTTACGCACGATGAACACGCGCGGCGGCGGCGCGGGTGCGGCCAGCGCCGCGCAGGCCACCGGGATCGCGCTCACCGGCACGCCGCCGACCGCGCTCGCGCGGCACGCTCGAGCCTGCTCGGCCACCAGCAGGCCGAGCGCCATGAACGCCTCCGGCAGCAGGATCGCGCGCTTGGCGTCCACGTAGTACTGGGCCGTGCGCCCGCTCGTCAGCGTCACCTCGCCGATCGCCAGCGCCTGCTCGCGCAACAGCTCCACGAGCCGCTCGCGGGCTGCGCGCGAGGACTCGCTCCGATATTCGGCCAGGGTGTCCATGTACGGGTCTAATCTAGCTCGGGCGTGAACTCGATCACCGGCCTGATGCGCCTGGCGAGCCGCGTCCTCTGCCTGATCGTGATCGCCTGGTTCGTCGCATTCGCCGTCGATCAGACAAGCTCCGCCTCGACCCACCAGCAGAACGAGGTGACCGAGGGGTCCGCGACGAGCGAACCGACCGGGGGCGTCAAGCGTGAAAGCACGCTGCACCGCACGCTCAACGAAACCGCGGGTGCGCTCACCTCGCCCTTCGCCGGGGCGCTGGCAGGATCGCAGCAGCGAATGGACGATCCACATCGTCAAGACGCTCCTCGCGCTGCTCGTGTACGGCTTCGGCCTGGCCTTCCTCGCCCGCTTCCTGAGCGTCAGGGTTTAGACGAAGCCACGATGCAAAACAGACCTCCGTGACGCGCGTGGGTCAAGCGGATCGAGGACGCAAGGAGCGTGGCGTACTACGTACGCGTGACCCAGCCCTTCCGGGCTGTGTGCCCCCGATCGGAGATCCCCTCTGATCTCCGATCGGTAAGGACGTCGACCGATCGGTCAGCGCCGTGCCCACGCGCGTCACGGGCCGGCGTGGCTGTTGACGTTGTGCGAACCCCCGCCGGACTCGTTGTAGACGTCCACGGCGGTACCGATCTTCACCCACGAGTAGATCGCGGTCGCGTCCGGGATCGGCACGCGCAGGCAGCCGTGGCTGGCCGCGTAGGTCGGCACTTCGGCGTAGCCATGGATGGCGTACCCGCGGATGAAGTAGTTCGATTCGTACATCCCCTCGGAGTTGAAGCCCGGGGTCTTGGAGTACACCTGGAAGTGTCCGATCACGGTCGGCGTGGAGGGCTTGCCCGAGCTCATCGTGTAGATCGTGCGCACCCGCCCGCCGGGTTCGATCTCGGCCAGCACCTGTTTGGTCAGGTCGCCCTCGACGTGGCGGCCGTCCTGGGGGTAGCGCACGTGAAAGACGCCGCCGCCGTGCTGCAGCCGTTCCCACACCTGCGCGCCCGCGTAGGGGACGCGCGCGAGGCCGATCACCTTGCGGAACGCGATCAGCGCGCGCCCGGTGCCTTCGTCGAAGACGCCGCTCAGCGGCACCGCGTAGTGCAGCACGTCGAGCTCTGACTGCAGCAGGCGCACGGACGGCCCCCGCCCGCCGGGGCCGATGTTCGGGGTCACGTACTGCACGCCCGGCGAGCGCCCGCTGAACGCGCCCTGCTGGGCGGTCGCGTAGTGGGCGGCCCGCGCCTGCACGAGCCCCGGAAAGCCGCTGACGTAGTTGATGTGAAACTGGCCCGCGCCGTTGCCGATCGCCGCGACGCTGACGTTCTTCGACCTGGACCTTGCGCCCGTCGCGGTAGAAGCTGACCTTGACCGTCTGCCCGCCGACGTACGGGGTGACGACGCCGCGCACCACCACCCGCTGGCCGAGCAGCGCGAACGGAGGGCTGCCGCCGACGTGCTGCAGCACCAGCTTGATCTTCCCCCCAACGGGGGCGGGGCGGGGAGTCGGCGATGCCGGCGGCGCTGGGAGTGGGGGAGTCGGCGCGGGTGTGGCGAGCGCCAGTGAGGCGGCCGGCGCCGCCGCCGCCGTGACGCAGAGGATCGCGGCCGACACCGCGACGGACAGGGAGACGGCGCGGACAGGGAGACGAGCTGTGATGGGCATGTCGCGATCCTATGCGCTGGGGCCGACGGCGGACGCCTCGAGAACACGCGTCGCAGACTCCGGGGCGATCTCGGGGACGATCAGGCCGATCGCGCTTGGCCAGCAGCACGAGCGCGGCGATCGTCGCGAGCGCGGCGATCATCAGCACGGGCGCCTGCCAGCCCCAGCCCTCCAGCGCGGCGAAGGCGAGCGAGTTGTTCAGCGAGTGCGCCGCGATGCACGGATACAGCGAGCCGGAGTAGCGGTACAGCAGGCACAGCCCGAAGCCCAGCCCAGCGAGCGGCACGAGGTCGAGCGCCGGCGCCGAGCCGGCGTGCACCGCGCCGAAGATGCAGACCCGTGATCACCGCGGCGGGCCACGTCCCGCGCCAGCTGCGCAGGGCGGTGAAGATGTAGCCGCTGAACAGGAACTCCTCGCAGATCGGCGCCACCACGCAGGTGAGCGCGGCGCTGAGCAGCAGCAGCGAGGTCGGCTTCGTTGGCTCCGAGCTGTTCGAGCAGCTTCTCTTCTGCCGGGTTTGAACACCGCCGACCAGATCGCGCTGAGCGCGAGGAACGCGACCAGCAGGAGCACGACCAGGCCGCGCCGCCCAGCGCCAGCCGACGCCCGGCGGACGCAGCCCGAACTGCCACGCGCGCACGACGCGACCGCCGATGTGCGCGCAGTAGACGGCCGCCAGCACGAACGCGACAGTCCTGCACGATCGTGTCGGCGAGCTCGATCCCCGGTGGAGTGTGATCTTTGGTGATGCTCACGCCGAACAGCAGCGTCGCCGGCAGGTCCACGATCAGGCCGAGCACCGCGGCCAGCACGAGCCCGCCGACCAGCGCCGCAGCGCCGTCCACGGCGACCAGCCCATGTCCGGAGAGCGTCTGGGGTCCCCAGCGGACGCGAGGAGGACCGGCGATCCCGCGGAGGAGCGTCCGCTGCCAGAACGAGGCTCGCCCGAGCGGGTCCTCGGCCGCGGGCCGGCGAGACGGTGAGCTCGTCCATCGGCTAGGCGACCCAATGCCAGGTGGCGAACTGGCCGACGAAGAACGCCATCAGCAGCGCGGACACCGCCAGCGCGGGAATGCGCGCGCGCGGGTGTGCGGCCAGCCACACCGCGAGCGCGATGCTCAGTGGGAACAGCACGACCAGGAAGCGCGGCAGCGACATCAGCGGCTGCGCGGCCACCGGGTAGGAGAGCGGCAGCGCGAGCGCGGCGATCGCGTACACGCCGTAGGCGAGCGGCAGCACGCGCAGCGCGATGACGAACAGCGGCACCGCCGCGAGCAGGAACGCGAGCAGCATCAGGTTGTGCCCGGCGGCGACGAACGGGCTACCGGTCGGCGATCGGGTAGTACACGTGGGCGCGCTGGAGCGACAGCAGCTGGCGGGCGCCATCGAACGCCGCGCGCATGCCGTCCCACACGCCGACGTACGGTCCCGCGAAATGCCGTCCCCAGATGCCCTGGGCGTGGAACGGCGCCAGCGTATCGCCGCCGGAGAGCCCGAGATAGGCCATGTACAGACCGAGGCCCGCCGGCAGCAGCGCCAGCCACAGAACGTTCGCGCGCAGCCGGTAGCGAGGCCGAGCATGCCCGCAGGCGGCGCCGCAGAGGCCGCGGGCGGCGCGCACGACGGCCGCCACTCGACGGACTGGCGAGAGCTCGGCGATCGAAGTCGGGCGAGCGGTCCTCGCGGGGTCCGTACAGGTAGAGCATCAGCGCCGGCAACAGCGAGCACCAGGCCGGTGCTGCGCGTCGCGACCGCGAGCGTCCCGAGCACGCCCGTCCACGCCCAGCGCCCGCGGCGCGCGCACAGGAACAGCCCGACCGACAGCGCGAGGTACAGCGACTCGGAGTAGACGGCCGAGAAGTAGAACGCCATCGGCGCGAGCGCCGTCACGAGCACCGCCAGACCGGCGATGTCGCCGCTGCCGGGACGCCCGGACCCGGCCAGCTCCAGCGTGGTCAGGCGGTGGAGGCCAGTACAGCGCCAGGCGAACGCCGCCAGCGAGAACAGCACGCCGGCCAGCACCGGCCGGCAGGCCGAGATCCGACAGCGCGTGCAGGCCGAGCGGGTACAGCGGAAAGAAGGCGTCGCGCGCGGAGGTATAGGAGCCGAGCTCCGGGCGGTAGCCGTAGTGGGCGATCACGAGATACCAGGCCGAGTCCCAGCGCGCGGCGGGCGCCGCCAGCAGATCGCCCAGCCAGCCGAACCCACGGGTCACGCCGGGTGGGTCGAACGCGCCACGCGATCGGCCCGAACCCGAGCGTCGCCACCGTCCCGACACCGGCGACCCATACGAGCAGCCGCGAGACCCACAGCGCGCGCCAGGTCTCGCGCACGGCCGCCATCCGCGCCGGGTCCACCGTCGCAGATCGGTCCACAGCCACGTCGACCATCGCCATGCCGACAGGCGCACCGGCGCGCGCAGGGCGGCGATGCGCCGCGCCAGAGCGCGCCGGCAGGGGAGCGGTGGTCGGCGCTGCGCCATACGCGTCCGCTCGAGCGGACGCGGCCTCGGCCAGCGGCGATCTCGGCTGTGTCCGGACTCATCACGTGGGAGCGTAGACGGCGGCCGCGATGGGAGTGCTCACGAGGCGCGCGCTTGCAGCGGGGCGGCGGGGGCGCAAAGCGCGGTACCCTCGGCTGCAACGAGGGATGTCCAGGCAAGCAAGACAACGTCGGCGCAGGCACAACCGCGCCGGCCCAACACGGATCCTGCTCGTCGGAGGCGGGGTGCTCGCGACGTCGCTCGTGCTCGGCGCGATCGCGGCGATCGGCTACGTCCTGCACGTCGCCGGGACGGCCCCCGCGCTCGGGACGCTGCACCCGCTCCTCTCCGAGGCTCCTCGCAGGTGTTCGCCGCCGACGGCACGCGGTTGGGGTTCATCCAGTCCGACAACCTGCGCAGCCCCGTCGGCTGGAACGAAATCCCCGCCGACCTGAAGAACGCGACGGTCGCGATCGAGGATCAGCGGTTCTACAAAAACGACGGCGTCGACCTCACCGGCATATTTCGCTCGGCCGTCAAGGACGTCACCCACGGAGCCGCCCTGCAGGGCGGCTCGACGATCACGATGCAGCTGGTGCGCAACCTGTACCTCGGCGGCGATCAGCACACGCTCAGGCAGAAGATCGTCGAGGCGAAGCTCGCGATCGACTACAACGAACACCACTCCAAGCGCTCGATCCTCACCAGCTACCTCAACAGCGTCCCCTACGGGACGGTCGGCGGGCAGACCGCGATCGGCGTGCAGGCGGCGGCGCGCATCTTCTTCGACAAGCCCGCCTCGCAACTGAACCTCGAGCAGTCGGCGCTGCTCGCGGGCCTGCCGCAGGCGCCCTCGCAGTACAACCCCTTCCGCGACGCCGGCGTGGCGCGCCAGCGCCGCAACGAGGTGCTGGCGAAGATGGCGGAACTGCACTACATCACCGCGGCGCAGGCCGGCGCGGCCGAGCACGCGCCGCTGGAGGTGCACCTCGGAGACTTCTACTCCCAGCGCAGCGAACCGTTCTTCTTCGAATACGTGCGCGAGCAGCTCGAACACCGCTACGGCAAGCAAACCGTCGAGCAGGGCGGGCTGAAGGTGTATACGACGATCGACCTGAACATGCAGCGCCTCGCGCGCAAGGCGATCGCGGAAGTGCTCGACGAGCCCGAAGACCCGGCGTCGGCGATCGTCACGCTCAACCCGCACAACGGCTACATCGAGGCGATGGCCGAGTCCGAGAGCATACGAGAAGTCCCAGTACAACCTCGCCGCCGACGGACATCGTCAGCCGGGCTCGACGTTCAAGGCGATCGACCTCGCCGACGCGCTCTCGCGGGGGATCGACCCGAACAGCACCTATTACCTCTCGCATACCCTGGCTCCGGGCTGGCTGGCGGGGTATCCGACGTATGAAGTCAAGACGTTCGAGGGCACCTCGCTGAACAAGTCGCTCAACCTGGTGAACGCGACGCTCGCCTCCGACAACACCGTCTACGCTCAGCTCGCGGCCGATCTCGGCGAGGAAACGATCACGCAGATGGCCTACAAGATGGGGGTCAAAACCCATCTCTCCAGCTACCCCGCCGAGGCGTTCGGCGGGCTCACGCTCGGCGTTACGCCACTGGAAATGGCCGATGTCTACGCGACCCTCGCCGACGGCGGATGGCGCAACAAACCGATCGCGATCACCAAGGTCGTGTTTCCCGACGGCCACGTCGACCGCAGCTGGGGCACGCCGCACCGCACGAAGGTGCTGAGCGAAGGGGTGACCTCCGAGGAGACGAGCATCCTCCATCAGAACGTGCTCAGCGGCACCGCCACGCGCTCGGCGATCGACTGCCCGACGGCCGCCAAGACCGGCACGACCAGCGAACTCGTGGACGCCTGGCTGGACGGGTACACCCCCGACTACTCGACAGTCGTGTGGATGGGCTATCCGACCAAGCGCGTGTCGATGACCGACGTCCACGGCGAGCCCCAGCAGGGCGGCTATCTGCCGGCGGAAATCTGGCACGCGTACATGGCGAGCGTGACCGAAGGCAAGCCGTGCGTCGAATTTCCCGCGCCCAAAGAATCGATCTCCTACGAGCCGTTCTTCGGGCGCTTCGCGAGCACCGGCCGCTCCTCTGAAAACGAACGGTCCGGCGGCGAACCGTTTGAAACCGGTCAGCCCAAGCAGCCGAATGTTCATCGCGAAAAGCACGCGGGGACGAGCGAACCCCCCGAAGCCGCCGCTCCAAAAAACCGCGAACCCCGCGAACCCGCCGGCCCACCGCCCGTCGAACGAAACACCCCCGAACCCGCCCCCACCGGTGGCGCCGAACCGCATCCGTGAGCGCCAGAACGTCGCATGAGCAACCGATCGGCACGCCGCGCTGGTAGTTTGAGGGTCGCGAACCAACCAGGACGCGCACGCCTCGGCGGCGTCGTCCGGATCGGATATGGATAAGTGGCGAAGGAAGACAAGGTCGAATTCGAGGGCGAGGTCATCGAGGCGCTCCCCAACGCGATGTTCCGGGTGAAGCTCGACAACGACCACGTCGTGCTCGGGCACGTCGCCGGCAAGATGCGCCGCTTCCGGATCAGGATCCTCCCGGGCGATCGCGTCCGCTGTGAGCTCTCGCCATACGATCTGGACCGAGCGCGCATCGTCTATCGGCACCGCTGAGAGGCAAGCCGTTCCGCGGCGATCTCCTGGAAGATCGGGGATCCAGATGATCTACGATCGGTCCGCGATGCTCGACGTACTGGACGATCCCGGACGGACGGTGGCGTCGCATCTCGTTCACGGCCCGGGCGCCTGGAGCCCGTAGCCGAAGCATGGAGCACTCCCTGATCGAATCGATCGCGGCCGAGCTGGACTTGGCAGGGCCGGCAGAGCGGCTCGTGCGCGGGGTGGGCGACGACGCCGCGGTCGTGCGGGCCGGCGGGGCGCTGTGCGTCACCTCGGTTGACGCGATGGTCGAGGGCGTGCACTTTCGCCTGCAGGAGAGCTCTGACAGTCCCCATGACATCGGCTGGCGCGCGCTGGCCGGAGCGCTGTCGGACCTCGCGGCGATGGGCGCGCGAGCGGGCGAGGCGTACATCGCACTGGGAGTCTCGCCCGGCGCCGGTGAGAGACGAGCGCTCGAGCTGATGCGCGGCGCACTCGAGCTGGCCGCGCGCGCCGAGACCACGCTCGCGGGCGGCGACGTGGTCTCGGCGCCGGTCCTGACGGTGTGCGTGACGGTCGTCGGATGGGCTGACGACGAGAGCGACCTCGTCGGGCGCGACGGAGCGCGGGTGGGGGACCTCGTCGGCGTGACTGGGAGCCTGGGAGGAAGGCCCAGGCGCCCGTATCCACGTCTGCGTGAGGGCAGCGCGCTCGCGCAGGCCGGCGCGAGCGCGATGATCGACATCTCCGACGGGCTCGCCACGGACGCGCGGCACATCGGCGAGAGCAGTGGCGTGTGCCTGCAGGTCGAGCTGGAGCGGCTGCCGCGCGGCGAAGGCGTGTCGAGCTCCGAGCAGGCGGCGACGGCCGGGGAAGATTACGAGCTGTGCGTACTGCGTCCCGCCCGCTCTGCGCGAGCGCGCGCGGAGCGCCGTGCGCGAGGTCGGCGAGATCGACCTCACCTGGATCGGCTCGGTCGTGGCCGGCGATCCCACCGACAGACCGGGCGCGCCGGCGAGATCGGGAGTCTCGCTGCTCGACGAGCACGGCCGCGCGGTGCCGCTGCGGGGGTTCGAGCACGACTGGTAGCGCGTGATCCCCGCGCCCGACGGGGTCCAACCCCAGGTCCACTTGGCGCCGCCGGCAGTGCAGGCGGACCGCCGGCGCGGCGGCGGCCGAGTCGAGCGCAGCGGCGGCACGACGGTCGGCACAGCCCGGCGGCAGGCCCTGCACGAACTCCGCTCGACTACCGTCGCAGAGCGGACTCCGTACCGCCGAGCGATCCCGGTCCGGCGTAGGAGAGCGGACCGCGGATGCTGACCTCCGCATGCTCCTCGCCCCCGCTGCCGAGGGGGTCCGCGGGCGGCGTCAAGGCGACCAGCGCGATCGCCACGCCGCAGCCGCACGCGAGGCTCCAGACCGCCGCTGTGAGCACCCCGACGTGCCCGCCCGCGAGCAGCAGCACCGCGGCCCAGGCGAGCTCGCCGGGGCCGTAGCCGAGCTGGTGGGCGTAGAAGGCGAGGAGCGCCCCGAGCGGAATCAGCGCGAGGACGAGCAGCGCCAATCCCGCGACCGGGGGCGGGCGGCGCTCGGGCGAGGCGATCGGTAGCAACAGATGCAGCCCGGGCACGATCAGCAGCGCGGCGTACGGGTTGAACACCCACACGACGCACGCGAGCGCGAGCAGCACGAGCAACGTCGCGATCCCGGCGGCATCGGCGCCGGCCGCCTCGGGGGTGGGGCGTAGCACCGCCAGACCCGCCCGCCGCACGAGCGTGGGCCACGCCAGCCAGGCGAGTCCGAGCACCGCCGCGCACGACAGCACCGCGGTTGCCGCCGCGCCGTCGAAGGACATCGCGCCCGCGGCCGGCGGGATCGACGGCGTGGCGGCGATCCCGCCGAGGGCGCCCAGCAGGATCGCGAACAGGGCGCACGCCAGAAACGGCAGCGCGCAGACGAGTGTCCATGTCATCCAGCGCGCGGACGGCAGTCGGCGCCGGCGAGCCCGGGCGAGGGCGTCGAGCAGCACGGCCGCCACCGGAATCAGCAGCGTGCCGATCAACAGGCGCAGCGCCCACGCGGGAACGATCTGGTGGGCGAGCACGAGGCCGGTCTGGGGCGCGGACTGAATGTCGGGCGCGATGTCGAGCGCGTCGATCGCGCTGAGCGCCGCCCGGCCGAGGCCTTCCATGCGTTCGGTGCTCACCGGCGCCCCGGCGCGCGGGCCGCGTTCGCCCGAGACCTGCACGAGCACCGCCGGCAGCCCCGCCGCTCCGAGCACGCCCTGTTCGCCGGGCGCGAAGGCGAACGCGAGGTGCGCGAGCTGTCCGATCGCGCTCGGAGCACCCGGGCGGATGCCCGATTCGTGTGAGATCGCGTCCGCGACCGTGCGCTGCAGCTCATCCGGCGCGCTCCCGTAGCCGTCGGAGTAGGGCACGACGAGCGGCTGCTCGGCACGCGTGGAGGCGAGATCGCCGAGCACGATCGCCGCGTCGGCCGTACCCGACAGGGCATGAGCGGCGAAGTCCGCCGCTCCCGCATCGCCGCCGGAGCCGCCGCTGCTCGATACGAGCACGATCGTGCGCCGCGTCTCCCGCGCGGCGAACACGCGCGCGAGCTCGACCAGCGCGGCCGTCCCCGACAGCTGCGCCACCGAGGAGCGTGTCGCGCCATCGCGATGGGCGACGATCACCAGCGGGCTCTCCCCCGTCGCGCCCGGACGCTGCGCGATGACCGTCTGCAGCGTCCGCTCACCGTCGATCGTCTGCGCGCGAATCCGCCGGACGTGCACCGAGAACCCGCCCCCCGCGGTGCCGCCCAGTCCTTCGATCGTGCGCGCGACTCGCCGCGCCAGCTGTTCGTCGCCGGCCCCGCCCGGGCGAAGCCGCGGGAATTCGACGGCGAGCCGCCGCGCTTGCGCGAGCGCGCGCTGTCCGTCGAACGCGTCCGGGGCGAGCGTCGAGCGCAGCGGCGCCGGGCGTGCGGTCAGCGAGAAGGCGGCGAGCGCCAGCGCGATCGCGAACGGAGCGAACGCCGCGCGGTATATGCGTCCGTTGAGCATCGTGCCGCACAGACAGTACGCGTTCGCGCAGAGAGGGTTGATGAGCGACGCGCCGACCGCGACGTTCGCGCCACATTCCGCGAGCGTCATCGACATACGCACGCGAGCGGCCGCGGAGGAGACGCTCCCGACGCGAGCGGCGCGAGGGCTCGGCACGAAAGGTCATCGCCGGCCGTCAGGTATCGTCCGCGCGTGCTTCAGCCCGTGGCCGTGGGACATAAGACGCTCGCCGACTACACGCACATCTGCGGGCGCGAGCTGATCGAGGAGATCCGCGAGCTCGCCGAGCCGCTGAAGGGTCAGCGGGTCGTGCACATCTCCGCGACCGCCTTCGGCGGCGGCGTCTCGGAGATCCTGTACACGCTCGTGCCGCTGATGCGCGACGTCGGGCTGGACTGCGAGTGGCAGGTGATCTACGGGCGCGAGGAGTTCTTCAACGCGACCAAGCTGATGCACAACGCACTGCAGGGAGCGCCCCAGGATCTCGACCCCGAGCAGTGGGACACGTGGCGGCGCTACAACGAGATGAACGCGCGCGAGCTCTCCAGCGGCTGGGACGTGTGCCTGATCCACGACCCCCAGCCCGCGGCTCTGTACAGCCTGGTCCCCGAGAAGGCCGCCGGCTGGGTGTGGCGCTGTCACATCGACCTCTCGACGCCCAACCCGCAGACGATCGCGCAGCTGCTCCCCTACATCTCCGCCTATCCCCAGACGCTGTTCCACATGCGCGAGTACGTGCCCGCGGGGATGGGCGGCACCGTCAACGTCGTGCCGCCGGCGATCGACCCGCTGACGCCGAAGAACATGGCGCTCTCGCCCGAGGACGCCTCGTTCGTGTGCGGGCAGTTCGGGATCGACGTCGACCGCCCGCTGATCTGCCAGGTCTCGCGCTTCGATCCCTGGAAGGACCCGCTCGGCGTGATCGACGCCTATCGCGTGGTCAAGCAGACGCTTCCAGACGTGCAGCTCGCGCTGGTCGGCTCGATGGCCTCGGACGACCCCGAGGGGTGGGACTTCTTCAACGCGACCATCGCCCACGCCGACGGCGACCCGGACATTCATATCCTGAACAACTTCAACAACGTCGGTGCGATCGAGGTCAACGCGTTCCAGTCCCACGCCGACGTGGTCGTGCAGAAGTCCACCCGCGAGGGCTTCGGGCTGACGGTCTCGGAGGCGATCTGGAAGGCGAAGCCGTTCGTCGGCGGCGACGTCGGCGGCATTCCGCTGCAGGTCGAGGACGGCGTCACCGGATATCTCGTCTCGAGCCCCGAGCAGTGCGCCGAGCGCGTGCTGGAGATCCTCAACGACCCCGCCCTCGGCAAGTTCCTCGGCAGGCGCGGTAAGGAGCACGTGCGCACTCACTTCCTGACGCCGCGCTATCTGCGGGACTATCTGAAGATATTCACAGAGCTCGCGCAGTCATGAGCGATGCACCGGCACAGCGCGGCCCGCTGGTGCTGGTGAGTAACCGCGGCCCCGTGACGTTCCACGCGGGCGGCGAGGTGCAGCGCGGGTCGGGCGGGCTGGTGACGGCGCTGACGGGGCTGGCCTCGCACCGCGACGCGATCTGGATCGCCTCGGCGATGTCCGAGCACGACGCCGAGGCCTCGCGCGCGGCCGGCGGGCGGGCGTTCCCGGTGGTCTCGCCGGCGGGGGGCGAGTTCAAAGTGCGGCTGGTCGTCTCCGACGAGGAGGCGTATGACCGGTTCTACAACGTGTTCGCCAACCCGATGCTGTGGTTCATCCAGCATTACCTGTGGGATCTGTCGAACGCACCGGACATCCGCCGCGAGGAGATCGAGGCGTTCGAGTTCGGCTACAACGCCGTCAACGAGGACCTCGCCCGGGCGGTCGTGGAGGAGCTGGAGGGCGTGGCCGAGCCGGTGGTGATGGTGCACGACTATCACCTCTACACGCTGCCCGACCTCGTGCGCAGAGCGCGCCCGGACGCGTTCCTGCACCACTTCATCCACATCCCCTGGACGCAGTCCGATGCCTGGCGCGTGCTGCCGACGCGGATCAGGGAGGAGATCTACGCGGGTCTGCTCGCTAACGACATCATCGGCTTTCACACGCGCTCCTACCGGCGCAACTTCCTGCAGTGCTGCCGCGATCTGATGGACCTGGAGGTCGACTTCGAGCGCGGGATCGTACGCTACGGCGAGCGCGAGGTATGGGTGCGCGCGTACCCGCTGCCGATCGACCATCGGGCAGCACGAACGCTGGCCCAGAGCCCCCGTGTGGCCGAGCACGAGGCCGAGCTGATGCGCCGTCGCCGCGACCATCTGATCCTGCGCGTGGACCGCGCCGACCTGTCGAAGAACGTGCTGCGCGGGTTCTCCGCGTTCGATCTGTTCCTCGAGCAGCACCCGGAGTTCTCCGAGCGGGTGACGTTCATGGCGCAGCTGATGCCCTCGCGCACCGACGTGCCGCAGTACGCCGAGTACCTGGAGCGGATCGAGGCGCTCGTGGCGGTCGTCAACCACCGCCACGGCACGCCCGACTGGATGCCGATCCAGCTGAAGCTGCGCGACGATCTGGACGAGGCGATGGCGGCGTACAAGCACTACGACGTGCTGCTCGTGAACGCGATGTTCGACGGCATGAACCTGGTCGCGAAGGAGGGCCCGATCGTGAACGAGCGCGAGGGCGTGTCGATCCTCTCGGAGAACACCGGCGCGCACGAGGAGCTCGGCGAGTATGCGCTGTCGGTGAACCCCTTCGACATTCAGGAGCTCGCCGACTCGATCTACGCGGCGCTGACGATGGCCCCGAACGAGCGCGGCCGTCGCGCGCGCGGGCTGGCGGAGATCGTGACCTCGCGCGACCCCGGCGACTGGATCGACGAGCAGCTCGCGGACATCCGCGCGAAGGGACGCTGAGTCGAGGGGACTCGCCGCATGGCTCATCCAGCCTGGCGGATGGCTCGCTGCCAGGCGAAAGGGCGCGGCCGTACGACCAACAAACGCTGACCAGTGATGGCCATCAAACGCCGACGAGCGATGACCTCGCCGCATGCTCATAAAAGCTGATTTGGATGACCTCGCCGCAAGCGGCGAGGTCGGCAGCCGCGCATGCGCGGCTGCCCGAGCGGTGCATGCACCGCTCGTAGACGGGGCGCATGCGCCCCGTCTCGGGGCCGCACATGTGCGGCCCCGCCAGTCGGCGCATGCGCCGACTGGAACCGCTCCTGATACCAGCGGGATCGCTCAACCCGCTACTCTGTCCGCCGGACATGACGTTGCCCGCCCCCACCTACGACCTCGTGCTGCTGCTCGACCCACAGGCCGAGGAGGAGACCCGCACGAAGATCCTCGCCGACACGCGCGATGCGATCGCCGCGGCCGGGCGAGCTGGTGCACGAGGACGACTGGGGCGACGCGGGCGCTGGCGTATCCGATCGAGCGCCACGCCGACGCCGAGTATCGCCTGCTGCAGTTCCATGCGAGCACGCCCGAGCTGCTCAGCGAGCTGGACCGCACGTTGCGGATCACCGACGGAATCCTGAGGTTCCGGATCGTCAAGCTCGAGCCGGGCACGCCCGACGCGCCCGACATGCGCACCGGCGCGAGCGCGACCGTCGCGCACGCCCGGCCGGCCGAGACGCAGCTGCGCCGCCGCCCCCGGCCGAGGCTCCGCCCGAGGTCGCGGTGGGCGAGCCCGCGGCGTAGCCCACATTCGCACGACGGGTAATACACTCGACGCATGGCTTGGGCGCAGGACACCGGCGAGCAGGGCACGGCGAGCAGGACCGACGTGCTGAGGGATTCGCCGCCGATGTTCGAGTCGCGGCTGCTGGACGCCTGCTCGCGGGTGCATCCGATGGTGCCGGTGCTCATCTTCGGCCCGGCGATCGCGGCTGCTGCGCGGCCTGGAGCCTGTCGAACGTCAGCATCGCGGCCACGATCGCGCTGGCGATCGGCGGGTACGGGCTGTGGACGCTGTTCGAGTACTGGCTGCATCGGATCGTGTTCCATTTCGAGCCCGACCACGGCATCGGGGCGCGGCTGCACTGGATCATCCATGGCGTCCACCACGAGCACCCGAACGACCCGCTGCGCCTGGTGATGCCGCCCGCGGTGAGCGTCCCGCTGGGAGCGGTCGTGTTCGGGCTGCTGTATGTGGCGTTCGGCAGCTCCTACGCGCCCGGGCTGGGGGCGGGGTTCTTCGCCGGGTACCTGGCCTACGACATGATCCACTACTACGTCCACCATTTCAGCCCGCGCGGGCGGCTGGGCAGGATGCTGCGCGAGCGCCACATGCGCCACCACTTCCAGGACGAGACCAAGGGCTTCGGCATCAGCGCGCCGTACTGGGACGAGGTGTTCAGGACCTCCTCGCGCGCGCGTCGCGGCTGGCGATAGCTCGCGGCCCGGCGTCGCCCCGCAGCCGGCATCGCCACCCCGGATCGAGGTCGTGCCCCGCGCGGCGATCGGGCGATGACCGGCCCTCGGGGGCGGAGGACGTCAGCAATTCACCGCAACGAGCGGATTGCGGCGGGATCGGGGCGAAGAGACGGCCGCCCTCCGCTCTACACTCGCCGGTGGCCCGACAGACGAACGGGAGTTCGTTCGCGGGCTGGCCTCGGGCACCGACAGCCCAGAGACATCAAACACAGATCGAAAGGAATAGAACCGTGGCCGCCACCAACATCAACCGAGTCGTGATGACCGGCAACCTCACCGCCGACCCCGAGCTGCGCTCGCTGCCGAGCGGCATGTCCGTGTGCAGCCTGCGCATCGCCTGCAACACGCGTCGCAAGGACGGGAGCACCGGCGAATGGGTCGACAAGCCCAACTACTTCAACGTGACCGTGTGGGGCGCACAGGGCGAGAACGCCTCGCGCTACCTCTCCAAGGGACGGCCCGTCGCGATCGACGGACGCCTGGAGTGGCGCGAGTGGGAGGCGCAGGACGGCACGAAACGCCAGGCAACCGATATAATCGCCGACTCGGTGCAGTTCCTGGGCTCGCGCGACGAGGCCGCCAGTGGCGGCGGACCGATTGAAAATCGTCCAGCGGGCAATGGAGCCTCACAGGGTGGCGATGTCCCCGTTCACGAGGGTGACTTCGCGGCTGCGCCCGCCGCCGGTGGCGACGACATTCCGTTCTAGTTCCATAGTCCCCAAGCACATAGCGAGGCATCTGAAGTGGCAAAGCGCGGTCGCGGCAAGCCGGTGCGCCGGCGAGACAAGAAGGGCGGTCCCGGGAGCGGCAGGCGCAAGCCATGCCAGCACTGCCGCGACAAGATCGAGCAGGTCGATTACAAGGACGTCGGCACGCTGCGCAAGTTCGTCTCCGAGAAGGGCAAGATCCGCTCGCGCCGGATCACGGGCGCGTGTCGACGCCACCAGAACCAGATCGCCAGGGCCGTCAAGCGCGCGCGCGAGCTGGCGTTGCTGCCGTACGTGAACGAGGGCGGTCGCGACGACAGCCCTCGTCGCGACCGGGGCGACCGCGGCGACCGGGAACGTTAGGCAGGGAGACGAGCGCATGCCCGAAGCGATACTCCTGCAGGACGTCGAGCAGCTCGGCGAGCAGGGCAAGGTGATCGACGTCTCCAAGGGATACCTGCGCAACTACCTGGTGCCGCGCCAACTCGCCCAGCCGGCCACCAGGGGCGCGATCGAAGCGATCAGCCAGCGCCAGGAGGCCGCCGAGCGGGCCGAGCGCAACGCGATCGAGAAAGCCCAGGAGAACGTCAACCTGCTGAACCGCACAGTGCTGACGATTCCCCAGCAGGCGGGCGCTGACGGGCGACTCTTCGGGTCGGTGACCGCGCAGGACATCGCCACCGCGATCCGCGAAGCGCGGGGACTGAAAATCGACAAACGGGGTGTGCACATGCCCGAGCCGATCAAGAACGTCGGCACCTACATGGTCGTGGTGGACGTGGTCGAGGGCGTGACCGCGACGATCAAGACGATGGTCGTGGCGAAGAAGTAGACGATCGTCGTCCGCCGCTGCTGCGAACATGCGTTCGTGGGGAGCGACACGCGCAACGGCCGACTCAATTTCATCCGACATAGCGGGGAGAGCGCCCGAACTGGGGCTCCCGGCTGATCTAGACTCGCCCCAGTCATCATGAGTGCCGTAGTCGCCACGACCAACGGCGCGGGGAACGGGACCTCACGCGGCCGGGAGGCGGCGGGCGGGTCCCGCGATCGCGCCTCCGCACAACCTCGACGCCGAGCAGTCGGTGCTCGGCGCGATCCTGCTGTCCGATCGCGCGCTGTATGCGCTGGTGATCGAAGAGGGACTGCGCCCCGACGACTTCTACCGCGAGCGCCACGGCGCGATCTACGCGGCGATGCTCGCGCTGTACAACGAATCGGAGCCCGTGGACGTGCTGACGGTGACCGACCGCCTGCGTCAGGCGGGCAAGCTCGAGGACATCGGCGGTCCCGCCGCCGTGGACGAGCTGACGGGGGTCGTCCCCGCCGCCGGCCACGCGCGCCGCTACGCGCAGATCGTGCGCGAGAACGCGCTGCTGCGGCGACTGCTGAGCGCGTCGTTCGAGATCCAGGAGAGCGTGCTCGGCCACTCCGCGGCGCCGCGCGAGCTCGTCGAGCAGGCCGAGAAGGCGATGCTCGAGGTCGCCCGCGACGACCGCCAGCAGGATTTCCGCGCGATCGAGGAGGTGCTGCACGAGGAGCTCGACAAGCTCCACCGCCTGTCGATCGAAGGGACCTCGCTGACGGGCACGCCGTCCGGGTTCAAGGACCTCGACGAGATCACCGGCGGGTTCCAGCCGGGCAACCTGATCATCATCGCCGCCCGCCCGGCGATGGGCAAGTCGGCGCTCGTGTGCAACATCGCCGAGAACGCGGCCGTCGAACACGGCAAGCCCGTGGCGCTGTTCAGCCTGGAGATGGCCGAGGCCGAGCTGGCGCAGCGGTTCGTCGCCTCCCAGGCGCGCATCAAGGGCGAGGAGCTGCGCAAGGGACGCGTGGCCGAGCAGCGCTGGCCGAAGATCCTCAAGGCCTCGCAGCGCCTGGCGGCGGCGCCGCTGTGGGTGGACGACTCGAGCGACGTGGGGCATGCTGGAGATCCGCGCGAAGGCGCGCCGGCTGCACAGCCAGTGCGAGAACGGGCTGGGGCTGATCATCATCGACTACCTGCAGCTGATGCGCACCGACAGTCGCTATGACTCGCGCGTGACGGCCGTGGGCGAGCTGAGCCGCGGGTTGAAGATCCTCGCGCGCGAGCTGGGCGTGCCGGTGATCGCGCTCTCGCAGCTCTCGCGCGCGGTCGAGCAGCGCACGCCGAAGGTGCCCCAGCTCTCCGATCTGCGCGAGTCCGGGAACCTCGAGCAGGACTCCGACCTGGTGATGTTCATCTACCGCGACGAGTACTACGACGAGGACTCCGAGCGTCCGGGCGAGGCCGACCTGATCATCGCCAAGCACCGCAACGGGGCGGTCGGCAAAGTCACGCTGACCTTCCAGAAGGAGTACCCCAAGTTCCTCAGCTACGCCGGGCGAGCGGTTCGCGCAGTGACGATCCTCGCGGACTGCCCATTCGAGGCATGCGACGGCAGCGGGTTCGTGATCGACGAGGCTCACGAACACGGCCACCGACTGCCGCTGCCGGGCCGCGCGCATCGCTGCGGCGCGAACCAGCAGCCTCGCCGGGCGGATACCGCGCAGATATCAGGACGTCTCGTTCGATCGCCCGCCGGTGAGCGATATCGCGCGAGTCGCTCCCGAGCAGATCCGCGTCATCCGCAGCTATGTCCAGACGATCGACGCGAACCTCGACGCGGGGAAGGGGTCTGTGGCTGGTCGGAGACGTGGGCACCGGCAAGACCACGCTGGCGATGCTCATCTCGCGAGCCGCGCTGCAAGCGGGCAGATCGGTCGCGATCTACTCGCTGCCGCGCCTGCTGAACCTGATCCGCGAGGCGATCGACTCAGACGACGGCAAGCTCGACCTGCTCGACCGGCTGGCGGCGGTCGACCTGCTGCACATCGACGATCTCGGGGCGGAGAGCAAAACCGACTGGGTGCTCGAGCAGCTCTACTCGATCGTCAACGCCCGCTACGAGGCGCAACGTGCGATCCTGGCGACGACCAACCTCACGCCGGAGAAGCTCTCCGAGCAGATCGGCCCGCGGACGGTGTCGCGGTTGGAGGAGATCTGTGGAGACCCGCTGGCGTTCTTCGGCGAGGACAAACGCCGGCGCGAGTTCGAGGTCGTGGCGCGCACGGCCTGAGAGCCGACGGGACCCCCCTACACTTCAACGGCCATGCCCGGAATCGTGATAGTCGGCGCCCAGTGGGGCGACGAGGGAAAGGGAAAGATCACCGACCTGCTCGCCGAGCAGGCCGACGCGGTCGTGCGCTTCCAGGGCGGCAACAACGCCGGGCACACGATCGTGCGCGAGGGCGTGGAGTGGAAGCTGCACCTGATCCCCTCGGGGATCCTCTATCCGGGCAAGCGCTGCGTGATCGGCAACGGCGTGGTGATCGACCCGAAGGTGCTGATCGAGGAGCTCGACGCGTTGCGCGCGCGCCGCGTGGACGTGAGCGGCCTGCGCATCTCCGCGAACGCACACCTGATCATGCCCTACCACCTGCTGCTCGACTCCGCCGGCGAGGCCAAGCTCGGCAGCCTGCAGATCGGCACGACTCGGCGGGGCATCGGCCCGTGCTACGCCGACAAGGCCGCGCGGCTGGGCATCCGCGTGCAGGACCTGCTCGACGAGAAGATCCTCAAGAAGAAGATCGTCGCGGCGATGGAGCCCAAGCGACTGTCGCTGCGGCCGTTCGAAAAGGATCCCGCGCTCGACCTGCACGCGATGACCGAGCAGTACCTGATCTACGGGCACCGCCTGGAGCAGCACATCGCCGACACCGCGAAACTGATGTGGGATCTGCTCGACGCCGGTGAGAAGGTCATCTTCGAGGGCGCCCAGGGAGCGATGCTCGACATCGACCACGGGACCTATCCGTTCGTGACCTCCTCCAACCCGCTCTCCGGCGCCGCCTGCGTGGGCACGGGCGTGGGCCCGAAGAACATCGACGAGATCTGGGGCATCTCCAAGGCCTACACCACGCGCGTCGGCGCCGGGCCGTTCCCCAGCGAGCTGCACGACGAGACCGGCGAGCAGATCAGCCAGCGCGGCGGCGAGTTCGGCACCACCACCGGGCGCCCGCGGCGCACCGGCTGGCTGGACCTCGTCGCGCTGCGCTACGCCGCGCGGCTGAACACGATGACCGCGCTGGCCATCACCAAGCTCGACGTGCTCTCGGGATTCGACCGCATCCAGGTGTGCACCAGCTACCGCGGCGCCGAGGGCGCGGAGTTCGACGACTTTCCCTACCACCAGTCGGTGCTGCACCACACGAGCGCCGAGCTGACCGAGCTGCCCGGGTGGAGCGAGGACCTGGGCGAGTGCCGCACGCTCTCGGACCTGCCGAACGCGGCGCGCGACTACCTGCGTTCGTCGCCGAGCAGGTCGGCGCGCCCGTCACGCTCGTGGGCGTCGGGCCGGGACGCGAGCAGACGATCTGGACCGACGCCGGCCAGGCGACGCTGATCGCGACGATCGGCCAGCAACGGCAGCTCACCCGACTGACGCCCCTCAGGCCCTGCGCGACCAGCTCGATCCAGTCCAGCGAGCGCCCGCACAGGCTGCGCGCTCGAGCCGGCGCAACGGTCAACAGCTGGGTGCGCGGCCGGCTCAACGGCTGGAGCGAGATCGCGGCCAGGCTCGTCTGCTGGTTGTCGCCGCTGCCCGGGGTCAGATCGGCGTGCGGGTAGGTCAGCGCGAACACGTGGATCCCGGGCGTCAGATACACCTCGGCCACCGGCGCGTAGCTCGCCGATGCTCGAGCAGTTCGTCCTTGACCCTGCCCACCACGCGACCGTCCACGCTCACTTCCAATCCGCGGGAGAAGCTTCCGCCGAACCACAGCTCGTACTTCTGGTTGCCGTACACGTTGATCTGCGCGACCGCCGTGCCCGGCGTGTTCGGCCACAGCGTTCGCGACGCCGAGTCGTGCGTCCAGGCACCGGCCAGCGCGTCTGATCGCCACGCGCCACGATCGGCTGTGGGCGCTGGTAGGCCACCAGGTCGGCGTGCTCGCGGGAGGCCGTGGCCCCGAGACTTTCGATCTGCGCGCACGGCGGCGTCGCCGCGGGGTTGGCGGAGCACAGCGGGGCCGTCGCGCCGGGGCGGTTCTGGGCGACACCGCAGTAGGGCAGCTTGTTCGATTCCCCGTAGGGAACATGGCCGATCAGCCGTGACGTCGGCCGCGCGGGACGCTGCCACAGTTCGTAGTAGCGCCCCCGCCAGACGAGGCTGTAGAGCGAGGGCGGGCGACTCTGCGCCGGGGATCGGGCGATCACGATCGAGCGATACGGTTCGAGCGTCGCCGGCGCGAAGGAGTCCAGGTCCGCCCACGCGCTCTTCGTCAAGATCGCGCCGTCGCGCAGCGGCAGGGTCACCGAGCGGTACTCCGCCGGCTCCACCGGGCGCCGTCGACGGAGGAAGTGGCGGTCGGCATACACTTCGTAGTCGTCGATCAGCGTCGGGCCCTTGCCGGCGACGCAGCCCGCCGATGTGCTGAAGCTCGGCCAATCGCGAGCGGGGCGCCAGCAGCACGTCGTGGTAGGCGAGCGCGTTCGACCACAGCACGCCACCGCCGAGCACCAGCAGCACGACCACGCCCACCGGCCGTCGCCAGTCGAGCAGCAGCGCCCCGCCCGACGAGCGCCGCCGCGAGCAGCGCCGGCGAGGAGATCGCGAGCGCCTTGCCCAGCACCCACGGGGTGCTGTCGACGAGATAGACCGCATCGCGCAGCCCGCCAGGGCGACCAGCCACATAGGCGAGCGATCCCGAACCGGCGGCGGCGGACCGTCATCCAGATGGCGGCGCTGCGCGATGCAGGACGAGGCCACGAGCAGCGTCGCGCGACCGTCGGCGCACGCAGGCGAAAGTCCCCGACCGGCCAGATCCCCGCGAGCTGCCAACCGCTCAGCGGCTGGATCAGATTGCCGAGCGTTTTCGCTCGTGGCAGCTGGTCCGCGTTGATGCCGCTGTAGCGCCCAGCAAGCTCGACAGGACACCCACATCGGCAGCGCGAGCACCGCCGTCACCGCCGCCAACACACCCAGATCCCGCGCCCGCGCAGCCACATCGCTGCGCCGCGCGCACGCAGATCCACACGACCAGCACGCATAGCAACGCAGGCACCACCCACGCGGCCGCGCCCGCGCCCAGCGTCACGACAGAGCCGGCCGCGGCGATCGCGAGCAGCAACATCGCGCGCGGGCGCGCGGGCGCTCGGGCGAGCAGCCGCGCTGTCAGCGCGGCGCCCAGCACGAGCAGAAACGCCGCCGTCAGCTCCTTGATCCCACCCCACAGGCCATAGCCGTACAGCAGCGCCGGCTGCGCGCCCAGGAACGCCACCAGAGCGCGCAGTCGGGGGACGCCACGAGCGGCTCCGCCAGTGCGTACATGCCGAGCGCGATCGCCGCGCCGCAGCAGGCCAGGTAGGGCTGGAAGATCCAGGCCGAGTCGATTCCGCTCAGCCCGTGGCCGATGCCGAGCAGCATGAACGCCCCCAGCGGATAGCAGTTGCCGACGTACGACCGCGACCAGCAGTGAGTACGTCGAAGGCGGCAGGTAGGCCAGCGAGCGGCCGTGAGACAGCACCTGGTCGGTCATCGCCGAGCCATGTCGCCGTGTCGTCCAGACGCACGTACCCCGCGAACGTCGCGCTGCCCGACAGCACCACCGGCGCCCCGTACACTCAGCAGCGCTCCCAGCGCCGCCAGCGCCGGCCACCTGGCGACTCCCTCGGCGAGACGCCATCCGAGCGCCAGACCCACGACCGCCCCGACGCCCACGACCGGCACGGCCGCGGGTGCGATCGTGCTCCACGCCGTCAGCAGCGAAGCGACGACGAGCGCCGCGGCCAGTCCGAGCGGGACGAGCAGAACCCCCACCCGCATGCCGACGAGCCGCTCCGCGAGCACGCCCCAGCCCGCGCCGACGGCCGCCAGCACGAGCGGAAACAGAACCCACGAGACGATCAGCGACAAGAGCGCGCCACCATACACATTCGCCGGTCACCGCGTCTCGGTCGTCGTAGACTTGATCACCCGCGACAGTTGGAACCCGCGCGTCGGGCAGGAGGCCGTCCTGTACGGGGCCGGGCGCCCCGGTCAGTGCGGCAGCCGGCCGGGGCGCTCGCCGAAGACCTGCAACCGGGCGCCGGATACCGCGCCATGAGATCGCCGACCTCTGCCCTCACGCGCTCGAACACGTCGCTCTCACCACCGCCGCGCGCCGCCTCGACGACCTCGTCCAGCCAGCGGGCGATCTCGTCCATGTGCTCGTCGAGCAGCCCTCGCGAGGTCACGGCGGGGGTGCCGATCCGAATGCCCGACGGGTCGAACGGCTTGCGTGGATCGAACGGGATCGCGTTCGCGTTCGTCACGATCCCCGCCCGAGCTCAGCGCCGTCGATGCCTCCTTGCCGGTCAGCCCCTTCGAGGTCATGTCGATCAGGATCAGGTGGTTGTCCGTACCGCCGGACACGAGCGTGAACCCGCGCTCGGACAGGGCATCCGCGAGCGCCTTCGCGTTCGCGACCATCTGGTGGGCGTACTCGCTGAACGCCGGCGTCGATGCTTCGCCGAGCGCCACCGCGATCGCGGCCGTCTGATGCTGATGCGGTCCGCCCTGCAACCCCGGAAACACGGCGCGATCGATCGCCTTGGCATGCTGCTCGCGACACATCAAGATCGCACCCCGCGGTCCGCGCAGGGTCTTGTGCGTGGTCGTCATGATCACGTCCGCGTGCGGCGCCGGCGAAGGGTGAGCGCCGCCGGCGATCAGCCCCGCGATGTGCGACACGTCCGCGACCATCAGCGCATCGACCTCTTTCGCGATAGTCGCAAACGCCTCGAAGTCGATCGTGCGCGGCACCGCCGTCCCGCCGCAGAACAGCAGCTTGGGACGGTGCTCGAGCGCCAGTCGTCGCACCTCCTCCATGTCCACCCGGCCGCTATCGGGGCTCACCCCGTAGTGGACCGCGTTGAACCATTTGCCCGTCGCCGACACCGGCCATCCATGCGTGAGGTGCCCTCCTGCCGGCAGAGCGCGAGTCCCATGACCGTGTCCCCCGGGTCCAGGAACGCCAGGTAGATCGCCAGGTTCGCCGGCGAGCCCGAGTAGGGCTGCACGTTCGCGTGCTCCACGCCGAACAGCTCCCGCGCACGCGCCTGCGCCAGCAGCTCGACCTCGTCGACGATCTCGTTGCCCTCGTAGTAGCGCTTGCCCGGATATCCCTCGCTGTACTTGTTCGCGAGCACACTGCCGTTGGCCTCGAGCACCGCGGCCGAGGTGTAGTTCTCGGAAGGGATCAAGAACAGCGACTCGGCCTGTTTTTCGTCCTCGCGGATGAGCAACGCCGCGAGCTCGGGGTCTTACTCCTCCAGCAACGGAAACATTAGGGCCAGTCTACAGCAGGCCCTCGCGGCGGCGGGCGAGTGTAGATCGAGTCGGCGGCGCACCGAAGTCCCTCCGATCCTTGGCGGAGTGAGAGGACTTCGGCGCTGATCGAATCAGGAATGGGCCGTGTAGGAATCGAACCTACAACCTTGGGCTTAAGAGGCCCCTGCTCTGCCGGTTGAGCTAACGGCCCGTGAGGGCGCCGGCGAACGATCATCCGGCTTGGCAGTCGATTCTAGCCCAGTGTGCATGTCCTCCGTCTCGTCGAATCGACGGCCGTGCACACGGACGATCCGGATTGCCGCGCCGGCCGGTGCGCGGTCCACACCGAGGGAGGCTCGGCTTCGCGAAGTCGACCTCAGAACACCACCGTTCGGCGCCCGTCCACGATCACCCGGTCGTCGAGGTGCAGCGCGACCGCGCGAGCGAGCACGAGACGCTCGATGTCGCGGCCGACGCGCTCAAGGTCCTCGGCGCTCTGGCGATGATCGACGCGGACGACGTCCTGGTCGATGATCGGCCCGTCGTCGAGCTGCTCCGTGACGTAGTGCGCGGTCGCGCCGATCAGCTTGACGCCCCGCTCGCGTGCGCGCCGGTAGGGGTCGGCGCCGGCGAATGCGGGCAGGAAGGAGTGATGGATGTTGATAGCCGGCATGCCGACACGATCCAGGAAGTCGCCGCTGAGGATCTGCATGTACCGCGCGAGCACCAGCAGGTCGGCCCTGCCCGCCAGCAGGTCGAGCATCTCCGCCTCCGCCTCGGCCTTGCCGTCGGGGCGCACCGGCACGTGGTGATAGGAGATACCCGCGGCCTCCGTCTCGCGGCGCAGGTCCTCGTGGTTGGAGATCACCGCGACCACGTCGCCGTCCAGCTCGCCTCGGCGCCAGCGCCACAGCAGGTCGAGAAGGCAGTGATCGTGACGCGAGACGAGGATCGCGATCCGCGGGCGCTCGCCCCAGTAGCGGACCTCCCAATCCATCCCGAGCCCGTCCGCCACCTCGCGTTGCGAAGAGTTCCTCGAAGCGCCGCCTGACCTCCGGCGCGCCGGCGTCCGCGCGCAGCTCGCGCAGGAAGAGCTCGGTGCGCATGAAGAAGCGCCCACCGGTGGGGTCGGAGGAGTACTGGTGGGATGAGACGATGTTGGCCCCCTGCTCGAGCAGAAAGCCCGATACGGCCGCGACGATCCCCGGCTGGTCCGCACAGCCGATCAGCAGGCGTGCCGTATAGCGCTGGGGCTCCGGCATCCACGACCGCACCTCCCCTGGCCTATTTCTTTCGTGGTCGTCGACGAGTCGCCGGTCGTCGTGGGGATCGTCGTAGTGGCAGTGCCGGCGCTGCCACCCGCGGTCCGGCTGCCGCTCGCGGCGCTTCGGTGCCGTTCGGGTGCGCCTTGATCGCGGCGAGCTGCGTCTTCAGCTGCTTGCGTTGCGCGGATGGCGCCAGCGCGATCGCCTTGGCGGTGGCGAGGTCGCCGATGCGGGCGTTGTGGGCTTTGTAGGCGTACTCCGCTAACGCCGCGTACAGCGATGCCTGATACTGCGGCGGGCTTTCTGACTTGGTGGGGATGACGATCTGCAGGACCTTGACCGCTTCGGCGGGCTCGTTGAGCCCTTCTTCGCCGAACACTCGCTCCATCTGCAGCGCCAGTTGCGCGTTTGGCTTTGGCGGTTTCAGCGCGATGTAGCTGTTCCACGACTGCGCGGTCTGCGCGAACAGTTCGCGGCCCTTGCCGTCAGTCTGCTGATTGGCGAAGTAGGCTTCGCCGCCCGCTTCGTGCAACTGGGCGAGGGTCAGCTGTTCCCACGCCGTAGACGTTGTTCGGCTGCTTGCCGGTGAGCTTCTTGTACTTCGCTATCTGCGCCGCGAAGCTCGCGCTGCCCGCGCCTTCGCTGCCGGTCAGCGAGTTCAAGAGCCCTCCGCCGCCGACGCCGGCGCCGACGCCGAAGAACACTAGGCCCGCCCCGATCAGCAGCGCGAGACCGCCGTAGATCACCCTGACCGTGCGACGACGACCGCGTCCACGCAGGTCGAACAGCATCAGCTCAGCTCGCTGTCGGTGTGGTCGATGATCTGTTGCACGCTTGGCTCCGTCCTCTGCTCGGTGGGCGCGCCGCCGTCCGGCGACTGCCCGGGACCCGGTGTCTGTCGTTCGCGTGCGCGCTCGCGGCGCTCAACGAACGACGCGAGCAGGATACTCGCCTCGTAGAGCACATACAGCGGGATGGTCTCCAGCAGCAGCGTGATCGCGTCTCCCGGCAGGAACGCGGCGACGGCGGCACGGCCACGATCGCGTAGCGACGGTTGTGTCGCAGCTGCCGCGGGGTGACGATGCCGACGCGAGTCGCGGCCAGGATCGCGACCGGCACCTGGAACACGAGTCCCATCGCGAGCAGGACCGTGGCGGCGAACCTGTAGTAGGGACCGGCCTGCACGAGCACGTTGAACTCGCTGCTGTTGAAATTCTGAAAGAAGCGCACGGCGGCCGGCAGCACGACGAAATAGCCGAACAGCACGCCGACCGCGAACAGGCATGGGATCGCCGCGAGCAGGGGCAGCGCGATGCGTCTCTCACTGGGGCTGAACGCCGGCAGCACGAACCCGTAGAGCTGGAACAGGACGATCGGCAGCGAGAACACGAGCGCGAACAGGAGCGTGACCCCGAGTGTGGTGGTGAACGGCTCGCCGATGCCGAGCGTCACCGGCTTGTTGCCCTGCGGGACGGGCGGGATCTTCGCGACGTCGGCCTGCAGGCGGGGTATCTGGGCGGCGAGCGCCGCGCGGGTCGCGGGCGGGAGCCCGCTGGAGGGAGCGGCGAGCGCCGCGGCGATCTCCTGCACATCGTGCGCCACCGCGAGCACCCCCTGCTGCGCCAGCGCGGTCTGTCCGAGCGGGCCGTTGCCTTTCTCGACCTGCTTCTGGGTCTGGTGTTCGAGCGGCCGGTTGATGATTTCCAGCAGCGCGTGGTTCTGCCACAGACACACCCCGAACGCGACCGCGATCGCCAGAGCACTGACGATCAGGCGCGTGCGCAGCTCTTCGAGATGATCCACGAGGCTGAGCTTGTCTTCGTGGCCGATCGTACGGATCGCGGTGGCCATGTCCTTAATGAACCTAGCACCGGTCGTTTGGACCAGGCCGCGCGTCACGTGGCGCGAGCGCTCCTCGCGCCGCTGGACGCGGCGTCTTTTCACATCCAAGGGCGAGCGCGTCGGCCTGGATTTTGAGAGCACCCCTAAAGGGAAGGGACGCGGCAGTCGATTACTGCAGGGCAAGCATGTCAGACACGAGCCCCCATATCCGTCACCACCTGAGGATGCCCGACGGCAAGCACGTCGAGGTCACCTATGGAGACCAGCGACGCCCGGCGCATCGGTCGCATACGCCCCGGCCTTCGCATACGCCCCCTTCGCACAGCGAGCCTCCGTACGCATCCGAGCCCGTCGAGGCGCTCGATCCGGTGTTCTCCTCCGAGCCCTCCTGTCCGCCGCAGGAGCTGCACGTCTGCTTCAACTGCTCCGGCGAGCTCGTCTACCCGCTCGACTGGACCGAAGAGGGCGCCAGGCACTGGCGTATCGTGCTGCGCTGTCCGGAGTGCGAGGCTCGCCGCGAGGGCGTGTTCGAGCAGCTCGTGGTCGAGCGACTCGACGACGAGCTGGACCATGGCGCGGGCGCGCTGCTGAGCGATCTGAAGCGGCTTACGCACGCGAACATGACCGAGGAAGTCGAGTTCTTCGTGCGCGCCCTGCACGCGGATCTGATCACGCCCGCCGACTTTTGAGGCAGCGCGCCTCCAGGCGGCCGATGAGCAAGTGAAGCCGGGACGCAGGGAGCGTGGTGTACCGATCGTCGATCGACGGGGTCTCCGATCGGCCGGCACACGAGCGACCGCAGGACGCCGCATCACGTAGCTCAGCGGTCGTCTAGCGGTAGCGCTCGACCACGGCGTCGGCCACGAGGTCCAGCATCGCGGCGCCACGACTGTCGGGCAGCCCTCGCGGAAGCTCGGACTTCGCCTGGGCAACCAGCGCGAGCGCCCGTTCGCGGGCCTCGTCGAGTGCGCCGGTCGCGGCGATCCGCTCGCACAGCCGCTCTGCCTGCTCGGGTCCGCGCAGCGAGGAGAGGTCGAGCTCGGCGAGCTCCCGGTCGCGTTCGCGCGCGAGGATGAACGGGAGGGTGACGGTGCCGTCGAGCAGATCGGTGCCCCGTGCCTTGCCGGTCCGCTCGACTGGGCCGGATACGTCGAGCACGTCGTCGAGCAGTTGAAAGGCGAGACCTATCCGCCGCGCGAATGTTCCGAGCTCGTCGGCCAGCAGCGGGGAGCCCGCGACGGCCACCAGCGCTCCGAGGCGGCAGGCGGCCTCGAACAGCGCGGCGGTCTTCAGTTCGCAGCGACGCAGATATCGAGCGACGGCAACGTGCATCGCATATGCATCCTCGCGCTGCAAGAGCTCGCCTTCGGCCAGCGCCGAGCTGGCGTCGGACAGGGCGCGCAGCTGGGTCTCGTCGCGGTTGCGCGCGAGCTCGGCGAATGCGCGCGAGAACAGCAGATCGCCGGTGGCGATCGCGAGCTTGCGCCCGGCTGCCGCGGCGACGGACGGGTGTCCGCGTCGCAGCTGGGCGCCGTCGATCACGTCGTCGTGCACGAGCGTTGCCGAGTGCACGAGCTCGACGGCCACGGCCGCGCGCACGAGCCTGTCCTGCGCATCGCCGTCCTCGCCCGGTCCGCCGGCCGATTCGGCGGCGAGCACGACCAGCAGCGGGCGCAGCCGCTTGCCGCCGGCCAGAACCGTGGCGGTGGCGTGGGAGGCGAGCGGTTCGCCGGCCTCGGCCGTCACGCGCTCGAGATGCAGCTCTGTCCGGAGCATGCGCTCACGCAGACCGTCGCCGCCGCGACGCATGATCGCCTCGACCGCATCCACGTCGGTAGCGCTCACGCCGGCGGCGCCGTCCGTTGCGGCTGTGCCCCCCATCGGACTCATCATGACCCCTGCGCCGCGACGGTGCCGGCGTGGATCGCGATGATCCCGCCGGCGAGCAGGACATAGGTGATCTCTCCCAGCCCAGCGCGCTCCATCTCCGCCGCCAGCCGCGAGGGTCCCGGCCAGCGCTTGACGGAGTTCGGTAGGTAGGTGTAGGCATCCGCGATCTCCTCCCGTCGATCGCCGCCCCGCGAGCGGGCGAGGAGCCGCTCGAGCAAACCGACCAGCCGGCCCAGTATCGGCACGACGCGGTCGAACCACAGCGCGAAGAACAGCGACAGGGGGCGTCGCGTGGGGGTCGTCATCTCCAGCACCACGACCCGTCCCCCGGGTCGCACCACGCGCACCATCTCGGCGAGCCCACGCGCGAGGTCGGGGAAGTTGCGCAAGCCAAAACCGTTCGTGGCGGCGTCGAACTCGTCCGCGGCGTAGGGAAGCTCCAGCCCGTCGCCCCACTCGAAGCGCAGCTCGGCGTCGAGCGCCACGACGTCGCGAGCGCCTGCCTTCGCGCGGGCTCGAGCGAGCATCCCCTCCGAGAAGTCGCTGCCGAGCACCTCCCCGCCGGGCGCCACGCGCCGGGCCAGCTCGAGTGCCAGATCGCCGGTCCCGGTCGCCACGTCGAGCACGCGGCTGCCCGGACCGACACGAGCGAGATCGGCGGCGCGGGCACGCCAGCGATGGTGCAGACCGGCGGTCATCGCGCCGTTCAGCGCGTCGTAGATCGAGGCGATGCCGTCGAACATGCTCCGCACCTGGGCCGCCTCCAGCTGTCCGGCGCCTCGCTGAGTCATGCGACCTCTGAAGGAAAGCAACCTCGGCATGGACACGCAGGGCAAGCTGGGCAAGGACGCAGGGAGCGTGGCGTACTAGGTACGCGAGCGACTGAGGACGCAGATCCAGTGCCGCCATGCGTGTTCATGCCGGGGCCTACTTCAGCTGCGAGAGGAATTCGACGGCCGCTTTGAACTTCTGCGGCGGCAGGTTCTTGAAGGAGGGCATCGGCGCGGTCGGATTCACGAGCGTGCGCGCGATCCCCTGGCGTGGCAGTCGCGAGGCTATGTGGGTGAGTTGCGGACCGGGACCGTCGTTGCCGTTGTCGCCGATCTTATGGCACGCCAGGCAGCCCGATTGGGCGACCACCAGCTTGCCGGCTTCGTATTCGGCGAGCGTCTGTCCCGCCCGCCTGCTGGACGGCTTTGGGCGTGGCCATTTCGATCACCGTCGGCGACCCCGCGTTGGCGCCCTGATAGGTGAGGAGTGCCATCGCGCCGATCACGAAGATGCCGGTGAGCGTCGCGATCGGGCGGCGCTCGGGACGGCGCTCGGGGCCGCGGTCGTAGAACGGCAGCAGGAACAGCAGGATCATGCCGATCGTCGGCACGCCGATCGTCGCCAGCGGCACGAGGCTCGGCGGCTTGATCACGCGCAGGACCTCGAACAGGAAGAAGAAGTACCACTCCGGGCGCGGCACGTAGGTGGTCGTGGTGGGGTTGGCCTTGGAGCCGAGCTCGGCGCCGAGCACGAGCGACATCGTGATGATGACCGCCATCACCACGCAGGCCATCGCGGCGTCCTTGGTGACCGCGTACGGGAAGAACGGCTTGCCCTGGGACTTCAGGATCCCGTACTCGCGGAGGTACTCCTCCTTCTCGCGCCTGTTCATCGCGTGTGGGCGAGCGGTTGCGGAGCGCCCGCGGTGAAGCGAACGGAGGGGTCATGTCGTGGGGCGGGCTCCCACCGAGGACCCCATGACAGGTGCATTGCGGAGGGGCTCACGCGTCGGCCTCGCGCAGCTCGGGGTTCTGCTCGGCTTTCATCCACGGCGGCGCGGTCGTGCCGAGCTTGGCCACGAGGTACAGGTGCGCGCCGATCAGCGCGGCGATCAGCCCCGGCACGAGCAGCATGTGGATGGCGTAGAACCGCGACAGCGTCGTCGCCCCGAATTCGGGACCCCCGCGCAGGAAGTCCGAGAGGTAGGGGCCGAGCAGCGGCCCGGTGCCGTTGATGTTCACGCCGACGATCGTCGCCCAGTAGGCGCGCTGGTCGAACGGCAGCAGGTAGCCGGTGAACGACATCACCATCGTCAGGATCAGCAGCACCACGCCGATCACCCAGTTGAGCTCGCGCGGGTACTTGTAGGCGCCGAAGAAGAACGTGCGGCCCATGTGCAGGAACACGAGGATCACCATCACGCTCGAGCCCCACTTGTGCATACCGCGGACGAACTGGCCGAGGAACACTTCGTTGGTCACGTGGCGGATCGATTCATACGCCCCGCCGGAGGCGTCGGGGCGGTAGTACATCGCCAGGAACACGCCCGTGACGGCCTGCGAGAGGAACGCGAACATCGTGGCCGAGCCGAGCGTGTAGAACCAGTTGGTGCCTTTGGGCACCTTGCGGAACATCAGCCAGCGCGCGCCGCCGCTCAGCGAGGTGCGCTCGTCGACCCAGTCGACGACGGTCGTGCCGGCCTCCGCGGCGTGGTCGAGCGCCGTGGGCTTGCCGTTGCCCTCGCCCGGGCGGGGCGGGGGCGCCTGCAGGGACGAGGGGATCGGGGGGGCCTTGGGGAGCTTGGGCACGGTCGAGTCCTAGAGTTTCTGAGCGCCGGGGCGGGAGGGGTAGGCGTACTGGCCGATGCCGTCCAGCGGCTCGCCGGGGTCGCGGGGAGAGAAGCGCTGCAGCTCGCTGTTGACGGAGAAGCGCGGGCCGAGTTCGACTTCGCCGTTGCCGTTGACGCGCGTGTAGAAGCGGTCGAGCGGACGCACGGGCGGCCCGCCGACGCGGCGCCCGAGCAGGTCGTACACACCGCCGTGGCACGGGCAGATGAAGCGCTCGGCCGCGTCGACCCAGCGCACGGGGCAGCCCAGGTGCGCGCAGCGGCTGGAGATCGCGATGTAGGGGGTGCCGCGGTCGTATGGGTCGGTGTCGATCGCCGCGTTGAACTTGCGCACGTAGGCGGTCGACTTGCCGGCCTCGCCGATGCCGGGGTTGAGCGTGATCACGACCGGGACGTAGTTGTAGGCGTTGAAGAGGTCCTCGGAGCCGACGCTTTCCCAGCGGTGGGGGGTGCTTTTGAAGATCGGCCCGACCGCGAACCCGAGCGCGGGCAGCAGGAACGACGCGGCGGCGATCGCCCCCGCGCCCTGCCCGCCGACGGTCATGAACCGCCGACGCGTGACGGTCTCGCCCTCGAACGCGCCCGGGTACTGGCGGTCGAGCGTGTACTTGGACTTGTGCTTATCGTGCTTGGCGGACACCGACTCGAACAATATCGAGGCTCGATTCAGGGCGGCGTCGGGACCCTCGCGATGCTTGTGCGCATCGCCTCGATCGCCTCGGGTGCGCGAGCGAACGCCAGGCGCTTGGCGCGTACGTGGGCATCGCTGGAACCCCACCCCACGGCGTGCGCGCCAGCCTCCCACACCGCCTCGGCCAGCGCCGGCTCGCAAGCGGCCTGGGCGAGCGCGCTGAGCGTGATCGTGTCCGCGAGCTCGGCCACGGCCGCGGTGTCGCCGAGCTCGACCAGGCGGGCCAGGCCGAGCGCGTACAGGCGATCGCCGGCGAGCAGACCGAGGTCGGCCTCCGCGGGAGCGACCACGCGACCGGTGCCGTAGTGCAGGAGGTAGCCCTCGTAGATCGTCTCCACCAGCAGCTCGTATCGATCGCGAGCTCTCTGCGCGCGCGGACCCGACGAGGCGATCTGGGCGGGCCCGCGCGCACCGGACGCGCGCGCGTCGGGACTACCGGCCCTGACGAGCGTGGCCATCAGACCGCCCTGCTCGCGCAGCAGCGCGGCGAGGCGTTCGAGCGAGTTGTCGTCGCGACCGGCGCTCATTGGATGTCTCGGCCGTCGGGGAGGGGATCGCCGGCGAGCGTGGCGAACGCCGCGGCGGCAGCCTCGATCGTGCGCTCGATCTGCTCGGGGGTGTGCGCGAGCGAGGGAAACCACGCCTCGAACTGAGAGGGAGGCGGGTAGACGCCGCGCGCGAGCAGCTCCCTGCACCACCGCGCGTAGGCATCGAGGTCGCATGCGCGGGCGTGGGCGAAATCGCTCACCGGGCAGTCTGCGCCGGGAGCGTCCGCGAGACCGCCGTGGCCTTGATCCACATCGCCACCGCGGGCGCCGGTGAAGAACACGGTCAGCAGGCCCGGCACGCTGACGACGTGCACCGGATGCCCGGCGCCGGCGGCGGCCTCGCGCAGGCCGGCGGCGAGGCGCTCGGTGATCGCGGCCAGGCGCACGTAGGCGGACTCGTCGAGCAGCGCAAGCGTCTGCATGCCGGCCGCGACCGCGAGCGGATTGCCGGACAGCGTGCCGGCCTGGTAGACCTCGCCGGCGGGGGCGAGCATGTTCATCAGCTCGGCCCTGCCGCCGAGGGCGGCGGCGGGCAGGCCGCCGCCGAGCACCTTGCCGATAATCGTCAGATCGGCGTTGACGCCGGTCAGCTCCTGGGCGCCACCGCGGGCGACGCGAAAGCCCGAGATGACCTCGTCGAGCACGAGCAGCGCGCCCGTCGCGCTGGCGCGCTCGCGCAGCAGCTCGAGAAAGCCCGGACGGGGCGGGACGAGGCCCATGTTGGCGGGCAGCGGCTCGGCGAGGATCGCGGCGAGCTCGTGCTGCTCGGTCGCGCTACGCACCGCCTCGGCGTCGTTCCAGGGGACGACCACCGTCTGCGCGGCCGTGCCGGCGGGCACGCCGGGGCTCGACGGCAGCGATTGGGTCGCCAGACCGGAGCCCGCCCGGGCCAGCAGGCCGTCGACGTGACCGTGATAGGCGCCCTCGAACTTGAGCACCGGCTCGCGGCCGGTAGCCGCGCGGGCCAGGCGGATGGCGGTCATCGACGCCTCGGTGCCGGAGGAGGTCATGCGCAGCATCTCCACGCCCTCCATCCGTCGTGCGACCTCGACCGCGAGCTCGACCTCGCCGGCGGTGGGCGCGCCGAAGCTGGTGCCGCTCGCGGCTGCGCGCGCGATCGCTCGCAGCACGTCCGGGTGGGCGTGCCCGTGGATCAGCGGACCCCACGAGCAGACGTAGTCGAGATAGCGGTTGCCGTCGACGTCGATCACTTCCGCGCCCTCTCCGCGTGCGAGGAACACTGGATCGCGGCCGATCGCGCGCATCGCGCGCACGGGGGAGTTGACCCCGCCGGGCATCACCTCCAGGGCGCGCCGGTACAGCGCCGCGGAACGGGTGTCGGTCAGGGCGGTCATCGACTGTCTCGGATGGCTGGCACGCGCGTGGGCGGATGGTGGGAGGGCGTGCCGCGGGAGGCAGCGCCGGGGCGGCCGGTCTCGCGTCATACGCCGGCGTGCCGGCGCTCCCACTCCTTGAACTCGTCGGTGAAGTACAGCAGCCGGATCTTCTTGAACTCGGTCGAGCTGTACAGCGTGGCGCGCCCGGAGATCCCGGTCTGCTCGGCGATCGAGTCGAGCACCGCGTCGCACTCCTCCTTGGAGCGGCCGTGGGCCATCGTGAACACCGAGTAGGGCCAGTCCGCGTAGGTGGGGCGCTGGTAGCAGTGGGAGATGCCGCGCACCGCGGCCATGCGCCGGCCGATGTCGAGGATCTGCTCGTCCGGCACCTGCCACACGCCCATGCCGTTGGCGGAGAACCCGGCGCGGCGGTGATACAGGATCGCCGCGACCCGTCTGAGCAAACCGCGCTCCTGCATGCCCGCGAGGTGCTCGAGGAAGCGCTCTTGCGCCATGCCCAGCTCGGCGGCCGCGTCGGCATACGGCTCAGGCACGACCGGCATGTCGCCCTGCAGCGCGCGGATGACGGCGATGTCGAGCTCGTCGTAGGGCTGAGGGTCGAGCTCGACCGGCTCTTTGACCTCGGCCGCCTGGGCGAGTGCCTGCGTGTCGCCCTCCATCTCGAGGTCCATGCGGATCTTGAACAGCTTCAGCGTCGGCAGCTGGCGCACCGACTCGGCCCCGGCCTCGCGCGCGAGGACATCCAGCGTCCCCTCCAACCCGAGCGTCGAGTCGGGCTCGGTGGCGATCGTGAACCACAGGTTGAATTCGTGGTTGCGCAGGTAGTTGTGCGAGACGCCCGGGTGCGCGTTGATGATCTGGGCGGCGCGATGGGGATGCTCGGGATCGACCTTCGCGGCGACCAGCATCGAGGAGTAGCCCAGCGCGCGGGTGTCGAAGATCGGCGTGACCTGCCTGACGATCCGCTTGTCGAGCAGGTGCCGCACGCGCGCCATCGCCTCGTCCTCGGTTATCCCGCCCAGCTCGGCCACGTGCGCGTAGGGACGCGGCGCGATCGGGAACGAGCCCTGCATCAGGTTCAGCAGCCGCCGGTCGACGTCGTCGAGCGGGATCGCCGCGCCGTCCTTGCGGCTGCGCAGCTTCGGCGTGGCCGCGTCAGCGGCGAGGATGCCGTCGGGGGCGCTCATGTGAGCCAGCGGGCCGCGTCGAGCGCGTGATAGGTGACGATCGTGTCCGCGCCGGCGCGGGCCAGCGAGGTGAGGATCTCCAGTACGGCCTCGCGCTCGTCGAGCGCCCCGGCGGCGGCGGCGGCGCGGACCATCGCGTACTCGCCGCTGACGTTGTACGCGGCCACCGGCAGGCCGGTCTCGCGCTTGACGGCGGCGATCAGGTCGCCGTAGGCGAGCGCGGGCTTGACCATCAGCATGTCGGCACCCTCGCCGACATCGAGGACGGCCTCGCGCAGCGCCTGGGCGCCGTTGGCGGGATCGAGCTGATAGGAACGCCGGTCGCCGAACGCGGGCGCGGATCCGGCGGCGTCGCGGAACGGGTCGTAGAACGCGGAGGCGAACTTGGCGGAGTAGGCGAGGATCGGCGTGTCGGTGTAGCCCTCGGAGTCGAGCTCGGCACGCAGCGCGCCCACGCGCCCATCCATCATGTCCGAGGGCGCGACGATGTCCGCTCCGGCGCGCGCGTGGCTGCAGGCGGTGCGGGCGAGCAGCTCGAGCGTTGCGTCGTTGTCGATCGATCCGTCCTCGCGCGGTAAGCCGCAGTGGCCGTGGTCGGTGTACTCGCACAGGCATACGTCGGTGATCACGAGCGGGCCGTCCGGAAGCGCCTGCTTGAGCGCGCGCACCGTCAGCTGGACGATGCCCTCGTCGTCGTACGCGCCCGACCCCTCGCTGTCCTTGTGCGCGGGCACGCCGAACACGAGCACCGCGCCGAGGCCGAGCGCGGCGGCCTCGCGAGCCCGCTCGACGGCACCTGAGATCGACAGTCGCCGAAGGGCCGGCAGCTCCAGCGCGCCCTCGGGCATGGGGGAGGCGTCCGCCTCGGCGACGAACAGCGGCAGCACCAGCTGCTCGGCCCGCAGGCCGGTCTCGCGCACGAGCCCGCGCAGGCCGGCGCTCGCGCGCAGTCTGCGCATGCGCGTATGGGGATAGGCCATCGCCTCCGAGGATACTCCCGCGAGTTGTATGGGAGGGACGAGCCGGATTCGCGGGGCGGCGACGGGCAGGCGACCGCGCCGGACGCGTGTGTCGGGCGGAGCGCTCGCAATATCGATCTCATCCCCTCTGATTCAGGTTGGCGGCGACCGTCGGGGGCAGCGGCCTTACTCCAGCCGCCGCAGTCCCACGCGCGCGAGCGCGCCGAACAGCAGGGTTAGACCGAACAGGTGCACGACCGATATGCCCAACCCCGGGGAGGCCCCGTTGACGGCGGCGTCGAGCGCCTGCAGGGCGGCCTTGAAGGGGAACACGAACGAGATCGCGACGATCGCGTCGTACAGCCCATGCGACACCGAGCCCGAGGGGACGAGCGCGAGGAACGCCAGCGGCAGCGACAGCAGAAACGCGAGCAGCGAGGCGGCGCGCACCTCGCGCGCGAGCGCGCCGATCGCGATGCCCAGCGCGCCGAACGCGACGGCGCCGAACGCGAGCGCGATCAGCCACTGCCCGACGCGCGCCCAGTCGAGGCTGACGAACGCGCCGATCCCCGCGAGCATCGCCAGGGCCAGCACGAACGCGCAGACCGCGGCGAGCAGCAGCTTCTGGGCGAGCAGCCCCTCGCGCGTGGCCAGCCCGCGGGCGAGCCGCGGGAGCGTGTGCTCCTCGCGCTCCAGCGCGAGACCCCCGGCGGCCAGCAGCACGCACACGAACATCAGCGATACGCTCACCGCGACGACGACCGCGAACGTGTTCAGGGGCGTGCGCCGACCCTCCACGAGCGTGCTCTTGACCTGGATCGGCTGGCCGATCGTGGACAGCACGTTCTTGGCCAATCCCAGGTTCTGATTGGCGAATTCGGCGAACTTGTCGATCCGTTCCATCTGGGTTCGGTCAGCGCCGGGGGGTTGGCGGGCGATGATGGCACGCAGCTCAGTGGGGATCTGCCCGAGGCCGATGAGGTTCGACGGGGCGCCCAGCACGCCCAGGTTCCCACCGGTCAGCAGCACGCCGATCGCCTGCGCGGCGGCGCGCTGGATCTGTTCGGAGAACCCCACGTTCGCCTGAGCCAGGGCGGAGCTCAGCTGCGAGCGCACGAGCGACTGCTCGAGCGCGTTGCCGTTGTAGAGCACTTCGATGCTGCCCTGGCTGACCCCGGAGGAGATTCGCGCTGCGATGATCGCGCGGAATCACCACTGCGGCGAGCACCTTGCCGGACTTGATATCAGCCACCGCCTGCTCGCGCGAGGGAACGTGCACGGGGCTTACCTGGCTGAACAGCTGGTCGGCGTAGTGGCTCACATCGACCCGTTCGCTGCCCACCTGGATCGTCTGTCCCGGCGGCGTTTCGTCGACGATCGCCACCTTCGGCTTGCCCGGCGAGCGCGATATCGCCAGCCCGATCAACAGCGCGATCGCGATCGGATACACGACCAGCACGCCCACCAGCAGCCGCGAGCGGCGCAGGATCAGCAGGTCCTTTTTCAGCAGCCACCTCACGGTCGCGAGGCATCCACGAGCGTCGAGACGGCGATCACGAGTGTCCGCGCGCTTTCAGGAACGCCACGAACGCCGCCTCGAAGTCCTTCTCGTCGCCGCCGTTCGCCGCGATCAGCTCCGCCGGCGCGCCGTCGAACAGCAGCTCGCCGTCGGCCAGCACGATCGCGCGCGTGGCATAGCGGCGCACCTCGCCGAGATGGTGTGTCGAGAACAGCACGGCCGTGCCTGAACGGGCGAGCCCGCCGACGAACTCCCACACACGTTCGCGTTGACCGGGGTCGAGCGCCGAGGTCGGCTCGTCCAGCGCGAGCGCCGGCGGGTCGCCGATCAGCCCGAGCGCGACGTTCACGCGCTGGCGGTTGCCGCCCGACAGACGCTCCACGCGCTCATCCGCGCGATCACTCAACCCCGTCTGCGCGAGCATCCGCGCCACCGCCGCGTCGGGGTCGGCGACTTTCTCCAGGCGCGCGAACAACTTTAGGTTCTCGGCGACCGACAGCTTCGAGTAGACGGCCGTCTGCTGCGGTGCCCAGCCGATCGCCGATCCGGCGCCCGGACCTTCGACCGTCCCCGCGCTCGCGCGCTGCACACCCGCGATGATCGACAGCAGCGTCGTCTTGCCCGCGCCGTTTGGCCCGACGATCGCGACCAGCTCGCCGGCGGCCACGTCGAAGGCGATGTCCCGCAGCGCCGCGCGCTCGCCATAGCGCTTGGCGAGCCCCTTGACGGCGATCACCGACGCGCCCGCGGTCATGACGGCGCCATCGCGTCGCTCTCAACCATGCCGACCGGTGCGGTAACCGGCGCCGACTGCGTTGGCCGAAGCGACTGGCTCATGGGTTACCCACTACTACACACACGCCCGCTCGCGGGCGGCGCGCCGGCGGACTCACGGCAGGCCTCCGCGCGAACGCTCCCACGCCTCGAATTCGACATGGCGGCTGAGGTAGACGACCGTCTCGCGCAGGATCGCGAGGATCGGCAGCGCCACCAGCGCGCCGACGATCCCGTACAGGTGCAGCCCGAGCAGCAGCGCGAAGATCACGAGCAGCGGGTTGATCCGCAGCGTGTGCCCGAACACCTGTGGCGCAACCACGTGCCCCTCGAGCTGCTGCAGCCCGACGAACAGCAGCGTGACCCACAGCGCGACGATCGGGTCGGTGAACAGCGCGACGAGCACGGCCGGGATCGCCCCGAGGATCGGCCCGATGTAAGGGACGAGCTCCATCGCCCCGTAGAACACCCCGAACGCGAGCGCGTACTTGCGCCCGTCGGGAAATATGCCGATCAGCCCGAACACGTACAGCGACACCCCCGCCGAGGCCCCCATCAGCACGCTGAACAGCAGCTGGCCGCCGACATAGCGCGAGACGGCGTGCTGGACCAGGGTCGGGTAGTCGTCGGCGCGCGTCCCATCGCCGTCGGGCATCGCCCGGCGCACGAGCCCCCCGATGCGCTCGCCGTACACGAGCATGTACACGCTCAGCACGAACACGAGCACGAGATCGAACACGGCACTCGCCGCTTCGGTCAGCAGGCCGCCGCCGAATGACGCCAGTTTGCTGGCGCTCTTGGCGACTTTGTCCTGGATGCTCTGCAGCGCCGTTTTACCCTGCTTGACGAGGTGCAGGTGGATGCCGTGCTGTTCGAGTTCGGCCTGCAGCGTGGCGATCCGTTTGTTGGCTTCGTTGACGATGTGCGGCAGGTTGTCGGTGAATGTGCGCACCTGGTTGGCGATCGGATTGGCCAGCAGGAACCCGATTCCGACCAGGGTCAGGAAGAATGCGAGATACACGACCAGCACCGCCAGCCCGCGGGGAACCCGCGGGCGCTGCACGAACGCGACGATGGGGTTGAGAATCAGCGCTATGACAGCGGCGACGACGAATATCAGCAGCACTTTCCCCGCCGCTTTCGCGAGCGCCCACAGCGCGAGCAGCGCCAGTGGCAGCAGTACGAGCTGGACCCATCTGGGGACGACCGCGCGCGGGGGCTTGGAGGTCGGCGACTGCGACGTGGCATCCGGCGTGAGCTCGCGCTCGCCGGCGCGCGGCGAATCTGCGAGCGACGGACCCTCCGATCGGCCGGCCGGCGCGGGCGCACCCTCTTGCGCGCCGCTCATCTGCGAAGCCCTCCCGTCCGACACATCGCCGCAGTATGGCTGAGCGGCAGGAGGTCACTCCGGGGGGCAAGCCGACGGAGGGCTCCGGAGCAGGGGACGGCGATGCGCTGGGGGCGGGCATCCTGTTCGTCGGCGATCTCGTCGGCAGCGTGGGCCGGCACACGCTGCTGGAGTGCCTGCCGCTCCTGCGCGAGCGCTATGACCCCACGTTCGTGGTCGTCAATGGCGAGAACGTAGCGGGCGGGCTGGGCATCACCCCGAAGGCTGCGCGCGCGCTGTTCGCGGGCGGGGTGGATGCGATCACGCTCGGCAACCACACCTATCACCGCCGCGAGATCTACCCCTACCTGGACTCCGAGCCGCGGATCCTGCGCCCGGCCAACTTCCTGGGAATCCAGCCGGGCCATGGCACCTGCGTGCTGGAGCGCGAGGGCGTCCGCCTGGGCGTGGTCAACCTCAGCGGCAATCTGTACCTGCGCGCGGGGCGATCGGCGTTCACGCAGATCGAGGCGGCGCTAGGCGAGCTGGGGGACGGCGTCGATCACATCCTGGTCGACATGCACGCCGAGGCGACGTCGGAGAAGGTCGCGCTGGGCTGGATGCTGGACGGGCGCGTGACCGCGGTCGTGGGCACCCACACGCACATCCCGACCGCCGACGCCCGTGTGCTGCCGGGCGGGACCGCATACATCACCGACGTCGGCATGACGGGCCCGCGCGGCGGCGTGATCGGGGTCAAGCGCGAGCAGGCGATCGAGTCGCTCGTGACGCAGATGCCGGTCCGCTTCGAGACCTCCGAGGACGATCCGTGGCTGATGGGCGTGCTCATCCGCTGTTCGGCCACGACGCCGCGCTCGGCAGCCGCAATCGAGCAGATCCTGATGCCGCGCCCGTCGGCGGCGCCGCGGGTTGCGCCTCCCAGTTCGGTATAGCGGCGGCGTGGGGTGACTGGCGCGAGCGCTCGGGGCGGACTCCGAGCAGCGCGATCATCACGAGCGGGAAAAACCAGGGGATGTACAGGTAGAACCAGTGTTCGACCCCGAGCTGGACGGCGATCACGATCGCCGCGCACGCCGCCGCCAGCCCGACCACGCCGGGGCGACGGGGCAGCACCGCGAGTGCCAGGGCGAGCAGGACCGCCGCAACCTGCACCGCTGTCTGGACGCCGTGCAGCCCGCCGTAGAGCCCCCACACCGAGAACGGGGAGCCGCGGTTGGCCTGATATTCGAGCGTGCGCTCGTAGATCGTGTGCAGCGAGTCGTGGGTGATCGCCGGGATCGAGACGATGGCGGCGGTGAGGAGGAATGCGAAGAAGAAGGACGCCAAGGCGCGCGCGCGCGTCCGCGCGCTTCGGCGTAGATCGCTTGACCGCGCGTCCGCGACCATCCCCTGCGACCCTCCGAGCCCATCGGCTGGCGCAGTCGGGATCGGGGTCGATGCGCCGGACGATGTGAACAGCCCGTGCGTCGCCAGCACCGGCACGAGCGCGAGCGGGGCGAACTTGGCCAGCCCGGCGAGGGCCGCGAACATGCCCCGCGCCGGTGGTGAGCTCGCCGCCAGCAACGCGGCGAGGATCAGCACCGCGACGAGCGTGTCGTTGGAGTTGGACTCGAGCGCGAACAGCGTGAACGGATAGGCGACCCACGCGTACGCCAGGGCGACGCCGAGCGTCGGTCCGTGGATGCGCAGCCCGAGCAGGAAGATCAGCCCGAGCGCGATCAGGTCGAACGCGACCGCGGCGGCGTGTGCGGCCGGCAGGTCGTCCCACGTACCGCTCCAGCCGAGCGCCTGCTCGAACGGTATGTAGGACTCGTAGGTGACCGGGCCGTAGGTGTCGCCGTGTTCGTTGTCCTGCGGCCAGTTCCCGTAAAGCGCCTTGCCGTGGACGATCTTGTCCGCGCCGATCACGCCGGCGTAGCCGACGTCGATCACGTTTGCGTCGGTCACGTTCAGGGCGATGCGAAACCCGAGCAGGAACACGACCCCCAGCGCGAGCCACGGCGCCGGGACCAGCAATCGCAAGGGGCGTTGTTGCGGTGCTCGCGCGGGGCGCGGACGGCGCAGCAGCCACAGCATGCGCCCGAGCAGGTACAGCAGCGGCGGATACGTCAGCGGCACCGACGCGTAGATGTGGGCGTGGTTGAAGAACGCCAGCGACACCGACCACGACAGCAGCACGAGCAGATCCAGATGCAGCAGCTGCAGTGGCCGGCGCGGATCGATGAACGGGAGCAGAAACAGCAGGCACAGCGGCAGCCAGATGTACAGCGCGTTCACGTGCCGACCGAACGCCCCCGGATAGCCGCGCGCCATCGACCAGGCGACCTGGAACCCCGTCCACTGTTCGAGCACCTTGCCGGAGGAGTCGGCGATGATCACCTGCCCGATCTCCTTGGCGCCACCCCGGGAGAAGAAGCTCACCTGCCAGCGCAGCGGGTGGGCGGGACCCTTCAAATAGGCGCCGCCGTAGGAGCCGGGGTATTTCGCCCGGACGGCCTTCATCTTCGCCAGCGCCTGCGCGATCGCCAGCACCCTGTCGGCCGACAGCTTGCGCCCGGCCGGCGGTATTTCCGAGTCGGGCACCGGGACGGGCGCTTCCGAGACCGTGGCCTGGGTGCTCGTCGCGCTCGTCGCGGTCGTCGATGCCGGAGTCGTGGTCGCGTGCGCGGGCGCACTCGCAGACGCGAGCGCAGCGACGGCGAGGAGCGCGGCGAGATGGGGCATCTGCCGAGAGTAACGACGGCTGCGGGGCAGCTCAGCTGGGTCTGATGCCGAAGTGCCCGGTGACGAGCGACGCGACGTCCCGGATCGCCCACTGGCCCGGCGGGGGATTGGATGCCCGCCCGGGCGGGGCGGGCGGCTGATCCAGGCCGCAGAGCACGAGCGGGGCCAGCGAGTCGGATGCGTGCAGCGAGCCGTGGCGAGCCGCCGCCGACGTGCGCGGCGCCGCCCCAGTCGAGGAACTCGTAGCCGGGGGCGGCGGACAGCAGCACCTCGCCAGAGGTGGGGCACCTCAGCGCGGACCACAGGCGTGCGAGCGCATCGGGATAGGTGGGCGTCTGGAGGGCGTTGTCCCCTCCCCGCACCGACGCGTCGAGCACGGACAGCTCGCCGTCGACGTGCCAGCGAGCGCCGCGGGCATCGCGCAGGTCTCCGTTGGGGGCAAAGCGCAGCTCGCCGCGATCCGCGTTGGCGACGACCCCCTCGGTGGGGCGATCGTGGGCGTCGCGGGCGAGCCAGGCGACGAGGTCCACCCCCTCGATCGCCAGCGCGCGGGCGAGCACGGACGCGCGCATCGCGTCGCGGGTCTCGTCCGCCAGCGCGTAGACCATCGCCGCGCGCTGGGACGGGCACACGGCGATCTGCGGCTCGGCGTCCTCGCGCGAGCGGGCCTGGGAGCGCGTCCCGGTCAGCGCGCCGAGCAGGTTGGCGCCGTCGGGCTGCAACACGCCCAGCTCGGAGAGCTCGCCCTGGAGGTCGATCGTGCTCGTGACCAGTGCCTGAGAGTGGTCGGCCATCGCGATGAAGGCGTGCTCGGCGAGGAACGCGTCGACGCCGCCGGCGGCCTCCATCACCCGCGCGAGCTGCAGGTCGGCGGCGGCGATCGAGGTGAGCTGGGCGTCGGGGCCGTGCTTGTGGGAGTACCAGTCGTTGTCGGGCAGGGACAGCAGCAGGAAGTCGAACAGGTCGTGCTCGACCATGTACTCCGACACGCAGCCGGAGTGGCGGTCGCGCACGCCGGGCATGCCGAGCGTCGAGCGACAGCCGGTGCGGCGCGAGGCGAAGACGTCGGCGTAGAACAGCTCGCGCGGGCCCATCACGGGATGGCGCGCGAGCGTGCCGGCGAGCACGCGGGCGAGCGTGGTGTCGCGCTGGGGCTCGTGGCGGTGACGGCCGCGGTACATCAGGTAGGTCGTGCCGGCGGTGCGCACGTTTGAGTCGTCCAGCGTCTCGAACACCGTCAGTGTCTCGCGCGCGAGGTGGGCGCGGTTCATGTTGTAGACGGTGTCGGTGAGCTGGCGGGCGATCCCGAACCGCTGGGCGGCACGCAGGCTGGAGCCGTACTCGACATAGCGCGACTCCTCCCGCGAATACCAGTTCATGCCGGGGATGTGGTGCTCGTCCTGGGCGGTGCCGGTGACGATCGAGGCGGCGCACACGGGCGTGACCGACGGGAAGGCGGCGACGCAATCGGGGATGTAGCGTGCCGCGCTCCATCAGCGTCGCAAGCACGGGCGCGGCCCCGGACTCGGCGGCGCGGACGAGCATCTCGGGCGCCATCGCGTCGATCACGCAGAGCACGAGCTTGGGGGGCTTCGCGCTCACGGTCACCTGTCGACGCAGGGGATTTTTTCGATGGGTGAGACGAACGAACCAGCCCCTTCGTCGAGTTGCCGTCGGCGCCGCTCACCGCAGCGGTTGGCATTGCGGAGGCGCTTCAAAACAGCATCACCGGCGCAAGATGCGCAGACCGGCGTAGCGGTCGTCCCCGCCGCGGGCGCGACCGCGCCAGCATGAACCAGGCGAGCAGCGCGACCGCGACGTAGCCGAGCGGGTGCACGAGCGCGACGAGGGCGGCCAGCAGCAGCGAGGCGGCGTCGAGGTACACGGTCAGCGCTTCGCGGGCGGAGCGGTCGGGCAGGCGTGTGCGGGCACGGAGGATCACGGGGCCCGACGCGCGGGCGGCGAGGCCAGCGGCGAGGAAGCCCCCGATCAGCCCCGGCCACCAGGCGTCGCCGTGCGCGGCGAGCGTGCCCGCGAACAGCAGCGCGCCGACGGCCAGCGCCTGGGCGACGATCGCGGGCTGCGCGACGGCCTGGAAGCGTTCCTGTCCGAGGCGCAACTGCAGCAGGTAGGAGTTGACGAGCACGAGCGCGACCGCGATCAGCCACCAGCCGGCCTGCAGGAAGTGGAAGTGGCCCGTGAAGGCAACCCCCAGCGCCCCGGCGGAGCCGAGCACGCCGGCCAGCAGCGCGGGCAGATAGGGCCGCAGCCCGCAGGCTGCGGCGAGGCCGAGGCCGAGGCCGATGTAGAAGAACGTGCCGTTCATGGAATTTCCGTTGGAGCTCGCGCCAGAATAGTTGGTGAGGTTGAGGTGGTCGGGCCGTGGATGGCAGACGACGCACGCGAGCGCAGGCGTGCTGGTTGCACGTCGAGCATCGTGGGTGGCGTCTGACGCCGCGGAACGGCCACCTCAAGAGCGTGCGCTACCGTGCGTGGATGCGCGGGCAGGACGATAGACGACGCGCCCGGCCGGCAGCGCACGAGCTGGCGCGATACGAGGCTCTGTTCGCGGCGCGCACGAGCGGGATGAAAAGCTCGGCGATGCGCGAGATGATGGCGCTGACCGAACGCCCGGACGTGATCTCGCTGGCGGGGGGGTTGCCGGACACGAGCACGTTCGCGCCGGAGCTGTACGCGAAGCTGATGGCGCAGGTCGCCGCCGAGTCCACGGCGCGGGCGCTGCAGTACGGCCCGACCGAGGGAATGGCCGCGGCGGTCGACTGCATCGTCGAGGTGATGGCGCAGGAGCGGACGTCGATCGACCCGGCGAACACGATCGTGACGACAGGCGGTCAGCAGGTGATCGACCTGGTGTGCAAGGCGCTGATCGACCCGGGCGACGTGATCGTCGCGGAGGCGCCCACCTACCCTGGCGCGGTGCCGACGTTTGGGGCCTACCAGGCCGACGTGGTGCAGATCGAGATGGACGGCGACGGGATGCCGATCGACGAGCTGGAGGCGGTGCTCGACCAGCTGGCGCGGGAGGGCAGGCGCCCGAAGTTCATCTACACGATCCCCAACTTCCAGAACCCGGGCGGCGTGACGATGTCGCTGCCGCGCCGGCGGCGGCTGGTGGAGGTCGCGCGCGAGCGCGAGCTGCTGGTGCTCGAGGATAACCCGTACGGGCTGCTGCGCTACGAGGGCAAGCCGCTGCCGACGCTGTACTCGCTGGACGCCTCGCTCGGCGTCGGAGGTGGCGGCGGCGATGGCGTTTCCTCGGACCTGGTCATCTACCTGGGAACGTTCTCGAAGATCCTCTCCCCGGGACTGCGTCTGGGCTGGGCGGTGGCACCACCGCCAGTGCTGGAAAAGCTGAACCTCGGCAAACAGGGCGCGGACCTGTGCAGCTCGCCGATGACGCAGCTGTTCGTGTCGGCCTACTTCGCCGAGCGCACCGCGGCCGGCACGCCGGCCTGGATCGAGTACGTGGAGCGCCTGCGCGAGCTGTACCGGCGCCGGCGCGACGTGATGCTGGAGTCGCTGGAGGAGCACTTCGGCGGGAGGGCGTCGTGGACACGACCCAAGGGGGGGCTGTTCGTGTGGGCGACGCTCGACGGCGTGGACACGACCGATCTGATGGCACGCAGCAAAGGTGTCGCGTTCGTACCAGGGCGCTCCGCGTACATGGATGGGCGTAGCGGCTCGGACTCGATGCGTCTGAACTTCGCGGGCGTGCCTGATGAGGACATCCGCGAGGGTATTCGGCGGATTGGCAAGACCATGGGTGCAGACACCGGTATGTTCAGTGCATTGACCGGTGCCGACGCAGGCCCGAGAACAGGCACTACGAGCAAGGATGCGCCGGCCAATCCAGATCTCGCAGCTATCGAGATCCCCGCCTCGGGGAAACACGGGAAGAGCGTGCGGCGGCACAAGGCATGAGTGCCGACAAACCCGCGAGAAGCGGCGCGAAGGGCAAAGGGCGGCGCGGTGGGCACCTGCGCGTGGCGGGAGAACCCAGGCCGGTTGCGGTCCTCAAGGGCGGAGGATCACTGGAGCGCACCGTCTCGCTGCGTTCCGGAGCGCGCGCGGAGAGCGCGCTGAAGCGCTTGGGACACAAGGTGGTTGGGATCGACGCCGGCTCGGAGCTGGTCGCTGAACTACTCGAGTGCCGGCCCCGCGCGGTATTCATCGCGCTGCACGGCAGCGATGGCGAGGACGGGACCGTGCAGGGACTGCTGGAGACGATCGACATCCCCTACACCGGCTCGGGACCGGGGGCGTGCATGCGCTGTACGGACAAGGCTTTGGCGAAGTACCTGATGCGCGAGGCTCACATCCCCACGCCACAGTTCGCCGCTTTCAAGGAGAGCGCGATCAAAGACCTCGGTATCGCGGCGGCGCTGGGGGGGCTGGAGCGGAGCATCGGGTTCCCCCTGGTCGTAAAGCCCGCGCGCCAGGGCTCGGCGCTGGGCGTCAAGTTCGCGCGCTCGCACGAGGAGCTGCCGGCGGCGATCGTGGGCGCGCTGTCATACGACCGCGCCGTCGTGCTGGAGCGCTACGTGCGCGGGCGCGACCTGGCGGTATCGGTGCTCGACTCCGAAACCCCCGGCGAGTCGCCGATCGCGCTGCCGGTGGTGGAGGCGATCCCGCGCGAAGAGGAGTTCTACAACTACGAGTCCCGCTATGAGATCGGCATGACGACGTTCGTATGCCCGGCCGATCTCCCCGACGGCCTCACCGAGCGTGCGCAGGAGCTGGCGCTTGCGACCTACCGGCTGCTCGGCTGCCACGGGGTCGCGCGCGTGGACCTGATGCTGGAGGAGACTACAGGCGAGCTGGCCGTGCTGGAGACGAACGTCGTGCCCGGCCTGACCGAAACCAGCCTGCTGCCGTTGGCCGCCGACGCTGCGGGGATTGGGTTCGATGAGCTGATCGAGCGTATCCTGTCCAGCGCCCTTACGCGCTGAGGACGCGCACCGGGCGCGTACCGCGGGGCACGGAGGCCCCGCCGCCGCCCGTCTCGTCCCGTGAACGCACCGCCAGGACGCGGCCCAACCCCAAACCCACTCAGGAATCGCCCGCCGCAAAATCCTCTGGAGTGACCTGGTCCAAGAACTCCTTGAACTTCTCGACGACGTCCTCGGACTCCTCGACGTCGTGCTCGAACTCGATCGCGGACTCGGCGATGACCTCCTCGGCGGCGAAGATCGGGGCGCCGGAGCGCACCGCGAGGGCGATCGCGTCGCTGGGCCGCGAGTCGATCTCGAGCTCGCGGCCGTTCACCGACAGGGTGATGGAGGCGAAGAACGTGTTCTCGCGCAGCTCGGTGACCGACACCTGGGTGCATTTGGCGTCGAGCTCGCCGAGCACATCGACGAGCAGGTCGTGTGTCATCGGCCGCGGGGTGCCGGCGCCCTGGAGCTTCATCAGGATCGAGGCAGCCTCGGGATGGCCGATCCAGATCGGCAGGAACCTGTTGCCGTCGGCGGTCTTCAGCAGAACGATCGGCTGCTTGCCGACCATGTCGAAGCTGACGCCGTAAATGACCATCTCCTGCAAGGGAATCCTCCGAGAAGGGGGCAGCTTCAGAGTATAGGTACCCGTCGGTGGCGGATCGACCGATGCGCCACCGATCCGCGGACCCCACGGGGACAAGAACTACGCCGCTGAGCTCCGGTGGCGGAAGCTCCAGAGCTTGTTCCCGATGAAGTTCAGCGGCGTGGAGGCCGCGACGGCGAGCGCCTCGGCCGGCACCTTGGCAAGTCCGGCGGTCTCGACGAACAGGGTCAGCAGCAGGAAGCCGAAGCCCGCGGCGACGAGGCTGACGACGAAGAAGCGGATCGCCTGAAAGCGCACGCTGCCGGCGGCCGCGTCGAACGTCCAGTGGCGGTTGAGCAGGAAATTGTTGCTCACCGCGACCAGCCATGCCAGGACGTAGGCGCTGCGGTAGTCGATCGCGAGCGCGTGCACGCAGAGCGCGTAGACGGCGACGTTGACCACGAACCCGGTGGCCCCGACGAGGCCGAAGCGGATTAGCTGCAGCCAGTTGGCGGGACGGCGCATCCCGTGCAGCAGGCGGACGTGTGGACGGATGTCGCACGACCGCCGGCGTGCTCGCGCGTGGAACCTCCACGACGGTGGCATCGTCGGGCATGCGCTCAGGGTAGCGAGACGAGTGGGCGGATGCGCACGTGAGAAAGTATGCAGAGACCCTCCCTTGCCGCTGCCACGAAGAGGCTGGTGTGGGCGCTAGCCTTCGGAGGATGAGGGCTCCGAAGATGGCCGTGCTCGGCTGCCTGGCGGCGGTGCTCGCCGTCGCGGGCTGCGGGGAAGCGCAGGTCGGCGCCCCCGCGAGCACCGGTGGGCACGGATCCTCCGCGTCGGGCGCGAACAGCGCGAGCTCCGGAGGGGGTGCCGCGCCGTACGTGGCAGCCGCGGTCGCGGGCGGCGGCGGCCACACTGGCAGCGGCGGCGGCACGGCGACGTCGGGAACAGCCGCGAGCGCGGGCGGTGTCACCCACGAGGTGGCGGACCCCGAAGAAGCCAAGAGCTTTCCGCTGCCGGCGTCGGTGCACCACCGCTCCGCCAGCTCGCCGAGCGTGGCGGGTGAAGCCGCGGTCGCGGCCGGCGCGCCCTCGGACGCCGAAGTCCGCCGGGAGCTGGGCGAAGAGGAACAGGCCAAAGCCCGGGAACGAGCGGCGCAGCGCCGCGTGCTCACGCCGGTCGCGGGAGGAGCCTCGGTCGGCGGCAACGGCACGATCCCGATCCCGACGAACGTTCCGGAAGTCGTGCAGCGGGTGATCGCCGGTGGCAACGCGATCGCCGACTTCCCCTACATCTGGGGAGGGGGACACGCCTCGTTCATCGCCAATGGCTATGACTGCTCGGGCTCCGTCAGTTACGCGCTGGCCGCGGGCGGCCTGCTCAGCGCCCCGCTCGTCTCGGGCGATCTCGCCTCCTGGGGCGAACCCGGGCCGGGGCGCTGGATCACGATCTATGCCAATGCGGGCCATACGTTCATGGACGTTGACGGCGTGTGGTTCGACACCGCCGGACGCAGCGGGCCGTATGCGTCGCGCTGGCTCGTCTCGACACCGCCCCTCGCGGGCTATGCGGTGCGCCACCCGCCGGGGCTGTAGGGAGAGGCGGACAGGGCGGGCATGATCGCCGGGCTGAGCATGCTGGTGACGAGCCTCCTCGCCACCATCCCGTTTGCCCTGGACGGGGAAGCCGCGACCGAAACCGGGGGCAACGGCGAGGCGATCGCGGTTGTCTCGGTGATTTCGATCGTGGGTGGATACCTGCTGCTGTACGCGCTGTGGCGCTACGTGTTCAGCGAGAAAGCGAAAGTCAAGCGCCGGGAACCGCCGGATCGAGGCTGAGCCGAGCCGTCGGGATTTCGCGTGGAGCCTCTCAGCGCAGAGTGAAGCTGCTGAGGACCGTGGTGGTCCCGCCCGAGGAATTGCGCAGGTTCAGGCGCAGCATCAGCGAGACCTTGCCCTTGCGGCGCAGACGTGCGCCGGTGACCTTGCCGAACTGGATCTTGATCGCGCCACGCCCGCCCTTGGTCGTGACCAGGATCGCTCTGCCGACAACCACCTGCGGGGGCGTGCCGGCAGGCAGGCCCGTCGCGAGCGGCGGGTGCAGGCCTAGACGGTGCGCGATCGACGCGGCGAGCAGCACTTCGAAGTGGCCGTCGACCTGCTGGTTGACCGAGTAGCTGATGACGAGGCCCTTGCGGGTGGCCTTCCCCAGTGAGCTCGGCACGGCGGCCGCGCTGGCTATCGGGGGCGGGCCGGGCGTTTTGGCGCTTGCGCCGGTGGTGGATGCAGGGGTGCTCGAGCCGGGTGACGTCGCGCCGGTGGTGGTGTCCAAGCCGCCGCCACTACCGGAGGCCGAGGAGGGAGAGGGTGTCGGTTCGGGAGACGGTGGCGGCGGGCCTTCGACCTTGATCTGGTGGCTCACGCTCGCTTCGTTGCCGCCGACGTCGCGCACGGTCAGCGTCACTTCATAGGTGCCGCCGTACTTATATGCGTGGAATACGCTCGCCGCGCAGGGACTGAGCCAGGTCGCTTCAGAGCAGGGTGGGGCGCCGGGGGCAAAACCGGACACGGTCGGGCTGCCGTCGCCAAAGTTCCAGGCGTAGGTGGCATACGTGAGCTTTTCGGCCCCGCCGCCAGGGAAGTCGACGGCCGCGTCCAGCTCAACGTTCGACTCCAAGCCGTTGAATCCAACGGTTTCGCCCGAGTTAACCGGTGTGGGCGCGGTGAAGGACGGAGCGAGGTTCGCGTGGTGAATGCATGCGCCGCTCGGCTGGTAGATCCGGAGAGCGGCGGCGTTAAAGGCGTCGTTGAGATAGTAGTTGCCCGCTCCAAAAGTCTGGTTGTAGAGGGTACCGGCGAAGCTTTCTTCATTCGCCGTCACAGCCCCCCCGGTCACAAGCCCAAACAGGTTGCGGCACTCATCGACGACCTCATTGTGGTTTTTATCCTGCCACGCATTGAGCAGCGGGTCGGTGACGATGTCCTGCTGCTCGGACGCGATCTGCGTGATGATGATGTCGGCCAGGCCGACATCACAGCCGCCGTCGTAAGCATTTGGGCAACTGGCTTGGCTGGGGGAACTGGCTTGGTTGGGCTCCTGCTGGTGCGGGCCTTCGAGCTTTTCCTTCTTCACTCGCGCCACTATTTCGGCTGCTTCGGCCTTCTTCTCTTCTTCTTTTTCTCTTTCAATGCGCGCTTCCTTTTCTACTTTCAGTTCTGCTTCTTTTTCTTCAAGTTCTGCCTTCGAGATCAGTTCTCTTGTGAACGCTTCTTCGTACGTCGTCTGCTTCTTGGTTTCTTCCGCTTCCGCGGCGGCCCGCTTCTTGGCTTCTTCTTCGTGTCGCTTGCCTTCTTCTTCCTTGGGGTTTACCTTTGCGATCTCCTTTTCCTCGGCAATCGGTTTGCTGCTGGGATCGAAGCCACCGTCCTGGCAGTCATAGCCGGAGGTTCGATTGCCGGGAACGAGCAACGGGTCACCGAGACTACCGGCCGACCACGGGATCACACCGTAGAGAATCGTGTTGGCGTCGCCGGTGGTGGGATTGGTCGGTGTGATAGCCGCGTGGTAGCTGCAGAAGCTTTCGGGGGAGCTGGTGTTGCTCGAGCAGTGTTCTGCGCTCGGCCCTTCGTCGGTGCAGACGGTCACACCCGGGGGTGTGAGCAGGTAGTAGATCGTACCCATGCCCTTAGGCAGTTTTTCGCTTGTTATAAACGATTCGAGTTGTGCCCGAATCTGCTTGTCGCTGAGGCACGTTATGTTTTCACCTTCGCCGAGCGGTTCTGGGTTCGTGCATCCAGCCGATGAGGGATACGGAGCTTTATCGGCATAGGACCCGCGAAACGCAGACTTGTAGAACGCGGGCTTGTTGGTCTTGTCGGTGTACTGCGTATCGACCGCGAACACGCTGGCCAGCGAGCCGCTCGCCGAGCTCATGTTCTGGAAGAACTGGTCGATCACTTCGGTCCACGGGTCGAGGTAGCGATAGTCGGGGTCCCAGTAGATCGCGTAGGTGGAGCTCTGGTGCAGGACCGGACTGCCGCCCGCGTTGGCGAACGTCCCCGGTTGGAGTCCTTCGTTTTCAAAAAGTTTCGCGGGGGCGCTGTGCCTCTGCACGCCGAACTTCGTGCCGCCGACTTCGACCACGAGGGCACTCGCGGGAGCAGCCATGATCGCGCACGCAGCGAGGGCCGGTGCGAAGAGCGCGAGAAGCCGGAGCGGGACGAGCGCGCGGAGGCCGGACGGCATCAAGGTGGGGCGGGAGAAGTGGCTCACGAGCCCATCATCGGCAGCTCGCGGTGGATGCCTTAGCCCCGGGATGTGGGCGTGTGGACAGCATGCCACGCAGTTTCCTGGACATCTGTTCGAGGCGATCCCACGGGCGCCTGAACGGCCTGTAGAATCGCCGCAGGAGCGCACTGGGAATGCTCGCCGAGACGATCGAGCGGCTCGTACGCGGGTCGGGGGCGGCCGCGACATGGCGGAGCGTCGCGCTGCGGCGTGGCGCGCTGGTGGTTGGGCTCCTCTGCGCCGTGTGGACCGTCGCATTGGGCGCCGGCGCGTCTGGGCCGGCGCGGAAACGGTCGTCGGCTTCGATGAAATCGAAGTCGGCAAACAGGTCACCAGCCAATACGAAGCTCGAGGACTGAAGCTAGGAGCGTGGGTCAGTAACCGTCCCGGGTGTGGTGGGCGGCGTCGCGTCGGTCGGGCGGTAAGGGGGTGGGTTGAGCGCTCCGCGAGAGCTGTGATAGTCGGGTCTTGCGGGGTTTCTTGGGGCTTGCCGTTGGTCTGGTGAGCCCGTTCCGGGTTCAGGTTGCCCCGATGATGGCGAGTCCTCCGGCGCGGTGGAGCTTGAGCAGGTTGTGGATCGCGCAGTGGAAACGCCATTGCGCGCGGGCGGCCTGTTCGCCGCGTAACAGCAGCCGCCGGGTGTCTTGGACGGTATGCATCTGGCCGAACACCGGCTCCACGATCGCCTTGCGCCGAGCGTAAACGGCATGGCCCTTCTTTGTTTTCAGCTTGCGTGCCATGCGCTGCTTGGGGGTCGCGTTCTTCGGGATCGGTCCCCTTCGAGCGGGCGGCGGCTCTGAGCGCTTGAAACGGCCGGTCGCGATGTGCGCGTCCAGCCCATGCGTCATGGTGGTCTTGACGTTCTGCTCGGAGAAATAGCCTGCGTCGGCAGTCAACGCCGCGTCATCGGGCAGCTGCGCATCGATCGCATCGAGGTTCTCCTGGAGCTGCTCCAGCGCTGGCTCCAGCTGCTCAGCGTCGGGTGCCTGATCGGAGAGCTCGGACGCGACGATCACCTGCGACCGGGAGTCCACGACCGCCTGGCCATTGAAGCACTGATGAAAAGAGCCGTCAGAGGTCTTCATGATCCTCGACTCCGGGTCGGTGAAGTTGCGCTGCGCCGTGGGCTTCGGCGCGAACGGATCACGCCCATTCGGTGGTCTGCGGGGTTTCTTGCCCTGCGCCTGCATCTCAGCGCGCCGTGCGCCCTCGCGCTCGGCGGCCTCGGCCTCCAACGCCGCCTTGGCTTCGCGGATCACCGCCAAGCGCTGCTCGCGGCGCCCCAGCTCCGCCGGCAACTCGTCGCCGCGCCGCTCTCCCCCGAAGCGCTCGTCCTCCTCGGCGTCAGTGCGCTCGGCCTCAGCCAGCAGCGCGTCGACGTTCTTGCGCAGCACCGCGATCTCGCCCTCGAGTCCTGCCTCCTTGCGGACCATCCGCTCGTAGCTCATCGCCTTGTGGCGAGAGGCATTCGCGCGCAGCTTGGTGCCGTCGAGAGCCAACGTCCCCAGCCCAACCATGCGCGCCTGCTTGCACAACCGCAGCGCCTGCACGAACAAGTCCGAGAGCGCCTCCAAGTGACGCTTGCGAAACCGAGCGATCGAGCGGTAATCCGGGTGCTGGCCGGCGCACAGCATCCGCACCGCCACATCCCTGAAGGTCGCCGCCTCCAGCTTGCGCGAGGAGGCCACCCCGTTGGCATAACCGTAGATCAGCAGCTTGAGCATCAGCCGCGGGTCATACGGCGGGTAACCCCGCTCCTCCTCATAGGCCGCGTAGATCGGCGAGAGATCCAGCGCCGACTCCACCAGATCCGAAACGAAGTGCGCAAGATCGCCCTCCGGCACCCACTCCGAAAGGACCGGCGCCATCAACAACACCTGATCCGGGTCATAGGACCGAAATGTCTTCTGCTCCCCGGCCGGCGACCGCGCGGCCCGCTCGCCACCCTCACCCGCCGGCACCTCCAGCAACCGCTCCTGCACCGCCGCCTCCGACATCACAAACCTCCGCGCCGTGAACGACGAAATCCTCTAAAACCCGCCGGACAGCACCGCGTTACTGACCCACGCTCCTAGGTGCCGCCGAGGATTTCAGCCTGACACCCCCGAAGGAAGGCAACGGCGATTGTGGACCTCCGACCGTTGGGGAAGGGCTGGTCCCGGCCGCATCGCCGCCAAAGTATGCGGTGCTGCAGGCGTGCGGAAGCGGGGCGCTGAAGTACAGCGGAACCTTCGGTGCGCTGATCGGGCGTCTCGGCAACAGGTTGGGGGTCGACGTGCGCCTGCTGGCCGTGGGCGTCCCCGCTGAGGAAATCGAACTGGCTGCCTACGGCGGCTCGGGGCAGGAACTTGTGAGTACCAAGGGGAAAGTCACGGGCGAAGAATGGCTGCATATGTCGGTGGCGCTCCCCGGCGCAGCACAGATCCGCTACCTGGAGATCCGCACCGCCAACGAATACGACCCGGCGATCCAGGTCGGAGTCGACAACCTGAGCTTCGAACAGCCGAACGAAGCAGGCGGAGGTCCGGCGGGCGGAGGTCCGACGGGCGGGGGCTCGACGCCGCCCTCACCCCCGGTCCCGCCGACCGCGGCGCTGTCGCTGCAGACGCCGAACCCCACGCCGGGTGAGCCGCTGACGCTCAACGGGGCGAGCTCACAGCCGGGGAACGGACGGATCATCTCCTACGCGTGGGATTTCAACGGCGACGGCAAGATCGACACGAGCACGGGCACGAACCCGGTGGCCCACGTGATGCTGGGACCGGGCGTCCACACCATCGGCCTCACGGTGACCAACTCCAACGGCGAACACTCGACTACGCGACTCGGCGTGACGCTGCCGTCGTCCGTCCCAAAGATCCATCCCCCCGACGGGGGCGAAGGCGAATGTCAGCCGACCCTCGAAATCGGTGATGCGCACCTGCTCGCGGAATGCATTCAGAAGCTCGGCGGCGGCTACGTGATCGAGGGCCAGCTCCAGATCAACGGCATGGTGCTGGCACCGACAGGAAGCGGGTTCCTGAAGATAAAGACGATCAAAGACTACGCGATCGACGGAACCGCCACCTAGCTCTATGGCGCTCAGGTGGATGTCGAGCTGCTCAACACGCCGATCGGCGACATGGTGCTGGGGGAGCGCGACCTCGAAGCCGAACCGATCAACCTCGAATCGCACAGCGCGCTCAACAGCCTGAAAGTCCCGCTCTACCACGGCCTGCACGCGCCCGCCGCGCGTGCGGCAGACAAGCCGACAAAGACCCTGTTGATGGCGGTCGGGGTGGGCAAACCTTGCGAAGGCAAAGACAAGGGGAAAGCCGGCTGCTGTCCACCGAAAAACGCGCTGAGCGCATGTGGGGAACTGCCGGGAGGCTTCCCGCTCGAGGGACAGATCGACGTCTACCTCACCAACAAAGGGCAGGCGCTGTTCGACGTGCAGGTGGGACTGAGCCTGAGCGCGGTCAAATTCGAAGCCACCGGCGCACTGGAGATCGAGGCGAATCTGGAAACGGGCATCGAACTGCAGTCGTTGCAGTTCGAAATCCCCGAAGCCAGTCTGGCCCCGATTTTCAAGGTGAAGAAGGCCTCGTTCGTCTATTACTTCCCCGAATACTACGAAGAATCCAAGCGCGACAGCTGGCAGGCCAAGGCCACGGTGACGTTCGGGGAAGAAGTAGCCGAAATTCTAGCCGAAATGGCTTTCAAAAAAGGCGAATTTCAGTCGGCGGCGATGCGGTTCAAGGCCAACCCCGGCGTTCCGATCTACCCCGGGGTCAATCTCAACGAGATCGGCGCATCGCTCGGCGTCCATCCACTTACCTTCGGCGGCAGCCTGGGCGCCAAGATCGCAGAACTGCTCGAACTGGAACTGGCATTCAAGTACCGTGAAGAAACCAAAACGGAACTCGGTTTCTTCGGCGGCGAAGGCAAGCTCTCTCTGCGCGGCGACAATATCGCCACGCTCGCAGCCGATGTCTACTCCGACGGCTACGTCGACGCCCAGGTGAAGTTCAATTTGCACTTCCCATTCGAATCCAGCGAACCGGTCATCGAAGTCTCCGGCGGCGCGGGCTTCTGGGACGAACCCGCCAGCGGACTGTGGCAGGCACACGGCAACGTCTACTTCAAACTGTGGATCATCAGCGCGGAAGCTGCGGCCCTGATCAACAACAAATACGCAGCCGCGTGCATCCACGGCGGCGCCGAAGGGGTCTTCGGCGGGGGAGTCCAGGGGCGTTACCGCTTTTCCGACGGAAACATCGACGGAGGACTGTATGGCAACGACAACTGCTCCGATCAGCTCAAGCAGTACAGCGAGAAACCGGAAAGGGAACACAAGGGCGGCTTCGTCAAAGAAGAATCCGCGATCTTCCTGAAAGGGCGTCGGCGGCGCGCTCCCGCAGGAGATGGGTGCGTCGACTGCGGCTCCCGGGGCGACCGCGCGAACCGCCGTCGCGGGAGGTGAAACGTTCACCCTGCCGGGCGGAACCCTCGGCCAGGAGTTGCGCATCACCGCGGCCGCCGGCACGCCGGTCGTGACGCTCAGCGGCCCCGGCGGGCAGACCTTCACGACGCCCTCGACGGCCGGTCATCTCGTGACGGTCGCGGGACAGTTCATGAGCGCCGTCGCTCCCGACCCGAATCAGGTTCTGGTGCTGCTGCACCACCCCAAGGGCGGGACCTGGCACATCAAGCCCGCCTCCGGATCGCCGGCGGTCGCCAAAGTCGAATTCGCCGAAGATGTGGCGCCCGCCACGGTCAAAGTGAGAGTGCGGCACGCGCGGCGGCAGAAATGGTCGTTCTCCTACAAGATCGGGCATTTCGTTGCGGGGACGAAGGTGCGATTCGTGGAACGCGGCAGCGACAGCACTCACGTGCTCGGGACGGTCGGCAATGCCCGTGGGACGCTGTCCTTCAGCCCCCAGGAAGCGCTCGGACGCTCGCGCAGGATATATGCCTATCTGCTGGACGGCGAAGGCGCGACCGTACGCGAACTGACGGTCGGCCACTACACGGCTCCGGGCGCGTTCAGGCCCGGCCGGCCCCGCAAGGCGCAGATCGCGCGGCACGGCACGACCGCGGCGATCACCTGGAGCGCCGTTGCCGGCGCCCGCCAGTACAAGATCGTGGTGCACGGCAGCGACGGGCGCCTGCAGACGTTCTTCCGCGGGCCGCACAGCCGCAGCGCGCAGCTGATCGACGTGCTGCCGTTCGAGAGCTTCACCGCGACCATCACCGCCGAAGGCGGCCCGAACATGCTGCCGGGACCGAAGGCGACAGCAAAGCTCGCACCCCTGAAGATCAGGGTGCCCCAGCACTCGAAACGGCCGGGGCGCAAGAAGAAAAAGGGTAGTTACCGCCTGAGTTCGAGGACCACCGGGCGAGAGAGATCTCGGCCCCGCGCTCGAGCGGCCGTGCGCGGCAAACGCTCAGAAAGTCAAACCAAACGAGTGGCGATCCAGGACTCGAACCTGGGACCTCAACCTTGAAGCATGGGGGGAGCATGGCTCCCCCCATGAGCCCCCACCTTCCAACGACGCAACTGGCCAGATGGGCGATCCAGGACTCGAACCTGGGACCTCTTCCTTATCAGAGAAGCGCTCTAACCAACTGAGCTAATCGCCCGCGGGCGGGAATTCTAGCGGTCGTACGACCGTAGCCGGCGCCGTCCAAAGCTCCCGCAAACGCCGCGCACGAGGACGCGTGTGCCAGTCGCCTACCCGACCACCCGCGGTCGCAGGCGCCGAGCCAGCTCGAGTGCCTCCTCGGGCGTCGCGAACCCCATCTCCGCGCGGTATCCACCGTTGCGCGTCGGCTTGACCTGCACCTCCGCCCCGAGCGCCGTCCCCAGCGCATCGGCGATCTCGCGCGCGGCCTGTTCCTGATCTGGATGGGCATTTCCTGCCGGCGAACCTCGCTTGCCGGCACGTCCCGGCCCTTTGCCGTCGCTCGCGTTGTCCTCCCGTGCGCGCGCTTCGACGGTTCGTACCGACCATCCCTCCTGCACGGCCGATCGCGCCAGGCGTGTACGGGCGCCGTGATCCTCGGCCAGCAGCAAAGCGCGCCCGTGGCCCTCGCTCAGCGTGCCCTCCTGCAGCAACTCGATCACCTCGTCCGGCAGATCCAGCAGCCGAACCAGGTTGCTGACCGCCACGCGTCCGCGGCCGACGCGGAGGCCGACCTCCTCCCGGGTGAGCCCCAGCTCCTCTACGAGCGCCGCACAGGCGCGGGCCTCCTCGATCGGGCTCAGGTCCTCGCGGGCCATATTCTCGATCAACGCCAGCTCCAGCGCTTCGGCGTCGTCGCGCGGACGCACGAGTGCGGGGATCGCGGTGAGGCCCGCGATCTGCGCTGCGCGCCAGCGCCGCTCGCCGGCCACGAGCTCGTAAGTGCCGCCGGGCCTGGGACGCACGAGCACCGGTTGCAACACCCCTCGCTCGCCGAGCGATCCCGCGAGCGCCTGCAGCCCATCCTGGTCGAAGCGGCGACGCGGCTGCTTGGGACTGGGCGCGATCAGGTCGACCGGCAACTCGCGCAATTCCTCATCGCGCGTCACTGCTCCCTCGGTCGAGACCGAAAGGATCGCATCGAGACCTCGTCCCATCCCCGGCTTCGGTTTAGCCACGCGCCGCGACCTCCTTGGCCAACTCGAAATATGCCTCTGCCCCCGCGCTGTGTGGATCGTGGTGGGTCACCGGCAGTCCATAGCTCGGAGCCTCTCCCACACGCACGTTGCGGGGGATCACGGTCTCGAATACGAGGTCTGGGAAGTGCTCGCGCACTTCACGCTCGACGTCTCGTCCCAGTCGCGTGCGCGAGTCGTGCATCGTCAGCAGCATGCCCGCCACGGTCAGGCGCGGGTTCAGCTCGCGCTGCACCAGCGCCAGCGTGTCGAGCAGCCCCGCCAGTCCCTCCAGGGCGAAGTACTCGGTCTGCACGGGCACGATCACCCGGTCGGCCGCGACCAGAGCGCTGACGGTCAACGGCCCCAGCGAGGGAGGGCAATCCAGCAGGATGTACTCGAACTGCGCCCGCAGCGGTTCCAGGCATTCGCGCAGTCGCTGCTCGAACCCCTCGATGCGAGGCAACTCGACGTTGGCCCCAGCCAGTCCGGCGCCGGCCGGCAGCACCTGCAGTCCGGGCACGCTGCCCTCCGTCAAGGCCTCAGTGGCCGTAGCCTCGCCCGTCAAAACCTCATACAGTCCCGGTGCCTGCGTACGTGCCACCCCAAGTCCGACCGTCGCGTTCGCCTGCGGATCGACGTCGACCAGTAGCGTCCGATACCCCGCCTCGGCGATGCACGCGGCGACATTCACCGCCGTCGTCGTCTTGCCGACCCCGCCCTTCTGGTTGGCGATCGCATAAATCGTGCCCACCGAGCGGAAGCTATCAACAACCAAGGGGCCGCTTGCGGGCCATGCCCGCTCGGCGGGGAAAGCGCGAGGGGGTCTCGGCAACCTTCTCGAACACGTGCAGATGGTGATCACGCGCGCCCTCGTATGGCTCGGCGCGGCGTATCTCGAGCAGGTGCATGCCCAACTGCTCGGCCGCGCAAGCCGCCTGCGCCTCCTGAGCTGAGTCGCGGCGACCGCGCCAGTCCACGAGAACGCCTCCGTGTTCGAGCAGTGGCGCCACATACTCCAGCACTACAGGTGCAGGCGCAACCGCCCGTACGATCACTGCGTCGTGTGCGCCCTGACCCTCAGTCCACTCCTCTGCCCTACGCTCGACCACGCGGACGTTGTCGACCCCTGCCGCCGCGGTCACCCGGCGCAGAAACTGGCACTTCTTCGCTTGGCTCTCCAGCAGCCGCATTTCGCTCGTCGGCAACGCGACCGCCAGCGGCAGCCCCGGGAAGCCGGCGCCTGTCCCGATGTCGGCGATTCGCCTCGCCGATCGGAGGCGGTCGACTTCGAGCGCCACCAGTGAGTCGGCGAGATGGACGTTGACGGCCTCATCGGGGTCACGCACGGTCGTCGGTGCCCGCTCGTCCGCAGCGAGGGTCTCGAGGATCGCTGTCATCTGGATGTGCGCGCGAGGTGGCAGCCCATACTGGCGCGCCAGTATCTGGACCCGACGTTCCGTGGGTCGCTCACGACGTGCGAAGAAGTCGGGATACTTAGCTCTCATATCGCCGATGCGAGCACCGACATGCGTGTCGATGCGGTCGTTCAACACACTCTCCACGACCGGCAACACGTCCTCGGCCAGCACCGCGCCACGGGCCATCCACTGGTAGTAGGAACGCCCGCCGTGGTGGTAGGGACCGTACAGGCGGGCGCGCGGGAACAACTCTTGCAGCCAGCGAAAGATTGCCTCGTGCCTGACATGCATCCTGAGGGTGATCTGTGGCCGCTTCCCATCCCCACCGAAGTGCCCCTCGCCGATGAGCAGGCCCGTAACAAGACCCCTCTCGATATCCGTGAGCTCGCGGCCGCGCGACTCGTCCATTACCGCATTGTTTCACCGGGGAGAAAAACGTGAAACGCCAAAGAGCTTAAGGGCTCTACTAAGCCGAGAGCGGGGAGACCACCAACCGCCGCTCGGGTTCATCGCCCTCGCTGTGCGTCTCCACGTCGCCGCGGTCGCGCAGGTGCTCGTGGACGACCCGCCGCTCCGAGGCCGGCATCGGGTCCATCTCCACGGGCCGCCCTGTGCGCAGCGTCTCCTCCGCGGCGTCGTCGGCGTCGGCGCGCAGCATCTCGGCGCGACGCTCTCGGTAACCGTCGGCGTCGATCACGATCCGTACGTCGGATGGGCCCTCATGGAAGACGATCCGCTGGGCGAGATGCTGAACCGCGTCGATCGTTTGCCCGCGTCGTCCTATGAACAGACCGACGTCCTCGCCGCGCAGGGTGCCCTTCAGCAGACCGTCGTCCTCCTGCACATCGATCTCCACGTCGAGATCGAGACCGTCGGCGATCTCCGCGAGCAGGTCTTCGAGCAGCGCCGCCGGCTCGTCGTCCTCCACTCCTCCATCATGCTCGGAGGCACTCATCGCCGCCTGCCCGAGCGCTTCTTCTTCCTGCGGGGGGGAGGTGGCGGGCTGGCACCGCTGCCGGTTCCCACCACCGTGGCGCCGGCCAGCGCGGCCTTCGGCGACACCTTCGCCTGTCCGTTGGACGATCCTCCGTCGGCCTTCGGAGGCTTCGGCGGGCGGCGGTCCCATGCGCTGCCGGATGAAGTACTGCTGCCCGATCGTCCACACGTTGGTGGTGATCCAGTACACCAGCAGGCCGGCGGGATAGCGGAACAGAAACGCGACGATGACCAGCGGGAGCAGCAGCATCATGCGCCGCTGGTTGGGATCGGCGGAGGCCGTCGCCATCAGCGTCGAGGCGATCTGCGAGGCGATGTAGACGGCGATCAGCACGATCAGCACGGCGCCCGTCGCCTTGTAGGTGATGTCGGGTATGAACAGGAACTTCGCCGAGCCCGGCGCGACGACGTTGCAGCCGACTTCGGTCAGGCCTTTGACCGTGTGTCCCATGACCTTGACGGCGTGTTCGGGGATCTGGCTGTTCTTGACGATCGGGCGGTGCAGTTCGCGCGAGTAGTACTCGCGCAGTTGGGGCCCGCAGATGTCGAACTTCAGGTCGGTCCGCAGCATGTAGAACAGCGAGATGAACACAGGGAGCTGCAGCAGGAACGGCAGACAGGAGGCCAGGGGATTTATTTTGTTCTCCTGGTAGAACTTCATGATCTCCTGCTGCTGGCGCTGTTTGTCGTCCTTGTACTTCTCTTTGAGCTTGTTGATCTCGGGCGCCATCCGCTGCATTTCCTGCATCGAGCGCAGCTGCTTGAACGTCAGCGGCACGAGCACGGCCCTGGTCAGGACCGTCAGGCCGACGATCGCCAGCCCCCAACTGCCGCCCACCAGGTGCGCATGGATGAACACCATGACCGATTCGAACAGATTGATCAGTGGCGAGAAGGCTTCTTGGATTATGTTGGCGAACATGGGCAGCGTCAGGGGGTGGTGGGGTCTGTTTGAAGGTGGTCTCGGTGTATGTGGTGGCGCGAGTGGGCGGACCCTCGAGCGCCGTCGAGGGTGCGACGGCGGTGCTCTACCCGCATGCGCTCAGCCGCCGGGGCGCGCACGGACCTTGAACACTCGCTGGGACTGGACTGGATCGTACCCGCCGTCGCTCCAAGGGTTGCACCTGAGCACGCGCCAAGTGGCTAGCACGACGCCGCGCAGTATCCCGTGGCAGCGGATCGCGTCGACCGCGTAGCGCGAGCAGGTCGGCTCGTACTTGCACCGCCTGGGCAGCGCCGGCGAGATCGCGCGCTGGTAGACGACGATCGGAGCAATGGCAACGGCGCGCAGCGCGCGGGAGAGCCCGCTCGGCGGCGGGGATGAGGCCATCTCCTCGCTCACGACTTCTCCGCCGCGCTCGTGCTCGGCGCGTCAGCGCCCTCGCCGTCGGGTCCGCGCTCGCGCAACCGTGCGCGATCGATCAGCTCGCCCAGAGCCGCGCTCACGCCATCCAGGCCATCGCGCTCGGCCAGCTCGCGGATCTCCGGACGCGCCACGACGACGATGTCCTGCTCGGGGGCGAGCTCGTGCTCGGCCTGCGCGAAGGCCTCGCGCAGCAGCCGCTTGACGCGGTTGCGCTCAACCGCGCCGCCGACCTTGCGCGACACCGACAGCCCGAGCCGCGGGCTGCGTGCGGAGGCGTTTGGGAAGGTGTACAGCACAAGGTGGCGGTTGGCCGTCGAACGGCCCTGCCGATATACCCGCTCGAACTCCGCGCTGCGCGACAGGCGTCGACGGCCGCCGGCTGCCGTACCCGCCGCCCTCATCGCCGGCTCGGCTCGGTCGCGCGCGACCCCGCCATCGCAGCCATCCAGCGCCCGCCCTAAGCGGACAGGCGCTTGCGACCCTTGTCGCGGCGGCGCTTGAGTGTGAGCCGCCCCGCGCGGGAGCCCATGCGCGCGCGAAACCCGTGAGTGCGGGCGCGCTTGCGCTTCTTTGGTTGGTAGGTGCGCTTCATGTTCCTCGTTCTCCGCCAGGCGCGGCGCTGCTTGCGCCGGCCCGGCCCAGACACCGTACCGGGATGGCGACGGCTCAGCGCAAAAGTATAGGACCGGCGAGCCGGTGTGGGTTTTTCTCGCCAAATGCGGGCACCCGCGTCGGGCTGGCGCGGGCGTTGGATATAGTCGCCAGACCGGGCTCCGCAGGGGTCCTCCGTCCAAAGTTGAATCACTTTCTCCCAGGAGGAGCGGGTTGACGCTGCCGTGAGCGCCGAGCTGGAGCACATATGGTCGCGTGTGCAGGGCGAGCTCGCGGGCGCCGTCGGCGAGGAGACCTATCGCATCTGGCTCGAGCCCCTGAGGGTCCGCGAGCTCTCCCATGGAAACCTCTCGATCGAGGCCCCACCACAGGCCTACGGGTGGGTGCGAGATCGGTTCGGACGCGTCATCCAGGCCTGCGTGGCGAGTGTCATGGGGGATGAGGTCACGATCGAATTGGCTCCCGGCGCCGGTGCGGCGGGCGAATCCCCGCAGCGACCGGGCACCGACACCCCGGGGGTCCGCGATGGAGGGCCGGCCGCCGGCCCGCAGGCGCGATTCGGGGGACCCTCCGCGCTGGTATCCCCCACCGACGCGCTCCCAAACCCAAAGCTCACGTTCGAGCAGTTCGTCATCGGGGACTGCAACCGTCTCGCGCACGCAGCCGCGTTGACCGTCGCGGAGATGCCGGGACAGGCCTACAACCCGCTGTTCATCTGTGGCCCACCGGGCGTCGGCAAGACCCATCTGCTGAGCTCGATCGCCGACCTGCTGCTCGCGCACAATCCGGGGCTGACAGTTCGGCTCACCACCGGTGAGGCTTTCACGAACGAGTTCCTGGGTGCCCTGTCGGGGCGCAGCACGGAGGCATTCAAGGCGCGCTTCCGCCACATCGACGTGCTGCTCGTCGACGACGTGCAGTTCTTCGAGCGCAAGACGCGCACCGAGGAGGAGTTCTTCCACACCTTCAACGCGCTGTATGACTGTGGACGTCAGATCGTGCTCAGCTCCGATCGTCCACCGCGAGACCTGCGAGCGCTGGAGGATCGTCTGCGCGAGCGGTTCGAGTCCGGCCTCGTGGCGGACATTCAACCGCCCGATCTCGCCACACGTATGACGATCCTGCGTAAGCGTGCCCAGCACGACGACCTGGACCTCGCCGACGACAGCCCACTGCGGCTGATCGCCGAGCGCGTGCGCGATAACGTTCGCGCGATCGAGGGCGCCCTCATCAGAGTGGTGGCATACAGCTCGCTCACCCAACGGAAGCTGACCGTCGAGCTGACGCGACAAGTCCTCGACGGGCTCTACCCCGCTGCGCAACAGCCGGCTCGCCGTGGACCTCTCTCGGTCGATGAGATCACGCAGGCCGCATGCGAGCGTTTCGGTCTGACACCCGCGGAGCTGCTCTCGAGCTCTCGAGCCGCTCGCGTGTCCTGGCCGCGGCAAGTCGCGATGTATCTCGCGCGGGAGCTGACCGAGGAATCACTGCCCGCGATCGGGCGGCAGTTCGGCGGCAGGGATCACACGACGGTGCTTCATGCATATCGCAGGACCGCCGCACGGATGGCCGATGATGTGGCCTCGCGGGAGCTTGTGAACAACCTCCTCGACGACCTGCGCTGCAAAGTCGAGACCGGCGCCGGCACTACAGCATGACCGCCACTCCTGAAACACTCCACAAGCTCATCCACAGCTATACCGCGTTGCTTTCCCCTTAAACAAGCGGCTGAGCACACCACCGCACATATCCACAGTCTCTATTGACTTCTATCCTCCTCACGAGGTGCATCAGTGAAGCTATCCCTTACCACGGCCGATTTGTTGGCTCAACTGCAAACGACGACGCGAGTCGCATCCACTCGGAGCGCGGTGCAGGCGCTCTCTGGAGTGATGATCTCGGCCGCGGAGGACTCGACACCCGAGCTGCTCGCCACCGATACGGAGATCGGTCTGCGTGTCCCGTTGACCGCAGACGTTTCGACTCCTGGTGCCGCAGTTCTCCCCGCACGACTGTTCCTCGACGTCGTCCGTACTCTGCCCGCAGACCGGCTCACGCTGGAGCTGCGCACGGCTGAGCAGGATGTCGAGCTGATCTGCGGCTCGGCGACCTTTCATCTGCGGACGCTTCGCTCCGAGGACTTCCCGACCCTCCCGGCGCCCTCGCCTGAGACGCGCATCACGCTCCCCACGGAGGCATTCGTGCAGACCGTCTCCCAGGTCGCCCGCTCGGCCTCGCGGGATGAGACCCGCCCGGTGCTCACCGGCATCCTGATGTCGGCCTCTGCGCAGCAGCTGCGGATGGTCGCCACCGACTCGTATCGTCTGTCGGTCAAGGAGTCGACGCTCCAGACGCCTCTGGAGGGCGCCCTCGAGGCGAACATCCCCGCTCGCGCGTTGCAGGAGCTCGCGCGCATCGCCCAGCAGGACTGCCGCGGAGTCGCTGTCGGTCAGCGTCGGTCAGAACCAGGTGGTATTCGAGCTGGGCGACGTCGTCCTGTCGTCGCGGTTGATCGACGGCCAGTTCCCGAACTATCGCCAGCTGCTTCCGGAGTCGGTCGAGCACGAGTTGCGCATGGCGAGCGCCGAGCTGGGGGACGTCGTGCGGCGCATCAGCCTGCTGGCGCAGAAGAACACTCCGCTGCGCCTCGGCTTCAGCGAGGGCGAGTTGACCGTCTCGGCACAGACCCCGGACGTCGGCGAGGCCTCGGAGACGATCCCGGTGCCGTTCAACGGCGAGCCGTTCGAGATCGGCTTCAACCCTGAGTTCCTGCGCGACGGGCTGGAGAGCGTCGAGTCCGAGGAGCTGGTGCTGAAGCTGATCAGTCCGCTGCGCCCCGGCCTGATCGAATCCCCGAGTCGGGCGACTTCGTCTACCTGATCATGCCGATCAGACTCAACGTCTGATGGGGCGGGGCCGCACATGTGCGGCCCAGACGTGCCGCATGCGGCACGTCTACCGTTGGCGCATGCGCCAACGGCGGTGGCGTGCATGCACGCCACCGGACAGGACCGCATGCGGTCCTGTCGTCTTCCTCCCGATCGAGCTCGTAAGGCATGCGCGTCCTTGGCGTCCAGCTGCGCGACTTCCGTACCTACACCCGCGCCGAGGCATCTCTGGGTGATGGTCTGACCGTCGTGCACGGCCCCAACGGCGCGGGCAAGTCGAACCTGTTGGAGGCCGTCTACTTCGGTTGCACCGGGCGCTCGCCGCGGACGCGCAACGAGCGCGAGCTGGTGCGCTTCGGAGCAGGCGCCGCCCGTGTCAGCGTGCGACTCGGCGATGGCTCCCGCGAGCATGAGCTGAGTGTCGGGTTCGAGCCGGGACAGCCCAAGCGCATGAGCTCCGACGGCGCACCCGTGGAGCGATTGCTCGACGTCGAGGCTCGTCCGCTGCTGAGCGTGTTCATGCCCGATCGCCTCGAGCTGCTGAAGGGTCCGCCCAGCCTCCGCCGCGCGCACCTCGACCAGGTCGTGGCGGGATTCTGGCCGGCGCGCGCGGCCGATCGCCTCGCGTACTCCAGGGTGCTGGCTCAACGCAACGCCCTACTGGCCCGCATCCGCGCCGGCGTCGCCTCGCGCGAGAGCATCCGCACCTGGGATCTGCAGCTGGCCGGCCATGCGCTCGCGCTGCGCGACGCACCGCGCCCGCGCCGTCGCCCTGATCGCCGCTCCGTTCGCCGAGCGGGCCGTCCAGCTCGGCCTCACCGGCGAGGCGCGTCTGGAGTATCGCCCGCGCACGCGCGCCGCCGACGAGGACGCCCTGCTCGTCGAGCTGCGCGAGCGTCTGGACAGCGACCTGCAACGGGGCTTCTCCGGTCACGGACCGCACCGCGACGAGCTGGCGCTCCTGCGCGACGGGCGCGAGCTGCGCGTGTATGGATCGCAGGGCGAGCAGCGCATCGCTCTGCTGGCGCTGCTGCTCGCCGAGCGTGTCGTGCTCGCCGCCGAGCGCGACCGGATGCCGTTGATGCTGCTCGACGACGTCATGAGCGAGCTCGACGCCGAGCGCCGTGAGCTGCTCGCGCGTGAGCTCTCCACGGGCGGGCAGAGCGTCATCGCGACCACCGACCTCGCCCACGTCCCGGGCGGCATGAGCGCCGCCGTCACACGCCTGCGCGTCTCGCCGGGTGCGATCCTTCAGGAGGCGCTGGCGGCATGAGCCCCGGCCCGACCGGTCGTCCGGGCGTAGGCCCATGAGCAGGCTCGCCCCCAGGCGCCTGGCGGTGCCCATCGAAGCGTTCACCGCCGAGCTCGCGCCGGCCACCACGCTCGCTCGCGTGCAGGAGCTCTGGGAGCGCGCGCTCGGCCCGGCGATCGCCGGGTCCGCTCGTCCGACGGCCGCGCGCGACGGCGTGCTCACGGTGATCTGCGAGTCCGCCGTGTGGGCGCAGGAGCTCGATCTGATGGGGTCCGAGCTGGTCGCACGCCTGAACGCCGAGCTCGGCGAGGACACCCTCCGCCGGCTGCGCTGCCGCACCGGCTGAGACACCACCGCCGCACTAGCCGGGGATACGATGAACGTTTACTGCATTTTGCAGGGATTTCGTGCCTCGGGCCAGGCCCGTGCGGGGGTCGTTTGTGCTATTGTTCAGTCAACGCACATCCCGCACCCGACCACCGTCTGAGCGCCCTGGATTCCGGGGCGTTCGCACGTCATCGAAGGATCAGATTGGCTACTGCCGACAGCGCCAACGCACACAATCTCGAGGACAGCGCCGCCGCGGGCGTCAGCGACACCTCAGCGGGCGTGGACGCCGGGTATGACGCGCAGGACATCACGGTGCTGGAGGGTCTGGAGGCCGTCCGCAAGCGCCCCGGCATGTACATCGGCTCGACCGGCGTCATGGGCCTGCACCACCTCGTCTACGAGGTTGTGGACAACTCCGTCGACGAGGCCCTCGCCGGCTACTGCACCGAGGTCTCCGTCACGATCCACCCCGACAACTCGGTCACCGTCGCGACAACGGCCGCGGCATCCCGGTCGCGACGATGGAGAAGGAGGGCCGTCCGGCCGTCGAGGTCGTGCTGACCGTGCTGCACTCCGGCGGCAAGTTCGGAGACGGCGGCGGCTACAAGGTCTCCGGCGGGCTGCACGGTGTCGGGGTGTCCGTCGTCAACGCCCTCTCCGAGCGTCTACTCGTGGAGATTCGTCGCGACGGCCACGTCTGGAACCAGGAGTACTCGCGCGGCGCTCCCCAGAGCGAGCTGACCAAGGGCGAGAAGCTGGCCTACGGCGCCCCTACGGGCACGACCGTCACGTTCCTGGCGGACGCCGACATCTTCGAGTCGCTCGACTACGACTTCCACACGCTGGAGGAGCGCCTGCGCGAGACGGCCTTCCTGACGCGGGGCCTGAAGATCTCGATCGTCGACGAGCGCGGCGAGGGCCACTCGGCCTCCTTCCAGTACGAGGGCGGCATCGAGGACTTCGTCGCCTATCTGAATGAGAACAAGGACACGGTCCACCGCAAGGTCGTGTTCTTCGCCGGCGAATCCGAGGAGGGCGCCGCCGAGGTGGCGATGCAGTGGAACTCCTCCTATCAGGAGTCGATCCACTCGTTCGCCAACAACATCGCCACGCGCGAGGGCGGTTCGCACATGTCGGGCTTTCGCTCGGCGCTCACGCGCACGCTCAACCGCTACGCGCGCGAGAAGAGCCTGCTCAAGGAGAAAGAGGACAACCTCTCCGGCGAGGACGTGCGCGAGGGGCTGACCGCGGTGATCTCCGTCAAGCTGCGCGACCCCCAGTTCGAGGGCCAGACGAAGACCAAGCTCGGCAACCCCGGCATGGCTGGCTTCGTGGAGTCGATCGTCAACACCGGACTGGGCGAGTTCCTCGAGGAGAACCCGAGCGAGGCGCGCGCGGTGATCATGAAGTCCGTCCAGGCCCAGCGCGCCCGTGAGGCCGCGCGCAAGGCCCGCGACCTGACCCGGCGCAAGTCGGCGCTGGAGAACTCCACACTCCCGGGCAAGCTGGCGGACTGCTCGATCAAGGACCCGTCGCTGGCCGAGCTGTTCGTGGTCGAGGGCGACTCCGCCGGGGGCTCGGCCAAGCAGGGCCGCGACCGCAACACTCAGGCCGTGCTGCCGCTGCGCGGCAAGATCCTCAACGTCGAGAAGTCGCGCATCGACAAGGTGCTCCAGAACACCGAGATCCAGGCGTTGATCACGGCGATCGGCACCGGCGTGCGCGACGAGTTCAACCTCGAGAACGCGCGCTACCACAAGGTGATCCTGATGACAGACGCGGATGTCGACGGCGCTCACATCCGCACGCTCGCGCTGACGCTGCTGTTCCGCGAGATGCAGGAGCTGATCGAGGCCGGCTACGTCTACATCGCCAAGCCGCCGCTGTACAAGCTCAAGCAGGGCTCGCGTGAGCGCTACATCGAGAAAGACTCGGAGCTGGAAGACATCCTGCTGTCGGACAAGTGGGACAAGCTCGACGTGTTCGACCGCCACGGCAGCCCGTTCAAGCTCACCGAGGCCCGCTGGCAGCGCTTCACCCGCCTGCTCAAGCAGTACGAGGGCTGGGCCTCCTCGCTGCGCGCCGTCCATGGCCACGACATGGTCCAGTTCCTGGAGGAGTCCTCGCTGCTCGGCGAGCAGGCGCTCGACCCCGACGCCGCGGTCAAGCTGCTCTCGCGCGAGGGGTTGGAGGGCGAGACGCACGCCACCGAGCTGCTCTCCGTCGACGCCGCCGAGCTGCGCGTGAAGGCGGTCGAAACGAGCACCGGCTTTGCCCGCACCCATCGCATCGGTCGCGCTCTGTTCGACTCGCAGGAGTACCGCCAGCTCGCGCGCGTCCACGCGCAGCTGGTCGAGCTCGCGGGTACGCCCGCATTCGACGTGCGCCTCGGCGATGCCCGCGAGAGCGCACCCTCGTTCGAGGCGCTGCGCGAGGCCGTGATGACCGTCGCGCAGAAGGGGATCAAACTGCAGCGCTTCAAGGGCCTCGGCGAGATGAATGCCGACCAGCTCGGCGAAACCACGATGGCACCGGCGACGCGCATGCTGGCGCAGGTCACGCTCGAGGACGCCGCTTCCGCCGACCGCATCTTCTCGATGCTGATGGGCGATCAGGTCGAGCCGCGCAGGGCCTTCATCGAGGACAACGCCCGCGCCGTCGTCAATCTGGATATTTAGGGTGAGCAATGGCCAGTGCTGACGTCATAGGCGGCGGCAACGTCGAACCGCGCGCTCTCGAGGAGGAGATGCGCACCGCGTACCTCGACTATGCGATGTCGGTGATCGTCGGGCGTGCGCTGCCCGATGTGCGCGATGGCCTGAAGCCCGTGCACCGTCGCGTCCTGTATGCGATGAACGAGCTCGGTCTCGGCCCCACCAGGCCGTACGCCAAGTGCGCGAAGATCGTCGGCGAGGTGATGGGCAACTATCACCCCCACGGCGACTCCGCGATCTACGACACGCTCGTGCGGATGGCGCAGGAGTTCTCGATGCGCAACGAGCTCGTCGACGGTCAGGGCAACTTCGGCTCGGTCGACGACGATCCGGCGGCTGCGATGCGCTACACCGAGGCCCGTCTCGCCCGCATCGCCACGGAGATGCTGCGCGATCTCGACATGGACACGGTCGACTTCGCGCCCAACTACGACGGCTCGCGCCGCGAACCACTCGTGCTGCCGGCGCGCTTTCCGAACCTGCTCGTCAACGGCTCCTCGGGCATCGCGGTCGGGATGGCGACGAACATCCCGCCGCACAACCTGCGCGAGGTGGTCGCGGCGACGATCGCCTATATCGACGATCCCGAGATCGACACCGATGGCCTGCTCGCGCACATCAAAGGCCCTGATTTTCCGACCGGCGGGATCATCCTCGGCCACCAGGGCATCCGCGACGCGTACGAGACCGGCCGCGGCCGCGTGCGCGTACAGGCCAGGGCGCACGTCGAGCCACTCAAACAAGGCAAGGAGGCGATCGTCGTCACCGAGCTGCCGTTCATGGTCAAGAAGGGCGGCGACGGCGGCCTGATCCAGAAGATCGCCGACCTGGTGCACGACAAGAAGATCTCGGAGATCTCCGACCTGCGCGACGAGTCCGACAAGCGCGGCATGCGCCTGGTGATCGAGCTCAAGCGCGACGTGATTCCCAAGGTCGCGCTGAACAAGCTCTACAAGCACACCTCGATGCAGTCGACGTTCGGCGTGAACATGGTCGCGCTGGTCGACAACGTCCCGCGCACGCTGAACCTGCGCGCGGTCATCCACAACTACGTCGCCCACCAGCGCGAAGTGATCGTGCGCCGCACCAAGCACGAGCTGTCCGAGAAGGAGGCCCGCGCGCACATTCTGCTGGGCCTGCTGATCGCCCTGGACAACCTCGACGCGATCATCGAGCTGATCCGCGCCTCGCGCGATCGCGACAATGCCCGTGAGCAGCTCGTCGCCCGCTTCGAGCTGAGCACGATCCAGGCCTCGGCGATCCTCGACCTGCGCCTGTCTCAGCTGACGGCGCTCGAGGCCGACTCGATCAAACAGGAGCACGCCGACGTCACCGAGCGCATCGCCGAGCTGCGCGCGATCCTCGGCGACGAGACCCGCGTGATGGCCGTCATCAAGGAGGAGCTCTCCGAGATCTCCGAGCGCTTCGGCGACGAGCGGCGCACCGAGATCAGCCACTCCGAGGACGAGATCGACATCGAGGACCTGATCGCCGACCAGCAGATGGTCATCACGATCACCCAGACCGGCTACATCAAGTCGCTGCCGCTGGCCACCTACCGCCAGCAGGCGCGCGGCGGGCGCGGCGTCACGGGAATGGACATGAAGGACGGCGACTTCATCGAGCACCTGTTCGTCTGCTCCTCCCACGACTACCTGCTGTTCTTCTCCAACCGCGGCAAGGTCTACCGCTCCAAGGTGTACGAGCTGCCGGAGGCCTCGCGCACCGCGAAGGGGCGCGCGCTCGTCAACATCCTGCCGCTGCGCGAGGGCGAGCGGATCCAGGCGGTGGTCTCCACGCGCGACTTCTCAGAGACGAAGTACCTCGTGTTCGCCACTCGCAGCGGCACCGTCAAGAAGACGGAGTTCCTCGCCTACAACACGCCGATCAAAGCCGACGGGATCATCGCGATCAAGATTCGCGACGACGACGAGCTGCTGGCCGTGCGCGCGGTCGATCCGAACGACGAGATCATCATGGTCTCCAAGGCCGGGCTGACGGTGCGCTTTGCCGAGGCCGACGCGCGCTCGATGGGCCGCGACACGAGCGGCGTGCGCGGCATGGACGTCGGCAAGGACGGCGAGGTGATCGCGATGGACGTCGCCCGCGACGACATGGACCTGCTGGTCGTCACCGAGAACGGCTACGGCAAGCGCACCCAGATCGGCCAGTACCGCAAGACCAACCGCGGCGCCAAAGGCGTCAAGACGATCAAGCTGACCGAGCGCAAGGGCGGCCTGGCCGGCGCGCTCGTCGTGCGCGAGCACCAGGAGCTGGTGTTCATCAGCGTCGGCGGCATGGTCCAGCGGACCGCCGCCGGCGGTATCTCCCAGCAGGGCCGCTCGGCGACCGGCGTACGCGCGATGAACCTCAAGGACGACGATCTCGTCAGCGCCGTCGCGTCGTCGTCGACACCGAGGACGGCCCGGCGTACCGAGGATGGATCCCAAGCATCGACGGCCGCCGATGACGACTCGGGCGCTCGCCCGGCCCGCCGGCCGAGGATTAAGCCTGGCGCACGTCATCTCCGTTCGCTACTCTCACCAGACCAGAGAAAGGAGGTGGTCCGTACGCTTAGTCACAGTTCTCGCGGGACCCTGGAGGTGACCGGCCGCTAGGTCGGAGGCTGGACCGCTTGGCGGAATCCAACCCGGGACACCCCGAGACGACCGCCGGACCTGGTCCCTCCGGCAGCAGCGCGTAAGCGAGTCGCCTCGGTCTTTCCAGTCACAGCCGTATCCGCGAGGGGCATCCTGTCGAGGGGTGCTCCCCGCTCTGTCTTTCTGCCTGCCTGTCTCTTGCTTGGGCCTACGCGCGTGTCGCCAAAGGGTATGCACCCGAGAGGCCATGAGCGCCCCGGGCGCGCCGACCTGAAGGGGCCTACGCGGCTTGAGGCAGGTACTGCAGCCATGCCGCCGGGATCGTCGGCGAGGCGACGTGGATGAAGATCTCGGCGCGCGGGGTGCGCGGCGCGCGACGCGGATGCATTCCGGCCTGGCGCGGCAGCCGGTCGCCCTTGCGCCGGTTGCACGGCGCGCACGAGGCGACGATGTTCTCCCAGCTGGAGTTGCCGCCCTTGGAGCGTGGGATCACGTGATCGACGGTCAGGTTCGAGCGCGATCCGCAGTACTGGCACGCCCAGCCGTCGCGCGCGAACACCGCGCGCCTGGTGATCTTGCGCCGGTGAGCGTCGCGCGGGACCCGCACGTAGCTGACGAGCCTGATCACGACCGGCCGCGCGACGGTCGAGCTCTCCGAGTGCAGTTCCCAGCGCCCCCGCTCCAGCAGCTCGGCCTTGTCCTTCAGCAGCAGCACCACCGCGCGTCGCACCGAGCACACGTTGATCGGCTCATACGTCGCGTTCAATACGAGCACCCGGCCACTGTCAGGCCCGCGCCGCCGGTGCTCTGGTGGCGGCACGGACCTCAGTACTACAGGTGGAACGGTGCTATCCATCTGTAGCGCCGGAGTGTAGCGGTGGCGCGGGCTCGTCGTGGCGATTGCCCGGCGCGTGTTTCTCGGTCGGACCGCGCGTCCGTCGGGGTGCCGCTTGCCCGGTAGGAACCCAGTACGCGCGCCTGTTCGCAGATCTGTTCGAGCCCGGCGACCGCCTCCGTGATCGCGGGGTCGCTCACCCGGCCCTGCAGGTCCACGAAGAACATGTAGCTGCCCATCCGATCGCGCTTCGGGCGGCGACTCGATCTTCGTCAGGTTGATCTCGCGCCGCCCGAACTCGTCCAGACAGCGTACGAGCCAACCGGGGCTGTCCGCTCCCGGCCCCCAGAACACCAGCGAGGTCTTCCATTCGCCGTCCGCGCACGGACGTAGCGGCGGGTATGCGCCCGCCCGGCGTCGCGTCCCCGGGAGCGGTCAGCCCGGCGGCCATCGCATCGGCTCCGTCCGTCGGCACCCCCGCCGGCTCGTGCAAGCCACACGAACCGCGTTTCGTTGTCGTCTCTGTCCTGCACGCCCTCCCGCAGCACCGTCGCGCCGTAGATCTCGGCCGCCAGCACCGTCCCCAGCGCCGCCTCGCCTCGTCGCTGCCCCTCCGACGACGATCCGCACCGCCTCGGCCGTCGAGCTCGCCGGCAGCACCGTCGCGTGGCCCAGCTCCCCGCGCAGGAACCGCTCGCACTGGCCGGGGACCTGCGGATGGGTCAGGACCGTGTCGATCTCTGCAGCTCCACCTCCTCGGAGGCGATCAGCGAGTGCCTTACCGCCAGCAGCGCCTCGCCGACGATCTGCAGGCCTCCCTCCTCACTGCCCAGCAGATCGAGGGTGACGCTCACCGATCCGTCCAGCGAGTTCTCGATCGGCGCGACCGCCCACTCCACCTCACCACGCTTGAGCGCGAGGATCGTGTCGTAGATCGTCCTCAGCGCGACCGGCTCCACCGCGCTCGGCTCGGCGCTCGCCAGCAGCGCCTCCTCGGTGAACGTGCCCTCGGGACCGAGGTACCCGACGCGGGGCGACGCCCGTCCCCGCGCCGCTCTCAGCCGGCGTGCTGTCCGGCGACATCGGCTCGCTCCCCGGCCGGGACTCAGCGCGAGCGCACCGCCTCGGCCTCCTCGGGCGAGAGCTCGAGCTCGCCCCGTCCGCCGTGCACCTGCTTGGCATACACCCGCGCCTGGTCGCGATGATGGATGCACGACAGCACGATTCCCGAGCTGCGCGTCGTCGAGCAGCGCGATCGACATCGACTGCTGGCCGGACAGCTCGTTGTAGGCGTCGTAGCGCACCAGCGCGCGGTGCGCGATCGCACCGTGCAGCGCCGTCTCCGCGCCCGCCAGTCGTCCGTCCAGGCGCGCCGCGATGTCCTCGACGTACCCCCTGAGCGCCTCGAACGCGTCCTGCATGTCGGCGGCGTGGGCCACCACGTCGCGGATCTCGTCGCTCGCCCGATCACGAGCTTCTGCGAACGCCTGCAGCCTGCGCACCGCCATCGCCAGCGCGGCGCACGCGATCAGCGCGACCACCGCCAGCGCGGCGGCGGCGATCGCGACGATCCCCTGGGTATCGGTTATCGCGGCGGTCATGCTCGCCACAACTTAGCGCGCGTGGCAGGCGCAGAAACCCGCCGCGACCTCACCGGTCGATGGCGGCGCCCAGTCACCGCCTCGACGCGGCTTCTAGCTGCCGAAGATCGCCAGGTAGGTGGTCTTGTTGTTTTCGGTGTCGTTCTCCCCCGGCACCGGCTCGACCTTCACTTCGATTTTCGAGGCGGCGCTGAGCGGGACACCGGTCACCGCGACGTTGGCGTCCACGGTCTTGCCGGGTTCGGTTTTTTCGATCGTGTGCGAAGCCGCGTACTGCTTTCCGGCGGCGGTGACGGTGACGTCGACCTTGACGTTCGTCTCCGGGAATTCGCCGGAGTTTTCGACCTGCACGGTGAAGGTTGGGTTGCTCGCCCCCGCTGATGTGATTCAGCGCGGGTTCCGGTTCCAGCGTGCTGGCGCCGACGCTCACCCCCTTCAGCGCGCTGCCGTGATTGCCGGTGACAGGTGCGCTCGACGAAGATGCCGCCTGGCCGGTGATGCGCGACTGCACCGTGGTCGGTTCCAGCCAGCCGATGTTCGGCAGGAAGTGCGTGCTTGCGACGGTCTGCCCTCCGGCGCCCGCCGCCTTCAGCGTCTGTTCGATCAGCGGCGCGACACGCTGGGAGTAGATGACGTCGGAGGCCAGAAAGTTCTCCATGTCGCCCGCGATCGTCGTGCTCGCCTGCTGGCCTGGCCCCCCAGCGCCGTGCGCAGCAGGTTCGCGACCTTTTCCACCCCTTCCGCGCGTAGGTCCAGCGCCAGCAGCAGGTCGCGCTGCGCGGAGTTCATTTCCCCGGGCACGCTCAGACCCTTCGCTTCCGTGGCCTGCTTCTCGGCTTCCAGATGCAGCTGGTTGACCTGTGTCTCGACGTTGAGGGCCGGCTTGGAGCTCGCGTCGGACAGCGCCGCGAACAGCGGCTGCGACACCTGCTGATCGGATGCCGTCACGATCCTTGAGACGTTGCCGGTGTAGTCCTTCAGCGCCTGCGTCTTCTGGCTTTTCAGGCAGCCGTTCACGAGCAGCACGATCACGATCAGCAGCACGACGCCGACTCCGGCCGCCACACGACGGCGCACCATCACGGTGTGCTCGTCATGCGAGCTCGGCTCCGCGGCGCCGCGCGGCCGCCGCGCGCGGGGTCTCTGCGGCGTGCGCGGCGCTCGGGCTGCGGGACGAGTCGCCGTCTCCTCCCCGTCGTCAAAAAACGACAAAAGCTATGTGCTCCTTTGCAGGGACTTGTTCATGTGGAGGGCACCAGTATGACTGCCAGTCTCCTCGCCTGTAAACCTGCAACTTCTCGGTCAGTCCGCAAAATCCTTCGCATTCGTGCAGGGAGCGCGCCTACGGAGGCGAACGCGCCACCTGGTGGACTCTCCGCAGACCCTCGTCCAGGAGCATCTCGCGCGGACCGACGCTCCGCCTGGAACCGATGGCGTCGAGGGGCTCGCTCGCTCCGCCGAAGCCGCTCGGGCGAGCCCGCCCCGAGGACCACGACGCCCCTCGCAGCGCATCGTCGGTGAGAGCACTCGCGCCGACGAGCTGCTGCACGGCCGCTACCGCCCGCTCGAACGCCTCGGCGCTGGGGGGTTCGGTGTGGTCTGGCGGGCGTATGACGAGCTGCTGCACCGTGAGGTCGCGCTCAAGCGGATACCGCTCCCTGCGGGCCCGACCGCCGCCGACGGACTCGGTGGCGCACCGCGGGCCGGCGAGCGCGCATCGCGCGAGGCGCTTGCCTCGGCGCGTCTGTCTCATCCGGCGATCGTCGCGCTGCACGAGGCGTATGTGGATGAGGACGCGTTCTATCTCGTCTCCGAGCTCGTCGACGGCTGCACTCTCGCGCAGCTCGTGGCGCAGGATGCCCTCACGGATGAGGAGCTGCTGGAGATCGGGGTCACGCTGGCTCACGCGCTGGCTCACGCCCATGCTCGAGGAGTCATCCACCGTGACGTCAAGCCCCACAACGTGCTCGTGCCCCGCGACCCCGGCGCGCGCGAGACGCCGGCCAAGCTGACCGACTTCGGCGGCGCGAGCCTCGTCGGCGAGGATGCGCTCACGCGCACCGGCGAGACGCTCGGCACGCTCGCCTACATGGCGCCCGAGCAGAGCGAAGGCTTGGAGGTCGACGAGCTAGCGGACGTCTACTCGCTGGCCCTGGTCTTGTATGAGGGGCTCGCGGGAATCAACCCGGTGCGCGGGCCCACTCCCGCGGCGACGGCCCGGCGCATCGGCCGCCCCCTTCCCCCGCTCGCGGCTCGCCGCCCCGACCTTCCGCGGGCGCTTACCGACGCCCTCGATACGGCGCTGGCAGCCGATCCCGCCGGGCGCGGGGGCCTCGAGGACCTACAAGCCGCTCTCGAACTTGCTCTGGCGCGGAGCCCGACCCGTAGGCGCGGCCTGCTCGGCCGGCGAGCCGGTCGTCGGCCGCGTGAGCCGAGCGGCTTCGATCGCCCCCTTTCACCGGCGGCGCCCCACGCCCCGACGACGGCGGAGCACCACACCCTCGAGCACCACCGGATGCTCGTCGCGGGCGCACGCGGCCACCGACACGACACTCGGGCTCGTCCCGCATCCGAGGCCCCGACGTCGACCGTGGACGCCGACGGCGGAACCCGCGGGCCGCTGCGCCTGCCGCTGCCGCGCGCGGTGTGGGCGGGCTGCGTCATCGCCGTGGCGGTCTGGCAGGTGGCGAGCGCGCGTCCGGGGGTCGCGCTGCTGGCACTGGCCGCAACGGCGCCGCTGCTGTTGGCGGGGCCCCGTCCCGGCATCGGCTGGCTGACGGCCGGGCTAGCGCCGGTGCTCGGGCTCGTGGGCCTGGCGGGCGCATATCCCGCTCTGGCGGGGCAGGCCTCGCGATGGTCGCGACGGGCCGGCCTCGGCGCGCTTGGGTACTGGTGGCTGGCGCTCTCAGAGCCGCTGCTCGGCGGGGGACCGGCCGGCGCGAGCCTGTGGCTGGGATCGCCCAACGGCACGCCGTCGCGGATGGTCTGGGAGGCCTCGCTCGACAGCGCCGTCACCCATGTCGTCGGACCGACGCTCACGATCGGGCTGTTGTTCGGAGCGCTGCTGTGGGCCGCCGCCGCGGTCGTGCTGCCGCTGATCGTGCGCGGCTCCAGCGCCATCCTCGACACGCTCGCCGCGGTCCTCTGGTCCACGGCTCTGCTCGCCGCCACGCCCTACTTCGACGCCGGCCTGTCCACCGGTGCGGACTCTCCCGCAGCCGCGCGGTGCCGTCCTCGGAGCGATCGCCGGTGCCGCCATCGCGATCGCGGGACGTGCGCTGCGCGGACCGGTCGGACCCCGTCACCCTTAGAGTGCCAGATGCGGCCGGAGGTCGACTGCGGGCGTCCCTGCCATGAATCCCCTGAGAGCACTCGAGACCAGGATCGCCAACCTCGTCGAAGGCGCGTTTGGGCGCGTGTTCCGCTCGGAGGTGCGCCCGATCGAACTGGCGCACAAGCTGGCACGGGAGATGGACGAGCATCGCACCGCCTCGGTCTCACGCACCTACGCACCGAACGAGTACTCCGTATGGCTCTCCCCTCAGGATCGCGCTCGCTACGAGGGCGTCGAGCACGAGGTGATCGACGAGCTGTGCGCCTACCTGCTCGAGCACGCCCGCCGCGAGGATCTGATCCTCGCCTCCCAGCCACAGATCTCCTTCCACACCGACGAGCATCTCTCACTCGGCGAATTCGGCATCCAGGCGCGGCTCGTCCGGGCGGACGGTCACAGTGACGGCTCCTCGGCCGAGCCGGCGGCGGACGCGCGACCGGCCGAGCCCTCGGACGAACATGGGCAGACGATGATCTACAGCAGCTCGGCACGCATGCGTGGTCCGGTCGAGGAGGTACGCGCTCGCCGTCCCGCGCGGGCGCTGCTGTCGGTGGCCGGCAGGCGTCTGGCGGTGCCGCCCGAGGGCGGCGTGGTCGGGCGCAGCCGCGACTGCGACATCGTGCTCGAGGACACCGGCGTCTCGCGCCGGCACGCGGAGCTTCGCCCCGACGCGGGCGGCTGGACCGTTGCCGACCTCGGCTCGACCAACGGCGTGCGCGTAAATGGGCGCGACATCCACGGTTCCCACCTGCTGCATGCCGGAGATCGCCTCGAGCTGGGTTCGACAGAGATCGTGTTCGACCTCTCATGACGACGCTCGCGCCCGTATCGGTGGCCCTCAAGTTCGGCTTCCTCGCCGTGCTCTACCTGTTCCTGCTGTGGGTCGCGCGCAGCGCCCTGCGCGACCTGCGCGGCGGCACCTCGGCTCCGCTGCCGTCCTCCGGCGCGCCGATCTCGCCCGATGCGACCGGTCTGCATTCGGCCTCGGCGGCGGGCGTCGCCGATCTCGCCGGACGCGCGCCAAGGCTCGTGGTGGAGCGCGCCCCCGGCCACGATCCGGGAATGATCTATGACCTCGACGCGGATGTCGTGCTCGGCCGCGGCGACCAGGCGGAGATCCGGCTCGAGGACCCCTTCGCCTCCTCGCGCCACGCTCGCGTCTACCGGCAGGGCAACATCCTGGTGATCGAGGACCTGCGCTCCACCAACGGCACCTACCTCAACGAGGAGCTGCTCGAGACTCCACGGCCGTTGCATCCCGGCGACCGCGTCAGGATCGGCGACTCCGAGTTCACATTCGAGGTCGACTAGCGATGCACGACGACGCCCCTGCCGAAATTCCAGACACGACGATCGCTCGAGCGCCCGAGCCGGTGCTCGGCATGACGCTCGGCGTCGCGTACCCGCTCGCGACTGGCACGGCCTGATGCTCCGCGTCGCCGAGCAGTACGCCGCCAGCGACACCGGCCTTCAGCGGCGGGCGAACGAGGACTCGCTGCTGGCCCGCTCGCCGTTGTTCGTCGTCGCCGACGGGATGGGCGGCGCGCAGGCCGGCGAGGTCGCGTCGAGGATTGCGGTGGACGTGTTCGAAGAGGGACTGGGGGACACGGCCGAGCCCGAGAGCGGCCTCGCGGCGCGAGCGGGCGCGGCCAATGCCCGCATCCATGAGCTCTCACACTCGAGTGCCGAGCACGCGGGGATGGGTACGACCCTGACGGCCGTATACGTCGCCCCCGAGGAGGTGGCGATCGCCCACGTCGGTGACAGTCGCGCCTACCGCCTGCGTGCGGGCGAGCTGCTGCGTTTGACCGACGATCATTCGCTCGTCGACGAGCTGCTGCGCCAGGGCAAGATCACGCCCGCGGAAGCGATCGATCACCCGCAGCGCTCGGTGATCACACGCGCACTCGGGCCCGAGCCGGCGGTCGAGGTCGACACCCGCTCCTACAGCGCCCGCGCGGGCGACGTCTACCTGCTGTGCAGCGACGGTCTGACCACAATGCTCCCGGAGGCGCGCGTGGCGGATCTCATGCGTTCGCACCCGCGCCTGCGCGACGCCGGCGAGGCGCTGATCGGCGCCGCCAACGAGGCCGGGGGCCGAGACAACATCACAGTCGTGCTGTTTCGCCTGGAGGATCCCTCCGCGCCGGCGAGCGCCCTCGCCCCCGCGACCGAAGAGCAGACCACGCTCGCGCCGGCCGAAACCGATGGTCGCGGCCCCGGCGAGGCCATCGAGGACCCGAAGCCCTCCTCTGCCGCCGCTCGCGCCGGATGCCATGGCTGTCGTGGCGACCCCGCTTCGGCCCACGCAACCCCGCACCCCGCGCCCGCCGAGCTCGGCACAGGCACCGGGCGGAACACGCAGACGCAGACGCCTGCGACGCGTGGTGCCGGTGACGATCGTGCTGGCCCTCCTCGGCCTGCTCGCCTCAGGCGCATATCTGGCGGCGCAGTCGGTCTACTTCATCGGGACCAACGCCCGCGGCCTGGTCACGCTCTATAACGGCGTGCCCTACCAGTTGCCGGGCGGGATCAAGCTGTACAGCAGCAGCTACGTCTCTGGCGTCGCCGCCTCGCAGCTGTCCCCCGCCCGCCGGCACACGCTGCTCGACCACTCGCTGCGCTCCGAAGGGGACGCAACCGGTCTCATACACAGCCTGGAACTGGGAGAGCTCCGTGAATAGGCCGATCGTTCGTCTGTACGGCTTGGTCGTAGTGCTGTTCGCGCTGCTGGTCGCGTTCACGTCGCGGTGGACGATCTTCGAAGCCGGAGCGCTGCGCCAGAACGCGCTGAACCGCCGCGCGCTGCTGCAGCAGGAACGCATCCAGCGCGGCAGGATTCTCGCCGCCGACGGGACCGTGCTGGCGCGCAGCGTGCGCGGGCGCGAAGGCACATACAGGCGGACGTACCCGAGCGGCGGGCTGTTCGCCCAGACGGTCGGCTATTCCTTCACCGACCTCGGCCAGTCGGGTATCGAGCGTTACCGCAACCCGGCACTCGACGGCGAAACCAGCGCAACCAACCTGCAGGCGATCCTCGACCAGCTGCAGGGCAAGCGCAGGCAGGGAGACGAAGTCATCACGACCCTCGACCCGGCCGCGCAGCGCACGGCGATCTCCGCCCTCGCGGAACACCGAGGCGCGGTCCTCGCGCTGGACCCCACGACCGGCGCGGTCGAGGCGATGGCCTCCACGCCCAGCTTCGATCCGAACCTGCTGAGCTCCTCGAGCGCATATGAACGGCTCACTCGCGACTCATACGGAACGCCGCTGGTCAACCGCGCGACACAGTTCGGGTACGCGCCCGGCTCGACGTTCAAGGTGGTGACGGCCACCGCCGCGATCGACACCGGGCAGTACACCCCGCAGTCGCAGGTGAGCGGCAAGGACGGCATCCTGGTCTCGGGGGTGCCGCTGTCCAACGACGAGCACGAGAGCTTCGGGCAGCTGACGCTCACCGAAGGGCTCGTCAAATCGGTCAACACCGTCTACGCCCAGGTCGCCGAACACGTCGGCAAGCAGACCCTGGCCCGCTACATGGACCGGTTTGGGTTCGACCGCAAGCCCCAGCTGGACTATCCAAGCGAACAGATGTCGGCGAGCGGCGAGTATCTCGGCCAGCGCCTGCTCGCGCCGACGAGCCGTTACGTCGACGTCGGGCGGTTGGGCATCGGCCAGGACAAACTCCAGGTCGTGCCGTTGCAGATGGCCGAGGTCGCCGCGGCCGTCGCCAACCACGGACGGCTCATGGTCCCGCACCTGACCGACCGCATCGTCGACCCCGAAGGACGCACGGTCCTGACGGTCGCTCCTCGCGTGCAGTCGGTCGTGATGAAACCGTCGACCGCCGCCTCGCTCACGACGATGATGGAAGCCGTCGTCACCGAAGGCACCGGCACGGCCGCGCAGATTCCCGGCGTGCGGGTGGCGGGCAAGACCGGCACTGCCGAGACGCAGATCGGCGCCGCCGTCAACAACGTCTGGTTCATCGCTTTCGCGCCCGCGCAGAACCCGCGGGTGGCGATCGCCGTGACACTGCAGGACGTCCCCGGCCAAGGCGCCGAGTTCGCGGCGCCCGTCGCACGTCAGGTCATCGAAACGGTGCTCAATGGCTGAGTCCGGTCAACCGCGTGAGCCGAGCCATGGTTGAGCCGAACACGATCGTCGACGGTCGCTACCGCGTCCTCTCGCGGCTGGGGTCGGGAGGCATGGCCGACGTGTATCTCGCCGAAGATCAGCTGCTCGGGCGCAGCCTCGCGGTCAAGGTGCTGCACCATCACTTCGCCGAGGATCAGGAGTTCGTCGAGCGGTTTCGCCGCGAGGCCTCGAGCGCCGCCGGGCTCTCGCACCCGAACATCGTCGGCATATTCGATCGCGGCGAGTGGGACGGGACGTACTACATCGCGATGGAGTACGTCCCCGGACGTTCGCTGAAGGCGCTCGTACGCGAGCAGGGGCCGCTGGAGCCGGTGGTGGCGATCGACATCGTCACGCAGATCCTGCAGGCCGCCCGGTTCGCGCATGCGCGGGGCGTGATCCACCGCGATCTGAAGCCGCACAACGTCATCCTCGACGAGGAGGGGCGTGCGCGTGTGACCGATTTCGGGATCGCCCAGGCGGGCGCCTCGGACATGACGATGACGGGCTCGATCATGGGCACGGCCCAATACCTCTCCCCCGAGCAGGCCCAGGGCCACGCGGTCAGCTTCGCGTCGGACCTGTACGCGGTCGGTGTGATCCTGTACGAGCTGTTGACCGGTGCCGTTCCGTTCGACGGCGACACGGCGGTGGCGATTGCGTTCAAGCAGGTCTCGGCGCAGCCACCTGCCCCGAGCGCGGCCAACCCGGCGGTGCCCGCGGTGCTCGACGGGATCGTGCTGCGCGCGCTCGCCAAGGACCCGGCGGCGCGCTACGCGAGCGCGGAGGAGTTCATCGCGGCGCTCAGCGACGCCCGCGCGCGACTCCCGGCCGCCACCGCGACCGCGATCTTCGCCACCCAGCCACCGGGAGCACCGGGCACGGCCACGCGGGTCGTGCCCGCGGGAGTGGCGCTGTCGAGCGGCGTGCCTCCCGCGGCGCTGCTGCTGCCCCCCGGCGACGGCTCGCTCGGCGCGCCCCCGCCCGATGAGGAGGATGAGCAGGCCGCCAGAAAACGCCGGAATCTGCGACTGGCCCTCGCCGGCGCCGCCGTCGCGGCGATCGTCGCGCTCGTGCTCGTACTGGCGCTGACGCGCCCGTCGGCGGACGGGCAGGTGACTGTGCCGAGCGTCGCGGGGCAGAGCGAAACGGTCGCCGGCGCCGAGCTGCGCCATGCGGGTCTGGTGCCCGTCCCCGCGCTGACCGCAAGCTCGACCGTCGCCGACAATGTGGTCATCAGCGCGACGCCGCCGGCGGGATCCGTCGTGGGCAAGGGCACGCGTGTGACGATCGCCGTCTCCACGGGCCCCGGCAGCTCGCCGCTGCCGGATGTCGCGGGTCTCACCGCGGCGCAGGCCGGCGCCAAGCTGAAGGAAGCGGGCTTTGAGCCCACCACCGAAAAGCAGCCCAGCGCCACGGTGGCGAGCGGGCGCGTGATCTCGACCGATCCGTCGGCGGGAACCGAGGCGCAGGCGGGCAGCTCGGTCACGGTGCTCCTCTCCAGCGGTCCCGCACAGACGACCGTGCCCGATGTCGTCGGCCAATCCCGCGCGGCCGCCGAAGCGACGTTGACGAACGCCAAACTGGCCGCCGGGGCGATCACGCAGCAGACCTCGTCCGAACAGTCGCCCGGAACGGTGCTCGAACAGTCGCCCGCCGCCGGCACCTCGCTGCCCGCCGCCGGCACGGTGAATCTGACGGTGGCCCAAGCGCCCACCGAAACGGCCGTCCCCAATGTCGTCGGCCAGAACGAGGCACAGGCCGCGGCGGCGCTCGGGCGGGCCGGGTTCGCTCCCCAGGCGGTCTCCCAGACGACCACCGAAGCGGCACAGGTCGGCATCGTGCTCAGGCAGAGCCCGACGGCTCCTCACAAGGCCCGTAAGGGCGCCACGGTGATGATCGCCGTCGGCGTGCTGGGTCCGCAGACGACACCGACTACCACCACGCCGAGCACGCCCGCAGCCCCGACGCCTCCGGCGGCGAGTGGGTGAGCCGGTGAGCGGTTTCTCCTCCTCCTCCTCCTTCTCTGCGGACGCCGAGGGCGGGTCGGCCCGCCAGGGGGACTCCGCGACCCGTGTCACGGGCCCGATATCGGCCGCTGCCGCCGCGCCGGTGGACGCGCTCACCGTGGCGGTGCTCGGTGGTGGACGCTCTTCCGAGCACGACGTGTCGCTGGCCTCCGGCGCCGCGGTTCGCGGCGGGCTGCTCGCGGCGGGCCACGAAGTCGTGCCGATCGAGATCGATCGCGACGGCACGTGGCGATACAACGGCGAGCCCGTGAGCATGCATCCCGGCGGGGGCCTGCTCGGGGTCGATGTCGCGTTTCCGGCGCTGCATGGCCCGTTCGGTGAGGACGGGTCCGTGCAGGGGCTGCTCGAGACGCTCGACGTCGCGTACGTCGGCGCGGGGGTCGGCGCGTCGGCGGTGTGCATGGACAAGGTCCTGTTCAAGCGGCTGCTGTCGGGGACCTCTCCGGCGGTGCCGCAGGTGGACTACGTCGGCGTGCGCGAGGCGCGCTGGCGCGAGGAGCCCGCGCCGGTGCTGGGTGAGATCGCCGAGCTGGGGCTGCCGGTGTTCGTCAAGCCCGCCCACCTCGGCTCCTCGGTGGGGATCGTGCGCGTCGCCGAGTCCGCGCTGATGGCCGACGCGCTGGAGCAGGCGTATGCACACGACGAGCTGGCGATCGTCGAGGCGATGGCGGTCGGGATCGAGGTGGAGTGCGGCGTGCTCGGCCTGCCGCTCGCCGAGCGCGCTGGCGCCGACGCGCCGGCGTTGGCCTCGGAGCCCGGAGAGATTGTGTTCGCAGGCGAGTGGTACGACTACGAGGCGAAGTACACGCCCGGCGGGATGGAGCTCGTCGTGCCGGCCCGCATCTCAAACGCCGCGCGTGCGCGCGTGCGCGAGCTCGCGGTCGAGACGTTCGTCGAGGTCGGCTGTGAGGGGCTGGCGCGCGTGGACTTCTTCGTGGACGGCGAGTCGGTGCTCGTCAACGAGCTCAACACGATGCCCGGCTTCACCCCGACGAGCGTCTACGCAAAGCTGATGGCGGCGTCAGGGGTTCCCTATACCGAGCTGCTCGACCGGTTGTGCCGGCTGGGGATCGAGCGGCATGCAGAGCGCAGCTCGCGTCTGCATTGAGGCGGTGGGGGCCCTCGGCTGAGAGTTCGCCAGATGGCGTTGATCCCTGGCGTGTGGTCTGTTCTGTGTCTTTGGGTTGGCCCCGGATCGTGGTTTTTTGGGGTAGGCCATACGGTGTGCGCCCTATTTGGGTTTGTCTCCCCGCCACAGTTCGGGCGGCCCGATCTGGGGTGTTCTGAGGGTCGCGTATAAGGAAGCCGGGTGGATGCCGGGGGCCTACGGCGTTACGGGGCACCCATACCTGGGTCTGACGTCGGTCGTGGTCATATCGACTTGCCGGACTACGCTCGTAACGAGGCGTCGTCGAGCGTAATTTCGGTGACGCGCGCGACGCGATCCATGTCGGCATCATGGGCGAGCAATGTCGCGCCGTGGCGCCACGCGACGGCCCCGATCATGCAGTCGATCATCCCTCGCGGGGTGACGCCTGCGGCGCGACAGCGACGGTAGATCCTGACGGCCCCGTCGAAGTCGGTCACGGCGTCGAAGCTCAGCAGCTCTACGCTTCCGAGCAGCCCACGCAGGTCGGCCTCCTGATGACCGTCACGTGCGCCGGCCAGTACCTCCATGATGACTGGCTCGGTAACCGCCACGGGACCGCCGGTCTCAATCAGTTCCGCAAGACGGCGGTGCGGCAGGCTGCCGGTCGCCCGATCGTACTCGACCCATGCCGAGGTGTCGGCGAGGATCACGCGGCCGAGCGCGGTGGCACGTCGGCGGGCGGCTCGGCGATGGCGTGAGCCCCCTGCATCCCCAGCGCTTCATCGCGCGTCATGGGTTGGCCTGCAAGGTGACGCAGGGCAAGATCGACCGCCGCCGTCTTGGTGCGCACGCCGTAGCGCGCCATGATCGCCCGCACGTATGTGTCCTCGATCTCGATGTTTGTTCGCATCGTGCCCATACACCAATCATACACCGCACTCACGAGAACAGCGTCGCCTCCGCGATTTCCGCCACTTCGCTGGAAGGCGGGCAGCGCGGTGATCCAGATCAGGTAGTAGCGGTAACGGACATCGGCTCGGGTCGCTCAGTGGGATCGTCGTGTGCGCCGCGATCGTGTGCGCAGCGGCCACCTGCGTCCACCCGCGCTGGGTCAGCGGCGTTGTGTCCCCGTAGGGCAGTTGCTGGAAGTCGTTGGCGGCGTAGATGGCCGCGGTGAAGCCGGGCGTGGGCGTCTGCAGCTCGATCGCGCGCGCCTTCACGCCCGGGGCGGCGTCCAGGTAGAGCCCGATGCCGGGCTTGCTGGCCGAGCGTCCCTTCGACATAGTGCTCGGTGCTCCAGGTCGTGTTGGGGTCGCCGTCGATGACGTTGGAGACCTGCGTGGGGTGTTCGGGGCCGGTGCCGAACGGGTTGTAGTCGTGCGCGGCGGTCTGGCCGAGTCGGACCGGCTGAAGACCCTGCCTGGCGGCACGTTGGGCTCCACGCCGCTGTGGGTGTGACCGGCGACGAGTATCAGCACGAGCGCGACGATCGCCGCGAGCAGCGCCAGTGACGCCGCCCAGCGCCAGGGGTGGCGCATGCGCCACGGCAGTCGCCGCCGCGAGCGCCGCGGCAGCGTTCGCAGCACGCTCGTGACCTCGCCCGTCGCCTGCCCGGAGCGGGAGGTCTCGAGCGCGAGCGCCTCCTCCAAGTCGGCGACCATCGCGGCGGCGTCGGGATAGCGCTCGGCCAGGTCGGTCGCGGTCGCGCGTTCGACCACGGCGGCGGTCGCGGCGGAGACTTCCGGCCGGCGCGACTGCACGTCGGGCACCTGCTCGCGCACGTGGCGCATCGCCACCGCGACAGGGGTCTCGCCGCTGAACGGGACGGCGCCGGTCAGCATCTCGTACAGCACGACTCCCAGTGAGTAGAGGTCCGACTGCCCGGTGACCGGCTGGCCGAGGGCCTGCTCGGGCGAGACGTAGTCGGTCGTGCCGAGCACCCGCCCATCCATCGTCAGGCCCTCCTCGGTGAGCGTGCGCGCGATCCCGAAATCGGTGATCTTGGCCGAGCCTTCGCTCGAGATCAGCACGTTCTGAGGCTTGACGTCGCGATGCACGATCAGGCGCTCGTGCGCGGCCCCCAGCGCGCGCGCGATCTCGATCGTGTAGGCGAGCGCCTGCGTTATCTGCAGCGGGCCCCTCGCGCCGGATCAGCTGCTTGAGCGTCTCGCCATCCACGTACTCGAGCACGATGTAGGGCGTCCCCACTTCCGGCTCCTCGCCCCGCGACGCATCGTGCGCGGAGGGCTCCTCGCCGGCGTCGACCACGGTCACGATGTGCGGGTGGTTGAGCTGGGCGACCGCGCGCGCCTCGCGCCGGAAGCGCTCGAGCTGATCGGAGTCGGTCGCGATCTCGCGGTGCATCAGCTTGATCGCCACCGCCCGCTCGAGCACGGTGTCGAATGCGCGGTAGACGGTCGACATCCCTCCGCGCCCGATCTCCGCGTCGAGGCGGTAGCGCTCGCCGAGCATGGTTCCGAGCAGGGTTCGCGTCACGTGGGGACCCTCGGATTCATCCGCTCATATTCTGCGTCCCGCGCAGGCGTCCGATGGCGATGGCCGCGATCGTGCAGCGATAGAGGGCGTATGGCAGCAGTGCTCTCGCGCTCACCCGCGGACGGCGCAGCAGTCCGGCGCTCGCCACCGTGGAGAGGAACGCGCTGCCCGCGCCCGCCGCGAGCGCGGGCCCCGCTCCGCGGGGAACGCCCCCACGCCACAACCGCCACGCCTTCAACGCGCTCACTCCCACGATCACCGGCAGGCCCGCGTGCCAGGACAGCGTCTGGGCATCCTCGCGGGCGAATCCGCGAGCTCGTGCGGCCGTGAGTGTCGCGCCGTTGCGCGACACGCCCGGGATCAGCGCCGCGGCCTGGGCGATGCCGAGCGCGAGCCCGTCGCAGCGGTCCGGCGTCGCGCTCGCGCACGCGCCCCTGCCGCCGCGCGTTGGGCGCGTCGGCCAACGCCATCGCCAGGGCACCCGCGAAAAGACCCGCCGCGATCGAGCGGGGCCCGCCGAGTCGCTGCTCGATTGGATGCTCCAACGCGTATCCCGCGAGTGCGGGTGGGCCCAGCGACAGCGCAATCACGGCAACCCGGCGCCGGCTCAGCCTACGTGCGGAGTCGCTCAGCTCGGCGCGCATGTCGATCGCCAGCGCCACCGCCGCGCCGGCGTGCAGGGCGACCTCGAACGACTTGCGCAGCTCGGGGTCCAGTCCGGGGTAGTCCCATCCCGCGAGCCATGGAATCAGGGTGGTGTGGGCCGAGGAGGAGACGGGCAGCAGCTCGGTCGGGCCCTGCAACGCACCCAACGCCACCGCTTCGCGAATCGAGAACCGCCGAGATTCCGATCCGCCGCCGCGACCGGTGAAGGCGCGGCGCGGCAAGAGCCGCCGTCGAAGCGGCATTCCCCGATCAGCCCGCGTCGGCGACGGGCGTATCGGTGCCCCCGTCTGCGGGGCCCCGTCGTCGTCGACGCACGATCGCGTATGCGACCCCGACCACGACGAGCGCGAGGATCGCGTAGTCGACGTACTCGAAACACTTTACGCACGCTCGTCCAGTCGCTGCCGAGCGCGTGCCCCGCGAACGCGAGCGCGACCACCCATGGGATCGGTGCCTATCAGCGACAGCACCGTGAAGCGGCCGAATGGCATCTTCGCGACCCCCGCCGGCAGTGATACGAACGCCCTGACCAGCGGGATCACCCGGCCGAACAGCACAGCCGGCTCGCCATAGCGCTGGAACCAGCGGTCCGCGCGTTCGATCTGGGTGGGTCCCATATGCATCTTGCCGCCGTGGCGTTCGAGCAGCTCCAGCCGCCCGCCACGCCCGACGCCGTACGCGATCCACGAGCCGACCATCGTCCCGAGCAGACCCGCGAGGATCACTCCCACCATCGTCATGTGGTGTTGGGAGGCGCTCTGGCCCGGGTCGGCGACGGCGAAGCCGGCGAACAGCATCACCACCTCCGAGGGGATCGGGATGCACGCGCTGGAGATCGCCATCAGCGCGAATATTCCCGGCAGCCCCGCGGAGCGCACAAAGTGCGACGTTTCGTTGACGAGCGTTTCGGAGATCGAGGCGAGCACCAGCATCGGCCGGCCAACGATACCGTGACGGTCGCCATGCGAGTCTGGATTGACCTCACGAACAGTCCGCACGTGCTCGTCATGCGCCCCGTGATCGAGCGCCTGCAGGCCGACGGCCACGACGTGCGGGTGACCGCGCGCGACTTCGCGCAGACGATCGAGCTGTGCGAGCGCCTGCGCATTGCCCACACCCCGATCGGGCGCCATCGGGGAGAGCGGCTGGCGGCCAAGTTCGGAGGTCTCGCGTCACGCTCGACAGCGCTCGTGCGCTGGGCGATGGCCGACATGCGGGCAGCGGGCGGCGCCCGCTTTGACATCGCGCTCGGGCATGGCTCCAACGACGTGTCGGTCGCGGCCGCGACGCTGCGAGTCCCTTCGTCGACGATGTTCGACTATGAGTACGCATCCGTCCAGCACCACGTCAACTGTCGTCTGGCGCGGGCGATCGTGGTGCCCGACGCGATCCCGCCGGAGCGCCTGCAGCCATATGGCGCCGACGGCAAGATTCGCCGCTATCCGGGCCTGAAGGAGGAGTACTACCTCGCCGACTTCACCCCCGATCCGGCGGTCCTCGTCGAGCTGGCGCTCGATCCGGAGCGCCCGCTCGCGGTTATCCGCACGCCGCCGGAGGTGTCGCTGTATCACCGCTTCGCCAACGACCTGTTCGCCGACGTGCTCGACCGCGCCCGCACCGCCGCGGCCCGCGACGGAGTGCAGGTCGTCCTGCTGCCCCGCACCGCGCCCCAGCGCGCCGAGCTGGGCTCGATCCCCGGCTTCGTCGTCCCGCGCCATGCGATCGACGCGCAGTCGCTGATCGCCGCCGCCGATCTGGTGATCTCCGCCGGCGGCACGATGAACCGCGAGGCGGTCGCGCTCGGCACCCCCGTCTATACGACCTTCGAGGGACGCATGGGCGCGGTCGACGAACGTCTGATCGCCGAACACCGTCTGCGTAAGCTCACCGATCCCGCCGAGCTCAGCTTTGCCAAGCGCTCTCCCGCGAGCGCGTCCGCGCGGATACGCCGAGACCCGGCGCTGCTCGTGGACCTGCTCCTGTCGCCGTTGTCGAGCGCTAGCCAGAGCGCCGTTCGCCCACCCCGGCGGGCGCGCACCGCCCGCGGGCGTTGACGAACCTCGGCGTTCGCGACGCGCCCCCATCCCCGTCCGCACGTACAATCCCAGTAATGCGCCGAAGGCTCCCATCGGCCGCCATTCCCCTGCACCGCCGGTCCATTCCCCAGCTCGCCGTGGACGGGGTGCTGGTCGCGCTCGCCTACTACCTGGCGTTCCAGCTGCGCTTCGACAACGGCCCGACGCGGCCATTACGCCGAGCTGCGTGCCCGCACGATCTGGTGGGTGCTCGCCGGCAGCCTGATCGTGCTGGTGTTCTCGCACGTGTATCAGCGGCGCTGGCGCTACTCCGGCCAGCGCGACTTCGAGGCGGTGGCGCGCGCGGTCGTCGTGATCGTGCTGCTCACGGTCGTGGGCATCGAGGCGCTGCGACCCGTGCAGCGCTACACCGTGCACGGGACCAGGACGGTGGCGAGCGCGACGGTCGGGCTCCCGAACGGCGTGATCGTGCTGTTCGGGCTGCTGTGCCTGCTGTTCCTGATCGGCGTGCGCGTGCTCGCACGGATGGTCTACGAGCGGCGCCCGCTGGCGGCGTTGCGCGGCGTTCGCGAGGGTCAGCGCGGGGTGCTGATCGTCGGCGCCGGCGATGGCGGGCGGCTGGTGCTGCGGGAGATAGCGCGCAACCGCGGCCTCGGTCTCGCCCCGGTCGGCTTTCTCGACGACGACCCGAGCAAGCGCGGTCTGCGCATCGACGGGGTGCGCGTGCGCGGGGACACGCGCGCGGATCTGCCGCGCATCCTCGACGAGTCCCACGTCGACGAAGTGCTGATCGCGATTCCCTCGGCGCCCGGGTCCACCCGCGCGCGGGTGGTGCGCGAGTGCCGCGCGCGCGGGATCTCGGTGCGCACGCTGCCGACCGTGTTCGAGCTGCTCCAGGGATCAGGGGGGCGCGATACCGTTACGCGGCAGATGCGCGAGGTTCGCGTCGAGGACGTGCTCGGCCGTGAGCCGGTGCTGATGGAGCTCGATCGCGTGGGCGCCTACCTGGCCGAGGAGACGGTGCTCGTGACGGGCGCGGGCGGGTCGATCGGCTCGGAGCTGTGCCGTCAGATCGCGCGCGTCGGACCGCGCAAGATCGTGCTGCTCGACCACGCCGAGGACAACCTGTTCCAGATCGAGCGCGAGCTGCTGGAGGAGCGCCACATCCAGCCGTCGGTGCTCGTGGCGGTGCTGGCCGACTGCAAGGAAGAGGAGCGCATGCGCGAGGTCTTCTCCGAGCACCGCCCCACCGTCGTGTTCCACGCCGCCGCCTACAAGCACGTCGGCCTGATGGAGGCGAACCCGGTGGAGGCGGTGCGCAACAACGCGCTCGCCACGCGCGTCGTCGCGCATGTCGCGGGCCAGCTCGGCGCGCGGCGGTTCGTGCTCGTCTCGACCGACAAGGCGGTCGCCCCGGCGACCGTGATGGGTGCGTCGAAGGCGCTGGCCGAGTTCGCCCTGGACGCCGCCGCCGCGCGCTTCCCCGACACTCGCTTCAACGCGGTGCGCTTCGGCAACGTGCTCGGCTCCTCCGGCAGCGTCGTCCCGATCTTCGAGCGCCAGATCGCGCGCGGCGGGCCGGTCACGGTCACCGACGAGCGGATGACCCGCTATTTCATGACGATTCCCGAGGCGGTCCAGCTGATCATCCGCTCCGGCTCGCTGAGCTGTGCCGAGGCCGGTGGCGCGGAGGTGTTCGTGCTCGACATGGGCGAGCCCGTGCGCATCGTCGAGCTCGCGCGGGCGATGATCGACCTGTCCGGCCTCGACCCCGAGCGCGACATCGAGGTCGAGATCGTCGGCCGGCGCGCCGGCGAGAAGCTGAGCGAGGAGCTGTTCAACGACTACGAGCGCGCTCTGCCGACGCCCGCCGAGAAGATCATGCTCGCCGATCGCGCCCCGCTCGCGGCCGAGGCGGTCGAGGCGATGTTCGCCGAGATCGGCCTGCTCGTGCTCGAGGGTGACGCCGCCGGTCTGGCCGCGAAGGTGTCCGCGCTGTCGCCGGACCGCGATCGACGGGAGGAAGGGGCGGCGACCACGTGGGCGCCGCGGTTGATGCGAGGGGCGCCGGCGGCAAGCGTGATGGCAGGGAGGCTTCGCCTGAGGGCGGGGACGCCGACCGTGGACGCTCCCCGGCGAGTTCGGGCGATAACGGCCACCCGACGCGGCGCGGGACGCCTGAGCCGCTCGTACACTCCCAGGATTCATGACCGCCGCTTCGCTACTGGCGCTATCGCTGTCGAGCTCGTTCACGAAGGTCGGCGCGATCGCCGCGTTCGTCGCCCTCGTCGGGATCGCGGTGCTGTCGCTGCTGGTGTTCGCGCAGGCGCGCGAGCTCAAGCGGCTGCGCGAGTGGGCGGGACGCGCCCCCGAGCGCTCCGCCGAACAGGAGCAGCGCGTGAGCGCCGAGGCGGCGGCGCGCCTGGCGACCGGCGAGCAGGTGCGACCGCCGAGCGGCCAGCGCCCGGTCCCGCGCGCGACCCCACTGAACGCGCGTCCGCTGAGTGCCACCGGACAGCCGGCCGCCGTCCCCGCCACACCCACCCCCGCTCAGGTCGCCGCTGCGGCTGCGGCAGCCACCGCGGTCGGGAGCGCCACCTCACCCCCCCAGAGCGCGGGCCCTCGCCCGCCCGCCGCGCCGCCCGCGCCTGCCGCTGCTCCCCAGGGCTCGCCCGCGGCGCATCCGAGCGCCGCTCCGCTAAGCGCCACCGGACAGTCGGCCGCGCAGACCGCCGCGGGCCTTGTCTCCGGCGCCCCCACGCCCATTCCCGCCGCTGCCCCGGCCGATGTCCCCGGGTCCGGCGGGTCCTCTCCGGTGGCGACACGTGGAGGCGTCCCGCTGCCGAGCCCAGTCGGCGCTGCGTCCGCCCCTGACGTTGTGCCGATCTCCGACTCGTCCCCCGCGCCCGCGTCGTCTCCGAGCTCGCCCTCCGCCCCGGCGTCGTCTCCGACCCCCGCGGCTCCTCCGGCGTCCGGCTCGCCCGCTCCCGCAACGGTGGCTGGAGCTGCCGCGGCCGTCCCACGCGCGCCCGTGCCGCCCTTACCTCCAGTACCGGCGGCGCCGGTTGGAGATGGGTCGTCCTCAGGCGCAGGTGGCCCGATCCCGGGCGATACGCGCACGGCGAGCGCCGCGAGCCAGTCGCCTCGATCGCCGTCCGCTGCGCCGCCCGCCGCTGCCGGCGGAGCTCCCTCGAACGCCCGTCCGCCCGCACCCGGCTCGCCGACGTCTCCTCAGCGCCGCACCGCGGCCGCCGCGATGAGTGCCGATGCGAGCGCCTCCGTGAGGGCGGCATCCGCGGCCGGCGCGGGGAGATCGGCGGGCGCCTCGCGCGAGCACTCGCCGCCGCCGGGCCGGGCTCAGCGCGGCGATGGCGAGCCGCCGGCCGCGCAGCGGGCCGGTGTGACGACCTACTCGCGCAGCCGCCGCTCGCCCGCCCGCGCGACGGTCCTGACCGTGGCCTCGGTGGCCCTCGGAGTCGTCGCGATCGTGTTGATCGTCAGCTCGTTCGGATCTTCCTCGGGCACGAGCCCGAGCACCGCGACGACTACGGCTGCGCACGCACGCACGCACGCACGCACCACTCACACGACCACCTCGGCGGCGACCCACCCGAGCGAAACCTCGGCGCCGGTGGTCAGTCCCGCGGAAGCGCAGGTCGCGGTGCTCAACGGCACGAGCACGCCGAACCTGGCTCACCGGCTGTCGGCGAGCCTGCAGCAGAGCGGCTACTCACAGGCGACTCCCGCTGAACGGCACTCCGCCGGGGAGCCATCAGACGACGGTCGTCGAGTACTCCTCGGGTCACCGCGCCGAAGCCGCGCAGGTCGCGCACGCACTCGGCGTGACGCAGGTGCAGCCGATCGAAGCGGACGTGTCCCCGCTCGTCGGGAGCTCGACCGTCGTTGTGATCGCCGGCCTGGACAAGGCGGGGACGGGAGGCGAAGGATCGTCGTCCGGCGCCGGTGGCGAAGCGTCATCCGGTGGCGGAGCGACTCCGTGATCGACTTCGCGCCGAGCTCCGCCGGCGGACGCGCGACTCACCGTGTGAGGATCGCCGTCGCGGCAGACCGCGCACGGTGAGCGTGCCCGGAGCGAGCAGATAGCCGGCTTCCTGGACATCCCCGAGCGCTCGGTCAAGCCGCGCGAGCGAGGCGTCACGCACGTGATCGACCGCGGCCTGTCGGTCGCCGAGGTGGACGGTCTGCTCGAGGTGGCGGGCGCGTACGTGGACATCGTCAAGCTCGGCTGGGGCACGGCGCTCGTGAGCGCCAACCTCAGCCCAAGCTCGAGCGCTACGCCGCGCATGGGATTCCCGTCGTGCTCGGTGGCACGCTGACCGAGCTGGCGATCAGGCAGGGTCGCGTCGAGGGGCTGATCGCGTGGCTGGGAGAGCTGGGATTGCGCCACGTGGAGATCTCCGACGGCACGATCGCGCTGGAGGCCGAGGTCAAGACCGATCTGATCCGCACGCTCGTCGCGTCCGAGCTTCACGGTCCTGTCGGAGGTCGGCAGCAAGGACGCCGACTTCATCATGGCCCCTACGTGTGGGTCGAGCAGATCGAGCGCGACCTGCAGGCGGGCGCCTGGAAGGTGATCGCCGAGGCGCGCGAGTCGGGCACGGCCGGCATCTACCGCGCCGACGGCGAGGTGCGCACGGGGCTGATCGACGAGATCGTGCACGCGATCGACGCCGACCGGCTGATCTTCGAGGCGCCCCGGCGCGAGCAGCAGGTGTGGCTGCTGCACCGCTTCGGCAGCGAGTGCAACCTCGGCAACATCGCGCCCGGACGACGTGCTCTCGCTGGAGACGCTGCGCCTCGGGCTGCGCTCGGACACGGTCGAGCGGTTCGCGCCGGGCGGGGGCGATTGAGCGCGACGGTCGCAGATGCCGCTCGCCGATGCCGACGGGCCGGGCGTCGGACAGGCTCGCGCAGATCGTGTTCGCGCTGCTGGTGATCGCATGCTTCGCCGCGTTCATCGTCACGCAGCGGCTCAAGCACACGCCCACGCCGGTTCAGCACTTCCAGCTGACGCCGCGATTCTCGCCCACTCCGGGGGGACATATCAAACAGGAGCGCATCTCGTTCAAGCTCGCGCGCGCCGACGAGGTGACCGTCACGATCCTCGACGCCGCGGGAGACACCGTCGCGACGCTGGTGCGCGATCGGCCGGTGGCACGCTACAAACAGCTCTCGCTGCGGTGGAACGGGCGCGGGGGCGAGCCGCATGGTTACACGGTCGTGAGGGCGCCCGACGGGACCACGACGGTGACGCCGCGCAACACCGGCAGTGCCGCGCCGGCGGGGGAATACCGCGTGCGGGTGGCGTTGCGCGAACAGCACCGCACGGTGCCGGGGCCGCGCGCGTTTACGTTGGTGAGACCGTGAGCGTGCGCGGACCGCTGCTCGCCACGACCCTGCCTGCCCCCGGCGTGATCGCGGCGGGCCTGCTCGGCGCGCTGGTCGTGATCGGTGCGCTGTCACTGTTGATGCGTCGTCGCCCTGAGGCGCTGCCGCTGCTCGCGATCGCCGCGCTCCCGTTCAGATTGCCCATCTCCACCGACGGACGTACGGTCAACCTGCTGATCCCGCTCTACCTGGTGGTGGCCGCGGGGACGGTCACATTCCTGCTGCCCCGATGGCTCGGCCGAGATGTTGAAGGCTCGCGCGACGCCGACCGGTGCGATGACCGACGCCGACGGCAACGTATGCAAGAACTGGCTGATGTGTCTCCCACCAAACCGACCAGCTGGCTCTCGCCGATCGGCGTGGAATGGCTGCTGCTCGGGGCCGTCGTGCTGTATGCGCTGCAGGGCGTGTATTCCTCCGACCACGCGAAGGCGGCGGAGAACGTCGCGTTCTTCTACATCCCCTTCGGGCTGCTGTTCATGCTCCTGCGCGACGTGCGCTGGACGCGCGAGCTGCTGCTGCGGTGCCTGGGCGTGGCGGTCGCGCTGGCGGTCGTGTTCGCGGGAGTCGGGTTCGTGGAGTATGCGCGCAAGCAGTTGTTCCTGAACCCGAAGGTCGTCGCGGCGAACGAATACGGAAACTATTTCCGCGTCAACTCTCTCTTCTTCGATCCCGAACATCTATGGCCGATTTCTCGCGATCGTGATGATCGCCGTCACGACCATCGTGCTGTGGAGCCGGCGCAGGCGCGAGGTGCTGATCGGCGCGGGCGTGCTCGGTTGGCTGCTGGGCGGACTGGTGACGAGCTTCTCGCAGTCGAGCATCGCGGCGCTGCTGCTCGGGCTGGCGGTGCTCGCCGCCTACCGCTGGGATGTGCGCGCGACCGTGTATGTGACGGGCGCGCTGGTCGCGATCGCCGCGGTCGTCGTGCTCGCCGCCCCGCCGAGCCTGCACTTCGGGCTGAACGGCTCGGGCGGCTCGACCAGCAACGCGACGAGCGGACGCACGAAGCTGATCTCCGGCGGTCTGGAACTGTTCGCCGATCGGCCGCTGTACGGGTACGGCTCGGGGTCGTTCGAAACCGAGTACCGACGCCATGGCCACGCGCGCGACGCCGCGAACGCGACCTCGGCCTCGCACACGATCCCAGTCACCGTCGCCGCCGAGCAGGGGATCGTCGGGCTGGCGGTGTACGTGGCACTGCTGATCGCCGCATTCGCCGTGCTGTACCGAGGCGCCGGTCGCTCGCCTCCGCGCATTGCCCTGGCCGCGTGCCTGGCCGCGCTCGTGCTGCACACCTGGACATACGCAGACTTTCTGGAGGATCCGATCACGTGGACGCTGCTGGGCATCGGCGTGGCGCTGGCACGCGCGGGCTTTCGGGGGGTGAGCCGGGAGCCGGCCATTTCAACCGAGTGGTCGGCGCCGCTCACCACACCTGATGGCATATCGCGAGCGCGCTTGCCCGCGCGGACGGCAGGATGGCGGGCGATCGTGTCAGGTGAGTAGGTTGCGGCTGTGCTCGACTATCTGAGGCGCCTTGTCACGACCGGCGCGGCCTACCAGGCTGCGGAAATCCTGGCCAAGGCGATCGCGGTGTTCACGCTGCCGCTGTACACGCGCCACGTCTCGACGGCCGCATTACGGCACGTACAACTCGCTGCTGACGTCCGTGATCCTGTTCAGCATCCTGCTGCGCCTCGGCGTGGGGGAGGCGTTCGTGCGCTTCTACTTCACCGACATCGACGAGGCTCGGCGCGCGCGGATCGCGCGCACGGCGACGGCGACGGTGGCATGGACCACGACCGTCGCATCTCTGCTCGCCGTGGTGTTCGCGAGCGAGCTCTCGCGACTGATCCTCGGATACACGGACGCCGGGCTGATGTACTGCGCGATCCTCGGGCTGTGGGCGTTCACGAACATCGAGATGGCCTATGCGCAGCTGCGCGTGGACGAGCGCGCCCGCACATACATGCGCGCGTCGGGGGCGAACGTGGCGATGACGGTGGTGTTCACGATCTCACTGGTCGTGTTCGCCGATCAGGGCGCGCGCGGGCTGCTGCTGGGGAACTTCGGCGCCTCGGCGATCGTGGTGCTCGCGCTGTGGTGGGTGCTGCGCGCGCGTGTGTCGCTGCGCGTGCGGGTCGCCGATCTGCGCGCGATGCTGCGCTTCGGGCTGCCGACGGTGCCGGCGGACGCGAGCGTGTATGCGCTGCAGGTCGCCGATCGCTTCTACCTGCTGCGCGGCGTCAGCTCGGCCGCGGCGGGAGAGTACGCGATCGCGGTGCAGCTGGCGACGGTCGTGTTCGTGTTCGTGCGCGGGTTCCAGTACGCGTGGCCGCCGCTGGCGTACTCGATCGACAGCGACGCCGAGGCCTCGCGGCTGTACTCGCTCGTGACCACCTACTTCGTGCTTGCCACCGGCGTGGTGGTGGTCGGCGTGGCGCTGCTCGGCCGCTGGCTGGTGCGGCTGCTCGCCGCGCCCGAGTACTACGGCGCGTACCGCGCGCTGCCGTGGCTCGCGCTCGGCTGGACGTTGTACGGGCTCTACCAGGTGATGATCGCGATCACCGGTCGCGCGCGGGTCACTCAGCGCAACCTGCCCGCGGCCGCCGCCGGGCTCGCTCGTGAACGTGGTGCTGCTGTTCGTGCTCGTGCCCAGCAGCGGTCTCGGTCTCGGTCTCGCCGGCGCCGGGACTCGCGCTGTGCGGCGCCTACGCGGTGATGGTCGCGATCATGCACCTGCTCACGCGGGGCGTGTTCGCGGTCGACTTCCAGTGGCGGCGCCTGGGCCAGCTCACCGCGATCCTCGCGGCCGTCGCCGTCTCCGGCGAGCTGCTGCTGCCCACGAGCGGGCTCGCGGGCCTGCTGACGCGCATCGCCTGGCTCGCGCTGGTTCCGGCGCTGCTGCTCGCCACGCGCTTCGTCGCGCCCCACGAGCGCGCCCAGGTGCGCGCGCTCTGGGTCGAGGGCCGCCGGCGCGTGGCGGCATTCCGGGCCGGGCACGGCGACGTCGAGGCGTATGCCGAGGACCCCCTCCGGGATATCTGACGGCCGTGTGGATGCGGCGTAGAGCCGCGTCCGCGGTCGCTCATGTGCGGCCGATCGGAGATCCCGTCGATCTGCGATCGGTACATCTCGCTCCCCGCTTACTGGCCCTGCTTGATCCACGACCGTCAGAAGCGCGGTGCGCCAGACGAGTCCGTGCGAGCTCGTTCGGCACATCCGACGCCGACGAGCTGTCGAGGGAGCCCGCCTGTGCCTAAAGGCTCGGTGCGGGCTGGTCGATGCGTCGCAGCGGATGCCCGAGCTGTCCATCACTTCTCCGCGCCCTGCCGGGGTTCGCGAGCGCCGCCGCCGCGCGGAGGCGCTGCGTGCCCATCGCGCGGACGCGCGCGTGCAGAGCATGGCCGCGGCCGGCGAGCTCGCCTACCTGCGCGCGCAGCTGACGCTCGCGGCGCGCCTGACCGCGCGCCTGGCGGCCACGCACGACGCGGACGAGCTGGTCGGCATCGTCGTGCAGGAGCTGCACGAGTACGTTCGCGTTCTACCTCGCGGCGATCCAGCGCCTCGACGACGACGGCGTGCTGCGGCTCGTCGCGGGCAGCGGCGCGCTTGGCCGAGGTGATGACTGAGTTCCTGCTGGTCGAGCAGTCCGTCCGGCATGGGATCAACGGGCGCGTGGCGCGCACCGGCGAGACCTCGCTCGTGTCCGACACGCGCGCCGACGCCGACTACATCGTGCGCGATCCCAACACCGATCCGCGCTCGGAGCTGAGCGTGCCGATCGTCGTCGACGGATCGATCTGGGGCGTGCTGAACATCGAGGCCGCCGAGCCCGACGCGTTCGGCGAGGCAGACGCCGTGCTCGTCGAGACGATCGGCGCGAGCCTCGGCTACGGCGATTCATCGCGCCGGACTGGTCGCCGATCTCGAGCGCACGTTCACGACGACCCTCTCCGCGCTGATGAGCACGGTCGAGGCGAAGGACGACTACACCGCCTCGCACGAGGAGGACGTCGCCGAGCATGTCCGAGCGCGTCGCGCTGCGCATGGGCCTCTCGCCATCGCACGCTCGCGACGTGCGCTACGCCGCGCTGCTGCACGACGTCGGCAAGGTCGCCGTCCCCAGCGAGATCCTGCTCAAGCCCGGCCCGCTGACCGAGGCCGAGTGGGTGCAGATGCGCCGCCACACGATCGTCGGCGGCGACCTTGTCGCGCGCATCGACGCCTTTGCGCACCTCGCCCCGGCGGTTCGCGCCAGCCACGAGCGCTGGGACGGCGACGGCTATCCCGACGGCATCGCCGGCGAGAGCATTCCGCTCGCCGCGCGCATCATCGCCGCCTGCGACACCTACGACGCGATCGTCACCGACCGCCCCTACCGCCCCGCGCGCACGGTCGCGCAGGCGCGCCAGGAGCTGTGCCGCGTGGCGGGCATACAGCTCGACGCGCGCGTGGTCGAGGCGCTGCTGGAAGAGCTCTCCGAGCGTCGCCTAGACCGCCCGCGGGCCCGCGTGGAGCCCGTGCGGTTGTATTCCTCCGCCGCCTCGCGCAACCCTTCGCCACGTCCGGGCCTGAGCGTCGCGGTGACGTGCCGCCAGTACCGCCGGGGCGAGTGTCCCGGCAGCACGTCGCGGCCGCGCGCGCAGCGCGTAGGACCACGCCGTCAGCCAGCGCACCGCGCGCGCCGCGCGCGGCGAGTGGTGTTTGCGCATGTACAGGTCGCGGTTGCGGGCCATTTCCACGATCCGCCGCTCTGCCGCCGCGCCGGTGGACAGCTGCTCGTGGTGGATCGCGCGCGCGCCGGGCACGTACAGGCTGCGCCAACCGGCGTCGCGCAGGCGGCGGGCGAAGTCGACCTCGTCGGAGTAGACGAAGAAGTCGGGGTCCATGTACCCGATCTGCGCCGCCGCCTCGCGGCGCACGAGCAGCGCCGCGGACTGGCACCAGTCCACCTCGCGCGTGTGCTCGCCGGCGCTCTGCACGGTGTAGAGGCGGTGCACGAACAGCGCGCCCGCGAGCGCCGTGGCGACCGTGGGAAACCGCCACGCGCATGCCTGCGCGGCGCCGTCTCGGGCGCAGCAGGCGAGCACCCGCGCAGGCCGCGTCCGGGCGCGCCTGCAGCGCCTGCCACAGCGCGAGCGTCGCGCCTGGCCAGCAGCTCGGAGTCCTCGTTCAGCAGCAGCGCGTACCGCCCGCGCGCGCGCTGCATCAGCGCCGAGTCGTTCAGCGCCTTGCCGCGCCGTTCGTCGAGCGCGATCGTCTCGTCCACCGCCGGGTGCTCGCGCGCGGCCTCGGCCGATCCGTCGCGCGAGCCGTTGTCGAGCACGAGCACCTCGCTCGCGAACGGCAGCTCCGAGCGCGCTCGCGCGCGATCGCGTCCAACCCGCGCACCAGCAGCTCGCGCTGGGAGGTGTTCACGACGCAGTACGTCAGCTCGATCTCGCGCTCGTCCAGCCCATCCGTACCGATGGGGTGAGCGTGCGTAGCTCCGGGCGTCATCTGAGCATTGTCTCCGCAGGCGAGCCTATTGTGCGTGCCGTGCGCGTACACGTCCTCGACCCCTCGGCCTACACGCCGCCCTACGACCACGCTCTCTGCCGCGCGCTGGGGGCGGCCGGCGCCGAGGTCACGCTCGTCACGAGCCGCTTCGCCTATGGCCCCGTCCCGCCCGCCGACGGTTATGTGCGGCGCGAGCTGTTCTACCGCGCACGCGCTTCGGAGCGCCCGGCTCGCGCGTGCGCGCGCTCTGCAAGCTCGCCGAGCACGTCCCCGACATGTTGCGCTACCGCCGCCTCGCGCGCGAGGCCGACGTCGTGCACTTCCAGTGGCTCTCCGTCCAGCATCTCGACGCGCAGCTGCTGCCCGCCCGCCGCTCGCCGAGCGGCGCCCGGCGTCCGCTCGTGCTCACCGCGCACGACGTCCTGCCGCGCGAACCCCGACCGGGCAGCTCGCCGCGCAGCGGCGGCTGTATGAGCGGTTCGACGCGATCGTCGTCCACTCCGCCCACGGCCGCGACGCGCCTGACCGGCGAGCTGGGAGTCGATCCCGTGCGCGTGCACGTCATCCCGCACGGGGCGTTCGCGCATCTCGCGGACTGCCCGCCCCAGCCGCCGCCGTTTGAGACCGATAAGCCCGTCGTGCTGTGCTTCGGTCTGATGCGCCCCTACAAGGGGATCGACCTGCTGCTCGAGGCGTGGCGTGAGATCGACGAGGCCGAGCTGTGGATCGCGGGCATGCCGAAGTTCGACATCTCCCACCTGCGCCGCGCGGCGCCGGCGAACGTCCGCTTCGTCCCGCGCTTCATCGACGACACCGAACTGCCCACCTACTTCCAGCGCGCCGACCTCGTCGTGCTCCCCTACCGCGAGATCGACCAATCGGGCGTGCTCGTTCACCGCGCTCGCGTTCGGCAAGCCGCTGCTGCTGAGCGACGTCGGCGGCTTCCCCGAGGTGGCGGCGACCGGCGCCGCGCGCACGTTTCCCGCGGGCGACGTCCCCGCTCTGCACTGCCGCACTGCGGGAGCTGCTGTCCGACCCCGCCGCCCTCTCCGGCGATGGCCGAGCGAGCCCGCGCCGCCGCGGCCGGCCCGTACTCGTGGGATGAGATCGCCCGGCAGACGCTCGAGCTGTACGGCTCGCTGGCGTCCCCCGAGAAAAGCATCCCAAGCCGACCGTAGAGTGATCGACATGGTCAATTGCTGTGTGTCGCAGGCCCTTCTCTCCGGGCTGTTCCGGGATCGTACGTCCCGGAGAAAGGAGGTAGCCAATGTCCGATGCAACCAGCGTTTTGGCCATCGCTCTGTTGATCGCGATGCTGGTCGTCGACCGGCTGACGAGATAGCAGGGCGCCCTGGTGGTCGCAGCTCAGACGATCCCGGCGGCCACCAGGGAACTCCGCGAAGGATGCTGACCGATGCGATCAGCGTTTTGGCCACCTGCAAGGCTAGCGATGTCGTCGGCCAGACGCAAGGCACTCGCCAATGACCGCCCTTGAGACCGTTTTCTGGGTGTGTGCCGCACTGATCGTGTGGACGCAGGTTGGCTACGCGGCGTCACTGGCCGTGCTCGCGCGCGCGTTCGGGCGAGCTCAGCCGATCGCGGCGCCCGATCCGCTGCCCTCCCTGTCGCTGATCGTTGCCGCGCACGACGAGGAGTCGGTGATCGGCGCGCGTGTCGCCAACGCGCTCGCGCTCGACTATCCGCGCGAGTTGCTGGAGGTGATCGTCGCCTGCGACGGCTGCACCGACGGGACGGCCGTCCGTGCGCGCGAGGCCGGGGCCGACGTCGTGCTGGAGCTGCGAGCGCGGCGGCAAGATCCGCGCCCAGGACGCCGCCGTGCAGTGCGCCCACGGGGAGATCGTCGCGTTCTCCGACGCGAACGCGCTGTGGGAGCCCGACGCCGCGCGCATGCTCGCCGGCGCGTTCGTCGATCCGCGTGTCGGGTACGCATGCGGACAGGTCCGCTTCGTACAGGCCGCCGCCGGGGCGGACGCCGGCAACCAGGAGGGTGTCTACTGGCGCTATGAGCTGGCCGTGCGCTCGTACGAGTCGCGCCTGTCCTCGATCACCGCGGGCAACGGCGCGATCTACGCGACGCGCCGCGACGCCTACATCGTCGTCGACCCGATCATGGGCCACGACCTGTCGCTCCCGTTCAACATGGTGCGCCGTGGCCTGCGCGCCACCTATGTCCCGACCGCGCGCGCCAGCGAGAAGATGGTCCCCTCGCTGCTGGGCGAGTTCGCGCGCAAGCGGCGCATGATGAGCCACACCTGGCCGATCATCGTGCGCGGCGGCATGCTCTCCCCGCGCGGCTACCCGCCGGGCTATGCGCTGATGATCTTCTCGCACCGCCTGCTGCGCTACCTCACGCCGTTCCTGCACGTGCTCGCGCTCGCCGCGAACATCGCGCTGGTCGCAGACGGCGCGGGCGCGCTGTATGAGGTCACGCTCGCGCTCCAGCTCGCGCTGCTGCTCGGCGCGCTGCTCGGCGGCGCGCTGCGCGTGCGCCCGCTGCTGATCGCCCGCTACTACGTGCTCACGACCGCCTCGCCCGCCGCCGGACTGTGGGACTGGCTGCGCCACGGAACCGAGGCGACCTGGGAAGCCGCCGAGGGCACGCGCTGAAGCTCATGGCTCAGCAGGAGAAGTGTCGAAAGCGCTGCATTCAGCGCACGCGATCCGCGACGGACACGCCTCGCAGACCTGCACGACGCGCGGGCTCGCCCGCGTGGGCGGGTCCCGAATCTCCGCTCGCTGCGATCATCCCGCCGATGATCCGCCGCTGCATCGACATCGCCGTCTCCGCGACTCGCGCTCGCGCTCACCGCCCCGGTGCTCGTCGCGGCGATGGTCGCGATCCGGCTGGAGTCGCGCGGTCCGGTCATCTACCGCCAGCGGCGCGTGGGCATGCACGGGCGCGAGTTCGACGTGCTGAAGCTGCGCACGATGGTCGACGGCGCCGAGCACATCGGCGCGGGCCTGGCGATCGACGCGGGCGACTCGCGCGTCACGCGCGTCGGCGCGCTGTTGCGGCGCACCTCGCTGGACGAGCTGCCGAACCTGCTGAACGTGCTGCGCGGCGAGATGTCGCTGATCGGGCCGCGTCCGACGCTGCCGGTGCAGGTCGCGCAGTACACCGAGCGCCAGCGCGGACGCCTTGCAGATCAGACCCGGCATCACCGGCTGGGCGCAGGTCAACGGCCGCGCGTCGCTGCCCTGGTCGGAGCGGATCGAGCTCGACCTGTACTACATCGAGCATCGCTCGCTGATGCTCGACCTGCGCATCCTGCGGCGCACGCCCGCGCTCGTGCTCGGCGGCGAGGGCCTGTACAAGGGCCCCGCCGGGGGCTGGGAGCACGAGCTGTGAGCCCCGACCCCGATCGCCCACCCGCAACCGCTGTGCCGTCCGCGGACTCCCCCGCGCGGGCCGCCACTACGCCCCCCGCAGGCCGGGCCGCGGTGCTGCTGACGGGCGCGGGCAAGCGCTATGACATCGTCGTCCTGCTTCGCAGCGCTCACGCGGACGATCGTCGCCGACCCCTCGCCGCTGGCGCCGGCGCAGTACGCCGCGCATGTGCGCGCGGCTGTGCCCCTGATCGAGGACCCCGAGTACGTGCCGGCGCTGGAGCGCCTGTGCGCCGAGCACGGGGTCGGGGCGGTGCTGCCGCTGACCGACCTCGACGTCGAGACACTCGCGCTGGCCCGCGCCGCCGGGCGGCTGCCGGCACTCGTGCCCTCGCCCGAGGTCGCGCGCGCGACGTATGACAAGCACGAGACCCACCTGCTGCTCTGCAGCCTGGGCCTGCCCTCGCCGCCGACGGTCCTGCCCGGGGATGACCTCGAGGCGCTGCACTACCCCGTCATGGTCAAGCCCCGCCGGGGCTCGGGCGCGCGCTCGATCCACCTCGCCCACGATCCCGCGCAGGCGCGGTTCTTCGTCGACTACGTGCACGAGCCGACGATGGTGCAGCGCGCGATGCGCGGGCCCGAGCTGTCGATCGACTGCCTCGGCGACCGCCACGGGCGCTGCCTGAACGCGATTCCGCGCACGATGCTCGAGTCGCGCGGAGGCGAGTCGATCAAGGGCTCCGTCATCCACGATCCCGAGCTGATCGAGCTCGGCGCGCGCGTCATGGAGGCGCTGGCCGTGTGCGGCCCGGCGACGATCCAGGTGTTCCGCGATCCCGACATCGGAGTGGCGATCACCGACGTGAACACGCGCTTCGGCGGCGCCTTTCCCGCGCCCGCCTATGCGGCGCTGCCCGGGCGCAGCTACCCCGAGCTGATCGTCGCGCTCGCGTCCGGGCAGACCGTCGCGCCGCACGTCGGCGAGTTCGACGCCGGCGTGACGTTCACCCGCTACTACTGGCAGCTCGAGCTCGACTCGCGGCATGCGCCCGACCGGCCGCGAGATCGTGCCCGGCGGCCCTCCACGCGCCGCGCTGAATTGCCCCTAAGACCGCGAGACGTGCGTCGAGCGGTTACCCGTCGAAGAAGCCCGACGATGGTGCAAGAATCAGAGGTGTGAACCCTCAGTTGCTCGCCGATCCGACGGCGGCGCCCGAGTCAGAGCCCCAGCCGTCCGCGGCCGCCGCCGTCCCTGAGGAGTCCGCGAACGGGTCCGCCCCCGCGGCCCCGGAGCGCCCTCGCCCCCGGAGCCCACGCGCCGGCGCCTGAGCCCGCGCGCGCCTGCGCCAACTGCGGCGCGGCGCTCGATGACGGCCAGGACTGGTGCCTGCAATGCGGCGCCGCCGTACCCGGCAGCCTCGACGGCGGCGGGCCCGGCTGGCGCTCGGCCACGACCGTGCTCGCGGTCACGGCCGTGCTCGTGCTGGGGGCCGCCGCGGCGGCCTACGCCGCGCTCACCCAGCCCGCACCGCGCAAGCCCGCGCCCAGAGTCATCACGGTCGCGCAGGTGCCACCGCCCACCGCCCACGACCCACGCCGACTCCGACCACGCCCCACGCCGGGCGCGCTGGGAACCCCGACGACGATCAAACCGCTCCCCAGCACCAGCCCCGCCCCGAAAATCCCGCTGACCGCGCCGACCCCGAAATCGAGCGCACGACCACCGGCTCGGGGACGAGCGGCACGACGAACCGCGGGCGCGGGCGAATCGGGGACCGGCACGACCAAATCGAACACCGAAGCCCAGCGGCGGCACGACCACGACCGAACAGCCCTCGCCGATCCTGCTCGACACGAACGCCGCGAGCACCTACAACCCGTACGGATACCCGACGAGCTGGTTCGGCGATCCGAGCCTCGCGATCGACGGCGAAACGAGCACCGCCTGGACCGCTCAGGTCGAACCCGGCCGTCGCGCCCGAAGATGGCGGAGGGGCTGGCGATCGACCTGAAGACCGCGCAGAAGGTGGGATCGGTCAAGCTGATCACCTCCACACCGGGCATGACCGTGCAGATGTACGGCGCCAACGGGACCACGCTGCCGGCGTCGATCACCGACCCGGCGTGGGTCGCGCTCAGCCCGTCGCTGGACGCGAAGAAGCGCAACACCACGATCACGCTGCGCGACTCGAGCAAGGCGTTCCGGTTCATCACGCTGTGGATCAGCCGGGCGCCCCAGTCCGCGGTCGGCACGCCGACCGCGCCCGGTCACGTCAGCGTGAACGAACTGGAACTCTTCGCCTGACGGCCGGGGGCACGGCGCCATCCTGCGTCCTCAGTCGCTCGCGTACGTAGTACGCCACTCTCCCTGCGTCCTTGGCTGGCTTGGCCCCCGGCCGTCAGGAGGCGCGGGTACTAATATCGCGTAGCGCCTTACGGCAGCTCAGCCCGCGCTCTTGGAGCGCCGGGCGGCGCGGCGGGGGCGCCAGATCTCGTCCAGGAACGAGGCGATCTCGTCCGTCAGGCGCTCGGGGTTCAGGCGCAGCTCGACCAGCGAGTCGGCCTCCAGCAGACGTCCGTGCGGCAGCTCGGAGGCGAGCATGCCCGCATCGGAGAACGGGTGCACGGGGTCGCGTCGATGTCCGAGCACGAGTGCGGGCATCGTGAATGTGCGGCGCTCGCTGCGATGGGGCGCGATGCGACCGAAGAACAGTCCCTGCAGCAGCGCGCCCCCCGGACCCGGTTCCTGGCGGACGGTATCGAGCAGGACGTTGCCGTACAGCGGCAGCAGCCGGCGCGGGATCGCTCGCGCGCCGCGCGCGAGCAGCTTCATCGCGGGCTCGCCGAACGTGAGCGCGAGCAGGATCGGCGTGAACGTGACCGCGGACGCCGGCAGCGCGTTGTCGAGAACGGGCATCTCGAGCACCATCCCGCGCAGACGCTCGGGTGCGCGCGCGGCGACCTCCAGCGCGGTGTTCGCGCCGAGCGAGGTGCCCATCACCGCCGCCTCGTCCAGCTCGAGATGGTTCATCAGCGCGAGCAGCTGCTCGGCGAACGCGCCCATCGAATAGCGCCACATGTCCCGCGGCCGGTCCGACTTACCGTGCCCGAGCAGATCGACGGTGATCACGCGGTTGCCGCGCGCGGCGAGCGCTTTCGCCAGCGGGCGGTGCATTTCCTGGGAGAGCAGCAGCCCGTGCACGAGGATCAGCGGCCGTCCGGCCGCGGGTGCGCTCTTGGCGGTCCGCGCACGCGCGCCCGAGCGCGTAACAACCGCGGAGGGGCCGCCGCCGAACTCCGTGTAGGCGATGCGCTGGCCGTCGAAATCGAACGTTGGCATCGTTTCAGCCTACTCCTCGGCACGGCCCGGGCCGGGAAATGAGTGGGCATGAGGGCCTATCTCAAAATGGAACGCGGGCCGTATGGGCAGGCCTTGAGGGTCACCGGCGCGACGCGGTGGACAGCCCGCGAGACACGGATCCGGGCGATGCCGTGGTTCGCCCGGATCCCGTGTATCCCTCTTCCTCTCCTCTGGTCGATGCTGCTCCCTACGGACGACAAGGCAGGGTGGCCGTCCGTTGGGTGACCACCCATTGAAACCCGCCGCGAGCGGCGAAGGTGCGCTAGGTTTGGTCGATGGCCAAGCAGGCGCGCATCCTGGCCGGGCAGACCGCCGCGATCACGGGCGCGGCGCGCGGCATCGGGCGCGCGACCGCGCAGGCGCTGACGCGCGTGGGCGTGCGCGTGGCGGTCGGCGACCTCGATCTGGAGGCGGCTCGCAAGACGGCCGCGGAGCTCGGCCCGACCGCGGTCGCCCTGAGCCTGGACGTGACCGAGCGGGAGTCGTTCGCGCGGTTCCTGGACGACACCGAGGCGCAGCTCGGCCCGGTGGACGTGCTGATCAATAACGCCGGCATCATGCAGGTCGGCAGGTTCATGGACGAGGACGACGTGACGGCGCGGCGGATGGTCGACATCAACCTCCACGGCGTGATCCTCGGGATGAAGCTCGGCCTGGAGCGGATGGTCGCGCGCGGGAGCGGGCACATCGTGAACATCTCCTCGCAGGCCGGCAAGTTCGGCGCGCCCGGCGGCGCGACGTACTCGGCGACCAAGCACGCCGTCGTCGGGCTGACCGAGGCGGTGCGGGGGGAGCTGCGGATGATGGGCCTCGCCGACGAGGTGCTGCTCAGCTACGTGATGCCCTTTGTCGTCAACACGGAGCTCGGAGGAGGGCTCGGGCAGGCGCGGGGACTGAAAAACCTGCAGCCCACCGATGTGGCCGACGCGATCGTCGATGCGCTGCGGCACGGAACGGTCGACGTGTGGGTGCCGCGCTCGGGCAAGCGCACGAACGCGCTGGGAACGCTGCTCCCGCGCAGGCTCGCGGAGGGGATGGCGCGGGCGTTGAAGGCCGACCGCGTGCTCGCCGACGCCGACCCGCAGGCGCGGCGCGCGTACGAGCTGCGCGCGGCCGCGTCCGAGCCGGGGCTGGAGTCGGGGTCCGAGCCCGCGCGGATCGAGGAGACGACCGGCTCCTGATCGCCGCAGTCGGGCTGTTTGGGGGACGAGCCCACGCGGGCTGGGAGTCCACCGAATCGGAGATCGACGGGATCTCCGATCGGCCGGCGGCGACCGCGCTCTGGCGCGGACGTTGTGCCGGGCGCTTTCGACAGCGATCCTGCTGAGCCGATCGGGCCGGGGCGTCCCGCGGACGTTAACCGGCAGTGGGCTCGGAGGCGAGCCAGTCGGCGATGAGCGCGCCGAGCTCTGGGCCGCGATCCTCCTGCAGGAAGTGCCCGCAGCCCTCGATCAGTCGCGGCGGGGGGCGGCCGATGGAGGAGGCGAAGCGCTCGCCCACGGCCGGTGGCAGCACCGGATCGGAGTCGCCCCACAGCATCAGCGTCGGGCGGCGGTCCTTGCGCAATGCGTGCACCACGCGCTCCCCGGCGGCGGCGCCGGGCGCGTCGGGCGCCTGGGGGACGAGCAGGGGAAACGCGCGCGCGGCCGCCTTGGATGCGGCGTCGGGATAGGGCGCCTCATACGCGGCGATGACCTCATCGCCGGGGTCTGAGTGACAGCCGCCGCGGACCAGCAGCCCGATCGGCAGGTCCTCGGTGCTGGCGGCGAAGTCGCGAAACGCCAGCCACGCGTCGGTCATGCGCTGATGGCCGGTGAACAGGCCCGTGTCGAGGATCACGATGCGTGCGATGCGCTCGGGGTGCTCGACCGCGAGGCGCAACCCGATCGGCCCGCCCCAGTCGTGCACGACGATCGTGGCGTCGCGCAGGTCGAGGTCCTCCAGCAGCGTCGTCGCGTAGTCGACGTGGCGATCGTAGGAGTACCAGCCGATGTCCAGCGGCTTGTCCGAGCGGCCGAAGCCGACCATGTCGGGCGCGATCGCGCGATAGCCCGCGTCGCGCACGGGTGGGATGAGCCGGCGCCACAGAAACGACCAGGTCGGCTCGCCGTGCATGAACAGCACGGGCGCTCCCTCACCCTCGTCGATGTGCGCCAGTCGCAGACCCTCCACCTCGCGATAGTGGGCCTCGAACGGATATTCGGGGAGGTTCGCGAACGCGTCCTCGAGGGTGCGGACAAACTCGGGCACTGCTCCGATCCTACGCCTGCGCGTTCCCCTGTGCCGCGTCGTGGCGGCGTCCGCTCGCCCTCGCCGCGGGAGCCCACGGGGGTCCCAGGTCGTCGTGTCCGACGCGGCCGTCGAGCCCCCCATGCGGGTGGCGCATGCGTTAGGCTCGCGCCATGCACGCGGTGGCGACCCAGCTGGCGCCGATCATCGGCGCGGAGAAGAGCAAGGTCCCGTTCTACATCGCCGGTGGGGCGTTGGTCGTATGGGCCGTGGTCCTGTCGATGGCGCTGGGCATGCGCAAACCGGACTTCCCCGGCAGCGCTCGGGGCGAGCGGGTGGTGATCGCGGTCACCGCCGTGCTGGTGCTGGCGGCCGCCTCGATGGCGGTCGTGACCTCGGGGACGCCGGCCAAGGCGGCCCCTCCGGCCGGCGGCAGCGGCGGGGCGGTCGAACTCGGGCAGTCGAGTGGCAAATGACGGTTCGTCGATGAAGCTGTACGTCTGCTGGGGCACGTTCGCGACCCCGCGGCCGGGCGGGCATCCGTGCCGTAACGCCTACGTGGCGTTGCAGCAGGCCGGGTATGAGCCGGAGATCGTGAAGTCCTACGGCCTGGCGCTGCTGCCGGGCGTGTGCAACCGCACGCGCGGGCGGCGGGAGGTGAGCGAGCTGACGGGCAATCGCTGGGTGCCGACGCTTCTGCTCGACGATGGCGCCGTGGTCGACGGCTCGCAGGCGATCGTCGATTGGGCCCAAGCCAACCCCGCGTAGCTCGCTCGCGAAGCGCCGAGCGCCTGCTCGCCGGGCGCCGGCGGACCTTGCCGGCGCATCTCGGCATCTGCCCGCGCCGCGGCTCTGCCGAGGGCTAGAGCGAGCGCCGTGCTCAACCCCACGACGCCGAGCGCCGCTACGAGAATGGATGTTGTTGACAAAATCACCGCGCCGACCCTCCGCAGTCGATTCTCCGCACGAACACTGGCACAGTCGACGGATGGACGACCACCTGTGTCCGGACGGAATCCGCTATGTCCGTAATACTTCGACCTACCGCCCGGGATACCCCCGCGTGGCGAGGGCTAAACATCGGCAGCAGACCGAAGAGAGGATCGGCGATATGGACGTTCTGGGCAGGCTCGACGAGGCAAGACGCGCTACCGACGTGCTCGAGCACCCGTTCTACGAGCGCTGGAGCGCGGGCGAGCTGAGCGCGGGCGAGCTGAGCGTGTACGCGGGCGAGTACCGCCACGCGGTGCTCGCGCTGGCGCGAGTGTCCGAGCGGGCGGCGGCCGCGGCTGGACCCGAGCATCGGGCTGGGCTGGAGCGCCACGCCGCCGAGGAGGCCGCGCATGTGGCGCTGTGGGACGAGTTCGCGCGCGCCGCGCGGTCGGCGGCGGGATCGGAGCCGACAATCGCCGCGGATGTGCAGGAGGGGCCGATTCGGCCGGCGGCGCAGACCGAGGCGTGCGTGGCGGCGTGGAGCGCCGGAACGGACGTTTTGGAGCACCTCGCGGTGCTGTATGCGATCGAGGCGAGCCAGCCGGAGATCTCCAGGACCAAGCTGGAGGGGCTGACCGGACACTACGGGTATGTCGCCGAAGGGCCCGCCGTCGAGTACTTCAGGCTGCACGAGCGGCTCGACGTCGAGCACGCGCGCCAGGCGGGCGAGTTGATCGAGGAGCTGCTCGACGGGCGTCCCGACGCCGAGGCGGTGGCCGAGCGGATGCTCGCGCGCGCGCAGGCGGCGCTCGCGGGCAACTGGACGCTGCTGGACGGCGTGCAAGCGCGGATGGCGCTCACGGCGTAGCCGCGCCGCGGGTGGTTGCGCGCGGGGCTCGACGTCTACGAGCGCGCGCGCAGCCGCCAGGCGAACAGCACGGCGGCGACGGAGGTCGCGAGGTTGAGGCTGGACACGCCCGCGCGCATCGGGATCGCGATGCGCGCGTCGGCGCGCGCGAGCAGCTCGGGGGTGAGCCCGTGGCGCTCGGTCCCGAACGCGAGGATCGCGCGCGGGGGCAGCGTCGCCGGGTCCAGGACGTCTCCGGCGGGGTCGAGTGCGAGCAGCGGGCGGTCCTCCGGGGCGAGTGTCGTGCCGTCGGGCAGGCGCGCGACGGGCAGGGCGAACTGCAGGCCGGCGCCGCCGCGCAGGGCATCGGGGTGCCAGGGGTCGTGACCCCCGGTGGTGAGCAGCGCGGCGGCGTCGGCGGCCGCTGACACGCGTACGCAAGCGCCGAGGTTGCCGAGGTCGCGCGGATCCTCCAGCAGCACCACGGGCGCGGCCCGCTGGTCGGCGAGCGCGGCGGTCGGGTCGACAACGGGGCGCTCGGCGAGCGAGATCACGCCGGTCGGCGGCGCGAGGGGCGCGAGCTGGGCGAACACCTCGGTGGATACCGGGCGCGCGAGCGAGACGATCCGCGCGGCCACGTCGGGGGCCAGTTGCGCGGCGAGCCGCGCCAGGTCGTCGGGGTCGGCGCAGAGCACCTCGAGGACGGTGGCGCCGAAGCGCAGCGCGTGCTTGAGCGGATGCAGCCCTTCGAGCACGGCCAGCGACGGATCGCGACGCGCGCGCCCGTAGCGGGGAATGAGCGCTCCGTCGGTCGAGCCTTCAGACACCGGGCGATCATAGGATGGTGCGACGATGACGGCGCGCGCGGCGGTGGTGTTCGACAACGACGGTCTGCTGCTCGACACCGAGCAGGCCTGGACGCGCGCCGAGCAGACGCTGTTCGCGCGGCGAGACAGGGTGTTCACGGTCGAGCACAAGCGCTCGCTGATCGGCTCCGCGCGGGTGGCGGCGGCGAGGAAGCTCGAAGCGATGCTGGAGCTGGCCGGCGAGGGGGAGGCGTTGATGGACGAGCTGCACGAGCTCGTGATGGAGGAGGCGCTCGCCGGTATCGCACCGCGCCCGGGCGCCCTGGAGCTGCTCGAGCGGCTGAGCGGCGCGGGTGTGCCGGTGGCGGTGGCGTCGAACTCGCAGCGCGAGTTCGTGCAGCGCACGCTGGGCGGCGCCGGGCTGCTGGACGGGCGCTTCGCGACGGTCGTCTCGGTGGAGGACGTCGCCCACCCCAAGCCCGCGCCGGACATCTACCTGGAGGCCTGCCGGCGCCTGGGCGCCGAGCCGGGCGCGTGCGCCGCGCTGGAGGACTCCGTCACGGGGGTCACCGCCGCCGCCGCTGCCGGGATGTATGTGGTCGGCGTGCCCTACTTCGCGGGCGGGGAGCTGCCGGGCAGCGACCTGCTGGTGGACAGCCTCGCCGACCCCGAGGTCGCGACGGCGCTCGGGTTGCGCCAGTGAACCTTCCTGGAACGTCGCGCGTGCCCCGGCGGCTCGGATCTGTCTCCGCGAAAGCGCGATTCGCGAGCGATGAGTCTCAGGTGGAGCGTTCCCGGGAGGCTCACCAGCGCGAGGTCGCAACCGTCCGGCGCTGCCTCACGACGGCTCCCGGCTGCTCGCATCCGCGGTCGTCTGTGCGACCGCGCTGACGCTCCCGCGAGCGCTGATGAGCACCGCGGTGCCGCTCGTCAGCGCCTGCTCGCCGCGCACTCTCGCGATCAGCACCTCTGCCCCGGTTGCCCCTGCGGGGCGTATGTGCAGCAGGGCATCGTGGCCGTAGTAGAGGCACTGCTCGACCGTGCCGGGCAGACCCTCGCCGGACTCGCCGCCCGAGCTCACCCGCAGCTGCTCCGGGCGCACGATCACGACCCCGTGCTCGAGCGCGGGCGCTCTCGTGGGATCGGGGCGCAGCTGGAGCCGGCCGAGCGCGGTGTGCGCCCAGCCATCCTCGAAGCTGGCCTCGACGAGGTTGGCGGCGCCGAGAAAGGACGCCAGGCGCGCGTCGACGGGCGTGCTGTAGAGCTCTGCCGGGGTCCCCTGCTGGACGATCGTGCCGTCGCGCAGCACCGCGACCGAATCCGCCAGCGACAGCGCCTCCTCCTGGTCGTGGGTCACGAGCACCGTTGTTGCGCCCTGTCGGCGCAGCAGCGCGCTGACTTCCTCGCGCACGGTGCTACGCAGAGAGGCGTCCAGGGAGGAGAAGGGCTCGTCCAGGAGCAGCACCTCCGGGCGGCGGGCGAGCGCACGGACGAGCGCCACCCGCTGCTGCTCCCCGCCGGAGAGCTGATGGGGGAAGCGTCGCGCGAGGTGCGCCAGCCCGACGAGCTCGAGCAGCTCCCGCACGATGCTCGGTGCGCCGCTGCGGCTCGCGAGAGACCGAACGCGATGTTCGCCCGAACGTTGAGGTTGGGGAACAGCGCGCCTTCCTGGGGCACGTAGCCGATGCCTCGCCGCTCGGGCGCCACGTAGATGCGATGCCCGTCGTCGAGCGTGTGCGTCCCGAGCGCGATGCGCCCGCGCTGGACTCGCTCGAAGCCGGCGATCGCTCGCAGCAGGGTCGTCTTGCCGCAGCCCGACAGGCCCAGCACGGCGACTGAGCGATCCGGCTGGGACGCTCAGGTTCACGCCCCGCAGCACCGGTGTCCCCGAGGCATAGCCCTTCCACAGGTCGAGCACCCACAGGTCGCTGGAGGAGCTCATGTCCGCCTCTCCGCGCGAGCGTCGCCATGCGCCGGCTGAGCACGTACGCCGGAATCGCCGAGATCAGCACCATCAGTCCCGCGTAGGGAGCCGCGGCGCCGTAGGAGAAGTCGCTGGTGTAGGCCCAGAACTGGGTGGCGAGCGTATCCACGCCGGTCGGCCGCAGCAGCAGCGTCGCCGTGAGCTCGGTGCAGGAGGAGATGAACACGAGCGCGAACGCCACGCCCAGCCCCGGGGCGATCAGCGGCAGGATCACACGCAGCCACACCGTGCTCGGGCGGCGCCCGAGCGAGCGCCCCACCTCCTCCAGGCGAGGCGGAGCATGCGCCAGCGCCGCCCGCACCCCCACCACCGCGAGCGGCAGGAACAGGATCGCGTAGGCCACGATCAGCTCCAGCGCGCTCTCATACAGCGGCAGCGCGTAGCGCACCGTGAACGACACGAGCCCCAGCGCCACGACCAGTCCGGGGAGCGCCTGGGGCAGGAGCGCGAGGCGCTCGATCAGGATCGTGAGCCTGTTGCGGTGGCGCATCGCCGCGGCCGTCACCGGGATCGCCAGCGCCGTGGCCAGCGCGGCGGCGGCGGCGCTGAACTCCGCCGTGTGTGCCGCGTCGGTGAGGATCGAGGCCGGCGGCAGCGTCGTCGAGCCGCCGTGGATCAGCCAGTACACCAGCGAGCCGAGTGGCACTCCGAGCGCCAGGCCACACAGCGCGAGCAGGCCGCCCAGCGCGGGGATCGTCCAGCGACACCCCAGTCTCACCCTGACGACGGCGCGCCGAGCGCCCTGGCCGGCTGCGTGTCCAGTGCCCGCGCCGGACCAGCGGCAGCTCGCCCGCGAGCGCCGTCGACCCCGAGCGCCACCAGCACCAGCGACAGCGCGCAGGCCGCCGCGGTGTCGAAGCCGAGCTTGAACTCGGTGAAGATCGCCACCGTGAATGTCTGGTACTGGACGATCTCAAACGCCCCGTACTCGGCCAGCAGCCCGAGCGTCACCAGCAGGCAGCCGCCGAGCACCGCCGGCAGCATCTGACGCAGCGTCACCTTCCAGAAGACCTTCCACGGTCCCAATCCGAGACTGCGCGCGACCTCCTCCAGGGCCGGGTCCACGCCGGCCAGACCGGCGACCGCGGGCAGGTACACCAGCGGGTAGAGCGACAGCGTCATGATCATCACCGCCGCCTTGTATCCCTGCAGGCTGTGATCCAGGGAGACCCAGCCGAAGCCGATCACGAAGTCGGGGATGCCCAGCGGCAGCACCAGCAGCACCGCCCACACGCGGCGGGCCGGGACCGTCGTGCGCTCCACGCACCAGGCCGCGGCCACCCCGATCACCGCGCACAGCGCCGTGCTCGCGACCACGAGGCGCAGCGTGTTCCACAGCAGCACGGCGGTGTTGTGGCGCAGCAGCAGGCGCGATGTCGCGCTCCATCCAGACTGCTGGGCCTCGATCACGAGGAACACCAGCGGCAGCAGCACCAGCCCGGCCGCGAGCGCCGCGCCGAGCACGGTCACCAGCGGCGGGCGACGTCGGTGTGAGAAGGCTCGCGCCCACCTGCCTGCAATGTCTGACTGGGGGGGCGCGAACGTGTTCATCGGCTGTGGCGGCAGGCGGCCGGATCTCAGATCGGGATCGCCGACGGGGATGTCGGCGATGAGGTGGGCATCACAGCAGTCCGAGCTTTTGCTCGAGCGCCAGCGGCGCGCTGCCGTCGCCGAGTTCCGAGAGCGCGATCGGCGCCGGCTGCAGTTGATCGAACGGGCGCAACGAGCTCGCCGGGCTGACTCCGGGACGCAACGGATACTCGTAGCTGTGGCTGTGGGCGATCACTTCCTGCCCTTCCCTGCTCACCAGGAATGCCACGAACGCCTGCGCCGCGGCCTGGTGGGAGCTGGACTTCAGCACCGCCGCTCCGGAGACGTTCAGCAGGGCTCCGGGATCGTGTGGGGCGTAGTAGTGCAGCGCCGAGTGCAGGCCGCTCTGCCCGACCTCGTCACGCAGGCGGTACCAGTAGTAGTGGTTGATCAGCCCGACCGCGCTCTCACCGTTGTTCACCTGCGCCACGACCGTCTCGTTGTCGGGGTAGATCCTGCTGTTGGCCTTGATGCCCTCGAGCCATTTTTCTGCCACCGCCGCGCCCTCGAGCTTGGTGATCGCCGTGATCAGCGGCTGGAAGTCGGTCTCCGATGGCGCCACCCCCAGCTTGCCCTTCCACTGCGGCTGGGCGAGCGCCAGGATCGAGCTCGGCAGACTGGCGGGCGAGATCTGGCTGGTGTTGTACACGAGCACCGACATGCGGCCCGAGACCCCCACCCAGTTTCCCTGCGAGGAGCTGTAGCGAGCGGGGATGGCCGCGAGCGTGGCGGGGGCCAGGCGCGCGAGCAGACTCTGCTCGCGCAGATGTTCCAGCACGGGGGTGTTCTCGGTGTAGAACACGTCAGCGGGCGAGCTCGAGCCCTCCTGGATGATCTGGTTGCCGAGTTCGGCCTCATCGGCGGAGCGCACGCTCACCTTCACCCCGGTGCGCTTCTCGAATGCGCTGACGAGCTTGGCGGTGGTCTGTTCGTGCTGGCCGTTGTACAGCGTGATCGATTGACCCGCGAGCGAGCCGGGTGTGGAGGATGTGCCGTTCGATGCGCCCGCGGACCCGGTCGAGGACCCGCCGCACGCGGCGAGTGCGAGAGTCGCGGCGAGCGCCGACGCGCCGGCGATCGAGAGTTTGATGTTGCGCATGTGTGTGGGATCTCCTTGCGGCTCGTCCGGGGCGAGGGTGGGTTTTCTCATCCCGATATCCGATCGAGTCGATCGGGATTCGATCGGCAAGTTATCACAACGAGTTAGGGTGCCCTAACAAAGCATTGGCCCCACGCACGTTCCAGCCGTCGACTTGCGCCAGACCCGGCGGGCCGGTCGCCTTTGTCTCCATCGGCGGCGCCTTTGCCGTCACGTGTCGGGCGCCCGCTCGGGCCGGGTACAGTGGACCGATCATGCACGCCGATCTGGAGCGGTGGAAAGAGCGGGGCGGGTACTTCGACTACCTCGGGTTCAGGGTGTTCTTCATCAGGGAGGGTGCCGGGCCCAACCTCCTGCTAGTGCACGGATATCCGTTCAACTCCTACGACTGGTCTGAGATCTGGCCGGAGCTGACGAGTCGCTTCACCGTGATCGCGCCGGACATGCTGGGCATGGGGTTCTCGGACAAGCCGGTGGCGTACGAGTACTCCGTTCACGACCACGCCGATATGCACGAAGCCCTGCTGGCGGAGCTGGGCGTCGATGGGTGTCATGTGCTGAGCCATGACGTGGGCGACTCCGTCGCCCAGGAGATGCTCGCTCGCCGCGAGATCGACGAACGCCCGGCGCGGGCGTTGCGGATCGATTCCATCACGTGGCTCAACGGGGGGATGTTCTATGAGGCGTATACACCGCGGCTGGCGCAGATCCTGATGTCAAAGACGCCGCTGGGTGCGGTGGCGGCCAAATTTCGCGACACATCGCTGCTGCGTATGTTGACCACGCGCACGATCGACGAAATGTTCGGGCCCCACACCAAGCCCTCGCCGGAGCTGATGGAGAAGTTTCACGAGATCCTGGAGTACAACGACGGCAAGCGGGTGAGTCATCAGGTCGGGCGGTTCGTGATCGATCGCGAGCACCACCGCAATCGCTGGGTGCGGGCGATGCGCCAGACCCGCGTGCCGATGCGGCTGATCGACGGACCATGGGACCCCAACTCCGGCCGGCACATGGCCGCGCGCTATCTGGAGGTCGTCCCCAACCCCGACGTCGTCATGCTGGACGCGGCGATCGGGCATTGGCCGCAGATCGAGGACCCGACGGGCGTGGTCACGCACTTCTTGGACCATGTCGGACGGCCGGCGGCTCCGAGCGACACGCACCGGTGATCCCTCGCGGGCGAGCAGCCCGTGGGCAGCCTCGAAGTCGGGCGACTGGGCACGGCGTGGCATCGAGCGCGAAGACGCGCGCGGCCGCCGGCACCGGCCGGTGTGCACCGGTGGTGGCGAGCATCGCTCACCCCCGCGCGGTGCTCGCCCACACGCGATGTGGCCACCCCGACGGGGCGGCCACATTTCAACGCGTGATGCTCTGTCGGCAGGTGCTCAGCGTCGCCCGTGGTGGTGGGGTTCCGGGTTGCCCCCGGGTGCGCCTTCCTGGCCTTCGCCGCCACCTTCCGAGCCTTCGGAGGGCGTCGAGGAGTTGCCCGGTCCTTCGGGCGTGAGCGCAGCGGCGGGCGCCGGGGTCACCTGGATCGTAAACGGCGTGCTGACGGCGCCCTCGTTCTCCGGCCCGCCGGGGATCTTGACCCTGAACACCTTCGTGCCCGGGTCGTACACCCTGTGCACGATCGAGTACGCCGAGCCGGCGCCGACCGTTTCGATCTGCACCACGTGGAACCCCTCGCCCGAGGCGTTCTGGCGCTCCAGGTAGATGATGTGCCCGGTGTGATCGGGTGCGACCGTGCCCGAGAACGTGAGCGCCTGACCGGCCTGGATCGTGCTCTGCGAGACCGCCGCGGTGAGCACGTCCTTGACGCCCTCGTACAGCACCGCGGACGTCTTGCCGCCGCCGCGCACTTGATAGAACGTGCTGTTCACGGGCGACTGCGCGGGGAACGTGTATTCGCCGCTCGCGTTCGTGCCGACTTCTGCGACGGGCGCGAATCCGTGCTGACGGGCGGTGTGTGAGAGCAGCGTGACTGGCTTGCTCGCGAGACCCGCGGCGACGCCGCTGATCGTCACCGACTGCCCGTAGAGGATCGGGTCCGAGGACGCGTCGATCGTCAGTTCGGGGTTCTGTGCCTGGGAGATCGCGTACGTGAGCGCGCTCGACAGGCTGGAAACGTTGCGTCCCTGGCTGCGCACGAGCACGCGGATGTTCGCGTCGCCGGGCACGACGAACGTGTGGACGATCGTGAAGGCGCCTTCGGTACCCACCACGCCGGAGTCGATCCGGTGCCATTCGTTGCCGGTGAGCGCGTTCTGGCGTTGCAGGATCACGCGCGCGCCGGCGTTCGCCGGGTCGACCGTGCCCGTGAACGTCACCTTGTTGGGTGCGCCCGTCAGCAGCTGCGTGCCTTCCGGCGGTCCGTTGAGCGTGACCTGCGCTTCGACCCGTACGCGCCGACGTCCGCTCTGGGCGCCGTGCGAGCGCACGTAGAACGAGCCGTTGCCCATCACGCCGGGCTGCGTGAGCTCGTAGAACCCATGGGCATCGGTGTTGGTGCTCTGCACGAGCGTGTATCCGGGCGTGCCGAACGAGTGCTCGAACAGCTTCACCGTCTGCCCGGCCGCGTTCGCGCGGCGGACGCACCGAAGTCGTCCAAACGCGACGACGGATTCTCCGGCGGAGATCTCCCGGGGAGTGTTGATGTCGATGCGGCAGCGGCCATTGGGACTGGGGTGCTTGTGCGCCCAGGCGCCGGTCGGGGCCAGCGCGGGCAGCGCGGCCGCGGCCATCACGGCCAACGCCAGATTACGATTTCGCATTACGCTTCCTCCTGTCGAGCTGCGGGGCATGTACGTGTATGACCGTCCGCATGCCCTCGAGGTTGGACGGTTGCGCTCGTGCTGCCCGCCGCTTCGGCGGCGCAGGTTTCCGCGCCCGTACCGGGAGCGCTCGCGCCGGCCGGCTTGCCCTTGCCGGCCTGCTTGCTCGGCGCGGAGCCGGTCGCGGTCGAGGAGGCGCCGGATGCGCCCGCTTCAGCTTCGACGGTGCTCGCGCCGGTGGTCGCCCGCGACCGATGACGTCCGTTCGTTTTCGGCGCTTGCGTTTCGGTGGTGGTGGTGGTGTTGGCAGGGGAGGGGGAGGATGTCGTCGTGGAGGTCGAGGTTGTGGTGTGGACTCTGTGTCTACGGATCGGTTTTGCCGGCGCCGTCGGCGCCGGGGCTGGAGGATCGGGCGGGATCGTGACGCGCTTTGACCGGCGCTTGGCTGCCTGGCGGTGCTTCGATTGCCTGCGTCGTTCCAGCCTTTCGCGTCGCTCGAGCGCCCGACGCTGTTTGAGCAGGCGTCGGCGTGCGCGTAGGCGTTGGCGGCGCAGCTTGCGCCGAGCAGCGCGGCGCGCTTTCGAGATCGGACGTCGGTGGTCGATATGTGACGGTCCGCCGCTCACACCTGCCGCGCTGCCGGACGGAGCCGGCTCGGCTGGGCTCGCCGGAGCGGCTGTCGCGAGGGGCATCGTCACCGTGCCGGCGATACCGGGGGACAGCGCCGCGAGCGCCGACCCGTCGGCTCCCGTGAGCGCGGAGCCGCTCGCTTGCGAGCCGTTCGAGCTCGTCTCCTCAGGGCCCTCGCCAGCTTGCATGAACACGGCGTTCAGCATCGGCGCCCTTGCTCGAGCCGTCGTGGACCACGCGTCTGCATCGAGCGCGCCACGGCGCCGGCCCGACCGAATCGTCGGCTGATGGGCGTACGCCCGATGATGGATCGCGACCGCGCCTGCAGTCGCGAGCACGGCGATCGTCCCGCCGAGGGCGAGCTTGCCCACCAGCCCCCCACCGAGGAGCGTACCCACGCCCGTGCCACCTCCGGCGCTCGCTCCCGCGCCGGCGGTGGTCGCTGCGGCCCCTGACGCGGAGATTCCCGCCCCACCGGCGCTCGCTCCGGCCGTGTGCGCGGCGGCGTGTCCGAGGATCGCGGCCGTGAGTCCCGCGCCGGGCAGTACCGGCAGCACCGCGGCCAACGATTCGCGCTGCATGCCGACCGCCAGCTGGAAGTCGCGACAGCCCGCACACAGATTCAGGTGCCGGCGCAGCGGACCGCGGCGCAATTCGCCGCCCCGGGCGACCGCGAGCTGTTCGCGGATGTCCCGGCAGGGTGTGCCCAGCGCGTCGCGGTCGGCGATCAAAGCGCTGCGCGCCTGATAGATCAGCGCCTTGACCTTGCTCACCGGACACTCCACGATCCCGGCGATCTCCCGGTGGCTGAGGTCCTCGAGCTCGGCCAGCAACAGCGCGCTGCGCTGATCCTCCGGCAGGCGGGCGATGCCGGCGAGGAGCTCGCGCAGATCCTCGCGTCGGTGCACCTCCTCGGCCAGCCCAGCCAGCCCCGGCGTGCGATCCGGAAGTGGCTCGGTGGGCTTGCGCGCGGCGAGCGCCGACAGGCAGCAGTTACGGGCGATCGCGTACAGCCACGGGCGCACCTCCCGCGGCTCGGTCCCGCCGAGCATCGCCCGGTGCGCCCTGATGAACGCCTGCTGGAGCGCGTCCTCGGCCTCGTCGCCGTCGCCGAGCATGTGCCGGCAATAGGACAGCAGGGGCGCGTGGTGGCGCTTGAACAGCGCCTCGAACGAACGCTCGTCCCTGGCGCGCGCGGACAATCGCAGTGAGCCATATACAGGCATCACCCACTCAACCCGCACGAGGTTGGCGAGTTGCGTCAAGATAAGGCGTCACTAAACGCAGGCACGAGGAGGGAGACGGCGATGAGCGCATCATCCGCAAGTGAGGCTTCGGAGTTGGAAGCGGTCGAGGTCGTGGCGCGGGCCTGGTGGCTCGGTCTGATCGTCGGCCTGATCTCACTGATCGGCGGCATCGTCCTGATCGCCTACCCCGGCCCGACGCTCACGGTGGTCGCACTGCTGGTCGGCATCGAGCTGTTGATCGGCGGCGTCTTCTTGATCGGCGGCGCGCTCGGCCAGCCGTCCGGCTCGCGTATCGGCGGCGTGCTCGGTGGCGTCCTGGCGATGATCGCCGGGGTGATCGTCCTGCGCCACCCGAGCGGCAGCATCCTCGTGGTCGCGCTCGCGGTCGGGCTCTACCTGATCCTCGCCGGCGTGCTGCGCCTCGTCGGCGCCTTCGAGACACGCGAGGGCCGCGGCTGGCTGCTGCTTGCCGCGCTCGTCGACCTGGCGCTCGGGATCCTGATCGTCTCCTGGCCAGAATTCGGGATCAAGACGCTCGCGGTCGTGTTCGGCATCGTGCTGATCGTGCGCGGCCTCGCGCTCGTGGCGATCGCGTTCGCGCTGCGCGCCGCCGCCCACGAACTGGAGGCGGCCGGCCCTCCGGTGCACGCGGCCTGAGCACCGACCCGGCGACCTAGGCTTCTCGTGGGGCGGACGGTGAGCCGGGTTCCGGGCCGGCGAACGTGCGCGGTTAGCTTGACCCCAGGGTATGTATGGCCGGCAGCGGTGCGCCGAGACGCGCCCGACGCGGGGTCAGGTTTCTCGCGCGGCGGCCGGCTGCTCGGTCGGGATGCCGCGGCTGAACAGCAGCGCGAGCAGCGCGATCACCGCCAGCACCGACAGCGACGAGCGCAGCGCCGTCCAAGCGCGCGGTCTCGTTCTCTTCGACGATCGCGTCGGTGGCCTGCGGGTGTCGTTCCCGCCTTGTCGAGCGCGCTGCGCAGTTCCGCGTCCGAGACGAACGGCACCCCGCCGGCGAGCTTCGACGCGTCGCCTTCGATTTGACCTCGCTCGGCACCGCCGCGTTCTGCTGAACGCCCGTCAGGAACGAGCTGCTCAGGGCGGCGATCAGCACCGCGCCGGCCAGCGCCGTCCCGATCGAGGCGCCGAGGTTCGTGACGCGTGTTCTGCAACCCGCCCACCTCGCCGCTCTGCTCGTCGGAGACCGAGGACACCGTGACGCTCCCGAGCTGCGAGGCCAGCGCCCCGACGCCGAGCCCCGCCAGCAGCATCGGCCAGGTCACGATCTCGGCCCCGCGCCCGCTTCCAGCGCGGCGACCATCACCACGATGCCCGGCGAACAGCGCGAGGAAGCCCAGCTGCACGACCCTGCGCGGCGAGGCGTTCGGGCCACACCTTCGGGATCCCCGCCGCGGCCAGCAGCAGCGTGATCGACAGCGGCAGCAGCCGCACGCCGGTTTCGATCGCCGACAGGCCCAGCGCGACCGACAGGAACAGCGGCACCGCGAAGAACAGGCCCGCCTGCAGGAGGTACTGGAAGAAGAACGAGGTCAGCCCGCCGCGCAGCTGTCGCGTTGCGCAGGATCGCGGGGTTGACCAGCGGCTCCTGTCCACGCTCGAGCGCCGGTTCTCCCACTGCAGGAACAGCCACAGCACCAGCCCGCCGCGCGAGCATCAGCCAGATCGTCGGGGACAGCCCGATCCACTCGCGGCGCGCCCGGCTTGGGCTGCACGAACCCCCACGCGCCCGCGCGCAGGATCCCGAACACGATCAGCCCCAGCCCGAGCGCCGACAGCGCCGTCCCGACGAGGTCGAGTCTGCACTCCCGTCTCGGCCGGCGAGTCCTCCATGCGGCGTGTGAGCGCGAGGATCGCGATCACGATCAGCACCTCGCCCGCGAACACCCAGCGCCAGGACAGGTACGTCGTGAACAGCCCGCCGATCAGCGGCCCGGCGGCGACCGCGATCGCGCCCGCCGAGGCGACCAGCCCGTACGCGCGCGGGCGTTCCGGGCGTTTGAAGTTGGACGCGACCAGCGCGACGATCGCGGGCAGGATCAGCGCCGCGCCGACGCCCTCCAGGAACGACCAGCCGAGCATCAGCACGCCGAGGCTCGGCGAGATCGCGGTGATGAACGACCCGCAGCCGTAGATCACGCACCCGATCGCGAACGCGCGCTTGCGACCGAGGATCTGACCGAGCTTGCCGCCGGTGATCATCAGCGAGGCCATCACCAGCGTGTAGAGGGTGATCGCCGTCTGGATCCCGGTCACGGTCGTGCCGACGTCTTTGGCGACGGTCGCGATCGACACGTTCATGACCGAGCTGTCGAGCGTCATCAGGAACTGACCCGCGGCGAGGGTCAGCAGGACGATGCCCGCCGCCCCCGCTCGGCGATCCGTCGTATCGGCCACGGCGTCAAGCTAACAGAACCACCGCTGCCGACCACCGCGAGCGGCGAGCGCACCAGGATCGTTTGCACGCGGGGCACCTGGCGGGAACCCTGTCAGTAGTTATCCGCAATCCCGAGCCGTATTGAGTCCCGATGGCGCGGTTCGCGGACAGCCGTAGGCTCGGCCTTACGCCCGATCTGGTTCAGCGCGGCACGTTGATTGTTTGTCATCACAGGCAGGACGACTGCCATTCGAGGCAGAACTACATCGAGCATACAAATCGCCGAAAGGAGTGAGGCATGGCTACGAGTTCGTACGAGTCCGGCGGCGTGGGGGAAGCGTCCGGCGCCGGTTGGGTGATGTTCGCCGGGATCATGCTCTTGATCGCCGGTGTGCTGAACGTGATCTACGGGATCGCCGCGGTCGACGATTCGAAGTTCTTCGTCCATGAAACCCAGTACATCCTCAGCGGGCTCAACACCTGGGGGTGGGTGACGATCATTCTCGGGGCGTTGCAGATCCTCGCCGCCTTCTCGATCTGGTCGGGCGGAGGGTTCGGACGCTGGTTCGGGATCTTCGCCGCGAGCCTCAGCGCGATCGCGGCGCTGATGTATATGCCCGCCTACCCGTTCTGGTCGCTCGCGGTCTTCGCGATCGACATCCTGATCATCTACGGACTGGCCGCCTACGGAGGCCGTCCCATCGAGGCGTAGGGGACCGAGACTTGCTCGATGTAACCGTGTCCGGCAGGGGGGCGCCCGCAACGGCGCTCCCCTTCGCCGTGTCCCCGCGCAGGCTTCTCGTGGGCATCCCGGTGCTGCTCGTGACCCTGGCGATCACGCTGACGGGTTGCGGTGAATCCAAGCAGGAACAGGCCAGCAAGTCGGTTTGCAGTGCCCGATCGGACATAAAGAGTAGGATCGCCACCTTGCAGACACTCACGCCGTCGATCGCGACATTGCCACAGGTCAAGACCGAAGTGACCGCGATCGCCGACGACGTCAAACGGATCCAGGGTGCGCAGGGCGATCTGCAGCCCGCCCGCAAGCAGCAGGTCCAGCAGGCCACCCAGACCTTCGAACAGCAGCTCAAAGCGGTGCTCTCGAATCTGACCACGAGCTTCTCCATCAGCGGCGCCGGCGCACAGCTGGAAAGCGCCCTCAAGCAGCTGGCGAGCAGCTACACCCAGGCGCTGCAGCCGATCGAATGCAGCTGATCGGTCAGAGCGCAGGATTGAGATCGCGATGCTGAGCACGATCGTCCCGCTCGCGGTCTCCTCGGGGGGGCTATGTCGGCTTCGGGATCCTGTACCTCGTTCTGCTGGTCGTACTCGGCCTCACCGCGATCAAAAAGGGTCACTGGATCATGTTCGTGATCGGGATCTTCATACCCGTCTTCTGGCTGATCGGCGCGCTGCTGCCCCCGACGCAGCCCTCGGAGTAGGTGCCGAAGCCGTGAGCGACGAGCCACCCCAGGGCCCTGCCGACGCGGCGGCGCACCCCGTCGAGCCCCCGACGACTCGGATGCCCGCGCAGCCCTCGTCCCCAGGCTCCTCGACCCCGCCCGGCGGCTCGCCGCCCGACACGCCGCCGTCCGGGCAGTCCAGCTCGCACAGATGGCTTGTCAGAAGCATGCTCGGACTGGCGGCCGTGCTCAGCGTGATCGGCATCTTCGCCGTCTGGGCCAACCGCCAGCTGCTCGATACCTCCTACTGGACCGAAACCAATACCGCCCTCCTGGAGAACCACGCGATCCAGGAACAGCTCTCCTCCTATCTGACCGAACAGCTCTACGCCAACGTCGACGTCGCCGGCGAAATCCGCTCGGGACTGCCCTCCGAACTGAAGCCGCTCGCCGGTCCCGCCGCCGGTGGGCTGCGCAGCCTGGTCGAAAAAGGCATCGTCATCGCCCTGCAGCGACCGCGCGTTCAGGAGCTGTGGAAGACCGCCAACGAGGTCACCCACAAGCAGTTCGTCAACCTGATCGAGAACAAGGGCCGGGCGATCCGCACGCCGGGCGGCGGTGCGGTGATCCTCGATCTGCGCCCGATCGTCTCCGACGTCGCCACACGCCTCGGCGCGCCGGCGTCCACCGCCGAAAAAATCCCCGCGAACGTCGCCGAAATCAAGATCATCAGCTCCAAGTCCCTGGAAACGGCGCAGGCGGCCGTGCGCGTGCTCAGGGGCCTCGCGCTGATCCTGCCGCTGCTCGTGCTGCTTCTGTTCGCCGGCGCGATCGGCCTGGCGCGCGGGCGTCGCAGCCGCACGCTGCTGAACGTCGGCCTCGTCTGCATCGGCGCCGCACTGGTCGCGCTCGTGGCGCGCACGCTGATCGGCAACCAGGTCGTGGACACGCTCGCCACCACCGAAGCCATGCGCCCCGCCGCCGAGCGCCGCCTGGTCGATCGGCACGAGCGTGCTCGTGGACATCGCCGACGCGACTCGTCTTCATCGGCGTCGTCGTCGTGCTCGCCGGCCTGCTCGGCGGGCGCTCGCGCTGGGCGACATCCACCCGCCGCGCGCTCGCCCCCTACCTGCGCGATCGTCCCGACATCACCTTCGGCGTCGTCGCCGGTCGCACTTCTGATCCTGTTCGCCTGGGGGCCGATCGACGCTACCCAGAAACTGACCGGCATCCTGCTGATCGCCGTGCTGTCGCTGTTCGGCACGCAGATGCTGCGCCGCCAGACCGCCGGCGAATTCCCCGACGCCCACTATGCCGGCGGGATGGACGTTGCGATCCGCAAGGGCATGGCCGACGTGCGCGGCGCGCTGACGCGTGGAGGCGCCAGTCTGCGTGCCGGCGTCGCCGGGCACACCGGCGGTGCACCACGCCGACGCGCGGAGCGACTCCGTCGGCGGCCTCGAGCGCCTGGCCTCGCTGCACGCCAGTGGAGCGCTGACCGACGAGGAGTTCGCCGCCGCCAAGCGCGAACTGCTCTCGTCCTGATGGCAGACCTCGACATGGGGACATAACCTTGGGCTCGGTCGCGCCGACGGCGGACGGCCGTCCCAACGGCGAAGCCTCGACCTCCCCCGCGCGGCAGGGACTCGTCCTGACGACGTTGATCCTCGTCGCGGCGGTGGCCAACCTCAACCTCACGGTCGCGAACACGGCCTTGCCGGATATCGGCAAGGCGTTCAATGCCTCACAGACCGCGCTCGACCTGATCGCGGTCGGCTTCTCGCTCGGCCTCGCCGCCTCGGTGCTCTACCTCGGAGCGCTGGGCGATCGCTACGGGCGCAAGCTGATGCTCGTCCTGGGGACGGCCCTGTCGATCCCGGCGGCGATCCTCGCGGCGACCGCCTCGAGCGTCGGGGTGTTGATCGGCGCCCGCATCTTCGGCGGCCTGGCGGCGGGCATGGCCTTCCCCACGACGCTGGCGCTGATCACGGCCCTGTGGTCGGGGCCGGCTCGCACCAAACCGATCGCGCTGTGGTCGGGCATCGGCGCGTCGATGTCGGCGCTCGGCCCACTGCTTTCGGGGGCGTTGCTGTTGCATCACGCATGGGGCTCAGTGTTTCTGCTCACGCTGCCATTCGCCGTGCTGGCGCTCGTGATGGCGATCCTGTTCGTGCCCAGCCATGTCAACGAGACCTCCGACCCGGTCGACAACCTCGGCGGCATCCTCTCGATCGTGCTCGTCGCCGGGCTCGTGCTGGGGATCAACTTCGCGCCGGTCCCCGAAAAGGGGACGCTCGCGCTCGCGCTCGGGGGGGTGGCGGTGATCGCGCTGATCGCCTTCTACCTGCGCCAGCGCAGCACGCGATTCCCGCTGTACGACCTCCATGTGGCGTCACGGCGGGTGTTCTGGGTCGCCGCGGTGGGCGGGATCGTCGTGTTCGGCAGTCTGATGGGCGCGATCTTCGTCGGTCAGCAGTTTCTGCAGAACGTGCTCCACTACTCGACGCTCGGCGCCGGGGCCTCGATCCTGCCGGCAGCCTTCCTGCTGGTTGCGATCGCGCCGCGCTCGGCCAAGCTCGTCGAGACGCGCGGCGCGCGGTTCACCTTGCTGCTCGGCTACTTCTTCTGCCTGCTCGGGTTCATCACGATGCTGTTGCTGTGGCGGTCGGGCATCCCTTACTGGAAGGTCGGTCTCGCCTACGCGTTCATCGGTGCCGGCGTCGGCTTCGCGGGCACGCCCGCCTCGCACTCGCTGACCGGCTCGGTCCCGGTCAAGCGCGCGGGGATGGCGTCGGGGACCTCCGACCTGCAACGCGACCTCGGCGGCGCGATCATGCAGTCGATCATGGGCGCCCTTCTGACCGCGGGCTTCGCCAGCTCCGTCTCGAGCGCAATCGCCGCGGCGCCCAACAAGGCGCTGATCACGAACAACATCGAAAACGCGCTGACCAAGTCCTTCTCGAGCGCCGAAGCGGTCGCCCATCAGTACCCGCACTACGCGGGCGCGATCACCGCCGCGGCGAGCTCCTCGTTCGTGTCCGGGTCCAACTGGGCCTACGGGGCCGGTGCGATCGCGATCGTGGTCGGCGCGGCGTTGATCTTCTTCATGTTCCCGGGCAAGGAGGACGAGCAGCGGCTGCTGGCCGAGTATCACGTTCAGGACACGACGGACGTCTCCCTGTCGACGGCCGACGGCGCGCGGGCTTGAAGCGCGACCGCGCCGTCCTCACGAATCAGATCCGCCGCGCGCTCGGCGATCGCGATCGTGGGTGCGTTCGTGTTCCCGCGCGGCACCGCCGGCATCACCGACGCGTCGACCACGCGCAGTCCTTCGACCCCGCGCACGCGCAGCTGCTCGTCCACGACAGAGTCCTGATCCGAGCCCATCCGGCAGGTGCCGACCGGGTGATACACCGAGAACGTCGTTCGCGCGATGTGCGCGCGCAGCGCGGCGTCGGTGTCCCCGTCGGGTGTCGTGAACGGACCGGCGCAGTAGGGCCGCAGCGCCGGCTGGGCGCAGATCTCGAGCGTCAGCCGCAGCGCCGCGAGCATCCGCTCCAGATCGTCTCCCGCCGCATAGAACTCGTTGTGCACCATCGGCTTGGCCGTCGGATCGCTCGAGGCGAGCTTCACCGAGCCCCGGCTGTGCGGCGTGAGCAGGCACGGTGAGACCCACACGCCGTGACCCTCCGGATCGCTCATGCCCTCGTCGACGATGTGCACCGGCGCGAGGTGAAACTGCACGTCCGGCGCCGACGCGTCCGGCCCGACCCGCGCGAACCCGCCGGCCTCCGCCAGGTTCGACGCGAACGGTCCCGTCTGCGTGGCTTCGTACTCTTCCAGCGCCGCGGGCTCCAGCGCGAGCAGCAGGCTCTGCGGCTCCGGCGTCGTCCACACCAACTGCGTGCCCGCGTGGTCTGACAGGTTCTCGCCCGACCGCCGGGCGGTCGAGCAGCACCTCGACTTCGCGCAACCCCAGGTGCTCGGCCGGCCCGATCCCCGAGAGCATCAGCAGCTGCGGTGAGTTGTACGCGCCGCCGCACACGATCACCTCGCGCTCGGCCCTGTGCTCCTGGGGCTGACCGAGCTGCAGCCGCCTGCACGCCGACCGCGCGGCCACTCTCGATGAGGATCTTGTGGACCTGCATGTACGGCAGCACCGTCAGGTTCGCCCGCTCCATCGCCGGATGCAGATACGCCACCGCCGCGCTCGCGCGCATGCCCCCGCGCTGGGTCAGCTGATAGATGCCCACGCCATCCTGCTCACCGTCGTTGAAGTCCTCGTTGCGCGCCAGCCCCGCCTGTATCCCCGCGTCCACCCATGCGCGCGAGATCAGGTTCCCCGAGCGCTGCTCGCTCACCGGCAGCGGACCACCCGCGCCATGCCATCGCGAGGCGCCGCGCTCATTGTCCTCGGCCTTCACGAAGTACGGCAGCAGCTCATTCCACGACCATCCGCTCACGCCCCACTCGTCGTAGTCGCGCGGGTTGCCGCGGATGTAGACCATCGCGTTGATCGACGAGCTCCCGCCCAGCACCCTCCCGCGCGGCAGCGGTATCCGCCGGTGGCCGCACTTCGGCTCCGGCGCCGAGTAGTAGTCCCAGTCGATCTCCGTCCGCGCCAGCTTCAGATACCCCAGCGGCACATGGATGTTCTGGTTCGACATCCGGCGGTCCCGCCTCCAGCAGCAGCACCTTCACGTCGGGTCCTCGCTCAGCCTGCTCGCGAGCACACATCCCGCCGATCCCGCACCCACGATCACATAGTCATACATCGCATGTCCCCACTTCCTTCGCTCGTGCCCTTGCGAGCCAGACCTCAGCCCGCTCCACTGCTGCTACTAGTGCGAACTTGCACTAACGTACCATCACTTGGTTCGCCCGTGCACGATCAGCCGGCCTTTGAGCCGCGTCGGTCCGGTGGCTGTCGTTACAGCGGCGCCGCTCGCTCGCGCCGGCCTGTTCCTCGCGCTGCTCGCGCTCGCTGCGCTCAGTCTCTCCGTGGCTCGGGCCAACGGCGAAATTCTGGCCGTAGACCCGCAGGGCGCCGCCACACCCGTGCTGTGGAACGGTGGCGTCGCCTGGCAGGACCCCGCGGGCGTTCGCGCCGCCGCACCAGGCTCGGCGATGCGCCGGCTCGTCTCCTTCCGAGCGCTCGGCTACACCTACTCCTTCGCGCTCGACGCCGGCAGCGGCGCCGGGTCCGGCGGAGCGGGCGGCACAGGCCGGCACGCTGGCGTACGGCTGGGAAGAGGCCAACGATATGACCCCGCCCATGGGGCCCGGCGACACGAGCATCCCTGCGCCCGCGCTTCCCTATGAAACGTCAATCTCCCACCGCGGCCTCATCGACGCCGACGGTCACTCCACGCCCTTGCCCGAATGTTCCACACAGGATCAGCCCGGGTACTTCGGCGCGCCCATCGTCTCGCTCGCGGACACCACCGTGGCCTACCTCTGCGCCGGCGCCCCACCCGGCATGCAGGTTCCCGCCCATGTCATCCTGCCCTCCTATCTGGCGCTGAGCAGTCTCTCGACGCCTGACGCTCCCGCGCAGACCGTCCCCGAAGCCGGCGCTCCGTTTCAGCTCTCCGGCGCCTACGTCGCCTACGGTGCCGGCAATGGGACCACGACCACCGTCGCCGCACGTCGCATCGTCGTCTTCGACCGCATCACCTCGGCGGTCGTCTACGAACTGCATCTGGGCGCAAACGAATACATTCGCGCGCTCGCGCTGCAGGCCGACGGCACGCTCGTCGTGCTCGGCGCGGGCACCTCGACCCTGTCCCAAGCCCGGCCGCGCCGGCGCCGGCCAGTCATTTCCGGCCGTCTGGCTCTCGCCTGCGGACCCCACCCCGCACCAGCTCGGATGCTTCTACGACGGCGCCCTGCGCCCCGTCGGCGGGCAGTGGGTTGCGCTGGCTCCCACCGGCCCCGGGACGCAGGCGTCGCTCGAGTTGCTGACCCTGGCCACCGGCGCCACCCGCACGCTCGCCGTCTTCCCCAACCCCGGCGTGCTCGAACCCCAGACCCAACAGCTTCAATCCCAGCCTCAGACAGAACCGGTCGGCGACTTCGACGGCCATCGCCTCGCCTGGGTCCAGCACACTTGCGCCGGCGCCGCCATCGAGTTCACCCCCGACATCGCTGCCATGTCGCCCGGCCCGCCCGCATCCGCACGCTGTCCCGTCCAATTCCACCTCCACGGCCCCCTGCGCCCCGGCTCGCGCGGGATTGTGCGCGTGCGTCTCTCCTGCCCGCTGGGGTGCACCGTCATCGGCATCCACATCGGTGGCTCGCGCGTCCTGACCACGAGCGGGTCCGCCTACTTCTCGCTCCCCGCTTCCCCCCGCGTCGTGACGAAGTCCTTCCGCCTCTCCCGCCGCCAGCTCGCCTACCTGCGCCGTCGCGGCCACGTACATGTCGTGCTGTCCGCTGAAGCAGCCGGTGTGGGCAGCGCGCCGTTCACCAAAACCGCTGTAAACGCGACGCTCGCCCGCTGATCGGCTCCAGATCGGTAGGCTCGACTCACCGATGAACGCCTGGGTCGACTATGAGCGGCACGGACGCACCTATGCGCAGCATCGGCACGCAGATCACCGGATCGCCGCTCCAATCCACGCGGCGCTCGGCGACGCGCGCACGGTGCTCAACGTCGGCGCGGGGGCCGGGTCCTACGAGCCCGCCGATCGATGGGTGCTCGCCGTCGAGCCGAGCGCGACCATGCGCGCCCAGCGCCCCGCCGGCGCCGTGCCAGCGATCAACGCCCGCGCGGAGGCATTGCCCTTCGACGACGACACCTTCGACGCGGCGATGGCCTGCGTGACGATCCATCACTGGCAGCCCGTCGAGGCCGGTCTGGTCGAGCTTCGTCGAGTATCGCGCGGGCCGGTCGTGATCTTCACCTTCGAGCTCGACCACCTGCCCGCCTGGCAGCACGAGTACCTGCATGAGGGGCTGCTCCTGGAGCGGCCGCGGTTTCCCGCCCTCGCCGACATCGCGGCGGCGCTGGGTGGCGCCACGCGCGTGGAGCGCATTCCCACGCCCGGCGATTGCCGGGACGGTTTCTTCGAGGCCTACTGGCGGCGCCCCGAGGGGCTTCTGGATCCGGACGTTCGCAGCGCGCAGTCGATGTGGGCGCTGCTCGAGCCAAGCACGGAACAGCGCATCGTCGAACGACTCTCCGCCGCGGTCGAGTCCGGGGCCTGGGATGCCGCGCACGGGCGCCTGCGCGAGCAGGACAGCTTCGACGGCGCCCTGCGCCTCGTGATCTCCGAACCGGCCTGATGGGCGAACGAGGGGGTTCAGAGAGTAACTCTCGTCGCCTGTCCGCGATAAGCCCCTGCGTATGACCCTGTCGGATGTCGGCCCCGCCGAGTGCCGGGTTGCGCGAGCTGCGCTCGATCCGACACGCGCCGGCGATGCTCTCACGTGCGTCGTCTGGCGGCTGCACCCGGCGTTGGGGAGAGCCGACGGCCGGGATCGAACCGGCGACATCCGCTTTACAAGAGCGGTGCTCTACCAGCTGAGCTACGTCGGCATTGCGCTCGCATCGTAGCGCCGCGCGGTGTGGAGCCAGTCCGCTGAGGTGCTAAACCCGAATAGCCGCTCACCTCGGGACAAGCAGAGCGTTAGGTAAGCGCGTCGCGGCGACGGTTGCCCGCCCACGTAGTCGCGACGATCAACGCGATGATGCCGATCCCGACCGCGAGGCAGTCGCCGATCACGAGCAGGTAGCCGCCGCCGCGGTGCGGGTTCACGAAGAAGTACGGGTACCAGCCCACGATCGCACCGCGCGCCAGCGTGTAGAGGATGTACAGCAGTGGGAAGGCCATCCACAGCACGACCGTCCGCGCGAGATCGAGGCGCACGCGCGGCGGGTCGAGCAGCCAGTCGAGCGTCACCGCCACAGGCATGAGGTAGTGCAGAATCGCGTTCACCCACGGGTATGCCGGCGCTCGCCCGGAGAGCAGCAACAGGTACACGATCCCGGTCGTCAGGATGTAGACGACCGCAGCGCCTCTGAACATCTCGACTGTCCCAGAGCGCTCGCGCGCAGGGCGGAGCGCTCCGTGCAGAAGTATCGCCGCCGCGAACAGGTTGCTCAGCACGGTGAAATAGCTGAAGTAATCGGCGTCGCTGACCCCGGGCCCCGCCGCCACGTCATAGCCGATCGCCGTGAGCGCCGCCAGCGCCAGCAGTACACGGCAGACGCGCGGCGCAAGCTCGCTCAGCACACCGGGCCGCGAGCGACGCTCGACGCTCGCCGAAGAAAGGTGGGAGGACATGCACAAACACTAGCCGACGTCGAACCGCTCGGCGCGCCTCGCCGGCGGGCGGATGTCGCTCAAAGTCGATGGAGCCAGCCGGGATCGAACCGGCGACCTCCTGCTTGCAAAGGATGCCGCGGGATACCTGAGAGCGGACCAGAGATCCGTAAGCGTTCAGTGGGTGGGTGCTCAGGTGAGCAGTGGCGTGGGATCGCCGCGGGCGCTGGTGGAGAGCGCGTCTGCGAGGTAGACGAATAGCGAGCGCTGCTGCAGGCGGCATGTGGTGTGCGCCGAGAGCAACCGGGCGGTCCGTAGCTCACCTGCCTCAGACTGGCTGCCGAGTGAGAGCTTGCGGTAGATGACTGCTGAGCGTAGGGCTCGCTCGGCATGGTTGTTGGTCGGCTCTACGCGGGGATGGTGAGCGAACGTCCATAACGCGGGCCAGGCCTTCAATAGGTTGCGAGCCATGCCGCGACAGTGTTTGTTGCGCGCTCGTTTTGCGGCGTAGCCGGCGATGAGCGGCTTGTATTGACGCTGCAGGCGGCGGATCGTGAGCTGCAGGACTCCGCGGTCAGCGGTGTGCTGGAAGACCTCCCATGCCCAGAACACGCGCTCGCACAGCAAGAGGCCTTGCTCGCCGAACTCTTTCTCTGCGGAAAGCCCTTCGGCGTGGGCGGCGAAGTCGCGCTTCAGGTGCGCCCAGCAGAGTTGACGACGCTTGAGGGGCAGGTGCGCGTAGGCCCACCAGCGGTCAGAGGTGACGATCGCGTCGGTGTCTGCGAGCAGTTCCTTGGCGTGGTCCTCGTGACGGTCCTTCGCGACGTGCAGGTAGGCGTGGCGATCGTCAAAGACGCCCCACAGCGCACGGCGCTGACCAGCGGTCCGCCAGCCGGTCTCATCCATGTTCACGGCATCAGCGGAACGCAGGCGCTCGAGCAGGCCGGCGTGCGGGACGGCGAGCGCTTCGCTGGTGCGCGTGAGGATCGCGTCCACCGTGCCGGTGGAGATCCGCGAGCCAAACAGTTGTTCGCACAGCTCGACCACATCGCGGCGGGAGATGCGGTTGCGCACCGAGAGCGTCGCGACGGCCGCCTGAAAGCGTGGGCCGAAGGCGCTCTGGGTGACCTCCGCGGGCAACTGCCCGCGCGTGTGCTGACCGCAGCCCGGGCAGCGTACTCGCTGGGCACGATGCTCTGTGACTTTGACCGTGATGACCGGCAGCTCCTCGACCTGGTGGCGCACGGGCTCACCGACCGTCACCTGCTCTGAAGCAGCGAATACGTGCCCGCAGGCGCAGCGCCCGGGCCAGTGCTCGATCACCTCATCAAGCGCCCACGCCGGCAGCAGTGGTCGTCCCTTGCCCTGATGCCCGGTCTGTGCGCCCCGCGAGCGTCCTGAAGGGTCCTTGCTGCGGGCCGGAGCGCTCGGCCCATCTGCGCTCGGTGGCTGTGAGCTGTTCTTCGAAGAGCGATTCAACCGGCGCTCGAGCTGGACGATCCGCTCATCCTGGCGCGCGACGCGCTCACTGAGCTGTTGGATCTGCCGATCCATCCGCAGCAAGACCTCAACAACCGCCTCGCGTCCCGCGTCATAGATCGCTTCCGCCTCCGAGCGCTCCACGCCCAAATATTCGACGAAGCGGAGTTATGTCCCCCAACCAACTGAACGCTTACAGAGATCCTCTTGTTTGCAGGGATTTTCTTTCTAGACTCGGCGTTCGTGTGCCGAGGACTGCTGCCGGAATATACCCGCATTTTCGGGGATCTGCACGGACGTTTCGACACTGAGTGCCAAAACCCGACCGCTGCACCACTTCGGCGGTCGGTGTCAACTCCAAGGCTCCTCTGAGCCGGGAGGGCACGGGAAGGTCACCGGTGCGCACCGTCGAGATGTAGGGCCAGACCGTGGAGCTTGACAGGGTTTCGAGCGTGGGGTTCCGGCGCCTCAAGGCCGCCGTGTTTACGCGCCGATCGCGACGAACGGCGCCCAGGGACCGACACTGGTGTCGCAGCGACTGAGCCAGCCCGTGCCGAGACTTCCATAGCAGCAGTGGCGAGTACGTCTGTCGAGAGGCCGCCGCTCGTTCACCTTCAGTCGTGGCCGTCGAGGCGGAGTGCGCGGCGATAGGGTTGGGCTGTCGATGCTGAACGTTTACCTCGACCAGAACAAGTGGATCGACGTCAGCAACGCGCTAAATGGTGACGAGCGCGCCGCCCAGTTCCGAGATGTCGCTCTGGCCGTGCAGGCGTCCATCGAGGACGGCTACGCCTCGTATCCGCTCTCCGCCGCACATATCTTCGAGCTCTGGAAGAAGGCTAAGGCCGGGCCTCGCCAGCGACTCGGGAAGACGATGGCCGAGATCTCAAAGAACGACGCGATCCTTCCGCCGTGGTTGATGCTGCCGCCCGAGCTGGATCGCGCGCTCAGCAGGAGGTTTGGGCGTCCGGTGACACCGCTTCCGCTGGAGCCGTTTGGGAAGGGCATGCGTCACCGAGGAGGCGCGAGTGCTCCGGATCTGCCGAACGAGATTCGCGATTTCTTGCGGGAGGCACGTCCCAACCTCAACGACGACCAGCTCGCTGACTGGATGGACGAGATCCTGCTCGCGGGGCCAGACGAGGATATGCGTGACAGCGGTATCCCGCTCCCACCGCTGGAGTTCGCGCAAGCGTTCGCGGACTCCGAAAACGCGCAGATGAAACTGCTCGCCGAGAAGGCGGCGGACAGGGCGACCCGCAAGCAGGTGGCCTGTTATCGGGCGCTCGTTGACATCAAGGTGCCCATCGACGAAGCACTCGCCCGTGCGGGCATCCCGTGGGACCCGCTGATCGAGCTTGGCGAAGACGGGATGACCGAGTTCATGCTGGACCTGCCGTCGCGGGCAGCGGGCCTCGAACTGATGTGGCTCGGGTACGAGAACCCAGAGACGGAATGGAAGCCCAACGACATGGCCGACCTCGGCTACCTGTCGGCCGCAGTCGCATACTGCGACGTGGTCGTGACCGAGCGCAAGTGGATGGCGCTGCTGATGACGCGAACGGAGGCTCCCGAGCGGTTCGGGACGACCGTCATCAGGAATCTAAACGATCTTGCGCCTCTCCTTGATGCAGCGAGGACAGACTGCGGTCAGTGAGCGCCTACGGGCAGTGTTGGTCGCGTTGCTAGCACGCCGAGGAAAGCGCCATGCTGCTGTTCATGGACTTCGACCTTTCCGATGCGTGGAACCTGATCTACGAGCGCCGGCAGGACAAGGCGACGATCTTCGTCTCGTCGAAGATGCACGGCGGCGCTCTACGGGCGGAGCGCGATGCTGTCATCGCGGCGGTTCAAGAGTTGCCATTGACCGACCCCTGGGCTTGGGAGATCAGCGCCGATGCGGGGCCATACTGCTCCGAGAGCGAGTGCGTCAGGCAGGCAGGCAATTCCGACGGGCTCGTCCTAATTGTCGACGACGAGATCACGCCGATCACGCGGATGGAGGCGACAGCAGCTCGGCGGGGCGGGGCGCCAGTGTTCTTGATGCTGAAAACTGGGGTTGAGCGGGACGCAGAGCTAGACCGTTTCATTCGAGAGCTCCGGCGACATGCGACGACCGCGAACTTCTCCTCGCCGAAGGAGCTGCGGACCCGGGTCACGAGCGCCCTTCGCACGTTTTTTCTCCGATCCTGGCGATCGCGCATTCCGGCAACTCGCGAGCGCGGTCGGCCGAAGATAGGAACCGATTTCGGAGGCGTCGAGATCATGACCGAGGACGGCTCGTGGGTTACCGTCTCCGATCTCGTCGCCAGCGCACGCATGCACATCAACGCAGAGGAATACACGGAGGTTCTCGAGAGCCTGTGGGACGTGGCGAGTTCGGCTCAGGAGATCGGCCTGGGCTGGTTGTCCTTGCAGCTCCTCGACGTCATTGACGAAATCGTGCCCAGTCACGAGATCGACGATCGGTGGCGCGGGTGGCTTTGCAATCAGCGAGGCCTCGCCTTGTCACAAGCTGGAGAGGGAGGTGCGGCGCGTCGTGAGTACGAGCGAATGCGGCAGCTAGGGAAGACGCTCGACGACGCTGATCTGGAGAGCACGGCGCTCCAGAATCTGGGCGTCCAAGACGTGCTTGACGGCGACAACGACGCCGCCCGTTCGAAGATCTTGAGGAGCTTTCAGATCAAGCGCGAGCTCGGAGACTGGCGCGGGGCGATGCAGCTTATGAGCAATCTTGTGAACGTGCTGGTAGACGAAGGGGATCTGGATCGCGCCGACGAGCTCCTCGACATTCTTGGCTCTGCACTTCGACCAGTGCGCGACCCGAGCCTCCGCAGCAGCCTGCACGGCCAACGCGGCACCGTGGCAATTGCGAGAGGCGATCTCGTGACGGGGCAGGCCGAGTTTCGCCTCTCGCTCCGAGCAGCGCGTCGCTCGAGGTCCGTGCCACGCGTGATCACATCCATGCAGAACCTCGGGACGGTCGCGCGTGACCTCGGCGAACCAGTGCGCGGAAGCCGGTGGTACGCGAAGGGGCTTGAGCTCGCGGAGAGCATCGACGACCTCAACCAGCGACGGATCCAGCGACAGTCATTTGCAGCCATGCTCGCGAGTCTCGGCGAATACGACCAAGCCGCGGAGCTCTTCCTATGCGCGGCGGACGAGGCAAAAGAGCTAGGGGATCTCACGAATGCCGCCATAGCTGTCGCTGACGCAGGAGCGTCACTCGTGGAGGCTGGCGACGCTCGTCGGGGTCGCCAGCTCACCGAACAAGCGCTCGCGATGCCGGGAGGCAGTGACCATTGGCGCACCCACCAGCTATGCAACCTCGCGCGCGAGCTCGGGATGTTGGGGGAGCCCGAGGCGGGAGGTTGTCCCGTAGCGCGTAGAAGTTTGTAGGTGGCGGTCCTTCCGCCTCGTCCGGTCCCGTTGGGACCGTGGCGAGTGCGAAATCATCCACCGAGACGAAGGGACCGCCATGAAGACCGTAGAGCAGGAGCAGGTCGGGAGCGCTTCGCTGGGATTGCCGCCGGGTGTGCAGGATGCGTTGGGGGAGTTGGCCGGCGCGGCGAAGGACGGGTTGTTGGCGCTCAGCGTCGGTTTGGGGCTGGGTGTGCTGAGCGAGATGATGGAGGCCGAGCTGGATGAGGTCGTCGGTCCGAAGCACGCTAAGAACGAGCAGCGCACTGCTGTGCGCCACGGTCACGAAGACGGCGAGGTCACCCTTGGGGGCCGTCGGGTCTCGGTGAAGCGTCCTCGCGCCAGGACCGCCGATGGGGAGCAGGAGGTGCCGTTGGCGACGTATGAGTACTTCGCTGACCGCGACCCGCTGACGCGGGTGGTTTTGGAGCAGATGCTCGCCGGGGTCAGCACACGCCGCTTCAGCCGGACTCGTGAGCCGGTTGGTGAGCAAGTGGCCGGTAATGAGCGTTCGGCGTCGAAGTCAGCGGTCAGCCGCGAGTTCATCGGCCGTACCCGGGAGCATCTGGACGCGTTGATGAGCCGCGATCTCGCGGACGTGCGTTTGGCAGCGTTGATGGTCGACGGGATCGAGCTGAAAGGCCGCTGCTGCATTGTCGCGCTCGGCGTCAGCACCGAGGGAGTAAAGATCCCGCTGGGACTGTGGGACGGATCCACGGAGAACAAGACCGTCACCGCTCACCTCCTCGCCGACCTCGTCGCCCGTGGCCTTGACGTCGAGCAGGGCGTCCTCGTCGTTCTCGACGGGTCAAAGGCACTCAGAGCGGCCGTTGATGAGGTCTTCGGCTCGGTACCGGTGCAGCGCTGTATTCGGCACAAGGAACACAACGTCCTGGAGCATCTCCCCGAGCGCGACCGCCCAGCGGTGAAGGCGCGTTTGCGACGAGCGTGGGCCAGTGATAATCACGAGCTCGCGCTGGACGGCTTGCAAGCCCTCGCTGGTGAGCTGGAGCACTCCCATCCCGGGGCGGCCGCGTCACTCGCTGAGGGCCTGGAGGAGACTCTCACCCTCACGCGCCTGGGGATCCGCGGACGGCTGAAGAAGACGTTGGCCTCGACGAACCCGATCGAGTCGATGATCGAGATCATCCGCCGAACCTCACGGAATGTGAAGCGCTGGCAAAACGGCGACATGTGCCTGCGCTGGACCGCCGCGGGAATGCTCGAGGCCGAGACCCAATTCCGGAAGGTCGTCGGCTACTCAGACCTCGCGAAGCTCGCGCTCGCCGTCGAACACGACCTCGCCACTTGTCGCGCATCCCTTCACCCAACCGCCCACGAGGAGGCGCGCACGACCATCACCGTGTAACCATCACACCCGACCGCGCCACGAACTTCCACGGCGAACGGGACGACCTCCGAGGCGGCGGTCGACAAGCTGCTTGAGGCTGCGAACCTCACTGACGCCACGGATCGACCGGACGCATTTAGATCCGCTGGGGAGACGGCGATCCGTGAGCCGGCGACCGCCGCACAAGCAGCGGACATCTTCAGGCAAGAGCTCGACCTGCGGCGACGCGGCGAACCATCGGAACGCTGGGCCTGGCGCGCGGCGGAAATGGGGGCGACACTCATCCACACAAGCGAGACCGAGCACGCGGTCGAGTTCTTTGGGATCGCGCTTCGTGTCTTCGCGCGGCGGACGGATCGCCGGGAGGCGTTTTTCACCCGGAACGATCGAGCGCTGGCTCATGCCGAGTTGCATTATCTCTCTGCTGCCGTCGGCGATATGCGTGCGTGCCTCCGGCTCGCCGAAAATATGGGCGACGACGCACTCACCCAGCAAGCTCACATGAACCTTGGCGAGTTGCTACGACGCAAAGGCGATCACTCGACCGCGTCCGACCACCTCGAGCGATCATTGGCGATAGCACGACGGCTAGAGGATGCCGCGTCGACGAGCCACACCCTCACGCTACTAGCGCTCAACGCCGTAGATCAGGGGGAGAATGCCGCGGCGTCGGAGAAACTTCGCGAGGCCGAGGACATTGCGAGACGGCTCCGGGATTCTGAGCTTCAGGCGGGAGCAATTAAGGTCCGTGCGCATCTCGAATACGATGCCGGGAGGTTTGCGAGAGCAGCAGCCCTATACGGGCGCACGGTTCGGCTGCTCGGCGGCGACGACACGCTACAGATGGCGGAGAGCTTGGGCGGAGCCGTGATGAGTGCAGCGCACCGCGGTACTCTCGACGAGGCGTCGCTTGACCGAGTTGTGGGCATCTCAGAGCGCATCGGGTGGGACGACCAGCTTGTGAGCTATCTCACGAGTTCGCTAGCCATCCTGGGAGACGATGGGCCAGATACCGAAGTAGCGCGGCTCGCGGCGACAGCACTCGCGGTTGCCCTACGTCTGATACTGCCTCGGGACACCACGGACCCTGATTGGTTCAGCCCGGCCGTCGACACGTCTCTCGCGGCGACGTGGTGGATCGACAGGGACCGGAACCGTCGAGCCCTCGTCTCGACGGCCCTGATCGACATATGCGGCGAAGGTGCAGCAAACCTGATCATGGCGAACATCGACGGCGCTCTCGACGTGATCGCAGCGAAACGCGCGCAAACATCTCACGTCGCCTGAGATGGAAGCCGTTTCGGGAAGATCCATCCGATCCGGGGACTCCAAGCCGCTGACTAATAAACCTGGATGGCAGGCAACGCCAGTACGGCATGGTTTGCGCGACGAGCAGTTTTGCCACCGGACGTGTATGTGCGCAAACCAGGGCGCTCCACTGGCGACAAGCGAGTTAGCCGCTAACGCTCCATGAGATCAGATCTTCAAGTCGTACTGCACGACCAGGCTGGCCAGACCAGCCCTGATCCATCCATAGTTGTCTAGAACCCGCTCCGCCTCTACTCGTGCATTGGCTGCGAGATCCTCGCCGGGACCAAAGCACACCTCGTACTCACTGACTAGATCAGGACCGCCGCGCGCGTAGCCATCTACGCAATACACGTAACCGTCAGTAGCAAGAAAGGCTCTGTGGAAATAAGTTCCGGCTGGAGCCTCCCTGTCGAGCGAACGCAGGCCTAGGTGATCCGATAGCTCCCATGCACTGACCCTGTTGTGATGCCTTATCGCCTGTGCCTCTGGTGCATTCAGACCGCTCAGCCTATGACCAACCAAGGGAAATCTACGGCGGGCTCCCTGAGCCGCCAGGGCTGCATCGAACTCCGCGTGTGCCGCTTGTGACACGAATACGGCGTCATGCTGCGGCCGTTGCTCCACTATGGCCGCATGGACACGGCGCCAAGCCACCTCAAGAGATCGGCAAGCTTGATCGTTGACCGCCCTAGTTTGAGCAGCCGCTTTGCCAGCGAGCGCCTTCAGCCTCTTGGGCACGCTCAGCCTCGAGTCTCGCGTGCGCGACCTGTGCGTCGAACTCGTCCACTAGCTTGCCTCCTACGGAGAGCATACGCCAGTCATTATCCACCCTCGGCGAGATACTTCGTGGCTCGACGGATGGACCGCGTCAGTCGAGCCCTACCACGGGCGCCGCCATCGGCGCATGGTTTGCGCGCAGCCAAGTTTCGCCCATCACTATCCGCCATCCCTGGGCCGGTGCCCGCCGCGCCCGAAATCGGGGCCGTTCGTCAGTTGCTGCGGTAGGCCGCGGCGCGCGCTCCGTCACCCAGGGGATGCCTGCCGGCAGAGAAGGGAACGACGATCACCTGCTGATGAGGCGTGCGACAGGGCAGTTGTGCGAGAACCGCTCGCGTGTCACGGGAGAGGTCACGTCCTGGGGTGCGCGCTTTCGCTACGAGGGGCAGCGAAGGTATCTGACGCTCGAAGCGGAATCGCGCGAGGAGGCAGTACGGGAGATGGCTCTGTTGATGTTCAGGGTCCGCCGGGGGATTTGGGAGCCGCCGCGGAAGCACCGTCGACACGCTTCGGGGGCCCGTCCGCCGAAGTTGGCCGACTTCGCGGAGGACTGGCTCGAGGGTGAGAAGGTCCAAGGAGGACGGCGCGGCACCGGCCTATCGCCCGCCAGCTACGCCAGCCTGCAATGGCGCCTGGGGCATCTGCTGCGCTTCTTCGCTTCGGCCCGACTCGACGAGATCACGGTCATGGACGTCGACCGCTATCGCCAGACCAAGCTCGGCGAAGGAACCCTGTCCGCCGATTCGATCAACAAGACACTGCTAACGCTCGGAGCGATCTTCGAGTTGGCCATCGAGTACGGGCTCGTCAAGTTCAACCCAACCCATGGCCGCCGCAGGCGCCTGCCCGTGAGTAAGCCCCGTCGTGCATGGCTCGATCGCACCGATCACATCGTCGCCCTGCTCGATGCTGCCGGCGAGCTCGATCGAGAAGCCCAGCCGAGGTACCGCCATCGCCGTGCGCTGATCGCGACGCTCGTGTTCGCCGGGCTACGCATCAGCGAGGCACTCGCTCTGCGCTGGGGCGAGATCGATCTCGCCCGCGGGACACTACGCATCGATCAAGCAAAGACAGACGCCGGAGTCCGCACGATCAACCTCCTGCCCGTCCTCCGTGACGAGCTCCGTGAGCACAAGGGTCGCGGTGAGCACACAGCCAACCAACTGGTGTTCGCTACCAGCACCGGGCGAGCCGTCACCGCCACCAACGTCCGTAAACGGATTCTGCAGCCAGCGATAGCGGGTGCCAACGAAACACTCGCACGGCAAGACGAAGCTCCGCTACCCGACGGGATCACCCCACACGCGCTACGCCGTACGTTCGCCTCGCTGCTATTCGCGATCGGGGAGTCACCGCCCTACGTCATCAACCAGCTCGGGCACGCAACCCCAGCCCTCACCCTCGAAATCTACGCACGCCAGATGAACCAACGAGACGGAGAGCCCGCCCGCCTACAAGACCTGGTCGAGGGACGCCTCCAACCCGGCGTGCGACAAACCCGCATGTTCCAATGAAACGAGCCGCAGTCCACGCGGTTTCAATACTCAGCGTCGCGATGCACAATTTTCGGCAGCGGGCCTCGGGGATGAGACATACCCCCAAGTGGACAGTGACGTCTATGGTGCGCCGCCCAGGCTGGCTACTCCCAGCGCCGTTTGGTGGGCTCCCAGTGAGCGCCGCGATTCGCGTAGAGGCCGTCGAGGAAGTCCACCACCGAGTCGACGACGTCGGCGTAACTCTCGGGCAGTACAGGGAGGCCAGCGCGGGCGCGAAACGCTTCCCATGGCTGCTGACGGCTTTCCCGTAGCGTCACAAGCAGCGGTCCCAGCGGCTGGGTCTCGCGGCCGCGATGCTCGGCGGTCGCCTGCAGGGCATCCCATAGGGACTCTCCCTCGAGCGCGTAGGTACCCGACAGGAGATAGACGTCGCCGTAGTCGCGGTCGCGCGTGTTTGCGTCACCGAGGGCCATCATCGTCTCCGCCTTCTCCGCGATCACGTTCTCCAAGGAGTAACCGAGCAACGAAATGACTGCATCGTCAAGCAGTGTTGGGTAGTCGATGCGCCGAGGATCGATTGGATCACCGAATGACAGATCGAGTCGCAGCTTCAAGACGGCACCACCCAGACTCGCGGGCACGACAACTCGGATGCCCTCGTATTTTGCGTCCTCGCGGATTGTGACCAACGAGATGCGTTTGACGTCGAACACGACCCCATCGGTTAGTTCGATCGCAGCGATCTCACTGACGACGTCGCGCAGGTTCTCCATGTCGTTGTCGATTCCCCGTGCGAGCATGTCGGCGTCACGGGTGGCGCGCCGGGCATCGAGCGCAGCGAGCAGCATGCCGCCCTTCAGCACGAGCTGCCCCGCAAAGCGCGATTTTGCCAGGCGCGCGAGGAAGCGCTCGTGCACGTACAGTTCGAACGTCTGCTGTGTGGTGCGTCCGTCGGCGCGCGCGAGCCGCTGCAGAGCCCTGTAGGCCTCCTCTGGGCTGCGCGTGCTCACGCCAGCATCGTCTCCAGCGCGTCCGCCATGGCCTTTCCTGTGCGCAGCTCGCGAGCCAACGCCAAGAGCTCGCCGGGCCGAGCGTCGCGACCGTCCAGGTAGGCCCGTAGCGCAGCGAATGCTTGATCGCGTCCCACGCGTGAGCGCAACCTCATGAGGTCGACGACCGTCCGCTCGCGGGAGCTGATTGCGATCGTCTCCCCCGACTCCACCTCCTGCTCCATACGGCCGAGCGAGAAGGTGGCGGCCGCAAAGATGTGCACCCTTGTCGGCGGGTAGGCGACGCGCGGGCGATGTGCGCCTCGCGGCACCGCGAGATGCACGACGCCGGGCATCTCGTCGGTCAGATCCCAGAAGCTGGCGGCCGAGTTCAAGCAGACCGTCGCGGCCGGAGCTCGTCGGCACACCGCCACGAGATCGAGGTGCGCAGTGGCTGGGGCATCAACGATGCGATACACGCCGCGGGAGATTTCCACTAGGGCTCCGAGGTCACGCAGCCGGTACAGATCCTCCCACCGTGCTCCGCCGGCGATCAGCTCAGCCGAGGTGACGGTGCCACCGGCGCGCCGTACGATCTCGAGTAGACGGTCTGGTCTCATTGGATGAAAGTCTACACACAACAGTCATATATGCGTAGGTTTTCATCCGCTGGCGAGGATCGGCTGTGATCCGCCCCGCCGGTTTCTACTAGGCACGCAGAAGGAAAGTGCCGAAATGAGTGCCGAAACGTTTCCCCTGCAAACAGTCGCTTTCCACGAGATGAGAGACAACGCGGCGACCGAGAACGCTCTGCAGAAATCGTAAGCGTTCAGTTGGTTGGGGGACATAACTCCGCTTCGTCGAATATTTGGGCGTGGAGCGCTCGGAGGCGGAAGCGATCTATGACGCGGGACGCGAGGCGGTTGTTGAGGTCTTGCTGCGGATGGATCGGCAGATCCAACAGCTCAGTGAGCGCGTCGCGCGCCAGGATGAGCGGATCGTCCAGCTCGAGCGCCGGTTGAATCGCTCTTCGAAGAACAGCTCACAGCCACCGAGCGCAGATGGGCCGAGCGCTCCGGCCCGCAGCAAGGACCCTTCAGGACGCTCGCGGGGCGCACAGACCGGGCATCAGGGCAAGGGACGACCACTGCTGCCGGCGTGGGCGCTTGATGAGGTGATCGAGCACTGGCCCGGGCGCTGCGCCTGCGGGCACGTATTCGCTGCTTCAGAGCAGGTGACGGTCGGTGAGCCCGTGCGCCACCAGGTCGAGGAGCTGCCGGTCATCACGGTCAAAGTCACAGAGCATCGTGCCCAGCGAGTACGCTGCCCGGGCTGCGGTCAGCACACGCGCGGGCAGTTGCCCGCGGAGGTCACCCAGAGCGCCTTCGGCCCACGCTTTCAGGCGGCCGTCGCGACGCTCTCGGTGCGCAACCGCATCTCCCGCCGCGATGTGGTCGAGCTGTGCGAACAACTGTTTGGCTCGCGGATCTCCACCGGCACGGTGGACGCGATCCTCACGCGCACCAGCGAAGCGCTCGCCGTCCCGCACGCCGGCCTGCTCGAGCGCCTGCGTTCCGCTGATGCCGTGAACATGGATGAGACCGGCTGGCGGACCGCTGGTCAGCGCCGTGCGCTGTGGGGCGTCTTTGACGATCGCCACGCCTACCTGCACGTCGCGAAGGACCGTCACGAGGACCACGCCAAGGAACTGCTCGCAGACACCGACGCGATCGTCACCTCTGACCGCTGGTGGGCCTACGCGCACCTGCCCCTCAAGCGTCGTCAACTCTGCTGGGCGCACCTGAAGCGCGACTTCGCCGCCCACGCCGAAGGGCTTTCCGCAGAGAAAGAGTTCGGCGAGCAAGGCCTCTTGCTGTGCGAGCGCGTGTTCTGGGCATGGGAGGTCTTCCAGCACACCGCTGACCGCGGAGTCCTGCAGCTCACGATCCGCCGCCTGCAGCGTCAATACAAGCCGCTCATCGCCGGCTACGCCGCAAAACGAGCGCGCAACAAACACTGTCGCGGCATGGCTCGCAACCTATTGAAGGCCTGGCCCGCGTTATGGACGTTCGCTCACCATCCCCGCGTAGAGCCGACCAACAACCATGCCGAGCGAGCCCTACGCTCAGCAGTCATCTACCGCAAGCTCTCACTCGGCAGCCAGTCTGAGGCAGGTGAGCTACGGACCGCCCGGTTGCTCTCGGCGCACACCACATGCCGCCTGCAGCAGCGCTCGCTATTCGTCTACCTCGCAGACGCGCTCTCCACCAGCGCCCGCGGCGATCCCACGCCACTGCTCACCTGAGCACCCACCCACTGAACGCTTACCAGAAATCAGCGAATTGCAGGCACTTTCACCCATCTATCAACTATGAGAGCTCCTGATTGGCAGGAAGCGTGCCGCTTAATTGAGATACGTCCGCTTGAGATATGCCCGTATTTGCTGGGGTTTCGCACGATGGGCAGGGGATGGACAAACGGCCCGCAACACAAAGCGTACCTCAAGCCTTTCCCCAAAAACAGGCCATTTGCAGGCATTTTAGTGGAGCCAGCCGGGATCGAACCGGCGACCTCCTGCTTGCAAAGCAGGCGCTCTCCCAGCTGAGCTATGGCCCCAAGGCCCCCGATCTTAGGGCAGGCCGCGCGCGGAGGTGGGCTATTTGTCGAAGTCGAAGTCCCGCGGAGGGCGCTGCTCGAACCACAGCCGCTCCTGCTCGGGCGTGTCGCGCAGGAAGTCGGGAGTCTCCTCCAGCACGTCCTCCACGGGCTCATCTTCCGAGTCCTCGCCGTCGGGCCGGTCGTCCTCTCGATGCTCGTCAGACCCCTCCTCGGCGGTCTCCCCCGGCATCTCCCATTCGAGCGAGTCGTCGGTCGGGCCACGCTCCTGAGACGTACCGCTCGAAGGCGGTCTGACAGCCGCCGGTGCGGCGTCGACAGGTCCTGCTGAGGCGGCAGCGCGATCGGACTCTCCCTCCAGCACCGTCCGCATGTCCAGCTCGACTGTCTCCTGGCCGACGTTCGAGACTCCCTCGGCCTGCGGCGGATCGTCTCCCGCCGGAGGGGCGTCTCCGTGGTCAAGGGGTCTCCGGGCGCCGATCTCGCCGTCGTCATCAGTCGCCTCTCGACTCCGAACGGGCCCGAACACCTCACTCTCCTCGTGGGAGACCAGCCCTGGGTCGGCGCCTCGCAGGCGCTTGAGCTCCAGGTGCTCGCGGATAGCGTCGTCGAGCAATCCCATGCGCCGGCAAACCATACTGCGCGGGGCCGCGGCGCTTCGCGACCGCCTCACGATCTCGCCACTACACTTGCAGATCCCTGCCCGCGCCATAGTGCGGGCGCGCGGGGCTATAGCTCAGTTGGGAGAGCGCCTGGATCGCACCCAGGAGGTCGCCGGTTCGAGCCCGGCTAGCTCCACTCCTTAACCACCTGCAAATGCGCAGGTTCGTTGTGGCCGTCATGACCGTCTGGAGAGGAGACGGTTATGACTGTAGTCAAGTTCCAGTCAAGTAGAGCTCCAAAAGAAGCCCCCGCTGGCAGTGCAGACCGCGATGCGCCCCCGGCCCCTCACGCGGATACGGACGCAGCGGCCGGCGGCGAGGGGGCCGCGGCCAAGCGCGTTCGGGTCGAGCGCGGCATCTACCGCCAGCCCAACGGCAAGTACGCGGTGTGCTTCATGCTCGACGGGCGGCCGCGCTTTCGCACCGTCGGCTACGACCTCGAGCTAGCCCGCCGGCAGCGCGAGACGCTCGCCAGAGCCGCGAGCTATGGAGTGCTGGCCTGCGCACCCCGGCTGAGCTTCGCAAAGCTCGCGGGCTGGTGGCTTGAGCGCTACGAGCGCAAGGTCAAGACCGGCCAGTGCCGCGAGCGAACCCTCGCGCTACACCGCTACCACCTAAAGCGCCATCTGCTGCCGAGCCTCGCCCCCAAGCTCGCCCGCGCCATCACCGCACAGGACATAGCCGACCTGATCGAGCGGCTACGCGAGGACGGGCGCTCGGAGCGAACGATCGCAAGCGCCCTTCACACGATGAACAACATCGTGCGCTTCGCCGTCCGCAGCGCCTGGATCGCCGAGAACCCGCTCGAGAAGCTCGAGCGCGACGAGCGCCCCCATCCCGTCCGCTGCGTTCCGCGCGTGCTCGGCCAACAGGAGATCGCCGCGTTGCTCGGCGCCTGCACGCCCGCCGCACGGACCCTGATCGCTACCGCCCTCTACAGTGGGCTTCGCATCTCTGAGCTGCTCGGCCTGATCTGGAGCGACCTCGATCTGGGTGAAGGCACGCTGCGGGTGCGTGCGCAGCTCTCGCTGGCCTCCCGCGGAAGGCCGGCGCGACGGGTTGCGCCGAAGACGCCCGCCGCGTCGCGGCAGATCCCGCTCCCGCCGGCCCTCACGACGCTGCTCTGCGAGCACAAGAACTCCGCCGAGTTCGACAGGACAAATGACTGGGTGTTGGCGACCAGCAAGGGCACGCCACGTAACCAACGCAACGTTCACCGCTTGCTCGCCGATACGGTCCGCCGCGCGGGATTGGACCAGAGCGCATCGCGCCTGCGTTTCCACGACCTGCGCCACACCTACGCCAGTCACCTGATCATCGATGTCGGCCTAGACGTGGTGCAAGCGAGCCGGCTACTCGGACACGCGAGTCCCGCCACGACGCTGCACGTCTACGCGCACATGTTCGACTTTGACCGCCACGCCGCAGACCTACGCAGGCGCGTAAGCGCGAGCGCGTTCGTCGCGCTGCTCGAGGAGAGGACCGGGACAGCGCAGCGAGCTGTCAACGTGATCCCCTTTCCTGCAAGGGACACGCGCAGGCGAATCACACCCCGAACGACTGTCCGCTGATCTCTGCCTGCGAGAGCCGAGCAGCTAGCCGGTACCAGAGAAGGCGGCCACTCCAGGCGCCGCTCTTGAGCTCGGACGCGTGTGTCGGCCGGCCGATCGATTCCAGCGCGTTAGCCATGTGTTCGCGAAACCGTCGCTGCTGACCACTGCCCGGGAATGGGACGCGCTCGGCGGCTACATGCAAGCCGGCGGCACGCAGCGGCGCTTGAACAAGCTCGCATACGTTGGCCTTAATCGTGGTCGCGTCTCATGAGCCGGGGGATTTGATGTTGCGGGCGTAGCCTCCGCTTTGTCCTGAGAAGACGAAGCGAATGGAGGTACGCCCGCATGGAGAAGGTAGCCCCGAGCGAGAGGTTTCGCTCTGAACTGGATGAGGTGCTGGCCGGTGTCGGCGGGAGCGATGACCCGATTGAGACGGTCGGGCGGCTGGGTGCGCGGCTGATCTTGCAGCAGGCGTTGGAGGACGAGGTCACGGAGTTCCTCGGCCGCCGGCGGTATGAGCGTGCTGGTGAGACGGTCAGTCACCGCAACGGCCACGAACCCAGGACGGTGAAGACGACGAGCGGCTCGATGAGTCTGGAGCGCCCGCGGGTCCGCAACGCGAGCAAGCTGGGGTTCGAGAGCCGGGTCCTCGGCAAGGGCGTCACCCGCACGCACGCGCTGGAGTCGCTCGTGATCAGCTGCTTCTTGCGGGGTCTGTCCACGCGGGATGTGGAGGCTGCGTTGGAGGAAGTCTTCGAGGAGCCGATCGCGTCCAAGGCGACGGTTTCCCGGATCTGTGAGGACACCCGGGAGCGATACCGCCAGTGGTGCCGGCGGCGCCTTGAGGCAGCACGACATCGTCTACTGCTTCTTGGACGCGATCTATCTGAAGCTGCACCCCGACGACACGCCGGCGGAGGGCGTCCTGGTGTGCTGGGGCGTTACGCTGGAGGGCCGCAAGGTCCTCCTCGGACTGGCGTTGGGAAGCCGTGAGAGCTATGACAGCTGGCTCGCGTTCGGCCGGGACATGATCGCCCGCGGCCTGCGGGCGCCGGCGCTCGTGATCGCTGACGGGGCACCCGGGATCTGGAAGGCGACGCGGGAGCTCTGGCCCACGGCGTTGGAGCAGCGCTGCACCGTCCACGCGCTTAGGAACGTCACCGGCAAGCTCCCCGAGCGCCACCACCAAGAGGTCAAGGCGCGCTGGTGGAAAGCATTCGACGACGCCCGCTCCCCGGGCGAGGCCACACGTGAGCTGCAGGGCATCATCGCCGACTACAAACACCGCTTACCCCTCGGCGATGGCCGTCATCGAAACGGACCTGCCCGCGCTCGTCACCCACCTGCAGTTCCCCTCCGCGCACCGCAAGCGGATCAGGACTACGAATCTCCTTGAGAGAACGTTCGTGGAGGTCCGTCGGCGAACGAAGGTGATCGGCCGGTTCCCCGGCGAGACATCCGCCCTCTCACTGATCTGGGCGGTGCTGGAGCTCTCCTCACGCGGCTGGCGCGGCGTGAAGATGAACCCCAAGACCGTCGCCGAGATCGAGCGGCTACGCCGCCAACTCCGCGACACCACGACCGCTCCACCAGCCACGACGAACACCGAGGAGGTCATCGCCGCATAACATCCCCCTCAAGCGGAGCCTACCCCCGAACAAATTCACCCGGGAAATGAGACGCGACCGCAGCTACGGCGCTGACGTGATCGTGGAGCGCGCTGCCTCGATGATCGGCCGCTCCGGCTATGACCTGTTCTCAAACAACTGTGAGCACTTCGCCACATGGTGCGTCACAGGCGAGCACAGCAGCGCCCAGGTTGAGACGGTGTGGTCGGCCGCTGGGGCGATCGGTGTCGGCAATATGGCGCCGCGGATCGGGCGCAGTGCGGTGGTTGGCATGGGCGCGACGGCCCCGCGGAGCGCGTCGACCGTGATGTCGGGGCTTACCAATCTCGGGGGAAGTGCGATCGGTGGCGTGACGGTAGTCGCCGGCGCCGGAGCCATAGCCGGCGCAGGAACGATGATGTTTGCGCTGCGCGACAAGGCTTATCTGGCCGATGAGGACCGGATAGCGCGTCGCGTTGGGCGCGTCGCGGGTGTCGGCGGCGCTGCTGTCGGGACCTTGGCGACGGTGCATGCTGTGGGTGCGCTCGGCGTCGCCGGCTACAGCGCTGCCGGGATTTCGTCCGGCCTAGCGGCCCTCGGGAGCTTCGCCGGCGGCGGTATGGTCACCGGAGTTGCCACGGTGGCCGCGATCCCTCTGCTCGCAGCGTTTGCATTCGCACTCTTGGCCTACGCTCTGACGAAGTTCCTCACGCCAGCGGCACCTGAGCCCGGGATCTAGAGACATCCCCATTCTCGGGCCGGTGAGGTCCCGGGTTCCAGTTTCGGCCCCCCGATTGCCTTACGGGCCCTCAGAGGGACCGTAAGGGCAGTCGAAACGGGGCGCAAGGAGGGTCGCGTCCCACTGGCCGGGGGATTTGAAAGACGGGCGTAGCCTCCGCTTTGTCCTGAGAAGACCAAGCGATGGAGGTACGCCCGCATGGAGAAGGTAGCCCCGAGCGAGAGGTTTCGCTCTGAACTGGACGTGGTGTTGGCCGGTGTCGGCGGGGAGGAGGACCCGATCGAGACGGTCGGGCGTCTCGGCGCTCGGCTGATCTTGCAGCAGGCGCTGGAGGACGAGGTCAGCGAGTTCCTGGGACGCCGGCGCTATGAGCGCGCTGGGGAGACGGTCAGTTACCGCAACGGCCATGAACCAAAGACGGTCAAGACGACGAGCGGGGCGATGCGCCTGGAGCGCCCGAGGATCCGTGACGCGAAGAAGCTCGGGTTCGAGAGCCGGATCCTGGGCAAAGGCGTCGCCCGCACACACGCGCTGGAGTCGCTGGTGATCAGCGGCTTCCTGAGGGGCCTGTCGACCAGGGACGTCGAGGCCGCGTTGGAGGAGGTCTTCGAGGAGCCGATCGCCTCTAAGAGCACGGTGTCGCGGATCTGCGAGGACACCCGGGAGCGCTACCGCCAATGGTGCCGGCGGCGACTGGAGGCGCACGACATCGTCTACTGCTTCTTGGACGCGATCTATCTGAAGCTGCACCCGGACGACACACCCTCGGAGGGTGTCTTGGTCTGCTGGGGTGTGACGCTTGAGGGCCGGAAGATCCTGCTCGGATTGGCTCTGGGAAGCCGCGAGAGCTATGAGTCGTGGCTCTCCTTCGGGCGCGACATGATCGACCGAGGACTCAGATCACCGGCGCTCGTGATCGCTGACGGGGCACCCGGGATCTGGAAGGCCGTCGCCGAGCTCTGGCCGCAAGCACTCGAGCAGCGCTGCACCGTCCATGCGCTGAGGAACGTCACCGCGAAGCTCCCTGAGCGCCACCACCAAGAGGTCAAGGCGCGCTGGTGGAAAGCGTTCGATGAGGCCCGCTCCCCGGCCGAGGCGACCCGGGAGCTGCAGGGCATCATCGCTCGACTACAAGGCGGCCTACCCCTCGGCGATGGCCGTCATCGAACGGGACCTGCCCGCTCTCGTGGTTCATCTGCGGCTTCCCTCAGAGCACCGCAAGCGAATCAGGACCACGAACCTCCTGGAGAGGACGTTCGTGGAGGTCCGCAGGCGCACCAAGGTCATCGGCCGGTTCCCCGGAGAGACCTCAGCCCTCTCACTCATCTGGGCCGTGCTCGAGCTCTCCAGCCGCGGCTGGCGCGGAGTGAAAATGAACCCCAAGACCGTCGCCGAGATCGAACGGCTGCGCCGTCAGCTGCGCGAGGACCCAGCCCCACCCCCGACCATCGAGGCTGAGGAGGTGATCGCCGCATAACATCCACAGCCAGCGGAGCTACGCCCGAACGATTTCACCCGGGAAATGGGACGCGACCGCAAGGAGATCGCAGAGGCTTACCGCGGTATTCGCGGGTCTTAGGGCACCACACGAGCTACCGTGGATAGACCGTGACACTGATCCTCCCGGACCTTGATTTGCACCATTCGCCGCTGTTTCAGACGGCGATCAATGAGCGCTTCTTCCGGGTGTGGGACTACGAGCGCGACGGCGCGTTTCCGCATTGTCGCGCGGTCAAGGATGAAGCCGAGCAGCTCGTGGCGGAGATACAGGCGGAGAACCCCGCCGAGGAGTTGTTCGCGGCAGCCGAGGAAGACCTGCCGTTCATGCGCGGCAGCAGTTTCCGTGGGCCGGAGCGCTATGCCCGCGAGCAGGGCACGCGTCCAGCAGCGTTCCGTCAGCTGGAGCTTCTATTGCACCGACAAGTAGGGGACTTGAATTTGGCTTCTGTGCAGCCGCCGTCCCGCGAGGATCGTGTCTGCCAGGTAGTGCCGGGATTGTTCGATGTCCTGAGTCGCCGGGACGGGCTCCTGCCGCTGCGACCGGAGATGGTGCCTCGAACTATCAACCACGACCGCTACCTGTATTTCGGGGAGCACGCCCTGTTCCCGCACCCGGGCATAAGCGGCGCGCGCGAGCTTGTCGGTGACCTGTGGGCACTCGCTGCGACTGGCGCGGATATCCGCGTTGCGATTGACCCCAATCGCGTTGTACGTCGGGAGGACACTCAAGAGGCAGTGCTTCTCGACTACTGGTTTGGGATTAAACCGACGCGTGCTGACCTTGACGATCTGAGCGTCGTCGGGCACACCCGTCACGAGCGTCGCGCGGACATGCACGGGCGCTTCGGCTCGGGAGAGCTGGTGGCGACGGATTTCTGGTGGAGTGCGGAAGGCATCAGCAAGGTGCTGAAGGTAGAGGAGACTGTGCCCCGCAGCGCCTATCGCGATCGCACGAGCGCCGTCTGTAACCGGTTTCTTCATTCGATCCGTGACACGACGGAGCGCTGCTTTGTCCATCTGGACGGCGCGATCAAGGCGTATCCCTTTGAGTACTACTTGGCGGATTTCGACTCGCCTACGGCGCCAAAGGGAGAAGACCCGGTTTATCGGAAGATGTGGCGTGTAGAGGGTCCGATCGAAGAAGTGGAATGGGGAAGGCTCGTCGGACACTTCTTTCGTGGCAACGAGTTGGTGATCGAGTATTTCGGCGAGGCGCTTGATGAGCGGTTGGCGCCGGTCACCGCCTAATGGTGGCGGTGCCACCACGGGAAGGGTCAATCGTTGGACGAGCAGCGGTCTTCGATCGCTGAGAGGACTTCACCTATCTGCGTCTCGAGTGCTCGCCCGGTCTGGTCGGTGAACGAGAACCGCCATCCTCGCTCCTGGCGTGGCGGGCGGCCGTATAGCCGTGGAAGCACCAGGCGCAGGCGGCCGCTTGGGCGGGGCACAAGCCCGCGGGCTTCGAGTGCCTCCGCCTCGTCCCACCAGAGCCGCGTGTCCTCGCGCCAAGTCTCGCCGTTCACCTCAGCGAACGGCACCAGGCAGCGGAGCTCCTTGACGGCGAGCGCTGTTAAGAAACTACCCCGCCCGATCGCGACCCCGGGTCGTCTTTTGCGGTCTCGTTCGACATTGGAGACGGTCATGCCGCGAGCGACACACTGCTCGATCAGTGCTTGGGCGAGGCTCAGCGCTCGCTCGAGCTCGCCAGGTGAGACCCGCACCTCCAGGATGCCGGGCTCGACGTGCGGCACGAGGCGCCCGTCGGGTGTCCGGTGCCAGGCACCCGTCGCTACGCGTGTGGCCTCGATTACTGGGTGCATCTGGTCACCGAGTGGCGCCGGGCAACAGGCTATCCGCCGAAGAAGTGCAGGAGCGCTGGACCCACAGCCGACCAGACCTCTGTGAGGCTGCCGGTGGCCGCAAGGGATGCCGCGAGACCGCCCAGCACAGTCCGGATCACCGACCCGCGTCGCTGCGCGGGAGCCGCGCCGGCTTCTTGAGCGAGAAGATCGACGCTCTCGAGAAGCTGCTGGCGCTGCTCGTCGGGCAGCGCCGCCTCGTCGAGGATGGCTTGCGCGAGCGTCTCGAGCGCCCCTCGAGCCTGGTCGGCGTCAGGGCCGGCGACGGCAGCCAGGTGCGCCTCGACGCTCCCCACTATTGAGCCGAGGTTTAGGACGCCCACTTGACTGTCCTTCAGATGGATGTTTATCTCGCGCGGTTCCTCCATACGCATCATCATGGCGGCGTGCTCGGCGCGGCGATGCAGCGCCGCCAGCGCGTCGAGGAATGTCTCGATGGCGCCAGTTCCCCCCTGACACTCATAGAACCACTTGCGATGGTGCGCCGGCAGCCCGCGGGGAAAGTCGATCAAGTGCTCCCCGATCGCGATCAGCCGTGCGGTTGACGCCTCATCAGGCCCGTCTGCAGTACCGGCTTCCATGAGGGCGCGGGCCACGCGCCACAGCACGTCGCCCTGCAGGTTCGCGAGCTCCTTCAGGGTGTGGCAGCGCCAGAAGAAGCGTCGTCGTCCCGAGGGCGAGAACTGTGCTGGGTCGGTGCAGACGGCAAGGCTCGAATGCGACGCCGCAACGCGATCTCCACTGAACTTCCCGTACAAGCTGGCGCGGTTCGCCACCCACGAATCCTTAAAGTCCTTGTAGCGCGGGTCGAGTGTCAGGAGACCAATTAGCTGCGTGTCGGATAGTTCCTCGGTGGACGCTCCCACGGAGACGGCGGAGTCGAGGTGCACGTACCGGTCATGTTCACGGGCGCTGGGGGTGATCGCCCTGGTCGTCATGCTCGCGAGCTTCCCGACGAACTCGTGCGCGGAACCTGCATCGAGCCCTCGCATCGCCAGCCCGAATGCTGGGCTGCTGGGGAGCCGAGCGAAGGCCCTGAGGAGCTCTGTCGCCCGATCGGCGTTTGTGTCGACATCGAATTCGATCGAGAAGCAGAGCGTGACCGTCAAGGCACCGTAGGCATATAGGTGGATGTAGGGTCGAACTGCGATCCTGGCGTGGCCTGCGAGGCTTGCGGCCTCCTCGGTCAATGGCCGCAACATGATCCGTTGACGCGGTTCGATCGAGATCGCGAGGTGCCAGGTGCTTTGGTCATTGCCCACGAGGTAGTCGGTTGCTCCCTCCGCGGCGATCCGCTGGCTGAACTCCTGATTGCTCGCCGAGCTGTATGTGTCGATCAGCTGGTGGCGGCTACGCAGCTCGTGTGTCTTTGGAATGAGCCGAAGTCCGGTTGGTGAGGCCGGCAGGGATTGCGGGAACGTGCCCCGACCGTAGTCGTGGCCGAATGCACGGTGCTCTACCTGGGCCTTCTCCGAGATTCGAAGCTGTCCCAGCCACGGTATGAACGGCAGGCGCGCCCGGCGGGGCATCAGCTCGTTTCGCTCATACGAGCTGATAGCTCCGGCTCCGTCAGCCAACAGCAGCGCGACGGCCTCCGGGTCGAGCAGGGTTCGGAACTTCGGATGGACAGCCTCAGCGTCCCCCACGAGGAGCTCGGGGATGACCCGTTGATGCTGCAGCGTTAGGTAGATATGACGCATTCGATATGCGGCCTCGCCTAGCGTGGAACGAATCCTACGCACGCCGACAGCACCACACCCTGAGCGGTCCGGGCGAGGCCGCGATCAGAGCTTAGAACGCTTGCCCAAAGCCGGTGCCGTCGGTAACGCGATGTGCTGGTCGCGGCCGGTCCGGGGAGTGCGAGGACACCCTACTCGCCGCCAATACCATCGAGGACGCTTCGGGTCGCGCTTGACGGGCAACGCCCGCGTGCGGCGATCCGTCGGCTAGCTTGTCGGGAACATGATCGTCGTGCTTGACACGAACGTATTCCGCGGCGATGTCTACGCGCAGCGCTCGCAGCTGCGAGCAGTATTCGACCGAGCGACCGGCGGCGCGTTTACCGTGATGGTTCCGCGGGTCTGCGTTGAGGAGCTCGTCAGGCAATTCCCACTCCGTCTCCAGGCGCTCGGCAAGGACACAAAGGCCATAAGCGGCACGCTTCAGGCTTTTGGAATCCGACCGCCCGCCATGCCGGACACAGCGGACGCGATCGCGGAGTACCGGAGCCAGATCGAGGCGCGCTTGAGCCGACAGGGATGTGAGATCGCTGAGTACCCAGAGGACGCTTATCTCGCCGCGCAATGGACCGCCCAGCGGCGGAAGCCGATCAAGGACACCGGGAGCGACGAGGGCAAGGGTGCCCCTGACGCGATCGTCTGGCTGACGGTGCTCGCGCTTGCCCGCGAGCATCAGGTCGTGCTCGTCACGGCCAATAGCAGCGATTTCGCCGAGCCCGGGGACTCATCGACGCTGCACCATACGCTGCTTTCAGACCTCGACGAGCGAGGGGTCGACAGGGACAGAGTGGAGCTTCTGCCGAGTCTGTTTGAGTTCATCGCCAGCCACATGATGTCCGCACAGGACGCGAAGGCGCAGGCCGATGCGCTGCTTGACAACCCTGGGACGCTCGAGGCGCTGAGGGCCGAGATCTCAGATGCCGTGCAGTGGTACCCGGTGCCCCACCGTCAGGTCGAAGAATGGGCGCTTGGGGTGGACGTCGAGACCGCCCATCTGGCCGATGTCGAGGTCTCGGATATAGACATCGTCGCAGTCGAGCATAGCCGTGAGGATCTCGATCTCTCGCTGCGCGTGAACTGCCAGGCACGGGTGGACTTGATGATCTGGAAGTACGACGCCTTCGGGCTGGATGACGAGCACCCGATCCGGGTGTATGACTACGATTGGAACGAGAGCATGGTGGCGGCTGAGATGGAGCGGGAGGTCGTGCTCGAGATGCAGTGCGAGTATCACACCGCCGAGGAGCGGTTTGAGATCGACATCGTCGACATTGAGCTGACCTGAGGAGACCGACGACTGGAACTCACCGATGTAGAACTCGAAGAGATAATAGGCGCATGGTTCGTCGAACGAAATGCCACGCTCGACCGTCGAGACAGGCGTATCGCCGTGCGGCGCGAGTGGCAGAGTGATCGTCGTCCCCGACACGAACGCGTTCTACGGGGATCCGATGCTTCGCAGACGCGACTTCCGACTCCTACATGCCGAGCAAGAACGTGGTGCTCTTCGCGTTGTCGTCCCTCGCGTCGTGGCCGGGGAGCTGCCCAAGCTTTACCGCCAGCAGTTGTCGAGTGCTGGTAAACGAGCGCAGGACGCTCTCATCAAGCTCGCGAACCTCGATGTCGCGGTGCCGACGCTCGAGCTTGGAGAGCTCGATGTGGCGGTAGAGAGCTACCGGCTACTACTACAGGCACGCCTACAAGAACTTGAGATAACGGTGACACCGCTTCCGGAGGTCACCGTTGCAGAGCTTTACGAGCAGGCGATCCAAGAGCGCCGCCCGTTCCAGGCCCGCGGCAGGGGTTTCAAGGACACACTGATCTGGCGAACGATCCTGGATCTCGCCCTAGATGACGAAGTGGTCTTGATCACCGAGAACTACCTCGATTTCGCCGAAAGCGACGACCACAAGGACGTCCTGCATCCTCATCTGCGGGAGGATCTTACCTCCCAAGGTCTGGAACCAAACCGGGTGCGTGTGCTCGAGACGCTTCGCGCGTTCATCACCCTGCATGTCCCGAGCAGCGCAATCCAACTCGACATGGCGCGAGTGCTACTCGACACCGACAGGGGCTGGGCCCAGGGCCTCTTCGAGAAGCTCGACACGGCCCTATCTCGGTTGACTCCCGGGCGCGGCGTGACGATCGTGGAATCCCATAACGTGCATGTCGAGAACGTGACGCTCATCGACCGGCGGCTCGACAGCGTGGCGATCCAGGACGCCTACGACAGTGACGGCCTCGTGTCTCTCGAGGTAGGCGCGTACGCGACCGCCGTGTTTGACTTCACGACTACGCCGCTCGGTGCCGAATGGCTGGCAAAGGAGCACGCCGACATCGAAATAGACCTTGCGGAGGAAAGCTTCGTGCAGGGCCACACAGGTGAGCGCAGCATTGCTGTCCTGTATGCGATCGAGTTCGACCCGAAGACGTTCGAGTTGGGGGAGCCGGAGCAGCTCTCAGCAGAAGACGACCAGGACGCCGCCAACTAGACAGATCGCCACCGACGAAGGCGTATGCACATCGATCGGCCCGGTGCAGCGCTCTTGCAGATGTGCTGCCGATCATGCATGGGGCCCGCCCGACGATGACTTAGGCGGGGTCCGTGCCGATCGCGATCAGCACGGAGGCAAGGTGTGTCTGAGCTGTGCCGCGAATCGCGACCATCTAACCGACCGGCGCCCCAGGCCCAACCCCAAAATCATTCGCATGGTGGACTGAGCCTGCGGACGAGCCATCGCAGAATCGTCATGTGAACGACCGGACTGTGAATGATGAGTGGGTGCTCGCAATCGACACTGGCCGGGATCTGCATCGGTAGCGCCATAGCGGAGGGCCGCTAGCAGACTCGGCGACCACGTTCGAGATAGACGCAACAAGCGAGACCACCAAACCGGTAAGCAAACAGGGACCGATGAAGTCGACCCCGAACGCACGACGCGTCCGCGTAGAGCGGGGCATTTACGTACAGCCCAATGGCAAGTACGCGATCTGCGCCTGGCACACAGGCAAGCTGCATTTCCGCACCGTGCAAGGCGATCTCGCCGGAGCACGCCAACTCCGAGCCGCGCTGATCGCATCCCTTCGACACGGGAGCGGGCCACCGCCACATCCGCTCCAGCTCAGCATGGTTGCTGACCTGTGGCTGGATCGGTTCGAGGCGAAGGTCACTGCCGGCGAACGCCACCTACGGACGCTCGAGGCGCACCGCTACCAGCTCGAGTACAACCTGCTGCCCACACTCGGCCACAGAGAGGTCGCCGGCATCACCGTGGACGACGTCGCCGCTCTGCTTTCAGAGTTGCAGCGTCAGCGCCGCTCGGCGAAGACCGCTGCCGCTGCGCTCGCCACTCTCCACGGCGTCCTTCATTACGCGCGTCGACACGGGTGGGCGATTGTCGATCCCATAGCCCAGCTCGAGCGCGACGAGCGCCCCCGCCCGGTGCGCCGTCGCTACCGAGTCCTTGGCCGCGACGAAATCGAACGCCTCCTTGACGCCTCTCATCCGCCGTATCGCCTGATGATCGCAACTGCGCTCTACACCGGCTTGCGGATCTCCGAGCTGCTCGGACTGATCTGGTCCGACATCGATCCTTCTGCCGGCACGATCAGCGTGAGAGCTCAGCTCTCCCGCGCCCACCGGCACGCGCCAGCCCGGCGAGTGGCACCCAAGACCTCAGCAGCCTACCGCGAGATCCCGCTGATCGAACAGCTTGGGCACCTGCTGCTCACGCACAAGCGAACCACGCCATTCGCGGCCCCGACTGACTGGGTCTTTGGTACCTCGCGCGGCAGCCCCCAGTCTCAGCGCAACGTCGGTCGGCGTGGACTGCAACGGGCCGTAGAACGCGCGCAGCTAGATCGCGAAGGCTGGCCATCCCTGCGCTTTCACGACTTGCGCCACACCTTCGCCAGCCATCTCATCCTCGACCACGGTCTAGATGTCGCGCAACTAAGCCGCATCCTCGGTCACGCAAGCACCACGATCACGCTTGATGTCTACACCCACCTCTTCGAAAACGCCCGCCACGGCCGCGAACTCCGAGCCCGCCTCGCAGCAAGCCCGTTCGCCGAACTACTCAACCCCCGAGCGGTACCGCCGCACAGAGTGGTCGTGCTGGCCACCGACAGACGACACTCACGTACCGCAGGCTGATCTCGCTTCCCAGTGGCGAGTCGACCCAAGAACATGCGAAATCCTGGTTGACCCTGAGCGTCGGCGAAGCCGGGGCTCGTCAGGTCGAACTTGGTGGCTCGCCGGGTCCTGCAGGAGGATCGCGAGCAAGTAGCTCAGTGAACTTGTCCCAAGGACCAACCTCCGCAGCGTGTTTGAGCCGCGCGTCCCGGATCTCGTGGATCGTAAGCCGGATGCCCTCGGCCTGTTCAGCTCGGTTGGCCGCCGCTTCCGCGAGGAGTTGGATAACCGGTGCTCTACCAGTCATCGCTGGGTCCGGAAGAGGCTCGGACCTTGCGGCGAGGTCGATGACTATGTCCCGGCCATGCCAGATAAACGCAGCCGGTAGCGAGTGATAGTCGAAGCCATAGCAGCGAGTCTCCATGAGCTCCGCCGCGCCAGCAACCGCAATCAGCCACCCGGCAACTTTGGTGGGCGGATACATGTGCCGCCAGTTGGGGTCGGGCGTGTATGCGATCAGCGGGCCAAGCCCGGGTCGCGGGTGGACGAGCTTGTTGCGAACGACAAACAGCTCGGAGATCGCGGGCATAACCTCATCCTTCGGGTCGAAGAGAGGCTCGTACGCGAGTGCAACTCCTTCGACGTACTTCTGGATCGTGCTTCCGCGATCAAGCTTCTTGAACTTTGTCGCGCTGGTTTGCGACTTCAGGTCATGTACCTCGAGGAAGTTATTGACGAACGCCTCGGCCGCGAAGGCCGTAAAGAGAGCCGCGGTCAGGCACAAGTTGCGCTGCGTGATCTCTGACAGGGTGCGGCGGCTGCCAATCGAGTCCGAAGGCTGGAGGGGCCAGATCTTCCGCGGAGCGAAGACCGCCTCGGGACTACACGCATCATCAAACGCGTCCAGCGCCTGCGCGAGGTGGGACGAGGCGAGCGTCGCCGGCGCCGGACGACCGATTCCGGCACGCTCCTCGGCAATCCGCTGCGCGTCCTTTGGCCACACAAACTGCACCGTAGCTCGTGCCAGAAACGGCGAACACCGAAGCCCCCGCTACTAGCGGCGACTCAGTCATCGTGAGCCACCGCAGGGCGGGTGCCATCACCTAGGAGGGATTGGCGAAACTCGGGAGGCCAGTCATGGAGCCGATCCTACAGGCGGCGATGGGAGCGGTACCCCTGAATCACGCTGTGTCTACCCCACGGCGGTGGGTCGATGAGTCGGCCGTCGCCCCCGTTGTCGCCTGAGGGCTGGCCTCTAACTCCCGAAGGCTGGCTCGAAGACGGATATGGCGTCGCGGACCCAAGCAATGAGGTCGGGGCGCGACCAAGCGTAGTCGAGACCGTCGGCAAACGTTATTTGGACGGACGGTGTCTGATCCACGTACACGTTGAAGTCCTCTCCAGGGACGCCGGGCAGCAGGTGACTCACCAGTTCTGCGCCATCTTCTATGGCCTCGTCGGGAAAGTTGACCGGGATGTCAGCCTCGGGGCTGGGCTTGAGAAAGTCGAAACGGACCCGAAATTCGCCCAATTTCCAGACTGCGGCGGTAGGCAGACGGTGCTTGTTGATGTTGTTGACGTAGTCGAGGATGGCGAGCCAGTGGAGTTGGGGGTCCCCTCGATGTGTAGCGTTGAACGGTTGGAGGTCGGCGATCTCGTTGATCCAACGTCGCTCGATTCCTTGCAGTCGCTGTCCGACTGCGGACGCCCAGTTCTTTTCATCTCTCACGCACGGGAAGGCGTGCTCCTGGGTCGGCGTGCCGTTATTTGCGAGGACGAGTTGCCAGACGATGTAATCCAGCGACGCGCGGAGGTTGTAGAGCGCATCGCCGTACAGCAAGGAGAGCCTCTCCAGCGGCGGCGGCTCCCCACGAACACGCCAGCGGAACCGGTACCAGCCATCCGCCTCCAGCTTGTGGGTGACGCTATACGGGTCATCGTCCAGAAAAGCCTGGAATATCCGATCTATGGCCTTATGGTGCTCGCAGGCGCGGTTGAACTTCGCCCAGACACCGTGGAGGCTGGCTTGCACCACCGGCCCGAGGCTACTACGCCGCCAGTGCCACGATCCGCTCCAGGTTCAGAGCGCACGTCAACTGCGAGAGGATCGTGAGGTCGGCGTGAAGCCGCACACGCTCGATCCTGCGCACCCGCAACGGCGCGAGCGCCCATTCGTTCTTGAGTCTGCCGAACGCCCGCTCGACGGACGCGCGGCCCCGGTAGAGCCCTTTCCAGCGCAGCGTCTCGCGCGGAATGAGTGGATGCAAGCGGTCGGCCTTGATCCACACGGACGCGGGCTTGCACTCCCCGGTCGGGCAGCGCCACTTGCAGGCGTCGCGTTTGTGGTCGGCTCCAGCGAACCGCCACTCCCCGTGCTCGCAGGACGGCGGCTTGTGCTCGCCTCGCTTGACGGCGGGCGTCTTACGCAGCGCGATCACGGGCAGGACTTCCCGCTCGGCGCACGCCTCATAGACCGTGCCGTTGTCGTACCCCTTGTCGAGCGCGCACGTCTTGGGGTCAATCCCGACGGCGTGCAGCTTGTCGAGCAGCGGTGCGACGGTCGGCGTTTCGTTCATCTTCCCCGTCTCCACTCGCCACGCGAGCGGCAGATCGGTCTTGGAGCACACGGCCATGTGCAAGCGGTAGCCGTAGAAGCCGCCGCCCTTCCGCGTGCTGACGGCGGAGCGGTGCCCCCAGGAGGCGTCGGGGTCGGAGAACTTCTCGCGTTCCCGTCCGCCCTTCGAAACGTAGCGCTGCCCGTTCGCGTAGGCGGGCATGTCGGAGGCGTCGATCGACACGTCCCACCCGAGGACGGGGTTGCGCTTCTTGAGCGCAGCGACGACGGAGGCGATGCACTCGTCCAGCGGGTCGCGGTGCTCGCGGAGCTTCGCCAAGAAGCGGTAGCACGCCCAATGCGTCGGAACCTGACCGTCCGGCGCGATCACGGAGGCGAGCGTCGGGTGCTCCCGCACGAGCGTTACGGTGCGCGTCCATGTCGGGATCGCATACAGCGACTTGACGAGCGTCATCCCTACAAGGGCACGCAGCGGATAGCCGGGGCGGCCCGTCCAGCGGGTCGCTTCAAGCTCGGCTATGAGGCGGGAGACCTCTGGTGAAGCGAGGATGCACGACAGGTCTTCGGCGACGGATCGCCGTGCTACTTTCGGAGTGGTCATGGAGCGCTATCTCCTTGATCCGGACCCCCGGAGGTTCCAGCCTCGCGGGGGTCATTTTTGGCTTCAGTAAGCTAAAAACTACACGTCGGATCGGACGGAAAAACGGCCCAAATAGAGATGATTGGCTGTCCTCGCTGGACCCCGGCGTTGCTCCCTACGTGAACGTGCTCGACGCGCATGGGATCGAGACTTACGAGTCCTGCGAAGGCGGCGAGGGGCACTCATACGCGGAGCCTGCGGTGCGCTTTCACGGCGCGCGTGGCGAGGGCTTTCGTGCCCTCGCCATCGCGGTTCAGCATGGTCTCCCCGTGAGAGCTATCAGGCGTCTATGGACCGTCGATGAGGACGGCCACCCTCACGGTCCCGACTGGGAGATCGTCTTTTCGAGACGGGCGCGAGACGGCGATGTTGACGCCGACTGGCTGCTCAGTGAGATGGAGATGTGCGCCCGAAGCTATCAGGAGCGTCGAGCGTGCTAGCGGCCTTCTTTTGCCAAGCGGGTGCATTCATCGCAGCGTTCCCGATTATCCGTGCCGCGCCTGCGATGCTCGGGCTTGATTCGTTTCCCGTCTTTGCATTCCGAGTTGTCGTGGTAGACGTTGCGCTGCTTCGGCGGATACTTGGGGTGGTTCGTGTGGAACGCTTCGACTTTCGGCATGTCTGGACTCCAATCTTCTCTCGGGCCGCCTGCGGTCACAGGACAAGTAGTGCCCGAGAGAGCGCACGGAGGATGTCAAGGGGAGCGGACGGCTTCCCGACAAGTAATCGTCGGAGGGCGTCCGTGACGCCTGACAGGATGAGCGCGCGCCTTCGGCGTGCTCCAATCGCTGGCGGCGGCTCGGGCGGTCACCCGAGCCGCCAATCATGCGGCGTACCGTGCTCGCGTCTCGCGCACGGCACGTGCGACTTCGCCCTCCTGCTCAGCGGTCTGCATGAGTGCCGGGAGGGATACGCCGAGCGCTCGTGCAAGGCTCGTGATCTTGCCCCACGTCGGGCTCGCCCCGCCGCGCTCGATACGCCCGAGATACGTCGGGTGCATATCGGCGGAGTGCGCGAGGGCTTCGATAGAGAGGTCCCGATCCCAGCGCAGACGACGGATCGCCTGGCCGAGATCGGCATTGCTCGGCATCGTCAGGCCGAGATGAGGTTGAGCGCGTCGAGATGCCGGATGCACTCCGACGCGCGCACCTTCTCGCCTTCAACGGTCACAACACCCACGGCCTCAAGGCCGCTCACGGCGGCGCTGACGGCCTCCGGGTCGATGTCGCACAACTCGCGGTCCAGTTGGGCGCGTGAGCACCCTGCGGGACGGTCAAGAGCGCATAGAGCGACGATCCGTTCGACGCACGCGGGAACCTGCTTGGATTCGGGTTGCATGGGAGCTTTGCCTCCTGTGCCGCGCCCCCCGGCTGTTTGCGCAGCGCGGGGGGCAATTTGTATGGAGCGGCCGACGCTAGACTCCCCCGGCGATGAGATCAAGCAGTTTCGCTACGAGTTTCGCCAATCCCTCCTAGACCACCGGAGTTCGCGGACCGTTTCGTATGCCGCCATACGAAACGTCTCGCCAAAAACCACCAAATTGCGCCAAGCGCACCGCGGCGCGCGGCGACTCCGCTAGGCTGTGTATACCTGGAAACCCCTGTAAACAGGCGGTTCTGACGGCGCCACAAGGAGCGGCTATTCCTGGATCGCACCCAGGAGGTCGCGAGTTCGAGTCTCGCTAGCTCCATAGACGAATCGCCTGCTGGCGCCATGTGGGCTGCCGTGAGGGCATGCGCTGGGATCGGCGTTTAGACGGACGGAGAGTTACGGCGGCTGCGCCGCCGAATCGCGCGCCGATCACTGACGCGAATCCTACGGCGCGCGCAGTCGGTGGCGTCTACGAGCGGAGGCGTCCACACAGCGCGAACACAGGACGCTTTCGCGCCAAGTTTCGGCGAAATCCTTGACTTTGTTCGGGGTGTGTGCGTATGGTCGCATCGTGGTCCTCATGTCTTCGAATCAGTGGAATTTAAGACGTTTAGCTCGGCGGGGAGCTCCCGAGCAAAGTCCCAGAACGCGCTGGGTCGCAGTTCGAAGATGCGTGGATGTGGGCGACCCGGATGAGGAAGCTCGGCCATGAACCCAGCCTCGCAGAGCCGCTCAAGCGCTTGGATCACTCTGTTCGACGTCGATCGTCCGCTCAGACCGCGCTCTACCTCCGGTGCCTTGACCGTCTTGGGCTCCCGCTCTGCCAGCCACACCGCCACCGGTAGCAGGTGCTTGTTGTTGAGCAACGCCTGGGAACGGACGGCCAAGGCTGCGTACTTCTCGTCTGACCATTCAGCCATCATACATGATCCATCCTACAGACTACGTATTATATTTTCCACAGGATCGATCTAGACTGCGAGGTTGCGACATGGGTTTCCCAGGCTACGAGCAAGATAATCCGCAACGTATCTCAGCCGCGGTCCACACGGCTGGCTTTGCGCAGGACGTGGTGATGGCCACCAGCCGCCTGATTCACGACCACGACCTCACGGATCGTGACCGTCAAGCGCTCGACGTCTGCTGCGAGCTGCTCAAGCGAATGCTCTCGACAGACATCACTTTCGTTCGCTCGGACGAACGTCGATTGGCAGCTGCCAACACCGTAGCCTTGCTGCGCAAGGCACGCTCGGCTGATCCACAAGACGCCGAAGGCCTGGAGAGTACGATCATTGCGGTCGAGAAGTTGCTCGCAGGGGAGCGAGACGAGCAGTCGATCGGCCGGGTTCGCAGACTGCGTGACACCTTTCTCGCTGTTGGAGAGGGCAACCTGGCAGCGATGACGAAACATGACCCCCACCACGAGGTCTCAGACAGTTGGACGACGTTGATCGCGAATTCAACCTCCTAGCCGCGAGTGTCAAGCGCACCGCTCGCGTACAGCAGGACGAGGTCAAACGCTTCCTCGAGACAGCACCCCGCCGTCGGGTCACGTCGGATCAGAAACGTTTCACTGATCAGCCGTCTGGAACGTCCGGTGATGACATCTCCCGCGAACAAGGGTCGTTGTCGCGGGGAGGCGAAGAGGACCCACGTTGTGGGGCGGTGCTCGCCACGCATCTTGAAGCGGCCTATCGTGCCCTGATTGCTCACGTCGATCTACGGTGTGAGGATTACAACTCCCTGCCGGATCATGAGTCCAGACGCGGTGCGGTCATCGAGATGCGCCAATTGGTCGCCGGCGCGCGTAATCTTCATCGCAGTCTCAGTTGGCTAGACGCAGCGCGCGAGCCTCCTTTGGACCTTGGAACCCGTTATCTCGTCGAGCAAGTGGCCGCGCGCCTGGTTTCATCTCAGGCGGAGGTTACCGTCGTGGCGGCGATAGATCGTTCTTATGCGACGGTAACCAATCCACTGCGAGGAGTTTTTCAGCTATCGGGAGCCCAAGGGTCAGGAGACGAGCTGGCCACCGTAGTTTTTGTTCCTCGGCGCGAGCAACGTAGCGGATTGCTGCATCCACTGATCATCCACGAGCTGGCACACGCGGCCGATGAACAGCATGGCCTTGTAGGGCGTGTGCTTCAAGCTGCCGCCAAAGACGAGAGCCTGATTGCTGCTCTCGGAAGCGCTGCAAAAGAACACACCGATGCCGGTGGCGATGACATATCCGCAGCTCTGGAGGCTCTGGAAGGGCGTCTGGCCGCCTGGGTGGAGGAGATAGTGTGCGATGCTTTTGCAGCACAGCTTCTCGGTCCAACATACCTGTATTCCTTTATGACGATCGTGGGAACCTCAGATCTCGATGCTGCCGGCGACGAGCATCCGCCCACCCGCCAACGCATCAGGCTGTTGCTGGCACAGCTGGATGGATTGGGTTGGCAGAATCTACTGGCAGAAGCATCAAACGAGATAGACGGCTGGTTTCGTGCGAGAGCCAGTGAAAACCATGAATACAAAGATATCTCAGCACGCTTTTGTATAGACGCTGTGTCCAGTCTCGCGGGTGAGGTTCGCAATATGGTCTCGTCTCACGTGGGCGATCTCACCTTTTGGGCTAGAGACTTTACTCAAGTTCGTGAAGAGATCGATCAGCTGCTCGCTGCTGGTATACCGCCATCTCAGACTCTTGCACGAGAGGGGATCGACCGCGCGGCGATAATCTTGGGCTCCTGGCTGTTTGCGGTCGGCAGGGCTGGGGGTGGCCTTGACGCGCTCGCCATCGCCGCGGATGTTCCACAACTTTCTCGCCTGCTCCCCAAGGCACTGCAGGATGCCGCGATACTCGAGGCGTGGCAGGTGAAGAGCTGATGTTGCTGCACTGGGAGGCACTGAAAGATGCGATCGAGCAGAAAAACCTTGACAAAAGACTTGTGTTCATGCCGATGCTCGACTTTGACAAGCAGGTGGGGCCGGCCTCCGTAGACCTGCGGCTGGGGACCGAGTTCCGTGTGTTGCGTCGCGTGGATGAGTCGGGACTTGACCCAGGGGATCAACCACACGCATCCGTAGAGCGCATGACGACATCGGTAGATGTCGAGATGGGAGACAAGCTGTGGCTGCATCCGGGACAGTTCGTTCTGGGTGCGACCTTCGAGTTTCTGCGCCTACCAGCAGACCTTGGCGCATACGTTGTCGGGCGCTCATCTTGGGGGCGAGTCGGCCTGTTGGTTGCTACCGCCATCTTTATCCATCCCGGCTTCTCGGGATGCCTAACACTTGAGCTCGTCAATCATGGAGAGAGCCCTATTGCGCTCTATCCAGGCTCGCGTATCGCGCAACTGGTTGTCCATAAATTGCCTGCGACTACCGAGCACTACTACGGTCGTGACGAGGGTAAGTATGTGGGGCCAACTGGTCCTCAGATTGCCCAGTTGGCAAAGGAGTCCGCGGAGATCGGGCATCTGCGTGAGGTTGGCCGCCGCCTGATTGAGCCCGGCGCGTAACCTCAACGATCCGAGTGTTGGGTAAGCTGAGTTCATGGCAGCCAAACGACAGACTTCCACCAGACGCGCAGCCCCCTCCGCTACGCGTGTCGCCGCCAGCAACGGTCGGCTCTCGCTAGTGCATAAGCCTGCTGAGCCCGACCCGAAGAAGCGTGCCGCGGCAATCAAACGAGCAGGGTCCATCATCAAGACCACCGCTCGAATCGACACGATCACCCTCGGCCTGGACTAACTGACGCCGTGCGGGGCCGTGCTCGCTGGACGGCCAGTGTCTCGCCACCTTATGTGCGTTTGATGTCGCCGATCCCGCGAAGGAGACGAGTGCCACACTGGATGCTGTTTCGCCTGCATTGAAGCCAAAATCGGCGGCCAGCATGATCGCCACGGCAGAGATCGCACCCAGGGGGTCGCGAGTTCGAGTCTCGCTAGCTCCATAGACGATTGCCTGCTCGCGGTGGGCACACGGGCGTGACGACGCGGTTGCGCGACTACGGGGCCGGTGGTCCACCGATGTGACTGAGCGGGCCCGGCGACACGCTTGCTCCCGCACGCATGATGTCCAGCGTGGTCCGGAGCGGGTCATATTGTCTCGATCGTGGCGCGCACTCGACTGTACCGCGAGGGAAAGCTCGCGCTCGAGGACTTTCCGGTGCAGGACATCTCCGAGCACCTCGAGGACGAGAACGCGTGCGTGTGGTTGGACTATTGCGAGCCGACCGAGGCGGAGCTCGCGACGATCGCCGAGGAGTTTCAGCTGCACCCGTTGGCGGTCGAGGATGCGCTCAGCGCGCATCAGCGCCCAAAGCTCGACCGCTACGACACGCATCTGTTCCTGAGTGCCTATGCCGTGAAGCTGGATACCGAGTCTGGTGAGCTGCGCACGCACGAAGTCGGCGCTTTCATCACGCCACGTGCACTCGTCACGGTCCACATGGAGAAGGGCGCCCGGGTGGACTCACTGCTCGCTCGCTGGGATGCGTCGAAGGAGCTTGCCAAGCACGGCGTGTCGTTCCTGCTCTGGGGTCTGTTGGACGACATCGTCGACGGGCACTTCGAGGCGGTGCAGTCGCTCGACAGCGAGATCGAGGCGCTGGAGGATCTCCTGTTCGATGAAGCGCCGCGCGACACCGAGGTTCAGCGTCGGTCGTTTGAGTTTCGCAAGAGCCTCGTCCTCCTTCGACGTGTGGTGCTGCCGATGCGCGAGGTCGTCAACTCACTGATGCGCCGCGACTTGCACGTTCTCGATGAGGGAATGGCCCCCTATTACCAAGACGTGTACGACCACGTGCTTCGCGCGACGGAGTGGACGGAGTCGCTGCGCGACCTCGTGAGCACGATCCTCGAGACGAACCTCACGATCCAAGGCAACCGGATGAACCTCGTGATGAAGAAGGTCACGAGTTGGGCGGCGATCATCGCCGTCCCGACGGCGATCACCGGCTTCTACGGGCAGAACGTGCCCTATCCCGGTTTCGCGTCTCATTGGGGATTCTGGTTTTCGGCGGCGCTCATCATCGTGCTGTCAGGTGGCCTGTACTGGGGCTTCCGCCGTCGCGACTGGCTCTAGCACGCAGGACTACTGCTTCCGAGGTACGCAGCAAGGCGCGGCTCGACCTGCTCGCTGCGCCGATCGCCGACGGGGCGGCGTTGGCGATCCCTCGAGCAGCGTCTTCAGGGTCCAACGGGGTGGGAGAGCAGCTTGGCAAGCGCCATGTAGCCGGACTCAATGCGAACCGTGGGCACGCGGGAGACCGGTTCGATCTGGTTGTGCCCACGCGCGTTCGGCGTCGCGCATCATCGGCGGGTAGACGATCAGGTGCCGGAAGGGCCTGATGGCTGCCATGTAGGCGTGTCCGAGCAGGCCGTTGGGCTTCACCAGGACGGCCATGCGCGCACCAAAGCCCCCGGACTCGTGCGGCACGCGCCCGATGTGCATGACCCCGTGCATCGTGCCGTTGGCGATCTCGGCGGCCCACTCGTCCTCCAGCAGGTACAGCGACGTGAAGGGCAGGGCGTCGAAGGTCGGTCCGACGGGCGCGTCGCGCAGGTCGGGCGGCAGGCGGTCGCGAAGCGTCTGTGCGCGCGCGCCGAGCCCTGCGTCCGGCCGATCCCAGCCGAACAGGTCGCCGAGCTTCCAGCGCAACGCCCACAGAGCGCGGGCGGCGCGGGATGAGCCCTGCGCCGGGTCCAGCGACGCGATCAGCGCCACCAGCCGGGGAAAGTCGTCGGGGCCGCCGACGCCGGGCAGCTGCCACACGTCCTCGAGCCGAAAGTCGGGGGCGATCTCATGGATTCGCCAAGGGCGGGAGGTGTGCACGCTATTCGGGAGTCTCGCTTGTCCTTCGTGCATGTGATGCCGCGGAGGGAGAGGGTCAGGATGCTGGGGGGAGGCTGTGGACACTGGTCTGCTCATGAGAAATGCTATCATACATACGTGCATGTATGTGGTGACACCGAACGAACGCCGCACGACCGATGAGCTCCGCGAGCGCACCGGCACCGCCCGCGCACGGCCGTCCCACTCAGGCTGAGCGCCGCGCCCGCTCGCGCGGTGCGTTGCTCGAAGCCGCCGCGCGCGGTCTCTCGCGCTACGGCTACGGCAACCTCGTGCTCGAGGAGGTGGCGCGCGAGGCCGGTTATACGCGGGGTGCCCTGTACCACCAGTTCAACGACAAGGAGGACCTGGCACTGGCGGTGATCGAGTGGGTAAACGAGAACTGGATGCGCGAGGTCGGCGAGCCCGCCGCGCAACAGACAGACCCGGTCGCCGAGCTGCTGGCGCTGGCACGCGGACACGCCGTCTTCTGCCGACGCGACATCGCCCGCGTCGTGATGGCGCTGCGCATGGAGTTCGCCGGTCAGGACCATCCGGTGGCGCGCGAGACCGAGCGAATCTGGGAGACCGGCGTCAAGCGCTGCGCCAGACTCATCGACGCCGCACGCAAAACCGGCTCGATCCCACCGGGACCGCCCGCCCGGGCGGTGGCACCGGCGTTGCTGGGCGCGCTCGAGGGAGCCGTGATCGCACTCGCCGGACATACCCCTCACGACGAGCTCCTGGCCGCACGCGCCGTTGCAGGCGTGCTGGGGATCGACAGCCATCGAGCAGAGGACTCGCCACACCTACCGACGGCTATCCCGTCCCCTCGAGCGACATCTGTCCTCCGGGAAGCGACGCAAAGCGACACGCATTGAGCCTGGTCGGCTCCATCATCGGCACGATCGTCGAACGCGTCGACGCTACGTTCGACCGCACTCTCCGTCCCGGGACGCGCTCACGGCCCGGTGGGCGTCAGGCAGAACCCGCCGAGCTCTCCGCCCGCGCCGCGGCGAGCGCGCTCGCCCACCAGACGAGATCGGTGGCCGCGCGGTCGAGCCGCTCGTCGAGCGAGGCGAACAGCTCCAGCGTGAACGGGTCGGCTTTCATCGCGGCGATCATCTGCTCCGGCAGAATGTGAATCGCATGGCGCAGCGGCGCCATCTCGAGCTCGACCGCCACCAGGCGCAACTGCTCGATCGCCCGCGCGCCTCCGACGTTGCCATAGCCGACGAACGCGATCGGCTTACGGTTGAGCTCCGGGAACACATAGTCGAGCACGTTCTTCAACGATGCCGGATAGCCGTGGTTGTACTCCGGCGTAACGACCACGTACCCATCCGCCCGGTCGATCGTGCGCCCCCAGCGGGCGATCTCCTCGCTCGGGTAGTCGCGCAGCGTGCGCGCCGGCGACGCGGGCTGGTCGAACATCGGCAGCGGGTGCTCGCGGAGGTCGACCAGCTCGACCTCCAGGTCACTCCTCGCCGAAAGCCTGTCCATCAGCCATGCCGCGGGCTTCTCACCGAACCGTCCCCGGCGCACGCTCGCGAGGATCACCTGTATATAAGGCGGAGCCGGCGGCACGGCAACACCCTAGCGCTCCATCCGCCGTCCTCGGCTCGGCGTCGCGCTCAACGGCCCCAGACGTGCGCCTCCTACGAGCGCGAGCACGCGTCTTCGCCGCCCGCATTCGCGCTGCCGACACGGTGAGCTCGACCCGCGCCGTGCCGGTCGCGCCGCCGCGGCGGGGTCGCTCTGCAAGCCCCGCCCTCGTCGCGCCGCCCGTCGAGCCCAGACCCAAGGTATCCCTATGCTTGACCGATGACCGACGTCAACGATGGTCCCTTCCACGAGGGTCAGCCCGTGTGGGTGATCCAGGGCGACGGCTCCCAGCGCGCCGCCGAGTACGTCGGCGAGGGCGAGATGAGCGCCTGGTTCGGCGGATCGCCCACCGTCATCGTCGTCTTCCCCGACGATCATTCCGGCGCCGCCGTCGAGATCGACCGCGTGATCCCGCGCCACGCATCCGCCTAACCGCCCGGCTTTCGCACCGCCTCGCATCCGCTCAGCAGGACCTCTCTCGAAAGCGCCGCATTCGGCGCACGCGCTCGACCGCGGACACTCGCGCTCGCGGCCGATCTCTGATCGGCCTCTCCCCACGCCTGGTCTCGACGCCCCTTCACACCTCCCCGCGCGCATCGCCGCGACCTATACTCGGCAATCGCCACGGTCACCGATCAATGGGACTGCACTTCGAAATCTCCCGGCACTTCCTCGACGAACCGGGCCAGCGCGCCGGGTTCGTGGTGTTGGGGGCGTTCCTCGCGTCGTTCCTCTTCATCCGCACCAGCGCTCGCCTGATCCGCAGTCCCCGCGTGACCTGGTGGCCCGGCAGCGTCGAAACCAAGGGCGGGCTGCACATCCATCACCTCGTCTGGGGCATCGTGCTGATCCTCAGCGCCGGCTTTCTCAGCTTCGCTCTCGAACCCGGCAGTCCCTGGAACGAGATCTTCGCCGCCCTCTTCGGCATCGGCGCCGGACTCACGCTCGACGAGTTCGCCCTCTGGGTGCGCCTCGAAGACGTCTACTGGGCCGCAGGAGGGCCGCGCCTCGCTCGACGCCGTCGTCATCGCCACGCTGCTCGGTGGCCTGATCGTCCTCGGCCTCGCGCCCTTCGACCTCGCCAACCAGTCCTCCGCCGTCTCCTCGCTCGTGCTCGTCATCGCCGTCGACCTGCTGCTCTGCACGCTCGCGATCCTCAAGGGCAAGCCGATCCTCGGCCTGCTCGGGAGTCTTCATCCCCTTCGCCTCGCTCGCCGGCACCATCCGCCTGGCCGCTCCCACCTCCCCCTGGGCACGCCGGCTCTACCCGGCCGACAGCCACAAGCTCGCGCGCTCACAGGCGCGCTTCGAGCGCATCCGCGCGCGCCGTCGCCGCGCGCTCGACGCGATCGGCGGCGCTCCCAGCCTGCCTGCCGCCGGTGCTGCCGACACCGCATCCACGAGCGACTCTCCAGACGCCTGACCGCCTGACAGGCTGTCGCCGACAACCTCCATGCCCTCCCAAGCCCTAGCCCTGGCGCTGGCCGCCTCGATCTACCCACCCGCCGTCGCGGCCGTGATCGCGCTCGGTCGCGGCGCCGAGGTCCGCTCGCGCGTGTTCGCCTTCGTGCTCGCCGCCGGTCTCGTCACCTACTCCGTCGGCGCTCTGATCCTCTACGCCCTCGTCGAACTCGGCGCGACCGGCTCCCACCACCTGACTCCGGGCGCCGCCGTCGAGGTCGCGCTCGGGGTGCTGCTGATGCTGCTCGCCCTGCGCCTGCACCGCCAGCGCCCCGACCCGGCCGCGGCGGAGGGAGCGCCGGCGAGCGCCGACCCCCTCCAAAATCGAGCGCTACCTGGAGAGCCGGCGGCTGGCGTTCGTGCTCGGCATCGTCCTCTACGTACTCCCCTCACCGATCTACATCGGCGCGGTCAAGGCGGTCGCCGACGCCAACCTCTCCACCAGCGGCGAGCTCGCTTCGCTGGTGGGCGTCGTCGCGGTGATGCTGTGGATGGTCGAGCTGCCGATGCTGATGCTGCTCATCGTCCCCGACCGCGCCGCCGGCACGCTCGAACGCATCAACCTGTGGTTCGCGCGCCACGGCCGTACGCTCGCGATCGTCGCGGCCGCCGGGGTCGGCATCTATCTGATCGCCAAGGGCCTGCATCAGCTGCTCGGCTGAAACTGCTACTGCGATCCGTCCGCGGGCTCGGCCTCCGCCGCACCGGCTGGCGCCCCGCCATGGCGCTTTGCATGCCGCCGGGCCTTGCGCTCGGCCGATTTTTCGGAGGTCTTCTGGCGCGCCTCGGTGTAGGACTGCGTCACGAGCGTTTTACCACCCGTCCAGCCAAACGCCCGCACGAGCACGAGGATCGCGAACAGGATGCTCCAGCTCGTGACCACGAGCTGCTGCGCCACCGAGTAGGCCGTCGCGTTCGAGGCGCTCGTGATGCCTTTCAGCGACACCACGTTGAACGCCTGCGTCACGCCCGCGCCCCCCGGCGTGACCGCCGTCATGTTCGCGATCGAGTTTCCCGCCACCACGCGCATGATCGTGTGGAAGCTCACCGGGATGTCATACGCGCCCAGGAACACCGCGATGATGCCCAGGCCCGCCGCCCAGCTGATCGCCTGCGGCAGCACCACCCGCCCGAGGAACGCGCGCGGATGCACGACGATCCCCCCGCCGACCTTCGCCTGCTCCCACCACTGCGCGATCCGCTCGCGCAGCGCCTGCGCCACCAGGAACAGGATCATCGCGACGCCCCCCAGCAGCAGCGCCGTGGCCCAGGGATGTTCGCTGATGAAACCCAGCTGCAGGTCGAACGACCCGCCGACGGTCAGGAACAGATACACGTAACAGGCCGTGCCGATCAGCGTGAAGAAGATCTTCTCCACCGCCAGCGCCCCCAGCACCCCCGCGAACGTCGCGCCGGCGATGATCGTCGTGAACATCAGAAGCATCACGAACGTCCCCAGGTTCGCCGGCAGCACCCAGTTCAACGCCACGGCCGCCGCATAGCACGCGAGCACCTGCACGAACCGCACGCCCGCGTCCGGATACGCGTAGCGCAGGATCGAGTACCACGAGGTCCCCACCATCGTCGTCTGCAGCGTGATCAGCACGAGCGCCCCTAGCAGGCTGCCGAGTGGGATCGTCGTGATCGTGTTCCAGATGTGCGTGAACCACGCTTCGATGTTCCAGCCGAACAACGTCGCCGCCGCGCCGATCACGACCAGCACGAGCGCGCCGATCAGCAGGCGTCGCACGGGCACGCGCCGCGAGCCCGACGAGGACGCCGGCGGGTCGGAGGTCCCGCGATCCGCGATCGCCGGGGACGACGCCCCGCTGCTCTCCATGTACGCTCCCACATGCTTAGATTAGGCTCTCACCAGCCACATCGATATCCAGACGCATCGCGCGCCCGTAGCTCAGTGGTCAACGGTTCTCTTCGGGGAGCCAAAGAGCAGCGGTCTTTCAAGCCGCAGGCCGCGGGTTCGATTCCCGCCGGGCGCACTTTCGAAGGGGCTTATTTGCAGGGATTTTGGGGGCTTGGCCGGCGGTTGGGTGGCGGCGCTTTGATCTTTGGGTACCACTTTTGGGTACCAAACTGGGGCGCAAACGACGTATCGGCGATGGCCGTAGGCCGGGCGCGAGCGTCGAGTGCCTCTCTGCCATCATGGAGTCATGAGTGAGCAGGCGCATGTGGTGTTGAGCGGAGCGGTCTCGGGCCGCTACGTCATCACCGACCGCCGGCCCACTGGGGAGCTGACGCTGGTGCCAGATACCTCGGCTGAGGCGATCCGCGAGCGTGCAGGGCTGCTCGACCCGACGCCGGAGCAGTCAGAGGCGTTCTGGCGCGAGCACGAACCGCACATGCTTCCCCCCGATGACGAGCCGTAGCCCGGCGTCGAAAGACAGGCCCGGCGCCCGGGCGCACTTCGATCCCGACGCCTGGGATGAAATCTCGCTCGCACGACTCCGGCGGGGCGCGAAGCGGCCGAGGCGGCTCGACGAGACTACGAGCGGAAGGGCGTCCCGATCGAGCAACTGCGCCGCGTAGCCGAGCACGGCGACGATCAGACAAACCTGCCCGACTGTGCGAAGGTCTACCTCCCCCAGCCCAACGGGCGCTTTGGGATGGTCTTCATGCTCAAGTTCGAGCCCAATAGGCGTCCCGTCCTCGCGTACCTCGCCTTTGGTGTGCGTCACCATCCCCGACGCTCGCGACGCCCCACCGTCTACCAACTCGCGCATCTGCGCCTACATGGTCAGCCGCCGCCGCGGGCGCGCTCGTAGGGCGAGCCTTCGCGGCGCGCTATGTGAAGGTAGGGGATTCGAGCGTGGCGATGAGGCGCGAGAGTTCCTCGTAGCCGCCGCCGGCGAGCACGTCGATCGGCTTGCGGTGTTCGAGCGCAGCGAGCGGCGGTCAGGAGCGGCCAAGAGTAGCTCCCTGACTCGATCCGCGGAGCCTCAATTCCGACTTGGTCCAAACCGTAGCTTCTCGACAGCGCGGTCTATTCGCTTCGCGACGTCGCTCAGTCGCTCGCTAAGGGCACTCGCATCCATGATCGCGTCCACATGCACTGAGGCCCCTTCGCTGGCATCACTGATGTCTCGCCAGCCGGCCGCACGAAGGCGCGCTACTGCGGTCTCGGCCCCAGCCTTGACGTACTTTTCCAAACCCTGTCGATCCTCGACACCCGTCGCGGTCCAGTCGATCGCCAGCGTTACGCGTTCATTCTGGAGATCAGCAGCAATCGCATACCTCAGCCCGGTAGGCGTTGTTGTTTCTGCGCGCAGTGCATCCGGGCTCCATGAATATCCGACCATACACTCGGTACGTGAGGCGAGCTCCTCTGCCAGAAGGTCAGGTGCCGTTATTTTGTCAGGTTTGACTACTGCAAGGTATAGGCGCTCCAACTCATTCTCGATCTCCGCGACATCCCAACGCCGGCTTTGCTCATCTTCTGTCGCGCTAACAATGAGTCGCGCAAAACGCTCGGGCACAGACGCCCATTCTGATGTCGCTATCTTATCGCACGCTGTCTTGACCGTAGTCGTCCAGTCCTCGTGCCGATGTTCGTCCGGGAGCGGATCAACGCCTGTGCAGAGGAACAGGAACGTCATTCCCAGCCCAAACGAATCAACCACCGCATTGCGGGTCGATGCTGTGGACGTGTGCCTAAGCTGCTCGGGAGCAAGATAGCCTGCCGACGTTGAGTGGAGTACTGATACTTCATAGGCATTGCGATGCCATGACAGATCAAAATCGAGGACCACAACCGTATACGCAGTGGGACTATCATAGTAGTCCTTGAGCATCACGTTACTGGGGCGAATATCTCGATGCAATACGCGCTCAGGCAAAGCGTGCGCGTCTCGGATAATCTTCGCGAGACCAAGTGCAATCGCAAGAATCGTTTGCCAATCACCGATATAGCCGGATGCCTTGGCTTCAGTAAGATTTGGTCCCTCGATCCATTCCATCGCAACAAATGCCGGAATCTCTGATGCCTCGTTATATGCCACCATGCCCTGTACTCCGCGGCGGCTGAGTATTCGCATTGAGTGCACCCCGCGTCGAAAGCTGTGTAGCATTCGAGGTTCGTTGCGAACGCTCTCTAGGAGAACCTTGACTGCGACCCGCTTACCCTCTGGGTCTAGAGCGCGATAAACCCTGCCAAACGAGCCTTTAGCGATTTCCTTTTCAAGTGTGTAGCCGAGCAGTTTGCTACTTCCGGCGCGGGTATCGACGTACCAGGCGCGAAAGATGACTTGGTCGTACTCTTGCCAAAAACGATCATAAGCCTCCTTACCGGTGTCGCTATCATCGGCGAGAAGCTCGGTTGCGTAGGCATTTAGGCTCTCGCGAATCCGGTCCGCATCCCAGCTCAGCATCTCATTGGCAGGTGGTGGAAGTTTTTTCGCATCCGCCTCTCTATCCAACGCCACGGGTGGTGCGGGTGGATCGTCCGCGGGTGTGGCCGACACAAGGTCTCTCAGGAATTCAGCTACTGGCGAGTGGTCTCCGTCGACGGCTTGGTAGCGAATAACGCGTATGCCCGCTTGCTCGGCCCAAAAATCTGTGCCAGCATCGCGCCGGTTCGTTAGCCAGTAGTGCGTAGGCAGCTCAATTTCTAGACGTGTCAAACGCTCAAGATGTCCACCGATGGCCAAGTCATCGGCGGTAAGCCCCAGAAAAATAACTGTGTGTGTTGACAGAGTCGCAGCTATGAAACTTTGATAGGACTCGTCGCCTAGTAGCTGGTCAAGCTGTGATTTTGTGAACACCCAGCTAGAAGTGTCCTCGATGGCCCCATGTAGATTTCCGATAAAGAGGGAGGGCTCTGTCAGCACGTTATGCAGACGTGCGATAGAGCGTCCGGAGTGCTCAACTACAATGTTCGACGCGCTTCGTGATCCAAAGGCCCTAGTCGCAAGGCGATCGAGATTTAGATTCAAAAGTCCGCGTATCCGCAATTGTGTCAGTAGCGAATAGCTCTCGGGAATCTGGACGGTTGGTGCCGCTCGAAGAACTGCCTTAACCTCGTCACGAAACGTTGTCGACCCTAGGTTCTTGTGCAGAATCTCGAAGGCTAGCCAGAGGTTGTTCTCCGCTCTGCTGGCCTGTGCGACGCGTTGGGCACGGGACGCTTCGCGGGGTGGAAGTGAATCAGCCTTGTTGTCAAGAGCTTGAGCTAGGTGGTCCCGCAACTCGCTCCAGCTCGGAATACCAGCTGAAGTACTGAGGCCTGCTCCGATCCACAATACGAGTGGATGGGTCCGCTCGGCCACAATCGCCCTGAGGGCTTTATAGCTTTTCTGAGTCGCATCAAAGGACATGTGCAAACCAAGATGATCCGGTGATCGGGATTGGCCGTATCATAAGATCGCGACCGGACGCTGTATCGCGCCGCGTTAGATCGCGGACCAGTTTTGCCCGTCACCGGCATGCGCGTCGTGTCCACCGCGGGCTATGTGAAGGTCGGGGATTCGAGTGCGGCGATGAGGCGTGAGAGTTCCTCGTAGCCGCCGCCAGCGAGCACGTCGATCGGCTTGCGATGCCCGAGCGTGGCGAGCGGGCGGTTCAGCCATACCGGCACGTAGTCGGCCTCCAGCAGCGCTGCCAGCCGGTCGGTGATCGCCGAGAGCTCAACCAGTCGTTCTGCCCGGCGGCCGGTGGGGGCGCGGGTGCGGTGAAGCCACGAGCTGACCGTCGAGACACCCGCTCCGGTCGCCCGGGCGATGTCGCGCTCGGTCAGCGGAGCGAGCTGCCTGATCCGGATCGCCTCGTCTGCGTAAGCCAAGCTCATGGGCGTAGTGTAGCAAGAAATGGAAGTAAAACGGGACACAGACGGAAAGGTCGTCGTCTGCTCCTCAACCGGCTTGCCGTTCGACTTCGGCCGCGAGATCGGCGAGGGTCACGTCGAGCGCCTTGGCGATCTGACGGACTGTTGCCCAAGCTGGGCTGGATTGCGCGAGCTCGATCCGGCCGAGTGACCCCGCCGTGATCTCGGCTTTGTAGGCGAGCGCTTCCTGGCTCAGACCTCGCTCCTCGCGGAGACGCCGCAACAGGGCGGCGAGAATCGGGTCTGGTGCTGGTGGCCTTGGCATGAAAGTTAACCATCGCATACCGTCCCTGCCTAGTTCCAGATGGTATACACACCACTGTTGACATGCCGTGGTATAGCTTGGTACGCTGGACCGACATAAGTGCCCCCGCGACGCGCACCCGGAGCCTCCGAACCCCCATAGGAGGAACCGACATGACCACGAACACCAATCCCTTCCGCGTACGCGTCCTGGGAGGGATTATGCGGATGCTCGGCCGTTTGGTGGCAGTGTGCGCACGCCGCCTGCTCAACGCGGGCGTGAGCATCCCGGACATAACCCTCATGTTCATGAGCGAGAGCTCAGCCGCGCACCCGGACATCATCACCGAGCGGCTGCTCGTCCTTTAGATCCTCGAACAGCGAGAGCCGCGATCACACGCCGAACTCGAGGCCGCGCTCGGCGACACCAAACCATTGGCGATCCGTGCCGCGCTATATGCGCTGGAGGCCGAGGGTGTCCTCTACGTCGGCCATGAGCAGGTGTCGGCGTCCGGTTGCGTCAGACATCTGGACAATCTCGGTCTCCTCGCGATATGAGCACCCACGCGACCGGCGCGGACTTGGGGCGGGCGGTTCGTCGTCTACGCAAGGCTCACGGCGTCAACATCGAAGACCTCGCGCTCGCCGCCGAGATGCACCCCACATATCTATCCGGTATCGAGCGCGGTCGTCGCAACCCGACGTGGCACAAGCTATGCGGGCTCGCCGACGCGCTCGGCGTGCCGGTCTCGACGCTGGCGGCGGAGGCTGAAGAGGAGGCTGTGGTCGCGCGGATCGCGCGGGCCGCGAGAGTTCGCTTGAGGACTCGTTCTGGTGCGCCTGGTGCGTCGCCCGCCCGAGAACGGAGGCCTGTTTCAGCACGGCCCGGCGCGTAAACGCGTCGGGCCGGTTCCTTGCTCGCGAAGCACGGAGGTCTTTAGCAAAAACTTAGTGTCCGGTTTGGGGGGTTCGCGGTCAGTAGCCGCATGGACAGAAATCTTTTGACCCCATTTTGGGGGTTCCGGTGCTTTAAGGATAATGGATCGAGTCGAGCTCTCCGCTCCCAATTCGGTGTCACATTCTGGGTCTTGCTCGGTTGGATGGGTATGAGCCCAGCTAAGAGTCGAGCAGCGCGAGCTTTCGCTGGTCACCACGCCGAAGTGGCGGGTGACTCGTGGTATGTGCGAGCGATCGAAGGGTTCTCGCACATCGTGCTCAGCGTGTTCGGGTTTCTGCTCGGGCACGTGTGGTTGCCGGTTGGTCTGTTCGCGGTCGTGGTGCTCGTGGTGTTGGTGGGTCGTGTGTGGGGTCGTCATCGCTTGGCGGCGGCGGGTAGCTGGTGGGAGATCCGTCTCGGTGAGCAGGTGTCACGGCCGTCGCTTGAGGCGTTCACGCGGACCCTGGCGGGCGGACTGCCGAGGCGATTGTTCGGTGCGGTGCCGTGGGTGGCCTTGTCGGTGTATGCATGGGAGGACCGGGCGGTTTGTGGCTTGTTCGTCTCGGGTGGTCTCTCCCCGGCGGCGATCCGTGCGGCGGTCGAGCAGGCCCTCGGCGGTGTCACGGTCAAGGCCGAGGACGGCGTTCTGCCGAACGCTGGCAGCGGCGCGTACTGGCGGGTCGCGAGCCTCGCGCCGATCGGTTCGCGGTTCCTCCCGTTGCGAGTGGATCATCGCGTCGACCCGGCGGGACAGGTGTTGGCGTCGCTGCGCGCGCAGGAGGCAGGCGAGGGTGGTGTCGTCCAGCTCGTGTTGCAGGCCCCGGCGCGCTCAGCGAACCGCAAGGCGCGCAGGCAGGCAGCACGATTGCGCGCCGGTCGAGGACTCCAGTCGAGCTTGTCCTTGCAAGTGCTCGACGGAGTCGGCTCGATCCTTGGCGGGATGCTTGACGTGCTCACGCCGGGCTCGCCGCACCCGGTGGGGCGTCCGGCGCCGGCACGGGTGGCGGACCCGTTCTCGCTGGAGCGAGCCAGGGCGATCGAAGCGAAGGCCGGCATGCCGTTGTTGGCCGCGACATTGCGGGTTGGCGCGTCGGCGAGCGGACGACGTCGTGCACGGGGACGGCTTGGTGGGCTACTCGCGGCGTTCGGCCAGTACCAGGAGCTCGGCGGGTTGCGCCGGCAACGGGAGCCCTTCTGCGCAAAGCGGATCGCGCTCTGCATGCCGCCCGTCAAACCGCGATTGTTGTTGGGTAGCAGGGAGACAGCGGCGTTGATCGCTGTCCCGGAGGAAAGCGCGCTCGCGCCCGTGTCGTTCACAGAGGCGCCATCGCGCAGGGTCGCGCCGGTCGCGCAGGCTCCCTCGGGCGGACTGCTGCTGGGTCGCAGCGACCATTCCGGTTTCGACCGCGAGATCCGTGTCGAGCCGCGCGCTCTGCTCCAGCACACGCACGTTCTCGGGCCGACTGGCCGTGGCAAGAGCACGCTGTTGTTGAACATGACGGTCGAGGCGATCCGTGCCGGGATGGGTGGGATCGTGCTTGACCCGACCGGCGAGCTGACCGGGCTCATCCTCGCTCGCATACCCCGCGACCGGGAGGGAGACGTCGACCTGCTCGACCTCGGGGACCAAAGTCATCCGCCGGCGCTGAATCTGCTCGTCTGCACGCCGGGGGAGGGGGATGCGCAGGCGCAGGCGATGTGTGGGATCTTCGCGCGACTGTTCTCACGGTTCTGGGGGCCACGCACCGAGGACATCCTGCGCTCCGCCCTAACGACCCTGCTCTGCGGCCGCGACCCGGATGGGCCCGCACCGACGCTGGCGGACGTGCTAACCCTGCTCTCCGACCCGGGGGAGCGCTCTCGTTACCGGGCGAGCGACCCGGTTGCGCTGGACGTGTTCTGGCGCCAATGGCAGATGCTCAGCGAGCCCGCACGGGTGCAGGCGCTCGCTCCATTGTCGAACAAGCTGCGAGCGTTGTTGGGGAACCGCACGTTGCGCAACATGCTCTGCCAGTCCGCCGCACCGGACATGCGGGAGGGGATCAACAGTGGGCGGTGGCTGCTCGTCTCCCTCCCCCAGACCTTGGGAGAAGACGCTGCTGATCTGATTGGCTCGGTCTTGTTGCATCGTGCGTGGCAGGCCGCGCAACGCCTTGGCCCCCTCGCGCACAGCGACCGTCCGCCGTTCCTTTGTCTGATCGATGAGTGCCACCGCTTCTGCCATTTGCCGCAGGGTATGGCGAGTGCGCTTGCGCAGGCCCGCGGGTATGGGCTTGGGTTTGTGCTTGCCCACCAGCATCTCGCGCAGGTCTCCGATCACGGTCTCGCTGAGGCGATCGACGCGAACACCCAGACCAAGATCTCTGCTTCGCTCTGCAAGCCGCCGACGCGAAACGAATGGCACCACACTTCCAGCCACGCCTCGACGCGTACGACCTCCAGCACCTCGGCTCCTACACGATCGCGTGTCGCATTCTGCACGACGCGCGCGAGCTGCCCGCCGCGACCGCGACGACGCTCCCGCTGCCCAAACCCACACCCGGTGACATCGCGGGATTGATCCGCCAGCGAGCCCGCAGGAATACGACCGAGCGCCAGGCGGTGGAGGCCGCGATCCGCTCGCGCTATGGAAGGATCGAGCACCCGCCACCGGGACGAGTGCAGGCGGATGATCTCGACCGGGGAATGCCCGGGATGGGGAGTGCTGAGGGTGCTCCGTTCGATGCTCCATACGACGCTCCCTCCGACGGAGCACCTCCACCGCCCCCAACCCCGCACCACGACAAGGATTCCGGCTCCTCAGCAAACCCCGACAATGAACAGTTCCCTCCCATTCCCGGGCAGCGGCCATGACGCCGACTCTCCCTCCCACAACGCCCCGTGACCTGGAGCTCCTCGACCGCCTCTCCCAACACGAGCCCCTCTCCACCTCAGAGCTTTGCCTTCTCTTCTTCACAGGTCCTCGTACCTGTCGTCGCCGGCTACTCACGCTCGAAACACACGGCCTCCTGACACGCGTCTACCCGGCACGCACCCATCGCGGCGGTTGCACCGAGGCTCTGTGGTTCCTCTCCCCGAACGGACGACGGATGATCGGCGCTCCCGCACGCCGTCCGCCGGGACTCTCGATCCCCGACCTCGAACACCGCCGCGCAACCGCACGCTTCTTCCTACAGCTCATCGAGCAGAGCCTCACCCGGCACGACGAGGGTCTATACCGCTGGCTCGGCGAGCAACAAGCACAACAGGGCACCGGACCCACCGTGCGCCCCGACGGGTACGGCCGCTACATACTCCCGGACGGCGAGATCACCTTCTACCTGGAGATTGATCGCGCCACCGAGACCACACGCCGCGTCAAGGCCAAGCTCGACGCATACCGGCACGCACTTGCCAAAGACCCTCATCGCGACCACGGAAACATCCTCATCGTCTGCGAAGGACAACGGCGACTCGCCAACCTCGCGCGCTGCGCGCCACCAGGACCGCCGTGGGTATGGGGCACCACCGACGGCGAGCACTACATGCTCCTACCCGAACGCGACCAACAGCGAGCATTCTGGGAGCTGCCCGCCGGGCCTCGGCAATCCCGCCACCGCGTCGCTGACTGCCTCGGCCGACGCTGGCTCCCTGGCAGTGCGATCCCGACACGGGGGAGGGCGGCGTGAGCAACCCTCAGCACTCCCGCGAGCGCCCAGCCGCAACCCCCGGCAAGACTCCGGTCCGCCGCTGGCGATGCGGCGAGCCCGAGGTCGACCGCTCCCGGCCACGACACGCCGCTAAAGGCGTCAGGCAACCGACGACGGCCGCACCAAGGCGGCTTACAGCAGACGACGTAATGACCGCCAGAGAGGTCGCCGAGCTTCTACACGCGCCCGCCTCGACCGTCGAAGACTGGGCACGCCGAGACATCCTGCCGAGCATCAAGATCGGCAGACGCAGGCTCTACATCCGTCAGAACATCGAAGCAGTGTTGACAGGTCGGGCCGGGGCTGCGAGCTGAGCGGTCTCGTCCACATGTTCGCAACCACCAGGCGCTGACATAAGAGACCAGCGCCGCAGTCTGTCCTCACCAAGAACGGTGCCCTACGCTCTCGCGCAAGCTTTGGCGATCACACGACACGAGATGAGGTATTGCTCGAGGAGTACGGGTGAGAACCGAGAGGAAATGAGCAATGTACCTGGCGACACGTTGTTGCGGGTTGCGCCATACCGCTGTTTGACAACCTGCGCGTAGCCTGCACGCGACTTTGCATTCGCGTGCGCGATCCTGTTACGCACCGACTGCATTTCCGCGATCACATTCCCGTGTGCCGAGCACGCAACTGTGAAGGGGTCGGACGGCTCAAGGACGTACTTCGTGGTGTCATTGATGTAGCCGGCCTTAGACCATTTTGCGTACTGCGGTTTCGTTCTTCCGAACGTCTCGTACAGAGAGCGTGCTTGGGCGGTTGACTTGGCAGGCGCGGTGAGCAGTGTGGGCCGTGTCCCGTCTGCGTACGCCGTGCCACACGCCAGCCTGAAAGCGATTCCAGCAATAGCTTCTTGGAAATCATCGAACAATCGCATCATCACAAGCTCGGCCACGAGCTTTTGCAGGCGCGCCTCTACTCCTCCAAGGGCAGCGATCACTTGGGAGTGCCGGTGACATCTGCCCAAGAGTTCCGAGTGCGGAACAGCTACGCTCTGAGGAGGCACGGCACGCGTCGATCAAATAAACGACTTTATGTAGTCGAACCGAGTCTCCCGCGAGCTAATACGTTGCGTGCTGGCAGTGCATGCGGCCACGAACGCCAAGTCCTCCTCCGGGCGTTCGGCGGCAGGCCGAGAGTCGTTGAAGTGTGCGTCGATCGCTACCAAAGCATCCTCCAACGCGGCGTCGCCGGGGAGTCGATTCAGACCGTCGAGCACGAGGAGCAGTGAGTAGAAGACCGGCGACCGACTGAAGATAGTGTCCTTGATTACGTTTGGCTTCACTGCCGAAATCTTCCCGTACACGCTGTCGAGCCTCTTTGCGACTCCCTCGCGCTCGGGAAACTCCTCGTCCCATTGCATGTATGCATTATCGACACGCGCCGCGCTGAAATCACCCATCCCATTGACAAACGCCATCGCAAGCTCAGCCGTAAACTGGACCTCCGTCATCCGCGAAATATCGGTCGCGGTAAAAATCCCAGAGTCCGCGCCAGATCGGCAGACGATCAACAGCCTCTCGAAGGCAGAACTGATGAAACTCCCCACTCCAGCGCGCAGATCGCTTCTCCTGGGCGTTCAATGTCTTTGATACAGCGTTGAGCCGGCCGAATATCTCGATCACATCCGCGTCGTCCGCGCCGATTAGATAGGCAACTGGCAACTTGGCCATCAAGAATGCCTCACGCTGCAATGCGTTTAGATCACGGTAGTAGATGCGGCTCGCATGCTCCGGATGGCGGGCGGTGAAAGCGTTTGTCTTGTACTCGATGATCGCTCTGCATCGCTGCTGCCCGTCGACGACCTCCTTGATGGTTTTCTCCTTCTCAAGGTCGATTGTGTGACGCACGTAGATCGTCGGGACGGGCATAGTCTCAAAAACGGTGTTAACAAGATATGCCTTGTGCGCGTTTGTCCAGACCGCGCGACGCTGGTACCACGGCGAGATATTCAGCTCCTCGCGGTCGTGAGCGCTCAGCAACTCCTGAATGACCATCGACTCGTAATCGACCCGCTCCATCACACTCCCGTTCAGTTCGACGTGGTTCGGTCGACGGTGCCGTAACGCCTGGGGCCACTCCAGCGCCGCGCCTCGAGAACATTATGTGCGACGCGAGCATAGAACAGACAGGTGCGCCGAGCTGTGCGCCTCGGCTGCCGCTGCATACGCGATCGCAACGGATGGCGATCCGATCTCCGCAACGCGCTGCGGAGCTCATTGCGTGTGCGGCCGCCGCTCCTTCTGCGGGCGATCATCGAGTGAGGCACGCCCGCCCGCTGTCGGATCTCGCGCGAAGCGGCACGAGAGATCACCAAGCCGGTAGCGGCCCCGCAATCACGCCGACACCGCCGCGCCATCCTGAGCCTCGGCCATAAACGCAGCCGTAAACGCCTGAGCCTGCTCCGACGCAGGCCGCGCGTGCAGATAGCGGCTCGTGGTGGCAAGCGCGCTGTGCCCCATAGCCTTCTGAATCGTCACGACATCGACCCCGCGCATGGCAAGCAGCGAGCCGAACGTATGGCGCAGATCATGGAAGCGCAGCGGCCGGACATCGGCAGCGGCCTGAGCGCGCCGGTAGCGGCGACGCAGCGCCGAGTCATCGAGTGATCGACCAAGCACGTTGCAGAACACGAGGTCGTCGGGACTGGTGAAGTGCTCGCGGCGGCTCATACGGTCCAACGCAGCCGCCGCTTGATCGGCGAGCGGTACCCGTCGCACGTGCCCGGACTTCGTGGACGACTCGACACCCGCGCTCATCGCCCGAGCGATGGTCAGCGCCGACCCGGCGAAGTCCACATCCCGCCAGCGCAGCGCCAGCAACTCGCCCTGCCGCAGCCCAGCGTAGGCAGCGACCCGGACCATCTCCGCATCCTGCTGGTCCTCCGCCTCCTGCGCGCCGCGCTCCTGAGCGCTGACGGCCGGCCGGGAGGGATCGCGGTGGCGACCAACGGCGAGCGCCCGCGCGAGCGCCTCGATGTCCTCGGGCGAGTAGAACACGAGCGCGCCGGGGGCCGGCTCGCGGCGCTTGTCGGCGGCCTTGGCGGGATTTGCAGGCAGTGCGAACGTGGAGGGCTTACAGCCGTGGTTGAAGGCGGCGGAGAGCACGGAGCGGTACTTGTTGACTGTTCTCGGCGATGCGCCGGTCGCGCTGATCGTCGCCAGCAGCTCGTCTATCTCGCGCGTGGTGATCTTCGCCGCGGGCCGATCGCCGATCGCTGCCACGACGTGCCCGGCGGAGACGCCGGAGCCGCTCTTGTGCGCGACGCCGGGCTCGCCGAGCACGTAGGCGTGGTCGCGCAGCGTGGAGGGCTTGGCGCCGCGCACTTCCTCGAGCCAGCGCAGGTAGTCGCGCGCGACCTCGCGGAATGTCACGCCGCGCGTGCGGCGTTCCTGCGTGACGCGCTGGATGTCGGCCGCTTCGGCGACGTGCTCGTCCACGAGCTTCGCGGCAGCCACGGTGGCCGCGCGCTCGTCGTAGGCGTCGGAGGGCGGGCGGCCGCGGTGCCGGCGCCAACCGTCGCTGTCCGGATCGCGTTCGAGCCACGCCGGCCCGATGCGCCGCTTGACCTGGCGGCCGTGAAGGCGGAACTTGGCTTCGTAGTACGGCCGCCCGCGGTACTCGCGGACCACGATGTTGGCGCTGGGCTTGGCGGCTGACAACGTAGGGTCCCTCCTCGGTGTCCGTGCGCCCAGCGATCCTACCCGCACGGGCGCATCTCATGGGGTGTCAAAGCGCATCCTATCGGCTTTGGGTACCACTTGGGTACCACGCCAGTTTTGGGTACCACTTTGGGTACCAAACGAGCCAGATCGCGCCTGATAAAGCCATGTTCAGACCACCAAACGCCCTCAAAACTAGGGGCCTCGGGGCCCCTCTATCGGTCTTTCAAGCCGCAGGCCGCGGGTTCGATTCCCGCCGGGCGCACTTTCGAAGGGGCCTCAGATGCAGGGATCTGGGGTTGGTCGATGGCTGGGGTTGGTCTCAAGGTCCGTGGTTACCACTCATGGGTGCCAAACTGGGGCGTCACCGGCCCAGTCAGCAGGCGTGGCTTGGGCCGGTTGTGGAGCCGTTCTGGCCCGGCGTGGGCCGTAGAAGGGCAGAACCAGCCGGTCTCCCCTCGAGCACGTGCCACCGGTGCCTCCGCTGCGCCGTAGACATAGATCGGCTTGGCCGGATTTCGCTGGCAGGGAGATTTCTTGCCGATGATGTTGTCGTGTTCGGACGGCCGGGTTGGCCCCGTCGGGCTCGTGACAGACGGTGCCGCGAGTTCCAGACGCCGACATTAAAGTCGGGGGCGACTAACTCTTGATATACGAGTCCCTGCCCAACAACCGGAGGTCCAGGCGCATGGCCCGAGCAGTCACTGTCGGTGTGATCGGCGAGTTCAATCCGGAGTTCCCGCCGCACACGGCGACGAGCGCGGCGCTTGGGCACGCTGCCGCAGTGTTGGGGGTCGAGGTCGACATTCGCTGGCTGAGCACCATGGAGCTGGAGGATCTTCCCGTCGCCGAGCTCGCCGGCCATGATGCCTTGTGGTGCGCACCTGGCAGTCCGTACCGCAGCATGGACGGAGCGCTGCGGGCGATCCGTGTCGCGCGCGAGTCAGATTGGCCATTCCTCGGGACGTGCGGCGGTTTTCAGCACGTGGTGATCGAGTATGCGCGCAACGTGCTCGGTTTCGAGGATGCGCAGCACGCCGAGTACGATCCGTACGCTTCTGAGCTGTTCATCTCGGCCCTGTCGTGCTCGCTCGTCGGCCAGACCATGAACGTCCGGGTCGAACCTGGCTCGCGCGCCGCTCACTTCTACGGCAAGAGCGAAGTCTCCGAGCAGTACTACTGCAACTTCGGCCTAAACCCCGAGCACCAGCAGCGCCTGAACGATGGCGGTCTGCGCGTAGTCGGTACCGACCAGGACGGCGAGGCACGCGTGGTCGAGCTACCCGACCGGACCTTTTATCTCGCGACACTGTTCGTTCCGCAGCTCAGCTCGCAACCCGATTCCCCACATCCACTGATCGTCGCCTATCTGCGAGCAGCAGCCAAAATACGTGGATGAGACCTGATGCTGAGGATGGCGGAGGCTATCGCACGGTAAAGGCTGATTCCCTCCTCTCCGAGCCGGCCGAGGATCAGGTTCGCAGTCCCCGCGGTGGCGCCGGTGGCCTGCTCACCCGTCGCGCCCGTGCGAGCGGCTCGATCTCGAGCTCCGCGAGCCACCGGTACCACTCGGCCCACACGGTCCCTCCTCGGCTGCCAGATAGATGCCCTCAACGGTCACTGGAAATCGGGACAGCTTGGCCGGGTCCGCAGACTGCCGAGCCCTCATCCCTGCGCGATCGCCCAGGCCCCTTCGGCGCCCATGAACGGGGCGAGCGCGATGTAGACGACGTGGTCGGCGAGCTCGGGCAGGCGGTGCGACTGACCGCGCAGGACGTAGTCGTGGAGCAGCTCGAACACGCCCCCGACGATCGCTTCCCCCACGACCGGGGAGGGCAATAGCGAGGGCGCGTCCCGCGCCCTGCGCAGATCGAGCAGTCCCGCGTAGAAGTCGTTGGCCTGCTGCGCGCGCTGGGCCATGTGCGGGTAGGCGATCATCACGTCCACGCAGGCCACGTGCGCGTAGGAAGGCTCGCCGGCGAGCAGCTCGAGCAGCGCCGCCGCGCCCGCGCGCACGGCCTGCGTCCAGCTCTTCTGCCGGGCGAGCGTCTGGTTGATCACCGCCATCGCCCGCGCGTGACCGGTCTCGTACGTGGCCACGAACGCGTCTTCCTTGCCCGCGAAGTGCGCGTAGAAGGTCTGCAGCGACACCGCCGCCTCCGCGGCGACCTCGTCCAGGCTCAGCGCCGGATAGCCGCGCGCGGCGGTGAGGTTCGCGATCGCGTCGAAGATCCGCTCGCGCTGGTTATGCGTGACGAACCCGCGCGGCAGGTTGTGCTCGCCGCGCGGCAGTCCGCGCTCGCCCGACAGCGGGCGCGCCGAGAGCGTGCCCGGCGCGCGCCCGCCGAGCCGCGTGCCCTCCTCGCTCGCGCATCGGGCGCCGCGCGGACGCAGCGGCAGGCCCTCCGGGGAGGGGTAGTAGCAGGCGATCCACGCGAGCAGGTCGGGCACGAGCCCGGCCAGGTCAGCGCGCAGCGACTTGCTGGAACGGGCGCGCTCGACGCGCGTATACAGGATCCTGCGCACCGCCCCGACGATCGCCCGCGCCACCGGGTCCGGCACCGTGCCCGGCCCGTCCGCCCGCGCGAACCCGGCGACGATGTAGCGCTGCAGGCGCTCGGCCCCGTCCGCCCAGCGCTGCACGCCGATCGGACCCGCCGCGCCCATCTCCACGCATACCAGCCGCGCCGCGTCGGGCCGGTCGCCGGCGGCGTCGAACAGGGTGCGGATGAACGTCTCGAGCTGCTCCTCCCAGCTCGCGGCGGGATCGTGGGACTCGCGCAGGCGGCGCCCCAGCCGCTCGATCACCGTGTCGTAACTCGCCAGCAGGCACTCGTCCTTGTTGCGGAAGTGGTCGTAGAAGCTGCGCCTGGAGATTCGCGCGCGCGCGACCAGCTCGGAGATGGTCGTCGCGACGTAGCCGTGCTCCTCCACGCATTCGACCATCGCCTTGTAGAGCCGCTCGCGCTGGTGCGTCGCGACCTGCTCGCGCGGGAGCGCCTGCGGCCCGCGGGGCAGCCCGGGCCCTGGGGAGCGCTCGCCGCCATCGCCGCTCGGATCGTTCGCGCGCTGGGCCCTCGCCGGGCGCGCCTGCTTCGCCGGGTGCTCCTTCGTTGGGCGACTGGGACGAGGGCCCTTCCGCGGGCTTTCCGCCTTCGCGCCGGCCGCCTTCGCAGCACCCGCCTTCGCGCCCGCCGCCCGCGGGTCTGCCCGGGCGTCCCCGCGGCCGTTCGCGCCCGCTCGGGACCCACGGTCTGCTCGATTCCTTCCAGTAGCTCCCACGGACTTCTCCCTTGCGTCGCCCTCCCCTTGACAGACTAACGCGCCTTGAGGTTGACAGACTGAGTAAAACATGATTTATATGTCGGTAGCGGGAAACAACCTGCGCATGGCAGGGGAGCTTTGGTTAGGGTGCCGTGCGGGGTCATAAAGCGATATGGGGGCCTGGGTATGGGTCAATGGTCGAGCAGGAAGCTGGGACCGAACAGGAGGGAGAGAGGGTGTGTCGCGGAATGGGTGGGTCTGCTCCCATTCTGTAGGCGCCGTACTATTAGTTGGGACGTTCCGTCCCGTTGCAGGGATCTCTGTTGGCCGCTTCGGCCGACGAGCCGCGCGCGGGGCGCCGCCGCCTACGGGCGGGAGCCGTGCACGTGCCGGAACGAGCACGGAGGAGGGATGGAGAGATCATGAGACAGCTGACATGCGAGGAGCAGCGGATGCTGCGTTCGCTCCACGAACGCTGGCCGTACCGCCGCTCGCACTGCCGCCACGACCTGCATTGGCTGGTGCGGGTGCGCCCGCGCAGGCGTTGGTGCGCGTCCGGGCGGGTGCACTCGGTGGCGGGCCTGCCGGCCTGTCGCCGCCGGCCGCACGCCGGGTAGGAACGGGAGGCAGAGCCGGGGGATCCTGGAGGCGGCGTCGAGGCGGCGCAGCCTCTAGGATCGAACCGTGCCCGCAACCGAGACGGAGATGCAGCGGCTCTCGATCGACACGATCCGCGGCCTGGCGATGGACGCCGTCCAGAAGGCCAACGCGGGGCACCCGGGCACGGCGATGGCGCTCGCGCCGCTGGCCTACACGCTGTTCGAGCGCTTCCTGCGCGCGAACCCGCGCGACCCGCGGTGGCCCGACCGCGACCGCTTCGTGCTCAGCTCCGGGCACGCGTGCGTGCTGCAGTACTCGCTGCTGCATCTCACCGGCTATGAGCTGAGCCTCGACGACCTCCGGCAGTTCCGCCAGTGGGGCTCGCGCACGCCCGGGCATCCCGAGCGCGGGCACACGCCCGGGATCGAGATCACGACCGGCCCGCTCGGCCAGGGATTCGCGAACGCCGTCGGCATGGCGATCGCCGAGCGATTCCTCGCCGAGCGCTTCAACCGACCGGGCAGCGAGGTCGTCGACCACCACGTTTACGCGATCTGCTCCGACGGCGACTTGATGGAGGGGATCAGCCAGGAAGCCGCCTCGATCGCCGGGCATTTCGGCCTCGGCAAGCTGATCGTCTGCTACGACGACAACCGCATCACGATCGACGGCAGCACCGCGATCTCCTTCGACGGCGAGAACCACGCAGAGCGGCTCGCCGCCGACGGCTGGCACGTGCAGCGGGTCGCCGACTCCGAGGACCTCGACGCGCTCACGGCCGCGCTGAGCGCCGCGCGCGAGGAACCCGAGCGCCCGTCGTTCATCGCGATCCGCTCGCACATCGCCTACCCGGCGCCGAACGCGGTCGACACCGCCGCCGCGCACGGCGCGCCGCTGGGCGAGGACGAGGTGCGCGCCACGAAGGTCGCGATGGGCTTCGAGGACCCCGAGCGCACGTTCTGGGTGGACGAGCGCGTGTACGAGCACATGTCGCTGCTCGACGCCGGCGCGCGCGACGCAGGCCCGGTGGCAGGAGCGCTTCGACGCCTGGCGCGCAGGCGCTTCCCGAGCTCGCCGCCGACTGGGATCTGGCGTGGACGGGAGCGGCCTGCGCGAGGGCTGGCGCGAGGCGCTGCCGCAGTTCCAGGCCGGCGAAGAGCTCGCCACGCGCGCCGCCGGACAGAAGACGATGGCGGCGTTCTCGCAGTACGCGCCGACGATGATCGGCGGCGCCGCCGACCTGGTCGAGTCGACCAAGACGGTGTTCGAGGGCGCCGGCGAGTTCTCCCGCCCGCACGCCGGGCGCAACGTGCCGTTCGGGATCCGCGAGCACGCGATGGGCGCGATCGTCAACGGCGCCGCCGCGCACGGCGGGATCGTCAAGCCGTACGGCTCGACGTTCCTGATGTTCTCCGACTACATGCGCGGGTCGGTGCGCCTGTCGGCGCTGATGGGGCTGCCGGTCGTGTGGGTATGGACGCACGACTCCGTCGGCCTCGGCGAGGACGGGCCGACGCACCAGCCGGTCGAGCACTACGCGTCGCTGCGCGCGATCCCCGAGCTGTGGGTGATCCGCCCGGCCGACGCGAACGAGACCGCGCAGGCGTGGCGGGTCGCGCTGGAGCGCGAGGACGGCCCGGTGGCGCTGCTGCTCTCCCGCCAGGACATCCCCGTGCTCGACCGCGACGGCGAGGGTCTCGGGCAGGCGAGCGAGCTCGAGCGCGGCGGCTACGTGCTGTGGGACTCCGCGGCCCGCCGCGCCGACGGGCGCCCAGCGCGCCGAGCTGATCCTGATCTCCACCGGCGCGGAGGTCCCGCCGACGCTCGCAGGCCGCGCGGACGCTCGCCGCGCGAGGGCACGCGCACGCGGGTCGTGTCGATGCCGTGCATGGAGCTGTTCGAAGCGCAGCCGGCCGACTACCGCGAGCAGGTGCTGCCGCGCGAGCGTCAGCGCGCGCCTGGCGGTCGAGCCGGGCGCGAGCGATGAGCTGGTGGCGGTGGGTGGGCGATCGCGGCGGCGTGCTCGGGCTCGACCGCTTCGGCGCGCTCGGCGCCCGGGCGCGAAGGTGCTGGAGGAGCTCGGGTTCACCGTCGAGAACATCGCCGCGCGCGCGCGCGTGCGCTGCTCGGCGAGCCAGGACACAGCGGATGGCAAGCTCGAATGAGCAGACAAGCCGCTGCAGCGCGCTGTCGGAGCTCGGGCAGAGCGTGTGGATCGACTCGCTCTCGCGCGCGTCGATCAGCGGCGGGCACCTGCAGAGCCTGATCGACGAGTACGCGGTCGTCGGGGCGACGTCGAACCCGACGATCTTCCAGAAGGCGATGTCCGAAGGCGACGCCTACGACGAGCAGCTGCGCGAGCTCGCCGACCGCGATCCGAGCGACGCGTTCTGGGCGCTGGCGGTGCGCGACATCAAGGACGCCTGCGACGTGTTCAGGCCCGTGTGCGACGCGAGCGCCGGGCGCGACGGGTACGTCTCGCTGGAGGTCGATCCGACGCTGGCGTACGAGACGCTGCAGACCTTCCGCGAGGCGATCGACCTGCACGAGACGGTCGACCGCCCGAACCTGCTCGTCAAGATCCCCGCGACCAAGCCGGGGCTGGCGGCGATCGAGGACGTGATCGCGAACGGCCGCTCGATCAACGTGACGCTGATCTTCTCGCTGCGCCGCTACGCGGAGGTCGCCGAGTCCTACGTCCGCGGGCATCGAGCGCCTCGTCGCCGCCGGCGGCGATCCCGCGCAAGGTGGCGTCGGTGGCGAGCTTCTTCGTCTCGCGCATCGACACCGAGGCCGACCGGCGCCTGGATGAGATCGGCGGGCACGACGAGCTCAAGGGCAAGCTGGCGCGTCGCCAACGCGCGGCTCGCCTACGAGCACTACCAGGACGGCGTTCGCCGGCCCGCGCTGGGAGTACCTGGCCGGCAAGGGCGCCACGCCCCAGCGGGTGCTGTGGGCGTCGACCTCGACCAAGAACCCGGCCTACCCGGACACGCTGTACGTGGAGGAGCTGATCGGGCCGGACACCGTCAACACGATGCCCGAGGAGACGATCGAGGCCTACCAGGACCACGGCGACCCGCAAGCCGCGCCTGGAGCAGGACCTCGAGCGAGGCGCACGCGCTGCTCGACGAGCTCGCCGCGGCGGGCGTCGACTACGAGGACGTCACCGACACGCTGCGAGCGCGAGGGCGTCGAGAAATTCTCCGCCTCCTTCGACGAGCTGCTGGACGGCTGCGCGACAAGCAGCCTGCTCGCTCGCCAGGCGTCTCGAACGCCGGCGCCTGAACGCGCGGTCCGTGCCGCACCTTCGGCTCGCCGGGCGGACGGCGCCGGCGTCGACCTACGAGTAGGGGATCGGGATCAGCACGACGATCCGCAGCGGACCCGACGGGAACGCCTGGGCGTGCAGCGTGAACACGCGGAAGCGTGCGCCCGCGATAGCGGTAGGAGCCGCTCGCGGGGACGGCGCCCGGCGCCGGGCCGAGGCTGTTCTTGACCAGCTGTCGGATGGGCGCGGGTTCATGTACATCAGCACGTCGCAGCCCGGCCAGCCGCCCGGCGAGCCGCTTGTAGCCCTCGTCGTCCTGGATCGAGAGCACGATGCTGCCGATCTGGCGGCCGTTCAGGCGCAGCGGCGCGCTGCACCGGCGCGAGCACGTACGGGCCGCCGACGTCCGCCAGCAGCCGTCCGCCGGCGCTGACGCGCAGGCGCACGACGTGCTCGTGAGCAGGTGTTCGACCGCCTGCGCGTCGCGAGCGGGTCGTGCGCGCGCGACCGCGCGCAGCAGCGGCTGGTCGTGCTGCACGCGGTGGACCTGCGGAGCGCGTGCGCGCCGCGCCTCGCTCGTGTAGATGAGCGTCGCGACGCGGCTGAGCGTGTTGACGAGCGTGTCCTGGCGCGTCGCCCCGCACAGTGGCGCGATCGAGGCGATCGACTTCAGCAGGTACACGCGCAGCGGCTCTCCGGTCGGGTAGGCCGACGCGGGGAACGAGGTGTAGCGGTAGGCGCACGCCCTTCACGGTCACGTGCGCCCTGCGCCGGCAGTTCGCCCGGCGGCAGCGCGAACGAGCCGGCGATGCTCCGTCCGTTCTGGCGCAGCGCGGTCACGCCCTCGGCGATCCCGTTCGCCTCGTCGACGAACCCGCTGTCGGCCCATACGCTCGTCGACGAAGCTCGCCGATCGGCGCGCCGCTCGCGCCGGCGATCGGCTCGCCGTGCAGCGGCGCCGAGCGCGTTCGGCGGCTGCCGACGTCGGCGAGCACCTGCGCTCGCCGGCGCAGCACCCGCAGGTTCGTCATGTGCCCCGTCGCGATCAGCGCCCGCGCGGCCGCGCGCGCGCGGCCGGAGTCGCCGCGTTCGACGGCTTCGCGCAGCGGGATCGAGCGTGCGATGAAGTTCAGCGCCGATGCCGGTCCGTTCGCTGGACACGCCCTCGTGGTAGACGCGCATGGCGACGTCGCGCAGCGTACCGAGCACCGCCGTCGAGCAGTCGCCCGCGGGACGCTCGGTGCGCCGGTGGGCGTGGATCCCGGGCGGATCGGGATCGGCGCTCGCGCGCGATCGCGGCGCGCCGCCGTGCGCGCCCGACCCGCAGCCGGCCAGGCAGCGGCGAGCAGCGCGCAGCGCGAGCGCCGACGCGCGTGGCGCTGACGGGCTTGCTCACGCGCGCGAACCATCGACCGACATCCTAAGCGATCGCTAACGGGCGTGAGTCTGCTCACATCCGCCGCTGCCCGACGGGTACGCGCCGGCCCGCGCAGGCAGACATCGTGCGGCGGTCTGCGTCCGACATGCGCGTACTGGCGCGGAGCTTTCGCCGTTCAGGACAGCTAGGGCCTCGCCGTCGTGCCGACGGTCCTGATCACCGGCGCCTCCACCGGGATCGGCGCGTCGCCATCGCGCTGCGCCTGCACCACTGCAGGCTGGACGTCGTACTGGCGCGGAGTCCAGCAGGTAGCCGACGCGGTCTAGCGCAGCTGCTCAGCTGTTCGGCGCGCTGCGGCCGGGCTGGCGACGGCAGAGCGCGCCTGGATGATCAGCGGCGCCTCGATGTAGTCGATCGTCGCTGATGTCGTGGCCGCGTAGAGCCCGTTCGCTGCGCGCTGTCGCAGCTCGTGCGCGAGCAGGCCGAAGCGACGGGCCTGCGCGGGCGGCCTCGACGCGCTCGTCGAACAACGCCGGCAGCGGCGTCGGCGGACCGCTGAGCTCCTCCGCCGGAGGATCTGCGCATGCAGTTCGAGGTCAACGTGTTCGGCCAGGTCGCCGTCACCCGGGCGCTGCTGCCGGCCCTGCGCGCGCGCGCGCGGGCGGATCGTGCGATCTCCTCCATCGGCGGCCGGGTCGCGGTGCCGTTCAACGGACCCTACGCCGCGTCCAAGCACGCGATCGAGGCGCTCGGCGACGCGCTGCGCGGAGAGCTCGCACAGCTCGAACATCGCAGGTCTGCGCTGATCGAGCCGGGATCGGTGAAAACGCCGATCTGGGACAAGGCGCAGCGCCAGGCGGACGCGGTGGAGATCCCGCCGGAGCTGCAGCGACGAGTACGGGCGCGTGCCGGCGGCCGTTCGCCAGCCTCGACGACACCGAGCGCCGCGGTGTCTCGCCCGAGCAGGTCGCGCCGACGATCGAGCGGGCGCTCACCGCGCGCCGTCCGCGCGCCCGCTATCTCGTCGGGCGCGACGCCGCGGCGATGGCTCTGGCCCGACGCGCTGCTTCCCTGACGCGCGCGCTCGACCGCGTGCTCCGGCGCGTGCTCGGCGTCTGACGAACACGCACCGTTCTCGAAACGCACACCGCTCTGTTTAACGCGCTCTCGCTACCGTGCTGTGTAGGGTCGATATGGGTGAATGGACGACCACGCTCGTGCGCCGCCTGCGTCCTCCGCGGGCGATCGTCCCCGTGCCCGCGTTCGGGCACGTGCCGGCGCCGCCCTCCGAGCGCGGCCACTGGCTGCTCGCCGGCGCGATCGCCGCGCTCGGCGTCGCGGTGCTGGTCGCGGTGCTCACCGGGCTGGTCGGACGCTCGGCGCAGCGCTCGCGGTCGCGCCGCCGCCGGTGCTGGTCGCCGCCACCACGCCGGCCCCCACCGTCGGCTCCGCGGGCGGCCGCGTGCGCCGCGACGCCGGCCGCCGGCGCGCGCGGGCGATCGTCGCGCAGCCGTCCGGCCCAGCAGAGCGCAGACGCTGCGCGCTTGGAAGACCCGCTGCAGACGCGCATCTCGCGGCGCTGGATGGAAGGCTTCTATCCGATCTACGCCGTCGCCCAGACGCACGTTCGGCGTCAACTGGCTGCTGATCGCCTCGATCCACGAGCAGGAGTCGGCGTTCTCGACCGCCCCCTCCACCTACCAGGGCCTGAACTTCGCCGGCTGCTGCGGCGGGCCGATGCAGTTCAACGTCACCAACGGGAGCGGGGCACCGGATCCGATCGACGTGGGATCTGGTCAGCGACTCCTACCTCTACGGACGCGCCCGGCGGCGTATGACCACATGACCGCCACGCACCCCTCGATCTACGACGACTTCGACGCGATCATGGCCGCCGCGCACCTGCTGTCCGCCGACGGCGCCACGCTCGCGCTCGAACAGGGCGCGTGGGACGCGGCGTATGACTACTACGGCCACGACGCGGCCGGCGTCACCTACGCCGATCAGGTGCTCGCGCGCGCGATCGGCTGGTCACAGCACGGGTTCTGCATCAACTGCGGCCTCGAACCGGCGATGGTCGCCGCCGTGCACGCCGCCTACGGCGCGCCCGTGCTGGCGGCGCTGCACCGCGCCCGCAGTCGCCGCGGGCCACGGCCGCCCGCGCGCGCAGGCGCTGAGCATCGCCTCACCGACCGGAGATCGACAGGGCGATCTGCGGTCGCCCGGCGGGGCGCCGCGCGGCCTGAACGTCTCAGGCGGCGTCCGCTTGCGCGATCAGCTCGCCGGCGACGCGGTCGCTGCGCCGCGCGGTGCCGCCGAGCAGGCGCCGCGAGAGCTGCGCGCGGCGGAAGTACAGCGGCGCGTCGTGCTCCCACGTCGCGCCGATGCCGCCGTGCACGGAGATCATCGTGCGCGCCGCCTGGTCGAGCGCGCGCCCGGCGACCGAGCGCGCGGCGCTGGCCGCGAGCGGGAACTCGCTCCGGGCGATCCGTTGCGCGCCCAGCCGGCGTAGTAGAGCAGCGAGCGCCCGTTCTCGAGCTGGCGCAGCACCTCGGTGAGCGAGTGCTTGACGGCCTGGTAGGAGCCGATCGCGCGGCCGAACGTGAAGCGCTCCTTGGCGTACTGCACGGACACGTCCAGCGCGGTCTCGACGCTGCCCAGCGACTCGGCGGCGATCAGCGCCTGCGCGAGATGCCAGGCCGCCGCGAGCGACTCCAGCGGGGCGTCGAGGACGACCGCGGGCGCGTCCTTCAGCGAGACGTGCCCGAGCGAGCGCGTCGCGTCATAGCGCGTGCGTCGGCTGCGACCTCGACGCCCGGCGCGTCGGCCAGCGATCGCGACGCCGACGGGCTTGCCGTCGAGCAGCGCGACGCCGACGAGCACGTTCGCGCCGGGCGCGTCGGGCACGAACGCGAAGCTGCCGCTCACGCGCTACGCGGCCGTCCTCGCCGGGCGGCCGGCGCGTCGGCAGCCGGCGCGCGCGCGAGGCCGCTCGCGCGGATCGCCGCTCCAGCCGCCGTCCACGTCGCTCGGGCGGGCAGCGCGGGCAGGTACGCCGCGCGCCGCTCGCCGCTGGCCAGCGCGCCGAGCAGCTCGGCGGCGTTCGGGCGAGTCGTTGAGGATCGCGGTCGCCGGCAGGTGGCCGAGCAGCGGGATGCCGGCGAGCACGCGGCCGCACTCGCCGAGCACGAGCATCGCGTCGAACGCGTCCAGCCCGGCGCCGCCGTGCGCCTCGTCGATCAGCAGCCCCGGCCAGCCGGCCTCGCAGGCGGTCGGCCACATGTCGGGCAGCGCGCCTGTCGCCGTCGAGCGCCTCGCGGGCGGCCTCGAAGGTCTTGAAGCGCGACAGCGCGCCGCGCGCGGCCTCGCGCAGGAACACCTGCTCGTCTGAGAGCGAGAGGTTCATGCCGCCGCTCCTTCCTTGGAGCGCAGCTCGGAGAACGGGATGCCCTTGTCCAGCCGCGGCTCGGGCGGCAGGCCGAGCACGCGCTCGCCGATCGTGTTGCGCAGGATCTCCTCGGTTCCGCCGGCCGACTTCAGGCCGGGCAGGAACGAGATCATGTAGGCCCACTCGCTGTCCTCGGCGAGCGCGTCCGGGCCCGATGCACGTCGGCGATCAGGTCGCCGGCCCTGATCGCGCCGTTGACGATCGTGACCTTCGCGAGGCCCGCCTCGGGGCCGGGGATCTGGCCTTTCTGCAGCGCCGTCAGCGTGCGGTAGCCGGTGAAGCGCACCGCCAGCAGTTCGCTTGCGATCTCGCCGAGCTGGCGGCGGACCTCGGGGTCGCGCCGGGCGTGCTCGTCGCCGGCGATCGCGGCGGCGAAGCGCGTGGAGTTGTAGCCCAGCCCCTCGCCGCCGAGGCCGATCGTGACGCGCTCGAACATCAGCGTCGTCAGCGCGGTGCCCCAGCCGTTGCCGACGCCGCCGACGACCGCGTCGGCGTCGAGCGCGACGTCGTCGAAGAAGACCTCGTTGAACTCGGCCTCGCCGGAGATCTGGCGCAGGCCGCGCACGGTCACGCCCTGGGCGTCCATCGGCACGATGAACATCGTCAGGCCCTTGTGCTTGGGCACGTCGGCGTCGGTGCGCGCGAGCAGCAGGCCGTAGGAGGCGAACTGGGCGTTGGTCGTCCACACCTTCTGGCCCGCTCAGCCGCCAGCTGCCGTCGTCCTGCAGGCGCGCGCGCGTCTGCACCGCCGCGAGGTCCGAGCCGGCGGCGGGCTCGGAGAACAGCTGGCACCAGACCTCGTCGCCGTGCAGCATCGGGCCGAGGTAGCGCCCCTTCTGCTCCTCGGCGCCGTGGGCGATGATCGTCGGGCCGAGCATGCCGACGCCGATCGCGTCGAGGATGCCGGGGACTTTCGCGCGCGCGATCTCCTGGTTGCAGATCACCTGCTCGATCGGGCCGCAGGCCCTGCCCGCCGTACTCCTTCGGCCAGGTCACGCCGGCGAGGCCGCCCTCGGCGAGCTTGCCCTGCCAGGCGCGCCGCGCGGCGATGATCTCGTCCTCGTCCTCGATCGCTCCGGGGCCCTGCAGCACGGGCGCTTCGCGGCTGTGCTGCTCGAGCCAGGCAGCGCACCTGCGCGCGGTATGCGGCCTGCTCGGGTGTGTCGTCGAGATCCACGGCTGCTCCTTCTGTGCGTCTGGCTGTCTGGCTGGCGAGCAGTCTAGCGGCTGGACTGACCAGTCAATCACTGCAGAGCAGGCTCCGCCTTCTGGCCCGCGGCGCTCGGCGCGGCCTACGCGCTCGGCGGCATCGGCGGCTCGGCACCGGGCGGCTGGTGGTAGACGCCCTCGAAGCCGCGGTCGAGCAGGTAGCTGGCCTGCGTGCCGGGGTCGGGCGAGTGCAGCAGCACGACGCCCAGACGCACGCCGTGGCGCTCGGCGGTCGCCACCAGGCAGCGGCCGGCCGCTTCGGTGTAGCCGGTCTTCAGGCCCGTCAGCGCCCGGGTAGTGGTAGATCAGCAGCGGGTTGTTGTTGTACAGGTACAGCTTGCCGCCCTTGATCGGGAACGGCAGCGCCGCCGTGTAGGTGCGCGTGATCGCGCGATGCGCGGCTGGCGCAGGTCGACGTGCGCGAGCATCGCGAGGTCGGCGGCGCAGGAGTAGTTGCCCAGGTCGTAGTAGCCCGACGGCGAGGAGTAGCGCGTGCAGCCCATGCCCGAGCTTCGCCGCCTCGCCGTTCATGCGCGTCGACGAAGCGGCTGACGCTGCCGGAGACGTGCTGCGGCGAGCGCGACGGCGGCGTCGTTGCCCGACGGCAGCAGCAGGCCGTAGAGCATGCTCTCCAGCCGCACGTGCCTGCCGAGCGGCAGCACGCCGACCTTCGAGCCGGCCGCGTTCGACGGCCTGCCTGGTGACGAGCACGGGCGCGTCCGGCGGCGCCGATTCGACGGTCAGCAGCGCGGTCATCATCTTCGTCAGGCTCGCGATGCGCAGGCGCGTGTAGGGGTTGCGCGGCCACAGCACCTGGCCGGTGTCGAGGTTGAACAGCAGCGCCGGCGCGCGGCGGTTCGTGGAAGGCGACGTGCACCGGGTGCTGCCGGCGGGTCGCCGATCCCGGTGAGCGCGAGCGCGGGCCTGCCGAGCGGGAGGCCGATCTGGAGAGCGCGGTGGGCGGTGGCGATCGTCGTCGCTGCAGATGCCGGCTCGTCGCGGCGGCGTCGCGGCCGAGGCCGTGTCCGTGGGAGCCGTGCGCCTTGGCGAGGGCCATCACGACCAGCGCGGCGACGATCGCCACGCCGAGCGCGCCGCACGGCGCATCGCGCGCCGGCGCGCGCGGCGCCGCTGCCGGACGGCTTCGCGCCGGCCGCGGCTCTGTCGGGGGTCATGAACGGAGAAGTGCTCATCGTCGCGGGAGGATTGCAGCAACGCGCCGACGATCCCGACCCCGAGCAGCACGAGGATGAAGATCGAGATGGCGCTGAGCAGCGTAAAGCCTTGTTCGGGACATCGCGCTGACCGTCAGGAAGGCGAAGCCGACGATGAACAGGAGCGCGACGCCGAGGACGAGACAGGCGCGTCATGCGAGGCGGCGGCTGCGCTGGATGTGGTCTGCGATCGGAACGGATCGCGTGAGCCTACCCGCGCGACGTCGGCGGGCGATGCGGTGCCGTCCGGGGCGATGCGCCGCGGTCGCAGATCCGCAGCGCGCTACGCGCGCGCCGCGAGCGGTCCGACGCCCGCGCGCCGTCTGCGGGACGTGCTGGTCGGCGTGGTAGGAGGAGCGCACGAGCGGCCCGGCGGCGACGTGGTCGAAGCCGAGCTCGTACGCGGCCTGCTCCAGCGCGGCGAACTCGTCGGGGTGCCAGTAGCGCACGACCGGCAGGTGGCGCTCGGAGGGGCGCAGGTACTGGCCGACCGTGAGCACCTGCACGCCATGCTCGCGCAGCGCCGCGAACGTCTCGCACCATCTCCTCGTGGGTCTCGCCGAGGCCGACCATCAGTCCCGGACTTGGTCACGACCTCGCCCTCGCCGAGCTCGCCGCGCGAGCGCGAGCACGCGGCAGGAGCGCGCGAACTCCGAGCCGCGGCGCGCCAGCGGGTACAGCCGCGGGACGACCTCGACGTTGTGGTTGAACACGTCCGGGCGCTCGGCGATCACCTTCGCCAGCGGCATCTCCTGGCCCTGGAAGTCGGGCGTGAGCACCTCGACCTGGCAGTCGGGCGCCTGGCGGCGGACCTGGCGGATCACGCCGACGAAGGCCGAGGCGCCCTTGTCGGGCAGGTCGTCGCGGTCGACCGAGGTGATGACCGCGTGGCGCAGGCCCATGCGCGCGATCGAGCGCGCGACCCGCGCGGGCTCCAGCGGATCGTTCCAGGTCGGCCTGCCGGTCTTGACGTTGCAGAAGCCGCAGCGGCGCGTGCAGGTGTCGCCGAGGATCATGAACGTCGCCGTGCCCCGCTCCCAGCACTCGCCGACGTTCGGGCAGGCGGCCTCCTGGCAGACGGTGTGCAGGTTCTCGGAGCGGATCAGCTCGGTCAGCTCGCGATAGCGCTCGCCGCCGGGCGGGGGCACCTTGAACCACGGCGGCTTGCGCTCGCGCAGCGGGCGCACGTCCGGGCCGAGCACGCTCAGCACGTCCATGCCGCCGGGGTTCGCGCGCGAGCGGGTGGCGCTCATCCCGGGGCTCCGCTGGGGGTCATGAGGTTCGCCGTGTCAGGGCTCGGGTCGGCTTGGGCCGCATCCTCGCGGGTGGTCGCGCTCCGGCGGTCACGGGCGCTGGCCGATCGGAGATCCCGTCGATCTCCGATCGGTATCCGGCCCCGCATCGGCGCGGGGTGCCGTGCACGCGCGTCGAGGGTGGGTCGTGGTTCCCACGGCGCTGCATCGAGGCCGAGCTGCTCGGGCGAGACAGGTCGCGGGCGCTGGCCGTGGGCGGCGCAGAAATGATGCGCCATGCGCGTTCGAAACGCGTCCGGGTCCGGCGTGCGCCCGCGGGGAAGCTCGCGCGCGAGCGAAGTCATCGTGACGTCGGGCAGCCCGCAGGCGACGATCCACGAGAATGGCGCCAGGTCGTTGTCGACGTTGACCGCGAAGCCATGGGTGGAGATCCCGCGCGAGACGTGCACGCCGATCGAGGCGATCTTGCGCGCGGGCCATGCCTGGTTTTGTCCCGCGTCATGTCCTGTGCCGTCGTGACCCAGACGCCCGTGTAGTCGGGTCCCTCCGCGCAGCGCGAGCGGGCCTCCACGCCGAAGTCCCCCAGCGCGGCGACGATCGCGGATTCCATCGTGCGCAGATGCGCGCCGATGTCCGTGACGCGCATGATCGGGTAGCCGACCAGCTGCCCGGGGCCGTGGTAGGTGACGCGTCCGCCGCGGTCGGTCTGCGCGACCTCGATGCCGCGGGCGCGGTAGAAGTCCTCGCCCAGCGCCAGCTCGCCCGGCGCCGAGCGGCGCCCGCGGGTGTAGACGGGAGGGTGTTCGAGCAGCAGCAGCATGTCGGGCAGCTCGCCCGCCAGGCGCCGCGCGCGAATGCTCAGCTGCAGCTCCATCGCCCGGCGATAGGGGATGGTGTCCAGGTGACACACCCAGATCTCGTCGCCGGGGACTGGTCGCCTGCTGGGGCTTGATCGCTTGTCGGTCTCGTGCATGGCGCGCCTTCCAAGCCTAGCGCCCCTTTCCGGCATCCTTGGATCGGCTGGTCCTGGGCTCTATGGACCGCGCGGCGGTCTCGCTGCTCTCGCTCTCGGCACCCATGCAAACGCCTTTTCCTCCACAGGGTGGGTGGAGCCACGCTAAGCGCGGCTCCACCCGGGTTACTTCCGTTGTTCGCGGCGGGTTACTATGGTTCTACTAATTCTTCTTCGGCCTCTTCTTCCGATTCCACTCCGGGCAGTTCGGTCGCCGCCAGCTTTGGTTTGGCCGCTTCGGTGGGTTTGCAGTTCCATTTGGTTCCCGTCCAGCGGCAAAAGCCGGTGAGATTTTGTTCCTGGAACGAGGCGAGATTGTTCGTTCTTTCGCCGGGGCTGCCGTTGCCCACCGGTTCCGTGCCGTAGGACGGGTCATACAGCTTATTTCCAACTTCTACGATCTGATGATTTTTGAAGAACGATCGTGGGTTTTCGATCCCTTGCCCTGCGACCCCATTTTCGTCGGTGACTTCAGCCCACGTATAGGGGAAGGTAGGTTCGCCGGACGTTCCCGCTCCCCCCGCGAAAGTCCATGTCTTGACGAGCATGAAGCATTCTTCGGCGGCTTCGCAGACCAGATCGCCGTTCGGAAATTTCGCATAGATCGCCAGCCGGGTTGAGGCCAATCCCTCGGTGCCGAGCGCGTTCTTGAACATCCTCGCCCAAGCGCCACATTCTCCGCTGAGCGTCGCGAGCAGCAGGATTGTGGTACTGCGACCTCCACAGATCGCGCCGGGCTGTTGCCGGTATCTTTGCAGCGTTAAGCTGACCGGGATGGCTTCGTAGTACCACAGCACATTCCCGGTTTGCGAGATCGCGCCGTTTGCGGGGTTGTAGGTGCGTATCCGCAAAGTGGGGCATTCCAAGGTGAGGCATGCGGCTTCTTTCTGCTTGTTCGAAAAGCCGCCCCACACGCCCAAGATCACCTTTGCTTCGTTCAGGGGTTCGGCTTCTTTTCCTATCGCGAGCGTATCGAGGTCGAGCACCGTGAAGAAGATTTTCGTGCCGGCCACCGGCGTTTTGTAGAGAAGGTAAAAGTAATGCGTGCTCTTACCGAGTTCCTGCGTGATCGGATTCGCTCGTCCTTTTTCTTTCAGGGTCCACTTCCACGTGATCGTCGCTAAGGATCTAGCCACTTTTTTCACCAGTGACGACGTCGATTCGATTTCGCCCGTGGTCAGGTATTCCGGATGGGCAGTAAATTGCGTTTTGATTTGTTCGATGGTGAGTTTCTTTTTAAATTTCAGCGATCCGCTCGCGACTGTGGTTTCACCGACAAGTTCGGGTTCTCCTTCGACCTTTTTTTCCAGGAATTCGCGCGTAGCTGCTTCCACGCCAAAGCTCGTTTCGAGCTTGACGCCTCCCCCTAACACGTACACCACCGGCCATGTTTTGGCGAGTTCCGCCGCTTTCGATAATTCCCACTCGATTTCGTTTTTGGCCCCGTATTCGGTGATGGCCAGAGCGGATTCGGAGCCCCCGTGCGCCGTGTTGCTGCGGTGGTCGATGAGCAGCGCCTGATTTCCCTCGAAGTCGACCTTTTCGGTGCGTGCAGCCTTGACTCCCAAGACCGCCCATTTTTTACCGGACGTCAGTTTGACTTTCTCGACGCTGGAGAATGTGGCCGTCACTTCTCCGATTTTCAGTTTGCTGCCCGATGTTTTGCAGGCGGTTTCGTGTTCGGCGACTTCTTCTTCGGCTTTCGGGAGTTCGCAGGTCTGTGTGCCCTTCAGCGGGTAAACGCCGCTGATGGCGCATTCCGCGCCGGTGATTTTTATTTCGGATATGGTTCCGCCGGAGGCGGCTTCGAATAACTCTTCGGGGGTTCCGGTGCCGATCAGCTTGTCTTTGAGTTTGCCTTCGATCGTTTCCGGGACCGAGCAATGCGCGGGTTTTGACTCCGTGCATTTTTTGAGTAACAGCGTGGTTGATCCATTGCCACCCGTTTCGACTTTGCCGGTGAGCGTATCCTGTGTACATTCGATTTCTGCTTTTACTCCGGCGACCGTCGTCGCGAGTAACGAGACTCCGCTGGTGCCTTCGACATTGGTCGGTTCGGTCACCTGTAAGCCTTCGACGTCAAATTCATATGCCGACGCCGTCGTCGCGGTCGCGGCGGCTGCCACCAACACCACCAGCAGTGCGATCGTGAGCGATTTTGCGCTGGGCTTCATCATGAGCTCCTCCTTTGTGTGCAATGCGATGCATGGCTCGGTCCGTTTTCGGGCCGAGGGGAGAAAGCTAGAGATGTTGGCCTTTGCTCAGGCGTGCGTCAAGGCGCCCAACCGACCGTACCGCAAGCCCTTCAAATCGGGCTTTTTCTCACAGCGTCAGCGCCGCCGGCTGTTTCCAGCAGCTCGCGCACGCGTGCCAGGAAACGGGCGGCGGCGGCGCCGTAGAGGACGCGGTGATCGCATGCGAGGGTGACGGTCATCTGCTGCCGGGCGACGATCTCGCCGTCACGCACAACGGGGCGAGGCTGGACGGAGCCCACGGACAGAATCGCGGCCTGTGGCGGGTTGATGATCGCCGTAAAATCGCTCACTCCGAACATGCCGAGATTCGAAACGGTGAACGTGCCCCCGCCCAGCTCGGGCGGGGTGATCGAACCGTCGCGCACACGCGTGGCCAGAGCGCGGGCCTCGCGCGCGATCTCGCCCAGCGACTTGAGGTCCGCGTCGAACACCGTCGGTACGATCAGCGCGCCGCCGGCCGGCTCGTCCGAGTCGGTGGCGACGGCCACGCCGACGTTCACGCGCGCGTGCAGCTGCAGGCGCCCGTCGCGGTAGCTGGAGTTCGCGCGCGGGTGCTCGCGCAGCGCCAGGGCGCAGGCCTTGACGACCATGTCGTTGTAGGTCGGCGCGTCGGTGTGGCCGAGGCGCTTGAGCTCGGCGCGCAGCGCGACGCACTGCCTCCATGTCGATGTCCGTCTGGAGCGCGAAGTGCGGGATCGTGGCCTTCGACTCGGCCATCCGCCGGGCGATCGTCTGCTGGGTGCGCGACAGCTCGACCTCGGTCGTCTCGCCCTTGGCGGTCGTGACGCCCGCGAGCCCTGCGCCGGGAGGGCGGCTCGCGGTCGCGTCGGCAGTCGGCGTGTCTCCTGTGCCGGATGGCCGGCTCGAGCTGCCGGCGGTCGTCTCGCCCGTCTGTGCGGAGGCTGTCGATGCGGCGGCCTGAACGTCGGCCTTGACGATGCGCCCGCCCGGACCGGTGCCGGTGAGCGCGTGCAGGTCGCACGTCGTTCTCCCGCGCGATGCGCCGTGCCAGGGGCGACGCCTTGACGCGCGCTCCGCCGGCCGCGGGGTTCGTCTCCGCCGCCGAGCCCGACACGGCCTCGCGGACCGCCTCGGCCTGGGCGGATGGAGCGGCTGCACCGGTCCGGGCGTCGATTGCGGCTGCGCTCTTGTTCGCATCTGCGCCGTCAGGGGTCTCGCGGGCGCCACGATCGCCCGCCGTGGCGTCGCCGTCGGCCGCTTCGACCCGTGCGATCACCGCGCCCACCGGCAGCGTGTCGCCCTCGGAGGCGAGGATCTCGAGCATCGCCGTCCAGGTCGGACTCGTAGGTCATCGTCGCCTTGTCGGTCTCGATCTCGACGAGCTCGTCGCCCGCGCGCACCGGCTCGCCGTCGCCGACGAGCCAGCGCAGGATCGTGCCCTCCTCCATCGTGTCGGACAGGCGCGGCATGACGATCTCGGCCATCAGCGCGTCCTTCCTGCCGCGAGGTATGCGCCCGCATGAAGGCGTTCGGTCATCGGCCCGCCTCCCGTGCGGCGGCGGTGAGCGCCGGCGCGAGCCACCGGCCCGCCCGAGTGTCGCCAGCGCGGCGGCCACGACCTGCGGCTCGTGCGGGTAGGCGATGTCCTCCAGCGGCTTGGAGTAGGGCATCGGCACGTCGGCGCCGGACACGCGCGCGACCGGCGCGTCGAGGTCGTCGAAGGCGTGCTCTGAGATCAGCGCCGCGAGGTTCGCGCCCACGCCCCCGTGCGGCCAGCCCTCCTCGACGACGACGCAGCGGTTGGTCGTGCGCACCGAGGCGAGGATCGTGTCCAGGTCGAGCGGGCGCAGCGTGCGCGGGTCGATCACCTCGGCCTGCGACGTCGTGCTCGTCGGCGAGCGTCGCGGCCGCCCGCTCGGCCGTGAGCGCCATCCGCGAGACGCCGACGATCGTCACGTCAGAGCCCTCGCGGCAGATGCGCGCGCGACCGAACTCGACGAGCGCGTCCTCGTCGTCCGGCACCTCGCCGCGCACGCCGTACAGCGACTCGTGCTCGATGAAGATCACCGGGTTGTCGTCGCGGATCGCGGTCTTCAGCAGGCCCTTGGCGTCCGCCGGCTGTCGCGGGCACCGCGACGAGCAGGCCGGGGACGTGCAGGAACATCGCCTCCAGGCAGTGCGAGTGGGTCGGGCCCGAGCTGGTGGCCGGCGCCCTGGGGCATGCGGATCACCAGCGGCACCGACACCTGACCGCCGAACATGTAGCGGATGTGCGCGGCGTGGTTGACGATCTGGTCGAACGCGAGCAGCGAGAAGTTGATCGTCATCAGCTCGACCACCGGGCGCAGCCCGGTCATCGCCGCGCCGACGCCCATGCCCACGATCGTGTTCTCGGAGATCGGCGTGTCGCGGACGCGGCGCTCGCCGAACTCCTCCAGCAGGCCCTCGGTGACTTTGAACGCGCCGCCGAACACGCCGATGTCCTCGCCCAGCAGCACCACCCGCTCGTCGCGCCGCGAGCTCCTCGCGCAGCGCCGCGTTCAGGGCCTCGCGGTAGCGCAGCTCGCTCATCCCCGCGGCTCCTGCCTGCCCGTCCGCTTCATGCGTCCGCGCGAGCCGCTTCATCGCTGCGAGGCGCGTGCATGCAGTGCGCCGTCTCGCCGGGCATCGTGTCGGGTCTGCGCGGGCGGTCATCCGTGGTACCGGCCGTGGACCTGCTCGCCGAGCACGTACACGTCCTCGTACAGCGACTCGGGCGTCGGGAAGGGCGAGCGCTCGGCGAACTCCACCGCGCGCTCGACGCGCTCGGCCGCCTCGCGCTCGATCCCTCGCGCGCGGCCGCGTCGAGGATGCCCTCGCGCTCGAGCAGATCGCCGAATGCGGGGTATCGGGTCGCGCTCGCGCCACTGCGCGACCTCCTCCTTTGTGCGGTACTCCTCGGGATCGGCCATCGAGTGGCCGCGGAAGCGGTAGGTGACGGCCTCCACCAGCAGCGGGTCGCCGGTCCTCGCGCACGCGGCGCAGCGCCTCGCCCACGACCGTGTAGGTGTCGAGCACGTCCATCCCGTCGCAGCGCATGCCCGGCACGCCGAGCGACTCGCCCTTGCGGCCCAGGTCGGTCACGGCCGAGTGGCGCTCGATCGAGGTGCCCATGCCGAACTGGTTGTTGACGACCATGAACACGACCGGCAGCCGCCACAGCGCGGCGAGGTTCAGCGTTTCGCCGAACGTGCCCTGGTTGGAGGCGCCGTCGCCGAACGCGCACAGCGTCACCTCGTCGCGGGCGAGATAGTCGCTGCTCAGGCCGATGCCCGCGCCGATCGGCAGGTTGCCGCCGACGATCCCGTAGCCGCCCATGAAGCGGCGCTCGAAGTCGAACATGTGCATCGAGCCGCCGTGCCCGCCGCAGCAGCCGTCGGCGCGCCCGAACAGCTCGGCCATCACCCGCTCCGGCGGCGTGCCGCGCGCGATCGCGTTGCCGTGCGAGCGGTAGGTCGAGATCAGGTAGTCCGCGTCGCGCAGCGCCCGCGCGGCGCCGACGATCGTCGCCTCCTCGCCGATCGACAGGTGCAGGAACCCGCCGATCTTCGCCCGCGCGTACATCTCCCCGGCGCGCTCCTCGAAGCGGCGGATGAGCGTCATCGTCTGAAGCCACTCGCGGGCGATCTCCGGCTCCGGCAGCTGGGTTCGGGCATCAGCTATGCACGGTAGCCCAGCGCGCGAGGAACTCCTCGGCCTGCAGCTGCGACAGATCGGCGCGCAGCGCGCGCGCGGTGCGCGAGGCGGTCTGCGGCGGGAGATCCCAGAACAGCACGACCTCGCCGGAATCGATCTCGACGACCTCGATGTGGTCGGCGCGGCTCGCGTCGGCGAGCAGCGCCGGAGCCAGCCCGCCGCGGGTGACGATCAGCCGGTACGCGCGGTTGGCTCTCATGAAGCGGCTGTCTGCCCGTGCTGCGGATCGCCTGTCCGTGCTGTGGCTGCCCGCTCGAGCGCGCGCTCGCCGACGAACACGCGCGTGCCGATCCGCACCGCGGGGACGTCGCTCACACCGGCCTGCGCCGCCGCGGCGGTGGCGGCGTCCAGCTGCGCGCGTACCGACCCGAGTCCGGCGCCCTTCAGTACCGCCGCCGGATGCATCTCACACGCCGCCGCGGCGATCAGCACGTTGTCGGCCTCGCCGAGCGAGCGCCCGCCGGCGAACGCCTGGCGGAACGCGGCCTGCGCGAACGGGACCGCGCGGCCGATCGACTTGGCGTACGTCGCCGCGCGCATCGCGAGCGTGCTGTCGAACGGAAACTCCGCCGGCCAGCGCAGCGGCTGCAGACCGAGTTCGCGCGCCCGGCGGGCGACGTCCACGCGAAAGACGTCTTCCTCCTCGCGACAGCGGAACGCGTCGAACGTCTGCGCCCCCGGCAGCTCGCGAGCGAGCACCGGCTGCCACTCCACCGGGGTGGGCGGATTCGAGAAAACATGCAGGATGCGCTCCGCGGCCATGTATGCCAGCGGGCTGGCCAGGTCGAAGTAGAAGGCGGCATCCGGCGCGGTCATCGACATCGAGGAGGTTAGGCCCCGTGCCGGTGGATGGCCGGCCGATCGAGGTATGGGCTGTGCCTCGGGGGAGCTGGGTGTGGGTGTCTTATTTTGAAAGTTTGTGCACCATAGTATCCGAGCATATACGAAGATTATACGGTCTGGTATTTATAATGGTATATGCCCTACTACTATGGTACACAAAGGGAAAATAACAACACACAACTCCCCCCACATCCCCATCCCTCAGCCGTGGATCAGCCAGCCATCCGCCGCGCGCCCAGCCTCCATCACGGCCTCCGACAGCGTCGGGTGGCCGTGGATCGTGCGCGCGACCTCCGCGTAGCCGCCCTCCAGCGCGCGCACGTTGACGAGCTCCTGGATCAGCTCGGTCGCGCGTGAGCCGACGATGTGCCCGCCGAGCAGCTCGCCGTACTTCGACTCGCCCACGAGCTTCACCAGTCCGGTGCGGTCGCCGTAGACCGTGCCGCCCCCGACCGCGCCGTAGGGGACCTTGCCGACGACCACGTCGTAGCCCTGCTCGCGGGCCTGCGCCTCGGTCAGGCCGAACGAGCCCACGTTCGGCGTGCAGAACGTCGCGCGCGGGATGTCGATGTAGGCGAGCGGGTGGGTCTCCAGGCCGGCCGAGTCCTCGGCCGCGATGACGCCCTCGTCGGAGGCCTTGTGCGCGAGCGCGGGACCGGCGACGAGATCGCCGATCGCGTAGATGCCCGGAGCGGATGTCCGCAGCGCGCCGTCGACCTTGATCAGTCCGCGCTCGTCCAGCTCGACGCCCGCGGCGTCCAGGCCGAGCGCCTGGACGTCGGGACCGCGGCCGGCGGCGATCACGAGATACTCGACCTCGGCCGACTCCGAGCCGTAGGTGAACGTCACACCGGAGTCCGAAGCTTGCACGGACTCGATCGGGGTGCTCGTGTGCACGCCGATCGACTGGCGCTTGAGGCCGCGCTCGACCAGGCGCGAGATGTCGGCGTCCTCGCCGGGGAGCACGCGGTCGAGCGCCTCCAGCAGCAGCACCTCGCTGCCCAGGCGCGCGAACCCCGAGGCGATCTCCGCGCCGGAGGCCCCGGCCCCGACGACCGCCAGGCTGCCCGGCAGCTCCGCCAGCGCCCACGCCTCCTCGGTGCCGAGCACGCGCCCGCCCAGCTCCACGCCCGGGATCGTGCGCGGAACCGAGCCGGTCGGCGAGGATCACGGTCGCGGCGCTCAGCTCGCGCTCGCCCACGCGCACCGGGACCGCCCCATTCGAGTTCTCGCCGCGAGCGCCGAGCAGGGCCTCGCCCTCGATCAGGTCGATCCCGTTTTTCTTGAACAGTCCCGCCGACGCCCGCCGGTCAGCGTCGAGACGACCTTCTCGCGCCGCGCCTGCACGGCCGGGTAGTCGACCTCCACGCCCGACACCTTCAGCCCGAACTCGTCGGCGTCGCGGATCTCCGACAGCAGGTCGGCCGAGCGCAGGACCGCCTTGGCGGGGATGCACGCGTAGTTCAGGCAGCGCCCGCCGACCTTGTCCTTCTCGATCACGGCCGTCTTTTTGCCGAGCTGCGCGGCGCGGATCGCGGCCACGTAGCCGCCCGGCCCGGAGCCGATCACGATGCAGTCGTACGAGTTCTCAGCCATCGGGCCTGAGCCTATCGAAGCCGGGCGCGCGGCCAGGCCGTCTCACAAGGCCTTGGCGATCGCCGCACTCCCCGGACGTCAGAGCGACCGGTGTGGAGTGTGGCGTGTCGGCCGATCGGGCGAGCGCATCTGATCGTCGATCGATAAAGGACGCCGTAAACGCGAAGGCTATCGGCGCTCCTCGGCCTGGATGCGCCCCATCACCCGCACCAGCTTCCAGAACAGCCACCCCGCGAGCACGATCGAGAGCAGGCACAGCCCCGCGGCGAGCAGCGTGGAGGCGACCACCAGCGCGAGCGAGGTCACGAGGATCTGAAACGCGAGCAGCGCCTCGAAGGCGAGCACCGCCCAGTAGCGGCGCCGGTACATCCCGCCCGCGAGCAGCGCCAGCACGCACGCCAGGAACACCCCTCCCGCCAGCGAGCCGCCGTGACTGCCGAGGCCGTGGACGGTGAGCGCGCCGACGACCACGCCGAGCGCCAGCAGCGACGCGCCACGGCGACGGCGACGAGCAGCGCCGGCGGGCGCTCGCCCTCGCGCAGCGGCTCCAGAGCGGCGCGCGCGAGCTCGTCGCGCGACGGTCGCGGGTCGCCGCCGGGATCGACCGGGCGCGGTGCGCGGCTCGGCGAGCTCATGCCCGCGCCCCCACGTGGATCGCCGTTGCGTCGAGCAGACGGCGCAGCTCGCGCGCGGCGCGTTCGGGGTCCTCCGCGTCGGCGATCGCGCGCAGCACGCACACGCGCGAGGCGCCCGCGTCGAGCACCTCGCCGACGTTGTCGCGCGTCCAGGCCGCCGATCGCGAAGAACGGCACGGTCGCGTTGGCCGCGGCGTAGCGCACGAGCTCCACACCCACCGCCGGGCCGCCCCGGCTTGGTCGGCGTGGCGTGGACCGGCCCCACGCCGATGTAGTCGACCAGCGCGGGGTCGCGCCGCGTCGATCTCCGCCCGGCGCGTGCGTCGAGAGCCCGATCAGCATGTCCGCGCCGACGATCGCGCGCACCTCGCGCCACCGCCATGTCCTCCTGCCCCACGTGCACGCCGTCGGCGCCGGCCTCGACGGCGATCTCCGGGATGGTCGTTGACGACGAACAGCGCGCCGTGCTCCGCGCACAGCGCGCGCCGCGAACGCCGCTTCGAGCAGGAGCCGCCTCTCATCAGGGTCCTCGTGCCAGTCGCCGGCCTTCACGCGCAGCTGCACGATCTCCACGCCCCCGGCGATCGCCACCGGCAGCACATCCGCGAGCGGACGGCCGCCCGGCAGGGCGTCGCACACGAGATACAGCCGCGCGGCGGCCAGGCGGGCGAGGCGGTCGGTGCGTAGGTCGCTGACGGTGCACTCCCGCCGAGTCTGACAGCGGACTAGCATCAACCGTATGCCCGAGCACACCGAGTCGGCCGACGTCGCGATCGTCGGCGGCGGGATCGTCGGGCTCGCCTGCGCGTGGCGCGCACGTACGCGAGGCCTGTCGGTGGCGCTGTTCGAGCGCGACGACGTCGGGCGGGGCACCTCGCACGTGGCGGCGGGGATGCTCGCGCCGGTCTCCGAGGTCGAGTTCGGCACGGCGGGCAGCACGCGCTCGGAGCTCGGGCTGCGCTCGGCCGAGATGTGGCCCGAGTTCGCCGCCGAGCTGGAGGAGGCACAGCAGGCATGGGTGTGGGATCTGCTGCAGACCGGCACGCTCGTGGTCGCCCGCGACGAGGACGAGGCGCGCGAGCTCGAGCGCCGGCTCGCGTTTCGCCGCTCGCTGGGCCTGCGCGCCGAGCGGCTGCGCGCGAGCGAGGCGCGCGAGCGCGAGCCGGCGCTCGCGCCGACGGTGCGGCTGGCGATCGAAGCGCCGGACGACCACTCGGTCGATCCGCGCCTGGTGCTCGCGGCGCTGCGCCGCGCCTGCGAGATCGCCGGAGTCGCGCTCCGCGAGCACGCACGCGGTCGAGTCGGTCGCGCTGGACGGGCACGGCGAGCGCGCGATCGGCCTGCGGCTGCGCGGGCGGCGAGCGTGTCCGCGCCGCCGACGTCGTGCTCGCCGCCGGCCCGTGGAGCGGCGGATCGAGGGTCTGCCCGCCGCGCGCGCAGGTTCCCGTGCGCCCGGTCAAGGGCCAGATCCTGCGCCTGCGCGATCCGGCCGGCCCGGGCCTGCTGAGCCGCGTGGTGCGCTTCGAGGGCGGCTATCTGGTGCCCCGCGCCGACGGCTCCTACGTGCTGGGCGCGACCGTCGAGGAGCAGGGCTTCGATCTGAGTCCGACCGCCGGCGGCGTGTATGAGCTGCTGCGCGACGCCAGCGAGCTCGTGCCGGGGATCGACGAGCTGCGGATCGAGGAGCTGTCCGTCGGGCTGCGTCCCGGCACGCCGGACAACGTCCCGGCGATCGGCCCCGGCGCGCTGGAGGGCCTCGTATGGGCGACCGGCCATCACCGCAACGGCATCCTGCTCGCGCCGCTCACCGCCGAGCTGGTGCTCGAGACGCTCGCCGGGGTCCCCGCATCGATCGTCAACGGGAGCGCTCGCGAGATCCCCGCCGGCGAGACGGTGGCATCGGTGCTCGGCCGGCTCGGCCTGGAGGTGGGCGCGAGGGGAGTCGCGGTGGCGGTCGACGGCGAGGTGTTGCCGCGCGCGCGTTGGGAGACGTTCGCGCTCCCGCAGGACGCGCGCGTCGAGGTGCTCACCGCGATGCAGGGAGGATGAGGCGCGTGCCCGATTCCAGCGAGCCGGACCAGGCGACGTCGACGGTGGGCGAGCGCAATGGCCAACCGCGGGGCGCGTCCTCCCCGCCGCGCGGGACGTCCTGACGATCGCCGGCAGGACGCTTGCGCTCGCGCCTGCTGCTCGGCACCGGCGGGTTTCCCTCGCTGGAGCTGATGGCCGAGGCGATCGCGGCGAGCGGCAGCGAGCTGGTGACGGTCGCGCTGCGCCGCGTCGATCCGCACGGCCAGGGGCTCGCTGATCGACGTGCTCGCCGACGCGGGCGTGGAGCTGCTGCCGAACACCGCCGGCTGCCGCACCGCGCGCGACGCCGTGCTCACGGCCAAGCTCGCCCGCGAGGCCTTCGCCACCGACTGGATCAAGCTCGAGGTGATCGGCGACGAGGACACGCTGCTGCCCGACGCGCCCGAGCTGCTGCGCGCCGCCGAGGAGCTCGTCGACGAGGGCTTCGTCGTGCTCCCCTACACCACCGACGACCCCGTGCTCGCACGCCGCCTGGTCGACGTCGGCTGCGCCGCGGTGATGCCGCTCGGCTCGCCGATCGGCAGCGGCATGGGCATCCGCAACCCCTACAACATCGCCCTCATCCGCGAAGCCGTGTCCGTGCCCGTCGTGCTCGACGCCGGCGTCGGCACCGCCTCCGACGCGGCGCTCGCGATGGAGCTGGGCTGCGACGCGGTGATGGCCGCCTCGGCGATCTCCCGCGCCGAGGACCCCGTGCGCATGGCCCGCGCGATGCGCTGCAGCCGTCGAGGCCGGGCGCCTGGCGCGCACGGCGGGACGCATCCCCCGCCGACATTACGCCAGGGCCTCGACTCCTGAAGCGGGACTGCCCGACTTCGATTGAGCGGCGGTCTGCGAGGTGACGCCCGGTCGCGATCCCAACGGGCTCACGTTCGTGCCTCCAGGTCCGGTGGATACCGGCCGCTGCCCCTCTGCCGTTCGTGGGGCGCGCATGCGCGCCCCCGCGCACCGATCGTCGATCGACGGGATCGCCGATCGGCCAGCATGCGCCCGCGCGGACCGCGGTGCATGCACCGCGGTCCCACCCTCACTTCACGACTTCGATCGTCCCATTCATCGACGCCGGGTGGATCGTGCACTCGTAGTGGATGATCCCCGGCTTCGTCACCTTGATTTCGTACGTGCCGCCTTCGCCGAAGTCCTTGGAGGCGAACTTCGCCACGCCGCCCTCGCTCGTGACGTTGTGTTCGACCGTGTCGTAGTTCGTCCACTTGATCGTGCTGCCGACCTTCACCCTCAGCGTGTCCGGGTCGATCGCGATGTTGCGGTAGGCGACCGCCACGACCCCGCTCTGCACCGGCGAGGATGAGGACGGGGAGGCGTACTTCGGCGTCGTGTCCGATTTCAGGCCGCCGGCGGTGGACGTGCTCGAGGTCGTGGCGGTGGTCGTGGTCGGGCTGGAGCTCGAGCTCGAGCTGCTCGATCCGCAGCCGGCCGCAAGCACCAGCGCGGCGCAGGCGATTACAACGACGGGCAGGCCTCTTCTCATCTGAACGATCCTTTCTCGGGCGAGTGCATTCAACCCTAACGAACGGCACAGTCGTCGGTCGAATCGGTCGGCGCCCGGCGCCGTCCTGGAAGACCTCCGCGGACGCACCCATGGGCTCGCTCCAGGCGCGAGCCCTAGACTGGCTCGTCCATGCCACGCCACTCTCCTCACCGGGGCCGAGCTCACCGCCGCAGAGCTCGACGCGCTGCTCGACCGCGCGCTCGAGCTGAAGGCCGCGCCGCTGTCCTCGCAGGCGCTCGCCGGGCGCAGCGTCGCGCTGATCTTCCAGAAGCCCTCCACGCGCACGCGGCTGTCGTTCGAGGTCGGCGTGCACGAGCTCGGCGGGCATCCGGTCGTGCTGCGCGCCGACGAGCTGCAGCTCTCGCGCGGCGAGGCGCTGCGCGACACCGCCTACGTCCTCTCCCGCCACGTCGCCGCGGTCGGCGTGCGCACCGGGCCCGACGCGATGCTCGAGAGCTCGCCGAGCTACAGCGAGCGTGCCGATCGTCAACATGCTCACGGCGCTGCACCACCCCTGCCAGGCGCTGGCCGACCTGCTGACGCTGCGCGAGGCGTATGGCTCGCTGGAGGGCGTGCGCGTCGCCTACGTCGGCGACGGCAACAACGTCGCCCGCTCGCTCGCGCTGCTCGGCACGCTCGCGGGCATGCGACGTGGCGGTCGCCTCGCCTCCCGGCTACACGCTGGACGAGCAGGCGACCACGCCGCTGCCGGTGCCTGCCGGGGCGACGGGAACGCTGACGCTGCACACCGATCCCCGCGAGGCGGTCGCGGGCGCGCAGGCGGTGTACGCCGACGTGTGGGTGAGCATGGGCGACGAGGACACCGCCGGCGAGCGCCGCGCCGCGCTCGCCCCCTACAAGCTCGACGACGCGCTGCTCGACGCGCGCCGCGCCGGGCGCGTTCGCGATGCACGACCTGCCCGCGCATCCCGGCGAGGAGATCTCCGCCGAGGTTCTCTACGGCGAGCGCCAGCGCATCTGGGACCAGGCCGAGAACCGCCGCCACGCCCAGAAGGCGCTGCTCGAGCTGCTGGTCGCGCCCGCGACCGGCGCTGAGTCGCGATGACTCCCGAGTCCGAGATCCTGACCGACGCCGTGCCAGGCGAGCCGGCGCCGGCGGACTCTCCCGATGCTGCCGACCGCCGCCCGCGGACGAGCGCCCCGCGCGCCCGCGCCCAGGCGATGAGCTCGAGCTCTCGATCGACTCGCTCGCCTTCGGCGGCGAGGGCGTCGCGCGGCTCGGCGATCAGGGCTACGTCGTGTTCGTCGCCGGCGCCGTCCCCGGCGACCGCGTGCGCGCGCTCGTCTACAAGCGCAAGCGCTCCTACGCCCACGCCCGCGCCGTCGAGATACTGCAGCCCAGCCCCGAGCGCATACCCCCACAGGCCGACCACCCCGGCGTGCCCTGGCAGGTGCTCCCCTACGAGCGCCAGCTTCAGATCAAGCGCGAGCAGGTCGCCGAGGCACTGCGCCGCATCGGGCGCTTGGAGGGGTTCGAGCTCGAGGAGATCGTGCCGGCGCTGCAGCAGTGGCGCTACCGCAACAAGCTCGAGTACTCGTTCGGCGAAACCGAGGACGGCGGCCTCGTGTGCGGCTTCCACGTGTCCGCCGGCGCCAAGCAGGTGACCGCCATGAGCGACTGCCTGCTTGCCTCGGAGATCGGCAACCGTGCGCGGACGCTCGTGCTCGACTGGTGCCGAGCCGAGGGACTGTCGGCTTGGGATCGTGGCCCCAGGCGCGGACGCCTGCCGCCCGCCGTCGAGGGCGAGCGCGCCAAGGCGCCGTCCCCCGCACCGGACGGGCGCATACGCCTGCGCAACCTGGTTGTACGCGAAGGGCGCAACACGGGCAAGCTGCAGATCCGCCTCGTCACAACCGAGGGAACGCTCGAGCCGGACGGGCTCGCCGTCGCGCTTCAGAGCGAGCTCGGCGACCATCTCAGCGGCGTTCTCTGGACGCGCTCGCAGAGCCCCGCCGAGACCACCGCCGGCGGCAAGACCGAGCTCGTCTGGGGCGATGCCGAGCTGCCCGAGCGTCTCGGCGACCTCGACCTGCGTATCTCCGCCGAGGCCTTCTTTCAGACCAACACCGAGATGGCCGAGCTGCTGTACGGGATCGTCGCCGAGTACGCCGGCCTGCAGGGCTGGGAGCGCGTCTACGACCTCTACTGCGGCATCGGCACGATCGCGCTGACGCTCGCCCCGCGCGCCGGCGAGCTGTGGGGGATCGAGCTCATCGAATCCGCCGTCGCCGACGCCATCGCCGCCGCGCGCCGCAACGAGATCACGAACACCAACTTCTTCGCCGGCGACACCCGCCTCGCCCTGCCCGAGCTCGTGCAGCGCGCCGGACGCCCCGACGTGCTCGTCGTCGACCCGCCCCGCGCCGGGCTCTCCAAGAAAGTCGTCCGGCGGATCATCGAAGCTTCACCCAAGCGCATCGTCTACGTCTCCTGCAATCCCACCACGCTCGCGCCCAACGCGGCCGAGCTGGTCGAGGCGGGCTGGACGCTGAAGCGGGTGCGTCCCGTGGACATGTTCCCCCAAACGCACCACATCGAGTGCGTTGCACTGTTCGAGCGTGTCCAGGGCACGCCGGGCAAGACAGAGCCCGATATCTCTCCGACGAGCCCAGAGTAGTCTCTCCGCCGATGCGCGCCACCACCATCCGTGAGCAGGAGATCGTGGTCGAGGAGCACCCGGACCCCGTGCCGGGCGCGGGGGAGGTGCTGGTGCGCGTGCACGCGGCGGGGCTGAACGGCGCGGACATGATGCAGCGGCGCGGGCTTTACCCGGCACCGCCCGGCTCGCCGCAGGACATTCCCGGCATGGAGCTCGCGGGCGAGGTGGTGGCGCTCGGTCCGGGGGCCACGCGATTCGCCGAGGGCGAGCGGGTGATGGCGATCGTCGGCGGCGGCGCGCAGGCGGAGCTGGCCGTCGTCAACGAGCGTCAGCTGATGCCCGTCCCCACCTCGCTCGACTGGCCCGCGGCGGGTGGGCTGCCGGAGGTGTTCACGACGGCCCACGACGCGATCTTCGTCCAGGCCGGGCTGCGCCCGGGCGAGCGCCTGCTCGTGCACGGCGGCGCCGGCGGTGTGGGCGTGGCGGCGATTCAGCTCGGCCGGGCGGCCGGCGCGCGCGTGACCGCGACCGTGCGCAACGAGGAGCTACGCGAGCAGGTCGGGGCGCTGGGTGCCGAGGCGATCGCGCCCGAGGACTTCGCCCAGCACGGCCCGTTCGACGTGGTCCTGGAGCTGGTCGGCGCCCCGAACATGCCCGAGAACCTCAATGCGCTGCAGACCGGCGGGCGGATCGTCGTGATCGGGGTGTCGGCGGGCGTCAAGACCGAGCTGAACCTGCTCGCGCTGATGGGCAAGCGCGCGCGTATTCATGGCTCCACACTGCGCTCCCGTCCGCTGGAGGAGAAAGGGATCACCGCCCGCCTGTTGGAGCGCGAGGTGCTGCCGCTGTTCGACTCGGGCGCGCTGCGCGTGCCGATCGCCGCGACCTTCCCGCTGGAGGAGGCCGCCGCCGCCTACGAGCGATTCGCTGAGGGCGGCAAGCTCGGCAAGATAGTCCTCACTTTGTGACAGGACCCATACAAGTTGTTGCCCGGGCTGTGTCCGCGGGGGAGTAGGTACTTAAACTTCAAGACTTCGTGCGCGATGGTGCACAAAGTTTTAAAATTAATACACAACTCCCCAGCCTTTATCTTCAGCCGATTTGACCCTGGCGCTGATTGCCCCAAGCCCGGTTCGGTTTCTTACCCGGGGTTCGACTGCTTACATACTTGCCGCCCCCTACTCCCCTCAATACGGCGGCTGCGCCGCCCACCAGTCCCCGAGCGTCCGAAACGCCGCCCAGAACGCCCGCTTGGCGTCGGTCTCATCGAGCGAGTCGTCGATGTTGGGGACATACAGCGCGTCGATCGTCGGGGTGAGCTGCTGGATCTCACCGAGGCGCGGCGCAAGCTCGCGTGCGAGCGGGATCTCCATCTCGCCGAGCGCGGTGAGCGCATCGGCGCCCATTATCACCACGATGCGCGGCTGCACGATCGCGATCTCCTCGACGACCCGCGCGACGCAGGCGAAGTCGGCGAGCGAAGCGTCGCTGAGCGGGCACTTCACGCACAGCGTGCCGTACACCGCCAGGGGGTCGATCGAGAGGCGCTTGAGCGACTTCATCAGCGCGCCGCCGGCGCGGCCGTAGAAGGCGACGCCCTCCTCGATCTCCGAGGGCTGGGGGGCGTACTTGAGCAGCATCACGTCGGCCTGCGGGTGTCCCGAGCCGAGGACGGGCATCAGGTTGCCGCGGGGGCAGTGCGGGCAGGACTGCAGCTCGCGCGTGAGCGTGTTCAGCTCGCGGATGGCGCGCTCCAGGTACTTCTCGCGGATCTCGTCATCGGTCACAGGCATCGACCCCGAGGGTTTTGACGGCGCCTCGACTTGTCCTTGGCGCTGCACCGCCGCTTGCGGGACGGCCGATGGCCTTCGTGGATGCTTTGTGCTCACCGAACGGAGATCGTAGGGGGTCTCCGATCGGCCGGCACATGTACCGATCGAAGATCGACGGAATCTCCGATCGGCCGGCACATTTCGCTCACTGCGTCCTCGCCCCACTGGACCCTCGACCGTCCCGGGGCTGTGACGTCATCACGACCGCCGGGTGCCGCCCAGCGCGCGCTTGACCCGTCGCGCGCGGCTGGCGCGCCGGGCGGAGGGTGGGGTGGCGCGGGTCTGCAGGAACTTGAGCGCCTGCACGTACAGCAGGCTGGTGGGGCGCGTATGGATCTCGGCGTCGCGCAGGGACTGCAGGAACTCGGCGGGGCCGTCGAACTCGCGCATGCGATTGCGCACCGAGCCAAGACCCTGGGCGACGTGCGAGTCCGAGCCCGCCGCTGCGACGATCCGGTACTTGGCGGCGAAGCGCGCGGCCTCGTCGTTGAACGCGCCGATCGCCACGCGCGGGTTGAACACCTCGATCGCGTCGACGTCGCCGACGATCCCCAGCAGGTGCTCGTAGTCGGGGACCGCGTGCAGGCGGTCGAACGGGTGCGGCACGTACACGAGCCCGCCCTGGCGGTGGATCTCCGCGACGGTCTCGGCCAGGCTCATGCCGCGCGGGATCAGCTCCTGGATGAACAGGCCGATGACCTCGCCCTGATCGGCCGTCTTGACCTCCTCGCCGACGATCACCTGCACGCCCACGTCGGCTTCGCGCGCGTGTTCACGTGCGGCGATCGCGCCGGAGATCTCGTTGTGGTCGGTCACCGCGATCGCCCCCAGGCCGCGCTCGCGCGCGGTCGCGAGCAGCACCTCGACCGGGGTGGCGCAGTCGTGGGAGTGATCGGTGTGCATGTGCAGGTCGACGTCGATCAGCCGCCGCCCGGTCAGGCGCTCGCGCAGGGCAGGATCGCCGGCGGGGTCGTGCCGGCGCGCCGCGAGCTCGCGGTAGATCGACTCGAGCTCTGAGGCGGCGCCCTCGGCGTCGGGCACGAGGCGGTAGTCGCCGGGGAACTGGCGCGCCATCAACTCCGCCGCCGCCGGCGTGCTCGCGGTGCGCGCGTCGAGGCGGCCGTAAGAAGCTCTCCACGAAGCGACGTGCGACGGGCGTGGACAGCACGTAGCGCTCGGAGACGGAGTGGAACGAGCCGACGTTCAGCGCGCGCGAGTGGCGCAGCGCGGCGTTGGAGGTGCTGGGGGCGAAGGGCTCGTGCACGTGCACGACGTCCAGCGGCACTGTGCTCAGCAGTTCCTCGATCGTGCGCGCGACGTCGATTCCCAGCGCGGGGGTGCGCCGTCGCGTGGAGCCGGCAGACCCGTCGTGGGCGGTGATCGGCAGGTCGAGCACCTCGCCCACCGCGATCACCGCGGGCGTGCCGCCGTCGGTGCCCGCGAGCAGGGATGATTCGAGCCCGCCCGCCCGTCCGTCCGTCCGGGCGCGAGCGGCACGCAGCTGACGCCGCGAGGCCCGCACCCGCTCCTGCGAGCGCGACGGCGCAAGGATCAGCACGCGGTGCCCGCGCCGCGAGAGCTCCTCGGAGATCCTGCGGACGTGGACGTTGACCTCGTTGTCCTGTGCCTCCCATGGATAGGGAGTCACGTGGGCGATCGAGAGTCGTGACGACGCCATCGCTCCCATTATCCAGCCGCCCGCCTGCTCGCGCGCAGTGCCATCGGCGTCCGCGTCGCCATCGGCGTCGCTATCCGCTCACGACCCTATTTGGCGCTTGTTTGTGCCGCCGGTCTGGCTTTGGCCCGCGCCGTGGCGGGTTTGGCCGTGCGCCCGGCCTTCCCCGCTCGCTTGGCGGTCCCGGGGGCGCCGGCGTAGGAGGCGATGAACTTCTCCGTCGCCGCGCGCGCCTGATCGTCGGGGCGCTGGTTGTGCGGGGACTTCATCAGGTAGGAGGAGGGCCCGTCGAGCTGGCCGCCGACGCCGTGGTTGAGCGCGAGCTTGCAGCAGCGCACGGCGTCGATCACGATGCCGGCGGAGTTGGGCGAGTCCCACACCTCGAGCTTCATCTCGACGTTCAGCGGCACGTCGCCGAAGGCCTGACCCTCGACGCGGATGTGCGCCCACTTGCGGTCGGTCAGCCATGGAACGTAGTCGGAGGGGCCGATGTAGACGTCCTCGGCGGGGAGCTCGTGGTCCATGATCGAGGTGACGGCGTTGGTCTTTGAGATCTTCTTGGACTCCAGCCGCTCGCGCTCGAGCATGTTGTAGAAGTCCATGTTGCCGCCGACGTTCAGCTGGGAGGTGCGCAGCATCTTCACGCCGCGGTCGGCGAACAGGCGCGCGAGCGTGCGGTGCACGATCGTGGCGCCGACCTGGGACTTGATGTCGTCGCCGACGATCGGCAGGCCGGCCTTTTTGAAGCGCTTGTCCCAGTAGTCCTCGCGGGCGATGAACACGGGGATGCAGTTGACGAAGCCGCAGCCGGCCTCGAGCACCTGCTCGACGTACCACTTGGTCGCCTGCTCGGACCCGACCGGCAGGTAGGAGACGACGACGTCGGTGTGGGTGTCCTTCAGGATCTTGACGATGTCGGCGGTCTCGCCGGGCGCCTTGACGATCTTCTCCTTCAGGTACTTGCCGAGGCCGTCGTGGGTCATCCCGCGATACACGGGCACGCCGAGCTTCTTCGGCACCTTCGCGAACTTCATCGTGTTGTTCTGCCCCGCCCAGATCGCTTGGCCGAGGTCCTTGCCGACCTTCGTGCGGTCGATGTCGAACGCGGCCGTGAACTCGATGTCGCGCACGTGATAGCCGCCGAGATCGACGTGCATCAGGCCGGGCACTTCCGCGGAGGGATCGGCGTTGCGGTAGTAGTGCACGCCCTGCACGAACGCCGAGGCGCAGTTGCCGACGCCGACGATCGCGACGCGGACCTTGTCGCGCTGGTAGCGCGCCGCGCCATTGGACGAGGCGCCGTTCTTGCTCATGACAGTCAAATTCAGTTTCCTTCCTAGGGTTCCGGGAGATTACCCCGCCGGGCGCGCCAGGTCACACGGACGACGATGTGGCCACAGACAGCTCGCGGCGCACGTGGGCGATGCGCTGGGCGACCGTGATCAGGCTGAGCCCCGCCAGCACGTACACCGCTGGGGCCAGCAGCTGGAAGTGCCCGAGCGAGGCGCCCTGCGCGAAGATCAGGCCGATCGAGAGGATCACGACGCGCACGGGACGGGTGGCGATGCCGACCTTGCACTCCACGCCGAGCGCCTCCGCGCGGGCGCGGGTGTAGGAGACCATCAGCGAGGCGAGCACCGCGACGACGACCGCGGCCGCGGCGACGCGGTCGCCCTGCAGCGCGAAGTAGCCGGCGACCGCGGTCAGCACGATGCCCTCCTCGATGCGGTCGAGCGTCGAGTCCAGGAACGCCCCGAAGGGGGTGCCCTTGCCGGACATGCGCGAGTAGCGCCCGTCGAGCGTATCCATGATCGAGCCGACGACAAAGGCGATGCCGCCGAGGAAGAACAGCTGTTCCCACACGAGCACGGCGGCAACCAGGTTCAGTGCGAGGCCGGTGAGCGAGATCGCGTTGGGGGTCAGGCGCGACTCGATCAGCCGGTTGCGTACCAGCTCGCGGCGTTCGCCCGAGCCGATCGGAGCGCGGTTACGCCGAGGCCGGCCCCGATAGGCCCCGCGCCGCGGGCCGCGCGGAGAGGTTTCATGTCGGCGTGGCGCCATCGTCGTGGTCGAGCCGGGGGAGGCGCCGCCTTCGGCGTCCTTGGGCTCACTCATCCCGCGGGCGCTCCCGCGAATCGCCACACGGCGGGCCGCGCGCGGGCGAGCCACATCGCGCCGTAGGCGGAGGCCCCGGCGGTGAGCGCGCCGAGGATCGCGTCGAAGATGAAGTGGTTGGCGGTGACGACGATCACGAACGCCATCAGGAAGGGGTAGAGCAGCCACAGCAGGCTGACGATGCGATGGCGGGCCAGGCGCGCGAGCGGCCAGCCGATCATCAGCGCGAACGCGACGTGCATGGAGGGGACGGCGGCGTAGGGGTTGAACAGCGCGTTCATCGAGGCGCTGGCGTGGTTGACGTGCACGCCGGTGAAGTCCGAGACGGAGTCGATGAAGCCCCACTCGGGCATGAACCGCGGCGGGGCGGTCGGGAACACGATGTAGCCGACGAGTGCGATGACCATGGCGATCATGAACATGTTGCGCACGAAGTAGAAGTTGCGGTTGTGGCGCATGTACAGGTACACGAGCGCGCCGACGGTGACGGTCGTCTGCGCGTTGACGTACAGCCAGCTGGAGACGCCCATCAGCAGCTTGCTGCCGGAGCCCCACGCCTGGATGGAGGGCTCGACGAACAGGTGCAGCGTGCTCTCGAGCGAGATCACGTCGCGCGCGTGGGCGAAGGCGGCATTGGCGTCGCCCTCGACGAGTCCGCGTACGAGCCGGTAGGCGAGATAGGCGAGGGCGAACAGGGCGATCTGGCGCAGCACGTCCAGCCAGCCCTGGGGCAGCAGGCGCGCCTGCAGGACACGAACGCGGGCGGCGAGGGTTCGTGGCTCGGCCCCGGACATCTGGAGCAGAAGCCTACCGGGAGGTGGCGTCGAAGGCGAACAGTCGCCAGTGGGGCGAGCGCCAAAGTTCGTGCAAATACGGCAGTCCGCGGGCGATCAGCGCGCCCTCGGCCCGGCCGGCTTCGTCCAGGCGCACGTCGGGCAGCGCCACGTAGGCGACGCGGTTTTCGGCGAGCCATGCCCGATACGCGGCGGCGGTCAGGTGCGGTTCGTAGAACAGGCGGGCGTAGCGCGTGTCGAGCTGGCGCTCCCAGCCGCGGGCGAGGGCGATGCCTTCGTGGCCGGCGAGATCGGCGGCCTCCCAGTGCGCGCCGGTCAGCGGCACCTCGACGATCGTGCGCCGGCCGTCGGTCAACGAGCGCAGCTCCGCGCGCAGGGGGGCGTAGTAGGCGGCGTGCACGGAGGGGTCGCCGGCGAGCGCGGCCTCGTCGTTGATCGGCGTCTCGATCTGCCAGTACAGGAGCACGGGGACGAGCAGGCACAGGATCAGGCGGTGGCGGTCCCACAGCACTCCGGCCAGCAGCGGGCCGGCGAGCAGGGCCCCGAGGCGCGCGGCGTTGGATCCGACGGGGGTGTGCAGCGCGTAGGAGCCGATCAGCGCGAGCGCATACAGGACGGCTCCCACGCGCACGACCAGCCACGCGCGTGGGGTGAGCGAGCCTTGGGGCAGCAGCAGCGCGATCAGCAGGACGCCGGCGAGCGCCGGCCAGAAGACGGACGGCGCGAACGGCTCCCAGCCGCCTTCGGGGAACGCGAGCGCGAGGACGACGATCGGGGTGAGCGCGGCGCCGGCGAGCACGAGCCCTCGCGCGGGCCCGGCCGGCGGGCGGCGATCCGTGCCGCCGTGCGCGGCGTGGGCGGCGTGGGCGCGGCGAGCACCAGGTCCGGCAGCGGGCCCGGCGCCGGCACCACGGCGCTGCTCCCATCCGCCGACCAGCGCATCGGCGACGCCCGCGAGCGCGAGGAAGGCCCCGGCGACGGGGCTGGCGAGGCTCGTCAGGACCGCGAGCGCGAGCGCGAGGCGGGTGCGCTCGGCGAGCAGTGCGAGCACGGAGGCCAGGCCGATGACGAAGCCGAGGTCGTAGGGGACGCGTCCGGAGAGCAGGCCGACGCCGAAGCCGAGCGCGAACCAGCCGGCGGCCGCGCGCGCGCCGGCTGGTGAGAACACGCGCTGGGCGATCAGCCCGAACAGCGCCGAGGCGGCGACGGCGGAGAGGGAGAGGACGGTGTAGACCCCGAGCCACGCCCCCAGCTCGGGGGAGAGCAGCGAGTAGCCGGGCAGGTAGTGGCCGTGCACGGCGTACCAGCCGTTGTCGCGCAGGGCGAAGCCCACGCGGGCGAAGAGATCGCCGCGGTAGGTGGCGGCGGCGAGGTCGCCGGCGGGGGGCTGGACGATCAGGTAGGCCAGCGCGAGCGGGACGGCCACCAGCAGGGCGACCGCCCAGGCGGGAACGTCCAAGCGAGCGCCCGAGGCATCATCGGCATCGTCGGTCCGTGCGGGCGGGGTGGGCGCGGCGACGGCGGGCGAGGCCATCGGATCACTCCGCTTGGGCGGTGCTCGGGACGGCGGCGGTGAGGAACTCGGCGAGCGTGTCGATCAGGTCGGGCCGGTCGAACCACGGCCAGTGCCCGGCGTCGGGCAGCTCGAGCAGCTCGGCGTGCGGGAGCGCCTGGGCGAAGGCGCGCCCGAAGCGCGCCGGGATGTAGGGGTCGGCCTGACCCCAGACGACGAGCGCGGGCATGCTCAGCGTCTGAAGGCGCGCGCCGGCGGCGGCGAGCACGTCCGACGGCGAGCTGCGGTACAGGCGCAGGATCGCGCGCTGGGTGCCCTGGTCGAAGTGGTCGAGGACGGTGGCGAGCCACGCCTCGGGCATCGGCTCGCGTCCGGGGCGCGCCTCGCGCGTGGAGAAGCGCATGACGGCGCGGGTGGTGGCGCCCATCGCGAGCTCGCCGAGCAGGGGGGCGCGCCAGATGCGCGCGGTGCGGTGCCAGCGGTAGCCGGGCAGGAACGGGATGGCGTTGATGACGATCAGGCGCGCGACGCGCTCGGGCCGGCGCTGGGCGAAGGCGAGCCCGACCGAGCCCCAGTCGTGGACGACGAGGCTGACGCGATCGACACCGACGAGGTCGAGGAAGCGCTCGATGAAGTCGGCGTAGCCGTCGATCGTGTAGTCGAGGTTGGCGGCCTTGCCGGTGCGCCCGAACCCCGGCAGGTCGGGCGCGAGCCCGCCGGTGCGCTCCAGGAACCCGGTCTCATACGCGGGCGCCTGCAGCCACTCGTCGGTGCTCTGTTTCGCCCTCCACCACCGCTTCCACCGGGGCCTGCTCGCGCGGTGTGAGCCGGGCGTCAGCCAGTCGTCGGAGTTGGTCGGCACCCCGTGCAGGTACAGGGGTGTGGGGAGGCCGTCCGCGACGGGGGCCTCGCGCCAGAACACGGGCATCTGCTCGATCGTGGCGGTACGGTCGCTGACAGATGGCATGCGGCGAACGATCATAGGGCGCTCGCGCGGGACGGTTCGGGCTTGGGGTGGTAGGCAACTTTGGATGTGACCGAAAGTCGTAGTGTCGCCGGCCACATACGGGCGGCCCTGACGGGCGGTCCGATGGTTAGGGTCAGGGCGATGCGGGCGGGCACGACAGAGCGGGATGGCAAGCCGAAGGTGTGGAAGCCCCCGGCGCGCGCGCGGGTGATACGCGTGCGGGAACGGCTGCGCGAGGTGTATGGGATACCGCGGATGCAGCCGCACGGGCAGCCGATCGCGGAGCTGGTGCTGACGGTGCTGTCGCAGAGCACGAACGACCGCAACCGCGACGTGGCGTATCTGCGCCTGCGCGAGCGGCTGGGAAGCTGGGAGGCGGTGCTGCGCGCGCCGGTGGGGGAGGTCGAGGAGGCGATCCGCCCGGGCGGCATCTCGAAGGTGAAGTCGGCTCGCATTCAGGCGATTCTGCGGGCGATCGCCGGCCGATCTCCGATCGGTCACCCGAGGGACCCGGAGCACGAGCTGTCGCTGGACTGGCTGAGGGAGGCGCCGATCGAGGAGGGCCGCGACTACCTGACGGCGCTGCCCGGCGTGGGCCGCAAGACGGCGGCGTGCGTGCTGCTGTTCGCGTATGGCATGCGGGACGTGCCGGTGGACACGCACGTCTCGCGCGTGGGGATGCGCCTGGAGCTGCTGGAGTCGGGAGCGCCGTTCGAGCGGTTGCACGATCAGATGCTCGCGTTGACCCCACCGGGCGAGAAGCTCGAGCTGCACGTGAATCTCCTGCGCCACGGGCGGCGGACGTGCCACGCGCGCAAACCGGCGTGCGAGCAGTGCGCGCTGGCGCGCATGTGCCCGAGCCGTGGGATGTTTGCCTGAGCGCATACTCCGCTTCGCAGAGCCATCCTCCGGGCCGAGTGTCAAACCCTGCATCGCTCGCGAGAGCGCCCTGCTCGCTTGGTGGATTGACGAATGGTGCCGGGTGTGCTTATGATTGGTAGGTCAGGTGCTCCCCGATGGAGAGGGCGCAGATAAATAGATCGGGTTTGGGTCGGTCTTCGGGACCGGTTTCAAGCGCTTATCAGGGGTTATCGTAGGGAGAGGGAGCCGGATCGCCACATGAGGGGTTGTTTTCACGTGTTTTCTTTGGGGACATATGTGAAGGGGGTCGGTGCGCACCAGGGCACGCCCGTAGGTAGATGCCTCAGCATCGCTGATGCATCTCTCTCTCTCTCTCTCTCTCTCTTGTCCCAGTAGCACCCCTCTTCTAGCCGCAAAATCCTCCCGTTTCGAGCAGCGCTCCCGGGGTGGGTGGCTTGCGGGCCTGAGCCGGCTTTTGTCTCAGGCGTTCAGTCGCCGGTGGGCGATCTTGTAGACGCTGGCTTGTCGGCCCCTGGGTGGATGGCGAAGTCCAAACGCCAGGTGATCGAGGGACACTCCTCCAGTCTCATCGCGGGCGATCAGGTAGATGATGCCCCACGGTCCATCGGGCCAGGGAACATATGTCTTTACGCAACCCGGCAGGCCGGTCCCGTCGCGGGCGTCGTCTTTGCATCCGAGCAGCTGGTCGACCGGTTGACCAGCTCGCTCGAGTCGCGCTCGCCTCTGTGTGGCGGCCGTGTGGCCGGCGTCGGTCGCGTTGCGGAGGTCTTCGTTCCACGCGTTCTCGTCGAAGGCGACGGGCGCATGGCCCGTCTTGGCGGGCACGGTTCAGCCCTCGTCGTCGGAAGGGCGTACGGTCCGTACTCGGCTTCGAACTCGGCGAGTGTTGCGCGTTTGTGGCCAAGCCGGTTCAGGATGGTCTGCGCAGACGTGTCTGGCACGAGCGTGAGCTCGCCGTCGGGGCGCTCGTCCTTGACGATGTACTCGCCGGCGCGGTCGCCGCTGAGCGTCACATGGGGCGGTGCTGCCACGGGGTTCATGATGCCAGATCCTCCTTTGGTCGTGAGGCGCTTGGGGTTCAGAGCGCCGCTTCTTCCTGTTCCGACGGGATCTCGAGATCGGGACAGGCATCAGCCAGTCGTCGCCGTCGCCATCCTCATCTGGCGCCGGCGTGCGAGGAGGCCCCGAAGAGGCGTGCTCCCACGCGCTGGGGTCGCTGTCCGGGGCGCCGCGGTCTTAACCCGAGGCTGCGGCGCTCCTTGACTTTCTTCAGTCGTTCAACTCAATCCGCGTGCGTAGCGCTGAGCGTTGGCACGTCCTACTCCACGGAGGAGAGATAACCATGTTCTCAGCAATTCGTAGTCGGATGCGTGTGAGTCCAGCGACGATGATCGCGAGCCTCGCGTTGGTGTTCGCGATGACGGGCGGGGCGTATGCGGCGAAGAAGTATTTGATTACCTCAACGAAGCAGATCAGCCCGAGCGTGTTGAAGTCTTTGCAGGGGAAGGCCGGTGCGGCGGGCGCGGCCGGCGCCGCGGGGGCTCAGGGTGCGCAGGGTCCGGGTGGTGCTCAGGGTCCCGCGGGGCCTGCCGGTCCAGGCGGGCCGCAGGGGCCCAAGGGCGAAGTTGGGCCGGCTGGGCCGAAGGGAGAAAGCGGTACGACGGGGTTCACGGAAACGTTGCCGTCGGGTAAGACGTTGACGGGGGAGTGGAGTGTCAATGATGACCCTGCTCCTGGCGAGTTCACTCACGCGACGACGGCGGTCAGTTTTGAGATCCCGCTGGGAAGCGTTCCCGTGGCGCATTATCTGCGTGAAGACGGTAAGGAACCGTTCTATGACGAAGAAACCGGAAAAGAAGAACAGCGCGAACAGCCCTTGTGTCCTGGTAGTGGTGTATCGCCGAAGGCTAAGCCTGGGAACCTGTGTGTGTATGCGACGTTCGAAGAAAACATCCTCAAGGAACCGGTACCCAATGCGGTTCTCCCGGCGATATGTTCGATCGCTACTGTCACCACCGGTAGCGACGCGTGTGTCCTTGACTCCGAACATGGTGCTGACCGGTACGGGTTCGGCGTCGACGCCTTTTCCGGGAAGAAGGTCCGTTGGGCGCGGGTGGTACATGGGCGGTGACCGCGAAATGATGTTGCTGTCGGTCTGCCTCCAGCGGCGTGCCCGCACCCGTGCTCGTGGTGTGGCTGTGCTCACGGTTCTCGCCGTGTTTCTGGGCGGGTCGTTGTTCTCGGCGTCGTCGGTGTTCGCCGCCGGCGCCCCGGAATGGCTCGAACCGCCGGTCATCGTGAAGGTTCATTCCACTCGGGTGATCATAGAGATGACGCTGCGTAGTAACCTGCTGGTCACTACGTGGAGAGCGGAATACGCTCCGATGGTGTGCGGCGGTCCCGAACCGTCTACAGGTTGGCAGACAGTCAACGAAGGGAACGCTGGTACCAGTGGCGGTACCAGTGGCTCATCACAGGTAAACACGATCCTGATCGGTCAGCTCGATCTTGGCGAACTGCGTGCGGGATCAGCACCTGTGCAATTGCGTCACTTGAAAGCAGATACTTGTTATGATGCTCGTTTCACTGCGGATAATTCTGCGGATAAGGTGAATGATAAAGGGCAGCACGAACCGGCTGTCGCGGTAATTCCGTTCAAGACGCTCCCTGTTGAAAAGCCTGAAGTCCCAAAGTACGGTGAAGTCGAACAGTCGTTGCCCATCTTTAGCTTGGAAGAAGAAGCGACGGATACGACGGCGTCGTTTATGGCGAAGGTTGAGACGAATGGTGCGGAAACGAAATATGGCATAGAATATTCTCTTCCGGAAAAAGGCGGAAAACCCAGTCCGACATCAAAATCTTGGACCCCTTTCAGCTCCGGTAGTACCGGTACGGTCACGGCCGCTGAAGATTATAAGATCGTCCATACGAGCACGGTCGGACTGGCGCCGGAAACGACTTATTATGTTCGTGTGAAACTTAGTCATGAAGGTGAAGCCCCGGTCTATCAAGAAATATATTATGGGATAGGCGAACCGGAAACGTTTATGACTGGCACAGCAAAGCCTACGTTTAGTGAAGTTGGTGCGCGTAACATAACGGGGAGTAGTGCGCATCTTTCTGCTGGCGTTGTTCCGCATGGTGCTGAAACGTCATGGAGTTTTGAAACGGCGGCGTCTGAATCGGGTGGTTGTCCTGTATCGTCGTCTTCTGCGTGGAAATCCGTTCCTGGTGGTAGTGGCACGATCGGCAAAGCGCAGGCGGAAGCGGCATCTTATTTTGAAGCCGTTGAAGTTGGTGTGTCGGTTTCTGGTTTGAGTGAGTCTTCGACTTATTGTGTGAGGGTGTCTGCTAGCAATATTGCTGGTAGTGGGGTGTCGAGTGTCGCGTTATTTGTGACCGAGGGGGCACCGGAAGCTGCGACGTTGTCTGTGCATCGTCTTGTGGGTGGGTCGTTGGTGTTGTTGGGTACATTGAATCCTAGTAGTGTGGCGACGTCTGCGGAACAGTTGATGAGTGTTAGTGGTGCGACTGGCGGGACGTTTACGTTGAGCTTTGGGGGTAATACTACGGCGCCGATCGCGTTTGATGCTTCGGCTGAAACGGTGAGGGCCGCGTTGGGTGCGATTTTGTCGGAACCGCGAGTGGAGGGTTTGGCTGGTGGTCCGTATACCGTATTCTTTGGTGGTGGGGATGCCGGTTTAGCCGAGGGATTGTTGAGCGCGGATGGGTCTGGTTTGACCCCGTCGTCGGGAAGCACGGTGAGCGTGTCGAGTGTCGAGCGGGGTGGTGAATCCAGCGATGCGCAGTATTGGTTTCAGTATGTTTCGGATAAAAAGTTTGGTGCGACTGGTTGGTCGGGGGCGGAAGAAACCGCGCGTGAACCTGGTGGTCTCGGCGAATCGCCGCATTTGGTCGGGGCGACGGTCCCCGGTTTGACGCCCGGGGAAGGGTATCGGTTCCGTATGTTCGCGGAAAGCGCGCTTTCGGCTGGTTCGCCCGCGATTGGGAGCGAAGAGTCGTTGACGGTGCCCGTTGTCCCGCCCAGCGGTGGCGGCGAAGCGTCGTGTCCGAATGAAGCGTTCCGTGTTGGTTTGTCGGCTGTCCTGCCGGATTGTCGTGCGTATGAGCAGTTGACACCGGTGGAAAAGGGCGCTGCCCAGGAACCGTTTCACTACCGTGGTGGCGAGAACTCCGCTGTAGGGGTGGGCGAAGACGGCGAACACGCGGTGCTTGAAGCGCCTGAGGTGGACTATGGGTCTGCTGTTGATTCTGGGCAGAGCCCGTATCTGTTTTCGCGCGGAGAAGATGGCTGGTTGATGAAGGCCGGCGCGTCGCAGCCGGAAACCGGTATTGGCAGCGTCACACCACAGATCTATAGTGCGGATGTGACGCAGGTAGCGTTCGAATCGGCCTATTCGCCCTCCGGTCATAGCAAGTCCCCGGAAGTGGAGTACAAGCTCGGCCCGATAGGCGGACCGTATCGTGAGGTCGCTTCCGTTCCGCGGGTGGATGTGGAAGAAGCCGAAGAAAAAGAAACGAGTGGGAGTGGTTGGGTGGCTGGGAATGACGATCTCTCAAAGCTCGTGTTGGAGACTCGTGATCGCGAACTGCTCGGCAGCGAAACGGGAACGCTCAGCGGCTCCGATCTCTACGAATATACCCCCGGTGGCGCGCTACAGCAGTTGAACGTAAACGGCACGGGCAGCGAAGCGGCGACGATAGGCTCGTGCGGCGCGACGGTGGTACGCAATGCCCATATTGCTGGCAGGTCGCATAGCGTGTCGAGGGACGGTTCGCGTATATTCTTTGAAGCGGCTCCGGGTAAGGACTGCTCCCCTGGCGCGCGTCATCTATATGTGCGTGTTGGTGGAGTTAGGACGATCGACGTTGGTGCTTACCGGTTTGTCGCGAGTGATCCTGAAGGCAAGAGGGTGGTGGTAGAAAACTCTAGTGGAGCGATTGAGGGTTACGACGTCGAAACCGAAACGTTCGAATCGCAACCCGCCGGTGAGGTCGCGGAAGAGAGCGAACTTTCGCTGCTCGGCGTCCCAGTCTGGTTCGAACCGACCGAAAATGATGCGTTTGCGCGTCCTCGCTACACGTTTTGGACACCTCCTCCCAGTATCGGTGGGCAGGCATATCGATATGACGATGTGGAACATCTCGTTGAATGCATATCGTGTGCGTCGTCAGGCTCAGGCGAACCTAAGCATGATGCTTATCTGGGTGATGTGGAGGGTTTGTTTGAAGGGAATGGTGTTCTGCCTAGTTTTACTGCTGCGTCTGCTGATGGTGATTTTGCGTTCTTTACGACTATTTCTGCGCTGGTTCCGCAGGACGTGGACGGAGAAATCTTGCCGGAATTCGATGGTGGTTCTGGTGAATATGTGAATGTTGGTGGTCATACTTCGCCGTCGACGGATGTGTATGAGTGGCGTGCGGGTGGGGTGGATGGGTGTGGTTTGGTGCAGGGCTGTTTGGCGTTGATCACGACTGGTCGTGGTGGTTATCTGAACCTGCTGTTGGGTAGCGCTGATGAAGGCAGGGACGTGTTCATCTATACGCGTTCGACTCTGTCGCCGGCGGACAAGAGTGTCGAAGGCAGTCTCGGTGAAGGCAATGTTTATGATGTGCGCGTGGATGGTGGTTTCGCGCCGCCGCCACCACGCCCGACGGAATGCGAAGCCGATGCGTGCTCCTCGCCCCCTGGCGCGCCGAACGACCCGACACCATCGAGCCTCACCTTCTCCGGCACGGGCAACGTGCTCAGCGCCGCCGTCGCGCCGGAAACCAGCCCCAAATCCAAGCCCAAGACGAAACCCAAGTCCAGGCCAAAGCGCAAGAAGAGGTGTGGGGCCGTCGCGAAGGCCAGGCGCAAGTGCGGAGCAAAAGCCGGGAAGAGCGGTGGTAGCAGCGGTCATGGGATGGCGAGGCGTGGGCATACCGAGAGAGTGCGTGCCGGCGGCAACGGCGGGCGGGGGGTGCGGCGATGATGCGTGTTTTGAGCAGGCTTGTCTTCTCGCTGGTGGTCGTGGTTGTGACTGTGTTCGCGCTCACGGGTTCGGCGTGGGGTAAGCCTAGTGAACACCCGTTTGAAATCGTGCCCGGCAGTTGGCATTTCGAGCCTGTCGCCAATATTGTCGCGCCTGATCCGTTTCAGGCCGGTGCACACGCGAACTGGGTGTTCTCGTTTGATTTCGCGCATCAGGAAGGCGGTCCGGAAGACGGCGTGACGTTCAATGATCTGCGTTCGGTCACGAATGAATTCCCGGCCGGGTTCGACGCGAGCAACACCGCGGTGCCGACTTGCACCGAGGCGCAGTTGCTGTCGGTCAGTCCGAAGGCTCCGGAAGGGTTCTTGCCGTCGTGTCCGGTCGCGAGCCAGATCGGGACTCTCAGCCTCGAAATCTTCGTCGGTAGCATCAAACCGAAGCAGATCACGCTCCCACTCTACAACATGGAAGTCACGAACTTCGGCACCACCGCCGAGGTCGGATATTACGTCGTTGGTCTGTTCACGCAGATCGCCGAAGTGCACATCCGTCCCGGTGATGAGGGCCTGACGTCGTTCAATCCCGGTGTCCCAAAGCTCGGTGAAGCGCACAACATCACTGTCACGCTGTGGGGCTTGCCCGCGGCGCACGAAAACGACGCGATGAGAGGCGCGGTGTGCGGCGCTGACGGGGAAATCCCGCCGGTGTGCCGCAACGAACTCGGCGGCCCCCAGGAAGCAAACATCCCCGTCAAGCCGTTTCTGTCGAACCCCACGAGCTGCGGCTCGTTCCAGGCCGAGATGGAAGCCGACTCGTGGGAGGAACCGCTGAACTTCACGAACGCCAGTACCAGTGTGGGTCCGATCACCGGGTGCGATCGTGTGCCGTTCGAACCGTCCATCGAAGCGCAGCCCTCGACGCGCTCCGCGGAATCGCCCACGGGTCTGGAAGTGTCGTTGGTGGTACCGCAATCGTGGGAAAACCCGTTCACGATCTCGACCGCGAACCTGAAGGACGCGACGGTCACGCTCCCGGAAGGGATCACCGCGAACCCCTCGCTCGCGGCCGGGTTGGGGGCGTGCACCCCGGCACAGTATGAAGCGGAAACCAGCGGGTCGCTGCCCGGCGCGGGCTGTCCCCCGGAATCGAAGATCGGGTCGATCGAAATCGAAACGCCGCTGTTGGCGGAAACGATCTCCGGCGCGGTGTATATCGCCAAGCCCTACGACAACGTTGCATCCTTCGGCGATCCCGAACATCCTGGTGGGTCGCTGCTGGCGTTGTATGTAGTCGCGAAGGACCCCCAGCGTGGGATTCTGATCAAGGTCGCGGGGAAGATCACACCGAACCCCGTCACGGGACAGCTCGTCACGACGTTCCTGAACAATCCCCAGCAGCCGTTCAGTCGCTTCACGCTGAAGTTCAAGCCGGGCTCGACTGCGCCTCTGGTCAGTCCACCGGCGTGCGGCGGCTACAGTCTGCAGGCGGCGTTGACGCCGTGGTCGGCACCGGCAGAACCACGCTTCCTCTCCAGCCAACCGTTTCAGATCACCCAGGGCGTACACGAAGGACCCTGCCCCAGTGGTGGTGTGCCGCCGTTCAAACCACAGGTCATCTCCGGTACGCAGAACAACGCGGGCAGCTCCTACAGCCCGTTCTACCTACGGATCCTGCGCGAAGACGGCGAACAGGAGCTCACACGCTTCTCCACGACTCTCCCACCCGGCCTCACGGGCAACCTCACAGGCATCCCGTTCTGTCCCGACGCGAACATCGCAGTCGCCAAGGGTGTGAGCGGCGCCGAAGAGGAAGCAAACCCATCGTGTCCCGCGGCTAGTGAGATCGGGCACACGATCGTCGAAGCGGGCGTCGGGAGCGTCCTCGCGCAAACACCCGGCAAGATCTACCTCGCGGGCCCCTACAACGGCGCGCCACTCTCGATCGTGTCGATCACCTCGGCGAAGGTCGGCCCGTTCGACCTCGGGACCGTCGTGATCCGCTTCGCCCTGGACATCAATCCCGGCACCGCGCAGGTCGAAATCAGCGCGAACGGTTCCGATCCGATACCGCACATCATCAAAGGGATCGTCGTGCACGTCCGCGACATCCGCGCGTATATCGACCGTCCCAACTTCACCATCAACCCCACCAACTGCGAAGCGCTGTCGATCACGGACACGATCGACGGCGCCGGCGCGGACTTCACCAACCCCGCGGACCAGGTTCCCGTGACGGTCTCGACACCATTCGAGGCCGCCGACTGCTCCAGCCTCCAATTCGCACCCAAATTCACCGTCTCGACCAGTGGGAAAACAAGCAAAGCCAACGGTGCGAGCCTGACCGTGAAGCTCGCCTACCCCAACGGCCCGCAGGGCACTCAGGCCAACATCCACCAGGTCAAAGTCGAACTCCCGGTGCAGCTCCCCTCACGCCTGACGACGCTGCAGAAGGCGTGCACCGCAGCACAGTTCCACGCCAACCCCGCAGGGTGTCCCGCCGCGTCTATCGTCGGTCACGCCCGCGCGATCACACCGATACTGCCCGTGCCCATCGAAGGACCCGCCTACTTCGTATCCAACGGCGGGGAAGCATTTCCCAACCTCATCCTGGTCCTCCAGGGCTACGGCGTCACGATCGATCTCGTCGGCGACACGTTCATCAGTAAACAGGGCGTCACCTCGAGCACGTTCAAGACCGTTCCCGACCAGCCCGTCACGAGCTTCGAACTCACTCTACCCCAGGGCCCGTTCTCTGCGCTGACGGCCAACACAAATCTATGTGCGCTGACCCGCACCGTGCTCGTCAAGAAGAAGGTCACGCTCGGGAGCAGGGGCCGCAAGCACACGGTCACCCGCAAGGTCAAGCAAACCCTCCCCGCCACGCTGTCGATGCCCACCGAATTCGTCGCGCAGAACGGCGCGACGCTTCACCAGAGCACCCGCGTCGGTGTCACGGGCTGTCCCCGGGCCAAACCGCCGAGAAAGAGCAAACACACTAAGAAAGCCCCCAAGAAGAAAGGCTGACCGGCCATGGTCTCCGCTCGCGCTCGCCGATCGGACCGCTCAACGCCCACAACCAGACCCCAGAGGGCGCCACGCAAGTCGCAAACGTCCAGCGCGCACGGATCCTCGCGGCAATGGTGCATGTCGTCGCCGAGCATGGTGTGGGCTCGGCGACGGTCGCGCGAGTGGTCGCGCGCGCGGGTGTTTCGCGACGCACGTTCTACGAACAGTTCTCCGATTGCGAGGACTGCTTCCTGGCGGTGTTCGAGGACACGTTGGCGCGCGCGAGCCGGATCGTGGCCGACGCCGCCTCGAGCGCGCCGGCCGCGTGGCGTGAGCAGCTTCGTAGCGGTTTGTGTGCGCTGCTCGCGTTCTTCGATTCCGAGCCGCTGTCCGGGTCGCTGCTGGTCGTGGACGCCCTCGGCGCCGGGCCAGTGGTCTTGGAGCGCCGCACGCGAATGCTCGAAACGCTCACGGCGATCGTCGAGCAGGGACGCTCAGAGTCCGGGCGAGGACGTGGAACGGCACTCCCTTCCTCATCACCACCGCCCCTGACCGCCGAGGGCCTGGTCGGCGCCGTGCTGAGCGTGATCCATGCGCGCATGCTCGAACACCGTGCGGGCCGTTCCGCGAACGGGTCCTCGCGCTCATGCCATGCCCCCGCACCGCTCATCGACCTACTGAACCCCCTCATGGGCATGATCGTGCTCCCCTACCAGGGACAGGTCGCCGCCCGCAAAGAGCTCGCCCGTCCTGCCCAGAAGACTCCTGGCCCGCGCTGGTCCACCAACACGCCGCAGGAACCCTCCGGGGACCCCCTGCAGGGCCTGAACATGCGCCTCACCTACCGCACCCTCACCGTCCTCTCCGCCATCGCGACCGAACCCGGCGCATCCAACCGCCAGATCGCCGACCACGCCGGTATCCACGACCAGGGCCAGATCTCAAAGCTACTCACGCGCCTGCAACGCCTCGGCCTGATCGACAACACCGGCGCTGGTCAATCCCACGGCGAACCCAACGCTTGGACCCTCACACCCCGCGGAACAGACGTCCAGCGCGCACTCGCCACCGGTCGCTGAAACTCCTTCTCCGCTCAGCAGGACCGATGTCGAAAGCGCTTTCTTCGGCGCACGCGATTCGCCGCGGACACATCGGGGCAGAATGGTCCTCTGCGCCTGGTCTCGGCCCCACCGAACAGCCCCCTTGACGTCCCTCACAAAATCTGCTTCAATCCCGCTTAGATTTATTCACCGTCTTTAGAAGGAGCATCACTCATGGGCAAGACCATCGGTATCGACCTCGGCACGACCAACTCGTGCATGGCCGTGCTCGAGGGGGGCGAGCCCACCGTCGTCGAGAACTCCGAGGGCGGGCGCACGACCCCCTCCGTCGTCGCCTTCACCGCGTCCGGCGAGCGCCTCGTCGGCACCGTCGCCAAGCGCCAGGCCGTCACCAACCCGCAGAACACGATCTTCTCGATCAAGCGCTTCATGGGCCGCAAGGAGGCCGAGGTGCGCGAGGAGGAGTCGATCGTCCCCTACAAGGTCGTCTCCGGCCCCAACGGCGACGCGCGCGTGGAAGCCAACGGGGAGCAGTTCTCCCCGCCCGAGATCTCCGCGATGATCCTGCAGAAGCTCAAGTCCGACGCCGAAGCGTATTTGGGCGAATCCGTCGACGGCGCCGTCATCACCGTCCCCGCCTACTTCAACGACGACCAGCGCCAGGCCACCAAGGACGCCGGCAAGATCGCCGGCCTCGACGTCAAGCGCATCATCAACGAGCCCACCGCCGCCTCGCTCGCCTACGGCCTCGACAAGGAGGCCGACCAGACGATCCTCGTCTTCGACCTCGGCGGCGGCACCTTCGACGTGTCCGTGCTGGAGATCGGCGACGGCGTGTTCGAGGTCAAGTCCACCGCCGGCGACAACCACCTCGGCGGCGACAACTTCGACAAGGCCATCGTCGACTGGCTCGTCGCCGACTTCAAGCGCGACCAGGCGATCGACCTCTCCGCCGACCCGATGGCCCTGCAGCGCCTCTACGAGGCGGCCGAGAAGGCCAAGATCGAGCTCTCCACCACCCAGGAGACGCAGATCAACCTGCCCTTCATCACGGCCGACGCCTCCGGGCCCAAGCACCTCGACACGCGCCTCACGCGCGCCAAGCTGGCCGAGCTCACCTCCGACCTCTCGACCGCGTCGTCGCCCCCGTGCGTCAAGCGATCGACGACGCCAAAGACAAGGGCGTCAAGGAGATCGAGCACGTCGTCCTCGTCGGCGGCATGACGCGCATGCCCGCCGTCCAGGAGAAGGTCAAAGAGCTCACCAAGAAGGAGCCCCACCGGGGCGTCAACCCCGACGAGGTGGTAGCGGTCGGCGCCGCGATCCAGGCCGGCGTTCTGGCCGGCGACGTCAAGGACGTGCTGCTGCTCGACGTCACGCCTCTGACGCTCGGCATCGAGACCAAGGGCGGCGTCATGACCAAGCTGATCGAGCGCAACACCACGATCCCCACGCGCAAGGGCGAGGTCTTCTCGACCGCCGAGGACAACCAGCCCTCGGTCGAGATCCACGTGCTGCAGGGCGAGCGCGAGATGGCCCAGTACAACAAGTCGCTCGGCAAGTTCCAGCTCACCGGCATCCCGCCGGCGCCGCGCGGCATCCCGCAGATCGAGGTCGCCTTCGACATCGACGCCAACGGCATCCTCAACGTCTCCGCCAAGGACCTCGGCACCGGCAAGGAGCAGAAGATCGAGATCAAGGCCGGCTCCGGGCTCTCCGACGAGGAGATCAAGAACATGGTCTCCGACGCCGAGTCCCACGCCGAGGAGGACGCTCGCGCGCGCGAGCTCGCCGAGGCCCGCAACAACGGCGAGAACGCCGCCTACCAGGCCGAGAAACAGCTCGCCGACCTCGGCGACCAGGTCGACGCGGACTCCAAAGGCCGCATCGAAGCGGCCGTCAAGGAGGTCCGCGAGGCGCTCGAGTCCGAGGACCCAGCCGCGATCAACGCCAAGGCCGAGGCGCTGCAGGTCGCCTTCCACTCCGTCTCCGAGGCGATGTACCAGCGCGCCCAGGAGCAGGCCGCCGCGAGCGGGCCCAACGGCGATGGGGCCTCCGGCGATGGCTCGAGTGGTCCTCCTCGGATGACGAGGACGTAGTCGACGCCGAGGTAGTCGACGAGCCGCAGTCATAACGGGGCGCGACATGAGTGCCGACACCCCTGAGCAGACAGTCGAGGAGCAGACCCCCGGCGCGGGCGCCGCGCCGGGGGATGACTCCGCAGTCCGAGGAGGCTCCCACGCGACCGTGGGGCAGGAGGGGACGGCGACGCGGCCGAGATCGAGGGCGACCTCGACGAGCTCGTCACGGTCGCGGCCGAGCGCGACCAGTACCTCGCGCTCGCCCAGCGCACCCAGGCCGACTTCGAGAACTACCGCCGCCGCGTCGCGCGCGAGTCCGCGCTCGCCCAGGAGCGCGGCGTCGTCAAGCTCGCCAGCGAGCTGCTGCCCGCGCTGGACAACCTCGACCGCGCGCTGGACGCCGCCGACCAGGACGATCCGCTGCTGCAGGGCGTGCGCCTCGTGCGCGAGGAACTGAGCGCCGCCCTCGGGCGCGTCGGGATCGAGTCCTTCTCGCCCGCCGGCGAGATCTTCGATCCCGCCCTGCACGAGGCCGTCGTCCATCAGCCGGTCGAGGGGTCGGCGAGCGGGACCGTGGCCGAGGTCTACCAGCCCGGCTACCGCCTGCGCGATCACGTCATCCGCCCGGCGCGAGTCGTCGTCGCCGCGTAGCCGGGAGCGTTCGACATGGCTTCTCGTCCCGACTACTACAAGACGCTCGGGGTCGACAAAAAAGCGACCCCCGAGGAGATCAAGAAGTCCTACCGCAAACTCGCGCGCAAGTACCACCCCGACCGCAACCCCGACGACAAGGACGCCGAGGAGCGCTTCAAGGAGATCTCCCAGGCCCACGATGTCCTCGGCGACCCCGACAAGCGCAAGCAGTACGACTCCGGCACCGGCCCCTTCTCCACCGGCGGCGGTCCCGGCGGCGGCTTCGGCGGCTTCGGCAACTTCGACTTCGACGCCTCCAATATGGGCGACATCCTCTCCAACCTCTTCGGCGGGCGGACGCGGCGCCGGCGCGGGAGCCGGCACTCGCGGCGGACGCCCGCGCGCGCAGCGCGGCGCCGATCTGGAGGCGCAGGTCTCGATCACCTTCGACCAGGCCATTTCCGGCGCGCAGATCCCGCTGTCCGTGCCGATGCACGACACCTGCCCCACCTGCCACGGCACCGGCGCCAAGCCCGGTACGACCCCCACCGTCTGCCCCGTCTGCGAAGGGCGCGGCGTCGAGACCCAGGGCCAGGGCATGTTCTCGATCTCCCAGCCCTGCTCGCGCTGCGGCGGCTCCGGCACGATCATCGAGGATCCCTGCCCGACCTGCCACGGGGCGGGAGCCGTGCGCACCGTCAAGCGCCTGCGCGTCAACATCCCCGCCGGAGTGCGCGACGGCGGGCGCATCCGTCTCGCGGGCAAGGGCGAGCGCGGACGCGACGGCGGGCCACCCGGCGACCTCTACCTCATTACCCACGTCTCGCCCTCCCCGGTCTTCACTCGCCGCGGCGACAACCTCGAGGTCGAGGTCCCGCTCACGATCCCCGAGGCGCTGCGCGGCGCCGAGGTCCAGGTCCCGACGCTCGACGGTTCGAAGACGCTGCGCGTCAAACCCGGCACCAAGCCCGGCACCGTCCAGCGTCTGCGCGGCGAGGGCCCGCCCGAAGCTCGGCGGCAAGGCCTCGCGCGGCGACATCCACTACCGCTTCGTGTTCGACGTCCCCGACTCCCTCACCGACGAGCAGCAGACGGCCGTCGATGCACTCGCCGCCGTCATGAACGGCGACCCCCGCGCGCGCCTGTTCGAGCAGGCCGGGGCCAAGGGGGCCGCGTCGTGAGTCCTCATCGCCTGCCGGCTTTCGACACGCACGCGCGGGCACACGCGCGCTGGAGCGCATCGCGATGAACGCTCCACGCTCGGACAGGTCCATCGCCCGCGTCCAGGTCGAGACCGACCGCGGCGTGTTCATGATCTCCGTCGCCGCCGAGCTCGCGAACATGCACCCGCAGACCCTGCGCACGTACGAGGCGCGCGGTCTGATCGCGCCCAAGCGCTCGCCCCGTGGGCACGCGCCTGTACTCGCAGGAGGACGTCGAGCGGCTGCGGCGCATCCAGGAGATGACCGCCGACCTCGGTCTCAACCTCGCCGGCGTCGAGCGCGTGCTCGACCTCGAGGCCGAGGTCAACGACATGCATGCCCGCATCGAGGAGCTCGAGGTGCAGGCGCTGCGCGCCCAGGTCGAGCTGGCCGAGCGCCTGGAGGAGGTGCGCCGCTCCTTCCGCGCCGAGCTCGTCCCCTACCGCACCGGCGGGACCGACATCGTGCGCGCCGCCGATGTACGCTCGACGTTCGGTCCCGGCGCACGGAGGACACGCGACAGCAGATGGCTCCTAACGGTTCCGCAGGTCCCGCCCCGGGCCGGCAGGCCCAGGCCGAGGAGGAGCAGAGTCCGCTTGAGCGCTTCGGCCGCGACCTCACCGAGATGGCCGAGCAGGGCAAGCTCGACCCCGTGATCGGACGCGACGAGGAGATCCGCCGCGTGATCCAGGTCCTCTCCCGACGCACCAAGAACAACCCCGTGCTGATCGGCGAGCCCGGCGTCGGCAAGACCGCGATCGTCGAGGGCCTCGCCCAGCGGATCGTCTCCGGGGACGTGCCCGAGTCGCTGCGCGACCGCCGCGTGATCGCGCTGGACATGGGCGCCCTGATCGCCGGCGCCGCCTACCGCGGCGAGTTCGAGGAACGGCTCAAGGGCGTCCTCTCCGAGGTCTCCGAGGCGCAGGGCGCGATCATCCTGTTCCTCGACGAGCTGCACACGATCGTCGGCGCCGGCGCCGCCCAGGGCTCGGTCGACGCCTCCAACCTGCTCAAGCCGATGCTCGCGCGCGGGGAACTGCGCTGCGTCGGCGCCACCACGCTCGACGAGTACACCAAGTACATCGAGAAGGACGCCGCGCTGGAGCGCCGCTTCCAGCCCGTGACCGTCGGCGAGCCCACCGTAGAAGACACGATCGCGATCCTGCGCGGGCTGAAGGGGCGCTATGAAGAGCACCACGGCGTGCGCATCCAGGACAGCGCCCTGATCGCCGCCGCCACGCTCTCTCACCGCTACATCGCCGACCGCTTCCTGCCCGACAAGGCGATCGACCTGATCGACGAGGCGCCTCGCGGCTGCGCATCGAGATCGACTCGGTCCCCACCGAGATCGACGAGGTCAACCGGCGCGTGATGCAGCTTGAGATCGAGCTCACCTCGCTGCGAAAGGAGAAGGACGAGTCCTCCAAGCAGCGACGCGACGCGATCGAGGCCGAGCTGGCCGAGCTGCGCGAGCGCTCCGCCGAGATGACCGCCCAGTGGGAGCGCGAGAAGCAGGCGCTGCAGGGCGTCAGCGCCACCAAAGAGCGTCTGGAGGCCGCTCGAGCCGAGGCCGAACGGGCCGAGCGCGAAGCCGACCTGCAGCGCGCCGCCGAGCTGCGCTACGGCGAGATCCCCGAGCTGGAACGCCGGCTCGCCGAGCACGAATCGGCCGAGCGCGAGCGCGCCGGCGAGGAAGGCGTTGCCCGTCTTCCTCAAAGATGAGGTCGAGGCCGACGACATCGCCGAAGTCGTCGCGCGCTGGACCGGCATCCCCGTCTCGCGCCTGCTCGAGGGCGAAACCGAGAAGCTGATCCACATGGAGGATCGCCTGCACGAACGCGTCGTCGGCCAGGACGAGGCGATCGAGGCGGTCGCGACCGCGCTGCGCCGCTCCCGCGCCGGCCTGCAGGACCCCGATCGTCCGATCGGCTCCTTCCTCTTCCTCGGCCCCACCGGCGTCGGCAAGACCGAGCTCGCCCGCGCCCTCGCCGAGTTCATGTTCGACTCCCAGGACGCGATCGTCCGCATCGACATGTCCGAGTACATGGAGAAACATGCCGTCTCCCGCCTCGTGGGGGCGCCCCCCGGCTACGTCGGCTACGAAGAGGGCGGCCAGCTGACCGAGGCCGTCCGCCGCCGTCCCTACTCCGTCGTGCTGCTCGACGAGATCGAGAAGGCCCACCCCGACGTCTTCAACACGCTCCTGCAGGTGATGGACGACGGGCGCCTCACCGACGGCCAGGGCCGCACCGTCGACTTCAAGAACACCGTCCTGATCATGACCTCCAACCTGCCCGTCGGCCAGGGTGCGGACCGGCGACCGGCGCCGATGGGGCGAGCGCGGACGGAGCCGCCGAGTCAGGCGCCGCCGCCGACGCCCAGCTGCGCACCGAGCTGCTCCAGTACTTCAAGCCCGAGTTCGTCAACCGCCTCGACGACATCGTGCGCTTCCACTCCCTGACCCGCGAGCAGATCTCAGAGATCGTCGACCTCCAGGTCGCGCGTGTGATCGCCCGTGTGGCCGAGCGCGGCGTGCAGGTGACACTCACCGACGCTGCCCGTGAGCTGATCGCCGCGATGGGCTATGACCCCACCTACGGCGCCCGGCCCCTGCGGCGAGTGATTCAGAAGCAGCTCACGGACCGCCTCGCGCTCGCGCTGCTGGAGGGGAAGCTGCGCGAAGGGGACTCCGTGCGCGTGGACGCGCACGACGGGGGGCTGGTGCTGGAACCGCAGAAGGCAACAACCGCATCTGTGGCCTGAGACGTACGTGATCGCGTAGATATTCCCAAGACGAGATGCGGTGCCGCGGCGCGGATTACAGCCGACACCGGAACAAGCGCTCATCCCGGTGTCGGCTGTCGCGTTTAGTGCAGTGTTTCGACCCTGATCGCGCTCAGGCTTGGGTTGTTGACTTTGACTTCTGTGGTTGCGCTCCCGTTCTTCTCACACGTGAACACGACCGTCGTTTCCGTGCTGGTCTTGAGGCTGGAGTGCACCACCGCGTCAGAATCGCCATATTCGCTGTTGAGTAGGACCGGTGCATCGATGTATGCGTAGCTCAGTTGGGCCGCGCCGTTCTTCAAAGCGCAGAGAACGGTGGCGGTGTGTGTGGCGTCCGCGTTCTGCAACTGCGTGACGCCCGTAATGTCGTAGCTGCCGGCGGGCAGTTTCACGGAGAGTTCCTTGGGCGTGGTGGTCACATTGGTCGATTCGGGCGAGCTGGCCTCGTAAGCATCGCTTGGCCCTCTTGGACCTTCGACTCCCTGGGTGCCTTTTGCCCCTTCTTTGCCCGGGGCCCCGGCCGGTCCGGTCGCGCCGGTCTTGCCGGCGTTGCCCTTCAGCTTCTTGAGCACCTTCGGGTTGATCTGCTTGGTCGAGTTGATCAGATAGTGCTTCGCGGCCAGCGCCCCGCCGCTCATCGCGAAAACGAGCGCGAGCGTGGCGACGACGTTGGCGTAGTTGAGATGCCTCCTGGGTATGTGCATGCGCGCACCATACGTGGGGAGACGGCGGACATCCTAGGGCTCTGGACGGAAGAACGATCGCCGACGGGTTTCAGGTGCGAAAGGGGTCAGGCGAGGGCGAGTTTGGCGGGCAGGGCCTTAGCGACCGCTCGCCGCTCGGGCTCTCCGAGCCGACCCACGAGCCGGCGGATCTCCAGTGCGTCGTTGAATGCCTGGAGGAAGGCGCTGTCGGACGTGTCGGGCAGCGGCTCTCCGAGCGTCTGCTCGAACCACTGCGCGACATCCGCCCAGCGCCACACCTTCATGCGCCCGCCCAGGTCCCCGGCGGCGGGTGGAAAGCCCCCAGGCCCGCGCCTGCCCTTCACCAGCAGCCTGACGCTCTCGGGCGTGCGCCCGGCGCGTGCGGCGATGTCGCTCATGCTTGCCAGGTCGTACTCGTGAACGCGAATCACAGTCGCTTCGGGTAGAGCGCTCGTCAGTTCGCTCAGCGCCGTCGCGAGCGCGTCCGGCAGGCTCGGGGCGACGCGGTCGAATTCGTACAGGAACGAGCCATCGTGATCGGGTCCCTCCAGGGATGCGTCGTCGATGCGGTCATACAGGTCGATCGACAGGTCGTCCAGTGTCCTGCCAGGGGCGAGGAATCGAATTGTGAAGGTGTGCTCTGTCATGGCTTGCAATGTAGACAGCGATCTACGTAACGGTGTATCCGTTGGGCTTCATTATCGACATTTCGTGGCGAGCTGTTGACCGAACGCGGACGGCACCTGCCCGTCCTGTCTCCCGGGGCAGTAGACGATTCCCCAGTGAGCCCGACTCGTCTCGACACGGAATCCTCGCCGTTCGGCTCGCCGCAGCGCCGCCTCGACCTGCTTCTTTGGATGCTTGGCCCTCAACGGTAGCAGACCTGTTGTGAACTGCCAACACCGGGAGGGCGAGTGGCTGTGTGTTTACGTCCCACAACCTCCCTACACCGTCGCGGGCGCCAGAACGGGACAGCGAGCTGGCGACGCTCAGCAAGGTTTGCCGGGTCGCGGCGAGCGGGCGGGCAGCCGATCCGCTACAAACAACCTTGCGCGCGCGAGCGCGCAACGCGACCGGCCAAAACCCCCACGGAGGAGCCACTCGCCATGCCCACCTACATCATGCTCTCCACGCTCACCCCCGAGGGCGTGCAGACGGTCAAGAACAACCCGCAGCGGATCAGGGAGGTCAACAAGGAGGTCGAGCAGCTCGGCGCGAGCGTCAAGGCGCAGTGGGCGACGCTCGGCCACGTCGACTTCATCTCGGTCGTCGAGGCGCCCGACGAGGCGACGATGGCGCGCGTCTCGCTGGAGCTGGGCTCGCGCGGCACCGGCCGCTACGAGACGCTGGCGGCGATACCGGTGGACGACTTCATCGCGTCGCTCTGACACGGACGACAGGGATGGCCCGGATGCGCGTGAGGAAGATCGCTTGAAGGTCCTGGTCGTCGGCGGCGGCGGGCGCGAGCACGCGCTCGTGCGCGCGCTCGCGCGCTCGCCGAAGGTGACCGAGCTGCTGTGCGCGCCCGGCAACGCCGGCATCGCCGCGGGACGCGCGCCTGCTCGACATCGCCGCCGATGACATCGACGGGCTCGTCGCCGCGGTCGAGCGCGAGGGTGTCCACTTCACCGTCGTCGGCCCCGAGGTGCCGCTCGTGGCGGGGCTCGTGGACGCGCTCGACGCGCGCGGGCATCTCGCCTTCGGCCCATCGGCCGCCGCCGCGCAGCTCGAGGGCTCGAAGGCGTTCGCCAAGCAGGCGATGGAGGAGGCCGGGGTGCCGACCGCGCGCTGGCGGCACGTCTCGTACGTTGCAGGAGGGGATCGACGCGGTCGCCGAGCTCGCCGCGCCCGGCGTGGTGATCAAGGCCGACGGGCTCGCCGCCGGCAAGGGCGTGACCGTCGCCGACGACGCCGAGCAGGCGCACGCGGCGCTGCGCGAGATCTTCCTCGACGGCCGCTTCGGCGAGGGCGGAGCGAGCGCCGTGGTGGAGGAGCGGCTGCTCGGCGAGAGCTGTCGCTGCTGGCGCTGTGCGACGGCAGGATCGCGATCCCGCTGACGCCCGCGCGCGACTACAAGCGCATCGGCGACGGCGACAGCGGCCCCAACACCGGCGGCATGGGCTCCTACTCGCCGGTGCCCGGCCTCCCGACGAAGCTCGGGTTCAGCCTCGCGCTGTTCGTGCACCAGCCGATCGTCGACTGGATGCGCGAGCGCGGCACCCCGTTCCACGGCGTCCTCTACGCCGGGCTGATGCTGACCGAGCAGGGCCCGCGCGTGCTCGAGTTCAACGTGCGCTTCGGCGATCCCGAGACCCAGGCGGTGCTGCCGCGCATGGGATCGGACCTGCTGGAGCTGCTGTTCGCCGGTGCGCCCCGGCGGGCTGATCGGCGAGGACCCCGAGGAGGACTTCCCGCGCTGGCTGCGGGAATGGGCGGTCACGGTCGTGCTCGCGAGCGCCGGCTACCCCGCGTCCTCCTCCAGCGGCGATCCGATCTGCGGGCTCGACCGCGTCCCCGACGACGTCGAGGTCACCCACGCCGGCACCGCCGCCGGCCCGGACGGGACGATCGTCACCGCCGGCGGGCGCGTGCTGAACGTGACCGCATTCGGCCCCGACGCCGAGTCCGCGCGCGAGTCGGCGTATGCTGCGGCCCGGATGATCTCCTTCGAGGGCATGCAGCTGCGCGGCGACATCGCCGCGGGCGCGCGGCGAGCGCTCGCCCGAGACTCGACGGGCTGGCGCTCGCTTGACAGCTGGTTCGAGGAGTGGTCCGGCGGCGGGCGCGAGCTGGAGCTGGGGAGTCTCGTCGATGGGTGACGTGTCCCCGATCGCGACGCCCCTGGCCGAGGCCGAGGTGCGGGCGCAGCTGGAGGAGATCGACGTCGACGCCCCGCGCGTCGGCATCGTGATGGGCTCCGAGAGCGACATGGAGACGATGGAGAAGGCCGCGCGCGAGCTCGAAGGAGCGCGGCATCCTGCACGAGCTGCGCGTGATGTCCGCCCACCGCGAACCCGACGTCGTCGCCGACTACGCCAAGAACGCGCGCATGCGCGGCCTGCGCGTGATCATCGCCGGCGCCGGCATCTCCGCGGCGCTGCCCGGCGCGGTCGCCGCGCACACCGACCTGCCCGTGATCGGCGTGCCGCTGTCGGGCCGCCTCACCGCCGCCGGCGGCCTCGACGCGATCCTCTCGATCGTGCAGATGCCCCCGGGCGTGCCCGTCGCCTGCGTCGGCCTCGACAACCCGCGCAACGCGGCGATCCTCGCGGCGCAGATCCTCGGAGCTCTGAGGAGCCATGCCGCATGCGGCATGGCCGGAGGGCCGCATGCGGCCTCCACCGACGGTGCATGCACCGTCAGGCAGGTAGGCGCGTGCGCCTACCTGGATAATGATTAGGTGATCGATCGCTACACCCGCCCCGAGCTCGGCGCGTCTGTGGACCGACGCGGCGCGCATGGAGACCTGGCGCCAGGTCGAGGTCGCCGCCTGCGAGGAGCTGCCTGCGCTGCTCGGCGACGGCGGTCCCGACGCGAGCGAGCTCGAGGCGATCCGCGGGCGCCAGCTTCACCGTCGAGGCGGTCGACGAGCGCGAGCAGGTCACCGACCACGACATGGCCGCGTTCGTCGACGTGCTCGCCGCCTCGGCGGGCGAGGCCGGGCGCTGGATCCACTTCGGCCTGACCTCCTCGGACGTGCTCGACACCGCGCTCGCGCTGCAGCTGCGCGCCGCCGGCGAGGTGCTCGTGCCGGGCGCGCGCGAGCTCGTCGCGGCGCTCGCGGCGCGCGCGCGCGAGCACGTCGGAGACGCTGTGCGTCGGGCGCACCCACGGCGTGCACGCCGAGCCGACGACGTTCGGCGTGAAGCTCGCCGGGTTCGCCTTCGAGGCGCACCGCAACGCGCAGCGCCTGGAGCGCGCGTTCGCGCAGGTCGGCCGTCGGCGCGATCTCGGGCGCGGTCGGCACCTACGCGGCGACCAGCCCCGAGTTCGAGGCGCGCGTGCTCGCGCGCCTGGGGCTCGCGCGCGAGCACGTCTCCACGCAGGTCGTCGCCCGCGACCGCCACGCCGAGCTGCTGGGCGCGATCGCGCTCGCCGGCGCCGGCCTCGAGCGCTTCGCGACCGAGATCCGCCACCTGCAGCGCACCGAGGTGCGCGAGGCGCAGGAGCCCTTCCGCGCCGGCCAGAAGGGCTCGCTCGGCGATGCCGCACAAGCGCAACCCGATCAAGAGCCGAGCAGATCTCCGGCCTCGCGCGGGTGCTGCGCGGCAACGCCCAGGCCGCGCTCGAGAACGTCGCGCTGTGGCACGAGCGCGACATCTCCCACTCCTCCGTCGAGCGCGTGATCCTGCCCGACTCCACGATCCTGCTCGACTACCTCCAGCAGCGCGCGATCGCGCTCGTCGCGCGACATGACCGTCGACGCCGAGCGCATGCGCGCGAACCTCGAGCTCACCCACGGCGCGCTCTTCTCCCAGCGCGTGCTGCTCGCGCTCGTCGCGGCCGGCTCCACGCGCGACGACGCCTACCGCGTCGTCCAGGAGCTCGCCCAGCGCGCCTGGGACGAGGGCATCCCGCTGCGCGAGCTGCTCGCCGCCGACGAGCGCGCCGCCGGACTCGACCTCGAGGCGATCTTCGACTACGGGCACTACGTGCGCCACGCGCAGGAGATCGTCGCGCGGCTGGACGAGATCGCCTGAGCGCGTCTGAGCGCGTCTGCCGCCGAGCGCCTCGCGACCGTTGCGGCCGCGCGCGTCGATAAAGTCGGGCCCACGATGACCGCGCTCGCCGACCTGCCCCTGATCGCCAGCGGCAAGGTCCGCGAGATGTACGACCTCGGCGGGCCCGAGGGCGAGCGCCTGCTGATGGTCGCCAGCGACCGCATCTCCACCTACGACGCCGTCCACCCGACCCCGATCCCCGACAAGGGCAGGTGCTGACGGGCCTGTCGGTCTTCTGGTTCGGCGCCACCGCGCAGATCGTCGCCAACCACCTGATCTCCGCCGACCGACGGCGTGCCCGAGGAGGCGCGCGGGCGCGCGCTGGTCGTGCGCAAGCTCGAGATGCTGCCGGTCGAGTGCGTCGTGCGCGGCTACATCACCGGCTCGGGCTGGAAGGACTACCAGGCCACCGGCGCCGTCTCCGGGATCGAGCTGCCCGCGGGCCTGCGCGAGTCAGAGCAGCTGCCCGAGCCGATCTTCACGCCCAGCACGAAGGCCGACGTCGGCCACGACGAGGCGATCGACTTCGAGCGCGCCGCCGAGCTCGTCGGCGACCGCGCGCTGATGGAGCGCGTGCGCGCGACCTCGATCGAGCTGTACTCCTTCGCCGCCGAGCACGCCCGCGAGCGCGGCGTGATCCTCGCCGACACGAAGTTCGAGTTCGGGCTCGACCCCGCCGGCGAGCTGGTCGTCGGCGACGAGGTGCTGACGCCCGACTCCTCGCGCTACTGGCCGGCCGACGACCTTCGAGGTCGGGCGCGGCCAGCCGAGCTTCGACAAGCAGTACGTGCGCGACTGGGCCTCGCGCCAGCGGCTGGGACAAGAAGCCGCCCGCGCCCGCGATCCCCGACGAGGTCGTCGCGGGCACGCGCGCGCGCTACGTCGAGGCCTACGAGCTGATCGTCGGCGAGCCGTTCCAGGCGTGGCTGGAGCGCACTGGGCGACGCGTGAGATGCGCGCATCGGTGCGCCCGACGCGATCTGGGCGCGATGAGGGCCCGCGTGCTGATCCGCCCGAAGGCCGGCATCCTCGACCCGCAGGGCGCGGCCGTCGAGCGGGCGCTGCCCGCGCTCGGCTTCGCCGGCGTCGCCAACGTCCACGTCGGGCGGCTGGTCGAGCTCGACGTGGAGGACCCCGTCGCAGCTCGAGTCGATGTGCGAGCGCCTGCTCGCCAACCCGCTGGTCGAGGACTACGAGGTCCAGCTGCTCGACGGCCTCGCCTGACGCGCGGTGAAGTTCGGCGTCCTTCAGTTCCCCGGCTGCTGCGACGAGGTCGACGCGCTGCAGGCCGCCCGGCGCGTCGGCGACGCCGAGCTGATCTGGCACGCGCGAGCGCGACCTGCGCGGCGCCGACGCGATCGTCGTGCCCGGCGGCTTCTCCTACGGCGACTACCTGCGCGCGGGCGCGATCGCGCGCTTCTCGCCGGCGATGGAGTCGGTGATCGAGTTCGCCCGCGACGGCGGCCTCGTGCTGGGGATCTGCAACGGCTTTCAGGTCTCTGCGAGGCCCGCCTGCTGCCGGGCGCGCTGCTCGCCGAACGCCAACCTGCGCTTCACCTTCCGCCAGGTCGAGCTCGACGTCGTCCAGCGCCGACACGCGCCTTCACGCGCGCGCTGCGACGGCCGTCGCGCGCCTGAGCATCCCCGCCAAGCACTCCTGGGGGCGCTACTACGCCGACGAGCGCCACGCTCGACGAGCTCGAGCGTCGCGGCCAGGTCGTGCTGCGCTACGCGCCCGGGCAGAACTTCAACGGCTCGCTGCGCGACATCGCCGGCGTGTCGCAACGAGGCCGGCAACGTCTTCGGCCTGATGCCCCACCCCGAGCACGCCGTCGATGAGCTCACCGGTGGCTCGACCGACGGGCTGAGGATCTTCCAGTCGATGCGCCTCGCCGTCGAGGAGGGCGCCGTGTCTGACGTGCGCGCTGCGCCGATCGCGGGCGCGCGGCGGTCGCGGTCGCCGGCGCGAACGTCTGACGACGGCACGCTGCCGACCGTCGAGGACGCGCTCGCGCTCGGCCTCACGCGCGCCGAGTACGAGCTCGTCTGCGAGCACCAGGGCGGCCCGCCCAACCAGGTCGAGCTGGCGATGTACTCGCTGCTGTGGAGCGAGCACTGCGCCTACAAGCACTCCAAGAAGCTCCTGCGCACGCTGCCCACCGAGGGCGAGCACGTGGTCATGGGCCCGGGCGAGAACGCCGGCGCGGTGGATGTCGGCGGCGGCCTCGTGTGCGCGTTCAAGGTCGAGTCCCACAACCACCCCACCGCGGTCGAGCCCTTCCAGGGCGCCGCCACCGGCGTCGGCGGCATCCTGCGCGACATCTTCGCGATCGGCGCCCGCCCGATCGCGGTGCTCGACTCGCTGCGCTTCGGCGAGCTCGGCGGGAGCGGCGATCGCGCTCGCGCTACCTGCTCGACGGGGCCGTCTCCGGGATCGGCCACTACGGCAACTCGATCGGCGTGCCCACGGTCGGCGGCGAGGTCTACTTCGAGGCGCCCTACGAGCAGAACTGCCTGGTCAACGCGATGGCGCTCGGCCTCGCCCCGCGCGAGCGGCTCGTGCGCAGCGCCGCCGCCGGGCCCGGCAACGTGCGTGATCCTGTTCGGCGCCTCCACCGGCCGCGACGGGATCGGCGGCGCCTCCGTGCTCGCCTCGGCCGAGCTCGGCGACGGCGACGACGCCGGCGACAAGCGCCCCACCGTCCAGGTCGGCGACCCGTTCGAGGAGAAGAAGCTGCTGGAGTGCTCGCTGGAGCTGCTCGAGCGCGGCCTGCTCGTCGCGCTGCAGGACCTCGGCGCCGCCGGCCTGACCTCCTCGGCCTCGGAGATGGCCTCCGCCGGCGAGGTCGGCATCGACATCGACGTCTCGCTCGTGCCCCTGCGCGAGCGCGACATGGAGCCGTTCGAGATCATGGTCTCCGAGTCCCAGGAGCGCATGCTCTGCGTGGTCGAGCCCGCCGCGCGTGCGCCGACGTGCTCGCGCTGTGCGAGCGCTGCGAGATACACGGCACGGCGATCGGCACCGTCACCGACACGCGGCGCATGCGCGTGTTCGACGGTCCCGAGCTCGTCGGCGACATGCCCGTCAGCGCGCTCGTCGACGACTGCCCGCTGTATGACCTCGCGCCGGCCCGCCCCGCCACGCCGATCTACGCACCGCCGCCGCGCCACGCTCGCGCCCGACGCCTCCGCGCGCGAGTGCCTGCTCGCGCTCCTCGCTCCCCCGAACATCGCCTCCCGCCGGCCCGCTGTTCGAGCACTACGACGCGATCGTCCAGTCGCGCACCGTCCGCCGCCCCGAGCAGGCCGACGCGGCCGTGCTGACGATCCGCCATCCGGGAGAGGAGGTGCGCGTTGGCGAGGATGATGCGGGCGCGGAGGGAACCGGCATGGGTGCAGGCGGGAACTACGGGCCGGTGTGCCCGCCCTCGCGGTCTCCATCGACTGCAACGGCCGCCGCGTCGCCGCCGACCCCTACCGGGGCACGATCGAGGCGGTGCTCGAGTGCGCCTCCAACCTCGCCTGCGTCGGCGCCGAGCCGCTCGGCACGACCAACAACCTCAACTTCGGCAACCCCGAGAAGCCGCACGTCGCCTGGCAGCTGACCGAATCCGTGCGCGGTCTCGGCGACGCCTGCCGCGCGCTGCAGGCGCCGATCGTCGGCGGCAACGTCTCCCTCTACAACGAGACCTCCTCCGGCCCCATCTACCCGACGCCCGTCATCGGCATGGTCGGACGTCTGCCCGACGCGCGCCGCGCCGGGCGCCTGGGCTTCGCCCGTGCAGGCGACACGATCGCGCTCGTCGGTCCCTTCGCCCCGTCGCTTCGGCGGCGAGCGAGCTCGTCCAAGCTGCGCGGTCACGCCGCTCCCCGACGGAGCTGCCCGAGATCGACATCGCGGCGGTGCGCTCCGCCCAGTTCGCCGTCCGCGGCGCCGTGCGCGTCGGCGGGCTCTCCAGCGCCCACGACATCGCCGAGGGCGGCCTCGCCGTAGCCCTGGCCGAGTGCTGCCTGGCGGGCGGGCTCGGCGCCGAGGTACGGCTGGACGCCTTCGTCCAGCGAAGACGACGAGATGACGATGACGACGACGATCCCTTGCGGGTCCTGTTCGGCGAGGCGTCCGGCGGCTTCATCGTCAGCGGCGTCGCCACCGGCGTGCGCGCCCTCGGCCGCCGCACTCCGCGTGTGCGTGATCGGCACGGTCTGTGCCGACGGCGCTGCACATCCAGCCTCGGCGAGCACTCGCTCTCCGCGACGCTCGTCGAGCTGGCCGAGGCGCACGGCGCGCTCGCGGCCCTGTTCCCTTGAGCGAGGCTGCTAGCTTGTGGATGTGAAGCCTGTGCCAGAGCGCGCAGACGGTCGGGACGGCCCCCGCGACGAGTGCGGTGTGTTCGGCCTGTACGCGCCCGGGCCACGAGGTCTCGCGGCTCTCCTACTTCGCGCTGTACGCGCTTCAGCACCGCGGTCAGGAGTCCGCCGGCATCGCCGCGGCCGACCGCGGCGGGCACATCGTCACGCGCCGCGAGCTCGGGCTCGTCAGCCAGGTGTTCAGCGAGAACGACCTGCGCACGCTCGCCGGCGAGCTCGCGATCGGCCACGTCCGCTACTCCACGACCGGCTCCAACGCCTGGGAGAACTCCCAGCCCGTCCAGCGCTCCGAGGGCACCCACGGCTCCACCCGCGAGCTCGCGCTCGCACACAACGGCAACCTCATCAACGCGGTCGAGCTGCACGAGGAGCTGCTCGCGCGCGGCGTCACCTTCAGCTCCACCTCCGACTCGGAGATCGTCGCCGCGCTGATCGCCACTCACCCCGCCGAGTCGATCGAGGACGCGATCGCCGAGATCCTCCCGCGCCTGCGCGGCGCCTTCTCGATCGTGCTCATGACCCGCGACCGCGTGATCGCCTTCCGCGACCCCCACGGCCTGCGCCCGCTCGCGCTCGGCGTGCTCGCCCCGGCACCGGCGACTCCGACCGGGCAGGAGCGCTGCTGCGTCGCCACCGAGTCCTGCGCGTTCGACATCATCGGCGCCCGCTTCCAGCGCGACGTCGCCCCCGGCGAGATCGTCACGCTCGACGAGCGCGGCCTCTCGAGCCGCCAGGTCCCCGTGAGCGTCCGTCCGGCGCTATGCGTGTTCGAGTACATCTACTTCGCTCGCCCCGACTCGCGCATGAACGGCCACGTTCTGCAGGTCGCCCGCGGGCGCATGGGCGAGATCCTCTGGCGCGAGGCGCCCGTCGAGGCCGACCTCGTGATCGCCGTGCCCGACTCCGGCAATGCCGCCGCGCGCGGGCTCGCCCGCGCCGCCGGCCTGCCCCAGGACGACGGCTTCGTCAAGAACCGCTACGTCGCCCGCACCTTCATCCAGCCCGGCCAGGAGCTGCGCCGCCACGGCCTGCGCCTGAAGTTCAACCCCCTCCCCGAGGTCATCGCCGGCAAGCGCCTGGTCGTCGTCGACGACTCGATCGTGCGCGGCAACACCACCCGCCAGATCGTGCAGATGCTGCGCGACTCGGGCGCCGCCGAGGTGCACATGCGCATCTCCGCCCCGCCGATCGTCAACCCCTGCCACTACGGCATCGACATGTCCACGCGCGAGGAGATGATCGCCCACAACCGCACGAGCGAGGAGGTCGCAGCCGAGCTCGGCTGCGACTCGCTGCACTATCTCTCCCTCGACGGCGTCTACGAGGCGATCCAGGGCGATCGCGGGACCCACTGCGACGCCTGCTTCAGCGGGCGCTACCCGCTGGAGCGCACCAGCGAGGCGAACGGCAAGTACGCGCTGGAGGAGGACGGCGGTCGAGAGGGGCCTGGCCCCGAGGGACGGGAGGGACGGTCGTCGGATACCCCGACGTGCCCCTCCCGCTGATCAGCGCTTAGCCTGGATCCAGGCTCAGACGACGACTACAGCTCGGTCGCCTCGAAGCTTTCCTGTCCGTCGCAGCTCTTCGATCCGGCCGCGCGGAAGCTCGTCTTCGCGGTCCCGTCGAACACCGGCTTCGAGCCGGAGAACGTGTCGAAGTTCCCCTTCACCGTCACCGTCGCGAACACCGAGTGATCCGCTCCAATCGCGGAGGAGTAAGAGATCTTCGCCGTCAGACTCCCGGTCTTGGAGACCTTCGCCGGCTTCGAGCTCTGCTTCTGCGGGCCCGAGCCGCCCTGGCAGAACGCCGGCGCGCCCGGCAGGCTGACCTTGGCCGTCTTGCCGTTCGTCGCGACCTTGACCGTGATCGTCTCGTCGTGCACGACGCCCGCGTAGGTCGCGCCCTTGACAGGCCCGAGCTTGACATTGCCGCCCAGCGCCGTCCCGCCGGTCGCGGCTGCCACGGCGATCGTCGCCAGCAGGGCCACGACGCGCATCTGCTTGGTCATCGAGTCTCCTTTGCGTTCGCTCCCCGCCCGGTCGGCGCGGAGCATGAGCTTCGGAGAATCTAACTAAACCGAGGTGATCCTCGCGCGCTCCGGTGGCGTCGTTGTGGCGGTTGTTGTACGGCCTGCTTGCACGATCAGCTCGCCGTGCTCGCTCCGGTCGCAGCGCGTAGCCGAGCGCGCCCACTATGACTGCTGTAACGATGATTGATGTCAACATTCGTTGTCCTGATTTGTCGTTGGCTAGTGCTTCTCCACCCTCGCGTCCATTGCAGCGCGATCTCGCCGGGTTCTCTGTGATTTGAGTCACAGCTATCGTGCGCCCCGTGTCCGATCAGCCGGCGCCCACCCCGTTGCCCATCGCCGTGCTCGTGTCCGGCACCGGCACCAACCTGCAGGCGCTGCTCGACACCGTCCACGGACACGAGGCGCAGGTCGTCGCCGTCGCCTCATCGCTCGCCCGACGTCCCCGCGCTCGAGCGCGCCGCCGCGCGCGGGGTGCCCACGCGAGGTCTTTCGCGCGCGCCGACCACCCCGATCGCCGCGCCCGCGACGTCGCCCTCGCCGACTGGCTGGAAGCCCGCGGCGCGCGCCTGGTCGTGCTCGCCGGCTACATGGCCCTGCTCTCCGAGCCCTTCCTCGCGCGGTTTCCCGGCGCCGTCATCAACGTCCATCCCTCGCTGCTGCCGGCCTTCCCCGGCCTGCACGCGATCGAGCAGGCGTTGGAGTACGGCGTGAAGGTCTTCGGGGTGACCGTCCACTTCGTCGACGCCGGCGTCGACACCGGGCCCGGTCATCCTCCAGCGCGCGATCGAGCTCCCCGACGCGCGCACCCCCGAGGAGGTCCTCGCGGCGCTGCGTCCCCTGGAGCACGCGCTGCTGCCCGAGGCCGTGCGCCTGTTCGCGCGCGGCGCCCTGCGGGCCGATCCCGAGAACCCGCGCCGTATCGTCCTCGACGGGTAGGCTGCCGCTCATGGCCTCGGACGGGATTTCATGACGGACCCCGATACGGCACGGGCGCCGGCGTCGAGCGCGCCGCGCCGGGCGAGGTGCGCGTACGGCGCGCGCTGCTGTCCGTCTCCGACAAGACCGGCCTCGTCGACTTCGCTCGCGGGCTGGTCGAGCTGGGCGTCGAGCTCGTCTCCACCGGCGGCACCGCCCGCGCGCTGGCCGAGGCCGGCGATTCCCGTCCGCGCGATCGAGGACTTCACGGGCTTTCCCGAGATGATGGACGGGCGCGTGAAGACCCTGCACCCGCGGCTGTACGCCGGCCTGCTCGCGCTGCGCGACGACGAGGCCCATCTGCAGGCCGCCTCCGAGCACTCGATCGAGCCCGTCGATCTGGTCTGCGTCAACCTCTACCCGTTCGAGCAGACCCTCGCCCGCGGCGACGCCGGCGACGCGGAGATCATCGAGAACATCGACATCGGCGGTCCCACGATGATCCGCGCGGCCGCCAAGAACAGCGCCTTCGCCGCGGTCGTCGTCGATCCCGGACGACTACGCGCCGGTGCTCGCAGCAGCTGCGCGAGTCCGGCGGGCAGATCTCGCTCGACACCCGCACCCTGCTCGCGACCAAGGCGTTCGCGCTCACCTCCCGCTACGACACCGCGATCTCGACCTGGTTCGCGCGCCGCACCTACGAGGGCTTTCCCCCCACCTGGCGCGACGCCTACGAGAAGGTCGCCGACCTGCGCTACGGCGAGAACCCTCACCAGCAGGCCGCCTTCTACGCCCGCGCGGGCGCGCCCACGCACCTGCTCGACGGCGTCACGCAACTGCACGGCAAGGAGCTCTCGTTCAACAACCTGCTCGACCTCAGCTCCGCCCGCGAGCTCGTCGAGGAGTTCGACCCCCCCGCCTGCGCGATCGTCAAGCACAACAACCCCTGCGGTTGCGCGCTCGGCGAGACGATCCAGGCGGCCTACGAACGCGCCTTCGCCTGCGATCCGCTCAGCGCCTACGGCGGCGTGATCGCGCTCAACCGGCCCGTCGATCGCGCCTGCGCCGAGCGCCTGGCCGAGCAGTTCATCGAGGTTCTGCTCGCGCCCGGCTTCGACCCCGCGGCCCTGGAGGTGTTGCAGGCCAAGAAAAACGTCCGCCTGCTGGAGTTGGGAGACTGGCCCGCGCCCGACCACGAGGTCGACTCCAAACCGGTCATCGGCGGCCAGCTCGTGCAGACCCGCGACGTCGTCTCAGAGAGCCGCGCCGACATGCGCGCGATGTCCGCCACCGAGCCCAGCGAGGCTCAGTGGGAGGACCTCCTGTTCGCGTGGCGTGTTTGCCGCCACGTGCGCTCCAACGCGATCGTCATCGCCTCTGGAGGCGCCACGATCGGCATCGGCGCCGGTCAGACCAGCCGCGTCGACGCCGTCGGGCTCGCGGTCGACAAAGCCCGCGCCGCTCAGCCCGATCTGCTGTCCGGCTCCGCGCTCGCCTCCGACGCTTTCTTCCCCTTCGCCGACGGTCCCCAGCTCGCGATCGACGCCGGTATCGGCGCGATCATCCAGCCCGGGGGGTCGGTGCGCGACGAGGACGTCGTAGCCGCCGTCGACGCCGCCGGTGTGGCCATGGTCGCCACCGGCATCCGCCACTTTCGGCACTGACCTCCCAACATAACGATATATCGTGCTACTATCGTGATAGTCAACGATAGGAGTTAGCATATGCATCGCATTAGACACAGACATAGAGACTCCGGCTTCTCCGGTCTCTCCGGCTTTCCCGGGCGCGATCCGCGCGGCGGCCGATTTTCGCCCGGCGGCGGCCACCGCGGACGGGGGCGCAGGGCGCGCCGCGGGGATATCCGCACAGCCGCGCTGCTGTTGCTCGCCGAGGAACCGCGCAACGGCTATCAGATCATGCAGGAGGTCGAGGAACGCAGCGACGGCGTCTGGCGTCCAAGCCCGGGCTCGGTCTATCCCGCCCTCCAGCAGCTCGAGGACGAGGGCCTGATCCGTTCCGAGGAGATCGACGGGCGCAAGCTCTTCCAGCTCACCGACACTGGACGTGCCCACCTGCAGGAGCGCGGCGATGAGGCGCCCGCGCCGTGGGAGCAGATGAGCGGCGACGTCTCAGACCTGGCCTTCGAGCTCAGCAGGCTCATACGCGAGGTCTCTGCTGCCTTCACGCAGGTGATCAGACCGGCAGCGAGGCCCAGATGGCCGAGGCCCGAAAGGTGCTGACGGTGACCCGTCGCGACCTGTACCGCATCCTGGCCGACGGCGATCCCGAGAGCACTACTGTGGATGGCGATGAGTCGATCTGAGAATGGGACCGTCCCCGCGGTATCGGTCGATGGTCTGGTCAAGCGCTACGGCGAGGTCGAAGCGGTGCGGGGCATCGACTTCGCCGTCGCCACCGGCGAGACGTTCGGCTTTCTCGGCCCCAACGGCGCGGGCAAGTCGACGACGATCAGCATGCTCTGCACGCTCGTGCGCCCGAGCGCCGGGAGCGCGCGCGTGGCGGGGCACGACGTCGTCAGCGAACGCGATCACGTGCGGCGCAACATCGGGCTTGTGTTTCAGGACACGACGCTCGACGGCTACCTGAGCGCCGAGCAGAACCTGCGCCTGCACGCCGAGCTCTACGGGGTTCCGCGCGACGCGGTCACCGAGCGGTTGCGGCAGGTGATGGAGATGGTCGGTCTGTGGGAGCGGCGCTCCAGCCTCGTGATGACTTTCTCCGGCGGGATGAAGCGCCGCCTGGAGATCGCCCGGGGCCTGTTGCACTCCCCGCGCGTGCTGTTCCTCGACGAGCCCACCGTTGGCCTCGACCCGCAGACGCGCAGCTCGATCTGGAGCTACATCTCCGAGCTCAAGCGCGACGAGGACATCACGATCTTCCTCACCACCCACTACATGGACGAGGCCGAGTACTGCGACCGCATCGCGATCATGGACCGCGGCACGATCGTCGCGCTCGACACCCCTGCCACGCTGAAGGCGAGCGTCGGCGTCGATCGCGTGCAGATCCAGACGCGACGACGACGATGCCGCGATCGCGGCGCTGCGCGAGCGCTTCGAGATCGAGGCGAGCGTCGCCGAAGGGGCCGTCACGTTTGGCGTGCCCGAGGGCGAGCAGTTCGTCCCGCGCCTGTTCGCCGAGCTCGGCCAGCCGATCCAGTCGGTCAACGTCTCGCGGCCGTCTCTGGACGACGTGTTCATGTCCTACACCGGCACCACCATCCGCGACGCCGAGGAGTCCGGCGCGAGCGACATGCGCCGCAACATCGCCCGCATGATGAGCCGGTGAGGATGGTTTCTATCGTGAGAGGCAACCCGTAATGGCCACCGAGATCGCCACCACTCCCGCCGGAGCGCCCCCCGCGTCGGGTCCGCCCGCGCATCATCACATCGCGCGCGTGCACGTCCCCGCGCGCAGTCTGCGCAGCGAGCTGCGTGCGATCCGCGTCGTCTGGAAGCGCGAGCTGATCCGCTTCAGCCGCGACCGTCTGCGCATCCTCACCTCGCTGATCCAGCCGTTCCTGTTCCTGTTCGTGCTCGGCACCGGCATCGCCACGCTCGCCTCCGCCGGCACGCACGGCGTCAACTTCAAAACGTTCATCTACCCCGGCGTGCTGTGCATGGCGGTGATGTTCACCGCGATGTTCTCCGCCGCCTCGATCGTGTGGGATCGCGAGTTCGGGTTCCTGCGCGAGATGATGGTCGCGCCGGTGCGGCGCAGCTCGATCGTGCTCGGCAAGGTCGCCGGCGGCGCCACCGTCGCCACCTTCCAGGGACTGATCGTGATCGCGATTGCGGGCCTCGTCGAAGTCCCCTACAACCTCGGCCTGATCCTCGAGCTGTTCGCGCTCTCGTTGCTGCTGGCGTTCGCGATCACCGCCTTCGGCGTGATGTTCGCCGCGCGCATCAACCAGATGCAGTCCTTCATGGCGCTGATGCAGATGGTGATCATGCCGATGTTCTTCCTCTCCGGCGCGATGTTCTCGGTCGCCAACCTGCCCCAGTGGCTGGCGATCCTCAACCGCCTCGACCCACTCACCTACGCGGTCGAGCCGATGCGCCGCGCGATCTTCGCGCACCTCGACATCTCCCCGGCCGCCCGCCAGGCGCTCGACCCGGGCGTCACCTGGTTCGGCTGGCGCGTGCCGACACTGCTCGAGGCCGCGGTCATCGCGATCCTCGGACTGGTGATGCTGTTCGTCGCGATCTGGGAGTTCTCCCAGGCCGAGTAAAGCTCGGCGGCCGTCAGGATTTCAGCGCCTGGGCGGCGACGCCCAGGATGGGGTCCTGCTCCGCGACGGAGCTCGATGCCGGGTCGGCCAGGCGGATCGCTTCGGCCAGGCGCTCGGGTTCACGCAGCAAGCGCCGTTCGGTGAGCGGCTGCAGCAGCCCGCGCAGGGCGATCATCGGGCCGACCCAGCGCGGCGCCCACACACGCGCCGAACGCCGTTCGATGCCGCGCTCGATCGCGTCGATCGCCTTGGAGACGGGAGCGGGGTTGCGAATGAAGGCCGGGGAGCTGCCGTTGGCCACCTGCGCCGAAGGCTGGGCGTAACCGCCGCGCACGAGGTCGGTGTCGAGGAAGCCGAAGTAGGCGCAGCCGACGCTCACGCCGCTGGGCGCGAGCTCCGCGCGCAGGCTGTCGCTGAGTCCGTCCACCCCCGACTTGGCGGCGGCGTAGGCGCCGATCATCGGCGGGTGCACGATCGCGCTCAGCGAGGAGATGTTCAGCAGATAGCCGCGGCGGGCGATCAGCTGCTCCATCACGGCACGGTCGGTGCGCCACACGCCGAGCAGGTTGACGGCGAGCGTGCGCTCGACCTGCTCGAGCGGCGCGTTGATCAGCGAGCCCGTGAACGCGACGCCGGCGTTGGCGATCGCCACGTCGATCCCGCCGAACCGCTCGACCGTGTTCGCCACAGCGCGCTGCAGTGCATCGTAGTCCGTGACGTCCGCCTCGAACGCCTCCGCCCGCTCGCCCAGGCGGGCCGAGAGCTCTTCCAGCCGCTCGGGCTCCAGCCCGACCAGCGCGACGTTCGCGCCCTTGCGGTGCAGCCGCTCGGCGGTCGCGGCGCCGATGCCGCGCGCGGCGCCGGTGATGAACACGGTGCGCCCACTCACCTCGAACGGGGTCGTCCTCGTAGGGCTCATGCGGATGTCCTCCTGGTCGGGTTGGTGCGTCGCTCGCGTCGCGCCCTCGACGCGGAGCGCCGGGCGCTCATGAGGTCGGCGCGGGGATCGGCGCGACGAACGGCGCCCGGGAAGGCGACGGCGGGCGTGGCGTGCGCGGGCGCAGCTCGTAGTCGGCGGGGTCGAAGCGGCGCGTGCGCCGGCGGTAGGGCCAGGTGGAGCCGGGCCAGACGGTGGAGTTGCGACCGTGCTCGTCCAGATACCAGCTGACGCACCCGCCGGAGGTCCAGACGCTGCCGTCCAGCTTGCGCTGGAGATCCCGGTTGAATTGCCGCTGCACGTCCTCGCGCACGTCGAAGACGCTCGTGCCGGTGCGGTCGAGGTGGGCGATGCAGTCCATCAGGTAGTTCAGCTGCGACTCGATCATGAAGACGATCGAGTTGTGCCCGAGGCCCGTGTTGGGCCCCACGAGCAGGAACAGGTTGGGAAACCCCGCGACGGTCGAGCCGAGGTACGCCTGGGGGCTGCCTTGCCAGACGTCCTCCAGCGTGCGTCCGCCGCGCCCCTGCACCCACCGTGCGACGGGCATGTCGGTGACGTGGAAGCCGGTCCCGAGGATGATCGTGTCCACTTCCCGCTCGACGCCGTCCGCGGCGACGATCCCGTGCGGGGTGAGTCGGGCGATCGAGTCGGTGACGACCTCGACGTTGGGATGCTGCAGCGCCGGGTAGTAGTCATTGGAGATGAGCGTGCGTTTGCAGCCGATGCGGTAGCGCGGCGTGAGCTTGGCGCGCAGCTGCGGGTCGGACACCTGTTCGCTCAGGTGTTTGCGCCCGGTGCGCTCGGGCAGCGAGTCCGCGCGGGGGTGCATGAGCGTGAACACGAACAGCTCGCGCGAGGCGTATACGAGCCCGCGCACCAGCCGCTGGGCGGGTGGGAAGACGCGGTAGAGCAGCCGCTCGGCGCGGCTCGTGCGCCGGTCGCGGTGGGGTACGACCCACGGCGGCGTGCGCTGGAACAGGTGCAGCTTGGACACTTCGGGCTGGATGTGCGGCACGAACTGGATGGTGGAGGCGCCGGTGCCGATCACGGCGACGCGCTTGCCGAGCAGCGAGTGCTCGTGGTTCCATTCGGCGGAGTGGAAGATCGTGCCGGCGAAGGAGTCGATCCCGTCGATCTCGGGCAGCTTCGGCTCGGCCAGCGGGCCGGGTCCGGCGATCAGCATCTCCGCCGTCAGCTCGCCCGCGCTGCTCTCGATCCGCCATACCCGCGCGTCCTCGTCCCAGCGCGCGGCGGTGACCTCGTGATCGAAGCGAATGTGCGGATCGATGCCCTGCTCGCGCGAGACCCTCCGCAGGTACTCCCAGATCTCGGGCTGGCGCGAGTAGGTCCGCGTCCAGCCGGGATTCGGCGCGAACGAGAAGGAGTAGAGGTGCGAGGGGATGTCGCACTGGCAGCCGGGGTAGGTATTCACGTTCCAGGTGCCACCGACGTCGCCGGTGCGCTCGAGCACGACGAAGTCCTCGATCCCGGCCTGCTTGAGCTTGATCGCGGTGCCGAGGCCGGCGAAACCCGAGCCGACGATCGCGATGCGATGGTGGTTGGGGGCGCTCACGGCGGTGGTGTCCACCCGCGAAAGCCTATCGGGCGATCGGGAGAGGGGGTCGATTTCAACCGGCCCCGGACAGCGACCGGCCATGGGTCGGACGATGCCGGGCGCTGCGACGCTTGCGCGCGGGCGCCGGCGGGCTCATCGTGACGAGCGCCGCGCTGCTCGGCGCCAGCGCGACCGTCACGGCCCCGGCGTGTGCGCGCACGCGCTCGGAATGGATGGGGGCCCGCAGGGAGCCGTCGGCCGCGACCGCGTGGCCGCCCAGCAGGATGTCGCCGGTCGCGCTCGGGGCCGGTCCGGTCAGGCGCAGAACCTGTCCGGCGCCGATGCCGGCACCCACGTGCAGGCGCAGTGCGAGCGGGCGCGCGCCCGGCGGTTCGTCGTCGACGAGCACCACCTGCACCCCGTGGCGGGGGCCCGAGAACGACGCCACGACGAGGTTTGGCCCGGCGGCGGTGACAGGGGTCCCTTCGGCGGTGACCGGCATCCCTTCGGTCGTGGGCGCGCCTTCGGCGGCGACGGGCATGACGGGCTCTCCTTCGGCCGCGACGGTGGTGGGCAGCGGGCGATAGCCGACGAGCGATCTGCTCAGCAGCATCGCGTACCAGTCCGGCTGGGCGCGCAGCACGCCCTTTGCCAGGGCGGGCGGGTCGGGTGCGCACAGAGGGGTGTAGCCGGCGCAGTTGCCGGGGTTGCCCTGCAGGTTGATGCCGACCGCGCCCGAGGCCATCACCTGGGTGATGTAGCCGGTCGCCCACAGCGCCGAGGCGAACGTGTTGCTGATCCCCGGGACCCCGCCGCAGGAGACGGAGCCCGCCTCGTCGATCCGCAGCGGGACATGCTGGTTGCGCGAGACTTTCATGTAGGTACCCAGTGACGCGGACTCGCGCCCGCGGGTCACGACGCTCAGCAGCGATTCGATCGTTGGCGGCGGTTTCTGCGCGCACCCCAGCGGATAGTGGTGCCCCGTGAGCAGCGCCGGTCGCTGCGAGAGCGCCTCCTCCTCGCCCCATTCGATGAAGATGCCCGAGCCCGAAACGTCGGGGCCGGCGATCGGCACGCCGGGTGTGAGGGCGCCGATCGCTTCGCGGTACTCGCTGACCTGTTCCTCGTAGCCCTGAGCGATCCAGGGCAGTTCGCGAAACCCGTGTTTGCCGTAGGCGTCGGGCTCGTTGCCGATCTCGACCGCGGCGAGATCGGGCCCGAGCGCCCGGTGCGCCGCGGCGACCTCACGCGCCGCGGCCGTGGGTTCGAAGTGGGCCATGCCGACCGTCAGCAGGATCTTCCATCCGCTGCGGCGGGCGAGCCGGCCGATGGCCTGCAGCTGTGCCGCGTCGATCGTGCGCGAGGCCCACGGCGGGCGCGGGGTGGCCGCGTCGGTCCAGGCCACGTTCTCATCCGCGGTGATGCCGCCGAAGCGGATGATGCCCGGGCCGAGCGAGCGCAGCAGCTTCACGAGGTCGCCGCGGTCGGCGTACTGGGCGATCTGATCCAGCGCGGCGGCCTCGAAGGAGAGGCCGAGGAAGCCCTCGGGGACGGGCGGGCCCGGGTCGAAGCGATCGATCGTCACGGCGACGGGGAGCGCGGGCTTTGCCGTGGTGGCGGCGGCGGTGGTGATACCGGCGGTGGCGGTGGCGGGTCCGCACAGCGCGAGCGCCGGGCCAATCGCGAGGAGCACGGCCGAGAACGCGGATCTGGGTCGCGGGCGCGTCGACAGACGCTTTGCGATGGCGGAGCCGATCGGGCCTGTCGAGTTCGAGGATCGGGCCATCGCAGGAGTTAACCGGCTCCGCGCATGCGCGTGCGTCGCTATACGCGTCTACCGCTCGCTGTGAGCGCGGCGGTGGCGCGGTGGCGATCTGAGGTGGCGATCCCGAGGGTGGCGATCCGGTCGGTCTTGCTGGGCGGAGGGGTGAGGCGGCGGTGAGGTGGGAGCCGACTACACTCGCGCCGTGCGCCGAGGTGGTCGGATACGCAGGCTGCCGGTCATCAGGCAGGTCGCCAACGCGACGTTCGGGCAGCTGCTCATCACGGTGTCGGTGAATCAGGCCGAGAGCGAAGCATTCGATCCGTTCCCGGTCGTGGCCGCGCATCACGAGCGCGTGCTCGAGATCAACATGACGCACGGCAATCTCGAAGCGTGGGCGGGCGAGATCCTCGCGGCGAACGGAGTGGTGGCTCAGATCGACAGGGGCCTGGCCGGCATCAAGGTGCCGGCGGTCGTCATCCAGGGCGAAGGCGACGAGCTGGTCAAGCCGATCCACGGCCGTGAGCTCGCCGCGGGACTGCCCAACTCGCGATTGGTGATGGTTCGTGGGGGGCACATGCAGCCGTATGACCATCCAGCGGCGATCGCCGCCGCGGTGCGAGGCATCGCGGCGAAGCAGTGAGAGCTGCTCGCTCGGCTCCTGTGAGATGCCCCGTGCGGGACTCGAACCCGCCCCACCGGATTAAAAGTCCGGCGCTCTACCAGATGAGCTAACGGGGCCAGCGGCGGTCAGTCTGCCACATGCAGGGGGGCGTGTGACGATGCGGCCCGCGGAGCGCCGCCGCGGGATGGCTTGAACGCAAAAGGGCCAGGCCATCGCGGAGGGCGGGCGGGCGATCCGCCCGGCGGGGGGCGCCTACGAAGAAGGCCGTTCGGAAGCTGCGACCCGCAGAAGCTCGTCGATGCGCGTGAGCTTGACGCGGGGCCGCCCGGCGGGCTCGCCGAGGGAGCGCTCGTGGCGGTCGATGGCTTCCCAGCCGGAGTAGGTGACGAGGTCGGGCTGGCGAGCGCGCAGGAGCGCTTCGATGGCATCGAGGTCGGGCGTGTCGGGGACGTGGGCGGGCGAGCGTCCGCCGGATGATTCCTGGGCCTCGGCGGAGGGGAGGTCGGCGAAGATCGCGTCGACTGTCTCTTGGGCGTCCTTCTTGTTGGTGCCGATGACGCCGGAGGGTCCGCGCTTGATCCAGCCGACGACATACTCTCCGGGAAGGTGCACGCCGGTGGAGGGATCGAGGACGCGGCCGGAGTCGTGAGGGATGGTGGCGGCTCGCTCGTCGAAGGGCACGCCGGGGAGGGGGATGCCGCGGTAGCCGATGGCGCGGAAGACGAGGCCGGCGGGGATCGTCTCGTGCTCATCGGTGGCCTGCGCGCGGAGACCGCCGCCGGGTGTGGGGGCGAGGCGGTTGCGGACGAGCTCGACGGTCGCGAGATGGCCGCTGTCGCCGGCGGTGAGCGAGGTGGGCGAGAGCAGGAAGCGCAGGACGATGCGCTTGGGCCGACCCGACGGAGGGGTGGCGGCATATCCGCGCAGAAGCTCGACGTTGCGCTTGGCGGTGGGGGTGAGATCGGTGTCGGGATCGGAGACGGCGAGGGCGACGTCGAGCTCGTCTGGGTCGACGATGATGTCGGCGTCTGCAAGGTCGGCGAGCTCGCGCAGCTCGGGGTTGGTGAACGCCGCCTGAGCGGGGCCGCGGCGTCCGACGACGACGACCTCGGTGACGGCGGAGCGGGCGAGCACGTCGAGGGCGTGATCGGCGGTGTCGGTGGGCGCGAGCTCGGCGGGGGCGAGGACGAGCATGCGGGCGACGTCGAGGGCGACGTTGCCGTTGCCGATGACGACGGCACGGGAGGACGAGAGCAGGTCGGGCTCGAGATCGGTGTGGTCGGGGTGGCCGTTGTACCAGCCGACGAACTCGGTGGCGGCGTGCGAGCCGGGGAGGTCTTCGCCGGGTATGCCGAGAGGCCGGTCGGAGGGCGAGCCGGTGGCGTAGACGATCGCGTGGTAGTGGACGAGGAGCTCCTCGCGTGAGATGTGCTCGCCGAAGGTGACGGCGCCGAAGAAGCGGAAGCGGGGATGGGCGGCGGTGCGCTCGTAGATGCGGGTGACGGACTTGATCTTGGGGTGGTCGGGGGCGACGCCTGAGCGGACGAGACCCCAGGGGGTGGGGAGACGCTCGAACATGTCGACCTCGAAACGGTCGGAGGAGTCGGCGAGCAGGTGGCCGGCGGCGTAGAAGCCGGCGGGGCCTGAGCCGATCACCGCGACGCGTAGGGGGTTGGGGTCGGTAGCGGAGGAGTCGGTCATCGCTGGGAGTGGGGATGGGCGCGGCCCGACTCGAACGGGCGACCCCCTCGGTGTAAACGAGGTGCTCTGGCCAACTGAGCTACGCGCCCGAGGTCGGGAAGACTCAAGGCTAGCGAAGCGGGGGTGCGCATTGGGGTGCGTGACGGACGGATGTGGCGCGGAAGTGCAAGACTGAGCGTGTGGGTACGGGGAGGGCGAGGTGGCCTGTGCGAATCGCGATCGGGGCGGGGGCAACGATTGTGCTGCTGGTCGTGCTGGCGCAGCTGCTGGCGCCTGGGATCGCCGCGAGGGTGGTGCGCGAGCACGTCGAAAAGTACGGGACCGTGAAGAGCGTGACGGTGAAGGCATGGCCGGCGGTGAAGCTGGCGTGGCGGCATGCCGACGAAGTGAGGGTGAGCGCGGGGCGGCTGAAGATGAGCCCCGAACAGATGGTGGGGCTGCTGCAGGAAGCCAAGGGCGCGACGAGGACGATCATGAGCGCCGAAGGAATAGAAGTGGCAGGGCTGACGCTGATGCACGCGAGTCTGACCAAGCGGGGGAGCGCACTGCGGGCGGAAGGGATGGTGAGTCAGGAAGACGTCAAGAAGGCGCTGCCGGAAGGGGTGGAAGTGGCGATCGTGAAGAGCGAAGGGAGCACTGTCGAGGTGCGCGCGAGCGGGGGGCTGTTCGGGGGGGAGGTGAGCGTGGACGCGGTGGTGCAGGCGGAAGACGGCAAGCTCGTGGTGAGACCCACGGGCTTGCTGAGCGAACTGAAGCTGACGGTCTTCGACCAGCCGAACTTGTATGTGGAAGGCGTGGAAGCACACGCGCTGGGAAGCGAGCAGGGGGAAGGGGCGAGATACGAGCTGTCGATTTGGGCGAGCCTGCGGTGACCGATCGGAGATCGAAGCGATCTCCGATCGCCGGCGAGTCCGAGGCCGAGTCCGTCGCGGGACGCGTCAGCGGAAGGCGACGATTGCGTAGATCGTTCCTGCTGAGCAGAGCGGGCGGGCGGCGGACCGCGCTGCTGGCTACGCGGGTTTAGTTGTCGAAGCGGCCTTTGGCGGGCACACGCGGGCGGGTGAAATCGCACCGCGGCGCGTATTGCCCATCAGGCCGCTGACGCGAGATCGGTTTGCGGCGCGGTCGTCCGGGGCTGGATGATCATCGGCAGTCCCTCGCGGGGGCTGATGGTGGGCATCTGGCGGATAGAGAGGTGGAAGTCGGAGGGCGGGGAGAGGGCGAAGCGGGAGAGGATGAGCGTGGCGATGGTGCGAACCTCGAGCTGGCCGAAGCGCATGCCGATGCAGGTGCGCGAGCCGCCGCCGAAGGGGATGTAGGCGCCGCGGGGAAGGGCGGCCTTGGCGTCTGCGGAGAAGCGCTCGGGGCGGAAGGAGTGGGGTTCGTGAAAGACGTCGGGCAGGCGGTGGGAGGCCCAGGAGCAGTAGTTGACGAAGGCGCCGCCGGGGACGGTGTGGCCGTGGAGCTCGAAGGGTGTGACGGAGCGGCGGGGGCCGATCCAGGCGGGCGGATAGAGGCGGAGGGTCTCATCGAGGACCTGCTCGAGGTAGGGCAGGCCGTCGCCCATCAGCTGAGTTGGGGTGGGGAGGGCGGTGTCCGCGAGCTGGGCGCGTTGCTCGGCGAGCAGGCGGTCGACCACGTCGGGGTGGCGGGCGAGCTCGTAGAACATGAAGGCGATGGTCGAGGTGGTGGTGTCGTGGCCGGCGAAGAGGAGGGTCATGACCTCGTCGCGGATCTGCAGGTCGGTGAGGGCGGTGGTGCCGTCCTCGTCGGTTGCGTCGATCAGCAGCGAGAGGACGTCGCTGCCGCGCTCGCTACCGATCGGAGATCGTAGGATCTCCGATCGGCCAGCACGCCGGCGGAGATCTCGGAGTAGATCAGGCGGGTGAGGGTGCGGGTGGCTTTCTGCTGGCGATCCCAGGGCGAGAGGGGTCCGCGGAGCATGCGCAGGGCATAGTCGCGGGAGTAGAAGGAGAGGGCCTGCTCGAAGAGCGCGGTGGCGTCGATCGAGTGCGCGGCGGGACCGTCGGGGTCGAGGCCGAAGAGCGCGCGCATGGCGATGCGCAGGGCCAGGCGCCGGGTCCAGGCATAGAGGTCGATGGTGGTGCCGGGGGTGAAGGACTGCAGCGCGTCGACGGTCTCGGAGAGCATCGTGTCGAGCGAGGAGAGGATGCGCTCGTGATGGAAGGCGGGCAGCATGATCCGCCGCGAGGCGCGGTGGAAGTCGCCGTCGGTGGTGAGCAGGCCGTCTCCGGCAAAGCCCATGAGGTCGCGGAAGTAGGACGTGCGGTAGAGGAAGTTGGATGCGTGGGAGACGGTGATGTAGTGGTTGGCGGCCGGTCCGAGCACGAAGACGGAGTTGGCGTGGAAGAGCCGGAGCGTGAAGACGGGCCCGAAGCGCTCGTAGGACTCGAGCAGCAGCGGCAGGGGTTCGTTGGCGAAGCGCTGGGTGCGGGAGAGCGAGGGGCGGGTTTCGCCGGGCGGGAAGGGGACGGTGGCGGCGCGCTCGTCGAGGAGATCCTGGAGGAGGACGACGAAGGGGTTGTAGGAGCGGAGGGGTGCGGGGGAGTCGAGGGGCATGCGCGGAAGGAAGAATAGACAAAAACTGGCTGGCTGGCCAGCATGGCATGGAGAGCGGACGACGAAGGGCCCCCGGTCGGCGGGGCGAAGGCGAGCGGGGCGGCTGGTTGGCATACTGGGGATGCGCGCAGGTCCGCGGTAGGCGGAGCAACCCGCGCGAACGCGGGGGCGTAGCTCAGTTGGTTAGAGCGCCGGCCTGTCACGCCGGAGGTCGCGGGTTCGAGTCCCGTCGCTCCCGCTTTTGTCACCCCCGCTGGTACCGATGGCAAGATTCTCTTGGCAATGAGCATTCGCTGGAAGTTGCGTCGCACGTGGCGCTGAAGAAGTCTGATCTCTACCGCTCGCTGTGGCAGAGCTGCGACGAGCTGCGCGGTGGCATGGACGCCTCGCAGTACAAGGACTACATCCTCACGCTGCTGTTCGTCAAGTACGTCACGGACAAGGCAAGGCCGATCCGAACAGCCTGATCGAGATTCCCGCCGGCGGCTCGTTCGACGACATGGTCGCGCTCAAGGGCGATCCGGAGATCGGCGATCGGATCAACAAGATCATCGGCAAGCTGGCCGAGGCGAACGAGCTGCAGAAGGTGATCGATCAGGCCGACTTCAACGACGAGGAGAAGCTTGGCAAGGGCAAAGAGATGCAGGACCGGCTCAGCAAGCTGGTCGCGATCTTCGCCGATCTTGACTTTCGCGGCAGCCGCGCCGAGGGCGACGATCTGCTCGGCGACGCCTATGAGTATCTGATGCGTCACTTCGCCACCGAGTCGGGCAAGTCCAAGGGCCAGTTCTACACGCCGGCGGAGGTCTCGCGGGTGATCGCCCAGATCGTCGGCATTAGGACAGACACCAGCCAGGACCAGACTGTCTATGACCCGACCTGCGGCTCCGGGTCGCTGTTGATCAAGGTCGCTGCGGAGGCACCGCGCGGTCTCACGATCTACGGGCAGGAGAAGGACAACGCCACCTGGGCGTTGTCGCGGATGAACATGATCCTCCACGAACAGCGAGGACGCTGACATTCGCAAGGGCGACACGATCACCAGTCCGCAGTTCGTGACCGGCGGGGATCGAGTTGGAGGTATTTGATTTCGCCGTTGCCAATCCACCGTTCTCGGAAAAGTCATGGAGCAATGGGCTGGAGAACGCCTACGGGCGCTTCGAGTACGGGCGTCCGCCGGAGAAGAACGGTGACTACGCATTCCTGCTGCACGTCCTCAAGTCGCTGAAGAGCACAGGCAAGGCAGCGGTCATCCTCCCGCACGGCGTACTGTTCCGCCTTCACGCCGAGGCCGCGATTCGTCGTCAGTTGCTCGACCGCGGCTTCATCAAGGGCATCATCGGCCTCCCACCGAACCTCTTCTACGGCACCCCCATCGCGGCTTGCATCGTTGTGCTCGACAAGGAGAACGCCCGTGCCCGTACCGGCATATTCATGGTCGACGCCTCCAGGGGCTTCATCAAGGACGGCGCGAAGAATCGCTTGCGCAGCCAAGACATTCACAAGATCGTCGACGTGTTCAACAAGCGGACCGAGATCGAGTGCTACTCACGCATGGTCCCGCTCGCCGAGATCGCCAGCGAGGCTAACGACTACAACCTAAACATCCCGCGCTACATCGACTCCTCCGAGCCTGAGGATATCCAAGATCTCCACGCGCACCTGCACGGTGGCATCCCTGACCGCGACATCGATGCGCTGGGGGACTACTGGGAAGCGTTCCCGTCGCTTCATGCCACCCTGTTCAAGCCAAACCGCACTGGCTACGGCGATCTCGCGATCGATGTGTCTGTGGTGCAGCAGGCTGTGCTTGACTCGGCGGAGTTCCAGCGGTTTTCAGCCGAGGTCGCGGCGCAGGTGGATGGATGGTTCGCGGCTCATCGTGACACACTGGGCTCGATCACAGGTGACATCCAGACAAATGACCTGATCGCCGCGCTTGGGGACGATTTGTTGGCGCGATTTAGGAAAACACCGCTGCTCGACGAGTATGATATCTACGAGCAGCTGCTCAGCTACTGGCACGAGACAGTGCATGACGACGTGTTCCTGATCATGAACGAGGGCTGGATCGATGCCGCGAGACCACGAGTCGCGATCGAGGACAAAGACCGCAAGCTCACGGAGACGCCCGATCTCGTGATTGGCAGTGGCAGGAAAGCAAGTAAGTTCAAGACCGATCTGATCCCGCCGGCGTTGATTGTTGCCCGATACTTTTCCGACGAGCAGGTCCAGCTCGAAGAGTTCAACGCGGCGGCGGAGGAGGGGGCCCGAGCTGTCGAGGAGTATACTGAGGAGCACGCGGTCGAGGAGGGCCTGCTTTGGGCGGCGGCCGATGACGGAAAGATCACCAAGGCCCTCGCGAGTGAGCGGCTCAAAGAGGCGAAGCGGGGAGACGCGGATGCCGATGAAATCGCTGCGTTGGAGCGAGTCGTATGGCTGTTCAACGCCGAGTCTGCGGCCAAGAAGACGGCGAAAGACGCGCAGGCCGCTCTCGACATTGCGGCGCTGGCGAAGTACGGCGATCTGAGCGAAGCCGACGTGAAGGTGCTTGTGCTCAATGATAAGTGGAAGGCTACTATCGCAGACCGAATCGAAGACGTGTTGACCTCACTTGTGCTTGCCCTCGTTACTCGTATCCGGGAACTGGGAGAGCGATATGGTGAGACGCTAGGCAGTCTCGAATCCGAGCTTAATGAACTGAGCAATCGCGTGGCCGTCCATCTCGCGGAAATGGGAGTTACATGAGTGCGCCACAGGCATGGCCGGTGGACCGGCTTTCATCCCTCACGAGCCGTATTGGCAGCGGCATAACACCGCGCGGCGGCTCGTCCGTGTACTGCCTTAGTGGTCGGCCGTTTGTTCGCAGCCAGAATGTTGACTGGGGTACGCTCCGACTCCGTGGCCTTGTGTTTCTCGATGAGCAGACACATGCCTCATTTCGGATGAGCGAGATTCGTAACGGCGACGTTCTGCTCAACATTACGGGTGCGTCAATCGGTCGGAGTGCCGTCGCTACTGAAGCACTGGACGGCGGAAACGTCAATCAGCACGTTTGCGAGATCCGACTAGACGGACAACGAATGGATCCGAGGTTCGTGTGTTCAGTCCTTCTATCACACCTCGGCCAAGACCAGATTGCCTCCTTTCAAGCTGGCGGTAATCGCCAGGGACTCAACTTCCAGCAGGTCGGCTCGATCACGGTACCGACGCCCCCGCTTCATGAGCAGAGGGCGATCGCCAACGTTCTTGCTGATGTCAATAGGCTCATCGCAATGCTGGAGCGGCTGATCGCCAAGAAGGAAGCGATCAAGCAGGGGATGGTGCAGCAGCTTCTCACCGGCCAGACTCGTCTACCCTCTTTCAGTAGGGAATGGCGTGAGGTACGTATCGGAGATGTAGCCAAAATGGGAAGCGGTGGTACGCCACCCTCTACAACGCCTCGCTATTACGGTGGTGACATTCCTTGGGTCTCAATCTCCGACATGACCAGCACCTCCAAGTATGTGCACATGACGGAGAAGAGGCTCAGCCCGGAGGGCCTGTCGCGAGGTGCGGCGAAACTCTACTCACCGGGAGTTGTCCTCTACGCTATGTATGCGTCGCTTGGCGAGTGCGCGCTGCCGGTTGGCCGGATGTCATCGAGTCAGGCAATTCTTGCTATTTTACCCCGAAGGGACCTTGACCGGGAGTATCTTTACTACGACCTCTGTTTGCGCAAGCAGCAGGTGAAGGAGATCGGTCAGCAGGGCACCCAGTCCAATCTCAACGCGGGCATGGTCCGAAACTTTTTGCTCAAGCTGCCGGAGCCCGAGGAGCAGCGGGCGATCGTAGCGGTGCTTGCCACCGTGGACGAGGAGATCAACATGCTGAGGGCAAGGTTGCGCAAGGCCAAGTCCATCGAGCAGGGTATGATGCACGGGATCCTCACGGGCCGGACGAGGCTTCCCGTTATGGAGACGGTCGCAGCATGAACTTCGTTGGCCAGCTCGAGCGGATGACGCATGATCGTGTCGTCAAACTGTTCCGCGATCGGCTGGATTATGACTACCTCGGCAACTGGGAAAAACGTACGGACACCTCCAACGTCGAGGTTCAGGCGCTGGAGAAAAATCTCGAAAAGCGCAAATACGGCGCTATCCAGATCCGCAAGGCAGTCGAAAGGCTCCGTAAGGATGCTTCGCTTGGCGATGGACGCTATTTGTATGAGGCCAACCGCGACGTCTATAATCTGCTGCGTTACGGCGTGAAGGTCAAACCCGGTGTAGGCGAGCAGACCGAGACCGTCTGGCCAATCGATTGGAAGAACCCCGAGAACAACCACTTCGGGATCGCCGAGGAGGTTACTGTGCTGGGGCAGCACACCAAGCGCCCCGATATCGTCCTCTACGTTAACGGCATCGCCGTGGCGACGCTCGAGCTCAAGCGCTCGAAGGTCGCAGTGTCCGAGGGTATACGTCAGTCGATCGGCAATCAGAATTCCGAGTTCATCGACCAGTTCTTCACGACCGTCCAGTTGGTGATGGCCGGCAACGACGTCGAGGGGCTGCGCTATGCGCCGATCGATACGGCCGAGAAGTACTGGCTCGCATGGCGCGAGGACTCGGAGGTCGAGAACCCGCTCGATCGCGCCCTGACCCAACTGTGCTCAAAGGAGCGGCTGCTCGAGCTGATCCACGACTTCATAGTGTTCGACTCCGGCGTCAAGAAGATATGCCGTCACAACCAGTACTTCGGTATCAAGGCCGCCCAGGCTCGCATCGAGAAGCGCGAGGGCGGCATCATCTGGCACACGCAGGGTTCGGGCAAGACGCTGACGATGGTGTGGCTGGCCAAGTGGATTCGCGAGCATCAGCGGGATGCGCGGGTTCTGATCATCACCGACCGCACCGAGCTCGACGAACAGATCGAAGGCGTATTCGCCGGGGTCGGCGAGGAGATCTATCGCACGTGCAGCGGCACCGACATGTTCGACGTCCTCAACAAGTCAAGCGAGTGGCTGATCTGCTCGCTGATCCACAAGTTCCGCGGTTCGGAGGACGAGTACGCCCGCGACGAGGCCGACAGGGACTTCATCGAGGAGTTGCGCGCCGAGATCCCCGAGAACTTTTCGGCCAAGGGGGACCTATTCGTGTTCGTCGACGAGGCCCACCGCACACAGTCGGGCAAGCTGCGCCGCGCGATGAAGGAGCTCCTGCCCGGGGCGATGTTCATCGGCTTCACGGGCACGCCGCTGCTCCGGGCAGACAAAGCCACGAGCGTTGAGACGTTCGGCAGCTTTATCCACACGTACAAGTACAACGAAGCAGCCGAAGACGGTGTCGTGCTCGACCTGCTCTACGAGGCGCGGAACGTCGACCAGCACCTGACCTCCCCGCAGAAGGTCGACCAATGGTTCGATGTCAAGACGAAAGGCATGACCGAGCTCACCCGGGCCGAGCTGAAGAAGCGCTGGGGGACGATGCAGAAGGTCTTCAGCGCTGAGCCGCGGGCCAGGCAGATAGTCAACGACATCCTGCTCGACATGGAGACCAGACCGCGCCTTTCCAACCGTACCGGCAACGCCATCCTCGTCGGGTCGAGCATCTACCAGGCGTGCAAGCTCTACGAGCTGTTCTCTCAGACCGAGCTGAAAGGCAAGTGCGCCATCGTCACGAGCTACGAGCCGCGGGCTGGCGACGTCGCCAAGGAGGACGCAGGCGAGGGCGCGACCGAGAAGCTGCGTCAGTACGAGATCTACCGCCAGATGCTGGCCGATCACTTCAACGAGCCCGCCGACGTCGCGATAAGCAAGATCGAGAAGTTCGAGCAGGACGTCAAGGAACGTTTCGTCCGCGAGCCCGGACAGATGCGGCTGCTGATCGTTGTCGACAAGCTGCTGACCGGCTTCGACGCACCCCCCGCGACATATCTGTACATCGACAAGACGATGCGCGACCACGGCCTGTTTCAGGCGATCTGCCGCGTCAACCGGCTCGATGGCGAGGACAAGGATTACGGCTACATCGTTGACTACCGCGACCTCTTCAACTCGCTGAGACGTGCGATTGGCGACTACACCTCGGGCGCGCTGGACGGCTACGTGAAGGAGGACATAAGGGGTCTGCTCGCCAACCGGATCGAGAAGGCGCGCAAGGATCTCGACCAGGCGCTGGAGCGGGTGCGGGCGATCTGCGAGCCGGTCGTCTCGCCGAGGGGCACGCTCCAGTACCAGCAGTACTTCTGCGCAAGTGAGCCCGGGAACGCCGAGCAGATCAAGGACAACGAGCGCAAGCGGGTCGAGCTGTACAAGGCGGTTGCGGCGGTCGTCCGCGCCCACGGCAACCTCGCTAACGAAATGAGCGACGCCGGGTACAGCGCCGAAGAGGCGAGCGCCATCAGAGCCGAGATCAAGCACTACGCTGACGTCCGCGACGAGGTCAAGATTGGCACGGGCGAGGACGTCGACTTCAAGCAGTACGAGGCCGGGATGCGCTTCCTGCTCGACACCTACATCCAGGCCGACGCCTCCGAAACGGTAGCCGACTTCAAAGACACGGGTCTGATCGAGCTGATCGCGCAGCTGGGCGCCGACGCGATAGAGAAGCTGCCCGCCGGCATCAGGACCGACCCCGAAGCGGTCGCCGAGACGATCGCCAACAACATGCGCAAAACCATCATCGACGAGCGCGCGATGAACCCGAGGTACTACGACAGCATGTCCCGACTGCTCGACGCGCTGATCGAGGAGAAGCGCCGGGGCGCGATCGACTACAAGCGGTATCTGCAGCGGTTGATCGCCCAGGCGCAGCGGCTCGGCAGGCAGGAGTCCGACACCGCCTATCCCGACTGGATCGACAACGGCGCCAAGCGTGCGCTGTACGACTTCGGCCTGCCTCGCGAGGAGCTCGTCCTGGAGGTCGATGAGGCGGTTCGGCACACCAAGCCGGACCAGTGGATCGGCAGCGAGATCAAGGAGAAGAAGATCCGCCTGGCACTCATCAACGTCCTACCGTCCGAGTACAATCGTCTCGATGAGCTGATGGCACTGGTGAAGGCACGCGACGAGTATCGATGAGTACCGCTAGCGGCTACCTGACGGTCCGTGGCATCGACGTCGACGTTGTCTACAAGGACATCAAGAACCTCCACATCGGCGTCTACCCGCCGGTCGGGAGGGTCCGCGTCGCCGCCCCGAGACGTTTGCGAGAGGAGCACATCCGGCTCGCCGTCATCCAGCGGCTGCCGTGGATCAAGCGCCAGCGCAAGCAGCTGCAGGACGCGACGCGGCAGTCGCCTCGTGAGATGGTCAGCGGGGAGTCCCACTACATCTGGGGCGTGCGCCACCGGCTCAAAGTGGTGCGGCGCCCCGGGCGGGCGCACGTCGAGCTGGACGGCGAGCGCCTGCTGCTCTACGTACCGGAGCGCACGGACACTGGCGCGCGGATGAAGTTGCTGCAGGATTGGCAGCGCGCGCAGCTGCGAGCGGCGATCCCGGCGCTCATCGCGCGATGGGAGCCGGCCGTCGGTCGGACGGTGCAGCGCTGGAGCATCCAGCGTATGAAGACCAAGTGGGCCTCATGTAACCGCGAGACCGGCCACATCCGCTTCAACCTAGAACTCGCTAAGAAGCACCCACGCTGCCTGGAGTACATCGTCGTGCATGAGATGACGCACCTGCTCGAGCGGGGTCACGGCGAACGCTTCACGATGCTCATGAACGGCTTCCTTCCGGATTGGCGCAGTCGCAAGGACGAGCTCAACGGCGCGCCTCTGGCTGATGAGCGATGGGGGGAGGCACCCTCTGACAGCCTCGGCCGTGGTATGGGCGATAGTGGCCGGAGGCGTAAGTAGGATCAATATAGGCAACCACGAACTCGGGGTGATGGCGACGAGCAGGCAGCGGAATGGCACGAGGACGATTGACGTAGGCGACCTGCGGATCGCGCGGGCGGTGTTCACGCTGCGGGAGGTCGCGACCTATCTCGGTCTGCCGAACTCCACGCTGCACAGCTGGGCGCGCCCCGGTGGTGCGTCCGTGCCGATCATCACGTGCTTTCCGGTTCACGGACGGGAGGCGACGGTGCCGTTCATCGGCTTCGCGGAGGCGTACGTCCTGTCTGCGTTCCGGCGCGCCGGCGTGCCGATGCAACGTATTCGGCCGGCGGTTGAGGCGCTCTCCTCTGGCATCGGCGTCGAGCATGCCCTGGCGTCCAAGCGTCTGTACACCGATGGCGCGGAGGTGCTCTATGACTATGCAGACACTGAGAACGACGAGGAGCTGCGCGGCCTGACGGTCGTCCGTACCGGCCAGCGGCAATTCGCGGAGATCGTGCGCGCCTACCTGAAGCGCATCACCTACGGCGAGGATGGCTGGGCCTCAAGAGTGCGCCTGCCTGCTTACCGGCATGCGGATGTCGTTGTCGATCCGCGGCGAGCGTTCGGGATGCCACTGGTCGTTCACGGCGGAGCGAGAGTTGAGGATCTCGTCGATCGGTTCGTGGCGGGTGACACGCTGGCAGACATCGCTGAGGACTTCGGGGTCCCTGAGCCCGAAGTCGAGGATGTCGTTCGTGTCGCCACCAGAGCAGCGGCCTGACGCACGCCCGGGCGGGGCGGGAAAGCCGGGCGAAGATCATCGCTCGGTCATCGAGTTCTTCATCGACCGTAGTTTGGGCCGCAAGCATCTTGCCCAAGCGCTCGGGGCTCTCGGCTTCACGGTCCACACGATGGCGTCGGTCTACGGCGAGCGGGTAGCCCAAGAACTCGACGATGAGCGCTGGCTCGCTGATGCCGGACGGCACGACTGGGTCGTGCTGATGAAGGACGACGCGATCCGCCGCCGGCCGGCTGAGCGCGATGCACTGGCCTATGCAGAGGTGCGAGCCTTCTGCCTGACCAACGCCCAGCTTCGGGCTTCCGAGCAGTCGGCGCGGTTTGTCGGCAACATCGAGCGCATCCAGCGCCAGGCCGAGAAGCCCGGCCCCTATATCTACGGGGTCTACGACGGTTACATCAAGCGGCTGTGGCCCTAGATTCGGATCTCAATCCGCGGGGTGTCAATCCCGTGCCCCACTCCCGTCGCTCCCGTATCGCCAGTACCACCGTTGGTCGCCGTAGCCGTCCCGCTCAGGCCACACGGGATGGCAACGAGGCTTACGATGCCATCGAGACCGCAGCCCGATCTCTTGAACTGATGACGTCTGACGTCGACATCCTTCCGCCCAGCAAGCCTCGTTGGCCTTTCCACGCCATCCGTGGATACCGCGAGATCGGTCGGCTGATACACGTATCGGATGAGCCGTGGCCTTGCCGAGCAAGGAGCTTCCATCGCAGGCGCGCATGGTGACCCCGTGATGCCCGGCATCACCGCCGCGATTCGGGAGCTCCCGTCAGGAGAGACGCGTCTCGCGTATCAGGCGATGCGCGAGCTTCGCTGCGCGTATCGCGACGAGGCGGCATTCGTGGAGTACGTGGACACGGTCCTGCGCCCCGCCGGTTACCGATTGACCGGCGCCTTCGCTCCCGGAGAAGAGGCCGCCGTGGCGGTCGCCGGCTTCCGCGTCGGCGACAGTTTGGCCTGGGGGCACTACCTCTATGTCGACGATCTCTCTACGGCCGCAAGCGCACGACGCCAGGGTCACGCCGGGGCGCTGCTGGACTGGCTCGTCGACGAGGCGCAAAAGCTCGGGTGCGGGCAACTGCACCTCGACTCGAACACCAGCGCGGAGCGTTTCGATGCGCACCGCCTCTACTACAACCACGGGCTCGCGATCTACTCGCACCACTTCGCTCGCGGGCTGTAGCCCACCGAGCGGGCTCATGAAATGCCGGGCAAGAGCGCCGCACGGCCGAATGGGACTCCACAACGGGCGCTCGCCGTGGCATCCGCGGACAGCCGTTTACGACATCGCCACACGATCTCCACAGCTCGGCAACCTCGGTGCGGGCGCGCCCGGATAGCACTGCATGTAACCGCTCACCTTCCACTGAGGAGACGTTTCATGCTTGGACGTATACATCGCGGCGCGGCCGCCGCGCTCGCCATCGGGGCCATCGCGACCGGGGTGCCGGCGGCGGTGGTCTTCGCGCATCCGTCGCGGGATTACAAACGCACTCATGGGAGCGCCATCGCCCATGTGCTGCTGATCTCGGTCGATGGTCTGCACCAGTCGGACATCGAATGGTACGTAGACAATCATCCGGGCTCGGAGCTGGCGAAGCTCGTCGGCGGCGGCGCCGAGTACACCGGGGCGCATACGCCGATCCCCTCCGACTCGTTCCCGGGCATGACCGCCCAGGTCACGGGCGGCAACCCGCGCACGACCGGCATCTACTACGACGATGAGTACAGCCATGCCGTGCTGCCTGCCGGGACTACCTCATGCCACGGCCAGCCGACCGGCGGCGAAGTCATCTACGACTCGCCGGACGACACGAACCTGACCGCGCTCGACGCCGGTCAGGGTCTCGCCGGTCTGCCCGGGGGCATCCTCGAAATGACCGGTCAGCCGCAATCTCTCATCAATCCAGCTTCTCTACCGGTCAACCCGCAGACCTGCAAGCCGATCTATCCGCACGAATATCTGCAGGTCAACACGATCTTCGAAGTGGCGCACGATCATGGGCTGCGGACCGCGTGGTCGGACAAGCACCCCGCTTACGAAGCCCTCGACGGGCCCTCGGGCAATGGGATCGACGATCTGTTCACGCCCGAGATCGACAGCAACGCGCTCGAACCCGACGGAACTCCCTACCCGGGCGAAATCAGTTGGACCGAAGACAACGCCGCGACGATGCAGTACGACTCCTACAAGGTCCAGGCCGTGCTCAACGAGATCGACGGCTACGACCACAGCCGCAAGACGAAGGTCGGCGTGCCGGCGATCTTCGGCATGAATTTCCAGACCGTCTCGACCGCCGAGAAGCTGCTGACGTCGGATGGGCTGAACGGCGGGTACCTGCCGGGCACCACGACGCCGGGGCCGTTGCTCCAGCGGGCGCTCGACTTCATCGACGCGAAGCTGCAGGCGATGGACGAAGAGATCCACGCGCAGGGCCTCGCGGATTCGACCGCGATCATCGTCTCGGCGAAGCACGGCCAGTCGCCGCAGGATCCGGATTCACTGACTCGGATCAAGGACGGCCCGATCATCGAAGCGATCAATGCCGCCTGGGCGGCGGCTCACCCCGGAGCCGGCGCCCTGATCGTCGCCGGGACCGACGACGACGCGTGGCAGAGCTACCTGTCCGACACCTCTCAGCGGGCCGCTGGTTTCGTGAAGGACTACCTCTGGAACCACTCCGCGACCGGCGTCGCCTATGACGGCAGCTCGCGCACATTGGCGCACTCGGGGTTGTCCGAAATCTACGCCGGCAGGGCCGCCGCGCGGTACTTCGGCGTGCCGGTGAGCGATCCCCGCCATCCCGATGTGTGGGGTGTGGTGCAGGTCGGCGTGGTGTATACCGGCGGCACGAAGATCGCCGAGCACGGCGGTGCCAACCCGGCCGACCGCGACGTGCCGATCGTCGTCTACGCGCCGGGAGCGGTGCAGCCGGGCTCCTACCACCCCTGGGTCGAGACGACCCAGATCGCGCCGACGATCCTCGACCTGCTCGGCCTGAGCCCGAACGCGCTGCAGGCGGTCCAGATCGAAGGCACGCAGGTGCTCCCCGGCATCGCTCGCCACTGATCCGACCGCACGGACAGCACGAACCGCACGGAACGCAAGGACTGTACGGATCCACGCATCGCACGCGACTCGTCGGGCGTCTCCACGGAGGCGCCCGACGGGCTCCCTCGACAGGGATGTGCGACGCGTGCCAGCCTCTAAGCGGGCCTTCTCTGTTGGGCGGTGGTACTCAAGCGGCACTGGGCGCGGCGAAGGCACCGTCCTTTGCGAGTACCGGGCCGGCGGTTTCCGGACTTCAATGTGCTCCCTGCCATCGAGGTCCGATTCCCGCTAGTCCTGGGTGGCCTCGTGTGTCACGGTGTGTCGGTGAACTTCGACTCCGACCGCATCTGGCAGGCGATCGAGGCCTGCGATCCGCGCTTTGACGGGTGGTTCTTCTGTGGCGTGAAGACGACCGGGATCTACTGCCGTCCGAGCTGTCCGGCGCGCACTCCCAAACGGGAGAACGTGCGCTTCTTCCTGTCAGCGGCGGCGGCGCAGTCCGCCGGCTTTCGTGCCTGCAAGCGCTGCCGCCCGGACGCGACGCCGGGCTCGCCGGAGTGGGATCTGCGCGCGGATCTCGTCGGGCGCGCGATGCGGCTGATCGCCGATGGTGTGGTGGACCGCGAGGGGGTCCGCGGTCTCGCCGGCCGTCTCGGCTACACCGAGCGTCACGTGCACCGCCAGCTCGTGGCGGTGGTCGGCGCGGGGCCGCTCGCGCTCGCCCGCGCGCAGCGTGCGCAGACTGCTCGCATTCTGCTCGAGACGACGATGCTGTCGATCACCGACGTGGCGTTCGCGGCGGGCTTTCGGAGCGTGCGGCAGTTCAACGCGACCGTGCGGGAGGTGTTCGCGCTGACGCCGAGCTCCATGCGCGCGCGGGCGTGGCGAGATGGCCGCTCCGCGGACAGCGGGGCGCTGTCGCTGCGTCTGCCGTACCGCTCGCCGCTGGACGCGGCGGGTCTCATCGCATTCCTCGGCCATCGCGCGGTTCCCGGCGTCGAGGAGGTGCTCGACGGCGCGTATCGTCGCAGCCTGCGTCTGCCGCACGCGAGGGGCATCGTCGAGCTGCGTCCCGCCGATGGATACGTGCGCGCGCGCTATTGGCTTGCCGATCTGCGCGACCTCGGCGTCGCGATGCAGCGCTCGCGTACGCTGCTGGACCTCGATTCGGACCCGCGGAGCGTCGCGGATGCCCTCGGCGGCGAGCCGCCGCTCGGATCGCTGGTGGCGAAGGCGCCCGGTCGACGTGTGGCCGGCGCCGTCGACAGTCACGAGCTCGCCGTGCGCGCCGTGCTGGGTCAGCAGATCTCGCTGCGCGGGGCCCGCACGCTCGCGGGCAGACTGGTCGCTCGATACGGCGAGCAGCTCGCACGCCCGCTCGGTGCGGTGACGCACGTCTTCCCCTCCGTCGAGGCGCTGGCGGAGATGGATCCAGCGAGGCTCGCGATGCCGGCCTCGCGCCGGCGCGCGCTGCTGGCGCTCGTGACGGCGCTCGCGCGCGGTGAGCTGGCGATCGACGGCGGCGCGGATCGCGCGCAGGCACGTCGCGGGCTGCTGGCGCTACCGGGGATCGGACGGTGGACGGTCGAGTACGTAGCGATGCGCGCCCTGCGCGACCCCGACGCGTTCCTCGCGAGCGACCTCGGCGTCCGCCACTCGCTCGAACAGCTCGGCCTGAACGGCTCACCTGCGTCGGCCGAGGCGCTCGCCGAGCGCTGGCGGCCGTATCGCGCATACGCCGTGCAGCATCTCTGGGCATCCTTGGGTCCACCCGCGCGGACGGGACGCACACCCTCCCGCGGCGGCGCGTCCCGCAGCGGCGCTCCCGAGCGACTGGCCGCGTGAGCGAGGGCTGACTGGGAAATGTCTGTCGAGATCGTTCCCTCTGTCGATACGGGCTCCCGTTCGCTGCTCTACACGAGCATCGACAGTCCGATCGGCGAGCTTCTGCTGCTCGGCGATGGCGATGCGCTGCACGGGCTGTACATGCAGGACGGGCGCAAGCCCGCGCGGATCGCGCCATGCTGGCGGAGATCGGCGACGCAATTCGTGGATCTGCGGGCGCAGCTGCGGGAGTACTTCGCCGGTGAGCGCATCGCATTCGATATGCCACTCGCGATGCGCGGCAGCGAGTTCGAGCGGCGGGTCTGGCGTGCGCTGTGTGACATTCCCTACGGCACGACCGTCAGCTACGGCGAGATCGCCACGCGCGTCGGTCAGCCCTCCGCGGCGAGAGCCGTCGGCCTTGCCAACGGCCGCAATCCGATCGCGGTGATCGTTCCCTGCCACCGTGTGATCGGCGCGAACGGATCGCTCACCGGCTACGGCGGCGGGCTGGAGCGAAAGCGGCTACTGCTCGAGCTCGAGCGGGGACAGGGGCGTCTGCGACTCGTGAGCGAGATGGCGCAGAACGTAGCTGTGAGGCCGCCGGCGAACCGTGAGGCCGCCATCGAACCGTGAGGCCGTCGGCTAACCGTGAGGCTGCCGGCTAACCGTGAGGCTGCCGGCTAACCGTGAGGCTGCCGGCTAACCGCCGATCGCCTGGACGGGATCGCGGTCCACCGCCGCGCCGCGCCCGGCGAACAGACTAGCCGCCGCGGTTACTCGCCGCCCGCCGTCATCTGCGAGCATGCGCCGTGGTGAGCGCATGAACTCAATCGCACCCGACGGCGAGCCGATCACGCCTGCGGGGCTGGTGGCGCTCGAGGCCGAGATCGAGGCGCTCGAGACGGCCGGACGGCGGGAGATGGCGGCGCGCATCCTCGCCGCGCGCGAGCTCGGCGACCTCAGCGAGAACGCCGACTATCACATCGCCAAGGAGGACCAGGCGCACCTGGAGACGAAGATCAAGCGCCTGCGCCAGCGCCGCACGAACGCGCTGATCGTCGAGACGGACTCCGCGGATGCCACGTTCGCCTTCGGCAGCACCGCCGAGGTCCTCGACGAGCAGAGCGGAACCGTCCACACCTGGACGATCGTCGGCTCGACCGAGGCGGACCTCGCGCAGGGCCGGCTGTCGGCGCAGTCGCCGGTCGCGACCGCCCTGCTCGGTCGCGGCGTCGGGGAGTCGGTCGGCGTGCGCACGCCCCGCGGCATCCGCACCTACCGGGTGCAGCGGCTCGTCGCCTAAGGGCGTCGAGCCCACGCGCACGCGGCGGCGCGATCCAGCAGCAGTCGCCGCTCGCGCGCGTTGTGCGTGAGCGCAGCCGCGCGCTCGAGCTCCGCGTGGGCCTCCTCACGGCGACCGAGCCGCGCGAGCAGCTCGCCGCGCACGCTCGGCAGTAGGCGGTAGTCGCGCAGCGCCGGCGCGGCGGCCAGCGCATCCACGAGCTCCAGGCCGGCCCGGGGGCCGAACGCCATCGCCACCGCCACCGCGCGGTTGAGCTCGACCACCGGCGAGGGTTCCAGCTGGGCCAGCGCGTCGTACAGCGCCGCGATCCGCTCCCAGTCGGTCTCCGCGCTCGTGCGCGCGCGTGCGTGGCAGGCGGCGATCGCCGCCTGCAGCGCGTATGGGCCCAGCGCGCTGCCGCTCGCGCGGGCCAGCGTCTGCGCGCGCTCCAGCGCCGCCAGGCCACGGTTCGCCAGCAGCCGGTCCCAGCGCGTGCGGTCCTGGTCGCCCAGCAGCACCGGCTCTCCCGCGGGGCCGACGCGTGCGGGGAACCGCGACATCTGGATCTCCATCAGCGCGAGCAGTCCGTGCAGCTCCGGATCGCCCGGCGTCAGCTCCGCGAGGACGCGGCCGAGTCGCAGCGCCTCGCGGCACAGCTCGGGACGCATCCACTCCTCGCCGTCGCTCGCCGCGTACCCCTCGTTGAACACCAGGTACAGGACTTCGCGGACCGACCCGATGCGCGCCCCGAGCTCAGCCTCGCCCGGCAGCTCGAACGGCACGCGCGCCTCGGCGAGCGTCCGCTTGGCGCGCACGATCCGCTGGGACATCGTCGCGTCGGAGACCAGATAGGCCCGGGCGATCTCGCGAGTCGTCAGCCCTCCGAGCATCCGCAGCGTCAGCGCCACCCGCGCCTCGGTCGAGAGCACCGGATGGCAGGTCACGCACATCAGGCGCAGCACGTCGTCCTCGATCTCATCCTCGCTCGCGAGCTCGCTCGCCGGCTCGGCCATCCCGCCGGGTGCGTCGGTCTCGAGCTCCCGCGCGAGCTGCTCGTGCCCGCTCTCCAGCCGTTGGCGCCGGCGCAGCTGGTCGATCGCGCGGTTCTTCGCGGTGGCCATCAGCCAGGCGCCCGGGTTCTCCGGAACGCCCGACTGCGGCCACCGCTCCAACGCGATCACGAGCGCGTCCTGCGCCATGTCCTCCGCCAGTCCCACGTCGCCCAGCAAACGTGCCAGACGCCCGATCAACCGCGCGGCCTCGATCCGCCACACCGCCTCGATCGTCCGCCGGCTCTCCAGATCGCCCGATTCGCGGTCGGTCGGCTCCCTGCGATCTGGCGGCATGCGACGAATCGAACTAGCCCGCGGCGCTCTGCGCGGGCGGGTCCTGCGAGAGCCTGCCCGCCTCCTGGACCTCGGGCGGGAAGTCGGTCAGCTCGTACACCTGCCGGACCTCGATCGTGTCGCCGTCGGCGCCCGGGCAGCGCGACGCCCACTCGACCGCCTCCTCCTTCGAGGAGGCTTCGATCATCCAGTAGCCGCCGATCAGCTCCTTCGCCTCGGCGAACGGGCCGTCGGTCACGCTCGCGCTGCCGCCCGAGAAGGACACACGCGCGCCCTTGCCGGGCGACTGCAGACCGTCGAGCGCCAGCAGCACGCCGGCTTTCGTCAGCTCCTCGTTGTACTTGCCCATCGCCGCCATCGCCTCGGCGTCGGGCGTCCAACTCTCCTCGTCGATGTTCGGGATGTTCGGCAGCATGATCATCATGAAGCGCATGCGTCGGCTCTCCTTGTGGTTGTGGATTCGACCGCGGGCGTCCGCTTGAGATCTCCCAGTCTGAACCCTTGCTCTACCACCACGACGAACGGCCGCCGGCGATTTCGACATTCCCGCCGCGGACCCGCCGAGCGGATCGATCTCGGCGGCCCCGACACCCTCTGACACAATGGCGCGCATGCGCCGGACGGCCATCCTCCTCGGGCTCGTCTGCTCCTGCGCGCTGCTCGCGGCATGCGGCAAGGGCGCCTACACCACCGCCTCCACGGCCTCTACGCCCGCCACGACCGGCGCGGGCGCCACGCACGGTGGCGCTCCCGACGGCCGCTCACCCACCCAGGCCCAGGCGCTGGCGTTCGCCCGCGCGGTCAATCTGACCGCCGCGGACGTTCCCGGGTTCTCGCCCACGCATAAGTCCGAACGCGAATCGCCCGCCGAACAGCGCCTGCAGCAGCAGCTGCGCAGCTGCAGCGGCGCGCAGGGCGCGCGCGCCCTGCAGCACACCCAGACCACGCTCGCGGAAGCGAGCTCTCCCGACTTCGAGCTGCACCGCAGCGTGCTCGCGCTGAGCGTGAGCTCCGAAGTGAGCGTCGCGCACAGCTCCGCGCAGGCCGCCGCGACGTTGACGGCGATCCGCGACCCTCGCGTGCGCGCCTGCTTCTCCCGCTACCTCTCGTCGCTGCTGAAATCCCAGCGCTACTCGGGAGCGAGCGTCGTCGGTGTATCGATCGCCTCCGGAACGCCCCCCGCGCCCGGCACGAGCGGTGGGTTCGGGTGGCGCGTCACCGCGACGTTCGCCATCCGCGGCATCCACATCTCCTTCTACTTCGACATCCTCGGCTTCGTCTACGGCCCCTCGCAGGTCACCCTCGAGAGCTCGGGCACGGTGCGCCCGTTCCCGGCGAAGGCGCAGGAGGAGCTCTACGCGCAGCTGCTCGCGCGCGCCCGCGCGCACACGTTGTGACCGACATCGTCGCGCCGCATGCACGCGGATGGCGAGACGGTCTATGACATCGGGTTGATCAGGCCGATCACGTGCCCCTTGGGGTCCTTGAACATGCCGAGGATCATGCGGCCCATGATTTCTTCAGGACCCATCATCCGCGAGCCGCCGAGGCTCTCGGCCTGAACGAGCGCCGCCTCGACGTCGGGGACCGTGACGTAGAACGTGACGTGACCGTCATAACCCTCCGGCGCCGTGCCGATGCCGCCGCCGATGCCGGTGCCGTCGGGCGTGAGGTTCTGCTCGCGCGAGACGACCCCGTAGTTCATCTCGTTGTCGGCGTTGAACTCCCACCCGAACAGCGTCGAGTAGTACTCCCTCAGCTTCTCCGCATCCTTGCCCATGATCTCGAAGTGGACCACCGGTGCTCCCATGATGTTCACACCCCTTTCGCTCGTGTTTTGGCGTGTCGCGGCCGCGCCACTCCAGACTACAGCTCGATCGCCGTTCCCTCGGCCGCCACGCTCACCCTCGGAGAGTCCTCCGAGCCGCTGCTCCCGAGTCGCCGCGCGAGCCCGTCGAGCGCCTCGTCGGTGCGGTCGTGGCGGTGGTGGAATAGCACGACCTCGCGCACCCCCGCGCGCCGGCCGAGCTGCACCGCGTAGTCGGCGACCGCGTGGCCGAAGCTCGCCTCCGCGGCGAGCTCCTGCGGGAACATCGCCGCGTCGTGCACGAGCACGTCGGCGTCGCGCGCCAGCTCGAGCGCCGCGGGGTGATACTCGCCCCACCCGTCCTCGCCCGCGCCGAGCGCCGTCGGGCAGTGGTCGGGCAGGTAGGCCAGCGTCGCGCGCCCGTCGCCGATCCGGTAGCCGAACGTGCGCCCGCCCTTGTGCGGGATCTCGCGCGCGAGCACCTCGAACCCCTCGAGCTCGCGCGCTCCCGGCGCGAGCGTCGCGAACGACCAGTCGCCGCGCAGCTCCGTCGGTTCGATCGGGAAGTAGGGCGGGCGCATCACCCCCGCGAGCAGTTCCGTCCCACTCGCGCCCCCGGCTGCTCGGGCATCAGCACGCTCACCCGCGCGTTCTCATCGTCCCCGGCGGCAAAGAAGGGGAGCCCCAGAGTGTGGTCCCAGTGGAGGTGGCTGAGCAGGATCGTGCCGTGGTAGGGCAGCCCGTCCAGCAGCGCCGACGCGGCCTGTAGCCCAGTGCCCGCGTCGAGCATCAGGGGGGGTGGGGCGGGGAGCCGGGCCCGCCCTCGCCGGCGCCGACGGCGCGGCGGTGGTGCGCGAGCGCCACGCACGAGGTGTGACCCCCGTAACGAACGAACTCGGCGCCGGGCGCGGGGGTCGAGCCCCGCACGCCGCACAGGTGCACCCGCAAACGCTCAGCTCCGCGGGTCGGGCTTGGTGCGGCGGTGGTCCTTGGACAGCTCGCGCAGCGCGCCGCGATCGAGCTCGCGCGCCTGCACGGCCGCCACCCGGCAGGGCGTCACCGCGACGAGCGTCGAGGTGCGTCGGCCCTCCTCCAAGGCGGCGCGCTCGCCCAGCAGCGCGCCCGGGCCGTACTCGGCCAGGCGCACCCCGTCCTCCTCCACGCGCAGCACGCCGTCGAGCAGCAGGAACACCTCCGAGCCGCTCTCGCCCTGCCTGACGAGCGCGTCGCCGGCCTTGACCTTGCGGATCGCCGGCTTGCGCCCGCCCTGCATGATCTGCGCCGAGAGCGTCCGCTCGAGCGCCGACTCCACCGCCGTCACGAGCGCCTTGGAGTCCGTGTCCCCCCATGGGGTGTGGCGACCGAAGGACTTGCGATACCAGTCCTTGAAGTCCGCCAGCCCCGACTTGTGGCTCAGGCGCAGCTCGTCGTCATAGACCCAGTGGCGCGGGAAGCGGCTCGCCCCCGTCATCTGCCCCTGCACCCTGCCGTCGGCGTGCAGCGTCAGCGACAGCGTCGTCCACACCAGCGGCGCCTGCCACTGCACGAACGGCTTGCGCCGCACCCTGCGCGGGGCCGGCACGCCCGTGCGCCCGCCGGCGGTCTGCGTGAACCGCACCCAGCCGTCCCCCTTGACGGGCTTGGCGGCGATGTCGGGCAGCCCGATCGCCTCGAACGTGCGCGCGACCGGGCCGACCTTCACCGTGGTGGCCCCCATCAGCCCGCCGCCGTCCTGCCCGTAGCGGCTGATGCGTCCCTTCGCGTCGACCTCCACCCAGCCCCGCAGCACGTTCGCGAAGCGAAAGCGGTCGGCGTCGCGCAGCGCCTGCAGATCCTCGACGACTTCCGGTGGGGGATCGTCGTAGTGGGCCATGCCCGCGTCGAACGCCAGCCGCTGGGACCCCTCGACGGCCTCCGAGGGGATCCACGACAGCGAGGTGATCGAACTCTCGTGGCGCATCGCGCCATTATCACAGGACGTTCCGCGCGGGGATGTCCCGCGAGGGTGGGGTCTGGGCCGCGTCGTGCCGTCGCCGTTGTGCGTGCGCCGGCGCGACGTCCGGACATTCCTCGAGCGCGCGGGGCCGTCCCTGCGCGGCGCCTATACTTGGCCGGTATGAGCCACGACGCGCTCGTCGTCGGGTCCGGCCCCAACGGTCTGTCGGCGGCCATCACCCTCGCTCGGGCCGGACTGCGCGTGCTCGTGCTGGAGGCCGCCCCGCGTGCGGGCGGGGCCGTCGCGACCGAGGAGCTCACGCTTCCGGGGTTCCACCACGACACCTTCTCCGCCGTCCATCCGGCCGGCGCCGCCTCGCCGGTGTTCGCCGAGATGGGGCTCGAGCGCCACGGTCTGCGCTGGGTTCATCCGCCGGTCTGCCTCGCTCACCCGCTGCCCGACGGCACCGCCGTGGCGCTGTATCGCGACCTCGATCGCACCGCCGCGAGCCTCGACGCGACCCACCCCGGCGACGGCGCGCGCTGGCGCGCGTTCGCCGCTCCGCTGCTCGGCAGCTTCGACGCGCTGCGCGACACGATGCTCGGCGGCTTCCCGCCCGTGCGCGCTCCCCTGCGCCTGACCGCGGGGATCGGTCCCCGCGCGATGCTCGGCTTCGCCGGGCTGCTGGCGATGTCGGCGCAGTCGCTCGGCGAGCGGCTGTTCGCGGGGGAGGGCTCGCGCGCGTGGCTGTACGGGTCGGCGATGCACTCCGACGTGCCCCCGTCCGGGCGGGGCAGCGCGATCGCCGCCGCCTACCTGACGCTGCTCGGCCACGGCGCCGGCTGGCCGAGCCCCGCGGGCGGCGCGGGCAGGCTCGCGGACGCGCTGCTCGCATACCTGCGCGAGCTGGGCGGCGCGGTGCGCACCGATGCGACCGTCACGCGCGTGGCCGTCGAGCGCCGCCGCGTCGTCGGCGTCGAGCTCTCGGGCGGCGAGCGGATCGCCGCGCCGCTGGTGATCGCCGACACGATGCCCGGCGCGCTCGCCGACCTCGCCGGCGACGCGCTGCCCGCCAGGTACGCCCGCGCGCTGCGCCGCTACCGCTACGGGCCGGCGACGCTCAAGCTCGACTGGGCGCTCGACGGTCCGATTCCCTGGACTGCGCCGCAGGCACGCGCAGCGGGCACCGTCCACCTCGGCGGCTCCGCGCCCGAACTGCTGCGGAGCACCGCGGCGATGCGCGTGGGCCTGCCCGAGCGTCCGTTCATGCTCCTCGGCCAGCAGTCGCTCGCCGACCCGACGCGCGCGCCGGCGGGCATGCACACCGCCTGGGCCTACACCCACGGCCCGCACGCGCTCGACTGGGCGGCCGAGCGCGACCGCCACGTGGCGCGCATGGAGGCCCAGGTCGAGCGCTTCGCGCCGGGCTTTCGCGAACGCATCCGCGCCCGCCACATCCTCACCCCCGAGGACCTGCAGCGGCGCAACGCCAACCTCGTCGGCGGCGACGTCGGCGGCGGCAGCTACTCGCTCGATCAGGTCCTCTTCCGCCCGGTGCGCTCGCTCGCCCCCTACCGCACGCCGGTGCGGGGCCTGTACATCGGCAGCGCCGCCACCTTCCCCGGCGGGGCGGTGCACGGCGTGCCCGGTCGCGCCGCCGCGCGCCTGGCGTTGGCCATGGGGCGCATTGCCGGGTAGGGGCCCTCGTCGCATGCGACGAGGGCGGCGGGGTCGCATGCGACCCCGCCCCGAGGCCGCACATGTGCGGCCTCGACGAACGGCGCATGCGCCGTTCGTAAGACGTGCCGCATGCGGCACGTCTCGGGAGCGTGCATGCACGCTCCCGCCTGGGGCGCATGCGCCCCAGGTACACCTACTTGCGCTTGGCCTGGTGCTCGATCACTTTGCCGAACGCCACCTCCAGCTGCGTCGTCATGCGCTGCTTGAACAGCGCCAGCAGCGCCTCGGAGGCCAGCGGCTCGCAGCGAGCCGACGGCCTCGATCAGCTCGTCCCAGCGCTCGTCGGGCTGGCCGGCCTGCTCGAAGGGCTCCCACAGCTCTTTGAGGAACAGCTTCGTGAAGGCGCGTCGCGATCGACTCGCAGTCGCGGCTGACCCGCTCGACCAGCAGCGAGCGCGGCGTGCAGCGGGAATGCCGAGCGCCACGACCTGCTTCGGCGGCGCGCGATCAGCGCCGGGCTCGGCACTTCGAAGCGCCCGTCGCCGAGCGGCACGAGCAGCTTGAGCTTGCGCACCCGCTCGATGTCCTTGCGCGTCGACCGCGCCGAAGCGCTTGTCCAGTTCCTCGGCCGTGATCATCTCCGGGGCCTCGGGCTCGAACGGGGTGGTGACCGCGATGCGCAGGCCGAGCAGGCGCTCGGCGAGGCCGTCGGAGCCGCTCAGCAGTCGCTCGATCGCGGCGAGGTTGAAGCCGTCGGCCTGCAGGTCGAGGATCAGCCGCAGCCGCGCCACGTGCTCGGCGTTGTAGTAGCCGACGCGCGCCCGCACCTCCGGCGGCGGGCAGCAGCCCGCGCGTATGGTGGTTGCGGATGTTGCGCACCGACATGCCCGACCTCCGCGGCCAGCTGCTCGACCGTCAGGTCATATCCCGATGCACTTCGCGCGCGCGCTGCGCGGACCGCCCCGGTCGTAACTGTGCTCGCTCGCGCCATTTGAAACTTAGGATACCATTTTGATGTTCCCTCGTTTGAGGTAGCATAGCTCCAGTAATGATCATCACTGCCGTTCTCAGCGACGCGCGCCTATGCCCGCCTCGCTCCCTTCGATCCCGCGAGATCCGCCGTCCGGGTGGCGCCCGTGGCTGAACGCGGCGCGGTCCCGCGCGTCTCGCCGCGCGCCGGCGGGCGCTGGGGCTGATCCGCTCGTTCACCTCGCCGCTGCTGCCCGACGACTACCTGGAGCTGGTCAACCCGCTGTGGTCCACGCGCGAGCTGCGCGGACGCATCGAACGCATCGAGCGCGAGACGCCGACGCGGTCACCGTGCTGATCAAGCCCGGCTGGGAATGGCCCGGCCACCGCCCCGGGCAGTATCTGCGCCTGGGCATCGAGGTCAACGGTCGTCCACCACTGGCGCGCCTACTCGCTGACCTCCGAGCCCGGGCGCGCCGACGGGTGCATCTCGATCACGCCCAAGCTCGTGCCCGCAGGCGGCAAGGTCTCGCCGTTCCTGTTCGAACGGCGTGCGCCCCGGCGCGATCGTGCGCCTCGGCGGCGTCGAAGGCACCTTCACGCTGCCCGACCCGCTGCCTCGACGGCTGCTGTTCCTCAGCGCCGGCAGCGGGATCACGCCGATCATGAGCATGCTGCGCGGCCTCGCCGACGACGGCGGCCTGCGAGGACGTCGTCCACGTGCACTGCGCCCGCACCGCCGAGCAGTGTCGATCTTCGCGCGCGAGCTGCGCGAGCTGACTCACGCGCCATCCCGGCTACCGTCTGCACGAGTGGATCAGCGCCGAGCACGGTCGCATGACCCCGGAGCGCCTGGATGAGCTGTGCCCCGACTGGCGCGAGCGCGAGGCGTTCCTGTGCGGGCCCGCGGGCCTGCTCGAGGCGATGAGCGAGCGCTGGGCACGCGACGGCGACCCCGCGCGGCTGCACGTCGAGCACTTCCAGCCCGACGAGCACGTCGGCGACGGCGAGCGCGGCGCCGGCGGGACGATCCGTTTGTGTGCCAGCGGCCATCGACGCCGTCAGCGACGGCGAGCAGCCGATCCTGCTCGCGGGCGAGCGAGCCGGCGCCGACGCTGCCCTTCGGCTGCCGCATGGGCATCTGCCACAGCTGCGTCGGGCGGCTGCGCTCGGGCCAGTGTGCGCGACCTGCGCACCGGCCGCGTCCACGGCCAGCCCGGAGAACTGCTGCGCACCTGCATCAACGCGCCCGAGGGCGCCGTCGAGATCGACCTCTGAGCCATCCGTTCCCACACAGCGCACCGCACATATCTCACACCCCCAACACCGGCACCCTCACGACTCACACTCACACCCGCGCACCTCCTCACATCCCGCCGTCACGCACACAAAGGAACCCCATGTCTGCCACATACACCGAGCCCCCCACCGCGACGACCGATCGAGGCTTCAGGAGACCGAGAGCCCGCTGGCGCGTCTCAGCGCCGAGCAGCTCGATGAGCTCGGCGCGCGAGTTCGACGCGATCCACGACGAGGTCTACGCCGACCTCGGCGAGCGCGACTCGCGCTACATCCGCTCGACGATCAGACTCCACCGCCATCTCGTGCTCGCCGCGCGCGCGCTGCTGCTCAGCTCGCGCAGCGCCCGCTGTGGCTCGCCGGCACGGCCGCGCTGTCGCTGGCGAAGATCCTCGAGAACATGGAGATCGGCCACAACGTCATGCACGGCCAGTGGGACTGGATGAACGACCCCGACATCAACTCCCAGGCATGGGACTGGGACACCGCCTCCCCCGCCGACGCCTGGCGGCACTCCCACAACTACGAGCACCACACCTTCACCAACATCCGCGGTCTAGGACCGCGACCTGGGCTATGAGATCATGCGCATCGACCCCCATCAGCCCTGGCACCCGGTCTATCTGGGCCAGCCCCTCTACAACCTGCTGCTGATGGGCTTCTTCGAGTGGGGCGTCGCGCTGCACGATCTCAACTTGGACGCGATCGGCACCGGCGAGAAGTCCAAGGCCCAGGTGATCTCAGAGCTCAAGGCGATCGGCGTGAAGGCGCGCAAGCAGGTCATCAAGGACTACATCGCCTTCCCCGCGCTCTCCGCGGCCGCCTCGGCGCTGGCGTCAGCGGCGTCCGGACGGCGGGGATCGCGCGCGGCGCGAAGCAGTTTCAAGGCGACTCTGACGGCGAACTTCACCGCCAACATCGTCCGCAACGTGTGGGCGCACTCGATCATCTTCTGCGGGCACTTCCCCGACCAGACCTACACCTTCAGCAAGGCCGAGGTCGCCGAGGAGACCCGCGGCGCGCGGTACGTGCGCCAGCTCGTCGGCTCCGCGAACATCGACGGCAGCCCCCTCTTCCACCTGCTGGCCGGCAACCTCAGCTTCCAGGTCGAGCACCACCTCTACCCCGACATGCCCTCCAGCCGCTACTCCGAGATCGCGCCCCGCGTGCGCGACATCTGCCATCGCTACGGCCTGCCCTACAACACCGGCCCCCTCGGCAAGCAGCTCGGCACCGTCCACCGCACGATCCTGCGCCTGGCGTTTCCCGGGGGCAAGCCGCGCCGCAAGCCCGGGCCCTACCGGCCGGATCCCGCCTGAGCGCCGCCCGGCGCGGGCGGGCGTGTGGGTGCGGGGGCGTCGTCGGCCCCCGGGCTCGGCGACGCCTCGGTCCGGGTCTTCTCTGCGTGGTCTGCAGCCCGCGCCTCCCCGTCGCCCGCCGCGATGGGAGCCTGCGCCGCGAGCGTCCACACCGGCAGCTTCGCCTCGCGCCCGCGCACTTCGAGCTCCCCCACCAGCACGAGGTCCGCGGGCGGGTCCTGCATCCGTTCGCGCGTGGACTGCGCGCAGAACAGCATGTGCCCCGAGCCCTTCGTCATCCCCTCCAGCCGCGAGGCCGTGTTCGTCGTGTCGCCGATCGTCGTGTACTCCACGCGCTGCTCCGAGCCCACGTTCCCCGCCATCACCGGGCCGCTGTTGAGCCCCACGCCCATCGCGAACCCGCGCTCGTGGCCCTGCTCGTGCAAGCCACGCGTTGAACCGCTCCAAGCGCGGCCCGATCATCTCCCGCGCCGCCCGCAGCGCGCGCTCGGCATGGTCCTCCTGCTCAAGCGGCGCCCCGAACGCCGCCATGATCCCGTCGCCCATATACGCGATCAGCGTTCCCCCCGCCGCCATGATCGCCTCGGTCATCTCGTTCAGGTAGTGGTTGACGACCTCGATCACATGCTCCGGCGACTGGCTCTCCGAGAAGCTCGTGAACCCACGCAGGTCGCTGAACAGGATCGTGCAGTCGCGCTCCACGCCCCCCAGCCGCAGGTTCTCGTTCGCGCTCGCCAGCACCTGATCGACCACGTCCCCCGGCACGAACCGCGAGAACACATCCCGCACCCGTTCACGCTCAATCGCCTCGCCCACGTACAGCACGGCGAGCGTGCCCAGCGTTCCCACGGCCAGCGCGAGCAGGGGGTACACGAACGTCCAGATCCAACCCGTATTGAACGCGATCTGCGTGGCCACGGTGAACACCACCGCCAGAGCGATGGCGTCGAGCAGCGAGCGCCATCTCCGCACACGCAGACTCCCCAGGGGCGCCGCCATGCCGAGCAGGACGATCAGCATCACGTCCACCCAGTTGGGGGCGTCGGTCAGCGGGACTCCTTGCAGTAGCGTCGAGGTCGCGTTTGCCCAGATTTCGGGGCCGGGCATCGTGCCGTTGCTCGTAGGAGTGGCATGAAGATCCTGCAAAATCGGGGAAGAGGCGCCCACGATCACGAGCTTGCCTCGAAACAGGTTCGCGGGAAATTCCCCGCGCAGGACCTTGGTGTAGGAGATGGATCTAAAGGTTTCGGGTGGCCCCGCGAAGTCGATCGGCAGACTTCCGCTCTCAAAGGTCGAAGCAGGGACCTTCCGCCCGGTCATCACTTCGGCTGCGACCACCGGGAAGCTGCCGAGATGGTTGTACTGGCGTTCAAAGCGCCGGACAGAGCCGTCGGAGTCGAGGGTCAGCCTGACCTCTGCCGGCCTCGTCCCGAGTTCGTCCAGCAGCGACTGTGCTCCTCCGAATATCCCAGTGCCACCACTGCTCGTGACGTTTGCTGTCGCAAGAATCACTTTCCCGTGAGCCCTACCGACAGCTTCGATCAGAGCATCATCTTCTTCTTCATTGGTCCTCTGGATGAATTCCATGTCCATCGCGATCACGCGGGCGCCTGCGCGACGCAGTCGGTCGATCACCTGGGCGTCATATCTGCGGGGCAATGGTGACCTGGCCTCAAGATGGTCAGCCGCGAGTTCCTGTTCCGCCGCGATGCTGATAGCGACGAACACGATGCTCGAGGGCGGCCTGTGCGTTCCTCGGATCGAGTACCGCGCGTCGATCGTCTGCAGTTCGGTGCGTCTCAGGATATGCGTCGCATACGCGCCCACGCCGATCCCTGCCGCCACCACGGCCACCCCAGCGAGCAGCGCGGTCTTGCGCTGCCCCCATCTCGCGCGACCCATCTCAGCGCTCTCCTGTCACAATCCCCGCTGGCACCAGGACGATGCTAACCGTACGCCCCTCCATAGGAGTCCCTGCGCCGCGATCCAGGCGGGTCTTGGTGTGCGTTGCCGTGGGCCTGCTGAGCCTGATCGGCTGCGCTTCGGCCTCGGCGCTCAACCTGAGCGGGACCTGGTCGGCCGTCTATCACTGCGAAGTCGGTTGTGCGGGGGCCAACTTTCCGGCGACGGACACGCTGACTCAGGCCAAAGGCTCCGAAGAAGTCACCGGCGCGAACGGAACGGAAACCATCACGGGCACGTTGACCGGCAACACCTTCGTCTATCAAAGCTCAGTGGGCGCCTATAAAGCCGAAGGAACCCTCACGGTCGCCGCCAACGGCCTGTCGTGGGCGGGCCCCAGTCACGACAGCAACGGGACAAGCGGCACGTACACCGCGACGCGGGAGCTCTCCAGCGGTGCCTTGTCGCAGCTCGGCGAACCGTCTGACTGCATCGGGGAAGCAAAAGAAGAAGTCGCCAAATGCGGCACCTCCGTGCCTTATGGACTCAGCTTCGCCTACCAGGTCCAGGTCAGCCCCGACGGCAAGTACGCCTACTCGGTCGCGGTCAAAGGCGACCTGATCGAGTATTCGCGCAACCAGGCCAACGGAGCGCTGACACCGATCGGCTGCTTCAGCTCGCTTCCGAAGTCGGGACCGGCCTGCGCCGGAGAACACGCCGAAATGGAAGTGGCCGCCGTGGCAAGCCCGGCCGCGATCGCCATCAGCCCCGACGGGGCCAGTGCGTACGTGATCACCCAGGGCGCCGGTAACGCCGTAGTCGAGTTCAGCCGCAACTCCGAAACCGGTCTGCTCACAAAAATCGGGTGCATCACAAACGAAGCCACCTCGAGCGAATGCGCGACCACCGGCGCCAAGGGACTCAGTCTTCCTTACGGCGTCACGGTGAGTCCTGAAGGGGAAAGCGTCTATGTGATGGGCTTCGCCGAAGGGGCCGTCGCTGAGTTCAAACGCGATACGGGGAGTGGTGTGCTGACCCAGCTTCCGTCTCCCAACGAATGTATCGGCGATGCGGGCAGCGGTTGCGGCACCACGGCGATAGGGCTCAAGGAAGGCATCGGCGTCGTTGCGAGCCCCGACGGCAAAAACGTCTACGTGGCAGCTGGTGACACGGGGACAGAAGGCGACGTCGCCGCGTTTGCGCGTGGTGTCGAAGGAGCGCTCGAACAACTCCCGGGCAAAGAAGCGTGCGTCAGTGAAAAAGTGGCGGGCTGCGCGACGGGTGAACACATCCAGGGCTCGGAAGACCTCGTCGTCAGCTCGGACGGCAACAACGTCTATGCGAACTCCAACGCCACCAACGCGGTGATCGAGCTCAAGCGCTCGGGATCCGGCGCCCTCGAAGAGCTGGCCTCGCCCAATGAGTGTGTCAGCACGGAAACGCTGACGGGGTGCCGGCAAGTTGAAGAGATCGGCGGAGCGTTCGGCATCGCGCTCAGCGCGGGAGGCGAAGACCTCTATGTCGCCAGCGCAAACGAAAACGCCGTGGCGGCATTCGAACGCAACTCGAGCTCGGGCGTGCTCACACAGCTGGCGGGCAATCCCTGCGTGACCGAGCAGGCGAGCGGCTGCGGCGACCCGGAATTCAACGAACGGGTCGGGCTCAAATTCGCCCGCCGCCTCACGGTCAGCCCGGACGGCACGAACGTCTACGTCGCCGGGCAGGCGGACCACGCGATCGCCGAGCTCGCGCGCACAGTCAAACCGACGGTCTCGGAAATCAATCCTAAAACCGGCTCCGAAGCGGGCAGCATCGAAGTGACGATCGAAGGTTCTGGCTTTGCCGAAGGTGCCGGCGTCGATTTCGGCTCCACACCGGCGCTGAACGTTACGGTCAACTCTGCCAAATCGATCACGGCTGTCAGTCCCGTCGGCGGCGTCGGCGAAGAACTGCCTGTGACGGTGACAAACCCAGCCGGCACCTCAACCGAATCGCCGGAGGACAAGTTCACCTACACAGAACCACATCAGCCGACCATCGGCGAGATCGGCCCATACTTCGGCACTGAACTGGGTGGAACGGAAGTGACGATCATCGGCACCGAATTCCTCGCCGGCGCAACGGTTCGCTTTGGGACCAGTCCCGCGACCAGCGTAACCGTCAATTCGGGTAAAGAGATAACGGCGACTAACCCACATGGGTCCGGAACGGTGAACGTGACGGTTACCACGTCCAAGGGGACATCCACCTTTACTCCCGGCGACGAATACAAGTACGTGCACATACCGCCGAAAGAGCTTGGGGGTTTGGGTTTGGAACAGTATTGCCAGGGTCTCGGCTATGAACGGGTGACGCTGCAACGAGGCGCGACCCGCGGCAAAAATTACGCCTACGAAAACTGGGCGTGTCTCGAAAAAGGTGGCCACGAAGTCCTGATCGCGCCTACGGGGACTGCCCCCAGCATGGACAACGCTTGCCTGACCGCATTTCCGGGCGTGGCATCTTTCGCGTATCCAATCGAACCGGAAAACGCCGAATCGTGGCTCTGCTTCGAAGAACTCCCGCCGGCCGGAAAAAGCAAAGGCGGGGGCGAAGCAAACGCCAAAACGTCGAGCCTCGTGACCCCGATCGTCTCGATTCCTCCTTTCGTCGTGCCGCCACCCGTGCTAGCCCACACCGGCAACGTCGCGCCGGTGTCTGGAACCGTGCTCGTAAAGCTACCCGGCACAAACACGTTCGTGCCGCTGTCATCGCTGCGGCAGATCCCCTTCGGGTCGGTCATAGACGCCACGAACGGGACGGTGAGCGTCACGACGGCCCTCCCCGGCGGAAAGACCCAGACCGGACAGTTCTTCAGCGGCGAGTTCATCCTCAGGCAGGGGCCGAACGGACAGGTCGTGGCGGAACTGACCGGCGGGAACTTCTCGGTCTGCCCGACCAAGCGCGAACGCGCCCACATCGCGCGGGTGGCCTCGGCGCGCGCGCAGGCCGCCGCGTCGGGCAAGCATGTGGTGCGCAAACTGTGGGCCAACGCCCACGGCAAATTCTCCACGAAGGGCAACTATGCCGCCGGGGCGGTGCAGGGCACCGAATGGCTGACCGAGGATCTCTGCGAAGGCACTTTGATCCGCGTGACGCGCGACAAGGTGGCGGTGACGAACCTCGTCAACCACCGCCACGTCGAGGTCAAGACGGGGCACAAGTATCTGGCGAAGGCTCCCTGAGGGAAGCGCCTCTGCAGCGAAATCTAGACTACCGGGGCGAGTACGCGTGGCGATACATCCACCGCCACGGCGCGAGTCCGATGTTCTGGATCCTCTTTAGCAAGTCTCCGGCGGGACTCCACGTATCCCAATCGGGGATCACGTAGGCGAGGGTGTCATCGATCCTCGCAATCCGCCCACGACAGCGGTTGCCCTCGGAGTCCCGCAGCGCGACATGCTCTCCGACATGTGGCGTTTTCCCGGGCTGCGAGGCTAGGCGGCGCAAGGCGGCGATCTGATCGCTATGGGTTCGGTCGTTGAAGTCCACCTGGAAGGTCTGCATTGTGTACTCGCTAAGGTCGTCTTGGTCTGGCGACCGGATTCTTGGCCGGCGCGTCGAACGCGTTGTCGATCGACTTCCAATCTTTATCGGATGGAGGAGACGGCAAGACGACCGACACATGCATGGGGCGCGGCTCGGAAAACATCACCTCATAGCCTAGCCGCCGTAGCCTCCCAGCGGGGGCACAGCGGATCTTCGCGTGCGGCAGATTCTCCATGCCAACCGTTGCCGCGATCTCGTCGGCGCTCAGGCCCGGGATGGTCCAAAACGACAGCGCATGGCTTCGGTGCTGCTCCCAATGGACCTCGGCCGACGTCGCGAGGTCGCTCGCGCGCATCAGGCCGCGCACCAGTAGGGCATCGTCTGGAGGACCACGTTCCATGGCGAAGCACACGGTACGCACGAGTGCGGAGGTTTCTCTGGATTGTGTCGCTAATCGGAATCCCTCGATGCCCTGGGCGGAAGCTCCCGAACGTGCAAAGCGAACGTGGCGCGATGGTGCTCGCCGGGCTCGAGCACACGCAGCCCGTTGCCGCTGCGCAGCGCGTTGGCGGGCGCGGTCATCGGCTCGAAGCAGATGAACTGGCCGGTGCGAGGCGCGTACACCTGGGCGCATGGGTATCCCTCCACGAGCTCCAGCTCGATCCGGCGCGTCCCGTCCTCCACCGCGAAGCGGGCGGGCTCGGCCACGTCGTCGAACCCGTCGTCGAACTGGTCCTCGGCGAGCTCGAACCCGCGCCGCGGCAGCTGCTCGCCGGGGCCGACGGGAATCTGCTCGGCGTCGAGCTTCAGCCGGCGCATCGACGGCAGCTCGACCCGATACTGCTCACGCGCGACCCCTGGCGGGGACAGGTACGGGTGCAGGCCGAACGCCACCGGAACGCGGTCCTCGCCGCACGCGTCCACGACGATCGTCGCCTGCAGGCGACCGTCCACCAGGCGAGCTTCGTAGACGACGTCGTGCCTGAACGGGAACGCCTCGAACGGTCCCGGCACTGTGACTCGCTCCAGCTCAGCCGGGCCGTGAGCGACCGCGCGCCGGGGTCCCGCGGGTGCGCCGGCTCCCAGCGCAGGCGCCCGCCGATCACACCGTGGATCGGCAGGCCGTTGTCGTCGAGCGCGATCCGCTGCGGGTCGCGCGGGACCGTCACCGTCCTGCCGGCGACGCCGTACTCGAAGCCCGCGAGCCGGTTGGCCCAGGGGTAGAGCAGGGGGATGCCCATCGTCTTCCCGCGCGCGGCGTACGCGCCGAGGCCCGCGTTCTGGGCCAGCAGCTCCTCGCCACGGTGGCGCAGCGAGCGGCACAGCATCCCGGCGTCGGGAACGAACTCGGCCTCGAGCAGCCCCTCCTCGTCGCACAGCCGGACGGTCGTGAACCGGGAGTCATCCATCGCGACCGTCCATTATGCGCCCGCGGACTCGGCGGGCGACAGCTCGTTCGCGGTGAGCTGTCGCTGATACGGTCCCCTGCCCGTCAGACACACCGCCCCGCAGCGGGCAGCCACGGCCAGCGCCTCCGGCGCCGCCATGCCCGCGGCCAGCCCGTAGGTCAGCCCCGCGGCGAACGAGTCGCCGCAGCCGTAGGAGTCCACGGCCGCGCTCGGCGGGGGAGCGGCAGCCCACGAACCGCTCTCGCCGCCACGCTCACGGTAGACGCCGCCACGCGCTCCCTCGGTGGAGGCGACCAGCTCGGCTTCGCCCTCCGCGTGGGTGGCCTCACCGCGCTCGATCGCGTCGCTTGCGCTCAGCACCAGCGCGTCCAGCGCGACGCCCCGCCCGAGAGCGTCGGTCGCGCGCGGGCTCGCCACCAGCACCCGGGCCGCGCGCGCGGCGCGCAGGGCGCCGATATCGCCCGCCGTGAAGTAGACCGCGTCCATCTCCGCCAGCTCGCTCCACGGCTCCGCGTCGCTGCCGAGGGGCTCCAGGCGCGGGCCGTAGGTGACGATCGTGCGCTCGCCCGCGTCATCCACGAGCGTGCTCGCCGTCCTCGTCGGCGCCGCTCGCCGCGTCGCCCGCACCTCCACGCCGAGCTCGCGCAGGCGCTCCCGCGACCGGCGGCCGTGCTCGTCATCGCCCAGGGCGCTCATCAGCACGCACGCTCCCGCCAGCCGCGCCAGCTGCACGGCCGCGACGGCCCCGCCGCCGGCCGGCTCCTCGAACTGGTCGCGCGCGTGCACGATCTCTCCGGCTTCAGGCATATGCGACACGCGCGCGAACCGCACCCACTCGACGTGTCCCACCACCGCCACCCTCGGCCCGCGCATTGCGGCAGTGTCACACAGGCCGGCCCTCCCGGGCGCGACCGCCGCCGGGCTCGCGAATCGCTTTTCCAGACGGGTCCGCCCCGGCACGACCATTCCGCGTGCCGGGCGGGGGTGGCATCACCGCGAGGCGGTCTCGTCCTCGCGACGGTGGCCCAGGCGGGCGGAGATGCGGTCTGAGGCGGCGATGAGGTGGGGGCGCAGAGCGCCGGCGAGCTGCTCGAGCGCGATCATGCCGGTGTGCGTGGAGAGGTCGATCGCGGCGACCGTCGCTCCCGTCTCGTTGCGGACCGGCGCGGCGATGGCTATCCGTCCCTTCTCGAACTCCTCGTGCTCGGTCGCGAAGCCCTCCTCGAGGACTCCCCGAAGCTCGGTCTGGAGCTCCACCTTGCCCGTGATCGCGTTCGGCCCCCGGCGCTCGAGGCTCACTTGCGAGAGCAGCTCCTGACGCTCGTCCTCGGGGAGGTGAGCGAGCAGGATCTTGCCCATCGCCGTGCAGTACGCCGGCAGCCGCGACCCGATCCCCATCCCGAGGTTGACTTTGTCCTGTCCGCGCTGAAAGCTGACGACCCGATCGACGTAGACGATCTGCGTACCGTCGAGCACGGCGAGGCTCGCGGTGAAGTTCGACCCCTGCCGCAGTTCTTCCAGCACCGAATGCGCGTGCTCGCGCAATCCGATCGAGTTCAACGCGGACATTCCCAGATCGGTCACGCGTAGCGACAGCCGATACTTGCGGTGTTTGTCTTGCTCCATGTATCCGAGCGCCACGAGGGTCGTGAGATAGCGGTGCGTCGTCGAGCGGCTCATCCCCAGCTCGTCGGCGATGTCGGCGATTCCCAGCACCGAGCGCTCCGCTTTGAAGCACTCCATGATCGCCAACCCGCGCGCCAGGGACTGGGAGTAGCGCGGTCCCGAGAAATCGGGCATCTGCCATGAGTCCTCGTATGGTCCCGTGGGACTCATGCCGATAGCCTTGCGATCTCCCCACGCCGCTGTCCGCGTGGGCTCTGTCCGCGTGGGGTGCTCATCCGCGACTCCCCAGCCATGACGGAGTCCGCCGCCGACCGCGTGGGGGAGGGGAGTGTCGAGATCGAATCGTCCAAGTTCGGATCGCGGGTCTTGGCTTCATGAGCCGGGCGCCGTGTGGGCGGCGCCCGGCCTTTATCTCTGGCAGAGACGAGGACGGGCGGAACTCATGACCTGCCCGAGCCTGCCCGCGCACCGTCAAGCGACGACGGTGTCTCTCTTCTCGCGGGAATGAGCGCCCGGTAGGCATGGTCGTCCTCGGTCACCACCCATGATGCTGACGCGGCGAGAGGCGCGCGACAAGTCCGCTGGGGGAGTATTCCCCTAGCGGATATCCGAGATCGGATATCTCCCGGGCACGTTTGTCAGCGACCTCCGCGGACCGGCGCGTGGACCGTCGCGATGGGCGAGGCGGCGGGCGCGCAGGACCAGCATCGCCGGTTTCGCCAGGCCGCCCAGCGCCGCCAGCACGCGTTCGGTGGTTTCGAGAGCGTACGGCTGGCGCGCGTTCGGGTCCGACAGATACAGGCTGGCCATGCCGGCCAGGATCAGGCTGTGCTCGACGCCGACCGCCCCGGCTCGGTGGACGGCTTCGACCGCCAACCACTCCATGCGCTCGGCCATCTCTTCCGGCGAGGAGTAGTGGTCGAGGAGGTTGTGCTGGCCCATCGCTGTGTCCTCGGAGTGGTCGATCAGGTTGTCGAGTAGGGTGTGCAGTGCCCCCATCCACGGACAGTAGAGCGCCTCGATCGCCTTCGCGTGCTCGGTGGTGAGATCGGGGTCGGCGGCGGCCGAGAGCAGTGCGTAGGCGGCCACCGAGGACCCCGATGCGGCTGCGAGCTCCCACCACCTCAGCTCGGCGCCGGCTGGATGCTGGGGCTCGGCCCAACGCTCGAGGGCAGGGAGGTCCCGCTCTGCGGCGAGATTGACGTGGGTCTGGTAGAAGACGATACGGTGCGCTTGGTCGAGTGCAGCCTTCTCCACCAGCGCGTAAGCGGGCAGTTTGGTGAGCAGCGTTCGGCAGACGTCCACCAGCTCCACGAGGAAGCCTCCGTCATCTTCCTGGGCGTTATGGGTGTAGTAGTCGGCGTGCGCGCGTCCCGCCTGAAGCGCTACGAGGAGTGCGGTATGCAGTTGGCGGGCGTTGGCCGAGGGGTTGATGCTCGGCTGCTCCATCAGCACGTCGGCGTACTGGTAGATGCCCTGGAGTCTGACGAGCAGCCGCGCCACGCCGGCGCGCTGGTCCGGGTGAGCGAATGCCGCGAATGCCGCCCCGCTCTCCACGCTGGCCCAATCGCGCCGATACATGTCCAACGCGAGGCGTCGGAGCGCGAGATCCGGGATCTCGTTTGCTCGCTGCCGCAAACAACCAAGCTCGCGCCTGGCGACAGGAACGACATTCAGCCAATAACGACTCGCCGCGACGGCGAAGGCGCCGGCCGGTGTATGTCGTCGGCTGGGCTGAAGGTGCACTCCGCTAGCTTCTCGGCACACCGCGCCGTCTGCAACCCCTGTCCGTCCTTAATCCCGCATGTTGGAGCGCGTAGTAGGCAATCCGGCGGCGGAGTAGCCGGGCAGCGCCATGACAGACAGCGACACACCGGCAACGATCAGCAGGGTCAGGATGAGCTGAGGTCCACCGAGACTGAATGGCGCCGGGAAACCTGTGTCCAATCGCAGGTATCTGCTTGCCAGAGCATGTCCGTAGATGCCGAGAATCGCACCATCGGTGCAGCCGATACCAAGTATGATGATGCTCTCGATCAGCAGGCTTCGCCAGATCTGCCAGCGCTCAAAGCCGTCTTCTTTGAGCGATATGAGCTGCGGTCGTCGCTGGTAGATCATGGTGCTCAGAGCTGCTGCGAGAGCTAGTGCTGCCGTCAACAACAGGAGCAAAGCTATCTCGGTGAGCGAATGCAGACTCTGACTCGCATTGTCCTGAAACTGAGCTATCCGTTCGCTCATCGTCTGGACTCTGAGGCCGTGTCGTCCCTGTAGCACATATTCGATCTCGCGCTTGCCTTCCGCTGGACTCACTCCCGGCTTGAAGTTGACCTCCAAGGCGGTTGGATCGCTGGTTTTCCAATAACGACTGTAGTTGGCTGTGTTCAGTGTGATGGTTCCCGGTGGCCAACCCAAGTTGGTTGTGATCGCGGCGGTTCTGAAGGACTCATCTCCCGACGGTGTGGGAAGCTCAAACCTGTCCCCGATCCGGAGGTTGTGTTCGCTCGCAAAGGCGCTCGAGATGGCCGCCCAACCATACTGACGCAGCAGGCGTGTAGCCTGGGCGACTTCGCCTTCAAGGAGTTGACCTGTTGGGAGAATCGTGTGGGCGCTACTGGGGCGAGCGATTATCCACATGCGGCGCGAACCGACATCCAGGTACTCGCCCTGATCGATCTCAACGGACGAGACTCCATGCAAATGGGTGATTTCTATCGCCGAGCGAGCGGCCGGGAAGCTGTTGACGGTCAGGTAGTTGCCGCTCGTCGTCACCCATATATCCGCAGTCCCGATATATTCAGCAAAGGTCGTGTCCAGGCCATGAGTTAGATCGCGGCGTGCGCTGTCGACAGCGGTACTCCCGTAAACGGCCAGCGCGGCGACACCGGCCAGCGCCACGGCGCGTATCGTGCCAGCTTCCAGTTCGATGACGGCAACTGCCAGCATCCCACCGTGGTGCTTCATTGCCAATCGTCTCAGCGACCGCGTGGCCAAGCGAAATACAAGCGGGATGAAACACAGCGAGGCCAGGGCGAGCGCCACGCCGCCGGCTACGGTCAGGCTGGGAATGACTCGCACGGCGACTGTCACGCCGAGCACGATGAGCGCGCCTGCCAGCGCAAGACGACGCATCAGGCCCACGCCGATCTGCTGGCCTGCCTCTCCACGGCGGCTGAGTACCGCGTCAACGGGTTTGCCAGAGGTCAAGTCAAAGAGAATTGGTACGAGCGAAGCGACCAATGCAGCGGTAATGCCAAACCCGACGGCGATCAATACCGTCGTCGGATGGATCGTCTGCTGACCGCTGATGGGAAACGCCACTGAGAGGTATATTGGCGCGTTCCCAAATAGTGTTTTCGCCAATATGTCGCCGGCGGCGACTCCAGCGAACGAAGCCAGCGTTCCAAGCGCGACAGCTTGGAAGACGAACACTGTCAGCACCTGCTTTGAGTCATATCCCTGGCAGCGCATCTCGGCGATTAGCCGCCGCCGTTCGGGCACGATGAGAAGCATCGCATTGAGGGCGAGCAAAAATCCCACTATTAGACCTATCGCGGCAAATAGCGCGGAAGACTGACTGGTCGGTCTGGCTGTCTCATTCAGCAGCTGCAGTTCGGCGTCGGCCGGTAGTACATCGAGCTTGCCCGCTGCCAGCAGGCGTAGCTCGTGGGTGACAGTCCGCTGCCGGCCGGGGGCGGTCTCGATCAAGACCTCTGTCACTTGTCCTGGCTCGCCCGCAAATTTCTGCGCTACATCCAGCCGTGAGACAACCAACCCACTTGTGGAAAGAGCACCGATCACTCCGGCGTTAAACGCAGCCCGAACTTGTGCGGTATGCGCCGCACCACCGGCCAGAATTGTGACCTTTCCTTCCTGCGGGGCGCCGATCGCGCTGGCCAGCCCGGACGGCAGAGCCACACCTCCGCTGAGCAGTGCTGCTCCCGATCCCAGATTCCTGGTCGCGGAGCCTCGCAGTCTGATCAACCTCGGTGTCACGCCCACAAGCTGCACCGATCTGCTTCCACTGGGCCCCTCGATCACTGCGCTCTCGCGTAGCAGCGGCGCGGCATCCCGCACGCCCGGAAGCTGTGCAACCTTTTCCGCAAGGCGCTGACTGAATCCGTGGGGTGAGCGTGCGGCAAGCTCAAGCGTAGCCGAACCATTGACGGCGTTGAGGATTTCGCGTGCCGAGCCGAGCACACTGCTGTTGGCTACCAGCACCCCGAAAACGAGAGCGACGCCTATCGCGATCCCACCACCGGCCAGCAACTCCCGAACGATGCTGTACCGCAATTGCTGCCGATAGAGTCCAAACAGCACACTCACCCGCAGACCAAAGACCCGCGGATTCAGAAGGACTGTCCATCGTGTCATCTGTAGATCACTGGGTGCAGCTCGATATCCAAGCCCTCTCTCAATCGCCCATCGCGCATTGTGTAAACTCGATCGACGAAGGCTGTGGCTTGAGGGTCGTGCGTGGCGAGCAGCGCCGAGAGCTGACGCTCATGCACGATGTCAGCGAGCATCCCCAAAATTTCTCGACTTCGCTTGGAGTCCAGGTTGCCGGTCGGCTCGTCGGCGAGCAGCAGGCGAGGATCATTGGCGAGCGCGCGCGCGATCGCCACGCGTTGACGCTCGCCCATTGACATCTCGGTGGACGCGTGCTCGACTCGCCCACCCAAGCCGACGCGCTCGAGCCAGGGAAGCGCAGCCATATGTGCGTCGCCGAGCGTCATCCCGAGCGCGAGCAGCTTCACGGCCGCGTTGTCGAGCGCCGAGGAGCCGGTGAGATGAAACGACTGAAACACCACCCCCGTCTGCTCGCGCCGGTAGCGCGCGCTCTCGCTCGCCGACAGGCCGCTCACCTCGCGCCCGTCGAACAGGACGCTCCCCTCGTCCGGCTGCATGATCGCCGCCGCCAGCAGCAGCAGCGTCGTCTTGCCCGAGCCGCTGGGGCCGTACAGAGCGACGAACTCACCCGGTGCGACCGTCAGCGAGACGCGATCGACCGCGTCGACGGTCTCTCCCGCGCTCGTGTAGCGCTTGGAGACCTCGCGCAGCTCCAGTGTCACGACGCGCCGGCGTTCATGCCGCGCCGCGCCGCTCGGGGAAGCTGATGACCTTGCGCCGGGAGTCCGTGGAGTGCATGCGGCCGTTGTCGAGGCTCATGACCCGCCCCGCGCCACGCAGCGCCGTGACCTCTTCGCTGGCGATCAGCAGCGACAGGCCCAGCTGCTTGGGCAGCGAGTGGATCAGGGCGTGGAAGGCCTGTGCGTCCCGCGGCTGGGGCAGCACCGCCGGCTCGTCGACGAGCAGCAGAGCCGGTTCGCGCACGATCGCGCGCGCCAGCTCCACGCGCACGCGCTCGGTCAGCCCCAGCCTCCCGGTCGGCGTGTAGCCAAGCCCCGTCGCCTGCACCGTCTCGAGCACGCGCCACGCGCACGCTTCGGCGCGCCGCATGCTCAACCCCTCGCTGTACAGGGGCATCGCCACGTGCTCCACCGCGACCATCGAGTCGCCCGCACGCCAGTCTCCACGAGCCAGCGCGATCCCGCCGTGGCGGCGCGCGCGGGCGCGCTCGTCGGCGCTCATGCCCGCAAGGTCGCGGCCCTGCCAGCAGACCTCGCCCTCGTCGGGCGTCTGCAGGCCCGCGGCGATGCGCAGCAGCGTCGTCTTGCCGGCGCCCCGCGAGGCGAGCACGCCGAGCGTCTCTCCCGCATACAGCTCGAACGAGACGCGGTCCAGGACCGCGACCTCGCGCATGCCGTCGCGGAAGCGCTTGGTGACGTCCCTGAACGCGAGAACGGTCATTGCCCGGTCATTGCCGCTGTGCGGCGAGTGTCTCCTCGAGCGCGCGGCAGGCTTCCCCCACCCACTCGAGCTCCGCCTTCAATCGCTTGTCCACCGCCGAGCGGTACAGGCTCATGATCGTCCCCAGCCACGACACTCGCGGCGTTTCCGTCTCGACGTTCTCCTGGATCTCCTCGAGCAGATCGACACGCCATTCGTTCAGCGCGCGCAACAGCTCCGGTATCTCCTCCTCGGTCGAGAACGCGAGCCGCGCGTGGATGTCGGCGCGCATGACGCTCGCCACGGGCGGCGTGGTCAGCCATTCGCGGCGCGCCCGCACGGCCTGGTCGGTCGGATAGTAGAACTGGCGCGAGTACGGCGGACCGTCGACCGGCTTGCTCTGCGACCGCACGAGCCCATCCGCTTCGAGCTGCTTGAGGACCGGGTAGATGTGCTTGGGCTGAACGTGCCAGGAGGCCCCCATCCGACGGTTGATCCGCTTGGCGACCTCATACCCGTACGTCGGGCCTTCGAGCAGCACGGCCAGCGCCGCCGCCTTGACCGGCGAGCGACCCTCGACCAGCGATGCGCTCTTCTCCCTATCCATCATCTTCGCCTATGCCGACAATACAATTGATCGGAATCTTACAGGACAACGGCGGTTCGGCAACCGTCGTCTCTCACTCTTCGCAGGGCGTCTCGAGCCGTACTCGCGAACCGGTCATCTCCGCCCGATGCGGGACCGGAAGCCCCGCACCCGCCGGAACGCGCCGCCGTGCCGGACCGCCGGTATCGCGCGGATACCGGCCGATCTTCGATCGGTCAACCGATTCATTGCATCGGTAGCGCCGTTCGCGCTGCTCTAGCCTGAGCGCCATGCATGTGGAGCTTCTGTTCTGGGACGGCTGCCCCTCGCACCCGCGGGCGCTGGTCGAGCTGCAAGCCGCGATGGTCGACCTCGGGCTCGACGCGAGCACGGTCGCGCTTCGCGCGATCGACACCCACGAGCAGGCCGAGCGGGAGCGGTTCGTCGGATCGCCCACGATCCGCATCGACGGGGTCGACGTCCGGCACCCGGGCGAGGAGCCCTTCGGACTCGTCTGTCGCGTCTACCATCGCCGCGACGGCCGGGTCTCCCCGACCCCCGACCCCGCTGACGTGCGCGACGCGCTCCTGGCCGCCGCAGCCGCCACCACCGACGATCCAACCACCGCGCAGACCACACCGCAGACCACACCGCAGACCGACCCCACCGAGAGGAGCTGAGATGCCGGCCATCGGCGAGCCCGCCCCGACCTTCGTCCTGCCCGACACGGAGGGCGCCGCGCACGAACCGGGCGAGGCGCCCGCGACCGTCATCGTGTTCACCTGCAACCACTGCCCCTACGCGCTGGCCTGGCACGATCGGATCGTCGCGCTCGCGCGCGACTACGCCCAGCGCGGAGTGCGGGTGCTGGCGATCAACCCCAACGACGCCGCGCGCTACCCGCGCGACTCCATCGAGGCGATGCGCGCGCGTGTGCAGCGCGGCGAGTTCGACGGCGTCCCCTACCTGCGCGATGAGACCCAGGAGGTCGCCCGCGCGTATGACGCCAAGACGACGCCCGACGTGTTCATCCTCGACGCCGCCGGCCTGCTGCGCTATCGCGGCGCCCCCGACGCCGACTACGACGACCCTTCGCGCAACGCCGCGTATCTGCGCGACGCCCTCGACGCGGTTCTAGCCGGGCGCGACCCCGGGCTCGCCCAGACCACGCCCGTCGGGTGCTCGATCAAGTGGCGGGAGTGAGACTTCGCGTCATCTCTGCGCTCGAGGCCATGCCCGCGTCCTGGATCCACGGTCCCGGGTGTCGGGCGGCGGTGGTCCGGGTGTAGGGCGACCGTGGTCCGGATCGACCGTGGTCCCGGATGTCGGGCGGCGGCGGTGGCAGCGGTCGAGTGAGAAACTGCCTCGGCGTGCGCGCGGCGAAGATCTCGCGAGGTTGCGCGCCGGGCCTCAGCGCCCCAGCACGCGCACCAGCTCGCGCGCGCGAGCGCGCAGCTCCCCCAGCAGCTCCCGCACCTCCTGCAGGCCCGCTCGCAGCTCGGCGTCGCCGACCTCGATCGGCAGCATCGAGTCCTGCAGCGCCGCCAGCTCGCCGTCGGCGCGGCCGGCCGCCTCCACCGCGGCCTCGACGAAGCCCTTGACGCCCGTGGAGGGCGCGCCCTGGGTCGCCGAATCGAACGTGTGACCGGGCAGGTCATGGCGCTCGGCGAACCCCGCGTACGTGCGTTGCGCCCTGCCGTACGCGCTCTGCACGGGCCGGAACAGCTCCTGCTCCAGGCGCTCGGCCGTGCGCTCATCGAGCAGCTCGTACGCCTCGCCCAGCGCCGCCAGCGCCACGCCGATCTCATCGGCTCCCCTTGCGAGGGCTTCGAGCAGCTGTCTGCGTCCGTCCGCGGTCGTGTAGGTCATCGCTCTCCAGGTTATTCGCCCGCTCGCCTCAGGGCTAGGATCACCCGATCATCGCACCGCGAGCACCAGCGACATGACCCCACGCCATGCGGCACTCGCCGCCTGTCCCTTCTGCGCGGGTCCCGGCACGCGCATGCTCCACGCGTGGGATCGCAACCGCGAGAGCACCCGGGAGCGCTTCGCCTACGCCCGCTGCCGGGAGTGCGGGACCGTTTTCCTGGTCGATCCCCCGGCGGATCTCGGTCGCTACTACGCCGAGGACTACTACCAGTTCGACCCCGACGGAGAACCGGCCTGGAAGAGCGACGAGGCGCGGATGCGGGCCGCGTCATACCGCGTCGATCTGCTGCGTGCCCACACCGCGCCCGGGCGCCTGATCGAGATCGGCGCCGGGACCGGAGCGTTCGCCTCGACCGCGCGAGCGGCCGGCTTCCAGGTCAGCGCGATCGAGATGAGCGAGCGCTGCTGCCGCTATCTGCGCGAGCGCGAGGGGATCGAGGCGATCTGCAGCGACCGCCCGCTGGAGGCGATCGCCCCGCTGCCGTCGGCGCGCGTGGTCGCGCTGTGGCACGTGCTCGAGCACCTGCCGAGCCCGCGCGAGGTCCTCGCGCTGGCGGCGGCGAAGGTGGAGCCCGGCGGCGTGCTGGCGATCGGCGTGCCGAACCCGCGCTCGCTGCAGTTTCGCCTGCTGCGGTCCCGCTGGGCCCACCTCGACGCGCCCCGGCACCTGTGCCTGATCCCGCCGGCTGCCCTGATCGACGCGGGCAGGGAGCTCGGCATGACGAGCGTGGCGCTGAGCACCAACGATCCGGACGGCCTGGAGTGCAACTTCTTCGGCTGGGTCAGCGCGCTGCGGCGCCGACCGGCCGTGGGTCGGACACCGGACCTCGTCAGCCACGCCGCCCGCGCGATCGAACGCACGCTCGCGCCGCTCGAGCGCACCGGCGAGCGGGGGTCGGCGGTGACGATCCTGATGCGCAGGGAGCCCTGACGGTGTCCACCGAGGAAGCTCCCGCCGAGAAAGCGTCCGCCGAGGAAGCTCCCGCCGAGGAAGCTCCCGCCGAGGAGGCTGCCGCCGGCGACATCCTGTCCACGACCGCCGCCGGTCCGGCGGCGGCGCGGGGGGGCGGGTTGCGCGTCGGGGCCTACATCGTCGGGGCGCTGTTCAGCGTCATCTCCGCCGCCCTGCTGACCCGGCACCTCGGGGTGGTGCAGTTCGGTCAGTACGTCACCGCGCTGTCGCTCGTGGCGATCGTGGGGGCGATGTCGGATCTGGGGCTGACGGCGGTGGGGGTGCGCGAGCTGTCGATGCGCCCGCCCGCGGAGCGCTGGCCGCTCGCGCGCGATCTGCTCGGACTGCGGACCACGCTCACGCTGGCGGGCAGCGTCGTGGTCGTGGCGATCGCCTGGCTCGTCTACTCGCCCACGCTCGCCGCCGGCGTCGCGCTCGCGTGCGTCGGTCTGCTGCTGCAGGCGACCCAAGACAACTTCTCGCTGCCGCTGCTGGTCGGCCTGCGGCTCGGCGTGGTCTCCGCGCTCGAACTCTCGCGCCAGCTGCTGATCACCCTGTTCACGATCCTGCTCGTGTTCGCGGGCGCCACGCTGGTCCCGTTCCTGGGCGTGTCGATTCCCGTCGGCGTGATCGTGCTCACGGCGACCGTGATGATCGTGCGCGGCACGCGCGCGCTCACGCCGACGTTCAGCCTCAGCCGCTGGCGCAGGTTCGTCAGGCCGATGCTCCCCTACTCGGCCGCCGTCGCCGCCTCCTCGGTCTATCTGCGGGTGTCGATAATTCTCGTCTCCACGCTCGGCACGGCCGTCGAGCTGGGGTACTTCAGCCTGTCGTTTCGGATCATCGAAGTGCTCACACCCGTGCCCGTGCTGCTGGCCGGCTCGGCGCTGCCGATCCTCGCCCACACCGTGCGCGACGACGACCACGACCGCCTCGGCTATGCACTCGGGCGCGTGTTCGAGGTGTCGCTGATCGTCGGCGCCTGGGTGTCCGTCTCGATCGCCGTCGGCGCGCCGCTCGCGCTCGCGGTCGTCGGGGGCCCGCGCTTCGCGCCCGCGGCGCCCGTGCTCGCGGTGCAGGGCATCGGCCTCGGCGCGATGTTCGTGAGCCTCGTCTGGGCCAACGGTCTGCTCGGCCTCGGCCTCTACCGGCAGATACTCGCGATCAGCCTCGCCGGCCTGATCCTCACCGCGGTGCTCGTGGCGGTGCTGATCCCGCTCGACGGCGCGCAGGGAGCCGCGATCGGGACCGCCACGGGGGAGATCGCGCTCGCGCTCGCCCAGTGCGTCGCCGTCGTGCGCCGGCGCCCGCAGCTGCGCCCCTCCCTGCGCATCCTCCCCGGCGTGGCGCTCGCCGCGGCGCTCGGGGTCGCACCGCTCGAGCTCACCGCCGTCCCGGTCATCGTGCGCCTGGCGATCTCCACGGCGCTGTTCGCGGGCACCCTGCTGCTCACGCGCGCCTACCCGCCCGAGCTGCTCGAGCTGCTCCCAGGCCTGCGCGCCAGGCGAGCGTGATCGGAGCGCCGCGAGCCTCTGGGCCCGCGGCTCGCTCGCTAGTGTCCCCGCAGTGATCGCGGTCGTGCACCTCGTCTGGGGACCCCTCGGGACCGGGCCGCTGCACGAGTTCCTGGCCTCCTATCGGCGTCATCCGCCGGGCGCCGAGCACGAGCTGATCGTGCTCCTCAACAACGTCCCCGACCCTCTGCCCGCGGAGTTTCGGGCCGAGCTCGAGGGCGTCGAGCACCGCCTGCTGCGCACTCCCGAGCCGGTTCAGGATCTGGCCGCATACGCGCATGCCGCCGACCGTCTCGAGCACGAGCGGCTGTGCTTCCTGAACTCCTACTCGGCGATCCTCGCGCCGGACTGGCTGGCGCTGCTCGACCACGCGCTCGATCAACCGCGCGCGGGGCTCGTCGGCGCCACCGGCTCGTGGGCGAGCCTGCACTCGGCCGTGCTCAACGCGTTCATGCTGCCCAACCCCTACCGCCGGGCGGTCCCCCGACGCGCCGTCGCGCGCGAACAGATGCGCGAGATCGAGCTCGAACTCGACGCCGCGCGCGCCTCCGCGGACGCCGCGGCTCCTCCTCCCTCGCAGCTGCCGCGGCGCACCCTCGCCGGCTCGGTGCGCTCCACGCTGCGCTCGTTTCGCCCGATGCCCGAGCAGCTCCTGCGCTTCGCTCCGTTCCCCGCCTACCACGTGCGCACGAATGCGTTCATGCTCGAGCGCTCCACATTCGCGGCGCTGCGCATGTGCGCGCTCACGCGGAAGATGGACGCCTACCTGCTGGAGAGCGGTCGCGCGAGCTTCACCAGCCAGGTGCGGGCGATGGGCCTGCGCACGCTCGTGGTCGCGCGCGACGGCGCCTTCTACGATCACCCCGAGTGGCACGCCAGCCGCACGTTCTGGCAGGGCGACCAGCAGGGCCTGCTCGTCGCCGACAACCAGACCCGCTCCTACGCCAACGGCTCCCACGATCGCCGCCGGCTGCTGTCGGCGTTTGCCTGGGGTCCCCGGGCCGCCCCCGGGCGCCCGGCGACGGAGCCTGCCTGAGCCGATGGTGTGGGATCTCGAGGCGCACGCCCGCGCCGCCGCGCTGAACCGCTCGCAGCCGGAGGCGCTCGGCCTCGTCCATCTCGTGTGGGCGCCGCTCGGGCCGCAGCCGCTGCGGTCGTTTCTGCGCTCATACTTCGCGCATCCGCCGGGGATCGCGCACGAGCTCGTGATCGTGCTCAACGGCGCGCCCGCCGACGCCGATCCGCACGACGCCGCCCGCGCCCGCGCTCGCACCCGCGGCACCGTTGCGCTCACGCGCGAGGGCCTCGCCGCGGAGCTCGCGGAGGTCGAGCACTGCCTGATCGTGCTCGAGCGCCCCGCGCTCGACCTCGCCGCCTATGGCCTGGCCGCGCGCGCGCTGAGCCATCAGCGGCTGTGCTTCCTGAACTCCTACAGCCTGATCCTCGCCGAGAACTGGCTCGCGATCCTCGCGCGGGCGCTCGACGATCCTGGCACCGGTCTTGCCGGGGCCACCGCCAGCTGGGAGAGCCAGTCGCGGTGGATCCGCGGCCGGGCTCGCTACTGGCCCTATCAGCTCGCCCGCTTACGCGGCGCGCGCCACGACTATCCGCGCTTCCCCAATCCGCACATTCGCACCACCGCGTTCATGATCGAGCGCGCGATGCTGCTGGCGATGAACCTCGACGCGGCGCAAGACAAGCGCGACACCTATCTGCTCGAGAGCGGCCGTCGCAGCATCACCCGCCAGGTCCTCGAGCGCGCGCTGCGCGCGGTCGTCGCCGGCCGCGACGGACGGGCCTACGGCGTCAAGGACTGGGCCGCCTCGCGCACGTACCGCAGCGGCGAGCAGGACAACCTGCTCGTCGCCGACCGCCGCACCGGCGATTGGCAGGCGGCCTCGCCGCGACTGCGCCGGCGCCTGTCGCGGGACGCGTGGGGCGAGCACTACGTGGGCGCCGGCGGCGTCGGGGCGCGGGAGGGCTGAGCCCCCGGGGCTACTGATCTTCGAGCGCGCTCCGCCGCAGCTTCAGCGAGTCCCACAGCGAGATCGAGGAGTCGATCGCCTCTCCCGGCGGAGGCGGGTGGCGCGGCATGCCCGCGCCCGCGCGCCAGCCCTCGACGCGCCCGCGCAGCGCCTGGGTGTCGCCGCAGAGCGCGATGTCCCCGGCCACGACCGCCGCCTCGGTCAGCAGCGCCCGCGCGCCCGCGCGGCTGCGCAGCACGCCGTAGCGGCGCAGCAGGTAGCCCCGGCTGAACCCGGCCAGGCGGCGCTGGCGGGCGGAGCGCCGGCCGTAGGTGCTGGATCCCAGGTGCATGCCGCGCGCGTCCTGCGCGCCGGCCGTGCCCCACCCGGCCGCGCGCAGGCGCAGCGCGAGGTCGAGGATCTCCATATAGGCGCTGATCGTCTCATCCAGCCCACCGACCTCTTCCCAGGCGGCGCGCCGGTAGGCGCCGGCGGTCCCCTCCGGCCCGGCGAGCACCGGCATGCCCGTGCTGATGTCCTCGACGTCGCGACCCTGCAGTCGCGCGAACCCCGCCAGCGTGACGTCGGCCGACACCCCGAGACTGTCGATCCGGCGCTCTCCGGGCATCAGCATCAGCGCCGCGACCGAGCCGATCCGCGGGTTGCGCTGCAGCGGCGCCACGAGCCGCTCCAGGCAGTCGGCTGCCAGCCGCACGTCGTTGTTGAGCAGCACCACGTGCTCGCCCTCGCCGACGCCCACCCCGCGGTTGACCGCCTTCGTGTAGCCCTGGTTGGAGCCGAGCTCTACGAGCGTCGCCTGCGGCCAGTCGCGGCGCAGCCGCGCCGGAGTGTCGTCGCTGGAGCCGTCGTCGACCACGATCGCGTGGTGGGAGAGCGTCTGGCGTGCCAGGTGTGCGAGACAGTCGCACGTGAGCGCGTAACCGTTGTGGACGGGAACGACGACGTCGATCGAGACGGCCACGGGCGCCATGCTAGAGGTTGCCGCGGTCTCCACGCTCCGGCCGCGTCGAGGCAGTCGCTGCGCGGGGTCGGGCATCGCCCGCGAACGCGCGGGCGTGTTACCGCGGCGGCGTCGGGGTCACCGCGAGGCTCGGCGCGCCGCCGCTGCGCTTGCATGCTCGCGGGCGTTGCATGGCCGAGGGCATAGCCTGTCATGGCGATGAGCACTGCCCGCACGCACATCGGCCTGAACCTCGTGTTCCTCGTGCCCGGCGAGACGGGTGGAATGGAGATCGTCGCGCGCGAGCTGATCCCCGCGCTGATCGCGGCCGCTCCCGAGCTGCGCTTCACCGCGTTCATTGCGCGCGAGGCCGCCGCCGCGGGCGACGGTCCGTGGGGGGAGCTGCTGCCCGCCGTCACCGTCCCGGTGGATTCCCGCAACCGCGTCCAGTGGGTGCTCGGCGAGCAGACCCTGCTGCCGGTGCTGGCGGCCCGCGCGCGCGTCGATCTCGTGCACAGTCTCGCCTCGACCGCCCCCCTGTGGGGCCCGTTCCGCCGCGTGACGACCGTCCATGACCTGATCTACGCGCGCTTTCCGAACGCCCATTCGGGCCTGCGCGATCGCGGCATGCGCCTGCTCGTGCCCGCCGCGGTGCGCCGCTCGCAGCGCGTGCTCGCCGACTCGCGCTCCACGCGCGAGGACCTGATCGAGCTGCTTGGCGCCTCCCCCGAGCGCATCGACGTCGCGCCGCTTGGCCTGGCGCCGATCCGCCGCGATATCGCCCTGCCCGAAGCGCAGACGCGCGCGCGACTGGGGCTCGGCGAGCGCGAGGTGCTGCTCAGCCTGTCGGCCAAGCGCCCGCACAAGAACCTGCTCGCGCTGATCGGCGCGCTCGCGCTGATCGCCGCCGAGCGCCGGCCTCTGCTGGTGCTGCCGGGGTATCCCACCTGGCACGAGGCCGAGCTGCGCGCCCGCGCCGCCGAGCTGGGCGTGGAGGGGGACGTGCGCCTGCTCGACTGGGTCTCGCCGGCGGAGCTCGAGGGCCTGTGGGCGCTCGCCCGCGCGTTCGTGTTCCCATCCTTGTATGAGGGGTTCGGGCTGCCGGTGCTGGAGGCGATGGCCCGCGGCGTGCCCGTCGCGTGCTCCGATGCCTCCTCGCTGCCCGAGGTCGCCGGCGAGGCGGCGCTGATGTTCGACCCATACGACGAGCGCGCGATGGCGGCGGCGATCGAGGCGCTGCTCGGTATGGACGAGCGCGAGCGCGAGCGCACGCGCGCGCTCGGCATCGCCCGCGCGGAGCAGTTCACCTGGGAGCGCACCGCCCGCGCGACGCTCGACAGCTACGCCCGCGCGCTCTCGCCTTCGCCGCCGGCGGCGGGTCCGTAGCTCGCGAGCACCGTCTGCAGCGAGCCCTGCAGCGAGAGCTCGCGCTCGTGCAGCGCGTACCACCGCGCGGTGCTCTCGCGCAGCGCCGGCCCGGCCTCGTGCACGCGCACGATCGCCGCGGCGATCGCCTCGGGCTGGGAGCTCTCGCACACGAACCCGTTGACGCCCTCCTCGATCAGCTCCACCGCGGCGTTGTCGGGGCCCGCGACGACGATGCTGGGCGTCCCCCGCGCGCTGGCCTCCACGACGACCAGCCCGTAGCCCTCGCGGACGGACGGCAACAGCAGGCACAGCGCGCGGCGAATCTCCGCGTCCACCGTCTCCGCGGTGGTGAAGCCGGGCGCGGAGACGATCTCCCGCAGGCCGCGCCGCGCGATCTCCGCGAGTACCGTCTCCCGCTGGGGCCCGTCGCCCAGCAGCTCCCCCCGCAGCCCTTCGATGCGCGTCGCGGCGGCGGCGATCGCGGCCACCGCCAGCGGCGCGCGCTTCTCGGGGATCATCCTGCCCGCGAACAGCACCAGCCGGTCCGCCGGCTCGGCGGACGCTCCGGCCGGCGCCGGCGCGAGGGTGTCGGCGTACAGCCCGCGCAGCACCGTCACCTCGCCGCGCAGCCCCTCCTCGCGCAGTCGCCGCGCGTGCAGTTGCGAGTAGCAGAAGGCCCGCTGGCGCACCCGCGCGCACAGGCGCTGCACGGCGCCCCCGATGCGCCCGCCGAGGCCGCCGAGGTACTCGCGCCAATAGGAGTCGCTCCAGACCTCGAACCAGTCGACCGCCAGCTCGTAGCGCCCGCGCGGACGGGCGGCGGCCGCGGCGAGCAGCGAGAAGTAGGGGAACGAGCACATGTGCACCGCGTCGTAGCGCCGGCCGTGGCGCAGCAGGTGCCACAGCACCCCCAGGCCGAACACGATCGGCGGCCACACCCCGCGGCGGCCGTCCTTCGTATAGAGGCTCATCCGCGGACCGACGCTGAGCACCCTCACCCGGCCCTCGGCAAGCTTCGGCGTCTGCCCGCGATCCCACTGGCGCAGGGTCACGTAGGTGACCTCGTTGCGCCCATCCTCCGCCAAGCGCTCGGCGAGGTTGCGGTACCAGCGCTCGCCCCCGCCGACGGTGTACGGGTACAGGCAGTCGTAGACTACGCACACGCGCATCGCCCCGAACCTATCGCAACACCCCGGATCTACCATGAGCACGCTCGAGCAGACAACGCCGTTGCACCCGGCGGACGGTGAGGAGGGGACCGCGCCGGTGGTCTCGGTCGTGATCCCGTGCCTGAACGAGGCCGAGAATATCGAGTCCTGCGTGGCCGCCGCGCGCGCGGCGCTCCAGCGGATGGACGTTTCCGGCGAGGTGGTGGTCGCCGACAACGACTCCGAGGATGACTCCGCGCGCCTGGCGGAGCGCGCGGGCGCGCGCGTGGTGATCGAGCACCGGCGCGGCTACGGCAGCGCCTACCTGGCGGGCTTCGCGGCCTCGCGCGGGCGCTACATCGTGATGGCCGACGCCGACCTGACGTATGACTTCGAGGAGATCCCCCGCTTCGTCGCCGAGCTGCAGGACGGCGCCGAGCTGGTGATGGGCGACCGCATGGACAACATCCAGCCGGGCGCGATGCCGTGGCTGCACCGCTATGTCGGCAACCCGCTGCTGTCGGGCCTGTTGAACCTGTTCTTCCGCACCGGCGTCAACGACGCGCACTGCGGCATGCGCGCGCTGCGCCGCGACGTGTTGCCCCGCCTGGACCTGCGCACGACCGGCATGGAGTTCGCCTCGGAGATGGTGATCCGCGCGTCGAAGGAGAACCTGCGGATCGCCGAGTTCCCGATCGAATATCACCCGCGCGGGGGCGAGTCGAAGCTGTCGAGCTTCCGCGACGGCTGGCGTCACCTGCGCTTCCTGCTCGTGCACTCGCCCAACCATCTGTTCATCTTCCCCGGCGCCGTGCTCGCCGGCCTGGGCACGCTGATCGTCGTGCTGGTGGGGGCGGGCCTGGACTTCTTCGGGCGCGCCTGGGGCGTGCATGCGCTGATCGGCGGCGCGCTCTTGATGATCGTCGGCACGCAGGTGCTGGCGCTCGGGCTGTGCGCGCACGCCTACGGCACCTACTTCATGGGCGAGCGGGACCCGTGGTTCGATCGCATGCGCGCGCGCTTTCGGCTCGAGCACGGCCTGCTGCTGGGTGGCCTGTTCACGCTCGTGGGGCTTGTCATGGGCGGGGTGATCGTGGCTACGTGGATCTCCCACGGATTCGGCTCGCTCTCCGATGAACGCCTCGCGGTCGTCGCGGCCTCGTTGATCATCGTGGGCATCCAGATCTTCTTCTCCTCCTTCCTGCTGTCGATCCTCGGTCTGCGCCGCCGTTAGGCTCGCGGGTGCGAGGCGGACGGTCGCAGTTCGGCGCCGCGATCGCGAGCGTGGTGGGGGTCGTCTTCGCGGGGGATCGCCGGGTGTGGAAGACGGCCGCGATCGTGGCGGTCCCGTTCGTGGCGCTGATCGCGTTCTACTGCCTGCGCCCGCGCGACTACTACACGGGCACCAATTCGGTCGAGGCCTACACCTACATCGCCGAAGCCCGCGCCGGCGAGCCCGTGTGCGTCCCCGGGTTGCGGATACCCGCCGGCACCGCCCGCATCCGCCTGCAGCTGATCTCACGCACGCGCGCCCGTCCGGCGCTGCGCATGGCGCTGCACCTGGACCTGCCCACCGAGTCGGCCGCGGAAGATCGTGGCGCGGGGAGCGAGTCGGGACCCGTGAGCGCTCTCGGCACCCGCACGATCGACAGCGCGCTCGCGCCCGTGACGGTCCCATCGAACCGCGTCAGCGCCGCCGTGTTCACCGTGCCCGGGCTGTCCACCCAGACCTCCGAACGGCCCGCCTCGCTGTGCCTGACCGCGGGCGGTCTGGTCAACTGGGGCGGCACGCCGCTGCTCGCGCCTCCCCGCTCGGAGCCGTCGACCGTTGGCGGGAGCCCGGTCGCGGGGCGGATCGCGGTCTGGTATGAGCCGCCGGCGGGGTCTGAGCGCAGCTACGTCTCGCGCATCGGCCAGATCCTGAAGCGCGCCTCGCTGTTCCGGCCGAGCCCGGTCGGGCCGTGGCTGTACGTGCTGATCCTGCTCGTCCTCCTGCCCGGGCTGGCACTCGCGGCGGTGCGCTGCCTGGCGGTCGCCGTCGCGGACGGGGCAGGCGGCAGCGCGCGGCGCACGGCGGCGTGGCTGTTCGCGATCGCCGCGCTGAACTTCGCCTGCTGGGCGCTGATCACGCCCCCGTTTCAGGCGCCCGACGAGGTCGATCATTTCGCCTACACCCAGTCGCTGGTGCAGCGCGGGGAAGCTCCCTCGCGCAACCCCGCCTCCTCGCTGGCGCGGTGGTCGAGCGCGGAGGCGCTGGCGCTGGAAGACGAGAGCTTCTTCAGCGACCATCAGGTCGGCGACACGCGTGCGCCGTGGACCGCGCGCGCGCAGAGCGTCTACCGCGCGCAGGTCGCGGCCGCGCACCCGAGCTCCTCCGACGGCGGCGGCAACGAGACGGCCGCGACGCACGGCGCGATCTACTACGCGGCACTCGCGCCCGCCTACTGGCTGGCTTCGAGCTCGCCGTTCAGCCAGCTGACGCTGATGCGGCTGACCTCGGCGCTGATCGGCGCGCTGACGGTCGTGTTCGCGTATCTGCTCGCGCGCGAGCTGGCCCCCGGCCGCCCCTGGCTGGGGGTGCTCGCGGCGCTGCTCGTCGCGTATCAGCCGATGTATGGGTTCATCTCGGGTGCGGTCAACAACGACGTCGGCGTCAACGCGGGCGCGGCGGCGCTGGAGCTGCTGCTGATCCTGATGCTGCGCCGCGGCGTGAGCTGGCGCCTGGGGCTGCTCACGGGCGGGCTGCTGGTCGCGCTGCCGATCGTCAAGGAAACGGCGCTCTCGCTCTACCCCGTCGTTGGCCTCGCGCTGGTCGCGATCGTGTATCGCCACCATCGTCGCAGCGAGGCTCGCGGCTGGGCGGCCCTGGCGGGGGCCGCGATCGCCGTCGGGGCGCTCTCGCGGGGCCTGTCGCACGTGTTCCGCCCGGCCACCGCGGCGGCCGCGAGCACGGGGGGCACGCCCGTGGAAGCCGGCACGGCGGCGAGCTCGGTCGGCGAAGCGCTCGCGCACCCGCTCGACTACCTCAGCTATCTGTGGCAGTCGCTGCTGCCGCGCCTGCCGGGCATGACCGACCACTTCCCGACCACGCACTTCCCCGCGATGGTCATCTTCGTCGAACGCGGCTGGGGGGCGTTCGGCTGGTATGACGTGTTCTTCCCCAATCGCCTCTACGAGATCATCCTCGCGGCGATGATCGCCGTTCCCATCCTCGGCCTGATCGCGATCCATCGCGAGTGGTCGTTCGTGCGGCGCAACGCGCTGGAGCTCGCGCTGCTGGTGCTGATGCCGTTGGCGGTGGTGGCGGGGTTCGAGGCCGCGTTCTACACGCCCGGCGGGCGCCCGTTCATCGCCGAATTCGGCCGCTACGCGTTCCCCGCGATCGCCCCCCTGGCCGTGCTGGTCGTGGCGAGCCTGCACGCGTTCGGGCGGCGGCGGGTGCTGGGGGCGGGCGTGGTGCTGCTGGTGGCGATGGTGGCGCTCAGCTATGCCGCGCAGCTGGTGACGCTTACGGGGTTCTATGCGTGAGCGCGCACTGGATGTGGTTACGGTGGGCGCATGCACCCACCGTCCGATCGGTGCATGCACCGATCGGTGGACCCGCACATGTGCGGGTCCAAGGCAGGGTCGCATGCGACCCTGCCGGCCATGCCGCATGCGGCATGGCCCACCCATCAGCTTTCTCTTAGTCATGCGGCGCGGCGTAGGAGCGAATGCCCATGCCTGACGTAACCGTCGCGATCCCCGTGCGCGACGGCGGCGAGCTGTTCGCGCGCACACTCCAGGCGCTGTCCACGCAGACGCTCGCCCATGAGCTGCTCGTGTGCGACTCCCATTCGAGCGACGGCTCCCCCGAGCTGGCCCGCACACACGGCGCGCGCGTGATCGAGATCGAGCCGGCCCATTTCAGTCATGGCGGCACGCGCAACCTGCTGCTGAACGAGGCCCGCGGCGCGCACGTCGCGCTGCTCACCCAGGACGCCGAGCCGGCCGACCCCCGCTGGCTGGAGCGCCTGCTCGGGGGGTTCGCGCTCGCTCCCGACGTAGGGATCGTGTGCGGCCCCTACCTGCCCCGCCCGCACGCCTCGCCGGCGGTGCGTCTGGAACTGGAGCGCTGGTTCTCCTCGCTCGCGCCCGACGGCGCGCCGCGCGTGGATCGCCTGGACGAGCACGAGCGCGCCACGCTGCCGGCCGTCGCGCTGATCGGTCCGCGCGGGTTCTTCGTCGACGCCAACGCCTGCATCGCCCGCGCGGCCTGGCAGCGCGTGCCGTTCCGTGAGGTCGCCTACGCCGAGGATCGACTGCTCGCGATCGACATGCTGCGCGCCGGCTTCGCCCGGGCGTACATCCCGGATGCGGCCGTCCTGCACTCCCACGCCTACACCCCCGCCGAGGAGCTGCGCCGCTGCTTCGACGAGTGGCGCGGCCTGCGCGAGGTCTACGGCTGGCGCGAGCCGCTCTCGCCGATCCGTCTCGCGCGCCGGCTGCGGGGCGAGCTGGGGTGGGCGCGGCGCGAGCTCGAGCGTCGCGGCGCCTCCCCGTCCGAGCGCCGCGCGACGCTCGCCGCGGTCACCCGTCACCATGTCGTGCGCCTCGCCGGGTCGCAGCTCGGATCGCGCGCCGATCGACTGCCGGCCGGCGCGCGGCGCAGGCTCTCGCTGGAGGGGCGCTCCTCGTTTGAGCCCCAGCACCTCGACACGGACACACGCGGCTGATGGCAACCCCCGACCCGATCGACCTCCTCACGACCGCGCCGCCCGCGAGTCGGCGCGCCGAGCGATGAGCCACGACCCGATCCAGGGCCGTCCCGAAGGCGCGTTCTCGAACCTGCGCCGGCGCATCCACCTGACCTACACGCACTTCGGCCTGCGCACGATCCTGTGGCGGGCACTCACGTTCCCGCTGCGCTTCACCCCGCTGCACCGGCGGCTGCGCCTGCGCACGCACGCGCGCGACCAGGAACGCCGCCGCGCCGCCACGTGGTATCGCGAGCACGGCGCGCCCGTGGACGTCGTCATCCCCAGCTACCGCGACGCCGCGCGCGTGCGCACGCTCGTGCGCTCCATCCGGCGCACCACGCGACGCGGGATGGTGCGCGTGATCGTCGCCGACGACTGCAGCGGCCCCGAGCATCTCGCGGCGCTGCGGCGGATCGACGGGATCGACGTGCTGGTCGAGTCCGAGCGCAACAGCGGCTTCGCCGCGAACGTCAACCGCGGCCTGCGCGCGACGCTGCCCGAGCGCGACGTGGTCGTGCTCAACTCCGACGTCGAGGCTCTGTCGGGGTGGTTGGAGGGGTTGCAGTACGCCGCCTACCGCGACGCGGACGTCGGCATCGTCGGCGCGCAGCTGCTCTACCCCGACGGGCGCATCCAGTTCGGCGGCACCGTACGCAACCGCGACGCGCCCCAGTGGTTCGACCATCGCTACCGCTTCAAGCCCGGCGACTGGGGTCCCGCGGCGCAGACCAGCCCCGCGCTCGCGGTGACCGGCGCCTGCATGTACGTGCGTCGCGAGGCGATCGAGCGCGTGGGCGTGCTCGACGAGCGCTATCCGATGGCCTACGAGGACGTCGATTGGTGCCTGCGCGCGTGGCAGGCCGGCTATCGCGTGCGCTACTTCCCGATCGCCCGGCTCGTGCACCACGAGTCGGTCACGCGCGGCACCACGCAGGGTGAGCGCGAGCTGGAGTCCCAGCGCCTGTTCTGGGAGCGCTGGTCGGATTTCTTCGACGACCGCTCGGTCTACGCCGAGGACGGGGACGGCCCGCGGGCCGCGGTCGGCAGTGATGCGAGCTTGGGTGAGCGGGATGGCGGCGACGGCCCGCGCGCAGCGCCTGCGAGCGACGCGGGCTCGAGCGAGGGGGAGGACGGCGGCGCCGGCGAGGGGCGGACGAGCGGGGGAGCGGACGGCCGGTTGCGGATCGTCTACGTGACCGAGGACACCGGCATCGGCGGTGGGCACCGCGACATCTTCGAGCACCTCAACCGGCTCGCCGACCGCGGTCACGACGTGGCGCTGTACACGCTCGGCGACCCCCCCGAGTGGTTCGAGCTGCGTGCACCCGTGCACTCCTTCGCCGACTACGACGCGCTCGTCGCCGCGCTCGCCCCGTTGGAGGCGATCAAGGTCGCGACCTGGTGGATGACCGCGCTGCCCGTGTTCCGCGCGAGCGTCGCGCGCGGCATACCCGTGTACTTCGTGCAGGACATCGAGACCTCCTACTACCCCGACCACGAGAACGCGCGCCACGCCGTGCTCGACTCCTACCGGCCCGAGTTCCGCTACATGACGATCTCCGCCTGGAACCGCGAGCGCCTGCGCGAGCTCGGCCTCGACGCCGAGCTGATCCCGCCCGGCATCGACCTCGACACGTTCCGCCCGCGCGCCGACGTCGCGCGCCGCGAGGACATGGTGCTCGCGCTCGGGCGCTCGAACCCGCTGAAGAACCTCCCGCTCACGCTCGAGGGCTGGCGCGCACTTGCAGAGCCCCGGCCCGAGCTGCGCCTGTTCGGGATCGAGCCCGAGCTCGCCGGCGACCCCGGCATGCGCTACGTGCGCTCGCCCAGCGACGAGCAGGTCAACGAGCTGTTCTGCCAGGCGACCGTGTTCGTGCAGACCTCCACGCACGAGGGCTTCGCGCTGCCGCCCCTGGAGGCGATGGCCGCCGGCGCCGCGGTCGTCTGCACCGACGCGCACGGCAACCGCGACTTCTGCGTCGATGGCGCCAACTGCCTGATGCCCGACCCGAACCCGCGCGCGGTCGCCGCCGCCCTGGCACGGCTGCTGGGAGATCCCGAGCTGCGCGCCCGGTTGGGGCGGGCGGGCATCGAGACGGCCGCGGACTACGCTTGGGAGCGGCGCATCGATGCGCTGGAGGGGTTCTTCATGCGGGTCGCCGCCTCGCGGCGGATGGCTCGGGCGGGGGAGGTGTTGGAGGTGTCGACGGCAAAGACGGAGGGCTCGCAGTGACCACGAGCTGGCGCGAGCACATCCCCGATCCCGAGTGTGAGGATCGGCGACAGGAGCCGTTGCTCGGTGTGATTCCCGGCGAGGGCGTCGGTCCCGAAGTCACCGACGCCGCGCTCGAGGTCCTGCGGCAGCTGCAGCGGGCCGGTGGCCGGCCGGTGACGGTGGAGATCGATACAGGGCCCATTGGGCTGGCTGCCGAGCAGAGTTGCGGCACGGCCCTCCCCGCTGAGGCACTCGACTTTTGCGCAGGCGTCTTCGACCGTGGGGGCGCGATCCTCAACGGCCCGGGCGGCGGTCGCTACGTCTATGACCTGCGTCGTCGCCTGGAGCTGTTCCTGAAGATCAGCCCGATCCAGGTTCACAACGGGCTTTCAGACTGTTCGCCATTGCGCCCGCGGGCACTCGCGGGAGTCGACCTGCTGATCGTGCGCGAGAACATCGGCGGCGTCTACCAGGGGCGCTCGCAGGAGCTCTCCAGCGCCGGGGGCGGTCGCGAGATCCGCCACGAGCTCGTCTACTTCGAGGCCGAGGTGCGCCGCTTCCTGGCCGCCGCGGCGCGTCTCGCGCGCGCGCGACGCGGGGAGCTGACGGTGGTCGTCAAGGACGCCGGCCTCGACGCCTTCAGCGCGCTGTGGCGCGAGTGCGCCGAGGACGCCGCGCGGCACCACGGCGTGACGTGCAGCGCGGTCGACGTCGACCTGATGGCCTACCAGCTGCTGGAGCGACCGACCGCGTTCGACGTGATCGCGGCCTCGAATCTGTTCGGCGACGTGCTCAGCGACCTCGCGGCGATCCTGCTCGGCGGGCGGGCGCTGTCGTTCTCGGGCAACTTCACCACTCGCGGCGCGGGCGTCTACCAGACCAATCACGGGGCCGCCTACGACCTCGCGGGCGCCGACCGGGTCAACCCCGTCGGTCAGATTCTCTCGCTGGCGATGCTGCTGCGCGAGAGCCTCGACATGGAGCGGGAGGCTCGCGCCTGCGAGCAGGGCATCCGCCGCGTGTGGGAGGAAGGCTTGCGCACCGCCGATCTCGCCGCCCCCGGCGAGCGGGCCGTGGGTACGCGCGAGCTGGCCGCGCTGATCGCGCAGGCCGCCGCACGCGAACTGGCCGGCGTGCTCGATCGGGTGTGAGTGGGCGAGGCCGTGTGACGCCGCCCGCCCAATTGTTGCTGCTGGTCGACCTCCAGCGCGACTACCTCGCCTCACCGGGTCTCGAGCCGGCGCCGGGCATCGTCATCGCCCGCGCGCGGGCGCTGCTCGACGGCTTCCGCGCCCATGACCTGCCGGTGGTCCACGTCTGGACCACGGTCACGCGCGAGGACGACCATCGCATGCGCCACTGGAAGCGCGACGGACTCTGGCGCTGCGAGGCCGGCACCGCCGGCCATCGGCCCGCACCGGGACTGGAGCCGCGGCCGGCCGAGGCGATCGTGCACAAGAGCGGCTTCGACCCGTTCGCCGGCGGCGAGCTGGACCTGCTGCTGCGCGCGCTCGGCACCGAGCGCCTGGTGATCGCGGGCATCCACCTGCACGCATGCGTCCGCCAGGCCGCGCTCGGCGCTCACGAGCGCGAGCGGATCGAGGAGATCTGGGTGGCCGACGACGCCGTCACGAGCGATGACCCCGTGCACGCCGCCATCACGCGGCGCTACCTCGAGCGCCGCGCCATCCGCTTCCTGCCGGCGGCGGAGGTGCTGGCCTCACTGTCGCCGGCGGCACCCGCCGGGCGCCGTCGTGGGCATGAGCCCGACGGCGCGCCCGAGCGCGTTCGCAAGGCCGCGGCGGGCTGCCGCTCGGCGGTGGTGTCCTGGCAGAGCGTCTGCGCCGGCGAGCGCGCGCAGGTGCTGGAGCGCGCGGCCGACCTGCTCGAGCCCCAGGCCGACGGCCTCGCCGAGGCGATGGCGATCGAGATCGGCAAGCCCCTCCGCTACGGAGCGATGGAGGTCAGGCGCTCGGCGCAGATGCTGCGCACGATCGCCCGCCGGTGCGTTGCGACGCCCGAAACGGAGCCGGGCACCGGCGCCGAGCTGCGCCGGTGCCCGCTCGGCGTCGTGGCGGTCATCACCCCCTGGAACAACCCCGTCTACATCCCGCTCGGCAAGATCGCCGCGGCGCTCGCCCATGGCAACGCCGTGCTGTGGAAGCCGGCCCCGGCTGCCCAGGCGATCGCCGAGAGGCTCGCGACGACGCTACTCCAGGCCGGGTTGCCGGCGGGTCTGCTCGGGCTCGTGGCGGGCGCTCGACGCGAGGCCCAGCTCGTCATGTCCGATCCGGACGTCGATGCCGTCACGGTGACCGGCTCCTCGCTCGCCGGGTTCGCGGCCCAGGAGATCTGCGCGCGGCGGCGGATCCCCCTGCAGGCCGAGCTCGGCGGCAACAACGCCGCGCTGGTATGGGCCGACGCCGACCTCGAACACGCCGCCAGGGAGATCGCCGCGGGCGCCTTCGCCCTCGCCGGGCAGCGCTGCACGGCGAATCGGCGGGTGGTGGTCGAGCGCACCCGCCACGCCGAGCTGCTCGACCTGCTCGTCCGCGAGACAGCCGCCCTGCAGTGGGGCGACCCGCGCGACCCCGCGACCCATGTCGGCCCGCTGCTCGGCTTCGAGCAGCGCGACCGTCTGGCCGAGATCCTGGCTCGTGCCGGGCGGCCGAGCATCGTGCCGCACGGACGCTCAGCCGTCGAGGGGATGGAGGCGCCCTGGTATCCGCCGACGATCGTCTGCTGCGACGAACCGGCGCACGAGCTCGTCCAGCGGGAGACGTTCGGGCCGGTGCTCGTCGTGCAGCGCGCCGCGGACTGGGCGGATGCCATCGCGCTCCTCAACGGCGTCGAGCAGGGACTGGCGGCGGCGCTGTTCAGTCGCTCCCCGGCACTGGCTGCCCGCTTCCTGGAGGAGGCCGACGCCGGCATCCTGAAGCTCAACCGCTCGACGGCCGACGCCGAGGTGGACGTTCCGTTCGGCGGTTGGAAGTCCTCGGGGATCGGGCCGCCCGAGCATGGCGACTTCGACCGCGACTTCTACACGCGCCCGCAGACCGTGTACCGATGAGCTGGAGCGTCGGGTGAGCTGGAGCATCGCCGACACCGCCCAGTCGATTCCCGAGCGCTTCGCGCAGCAGGCGCTGCGCAACCCGACGAAGACGGCGATCGACGGCACCGCATGGCAGCCGACGTTCGCCGAGCTCGACGCCGCGGCCAACCGGCTCGCGCGAACCCTGCTCGAGCGTGGCGTCACCGCCGATGCGCGCGTCGCGCTGCTCCTGCGTCACGACGCGCCGCTGATCCTCGCCCTGCTCGCGACGCTGAAGGCCGGCGCCGCCGCGGTGGTGCTGAACGCGAGCGATCCTCCCGCGCGGCTCGCTCAGCTCCGCGCCGACACGATGCCCTCGCTGCTCGTCACCGACACCGCCAACCGCGCGCTCGCGCTGAGCGCGGGCTTTCCGACCGGCATGCTCGTCATGGCTTCGCGGCTGCCCGACGCCTCCCCACATCCCGCCCCGGTCGTCGAGATCGATCCCGACGACGTGGCGCTGCTGATCTGCACCTCCGGCTCGACGGGCCGCCCCGTGGCGGTCATGCAGACCCACCGCAACATCCTGCACAACGTGCTGCGACACACCAACGGTCTCGGCCTGCGCGGCGACGACCGGATCGTGCTGCTCGCCTCGCCGAGCGGCGGCCAGGGCGCCGGGACGGTGTGGGCGGCGCTGCTGAACGGCGCGACGCTGTGCCCGTTCGCGGTGGTCGAGCGTGGCCTGACGGGATTCTCGGATTGGCTCGCGCAGACCCGAATCACCGTCCTGGTCGCCTCGGCCTCGCTGTTTCGCAGCTTCCTCGCGACGCTCGACGGGACGCGCCCATCCGAGAACCTGCATGAGATCAGGCTCGTGCGTCTGGGCTCCGAGCAGGCCCTGCGCAGCGACTACGAGGCCTGGCGGCGGCACTTCTCGCCGGAGTGCCTCTTCGCCAACACCTACTCCTCAACGGAGACGGGCAGCATCACGCACCACCTGATGAGCGCACAGGCCGAACCGGAGAGCGTCGTGCCGAGGGGCGTCCAGCCGGAGGGTCCCGCCGAACCGGCCGGTGCGTGGCCCCACCATGCGGGCGCCCACGGCGAGATCGCCAACGCTCGCCTGCCCGCCGGCCTCCCGGGGCAGGACGTCGAGCTGGTGCTGATCGGTGAGGACGGCGCCGAGCTGCCACCGGGACACACCGGCGAGATCGTCGTGCGCAGCCGCTTCGTCTCGCCCGGATACTGGCGCGAGCAGGAGCTCACGGCGCGGCGCTTCGCCGGCGGGCGCGACGGCGTCAGACAGTTCCGCACCGGCGACCTCGGCCATCGCTCCCGGGACGGCCTGCTGACGGTGCTCGGTCGCAGCGACGACGTGGTGAAGATTCGCGGCAACCGCGTCTCGCTCGCGGAGGTCGAGGTCGCGCTGGCCCAGGGGACCGGTGTGGCAGCCGCGGTGGTGCTCACGAGCTCCTCCGCCCGCGGCGACACACGTCTGACGGCCTACATCGTGCCGGTCCCGGAGGGTCCGGACAGCGCTCCGACCCCAGCGTCGCTGCGCCGCGAGCTGCGGGCGAAGCTGCCCGAGCACGCCGTGCCGAGCGAGCTCATGTTCCTCGACGACCTCCCGCTCACGCCCCACGGCAAGGTCGATCGGCGGCGGCTCGCGCGGCGGGCCGAGCCCGCGCCCGGTCGGTCATTCGGGGCGCCGCTCGGCGAGACCGAGGAGCTGATCGCGGGTCTCTGCGCGCGCGTGCTCGGCCGCGAGGAGATCGGTCGCGGCGAGGACTTCTTCGACCTCGGCGCCGACTCGCTCGCGCTCGCCGAGATCGCGGTGGGTGTGCAGCGGGCGCTCGGGGTCGAGATCGGCCTGCGCGCCTTCGCGGCGAGTCCGACCGTTGCGGCGCTTGCACAGATCGCCGAGCGGCTGCGGGCCGAGGCCGGCGGCGAGCCCGAGCCTCCACTGACGCGCGCCCTGCGGATCGGACCGCTGCCGGCGTCGTTCGCGCAGGAACGCATCTACAGGCAGTGCGCCACGCCCCGGGCGGCGGCCGGCTACGTCATCGCGGCCTCCCACCGGATCGACGGTCCCCTCGACGTGGAGGCGCTGCGATGGGGCATCGAACAGGTCGTCAACCGTCACGAGGTGCTGCGCACGACCTACACTCAGCGCTACGGCAGGCTCCTGCAGGTCGTCCATCCGCCGGCGCCCGTCGAGCCGGCGCTGCTCGACGTGAGCCGAGCGGCGGACCCGGCCGCCGCCGCCGCCGCGCTGCTGCGGGACGCGGCGCCCGACACGCTCGACCTCGAGCACGGACCGCTCGTGCGGTTCACGCTCGTGTGCCTCGGCGCCGACGAGCATCGGCTGCATCGAGTCAACCATCACATCAACTCCGACGGGTGGTCCTGGGAGGTGTTCCTGCGGGAGCTGGCGGGCGCATACGAGGCCGCTCTCGCGGGCGAGCCGCGCCCGCGGCTCGACGAGCTCGCGCTCCAGTACGGCGACGTCGCCGCCTGGGAACGCGAGCGCCTGCGACGCGGTGGGCGACGCCATCGGGAGCTGCTCGCCCGGTGGCGCACGCTCGCGCGGACCGGCGCCGGCAAACCGGCTCCGTTCGCCCGCCCCACCCCGGTTGGCGCTGCGGCGCCGGCGCAAGGCACGATCTCATGGGGCCTTGAGCCGGCGGTGACGCACGGACTGCAGCGCCTCGGCCGCGAAGCCGGCGCGACCCCCTACATGGTGCGACTCGCGATCTTCGCCGCGCTCCTGTCCGCCGAGACCGGCGAGCGGGAGGTGATCCTGGGCACATACATGACGACCCGCCGCCAGCCCGAGACGTGGGCGCTGTTCGGATGCTTCACCCATCTGGCGCTGTTGCGGCTGCACTGCGCCGGCGACCCCACGCTCGGCGAGTGGCTCGCCCGCGTGCGCGGCGCGGTGCTCGAGGCGGGCGAACGCTCCGAGCTCCCGTATGAGACCGCCGCCGAGGAGCTGGCCGGCATGGGGGAGGCGCTGCCCGGCTTCCAAGCGCTGTTCGCGGGCAAAGAGGCGCATCGGACGCTGCGCTTCGCGGGCCTACAGCTCGGGCCTCCCGAGCACAGCATCGGCCACTACATGCCTTCCGGATTCAGCTTCATGGTCGATCCCGCCCGCGAGCTCGACGGATGTCGCACCGACTTCGACGCCACGATCTACGACCCGGTGCGCGTGCGCGCGTTCGTGGAGCGCTACCGGCGGCTGGCCTTCGAGCTGTGCGGCGCGAGCCTCGACCGGCCCCTGCGTGAGCTCGTGCGACGCAGCGACGGGCGTAGCTCTGCCTCAGCCCACGGCGAGCGCTGAGATCGCCTGCGCCAGATACCAGTCCACCGTCGTTCGCAAACCCTCCTCCAAGGGTGTCGCGGCGCGAAAGCCGAAGCGCTCCCAAGCCGCGCTCGTATCCAGGCAGCGACGCGGCTGCCCGTCGGGCCGGCCGCGGTCCCAGCGGATCTCCCCGTCGAAGCCCGTCAGCGCCGCCACCATGCGGGCCAGCTCGGCGATCTTGATCTCCCTGCCGGCGCCCACGTTCACCGGCTCGGCGCCCTCATAGCGCTCGGTGGCCAGGACGATCGCGTGGGCGCAGTCCTCGACGAACAGGAACTCGCGGGAGGCCTCCCCGCTGCCCCAGCAGGTGACATGGTCGGCGCCGCGCTCGAGGGCCATGTGAAAGCGGTCGATCAGCGCCGGGATGACGTGGCTCGAGTCGGCCGCGAAGTTGTCGCCCGGCCCGTACAGGTTGGCCGGCATCAGGTAGATCCCCGGGAAGCCATACTGCGTGCGGTAGGCCTGCAGCATCACCAGCAGCGCCTTCTTGGCGATGCCGTAGGGCGCGTTGGTCTCCTCCGGATAGCCGTCCCACAGCGAGCGCTCCGCGAACGGGACCGGCGTGTCGCGCGGGTACGAGCACACCGTGCCGACCTGCACGAACTTCGCCACTCCCTGCCGCCGCGACTCCTCGACGAGGTGCAGCCCCATCGCCATGTTCGCGTAGAAGAAGCGCCCGGGGTTCGACTGGTTCGCCCCGATGCCCCCGACCTCCGCCGCCAGATGCACAACCACCTCGGGCCGCGCATCCTCGAGCAGGCGCCCGACCGCAGCCGCGTCGGTGAGATCGCACTCCGCTCGCCGAGGGATCGTCACCTCCGCTCCCCGCTCGTGCAGCAGGCGACAGACGGGCGTTCCCAGAAAACCGGCACCCCCCGTCACCAGCACCCGCCTGCCCCGGAGATCCATGACCTTGAATATAAGGGCGCTCTCATCTTCGGAGCGCTCTCATCTTCGGCGCGCTTGCATCTTCAGGCGCTCTCACCCTCGGACCCGTCCCACACGTCGGCGCCCGCCGCATCCCTGCGCGCTCGCGACGCTCGACGTCGCGTGTACGCGCGTACGATGTCCGCCGATGAGACGCGACGAGCAGACCCACCTGGCCGGGATCGCGGCCGACTGCGCACAGCGTCTGGAAGATGGCATCACGCTGTTCTTCGCCGCACGCGATGCGGGGACTCGGGAGGACCCGGCGGTCGGGGAGGGCGCCGCGGCGCTGGAGGACCTGTTCGCCTCGGTCGAGGTCGTGGTGAAACGCCTGCGCGACGTCGATCACGCTCTCCGCGAGGATGTGCACCGTCGTCGCCGACGCTCGCCCAGGGCCACGCTGGCACAGTTGACCGCCCCGCGGGTGGGGATCCTGCGCCATCACTCGCCGGTGGCGCTGCGCGTGCCCCCGCGCTATGCGCGCACCGCCCCGCCACCGGACCCGCCGACGATCTCCATCGTCACACCATCCTTCGAACAGGGCCACTATCTCGAGCGCACCATCTACAGCGTCCTCAGCCAGGGCTACCCCCAGCTCGAGTACGTCGTGCAGGACGGCGGCTCCGGCGACGAGACGCGCGCGGTGCTCGACCGTTTCGGCGAGGCCCTGACCGATTGGGCAGCCGAGCCCGACGAGGGCCAGGCCGACGCGATCAACCGCGGCTTCGCCCGCACCACCGGGGAGATCATGGCCTATCTGAACTCCGACGATCTGCTGCTGCCCGGCTCGCTCGCCTACGTCGCGCGGTACTTCGTCGCTCACCCGCGGGTGGATGTGGTCTACGGCCATCGCGTGCTGATCGACGAGCACGACCGCCAGATCGGCCGCTGGGCGCTTCCGCGCCACGACGACGAGGCGCTGGCGCTGACCGACTACGTGCCCCAGGAGACCCTCTTCTGGCGACGTGAGGCGTGGGAGCGGGCGGGCGGGGCGATCGACACCAGCCTGCGCTTCGCGATCGACTGGGACCTGCTGCTGCGCCTGCGCGGGGCAGGCGCGCGGATGGTGCGCCTGCCCCGTTATCTGGGCGCCTTCCGCGTCCACTCAGAGCAGAAGACCGCGCGCGAGCAGCGCCAGTGCATCACCGAGTGCGAGCTGCTGCGTACGCGCGTGCACGGTCGCCCCATGACCGACGACGAGGCGCTGCTGCGCGCCAAGCCCTACATGCGCCGACACGTGCTCCACCACACCGCGCACCGTCTCGCGGAGCGGCTGCCGCTGCCGCGCGAGGACGTGCGCACGGTTCCGCTCATGGATGGGATCGAAGCGCTGGCGGTATCGCCGTTTGACCGCCGCTGAGCATCCGCGCGCCGTCCGCGGCACGGCCTCCTCTCAAAGCTTGGACGTCGCCGGTCGTTTGCGTGCGATCTGGACTGGGAGCCGGTCACGGAGCATGAGGCCGTTGCTCACGGTTGCCACAGAGTCGACGGAAAGTAGTCGAGCACCACTTCATCCAGCAGTGCGAAGCGCACGCCCGCTCGAAGCATGCGCTCGAGGAGGTACATGTCGCCGGGCATCTCCAGGTCGGCCGCCACGAGCTCGCGCTCGAAGAAGCGCAGTCCACCGTGCACCAGCGCCCCCGCCCAGCTGAAACAGCCCAGCCGCGGAGGAAAGCCGACTCCGGTGGAGGGCTCCCCGTCGGGGCGATGCTCTTCGAAGCCGCCGTATGTGACCTCAGAACGTTGCTCGCGTGCCAGCTCCAGCAATGATGCGATCGCGTCGGCCCGCAGGTGATCGTCGTCGTCGAAGTGCACCAACCAGTGTCCATTGGCACGTCGGGTCGCCTCGTTGCGGGCCATCGTACTCCCTGCCAGCCAGTGTCGGCGCGGATCGGAATGGGCGGTGATCCGCTGGCTCAGGTCTGCGTAGTGCACGCGTGCATCGCCAATCGCGGAGATCTCCTGGGCGACTTCCGGCGACACGCCGTCGCCGATGACGATGATCTCCAAGTGAGTGTGTGTCTGCGCCAGCAGCGAGGGCAGCGCCCGGTCCGTCAGAGCCGGTCGCCCGATCGTCGCCACGGTGACCGAGACCCGTGGGTCGGGGTCCGAGAATGGCTCATCGTAGGCGGGATCGGCGCGCAGGCTGTAGAGCCGACGGCGGTTGTCGGCCTCCTCGTCGAGGATCGCGCGCAGCGCCGGGCGCAAATGCTGATCGAGCATCGTGTGGGTCGCCGAGGCATGCTCCGCGGTCTGCGGCATCTGAGCCGCCAACTCCCGCAGTTGATCCAGCATGACCGTCAGCCGGCTGAGGCGGTCGGCGATGAGATCCTGCTTGCGATCGAGATCCTCGACGCGGCCATGCAGGCCGTCGAGGCGCGCGGCGATTGCGCCGAAGCGCCAATCGAGCGCGCGTTTCAGGCCGCCGATCACCCGCGGTACTCCTTGGCCGGCATGCCCTGCACGCGGATACCGTCCGCCACCTCCCTCAGTACGACGGCACCGGCCGCGACGGTGGTGTTGGCGCCCACCGTTGTGCCGTTCACGACGATGGCTCCCATCCCGATTGTCGTCCGTTCGCCGAGCGTGACGTGTCCACCGAGATTGGTGCCGGGCATCAGCGAGACGAAGGCGCCGATGCGATCGTGATGTCCCACCAGCGCTCCGCGCGAGACGAGGGTGTGCTCGTCGACGATCGTCTCTGCGCCGATCACCGCTCCCGGTCCCACGACGCAGCCGGCGCCGAGCTTCACTGAGCTCGACACGTGCGCGCGTGGATGCACGATCGTGGCCGCTTGCCACCCGTGCTCCGCCAGCATCGTCCAATGTTCTCGGCGATCGCCGCCGGTGGCGATCACCGTGCATGCCCCTGGCGGGCAGGCAGTGTGAGCGAGAACCGGGAAGCCCTCGCGCACCGACCCGACCCGTGCGGCGTCGAGCAGCTCGACCAAACCCCTCACCGTCCACCCCGCGTCCTGCGCCCACTCGGCGACCTCCGCGGCGAACGACCCGCTGCCGGCGAGATACAGCTCGTGAGGTGTCTGCGACATCGCTCCCGATGCTCTACACGTCGGAGTGCGCGTGAGTCATGGCTGTCGATCTCCGCATCGTGCTGGGCCGTCGAGCACGGATTGGTCTACAGATCCTCGGCGATGTGCGGCGCGGCGCGGTTGAACACCCAGAAGCCGAGGACGAAGATTCCCGCCACGATGGCCATCGGCTCCAGCAGCGCCGCCCAGCTGCCCAGTGCCTGTCCGGCGCTGAGCGCGTTGTGGTTGATCATCGCGTGGCGGAACTGCTGGAAGATGGCAACCAGTGGGTTGAGCGTGTAGATGTGCATCAGCAGCTGGTGGTCGGGGGGGTGCAGCAGCGGCGGTTTGTGGGGCGGGCTGTTGATCAGCTTTTCGCGGACCTGTTCGAGCGGGATGATCACCGGCGAGGCGTAGAACAGAATCTGGCTGAACACTTCCCAGATCGGCTGCATATCGCGCGCGCGGACGAACAGCGCCGACAGCAGCATCGCCATGCCGGTCGCGAACACGATCAGCATCGCGAGGATCAGCGGAAGCTCGAGCCAGCTGAGCATCGGGTGGATGCCCGCGATCAGCGCGAACACCAGCACGACCAGCAGGTTCAGAATCAGGTTGAAGAACGCGAGCAGCACGACCGAGATCGGGATCACCAGTCGCGGAAACTGGATCTTTCGGACGAGGTTCTCGCGCTCGACGACGCTGCGTACGGCGCCGCCGGTGGATTCGGCGAAAAAGGTGAACAGCACGATCGAACCGAGCAGCTGCACCCCATAGTTGACTTCTCCGGGCTTGCCGCCTTTGCCGACGTGACCGATCACGACGAAGAACGTGTATAGAACCGCGAACAGCAGCAGTGGCTTCATCACCTGCCACAGGTAGCCGAGGGCCGAGCCGAAGAACTTCAGCTTGAACTCGTTGCGGGCGATGTTGTACGTCAGGTGCCAGAATCGCGACCAGTCGTCGGTCAGCGCGCGCGGACCGCGGATCGGCTGGCCGAGATCCTCGGCGGGCGCAGCGTACGGGCTCGGCGGCGGTGTGCTCACGGTCGACGCGCTCATCGTTTGCTCCCGGCCGGCTGGACCCGGGCTTCGACGCCCGCGGGCGGACCGGTGTAAGCGGCGATGCCGCCGCGGCTGACCTCGGTCTGCACGGGGATCTCGACCATGCCGCCGCTCTGAACCATCCCGCTGACCACAAACGACAGGCCACCCGCGAAGCGGTCGATCACGTCCAGTCCGCCCCCGCGGTGGGTGATCGTCAGCACCGGGTGGTAGCGGCCGGGGGCGAGCATGTTGTGGAAGGAGAACGCGAACACGGCCTCCTCGCCCGCCTGAAAGCCGCCGGTGTGCTCCTGGTCGCGCTCGGTCGTCGCCACGACCACCGGTTGGCGATGCTCGTTGAACAGCGTTAGCGTCACGGCCGGATCGCGCACGTCGGTGTTGAACGCGACCATCACCTTCAGCGTCAGCGGCTGTGACTGGGGCGCCACCGCGCGCTTTTCCTGCGGATGCTCGCCCAGCCAGACCTCGCGCACCCGCGCGGCGCCGTCGCCCATGCGGGCGCTGCCGACATCCGGGTCGACGTAGCCGACCTCGCGGCCGAACGCCACCTCCAGGTAACGGTCGGCGACGTCGCGCGGGTCGCCGATGCTCACCTGCTCGCCGCGATCGAGCAGCATCGCGCGGTGGCAGAAGCGGGTGACCGCGCCCATGTCGTGCGTGACGAACACGATCGTGCGGCCTTCGTCGCGCATGCGGTTGAACACGTCGTAACACTTCTGCTGGAAGGAGGCGTCGCCGACCGCGAGCACCTCGTCGATCAGCAGGATGTCGGCGTCGACCTGAATCGCGACCGAGAACGCGAGGCGCACGTGCATGCCCGAGGAGTAGTTCTTGAGCTTGAGATCCTGGAACTCCTGCAGCTCGGCGAACTCGATCACGCGCTCATAGCGCGCTCGCGCCTCGCGCGGTGAGAGCCCGAGCATGATCCCGTTGAGCGTGACGTTGTCCAGGGCGGCCAGATCAGGGTTGAAGCCGACGCCCAGCTCGATGAACGTGGACATCCGCCCGTTGCACCAGATCTGACCCTGATCGGCGCGGTAGATCCCGGCCAGACACTTCAGCAGCGTGCTCTTGCCGCTGCCGTTGCGACCGACGATCCCGAAGAACTCGCCCTGCTCGATCGCGAACGAGATGTCCTTGAGCGCGTGCAGCTGCTCGTGGCGCGTGCGTTTGAACGGGTGCAGCGCCCGCTCCTTGAGCGTGTGGGTGCGCTCCTCGGGAATCCTGAACCGCTTGTCGAGCCCGCGCGCCGCCAGCGCGGGGCGTCCGGGAACCGCCGTGTCGCTGGGAGCCGTCATCGCTAGAGCGTATATCGGTGTGACGATCTCCCGGGCCGGAGTGCTCGCGGAGCGCGCGGGGACCGGGTGCAGAGGCGCAGCGGCCGCCCATGCGCGGCGTCGAGCGCGATCAGGCGCGGCGAAACGGGCGCCGCAGGACCCGAGCCATCGCGCGCACAAACCGGAACGTGCTCGCCGCGAGTCCATACAACGGCCGGCTCAGCGCCGGATGCGCGCTGAGCGCGAGCAGCGCGCGCTGGAGATCTTCGGGCAGCGAGCCGCGGGGACCGACAAGGCCGCGACCCGCGCCGACCTCCGCGAGCAGCTCGTTGTAGTCGCCCAGAACCAGCTCGCGTTCGTCGATCAGCATCTGCACGACCGCTCGATGGTCGGTGGTCAGCTCGCGTTCGCGCGCGACCGCGTCGCGACTCAAGCTCGCCGCGTCGCGCACGGGCGCGACGATCGCCTCACGGTAGATCGCGATCATCGCCGTGGCCGTGCGTTCCCAGGTGAGCCCGCGCGCGGCCTCGGCGAGCACGCGCACGTGTCTCGAGCGCACGTCGGGGTCGGTGAGCAGCGCGTATGCCGCCGCGGCGCTGGGGACGGGGTCCCAGGGGACGATCGTCGCGGCCGCGACGATCGGGCCCTCGGCGAGCGAGGACTGGGCCGCGAACAGGCAGGGCACGCCCTGCAGCCCGGACTCGAACGGGACCAGCCCGAACCCCTCATACAGCGACGGATAGACGACCGCGGCGGTCCGCTCCAGCAGCCACGCCCGCTCGGCCTCGTCGACCGGGCCCAGATCGCTCACGCTCGCGCCCAGCTCCGGGTGGGCGCCCAGCAGCTCGCGCTCGGACGCGCGCGAGGAGCCGTGCGAGACGTGGGCGCCCGCGAACACGAGCCCTCCGTCCCAGCCGTGACGCGCACGCAGCTCCGCGAGCAGCCCCAGCGCGAACACCCTGTTCTTGTGCGTGTAATCGGCGCCCAGGCAGAGCAGGAAGCCACTCTCTACGCTCTGCTCCAGCCCGGCCGGTCTGCGTGCCTCGGCCGTGGAGTCATGGTCGAGACCGGGCGGCACGACCCTGATCCGCTCGTCCTCGACGAGGCTCTCCGCGAGCATCTCTGCGCGCGTGTGCTCGGAGAACACGACCACACGCTCGGCGGCCGACATGCCGTGACGACTCGCCCGCCGGTAGTCCTCGAAGGCGCGCGTGTCGGCGAAGTAGCCGGGGTTGTTGTAGGCGATCAGGTCGAGCTGGCTGAGCACGATCCGCTCGCCGAGGTCGCACGCGAGCGTGACGTCCTCGTGGGAGAAGGTCTGCAGCGGGCGGTGAAACACGGCGCTCTTCGGTGTGTCCTGTGCGACCTCCCGGGCGTCGAGAATCTCGGTGCCCGGAAGCTCGTGCAGCAGCCGCAGCGTCTCGCGATCGATCTTCTCTCCGCGCACGAGCGCGCGGAGGTGCAACAGCTCGGTCTGCGCGAGCGCCCGCACCAGTTCGAGCACGTGGACCTGGGTCCCCATGCGCGCTCCATCCAGGGCGCGGGCGTCGATCGTCACCTCAAGGGCCCGGCTCGTATGCGTCTGCTCGTCGTGGCTCATGGTGCCGCAGCCCAGCCGTCGTTCGCCTCGACCGCCGCCCGGCCGAGAGCGCAGCCTAGAGCAGTCGCGCGGCGGCGGGCAAGCGGTGGGCGATAATGGCGTAACGCCGCGCTGATGACTGCCGAGGATCAGACCACACCGACGGCTCGCGCCGCCGAGACGCTCAGACGGCGCCCGGGCGCCGTCTCCGCGCCGGGGCGGGGTCCGCGTGCATTCATGCGCCGCGTCCTGCTGCGGGCGCTGCGGCCATACACCCACCATCAGCACGAGCTCGACACCCAGCTGGTGGCGGCTCTGCGCAGCCAGCAGGCGGGGCTGGAACGCCACACAGAGCAGATCGAGCGGCTCGAGGAGCTCGCGCGCGAGCTGATCCTCACGGCGGAGTCGCTGCGCCGCGCGAGCGCCGACGCCGCCGAGGACGCCGCCACCGCGCGACGAACGGTCGAGCCGATCGCCGCCGAGCTGTATGCCCCGCCCTATATGGCCGGCAGCCCATTCGTGGTCGAATCCTCGCCGGTGGGGGAGGTGCTGGGCTTTGGCTCACGCGCAGTCGCGGGCGGCCTCGCCGGCGCCGAGCAGAGCGAGGCGGATGGAGATTATGTGGCGTTCGAGCAGCTGTTCCGCGGTCCCGCCGAGCGCGTGGCCGAGTTTCAGCGCCCCTACCTCACGCTGGTCGCAGACCACGAGCCCGTGCTCGACATCGGCTGCGGGCGGGGCGAGTTCCTGTCGCTGCTCGCGGGCGAGGGTATCGCCGCGCGGGGGGTGGACAGCGACGCGGGCATGGTCGCGCGCTGCCGCGCGCTCGGGCTCGACGTCGAGCGCGGCGATGTCAACGAGCATCTCGCCGGGCTGGAAGACGGATCGCTCGGCACGATCTTCTCCGCCCAGGTGATCGAGCACCTGCCCCACGAGCAGCTGCGCCGGCTGCTGGAGCTGTCGCTGCGCAAGCTCGCGCCGGGTGGCCTGTTCATCGCCGAGACCGTCAACCCGCACAGGATCTCCTCGCTGAAGACGTTCTGGGTCGACCTCACCCACCAGCACCCGATCTTCCCGGAGGTGGCGCTGGCGATCTGCGCGATCGCGGGCTTTCGCTCGGCGTTCGTGTTCGCGCCCGGCTTCGAGAACTTCGAGCGGGCCCGCTTCGACTCGCCGGCCTACGCCGTGGTGGCCACCGCGCCGGGCGAGCGCGCCCACGGGACGACACCCTGATGTCGATGCGAGTCATCACACTCGCGACGCCCTCGACGCTGCCGCAGGCGCGCGTGCTCGCCGACTCGCTGCGCATCCACCAGCCCGACTGGCCGCTGGAGGTCCTGTTCGTCGGTCGCGAGCGGGCGCCCGACAGGGACTGGGAGCAGGCGCCGCTGCGCTCGGTCGCCGACGAGCTGGATGTCGACGTCGAGCGTCTCGTCGCCAGTCACGACGAGGAGGATCTGATCGCGCTGCTGCTGCCCCGGGTGCTCCGGTCCTACACCGCGCGCGGCGGCGGGCCGCTGCTGCATCTGCCGCCCACAGCCTGGGTCCTCGGCGACCTTGCTCCAGTGCAGGCGGCGCTCGAGACGCGCAGCGTGCTGCTGGTCCCGCGGATGAGCGCCGACATTCCCGACGACGGGCTGCAGCCGACGTGCGGGCAGATGGAGCGCTCGGGGCGGATGGCCGAGACGGCGATGGGAGTCGACGGAACCGCCGGCGCCGACGGGTTCTTGGTGTGGTGGGCCTCCCAGGTCGAGCGGACGCTCGGATCGCTCGACGGCCGCCGCGCCGGAGCCCGGCCCGAGGATCGACCGTGGCTCGGGCGCCTGCTGGAGCTGGCGCCGGCGCGCTTTGCGACGGCCGTGCTCGACGACCCCGGATGCAACCTCTCGATGTGGAATCTGCACATGCACACCCTGGAGTCCACCCTCGAGGGAACGGTCGTGGACGGACGCCGGCCGCTGCGCTGGCTCGATCTCCCCGGCTTCAGCCCCGACCGTCCCCATCAATTGAACGCCGGCGCCAGCCGCGTGCGGATCAGCCGCTCGCCCGCGTTGCGCGAGCTGTGCCTGTTATACGCGGGCGAGCTCGAGCGAGCCGGGTGGTCGGCCGTCGACCGCCGCCAGGACATCGGCCGGCGTTTGGCCGACGGGCTCGTCTACGACAATGCCCTGGATGCGCTGCGCTCACGTGCCGAAGCCCTCGGCGAGCGCTACGACGATCTGTTCAGCGCGGACGGGCAGGACGCGCGCGCGTTCGCGAGCTGGCTCGAAGGTCCCGCACCAGCCGGTGCCGCTCACGGCGTCAACCGTTACGTGTTCTACCGCGTCGCCCGTGAGCGCCCCGACGTGATACGCGCCTACCCGGATCTGGACGGACCAGACGGCGCGGACTACGTCGAGTGGTGCTGGGTGTTCGGGCGCGAGGAGGTGTCGATCCCGGATCGCTTCATGCCTCCTGAGCCGGGCACCGGTGTCACCGCCGCACCCGTGGCCCCCGGCGAGCGGTTCTCTCAGGGGTCTGGCTGGAGCGCCCCCGAGCCGACCGATGGCAAGACGGCCGAGGCCGCCCAGCAGATTCCGGCCCCCGCACCGTCCGCGTCTGACCCGCGGACGTCCGCGCCCGGAGCCGGGGCGCAGGCGGCGCAGAACGGAGCTCAACCGGCGGTGCGCGTCACCGGCTATCTCAGCCACACGCTCGGTCTGGGGGCGGCCGGACGGGGCTATGCACAGGCGCTGCAGGCGGCGGGTGTCGCGGTGAGCACCGCGAGCGTGCCGCTGCACCACCTGGAGCTGCCCGTTGAGCTCCAGGATGGATACGGCCGGCACGGCTTCGAGGACGTGGCTCACGACGGAGTCCATCACGGCTTTGAGATCGTCGCGGTCAACGCCGACGAGCTGCCGAGCTTCGTCGGTCGTCTCGGCGAGGATTACTTCCAGGGGCCGCGCATCGGCATCTGGGGCTGGGAGACAGACACCATCCCGGTGCGCTGGCAGCGCGCGTTCGCGCTCGTCCAGGAGGTCTGGGTCTACTCGCGGTTCATGGCCGAGAACATCGGCGCGGCCGCGCCCGTGCCCACGATCGCGCTGCCGCCGCCCGTGCAGGCGCCCGCCGAGCCGGCCGCGCCGCGGCGATTGGACGTGCCCGACGACGGTTTCCTGTTCCTGTTCGTGTTCGACTACCTGAGCACGATCCAGCGCAAGAACCCGGTCGGTCTGATCGAGGCGTTCAAGCGCGCGTTCGCGCCCGGCGAGGGACCGCGGTTGCTGCTGAAGACGATCAACGGGCCGCTGCGCCCGCTGGCCGAGGAGGAGGTGCTGTGGGCCGCGCACGGACGCTCGGACATCCACGTCGTCGATCGCTCGCTCAGCGCAGCTGAGCTGAACGGGCTGATGGCCGCGTGCGACTGCTACGTCTCGCTGCATCGCTCCGAGGGCTTTGGGTTGACGATGGCCGAGGCGATGGCGATCGGCAAGCCGACGATCGGCACCGGCTACTCCGGCAACCTCGACTTCATGAACGCAGCGAACAGCTACCTGGTCGAGTACGAGCTCGGCCGCGTCGGCCCGGACTGCGAGATCTACCCCCCGGAGGGCACGTGGGCGCAGCCGAGCGTCGAGCACGCCGCGGAGCTCATGCGGCGGGTGGTCGAGCGGCCCGAGGAGGCCGCCGCGATCGGCGCGCGGGCGCGGGAGGACATCGCCAGGGAGCTGTCGCCGCGGGCCACGGGGGCGGCGATGCTGCGGCGGTTGGAAGAGCTCGCCGCGCAGGTCCCGTAATAGCGACTATGTGCTAGCTTCGCTAGCTCATATCCATGCACACGCGGAGGAACTCCATGACCGCAGCAAATCGTCTGGTCGGTACCACCACCGTTACACCGCTGCTCTTCGGCAAGCGCAAGCCGGTTGCTCCCGCTGTTGCCACGCAGTACCACGGGACCGACACCGAGCTCGACATCAAGGGTACGTACAGGACAGCGTAAAGCGTTTCACTCGGGGCGTTCTCCGATCGTTCTTGTAGTCACACATTCGCGAGACGATCACGCCCCGGCGGTTCTTGACGAGCTGGCGGCGCGCGGGGTGCGCGCCGCCCGGCTCGACACCGACACTCATGGCGAGCGCTCGATGGCGGAGCTTGCCACCACCGGCGACCGGGTCCAGACCTGGCTGCACAATGGCAAGCAGAAGATCGACGGTGACGACGTCACGGCCGTCCTGTATCGGCATCTGCACCTGCGCGAGGCGCCGCAGGTCTCCGACGCAAAGGCGCGCGAGCTGGTCGAGTCGGAGCTGCGTGCCACGCTCGAGGGCGCGTTGCTGGCGACCGACGCCTACTGGCTCAACCATCCCTACGCCAACCGCCTGGCGCGGCACAAGCCGTTGCAGCTCGCGCTGGCAGTACGCGAGGGTCTCTCGGTGCCCGAGACGAGGATCAGCGACGATCCCGAGGAGATTCGCGCGCTGCACCGGCGCTGGGGCGGGCGGATGGTCGCCAAGCTCGTGGGCGGACAGATCGTCGCACCGACCGTGGACGAGCAGTATGTCATCTATACGACGCTGGTAGAGCAGGACGACCTGTGCTCCGACGCGGCTCTCGCCGCGTGTCCGGCCGTCTACCAGCGTTGTGTCGAGAAGGCCTTCGACCTGCGTGTGACCGTTGTGGGAGATCGCCTGTTCGCCTGCCGCATCGATTCGCAAGACGACGAACAGGGAACCGTGGACTGGCGCCAAGTCGGCGCCGGCGCCTTGCCGATCCGCCCCTGCGAGCTGGACACGGATACCACAGAGAGGTGTCTGTCGCTGATGCGACGCCTGGGTCTCGAGCTTGCCGGTCTGGACCTGATCGTCACCCCGAAGGGCGAGACGGTCTTCCTGGAGGTGAATGCGGCCGGGCAGTGGCTGTGGGTGCAGGAAGCAACGGGTATGCCGATCGCCTCCGCGATAGCCGACCAGCTCCTCGACGGAGGACGCCGCTCGCACTCCGAGCGGCGTCCGCGGGCGCCGATCCTCACGTGAGCGCTCAACGCCCGGCTTTGCCTCAGGGCCCCTACCTGGTACTCGGGCTGGGCAAGGCCGGCAGCGCCGCCGCCGAGGCGCTGCTCGCAGCTCCCGCCGCGGAGCGTGTGCATGCCTGGGACAGCGCGACCGCCGGCGCGGCGCGAGTCACCGCGCGACGGCTGCGCCGCCGCGGCGTGGACGTGCATCTCGGCGGGGATGGACTGACCGCGCTCGACGCGGCCGGGCCGGGCGCGACCGTGATCAAGAGCCCGGGCATCGATCTCGACATTCCTCTGCTCCGCGCCGCCGCGGCGCGTGGACTGCAGGTGTTCGACGAGCTCGAGCTGGGCTGGCGCGTCTGCGCGCAGCCGATCGTGGGTGTCACCGGCACCAACGGCAAGTCCACGACCGCCAAGCTGGTCGCCGCGGTACTTCAGGGCACCGGCGAGAGCGCGCAGCTGGCGGGGAACACCGAGTTCGGGCCGCCACTGTCGGCCGCGCCGGCGGACGAATGGGTCGTCTGTGAGGTGTCGAGCTTCCAGCTGGAGGCCTCGCCCACGTTCCTCCCCGACATCGCCGTCTTCACCAACCTGACGCCGGAGCATCTGACGCGCCACCTGACGATGGAGCGTTACGGCGCCGCCAAGCGCGCGATGTTCGTGCGCGGGGAGGGGCGTCGTACCGCGGGCACGGCGATCGTCAACCGCGACGATCCCTACGGCCGGCGCCTGGCGCAGGATGTGGCCGGCGCGGGCGGTCGCGTGTTCAGCTACGGGTTTGCCGCGGGCGCCGATATCAGAATCGAGCAGGCGGACTGGGACGTGCGCGAGGCACGACTGAGGCTACGCACGCCGGCGAGGATCGTCAGCTGTTCGACGCGTCTGCCCGGGGCTCACAACGCCGCCAACGCCGCCGCGGCCTTTGCGGTGGGACTGTCGCTCGGCCTGCCCGCGGAGGCGATCGCCGGGTCGCTGTCGGCGGTTCACGATCCGCCGCCCGGCCGCTGGGAGGTCATCACCGAATCGGAGCCGTTCGACGTGATCGTCGACTACGGACATACCCCTGACGGAATACGCCAGGCACTGGCGACCGCGCGCCGCGTGGTGGACGCGCGCGAGGACGCGACGTTGCGCACGGTCTTCGGAGCCGTCGGTCTGCGCGACCGGGAGAAGGCGCGCGAGAGCGCCCGGGTGGCGGGAGAGCTGAGCGACCATCTGCTCCTGACGACCGGCTCCGCCCCGCGCGACCCGCGCGTCGTGCGCCTGGCCGAGCTGCGCCGGGCCGCGGGCGGCGCGGAGGTGGAGACGGTCCTCGAGCGCCGCGCCGCGATCGAGCGCGCGATTGCTTGCGCTCAGCCCGGCGATGTGGTCGTCGTGCTCGGTCTGGGCGCGCTGCGGCGGATCGTCCTGGACGCCGCCGGCACGATCCAGCCCAACGACGACCGCCAGACCGTGCGCGAGATTCTGGCGCGGGCGAGGACGCCGGCATGAGGCTGGTGTTGGCGACCCACAAGCTGGGGGATCCCGGCGGCGCGCCGACGTACACCCTGACGGTTGCCGAGCAGCTCGCTCGGCTGGGCCATTCCGTCACGCTCTACACGCGCGAGTTGGGGCCCGTCGCCGAGCTGGCGCGCGAACGGGCGCTGCGCGTGACCGCGCGCGCCGACGAGCTGCCCGACGACGCCGACGGCGCGATCTCCGGGCGTCGATCGCAGCCTGACGCTGGAGCTCGCGGCGCGATATCCGCGAGCCGCGCGCGTGTTCGTCGTGCACGGCAGCGAAGACGTCCATCTGCCGCCGCCCGTGCCGGGCGCGGTGGCGGCCACGATCGTGCTCAACGATCTGCACGGCGCACGCGCCGGCGCTTGCGCGGGCGCCGGGGAGGTGGTGCGCCTACGTCAGCCGGTCGATCTGAGGCGCTTCAGCCCCTGCGGCCGGCCGCGCGAGCGTCCCGCGCGCGTGCTGCTGCTGGGCAACTATCACCAAAACTCCGCCGGGCGCGCGCACATCTTGCGAGAGGCGTGGGGCGACGCCGGGCTCGACTGGCGCGAAGCGGGCGGCGAGGCGCAGACGCTCGACGTGCCGCGGGCGATCACGGAGGCCGACATCGTCGTCGGCTACGGGCGCTCGGCGCTGGAGGCGATGGCGTGCGGACGGCCGGCCTACGTCCACGACCACTCGGGCTCGGAGGGATGGATCACACCGGAGTCCTACGAGCGCATGGAGGCCGGTGGGTTCGCGCTCGCCGCCGTTCGTCCTCCCCCCGACATGGATCAGCTGCGCGCCGACATCCTGGCGTACCGCCCCGAGTGGGGTAAGGCCGGTCATGACATCGCCCGTGCACATCACGACGCGCGCGACCACGCGGCGGAGCTCGTGGCGTTGATCGAGCGGCTGGGGCCGGGACGGGCATGCGCGGCGCCTTCGGCGATGCGGGCTGTGGAGCTGCTGGCCGAGTCCCAGCTGCGAGCCGAGCTGATGGCCGAGCACTACCGAATCGAGTCCAAGCAGTGGTTCAGGCACTACCAGGGCGCCCAGGAGGAGCTGGCCAGAGAGCGTGGTGCGTGGCACGACGCTCGGACCGAGCTGGAGGGTGAGCGCGTGAGGTCAGTCGACGCCGCGGCTCAGGCGCAGGAGCGCCTTGCCGCGTTCAAGCGCACGCGGCGCTATCGGTTGGCTCGCGCGCTGGCGGCGCCGTTGGATCGGCTGCGGGGGCGCGATCAGAGCTGAGAATGCGGCCGCCGCTCGGTGAACAGCTCGTCGGCGGAGACGAGGCGCACGCCGTCGCGCTCGGCACGCGCCAAGAGGCTCTTGTGGAAGTCTCGCGCGAACACGTACAACGCCGCGGCGCCCGCGCCGCGGATATGTCCGCGCGCCTCGATCAGCCGGTCGAGGTCGTGCACGTCGGCCCGGCTCGACCACTTGCACGACCCGATGGCGAGGATGCCGTCCCGTCCGCGTGCGAGAAAGTCCACCTCCACGTCGTGGGTGCGTGTCCAGTAGGCACCGATGTCTTGCGCTTCGGCCAGCGGCTCATCGGCGCTGTAGCGTCCGGCCCAGTCGCGACAGACCTGCTCGAAGACGCTGCCCATGTGATTGTCGATGTCGGCGAGAATCGCCTTGCACACCTCCTCGACCCGGCCGCGTTGCAGGCGCGAGCGGTTGGGGTAGACATAGCGAAACCAGAAGCGGAAGAAGGGGTCGCTGACCGACCAGCTCGGCGAGCCGTTGCCGGCGAGTGGGCGGCGCTCTTCGACGTAGCGCAGCTTCGCCAGCCGGTCGAGGCGGCCGGTGAGGAGCTGCCCCGATGAGATCTTGGACTGCTGCAGAATCTCGTTGAAATGTGTGGCACCGCGCGCGATCGCGCGGAGGACCTCGTAGTAGTTGCCCGGCTCGCGGATTGCGCTCTCGCCCCTGATCAGCTGCAGTGGCTCCTCGAATAGCGGCTCGTCCTTGGTAAGGATCCGGCGCTTGAGAATCTCACCGATGGAGGCCTGTCCCGCCCAGACCTGGTACTGCGCCGTCCCGCCCAGGACGCCATATCGCAGCAGCTTCTGCGGGGCGCTCAGGGTGCTGGGCGCGAACAGGGCCGCGTCACGGTAGTCGAACGGCTGTAGGAACGGGCGGTATCCGGCCCGACCAAACATCGGCCGCTCGCCCTCCAGGAGTTGCTCCATCAGCGTGAGCGCGCTGCCGCTGATCACGAGCGTGATCGGGACGCGTTCGCGCTCCCAGCGATCGACATGGCGCATGACGATCGAGTCCAGCAGCGGTTCGGCCGCCAGCATCCACTGGAACTCGTCGAACACGACCACGAGCGATGCTCGCTTGGCCTGCTCCCCGAGCGAGCTCAGAGCCTCGTTCCAGTCGCCGAAGGCGATCGGCGCATCGATGAGCCGCCCCAGCTCGGCCGCCAGTAGGTCCAGGTGCCCCCGTGCCTCACCCTCGTCGGCCTGAAAGTACACGAGGCGGTGATCGGCGTAGCTGCGGTCCAGCAGGTAGCTCTTGCCGACACGTCGGCGCCCGCGCATCACGACGAGCTGGGGCGCCTCCGTGGCCGCCTCGCGCAACCGCTCGAACTCATCTCGGCGGTCGATCATCCTCGCAGTCTAGCAAAGTTATGGTTTGCAAAGTTATAATTTTGCAAGCTGGGGAGCGGTGTGGTTGCCCCATGTCGTTCGTGCCGGTCGGTCAGCGCTGAGCCGACGCGGCTCCCGGGCGCAGGACCTCCATCCATTCATAGCCCACGGGCGCTTTGCAGATGCCGGCCGCCGCCGTTGCGGGGGCCACGTGCACCTGGTAGGACTGGGAGCCCTGCGGCACCAGCACGACCGGTCCCAGTCCGCGCGTGTCGGGGTCGATGTCGTCACCGCTGCCGGGGTGCAGGCTTCCGCCTCCGCGCACGATCGTCAGCGTGTGGCGGCCGGCACCGAGTGTCGCGACGCCGATGTGCAGGAACTGGTTGGGATAGCGCTCTTCGTAGGCGAGCGTGCCGATCGGCCGGCCGTCGATCAGGAATTTGACCGGGCGTCCCACGGTGCCTTCCATCCAGATGTTGTAGGTGGCGGCGTGAGGCAGCTTGAAGGTGGTCCGGTCGCTGCCCGCGCCGTAGGCGACCAGCTCGTTGCCCTCCGGTTTCCAGTAGTCGGGGTGGATACCGGCGATAAGGGTGACCTGCGTCGCCTGGGGCGAGACCACGTAGGCGACCGAGGCCCCGCGACCGGCCTGTCGCAGGTTCGTCTGCAGACCCTTGCAGAACGTGGCGGTGCGCTCGTGGGGGAGACCCGAGAGCGGGAGGTGGACGTAGACGTCCGATGCGGGGCGAGAGCGCCGCCATACGTCGAAGTAGGGCGTCTGCTGCACGAGATCCCAGTTGGCTGGCGCACGGATCGTCAGTGGGCCGCGCGGCGTGACGATGAGGTTGAATTTCTGCAGGTAGGACAGGCGGAACTGGTTGAGGTTGAACGAGAAGCCGATCCCGCCCGGCTCGACCACGCCGGGTGCGAGACCGAATTCGCCGTTGGCCGGGTTCACGCTCGAGCTGCCGCTCTTCGCGCAGGAAGTACTCGGCGTACTCGTCGAACGCGGGGAACAGGGTTGGACCCTGTCCGGCATAGCGCTTGCCGATCGCGGCGAGGTCGTGGTAGCGCGCGGCGGGCGCCAGCGTCGTGTCGTGGTAGACGATCGCGTTGCCGTACAGCACGCCGCCGGCGATCACCGCGACGACGAGCCAGCCCACCAGGGCGACGATGCGGCGCCGGTTCTCGTGCAGCGCAGCGGCGCCCACGAACGCGAGCGTGAGGGCGAACACCCCGGTGATCGTGAACGACTTGAACTGCAGCCAGGCGGTGCTGTGGGCGATGTAGTACGCGAGCGCGATCGGCGCGGCGATGCCGATGAAGGCCACGACCCAGCGCCGACGGCCGAGCGCGTAGAGGATGCCCAGCGCCGCGAACACGATCACGAACACGTCCAGCCGGTGGGTCGTCGTCACATGGACGAGCGGGAAGCGGTAAGTCGCCGGTGAGCCAGACACCGGCCGCCGACCAGTCGGGCACGGGCGTCGCAAGGTTGCCGAGACCCAGTTCGACCGTGCCTCCGACTGCGGTTTCCGCGATCCCGCGCAGTTGCGTGGCCGCGCTGATGATCCCGGGCAGCGAGATGATGATCGCGATCCCGGCGAGCACCCCCCAGTCGGCGAGCGCGCGCAGACGGTGGCGCCGCACGAGCGTGAGGACGAACACCCCGACGAGCAGCAGGCCGAGCCACGGCGCCACGCCGATAGCTAAAGGCGGCGAACGCGCCCGAGATCGCGACCGCCGCTGGCAGCACGGACAGTCGCGGACCTTCCCCCGGAAGCCGCTCCGCCAGCACGGCCGCCACGATCATCAGCAGGCTCGCCGTGGTCAGCTCCTTGATGCCGCCCTCGAACGCGTAGGCGTAGAGCACAGTGGGCTGGATCGCCACGGCTGCTCCCACAGCGCGCAGTAGGCCGCTGCGGGTGAAGCGCCCGAGCAGCGAGTAGATCGCCAGCGCCCCCATCGCCGCCGCGAACGCGTGATACATCTGGTAGCACCACGCCACGTTTGTGCGGATCAGCTTGGCGATCGACGCCGAGCGTCGCCTGCGCCCCACCGGGGTAGCCGATGCCGACGAGCTTCTGGATGTCTACGTGGAACGACGAGTCGTTCCCGACGGCGGCCCGCCCGGCGTCCGCCAGATGCTGGGCGAAGTCCATCTGCAGGCCGATGTCGACGATCCGCGTGTAGCCCGTCCACGTGGGTGTGCCGGTGAGCAGCGTCGGTGCGCCGATCGCCGCGAAGGCCGCGAGCCCCGCGAGCGCTCCCCAGGGGATTCCGTGCAGACGCGGCGGTGGAGCGCTCCAGCGCTCCACTCCAGGAGGAATCCGGTCAGGGCGAGGACGAGCGCGATGTAGCCAGCGGCTGGCGCAAGCCAGTGGATGTACGTCAAAAACGAGCAGGTCGCCACCAGCAGTGCGAACCCGACAGGCGCACCAGGCCCGTCGGCAGCCATCCGGCTCCCAGCCTGCGCACGAGCAGGCCGCCGCCTGCGCTGAGCGCGAGCAACACCAGCGGGAACAGGATGCAGCCGCAGATGAACAATCCGGTCAAGCGCGTATCTATATCGGCTGAGTCGGCAGAGATGCGCCCGTTCGACGCTTGCGTCCGGTGCGCTGAAGTGGACCGGACGGGGCCATACTGTCCGCGCATGTCCTCCACCGAAGATGTCTTGACCTCCCCGGAGGCTGGGGGCAGAGTCATTCGTGGCAGCGCGATGCGGGTAGTCGGCAATGCGGCCGGCATCCTGCTGGGATTGGCCACCGCCACACTGCTGCTGCGCCATCTTGGGGTGGCCGAATCAGGTCGTTATGTGACGGTCATGTCGCTGGTGGCGATCGCGGCCAGCATCGCCGACGCCGGGCTCAACGTCACCGGCAGCCGCGACCTCGCTTTGCGCAAGTCGGAGGACCGTTCGGCGCTGGTCGCCAACTTCCTGGGGCTGCGGCTGATGATCACGCCGATTGCGCTGCTGGCGATCGTCGCGTTCGCCGTGCTTGCCGGTTATCCGACGCGCATGGTCGCTGGGACCGCACTGGCCGGTACCGGACTGTTCATCGTGTCGATGACCGACGCGGTGCTGTTGCGTCTCACGATCGAGCTGCGCAACTCCGGCCTGGCATTCGTCGATTTCCTTAAGCAAGCCGTCACCCTCGCTGGAGTGGCGCTGCTGGTGGCCCTGGGCGCTCAACTGACACCATTCTTCGCGGTCCAGATCGTCGTCGGCTTGGCGGTGGTGGTGGTCACGCCGTTCCTGGTCGGTCCGGGCGCCTTCCCCTTGCCACGCTTCGATCGCGCTGAGCAGCGGTTGCTGCTCACCAGAGGGCTGCCTGTCGCGGTGGCGATCGTCTTTGGGCAGGTCTACTTCCGTCTGGTGATAGTGCTTATGTCTCTGATCTCAAGCGCCCAGCAGACCGGGTATTTTGGCGGGTCGCTGCGTGCCATGGAGACGCTTGTGACAATCCCGATCCTGGTCGCCGGAGTTGCGCTTCCGGTGCTCGCCGCCGCAGCGCGTGACGATCGTGCGCGGCTGCGTTACGCGATCGAGGGGCTAAGCGAGGGCGCCGTGATTGCCGGCGTGCTGGTCATAGTTGTCACTGTGCGCGCCGCCGAGCCAGTGATGGCGCTGATTGGCGGTTCCAGCTTTCGCCCAGCCGGCGATGTGCTGCGCATCCAGGTGGGCGCGCTGCTATTCATCGCTCTCTATGAGATCTGGACGATTGCCCTTATCGCGTTGAGCCGGCAGCGGGATCTGATCCTCACCAATGTTTTGGGGTTGCTTGGCGTTGCCCTCTTCGCCTCTGTGCTTGTCCCCATCTTCGGCGCACGAGGTGGAGCGGGCGCCAGCGTTCTCGGCGACGCGCTGCTCGCATCGCTCATCTATTGGAGACTGCGTGCCGCCGCCGGGAGGGTGGTGGTGCGCCCCGGTTTCCTGGGCAGGGTTGCGCTCGCTGCGGCCGTCGCGGCCGTCGTGCTGGTCATCCCGGGCCTACCCGACCTCGTCGCAGCGGCGCTCGCGGGGATGACGTTCCTGGGTGTCGGTCAGCTGATCGGCATGCTGCCAAGCGAGGTACGGGATGCGCTGGGGCCCAAGGGATGGTTGGCGCGGCGAGGCGCGGCATGAGCGCCCGAACGGCCGGTCAGGACACCCTTGCGAGCGCAGAGCAGTTGTTAGTCGCTCTCGACACCACCCATGCCCTGATCAATCGCACGGGTCTGGGCCGATATGCGGCCGAACTACAGCCGGCTCTCGAAGCACGCCCCGACGTGAGCGTGCTTCCGATCCGGGCGGTACGGCACATGGCAGCCTCGCGCCCGGGACGAATCGCCCAGGGCCTGCGTCGCGAGGCTCTTTACTATCCGGAGGGATTCGCACGCGCGGCACGGCGCATCGGGGCGCAGTTGGTCCACCTACCGACGCCGGCCCCGGTTCGCGCTGCTGGCATGCCGCTGGTGGTCACTGTGCTCGACCTGCTGCCGCTTCGCCATCCTGAGCTGTTCACTCGTCAGACGCGCGCGCATACCCATCTGTATGTGCCGTTCGTACGGCGGGCCACGCGGCTGATCGTGCCGTCGCATTACACGCGCGCGGAAGCGATCGAGCTTCTGCGTGTACCTCCGGATCGCGTGGTGGTCATCCCGATAGGGCATGCACCACGCTTCAGTCCGCGGCCGGTGGACCGCGATGCGCTGGCGGAGTTAGGGATCGGTGAGCGCTACGTTTTGACTGTCGGCACGCTCGAGCCACGCAAGAATCTTGTGACCGTGCTGCGTGCCTTCCGTCGTGTGGCCGACGCTGTTCCGGATGTGGACCTGGTGATCGCCGGAGGACGTGGGTGGCGAAACGACGCTTTTGAGTCTGAGCTGGGCGGAGCCGGTGCGGCCCGTCGGGTGCGCTTGACGGGGTTCGTGTCCGACGAGCAGCTGGTCGACCTCTACGCAGGCGCCGCCTGCTTCGTCTTTCCGTCACTGGCGGAGGGTTTCGGCCTGCCTCCGCTCGAGGCGATGGCCTGCGGAGCCCCGGTGATCGCGAGCGATCGCACCGCCCTACCGGAGGTGGTCGGCGATGCGGCGCTGTTGGTCGATCCGCGTGATCCCGTGGCGCTTGCGGCACAAATTGTGCGGGTTCTGGATGACTCCCAGCTCGCGGCAGGGCTGCGCGAGGCCGGTGTGGAGAGGGCGCGCGGTTTCACCTGGGCGGCGACCGCCGCAGCCACAGAGCGTGTCTACCGTGAGGCGCTTGCTGCTATCTAGAGGTGGGCGTGGTGTGCTCGATCCCCCGCTCCGTCCAACGCTCCGGCGAAAGGATCGACTCTTGGTGCAGCTGGCCGAGCAGGCTCTCCGTCGAGAGGTTGGCGTTTGCCCAGGCGTGGGCTCCTTGCCGCAGTTCCTGCCGGCGCTGTGAGTTTTGCATCAGCGCGATGATGCCTTCGGCCAGCTCGTCGTAATCGTCGCAGACGACGGCCTCAATGCCGTTGCGCAGTCCAGACCAATAAACCGGCGCCTGCGTGACAGCAACCGGAGTGCCCAAAGCGAGCGCCTCGGCCACCTTGAGATTCAATGGACTCCTCGCCGATGTCGGTGGCGCGAAGACCATAGCGCCGGCGCGACGCAGGAAGGGCAGAACGTCATCGACAACTCCCAAGTAGTTGACGGGGAGATCACGCCAGCGCGCTTGATGATCCGCTGGCAGGTGGCCGCTGATGAGCGTTACGCTTGCATCGGGGATGTGCTCGCGAACACGAGGGAGGATTTGTTCGACCAATGTCTCGGCGGCCAGCAGATTTGGAGGCCATCGGTAGTCTCCGATCTGAACCATCTCGTGGGTGTGCTCAACCGGCGCGGGCAGCGATGGCACCTCGACGCCGTTCGGCACGAGCACCTGATGGGTGTCGGGGAGGCGCCGACCGAAGTACTCGACCTCCCGTTGTGACGTCACCCACAGCTCATCGGCGATCCGCATCGTCGCGTCTGAACGGCGGGCCGCAGCGACGTAAGGCGCGAGACCCAACTTGGCCAAGCCGCGGTTCTGGCGCATCAGCATCAGCGTAAGGAGCGCGCTGGCGTCGTGGATGTCCATGATTGTCGCAGCGCCTGTTTGCGCAACCTCCTGTGCGATATTGGAGAAGTAAGAGCGCATGAGTACGACATCGGGCTTTAGGCGCCGTATCTCCGCGAGCGCGAACCTGTCAAAGCCGGCGCGCCGATGTGCGTACCCGACCGGGTCGGCCACTCGCACCCCGAGAGCTGCGGCAGTAAAGACGGCCATGCGCTCCAGGCGCGCGGTGGGTGTGAGCTTGAGCGGAGGGATACTGAGCGTCGACTCCAGCTGCCCGATCGGCCCCGCGTTACCCTCGTCCGAGCGCATCACTCCGGCGACCACTAGGACCTCGAAACCCATTCCGGCAAGGAGTCTCAGCTGTTGAAGATAGCGCTGATGGTTGCCATTGCGCGGGGGGTAGGGTAGGTCACTGAGCAATGCCAACGCCCGCGGGCCGTGTTGAAGCCTATGCAGGGAGTTCATGCGGACTAAGCCTATCTACGGCTTTGGGATCCATACCGACTGGTCAAGAGTGGGCGAGGAGTACCCGATCGTAGGCGTCCCCTATGCGCTGTGCTGAGGCGTCAATTGAGAATCGCTCGAGCAGCTCACGCGGGTACGCGATCCGTGTTCCTGGTGGACGTGAGAGAGGCCCCTCGGCCAGTGCTCGAGCAATTGCCATCCAGTCTCCGGGGGCAAAATACCTTGCCCGTTCGCCCGCCACCTCAGGTATGGCCCCCGAGGTGGACACGATCATCGGCAGTCCAGCGGCGATTGCCTCGGCAAGCACGAGACCGAACTGCTCCTCCCAGAAGCATCTGGGGATGTCGGCAGGATGCAGTGAGCAGCCCGAGCGGGGCAGCGAGGCGAGCACGAGTGCCGAGGCGCGCGCGTAGAGGTCCGGCATCCCCTCATAAGGCACGCCCCCGATCGTCACCGCATCGGTGATTCCGAGCTCGGCGGCGTGTGAGCTCAGACGCTCCTCCTCCGGGCCGGTGCCCACCAGCGATACGCGCAGCGTCCGGACGGCCTCGGCAGGCGCCGGCACCATGCCACGCTTTAGCGCTGCCACGGCCCGAAGCACGTCATGGTGGCCCTTCTCCCACTCCAGGCGACCGGGGGAGATGAGCAGATGCTCGCGCACGTCCTCGGCTGGCGGCGCCGAGAAGCGCTCGATGTCCACACCTGGGTAGGCAAGCAGCACCTTCGCCTCTGGAACGCCCTCGAGCAGCAGTCCGTCATAAGCTCGCCGAGTCGCGGCCAGGAAGAGATCGGTTGCCGCGAGCGTAGCGGCGCGGAAGCGCCGGGCGTGCGGGGTGCGAAAGGCGTCCAGCAGGGGAAGAGTCTCCCATACCGTCGTGACCAGACGATAGTCCAACTGCTCCTTGAGCCGCGCTGCCTGAGCGGTGAACCACAGCGACAGCTCCTCGGCATGAACGATGTCGTGGCCGGCGTAGAGGTCGCGGGCGCCGAGCACACGGTCGGGTAGCGCCAGCGTGGCCACGGTGCCCAGCGTCGCGAGCGGGATGCGGTCGCGTAGCGTGCGGACCTGGATCTGCTCTAGTTCCAGGTCATCCAGCGACCAGCGCGCGCTGCCCGTCACCGCCAGCCGAACTGCGAAGCGCTTGGGCAGGCGCTCGAATGGCCGCAGTCCCCATACCGAGGGATGGTGGCCGCGGAGCAGGAGGACACGGGTTGGCATCCGCTTACGCTATTGAACTTGCCCAGGCATCGCGGTGTGAGCCGCATCGTTGGGGAAGGGTCCAACGGATTGTTATCGTTCTACATCCCTACCTCTGTGTTCCGGATCGTTCCCGGCGGCCTCGGTTTCATCTGCATAGCGGCGGTCCTGCACCTCTCGAACATCGAGCCGAAGACGCCGCCCGGCTACGTCCCAGTGCCCGCCGATAGCTCCTAAGCGTCCCTTCGGCCGCGGCCGTCCAGCTGAAGTCGGCTGCCCGTTTGCGCCCCATCTCTCCCAGCCGCATTGCTAGGCCGACGTCGGCGGTCACCTCGGCGATCTTCACAACGATCTGTCTGGGAACGCGTGGGTCGAAATAGAGCGCCGCCGGACCGGCCACCTCGCGCAGCGCGGGGATATCCGAGCAGAGCACCGGGACGGATCGCGCCATCGCCTCGAGCACCGGCAGCCCGAATCCCTCGTGCAGCGTGGGTAGCACCAGGCAGTCGGCAAGCGCATACAGCGAGTCGAGCTCCTCGGTCGAGACGCTCCCGAGCAGGCGCACATCCTCTGCGACCCCGAGGGCAACGGTCTGCGCCCGCAGCGTCTCGCCGTCAGTGCCTTGCCCGGCAAGCACCAGCAGTGGACGCTCCTCGGCACCCATCGCTGCAAGCGCTTCGATCAGCACGGGCAGGTTCTTGTGCGGGAGGTTGCTCGCGACCGTAAGGACGATCGTACGCCGCCCGAGACGATGGCGCTCGCGCACCCCGGTCGTGGAGGGAGCGGGCGGCGGGGTACGCACGCCGTTGGGGATCACGTCGATGCGATCCCGCTCGACGCCCAGTCCGGTGAGGATCTCCTCGCGACCGGAGGCGGACACGGCGACGATGCGGTCAGAGCGGCGCGCGCCCATCCGCACGAGCATGGAGCTGCCGGTGCGCATTGGCCGGGACAGCAGCTCGGGCACCGCTTGGAAGTGCAGATCGTGGATCGTCACGACCCGCCTGAACGGCCCCCATGGTGGCGCGAAGTTGGCCATCGAGTGAAGCAGCTCGACTCGGGACCGGCGGGCGGCCATCGCCACCGAGACCAGCTCCCCAAACGCCCACTGTGTCCGCCGGCGGGCAGATATCGGGAGGACCACTGCGCTTACCCTGTCTCCCAGCTCGCCGCCCAGCTGCGGTCCGGCTTCTCGGTTGACGAATGCCGTGATCTTCAGATTCGGTTCGCGCTCGATCATTGCCGCGATCAGCTCACGTGCGTAGGTCTCGCGGCCACCGGTCTCACCTGGAAGCAGATACAGCAGATTGACGCCTACGTGCATCAGCGGTAGGAAACTCTTTGTTCGATTTCGCCCGGGCTTGTCGTCGTGCGCTCAGCGCACGAGGCGCCGCACGACCTGCATGTACGGCACGCAGAAGAGGTTAGCGAGCGCTACGCCAGAGCCCGGTAGGAGCGGAGAATCGAGTCGATCCGAGAAGTAAGCGAACAGCTCGGCGTCCGAGCACCGCCGCATCGCCTGCACATGGCTACGGCGCTCGAACAGCTGCCGGCGCAGCTTCATCAGCGAAGCATAGGCTCGCAGCTTATGGCCGAGCCAACCGCCGAGCGTCGCGACGACGAGCAGTCCAGCCTCTGTCGCCAACAACAGCGGGGCGAGCGCCAGCAGTGTACGGCCTTCGTAGTTGGCCAGCACGGCGAACAATCTGTTGCGCTCGAGCAGGAACCACTTGCGCCCCCGTCTACCGAACTCATAGCCATGGAGAACGAACGCTTCCGGACAGTAGACGACACGCATGCCAGCGATGCGCGCGCGCCAGCTCAGGTCGGTGTCCTCGTAGTAGAGGAACAGCTCGTCAATGAAGCCGCCGAGTGCATCAAAAGCGCTGCGCCGGATCATCCAGCAAGCACCCGAGGCCACGGCTATGTCACGGGGCCGACCGTGCTCTCTCGGCTCTTCGTATCGTCCCGAGGTCGATATGCCGGTGGGGTGCAGGGGATTGTCGCCGGCATTGCACGTTTCGCCGTCTTCGAGCAGGATCTGTGCGCCCACGATCGCAACGTCGGGATCGGCGTCGGCCACTGCCGTCAGTCGCTCGAGGCAGGCGGCGTCGGCGCGAGCATCGGGATTTAGAACCAGCAGGTAGTCTCCCGCCCCACGCGCTGCCGCGAGGCTGATCCCGGCGCGGTAGCCAAGGTTGCTACGAGTTGCGATGGCCTCGATGACGGGGCTGCGGCCACCCAGGGCTTGTGCCAGTGCGCCGTCAGGACCGTTATCGACGATCAGAATCTCGCCAGGTGGCTGCGTCTGTGCGAGCAGGCTGTCGATTGCTGCCCCGACATCTTCGGGCGGCTCATCATAGCAGACGATCACTGCTGTCACCGACCCCGGCACTTACACGACCCTCCGGGTCGAGGTACACACAGCCTGACTCTGCCGATCCGTGTCGTCAACGCGATCAGCTGATGCAAGAGACGTCCGTCCATCAAAATGGTGAAAAAGTATGATTACACCTCGTCCGGCGTCAGTTGCCAGCTCGGCGGCAGGTTCACCGGAACCTCTATCTCACCCGCGAACTCGATGGGCTCCTGCGGTCCGTGCTCGCGTACCCAATGAGCCATCCGCGCGAGACCTTCCTCCAACGTCACCGACTCACCTGCGCCGAACACGCCGCGGACCTTGCTGTGGTCAGAGAAAGCATGTACCACCTCATGCCGCGCTGGTAGATGTTCAATACGTGCCGGGAGGTCAAGCGCTGTGGCCACTGTGTGTGCAAGGTCGAGAACGCTATGGACCTCGTCAGCACCCACATTGAACACCTCGTTTCGCGACGCCGGTTCAAGGGGCGCGCGAGCGATAATTGGAGCAACATCGGCTATATGGCTGAATGCACGGGTTTGAGAACCATCGCCGTAGACAGGCATCGGCTTGCCACTCAAGAGATTATTCATAAAGATGCCGATGACATTGCGGTAGCGGTCGGCGATATTTTGCCGCTCGCCATACACGTTATGCGGACGAAAGACCGTGTAGTCGAGTCCGAACATGCGATGGGCGGCGGCGAGATCTAGCTCAACCGCGTACTTCGAAATACCGTACGGGTCCTCCGGTGTCGGTGTCATGTCCTCGCGCATGGGCAGCTGACCGGAGCCGTAGACGGCGATCGATGAGGTGAATACGAACCGCTTGACATCGCCGAGCACCGCCTCGTTGATGAGGTTGACGCTGGCCTCGAGGTTGGTGCGATAGTTGTAGCGTCGAATGTAGTGCGAGAGGCCCTCGGCTGCGTACGCAGCGAGATGGTAGACGTAGTCGAAGGGTCCGTTCGACGCGAGGTCGTGGACGAACTCGGCGTCGCGCAGGTCACCTTCGATCCAATGTGCGGACTCTGGCACGTTTTCGCGAAAGCCGCCCAAGAGGTCGTCTGTGGCGATGACCTCCATACCGAGCGCCAAGCAAGCATCGGCTACATGTGAACCCATGAAACCGGCTGCTCCTGTCACTAGTGCTCGCTCTACCGACAATTAGGATACCCTCCAAACGCGTTGGATTTACGCTGCGCAGATGCCCGACAATGCTGTCGGGCATCATAGTGCTTCGCTGGCGTCGAGGCTCCGATGGTGCAGTTGCGGTTTGTCTTCCTGGCCCATCGGCCCTGCCAAGCGTGCGCGAGACGAAGGTTGTCGCTAGTGGCTACTAGAAAGCCGCTCAGCTGCGGCATGGCTCGGTTCGGACTCCTGCTCTATCTTGCGCCGCATGTCTGCTGTCTGGGCTGCGCTCGCTTCCTGTGTCGGGGGGTCGATTTCTTCGAGGCGATGCTGCAGCAGGCCGAGGCGCTGCGCTAGGATCTTGTTCTGATCGGACAGGCGCGAGACGGCGAGCGAGAAGTTCAGCAGGATCATCGCGATCAACCCGATCGCGACCGCGAACAGAGCGGACGGGGGGTAGGAGATGCCGACGTCGTGCGAGAGCGATGTGAGCAGCCCCTTCCAGGCGGCCAGCACGAACAGCGTGGCGGCGGCGAGCAGCCACAGGATCGCGTAGCGCTCCGACAGGCGCTTGCGACGGACCAGCTCGAACACGAGCAGCAGCAACGCGAACGTGACGGCGATCGAAAGCGCGTGCAGGAGGGTGATCTTGGTCATGGCAACTGCCCCACGGCCTGTGTCTGGGGCTTCTTGCGGCTCGATCGTTGGCTTACGGCGGAACAGCCCCACGAACACCGCCAGCAGCACCTTGACCATGTAGTAGATCGACTGGGTCGAGGAGATCGCCGACTCCCCGGTCATACGCGGGCGCATCTGCACCGGGATCTCGCAGCTGCGCAGTCTGTGCGCGTGCATCAGCAGGATCGCCTCGACCTCGGGGTAGTCGTGCGGGTAGTCGCGCGCGAACAGCTCGATGCCGCGCCGGTTGGTCATGCGAAAGCCGGACGTCGGGTCGGTGACGCGCTGGCCGGTGATCCAGCGAGACGACGCTCGAGAAGATCCGAATCCCCATGCGCCGGGGCGCCGAGGAGCGGTAGCCATCCCCAGTGGGATCGAGAAAGCGCGAGCCCGTGACCATGTTCAGCTCGGGATCGCCGTGCAGACGATCGAGCAGGTCGTGGATGTGGCCGGGGTCGTGCTGCCCGTCGCCATCGACCTGCACGGCCACCTCATAGCCCCGTTCCAACGCGTAGATGTAGCCGCTCTGCATCGCCCCGCCGATGCCCAGATTGAACGGCATTCGCAGCACCTCGGCGCCCGCGCTCCGCGCCCGCTCCGCAGTGGCGTCGATCGAGCCGTCGTCGACGACCAGCACGTCGAAGTCGGGCGCCCGCTCGTGGATCGCCGCGACGGCTCCGGCAGACGGCTTCGGCCTCGTTGAAGGCGGGGACTATGGCGAGGTTGCGGCTCATGAGGCTCGTTCAAACGTGAGCAACACAGACTGCAGCGCGCCCGTATGGAGCGAGTTGCGGACCCGTCGTTGCTTAGCTGACAGTGTACGAGCAGAACCAGAGCGACCCATGCTCGATGGCCGTGGCGTGGCTGGACTCAGATCGCTCTCTACCCCGCTTGTTGAGAGCTGTCGACGCCGACAAGCCGCGGGCGGCTTGATCTCAAGCGTAGAGCGTTGGCTGCGCCCCAAGCTACCGGACGCCTCGGAGTAGGCTCGCCGGGGTCACTCCGAGGGCGCGGGCCAACCGCAGGAGTGTCCGGAACTCGGGTGCCCGTTCGCATGTCTCTAGTCGGGAGAGCGCAGTGCGGTGCATCCCAGCCTCTGCGGCGAGCGCTTCCTGGCTAATCGCAGCACCCAGTCGAGCGCGTCGCAGATTAGCTGCGAAGCGGGACAACGGCTCAGCAAGATCGGGGTCTCGGCTTGGGGGCAGAAAGCCATCGTCTACGCCTGTAGCCGCGCAGGCAACCGCCACAACAGCACATTTGCAGCCACCACAGCACATCCCTCGTGATGTGCTAGGCTTCCGCCGAAAGTCCGACCCTCGGACTAGATATCGTTACGCGACAACATGCACACGACCGCCCCAAGCGGTGCCACCCGCCGGGCGTAGGGAGGCAACCATGAAGAAACGGCTACTAGCGGTATTGGTCGCTGCGGCGATTGGGGCCGTCTTGATCGCTGCGCTGTCGGGCGGGGCGACGGCCACGCCAGCGCAGCCAGAAACCCGGGCCACGCTCTCAGAAGTACGCGAAACCGCGCTGCGCATTGCGGCGATTGCCGGCGAACCGAGCCCACACATTGAAGCGGCGGAAACGACGCTCGGAGGGGCGGCGAGCCTGTTCACACCGGGTGAGGGCGCGCCGAACGTTACCGACCCGCGCACTGGGGAGCCGTGGGCGGACTCGCCAGTGGTATTCGTGGCAATGACCGGCCATTTCACCGGCGGTGATGCGCCGACGCCGAGAGGCGCCGCGCCGCCGACTGGTTCACTGATGGAGCTGCTGATTGACTCAGCCAGTGGTTCCGTCGTCGGTGAGTACATTGGGAACACGACGACCCCCAATCTGCATGGGCTGAACGCTACTGTCACCGATCTTGGGTAGGTCGTCATGATGCGTCTATACCTGATGGTCCTGATGTTCGCGCTGGCGTGGAGTGTGCCGCTCGCGTCTGCGAGCACGACCGTCATGCTGCGCGGACACGCCTACTACGGTGGCGGCCCTCGTGGGACTGAGCTGTTCCCCGCTCGCAATCTGCGGGTGACGGTGGAAGCACATGGGCACGCGATCACTTCCGCCAAGACCGACCCGAAAGGCGTTTTTGTGTTCCGGTTGAGGCCAGGTATTTATCAGCTAAAAGGTCGTCCCATTGGATCTCCGACATACCCTGCCAGTTGGTGTGCGCGCACCGTGCGGGTTCGACGGAAACCTACCACTACCGCACGACTAATCTGTGGTGCCCCCTAAAGAAAAGGAAGGCTTGCGAATAATGTCTAGATGTCGCTTGATTCTTGGCTGTATCGTAGCCATGCTCTTGCTCCCGGCTGCGGCCTTGGCGAGCTGGGGGAGCCACTGCACAAACCATACGCCGCACTGCTACGCGCTCGCGTATTGGGATATGGGAGAAGCTTCTGAACAGGTTGAGGGGCTGTCGTCCAAACTCTACACAACATCGATGAACGTGTCTGACTGGAACGCTAGCGGTGAAAACTTCGTCTCGAATGAGGAGTGGGCCATATTTCCCTCCGACCATGGATACTGGGTGGAGGCTGGTCAGATCGCGGGCGGGGTGACCAGCTCGAACAACATAATGCACTGGTTCTACGCTTGGGACAACTCGAGCGGATTGCACACCTATTTTTCGCCTTACCGGGTCGAAGGATATGAATGGAACACCTACACGCTGACATCGACAGGCAAAGAAAGCTGGTGTGCCACTATTGGTTCGACTCAGGTATCGTGCGGCCTGAGTGGTGTACCAAATACCTCAAAAGACGTAGAAGTGGGAATGGAGGCGGCAGGCGAAACCGAGCCAGAAAACTCGGGCCACTCCCAACCTATCGCTGAGCATCTAAACGGCAATTGGTATAACTGGAATGAGGCAGAATGGTGGTCCGAATCGCATACCTGTGTAAGCCTCTATGAATGGATTGCTGGTCACATCAACTTTAGTACCTGTTGATTTAGGCCGGATGCACGGCGCGCGTCGAGCGGGGCGCGCGCCGCTCCGTATTGGCGATCGAGAAAGCTAGGTGGACGCGCCCCAGTTGATGGGCCGGTCGGGCGACCTTGCGACCTTGATACCGTCAAACATAGGACCACGCATAACCTCCGCCGGCGGTCAGGCGATTCAGGTTCCCGTCCAAACGCTCGTCGACGTGCCGGCGGGTATTCACACGGCGGGGCTCGCGGTCTCGGCACGGTACGACTTGGGTGGCCCCGGGGATGTGCTCGTATCTGGCGTATCCGTCATCGCCGGCGCTTTCCCCGCCGACCCGGTGTCAACAGGGTGACCGAACCCTGCCCGGCAAACGAGCCGCGGCTCAGGTGTCGGGTTCTTCGACCGCGCGGTCGGTTGGAGTTCTGCGGGAGTGATGACGAAGCCGAGCTGCTTGGTGCGGCGCCACAGTGCCCCAAAGGCAACCAAGGGGGGATCAATTCTCAACTGGCGGCGAGTCGCCGAAGCGTGCGGCGGACTCTTTCAGGATCGCCAGCCAGTCCTCGGTTCGTGGCTTGACGCCGCGGTCACTGATCAGGTATCGAATGACGAGCTCCAGTGGCATCCGGGGGGTAGGTATGTGCTCGCGAGCGATGGGCTGCCCGTCAGGGAACGTGCCGTTGACGTGCACGTGCGCTGGCGGATACGGATAGTCCGCGACGGGTGGCTCACGAAAATATTCCCAGCGCATCAACCAAGAGGAGTCCGACGCGTCGGTCTGTAAGCGATAAACATAGGACTCCGTTCTGCAGTGGTCATCTTCGACCACGACGACATGCTGTACGAACAGGTGCGCCGCCGTGCCATCCAGCTCGAGCGCGACATAGTCACCGTCGACGACTCTGGCCACCAAGAACGCGTCCGGATAGCCAGCGATCGGCTCCACCGACAGGCGCGAGTCCGTCACGGTGCGGTTCAAGGCACCGTTCAGATGATCGGCGAGACCCTGCGCGACTCTACGCGGCAGCTTTGTGCCCGTTCTGGCCGATACGCAGCAGACCGACGAGCTGGCCGACGGCCGGGTTCGCATCATCGAGCTTGCCAGCCAGATAGGCGTTGGTGAACCCTGCGACCGTCATGCCAATGACCTTGTGAACCTGACGCTCAAGATGCGCGGCGTACTCCTCCGGAGTGCGGTCAATCACCGGTGTACCAGCGACTGTATAGGTGATCTGCATGACCGCAGGTTATCACGTGCCGCAGGGGAGCAGAAAGCCCTGCGAACTGAGACTCTCGGGTGACGATTGCCTGGCCGTCGTCCTGTGCACGCGCAAACACCTCGTCGTCGCTGATCCCGGCGTAGCGGCTCGCGTGCGCGGCTCGGTGATCGCGATCGCCTCCGTAGGATGGGCAGCGCAGGAGCATCATAAATTCGGGTCGCATTCGCTCAACACGTCCTATTGGTGTGCGTTCCCGATCGCCGTAAGAAGCGCCCGCGCCGAGTTGTGTGCCCGCGAAAAATGCCTGCGACAATGGGGCTCGGTCCAGTAGCGGTCTCGATCGGCGACAATCACGACAGTAAGGACACTGGCAACTGTCAGAAGTTGCGTATTGGAAACCAGAGGTGTCTCGGTCGGTCCCTCGATCCCCGGCGCTTCAGTCTAGCGGCAAGAGGTGACTTGATACCGCAACTCCAGGGTGGTGACGATGTTGGCGTTTGACGACGACGTCGATAGCGAGCATTGGGGGGAGTCGCATGCAATCGCTGGGCGAAGGATCCAGGCTCGCGGTTGCTGGGTATCGAGTCCTCCGCAGCATCGGAGGCGTGTATCGTGATCCAGCTCGCGCCCTGGCAATACTCCAGATAATCGCGATCTTCGTCCTTGGTGCGGTTACAGTATCTCGCTTTCATATCTTTGCCGAAGTAGACGAGCGTGCCCACCTCGCGTATGTGCAGGAAGTGGCTGAACACGGCCGCATCCCATGGGTGGGGCGCAACTACGTCTCGTGGCAGGAGCTCGCGATCGAACAGGGTACGTATCCTCGTCCGAGCAGGCTGGACCCCAGCCTGCTCGGCATTCGTGGCAGCAGCTATGAGGGGTGGCAGCCACCGCTGTACTACGTGCTCGCGGCTCCCGCCTTTCTGTTCCCGAACGACTACCACGACAAGATCTTCGCGGTGCGCGCGTTCGATCTGCTCCTGCTCATGGCCACCGTCGCCATCCTGGGCCTGCTGGCTCGGGCCGTGTTCGAGGAGCGCTGGCGAGTCCCCTACTGTCTGGCGCTGTCGACGATTCTGTGGCCAGGCGTGATCGTCCGCGCGATCACAGTGTCAAACGCCGCCCTGGAGCTGCCGCTGGTGCCGCTCTACGTGCTAGTGGTGTGGAACGCCACGTCCAGGCCGCGTCCTCGTTCACTAGTGGCCGCCAGCGTGCTGTTGGGACTTTGCGTCCTGACCCAACTGACGCTCGTGTGCCTGGCTGCCCTGCTGATTATCCCACTCGTCAAATATCTGCGAGAACGTTGCGACCGACCGGCGCTCGGAGCAGCGACGCTCACGCTCGCGCTGCCATTGATGCTGGTGGCGCCATGGCTTGCCCTGAACGAGAGTCGCTATCGCGCACTGACCGCGAGCACTCTCGTGGAGCGCTTAACTGCGTCTAACGGACCGACCGGCCCACACTCCGGTCTCGGCGCCGTCGTATCGGGAGTCGCGCGCCTTACCCGGGTCGCATTGCCCCAGGAGTGGTGGCAGGAGTACAAAGGAATCCCGGGTGCGATCTCGATCGCACTGCCGGCCCTGCTGCTGTTCGGCGCCCTGCCCGTGGTCCGACACCCCCGCCTGCTGCGCACACAGGCCGGCCGGCTCCTCGCCGCACCGTTGCTGCTGGGTCTCGCCACGCTCGTCGGCATCGTTCTGCTCGCCGCATGGCCCGCCGCATTGTTCCCGCGGTATCTCAACCCAATGATCCCGCTTTTCGCCCTTTTCGCTGCTTGGGCATGGAAACAGACGGGGCTGGGAGAAAAATCACTGCTCAGAATCGCCGCGCTCTCCAGCTTCGTGGTGGCGCTGATCTGGGTCTACATGGCCGGCGCCTACTATTTCACCCACGTCGGCGCCACGCTCGGAATCCACGCAGCGCCGCCGTCATAGTGACTGCAAGGAGGATGAAGGTTCCCACCAAAAGCGCCCACGCAAAGCCGGCTGCTGTGGTGACCGGCGCCAGCAAGGCTCTACGAAGGAGCTGGCTTTGGGTCACCCACCAAAAGCACTCGAGTATCAGTGCTCAGCCAGAGTCCCATCCGATACCGCGTGTGACGCGGTCATGCGAGGTCTGACTGGAGCATGCTGGGCTGGGGTCCTTGCTGCAGATCATCTGCAGCGATCGCCGGCGCTTCCCGCCGGCCCAGCATCAAGAGGGATGACGCGCCTGTCTGGCCATTTGCGGTGTTCGGGGTCCCATTGGCCGTCGTGGGTGTGGCCGGTGAGGATGGGGTCGAGGAAGGCGGCGGCGCGGGTGTAGGCGGCGTGTAGGTCGCTCTCGATTTGGACAGTGGCCGCGAGGCGTTTGTATGGGTCGGTCCAGGCGGTTGGGGGTGGTGGGAGGCTGGTGGGTAGGGGTTGGCGGGCGCGCTCGGCGAAAGTGCTCTGTAGGGCGTTGCGCAGCGCCTCTGCTTGGATCGTTGCGGTGCATTCGATCAGGAGGATGTCGATGAGGTCCTTCGGGCGTGTGCTGCGCTGTTTGGTCTCTCCGTAGGTGCGGGTATAGGCGTGGACCTTCTCTGCCAGGTGTTGTGGGATCGGGATCGCAGGGATTGCGAGTGGTGCGATACCGGCGAATGAGAGCGAACGTGTGGTGTGGATCGTGTCGGGTGTCCAGGAGATCGTCTCGGTGAAGCCGATGTCTACGAGGAATTGCTCGAAGGTGCGTCCGGCGAGCTGGGCTGTGACGTGGAAGCGTACGGCGGTGAACTCGTCGGTGTTGTCCAGCTCGTAGGTTCTGGTGGCGGCGAACGTGAAGTGGTCGTCCAGCGCAAGTTGTTGTGCGGCGGTGATGTCGTGGATCGCGGCCTGCTCGTCGTCGTCGCGTCCGAGGTCGATGTCCTTGGTTGCGCGGGTGGCGATGGCGAGACGGAAGTTCAGTGCGAGCGCGCCCTTGAGCACCCAGCGGTCGGGCGCCACGATCAGCAGGCGCCGCAGGAACAGCTCGAACGCGACCTGCTTACGCAGATGGGCCAGTCCGGGGCCGGTGCTGGTGGCTTCGTTCTTCAGGCGCTGCTCGAGCGCCTGACGGAACGCGGTGGCGCTCGTGTACTTCACGCGTGCGCCTCGGCAGAGAGGATCGCTTCAACCGTGTCCTGTTTGTTGCGGCGGGCGGCTTCCTCTTGCAGCTGCCCAGTGGTGAGCAGTCCGCGTCGCAGGCCCTGTGTGACCGCCATTGAGAGCTGCTCGGGTTGTAGGCGCGGCGCGACATCGAGCAGCGTTCGCGCGGGGGCGGTCAGTGGCAGTCCGTCGCGCCAGACGGTCGGGATCGCCTCGTCGTCAGGGTGTGTGTGGAGGACGACGCCGGGGGGTCGGCGCAGCCCGCGGTGCCCGCGGCCGACGAGTAGATGCACGGCGTCGGGGATGTTGTCGCTGAGATCCAGCAGCGCTAGGGCGCTCTCGTGCGAGAGGAGTGCTCCGGTAGTGGCGACGGTCATCCATGCCTCGCGCATGTCGTCGTGCTCAGCGGTGGGATATCCCTGGATGCGGTACAGCCCGCGACGGACACGCTCGAAGCGCCCCCGGCGTATGTGGTGCTCCAGCAGCTGGCGGCTGATCGTGTGCGCGCGGGCCTGTGAGGCGTTGAAGTAGCCGCTCTGCTGGTATGCCTCGGCCTCCAGTCCCAGTACATCAGGATGACGAGTGTCCGACATAAGACAAGTATAGCTTGACTTTCGCAGACCTGCAAGGGCTTTGGGGCTCTCCGATGATCCGAGAGCCACAGAGTGATCGCCGTCGAGTCGCGGGACACGCGAGCGGCCTGAGCGGTGGGGGGACGCTCAGGCCGCGATGGCCAGGACGGCGACCCTGTGCCGTGAGCGGGAGGGTGCTCACGCTGCGTCCGCGCCCAGTCCGGGGGCTGGGTGGGCGAGCAGTGCGCTCTTCTCGCAGGACATTTTCGGTGCCTTCGCGTATGCGTGCGGTGCTAAAGCCCACAAATCAGGGGCAGATCAAAAGGCGAGCGCGCTCAGCGCGGCCGGAACCTCGCTCCACAACAACCAGGGCGCGACGAGGTCGTCTTCCCCGAGCGCCTTTTGATCGCGTCGGTTCCGATCCGCTCGAGGGTGACCTCGACGATCAGGTTCGCGTCCACGACGAGCACGGTCAGTGTTCGTCGCGTACTCGGCGAACGGCGGCTACGACGTTGGGCATCGCCGTGCCGTTGGTCATGGTCCCCCAGCTCTTGGGACGCCCGACGATGTCAGGCTCGTCCTCATCAACCGCGATCCGCGCCTTGAGGACCTGCGGCTCAGGCAGGTCGTCGATCTCTTCATGCAGTTGCTCGCGTGTAGCCACGCCCCAGATGCTAGCGCGCCGCCTGGTGCGGACGAGTTGCCTCGGGAGTCGCGCCCCTCACCCATGTCGCCTTGCCTCAGGAGTGGTGGCGGGAGTACAAAGGAATCCCGGGTGCGATCTCGATCGCACTGCCCGCCCTGTTGCTGATCGGCGTCCTGCGGGCGGTGCGACACTCCCGTCTGCGCACACAGGCCGGCCAGCTCCTCGCCGCACCGTTGCTGCTGGGACTCGCCACGCGCGTGGGCATCGTTCTGCTCGCCGCATGGCCTGCCGCATTGTTCCCGCGGTATGTCAACCCAATGATCCCGCTTTTCGCCCTTTTCGTTGCTTGGGCATGGAAACAGACTGGGCTGGGAGAAAAATCGCTGCTCGGGATCGCCGCGCTTTCCAGCTTTGTAGTGGCGCTGATCTGGGTCTACATGGCCGGCGCCTACTATTTCACCCACGTCGGCGCCACGCTCGGAATCCACGCAGCGCCGCCGTCATAGTGACTGCAAGGAGGATGAAGGTTCCCACCAAAAGCGCCCACGCAAAGCCGGCTGCTGCGGTGACCGGCGCCAACAGGGCTCTACGAAGGAGCTGGCTGTGGGTCACCCACAACGCAAGCCGTCGTCGTCCAGCCCGAACCGGCTGTTCGCACGGGCTGTGCTCCGCGGCCTCTACGTCGATCGGGTCGCGAGGGTGCTATGTGCCATCGCCGGCAACGGTGTCGGCTGCGAAGAGTACGAGTGCGCGTGCGCGGCGCAGGGCGGACCGCAACTCGGCCGCGCTCACGTGAATCACACCGTACTGCGCGGCGTCCTTGAGGTCGAGGAGGCGCCGCAGATCCTTGGCGGCGTCGCGTCCTTTCGGAACGATCTCCGTGAGCAGACGCTCCGCGTCGTGATGGTCTTGCGAGCGCGATCGGCGGCCAAGCCTGGCGCAGCAGGCTGCGTCGCAGGCGGCAATCCCGGCCAGAACGGCAAGCGATGCGGCAACGCTTGCGTTCGCCTCATCGTCGGAGACATCGGTTGCGATCAGCTCGGCTGCATCGAAGAACTTGTGGGCATGCGCCAGCCGAGTGGCCGCTTGAGGGCGGCCGCATCTCTGCGTTCGCGCCGGGTGTCGAGTGCTCACGCGATGGTCCTCTCTCTGCGATGGGCGAGCAGGGCGGCGATCTCAGGACCGGCAAGCGCGATGGAAGCGTCGCGCAGCGACGCGATGACGGGCTCTCCTCGGCGCAGAGCAGCCTTGAGTCCTTTGGGCGAGACCTCGTGCAGAGAGGCGTGGTTGCCCGACCATCGCTCGATCCGCTCGGCAAGTCGGTGCAGCTGCTCCCGCCAGTGCGGATCGTCTTCGGCGAGGTGCTCGGGGCGAACGATCAAGAGGTCGATGTCGCTCTCCACGTGACCGTCCGCTCGCGCCGCGGAGCCGAAGACGGAGACGTGGACCGGCCGGCTGGACCAGCCCTCGACCTCGCCGCGGATACGCTCGATCAGCTCTGCCCGCAGTCGCACGAGATCCTCGACGATGCCCGCCGCGACATGTTCGCGGTTCAGTACAAACAGAGAAGCAGACCCGGCCTCCCGCGCAGTCACCAGCCCCTGGGCGACCAGCCGGTGAAGAACGAGGCGCACGCCCCGCTCCGAACCTCGACTCGCAAGGCGCGCGATCTCGCGACCCGTCAGCGGACGGGTCGTGTGGGCGAGCACGTCCAGGACGGGCCCCTCCAAGGTCGGGCAGATCACGGTGTAGGGTCGGCCCAAATCCATCGCCGCAATATTCTACCCGACTGGATAGAAAAGTACGCAAGCCGGTAGTCCAGTGCCATGCGCTCTGCCATGTCACGCTCGACGCCCGCTGTCGGGGTGGTGGACGCGTAAGCGCGCTGCCGCTGATCACGAGCGTGATCGGGACCCCTTCGCGCTCCCAGTGATCGAGCGTCACCAACGCGTCAGCGTCAACGATCTGGCGCTGGCCGCACGACGGCACGATCAAGCCCCGGCGACGAGTTGCTGACCCGCGCTCCTAGCCGATGGCGATCGTGAAGCGCAGCATTCTCGTTGCCGAGCGTTTGCCTGAGGCTGTGGCGGTTACCAGGAGGGTGTAGCTGCCTGGCTTGAGCTTTTTGTGCTTGGAGATCAGCCCCTCGAAGCGCATCTTATTCGTCCCGGCGCGCGCGGAAAACGTCAGGGTGCCGACGGTCACGGTGCGGGTGCAGCGGTGCTTGTGCTCGTTCGTCTTGGTCTGTGCGATGCATGCCTTGCCGATCTTGCGTCCGTGAGCGGGCTCGGTGAACTTGAACGCCACGCTCGCCGGCTCGTTGAGGCTGAACGAGAACGTGGTGCCGACCGGGAGCCGTCTGGCGCTTCGGCTGAGGCGAGCGAGCCGCCGACTCTCGCGCCAGACACGGTGGGACTCGTGCACATTCGTGACGACAGGCAACGAGACACTTGGCTGGCCGGGTGGCGAGGTGATCGTGATCGTGCGCGTGACGGCTGTTCCCACGTTTTCTTGACGGGCCGGCCGTCCGCCCTGGGTGGAGGTCGCTGTAAGTGTGAGGTGGTAGACGCCCGGATGGGTGTAGGTATGGGTTGTCGAGACTCCGCTCGCGCTGGCACCGTCGCCAAAGTCCCAGGTGATCGATTCGAGAGGTGCCCACACGCTCACCGGCGTGGTGGTACTGAACGAGAGCGGCTGTCCGGTTAGCCCAGTGGCCGGCACCGCGACTTGCCCGAGCACCGGTCCTCCGTCATAAAGCATCGATTCGACGCGGTCGGCTAGATCCGTTCCCTCCTGCCAGATCCCGAACACATCGCCGTCCGCATCCGACGCGAGCTCCAGCGAGTTGGCGGCAACGGTTAGCTTCTCGGCATAGCTGTATTGGTGCCACAGCGGTTCAAACACGCCTCCCGGCGGGCGGACCGTCGCTTCTTCCGCCACCTCGTTCCATTCGTCGCCGCTCCCTTCCTTCGCCATCAGCCATACCAGCGCGACGGTGCCACCAGGAGCGATTGTCAACTCGGCCTCTTCAGGTGTACCGCCGTCGACAGAGATCACATTCTCAGGCGTACCGAACGAGCCACCGACTGGCGCCGTTGCCACATCCATGCCTACCGCCACCGGCCAGCCGATGACAGCTTCGCCTTCTTCGTTCATCGCCAGTGACGGTCTCGCCGTACTGTTCCCGAGCGTAACGGGCGCGCCAAAAGATGAACTGCCTGCCCCGAGACGAGCGACCCGCACTTCGCCTCCGCTGGTCCTCCAAACAGCGAGCGCTTCGCCAAGCCCGTTCAGCACCACGTGCTGAACGGGAGGTTCGACGGGCGCCTTGATCGAGCCGGATTCCGATTCACCAATGACCGAGCCGTCGCCTTGCCCATCCGGCGCGGGAAAGCCCCCGCCTGCGCGCGCGAGCGCATCCTCGAACTGCGTCACACCTGAGACAGTTCGCGTCCACGAAGCCACGACGTCGTTTGCTGCGTCCATCGCCACCTCGACGCTCGATGCGTCACCGCCGTCGCCAGATAGCGCCACCGGCGCTGAAAACGATCCATCCCGTGGAGCCGTCGCGGCTTGCACGATCTCATTGGTTTTGTCATTTAGCAGCCACACCACCGTCACATCGCCACGCCCATCCATTGCAACAGCAGGCGCAGTAGCACCAACGGCAGAGATCGGCACAGGCACCCCGAACGAGCCACCCGAAGGCCGAAACGACTCGTAGATCCGCGCGTCGCCCGGCCCTTCCCCCTCCTGCCAAACCACCACAACGTCGCCTGCCGGGTCAATCGCCACATCCGGCGCTTCGACCGAATGTCCTTCGCCCGACACCGCGACCCGACTGAAATCCCCCCCTGGAGGGCGCAACGACGCGCGAATCGCCGACCCGAACCCTTCCGAAGCCTGGTACACAACGACCGTTTCCCCCGCGCCATCCATCGTGACGCGAGGCTGAGAACCTTCAGAGAATCCGTCCTCGCCGAAGAACCACTCGGCGGCGCCAGCCTCAAACGGCAGCACGGCAAGTCCCAAGACGAGCGTTGACGGGCAGGCCAGCCCCAGCCAGAGCCGCCGCAAGAAACCGCCTCCAATTCTCACCACGCGAACTCTAGCAATAAGAAATCCGGACGGGCGCCTTCTTGGGAGGTGGTAAGTGGGAGGCGTCCTCCGAAGGGACTGGCTATGAGAGCTCTCAGCCCGACGCGTCCGCGTGCGGTGCATGCTGATTTCCAGTTCAGGGTGTCCCGGTCGGTCTCCGCTGTCGGGGTTGTAGACCTGTATGGCAGGAGCCTTCACCCCGAGCCCAGCAGCTCCTCCGCCGAGACGAGACGCACGCCGTCGCGCTTGGCGCGCTCCAGAAGCTCTTGTGGAAGTCGCGCGCGAACACCTACAGCGCCGCGACCCCCGCACCGCGGATGCGCCCGTGCGATCCGATCAGCCGGTCGAGGTCGACGCGGACGTTCTGCAGCCAGCGCGAGCGGTCGAGCCGGACTCTCTTTCAAGTTCTGCATACAGCCGAGGGGCTTCAGCGTGAGTGCGAGTATCGTTTTGAGCACTTGCTTTGAGCGTACGCTAGACTCATCGTATGAGGTCGCCCACACGAGCCAAACGCCAAACGCCGGCGGTACAGACCGGCAGCGGTGCTCCTCGACTGCTCGTCGGGACGAAGTTGAGGATTGCCGAGGCGGCGCTTACGACCTTGAGGGACAAGGGGTTTGCCGGCGCGAGCGCGCGTGAGATAGCCGGTGCCGGGAGCTTCAACCAGGCGCTGATCTTCTACCACTTCGGCAGCGTCCGGGATGCGCTGTTGGCGGCCTTGGACCTCGTCAGCGCCCGTAGGATGGGGGCTTATCAGACCGCATTCGAGCAGGCGCAGACGCCGTCGGAGCTAGCCGCCCTCGCCCGCCGGATCTACGTCGAGGATCTCGAGAATGGTTACGTCACCGTGCTCGGCGAGATGGTTGCCGGTGGCGCCTGCGACGCCTCGCTGGGTAGCGAGGTGGTCGCCCGACTGCAGCCTTGGATCGAGATGGTGGCGGGCAAGCTGCGCGAGCTACTCGCCGGATCGCCATTCGAGTCGATGCTCCCGCCGGGCGATATCGCGTTCGCGATCGTCGCGCTGTACCTGGGCGTGGACATGCTCAGCCACCTGGAAGGCGAGCACGCCCGCGCGGAGGCGCTGCTCGACCTCGGCGAGCGCTACGCGCCGCTCCTCGGCGCGATGCTGCCCTCGCAACCGCAGGGAGAGTCAAAGTGAGCGCCGATACAGGGTTGGACCTCGTGACGGGCGCGTTCAGCTACTCGGGGTCTCGTATCGCGGAGCGGCTGCTCGACTCGGGCCGCGGCGCCGGCCTGCTCGTCTCACACGACCCGCCCCTGGGCCGGATCGCGTTCAGCGAATGGCTGGACGAGAACAGCCGCTCGATCGGGCGCTCCTATGCGAACGAGCTGCAACGCCACTTCGCCATTCCTGCCTACGCGCGATGACAAACCAGCGATCCATGATCGATCTACGTGCATGGGCATGGTTCCTCGCCTGGTCGGCAGTCGGCGTCGGACTCGTTGGGGGTCTGCTGGCGGCGTTCGCTCTTCCTGCAACACTCGTTCTTTGGGGTGTGTCCGGTGCTGGTGCCGTGGTTATTTCACGACATAAGGAAGCGCGCGTAGCCTGGCCCGGGATCCTATCGGGCATCTCCATGCTCGTTTTCTTGATCGCCTACCTGAACCGTAATGGGCCCGGGGAAGTGTGCACCGCCCACATCGGCAGCGCCTGTACCGGTTCCGAACAGCAGTGGAGCCCGTGGCCGTTCGTGGCAGTCGGGTTCATCATGGTCGTTGGGGGTGTAGTGGGTTTCGTCTTCATGCGTCGACAGGCCCGCAAGCAACCCGGCTGACACTGGCTGTTCCAACCCTGCGGGTTGTAAGGGAGATAAAGGTGCCCACCAAAAGCGCCCACGCAAAGCCAACTGCTGTGGTGACCGGCGCCAGCAGGGTTCTACGAAGGGGCTGGCTGTGGGTCACCCACCAAACGACCGAGGTCCGCTCAGTCCGGCTCCTCGGATCGTGGCTCGCTCTTGTCTTCCAGCTCGTCAGGTTCCTGTTCGGCGAGCATCTGATCGATTGCCTGCTCGAGCGCGGGCAGGTCACGTTCCACGATCTCAAGTACGCGTTGCATCTCGATATGGAAGTACTCGTGTGCGATGAGGTCTCGCAGTCCGGCGACGTCCTGCCATGGCACCTGTGGAGCCTGTGCGCGGGTCTCGTCCGAGAGATGCTTGACCGCCTCGCCGACCACGACGAACTCATACAGCAGCGCATCGTGTAGGAGTGGGTCTGACGTGAGCGATGGTTCGCGCTGGGCGCGCTCGACGTGCGCTTGATCGTGGCGGTCGCTTCGGCGATGTCGCGCAGCCGCTCGTGTTCAGCTCGGCTCACAGCGGCCTCGCCTGGGCGAGTACCTCTGTCCGGTAACGCTCCTTGAGCATGTCCGGCGTGGCGACGTCGACTGATACACCGAGGATCTCGCCCGCCTCTCGGCGGAATTTGGCGAGGTCGATCAGCGTGTGTCCCGGCTCCAGTTCCACGAGCAGGTCGATGTCGCTGTCAGGGTGTTGTTGGCCGCGGCTCACCGAGCCGAACAGGCGCACCTCACGCGCCCCGCACCGAGCGGCCGCGGCCAGCAGGGGTTGACGATGTTCGCTCAACAGTCGCATGTCTGGTGCGGCCCGACTGCTTGCCGAGGGTCTGAGTCCCCGATTTCGGGGCCTTATGCACACGGTGTTGGAGCATTGCCGTGGGGCCACGTCATCCTGCTGCTCGACAGGCTCGCGGATCGCATGCGGAGCGTCGCTCAGGGTCCGAGGAGTGCGAGCGGAATGGCCGCGACGCCGTCGGACCTGCGGTAGGCGAATCTACCCGTGTAGACCACGATCCGGTCGATCAATCTGTCACCGATCTGCCGGTGGAGCCAGTTGAGGTGCGCTACGTCGTGGTCATCGACGGTATTGGCCAGCTTCGCCTCGATCGCGATGCACGACCTGTTCTCGCCCTCGACGATCAGGTCGATCTCGTGATCGCCGTTCTTGGTGCGCAGGTGGCCGACCCTGGCATTGGCGGCACTGGCGTAGACCCGGACCGACTGAGTGACCAGCGACTCGAACAGTGCGCCGAGCCATGTGCTGGGTGCGGTCTGGACGCGGTCACCCTGGCCGCGGAGGAGGCCGGCCTTGTCGATGCCAACGAGCCGCGCGGCGATGGCCGGGTCGACCAGGTGATGCTTGGGTGTGTAGGTGAGCCGCTTGAGAGGGGCAAACGTGGGAATCCACGCTTCCACCGGGTCGAGGACGAAGATCCGTTGCAAGTGTTCTCGATACGTCCCGACCGTCTGGCGTGCAGGCTTGTCCCCTTCGCCCGGTGTCGCTGCGTCGAGGATGGTGTTATACGTTGCGCTGGTAGCCGTTGCCGCCGCGTAGGCGGTCAGCCATGCCCTCAGCGCACCAGGGCGGCGAACGCTGACGCCATTCTCTGGCAGCTCGCGCTCAACGATGCGAGCGATGTAGCTGTCGAGTTGGAGCTGCCGCGCCCGCGCGGGCAGGTCACGGATGCCGGGGAACCCGGACCGGAGGATCTCATCGGCGTATGCCGGGACATCCATGTCTGAGGTACCACCGATCTCCTCTGACTCGCCGTCCAGCAAGGCTCGCAGCGAGAGGGTCGGGTCGTGAACGCCACGCTCGCTGAAGGCCATGGGCCGCATTGCCATGCTGACGATCCGGCCCGCGCCGGAGTGGATGCGGACCCCTGGGGCTACACCCGCGGACCCGGCCAACAGGAAGCGTCCGCCGGTGGGGTCATCGTCGACCGCTCGGCGAACGCGGTCCCAAACGCTGGGCTCGAGCTGCCACTCGTCGATGAGCACCGGTGGCGGAACCTGTGTGACAAGGTCAAGATTGCCGGCGAGAGCCGCATGCTCGTTGGGGTTGTTGAGCGACAGAACCGTCGAGGCACGCTGAGTTGCCGTAGCCGTCTTGCCTACGCCCTTGGCCCCCTCCAAAGCGATCGCCGCCAGATCGGGGAACAGCTCGTCAAGCGCTTCATCGATGATACGTCGCCGGTAGGCCACACCACTTAAACTAACAGATGGACGCACTTATACCTAACATCTGGACACAAATTTACTTGACTCCCCGTCGCCGTATCGACCAGAGTCCTGCTGAACGCGGCTCAGTGCGTAGGTTCGGGCCTCCTCATCCTCAAACACCCGGTCAGGTTGAACCTCGCACCTGCGCGCTCTACGCCAAGCTCAACGGCTGCACCCGCACGACCACGGAGTTTGCGCAACGTACGGTCCTCTCATCCCATCGGGTAGCGAACCGCAGCGAAACCGGCTATATCGGGACCCAAAGCCGGTCGATGGGGATCGCGTGGAGGCGGTCTCCCAGGTCGTATGCGCGGGTGCCGGTGTATAGCGTCGCGCCGATCAGGAACCGTTCCCCGAGGGCGTCGCGCAGCTTGCGCAGGTGGCGCATGTCGCGACCAGCGACCTGACTGGCCGCATTGACGTCGAACGCGACGATGCCTCCATCCTCGCGTTCCAGGACCAGGTCGATCTCGTCGCCGTCTGAGGTGCGCCAGTGGCCGACGGTGGTGACCTTCTCCAACCACGACGCCTGCCTGACGACCTCCCCCACGACGAACGTCTCCAGCAGGTGGCCGAACTGCGACAGGGAAGAGGCGTCGCGCTGGGCGAGCTTCTCCGGAGTGAGACGCAGCAGGCGAGCGGCCACGCCGGCGTCCACCACATGGATCTTGGGTGCCCGGGTCGCTCGTGCCCTCAAGGTCGTTCCCCATGCCGGTAGGCGCATGATCAGGAATACAGCCTCGAGCAGCTTGAGGTAATCCGCCGCTGTCGTGCGCTCCAATCCCGCCTGGCTCGCGGCGCTCGTAACGTTCAGGACACCCGCGGTCTGTGCCGCCAGACGGCGCAGCAGCGCCGGCAGCTGCTCGCGCTGGCGCAGCCTGGACAGCTCCCGCACATCCCTCTCCAGCACGAGCTTTATGTAGTCGTCGAACCAGCGATTGCGAGCCATTGGGCTGCTCCTCGTCAAAGGGATCGGCATGCCCCCGGCGGTGACACGCGCGATGTACTCCTCCCGGGTGCTAGCCGAGACGGTCCCGTGCGGCGCCGCGCCGGCCGGATCGTCGATGAGCGCCGCGAGCAGGTTCTCCCTGACGCCCTCGATCTCGCCCTGAGTCAGCGGCCACACCGTCAGCAGATGCAATCGCCCCGTGAGCGACTGCGCTGCCGCGGGCAGCGCGTCATAGCGAGTGGATCCGGTTATCACGTATCGGCCGGGTCGCAGGTCGCGGTTCAACTGCGCCTTGATGGCATCCAGCACGGCAGGAACATGTTGGTACTCATCGATGCACACCGGCGAGGGGCCGTCGACGAACGTGTCGGGATCGGCCAGCACCGCCGCACGCGTGGCGGGCTCATCCAGATCCACCACCGTGACCTCACGAGCATCAGCCAACTCGGCCAGCATCGTCGACTTGCCGACCGTACGCGGGCCTTGGAGCGCGATCACCGGCTCGTCTTCCAGGCGCTCGCTCGCCACCTCCAACAACCGGCGCTTGACGATGTGCGATATCGGCGATGAAGTGCCGTCCATGAACCTCACCGTAGCATCCAATCCCCGATTCCGAGGGGTCTGGATCCCCGATTTCGAGGGGTCTGGATCCCCGATTTCGAGGCCTTATGCCAGCGGTCAGTCGCGACGCCTAACTCGCCCCGGGCCACCATCGAAAGCGCCTCCGCAAAGCTGGCTGCTGTGGTGACCCCGCGCCGGCTGGGTTCTACGAAGAAACCGATTTTCGCGTCTCCCAGCGAGGGAAACACCCGCTGGCTCGGTCCGCGATATGTCGCTCTTCTCGCCGATCTCGCGGGTTTCGCACATCGTGCGTCCGGTTCTGTGCATTTCCCTGGCAATCCTCTGCTCGTTCGCGCTGGTTCCGTCGCACGCGGCGGCGACAGCCGGTCGCCCGTACTACGCCGCCGCCCCACTCGCCGCCTCGCTTGCGTTCTCCGAAGCTCCGCTGCGATCTCTCACCGGCGGCGCGCTCGCCCCGCCGGGGACCGCCTACGTCGACGGCATCTCCGACCAGAGTCTGCCCTACTGGGACGGCTCGTTCGCCGGCTCCTACTCCGCGGGCTTCTTCCATGACGCATGGGTCGCCGGCCCCTTCTCCCACATCGCGCTCGCCCGCTACGTGGTGCAGTGGAACGTCATGTCGGGCACCCACCCCGACTACCTTGCACAGTTCGAATCGTGGTACCGCGACGTGCTGGCCCTCGGCCTCACGCCCGAGATCTCGTTCGCCGCCTACGACGGGGTGCTGCCGGGCTCCTCTTCGGAATATCGGGCCGCTCTGCAGGCACTGCTGGATCGGTTCCCCGCCACTGCCTATGTCGAGGCGTGGGATGAGCCGAACAACACGCTCGGCCTCTCGCCTGGCGCGGCCGCTCGCTATACGCTCATCGCCCAATCGCTCTGCCGCGGTCGCGGCTGCACCGTGATCGCCGGCAACTTCCTCGACTCCGCCTCCATGACTGCCTACGAGCGGGAATACGCGCGCGCCCTGTATCCGGCGAGCCTGACGAACTGGGGTGTTCATCCCTATCTCGCCGTCAAGACGCACGACGCCTCGACGGTCCTCGCCTTCAAGGCCAACCTCCCCGGCGCGGGTGCCGGCGAGCGGATCTGGTTCACCGAGGTCGGTGCCTATCGCTGCGAGGGCGGCGCTCGACCCGAGCTCCTCGGTGAACGCGCCCAGGCGCTCGACGCCTCCTGGCTCGTGAACCGCCTGATGCCAGAGATTCAGCCCACGCACGTCTTCTACTACGAGTTCCTCTTCAAGGACCACCGCCCGCCGCCATGTGATCGCTCGGACTCCGACACGGCTCTGTATGTGCCCGCCGGCGATCGCAACGCCGCCGACATTGCTCGTGCCGCCGCCTCCTACATCTACGACGATCGCGGCGCGCCCCTCGCGGGCGCCGACGCCAACGCCGGCGAGCGGGCTCGAGGTTGAGGTAGGCCCGGCGTGCCCCATTTCGAGCACCCCCGGCGTAGCGGCTCGAGTGCGCCGGCTCGGTGATCGCGATCACTTCCGACGTCAAGAGCAATGGTCAGCCCGTGCGCGCGGGATACACCACTCGATCGTCCAGCACCTCACCCTCGACGGCCCGGATCGCATCGACGAGCTGTGCGATCCCCGACGTACGACGGGAGAACCGTGAGGAGAGCGCGATCAGGATGCCCGGGTGATGGCGCCCGGCCTCGAGGTGCTCGGCGGCGATGCGCGCGAAGTCGGCCGTGTTCTCGGTGAGCACCGCCCGGTCGGCAGTGACGGCGGCCGCGAACACGTCCGGATCGGACCTGCCGGCCAGCCCCAGCTCAGCGACCGTCACGGCGTCGATGCCGGCGTCGTGCAGCGCGCTCGCCAAGGCAGGCGAGTACATCTCGTCGAGTGCCAGCCTCAATACGCCTCGGCGGTCGCCGTCTCGCGACGATGCAGCTCGATGCGAGCCTCGATCTCATCCGGGTGGGCGGCGCGGTAGCGCACCACCGCGTCCACGTGGGGGCGGCTGAGGGTCGTCGAGTCCGCGAGCAGCCCCGCGACTGGATCCGGCTCGCTCGCCAGATCATCGAGCCACATCGCCACCTCCCACACGTCGGGCCCGCCCAGCAGTCCCGCCCGCCTGCCCGTCGGTCCCTCGCGGAAGACGATCAGCGGGTGCTCCTCCCGGCGCGTGCCCTCCTCGGCGTAGCGGCGCAGACGATCGGAGAGGCTCTCGCCCGCGGCCCGCGCACGCAGGCGCAAGCGCTCGGCAAGTGCGTCATCGAGGCGCACAGACACATTCACCGACATGTATACATCGTAGCACGCTGTCCGCACGGGAAGATTACGTGCGGTGACCGGCGCCGGCAGGGCCCTACGAAGGGACTGGCTGTGGGTCACCCACAAAAGGCGACCGAGGCGCACTCAGCCCGACCCGTTCTTCCCCACCCAGCTCAGTGTCCAATGATGGACGGCGTACGCGTCCGGGAACGTCTCGTGACGGCGCTCGAGTTCGTCCCACAAATAGGGATAGAACAGCTCCGCTCCGAAGATCGCCACGTTCTGCTCCTGCTCGACGATCAAGCTGAGGAAGCGCGGTCCGTTCGCGTCGGGGGAGTGGACACCCGTGCCGAGCGTCTGTCGCGCCAGCCTGGCCGCGTGGGTGTAGACCGGGTGACCGGCGATCGAGCCCAGGATCGCTGTGCCGATGGCGCCCGGCACCTCCAGCGCGGCGAACGCGTCGATCCCGCGCAGCAACGGGGTCAGACAGCGCTTGCACTCGACGTCGGTGTCGACATACACGCCTCCGTACCGATGCAGCACCTCGTAGCGCACGAGGTTCGACAACTCCGAACGCGTGCGGGCTCGTTCCCGTTCCTCCGCCCCGATGCCGAGCCCCGGCAGATCCTCGTCGGTCCACAGCCTCATCTCCCAATCCGGGTGATGTTGCATGAACGTTCCGCCGAATCGCTCGTGCTCCTCGGGTATCGGCTTGCCGCCGAGCCACACCCGGTGAAGCGTGGGCGGGATGCGCACCGCTCGCCAGCGCTTGAAGCGCGGCGGAGCCGTCTCACGGAGCCGCCCCTCGGCCGCCGGCAATCCCGGAGGATGCTCGACCCGAACGGGCACGCGGCAGGCGCAGTCGAACCAACGAACGTCCTCGTGCACCACGTCGACCTCCAGCACGTACTCGCCACTGCTCGCCGGCGCATCGACGTGCAGGGGCACGAGGATCTGCTCGCCGGGGCCGACGGCACGAGGAAAGGCCGAGCGCGGGCCCTCCGGTGTGTGGATGCTCCCGTCGGGGTTCAGCAGGCGGTAGGACAGTCGTATCCGCGGTTCCTCCTCCAGGCACGCCGGCCAGCGCTCGTCGCCCTCGTTGCGTACCCAAAACGCGACGTGCCGGCGCTCCGCCGGCGCCAGCGACAGGGGCGGGCGGTAGGGCTCTATGCTCGCGCGATAGGCATCTGCGCCGACGGCCCGTCCTTCCCACATGCGGTCCATCTTCCGCAGCGACACGAACGGCACGTCCCCGACGGGTACGCCCGCTGCCGGTGTCGGCGACCCGTCCAGCGCACGCGCGATCGCCGCCCGGTCCTCCTCGGGCACCGGGCGCAGCTTCGGTGCGTCGCGTCGCGACTCCGGCAGGTAGAAGGCCTCGTTGAGACGTCCCCCGCCGGCCGCGGGCAGGCGCGAGCGATCGGCCTCATAGCGCACGACCTTGTCGAGCCGCTGTCGATGACTGCTCGTCAGCAGGTCGAGATGGTAGAGCGGCTCGTCGATGTACTCGCGCGGTGTGACCGGCTCGGGGATCGGAGTGCGTCTGCCCGCTGATGCGCAGCGTCCCGTCGTTGCGCATCAGCCTGTTGACAAAGTCTTCAGACCACGGCATTTCGGCGAGCACGTGCCCGCCGTCTGGGTACAGCCACGCCCGGGCAATCCAGTATTGCCGCGCGCTCCGCGAATCCAGCATCTCCGGCAGCCGTCGGACGAATGCCCGGCTGGGGACCTCGTCGCCGTCCAGACGCAGGATCCAGTCACCCTCGCACTGCGACCACAACCAGGCCAGATGGCGCTCGGGCAGGACGTACTCGATCCTGAACAGCCTGTCCGCGAGCGCGCCGTAACCGGCCAGCGTCTGCTCATCCACGCGCGCGTCGGCGGCGATCAGCACCTCGTCGGCATACGCTCGCACCGGGTCCAGGACGGCCGCCACCCGGGCGGGCGGGTCCGCCGTGATCAGACAGATGGAGAGCGACACCCCGCGGCATTATGTCGGGCGATGCCATGCCGCCGGCGACTACCTTTCCCGAGATGAGCAGGATCGGCGTCACCGGCGCGGCGGGCTTCATCGGCTCACATCTCGTCGAGCGTTTGATCGGCGAAGGTCACGAAGTCGTCGGCATCGACTGCTTCTCGCCCAACTACTCGCGCGAGCGCAAGGAGCGCAACCTCGCCGCGCTCGTGGACGAGCCGCGCTTCCTGCTGGTCGAGGATGACATCCGCGCGCCTGCGATCGCCCACTCCCTGCGCGGATGCGACGCGGTTGTCCACATGGCGGCAGTGCCAGGCGTGCGCACGAGCGACGAGCGTGGATTGCGGCGGGTGAACGTCGAGGGCACGGCGCGCCTGCTCGACGCCCTCGGCGAGGCGGGCGTGCCGCGCATGATCCTCGCCTCCTCGTCCTCGATCTACGACGGTCGCCGCGACGATCCGGCACGCGAGGACGATCTGCCCGCTCCCGGCTCGTTCTACGGGCGCACCAAGCTGGCGGCCGAGCGCATCTGCCGGCGCTCGCGCCTGGAGACTGTGGTGCTCAGATACTTCACGGTCTACGGCGAACGCCAGCGGCCCGACATGGCCTTCGCGGCGTTCATCGCGGCGGCTCTGGACGGAGGTTCCGCCACGCTCATCGCCGATGGCCTGCACCTGCGCCACTTCACCTTCGTGGGCGACGTCGTCGACGCGACGGTGCGCGCGCTCGATCGCGCACCCGCCGGCGCGACCTACAACGTGGCGGGACCCGAGCCGGTCACAGTCCTCGACGCCCTGCACCTGCTCGAACGGTCTCTCGGCAAGTCCGTTCCGGTCCTGCGGTCGCCCGGCCACGACGGTGAGGCGCTCCGCACCCATGCCGATATCTCGCGAGCTCGCCGCGACCTCGGCTGGCGCCCGCGCGTGGCGCTCGCCGATGGACTGCGCCGTCAGATCGACTACGCGCTCAGCGAACCTCGGGCGAGGCTTGCCACGTTCACAGCCGGCTGACCCGGCTGCTCCCGTGTATCTCGCTCAGCGGCCTCGACGTCGATCGGCAGCGAAGCGGCGGCGAAGCGCCGGATGACCTTCCCGCGCAGCGGATCCTCGTGCACGAGCTCGCACTCGAGCGTGTGCCGCCCCGCGCTCGGGGGAGCCTCGATCGCCACCGGCACCAGCGCGGCGGCGCCCGGCGCTACGCTCGCGGGCAGGCAGGTCTCAGACCACGCCCCCGCGGCCGAGCCGTTCGCCGCGCGCCACCGATGCGCGAGCTTGATCCAGGGCTCCCGCCTCAGTCCTGGCCAGTGCTCCGTTCCCGTGTTCGTCACGCGCACCGTGAGCTGACGCTGCTGGCCCTCGTGGAGCTTGGGCACGCGCTCGAACGCCTCGATCGCACCCCGATAGGCCTCCTCCGGGAGCGTTCTCCGTGGCCACACGCGCTGGATCTCGTTCCAGCTCCACAGCGGGATCTCATCTGCGGGCGGTCCCGGTCGCTCATCTCCGCCGGCGGCGAGCACCTCCTCGATGGCGGCGCGGTCACCGGGCGGCACCGGCACCGGAGCGATGCCGAATCTCTCGTCCAGCTCCGGCACGTAGAACGCCGTCACGTCGAGCTCCAGCACATCGCGCTCGTGGCTGCTCGCGATGCTCAGATAGTGGGCGACCTTCGCTTCGCGATACGCGAGGTCGTTGACGAGCAGCGACAGGTGGTAGTAGCCCTCGCTGAGATGCACCGACGGGAAGACCGGCTCGAAGCGGCCGTGTGAGAGCCCCGCGTGCCACAGCGTCGCCGGGTCGTTGCGCACCAGCCGCGTGGTGCTGTAGTGCCACGGCGGCTGCGCCAGGTAGCTCGTCGCGTCCGGGTACAGCCAGCGGCATGGCAACCAGTACTGGAACACCTCGCGCGCGCTCGTCAGCTCCGGCAGCCGCTCGATCAGCGCGGGGCTCAGCACCTCGTCGCCGTCGATCAGCAGGATCCACTCGCCGGTGCACTGGGCCGTGAGCCAGGGAACGGCCTGCTGTGAAGAGTCGACGAACTCGTAGCGCAGCAGCCGATCGGCGACCTCCGCATACCGGCCGAGATGGCTCGGGTCAAGCCGCGAGTCGACCGCCACCACGATCTCCTGCGCGACCGGCCGCAACTGGCGCATGATCGCCGCCACGCGCGCTCCGGGATCTTTCGTCAGACAGCAGACCGAGAGCGTCCTCATCGCGGCACGGCCTGCGCAGCTGCGACCGTCATCTCGACTGGCTCGGACTCGCACCGAAACCATCTGACGTGCTCGTGCACCAGGTCCGGCGCCAGCAGGTAGCCGTCCGCGGCGGTGGGCGCGGTCACGTGCATCGCCACCACGCACGACTCTCCCGGCGCCAGCGGGTGAGGAAGCGCGGTGCGGACTCCCTCGGGCTCGACCACCGTCCCCCGCGGGGTCAGCCATCGATACGCGACACGGATCAGCGGCCGGCGGTCCTCGCCGCCCGGCCACCACTCGGTCCCCTCGTTGCGGACGCACACGCGAAATGGCCGGTGGTCGTCGGCGATCAGTTGACGATGGACGTCGATCGGCCGGATGCTCGCGCGGTATGCCGCATCATCGAAGTCCCGCTCGCCCCACCGCGCCTGGACCTCGGCGCGGGGGACGCGCCGCGCCGAGCTGGGCGCCCTCGCCGGGTCGGAGCCGGGCTCACCCGGCCGTGCAAGCAGCGCGTCGATGGTCTCGCGGTCGCGGGGATCCACCGCCGCGCTGCCGGCGCCCGCGTGACACTCGGGCAGGTAGTAGGCCGACAGGTACGGGTCCGCTCCGGTCACGCGCAGCGCCGGATCGACCAAGCGATAGCGCTCGACCTTGCGTTCACGCTCCTCGCGGTCGCACAGCAGATGCGCGAGGTGGTAGAGGCCGCTGTCGAGATAGCGCGCCGGCGCGGTGAGCACCACGTTGCTATGGCACAGCCCCGGAAACCACAGTTGGGCGTCATTACGTACCAGTCGCCCCTGAAAGTCGGGAAACCACGGCCAATCCTCCAGCCAGTGGCCGGCGTCGGGGTACAGCCACCTCCGCGCGAGCCAGTATTGAACTACGTCCCGCGCCCGCGTGAGCTCCGGAAGCTGTTCGAGCAGACCCGCGCTCGGGACCTCGTCGTCGTCGACGCGCAGGATCCACTCCGCCGAGCACTGCGCGTGCAGCCACGCCATCGCCGGCTCCGGGAACGTATCGAGCTCGATCTCGAACACGCGCTCGGCCACCGCCCCCAGCGGCGTCAGATCCCGCTCGCCGGCAGACACGTCCACCGCGACCACGATCTCATCCGCCACCCCTCGAAGCGAGGCCAGCGCGGCGGCGGCACGGCTTGGGTTGGCCGTCGCACAGCAGATTGACAGCGACACCCGCGCGAGTCTAATAAGCATCTTCTCATGGTGCGCGTGACATCTGAGTGTCGTCACTGCTCGTGGCGTCGCAAACGCCGTGGGAAAGCTGCTGCTTGCGGGGGCGCTCGCTCTGCCGAGCGGGTGCCTGCCGTCGCGGCCGGATACGCTCCCACCCCATGCAAGCCACCCCCTGCCGCCTGGACGGCCTGACCGTCCTGCAGCCGGCCGTGCACGGGGACGAGCGCGGGTTCTTCAGCGAGACCTACCGTCGCTCCTGGCACGCCTCCACGGGCATCCCCGCCGCGGCGGAGTTCATCCAGGACAACCACTCGCGCTCCTCGCGCGGGGTCGTGCGCGGCCTGCACTTCCACATCGGCTCCGGCGTCGCCAAGCTGGTGCGCTGCGCGCGCGGGCGGATCCTCGACGTCGCCGTGGACCTGCGCCGCGGCTCGCCCACCTACGGGCAGTGGGAGGGTGTCGCGCTCGACGGCGAGTCCCTGCGCGAGCTGTATGTGCCCGTCGGCTTCGCCCACGGCTTCTGCGTGCTCTCGGACATCGCCGACGTGCTCTACAAGCAGACCGCCTACTACGACCCCGCCGTCGAGCGCGGCATCGCCTGGGATGACCCCGATATCGCGATCGAGTGGCCGCTGCCCGCCGCCGAGCTGATCGTCTCCGAGCGCGACTCCGCCGCCCCGCGCCTGCGCGAGGTCGCCGGGGAGCTGCCGTTCGAGTACCGCAAGTCCTGACGCCGGTTCTGCGCCTGCCACGGCGAGTGCGGCCACCGCGTGCGGTCCGATCTCGAGCTCCGCCGTCGACAACGAGGCCATGCAGTCCGCGCCGCCCGCCACCGGCGCCGAGGCGAGTCCGGTCCCCAGGCACTTGACCGCGGCCTCGCGCATGGTCCACGCGCGCAGGAAATCGGCCGGGTGACGGCCGCGAACGAGCTCGACGTCCACCCCGACCTCCCGTCCGGCGGTCACCGCCACGAGCATCAGCGCGCCCGAGTGCGAGAGGTTGAAGCGCAGGTCCTCGCCCGCCGCGCCCGCCGCCGAACCGTCGTCCAGCCGCGCCTCCCCCGGCCCGCCGCGCAAACCGGGCTTGCCGTGCGGACCCGGCGCGAACCGCAGCTCGCGCGGGTCGGCATCCAGGTAGCGAGCCAGCAGCGCGCGCAGCACCCCGCGCGAGCGCGCCCACAGCGCCCGCCTGCGCGCATCCACGATCCGCGCGGCGCGCTCTCGCTCGGACGCGCACAGCAGCTCCGCGAGCCCCGCGTCCGTCGCGAGGCTCAGGTCCACGCGCCACACGTCGACCACGCCCGCGAGCGCGCACACGCGCCCGCGATCGCGCGCGCTTGGCAAACTAACCGCCATGCCACAAACCCTAGAGGGCCTGCGCGCGCGCACGAACGGCTACACGCTCACCCCGGCGCAGTTCGTGGTCGTGGCCTACGCCGCGCTGGTGGCGCTGACGCTGATCGTGCTCACCGGCGCGGCCGTGCGGCTGACCGGCTCGGGCCTCGGCTGCCCGACGTGGCCGAAGTGCTACGGCAACGTCTACCCGCCGCTGAACACCCACGCGGTGATCGAGTTCTCCAACCGGCTGCTGACCGTGCCCGTGTCGATCGCCGCGGGCCTGGCCTGGCTGGGGGCGCTGCGCCGCCGGCCCTACCGGCGCGATCTGATGTGGCTGGGCGCGACGCTTCCGCTCGGCGTGATCGGCCAGGCGGTGCTCGGCGGGTTCACCGTGCGCGGCGCCCTGGACTACGGCTGGGTGATGGGCCACTTCGCGCTCTCGATGCTGATCCTCGCCGCCGCCGTCGCGCTCGTCTGGCGCGCCACGCACGAGCCCGACGGCGAGCCCGCGGCGGACGCCGCGCGCGCGCCGGTGGACGCGACGCTCGTGTGGTCGGTCCGCGCGCTGCTCGCGCTCGGCGCGCTGACGATCTTCGCCGGCACCGCCGCCACCGCCGCGGGCCCCCACGCGGGGGGCTCGCCGGGCCAGAAGATCAATCGCCTGGACATCGACGGGCGCGGGACGATGGACTTCGTCATCCACCGCCACGGCGAGATCGCGTTCGTGTTCGGGTTGGCGGCGCTCGCGGTGTGGTGGCTGGCGCGCCACAGGCGCGCGGGCGACCCCACCCTGCGGCGGGCGCTCACGGCGCTGTGCGTGCTGATCGCGCTGCAGGGCGTCGTCGGCCTCGACCAGTACGAGACGCACCTGCCGAGCGAGCTCGTGTGGGTGCACGTCGGCCTCGCCTCCCTGACCTGGATCGCGACGCTGTGGGCGGCCTGCGCGGCCGGCCCCGCCGCCCTCTCGGTGGAGCCCGTGCAGGAGCGTCAGGTGGCCCAGCGCGCGCGCATTTCGGCCTGAGGCGCCGTTCGGGGCCTCGACGGCGCTCGGCAGCGCCTGGCGCAGCGAATCGGCTCGTGGGGGAGCTCCGGATGCCCCTTGCGCGCGGGCCTGCCGTGGGGCCGACGGGCGCGATTCTCGCCCCGAATGCCCCCGGAGCGCGCCGAGATGAGCCTCGCGCGGAGGCTCATTCTCGGAAATTAGGGGTTCTATCGGGAGCAAATCCAACAGTTGGCCGTGTCATCGTCCTGCCCAGCGGTTAGCCTGCTCACAGCAACGACACCCGAGAAGGGAGTGCCATGACCAAGAACGAGCTGGCTGACAGGGTCGCGGGGAAGACCGGAATGGCCGCGAGCCACGCGCGCGAGGCCCTCGAGGCCGCGATCGATGCGGTAACCGACGAGCTGGCCGCCGGGGGTGAGGTCGCGCTGGCCGGCTTCGGCAAGTTCAGCGTCAGCCATCGCGCGGCTCGCCAGGGGCGCAACCCGTCCACCGGCGAGACGATCAACATCGCCGCCAGCAAGGCGGCGAAGTTCTCCGCGGCGAGCGCACTGAAGAAGCGCCTGAACCCCTAGGAGACGTAGTGCAGGACGATGACCGATTGGAGATCCCCGGATCTCCAATCGGCCAGCACGAGGCGCGTCGTGAGGCTCGCCGTCGCGAGCTGGCGCGCCGCCGCCGTCGTGCGCTCGCCGGTGCGAGCCTGCTGCTCGTGGTCGTCGCCGTCCTCGCCGTGGCGCTCGCGTCCGGCGGTGGCGGCAGTAGCGGCGGCTCCGCGCGGTCCGCGGGCAACGTCGCGGCGGGCGGGAGCGGGAGTGGGCGCACCTCCCGCCGGGGCGCGGGGGCGTCCTCGCCAACGGGCTCGTCCACGAGCGCTGTGCGCGGCACGGTGACGGGCGCGGCCACCGGCAGGCCGGGGACCGAACGCGTGCCGATCCTGATGTATCACGTGATCAACCCGCCGCCGGCGGGAGCGCCGTTTCCGGGGCTGTACGTGCAACCGAGCGAGTTCGCCGCGCAGATGCAGGCGCTGGCGAACGCCGGCTACCACGCGATCACCCAGGATCAGATGTGGGCCTACTGGAAGCGCGGCGTTCCCCTGCCGGGCGGGGGCAAGAAACCGATCGTCGTGAGCTTCGACAACGGCTACCAGTCGCAGTACTCAAACGCCCTGCCCGTGCTGCGCCGGCTGGGGTGGGTGGGCAACGAGAACATCCAGCTGACGGGCCTGCCGCCGTCGCAGGGCGGATTGTCCGAAGCGCAGATCAAGGGCCTGGTGGCGGCCGGCTGGGAGCTCGACACGCAGGGCATCAGCCACGCCGACCTGATCACCCTCGACGCCGCTCAGCTGGCCGAACAGGTCGCCGGCGCGCGCAGGACGATCCAGCAGCGCTACGGCGTCCCGGTGAACTGGTTCTGCTACCCCTCCGGCCACTACGACGCGACGGTGATCGCGGCCGTCAAGTCCGCCGGCTACACCGGCTCGACCACGGTCGTCCCGGGCTGGGCTGGCCCCGAAAGCGACCCTTACCGCCTGCCGCGCCTGCGCGTCCTCGGCGGCACCTCACCCGAATCGCTGCTCAGCGAGATCGCCGCTATCCGCGACGATTCGCCACCGCCGTCGTCCTACAGCGGCTGACGACGTGCGATAGCCGGCGCATCTCTGCGTCCTCGGCCGCTCGCGTGCAAAGCACGCCACGCTCCCTGCGTCCTTGATCTGCTTGGCTTTCGCGCGTCGTAGGCGCGTGGTATTTCGTATGAGCCTCAGCCACAACCCGTGTTGTTTCCGCAGCTGCTGCACGTGTAGCAAGAGCCCGTGCGCTGCATCATTCCCCCGCACTGGCTGCAGGCGGGCCCGAGGTCGAGGCCCTGCATGCGGGCGGGGACCACCGGCGGCGTGTCGGTCAGCGCCGCGGCGGCGGGGACGCCCGCTCCGCCGTTGCCGGCGGACGCGGTGGGGTCGGGAGCGCTCGTCGGGCCGGCGGTGTCGGAGGCGATCGCTGACTGGGCGGCCTCCTGGGCGGCCTTGCGGGCGCGCACGGCGGGCGTGAGGATGCCGAGGCCCTCCTGGGCGTCGACGTCGAGGAAGCGCGAGGCGAGCCAGCGCATGATGTAGTCGGGCATCGACTTCGCGAAGGGGATCTCGGGGTTGCCGGTGATCCCCTCGGGCTCGAAGCGCATGTAGCTGAACTTCTGCACGAGCGTTTCGAGCGGCACGCCGTACTGCAGCGCGATCGAGATGGCGGTCGCGAAGGAGTTCATCATCCCGCGCAGCGTCGAGCCCTCCTTGCCGATGTCGGTGAGGAAGATCTCTCCCACCGAGCCGTCCTCGTACTTGCCGGCGGTGATGTAGCCCTCGTGGCCGCCGATGGAGAACTTGTGGGTGATCGATTCGCGCTCGCGCGGCATGCGCTTGCGTCGCGGGCCGACCTCGGCGAGCGCCGTCTCGACGGCCGCCTCCACGAGCGCGTCGATGTCCTCCCGGGTGGCGGGCGCGGCTACGGCGTCCCCGCCCTGCTGTGCGTCGGTGTGCAGCGCCTGCGCGGTCTTGGAGCCGTCGCGGTAGATCGCGAGCGCCTTGATGCCCAGGCGCCACGCCTGGGTGTAGGCGTCGGCGATGTCCTCGACGGTCGACTCCTGTGGCAGGTTGACGGTCTTGGAGATGGCGCCGGAGATGAACGGCTGCACGGCGCCCATCATCTGGATGTGGCCCATGTGGGAGATCGCGCGCTCGCCGACGGCGACGTCGAACACGGGCAGGTGCTCGTCGGCGAGACCGGGGGCGCCGATGATCGTGCCGTGCTCGGCCAGGTGCGCCTCGATCTGCTCGACCTGCTGCTCGGAGTAGCCGAGCGTCTGCAGGGCGAGCGGGACGGTGCGGTTGACGATCGTCATCTGCCCGCCGCCGACGAGCTCCTTGAACTTCACGAGCGAGAAGTCGGGCTCGACGCCGGTCGTGTCGCAGTCCATCAGGAAGGAGATGGTTCCGGTGGGCGCGAGCACCGTCGCCTGCGCGTTGCGATAGCCATTGCGCTCGCCCAGCTCCACGGCATCGTCCCACGAACGCCGCGCGGCCGCGAGCAGCTCGGCGTCCTCGCAGTGGGCGTCGTCGATGGCGTGCGCGGCGTCGCGGTGCATCTCCATCACGTGGTTGTGCTCGGTCCGGTTTTCGGGGTAGCGCTCGTAGGGTCCGAGCGCGCCGGCGACGCGCGCGGACTCGCGGTAGGCGCGCCCGGTCATCAGCGCGGTGATCGCCGCCGCCGTGCCGCGCCCCGAGTCGGAGTCATACGGCATGCCGTTGCTCATCAGGTAGGCGCCGAGGTTGGCGTAGCCGAGGCCGAGCTGGCGGAACGCGCGGGCGTTCGCGCCGATCTCCTCGGTCGGGTAGCTGGAGGGCGAGACGACGATCTCCTGCGCGAGCAGCATGATGTCGACGGCGTGCTCGAAGGACTCGACGTCGAGCGTGCCGTCGGCGCGGCGAAACTTCATCAGGTTCAGCGAGGCGAGGTTGCAGGCGGAGTCGTCGACGTGCATGTACTCGCTGCACGGGTTCGACGCGTTGATGCGGCCGGAGACGGGGCAGGTGTGCCAGCGGTTGATCGTCGTGTCGTACTGCACGCCCGGGTCCGCGCAGCGGTGGGCGGCCTGCGCGATCTCGCGCATCAGCTCGCGCGCTGAGATCGGCTCGCCCACCGGCCGGCCGGTGACGCGGGAGGTGAGATGCCACTCGCGGTCCTCGTCGACGGCCTGCATGAACTCGTCGGTGACGCGCACCGAGTTGTTGGCGTTCTGGTACTGGATCGACTTGAAGCCGTCGCCGTCGATCGACATGTCGAAGCCGGCGTCGCGCAGCGCCTGCGCCTTGTCCTCCTCGCGGGCCTTGCACCAGATGAACTCGCGGATGTCGGGATGGTCGACGTCGAGCACGACCATCTTGGCGGCGCGGCGGGTCTTGCCGCCGGACTTGATCGTGCCCGCCCAGGAGTCGGCGCCGCGCATGAAGGAGACGGGGCCGGAGGCGGTGCCGCCCTTGGCGAGGTGCTCCATCGAGCCGCGGATGTTCGACAGGTTGATGCCCGAGCCGGAGCCGCCGCGGAAGATCATCCCCTCGCGGGTGTTCCAGTCGAGGATCGACTCCATCGTGTCCTGTACGGAGAGGATGAAGCAGGCCGAGCACTGCGGGGACTCCTCGAAGCCGACGTTGAACCACACGGGCGAGTTGAAGGCGGCCATCTGGTACAGCAGGATGTGGGTCAGCTCGGCCTCGAAGGCGTCGCCGTCCTGCGCGCTCGCGAAGTAGCCGCGCTCGCGCCCCCAGCCGGCGATCGTGCCGGCGACGCGGCCGATCATCTGCTTGACCGAGCGCTCCCGCGCGGGAGTGTCGAGCTGGCCGCGGAAGTACTTCTGGGTGACGATGTTCGTCGCATTTTGCGACCAGGTCGTGGGGAACTCGACGTCGGTCTGCTCGAACGCGACGCGGTCGCCGTGGCCGATGCGCGCGTCGCGGCGCTCCCACTGCACGGTGTCGAAGGGGTGGGTGTCCGGCGAGGTGAAGTGGCGCTCTATCGACAGCGCGGCGCCGGGGGCCGACTGCTCGGTTGCGGTGGGGTGCGTGGTGGTGTCCATCGGCCTTGCTCCTTGTCTGCTGGGGCCGAGCATCATCCCCCCCGAGCCGGACGGAAAAGCAGCAGCGGGACCTCTCATTTTAGAAGGCCCAGAGTCTTTATCTATGCATTGCCAAGGTATGCGTCCAGGGCGGTTGTTGAGCAAGCTGGCCGATTGGAGATCCCGTTGATCTCCAATCGGTAAGGACGCAAGGAGCGTGGCGTACTACGTACGCGAGCGACTGAGGACGCAGTATCGCGCCGCTCAACGGCCGATCCTGGCCCAGTCGGTGAATTCGGCCCATGTTGCCGACGTGCGGAACCCCGCCTCGGCCATCGCGTGGCGCATGGAGACGAGCCGGCGCGGCTCGTAGGCGCGCGAGCGCGCGAACGCCCAGGCGGCGCATGCGAGCAGCAGCAGGACGGCGATCGCGGCGAGCACGAGGGCCTCCGTCGATACGTGGCCCGAGCCGCTCGCGCGCGCGGCTCGGGACCGTGGGCGCGCGTTCAGGGCTCTCGAGTCGAGCGGGTTCACCGCGGAGGAGCCCGGAGCGGTGAGCGTGGTGGTGGGGACGGTGCGCGTGGTGACGGTGGGCACGGTCGCCGCCGTCGTGGGGAAGGTCGTCGTGGCGGCGGCGGTGGGCGTGGTGGTGTTGTTGGACGTGGCGGTCGTGGCCGGGTGCACGCGGGCGGAGGCGGGCGTGGGGAAGGTCGGCGTGGTCGTGTTCGTGGCGGCGAGGACGGGCGCGGGCAGCGCGAGCGCGAGGGTCGTCATCGCCGTCGTCGTTGCGATGAGGAGCGGATGGGACACGAGGATGCTCATAGTAGGTCCTCGATCGCCGACAGGGCGTCGCCGAGGACGCGGGTGGGCGGCAGGGTGGCGTCGAGCACGCGGAAGCGCCGGGGCTCGGCACGGGCGAGCTCGTCGTAGGCGGCGGCGATGCGCGCGAAGAAGTGGTCGTCCTCGCGCTCGAGGCGGTCGGGGGTGCCGGCGCGCAGGTCCTGGCGGGCGCGGCCGTCGGCGGGGGCGATGCGCAGCAGCAGCGTGCGGTCGGGGGCGAGGGAGCCGGTGGCGAGCAGGTTGATCGCGCGGACGGGCTCGATGCCGAGCTCGCGGCCGGCGCCCTGGTAGGCGAGGGAGGAGTCGACGAAGCGGTCGAGCAGGACGAGGACGCCCGCGTGCAGCAGGGGGCGCAGGCGCTCGCGCACGAGCTGGGCGCGGGCGGCGGCGTAGAGCAGGGCCTCGGCGCGGGGGTCGACGGCGAAGGCGGGGTCCGTCACCAGCTCGCGGATGCGCTCGGATAGGGCCACGCCGCCGGGCTCGCGCAGGAGCTCGACGCGGACGCCGCGCTCGCCGAGGGCGGAGTGCAGGCCGAGCGCGAGCGTCGACTTGCCGGCGCCGTCGAGGCCCTCGATCGTGATCAGACGGCCGTCGGGCACGAGACGGGACGGTAGCGCCTGCGGGCGGGCCGGGGGCTATCGCGATGGCCGCGGCGGCGCCCGCGGGTCGCCTACGATGGGCGGGTGAGTGTGGTCATCGCGGTGAGCAGCTCCGACGTGGACGCGGCGCTGCCGGGGATCGCGGCGCATCCGCATGCCCGCGCGGTCCTCGGATCGGGGCTGGGGCCGGGGGGCAGGCCGGCGCACGCGTATCTGCTGCATGGCCCGGCGGGGGCGGGCAAGCGGACGATCGCGCGGGGGCTGGCGGCGGCGCTGCTGGGCGACGGGCAGCCCGACGAGGCGGGCGTGCGCGCGGTGGCGGAGCGGGTGCGGCGGGATGCGCATCCGGACCTGACGTGGGTGCGCCCGAGCGGGGCGGCGGAGATGCTGGTGGGCGACATCGACGAGCCGGTCGTGGCGGCGGCGACGCGGACGCCGTTCGAGGCGAGGCGGCGGGTGTTCGTGATCGAGGCGGCGGAGACGTTGAACGAGCAGGCGGCGAACCGGCTGCTGAAGACGCTGGAGGAGCCGCCGGCGTATGCGCACCTGGTGCTGGTGAGCGACCGCAAAGAGGAAGTGATGGCGACGATCGTCTCGCGCTGCGTGCACGTGCGCTTCGACGCGCGCTCGGCGCGGGAGATCGCGCGGGGCCTTCTCGCGGAGGGGTGCGCGCAGGAGCCGGAGGCGTCGGCGTGCGCACGGCTGGCGCTGGGCGACGGGGCGCGGGCGCGGATGCTCGCCGGCGAGCAGGGCCGAGCGCTGAGGGGAGCCGCGGAGGGATATGTGCGCTCGGCGCTGGGGGGGCGGACGGGAGAGCGGAGGTGGATGGATCTGCTGGAGGCCGCGCGGGGGGCGGGGGAGAGCGCCGGCGAGCTCCTCGGCGAGCGGTTGGCGGGGGAGCTCGAGCTGGCGCCGAGCAGGGAGCGCAAAAAACTGGAGCGGGAGGCGCGCGAGGCGGGCAAGCGGATCGAGCGCAGGGCGCGCGCGCGGGCGCTGGACGGCGGCCTACAGCTGGTGGAGCTGTGGCTGCGCGACCTGATGTGCGTGGCGGAGGGGGCGGGGGAGCTGGTGTACGCGGTGGACAGGCTGGGCGAGCTGGAGGCGGACGCGCAAGCGCACGGGGGGGTGGCGGCGCGCAGGGGTGTGGAGCTGGTGCGCGAGACGCGCGCGGGGATGGCGCTGAACGTGGGCGAGGAGCTGGCGCTGGAAGCGTTGGCGTTCAGGCTCGGTGCGCCGGCGGCAGGCTGAGATGTGGATCTTTTTGGGGCGAGCGGGCGAAGTTGCCCGAGCGGTGAAGGCGCCGCCCACCTCGTTCGGGCGGTGCTCAGTTGGCGAGTGGTCCGAGGTTCGGTTCCAGGCCATGGGTCTCGAACGCGAGGAAGCGTGAGAACAGGCGGTTCTCCGGGCCGTGGAAGTCGGAGGAGCCGGTGCTGAGCAGGTCGAGCTCGGAGCAGCGGGCGGCGAGCAGCTCGGTCTGGGGTTGGGTGTGGGTGATGTAGAAGGCCTCGACGCCGTCGATGCCGAGGGCGCGGAAGCGCTCGATCGTGGCGAGGGCCTCGTCGGCGTCGGTGACGTCCCAGAAGGGGTGTGCCCAGACGGCGAGCCCGCCGGCGGCGTGGATCGCGTCGATCGCCTCGGAGACGGTGGGGGTCTCGCGCAGGCGGAAGGCGGGGCGACCCTCGATCAGATAGCCGCGGATCAGCGAGCCGATGTCGTCGATCTGCTCCTCGCGCAGGCGCGCGGCGTTGGCGGGCGCGGAGAGGACGGCTTGCGCCAGATGGGGGCGCCCGATCGGCTGCCCGGCGGCGACGCGCGCGGCGATGGCGGTGTCGTCGAGCTCGAGGCCCTGCTCGCGCAGCGCCTCGGCCATGCGCAGGGTGCGCCGCTCGCGGTCGGCGAGGAAGCCGGCGAGGGTGGCGGCGAAGGCGGGGTCTGCGTGGTCGATGAGGTAGCCGAGGATGTGCAGTTCGCGCGCGGCGCCGGGGGCGCCTTGCGCGGAGGGGTCGTCGATCGAGGAGATCTCGACGGAGGGGACGACGCGCACGCCGAGGCGCTCGCCGGCGGCAAGCGCCTCGGAGGTGCCGGAGACGGTGTCGTGGTCGGAGAGCGCCAGCAGCTGCACGCCGGCGGCGGCGGCCGCGGCGACGACCTCGCCGGCTCCGAGTGCGCCGTCGGAGTGGGTGGAGTGCGACTGCAGGTCGAAGGCGAGCGCCACGGGCGGCGAAGCCTACGCGATCTGAGCAAGCCGGCCGGCCCGTGCGGCGGGTCTCCGGCCTCTGCGATCAGCCTGAGAGGCGGGCGTGCTCGGGAGTGTGGTTGGGCTGGGGGGATTCGCGCGGCGCGGAGATGAATGCGGCCACGTGGCGGGCGCAGGCCTCGCGCAGGAAGCGCACGGAGGCGTGGTAGCGGCGGGCTTTGGAGGGCAGTGCCTCCTCGGCGTCGGGGCCGGAGTCTTCCAGCGCGGCGAAGGCGGCGTCGGTCTCGGCGGCGAGCCGGGAGGCCTCGAGCCAGGTGACCTCGAGGTAGGCGAGCGCGGCGCCGAGCTGCTCCTCGGGGAGCTCGTCGGGGTGCTCGAGCTGGCGCAGGACGGGGACGATCTCGCGGCTCAGCCAGCGCTGCTCGGCGTACGCGCGCAGCAGCAGGCATACGTCGGAAGGGGGGGATTGGTCGTCGGAATAGTTGGACATACGAGGCATCCGTGCTCTCGGGGAACGTCTGGTCAGGGCTTCGACACAATGGGGCGGGGGCTTTAGAGGCCGGCGGAAGTCTCCACGGCTCTCCGGGTGCTCTACCCGGTGGCACCTCGGAATATGCGAAGAAGCGATGGTCGGCGCTCGCTCGATCTGCTCGTACGATCGGCCAGAGGGCGATTGCTAAAGACCGCGGGCGGGTAGCGCCGATGTAGAAGGGGAGGGCGCCGGCGGGGGAGGCGGCCGGCGCGAACGAGATGCAGATGATCCAAGCAATCGCCAACGACCCGAGTGCCCGCGCGCCGGGGCAGCACACGCGCGCGATCGTCAGGCGGCTGCGGCTGCGCACGCTCGTCGCGCTGGGGGTGCTGGCGGTCGCGACGGCCCTGCTGGGGCGGACGTTCGGCCTGCGCGACGTGCGGTTCCTGGGCTCGGAGGTCGGTCTGCTGGTGGCGATGTTCGTGGTGCTGCGCTACGTGATGCCGCTGGTGGAGCGCCATGACCGCGGCGCGACGGGCGAGGAGCAGGTCGGCGGTCTGCTGGACGGCTTGGAGGGCGGGGGCTGGCACGCGATCCACGATGCGAGCCTGGGCAACGGCAACGTCGACCACATCCTGATCGGCCCAGCCGGAGTGTTCACGGTCGAGACGAAGAGCCACCCGGGCCCGGTGCGCGTCGCGCGCATCCACGGCGCGACACTGAGCCAGGCGCAGGCGCAGCAGAAGGCGATCGCGCGCGTGACGGGCGTGGAGGTCGAGCCGCTGATCGTCTACAGCCGCGCCTGGATCGACCGCCCGCTCGCGCGGCGCAAGGGCGTGCGGGTGCTCCCGGCGCGGATGCTGGCGGGATACCTGGACAGGCGCCGTCCGACGCTCTCCCCGGAGCAGGTGCGCAGCGCCCACAAGCAGGTGGCGAGCGCCCTGCGCGAGCACCGCGCCCAGAGTCGCCAGCGCCGCCGCCCTCTGAAGCCCACCCTCCGCCGAGCCCCGCCCGGTTGGGGGCTTGACAAGTGTTCAGGCTTCGACGATATGGCCCGCTCGAGAAGCAGAAGCAGAGGAAGAAGCAGTCTGGGCCTCGGCCACCTTGAGTCTGTGCCACCGTGCACCGGGCCCAGAGCCGTCCGGCTTGATCCGCTGCGCGTCCCGCAGCTCTTTGAGCACGAGTCGGATCGTCGCGGGGCTGATGCCGGGGAGCGCGCGCTCGATGTCGCGCCGTCGAAACTCCCGGGGGCGTGGTGTAGGACATAGTCCCGGACCCTTTCCTGCTTGTTGCCGGTGTTCTCACCCGCCTCCGCGACGCGCTGCTCGAAGTCGTCGTAGGCGTCGGCGAGGATGCGCGCGAGGTAGGAGGTCCATGGCCAGATCGTGTGCGTAGCCTCATGCCAGTCTCGTTGGGACTCGTACAGGCTTGCGTAGTAGCTGTTCTTGGATTCGTATATGCGCTGCTCGATGCTCACGTAGCGCGCGACGCCGTAGCCTTGGGCGAGCAGCTCGTGCGTGGTCAGCAGCCGGGCGAGACGGCCGTTGCCGTCGGCGACGGGGTGGACCGCGAGCAGGTCGAGGATCAATGCCGCGATGAGGACGAGGGGGTGCGTGCGGCCCTCGCGCTTGGCATCGTCGTAGCGGGCCACCAGCTCCGTCAGGAGGAACTGGGTCTCCTCCGGGGAGGGAGGGGTGAAGACGACCTCGCGCCGGCCGCTCTCGTAAGAGACGATCAGGTTCTGATCGCTCTTGAGATGACCGCCATGTCCGTCGACGTGTTGGAAGAGCAGGCGGTGCAGGTGCAGGACGAACGGAGCGGTGAGTGACTTGTATGAATCGAGGCGCATGAGCATGTCAATCGCGTCCCTGTAGCCGGCGAATTCGCGCTCGTTGCGGTTGCGGTATCGGCGTACGCCCTCGGCGATGCGCTCGGCGCGCTCGCCGTCGAGCACCACGCCCTCGATCGCGTTGGAGGCCGTGATCGAGGCGATACGGGCGTGCTCGGAGAGCTGCCCAAGCAGCTCGGGCAGCTGATCTCCGAACAGCCGCTCCCGGCCCCTGCCGGTGTCGATCCGGGCCAGGATGGCGCCGAGCTCTCGAGGCTGGCCGGCGAAGGTCTTGTCGATGTCGATGAAGCTGCGCATCGTGCTAATCATGACATAGTGGAGCTAAGAAGGGGTATTAATTAGCACGATTACCGCGCATTTGGCACCGAGAGCAGGGAGTGCGCTAGTATGCATGTATGCGGCGCACAACATTGTCGCTGCCGGACGATCTGGCTGAGGCGCTCACGCGCGAGGCTCGTCGCCGTTCTACCTCGGCGTCGGCGATCGCCCGCGACGCGCTGGCCCGCCATCTACACCTGGTCCCGAGCGAGGCGCGTCCGCTGCCGTTCGCCGCCGTGGGGCGCAGTGGGCAACGGGGCACTGCCCGGGACATGGAGGATCTGCTCGCGCGCGAGTGGGATGAGCCGGCTCGCGATCGTTGACGCCGGACCGCTCTACGCGGCGGCGGACTCGGATGACCGCGACCATGAGGCCTGCCTGGCCGCGCTGTCGCGACCGGACCTGCGGCTCGTGATCGCGACCCTCGCGATCGCCGAGGCGACCTACTTCGTCGGGCGGCGTCTGGGTGCCGCGGCCGAGCGGGCCTTCCTGGACGGCCTCGCCGATCTCGACATCGAGGGGCCCAGCGACAAGGACTTCGCGCGCATGGCGGAGCTCGTGGAGCAGCACCGGGACTTCCCCCTCGGAGGAACCGACGCCTCCGTGATCGCGCTCGCCGAGCGCCTGCATGCACCCGTCATCGTCACGCTCGACAGCCGCCACTTCGCGGCCGTCCGCCCCCGCCACCGCGAGGCGTTCGAGCTGCTGCCTTAAGACCCTTCGCCGCCTTCGCGGGGTTGGGGACTTGACAAGTGTTTAGGCTTGAGCTATGTTATGTCAGTTGTTTGCGTCCTGTCATGGGATGCGGTAAACATAGGATCGGGTTTGGGTCTTCCTTTTAGTGGTCGACCTTGTAGCGCAATAGAGGGTTTCTTTTGGAGAGGGACCTGTATCGCTTCGGTGAGGGAGCTGTTTTCGCGTGAGTTCGATGGGGACATACGTGCCAGGGATTGCCGCGCGCCCAACAGGGCCCGTAGGTAGATGTGTCAGCAGCGCTGACACATCTCTCTCTCTCTCTCTCTCTCTTGTCCCAGTAGCAGCCTCGGTCTAACCGCCGAATCGGACCGGGTTCCCAGCCCCCTCGCGGGTTATGACCACCCGTATCTCGCGCCCCGTTCGAAGCTACCCTGCCACGCGCATGATGACGTTCGCCGTCCGAGCGCTTTAACGCGAGACCGAAGCCTTTCTTACACGGCAACGATCGGCCGGCAAGCCCACTGCGAGGGGTATTGCCGCGCGCGTGGCGGCGTAGCTGAACCCTCACACGCTTCGTCCCTGCCCCGTTTTTCGCAGCGCGCGGGAAATCGTCGCTCGGTGGGACGGGCCGTCTGATGGCTGCGCGTGCATCGACCAAGCGCGTCCCCGCCCGCCGTCCTCGTACGCGTGGTCGCGCGGATGCGGTGCGCTCTCGCGCGACCCCGGGCGAGAAGTCCTCTTCGCGTGAGCGTGTCGTGGAAATCCAGCGCACGCGTCTGCTCGCCGCGACATTGGGCGCGATCGACGATCTGGGTTATCCGCGGGTGACGGTCGCGCATATCTCCTCGCGTGCGCGTGTATCGCGGCGCACGTTCTACGACCTGTTCGAGAATCGCGAGGACTGCCTGCTCGCGGCGCTGGAGAGCGTCGTCGTGATGATTCGCGAGGAGCTGTACGCGGCCGAGCTTGACGGGTTGGCGTGGCGTGAGCGGGTGCGCACGGGGTTGTGGGCGATCCTGTCGTTCTTCGAGCGCGAGCCTGTGCTCGCGCGGGTGCTCGTCGTGCAGGCATTGCGCGGCGGTCCGAGGGTGCTCGAACGCCGCGAGCAGACCCTGGCGGAACTGGCGAGCGTCGTGGACGGGGGTCGCCTCGAGGGTTCCCGTGGCATGCAGTGTCCGTCGGTGACCGCGGAGGGTTTGGTCGGCGCGGCGTTCACGATCGTCTACGGGAGATTGCTCCAGAGCGCTGAGCAAGAGTCGTCGTCGGCGCTGACTGGCCTGCTGGGGGAATTGATGGGCATGATCGTGCTGCCCTACCAGGGTCCCGCGGTCGCGTGCCGCGAGCAGGCCCGCCCCGCACCCGTCATCGCCAATGACGTCGCAGCGCACGAGTCGCATGGCATTGTGGATGAGCCCGGGACAAGCAACGGCCGTCGCGGCGCCACGGGCGATCCGCTCGCCGGGGCTGCCGATGCGCCTGACGTATCGTACCGCGCTCGTATTGGAGACGATCGCGACGCGCCCCGGCATCAGCAACCGCATCGTCGCGGACCTCGCGGGGATCACAGACCAGGGCCAGATCTCAAAGCTGCTCGCGCGCCTGGAACGCCTCGGTCTCACCGAGAACACGGGCGAAGGCCATTCGCGGGGCGAGAGCAACGCGTGGAGTTTGACGCCGTTGGGCCGCCAGGTCGCGCGGCGACTCGGCGCCAGCGCGCGCGACGAGAAAGAAATCGCGTGATGGGACGGCAAACCGCAGCGTTGAAAGCAGCGGGGGTCGTCCCTCGCGGCTGCTCTCGTTCAGCTGTACTTGGTGATGAGCTCGAGCTGGTCCTCGGTCTGGGAGACCATGTCGAGCATCTGCCCGTAGTTGTCGTCATCGGAGATCTCGATCAGCTTGTGTTGGTCGTGCTCGGCGACGACGGTGCCTCTGGTTCCGGCGGGCCACTGACCGGCCTCTTGGGTCTTGTCGACGGGTCGGGTGAGCTCGACGACGTCGTTCTCGTGGATCGCTTGCTTGACGAGCGGCATGGTTGCTCCAGTTTAGGGCTTGGGGAAGGCGTTCACAAGTCGGGGCGGATCGTCCGTGGCGCCGACTATCCAGACGGTCCTGACGGTGATGACGCGGTCGGCTTTCGCGCCGATTCCCCGGACCTGGACGTCGACGACGTAGTTGATGCCGTGGGGCGGGTTGCTCCGGACTTCGCTGATCGGCGTGTCGAGCACGCGGGCGAGGATCTGCGTTTCGAGGTAGTCGATCGCCTCGATCGTGATGCCAAGGATCAGCTCGAAACCCCGCGCCTTGGGCCCGCCTTTTTTGTGGCCGATGTCCAGCGAGTACGTGGCCAACTTGCGATGCACGCCGAACGCCTCGTCGGCGCGCGGCAGCAGCTCGCCCACCGCAGGCGGCGGGGGTGTGGCGGGGTCTTCGCTCATCGCAGTAGGCCGATCGAGTGCACGAGACCCACCGTACGCCGCGCTTGGGACGGTTCTCTTGCCCCCACCCTTTCGCCACCACATCTTCATCACGTCAACCCAACATGCGTGCGTAGCGCCGAGCGCCGGCACGTCCGACTCCACAAAGGAGAGATAACCGATGTTCTCAGCAATTCCTAGACGTGTGCGTGTGAGTCCCGCGACCGTGATCGCTTCGCTTGCGTTGGTCTTCGCGATGACCGGTGGCGCGTATGCCGCGGGTAAGTATGTGATCACCTCGACGAAGCAGATCAAGCCGGGTGTGCTCAAACAGCTCCAGGGCAAGGCTGGTGCGAACGGCGCCCAGGGTTCGGCGGGGGCTGCGGGCTCTCAGGGTTCGGTGGGGCCGGCGGGTTCTCAGGGTCCAGCCGGCCCGAAGGGCGAGACCGGCGCGCAAGGCTCCCAGGGCCCCAAGGGTGAAAGAGGTGAAAAAGGTGAAGAAGCCAAAGGCGGTGGCTACCCCGAAACCCTCCCCTCCGAAAAGACGCTGAAGGGAGAGTGGAGCGCCACCGGTTATGTAGCGGCTGAAGCTGAAGGTGTGCAGGGTAGCGTCAGCTACGCGCTACCGCTTGCGGAAGCTCCCGCGCCTCACTACATCAGGCCCGGGGTCGGGGATCCAGCCGGCTGCAGCGGAAACTTCGAAAAACCCGAAGCGGCCCCAGGCAATCTCTGTGTGTTCGCCGTGACTGAAGAAAACAGCCTTTAGGAACAGTCCGTGGGGGTCTTTCATGCCCACTTCCCGACGTTGTGTGCATGGGAGAAAGGCTGCAACGCGGGAGATCCAACGGCGGAAGGAGAAGCTAGCCCGCTTGGCTTCGGGGTCGAGGCCAAGGCAGGAAAAGTCGGTGTTGTCACCGTCAATGGAACCTGGGCGGTGACCGCCAAATAGCAAACGATCGCCCCTCGGCGCCGCCGATGGCGCCGAGGGCCGGGCTTTGAAGCACCTACAAGCGACTTTTTGAAAGGCAGGGCGAGAACGTGACACGCGAGCAGAGCACCAGCACACAAGCATCACCACGGAAAGGTCTTGGCGCCCGTCGTGGGATGGGTTTCCTTGCGCTGCTCGCGGGTGTTCTGGCGGTGTGTCTTACCGTGGGTGTCGGGTCCGCTTCCGCGGCCGGCGCCCCGAGTTTTGCAGATGGCTCGGTGGTGGCTCTCGGAGTAACCCAGACGTCCGCGGGACCTTTCCGAGTGGGTTTGCAGGAAGCTGGTGCTCGTGAAACGAAATGGAGTGTTGAATATGCTCTTGGCGAACTGGGTCCCTGGAGCCCGGTGCCTGGTGGCAGTGGATCTGTTCCGGCTGGCCTACAGACTTTTGCCGCAGGTGGTGAGCTTACGGGTCTTACCCCTGAAACGACGTATTATATTCGTGCGCGGGCTGAAAATGGTTTTGAACCTGCTGTGGAACCTGTGTATGGGCCGGCGTTGACCGAACCGCCCGTAAAGTTCGAAACGCTGCCTGTCCGCCCGGAAGGGGGTGTCTGCAGGTTCCCGAAGGTTACCGGCGTCTCGGCGAATGTTGTTTGTCATTTGCGGCCCGATGGTTTTGAAACGAGTTGGCGTGTTGAGTATGCCACGAGTCAGAAGGCGCTTGAAGAAGGCGCTGGGACGGTCGTGTCCAAAGGGACGATCACCCTAGCTGAAGCCGAAAAAGATGCTCAGGAAGAGCAAGAACATGAAACTGGAGGTGATGACGGGTATCAGACGGTCGAAGGGCAACTCGCGGGTCTGGCCCCGGAAAAGGCCTACTACGCCACTGTCTTCGCTGAAAATGAACATGGTGTGGAGACGAAGCAGCCGTTCACAAAATTTGTGACCGGTGGAGTGCCGGTGGTTTCGACGTTGGCGGTGCATTCGCTTCATGGTTCGTTGATTCGTGTGTTGGGTGTGGTGCAGCCGCATGGCGATGACACGCATATCCATTTCGAATATCTCCCGGTGGGGGAGTTCGAAGCGAATGGGTTTGCGAATGCCGCGTCGACGCCTGAACGTGATGTCGGCTCAGGCGAATACGAAGAAGGGGAAAATGTGTTTCCGACGTATACGTTTGGGGGCGATCTCGCTGGTCTTGTGCCGGGCGAGGCCTATGCGTATCGGTTGGTTGCGCGTAGTGATTTGGGTACGGTCGATGGGTCTGCGCAGACTTTGACGGATCCCGAAGAAGCTCATGCGGCGATATCTGCGTGTGCGAATCAGTACATGCGCGTCGGCGGCGAAAAGACTGTTGACATCGGCGACTACGAGTATCTGGCGGCGAACGCCGATGGGTCGCAGCTGCTGCTTCAGGAACAGGGCGGAGGGTCCTACCCCGTCGTCCTGTATCAAACCGAAACAGGTACAGCGACGGCGCTCTTCACGCTCACCTCGCCGATTAATCGCAGTACGAACCTGGTGGTGTCGCGCGACTTCACGGCATTTCTACCTGCACAGCCAGGAGCAGCTGACCCCAGACGCCCCGCCGGTTAACGAGAACACATCGCTCTCTGAAGATCTGGGTACCGATGCTGAGAACGTGTATCGCTATGATCTCGTGACGCGCAAATTGAGTTATGTCGCGCAGGTGGGGGGGGATAAAGGAAAGGGTGGTGGCGAATACGTTTCGCTGGATGGCAATGATTTCTATTTTGTCTCCTCCGGTGTCGCTGGGATCCCAAACACCAAGAGTGAATTTGTTGGGGCGGGAAAAGCTCTTGGGGTGTATCGGTTTGACGCGGAAGCTGGCGTGGTGCAGTGCATGTCGTGTGCGTCCTCGTTCAATCCCGAACCTGGTCTCGACTCTTATTTCCTCTACGGGCAGGGCAGGAAAGGCGATGCGCAGCCCGCTTTGAATATTGCGTCTGAAAATGGGGATTTTGTGTTCTTCGACTCGACGGCTGAGCTCGTTCCGCAGGATGTCGATGGTGAAGTGCCGGCCGATCCGACGTTGAGTTCGGAACACGTGGAATTTGTTCGTTCGCCGTCGAGTGATACGTATGAGTGGCGTAAGGACGGGATCGACGGATGCTCGGAACCTCAGGGGTGTTTGAGTTTGATCACGGGTGGGCGTGGTGGCTACCGCAACGAACTGTTGGGTGCTTCGGCGTCGGGTGGCGATGTGTTTTTCGTCACGCACGAAAAACTCGTGGCGCAGGACCAGGACACCGCGGGGGATATTTATGATGCACGGATCGACGGTGGGTTCCCGGGGCCGGCGCCGAGGCCGGTTGAATGCGAAGGGGATGCGTGTTCGACGCCGGCGAGCCCCCCTGTCGATTCGACGCCCGCGTCGCTCGTGTTCTCCGGCTCCGGGAACCTGGCACCCGCGCCCGGTGCGCCCGCGATAACCAAGTCAAAACCGAAGCCGAAGAAGAAGGTCAAGCTGAAAAGGAAGCGGGCCAAGAAGGAGAAGGTCAGGTCGCGGGCTAAGAAGTCTTCTCACACCAACCGCAGGGCCGGGTAAACACGCGTATTTCACAGAAGTATCCTGTTGCGGACTGCTCGACCCTCGCCTTCAAACCGGTTTTCAAGGTCTCCACGTCCGGGAAGACCCTCCACAACGGCCCCAACTCAGTGCTCGCGACAGACCTCCCCGAAAGCGACCACTACGACCCCCGTCGCGTTTGACGACGTTGCAGAAGGCGTGCACGGCAGCGCAGTTCGACACGAACCCCGCGGGATGTCCCGCCGCGTCGTTCATCGGGCACGCCAAGGCGATCACACCGATCCTGCCGGTCCCGTTGGAAGGTCCCGCGATCTTCGTCTCCCATGGCGGGGAAGCGTTCCCCAGTCTCGAGGTCGTACTGCAGGGCTACGGCGTGACGATCGACCTCGTCGGCTCCACGTTCATCAGCAAACAGAAGCTCACCGCCGCCCTGAAGGCCTGCCACAAGCAGTCAAAGCGCAAGCGCGCCTCCTGCGAACGCATCGCGCGCAAGCAATACGGGCCGCTGAAGAAGGGGAAGAAGAAGTAGGTCGCAGCGAGGGGGTCGCGGAAGGACGAGAAGTAGATAGGATCGTGTGATGAGGTCAAGTGGGGCCCCGCGCCAATGAGACACGTCACAACCGCGTCCAGACGCGTCCCGCTCGCGCTGCTCGCCGTCTTATCCACGGTCGGCCTCGCCGCCTGCGGCGAAGGGAGCGGCTCGACCGCCTCGACTGCGACCACGAGCGCCGCCTCGACACCCGCCACGACGAGCGCTCCCGCGGCGAGCACGCCGACGGCAACCGCGCCCGCGCCGACCACGCCCACCACCACCAATAGTAAGCCCGCCCCCACGCCTGCGCCCTCCAGTGCCTCCGGCGGGGGCGCCGCGAGCTTCCGCGCTCCGCACGCGGACAACAGCGTCCCCAACTTCGGCGCCGAAGCGCCCAACAGCGACCGAGCGCGCGCGAGCGCCGCGCTCTCAGCCTTCCTGCGCGCCCGCGCCGCCGGCGACTGGTCCACGGTCTGCTCCTACCTCGCGCGCCCCACGCGCAAACAGCTGGAAAGACTCGCGGGCGCCTCCAAGGACTGCGGCACGGTCCTCGCCGGGCTCTCCAAGGGCGGCGAATCCAGCGCCGAGACCCTCACGGGCGGCGTCGTCGCGCTGCGCATCAAAGGCGACAGCGCCTTCGCCCTCTACCACGGGTCGCACAACAGCAAGTACGTGATGCCGATGGTCAACGAAGGCGGCGCCTGGAAGATGAGCCAGCTGGCCCCGCTCGCCTACCCGCTCGGGACGAGCGCCGCCACGCCGTAGGCGCGTTCCTGCGAGCCTCGCTCGATCTGCGACCATGCTCTGACGGCATGGCCAGCACGATCGCACACCCCAACAGTCCCGGCCCCAACCCCGCCGCCCTCGGCGAGCGGCCCCCGCCGCGGTCATCGCTGCCGCCCGGGCCGCCGCGCATCGGACCCGTCCCGCAGACGCTCCTCTGGGCGCTCGCCCCCACCGCGCTGCTCGACTACTGCTTCGCCCGCCGCGGCGAGGCCTTCACGCTGACGTTCTCGCCCAGCGGGCGCCAACTCGTGATCCTCAGCGACCCCGCCGCCGTCAAGACCGTCCTCACCGCCCCGCCCGAGGTCGCGCCCTCCGCCGCCGGCGACACGCCGATCGCCTCCATCCTCGGGCCGCGCTCGGTCATCACCCTCACCGGCCCCGAGCACATGCGCCAGCGCAAGCTCCTGCTCCCACCCTTCCACGGCGAGCGCATGCGCGCCTACGAGGACACGATCGTGCAGGCCAGCGAGCGCGACATCGCCACCTGGACCCTCGGCGAGCCGATGCGCCTGAGCGCCCACACCCGCAAAATCACGCTCGAGGTGATCCTCCGCGCCGTCTTCGGCATCGAGGCCGAGCGGATGGGCGAGCTCGCGCGCGCGATCAGCGAGCTCGTCACACCCTCCCGCACCTTCGCCATCCTGCGCTTCGCCCTCAGCCGCTCCTCCACCGCCCGCCCGCCCGGCGCACTCGGCAAGTCCCTCGATCGCCTCGACGCCACGATCCACGCCGAGATCGCTCGCCGCCGCGCCCAGCCCGACCTCGCCGAGCGCGAGGACATCCTCTCCCTGCTGCTGCAGGCCCGCGACGAGGACGGCGCCGCCATGACCGACGGCGAGCTGCGCGACGAGCTCGTCTCACTGCTGCTCGCCGGCCACGAGACGACCTCCACCGCCACCGCCTGGGCGATCGAGCGTCTCGTCCGCCACCCCCACGCGCTCGAACGGCTGCTCGCCGAGATCGACTCAGGCGAGCAGGACGATTACATGCAGGCCGTCATCCACGAGACGCTGCGCGTGCGCCCCGTCATCCCCGGCGTCGTACGCCTGCTCACCGAGCCGCTCACCGTCGCCGGTCACGAGCTACCCGCCGGCACCCGCGTCGTCTGCTCCGCCCACCTCACCAACCGCAACCCCCGCGTCTACCAGAACCCCACCGAGTTCGCTCCCGAGCGCTTCCTCGACACACCCCCCGACACCTTCGCCTGGATTCCCTTCGGCGGCGGCATCCGCCGCTGCATCGGCGCCTCCTTCGCGATGCTCGAGATGCGCCTGATGCTGCGCACCATGCTCGCCGAGCTGCGCCCCAGCGTGCCGACCCACAGCCCCTGGCGCCGCGGCGAGTTCAGCCGCCGCCGCGCGATCACGCTCGTCCCCACCGCCGGCGCGCGCGTGGTCTGGACCCGGCGCTGAGTCGGGGTGCGTGTGGGGGACGCGGCGCCGAGTGGAGGTGCGTGTGGTTTGGACGCGGCGCTGAGTCGGGGTGCGTGTGTGGTTTGGGGCGGGTGTTGAGGCGTGGGGTTATGGGGGTCCAGCTGTGTAGGTTCGGTGTGCCTGCCGGGCTCTGTGAGTGTGGTGGGTCCGGTGTCTTTGTAGCGAGCCCGTAGGGCGAGTGGAGAAGACACCGGGTGGTGGCATCCGACGCCCCCGCAAGGGTGCTGGCGGCGGCGGGATGACTCGCAGTCCAGCTGGCCCGTACTGGTGCCTTTGCGTAGACCCGTCTCCCGCCGCCACCACATCCGGATGCCGCCGTGACTTCATAGAAGCCTGACATCGCTCGACACAGCTCTGTCCGACGGCCTCCACATCACCAACCAGACGATGAGGAGACACACGATGATCGCAGTAGGCGTGGACACCCACAAGCATGAGCATCTCGCCAGAGCACTCGACCATCTCGGACAGTTGTTGGGGGGCCAGACCGTCGACGCGAGCCTGGCCGGCTACACCAAGCTCACGCAGTGGCTGCGAACACTCGAGGACGATGTTATCGTCGGGATCGAGGGTGCCGGCAGCTACGGAGCCGGGCTCTGCGAGTTTCTCCTCGCCGAAGGGATCACTGTCGTGGAGGTCGAGCGTCCCCGCCGCGAGGACCGCCGAAGGGGGAAGTCCGATGAGATCGACGCGATCCTCGCCGCGAAGAAGGTCCTCTCCAGCGACGGGCTCTCCACGCCCCGTGCCGGTGGCACACGCCAAGCACTCGCAGCGCTGCTGGTCGCGCAGCGCTCCTGCGTGGGCGAGCGCACACGAGTGCTCAACCAGCTCCAAGCGCTGCATACCACCGCACCCCTCGCGCTCCGCGAGCGGATCGGCGAGGGCAACGGCCGCAAGCTCGCCCAACGACTCGTGAAGATGCGCACCCGCAGCGACAGGCCCGCAAGCGAGCAATGCATCTTCAACGTCCTGCGCGACCTCGCCCGCCGCGCGCAAGAACTCGCCGCTCAAGCCAGCGCCTACGAACACGAGCTCACCCTCCTGATCAGCTCGCTGGACCCCGCACTCCTGCAGGAGCAAGGAGTCGGCCCGATCTCCGCAGCCAAGCTCCTGGCCTGTGACGCAGCACGCCTGAAGAGCGAGGCAGCGTTCGCGTGCTGCAACGGCACCGCCCCCAAGCCCGCCAGCTCCGGGCAAACAATCCGCTACCGCCTCTCCCGCGACGGCGACCGCCAAGCCAACAACGCCATCCACACCATCGCCCTGCACCGCGCCCGCCGCGACACGCAAACCCGCGCCTACCTCGACCGACGCATCAGCGAAGGAAAGACCCACCGCGAAGCCATGCGCGCACTCAAGCGACACCTCTCCCGCCGCCTCTACAAACAACTCATCAACATACCCCTGACGTCCCCTTGACTTAATAGAAGCGTCTACGCCGCCACCTCGCGTGGAAATACACGGTCAGTGGGCTTGCCGGAGATCGGCCTGCGTGAGATGGATCTTTAAGTCAGTCAGTTGCCGGTCTGCGACCGGCTATGCATGTAAGCGGCGATTTCTCGACAAGTCATTTGGCGGGCTGTTGGGGCTCCTCTGAATCTCCGGGGATGAGCCCGTTTTGAAAGCGCTGCCTTTCGCGCACGCGATCGACCGCGGACACCCCGCCCGGACTCGCCGCCACGCCCGGTCTCGACGCCCGTCTCACCCGCCGGGAAGATCCCCTCCGAAGCGGTGAGTAACTTCCTCCTGATGGACTCCCCCGAGACGCTGCTGCGGCGGTTCGGCCTCAGCGCCTTCCGGCCCGGCCAGCGCGAGGCCGTGCTCGCCGCCCTGCACGGACGCGACTCGCTCGTCGTGATGCCCACCGGCGGCGGCAAGTCGCTCTGCTATCAGCTGCCCGCGCTCGCCGGCGACGGCCTCGTCGTCGTCATCTCGCCGCTCATCGCCCTGATGGCCGACCAGGCGCGCCGCCTGCACGACGCCGGCGTGCCCGCCGCGATGCTCGCCTCCGGCATGGCCGACGGGCACAACGCCGCCGCGCTGCGCGCGATCGCCTCCGGCGAGACCGCGCTCGTCCTCGCCGCCCCCGAGCGCTTCGCCTCCGCCGCCTTCCGCGACGCCCTCGCCCAGCGCCGCATCACCCTCTTCGTCGTCGACGAGGCCCACTGCGTCGCCGAGTGGGGCCACGACTTCCGCCCCGACTACCTGCGCCTGCACGACGCCATCGCGGCCCTCGGCCGCCCCCCCGTGATGGCCGCCACCGCCACCGCCACCCCCCGCGTCGCGCAGGAGATCGCCGCGCGCCTCGGTCTGCGCGAGCCCGTCTCCGTGCGCGCCGGCTTCGACCGCCCCAACCTCGCCTTCGACGTCCTCTCCCTGCAGGGAACCGGCGCCGTCGCGCGCAAGCGCGCCGCCCTCCTGCACGTCCTCTCCGCGGAGGACCCGCTCCAATCCCGCCCCGCGATCGTCTACTGCGGCACCCGCCGCGACACCGACTCCGTCGCCGAGCTCATCTCCGGCGCCCGCATCCCCACCGTCGCCTATCACGCCGGCATGTCCCCCGACGCCCGCCGTCGCAGCCAAGAGGCCTTCATGTCCGGCGCTGCCGAGGTGATCGTCGCCACCAACGCCTTCGGCATGGGCGTCGACGCCGACTCCGTACGCACCGTCGCCCACTGGGCCCTGCCCACCAGCCTCGAGGCCTACTACCAGGAGGCCGGCCGCGGCGGGCGCGACGGTCTCCCCGCGCGCGCGCTGCTGCTCGCCGCGCGCATGGACCTCGGCCGCCTGATCCGCTTCAACAACCAGCGCACCACCGACCGTCGCCGACGTCAAGACCTACGTCGCCGCCCTGCGCCGCCGCGCCGCCCACGAGGACGGCGTGGCCACGATCGGCCACGCAGAGCTCGACGAGCACGACCGCGTACTGCTCTCCATCGCCGAGCGCGCCGGCGCCGTCGAGCTGCGCCCCGGCGGCCCCCGCGGCCTGCTCGCCCGGCCCACCGGCCAGGGCAGCCCCCGTCTCGCCTGGGCCGCGATCAAAGCCGCCAAGGACCGCGGCTGGGAGTCCTACCGCTCGATCGAGCGCTACATGTCCGGCGACTCCCTCTGCCGCCGTCGCCAGATCCTCGACCACTTCGGCGACCCCTCGCCCGCGGCCCCCGCGGGGCGCTGCTGTGACGTCTGCGACCCCGACCCCGCCCTCGCCCGCGCGCTGCTCGCCACGCCCGCCGCCGCTGCGCGCCGGCGCTCCCCCGCCTCGCGCTGGGACGCCCGCGCAGACGAGCCGATCGCCGCGCGCCGCGGCGCAACGGCCGAGCGTGCCGGCGATCCCGCGCCGGGTGGACCGGCCGAGCCCGTGGACGAGCACGAGTTCGAGCGTCTGCGGCAGTGGCGCTGGTCGCGCGCCGAGGGCAAGCCCGCGTACACCGTCGCCGCCAACGCCGCGCTCGAAGGGATCCTGCGCCGACGTCCCGCCACCATCGACGAGCTGCTCGCCGTCCACGGCATCGGCCCGACCTTCTGCGAACGCCACGGCGAGTCCCTGCTCGAGGCGATCGCCGAGCTGCGCGGGACCGCCGACGCGCCCGGCGCGGCGATAGCATCGGTGCCTGCGCCGACGTAGCTCAGCTGGTAGAGCACCACTCTCGTAAAGTGCGCTCCAGGGGGCGCTCCCTAGTTAGGTAGAGCGCCAAAACTGCCTCCTGAGCAGGTGATTTCTATGGTTCGCCCGGCGGACACGCGCGGGCAACTACGGACAAGGAGGATACCAATTTGCAGCACAGTAGCTGCAAAAAAAGAGGCCCGAAACGGACCATCTCGGCGAAGCCGACGCCCGGGATCGAACCGGGGACCTCGCCCTTACGAGGGGCGCGCTCTGCCAGCTGAGCTACGTCGGCGGGACGTCTGCATCGTACAGCGAGGTGGCTCGTCGTCGCCCCTGCGAATCCGCTCGCGATGGGTGCGCTGCATCGACAGGAGATGATGTGGACTCCTCGTCGGGCGGGGATAGCTGCGGTGGGAACTACCATCGGATCGTACCGTCGAAGTCCTGGCTTCGCCGAGCACCTACTGCTCTTGGGCACCCCCGACGCGAGGGGTTGAGGTCTCGGGCTCGTGCGGAGGCTGGTGGGAATCCGCCCGGCGAACCTCCGCGACCTGGAGGCTGAGATGGCGTACGTGATCGTCAATGACTTCGAAGACGGTACCGAGGAGTAGTACGACGCCACCACCGCGGTGGTGCATCCGCCCGGTGGCCTGCCAGCCGGTCAGACGCGTCACTGGGGAGCCGAAGGCGATCTTGGAGCAGTTCCGCGACGGGACGCTGATGTCCGCCCTCCAGACGGGGCAGTCCGTTTTGCGCCGGCCCACCGAAGACAACGGAGTCCGAGGTCGAGGTCGAGCCGTCTGCTCGGTGCCAACAGGACTTGAGCGCGATATCGTCGCCTAATGTCCGCAACGATTGGATGGATCGAGCGCGTCCATGCCGACTTCGCCGAGCAACCTGCCCTGTGAGCATGGTGCTGCCTGATGTGATTCAGCCCGGCCTGCGGCTCGTCTTCTGCGGGACCGCCGTCGGCGGGAGGTCAGCCAGGCTCGGTGCGTACTATGCCGGCCCTGGCAACCGGTTCTGGCCGGCCCTGAACAGGATCGGCCTGACTCCCACGCGGCTCGCGCCGGCCGAATATCTCCGCCTGCTCGACTATGGCATCGGGCTCACCGACGTGTGTAAGACAAGCTCCGGGTCGGATCGCGGTGTCGGCACCGCCGGCTTTGACGTGCCTCGGCTGAAGGCGCTGCTTGAGAATCACAGGCCAGGTTTCCTCGCGTTCAACGGGAAGGCGGCGGCGAAGGCGGTGCTGGGTCGCGCCGTCGACTATGGCCTGCAGCCCGAGCGGGTCGCCGGCGCGCGTGTGTTCGTGTTGCCCTCGACGTCTGGCGCAGCACGAGGGGCTTGGGACGAAGGCCGCTGGCGCGAACTCGCCGAAGCGTGTACCGCATGACTGCGACAGTGCGACCGGCTACTGCAACGCAGGGCCGCGATTCGGCATTCGGCAGCTCTCGGGAGGTCGCGGCGGGCCTTCCAGAGGCCGTCGACGCGCTCCGAGCCTTCGCCGGCGAAACGAGCCTCACCGGGACGATCGCCCTGATTCAGACCCAACTGCAGGAGAAGACGCGACGTCAGGTCTCGAACTTCCTTGTGCGTCAGGCGATCACGGACAATCTGCTGACCAGCGCGTTGCTCGTCAAGGACATGGCCGGTCAGATCGACGTGACCCTTCATGCCGTGGGGATTCTGCTCTCGCTCCCGCACATCCTCGATTCTGGCGAGCGGGTCGAGGGGCTCTCCCTTGGGGCCGGCAACACTCCGGGCGGCCACGACCTGGTCACCGATCGGAGGATCGCGGAGTTCAAGTTCACACGCTGGAGGGGGCGTGACGCAGCGCGCCAGAGCCACCTCTTCGTCGATCTATTCGACCTTGCCAGCGCCGACACCGACAAGTTCCGTTGCATGTATGTGGTGGGGACCGAGGCGCCGCTGCGCTTCCTCAAAGGTCGCCGCTCGCTAGACAGCGTGCTGGGGAAACACACCGCCGTCAGGGCGCGCTTTGGTGAACTACACGGCGACAAGTACGCGACAGTCGGCGACTATTACAAGTCGGTCGCGGACCGTGTGGCGATCGTCGATCTCGTCAAGATCCTTCCCGCCCTCGCCGGACGCGACCGCCTGACATGACGCGCGTACTTTGGACGACGACACGCTCGCTCGTCTGAAAAGCAGGCGCAAGCTTTCCGTAAACGCGGACGCCCCCTATTCGTCCGGAGCAGGCATGGGGCGGACCGGGGCTTGGGCGCTCGCATTTTGGCGATAGCAGGCGTGGCGCGGTCCAACAGCGCGAGATGCATGTCCCGTGAGGCTGGGGCGGCGATGGGGCTGTAGTTGGACATCGCCAGCGAGTCCGGCGCGATCCGCGGAATGCCAATGTGCGCCGCTAAGTGCGAAGCTGAAGCAATGATCGAGTCGACCGACGACGACCGTCCAGCGCTCGTCGTGTACGTGGTATGGCACCCGGAGGCGGCTGTGTCGGCCGATCTCGCGAGTACGATCTTCCGTGAGCTGTGTGCCGATCCAGATGTTCCTGCTCGCCGCGGGCTCGGGATTCCCATCCGGTTCCGGAGTTCCGTATCACCCGACGAAGCGCCGGCGCCAATCCCGTTCGGCGCAGCCAAGCACACGGCGGTGTTCGTGCTAGCCGACGACAAGCTCGCCGCTGACCCGGCATGGCGTAGCTACGTAGAGGAACTGACGAAAGCGAAGAACGCCAGTGACCTCGTCGTTGCTGCCGCGCTCACCGCCCCGTCGAACCTCCCGCCAGGACTCAGCGACGGGCAGGCAATTCGTCTGCAGGAACTCGGTCCCGAGCACTGGAAGGTTGAACTCCTCAACAACGTCAAGAACGATCTCTGTCGCCTGCTGGATCCGGAGGCGAAGAAGGTGACGGTGTTCTTGAGCCATGCGAAGCATGACGGCTTGGAGATCACCACCGAGATCAGGCGCCACCTTCACGAGCACACAAAGCTCGACGATTTCTTTGACGCCGCGGACATCCCTGATGGTGCGAGATTCGCAGAGTTCATTACCAAGAGCGCGGGATCTCTCCCTGTACTCCTCGCCGTCCAGACCGATGGCTACGGATCGCGGGAATGGTGCCGGCTAGAGGTGCTTGAGGCAAAGCGGCGTCGGGTTCCCATCGTCGTCCTCACCGCGATCCAGGTCGGCGAGGCCCGCTCATTCCCATACATCGGGAACGTACCAGTCGTGTGCTGGCGCGACCGATCCTCGTTGCCCACGGTTGTCGGGGCCCTACTTGGTGAGGTGTTGAGGAGTCGCTACTTTCCCGAACGGGTGCACGCTATCTGCCGGCAACGCGGGATCAGCATGGACCACGAGGTTTTTACCTATCCGCCGGAGCTACTCACTGTACTTTCCTGCCGCATCGACGCTGACGCCGCAGAAAGGATCGTCGGACGCTATGTCTATCCGGACCCTCCACTCGGCGTCGAGGAGCTGTTGCTCCTACGCCAGTTCGACCCCGAGGTCGACCCAGTCACCCCGACGGTCCTATGGGCGACGTGAGCGATCTCACGGCCGTCTCGTCAGGCGAGCTACTCGTCGGCATTTCGGTCTCTGAGCCCGCAGACGAGGAGCTACTCCGCCTCGGACTGAGCGAGCTCCACGTCCGCCACGTCTTCATCGAGATCGTGCGTCATGTCCTCGCCGCTGGCTGGTCCGTCGCGTACGGAGGCGACTTCCGCGCTCGAGGGTACACCGAGGCGCTACTCGACCTCGTGCGCACCTATGAGCGCACTACGCTCTCTGGACCGGAGCAGGTAAGGTGCTACCTGGCCTGGCCCCGCTGGACCGAGCTCACCGACGCTGATCGGGCCGAGCTCGCAAACGTAGCCACCGTCGTGGAGGCTGCCGCTCCAGATGGCGCGCCCGACTCGCTTCTTCAAGCCACGGGCCGGCCGCTGGACGAGCGATTGTGGAACGCGCTCGCGCTTACGTCGATGCGCCAGCAAATGGCCGGCAACCTCGGGGCGGCTGTCGTCGTCGGGGGCCGTATCGCCGGCCAGCAGGGGCTGATCCCAGGCGTCGCCGAGGAGGCCATGATCGCCCTGGCGGCGGGCGTTCCCCTGTTCGTCGCTGGAGGGTTCGGCGGCTGCGGTCGGCTGATCGCCCGCACCCTCGAGGGCGAGAATCCGGAGGAGTTGTCCGTCAGCTACCAGCGCACACACACCGATGGCTACCCCGAGCTCTTTGATGCTGCGACAAACGCAAACACTCGACCGGACTACAATGCCCTCATCGCCGATCTGTCCTCACGCGGGGTGGGCGGACTCAGAAACGGCTTGAGTGAGAACGAGAACCGTCGACTCCTCGCCACCAACGACGTCGACGAGTTGATCGCACTCATCCTGCACGGGCTGTTCAGGATCGCTGGGGACCGGGCCTGCTGACCGGCCGGCTGCTGCACGCATTGCATTGACAACGAACACATGTTCGTATAGTGTCCATTCTGGCGTACGGAGTACGCCGAGTCCTGCTGTCGCGCCAGCCAGCATATATCGACCGCCAAGTGAGGCCACGTGCCCGATTCGCCCATCATTCCTGCAAGGTTCCAGAGCGAGCTCGACCAGCACCTCGTCTTCAACTTCGCCGGCACGGGGTCTTGGCCGCTGGTCCTCGGAGTCTTTGGTCGTCCGGGTGACGGTAAGAGCTTCCAAGTCCGGACGCATCTCGAGCGACGGGGCGTGCTCGTCGTCTCGATCAACGCCGCCGACCTCGAGAGCGATCGTGCCGGGCAGCCGGGCAAGCTCGTCCTCGCCAGCTACGAAGACGCCGGGCACCGGACGAGCGAGGGTGCGCCCGCTGCGCTCATCGTTGACGATTTCGACACGACCGTCGGCGAGTGGGAGCAGAGCACAAGCACAGTGAACCACCAGCAGGTACTCGCGCAGCTGATGCACCTCGCCGACTCGCCCACGGAAGCGGCAGACAAAGCACTGCAGAGAGTTCCAGTCTTCATCACCGGGAATGACCTCTCGAAGATCTACCCGCCGCTTCGCCGGCCTGGCCGAATGCGTCCGTTCCTGTGGCTGCCCACTGAGACGGAGCGCCAGGAAGTCGTGGAGCAGATCATGGCGCCTATAATCGATCGAGCCGGAACAGCCGAGCTACTCGCGCAGCTTCCGGAAGCGCCCATCGCCTTCTTCTCTGATCTTCTCGTCTCGACGCAAGCAATCGCCGTACGATCGGAGATCCCAAAATACGTAACAAACCTGAAGGCGCTCGTGAAAAGCGCCGAGCGGAGCCGACAGGACTTGGATAACCATGTGCGGAAGCACAAGCCCGCGCTTAGCGAGGTGCTGCAGCTGGCTCTCACCTTGTGGCATGAGCAAACCATCGCGACGCGTTCGTACCTCGACGAGTAAGGAGCGCCTGCCGTGGCCCCCTACACGTACACCTACACATACACGCGAGCGGAGGCCCTCGTCGACCAGATCGATGCTCTTTTTCGCGAGGCGGGGATCGACGAGGATAGCCGGAAACGAGTCTGCGACGGCGTCAACGAACGCTGGCTCGTCGCCGTCGGGCTCTTCCTCGTGCGAGACGACAAGAGGGTCTACGAGATCGAAGCGAGCATCAACTGGCAGGCCCACACAGAACACCCAGAGCTAAGCTTCTCGACGGACCTTCCTGGCTGGGAGGAGAAAGGTTCGCCCGAGGCAACAATCGTCGGGAAGCGCTTTGCTGCGACCGCCGCGGATGAGAAACTTGACCAGCGATACTGGGTGCTATTCGCGAAGTCGATCCGCGACGATCCCGCCCGCCACAAGGAGCTCTGCAACAAGGTCGGAGTCATCTTCGGGGGAGGTGTGCCGGGCTGGAAGCAGACGCCCAACACGCAGTCCCTTCCGCTGCAAGACATCCGAGAGATCGGCCTATCCGTGCGCAGCGCGCTCTAGGGGCCTCGGTCATGCGCAAGATCTTTGTGTCGTTTCATCAGAGGGACGAGCTTGAGGCCAGCGTCTTCTGCCGCCGATTCGACCAATATTTCAACCAGATCCGGACGCTTGGAGCGCACGAGCTCGGCGACGAGTACGCGGAGCGCATCAAAAGCGGCGACAGTGACTACGTGATGCGCCAGATCCGTGAGAAGAAGATCGCGGGGACTTCATGCTCGGTCGTACTGATCGGGAAGTGTACGTGGGCTCGTCGGTACATCGACTGGGAGATCGCCGCAACGTTGCGCAACAACGCAGATGACCCGCGTGGCGGCCTCATTGCCGTACAGCTGCCATCGGCGCAGCAACACGGATGGTCGACGTTGCCTGATCGACTCAGCCTGAACATCAGCTCGATCGATAGTGTCGACACCGGCTATGCAAGGTATTATCCTCCGGCCCCTAGCGACGATTCGATTGCACAGTGGGTGGAGGATGCCGTGGCGAGACGCGACTCAATGGAGCCCTCGACTGGGTCCACCAGCAATCTCGTCACAAGAAGCAAGTCGTGTGATTGAAAGAGCAACTCAAACCGTCCAATAACGCCGGAACACTTCGGGACGATCGCTGGCAACATCGGGATCGGGCTCGACGCGCTTGCGTATTCGCCCAAATGCGAGCGCCCGAGTCCCGGTTCGCCCCATGCCTGCTCCGGACGACCTTCGAGCGCGCCAACCGAGGACCAGCACCGCCTGCATGCGTCGGGCGAGTTGGAAGCGCGCACCTCACCACGCCTGAGACCCCGTCCTCGTCCTTTTGCGCGAGGCGATGACTACGCTCTCAGCCGCGCCTCCTATCACGCGAAAGCGAAACTAACTAAGTGCCGGTGCGTCGCTGATCAAGTCCAGTTGCATCCACCACGATGAGTGCCTGCTCGGCCGCATATTTCGGACAGATCACGAGGCCGGAGAGGAATCGGCCGAGCCACGGTTGCTGATTGACGAAGCGACATCCTACATAGTCGTCCGCCAGTGCCTGTGCCGTGATGTCAAGGTCGGCCGACAAGATGTCCCCTGCGGCATCGAGCAAGAGAGTAGCGGTGGTGACGTTTGCGCCGCTTCCGGGGTATCCCCATTGGTGCTCGGGTGACCGTCGTTCTACCGCGGCAGTCACCGGCAGCACGGCCTCCGCCCGGCCATCGGTCGAAGGAAGTAGTGCGTGGATTTCCGAGCAGACAAGAGTCACCTTGCTCGCCGAGAGTCTACTCCGAGATCACCGGTTCGGGCGCGCCTGGCCGCCAAGGCTACGCGATCAGAGCGAGCTCCGTTAGCGGCGTAAGGGAAGTCCGGGTAGCGGTGCCGGCTTTGCACCCCCTCATGGCTGCGTGCCGGTGCTCACCAGGCCAGATAGGCGTTCGCGAGTTCCCTACGCAACCTCGCCGCGGTGGCCCCTACTGCGGACACTGCGGCTTGCAACGCCGAGGCGTGCACCGCACAGAACGGCAGTTGATAGTCCACCCACAGAAGCTCTTCGCTGACTGACAGCCGCGCCAGCTCAAGCTGCGCGTTCTCACGGACCGCGAACTCGAACAGGGCGCCCATCTCGCCGCTCACTGGACGGATCGTGGCGGCGATCCGCACTGTCTCTGCGTGCTCCACATCCACCGGGCAGGTCGCCATCACAGTCACATCCCGTGGCAGAGAGATCTCGTACGCGGGCGTGTCTTCGTCGAGTGTTAGCAGGTTGCCGTAGGTGACGCGCAGTTGGTGACCGAGCGTCAGGAAATCGTCATGCCAGGCGCCATTTTCCATCTCCCATGCCGTGAGGTCGAGCATCGCCGCCACCGGGCATCGCTTCGCCTGGCCGGCCGGCTTCCACGGGTCGTCCTGCGGTGTTGGCTCAAGGGGCGGCTCGCGGCGGGCGGTGCTCATGCACGTAGTGATAGACCCTGCACGCCGGCCCGGTAAGGGGAAAGCAGGCAGCAGACATCACATCATCAACGGGCAGATCCGGGTGAGACACCCGTCGCGCGAGGAACCTAGCCCTCTGCGGGCGGGCCGGAAAGAAGCTCGCGGTCAATTGCCGGGCAAATCGTCTTGCGCAGACGCGCAAGCCATGCCGCATCAAGTGGGCAGGAAGGAATCGCCGAAAGCGCCCGCGAATGCGTGGCCAGTGCGTGTTCGGCGTCCGCCAGCATCCCGAGCAGGGCTGCCTGACGGTAAGCGGATCCTGGCGGTAGCACCCCGTTTCGGTCAGTTCGCATCGTGAAGACCGTTGTGGAGGCTCTCATCGAGACCTGCTCACACACCCACCCGAGATACTCCGGGCAACGGTGGAGCACGATGTCCACAACGTCGGCGAAGCTCAACGCATCAAGATCGAACGGCTCCTGCTCGTCTAGGATCACGTGGCCGTCGGCCAAGGGCATCATCCATGCCGCCCGCCAGCCGCTTGAGGCCAGCGGCGCACGCCAGTCAGGCGGCGTCGGCAACGGCACCGATGGCGGCGCAAGCATGACCGCAATCTTTTCGTCGAACGGCCCAAAGAGCATCGTGCCACGTCCGTAGACCGAACTCGACACCTCCCATCGGACAACGCGCTGCTCTGCCGCCGCGGGTGCGACGCGGAGGTCAGCCTTGAACTTGTCGGCGCGTCGTGAGTCCATGACTCTCCTGTTCTGAAAGGGGATCGCTATGAAGTGCTATCAAAGTGAAGTAGGTGCCTCGGACGCACTTCCGCGGATGTACTAGTCGTGCTTTTGGTCGAACAACAGTCGAATCGCCAGTAACGGCGGGCTCTTCTGGCCACCGAAGCTACTGGCAGTGGCCTCGCGAGCGAGGGGTAAAGCTCGTTATTTTCTTTTAGCGTGTCCCGTAACCGCACCCGGTATCGCACGGTAGAATTCGTCCCCCCGGTTCGGTCGACGGGCCGGGTAAACCCGGTTACCCCCCAGGAGGGTCTGTGATGGATCAGGATCCGTTCGGGAAGTCCCTAGAAGACACAGCCCGCGACGAGCCAGACCGCTACGTGCGCCGAACCGAGTACGACGACACGGACTACGGTGCCAGCAGGACCGCCCGCAACTGGATCAAGATCGACCAGTTGGCGGGGCCGCTTCGGAGCGTTCGACAGATCGCCGCGTTGGTACGCGAGAAGTACGGAGCGATCGGCGTCGCGCTACGCCAGCGCGATGGTTTCCAGATGCTCGACCCGGTTACTGAGGCAGGTGTCGCCCGCACTGTGGGCTGGGGCTATGCCCAGGCGCCAAGCCGTCCGCTTGGCCTCGTGCTCGCCGGTCCGACCGCGCCTGCGCGCGGGGTGCGGATAGAGCCGGTCCGTCCGTTCGGAGTCGATCCGGGCGCGCGGCCGGACATGCGCCACGCAAAGCTCTGGCGGGTGTTCCTTGTCTCGGTTTATGGTGTGCTCACCGACGGAGTATTCCCGTTCGGGTGGGAGGCGCCTCTCTCTGCGAAGGTGCGCGCAACCGAGCTCGACACTGAGGACTCGGCTACGGCCCAGCAGCGCGTGCAAGCATTGGTGGACCCGCTCGATTACGTGCTCGACTTCGTGGCGGCGACGGTGCTCGCGTTCGAACGCTACAAGCCGCCGAAAACACCCCGCCTGGGACTGCTCATCAGCATGGGCCGCCGCGACCAGGAGGTTGTGGTCAACGGGCTGCGCCAGGATCGCCGTGGCGAGTCCCTGGTCGTCCGTGCGGGATGGGCGACTGCGATCCGCCAGGCCTGCGGGGGACTCGTTCCCGTCCTGGAGGTCGCCCACCTTGCACATGAGGAGCAGCTGATCGACCACTTGGTGTACCTGTCGACGGACAGCGTCGCCATCGACTCGGAGCAGCTCGTCACATGGGTTCGGGAGCACGCTGGCCCAGGAGAGTGGGAGTATCTGCCTGCGATTGACGGCGGCGTGCCGTGCGTCCTGCTCGCCGGGAGCCTGTGTGATCGCAGGACTGGGCGCTCTGTCGGACGGCTCGTGCTCGCTATGCCCGAAAACGCACCTGCCCGGATGCTCACTGTGCCAAACGAGCTCGACAGCAGTGGCCAGGCGAACGTCGCGCCCGCGCTCGGGATGGAGGAACGCGTCGCGGTTAGCAACGTCGTGACGGCATGGGCGGCGGAGAACAACTTCACCGGCTCGTGCAGGCGCAAGACGTGGTACGGATGGGAGCGCTTCTCCTCAAGCGCCGCGAACATCGATCAGCTTGAGTTGACGTTCCGTATGGGCGCTGCGATCCGCTTCTGGAACATCGAGTTCACCGATGAGGGGCCTGAGGGCGTCTAGACAGCGGACTGTTTGACAATCCAAGAGAAGCGACCGGGACGAGTAGCGCCCGGGGCGATACACCCGCGCGTTTAGCCTTACCCGTCCCCGGCGGGCAGGCCATCGTGTGCGGCGATGACTCCACAGCAGCCGGACCGACCCCTTAGCAAGAGCGAGCGCCAGGAACATCTGATGCGCTGGATTCTGTTCGCCACAATCCAGGCCGGTGGGGTCGGCTCCACGATCACCGCACTCATCTACGGCCCCTCGCCGTGGACGAGCGTGTCTGTCGGTAGTCTGATTTGGCTCGCGCGACGACTCTTCGGACCCACCCGGGCTCGCTAGAGTCCACGATTACGCAAGGCTAACCGGCGCCACGTGGCGTGGGTGGGGGCCGGACGAGCAAAGGTGGCCTACGGCTACGGGCATGACCTGGAGGGGGGATCAGGCCTACGGCTGGCTGAACTCCGCCGACATGCCTGCTCCTTCTGAGCAATGCGAGAGCGAACCGGCCCGGCGTTGTGCTTGCGCAACGGACGATCTTCGAGCGTCATGTAGAGGCGAGGATGTGCTTCCGCTTGGTCTAGAGATAGGGAGCGCTGGCGGACTGTCTGGTGGTCCACTCGTCAGGCTCAACTACGGATAGCGGCCATGCAGACGCTTGTGTGCTCGCTCGTAGACATTGCGGGTTCTCTCATCAGCGGGGTGGCGCTCGCCGAATGCGATCATGTTCCACGCGAGGCTGTCGTCGGGCTTCTGGATGAGTTGGAACACGAATCCGTAGGGCGCCTCCGAGGCGCCCTGTCTGCCGAGCGGCACGTAGAGCTTGCGGCAGCCCGGCAGTCTTGTGGCGCCCGGGCCGTCTGCCTTGCAACGCTTCCAGTCGAGCTTCGCCGTGCCAGCCTCGATCGTTTTGCGGTCGCTCTGCGCCTGCACCCGGGCTGGTGAGCGAGGGTCGTAGCGTTCGACCTCCTCTTTCCACTCGACCGAGCCGAACTCGATCGAGACGGGCGGCAGACCGCCCGCCGGTCTATCCGGCACCGTTAGCCCTCGTCGTCGTAGGGGAGGTCGGCTGAGAGGCGCTCGAAGTCCTCTTTGGAGGCGGGCTTGGTTCCCCGGTGGGCGTGCAGTTGCGCCGCGGGTGTGATCGGCGGCTCGAGCGTCACGCCACCCTCGCGATCTGGGACGACCTCATAATGGCGCCCCGCGACCTCCACGAGCTCACCGATCGTCAAATCGAGCCTCTTTACCGCTGTCGCCATGAGCCAATGGTAGCCCCGAAGGACCGCGAACACCCAGTCCTGAGCACCTCGGTGTTGGCTATGACGTGCGTTGGTCCTGTCTGCGGGCGGACAACCACGAAAAGAACGACTTCCGTTGGTGCTCTACAGGCTCCACGCCTTCGTGTTCCGCAGCAGGGCGCCGAGCTTGCTTACGCGAACGGCGACTTGCCTCTGTGGCGCGTGCGGCACGCCACTCCGACGTCGGCGGGCCTGGGTCCTTGTCGGCGGAGGTCTTCGATGGCATATGCGTAGTGGTCGCTGAGCATCTTTAGGCTGGTTCCGCACTCGCTGGCCACGGTTTGGGGGTCCTCGGCGCGTAGGCGTAGGGAGATGCCGCCGCGGCGCAGAGCGTAGGGCGTAGCGCCGAGGATCGGGACAAGTTCGGGGCGCTGCGCAGCTTTCTTGACGGCAGGGGTGAAGAAGCGTGCGCCCCATGAGCCGGCCTGGTTGTTGCTGAGATGGCACGCGCCGGTAGAGGGATCGCGGATGCCGTGCTGGGCGCCCGTGAGGTCCCCGGGGATGATGAAGTCGCACTCGCGAACCGGATGTCCTGCGTGTCTGAGCGCTGCCCGCCACTCGGATAGATCTTCCCGCAGGAGGCTCGGGATAGCGGTGCGTCGTTTGGTGCTGTGTTCGGTCTTGCCCCAGTCCTCCAACTGCCCGCAAGAGAGGACCTCGAGCACCCACGCGAACTCGCCGTCCAGTGATGCCCAGCGAAGCGCCCAGACCTCCTGGTTGCGTGCACCGAGTCCGTACTGCAGGCTCACGATCATGGCGTCACGGTGGGCGAGGATCTCCCCGCGCGAAGAGACCCGCAGGAGCATCTGGGCACGGATCGCCTCCACCGCTTGCGGGGAGAGCGCCCAACTCGCCACGCCAGCCCGCTACGGCGCCCGACCGGGGCGTAGCCCGTGCCGCCGCGGCGCATAGAGCGGCGACGGTTCACGCGCTGCTCGCTGGCCAGGCTGCAGCCGTTGGTCTGTATCTCCGGGACCAGCTGCGATGTGGCGGCCCAGCTCAACGCTGCTGAGAGCACGCTCCACGCCTTGTCTCGGGTTGGCTTGGGCACGCCCGCGATCAGCATGTCCTCACGCCACGCCCTCGGCGCCTGCGGCTGGTTGAAGCGCATCGCGGACACAGATGCGACCGTCACCGCGTAACGGGGCGCCCGGCGTGCGCCGCCCTGCGGGCGCTCGCGTACCTTGCCGAGCAGATGCAGGCCGATCACCTGCTCATAGCGCTCATAGGTCGAGGGCGCAAGACCGCCCTCGTTACGAGGATGGGCGTTGATGGCGAGATAGAGCTTGAGCACCTCGGCGATCGTGCGCGCCTCAACCAGATTCGCCTCCTTCGCGTCAAGGTCCAGCAGAAACCGCCGCAGGCTCTCCCGTCCCCGGCGCTCGGCCGTGACGTAGTCATCCATCCATGCGCGAGCGTGACGCACCGTCGGAAACGAGCGGCTGCGCGATGTTTTGTCGTGGTCGTAGAAGCCGACGGCGTAGGACCTGCGACCGCTCTTGGCGACATACGGCCACGCCGAGCCCTTGCGCCAGGGCCTAGCCATCCGCTGGACCCCGCGGACCCGTGCCGGCACGAGCATCGATGACGCGCATGGGCAATCCACCCACCCCTCGCTCAGATCATCTCCTCCCCGGTCCTCCGATTAAACGCACGCAGACCTGCGGTGTCAATGCGGTGACGGCGTCCCTCCGCCTAACGGCGTCATGGAACGAACATGTAAGCGTTCAGTGGGTGGGTGCTCAGGTGAGCAGTGGCGTGGGATCGCCGCGGGCGCTGGTGGAGAGCGCGTCTGCGAGGTAGACGAATAGCGAGCGCTGCTGCAGGCGGCATGTGGTGTGCGCCGAGAGCAACCGGGCGGTCCGTAGCTCACCTGCCTCAGACTGGCTGCCGAGTGAGAGCTTGCGGTAGATGACTGCTGAGCGTAGGGCTCGCTCGGCATGGTTGTTGGTCGGCTCTACGCGGGGATGGTGAGCGAACGTCCATAACGCGGGCCAGGCCTTCAATAGGTTGCGAGCCATGCCGCGACAGTGTTTGTTGCGCGCTCGTTTTGCGGCGTAGCCGGCGATGAGCGGCTTGTATTGACGCTGCAGGCGGCGGATCGTGAGCTGCAGGACTCCGCGGTCAGCGGTGTGCTGGAAGACCTCCCATGCCCAGAACACGCGCTCGCACAGCAAGAGGCCTTGCTCGCCGAACTCTTTCTCTGCGGAAAGCCCTTCGGCGTGGGCGGCGAAGTCGCGCTTCAGGTGCGCCCAGCAGAGTTGACGACGCTTGAGGGGCAGGTGCGCGTAGGCCCACCAGCGGTCAGAGGTGACGATCGCGTCGGTGTCTGCGAGCAGTTCCTTGGCGTGGTCCTCGTGACGGTCCTTCGCGACGTGCAGGTAGGCGTGGCGATCGTCAAAGACGCCCCACAGCGCACGGCGCTGACCAGCGGTCCGCCAGCCGGTCTCATCCATGTTCACGGCATCAGCGGAACGCAGGCGCTCGAGCAGGCCGGCGTGCGGGACGGCGAGCGCTTCGCTGGTGCGCGTGAGGATCGCGTCCACCGTGCCGGTGGAGATCCGCGAGCCAAACAGTTGTTCGCACAGCTCGACCACATCGCGGCGGGAGATGCGGTTGCGCACCGAGAGCGTCGCGACGGCCGCCTGAAAGCGTGGGCCGAAGGCGCTCTGGGTGACCTCCGCGGGCAACTGCCCGCGCGTGTGCTGACCGCAGCCCGGGCAGCGTACTCGCTGGGCACGATGCTCTGTGACTTTGACCGTGATGACCGGCAGCTCCTCGACCTGGTGGCGCACGGGCTCACCGACCGTCACCTGCTCTGAAGCAGCGAATACGTGCCCGCAGGCGCAGCGCCCGGGCCAGTGCTCGATCACCTCATCAAGCGCCCACGCCGGCAGCAGTGGTCGTCCCTTGCCCTGATGCCCGGTCTGTGCGCCCCGCGAGCGTCCTGAAGGGTCCTTGCTGCGGGCCGGAGCGCTCGGCCCATCTGCGCTCGGTGGCTGTGAGCTGTTCTTCGAAGAGCGATTCAACCGGCGCTCGAGCTGGACGATCCGCTCATCCTGGCGCGCGACGCGCTCACTGAGCTGTTGGATCTGCCGATCCATCCGCAGCAAGACCTCAACAACCGCCTCGCGTCCCGCGTCATAGATCGCTTCCGCCTCCGAGCGCTCCACGCCCAAATATTCGACGAAGCGGAGTTATGTCCCCCAACCAACTGAACGCTTACACGAACATCTTGATTTGCAGGGAAAAGACCCCCCGGGAGCCGTGACTCTCGTAAAGTGGGGGTCCCGGGTTCGAATCCCGGCGTCGGCTTGCTCTCGCTTGTGGGGTTACCGTGGGCGCGAGGACCTGGCTTGCCGGGTGGCCTGCTCGTGATGTTTCACCGCGGGGCCGCCGGCCCGGTGAATGCTGCCCGAGCCGGCGGCGGTCCGCAGTCGTCAGTCGACGACGATGCCCGAGGCGACGGCGCCCGCGGGCAGCGGCGTGGGTGAGCTCGGAAACTCGGTGAGGTTTCCGCCGTTGACCGCGAACGACGCGACGACGTCGGCCTTGCTTCCGTTCACCAGCAGCGTCCTGCCGTCGGGGGACAGACGGGCGTCCACTGCCCCTGCTCCCGCCGAGCCGAACGGTGTGCTGCCGAGCAGCACCAGTGAGCCGTCGGAGTTGATCGCGTAGCTCGAGATCTCCCCCGACCCGGTGTTCACCGTGAACAGGAACTGACCATCGTGGCTGATCTCCACCCAGCAGGGCGCCGTCTGCAGATCGGCAAACGGCGAGGAGCCGATCGAGGTCAGTTCACCCGAGAAGCTCACGTCGAAGGCCGAGACGGTCCCGCTGCCTTCTCCGCCGTGGGCATTGCTGACGAACAGCTGCGAGGGATTTGTCGGCCGGAACTCCGAGCCGAACGGGCCTGGTCCCTGGGCCGCGAACGGCGAGCCCGGAGCCGCGTGCAGGCGACCACCGAAGCCGACGCGAAAGCTCGCGATCGTCGAGGTGTTGACGAGCGGGACGACGAGCTTCCGGCCGGTGGGGTCGAACAGCACGTCATCGGGACCCGAGCCGGTGGGCAGCGCGACGGTCGAGCCTGGCAGCGGGTACAGGGCACCCCAGGGGGCCAGGTAGAATCCCGTGACGTTGGGTTCGCTGCTACCGGCGTTGGCGACGTACACGAGGTTGCCCGAGACCGCGATGCTGACCGGGTCGCTGCCGCCGGAGGACACGGGAGCGCCGACCGGCCGCGGGACGCCGTCGAAGCCGAGCCGCAACACCGAGATCTGGTTGCTTGAGGCGTCGACCGCGAGCAGGTAGCGCCCGTCGCTGGAAAGCTGGATGGCGCCCTGCGAGGCCAGCCCGGCGCCGGATCCTACGCCGCCGGTTGGAAACGGGGAGCCGGGGATCGGGGTGAGCGAGCCGTCAGCGTGCCGGTCGAAGCCGGCCACGGTGTTCGACACCGCGGTGTTGTCGTTGACGTAGGCATGGCCGACGACGAAGGATTCGCGTTCGGGTTGGTGTTCGCGTTCGTGGTGGTGGTCGAAGAAGAAGGGGGCCGCAGAGGCACTGGCGGATGAGACCGCCGCTCCCACTAGAGCCAGCGTGAGCAGGACAACGAGGCGAGGTAGCTTCATGATCGAACCTCCTGAGTTTGACGGGGGTCATTCCCCGACCGCGATCACGATGCCTGTCACTCCTGACGCGCCTCTTGCGCTGAGATGAACATTCCCTGAACAGTGCCGGAGTCAGCCGGCGCTGTTAGGCGATGGCGGGCCGGCGCTCGGCGATCGGGAGCGTGAACGCAAAGCGGGCGCCTCCCTCGGGCCGGTTCTCCGCCCAGATGTGACCGCCCTGCGCTTCGACGAAGCCCCGTGCGATCGCGAGCCCCAACCCGGCGCCGCCGCTCGTGCGCGTGCGTGAGGCGTCGCCGCGCCAGAAGCGCTCGAACATCCGCTGTTGCGCTTCCTCGCTCAGCCCGACGCCCGTGTCCTCGACCGACACCTCCAGCTCGCAAGCGTGCCGCCGCGCTCTGACGAGCACCGAGCCGTCCGAGGGTGTGTGCCGCAGCGCGTTCGTCACGAGGTTGAGGAGTATTCGTTGAACGTGCTCCGGCGCGCAACGGACGTCGGGCAGAGCGTCCTCGAGCTGACTCTCGAGGTGAACCTGCCGCGCCCGTGCTTCGGCCTCGAGACCGCTCACGCAGTGGGAGACGAGCGCTGGCAACTGTGCCTCGCGGAGCTCGAGCGTGAGCGCGCCCGCATCGATCCGGGCGAGCTCGAACAGATCGTCGATCAGCGTCGCGAGCGTTCGCGTCTGCTGGTGCAGCGCCGGTAGATACTCGTCGATCGGAGCGAGGCCGTCCTCTACTGCTTCGAGCATCGCCTGGATCGACGCCACCGGCGTGCGTAGATCGTGACTGGCCCAGGCGACGAGTTGACGGCGTGCGTCGAACAGCGCCTCGACGTTGCCCGCCATCGCGTTGAAAGCCCCGCCGACGTGCGCGAGCTCGCGTGGGCCGCTCGTCGGCGCCCGGGCCTTCAGCTCCCCGGAGGAAAGCTCCTCGGCCGCCGCCTCCAGGCCACGGATACGCCGCGCGATCTCCGCCCCGAGGAGCAGCGCCGCGGCAAGCGCGCTCGACGCGGACGCGACCACGACGGTGAGGATCTTCACGTCGTCGTACGTGTGGAACATCACGAGACCGCCCAGAATCACCGCCGCGAGCGGGAGCACCACCGCCAGCAGCGCGAGCCCCGCGAGCTGCAGGCGCACCGTCGGCAGCCGCCGCAGCGCCAGCGCGAGCGCGATCCCCGCAACGAGCGTGCTAAGCGACACGATCAGCGCGAACGCGATCATGGCGTGAACCGGTAGCCGGAGCCGAACACCGTCTCGAGGTGGCGCGGACGCGAGGCATCGTCCTCGATCTTCTTGCGCAGGCGCCGGACATGGACCGTCACCGTCCCCGTGTCGAGGGCACTCTGATAGCCCCACACACGGTCCATCAGCTGATCGCGCGAGAACACCTGCCGCGGATTGGACGCAAAGAACAGGAGCAGGTCCAGCTCCTTCAGCGTCAGCCTGAGCAGCTCGCCCCCCTTATGCGCCTCACGGGCCACTGGGTCGATCACGACGTCGCCGAAAGCGATCGTCTGCGCTTTGCTGGCGGTCGGCTGCGCCGTACGGCGCATCAGGTTGCGAACTCGAACCGCAAGCTCGCGCGGCGAGAACGGCTTGGTGAGGTAGTCGTCAGCCCCGAGCTCGAGGCCGACGATCCGATCCGCCTCCTCGCCGAGCGCCGTCAGCATCACGATCGGCACCTCCGAGCGCGAACGAATCCAGCGGCACAGCTCGAGCCCGCTGACCCCCGGCAGCATCACGTCCAGCACCACCAGGGACGGCGGCTCGCGCTCGAGCAGACGTCGCGCCTCGTCACCAGTGGCGGCCTCGAGCGTTTTGTAACCGTCGCGCTCGAGGTAGCGCACGACCACGTCGCGCACGATCGGCTCATCATCGACGACAAGGACGGTGGACACAGCAGGATTGTCGACAGCGGAGATTACGTAGACCTTAACCGAGTGACGGAGCCGCTCATCGAGTATGCGCCAGCCGGCCAGGTGACCCTGGCGCACCACGCGCCGGGGTCACCAAGCAGGACATACGATCAATGGCGGTGCAGCGATCCCCCCGGCATCGTGATCGGCTCGGGGACGCATCTATTCCGCTCGATACTGGGACGCGAGCCAGCAATCTCTGAGTATCGGAGCGCGTCGCTTGAGAACAGCTCCACCGCGGCTCCTGGTCTCATTCCTCCTCGGCCATCTCCAGCAACTCCGCGGCGGTGATCACCGCCGCGATCGCGGGATGGTTCGCCTGCATGTGCTCGCGCCCGAGCTCCACGACCTGCTCGTCGTCCTCGCCGCGGACGATGTAACCACACTCACAAACGATTCGGTTTGCCATGTGGATATTATCGCTGATGTGGTCGTGCAGCTGTGTGGGCGCCTCGTCGTGAGATCCGAAGGAGCCGAGTTGGCCGGTCAGCTACCCGGAGCGCAGGGCCGGATCGCGTTCGCGTGGCTCGTCTATAACCGGCACCGGGCCGCACCGCGGGAGGAGCTCGCGACGGCGATCTGGGGAGAAGAGCGCCCGGCGGCGTCGGCTCAGGCAATGCGCGCTCTGCTCTCGAAGCTCCGCTCCGCGATCGGACGCGACTCGATCCCGGCAGATGGGCTGCTACGTCTCGCGCTCGATGACGACGCGAACGTCGACGTGGAGGTTGCCGCACGAACGATCCACGACGCTGAGTCGGGGGTCGCACGGCAGGAATGGGAGCGTGCCTGGATCGCCTCCCAAATTGCTATGAACGTCACGCGCCGTAGCTTCCTGACCGGGCACGACGGCGCATGGGTAGACGAGCGCCGCAGGGAGCTCGGCGCCATATACATACGCGCACTGGCGACGCTCTCCGCAGCCGCGCTACAGCTCGGCGAAGCCGAGTTGCCGGCCGCCGCGAGGGCGGCGCGCGAGTTGGTCGCCGCCGAGCCGCTGAGCGAGGGCGCGACCGCGTTGCTGATGCGAGCGCTTGACGCGCGCGGTGAGCGCCCGGCCGCGCTTGTCGTCTACGACGAGTTTCGCCTACGGGTACGCGACGCCCTCGGAGTCGCGCCGGGACCGCAGCTGCTGGCATTGCACTCCGAGCTCGTCATGCGCTGACGAGACGCCAACGGCGCGCCAACGGTCTGGCGGGATGATCCGCCCATGACCACCTTCAGCAGTTCCTGGCGATCCGCGACGGGACGGCGGCGCCCGCGCCCATCCAAAAGCTGCTCGATTTTGATCTCGTCGACGTGACCCAGGGCGCGGCTACATTCGACACGGTCATTCAGTACAGGACCGCAACTGTGAATGAGATCGAGTTGCACTACGCCCACGCAGGCACAGGGCCACTGGTCGTCTTCCTGCACGGCTTCCCCCAGTTCCACTATGCCTTCCGTAACCAGTTGCGAGCATTCAGCGCCGACTACCTCGCCGTTGCTCCCGACCAGCGAGGCTATAACCTATCGTCCAAGCCGGAGGGCGTTCACAGCTATGGGATCTGGCCCGCGGTCGAGGATCTACGCGCCCTCGTTGAGCACCTTGGGTATGACCGCTTCGTACTCGTGGGCCACGACTGGGGCAGCCTCGTGGCATGGTCATTCGCGCTCCATTATCCGGAGATGCTTCGGGCGCTGATCAGCCTCGGCGGCGCCCATCCTGGTGTCCTGGATCGCGCACAACGCGAGGACGACGAGCAGATCCAGGCCAGCCAGTATCTCCTCGGTCTTCGACGCCCGGGTGCAATCAAGGCGATCGCTGCCAACGACTTCGCCGCGCTCGAGCAGGCACTCGATCACCCCTTCTTCTCCGATGAGGATCGCGAGACCTACCGGCGGTCATGGCGCGTTCCGCGGGCGATCGAGTCGGCGCTGCACTGGTACGAGGTCGAGAGGATCGCCCCGCCGGATCGGGACGGCACCCCCGGCCACGGCAACTACTCCCCAGACGTGGCGCCCCTGTACGTCGATGTCCCGACGATGGTCATCTACCCGGAGGCAGACCCCTACGTCAGGCCCGCCTCCCATGCCGGCCTCGAGCACTTCGTTCGCAACCTGACATTCCGGCCAGTAAAGGACGGGACACATTGGATCGCCGAGCAACACCCCGAGCTCGTCAATCGCTACATCCGCGAGTTCCTGGTCGCTCAAGGCCTCGCCCCCGCCTGAGCGACGGTGCCGGCTCGCTGCCTCGACGCTCGAGGCCTCGACGCGGATCAGCTCGCTCGCGACCTGTCCGGCCGGTCGCACTGCTTGGCCGAGCAGACGTGTTGCTGAGGGTCGTCTGCGGTGCTGGGGTGATGGCCGAAGTCAGTTTCGAGCCGCAGCGCGTGGGACTTCGATCCATACGAGCAGCGGACCGGCGCGACGCTGGTTATTGGGCTTGCGCGGGTACACGCGCCGACGTATGGGCACGACCAGCCCGTCGAATGACCGATGATCGAGGCAGTAGTGAGCGGCCTTGGCCCAGTCACCGATCGGCTCGGCGGTGTAGTCGTGGCGACGGATCAGGCCGTCGTTCGCGTCGATGTAGAAGACCTGCTCACGGGAGTGTGTGTGCACGTGCTCCGGGAACGTCACGGCCAAACGCCGCCAGTGCTCGCCGTTTTCCACCCAGGGATCAAGCTCGACGACCTGATAGTCCTCGCGTGTGAACAAGAAGGGTGTCGAAACGTATGTCCAGATCGCGTAGGCGGCGAAGTAGAGGATGTCCAACCGGTCCCACCACAGTTTGTGGCGCAGATCCCGGAAGGCGCCGCGGGCGTTCTCACGGGCTTCCACGAGCTCTCCCGCGTCCGTCTCGACTTTGACCGTTCCGTCCTGCTCGAGGACTCCTCGTTGGCCGGGCGTCGGGTAGGGCGTGAGGATCACGTGCTGGCCGTGTGTCGCGATCCGCGCCTGCACATCGCGCACGGCACGGCCCTGGAGCTTAGAGGCGAACGCAAGACCACCCGATGAGATCTGCACACTGATCTCGTTGGCGCTTTCCCAGAGGTCCAGACCCCCGTGTGCCGCGATGGTTTGCTCAACAATGTCAATGGTCACGGGAGGATGTCAATCAAGCGCTGTCGGTTGGAGGCGTCGTTGGAGGCGTCGATCCGCACGCGAGCCTAACAAGACAGGGCGAGCCAGTCCCCTGTGCTCCCCGGCGGCGGTCTCAGTCGGAACTCCGATCCGCGTAGAAGGTCCGAGAACGCATCCGTCCGGCTCAGACCCGCTGCGCGCTCTCCGGTCGGTGCCACCGATCTCGCCAAGCTGGCCCGCCGCCCGGTTTCGGCTCGTGCAGTACGTTTAATCGATTGCGGATCGACCGTGATCGTTCCGTGCCCACCCACGCGACACGCACGCTGAGATGACCTATGACAACGAGCTCGCCCATCGAATCCGCGAGCAGCTCGCTGACGAGCGCGGCGTAACAGAGAAGGCTATGTTCGGCGGCCTGGCGTTCTTGCTCGACGGCAACATGGCGGTCGGGATCTCCAATGGCGGGGAGCTGATGGTCCGTGTCGGCCCGGATGCGTCTGATGAGGCACTCGCTCGACCTCACACGCGCATCTTCGACATGACCGGCCGGCCGATGAAAGGCTGGATCCTCGTCGCCGCGGAGGGATTCGCGACCAAGCGCCGGCTCGGCGCCTGGGTACGGCGTGGCGTGGCGTTCGCCCGAACCCTGCCGGCCAAGGGGTAGCGCGTGCCCGTCGACGTGGAGAGCCTGATCGAGATCTCCCGGCCGTGCGATGAGGTCGCCGCCTATGCGTGTGACCCCGATAACGCAACCGCCTGGTACGAGAACATCAAGGCAGTCCAGTGGGGGTCGCCCCGACCCCTCGCGGTCGGCGCGCGTCGCGAGCTGCTCCTCGTCGGCGTCCGTCTCCAGCTCGAATGAGAGGCCGGGCAACACGCTCTCTTCTAGGCTCTCACTACTATGCGCCGGGGCTTTTGCCGGCGCGCGGCGGCGCCTTGTGGCGCGTGAACACGCCACGGCGAATGGGCGCATGCATGCGCCGCGGCCGATGCGCGGCCAGCAGGCCCGATCCGATCCCGATTCCGATACCGGCCGCGACGTCACTTGGGTAGTGGACGCCGGTATGCACGCGCGAGTACGCGACAGCGCCTGCCAACGGCAATAGCGCCGGCATCATGACAGGCAGCTCGGTGCCGGCGGCGGTGGCGAACGCGAATGCTGCGGCAGTGTGACCAGACGGAAACGACGTCGACCGCGGCATGCGGATGAGCGTCGGATGTGACGGCGAGAAGGGCCGCCGCCTGCGCACGAGCAGCTTTGCCGGGCCGTTGGCCACTGCAGCCGCGATCGCGATCGCGATGAGGCCGCGCCCGGCCGCTCTGCGTCCTCCTCGCCCCCCGAACAGCATGAGCGCGCCCGCAAGCAGTAGCCACAGTCGCGAGTAGTTCGCCGCCCGCGTGATGGCGACGAGCGTGCGATCCAGTGCGGATGAGCGAGTCCGAAACGAACGCCTCATCAGCCATCGGTCCAGGAGCTCCACGCGACGCCACATCGTCACTGAACCTTAGGCTCCCGCAGGCAGCGCGACACGTAGGCGGCCCAACCGGTGCCGAGCAGCATGCCGGCGATCACGTCGCTCGGATAGTGGACGCCAAGGTAAACGCGAGACGCGGCCACGGCGAGGACGATCAGGAGCGCGAGCCCCGCGGCAACACGCGTCCTCCTCGGCGACGTCCCCGCCGCCGGCAACACGAACACCAGCGAGAACCAGAACGCGCTCGCCTGCGTCGCATGCCCCGAGGGAAAGCTCGAGCCGGTAACCGCCTGCAGGTGCTCGACGGGCGGACGCGGCCGGGACACGAGCTGCTTGACCAAGTCCGAGATCAGCATCGCGCCGCCGAGGCTGAGCGCGACCGCTAGCGCCTCTCGGCGCAGCCCCGCCCGGATGAGCGTCAGGCAGGCGATCAGGGCGAGTGGGACCAACAGAAATGCGCTGCCCGCCCAGGTGAGCACTTTCGTCACTTCGGTGAGGGCCGCGGTGCGCTGAGCGGCTACTTCGCGCACCGCGTTCAGGTCTGCCGACCCGACGACCGACAGCCACAGCTCCCCAACACCCCAGCCGACGAGCAGGAAGATGGCCAGTCCGAGCACCAGCCGCGCGGCAGGGCGGCTCACCGGCCGACGGCCACCCGTACCAAAGCGCCCAGGTTGTCCGTAGTGAGCGCCACCGCGCGCGCTGCCGGCGACAGACCTGCCCCACGGGGCAACCGCACGCGCAGCGCCCCGGGCAGCGATGCGAAGTGCAACGGCGGGTCGAGCACAAGCGCCTCACCGTCGAGGCCGATCTCCACGGGGCTGTCTGAGCGGACCTCGAACTCCGACGCGGACCAGGACAGCAGGCCGGGGTAGCGTCCCGCCTGGCCGACCAGCTCGAGTGCTACGAGCTTGGAGACGTCGGTGCTTCGCACCCGGGCGGCGACGATGCCGAGCATGCCGGTGTCGATCCGCTCGCGTGTGCCGGCACCGGACAGGTGCGTGAGTTGATACGGGTTGTTCGACACCAGCACGAGCGGAGCGTCGTTGCAGTTGGTCCCGTCCGGGGCGATGAACTCGAGGTCGATCGGCTCGGCATCGGAACCGAGCAGGTCCGGCAGCATGCGCGTCCACGTCTCGAGCTTGGCGTCGCGATAGGCATCGGACTGGACGACCTTCGCATAGACGCCCAGCGACGCGTTGTTGACGAACACGTGGTCGTTCACGCGCGCGAGGTCGATACGCCGCTCGACGCCGTCGGTGAACGCGTCCATCGCGCCGAGGACGTCGTCGCGATCGAGACCGAGGTCAAGGGCGAAGTGGTTTCGCGTTCCCGCCGGGATGCAGACATGGGCGACCTCGCGCCGCGCGGCAACGGTCGCCACGAGCGCTTGCGAACCGTCGCCGCCGGCCATCCCGATGACCTGCGCGCCCCGCGCGATGGCGCTCTCGGCGAGCTCGCGCAGATCATCGCCCGGCTCAAGGACGATCGGCTCGATGCCTCGCCGCTCAGCCTCCGCAGCGAGATCGAAGCGCTCGGCCTTGCCACCGCCCGACTTCAGGTTGATGATCAGCGCCGCCGAGTCGGCGCCGCCGGCCGGCACGGCCACGGCTGCAGCCCTGCCGGCGGTCACGTCCCCTGTCCGTCCCAGTGCGTAGCGCGCTGCCAATCCGAATAGGGCAAGCAACAGGAGCAGGCCGATCAGCACAAGCAGCCCCTGCCAGTGGGTCGCAAGCACGACGATCAGGCCCGCAGTGGCGAGGATCGCTGCCACGGCGCCCAACACTCGCAGCGTGCGGCGCTCTGTCAAGGCGAACCAGATGGCGCCGTTCGCCACCAGCACCAGCCCAACCGCCAATACGGCGATGGGAACGTCACCCGCCAGCGCGACGGCGGCCACCACGACCATGACGATCGGCACGGTGAGCGCCACGATCGCGGTAAGGCGCCGCAGGAAGGAGTGCGGTCCGGCCAGGCCTGTCTTAGATGACGCCGGGGTCGTGTGCACGGTGGCCCATGTTCTCAGAGCCGAGACGTCATGTTTGAATGCTCGAGGCGGTCCAGGTCCGGTAGTCGCCCATTGGTAGCGGGGCCCGCCCAGACTGCCCACGTTCGCGGAGGTATGTTCTCAAGATGGCGAGGACCAAGCGCAGCGCGAGCACGTCCAGTTCGGAGTTGGCGCACCTGACGATGGCTGAGCGGGTGGCTCGCGGCAGGGCGGCGCGCGCGGAGGTGCCTCGCTCCAGTCACGCAGTCTTTGAGCCTGCGCCGGACCGCGTCGATCCGATCGTGCTACTCGAGCGCCAGGCGCAGCCGCGTGTCCCCGAGCTCGTGCCGATTCGCTACGGCCGCATGCTGCTCTCGCCTTTCACGTTCTATCGAGGTGCGGCGATGATCATGGCCAGCGACCTTGCGGCGACGCCGCGCTCGGGCCTCACCGTGCAGTGCTGCGGTGACGCGCACCTGTCGAACTTCGGCGTGTTCGCCTCCCCGGAGAGGCGGCTGATATTCGATCTCAATGACTTCGACGAGACGCTCCCGGGGCCCTGGGAGTGGGACGTGAAGCGCCTGGCAGTGAGCATGCTGGTTGCCTCGCTCGACAACGGCTTCCTCGTCAAGGACCAGGACCAGATAGTGCTTGACACCGTCGCTGGATATCGCACGGCGATGGCGAGCTTCGCTGTGATGAAGAACCTCGACGTCTGGTATGCCCACCTGGACATCGAGGCCGCACTCGCGGAACTCGGTCCGCAACTCACCCCGAAGGCCGCCAAGCGCACCAAGCGCAATCTGGCCAAGGCGCGCACGCGCGACAGCATGTCGGCTTTCTCCAAACTCACGCGCGTGGTCGACGGCGAGGCGCGCATAGTGTCCGAGCCGCCCCTGATCGTGCCGCTCGACGAACTCGTAAAGGGCAGCGAGCGGGATGAGATGTTCAACTGGCTGCGCGAGCTCTTGCGCTCCTACCGCGAAACGCTCGTGCACGACCGGCGCGTGCTGCTCGAGCAGTACCACCTGACCGACTTCGCGCGCAAGGTCGTCGGGGTGGGGAGCGTCGGCACGCGCGCCTGGATCGCGCTGATGCTGGGTAACGACGGCCAGGACCCACTGTTCCTACAGATGAAGGAGGCCGAAACGTCGGTGCTCGAGGAGTTCCTCGGCCCCAGCGAGTTCGAGAACCACGGCGAGCGGATCGTAGCCGGACAGCGTCTGATGCAAGCCGCGAGCGACATTTTCCTCGGCTGGCTGCACATCGACTCGGCGCCCGACGGCAAAGAGCGCGACTTCTACGGCCGCCAGCTCAAGGATTGGAAGGGCTCGGCGCAGATCGAGCAGATGACCCCACAAGTCATGGCCCACTACGGCCGGCTATGCGGCTGGACGCTCGCCCGTGCGCACGCCCGCAGCGGCGACCGCAGCGCGATCGCTGCGTACCTCGGCAAGAACGCCACCTTCGACCGCGCGATCGTCGAATTCTCCCACGCTTATGCCGAGCAGAACGAGCGCGATTATCAGAAGCTCCTCGCGGCGGTCGAGTCAGGCCGTATCACCGCCCAGATGGGCGTCTAAAGCTGCCTTATCCCCTGCGGACCCCACACGCCTAACGGGGTTCGGTAGCCCCCTCGGGGTGCCCCGCGAGTTCCGCGTAGCAGCAGAGGAATGCAACAAGTGAGCCAGGCGTGTACAGCTGTACCTGCTTGCGTCGTAATTGCAGAAGTGGCTGGAGGGGTCAGCCATTCAGCACGATCCTGTTCGTTTCGCCTGTCCCGCCGAAGCCACCCGGCGGTGGGCCGGCCCCTTCGGATTCGCCTTCACAGGTTTCGCGGCCTTCTCGCGCCGTGCGGCTGCGATCTTGCTGATCGCCGCTGGCGTACGAGAGGACGGCATCCACGCCGCGACCGTCACGATCGCCGGTGCCGTCAAGCCGGGGGACGGACTTCGATCCGGACAACATCGCCGAGCTTTTCTGGACCGCCCACAAGGCCTTCGAAGGCGACGCGCACGCTCAGCGCTTGCCGCTTCGGGACCATCTGGATTCGCTCGCTTCCCTGCAGGTTGAAGGAGCGCGTCGCCGCTCGGTTCGGGAGGCGTAACATCGTGCGCGGCTCTTGTGCTGGACCCTACGAAGGAGGAGTCATGAGTCTGGAGCGGGAGAGAGCAACGGCGTTCGTGGAGGGCTATGGCCAAACCTGGGACAGCTGGGATCTGGATGGCTTCGTTGAGCTGTTCAGCGACGATGTTGTTTATGTCGCCCATCCGACCGAGGCGACAGTTGTTGGAAAGGGGGCGCTGGCACCTTATTTTGAAGGGCAGGAGGCTCAGATGGGCATGATTAGTGTTCGCATGGGCAAGCCGATAGTTGACGGTGATCGTGTCGCGGCTGAGTTCTGGGTTACGGCGACCAATCGAGCGGGGGAGGAGACGACTGCTGGGTGCCTCATAGCTCAGCTCGACCGAATGGACGGACGATGCACCCACTTTCGTGAGTACTGGTTCGACATTGAGGGGCATGTCAGCGCCTTCAACGGGTTGGGGTGAGTAGACGAGGGCCAACCGGGTCGTTGCGCTTACTCCTGCTCCGACGCACGACTACGATTGGCGGATGAACTTCGCGACCGAATCCCGCGACGGCGCCTCGAACTCTCCCGATCCGCAGCGAGTTGGCGGCCTTGGCTGGACGCGGCGCACCGGAGGGCGACTGACATCGCGTGAGCGCGGCCGCCTGCTCTCCGCGATCGCGCTCGGCCAGTGGGAGAACGTGATCGGTCGCGCGAAGTTGGCGCTCGGACGACTCCCGCCAGGAGCCGCGAACATCGATCTCGACACGTTCACGGCGCCAGACTCGCTGTTCGCGCGGGAGGCCGAGCAAGCGTGCGCCGAGCTGCCAGCGTCGCTGGTGGGTCACTCCTATCGGACGTGGTTGTTCGGGCGCGGGCTCGCCGCGCTCGACGGCAGCGAACTCGATGTCGAGCTGTTCTACTGTGGCTCGCTCTTGCACGACCACGGCATCGCCCAGCCGACCACCGGCCGCGACTTCACGCTCGCAAGTGCTGAGCGTACATTCGCCTGTGCGACGACGGCCAAGGTGAGTGATGAGCGCGCACAGGCTCTCGCGGACGCCATCTGCGTGCACACGACCCCCGGCGTGACCGTCGAGCGCGACGGAGCGCTCGGTTGCTACCTGCAGTGGGGCGCGATGGTTGACGGCGCCGGGCTGCGGATCTGGGACGTGGCTCCTGCGAACGTAACCGAGGTTCTGCACCGCTATCCACGAATGGACTTCAAGCGCCAGCTCGTCGCGAGGATGCGCGCCGAGGCCACTGCGGTACCACAGGGCCGATTCGGGCTCCTGGTCCGCTGCGGCCTGCCTCTAGCCGTGCGCATGGCGCCATTTAAGACCTGAGCGCGCTGCGAGGGAAACGTGTCGATCAGCGATGGCGACGCTCCTGCAACGGACGACCACCGAGCGCGTTTGCGGCAGCGAGAGCCATCTCGAGGGCGGGCGAACTCCAGATCGGGGCGGCGCGACTCCTCCTTTCTCCGGGCCTCCTCGTAGCGATCGTCCGCAGGCGAATCGGATGCCGGCTATACCGAAAAGCGTAGGATTGTCTGATCGACGTCGAGACTTGGGAGGAAGACATGCCGCGCTATCTGATCGAGAGGGCCTGGGATGAGTTGGAGGATGGAGGGACGGCGAAGGGTCGCCTCTCGAAGCGCATCCTGACTGAGAACCCGCAGTTCTCCCCGATCGTATGGGAGCACAGTCACGTAGTCATGGACGAGGACGGTCAGCTGAAGTCCTTCTGCGTCTATTCCTCGCCCAACACAGAGCTCATACGGGAGCACGCTGAGCTGGTTGGCGACCACACGATCGGGGGGATCTACGAGATCGGCGGCGACATCTCGCCCGAGGACTTCGACTGAACCAACGACGCGAGGTCGCGGCTTGTGTGCATCTCCGCCGTCGCGGCGACGGCCCGTCGCAGTCGTGCGCGCCGCCGGCGTGCCTCGTCGTTCTCCGGGATCAGCTCGAGCGCCTGGTTGCACAGCTCGACGGCCTCGTGCGGCGTCCATCCTCTCCAGGCCTGGTCTGCTGCGGTGAGTAGGTAATCGGCGGCGTTCGCGTTCTCGCCCGCCTCACGCCAGTGGTGCGCGAGGATCGCCGCATAGGCCGTCGGATCTCCCGCCGCCTGCTCGACGAAGCGGGCGACGACCGCGTGGCGCTCCCGGCGTGCGGCCTTGGGGAGGGTCGCGTAGGCGACCTCGCGCACCAGCCCATGCTTGAAGATCAGCTCCTGGTCACCGCGGATACGCGAGGAAGGGCTGTGGCGGATGAGACCTCGTCGCTCGAGCGCGTACAGCGTCTCAACGAGCGTGCCGTCGCTTCCGAGCGCTTCGAGCGTGCCCTGCCAGAAGAAGTCGCCGATCACAGAGGCGTCGAGGATCACCTGCCGCTCTCCTGGCGGGAGCTGGTCGAGTCGAGCCGCGATGATCGTCTTGATGTTCGCCGGGACACCGGCGGCGTTCGCGGTGTCACCCTCCGAGAGCCACGCTGCCAGTTCCTCGATGAAGAGCGGATTGCCGCCGGCCGCCTCCTCGACGCGTTCGGCGACCGCCTCCCGATCTGGTGCACCCGACAGGAGTCGGCGCACGAGGTCTTGAGTGTGGGCCTCGGTGAGCGCCTGGAGCTGGACGGTGACATTGGTTGGGAGACGAGCCCAGCTTGGCCTCGCGTCCAGGAACTCTGGCCGGGCAAGCGCGAGCAGCAGCAGCGGCACGTCCTGGAGCCTGGCCGAGAGCCCCTCGACGAGTTCCAGGAGACTCTCGTCCGCCCAGTGCAGATCCTCGAGCACCACCAGGGTGGGCTGCTCGCGGGCGAGGGCCTCGAGAAACCGCTGAGCGGAGGCGAACAGCACCCGCCGATCGTCGACGGTGTCCTCGGTCAGACGGGCCATGACCGAGAGATTCGTCGCCATTTCCTGCGCCTCGGTCGCCGCAAGCAGCGATGCCGCGCGCTCGGCGAGCTTGTCGGCGGCGACGTCGGCGGGATCGTTGGCGAAGATCCCGCACGCCTCCCTGATGACCTGTCCAAACGCCCAGTAGGAGGCGGATGCACCGTAGGGAAGCGGGCGGCCACTGAATATCCGTCCGCCCGCGCTCTGCACACGCGCGGCAAACTCCAGCGTCAACCGTGTCTTGCCGATCCCTGGTGCTCCCACGAGGGTGACCAGCTGCGGATGCAGCTCGCTCGAGGCTCGCGTCCACGCCCGCGCGAGAAGCTCCAGCTCGGTGTCTCTGCCGATGAACGGGGCCGCCGAAACCGGGCGCTCGGCGGGCGCCGAAGTGGCGGCCCGAGCCAGCCAGGCGGGTATCGGCGCTTCCTTGCCCTTCGCGAGGATCGGCTCCACCGCCTCGTAGGTGATCGCCCGCGCGCTCGCAGCTTGCGTCTCCTTGCCGACCAACACAGCCTCGGGTGGAGCGGCTGCCTGTAGTCGGGCCGCGGTGTTCACGGCGTCGCCCATCACCGTCAGCTCCCGCCGCCCGTGCGGGCCTACGGGGGCGAATATCACCTCACCCGTGTTGACGCCGATGCTGACACACAGTCCGCCGAAGTCATGCGACTGCTCAGACGCGCGTCGCTGGATCTCGAGTGCGGCGCGCACCGCCCGCTCGGAGTCGTCCTCGTGGGCGATCGGCGCTCCAAACACCGCCATCAGCGCGTCGCCTATGACCTTGTCCACGGTGCCGCCGAAGCGGTCGACGACCTGGCTCATCTCGCTCATGCAGCGATCGACCATCGAACGGATCTCCTCCGGGTCCGTGCGCTCCGACAGCGCCGTGAATCCCGACAGGTCGGCGAACATGATCGTCACCCACCGCCTCTCCCCATCGATGTTCTCGACGGAGCCCGACGGGGACGCAGGGCTCATATCGCACGCGGCACCGCATGCCCCGCAGAAGCGGAACCCCGGCGGGTTCTCTTCACCGCACGCGGCGCACTTGTGGCTGAACGCAGATCCGCACTGGCCGCAGAAGCGCTGCGCGGTGTCGTTTACCTCGCCGCAGCCTGGGCAGGCCGTCGTCCCAGCCAAGGCTAACCCCCTACGCGTACATGTCCGCGGAGATGCGGTTGACCTCGACCACGGCGTCGGCGGGGATGCCGGCGCGCTTGGCGGCGGCGACGATCATGTCGGGTGAGGGCGCCTCGTAGAGGCAGTAGGAGCGCCGTCTGTCGGCGCTGAGGAACGAGAACAGCCAGCGCACGCCCTCGTCCGCATTGACCTCCTCGATCAGCTTGACGTCCTCGCTCGTGAGGTCGAGCTGCTCGGCGAATGCGCGCTCGATCACGTACATCGGCATGTGCTGGATGCTACGCCATCGCTCAGCTCTCAGCCAGGCCGCGTCGATAGGCGTAGGCCGTCGCCTCGGTGCGGTTCGCGCACGCTGTCTTGCGGAGAATGCCGCGCACGTGGTTCGCGGCGGTGTGCTCGCTGATGAACAGTGTGGCCCCGATCTCACGATTCGACAGACCGCGCGCCACCAGCCGAAGCACGTCGAGCTCGCGGATGGAAAGGCCGTCCGGCAGCGGCGAGCTCGACACCGGCGCGAGGGTACGGACACGCGCGAGCAGCGTGGGCATCCCCACCGCCTCGGCCAGGAGCGCGGCCTCGGCGAGCAGCTGTTGCCCGCGATCGGAGTCTCCGTGAGCGAGCAGCATGCGCCCGTACTCGTAGGCGGTATGGGCGAGCCACGTGTCCGCGCCCATCTGCCTGTTGAGGTGCAGGGCCGCCTCGAAGTGGCTGGCCGCGTCGTCGGTGTCGCCGAGCGTCGCAGCGAGCATTCCCAGGTAGCGGTCGGCGGCGCCGTAGCAGGCGACGCCGTGACCGATCATCACGTTTCTGCCGGCAAGTGGCGCGAGCAGCGGATAGACGAGCGAGGCGACCCCCTGGTGCGCGACGGCGCCGGCGGCATCGGCGAGGTAGGTGAGCGACGCCAGCCAGAGCCCCTCGCGCAGCGGGTCGAGGCCCTCGGCTTGCACGCGGTCGAGCTCGCCGCGAACCTGCTCCTCCATCGCGAGCTCGGCGAGCATCGCCGCGAGTCCTGGTCGCCACGCCCCGCCACCTCGATCGCCGGCCGCGAGGACGCGGATCACCGGGGCAAGCTCGGCAAGGCGGCCCTGCTCGCGCCGGACTCCGAACATCTGGATGCCGTAGACGCTGGAGGCGTCGCGACCGACGAGCAGTTGGCCCCATTCGCGCGAGCGCTCCGCTGCCGCGTCGGCCTCTGCGAGTTGACCCTTGAGCAGCGCCAGCGCCGATCGGTAGTGCTCTGTCACGTGGAGCATGAAGGGCTGACGTGTGCTCTTAGCCATGTCGAGGGCGATCGCGAGCTCCTCGCGTGCCGGCACGATCTCCCCGAGTGCCATCAGCGCGGAGACCCGCCACTGGGTCGCTTCCGCCTGGCCCTCGACGTCGCCCATCTCCTCGGCCAGATCGCGTGCCTCGCCAAGCATCTCGAGAGCTTCCGCGAGGCTTGTGGTCGCGCGCGCCCAGTAGATCCCCACGAGCACCGTTGCCAGTCCGGGCCGGTCGTCGATTCGGCGTGCCATTGCGATGGCGTCCGCGCGCGCGAGGGCCGCCTGATCTGAGTCTCCCTCGAACTCGAGCGCGCGAGCAAGGCTCGCGAGCAGGCCGACACGGAGCGTGGAGTCCTCCCGAGCGAGGGCGGCCGAGGCTTCCTGGAGGAGCTCGCGGGCACCCTCGTCGGTGAGCCCGGGTCGCCAGCAGCTCGTCTCGAACCCGATCGCCGCACGGGCGAGCAGCTTTCCCTCCCCGAGTTCTCGCGCGATCTCAGCCGCCTGGCGGAAGGACTGCAGCGAGTCGAGCGACCTGCCGGCGCGAAACAGCGCGGTACCCTCCTCGAGCAGGATCTCGGCGCGTTGGCGCTCGTCCGGCACGCCCATCTGTAGAGCTGTGCGCAGACGGACGGTGGCCTCGTCGTACGCCAACGCAGCCGACGCCGCCTTCGCGGCGAGGAGGTTGTACTCCACCGCTTGAGCCGCTCCGCCGATCGGGGCCGCCGCCGCGAAATGGTGCGCCAGGTCGGCGAGCACACGCCCGTGCCGCGGCTCGTCGACCGCCTCCAGCGCCTGGGCGATGCGGAGGTGCAGCTCGGCGCGGCGCAGGACACTCAGCCGGTCATACAGCGCGCGGCGCACGAGCTCGTGCGTGAAGCGGTAGGCCAGCGCGGGGAAGGGCAGCTCCTCGATGACCCCGCTGCGCATCGCCGGTTCCAGGGCGTCGATCCGCTCGAGCTCGACGGGCGCGGCTCGGCGCAGGACGTCGAGCTCGAACTCGGGGCCGGCGACGGCGGCCAGCTCGAGCAGGTCTCTGCTGGCCGGATCGAGCCTCATCAGGCGCTGGCTGACGACCTCGCGGACGCTCTGAGGAGTTGCGATCTCTTGCAAAGGTCGCGTTAGCCGGAGTGTGCCCTGTTCGATCGCGAACGCGTCGGTCTCCACAAGCGCCCGCCAGAGCTCACAGAGCAGGAAGGCGTTGCCCTCCGTGAGATCGCGCAGCGCGCGGGAGAGTCCTGGCTCGGCGGGATCGATCTCGCCGCCGCCGGCTCGCCGAACGAACTCTCCGACATCGTCCTCACTGAGGCCGCCCAGATGGAGGCGCACGACCTCATCTGAGCGGCGCAGGTCGGCGAGCACGTCGGCGAGCGCGCCCGGAATGTCGGCCTCGGTGTCTCGGAACGTCGCCAGCACGAGCACACGGGCCTCGCTACTCGCACGAGCGAGGTGGCGCAGCAGCACGAGCGTGGGCGTATCCGCCCAGTGGCAGTCCTCGAGCACGAGCAGCAGCGGCTGCCGGCGACCGGCGCCCGCGAGGAGGTCGGTCACCGCCGTGTGCAGACGATGGCGCTCGGTGTCGGGGTCGGCGGCCACCGGCGCGGGCAGCCCACTGACGCGAGCGTCCAGGTCGGGAAGCAGGCGGGCGAGCTCGCCGCCCGCGCCACCGAGGTCCGCACGGAGCACATCGGGGTCGGTGCCGCGGACGAGCTGGTCGAGCGCCTCGGCGAAGGGACGGTAGGGCGTGTGCACCACGGCGTCGCAGGCGCCGTAGAGCACGAGCACCCCTTCGCCGGCGACCTCGTGCGCCAACTCCCGCACAAGGCGGCTCTTGCCCGAGCCGGCCTCGCCGCCCAGCAGTGCGAGCCGACCACGCTCTCCGGCCTCGCGCGGAACAAGGACCCGCAGCGCCGCGAGCTCCGCCGAGCGGCCGACGAACGGAGAGGGCGGGGGGAGTCGTAGAGGGCCGGGAAGCTGTTGCATGGCAGGAATTGGACGCTAGTCAGATCTGATTATCGCTCTCCGATGGGCCATGCTGTGGTCGGTGAGCAAACTGTGTCAATCCAGGTCATGACAGCGGCGGTGGACCCCGTTACCGTCACCTTGCAATCGGGAGCACTCTCGGCGCGGAGTCAAACGAAGCGGAGGCAGACATGAGCACCACCACGAATGCGGCACAGACAGCGCGAGCAGAGCTCGGGGCGAAGTTCGCGGGTGAGCTGATCGGTCCCGAAGACCCAAGCTACGAGCAGGCGCGCGCGGTCTACAACGCGATGATCGACCGCCGGCCCGCGCTGATCGCCCGCTGCGCCGGCACCGCGGACGTGGCAGAGACGATCTCCTTCGCGCGACGCCACGACCTCCTGCTCGCTGTTCGCGGAGGCGGCCACAACGGCGGCGGACTCGGGGTCTGCGACGACGGAGTCGTCCTCGACCTCTCCCTCATGCAGACCGTCGAGGTCGATCCGGCCGCGCGCACCGTTCGCGTCGGCGGCGGCTGCACGTGGGCGCAGGTCGATGCCGCGACGCACGAGGCCGGTCTGGCCACGCCGTCGGGGATCGTCGGCACCACGGGCGTCGGCGGCCTCACTCTGGGGGGCGGCATCGGCCACCTCTCGCGCAAGCACGGGCTCACGATCGATAATCTGATCGAGGCCGACGTCGTCCTCGCCGACGGCACGCAGGCGCGCGCGAGCGCCGAGGAGAACCCCGAGCTCTTCTGGGCGCTGCGGGGCGGCGGCGGCAACTTCGGCGTCGTCACCTCATTCAACTTCCGAGCGCATCCCGTCTCCACCGTGCTCGCCGGACCGACGCTGTGGCCGCTGGAGCAGACAGCCGAGGTGATGCGCTTCTACCGTGAGTTCCTCCCCGCCGCACCCCGCGAGCTGAACGGGTTCTTCGCGACCATGACGGTGCCCCCCGCGGACATGTTCCCCGCCGAGCTGCACCTGCGCAAGGTGTGCGGCGTGGTGTGGTGCTACACCGGCCCCCAGGACGCCGCCGCCGAGCTGTTCGCGCCCGTGCAGGCACTCGGAACGCCGCTCCTGCACGGAGTAGGACCGATGCCGTTCCCGGCGCTCCAGAGCCTCTTCGACGGCCTCTACGTCCCGGGGCTGCAGTGGTACTGGCGCGCGGACTTCGTCCGTGAGCTCCCCGACGCGGCGATCGAGCAGCACGTCAAGTTCGCGGAGAAGCTCCCGACGCTGCACTCGACCATGCACCTCTACCCGATCGACGGGGCCGTGCACGACGTCGGCGCCGCCGACACTCCGTTCAGCTACCGCGACTGCAACTGGGCCGAGGTGATCCTCGGCGTGGACCCCGACCCCGCCAACGCCGGAGTCATCCGCGACTGGACCGTCGACTACTGGGATGCCACGCATCCCTACTCGGCCGGCGGGGCATACGTGAACTTCATGATGGACGAGGGACACGAGCGCGTGCGCGCAACCTACGGCGAGAACTACGACCGCCTCGCCACCGCCAAGGCGACCTACGACCCGACGAACACCTTCCGCGTCAACCAGAACATCGAGCCGTCGGTGGGGGCGTGAGCGAACCGGCTCGATCGAGGCACAGGCACTGAAGCAGCCCTATCGAGAACCTGGACCTCCGGTGCAACAGAGAAGCCTGAACCGACCCAACAGCGCGCGAGCTTCTGAGCGCTCCGAGCGCAACGGTCGCCGCAGCGGCGACATCCCAATCCGACAGGAGGCAACATGCGATCCATCCCACGTGAGAACGTCCCGGTCGTCATCGACGACAACGGCGTCGAAGTCCGTTTGCGCGACGAGGACGGTCTCTCTGTCGGGTTCGTGCGGCTGCCCGCCGGCGCCGACCTGCGCCCTGCCACGATCGGCCTCCCCAACGACCTCTGCCCGTGTCCGCATTGGGGGTACATGATCAAGGGACGCGTGCGGATGCACACGCTGGACGGGCATCAGGACTTCGCCGCCGGCGAAGCGTTTTACTGGGCTCCTGGCCACGCCCCGGAGGCGCTCGAGGACTCTGAATACGTCGACTTCTCACCGACAGAGCAGTTCCGTCCAGTGATCGAGCACATCACCTCCGGAGCCAGTGCATCCTCGTGATGGGACGTCAGCGGCGCCGAGCTCGAGGAACACGTCCAGGATGAGCACACACCCGATGACGGAGGCGATTCGATCGAAACGCTCCAGTCAGGCCGCGTAACCCTTGACCTGGATTTCCCCTTTTGCGAGGTCGACCGTCCCGGAGGCCCAGATCTGGATCTGGTTGACCCAGGCGTGCTCGGGGTGTGAGGTCGTCAGCTTCACGTTCTCCCGCAGCCGCAGAACCGGTGCCTGGCCCAGCGCGACTCCGTCGGCGGCGAGGGCGATCTTCTTACCGTCGTCGGTGGTGATCTCGGCGTAGATGTCGAGCTCGAAGCGGCCGTCGGCGCGCAGTTTCAGATAGTCGACACCCTTGACCGAGCCGCTGAGCTTCGCGCCGGTTACGGGTCCCTCGAAGTAGACGTCGACGCGCGCCCCCTCGGAGGGCGGCGGTGACTGCCGCGAGGCGATAGCCTCGAACGAGGCGCCGTACTCCACCACCTGCGTGACCGTCGGCGTGTACTCGTACAGCAACTCGCCCATCGGCGGGGGTGTCTGGTCGCTCATGACGTCTCCTCTTGCATAGGTGCCCTGTCGGTCGGCGATCATCGCATACGGCTGGCGGTTTCCAACATCGCTTGGACCTCGCGTGCGGCCTGTAGTGGGGCGCGTGTCAAGCGCGTGTCGCAGGACGAGATCGCGCCGCCAGCGCCAGAGTCCGACCAGCTTGTCCGGTGAGCTGGCAGTCACCTCGGCGGCGAGCACGATCGCCGCAGAAACCCGACGTTCCCGAGCATGTTCAGCGCCGTCAAGCGACATTCGCCATCACATAGCCAGGCGAAGCGTGCGGCCGAGAGCAACGGTGCCCACCTCGCTCTGTCCGGCTGTAGCGCCTAGGATGTCGAATCTCTGCACGTGTAAGACGACTACTTCTGGGGAGACTCCATGCCTGGACCGGTGTTGTTCTGCTACGACGGGTCGGAGGGGTCGCGCGCGGCGATGGCTGCGGCGGCTGAGCTCCTCGCCCATCCGGCGCCTGCGGTCGTACTGACGGTCTGGCAGCCCGCGGCGGTGCTGTTGGCGCGGGCCGGGGGCTTCGGTGGCAGCTACTTGAGCGACGAGGAGCGCGTCGACGCGGGGCAGGCCCAGTTGGCCAGCAACGCGGCCGAGGAGGGCGTGGAGCGTGCGCGTGCCCACGGCTATGACGCCAGCTCTCGCGTCGAGGAGGCCACCGAAGGCGCGGGTCGCATGATCATCGAGATCGCCGACGAGCTCGACGCGCGGCTGATCGTGTGCGGTCGGCGCGGACTCGGCGCGGTCGCATCTACGCTGCTCGGCAGCGTCTCGCACGTAGTGCTCACCCATGCCGGTCGCCCTGTTCTGATCGCGCCGGAGCGCTGAGGAGGGTCCATGACAGCACTGAAACGGGAGGCCACGATCAGATGGCTGGGTCATCCTCCGGATAGCGTGCCGCGCCTCACCGTCGGAAGCCATTCGATTGCGCCGCTGCTGTCGCTTCACGCGGACCCCGATGCCACGGATCCGTTGGCGACATTGCCAGGCGAGCTGCTCGCCGGAACGGTTGGCAGTGTCTTCACTGGGCTGGTTGCCGAGCAGCTCTTCCAGGAAGGCACTCAGGCTCGCGAGCACAGCGGCGTGGAGGAGGACTGACCAATGCTCACCCTCTACGAGCACCCCTTCGCGCTCTACTGCCAGAAGGTCCTGGTCGCGCTGAACGAGCAGGGCGTCGCCTACGACGTCCTCGAGGAGCAGCGTGACTTCGACCGCGCCGAGCTGGCCGAGCTGTGGCCGCCGGCGTCGATCCCTGTGCTACGCGACGGCGAGGAGATCATCGGCGAGACCTCGATCATCATCGAGCACGTCGCCGGCGCGCAGCTGGTGCCGTCGCTGGAGGCGCGCAAGTGGGACCGCCTCTGCGACCAGTACATCTCCGACGCCGTCCAGGCGATCGTCTTCGACACGATCGAGGAGCGCTTCGACGAGCGCGCCGTCGCCCGCGCGCGCGGCCGGCTCGACATGGTCTACGGCATGCTCGAGACGCAGCTCACCCAGCACGAGTTCCTAGCCGGCGATACGTTCACGATCGCCGACTGCGCCGCCGCGCCGGGCCTGTTCTACGCCCTGGCGATCCACCCGTGGGATGAGGGCCGCACCCGCAGCTGACGCGGTACTACCGCGCGTTGGCGCACCGGCCGTCCTTCGCCAAGGTGATCACGGACGCTCGGCCCTACCGGCACCTGTTCCCGCTGCCCTGGCCGGCCGACTTCGACCGCTACCACTAACGTCCCGGGGCCGGCGTGCTACCGGCCGGCGATGCCCGGTACCGTTCGCCGAAAGCGTGGGACCAGGGAACCAGCTACGGGTCGTTCTGCTCCTTCGACGATCCGACGGCAATACGTGGATGGTCCAGGGGGTCGCTATTCGGCTCCCCGGCCGGATCTGACGCCACTGACACAGCATTCGCGTCCGTAGCGGACCTGGGCCGATTTCGCGGGTGTGAACGGGCCACTGCCAAGCCAGCCCGCCCACACGGGCGATCAAGACGGTGGACGCCAACCCCTGGCCAGCGTCGTTTGACCCACCTCGATCAGGTAGCCGTCGGGATCGCGGATGTAGCAGCGTATCTCGGTCTCGTGCTGCTTGGGCGGCGTCAGGAATTGAGCGCCCCGCGCGCTCCACTCGGCGTACACAGCTTGGATATCCGCAACCCGGATGTTGAGGAAGCTGCTCACCCGATCTGGGTCGGGCTGCGTCTCGAGCGTGACTGTCGGCTTGTCGTCGGTCGGAGCGCCGCCGGCGTTGATGATGATCCAGCTGTTGGCCAGCGCGACGTACGTCACCTCGTCACCCGCCTCGCCGGAGATAACCGTCTTGCCGCCCAGTACGTCGGTGTAGAAGCGGCGAGAACGCTCGACGTCATCTGAGACGATGAAGTGCGCCACGACCATCTCCTCGTCGATGCTGCTCATGCTGACCTCCGTTGTTGGAATCGACTCCATTGTTGCGCCTTACGCCGAGCATCGCGCCTGTGTGCGCCTGGTCCGATCTCCGATCGCTGCCCGGGCAACGCGGCGCGTTCGCCCCGCTTGGCCACAAAGCGGGTTCGCTTTTCAGTGCTGCCGGGCTCGCTGCGCGCCGCGCGGGACGACCTTGACTTCTGCTCGGATGAGAGGAAAGTATGCGCGACCCGACGGGATCGAGGAGGCGATGTGAGCAGTATCGAAGCCGGTGAGTTCAAGCTCGAGGTCGTGGTGGTGCCGGTCTCGGATGTCGACCGGGCGAAGGCCTTCTATGAAGGCCTGGGTTGGAGACTCGACGCGGACGTGGCTGGGGATGGGGACTTGCACCTGGTCCAGTTCACGCCGCCGGGCTCCGGGTGCTCGATCCAATTTGGCACGAACGTCACATCTGCCGAGCCCGGTTCGGCCGAGAGCGTCTACCTGAGCGTCTCCGATATCGAGGCGGCGCGTGAGGATTTGCTGGCACGCGGCGTGCAGGTGAGCGAGGTGTTCCACGAGCGCGCGTTGGGCGCCCGGTTCCACGACCCTGGTCGTTTGCCCGGGCCGGCGCCTGAGCATGGTACCTACGGCTCGTTCGCGACCTTTAGTGATCCGGACGGCAACGGCTGGCTGCTCCAGGAGATCACGACCCGGCTGCCGGGTCGCTGAAAGGAGAGGCGCATGGCTACGACCTATGAGTCCGTGAAAGATGTCGCAGAAGCGCTCAGGCGGGCGGCCGAGGCGCACGGCAAGCACGAGCAGCGAACGGGCCAGGCGGATCCGGACTGGCCTGACTGGTACGCGCTCTACATGGTGCGCGAGCGCGCCGGCGAGGAGCTGCCGCAGTGAACAGTGACTATGACGTGATCGTGCTCGGTGGTGGCTCACCGGGCGAGCACTGTGCGGGTGCTCTGGCGGAGGGGGGTCTGCGCGTGGCGGTCGTGGAGCGGGAGCTCGTGGGAGGGGAGTGCTCCTACTGGGCTTGCATTCCGTCGAAGACGTTGCTGCGGCCGGGTGAGGCGGTCCACGGCGCGCGCGAGGCCGCCGCGAGCGCCGAGGTCGATGTGCAGGAGGCGCTTGCCTGGCGTGACTTCATGGTCTCCGATCACTCCGACGCGGGACAGGAGCGCTGGCTGGCCGATCGGGGCATCGAGTTGCTGCGTGGCAGCGGGCGGCTCGCCGGTCCTGGCGTGGTGGAGGTCGACGGCGTGCGGCACACCGCGGACCATGTGGTCCTTGCGAACGGTGCTGATCCGGTCGTGCCGCCCGTACCGGGCTTGCGTGAGCTCGACGGCGTTTGGACGAACCGCGAGGTGACGTCCATGAAGGCCATTCCGCGCCGTCTGCTGATCCTCGGTGGCGGGCCGGTTGGGGTGGAGATGGCGCAGGCCGTTCGTCGGCTCGGCGGCGAGGTGGCGGTGGTCGATATGTCCGAGCGCGTGCTCGGGCGTGAGCCGGCGCCGCTGGGTGAGGCGCTCGGAGAGGTGCTACGCCGCGAGGGCATCGAGCTCGTGCTGTCTGCGAACGTGAGCGCCGCACGACGCGAGGGCGAGCACTACGTCCTTGAGCTCGACGACGGACGCGAGCTGCGCGGTGAGAAGCTGCTCGTCGCGACCGGCCGGCGTCCGCGGGTGCTCGGCCTGGGCCTGGAGACCGTCGGCGTCGATGCGGACGCGCACGGAGTTCCGGTCGACGCGCACCTGCGCGCTGCCGAGAACCTGTGGGCGATCGGCGACGTCAATGGCCTTTGGCCTTTGACGCACGTCGGCAAGTACCAGGGCGAGGTGGTCGCCGCGAATATTCTGGGCGAGCCGCGGAAGGCCAATTACGAGGCCGTTCCGCGGGTCACCTATACGGACCCGCAAGCTGCTGCGGTGGGCGCTTCCGCCGGCCGTTTCAGCGCCATGGTCCCGGTGTCGGAGGTGGCGAAGACCGCGACGTATACGCGAGCGCACGCCGAGCAGAACGGCTTCCTGGCGCTGCTCAGCGATGGCGAGCGGCTGACGGGTGCCTACGCGCTCGGCCCGGAGGCGGGCGAGTGGCTGCAGCAGGCGACGCTCGCGATCCGCGCCCACATCCCACTCGATGTCCTCACCGACACGATCCAGCCGTTCCCGACGTTCTCGGAGATCTACGTCGACGCGCTGAAGGCGCTCCGCGGCGAGATCGCGGCAGCATCCAAGACGGTCGGTGCGGGACCGCCGATGGCGAGCTGAGGGGGGGAGAGAGATCATGACGACCGCAACGGCTGCCCGACCAGGTTCGTGGCGGTTTACGGCCGATACCGGCCTCACCAACCACGCCGAAACGAAGAAGGAGCACACCGTGTACACCGACATCGCACCCGGCGGGACGTTTCCCGACAACGCACCGACCCACCACACCGGGCCCGGCGCAAGCTGAACGAGCTGCAGAGGGAACGACCCGATGGTCCTCGTGCTCTCTCGCGGAGGCTACTGCCCGAAAGTGGGGGTCCCGGGTTCGACCGGCGGATCGTCGACCCGCAACTCTTCGCGCAGCAGGTCCATCAGCAGGTTGTCGTGCCAGCGACCATCCGCCCCGCGCTCATAGCAGCGCATTGCCCCAACGGGGCGGAAGCCGACCGCCGCATATGCGCGAATCGCACGCACGTTCTCGCACGCCGGGTCGATCGTGAGGCGATGATGTCCACGCTGCCCGAAGAGCCATTCCGCGGCGAGCCGCAGTGCAGCGGGTCCCAGCCCTCGGTCTTGGTACTCCGGTGCCAAAAAGATGTCGAGGCTGGCGAAGCGGTGGTCGGGATCGGTCTCCTCGTTGTACCCAAGCCACCCCGCCAACGCACCGTCGACCTCGATCGAAAACGCAGCGCCATCGTTGACAAGACCCTCCCGCGTGTGTTCGGCATCGTCGAGCCATCCCCACCACTCCCTGACGCCGGGGCGCATCTGAATGGCCGCGAGCTCGTCAGCCTCGCCCTCCCCCAAGGGCCGCAACGTAACGCGTCCAGCACGCAGGGTCGCAGGCACCATTCCAGTGTGCCACTCCCCGGCATCCAGGCGGCTCGGAACTGCATGCCGCAGCAAGCGAGCGTGCTAGCTATTTGCCCCGGAAGTAGTTGGTCTTTCTGTCCGGTTTGGGGGCCAGAATCGTGTGTGCGAGTTGGTCGATTCTGGAGGTGTTGCGGTGTTGCGTCTTGTGGGTGAGCAGGTCGAGTCGTTGTTTGATGAGGCGTTGCCGATTGAGGTTCGTGAACTGCCGGAGGATCTCGCTCGGCTTGATGAGCTGTTGAGCGATGCGACGTTGCTGGCGCCGATCGTTGAGCGGTGGGAGGTGTCGGGGCGTGGGCATGGGCGGCCGACGATCGCGATGTCGTTGTTCGTGCGGTTGATGGTCGTCAAGCAGCGCTCGGGATGGGGTTATGAGACGCTCGTCAGGGAGGTCTCGGACTCGTTGCATCTGCGGCGGTTCTGCGGGCTGTCGCTGACTGCGTTGGTGCCGCATGAGTCAACGGTCAGAAAGCTCGCTCGGCGTCTGGGGCCTGAGGTCATCGATGAGATGACGCGTGCCCTGATCGAGAAGGCCATTCGAGAGAAGCGTTTCACGGCACGCGCGATGCGCGTCGACTCGACTGTCGTGGAGTCCGATGTTCGCTGGCCCTCGGATGCCGCGCTGGCGCTGGACGCCACCCGTCGCCTGGCGCGCGAGGGCGCCCGTCTGGCGGCGCTGGTTGGCGAGGGCGCTCATCATGTTCAGGATCGCTCTCGTGCCGCGGGGCGCCGGCTGCGGCTGATCGGGCGTACCGTCGGGCGACGACTGGGACGAGCCGGCGGTGCGCGCGAGCAGGTCCTCAGGCTGACCGGGCAGGCTGGTGAGCTGGTTGCACGCTCGATCGGTGAGGCCCGCAAGCTGGCCGCTCAGGCCCGTGCGTCCGCCCGAGGCCGTGGCGCACAACGCAAGCTCGCCGCGGCCGGACAGCTCGAGCGGACCGCCGAGTTGGCCGCGACCGTCACTCGCCAGATCACCAAGCGTCTGGCCGGTGAGAAGATCACAGATCGCGTCGTCTCGCTCGCCGACCCCGAGGCTCGCCCGATTGGCAAGGGCAAGCTCGGTAAGCGCTACGAGTTCGGCTACGTCTTCCAGCTGGCCGAGCTCACCCCAAACACGCGGCGCGGCGCCCGTGGCCTGCTGCTGCCGGCCCCAAGCAGGGTCGGTTCACCGAACGAGAGTGAGCTACTGCCCACGACCGCTGCGGAGCTGACACGTCTCGGGTTCAAACCCCGCGAGGTCGCACTGGATGGCGGCTTCCCGCCCGAGGCGAGCAATCACGCGCTGCCCGACAGCAAAATCTTCATCGCCGGGCGACAACAACCCGCAGCACGCCGATCGCGCAAGCGACTGGCCAGCTACCGCGTCGGTTGCGAGGGACGCATAAGCCATCTGAAGCGCAGCTACGGCCTGCGCCGATCACGACTGCGAAGACACGAGGGCGCGCGAACCTGGGTCGGCTGGGCGATCCTGGCCTATAACCTCGACACCCTCGCCGTCCAGGCCGCCTGACAAACTCCCGATCGACCGCTCACACCGAGCGCGCCAACTCGCAGAAACGGCCGCGCCTCAAAGCGCGGCCGTTTCACTTCCCAGACACAGACTTTGTCCGGGGCAAATAGCTAGCGCTGCCTCTGGACGATGGGGGGAGCCGGGTAGATGCGCATCCACGTCCCGAGCTTGGCGTCGCTCGCGATAGGCGTCGGACTGGACGACCTTCGCATAGACGCCGAGCAGCGAGTTCGAAGCGCGACGCCGACTCCTGCCCGCGAAGAAGTTGGTAAGGATCGACCGCAAGGGCGCTCTCTGGCCGAGTGCGGTCGGGTTGCATCGATATGGTCATTAGCCCCACTCGGCGGCTGGCTCAGGTCGCTCCATCCCGGACCCAGGGGGTCGCCAGCTTGAAGGTAGACGTATCGTCCTCGCAGCCCGCGTCGCGTTCCTCGCGGCTCCACGCTCCCTCGCCGAGCGCCGGTGCCGCGACCGCATACGCCGATCTCGTGCCGGCGCTCGGACCGCGAATCAGCGGTCTGGAGATCGTCGATCCCGAGACCTCGTTCTCCCAGGACGAAGTTCTCGCGCTGCTCGGCATGCGCGACGACGAGTTCGCGCAGCGCATCTTCTCCCGCTGCGGTGTGCATCGCCGCCGACTGAGCCTGAGCGGCGATGTGCTCGCCACCACGCTGCAGGGCCGCACGAGCAAGATCGAGGACGAGCTGTTCGGCTACGCCGTCACCGCGATCGAACGCCTGCGGGTCGATCCGCTCAAGATCGGCACGGTCGTCAGCTCGACGCTGTACTCGCTCGGCGGACCCACGCTCGCCCACCGGCTCGTCGAGCACTTCGGGATGGCGCCCGACACGGACAAGTACCACGTCGTCGGCGTCGGCTGCGCGAGCGCGGTGCCGCTGATGCGGCTCGTCGGCCAGTCGTTGAGCCATCATCCCGGCAAGCTTGGCCTCGTCGTCGCGGCCGAGAGCATGACTGGCATCCTGATGGGCGCCGGCGCGGAGGATGCCAAGGCGAAGGTCGTCGGCTCGGCCATCTTCGGCGACGGCTGCGCCGTCGCTCTGCTCGACGAAGACCCCGGCGCCGCGGGCCCTGAGATCGTCTGCGCGAAGGTCCACCAGATCGCCGGCACGCTCGACTCCGTCAGCCTCGAGCTGGCCCCCGAGGACAGCTACCTGCACCTCAACCGCGACCTCCCCGACGTCGCCGCGGCCGACCTCGGCGAGCTGGCCGACGCCTTCCTTCAGTCTGCCGGCCTGAATCGCACCGAGATCGACCACTGGATCGTGCATCCGGGCGGACGGCGCATCATCGACTGCGTGCAGGCGGCGCTCTCGCTTTCGGAGGAGGACATCGCCGTCAGTCGCCACGTGCTGGCCAACCACGGCAACATCGGCACACCCTCGATCTTCTACGTCCTGCAGCCAAACGATCCAGCAGCGAGCGCCCGGTCCCGGCGAGCGCGGGCTCGTGGTGACTGTCGGGCCCGGCATAACGATCGGCCTGATGCTGCTTCAGTGGTGATCGTCGGCGCAGCCGCCGCGCGGCGGCCATGAGACGCACGGGCCTGATCGTCGTGTCTGCCGCGCTGCTCGCCTGGGCAGCGGCCGCGCTCGTGCTGGGCTCCCCCAGTCTCGACCTCTCGGATTCGGGCACGACGGCCTCCAGCGACGTCTCACCCTCGTGCCTGCCGAGCACGCTCGTGCACACCGCCGCGCTGGGAGACACCGACGTCGACGTCTCGCCGGCGCCCGAAACCGGACACCGCCAACCCCCGCACCCAGATCAGCTTCCTGGGCGTGCCGGCCGCGGAGATCCGCGCAGTCTCCGTCGTGGGCCAGCGCAGCGGCGCCCACCCGGGTCGCCTCCAAGCCTACTCGCAGGGTGACGGTGCGAGCTTCGTGCCCGACACGCCATTCCAACCCGGCGAGGGCGTCGCCGTGCGCGCCGTGATCGGGACCGGCCGATCGTCGACGAGCAGCGTTGCCGGTAGACCGATCGCCTTCCGGTTTCGCATCGACACCCCCTATCCGACGAATGCGACCCCGATGTTCCCCAACCCGCCCGCGGCGCCGGCCGACTATCAGAGCTTCTACTCGCTGCCCGACGTCCAGGCCCCGATCATGACCGTCACCACGCCCGATCGCGACCCGGCGGCCGGCGACATCTTCACGACCAACGGCCCCGGCCCCGGCCAGTACGGGCCGCTGATCTACACGCCGCAGGGCCGGCTCGTGTGGTTCGAGACGCTCACCGGGGGGCGAGGCCGCGGAGAACCTGAGCGAGCAGACCTACGAAGGCCGGCGCGACCTGACGTGGTGGAGGGGGCGCGTGCTCTCGCTCGGCTTCGGCCAGGGCGAAGACATCGTCATGAACTCCCGCTACCAGACCGTCGCGAGGGTCGCCGGCGGCAACGGCCTGCCGGCCGACCTGCACGACTTCCAGCTCGCGCCCGCACGACATCGCCTACATCACCGCCTACAACCCGATCCGCTGCGACCTCTCGCTCGATCAAGGGAGCGCGCGATGGGGCGATCGTCGACACCGCGATCCAGGAGATCGACATGAAGACCGGCCTCGTGCGCTGGGAATGGCACAGCCTCGACCACGTCGGCGCCGCGGAGTCCGAGACCGAAACGCCGACGACGGTCGACGCCCTGGGACTGGTTTCACCTCAACTCGATCGATCCCCAGCCCGACGGGAACATCTTCATCTCCGCGCGCAGCACCTGGGCCGGCTATCAGCTGCAGCGCGCCAGCGGCAAGATCCTCTGGCGCCTCGGCGGGTTGAAGAGCTCCTTCAAGATGGGTCCCGGCACGCAAACGGCATGGCAGCACGACGGTCGCGTCCTCCCCGACGGCGAAGTCACCTTCTTCGACGACGGCGCCAACCCGCCGATCCACCGCCAGTCGCGCGCCGTGCGCATCGCGCTCGACTTCACGACCCACCAAGCGCGCCTCAGCGCCGCCTATATGCACTCGGACCCGCCGCTGCTCGCCGCCAGCCAGGGCAACGTGCAGACGCTCGCCGACGGCAACACCGTCGTGGGCTACGGCGGCGTGCCCGCGATCAGCGAGTACGCCCGCGACGGCTCGCTGCTGTTCGACGCCCATCAGCCCTTCGACATGTCCTTCTACCGCGCCTTCCGCTTCCCCTGGAGCGGGCGCCCGGCGAGCCCGCCCGCGGTTCTCGCCAGCCTCAACAACACCGGCGAAGAGACGATCGTGCACGCCAGCTGGAACGGCGCCACCGACGTGTCCGCATGGCGCGTGCTCGCGGGGCAGCATCCCGGAGCGACCGCGCTTGCGGCCACGATTCCCGCCACCGGCTTCGAGAGCTCGACGACCCTGCCTCGCAAGTACGCCTACGTCGCCGTGCAGGCGCTCGACTCGGCCGGCCGCCCGCTCGGCACCTCGCGGACGGTTCAGACGATCGGCTATGACGCCTCGCTCCCCAGCCTCGGGCGGTCCGGATGAGGGGGGTCGGGATGCAGGAGCCGGTGCCCGCTGGTCGCGGCGAGCTGAGGCTGCTCGGCGCGCCGGCGCACGCGCGGTTGCTCGCGCCGGCGATCGTGCGGTCCTGCCGGGCGGCGGCCCGGCGGCCGGGCAGGGGATCGCCTCGACTCAGTAGGCCGGTTTGGTGGAGTGCTTGTGCGTGCTCGTCGTGGTCGTGGGGGTGCCGTTCGTCTTCGGTTCCGCGGAGGAGCTCCCCGATTTACCGCCGCACCCCGCCACCGCGATGGTGCTCGCCAGGACGGCCACGAGCGTTAGGATGGCAGTCAGTGGCGTTCTTCTCACGGGGCGGACTCCAATCATCGCTCGAGGGCTCGGGCGCACCACCCTACCAGGCGTTTTCGCGACGCCGGCCGGTCCCGGAGGAGCGCTCGAGGCCGGGTGGGCAGCGATGAGCGTCGAGGCGACGGCCGACCCGGGGATGGTGCAGACGCCCCCCGCAGAGAGCAGGCGGAGCTCCGGCTCGGCATGGCTTTTGACCGTCTGCTGCGTGGCCCAGTTCATGGTCATCCTCGACCTGAGCATCGTCAACGTCGCGCTGCCCTCGATCCAATCGAGCCTCGGCTTCTCCTCGCCGGCGCTGCAATGGGTCGTCGACGCCTACGCGATCACCTTCGCGGGTTTCCTGATGCTGGGCGGCCGCGCGGCCGATCGCTTCGGGCAGCGGCGGATGCTCGTCGCCGGGCTCATCCTCTTCGGGCTCGCCTCGCTCGCGGGGGGCGCCGCGCCCGACCAGGAGGTGCTCGTCGGCGCGCGCGCGCTGCAGGGTCTCGCCGGGGCGCTGATGGCCGCGACCTCGCTGGCGATCATCACCTCCTCGTTCCCGCCCGGCCCCAGGCTGCACCGGGCGATCGGCATATGGGCGGCGATGAACGGGCTCGGCGGCGCGGCCGGCGTGCTGCTCGGAGGGATCATCACCGAAGTGCTCAGCTGGCGCTGGGTCCTCTTGATCAACCCTCCGATCGCGATCGTGGCCGCGCTGGTGGCCCACGCGGTCGTGGCCGAGCGCCGCAAGCGGCGCGACGATGCCGCACCCTTCGACCTGGCCGGTGCGCTGACGCTGACGGTCGGGCAGATGGTGCTCGTATACGGGGTCGTGGAAGCGGGCCTGAAGGGCTGGGCCACGTTCGCCGCGCTCGGCCCGATCGTGCTCGGCGTGCTCCTGCTCGCCCTCTTCGGCGTGATCGAGTCGCGCGTGGCCTCGGCGCCGCTGATCCCCTTCAAGGAGCTGACCAAACCGCTGCGACTCGCCAACACCATCGTCCTGCTGTTCAGCGCGGCGCTGTTCCCGATGTGGTTCGTCAGCTCTCTGTATCTGCAGCAGGTGCTGGGCCTCTCGCCGCTGCACACCGGCCTGATCTTCCTGCCGATGACATTGACGATCATGCTCGTCGCCTCGCGCGCGGGCAGGCTCGTGAGCCGCTGCGGCGTGCGCACGGTGCTCGGCGGCGGCCTGATCATGTTGACGGGGGGCCTGCTGCTGTTCACGCGGATCGCTGCCAGCGGCAGCCCGATCGTGTACGTGATGATCCCCGGGCTGCTCACCGCGGCGGGGATCGCGATGTCGATCGTACCCTCGACGATCGCCGCCACCCAGGGCGCGAAGGAGGGGCAGGCCGGGCTCGCCTCGGGCCTGGTCAACACCTCGCGCCAGGTCGGCGGCGGGCTCGGGCTCGCGCTGCTGATCACGCTCGCCACCCAGCGCACCACCCATCTGATCGGCTCCGGCCAGCAGGTGTCCCAGGCGCTGACCGACGGCTTTCGCCTCGCCTATCTGATCGGCGCCGGCCTGGCCGCCCTGGCGGCGGTGTTCACGTTCACCTCGCTCCCCGGGCCCGGCGCCGCACTGGGCGGCGCGGCGACCCGGCGCTTCGCGCTGGCGATCGGCGTCGTCCTCGCGGGCTTCCTCGCGCTCACCGTCGCGTTCGCGGGCTCTCACGGCGCTCCGATCGGGGCCTACACCACCCGCGGCGCCTACAGCTTCGTGACCGAGCCGTCGCTGCACCCGCCCAAGATCCGCGCCACCCGGCGGGCGCCCGCGGGGCAGCTGGCGCCGGGCTACATCTTCACCGCGAACTTCTACGACCTCAACGAACCTCCGATCATCGGCCAGAGCGGGCCGCTGATCCTCGACGACCGGCTGCAGCCGGTCTGGTTTGCGCCCGTCCCCGAACGCGTCGCCGCCGCCAACCTGAGCCTGCAGACCTACGCGGGCAAGCCCGCGCTGGCCTGGTGGCAGGGCCGCGTGACCAACACCGGCGCGACCGAAACCGGCGAAGACGTGGTGGTCAACCAGCACTACCAGACGATCGCCACGCTGAAGGCCACCGACGGCTGGGTCCTCACCCTGCACGAGTTCGCGATCTCAGGAGAAGACGCCTGGGTGACCGCGAACAAGAACATCCCCATCGACCTCTCCAAGTACGGCGGCGCCTACAACGGCGCGCTGGTCGACTCTGCGGTGCAGGAGTACAACCTCAGAACCGGCAAGCTCCTGCGCAGCTGGGACGCGCTCGATCACATCCCGCTGAGCCAATCCCAGGCCTCGCTGCCGACCAACGCATTCCCCTGGGACGCCTACCACGTCAACTCGGTCGAGCTGACCGGCAACGGAACGTTCCTCGTCTCCATGCGCAACACCTGGGCCGCCTACCTCGTGAACATCGCAACCGGCAAGACCGAGTGGACCCTCGGCGGCAAGCGCTCGAGCTTTCGCTTCGGCCCGGGCGCCGCCTTCCAGTGGCAGCACGACGTGCGGCTGCAGGGCCGACTCGACGGTCACGATGTTCGACGATCACTGCTGCCAGCTCACCGGCGGAGGCACCTCGGTTTCCGCGACCGGGCCATCCCGCGCGCTCGTGCTCGCGTTGGATCAGAGCACGCGCACCGCGAGGCTCGTGGCCCAGTACAGCGGCGGCGGCAAGTTCGAATCCGAATACATGGGCGACGCGCAGCCGCTGCCGGGCGGCAGGGTATTCGTCGGTTGGGGATCGGAATCCTACTTCTCCGAGTACAGCCGCTCCGGACGGCTGCTGCTGGAAGGGGAACTGCCGGGGCCCAACCTCACCTACCGCGCCACGCTCGAGCAGTGGGTCGGCGAGCCCCTCTACCCGCCCGCCGCCGCCGCCCGCCGCACGGGCGCCGCGACCACGGTGTACGCGAGCTGGAACGGCGCCACCCGGGTCGTCTCCTGGAGGGTTCTGGCCGCTGACGGCGCCGGTAGGATGAGGATCGTGAGAATCACCGCCAAGTCTGGGTTCGAGACGGCGATCCCGGTGCAGGGGAGCTATCGGAGCTTTGAGGTGCAGGCGCTCGATGCGGACGGCCGGGTGATTGGCGTCTCCCGACCCTTCACCGTCGATGACTGAAGTGCGCCAAGCCCGCGGGCGGCGCCGGCGAGCGCGCGATGAGCGCCCCACAGCGCGCGCGCGTGCTCGCGAACGCGCGCGAGTACGTCCTCCGCGTTCGCGCCCGTCAGGGGGCTACGGGACGGTGGTTGCCATCTTCGTGTGGCTGGCCTGTGCGGTCGCGCTGTGCTCCTGCGGTGACATCGCCTCCTCGGCGAGCCCCGACGGGCTCGCGCGCACGGTCGCTCCGGCCGCGAACATCGGCGCGGCGGCGGCCAACCCCGTGACCGTCTCCCCCCTGCCCGGTACCGCCGACGCCTCGCCGCAGACGCAGATCAGCTTCCTCGGCGCGCCCGGCACGCAGGTCAGCGACGTGCGCGTGCTCGGCTCCGACAGCGGTGCGCACGGCGGCCGCGTCGAGGGCTACTCGACCGGCACCGGCGCGAGCTTCCTGCCCTCGCGCCCGTTTCGCGCGGGCGAGCGGGTGACGGTGCGCGCGCAGGTCACGACCGGCGCCGGCGCTCCGCCGCGGGCGGCGAGCACGACCTTCACGATCGCCCACCAGGCGAGCGTCAGCCAGAAAGAGTTCCCCAACAACCCCGGGAACCCGCGCGCGATCCAGCACTACACCTCCGCGCCCACGCTCACGCCCTCCACCGTGCAGATCACGACCGCGGCCAAGCCGGGCGCGAGCCCCGGCGATCTGTTCCTTGCGCCCTACCAGGGCGAGGGCTCGCCGGGGCCGATGATCTCAGAACAGAACGGCTCGCTCGTGTGGTTTCACCCGCTGTCCGCCGGCGAGGCGTCGACGAACTTCCAGGTCCAGCAGTATCAGGGCAAACCCGTCCTGACCTGGTGGCAGGGACGCATCCTCGAAGTCGGCTTCGGCCAGGGCGAGGACGTCATCTATGACACCTCCTACCGGCCCGTCGCCTACATCCGCGCCGGCAACGGCTACCACGCCGACCTGCACGAGATCCGGCTGACACCCCAGGGCACGGCCTGGATCGACGCGTTCGACCCGATCCACATGAACCTCTCCGGCGCCGGCGGCTCGAGTGAGGGCGTCGTCAACGACTCGGTGATCCAGGAGATCGACATCAAGACCGGCCTGGTCATGTGGGAGTGGCACGCGATCGGGCACATCGCGCTGAGCGAATCGCACAGCTCCGTGTCCCACGGCAGCTCTCCGTGGGACTACGTGCACATCAACTCCATCGATCCCGGCCCAGCCGGCCCGGCGGGGGGAGCTGACGCCTCCGGTCAGCCCGGCGACGTGCTGCTGTCCTCGCGCGGCACCTGGACGCTGTACGACGTGGACATGCACACCGGCGGCTTCGTCTGGCGCCTGGGGGATCGGCACTCGAGCTTCAAGCTCGGCCCGGCACGCGCTTCTACTGGCAGCACGACGCCGAATGGCAGCCCGGGGGGCTGATCTCCGTGTTCGACAACGGCTCGGACCCGCCCGAGGAGCAGCAGTCGCGCGGCCTGCTGCTCGACCCCAGCAGCGCCAACCACACCGTGACGCTGGCGCGGCAGTTCGTCAACCCGTCGCACACGCTGCTCGCCTCCAGCCAGGGCAACCTCCTGAACCTCGCGCCCGCGCAGACGACCGGCAACTGGCTGATGGGCTATGGCGGGCTGCCGAACTTCACCGAGTACAACGCCGCCGGGCACGTCCTGCTCGACGGGACGCTCGGCAAGAACGTGCAGAACTTCAGGACCTACCTCTCGCCCTGGAGCGGCCATCCGACGAGTCCCCCCGCGCTCGCCGTGCAGTCGCACGGCGCCGGCGCGGTGACGCTCGCCGCGAGCTGGAACGGAGCCACCGAAGTCGCCTCCTGGCAGGTGCTGGCCGGCGCCTCGCCGACGTCCCTGACCGTCGCCGCGAGCGCTCCCAAGCGTGGCTTTCAGACGAGTATCGCCCTTGCGCCAACGCCCGCCTATCTGGCCGTGCAGGCGCTGAACGCCGCCGGCGCGGTGATCGGGCGCTCGCCGACGGTCAAGGCTTGAACGGGCTCCCGAGTCGTGTGCGGGCGTCGGCGAGCCCGTCGCCCAGTCTCGGATCGCGCGCTCTCGCCGTCGTGAGCTCGCGTTCGGCCCGACGCTGCGTCGCGCGCGCGGCGACACGGGTGGCGACCGTGAAGTAGTCGGTGAAACCCCGCTCGCGCGCGGCGAGCAGAGGTGCGGGCAGCGGACGGTGCAGCTCCTGCGCGTAGGCGCGCTGGAGCATCGCGCGAAGCGAATCCTCCAGCGGGTTGCGTCCGACGCTGTTGTCCAGCTCCAGGCGCCCTTCGCCCGTGCGGTAGTCGTAGAGCTCGCGATCCTGGTCCTCTCCCAGCGGTTGGATGCTTTCCCCCGACCAGTTCGAGTAGGCGGCGTACTTCGCCGTCGCCGTGCGCAGCGCGACCACGTGCAGCGGAGCGTTGGCCGCGTAGGGCTCGATCGCGAACTCGGTCACGGTCTCGTCGGTGGCGTGCAGCACGTAGGGCCTGCCCGGCGCGGTCGGGTCGGCGAGGATGCCGGCGACGTCGAGCCGGTCCGCGAGATGCGCGTAGCGGCGCTCGCGTCTCCATTCGTCGGAGCCGCTGGCGATCGTCAGCAGCAGCGGCGCCACGTCGACGCTCGAGCGTCAGCTGCGTACGCGCGATTTCCGGCGCACTGGTGAGGGCGCCGCGGGGATCCTTGACGATCAACGGCACCCTGATCGCCTCCTCGTACGCGCTCGCGCCCTTGCCGCGCAGGCCATGCGAGGCGCCGTACTCGCCATGGTCGGAGGTGAACACGACCACCGTGTTGGCGGCCAGGTGCGGGCGGCTCTCCAGCGCGGCGAGCACACGGCCGATATGCCCGTCCACCTCGAGCTGGAGCTTGGCGTACAGGTCGAGCATGCCCAGCCAGGTGCTCGTGACTTCCGGGCCCGTGAACGGGACCGGCCCGAACGAGGCGGCGGCCGTTTCCTGGAAGCGAGCGCTGCAGGCGCGGCTTGTTGCGCGCGACCAGCAGTTCCGGCGTCTCGAAGTTGGGCGGCAGCGCCGCGATCACGCTCGGCGCGAATGCCTCGGCGGGGACGCGGTTGCTCCAGTCATACCACCACGCGATGTCGTGGGGGTTGACGAACGACACCGTCGTGCACCACGGCTTGGACTCGCCGACCGTCGAGAGCCATTGCTCGAACTGGCCCGCGATACCAGGGTCCACGCGCCAGCCCTGGCCGGGCGCCCCGTCGGGAGAGGGGTAGGTGCCCCCCGCGAACCCGTAGCGCTCCAGGGCGCGAGACCCCCGTGCGGGGTCCCACTTGTTATCGCCATGGGTGAGATGCCACTTGCCGTACCAGCGCGTGTGGTAGCCGTGTTCGCGCAGCATCGATCCCCACGTCGGAAAGCCCGGGTCCAGCGTGCTGCCGCCGGTGATCAGGCAGCCCGTCTGATGGGTGTACAGCCCGGTCAGCAGCGTCGACCGCGCCGGCGTGCAGTCGTTGGATGCCGTGTAGTGGCGGGCGAACGAAACCGCCCCCTGGCGCAGGCGGCGCAGGTTGGGCGGCAGGCCGGGCCCTCCCGGTCCGGCCCCGAACCACTGCGGAAAGCGCAGCTGGTCGACCACGATCACGAGGATGTTCGGCTGCCGTGGGCTCGCCGGCGTTCGCGGGCGAGCCAACGCGGGCGCGGGCGCCGGCCGGGCACCGGTCCCGGGCGAGCCGTCGGTGGCGTCTGCCAACCTGGAGACCGCCAGGGCTCCGCCGGCCACCGCGCCGCCGGCGATCAGGCCTTTCTTCACGAACGTTCGGCGGTCGATTCCTTTGTCGATTTTCTTACCCTCGTCTGCTCTCATGGTCTCCGTACGTGCTCAGATCGTCAGCTTGACAGTGTTGCTGGTGCTCGTGCTCGCTACCGGGAGCGCCCGCGCGGCGACCCCGGCTCCGGCCTGCGCGCCAAGCACATTGAACACCTCCGCGCAGTTGGATGGGTCGGTGACCGTCTCGCCCCTGCCCGGCAGCCGCGACGCCACCCCCCAGACGCAGATCAGTTTCCTCGGCGTTCCCGCCTCGGAGCTGAGCGACGTCGTCGTCTCCGGCTCGCGCAGCGGACGCCACAGCGGACGTCTGGCCGCCTACTCCCAGGGCGACGGCGCCAGCTTCCTGCCGGCGCACCCGTTCGCCGAAGGCGAGCCCGTCAGCGTGCGCGCACAGCTGCGCTCCGGCGGCTCCGCCCAGCAGCTCTCCGACCAGTTCGCGATCGCCTACCAGGATCGGCTCAGCACGACGCCCGAGACGATCCATCCCGGCAGCGCCGAGCGAGATCCAGAGCTTCCGCTCGCGCCCGGATCTGCGCCCGCCGGCGCTGAGCGTGACCGCGCAGCTCTCCCGCGGTCGGCGCCGGCGACGAGTTCGTCGGCGCCCTACGACGGGCCCGGCCAGAGCGGACCGATGATCCTCGACCCGGGCGGCGGGCTGATCTGGTTCAAGCCGCTCCCCCGCGGAACCTCCGCGACGAACCTCCAGGTCCAGCAGTACGGCGGCCGGCCGGTGCTGACCTGGTGGCAGGGCGACATCTCCGTGCACGGGTTCGGCCTCGGCGAAGACACGATCGCCGACAGCGCCTACGAGGACATCGGCCACGTCCGCGCCGGCAACGGCCTGCGCGCGGACCTGCACGACTTTCAGCTGACGCCGCAGGGGACCGCGCTGATCACCGCCTATGACCCGATCTACTGCGACCTCTCCGCGGTCGGCGGAGCCCGCCACGGCGCTCGTCACCGACGGACTGCTGCAGGAGATCGACGTGCAGGACCGGCCTCGTCATGTTCCAGTGGACGAGCCTCGACCACGTGGCGCTCGCCGAATCCTACGAACTGGCGGCCGACTGCGCACGACCGACTGGCCGTTCGACTTCTTCCACATCAACTCGATCGACCTCGACCCGCGACGGCAGCCTGCTGGTCTCCGCGCGCAACACCTGGACGGTCTACGACCTCGACGGCGTGACCGGTCAGATCCAATGGCAGCTGGGCGGAAAGCACCGAGCTTCACGATGGGTCCAGGCACGAACACCGCCTGGCAGCACGACCCGCGCGAACTGCCCGACGGGACGTTCAGCATCTTCGACAACGGCGCCTCGCCGAAGGTCCACAGCCAGTCGCGCGGCATTCTCGTCAGCGTCAACCCGCAGCAGGGCACCGCCACGCTCGTCAGCCAGTTCACGCGGCCAGCGCCGCTGCTCGCCTACAGCCAGGGGAACATGCAGGCGCTGGCGAACGGCGACTGGTTCATCGGCTGGGGGCAGATCCCGGACTTCTCCGAGCTGAGCCCCACCGGCCAGGTCCTCTTCGACGCGCACTTCCCCGCCGGCGACCAGTCCTACCGGGATTTCCGCTTCGCCTGGACCGGCACCCCGGCGCATCCCCCCGCGTTCGCCGTGGTCGCAGGCTCCAGCCGCTCGAGCACCGTCTACGCCAGCTGGAACGGCGCTACGCAGGTGGCGAGCTGGCGGGTGCTCGCGGGCGCCTCGGCGACACGCATGCGGATCGTCGCCCAGCGTCCGCGCACGGGCTTTGAGACCGCGATCTCGCTGCCGGCCGGCACGGTCGGGCCATACGTGACCGTGCAGGCGCTCGACGCGGGCGGACACGCGCTGGGTGTCGCCCCGGCCGCCGCGCGGCTGGGCTGAGCCGCTTGGCAGCACGTGCGGCTGTGAGCCGATGCAGGTGCGAGTGCTTGTGTGGACTACCGATCTCAGGGGTGTGACAGGCGCTGGCTGCTCTCGCACGCAGGGCCGAGCGTCGCGGCAACACCATCTGACGCGGCAAGATGTGTAGTTCGATTCGCGCTACAATCGGAGTTCGATGACTGCAGCTCAACACCCGCTTTCGCTGAGGCTCGGCCGCGAGGGCATCAACGCGCTCGAGGAGATCGCCCGCCGACGCGGCGTGAGCCGTGCCGAGGCGGCACGCCAGGCAATCGTGGAGACCGCCAAACGAGAGCGCGGACGCGCGGGACTCGCCGCCGAGGCCAGAGCCCTCATGGAAGACAAGGGATATGTCCGCGAAGCGCAGGATGTCGTGAGCCTGATGGAGGAGCTGCGTGGTCCGTGGTGACGTTCACGCGATCACGTTGCCTCGCAAGCGCGGTCATGTCCAGCAGGGCCGACGCTATGCGGTGATCGTCCAAGCCGACGATCTGCTCGCGCTATCGACCGTCGTCGTCTGTCCCACCTCGCGCTCCGCGTTTCCCGCCAGCTTCCATCCGGAGATCACGCTGGAGGGTCAGGCAACGCAGGTCCTCTGCGAGATGATCGGCGCTGTCGACGCCCGAGCGCTCGGCGAGCGAGTCGGGCACCTGACCCTGGATGAGCAACGCTCCCTCGAGGACGCGCTCCAGCTCGTCCTCGACCTCCCGTGAGCGAGCCGCTGGATGATGCCCGAGCCCTCCCGCTGGCGGCTGGCGGATCGACTAGCCTTCCCATGTGCCGTGCTCGGAAGGGTGGCAGAGCGGTTGAATGCACTGGTCTTGAAAACCAGCAAGCGGGCAACCCCCGCTTCGGGGGTTCGAATCCCCCCCCTTCCGTCTCCGCCGCCAACGCCCAACCTCATTTTCGGGGGGCCGGCGCGAGTTGTGGCGCGAGCAGTCAGCCACCATGGCTCGCCCCGGGCCGAACAGCCTCTAAACTGGCCGGACCTCCAGGAGAGGTGGCCGAGAGGCTGAAGGCACTCGCCTGCTAAGCGAGTATGGGGGTTAAACTCCATCGCGGGTTCGAATCCCGCCCTCTCCGTTCCCGTCCTTTGTGAGACATTTGGCTCTCTGAAGCCGAATACGGTCTGTCGATCGGACATGTTTACCACGGTCTGGCCTCGCGAGATCTGCACAGTCGGAGATACCGCCTTCGACAGGGCCATGCTGAGAACAATGTCCCATGGCCGTGGGTTCGTAGTCAAAAACAGGGCTTAGATCCCCTCGTAGCGCTGGCTTATGGTGGCAACATGCTGATAGGGCTAGCAGTCAGGCACTCGAGCGAAGCTGTGGCAATAGCGCATGGCTGAGTTGCTGTCTGTGACAGACGTATGCATGAGCTATGAGCGTGGGGGTCGCCGCGTGCAGGTGCTGAGAAATATCTCGCTAGGTGTCGATGCTGGCGAGATCGTGGCGGTGGTCGGATCCGGGGGTGAAGGTCGTACGACTTTGCTGAAGATCGTTGCCGGTATGGTGCGTCCAGATAGCGGCAAGATGAGGTTGACAGGTATCGACCTCATGAGCCTCTCGGGCGCAAAGCGCACGGACCTGTTGGGGGATCAGATCCTTTGGATCACCAGTGGGCCGCCGCTACCGAACTTCAAGATACATGACCAAATAGCCGTATCACTGGTGGCGGGTCGTAGACATCGGGTACGCGATGCGAAGCGCTCGGCGTGGGAGGCGTTGGAGCGGATGGGTATATCGGACTGTGCTCCCCGCCGTTGGAGCACACTGTCGAGATGGGAGCGATTACTCCTCGCACTCGCTCTTGGTATCGCGGCTCGCCCACAGCTCATGCTTATTGATGACCTATTTGACGGTCTCGGGCCGAGACGAACACAGGAGGCGGGACGGCTGCTGCGCTCACTGGTGGACGAGCTGGAGTGCGGGGTCCTGCTGAGTGTCTCAGACCTTGAGTCGGCACTGACCGCGGATCGCGTCTGGTGGCTCGCCCAAGGGAACTTGACGCGCATGCCCGACAGACTCTCAATCCCCCCGAACGTCGCTTTGGCGAGCGAGCTTTACGAGCGAGGGTATAAGGATGCTGCCGCTGTGATCGCAGGCAGCACATTGGAGGCGCACCTCCGCAAGCTGGCCGCTAAGGTAAACATTCCAACCGAGCGGGGAACCGATTTTCCGCGGAAGGCGGATGCCCTCAATAATGCGTTAGCCGGCGTTGGTACATACAACAGACTTCAGCAGAAGGGTGTCACTGCCTGGTTGGATCTCCGCAACAGGGCTGTTCACGGCCGGTACTCGGAGTACGACGTAGCACAGGTTTCGGCCTTGATTCGGGACGTCAGCGAGTTTCTGACCCGTTATCCGGCCTGAGCAGAACCCTTGGGCAATAGGCGCATGCCAGCGAGCGCGAGGCTGTGTCGGGCCAGACCCCCGAGACGGCCTTATTGATGATCCGCAATGCCTTGCGCTAGTACTTCAAGGGCGCCTGAATCACTTCGGCTGCCCGTCGTCGCGCCTCGCGCCCCATCAGATCTATACCGCCAGGATCGTAAAGCTGGGTCCCAGGAGCATGCGCATGTCCTCGGGGTCGGAGGTGGCGATGGCGTCGCGTCGCCTGCGCACGCCGACCGCTATGCATGCGTCAATGGCTCCCGCGTCCTGTGTGGCACGCCGCAGGCGACCGGCTTCTCGCGCCAAACGCTCATCGAGAGCCTCGATCGAACTCGCCTTGAGCAAGCGCGCGACGCGCGCATCCTTGGCATCGCCGCGCCAGACCTCTGCGAGCGCGATGGCCGGGATGGTGGGCACCAAACCGCGGGCATAGGCCGTCGCGAGAATCTCGCGGATACGCGCCTCGCCTCGCTCGTAGGCGATCAGTGCGCCAGCGTCGAGCGTCAGGCCGGCCACTCAGCAGCGACTCGGTCTCTGACATCGGCCGGCACGGCGCCAAACCGCTCATCGTCCTCAGTGAGAAGTTCGAGGCCGCGCGAGACCCGCAGTTCGCGGAGCACCGCCGCGTTCACGAACGCAGACAGGCTCCCGCCAGACTCAGAGAGGCGCTGCTCTGCCTCGTGCAAAACGGACTCATCAAATGAGATCGAGCGCTTCTGGCTTGCCATGATCTGATCCTACCACGGTAGGAAATACACAAGCGGGCAAGTGGGCAGGGTCAGCGATCTGCTTGGCGGACCGTATCGGCCGCCCGCCTTCGCGCTTCCCGACCGACTGACTCCATCAGCGCCTCCACCAGCCGCTCCAGGTCCGCGTCGGGGTTCGCACGTCGTCCCGGTCTCCTCGTTGTCAGCGATTTTTGGTCGTTTTGGCTCTGCCAAAGCGAGAACAAGCAGCCGACCGGACAAGGCGTTTGTTTTTGTACTAACCCGGGGACCGAGCGCTGGGGTTAGCCTGGATGCGACCCCGATGTTCTCGGCGTGGACTAACCCACCCATTCGGTCCTCCACGTTGGTCATGCTTGGTCGATGCCTGATGTCGTCAATCAACTGCTCGCCACGGAGGCCGCTCTCGACAAGCTTGGAGCTCGCGGGATCTCCAGTTCCGAAGCCGAGCAGGCGATCTGGAATCGTCACGTGGTGATCAGGAATCGCCGTGGCCGAGCGTAGCGCCGCCAGCGAGAAGTGCGCAGGCTGCTGATCGGACGCAGCGATGTCGGTCGGTTCTTCACGCTGGTAATCGAGGAGACCATTGAGCCCACCACATGGCTGATCGTCACGGGCTGGGAATCCACTTCTGCTGAGCGTATGATCTTGGAGAAGTCATGATCCATTCCGACACCGACCCACTGCCCGGCGACTTCGACGAGGAGCTTAGGGACCTGGATCCTGCGGATGTGCAGGTTGTGGAGGCATCTCGTGACCGCCGTCTCGTCGTGCAGGTCACGCTCGACGGAGACGACGCCGCCGCACTCCAGGCGATCGCCGAGAACCAAGGCGAAAGGCCCGGTGAAGTGGTCAGGTCTCTAGTCCGAGCAGCATCGCGTCGGGCGGCGTAAGCCATTCAACCGAGTCATAGGCCAGGCGATAGCGCGCCGGCGTCGAGCGTCAGGCCGGCCACTCAGCAGCGACATGGCCTCTGACATTGGCTGGGACGGCGCCGTTCGCGATCCGCGGGCCGGCGCTGTGCCGGCCCGCGGATCGCTGAATCAGAGACTCGCTGCCGGGCCTGGCCTCAGCCCTGCAGCGAATGGAATTCGCCGAGGGGGTTCGGCAGCGTGGGTGTGAACGGTTCGAACTTGTATGACTTCGAGGTGTCGAAGCCTTCTTTTTCGGCGGCCTTCTTTTCCGCGAACGGCAGCAGTGCTTCGACCGCCTGGCCGATGTTCTTCAGCAGCAGCGTGCGCTCGTAGCCGTTGTTGTTGGGCGGATCGACCGACTCGGCCATCTTCTGAATCCCCGTGATCTGCTCGATCGGACCGCCGTCTTTGCCCGCGACGTCCGGGCCGACGACGCGCGCGAGGGTACGGTGGTCGGACTCGATGCCCATGATGCGTGCCGCCGTCACCCGCAGGTCGGGGGTGCTGAACTGGCGTACCCCGACCAGATAGGCGGCGATGAACGCATCCTCGAGCGTCACGAGGATGTTGAGTGTCGTCTGCGCGTCGCTGAACATTTTTGGCGGGTAGTAGAACGCCGTGAACGGCGTCGGCTGTTTCGTGAGGCTTTCCTCGAGCAGGTAGTGGGACATCTCCTCCTGCAGAGCCGCCTTCAGATATCCCTGGTCGTCCCCGGGGATGTTCTGGAAGAACGGCGCCGTGTTGATGATGCTCGCGTACGTCGTGACCGCCAGTGCCTCGGCGATCTGAGCGGCTTTCAGGATTTCCACGTCCGTGGAGGTCAGCCCGCCCTGCCCGCCGTGTCCATGCCCGTGCCCGTGCCGGTGCCCGTCGTGTCCGTGCCTGCCGTGGGCAAGCGCGGCGGCGGGTCCGAGCGCGCCGAGGCCGGCGGCGCCGGCGCCCGCGACGGCCGCGCCCTTGAGGAAGCTCTTGCGTGTCGTGGACGCCGTCGTGGATGCCGTCGACGGGTCCTCGGGCACCGGCAGCCCCGTGTCACCGATCGCGGGATCGTTGTGCTCATCGTGCATAAGTCCCCGTCTCCATTCATTGTTGGGTGGTGTCCCGGTTAATGACCGCTCATGGTCAATGACCGATCTCATCGAGGAGCGCGCGAGGAATTTCCCAATCTGGCTTCTCGGAGGACAAGAACATCTACGCGACAAGCGCGAGCGCGGATCACCCGGCGGCGACCCGCGCTCGACGATAATCGCCCACCCTACGACGACAACCGCCACCCTCGGCGGTCTCTTCGCCGACAGTACGGTGAGGCTTCGGTGTGAGCTTCGGCGTGAGGCGGAGGCCCCGCGCTTACATCACCTTGCCCTACATCACCGGCATGGTCTCATACACATCCACGCTGCCCCCGCCCGCGAGCACGGGGCTGCCCTTGGCCAGCTCGGTGGCGGCGGCGAGGCTGTCGGCTTGCAGCACCGAGTAGCCGCCGAGCCCCGAGCCGGCGTTGTCGGAGACCGCGCCGTCGCTGCCGACCGAAGCCGATCCGGCGAAGGGGTTGCCGGCGTCGATCACCGCGTCGCCGAGCTGGCCGAACCAGGCGCCCCACGCGGCCATCGCCGCGTCGCGCTCCTCCTGCGTATCGGCCATGCGCCCGCCTCGGTATGCCAGTAGATAGTTGCCCATCGTCATCTGCCTCCAGTGTCGTGTGTGTGTGTTGAATTCAGTCCCCGGATGCCGCGATCGTGCATACGGTGTGGCGCCGGGCCTGGGTCACTCCTCGGACGCCGCGACCGCGAACACGATGTGGCGCCGGGCGATCGTCAGGTAGGGGAAAAGCTCGGTCGGCCCGCCCGCCAGCGGCTCGACCGCCACCTCGGTGAGCGTCAGGAAGTCGCGCTCGGGCGCGTTGAGCACGTCCGAGACGCGGCTGCGGTAGCCGTCGCGGGCGAGCGTCAGCTCGCCGACGATGCGGTGGCGCTCGGTCTCGATGCGGATGCGCTCGCGGCGATGGTCGATGCCGCTGGCGTCCGAGGAGGTCTCCTCGTCGACGGGGTCGGGGTCGGTGCTCATCGGAGCATTATCGCGTGACGGCGTAGGTCCGCGTGAGCACCGCGCGTCGCCCGGTCGGACCGACGGCGAGGACGCGCACGCGCGCGAGCATCGCCGTGCGACGCCCGAGGGCGCGGCGCAGACGGCGCAGCGCGGCCGGACCCACGCGCAGACGCACATGCCCGGTCAGCGTCGCCGGCAGTGGCCGCGCGGCCGCGGCCAGCGCCACGGGGCGGCTTCGGGGGGAGCGGGGGGAGAGCGTCGCGGTGACGAGGATGCGACAGCCCCGTTCGCAGCTGACCGTGAGCGCCAGGCCGCCCCGCGCGAGGATGCCGCTGCGCCGGGGGACGCTCACGCGCAGCACCGGCGCGATGTCCAGCGGCGGCGGCCAGGCGCCCGGGGGTAGACACCCGATCCCCGCGGGCGCGGCCGGGTCGAAGCGCTCGATGCGGTTGTTGTTCGTGTCGGCGACGAACACGCTGCCTTCGCAGCCCACCGCGACGGCCGTCGGCTGAGACAGGTATCCCAGGCCGACGCCGCGCAGTCCCCACTTGGCCAGGTAGTGGCCCGATTCGTCGAACACCTCGACGCGGTTGTTGAGGTTGTCCACCACATACACCCGCCCGGCCGCGTCGAGCGCGACGCCGGTCGGCGTGTGCAGGCGCCCGTCGCTCGCGCCCAGCCCGCCGAACTGGTTGGCGTAGGTGCCGTCGGGGAACAGCTCGACGACGCGGTTGTTGGCGGTGTCCGCGACGTACACGTCGCCCGAGCGCGACAGCGCGACGGCGGCCGGGTGGTTGAAGGCGCCCGGCGAGCTGCCGGCAGACCCATCGCCGCCGTTCGCGCCGATGCGCTTCAGCAGTACGCCGGTGGGGGAGTAGATGAGGACGCGGTTGTGGTTGGTGTCCGCGACGTACACCTCGCCCGCCGCCGACACCGCCGCCGAGCCGGCTCCGCTGAGCCCGGCGCCGCCGAGGTCGGCGGGACCGCCGAGTTCTGACAGGTAGGTGCCTTCGCCCCACAGCCGCACCAGGCGCGCGGCGCCGGTGTCCGCGACGTACACCGAGCCGCGCGGGTCGATCGCCAGGCCGCCCGGTTCGGCGAACCCCGGTCGCACGCCCCCGGCGCTCGACCACACGCCCTGCAGCGCGCCGCCGCCCTGGGCGAAGGACTCGATGCGGTTGCCGTCCGTGTCGGCCACCAGCAGCCGGCCGCTGGGATCGACCGCGAGCCCGCGCGGCGCGACGAACACGCCGGGGGCGTGCGCGGAGACGCCGATCGTGCGCAGGTAGGCGCCGCTCGGGTCGAACACCTCGACGCGGTCGTTGGCTGTGTCGGCGACGTAGGTGTCGCCGGCCGGGTCGGCGGCGAGCGCGCGCGGGAACGCGAGCTGCCCGGGCGCCGAGCCGTAGCCGCCCCATTCGGCCACGAACCCCAGCGCGGGGTTCAGCTTGACGATGCGGTGATTGATGTCGTCGGCGACGTACACGTCGCCGGCCGCGTCGAGCGTGACGCCGTAGGGAAACCCGAACTGCCCCGGGCCCGTGCCGTAGGAGCCGACCGAGCCCTGGTATTCGCCCGTGGGGCTGAAGCGCTCGATGCGGTGGTTGTCGTCGTCGGCGACCAGCACCTCGCCCGCGTTCGCGGCGACGCCGCGCGGATAGGAGAACTGCCCCGCTTCGCTGCCCTTCGAGCCCCACTGCAGCGGTTCGCCGCCCGTGAGGTTGAAGCGCTCGATGCGATTGTTGCCGGAGTCGGCGACGTACACGTATTCGCCCGCCACCGCGATGCCGCCGCCGGGGGGCTGGGTGTAGTTCTGCGAGGAGCCGAACTTGAACTGCCCGAGTTCCGCTGCCGGTATGTCCCCAGGCGGTCACGAATTCGCCGCCGGAGGTGAACTTCTCGATGCGGTTGTGCGCGGAGTCGACCACGTACACGTCCCCCGCCGCGTCCGTCGCGAGCCCGCCGATCGGCCCGAACTGGCCGTGCCCGCCGCCGTAGGAGCCCCACTCGCCGAGATAGGCGCCGGCGGCGCTGAACTTCTGCACGACATAGCTGAGCTGGTCGGCGACGTACACGTCGCCGGAGGTGTCCAGCGCGACGGCCTCGGGAAAGCGCAGGACCGATTCGGCGCGCTGGCCGACGATCGCCGCGGAGGCGTACGGGCACGCGGGGGCCTCGCCGGAGCCGGGGCAGGCTTCGGCGCGGGCGGGCGCGGGCAGGGTCGCGCCGCGCGCGAGGGCGAGCACGAGCGCGGGCACGAGCAGCGCGAGCAGGGGACGACGGCGCCGGGGAGGATGCGTCATCGCCGAGTCACAACACGCGATCGGCGACGGCGGAGCGGTGCGGAGTGATGCGATCGCAGAATCGTCACACACATGCGCGCGTGAGGGAAGGAGATGCCGTATCTAATTTTAAAACTCAGTATTACTATGGTGCACCAACTAAAAAATATATATACCCACACCCGCTCCTTTAGGTGGCCGACGGGGAAGGGGAGACTGCGAGGAGGAAAGCAGGGCCGCATGCGGCCCTGCTTGGAACCGCACATGTGCGGTTCCACCGGGGGTGCATGCACCCCCGGCCGAACGGCGCATGCGCCGTTCGGGATCGTGGCGCATGCGCCACGATCGTCCTCCCAAGCTCAGCCGACCTTTTCCGGATGGCGTACCGGAAGTCCCGCGCGCGCCAGGGGGAGGGTCACCGCGTCGCCCGCCGGCCGGTTGCGCTCGTCGCGGACGATGTACAGCGGACGGTGCTTGACCTCGTCGTAGATGCGCCCGACGTACTCGCCGATCACGCCCAGCGCGATCAGCTGGATGCCGCCCAGCAGCAGGATCGCGATCGTGATCGAGCCGAAGCCCGGCAGGTAGGAGTCGAAGATGCGCAGCACGATCACCACCGGGATCGCGATGAACGCGACGCCCGCGGACAGCAGTCCGACGTAGGTGGCGAGCTGCAGCGGCAGGTGCGAGAAGGAGGCGATCGCGTCCAGGGAGAAGCGCAGCATGCGCCGCACCGTGTACTTCGTCTCCCCCGCATGGCGCGCGTCGCGCTCGTAGGAGACCGCCGTCTGGGAGAAGCCCACCCACACGGTCATCCCGCGCAGAAAGCGCGAGCGCTCGGTCATCGACAGCAGCGCATCCAGCGCGCGGCGGTCGAGCAGGCGAAAATCGCCCGAGTTTGGCTCCAGATCGACCTGCGCGAGCTTGTCGAAGAGCTTGTAGAACCACGAGGCGCTCGCCAGCTTGAACGCCGTCTCGCCCTCGCGCGCGCGGCGCACCGCGTAGACGACGTCCGCGCCCGGCGCTCCAGCGGTCGATCATCTCGAGGATCAGCTCGGGCGGGTCCTGCAGGTCGGCGTCGATCATCGCGACGACGTCGCCGCGAGCGTGCTCCAGCCCGGCGGTGAGCGCCGCCTGGTGCCCGAAGTTGCGGGACAGGTGCACGACCCGCACGCGCGGATCGGCGTCGGCGATCCGGTCCAGGATCTCGGGCGTGCGGTCGGATGAGCCGTCGTTGACGAGCACCAGCTCGAACGGGTAGGCGGCCACCGCGGCGATCGCGCGGGCGACGAACTGCTCGATCAGCTGCTCCTCGTCGTACACCGGCGCGACGACGCTGAGCAGCGCGGGCGTGCGCAGGCGCTGGTGCGGATCTGAGGAGGGCGTCGGGGTGGACATCGGCATCATCGTCGTCACGGCTGGTGTGCGAAGCCAATTACAGTAGAGACCGACATGCACAGACTAGGGGACGGGCGTATACGGGCGCTAAATCGTGAAGGTCGTCGTGCAGTTCCTGAAGTTCGGGATCGTCGGCGTCTCGAACACGCTGATCGCGTTCGCCGTCTACACCGTCCTGCTGAAGGCGTTCGGCGTCTGGTACGTCGCCGCCTCGGGCATCGGCTTCGCCGTCGGCGCCGTCAACGGGTTCCTGCTGAACCGGCGCTGGACGTTTCGCGAGCACGTCGGCGACGCGCTCACGCCGGTGCGCTGGGCGATCGTGCAGACCTGCGGGCTGGGGCTGAACCTGGGCCTCGTGTACCTGTTCGTGCACGACCTCGGCATGGACGAGCTCGTCGGCCAGATCCCCACGACGGCGATCGTGACGGTGCTGACGTTCGTCGCGAACCGCTCGTGGACGTTCAGGACGCCGGCCGCGGTCGCATCCGCCGGCGGCGAGCGCTGAAGCGCCGGGCCCGCCCGCGCGACGCGGGACTCTCCCGGCGCGGGGAGGCACACCCGACGCCGCGGCCCGTCCGGACGGGCCTCACCGGAACAAGGTGAGCAGCGAGAGCCCCGCGGGGATGCGTCCGCCGCGCCCGATCGACGGCGGCCTCCAGCGCGAGGGGCGCTCCAGCAGCCAGTTGACCGGCGCGGGCGGCACCCACAGGTCGAGGCTCGACTCGGTCGTCGCGGTCGAGAAGCGGTCGAGCACGCGCAGCACGATCGCCACCGGGAGCAGCAGCGAGTTGAAGTAGGTCGTGCGCACGGTCTCCCAGCCGGCCTGCTCGGCGACCTGCTGCAGCGAGCGGCGGGTGTAGCGGCGGTGGTGGTGGTTGATCTCGTCGTGGCCGCTCCACAGCCACTGGTAGGCGGGGACCGTGATCGAGCAGGGTGCCGCCGGGGGCGACGACGCGGCGCAGCTCGCGCAGCGCGCCCAGATCGTCCTCGAGATGCTCGATCACGTCCAGCGAGACGGCCAGGTCGAAGCTCTGGACTCGAACGGCATCTGCAGGACCGAGCCTTCGATCACCTCCCCGGTCGAGCGCGCGCGGGCGAGGGCGACGCTCGTCTGCGACAGCTCGATCCCGGTGACGGTGCCGTGGCGCGCGAGCTCGACCATGTTGCGCCCACTGCCGCAGCCGGCGTCGAGGATGCGCGCGCGCGCCGGCAGCCGCAGGCGCTCGATCACCCGCTCGAGCACCGCCGCGCCGGCCCCGGTACCACCAGTGGCGGTCCTCGGCGCGGTGCGTCTGCAGCTCGTAGTCGCGATCCATCCGCGAGGCATCTTTTCCTAAAGCGGCCCCTCGCGCGGTGTGCCCTGCCCTTGAAAAAAATCTTGGCATGCCATAAACTAAGTTCATGGCCGTCCAAGAACACGCGAGTCAAGAGCACGCCGGCCAACACGCGCGCTCCTCGGCGGTGGAGGACTACTGCAAGGCGATATTCACGCTGCAGTCGCGCGGCGAGGGGCCCGTGTCGACGAACGCGCTGGCCGAGCGGCTGCGGATCACGCCGGGCTCGGTGTCGGCGATGCTCAAGCGGCTCGACGGCGAGGGCCTGATCGCGCGCGTGCCCTACCGCGGCGTGCGGCTGACGGCCGCCGGTCGGCAGGGTCGCGCTGGAGGTGATCCGCCACCATCGGCTGCTGGAGCTGTTCCTCGCCGAGACGCTGGAGATGCCGTGGGATCGCGTGCACGCCGAGGCGGAGGTGCTCGAGCACGTGATCTCCGAGGAGCTCGAGGGGCTGATCGCGGCGAAGCTCGGCGACCCCACGCGCGACCCCCACGGCGACCCGATCCCGAGCGCCGAGCTGGAGCTGCCCGAACGCGAGCACAGCCGCAGCCTCGACAGCCTGCGCGAGGGTCGAGGGCGGCGTGTTCGTGCGCGTGTCCGACGCCGACCCGGAAATGCTGCGCTACCTCTCCGAGCCAGGGCATCTCGCCGGGAGACCGCGTGCGCGTGACCGAGCGCCAGCCGTTCGGCGGCCCGCTGCTGGTGAGCTTCTCCGACGGCGAGCGCGAGCAGGCGATCGGAGGCCAGCTCGCGCGCGCGATGCGGGTGGAGCTGGACGAGGAGAGCGCGCTGGAGGAGCAGGGCGCCCGCAGTGCGCGGGCCGAGCCCGGGCGCTCGCGCGCGCCGTCGAAGAGCAGGGCGCCGGCCGGCGGTGAGGCGCGCGTATGAGTCCGCCGCCGCCACCTCCGCCGCTGGGCGCCGAGCCGGTGCTCGAAGGCGCCGGCGCCGCCGTCGCGAGCGGCGAGGTCGCGCTCGGGCCCAGCCATCTGGACCTGCTGCTGGCGAAAGGGCGCGTGAGGCGACGCTGGCGATGCTCGGACCGGCGTTCGTCGCGGCGATCGCCTACGTCGACCCGGGCAACTTCGCCACGAACATCGCCGGGCGGCGCGCAGTTCGGCTATCTGCTGCTGTGGGTCGTGCTCGTCGCGAACCTGATGGCGATGCTGATCCAGTACCTCTCGGCGAAGCTCGGCATCGTCGACCGACCACAACCTGCCCGAGCTGTTCCGCGAGCGCTACCCGCGCTCGCTCTCGTGGGGGATGTGGGTGCAGGCGGAGGTCATGGCGATGGCGACCGACGTGGCCGAGTTCGTCGGCGCCGCGCTCGGCCTGAACCTGCTGTTCGGCGTGCCGCTGCTGGTCGGCGGGCGTGATGACGGGCTTCATCGCCTTCGCGATCCTCGAGCTGCAGTCGCGCGGCTACCGCCGCTTCGAGCTGGCGATCACGGCGCTGCTGGGCGTGATCTTCCTCGGCTTCCTGTACGAGACGCTGAAGATCGGGCCCTCCGCGCGCGAGTCGCTCGGCGGCCTCGCTGCCGCACCTGGGCGGCCGCGACAGCCTGTACCTCGCCGTCGGCATCGTCGGCGCGACGGTGATGCCGCACGTGATCTACCTGCACTCGGCGCTGACGAACGGGCGCACGCCCGTGCGCGACGCGCGCGAGCGCGCGCGCGTGCTGAGCTTCGAGCGCCTCGACGTGATCCTCGCGCTGGGGCTCGCGGGCGTCGTGAACATGGCGATGCTCGCGGTCGCCGCGAAGCTGTTCCACGGCACCGGCCACACCGGCGTGAGCACGATCGAGCAGGCCCACGCCGGCTTCGCCAAGCTCAGGTCGGCGGCGGCGCCGCGCTGGCGTTCGCGGTTGCGCTGCTCGCCTCCGGCGCGTCCTCCTCGAGCGTCGGCACCTACGCCGGCCAGGTCGTGATGAGCGGCTTCGTCAGCCTAACATCCCGCTCGTCGCTGCGCCGCCTCGTGACGATGGTGCCCGCGCTCGTCGTCCTCGCGATCGGCGCTCAGCCCGACCGACGTGCTCGTGCTCAGCCAGGTCGTGCTCGTCGTTCGGCATCCCGCTTCGCGCTGATCCCGCTCGTGCTGCTGACCAGCCGCCGCGAGGTGATGGGCGTGCACGTCAACCGCCGCCTGACGACCGCTCGCGGCGTGCTCGCTCGCGGCGCTGATCACCGCGCTGAACGTCTTCCTGATCTCCCAGCAGGTGTTGCAGTAGCTGCTTTGGGCCAGAACGGAAAACCGGCCTCTTCCTCGGATGTGTCCGCGCGAAGCCGGTTTGCCCTGCGCCGGCGCCTGCGTCGCTGGCGGGGATCGCGACGCCTGCGAATACGTGTACGCGTAGTGCTGACCGGCATCGCCCTCGTTGCCGTCGTCACGCTCGGAGTTTGGCTCGTGGCCCGGCAGGTCACGCCCTCCGCCAAGCAGGCCATCGCCGTCGACGGCGTTCCCGAGGCGCTGCTCAGCGCCAACGGTCTCCTCTACGAGGGATCCTCCACCGGGTCGCTGATCGCCCTCGATCCCGTCAACGACGCGGTGCTGCACCGAGTTCAGTTCCAGGCGCCAATCGAGGCGCTCGCCTCGCGGGGGAGCACGATCTTTGCAATCACCGGCGACTTCCTCGTTCGGTTGACTCCCGACCTCGCGGTCGAAAGGCGACGATCCGTGGCTCCGCTGAGGCCGAGCCTGCTCGCAGGAGAAGGGTCCGGACTGTGGATGGCCGGCAGCTCAGAACATCGGGTTTTGCGATTCAGTCCTACGACCTTGAGTGTGATCCAGAGCGTCCCCATTTGGCGGCTCTCCCAGCGGGATGGCGATCTCTCGTTCAGGGGTGTGGGTGACGGAGAAGCTTCACTCACAGCTGGTGTTGATCGCCCGAAGACAGCGAGGACCGTTTGCAGTGCAGAGACGTATACCGACACCGAGCGAACCGACCGCGCTGGCAACCGGTGATGCGGATATCTGGGTGCTGGCCACGGGCGCCGGGAAGCTTCTCTCCTACAATCAACATACAGACTCGCTTGTCGGTGTCGCCACATCCATCGGCCCGAACCCCAGTCTGCTCGCCATCGGCGGGGGCAGTGCGTGGGTTGGATCGAGCATCGGCAGCAGTGACAGCATAGTCCAAATCGGACTCGGCTCTCTGCGTCAAATCGGGGATCGAATCACGGTCGAACAGGACCCTTCCGCGATGGTCGTCGACCTGCAGGCGGTGTGGGTGACGAGCACGGTCGAGAACGATGTGACTCGCCTGGATCTCGCCGGTCTGGCCGCAGCCCGCAAGCGTACGCGCCAGTGGAACACCCCGCTTGGTCTCGATCCGCTCGTCTACCTGGTGTCGTCCTTCTGGCTGATCGTGTTTTTCGTTTGGTGGCTGCTGTCATGGAGGCGGTCGGACCCACATGCCGGTCTTCCCGTGTATGAGCTGGGGCCCACTCTTCGTGTGCTTGCATGCGACGAGGTTCAGTGGAGGCCGTTCTCGGTTGGACGTGCGGTAAAGCACGTCGCCAAGAATAATTTGGGTGCGCGCATCGGGCTCGCAAAACAGGTTCTCACAGCGGGCGTGGATCGAGCTTATGAAGATGAGTTCAACGAGCTTCCGCCCGAGCTCGATACCCGACGTGGCATCGACCAACTGCTGGGAATCGGCGGCCTCGTATGTCGCAGCCTCAGCTTTGCGCCCGGCGCTCGCCATCGTTTCCGAGTCAGAGTCGGCGGTCCCAGCGTGTTTGCGATACGACGCCGCTACGAGGCGATCGGGGATCGACGTCTGTGTCTGGTATTGGGTATCTGGCACGTATTGGCTGTAGACCCCGAGACTGGAAGCGGATCCTTTCAGTTGCGTCATCTGAAGGATCGGCGTGGCGGAGAGTGGGTGGATGTGTCTGTCCCCGAGGAGATCTGGCTGTCCATGACCTGGGACGGGGGATCGCTGACGGATCTGGGTCACAAGGAGATCGTCGCGGGCACCGACATACATATGGACGTGCTGGGATTTTCGGAGCAGGTGGGTGAAGATGAGCCGCTGACCTTACGTCACATTGCCAGTTTTCAGCGACTGCACGCGTAGACTTTGCGGCGCCGGCCTAATATGGCGTTCGCAAATCGTGGGCGGCCCGCAGCGAGCTCCAGCGGGACGTCGAGCTGCTCGGCCGTCAAGGGCTCTCCCCGCCCGGCGGGACTCGCCCGGGCGAGCCGAGACCAGATTCAGGTCAGAATTCCGCTCAGGCGCCGCCGAGGGCGCGCAGCGAGTAGTCGATCGCGCCGCCGGGTGTTCGCCACGCCGCGATCGCGCGGTCGGTGTGGGGATCGACCGCGATCGTCGCTTCGCCCGTGGAGCCGAGCGCCCCCGCGGCCGAGATCAGCTCGGGCGCGGTGAAGATCGTGCGTCCCGGGTAGGCGTCGATCCCGCGCGCGGCGTACACCGCCTGTTCGCCCAGGGAGGCGGAGCCGCTCGGCATCGCCCGCGGTTCGCTCCACAGCGCGTACGCCTCGCCCGCCGGCCCCGGCGCGAGGTCCGCCAGCAGCGCGTCGCGGCCGGGGCTGGAGATCGTCTGGGTCGCCCGCACGCCGCTCTCATCCACGGCGGCCGTGCGCACCACCCAGTGCCCGGACGCGGCGCCCGTCCAGGCGAGCATCACCGACTCCGACAGCAGGCGCACCAGGCGCGGTGAGCCGCTCGGGGGCGCCATCCCGTTGGGGTCGACGAACCGTTCCAGCAGCCGTGGCGCGCCGAAGCGCACGCCGGTGGCCGACAGCTCGGCGTACACGCGCGTGATCCCGCCGCGAGTTTCACTCCAGGCGAGGGTCGCGCGGTTGTCATCGCTGAGCAGCGCCGCGATTCGCGCGCCCGGCGCGGCGGATGCCACGCGCTGCACCGCGCGCGAGGAGCGGCCCGAGCCGGGCATGTCGCGGGCGTAGATCGTCCCGTCGCGCTCCCACACCGCGAGCGCGTCCGAGCGGTAGTCCATCGCCACCGTCAGCCCTTCGGCGGAGCGGCTCGAGGCCACCGTCACCGGCGCCGCGAATGAGCTCGCGTAGTAGCGGTGCACGCGCAGCTCGAGCGCGCTCGAGCTGCCGCCGGCGGGGCCCGGCGAGAGCAGCGCGGCGTCGCCGAGGTAGGCGGTCGTGAGCGCCAGCGGCGCCGCCGGGCCGCCGGTGGCGATCGGCGTGGCGAATGCGCCGCCGGCGCGACCTTCGCTGAGCCCCAGCCCGCCGCTGCCGCGGCCACCACCACCGGTGCGCGCCCCGGCGAGCAGTATCCGCCCATGCGGCGCCGCGGCCGCGGCGATCGAACCGCTCAGCGCGAGCGCCCGTCCGGCGGGGGTGCGCGGGATCGCGCCCGGCGCCGGCAGGTCCGCACTCGGGACGATCGCGGAGATGCGCGGGCCGGCGCCGCCCGGACAGTCGGCGGCGGAGCTCCAGACGATCGCGCCGGGCCCCGTGCCGTGGCGCGGGGTGTCGCTCGGGAAGCGGATCTGCGGGGAGGCGGCGGCGGAGCACGCGCCGAGCGCGGCCGGCTGCGACCACGATCCTCCCTCGGACTGCACGCTGGGCGCCAGCAGGGCGATGAGTGTGATCAGCGCGATCAGCTCGACCGTCCCCAGGGCGAGGCGCCGGCGCCGCTGCATGCGGGCGCGGGCGCCCGCGCCAGCCCCCGCGTCCGGGTCGATTTCTCGCCGCTGCCGTCTTCGCTGCCGGCGCCTGCGCCGTCGCCGACGGGCGAGGGCGCGAGCACCGGCCAGGGGTCCTCGACCCCAGCAGCGCCGCGGCGGCGGGGTCCCGCCTGCGTGGCGGGGTCGAGCGGGCTCAGATGTGGGGATCGGTGTCGGTCGGTCATCGTGGCGATGCAGGCGCCGAGGGAGTCGAGTGTCCGCCGTGCTCCGACGGGGCCGGGCGCATCCACCCGTACGCCTATCGTGCTCTGTTCGTGCCCACCCCCTTCTTTGCCTCCCTCGAAAGCGGCGAAGCCGTGCTGCGGTTTCCCTACGACGAGCATCTGCGCGTGCTCCTGCGCGCGATTCCCGGCAGGCGCTGGGACCCGGGCGAGAAGGCGTGGCGGATACCGCTGGAGGATCCCGAGCGCGCGGAGGCGCTGGCGAGGCTGCTCGCGAGCCTGCCGCGCCCCCCGCACGTGAGCGACGCGCTGGCACGCGCGATTGCGCGCCGGCGCGCGCGGCGTCGGGAGGGAGAGTGCGTGCTCGACCTCGCGCGGCCCGACGAGCGCTGGTGGCTGAGCTTCCCGATCGATGCCGATCCCGAGCTCGTGCAGGCGCTCCTCGAGCACCCCGACGCCTACAGCCTGCCGGCGATCGGCCGGACGCATGATCCCCCTCGACGAGCATTCGGAGCGCCTCGTGGGCGCTCTGCGCGCGACCGGCGCGAGCCGGCTGCGGTTGAGCGAAGACGCCGAGCACGCGCTCACCGAGATCGCCCAGCGCGCTCGCGCCGTACAGCCGATGTCCGGCACGCGGCGAGGGTCCGCGGCGGGGGAGCGCGAGCGCGCGACCCATGAGATCGAGCTGCGCCAGGACCGCCGCGGCGAGTGGTGGATACTGATCGCCGCCGAGCACGCTCCGGCCGCCCGCGCGCTCGCCGACGAGGCCAGCCTGCGTTGCCTCGACGGTCCCGCCGGGACATTCGGGCTGGCCGCCGTCGAGCGTCACGCGGAGCAGATCGGCGAGTTGCTGGAGCAGCTCGAGGGAGCGAGCGTCGCCCCGCGCGTGAACGCCTGGCTGGAGCGTGCCACGCGCTGGACCGGCACGATCGAGGTGGGAGGCGAGCGGGAGGAGCCCGTGTTCCTGCTCCTCGGCGAGCTCGAGCGCCTGCCGCGAGCGCTGCGCGAGCGCGCGGCAAGCGCGCCGGGCGGCGCGAGCGTCCCGCTGACGCTGGACTCCTGGCGGCTGATCGACGAACGGCTCGACGGCTGGATCGGCAACGCGGCCGCGCGCTGCGTCGAGGCGTTGCGGGAGGGACGGCCGGCTCCCCCGGCGGTGCTGGAGATATCGGCCGTGCACGAGGACCCGACGTTCGTGCTCGCACCCGGTCATGACGGGATGGCGCTCGAGGAGTTCGCGGCGCTGGCGGGCGCGTCGGCCCTCACTGCTCGTCGTGGCGCAAGGCACGAGCACGCCCAGCTCCCGGCGATCCGGGCAGACCCGTTCTGCGTGCCAGAGCTCGATCGTTTCCTCGCCGCGCACGGAGCCTGGGTGGATCCCGAGGCGCTCGTGCTGTTGCAGGAGGTGCGCGAGCAGCACGCCCACGCAGCGGGCCTGGTGGCGCTCTCGGCCGCGAGCGACGCCGAGCTTCACGTCCCCGGTCTGGGTGGCGGCGAGCTGAAGCCGTTCCAGCGGGCCGGCGTGAGCTACCTGCTCGCCCAGCGGCGCGCGTTTCTCGCCGACGAGCAGGGGCTCGGCAAGACGATCGAGGCGCTCGCCACGCTCCAGGCCGACGGGGCGTTCCCGGCGGTCGTCGTGTGCCCGGCCAGTCTCAAGCTCAACTGGATGCGCGAGATCGAGCGCTGGCTGCCGCAGCACAGCGCACGCGCGCTCGCGGGGACCGGCGTCGGCACGAGGGTGAGCCTGCCCAGGATCGTCGGTCCGGAGATCGCGGGATCGGATGTCGCGGGTGTGGATGTCGCGGGTCCGAAGGCCGACGGTCCGGAGGTCGCGGGTCTGGATGTCGCGGGTCTGGGAATCGCGGGTGCGGGGGCCGACATCACGGTCGTCAACTACGACATCGTCGCCGCGCGGCTGCAGGAGCTGTGCGGCCTTGAGCCGCGCGCGCTGGTGGTGGACGAGTCGCACTACTGCAAGAACGCGGCCGCCAAGCGCACTCAGGCCGTCCAGCGGCTCGCGGCGGCGGTGCCCGATGATGGGCTCGTGCTCGCGCTGACGGGCACGCCGGTGATGAACCGCCCGCCCGAGCTGATCTCTCAGCTGCGGATCGTCGGCAGGCTGGGCGACTTCGGCTCGGGCGCCCAGTTCGGCAAGCGCTTTCGCGGGCCCGACGCCCACCTGCGCCTGCACTGGCATCTGCGCGCGCGCTGCTTCGTGCGACGCCTGAAGGCCGAGGTCCTGCCGCAGCTGCCGCCGAAGACGCGCGGCGTGGTGCCGATCGAGCTCGACAACGAGCACGAGTACCGGCTTGCCGAGCGCGATGTGATCGCGTGGCTGCGCAGCCAGCCGCTGGATCTGCGCCAGCTCGACGCGAAGGTCGCGGCCGCCGCTGCGCGCGGAGCGGCTCGTGCGGCTGAACGCGCTCAAGCTGCTCGCCGCCCGCGGCAAGCTCGCGGCGGCGCTCGCCTGGATCCACGACTTCTGCTCCTCGGGCGAGCGGCTGGTCGTGTTCGCCAAGCATCGCGAGATCCAGCGGGCGGTGCTCGAGCGCTTCCCACGGGCGCTGCACATCCTCGGCGAGGACGGCTCACGCGGCCAGGGACGCGTCGCTGCGCGAGTTCCAGGCGCCGGACGGGGACGCGGAGAATCAGCTGATCGTCTGCTCGATCGAGGTCGCCGGCCAGGGCCTGACGCTGACGCGCGCCTCGAACGTCGTGTTCCTCGAGCTCGACTGGACGCCGGCCAAGCACGACCAGGCGGAGGATCGCTGTCACCGCATCGGCCAGCAGGACGCCGTCAACGCGACCTATCTGCTCGCGGCCGGCACCGATCGACGAGACGATCGCGACGCTGCTGGAGCGCAAGCGGGCGGTGATCGGCGCCGTCACCGACGGACGTGAGCAGGACGAGGAGGGCGTCGTCGACGCGCTCGTGCGCGAGCTGGCGCACGAGCCCTACCGGGCCCTGCGCGCCGTCGCCTAGGCGTCACCTGCCGCAATGGTCGGCCGCCGCGCGCTGCCGCCCCGTTTGATCTATAGTTCCAGCGAGGCGAATGTGCGAAATCTTCGCCCACGGGCTAGATTCTCTAGAGATATGAACGATTCTGGATCGGGGACGAACAGATCGGGACAGGCAGGCGCGAGCGCGCGGCGCGAGTACGAGCGACGGCGGGAGGCCAGACGGGCGCGGGTGTTGGCCAGGCACCCGCGGTTTGGCCGGCTGCTGCTCGCGTTTACCGCTACGCCCGCACACGTGGAGAGCTGGCGCCGGGGCGCCGAAGGCGAGGAGCACACGGCGAGGCGGTTGAATGCGCTGCTACACGGGCGAGGGGTCGTGCTGGTGCACGACCGGCGCATGCCCGGATCGCGTGCGAACATCGACCACTTGGCGGTCGGTCCGGGCGGTGTGACCGTGATCGACACCAAGCGCATGAGCGGCAAAGTGAGGGTGCAGCGCGAAGGGGGTCTGTTCACGGAAGCGCGCGAGCGGTTGACCGTCGGTGGGCGCGACCGCACCCACTTGGTCGAGGGGGTCTGCCGGCAGGTCGCCGTCGTCGCTGAGCTGCTCGGCGAGGGCGTTGTCGTGATTGGCGCGATGTGCTTCATCGAGGGCGAGCTGCCGCTGTTCTCCAAGCCGAAGCTCGAGGGTGTACGCATCGCCGGCCCGCGCGGCGTGGCACGGCTCGCGCGGCGGGAGGGGCCGCACACTCCCGGCGAGGTGCATGAGATCGCCGAACGGCTGCGGGCCTTCTTGCCGGAGGCGTAGATCCGCTCAGCGAGCCCGTGACCGGGTCAGCCAATCGTTCAGCTGTGCGTGCATCGCCTCCACGCCGACGATTGGCGCGGCCGGCTCGCTCCACTCGGCGGGGATGACTGCAAAGGGCTTGGTCTGCGGTCCGCCCAGGCCGCCGTGCGAGCCCATGAACTCCTCGAACGGCGCCACCTCGTCCGTGCTCGGGTCATACATGCTGTTGACAAGCAGATCCGGACAGTGCGGAAAGCTGTCGTGCCGGCGCAGGTGATCGGCCGCGGTCGGGTCGAAGCCGGCGAGCGGGTCCTCGCCTTCGACCGTGTCATCCGCCAGGCACATGTGACCCGCGGCGCCGACCACGAGCGTTCCCCGATCCGCTGAGCGCACCATCACGAACCCGATCCCCGGGTGGGCGCTCAGCGTGTCGATCAGCTCGGGATGCGCCGCGTCGATCTGCTCGCGCGTGAGCCGTTCGGGGCTGCGCGGCAAGTAGACGAGGCCGAGCGGCCCGGACACAAGCACCACCGCCTCCTGTTCAGGCTCGGCGCAGCCGTAGATGCGCTGCGCTCGCCGGAGTCTGCCCGCTTGGGCTCCCTGGCGCTGCGTTCTTCCAGAGCCTCGCGATTCGGCCCCAGCGCGACGGTGCCCTCGACCGATCTGCTGCGCGTCGCGCGCGCGAGGACGCGCCCTCCGAGGCCGGGATCCTGGCTGGCGTCGGCGAGCACCGCGCCGACATCGCCCCAGGCCTCGTCGACGGCCGCCGGGGCGTGCACCTCGCCCTGCGCGAGCGCGGCTTGCACGACCTCCTCCAGCGTCTGCTCATAGCGCTGGCGAAACGGTGCGCCCTGGGTCTGGCCGTGGTCGGAGAGCACGAGGAGGTGATACGGACGAGGCGCCTGCGCCACCGCGCGCTCCAGGCGCTCGAGCTGACGATCGTGGCGCTGAAGCACCGCGAGCGCATCGGGCTCGCGGATGCCCGAGTGGTGGGCGACCTCGTCATAGCCCACGAACGTCGCGTAGCTGACCGGCACCCCCTCGACGATGTCGGCCATCAGCAGCGCCACGTTGAGGTCGCGCATGACCACCGCGATGGCAGCGCGGATCAGCGGGTAGAAGCCACCGCGATCGACGTGCTCGGCGCCGCTGCGCCGCTGGCGGCGAGCCGCCAGCCGCTCGTGGGAGATGTCGGCGAGCGACAGCACGATCGTGCGCAGGAACCCGTACGGATCGGCGAAGTAGGCGAAGAAGTCCCCCGACTTCGAGCGACTGCGGTCGCGGATGACGCTCATCGTGGCCGTGCAGCGCGGCGCGTCGCCGGAGAACATGTTCCCCCGGCTCGTGCCTCCGTCCGCGAGCAGGCCCTCGCCGGTGGAGCGACGACGCTCGATCTCGGCCGCGTCGGCGGGGTGGTTGGAGACGATCGTGCGACCCGACTCCTTCTCATACCAGCGAAACGCCGGCATGTCCCAGTTGCTGCCCAGCAGCAGGCCCGCCTGGCTGGCGCCGGTCTGCGAGGAGAGGTCGCACTCCCAGCCGATGACCCGGTGCGTCCCCTCCGCGCACCAGCGCGCGATCGTGGGCACGTGCCCGTCGCGCACCGCCTCGCGCAGCACGGTCTCGCCGAGGCCGTCGATCTCGAACAGGATCACGCCCGGGACGTCGGTGTGGTTGTCCCTGCGCCCGCGCCGCACTCGCCGTCGGACCACGCGCAGGTGCTGAGCGTCCCCGTCGACGTCCAGCAGCGGCGCGATCAGCATCGACACGAGCGCCATGCCGAACGCGATCGCGAGGTCGCCGCCGATCGGGATCGAGGTGCCGTCGACCACATAGAACCCCAGCGCGACCGTGCCGGCGCTGAGCACGAGCGATCCCAGCCCGAACGTGAGGACGGTGAGGGGTAGTGCGACGCGGATGACGAGCGGCCACAGCAGCGCGTTGATCAGCGCCATCGTCGCGGCCACCAGCACGGCGGCTTGAACGAGGGCGTCGCGACGCCCGGCAGGATCGCCGCCAACGCGAGGATCACGAGGCCCTCGACCAGCAGCAGGATCACGACGCGCAGCACCAGCCCCAGCAGGTGCCGCCAACGTTTCACGCGTCGTCGGCGGTCGCTCTGGTCAATCGCTGAGGACATCTCGTTGCTACCTTCCGTGTATGGCCGATGGTGCGACTCTCGCCCATCGCGCGGGCTCCTCCGCGGAGGACCGTATCGTTTTCCTCGGGCACGCCACCGTCCTGATCGAGTGCGACGGCGTGCGCCTGCTCACCGACCCGCTGCTGCGCGGCCGCGTCGCGCACCTGCGCCGCCAGGTTCCGCCGGTCGACCCGCGCGTGCTCGCCGAGTGGGCGGGGTGGACTGCTCCCAAGATCGTGCTGATCTCCCACCTGCACCACGATCATCTCGATCTGGCGTCGCTGCGCCTGCTGGGTCTCGATACGCCTCTACTCGCGCCGGCCGGTGCGGGTGAATGGTTGCGCCGGCGAGGGTTCGCGGATGTGACCGAGTTGCGCGCGGGCGAGGCGACGGGCACAGTAGGTGCGGGTGGACTCACCGTGACGGCGGTGCAGGCTCGTCACGACGGCCGCCGCCACCCCGGCGGCAGGCGCGCGGAGACGCTGGGCTACGTCGTGCGCGGCAGCCGCACGATCTACTTCGCCGGCGACACCGAGCTGTTCGACGGGATGGCCGATCTCGGCGGCGGGGTCTGCGAGGAGTCGACGCGCGGAGCGCTGGGGCGGGCTCCCGCGGGGATCTCCGAGTCGGTGCACGGAGCGTCCGGCCGGACTCCCGCTGGTACATCTGAGTCGGTGCGCGGAGCGTCGGGCCGGGTGCCCGCGGGAACATCCCGGATCGATGTGGCGCTCGTGCCGGTCGCGGGATGGGGCCCGAAGCTCGGCCCCGGGCACATGGACCCCCTCGACGCCGCCCGCGCGGTCGCGAGGCTGGCGCCGCGCATCGCCATCCCGATTCACTGGGGGACGCTGCTCGCGCTCGGCGGCGCGCGCCGTCACCGGGCGCTCCTGCATGACCCGCCGCGGCTGTTCGCGCGGCACGCCGCGCGTCTGGCGCCGGGCGTCGAGGTGCGGATCCTGGCGCCGGGCGAGGGGATGACGCTCCCCCCGGCCACGCCCGCCCCGGCACGCGATCGGCCGGTGCGGTAGGAGCGCTTGCGCGCGCGCTAACTTTTGCGCGATGACACCACGGACGGCGCTCGAGCGGAAGGCGCGCAGGTGAGTCGCGGCCACGGCCGGCGGGTGATCGTGGCCTACAGCCTGGTGTGCGCCTCGACGCAGGTGCTGTGGCTCACCTACGCCGCGATCACGACCGAATCGGCGCGCCATTACGGCGTGTCCGTCAGCGCGATCGGGTGGCTCGCGGAGATCTTCCCGCTGCTCTACGTCGTACTCGCGATCCCCGCCGGGATCCTGCTCGATCGCTGGTTTCGCCCGGTGCTCGCGGGCGGCGGGGCGCTGGTCGCACTCGGCGGGGCTGATCCGCCTGGGCGGCGACACGTTCGCCTGGGCGATGGCCGGGCAGATCACCGTGGCGGTCGCCCAGCCGGTCGTGCTCAGCGCCGTGAGCAAGCTCGCGGGCGAGTATCTGCCCGTGCACGAGCGCCCCACCGGCATCGCGGTGGGCTCCGCGGGCGGCTTCGTGGGGATGCTGCTGGCGCTGATCCTCGGACCGACCGTCGGGGCTCACGGACAGCTCGAGCGGCTGCTCCTGCTCGAGGCGGCGATCGCGGCGATCCCGGCCGCGATGCTGGCCATCGCGCTGCGTCGCCCCGGACTCGCGCGCGAGGGGGAGGGGTATGAGGAGGAGCACGCCGCGCTCGCGGGCAGCGCGGCCCGCAGGCTGTGGGCGCTGCCCGCGATGCGCACGCTGTGCGGGCTGGTGTTCATCGGGTTCGGCGTGTTCGTCGCGCTCGCGACGTGGCTGCAGACGCTGCTCGCGCCCGACGGCGTTTCCGAAACGGCCGCGGGGCTGCTGCTCGTGGGGATGGTGATCGCCGGCGTGATCGGCTGCGCCGCGCTCGCGCCGCTGGTCGTGGCGCGCGGCGCCGAGCGCGCCTTCATGCGCAGCGTGGTGCTGGTCAGCTGCGCGGGGTGCGTCGCGCTCGGACTCGTCCCGTGGCTCGGCGCGCGCGCAGCGGTGCTCGTGGCGATGGGCCTGTTCCTGCTGCCCGCCCTGCCGGTGATCCTCACTGCCACCGAGCGCCTCGCCGGTCCCGCCGCCGGCACGGCCGGCGCGATCGTGTGGATGGCGGGCAACCTCGGAGGACTCGTGGTCGCGCTGATCGTGCAGATCCTCGTCCACCATCCGCTGGGCGCGTTCCTCGCGATGGCCGCCGTCTCGCTGCTGGGCCTGCCGCTCGTCGCGCGCCTCGCCCTCTCCTCACCACCCGAGGCGCTCGCCCGCGAGCCCGTGGCCGCCACCGCTGCCTGACGCGCCGCCCTGGCGGGTGTGCCGGTTGAAGTGCGGTCGTAGCGGACGTGCCGTTGACTACGCCCTCCGCGCGGCGGCCTTTCAGAGACCGGTCTCGGCGACGATCCGCCCGGACTTGACCGCCTTGGCGAGCGCGCGGTAGTCGCGCTCGTTCTGCTCGGCGTAGGCGCGGGAGAACTCGACGATCGCGCGGTCGAAGACGGTGCCCTTGCCGAGGTAGGCGGCGATCGCGATGCGATCGCCGCTGCGGGCGTGGGCGCGGGCGAGCGTCCAGCCGCACAGCTTGCCGTAGGCGGCGAGGCCGGAGGGGTTCATCTGCTCGATTTCCGCCGAGCCCTTCCAGTCCTTCAGCTGGCGACCGTAGAAGTCGCGGTCCTCGCCGTCGATGCCCTCCTCGACGTGCAGCCAGCCGAGGAAGATGTCGCTCGAGGCCTGCATCAGCCGCTGTCCGGTGACGACGCGCTCGCCGTGGTTTGAGAACTCGCTCGGACCGAGATGCTCCTCGAGCACCGAAGCCTCGGCCTCCTTCAGCTGCAGGAACAGCGGATCCTCTCCGTCGCGGCCGAGCATCAGCGCGATCCACGCGCGCGTGCCGACGCTCCCCACGCCGACGACCTTGCGCGCGATGTCGGTCAGGTTGAACTCCTCCAGGAGCACGCGCCGGTCGTACTCGAGGGTCTGCCGGTAGGAGCGCACGAGCTCGTGCAGGCCCTCGAACATCTCCTCGCGTTCGGAGCCCTTCGCGAGATCGTGGATCGGCACGATCAGCGGCGGTTCGGCGACGATCCGCGCTTCGCCGTCCACGACGTGCGTCAGTTTCGAGAAGGCCGACATGCTGTCCTTGGTGCGCGCCTTCGCGAGCGCCTTCTCGGTGCGCTTGACCTGCGCGGGTTTCAGCTGGGGCCCCAGCTCCCGCAGCGCGCTTTCGATGTCCAGGTGGGAGTACCAGACGTCGAGGTTCTTCATCGCCGCGAAGCCGGCCATCGCGGTGCGGTACTCCGCGACGGTGTCTAACACCACCTGGTCCTGGTCTGAGGCCGCGAAGTCGTTGTCGCGCGCGGCGATCAGCATGCTCACGGCCAGGCGCTTGACATCCCACTCCCATGGTCCGGGGAGCGTCTCGTCGAAGTCGTTGAGGTCGAACATCAGCCGCCGCTCGGGCGAGGCGAACACGCCGAAGTTCGACAGGTGCGCGTCCCCGCAGCACTGCACGTTCAACCCCGAGCGCGGCGTCGCCGCGAGGTCGCCCGCCATGATCTTCGCGGCGCCCCGGTAGAACGTGAAGGCCGACACGAGCATGCGCCCGTAGCGGATCGGCACCAGCTCGGGCACCCGCGTCTGGGCCTGATGTTCGAGCAGCTTGACCGGGTCGGGGCGATGCGGCCCGGGCTCGAACGCGGCGTGGCTGGAGCGCGGCACCTCCGCGCGCGCCGCCTTGCCGCGCGCCACCCGCTCGGAGATGCTCAGGTGCGGGACCGCCGAGGGTGCGTCGCTGACCTTGGCCATGCTCAGACCCTACTCTTCCAGGGCCGCCGTGGCGGCTTACTTCACGGCGCCTCCCGAGGCGCTCACCGCGTACCAGCGTCCGCCGAAGGCGGTTTCGCCGACGTAGGAGGTTTCGCCCGGGCCCGAGTCGCCGCTGTAGAGGTAGAGGGGATGCCCCGCATAGGTGACCTGCGTCTTGCCGCCCGGCAGCCTGGTGGTGGACAGCAGCGAGGACTTGACGCCGGGACCGGCCGTGGGCCTGCCGCTGGTCTGCAAGGCGGGCCACGTTTCCGAGCACCCGCTGATATGCACGCAGGTGTCGGCGCTCGAGTGGTCGCGCGTGAACTCATACAGCGTGAACCCCGAGGAGGTGGCGAGGATGCTGCCGAGGCGCGTGTGGCGCAGTGTCACCTTCGCGGCGCGCGCGGCGTGTGCGGCCGGGATGGCGCCCTGCGCGCCCGCAGCGACCGAGACGCTCACGGCGCCGGCCACGAGGGCGGCCAGAAAGATGCGGGTTCGCTGCATGGAGGTACCTCCGAATATCGCGGATTGGCGGGGTCCCGGCACGGAATCATGGGCCCCGGTCATGGGCTGAGACCTGTGTTGGCCTTCGCTGGATAAGACGCCGGCGCGCCGAGAACCTTCCCCCCGGCGGCGCGGCGGCTGCTGGATCGACTGTAGAGGGGGAGGGACGCCGATTTGGACTCGTGTCCAGTGCGCGGCGCCCGCGCGAGCGCGAACATGACGGCCATGACCTACGGGCACGAGCGCAATGTCGAGCGCAAGATCAGGCTGTGGATCGCGCGCCAGGAGCTCAATCAGCGCAAGGACATACAGTCGACTCGCTTCAAAGCCTCACCCGACACGCCGGGCGTGCGGAGCCGGCGCGCGACCGACATCAGACAGCGCTAGGCCCCGCCGCGGTCGCCGTCGCGACGAGGCGTTGCGAGGGCCCGCCCGCGGTGCTCAGCTGCGCTCGACGACCATGAATTTGTTGCCGTCGGGGTCGCGGAAGAAGAACATCGGCGGCACGGGATCGCCCATGCGCATGACCTCCGCGTCCACGTCGACTCCCTGCTCGCGCAGGCTCGCATGGTTGGCGTCGGCGTCGTCGGTCGCCCAGCCCACGCGGGTCTCGATCCCGACGGGCTCTCCCTCGCGCGGCGGGACGATCGCGATCGTCGTCGTGGCGCCCGCCGGCGCCACTTCGACCCAGCGGTCGCCGTTGCCGAACGGGATGTCGGCGCGCTTCTCGAAGCCGAGCTTCTCGAGGTAGAACTCGATCGCCCGATCCTGGTCTGAGACGGGCACGATCACCGTTCCGATCTGGCTGATGCGAGCGTCGCTCATGTCGATCCTCCTGTTCGATGGGTTCCGCAACCGAGACCGGGGGCAAGCTGGTCGGTCGCGCCTGCCCGAAGGTTACCCGCGTGTGTGCTCGCGCATGCGAGGCGGAGGAGGCCACGCCGCATGCGGCGTGGCGGACGGGTCGCATGCGACCCGTCCTCGGAGCCGCACATGTGCGGCTCCGCCGGTGGGCGCATGCGCCCACCGGCCGGGCGGTGCATGCACCGCCCGGAACCGCATAAGTCATATATGTACGCGCCTTTCGGGAGAGCATTCGCTACCGTCGGGGCATGTGCAGAAACATCAGAACGCTCTACAACTTCGAGCCCCCCGCGAGCGAGGACGAGGTGCGTGGCGCCGCCGTGCAGTACGTGCGCAAGATCAGCGGCTTCACGAAGCCCTCGCAGGCGAACGCCGCCGCGTTCGAGCGCGCCGTCGAGGAGGTCACCGAGGTCTCCTCGAGGCTGCTCGGCGAACTGGTCACCGCGGCGCCGCCGAAGGACCGCGAGGTCGAGGCGGCTCGGCGCAGGGCTCGCAGCGCGCAGCGGTTCGCGGCGTAGCTCCGGGTTTTTGGGGTCGGTCTCTTGCCCGCATGCTCGGGCGCCATCGACCTCCGCTAGCCCGTCCTACGGCTGCTCGTAGGGAGTTCCTGGCTACAGCCGAAATTATAGTTTCGTGGTAAGCCACACAACGCTAGTATACTATCGTTATGCAGAGATCGCGCACATACTCACCAATGACCGTCGAGGCCGCTCGACTGCTCGGTGCCCGTGTCCGGCTGGCGCGGCGTGAGCGGCACTGGACCCTGCAGGAGCTGGCCGAGCGTGTTGGGGTCACCCATGTGACGATGCGCAAGGTCGAGCGCGGCGATTTGACGGTCGGGCTGGGCGTCGCGTTTGAGGCGGCGGCCGTGCTCGGCGTTCCGTTGTTTCACGAGGATCGTGCTCGCCGTGCGCTGGAGGCCGGCCGCGTCGAGGACCGTCTTGCGGTGCTGCCGGTGCTCGTGCGCAAGCGGACGGAGATCGACGATGACTTCTGAGTCCCGACGGGCGTTCGTGTGGGTGCGTCGCCAGAGCATTCACGTATCTGCTGTCCGAGCCGCAGGCCCGCGAGATCGTCGATCGTCAGATCGAGACGATCGAGACCGACTGGGCGGAGGTGTGCGATCTGGCCGGTCTGAGCGAGGTCGATCGCGCGGGGTTCTGGCGGCGGCAGTTCCTCAATCCCTACGCCACGGAGGGGTACTGATCGTCGAGGCGATGCACAGGCACACACTGTGAGAGGATTCCGCGCATCTCGATGCGGGGGCACAGAGTCCGATCCGGAGCACGGGCTCGCGTTCTCGCGGGAGCCGTAGTCGTCGTCGCGGTCGGGTTGTGGTGGTTGGCGCTGCCGAGCGAGCTCGCAGCGCAATCGGGCCGGTCGGACTCGGCGGGCTCGTGGGCGCCGGGGGGTGGGGTCGATCACTCTTCCCCACCGAAACTCGCTCGGCCCAGGCCCTGCAAGCTGGGCCATCTGCACCTGCGCTGCCCGGACATCGTCATGTCCGCTCCCTCGCTCCTGCACATCGACCGCGGCACCGAGCCCGGGCGTGTCCTGCTGCGCGCGGCCAGCGCGCTCAACAATCGCGGGGCAGGGCCGCTTGAAATCCGCGCTTTTCGCAACCGGCAGGGGCGTATGGTCGTCTACCAGGCGATCTACGACCGCCGCGGCCGTCGCCATCTGTTCCGCACCCCGGCGACGCTCGTGTACAAGTACGTGCCGGGCGAACGCTACGGGGTCGGCAACGTCGGGGCCGCGAGCTATTGGAAGTTCAAGCACGCCGCCGCGTTCCAGCTGTGGTCGATCGACTCCCACTATCGCGCGGTGCGGCTTGTGCGGACGGGTCCGAAGGTGGACTACTGCCTGCGCGACCTGTTTCACACCCGTCCGTCGCGCAATTCGCCGAGCATGCCGGTCTATCCCGGATGCAATCAGAGCCCCGGCATCCAAAACGACGTCCTCGGCGTCTCGGTCGGCTGGACGGACGCGTATCCGTACGAGTATCCCGAGCAGTGGATCGACGTGACCGGTCTGCGCGGGCGCTTCGCCTACGTGCAGATGGCCGACCCGGACAACCTGCTGAGGGAGTCCAACCACCGCAATGACGTCTCCGAGACGTACGTCGCGCTGCCCTCCGGGCGCGTGCTGGGGCACCGTGTGGGCGTCTCGCAGCCCGTGATGGCGCCCTGGTCTCACCCGTAGCAGAGCTCTGCCGTCTCTCGCGCCCGCGCCGCCGCCGCCACCACCACCACCACGATCGGCCATCGGTCTGGAACGGCGCGTGCGCGATCCCGCGTTGGTCCCTCCCGGGCGGCCATCACGTCGCCCACGCCGGCTCGGCGGGGCTTCGTCCGGCGTCGCTCTCAGGCTTCGCTCGGCACGCAGCACAGCTGCGCCGATCCTGTAGCGAGCAACCTGCCGTCGGTATCCCAGACGCTCCCGCTGACGCCCAGCAGGCCGTGGCCGGCGACGCTGCACTCGTGATCGACCAGCAGCCACTCGCAGGCGGGGTTGAAATGGTGAAACCACGCGCTCGTGTCGAGGTTCGGCGCGAGGTACTCCCAGCTTCTGTACTTGCGGTACGCGGCCGGAAAGCCGTATGTGTCGAGCAGGATCAGCGCGCGCGCGGCGTCGAGGAACGGGTCGGCGAAGCACGCCGTCGGCCGGAAGCGCGTCCACTCGCGCACCACCGGCGCCGTCGGCTGATCGCTCGCGCTCTGGTCGATCGGCCTGCGCTCGATGTTGTTCCAGAAGCTGAACGGCGGGCGTCGCTCGGCGGGCAGCAGCTCGTCGTAGCTCCTCAGCGCCGCGGGCGGCGGGACCGCGGGCGCCGCGGGGTGCTGGTGGCTGTAGCCGGGCGCCTCGGCGGCCGTCTTCACGAGCGCCTGCAGGATCGGCTTGCCCTCCTGGCTCATCGCAACGGCGAACGACTCCGCGCGACGACCCCGCTTGAGGACGCTCACGTCGAGTTGCACGGCCGCGAACGTCGGCGAGCTGAGGAAGTGGCAGTAGAAGCTCGCCGGCCGCCGAGTCTGAGCGACCGTGCCGGCGGCGCGCAGCGCGATAGCGGCGAGGTAGCCGCCGTTCGGGCCCCAGATCTCCCAGTCCTCGGACAGGCGCGCGCGCAGGCCGCCGTGGTCGGGCTCAACGCGCGTGGCGTGCTCGAGGTCCGACGCGCGCGCGCTCATTCGGCGGCCTCTCCCCAGACCCTTGCGATCGGCGAGCGGACGCCGCTGCGGTCGTGGCGCCCGCACAGGCGGATGCCCCGTCGGGGCTCCCGCGCGCGCCGGCGGGCGCTGAGCGGCAGCGTCGACGACGGTTCCCGGCGGCGGTGCCGGCTGCTGCGGCGGCGGCTAGTCCGTGATGTGTGTGGGAATGTCATTGTCGTCCTCCAGCGTATGGTTCAGTCCCGACGGCGAGCGGCGAGCTGGGGAGGGCCGATGCGAGGCACGATCGAGCGAGATATGACCATGCGCGGGACCCGCGGGACCGGCGGCAGCTTCCTCGAGCGGGCTTTCGTGCCGTGAAGATCCTGTTCGTGTGCCTGGGGAACATCTGCCGCTCGCCGACCGCCGAGGGTGCGATGGGACAGCTCCTCGACGATGCCGGCCTGCGGGGAGGGATCGAGCTCGACAGCGCCGGCACGGGAGGCTGGCACGTGGGGGAGCCGCCGGACGCGCGCGCCACCGACGCCGCGCGGCGCCGGGGGATCGCGCTCGAGGGCCGCGCGCGGCAGGTGCATGTCGAGGATTTCGAGCGCTTCGATCTGATCCTCGCGATGGACCGCGCCAACGAGTCCGCGCTGAGACGGCTCGCGCCGGATGGCGCGGCGCGGGCGAGGATTCATCTGCTGCGCGAGTTCGATCCGGCGAGCGCGGGGCTCGAGGATCTCGACGTACCAGATCCCTACTACGAGGGCGAGCGCGGCTTCGACGTCGTGCTCGACCAGGTGCAGGCCGCCTGCGCGGGGTTGCTCGACCATCTGCGCAGCTCGGAACGCGCATGAGCCTGCCGGCCGGCGCACTCGCGGCGCATCGCGTGGGCGGGGGCGACATCAACGAGGCGTGGCGCGTGCGGCTGAACGGCGAGGAGGCGTTCGTGAAGACGCGTCCCGACGCGGGCGAGGGTGAGTACGCGCTCGAGGCGGCCGGCCTGGGCTGGCTGGGCGAGCCGGGAGCGCTGCGCGTGCCGCGCGTGCTCGAGGTGGCGGACGACTATCTGGCGCTCGAGTGGGTGGCGCCGGGCGGGCTCAGCGTGGACGGCGCGGAGGAGCTCGGACGCGGCCTCGCGGCGATCCACGCGGCGGGCGCGCCGGGCTTCGGCGACCCCGGTTTCGGCGAGCGGCTCGGGATGCGGGCGTGCTTCGGCTCGCTGCGCCTGTCGAACGAGCGCGGCGAGGACTGGCCCTCCTTCTACGCCGAGCGCCGGCTGCTGCCGCTGGCGCGGATCGCCGGCGATCGCGCAGCGCTGTCGGATGCGGGGGTCGCGGCGGTAGGGCGTGTGTGCGAGCGGCTCGCGGAGCTCGCCGGACCGGCCGAGCCTCCGGCGCGCCTGCACGGCGATCTGTGGAGCGGCAACGTGCACGCCGACGCGGCGGGTCGTCCCTGGCTGATCGATCCGTCCGCGTACGGCGGTCATCGCGAGGTCGATCTCGCGATGCTGCGCCTGTTCAGCCCCCCGACGCTCCTCGCCGAGCGAGCGTTCGCCGCATACGCGGAGGCGACCCCGCTCGCCGACGGCTGGCGCGAGCGCGTGAGTCTGTGGCAGCTGCTCCCGCTGCTCGTGCACGCGGTGCTGTTCGGCGGCGCCTACCGTGTGGCGGCCGAACGCGCGGCGCGCGTCTATGTCTGACCGGTCGGCCCGGTCGGTCGTCCGGCACTGCGCGGCGCCGAACAGCACCGAACAGCACCGGCGTCGTGCGCAGGTCGCGGCATCCGCACTGTGGACCGTCGAGCACAGGGTGGGCTCTGCGGTCCGAGGCGCTTGCGGCCGGTGCAGCCAGATCTCGGCGCCCTCGTGGGTGTAGACGTCGCGTAGGGCCCGCGTCACGCAGTGCAGCTCGAGCGAAGGGCGTTGGCACGATCGACCGCGCTACGCTCCGAGCGGCTCCTGAGCCAGCCCGAACGGGGTTCCCTCGGAGTCCTTACAGACCGCCCAGCGCTCCCCGGGGTGGACGACGCTTCCGCCGAGCGCCTGCACCCTCTCCAGCGCCTCGCCGACATCGCTCACCGCGAAGTAGGGCAGTGAAAAAGAATCCCCAGGTCCGCGTCCGCGCGCATGCACACCGACCGCCGGGCCCTCCGAGCGGGTCTGCCACCCCTCTCCCTCCTCGCGCGGCTGCAGCTCAGCTTCCAGAAACCCGGCCCAGAAGCGCCGGGCGCGCTCGGGATCGTCTGCGGGGAACTCGATCAGGGAGAGCGAGGAACGCGACACTGCTCGCACGATAGCTTGAGGACAGCCGCACGTCGAGGTCGCGCTGGGACGGGAGGACCTCAAGCCGAGCCGATCTGACACTACAAACCTCGTTGCACGAAAGGGCGACGAGCACGAGCGGGTGCAACCCGATCCTGCTCGGAGACCTCCAGTAGCCGGCACAGGTCGGGCAGGCGATCCACCCGCCGGGGCGGCGTGTCCGTACTGAAGCACCTGCTCGGCGAGGACACGACGATCCCGCCCGAGCGTGGCCTGTGGGGGAAACGGTGTGGACGGTCCACCCGGGGCACATTCAGGATATGGTCATCCGGACGTGACACGGGTGATCGCTGTCGACTGGTCGGGAAAGGCGAAGCGCGCCGCCGAGTCGATTTGGCGGGCCGTTGTGGTGGACGCACAGCTGGTGGAACTCGAGAATGGGCTAGAGCGTGACGAGCTCGTTGCCTGGATCATTGACGATGCTAAGCGAGATCTGCGGACGATCGTCGGGTTTGACTTCGCATTCTCGTTCCCAAGTTGGTTCTGTGCGCGGGAAGGCTGGGGCGCAGGTCATCAGGTGTGGATCGCGATGCACGATTATGCCGACCAACTTCTCGAAGCATGCGAGCCGCCGTTTTGGGGACGTTCTGAAACAAAGGCGCAGAAGATTGGCCATGGGTTCCGTCAAAACAGAGATGGACGTCGAAGGGCAACCGAAGAGCGTCTTTCAGATCGGTGGGGCCGGCGCGGTCGGGACCGGTTCGCTGCGCGGCATGTGCCATCTGGCGTTACTCGCGGACGCAGAATTCGCGATATGGCCTTTCGATGGGCGGGGCTGGCCGCTCGTAGTGGAGATCTATCCACGACTCTTCACACCCAAGGGCCTCGTCAAGAGCCGTCATCTCGAGCGTCGTACTCACCTAACACAAACATTCCCTGATCAGAACCCTGTTTTGCTGGAGCGGGCGGCGGGATCAGAAGACGCGTTCGACGCTGCGATATCAGCGCTCACAATGGCGCGCCACCTGGACGAGCTGGAAAATCTTCAACCCTTTCCCACAGGGTCGCCACAGCTGATCGAGGGGTGTATCTGGGCGCCCGCGACGGGCGGCAATCACTAAGCGGCCTCAATATAATGTTGCAGTATTGGCCAAAATCCTTTCCATGAGGGCGAGGAAGCTTGAGTGGGAGGGCGTCAATAGTTAGGCTATAGCCATCCCTGCGATCATATCGTCGGTCACGGATGATGCGATCTTCTTGGCGATATCGTCCACCTGTTGCAACAGCTCCTCTGGCTCCTGCTCGGCATCAAGCGTGAGCACCTCAATCTCATATCCATGTCGCTGTATCTCATGCAGTTGCGAGCGGTCGAGAGAGTCACGCGCGTAGACGAGGAGCCCGCGCTGGACTCCGAAGCCAACGCAGTAAGCAAGCATCTGGTAGGCATCCGCGTTGGGGAATCGCCCATCTTCTAGAGCCTTGTACTTCGCGTCAACGATCGCGCTACAGCCCCTGCCATGCCACCAAGTGATGTCAGGCTTGAGACGGAGTATGCGTCCGTGGTCGAGGTAGTTGCGGTTGTATTGCAGATGAACATGGCCTCCAGCTCGGCGCTCAAGGGCTTTGCGTAGGGCTGTCGAGAGAAAGCTCTCGAACACCTCGTTCATGTCAAAGAGGAAGCTCGTGGTAGCCACAGGGCCACGGTCTTGACGCAGCGATGTCCCGTCCAAGATCAACTTCCCCAACACGAGCGCCGCCTCGTAGCGCTTGTTGAGTCGTGTGACCATCGGCAGATCACCCCGTCGTCGATCAGGCAACAGGCTCACCTCTTGCAGTGCAGCGCGCAGACGGAGCAGGCGCGCCCGCGCTTGGGGGGCAATCCGCGGCAGCATCAGCAGTCGCTCGATTGCCGTGCGGAGTAGCCGGTTCTCCGGTATGTCGGCTGTGAAGTCGTCGTAGGAGACCTCGAGTGGAAGCGGCAGGCCCGGCAGGCGCGCGAGCTGATCGCCGAATTTGATCCTGCCTCGCAGATCATTACGCCGCTCCTCGATAGCGACGTAGCCACGAAGCAAGCCCTGATTGATCGCGCGCTCGGCATGGAAGGCAAACCCTGACGCAAGGGCATCGACCACATCGCGCTCCTGCTTCATACCCGTAATCGCATCGCGCCATCCTTGGGGTTGAAGCGAGTAAGCCAGCAGGAAGAGGAGCTTTGGGATCGTGAGCTTGGGACGGATGCGAAGCTCCCATCCGTCACCGACGACAACACCGATGCGTGAGCCGGTTTCGATCCGCCAGCGTGTCGGCGGGTCAACCGGTACCACCTTGGCGACACCAGTGGCGGCGAGAGCAGCGGCCACATTCGCTGGCAGCTCTCGCTCCTCCTGCCCCCAGGCGCGAACAGACTCGATCTCGATCAAGTCGATGCTCCGTCCTCCTCATCGGTATCAACAGGTGTTTCGACCGCCACGTCGGCCCCGCGAAGCCGCGCTCTCATCGCGGCGAGGCCAAACTCATGCTCGAGCTCGTCCGACTGTCTCGCCCCATAGAAACGCTCTTCGAGCAGAGGATGAATCGCATACCGCCAAATGCGCTGGAGGTCGGGTGGGCCGTCGCTTGGCATGAAATACGAGGGACCAAAGGCGAAATCATCATCGGGAAGTGCTTTGTGCAGAGCGGCGTTGAGCACTTTCAAAAGACGTGCTGGCTCGTCGTCATAACCGTTCGCATCGAGCCAAGAGTCCAGAACGTCGCACACCGGTGATTCGCGCGGGAGAAAGGGGTAGAAGTAGAAACGGCGACGCAAGGCGCTGTCGACGAGCGCGATCGACCGATCCGCTGTATTCATCGTGCCGATCAAGAAGAGGTTCTCAGGTAGCTCGAATGGTTGATCGGGAGAGTACTGAAGCCGAATTGGCTTGTCCCGGTACTCAAGCAGGAAGTACAGCTCGCCAAAGATCTTTGCGATGTTGCCTCGATTGATCTCGTCGATCACGAGCAAGTATGGGGCATCGGGATTGCTCGCTGCCTGCTCCGCGAGCAACCGAAGAGGTCCGCGTTGCAGATCGAATTGAAGTGCGGCGTCATTCTCATGTTTTGACGGCCGATACCCCTCGAAGAAGTCCTCGTAGCTGTAGGCGGGATGGAACTGCACGAGCTGCCAATCGCCACCGGCTGCACAGACATGCTGACCAAGCGCCTGGGCCACGAATGTCTTCCCGGTGCCGGGTGGCCCGTAGAAGATCACCTGGCGCTTCTCGTGCAGGAGATCGACGGCCTCTTGTAGCCAGGCGTTCGGCAAATACACCGATTCGGCGAGCTCGTCAAGCACGGGTGGAATCAACTCCCATCCCTTCACTGAGCTCGCTCTCGTAGGCGCGGATGTTTCATCGCTTCGTTGATACGCAAGGAAGGCAGCCTGATCCTCCTCGCTCCAATCCTTCGGCGGTTTACCACTCGTCACCCACCATAGTAGGCTCTGCGCATCCAGCCGGTCTCTCACTTCAACACCATGAGCTGACAGCCGGTCGAAGAGCTCATCCACAAGCTCGAGGAACGCGAAGTACCGGCTTCCGGCTGCAGTAGCGGCGGACGGTCGAAAGCGAACAACGACCGCCCGGGCCATGTCCGTGTCAAGATGCCAGTCCGTATTCTTGTCCTCCTCCGGCCGAGGAAAGCGCTCGCGGAGAAACCCTCGGACTGTTCGCCCCGATACACCCAGCAGACCGGCAAGCTTGTCCGGCCGGTAGGTCGCTCCATCGTCGATCTCAAGGCCCTTTGCACGCTCAGAAATACCCAGCAGCCTCCGGGCACGTTCGTCGACTGTTGGCCGAAATGGCGGATATATCGCAGCGTCAACACCCATCAATAGCACCGACGCGATGTTCACGCGGTTTCCGGGTGCAGTGTCTGGCCTGAGGCCACTCGCAAACGCATCAGCAGTCCCTTCCGTAGCTTCCTCGCTTTCCCACAGCGGGGTAATAGCGTGCGTGGCCAGATCAGGCTGCTCCGCGCACCAATCGATGAACGTGTCCCGCGCTCGCCAGTTGACTAGGTTGTTCCCGTCAAGCGCTTCCCGGACCAACGGGAGCCAGTCTCCATCAGCGACAAATGCTGCGCGAGCCTGGCTCAACTTTTGGGCCGCGGCGAGCTTGTAATCACGCTCATCCCGGTCAAACGACTCGTTCCCGTAAAGGTGCCCCGCCCACCGGAGAAACTCTCCCCAGTTGTCAACGACTTGGGCAGTCATCAATCCCTCACCCCGTTTAATATCCCAGCGAGCCTGAACCTCTGGATCGTAGAAGCTGAAGTCATCTCCATATTCGTGGGATAGCTCTTGCCGGATCAGCGCGATTTGCTTATCGATCGGGAGAACCTCATCTACATTATACTCCCCGAAGGCTTGGAGAATTTTTTGCTTTACCCCGATCGACACAATAGGCTCGAAGTAATCCGGGAAGACGATATGGAGTAACGCCTCCACCTGCGACGATGCACCCTTACTCGGCAGCGTGGTCAAAAACTCATCGAACTCGTCCGGATCGGACAAAAACGTCTCTCGCCTCTGTCCAGGAAGCTGCGCCCACTCGCGCGCGAACTCAAGGAGAAACGCGTACTGCGGAAAACGATGAGCTAAGGCGGCGCCGTAGGATGCAATCCCATGCTCCATCGCTTCAGACAGGTCATCGGGTAGAGCCATCGGTTCCGGCGCGCCGTTGAGGATCGTAACGACGCTCCCTCGCTTAGTCTTGGGATTGGTGTCTTGGGGAAGCAGCAAGATGCATAGCACCTCCGCAGCAAGCAGGAAAACGTCCTGAGACGCACCCTCGAGCTGTCCGAGAAGCTTTTGCGCAAAATCAGAGCCTTTTGACCAGTCTGGTTTATCGACAACCCGGCGATACAGTTCGGCGACCGGCTCGGTGGACCAGACAGGCCGCCCAGGCGTAAACAGCGAGTCGAGTTTGCGCAGGCAGCGCTCCGTAAACGCCTCAGCAACGGCGTAGAACTCTTCGTGCCCCTTCTCGCGGGAGGTCAAGATTTTACTCCTAAGTGCGGGGGCTCGTCGAGTAAGATCGCTGGCTTGACGCTGGCTAGTGTCCCCTGGACGACGGCCACGCCTTCGTCGGGATTTTGAGGCCCGTATCCCAGAGCAGCACCGAGCCGACCGACCGCTCTCGGTTCAAGCTGTCGAGCAGCCACGGGATCTGCGTGCCTTTCCAGACGTAGTCACGTTGGATGTCGGGCAGCACGATCTCCCCGGCGGCCAGCTTCTCCACCAAGCGATACCGAGGCTCATGTCCTAGATCGATGACGCTGCTCCTTCCAAAGTGATCGTGGCTGATCCTATACGGTAAATCGTCTTGATGAGACGTAACCGAGCGAGTTGGACTCGACGGGAAGCAGCAGGTGGCACGGGGCCAGATACGGCCGGCTGCAACGATAGATACGCAGGTGGCATGACGCTCCCTCAAGCTGCGGAAGACACCGACCTCGCCCTCCGACAAGGGCTACTTCGGACCAGTGGAAGCATGCCCGCAGCGAACATGAGCGCGGCAGGACGGCCCAATCCGTCGGACATATCGACCGGGTGGCAAGCGAGCAGCGCACGGCTTGGTCCGCTGGGCGTACACGAAGGAGGCTCTATAGGCCCCACGGGGCGAAGCTGGGGCCGTTTCCCTGCGGATCCCAGGGGGAGCGTGCCCGACGCCGTTGCGTAGCGTATTTTGTCGGCTGGTGCCCGCCCCGATCGTTCAGGCTCTCAATGGTTCCCCTCGCCTCGACGACCTCTCGCGGGAGGAGTTGATCAAGCTGCTGGAGGCCCGCAACGAGGGAGGAATCCACATCGACTTCTCGGGCAAGGCCAACGCCCGCCAGCTTGCGCGGCGCGTACGGCCGCGCGTGGCCCGCACCGTCAAGAAGTACTCGGCCGGCAAGGAGAGCGATCAGGCACGTAACCTCCTGATCGAGGGCGACAACCTGCAGGCAATGGCGACGCTCTACCGCGAGCGTGGGCAGGTGGACCTGATTCTCACAGATCCGCCTTACAATACCGGCAACGACTGGCGCTACAACGACCGCTGGGAGGAGGACCCGAACGATCCCGGCATCGGCGAGTGGGTCAGCGCCGACGACGGCGCCCGACACACGAAGTGGATGCGGTTCATGTGGCCGCGCCTACAAATGATGAAGTCCATGCTCAAGCCGAGTGGCGTGCTCGCGATCTGCATCGACCATCGCGAGCTGTTCCACCTCGGACAGATGTTGGACGAGCACGAGCTCTTCAAGGAGGAGAACCGTCTCGCGATCATCAACTGGCAGAAGTCGACAGCGCCACGCAACGACAGCAATCACGTATCGACCGCGACGGAGTACGTCCTTGTGTATGCGAAGGACGCCGAAAAGGCGACGACCCAGACGTTGCCGCGGTCAGAGTCCGCGAACGCTCGCTACCGCAATCCCGATGATGACCCCCAGGGCTTGTGGCGCGAGCACGATCTAAGTGCGCGCACGCCATCCGCCAAGGACCAGTACGCGATCCAATCCCCGTTCACGGGGGCGATGCACTACCCGGCCGGCTTCCGCTCATGGTCGCACCCGAAGGCCAACATCAAGGCGTGGCTCGAAGAATGGGGCTCGAAGTACACAGAGCTCGACATCGGCGATGACAGGGCACCGGCGCTGCTCGTACAGCGCGGTCGGCCCGACCTGCTCCCGAAGGGCGCGGCGAAAAAAGCGCAGGCGCGGCTGGCCCAGAAGAGCTGGCCATTTGTCTGGTTCGGGATGGATGGCACCGGCGGCCCGCGCGTCAAGCGCTACCTAGAGTCGGTGAAGAAGGGGATGGTCCCGATCACCTACTGGGCCGACGAGGATATGGATGAGCCCCTGGTTCTCGACTCGACCTCCTGGGACTACGAGGAGAGCGGCCTCAGCCAGACCGGCATCAAGGAGCTCAGCGCGATCGTCGGGAAGGACCACGGCTTTGAGACGGTCAAGCCCCTCAAGCTCTTCTCGAAGATCACGCAGCTCTGGTGCCCTCCGGAGGGGCTCGTGATGGACCCGTTCGCAGGGTCGGGCACTGCGGGCCATTCCGTCTTGCAGGTCAATGCGCTCGCGGATACCGAGCGTAGGTTCATTCTGATCGAGCAGGGCCGTCCCGAGAAGGGAGACTCGTACGCTCGCTCGCTGACCGCGGATCGGCTACAGCGCGCTATCAGCGGCGATTGGCAAACAGGCTCACAAGAGCCGCTGGGAGGTGGCTACCGCTTCGCAGCGCTGAAGAAGAAGGTTGATGCGGACGCGCTGCTAAGCATGGAGCGCGAGGAGCTGGCCGACACAATCATCGCTTCGCACTTCAATGCCGAGTCGCGCCGGCGGGAGGTGCTAATCACGATGGCTCCTGATACCGGTTACAAGCACCTCGTCGCCCACAACGGCGCATCCGAAGGGTTCTTCCTGATCTGGAACGGCAGCAAGGGCAACACGGACTTCACGGAGGAGATCTACAAAGCCTGCGCGGAGGAGGCCAAGCGAGCGGGCCTCGCAGCTCGCTATCACGTCTACGCGCGCCTGTACCGGTTCCAGACGAGTAACGTCGTCTTTTACCAGATCCCGGATCGCATTCTGATGGACTTTGGACTCGATCTGCGCGGTGAGCCGTACCACTCGGACGACGATTGATGATCGAGCTCAAGAAGTTCCAGAAGACAGCCGCGGATCAGATCGCTGAGCGGTTCGCCAGGTACTACGAGGCGCCGCCGGAACGCGGCAAGCGGGGCGACCTGCGAGTCATACCCTTCTACCAGTCCCTCTCCGCGATCACGGCCTCGGGGAAGACGGTCATCCTCGCGGACGCTGTATCGACGATCTCCACCGTACTTTCGGTTTCACCGGTTGTTCTCTGGCTCTCGAAGGGCAAGATCGTCGTCGATCAGACGTACGCAAATCTGTCCCCGGGAGGCAAGTACCACCACCTCCTCGGATCGGCGGAATTTTCCTACCTAGCCCAGTACAGCCAGATGGAGGTGCGCGAGTCCAGGCAGGCGCGCGTCTACTTCGCCACCGTCGGAACGTTCAACCAGCGCGACAAGGAGAAGGGCCAGCGCCTGATCTTCCGCAGCGAGCTTGACACAGCGGATGAAAGTACGTGGGCCGAGCTCAAGCTCCGGCTGGACGATCACGATCGTCGGCGAGCTCTCGTGATCGTCTATGACGAGGGCCACAACCTCACTGACCAACAGTTGGACCTGCTACTCGAACTCCAGCCCGACGCGCTGATCGCCGCGAGCGCGACGATGAGGCGCTCCGCCGGGCTCAGCGCCGTGCTCAAGGCGCTCAAGGAGGAGGGCTGGACCGACGAGGAGCTGATAACGAACGTTGATGCGAAGGCTGTCGCTGATTCGGGCCTCGTTAAGAGCGCGGTCCTCCTGGGCGGATACCAGGCGCCGATGGAGGAGACGGTCAACTCCCTCATCGCGGACATGCACGACGCTGAGAAGGAGGCGGCGGCTCATGGTGTCGGAGCCCCGAAGGCGATCTATGTCAGCAAGACCAACATCGTCGAGGGCAACAGTCTCGAGACGGACGATCCGAAACAGCCTTTTCTCCAGAGGCGTTCACCTCCGATCCTCATCTGGCGCCACCTGACAGAGCATTGCAATGTCGACCCCGATGAGATCGCCGTCTACTGCTCGCTGAAGACGGACAAGGACTACCCACTGCCTGAGGCGTTCCGGTTGTTCAAGGGCGCGGACAAGGACTACGACGAGTTCGTGGCGGGCGGGTTTCGCCACGTGATCTTCAACCTGAGTCTCCAGGAGGGCTGGGATGACCCCCTCTGCTACTTCGCCTACATCGACAAGAGCATGGAGTCGAACACCCAGGTCGAGCAGACGATCGGTCGCCTTCTCCGCCAGCCGGGGGCAAAGCACTACCCAGTTGAGCGCCTGAACAGTGCGCACTTCTACATCCGCGTTGACAAGCGCGGCGTATTCAGCGAGCTCCTTGAGAAGATCGACAAGAAGCTTGCCTCCGATGCGCCTGGGATCAAGATCATCGAAACCAGCCCCGGCAAAGCCAAACCGGAGCCGCTACGGGCGAAGGAAAAGAAGGGTATATATGAGACGGCCTACATCACCGACCAGGCCGTCAAGCCGATCGCGGAGCTCATCGAGAGCCTGAACGACTATCGCCAAGATGACGGCTCGAACATCAAGAGCGAGGGTGGCCGCACGCTCATTCAACGGCTCGTCGGTGGCGGGACACGACCAAAGTTCGAATGGGAGCCGTTCGAGCACACGAATCTCGTCGTCGCGCGTTGGCTCTTCCAGCGCGAGGTCTTGCGACGATTCCAGGGCGCGCTCGGCGTTGCCCCGACCGACTCCCCAAAGTTCGACGCGCTCGTCGGGTTCGGTAGTCGAGCCCACAAGCAGATCATCAGCATCGCCGAGAACGTGGTGAACGCCTACATCGACAACGTCTTCCTCAAGCAGAAGAGCGTTGACGAGTACGTCGTCGGCCCTGCACTCGTACGTCAAGACGAGATGGAGCCGTTTAAGAATGCGCTCCACGCGGGCTACAGCGGCCTCAATCAGACGCTCGAGGCGCCGTTCGCTCGCGCCATCGACAAAACTGGCCTGACGTGGTGTCGAAACCCTTCGAGGAGCGGCTACAACATCCCGCTCGTCAGCATCGGCCCGACCCGGAACTTCTATCCGGACTTCCTCGTCTGGAAGGATGACGACGTGTTCGCCATCGACACGACCGGCGGACACCTCCTCACCGACAAGACAACCCGCAAGCTACTATCGATCGCCCCTGCGAAGGAGAGCAGCGGCCGCCTTACCGTCAGGCTGGTCTCTGAGGGTAAGTGGAATGCAAAGGTCGAGCAGGAGGACTCAGCCGGCTACACGGTGTGGAGTCAGAAACAGGACAACTCGCTGCGGGCGACCCACGTCGAGTCAATCGAGGCCGCAGTCGAGCGAGCAATAACACCAGATCCTACCTAATGCACTCGCGGATCATGGCTCCACGGTGTAATCCAGCTCTCGCCAAGATCGAATGCAATAAAGCTTGCCGTCGGCTGAGCAAAACCGCGCCTTACCCTGGAAAGACAAGGTGCTGTGGGCATCACCGTTGGTGAACTGGAGCCGCTTGGTGAAGACCACCTTCTGACCTCGTCGCGGACGTGGCTTGGCCAGCCGAGCTCGGCAACGCTTTCGCCACTCGCGTGCATTCTGATTGCTAGGCTCAGTGAGCTGATCGAGGATGCGTGCAGGACAATGATCCTCAACCGGAGCCATATCCTCGCTGACCGGCTTAGTGTAGAGCACGCCACCGTGGCGTTCGGTCAACAGCACCAACCCGAATACTTCCTGATCATCACTTGAGCACACGGCCGCATAGATGACCTGCCCATAGCGAGCGGTGTCGATCACGCGTGCGGCGAACTCCGGGCCGAGGTCGAACTCGATCGCGGCGCGTGCGGTGAATGGTCCCTGTAGATGTCCAGCTGTCCAACCCATGATGTTTCCTTCCTGTGTTGTCGATGCCCATCTCAGCGGCGGGCCCTGTACGACTCCGGCATATCTCTGTTAAGCGTGTCGCCGTCGGAGGAGCCAGGGCGGTCCGAAGGTCTCGGGCGCAAGCCGCTACTCGATGACGGTCAGGTAAACCGAAGTCTGAAAGCTCGATGCTGCCTCTTCTTCTTCGATCGTAGCCCCGGCCTGCGACGGCTCGCTCGACCCTCGTCGTCGTGCCAGTCCGGGTGGAGCACCGCACCGCTGGGACCGCCCATGGTTGGCGACCGAGCGACCATGCCCGGGAGCGATATTCGTTCGACGATCAGGAACACGTCTGCGAGCGTTCGTGACGGTAAAGTGTGCCAACTTTGTGACTTCTGTCCGGAGGGGTTGAACCAAACGGGTGTTCGTGTTATGGCTTGAGATATGCCCACCCGCTCGCCCCGATCTAGGCTCCAGCCCGCTAGCGTTCACGGACCCGCTTCTGGCGGGGCTGGGTGCTCGTGATGCGGGGCAAGGGCCCCGGAGGGGGCCGTGCTGACCATGTCTAGCCGCCCCGTATACAGTGGATGGGGAGAAATGACAAGCCAGATCAAGATCGAAGCTGCCGAGGAAGCCACGAGACTGCTGACCACCGCGTGGCCCTTCGGGATAATCCCAGTCGACCCCGTCATGGTCGCTAGGACGGCAGGCCTGCGAGTCGTGGATGCGCCACTGGACGAGGACACGCTAGGCGCCCTCATCAAGACGCCGGGTCAAGAGCCGACCATCATGATCAACCAGGGCGATCCAGAGAACCGAAAACGGTTCACGTGTGCCCACGAGCTAGGCCATTGGGTTAGGCGCTCCGAGGAAGCCGAAGAGTATTCGACCGTAGACCTTCGCAGTGGCCTGTCTGCTACGGGTGAGGAGCCAGAGGAGGTCTTCGCTAACGAGTTCGCGGCATGCCTGCTGATGCCCGAGTCCACCGTCAAGAGCTTGCATGCTGACGGTCTCAATGACATACAATTGGGTATCCAGTTCAAGGTGTCACGCGAAGCCATGCAGTTTCGACTCAAAAATCTCGGTCTGATGGAGTGACACATGGCCGACGACCCCCAGTGGGGGCAATGGGGTCGATCCTGAGAAAGAGCAGGCGGAGCAAAGCGCCAAGCGTATCCTCGAGGAGGGTGCGGCGAGCGATGCGCCGGCGATGCCTGAGGCCCTCCGGTTTCTCACCGAGAAGGCACAGCTCCAAGGGATCGAACTCAAGAAAGAATACGCCACACAAGAGATCGAACTGCGCGAGACATACGCGAAGGGTCTCCTTGCCATCCTTGCGGTCGAGCTGGTCGTAGTAAACGTGATCTTTTGGGTTTATGCGGAAAAGGGCAAGAATTGGAATATCCCCGACGGCGTGATCCAAATATGGCTTGGGGCGACGGTAGTGCAGATCGTCGGCGTGGTGACTGTTGTGACCCGCTATCTGTTCCCGAACCGCGATAGTCAGCCGGAACCGCCGCCCTTGCCTACGCCTTCGAGTTAGCGAGAAGGCTCGACCACTGGCCAAGGGTCGCCGACTGCGAGCGTCTCCCGTCCCCGACACGTAGGATGGGCTCAATGAGCGATCTGCGCAAGGCGAACGCACTCGGCGCGACGTTCTCCTACGACGACACCGATCCCGAGGGCTATCGCTCCGGCGTCGCCCAACTCGACGAGGCGGTCGGTGGCGAGGCGCTCGCGGTCAAGGCATTCGAGCTTCCCCCGGGGCAGAGCGTGTGCCCGTATCACTATGAGTACGAGGAGGAGTGGCTGCTGGTGCTCGAGGGCGCCGTCCTTGTGCGCACGCCGACCGGCGAGCAGGCGCTCACGGCGGGCGAGATCGTCCGCTTCGCGCCCGGCCCCGCCGGTGCCCACAAGGTCGGCAACCGCGCCGAGCAGACGGCGCGGATCGTGATGTTCTCGAGTGCGCGCGAGCCGACGGTCGCGGTTTATCCCGACAGCGACAAGATCGGCGTCTGGCCGGGCAACGATGAGGATCGCGTGATGCTGCGACGCCGGGACGGCCAGGTCGAGTACTACGACGGCGAGCGCTGACCGTATCGCGATGACGCAGGAGCGAAACGTATGCGCGGGTCCTTTCGGGGCTGTGTACGACTTCTACATCGAACGCCCACGTCTGGCACGACTGGTGCTCGGAGCGATGTGGGGTGTCGATCCGCGGCCCTTCTATCGCAGTCTCAATGCGATCGCTGAGCTGCCCGGCGGCGCCACCGTCCTAGACGTTCCCTGTGGAGGCGGAGTGGCCCTCCGCGGCCTGCGTCCTGGCCAGAACGTGCGCTGGATCGGCGTCGACATCGAGCCTGCGATGCTCGATCGCGCGCGGCGCCGCGCGGCGAGCCACCCGGGCGCCGATGTACGGATGATCGAGGGCGACATGTATCGCCTCCCGGTCGAGGACGCGACGGCCGACCTGTGCCTCAGCTACGGCGGTCTGCACTGTCTCGCCCGCCCGCAGGCCGCGCTCGAGGAGATGGCGCGCTGTCTGCGTCCCGGCGGACACCTGCTCGGCAGCACCTTCCTCGCCCAGGGCAGCCGCCGTCAGCGACGCCTGCTGCGCAACGATGACTTCGGCAGCACCGGCAGCGCCGAGGACCTGCGTCGGTGGCTACATGCCGCCGGACTGAGCGACGTATCGATCGACCGTAATGACGGCCTGCCGGTCTTCAGCGCGCTGCGGCCCTGACCGGAAGAACCAGCCGATTTGCAAGTGGAAAGAAAATGGGCGCGGCGGGTTTCGAACCTGCGACCTCTCGCGTGTGAAGCGGGAGTGGCTCGACTGAGCTACAGGTCCAAAACCAGCCAGTTTGCAGGGATTGTCTGGGCGTAGAGCGAGCTATCCGCTCCAAGCCCGTAGCTGAATATACCCGGAAACTGCGGATTCACAGAGCGGGTTTCGTCCACGGTGGACGAAACCCGGGCTCCGCCGCCGGTGCTCGCGCCGCCGGCCAGCTTCGGTTTCAAATCGGTAGCAGGTCGCGTCTACGGCTTGCTCGGGAGCCCGAGCGTGGCCGCGTGTTCGCGTAGGTAGTCGCGCAGATAGGGGAGTGCGAACTCGACGCGGCCGTGCCCGGCGGGTTTGATCAGCTCGAGTGCGAGCAGTCTGAGCCGATACTGGCTCGTGTAGTTCGAGTTGGTGCCGAGCCGTCGCCCGATATCGGCGAGAGTCGATGGTCCGTCGTCTTGTGCCATCGCGAGGAGGAAGGACTTGGCGACATCGGACGCGTCGGCAAGCGCGGGTGCGTGCACCAACTGGCCGAGGCGTCGTTTCGCCGCGTCGATGCCCGCGTCTGCGTGCTCGAGCGTGATCGTCGGCGAGTCGCTGGCGGCGCGCCATGCGCGGTCGCCGACCAGCTGGATCATGAACGGGTACCCGCTCGTCGCAGCAACCATCGCCTCGAGCGCGTCGTCTGTGATCGTGCGTCCGGCGTTTACGATCGGTTGCTCGAGTGCTTGGCGTACGGCCGCGGGATCGACTGAGCCGAGGTGGTGGCGGTCGGCGCGACGCAGGAACGTCATCAGCTCGTCGGCGAGGACCTCGTCGATTGCGGCGGGCAACGAAGCCGCGGCAAACGCGAACTCGCGCTGCTCACGGATCATGTGCTGCGCGACCGTGCCGAACTCGCGCAGCTCGGCGACGGGCTGATGGTGGAGCTCGTCGAGCGTGATGAGAAGCCCGCTCTCCGTTTCCTTCAACAAGTCGGTCAGCAGCTCGACCTTGGAGCGGAACGAGAGCGTCCTCGCGTGTCGCTCGACTCTCGCCCAGTCGAGCCGGCCGAGGTTTGCCGGAAGCCCGAAGCTCGTCAGATGGTGACGCACAGCCTTGGGGTCGTGGTCGGCGAGCACCCTCGGCAGGTGGTCGTCAGAAAGGCGCGCTATGAACCCGGGGGTCGCGGTCTCGCTGACGACAAGCCAGCCGTGGGACCGGGCCTCGGCCTCGACGGCGTTGAGCAAGACCGTCTTGCCGGTCCCTCGCGCCCCTGAGTAGATGGTCGCGCGGCCCGGCGCGCCCGGCCCATCCTCGAGTGCCTCGGCAAACTCCTCGATCAGCTCCCCGCGCCCAGCCAGGATCGGCGGCGAGGCTCCGAACGTCGGCGTGAACGGGCTACGAGCTGCCACACCGAGAGCATAGCCGTGTCGTGTTAGTTCTCGTTAGTTTTGTTAGTTCTCGTTAGTCTTGGGGCGGCTGCTACGGAGGTTGTCCCGTTCGCCGTGGAAGTTCGTGGCGGCGGTCGGGTGTGATGGTTACACGGTGATGGGCGTGCGCGCCTCCTCGTGGGCGGTTGGGTGGAGGGGTGCGCGACAAGCGGCGAGGTCGTGTTCGACGGCGAGGGCGAGCTTCGCGAGGTCTGTGTAGCCGACGACCTTCCGGAATTGGGTCTCGGCCTCGAGCATCCCCGCGGCGGTCCAGCGCAGGCACATGTCGCCGTTTTGCCAGCGCTTCACGTTACGGGAGGTTCGGCGGATGATCTCGATCATCGACTCGATCGGGTTCGTCGAGGCCAACGTCTTCTTCAGCCGTCCGCGGATCCCCAGGCGGGTGAGGGTGAGAGTCTCCTCCAGGCCCTCAGCGAGTGACGCGGCCGCCCCGGGATGGGAGTGCTCCAGCTCGCCGGCGAGGGCTTGCAGGCCGTCCAGCGCGAGCTCGTGGTTATCGCTGGCCCACGCTCGTCGCAGCCGCGCCTTCACCGCGGGGCGGTCGCGCTCGGGGAGATGATCCAGGACGTTGCGTTCCTTGTGCCGAATACAGCGCTGCACCGGCACCGGGCCGAAGACCTCATCGACGGCCGCTCTGAGTGCCTTTGACGCCGTCGAGGACGACGAGGACGCCCTGCTCGACGTCAAGGCCCCGGGCGACGAGGTCGGCGAGGAGGTGAGCGGTGACGGTCTTGTTCTCCGTGGAGCCATCCCACAGTCCCAGCGGGATCTTGACCCCCTCGGTGCTGACGCCGAGCGCGACAATGCAGCAGCGGCCCTTCAGCTCGATCCCGTCGACCATCAACGCCGCCAAGCGCACATCGGCGAGATCGCGGCTCATCAGCGCGTCCAGATGCTCACGGGTGCGGCCGATGAACTCGCGGCTGACCGCTGACTTCGACGCCGAACGCTCATTACCGGCCACTTTCTCACCGACGGGCTCACGAGTCCGTGAGAAGCGGCGCGTGCTGACACCCGCGAGCATCTGCTCCAAAACCACCCGCGTCAGCGGGTCACGGTCAGCGAAATACTCATACGTCGCCAGCGGCACCTCGTGCTCCCCATCGGCGGTCCTGGCGCGAGGACGCTTCACCGCGACCCGCCGGCCCCCAAGGGTGACCTCGCCGTCCTCGTGGCCGTGACGCACAGCGGTGCGCTCCTCGTTCTTGGCGTGCTTCGGACCGACGACCTCATCCAGCTCGGCCTCCATCATCTCGCTCAGCACGCCCAGCCCAACACCGACGCTGAGCGCCAGCAACCCATCCTTCGCGGCGCCCGCGAGCTCCCCCAGCGCGTCCTGCACCCCCGGCGGCAATCCCTGCGAGCGCTCCCGTCCTGCTCCTGCTTTACGGTCTTCATGGCGGTCCCTCTCGTCTCGATGGACTTATTTGCACTCGCCACGGTCCCAACGGGACCGGACGAGGCGGAAGGACCGCCACCTACAAACTTCTACGCGCTACGGGACAACCTCCAGCGCCTCCTTGAGTGCGCTGATTGCGTTTGCCGAGATTCGCGACGTGCCTGCCATATCGCTAACCGTATAGACGTCACAAGCGCGTCGCGAGCGGTCATGCTCACCCGTGTGTCGCAGACAGGGGGCATCGACTACTCACAACTTGCCGCAACGAATCGCCCCAGCCTCGAGACGTGGGATACGTTCGTGCGCGACGCGCTGGTCGAGCGCTGGCTCGTGCTCTACGAGCAGGTCAGCGACTGGAGTACGCAGGTGCTGGAGATCCCCCAGGGTGACCTCACGTTCCTGTTCGACGCTGGCCCGACCCTCTCCGAGAATCGGCTCGGCAAGGGGGAGGACCGCGTCGTTGCCGCCTGGGGTACTCTCAGCGCCCGGCAGGCGAGCGGGATCGCGGACGACTGGCCGGGTTTTTGCCGTCCCCCGGCTGTGGTCGGGCGTAAAGCGCGATCGCGGCCATTTCATCGCGCACGCCGCAGGAGGGGGCACGGATCTTAATCTGTTTCCGCAGGCAGCTGCGCTGAACCGCGGACGCAGCGAGGAGGGGAAACGGTGGCGGGATATGGAGCGCTACGCCGAACGGCACCCGGGCACGCCGCTGTTCGTGCGCCCGGTCTACGACACCAATACTTGGACGCCGGCCGCGCTGGATCTCGCGATTCTCATGAAGACCGGGCTGCGCGCCGAGCACTTCTCAAATCGAGCGTAGAGACAGCCCGTGTCGCCTGGCTCCCGCGGCTGACGGCGGCGCTGCAGTCGTCCGTTTGACCTATGCATTTGCGCGGTCGTGAGCCACACGGGTCCGAGGTTAGGGCGTCGCTGGCGTCGCTCAAAGTGGCGTCGAAGCGAGAGTTTCGTCCACCGGCTGAAAATACAGCCATATACAGCTACGCACGACTATCCATTACAACCGGGTTGCCACGCCGCTGCACAGCGGCGTAAGGAGCAAAAGATGCCACTTTGCAGGCATTTTGTGAGCTAGCGAGAGCTAGGAATGCACTGCTCGAGATAGCTCAGCGAGAAGGCGCTTGCTCCGGGCCTACCCTTTTCTCCGGTTGAGCTAAGCGACAAAAAAGTGCTAATTTGCAGGGAGTTTATGGGCGCGGCGGGTTTCGAACCTGCGACCTCTCGCGTGTGAAGCGAGCGCTCTCCCACTGAGCTACGCGCCCTGAGGCCCTGAGTCTATTGGGCTTTTAGGTCGCTCGCCGGCTTGCGGGAGGGACCAGCATCGGAGCGCTGCTGTCCATTGTTGCCCAATGGCCCTCCAGCAAGGAGGCTGGTCGCGCCGGGCTCTCGGCGCCAGACCGGGTCCGCAGGTGGCGTCCACCGATACACTTGACTCCTGTCGCTGCGGGCGCGGCGCTTCTGCCGCGGAGCGGTCGCGGACGCAAAGTCGACTCGCGGGCGTCGGATCTACTGACGTTCTCCGGGGCGGCTACGCGTGCGCCAGCTCGCGCATCTGGCGCACTGGATGGCGCCCCAGCCGGCCTGAAATCGCGTATGGCGAGGCGTGTCCGGGGGTGCGATGAGCGACGTTGACGACGACGTGCCCCCGCAGCCGGTCTACCAGGCTGCGGGGCCGTGGGAGCAGCAGCAGCTCGGCGTCCTCGCTGACGAGGACGGTCGGATGGCCTTCGGTGAGATTGCGCCAGAGCACTTCGTCGGCCCACTCCTGATCCCCCGGAACGAACTCGACCTCATCGGGGTAGCCGAGGTCATCGTCGCTGAGCGACGCAGCCATAAAGAGGTCCCAGGTCTTGTCATAGACGGTGCTCATCGGGTGTTCTCCCAGCTACGAACGATATCGGACCAGCCTCCCCTGATCTTGACTTCGGCCGCCTGCATCGCGTCGTTCACGGACTCGTGCGTGACGATCGGCTCCTGCTTCTCGGAGCCGATGTAGCGGTGCTCGTGATGCTCGATCGGATCGTGCGCGTTGTCGAAGGTGCGCACCGTGTGCCACTCCCCGTCGCGTTCGACGAGCAGCACGATTGCGTACTCGACAGGATGAGCGCTCGATCGCTGGATCACGACACGCACGTCTGGAGCAAGGCGGTAGCGCCGAATACGATCCTTGGGCATGGACGGACGATCTTAGGAAGCGGATCAGAGAGACCGAAAAAGCAGCACCCAGGGACATGGGCGAGCCGGTGGTCGAGGGCGCGCGAGAACTACGGGCAGCCCGGCGTCGACAGTTGTGGCGGGACGAGTCGCCGGCAGCCACATGCGGCGCTCCGTTCACCGGTCCGTGCGTGCCCCTCCGGACTGCCCTCCGATGGCCTGAGCGCGGGTGCGCGATCATGTCGGCGATGAACCGCGAGCGCTGGATGGGCGCGTGCTTCGCGATCGGCGCGACGTGCTTTGTGATTGGCCCGCTGCCGGGCTATGCGAGCCTCGTGGGCGATACCGCGGATGCGATCACGTTCTTCGTCGGCTCGATCTTCTTCACCGCCGGCGGAGCGCTGCAGAGCTCGCTCGCCTTCGCCACTCGCCGCACGCCCGGCGCCGGACGCGCCGCCTGGTGGGCCGCCGCGATCCAGTCGGCGGGGACGCTGTTCTTCAACGTCACCACCTATCGCGCGCTGCACACCGCGCTGTCGAGCTCGGAGTACAACCGGCTCGTGTGGCGGCCGGATGCGCTGGGATCGATCTGCTTCCTCGTCTCCGGCGCGATCGCCTACCGCGCCTCTTCCCGGCGGGGCCGGCTGGGCTGGCGCCCGGAGCGCATCGGGCCGGGTTGGTGGGAGCCGGTCGTCAACCTGCTCGGCTGCGTGCTCTTCGGCATCTCCGCGATCGCCGGTTATGTCGTGCCGGCGAGCGGCTCGGTGCTCGACCTGGCGGCGGCGAACTTCAACACCTCGCTCGGCGCGGCCTGCTTCCTGGTCTGCGCCCTGGCGACGCTGCGCTCCGGGCGCACGACGAAGGCCCCACGCCGGCGGTTGGCCCGACTCGAGCACTCGGTCGCACGGGATATCGGTGCTCTATGACCCGAAGCGAATCCCGGCGTGCGGATGCAGCCGCGCGCTCGCTTCGGAGTAGGCGTCCCCCAGCGCATCGACTTCAGCCTGCGTGAGTGCGCTGCCGAACGCCTGCGGACCTCCGAGTTCGCGGTAGCCTCGGGTCAGGCGTTTGTCGATCTGCGCCAGGTCGAAGTGGCCGTCGTACACGCTCTCTATGTACAGCCCCACGTTTTCCCGCGCAAACCGAGCGCCGGCGGGTGAGCCGTGTGCGATCTGATCGATCGCCGCGCCGGTGAGTGTCCATCCGCGCGTCGTCAGACCGATGTAGGTGCGAAACAGGCCCGCCAGCGGCGAGCCCGGACCGGTCAGGGAGACCGCGTGGGCTTCGCTCAGCAGCGGCGGCGTCGGGATCCGCGCGGCGCTGCTCGCGGCCGCCGCGATCGGCGCGCGGGCGTTCGCCAGGGCGCGGGCTTCGGAGGGCAGGCCGTTGGCCACCAGCGGCCATGCTCGCCTGGCCGCCACCAGCTCCACCGCGACCGGGGTCTGGACACGTGCGAGGGCCCTGCTCACGGCCACCAGGTCTTCGCGCTCCAGCCTCAGTTCGGCCGGGCTGCGGTGCGCCGCGCCGCAGCCGCACAGCGCTCCCGCGAGGATCCAGCTCAGCGTGAGCGCCAGCGCCGGGAGGCGCACGGCTTTTGGGACGGGCCCTACGCGCTCAGCAGGTCGACGATGAACACGAGCGTTTCGTTCGGCGGGATCGACGGCGGCGAGCCTTTCGCGCCATACCCGAGCGCGGGCGGGATGATCAGCTCACGCCGTCCGCCCACCTTCATGCCCACGACGCCCTGTTCCCAACCGGGGATGACCTGGCCTTTGCCGAGCGTGAACGGGAACGGTTCGTTGCGTTTCCACGATGCGTCGAACACTTTGCCGGTCTTGTACAGCGCGCCCACGTAGTTCACCGCGACCGCGCTGCCGGTCTTCGCTTCGGTGCCCGTTCCGGTGATGATTTCCTTCGTCACCAGCTTGCTCGGCGGCGGGCCGCTCGGCGTGGTCACGTGCGGTTCTTTCGAGAGCGGACCGCTCGTCGGCGTCTTCGCCGCGGCAGTCGCGCTCGTGCTCGTCGAGCTCGTCGGCGCGCTCTTATCCGCCAGGGCTTCGTCGGCCTTGTTCTCCGCTCCGACCGTGATCGTGCTGGAGCCGCCGGAGCTGCCACAGCCGGCGATCAGGGCCGTCGCGCCGAGGGCGGCGAGGCCGAGGCCGATGCGTCGGGCGCGAGCCCATTGGAGTCGTGGGGAGTCATCGCTGAAGTAGGTCACGGCCGGGCAGCCTAACGCAACTTGCGCTCGCGCGCTACGATCGCCACGGACCGTGCTAGGCGGGGATGTAGCGGCGCCCTGAATCCGCAATCCGCTCTAGCGGGGCTGAACTCCCCTCCGAGGGGCTTCGTCCCGGTCGCCCCGCCGCCGCGGGCGTCGATGGTTCGGGTCCCGCGCGGTGCCGGCTCGCGAACCAGGTCAGGTCCGGAAGGAAGCAGCCTTAAGCGATCACCGGCAGGCGCAGCGGGAGCACCCGGGCCGGAGTGCGCGGCAGCGATCAGGCGAGCGTGTACGGAGCTTCGACGAGGGGTGCACGGTCCATACATACGTCCGACCCTCAGGCAGACGGCGTGCATGCCGACGACTCGCGACGCACGGACAGCGCTTGAAGATCAGCCACGAGCGGTCGGTCGCCGACTCGGTGAATCCGGGTGGCACGCTCACCGCGAGGTGCGGGTCGTGGGGGTCGAGCACGTAGTCGTCTTCGACTTCCATGCTCGCCGGGTCGACGTAGGTGCCGTAGGAGATCTGCGCGACCTGCGCGCTGATCACGTTCGCGGGGCTCGTCTTCAGATACAGCGAGAGCAGCGGGATCGGCGCGTGGTTGGGCACCTCCACCGGCCCGCATTCCAGCGCCGATACGGTGGTCGTGCACGAGCGCGACGAGATCGCCTTCGATCGACCGCTGGCGCGCGAGGGCCTCCAGTTCGCGGTGCGCCGAGCGGTACTGGCTCGGCGCGTAGGCGATCAGCGCGATCAGCACGATCAGCCCGCCCGCCATCCACCAGCGCCGCCGCGGGTCGTCTCGCGCCAGCAGCGTCCAGCCGAACACGCCCGCGCCGCAGAACACACACAGGATCGCCGCCGCGAGGAAGGCATACCGCGTGTTGATCGGCAGCCCGGCCGCCGCGAACAACACGAACACCCCCACCGCCGCGACCCCCACGATCGCCGCGAGGCGGGCCCGCGCGCGGAGCCACAGCAGCGAGAGCACGCCGCCGAGCGCCGCCCCGACGAGCACCGGCGGACGCAGGATCTCGCCGATCCGCCGCGGGATGTACTCGGGCACGTTCGCGATCCCACTCACGCGGTCGAGGACTTCGGCGGTGTGGCGCGTGTTCGTCAGCGACCACAGCGCATCGCCCGTGATCAAAAGGTCGCTGAGCACCCACACCAGCGGCGCCGCGGCCGCCAGCAGCGTCAACCCGGCGAGCTCGCCACGCGAACGTCCCGGTGTCCATGACCGGCCCGCGGACCGCGCCCGCCCCGTCCCGGTCTGCTCGCGGGCGCTCTCATCGTCGCGGGGGTCGCGAGCGCCGTCGTTGTCGCGGGCGCCGTCGGGTTCGCGGGCGTCGGCGTTCTCACGGTCGAGCCGCGCTCGCGCCGGCATGCGCCCGTCGGCTCGCTCTCGCCACGCGGGCCAGGCGATCAGATACAGCCAGTAGAGCCCCGAGAAAACCCACGCCTCCGGTCGCAGCAGCCCCGCGAGCGCGAGCAGCGCGAGTACCGGCCAACCGGCTCGCGCGCGACGCGACTCCACGAGCAGCGCGCTCAGCACGAGCAGCAGATAGGGGATGTCCATGTAGGCGCGCACGCCGTAGGACAGCACTGGCACGCGCGTGATCAGCAGCAGCGCGCCGAGCGCCCCGGCGGCGCGTCCGAACCAGCGCGCGCCCAGCGCGTACACCACCCACGCGCACGCCGACAGCGCCAGGAAGGCGAGCGCGACGGTCACGTGCAGCACACCCGCCGGCCCGAGCGGTGACGAGCACGACGCCGAGGATCTCCACGAGCGGATGCGGCGTGGGCGCGATCGCAACCCCGTACGCGGGCGGCTGCCACGCGAGAGCTGCCCGCCCCAGGCGAGCGCGTAGAGGGTGTCGTAGTTGACGAACCCAACGCCCGCGATCAGCCGCAGCACGATCCGCCCGGCGATCGCGACGCGCCTCGCGAGCGCCGCGCGGCACCCCCGCGATGGGCGTCTGTCGGGACGTGCTGCAGGCGCTCGCGAGGGCTCGCGAGCGCGCACGCTATCTGCTCGGGGCCGCGTCGGCGCGCGGCTCGGCTCCCCAGGGCCGCGTCGAGCGCGGAGACGTGGGTGGGAGGACGCGGGGTTTCGCGCGGGTAGACTCAGCCGAACGGTGGCGAACGAGCCCAGCGCAGCCCAACAGCAGTCCTCCCTGTATCGCAGGCACCGTCCGCGCACGTTCGATCGAGGTCGTCGGCCAGGAGCCGGTCGTGCGCACGCTGCTGGGCGCCGTGCGGCGCGATCAGGTCCACCACGCCTACCTGTTCGTCGGCTCGCGCGGGACCGGCAAGACCTCGATGGCGAAGATCCTCGCGGCGTGCCTGAACTGCGAGCACGGCCCGACCGACGCCCCCTGCGGGGAGTGCGACTCCTGCCGGTCGATCGCGCGCGCGAACTCGCTGGACGTGATCGAGATGGACGCCGCCTCGAACAACTCCGTCGAGGACATCCGCGAGCTGCGCGACTCCGTCGCGCTGGCGCCCGTGTCGGGCCGGCGCAAGGTGTACATCCTCGACGAGGCCCACATGCTCTCGACGGCCGCCTGGAACGCCTTCCTGAAGACGCTCGAGGAGCCGCCGCCGAACACGGTGTTCGTGCTCGCCACGACCGAGGCCCAGAAGGTGCCCGCGACGGTCGTCGATCGCTGCCATCGCTTCGACTTCCAGCGCCCCACCGTCGAGCAGATCGCGCAGGTGCTGCGCCGCACCGCCGAGGCGGAGTCGATCGAGATCCCCCCGAGGCGATCGCCGCGCTCGCGCGCGCGGCCACCGGGAGCTTCCGCGACGCGCTCGGCACGCTCGAGCAGCTGCTCGCCTACAGCGGCTCCGACGATCGTGCTGGAGGACGTGCTCGCGGTGCTCGGCGTCGCCGACTCCGCGCTGCTGGAGCGCACCGTCGACGCGGTCGCCGCCGCGGATGCGCGCGGGGCGCTGCTCGCGCTGGCGGAGTGCGCGGACTCCGGGCGCGACGCGAGCTCGTTCGCCTCCGACCTCGAGTCCAGGGCACGCGAGCTGCTGCTCGTGCAGACCCTCGGCGAGATCCCCTCCGAGCTCGCGCTCACCCCCGAGTCCGACGCGCGGCTGCTGGCTCAGGCCGAGCGCGTGCCCCACGCGACGGTCGTGCGCCTGCTCGAGCTGATCGGCTCGGCCCTGGAGTCCGTGCGCGCGGGCGCCGACGCGCGCACCAGCCTGGAGCTCGCGCTGGTGATCGCCGCGCGCCCCCAGGTCGACACCTCCACGCGAGCCCTGCTGGCCCGCATCGAGCGGCTGGAGGGCGGCGGCGTCTCCTCGGCGCAGCCCCTCGCTGTCACCCCCGCCCACGCCGCCGCGCCCGGGGCCCCCGCCCCGGCGGCCCCCGTCATGCCACCGCGCGGGGAGGAGTCGCCGAGTGAGCGCGTGCGCGGGCAAGAGAACGCCCCCGCCGCGCCCGCGCCTGCGCCCCCGGTGCCGGAGGGCGATCCGATGCGGCAGAGCCCGCCCGACCCGGCGCCCGCGGCAGCGGAGTCAGACGGGACCGCGACGCACTCGCCGCCCGCCGGCGCGCCGCCCGCGGCCGCGGAGTCAGATGGGACCGCGACGCACCCGCCGCCCGCCGTCGCGCCGCGCGCGGTCGCGCCGGTGGCCGAGCCCGCGAACGCAACTCCGCCCCCGTCTTCGCCCTCGCCCTCATCCCCAGCTCCGCCCTCATCCCCAGCTCCGCCCTCATCCCCAGCTCCGCCCTCGTCCCCAGCTCCGCCCTCGTCCCCAGCCCCGCACCCGCCCGCGGTGCCGGCCGCGGAGACGCCGGTGGCGGAGGATCTGGAGTCGATCGCCGCCCTGTGGCCCGCGGTGATCGAGCTGGTCGTCGCCGGTCACGCGTTGTGCGGCGCGGTGATCGCCGACACTCGACCGGTCGCGCTCGCGGGCGATGATCTGATCGTCGGGTTTCCCACCAGCGCGGCGTTCCTGAAGAAGAAGGCCGAAGACCCCGCGAACCGCCAGATCGTGACCGACGCGCTGCGCCGGCTCGCGGGCGGGCGCCGGCGCATCTCCTATGAGCTGCGCGAGGACCTCGACGAGGACGCCGGCGGCGAGGGCGCTCCGCGCTCCTACACCGAGGAGGAGTGGATCGAGCGGTTCAAGTCAGAGCTCGACGCCGAGGAGATCCCCATCGACGCCGAGTCCGCGGCGGGCGCACCCGCGGTCGGCGGCGTCGAGCGGGGAGCGTGAGCGCGGTGTCCAAACGCACCGCCCCATCCAGACAGCGCGGCGCGGCGAAGGGCGGCAAGCCGAACGTGCAGGGCATGATGGCGCAGGTCCAGCGCATGCAGCAGGAGATGGCTGCCGCGCAGGAGCAGCTCGCGAACGAGACCGTCTCGGCCTCCTCCGGCGGGGGCATGGTGACGGTCGAGGTGACCGGCGATCTGCGCGTCACCTCCGTGAAGATCGATCCCGAGGCGGTCGATCCGGAGGACGTGGAGATGCTCGCCGACATGGTCACCGCGGCCGTCAACGAGGCGCTGCGCTGCGCCCAGGAGCTGGCGGCCGGACGCATGGGCGGGGCCACCGAGGGGCTCGACCTCGGCGGCCTGGGCGACCTGGGCGGTCTGGGAATGCCCGGCCTGTGAGCTCGTACGCCCCGCCCGTCCAGCGGCTCGTGAGCGAGCTCTCGAAGCTGCCCGGCATCGGCACGCGCACGGCGCAGCGCCTGGCGTTTCACATCCTGCGCGCCTCCGAGGAGGACGCGCTGGGTCTCGCCGAGGCGATCCGCGAGGTGAAGGAGCGCATCGGGCTGTGCGAGGTCTGCTTCAACCTCACCGACCAGTCGCGCTGTCGCATCTGCGAGGACACCCGCCGCGACCACGCGCTGATCTGCATCGTCGAGGAACCCGGCGATGTGATCCCGATGGAGCGCACGCATGAGTACGGTGGCGTCTACCACGTGCTGGGGGGCGCTCTCGCCGATCGACGGCATCGATCCGGAGGACCTGAAGATCGCCGAGCTCTACGCGCGCATCGCCGCGCAGACGCCGCCGGTCAGGGAGATCGTGCTCGCGACCAACCCCACGACGACCGGCGAGGCGACCGCGCTGCACATCGCCCACGAGCTGCACGCGCGCGCTCCCGAGCTGACCGTCACGCGCCTGGCGAGCGGGCTGCCGGTGGGATCGGACCTGGAGTACGCCGACGAGGTGACGCTCGGCAAGGCCTTCGCGGGACGCCGCTCGTTGTAGGGCTGGTGGTGGTAGCGATAGCTGTCGGGTCAGAGGTCCTATTGGGCCCTGACCCTAGGATCGTCCTCTCGAGATGCATCTACTTTATGTTTGAGTAAAGGATCGAGAAATGTAGAACAAATGGGGGAACATCCATTTGTATCGCTAAACTGCCCGAGAAATGAGCGCCATATCAGACGTCGCCGACCTGCCGTCCACGCTCACGTCCGAGCGGTTCTGGGCGCTGATCGGGGATCGAGAGACGGGGACGATCGAGTTCAAGGAGCGTCTGCCCAGAGTGGCGAAGCTGCAGGAGCCGCTTGTCGCGTTCGCCAACGCTCGCGGAGGCCTTGCGATCGTCGGCATATCCAAGTCCCGTCCTCACAGCGTCATCGGCGTGCGTTGGTCGCAGGGGGACGATGAGCGCGTACAGGAGACGGCTCGTTCCACTCAGCCCCCGCTGAGCATCCAGGTGATCATCACCCTGGTGGATGGCAGGCAAGTCGCGCTGCTGCGGGTCGAGCCGATCGCCCAGGGATGGACGCACACGAGCGATGGCCGACTCCTGGTGAGGGCAGGTCCCACCAACCGCGCCCTCGTCGGTACGGAGCTGGCACGGTTCGTTCAGGAGCGTGGCTCGATCCCGGCGGAGGAGCAAATTGTCAAGGGACAGGGGTTCGCCGACCTGGATGACGAGATCGTTGGTCGCTATCTGCAGAGTCGGCTTGGCCGCAGGCGTGTCGATAGGTCCAGGGCACTGAGAGACCTGCGACTGCTCGACCCGGAGGGGCGAGTCCGACTCGCCTGCGCACTGCTGTTCGGCACGCGTCCCCAGGCGACAAATCGTCGTTTTGGCATCGTCCTATCGCGTTTTCAGGGCACGATCGAAGGAGAGGCCAAGCTGCGAGACAGGCGCGAGCTGGAGGGTCCGATACCGGAGCTCGTCAGTGCGGCCGACCAGCAGATCTATGAGCAGATGCGTCGTGATGCGGTGGTTCGCGGTCTCGTGCGTGAGGAGGTTCCAGAGTTCCCTACGGTGGCTGTTCGCGAGGCGTTGGTCAACGCCGTCGGTCACAGGGATTACTCGGCGCGAGGATCCGCGGTGCAAGTGCGCCTCTATGACGATGCCCTCGAGATCGAGAGTCCAGGGACGCTCCCGGCGCCTGTCACGGTGGAGAACATCGCAGACGCGCAGTACTCCAGGAATGAGCTGGTGATGGACGGCTTGCAACGCCTCGGCCTGGTTGAGGAGGCTGGGCAGGGCATTGACCGGATGATCACGGAGATGGAGGATGCCCTGCTCGATCCTCCCGAGTTCGAAGAGCGCGAGACGTCGTTTGTCGTACGCCTCCGTGGGACGAGTGTCTTTGCGGCGGAGGATCGACTGTGGGTGTCGCGGTTGGCGCGCTTCGAGTTGAGCGCGAACGAGAAGATCGCGATGGTGTACGCACGACGCAACCGATCTATAAGCAACGAGGATCTGCGGAATCTGCGAGGCCTCGATCGTGACGCCAGTCGTGGGCTGCTGCAGAACCTCGTCGCCAGGAATCTGCTCAATGCGGTTGGACGAGGCCGCGGCGCCAGATATGTGCTTGGAGACACCGCGAGTGTCGCTTCTGCGGAGACGACGCTGGATGAGCAGCTGCGCGCCATCTTGAATTATGCTCGACGCAAGGGGAGCATCGTAAATGCCGATGTGCGCGGCCTTCTCGACACCGACCGGCAGGAAGCTCGCGCGTTTGTCTATGAGCTCGTTGCGCGCGGTCTGCTGCGAACGGAAGGCGAGCGAAGAGGACGACGCTACCTGCCAGTAGACACAAATAGCGATCGATCTCCGAGCTGAGCTTCATGTGCATGCATGTGTCGAATGGGTGTCCCGCCGCATGCTTATAAAGGCTGATGTCGTCCCTGGCGGCGCAAGCGCCGCCAGGCGGGGTCGCACATGTGCGACCCCGCGACGAGCCGCATGCGGCTCGTCATACCGACGGCGCATGCGCCGTCGGCGGGGGCGTGCATGCACGCCCCCGAGCAGCGCCGCTTGCGGCGCTGCTTCCCATCGGCTTTTTATTTCAAGCATGCGGCCTCGCCCGCGATCGAGCATGCGGCACCCGCTGCCAGCTTGACGATCATGCGTGCGGCCCGATGATCTGATCGGGCATGCGACCCGGGCCTTTATCCTCAGCCAATGTCCGACATCGTCGTGCGCAATGTTTCCTTTTAGGGCTATAACTTCGAGCCCGGACGGAGCGGCTGGCACAGCATGGGGGATATGGTCAGGCGTCGCTCTATAGGTAGCGTGGCGGCTGTGAGTCGGTGAGCTTATGCGCCGGATGGGGCCACGCTTGCTCATCCGAGGCGGCACGTGCGGGGCATTCCCGATACGTTGATCTAGCCAATGATGAGCGCGACTCAGCTTCCCAATGACGGCGATCCGTTGGCACCGCATTCGCTGGCGCCGCGGGAGCTGAAGGCTCTGTTGGACGCTGAACGTGCCGGTGAATCCTTTCTCGCCTTTCGGGACAGCGAGGGACGCCTCAAGCTGTACATACTGGGTCAGGAGGACCGAACAGTTACGGTGGGGCGCCGCCACGAGACGGATCTGTCGATCGCGTGGGACGCGCAGGTCTCGGGCCTACATGCCGAGCTGCAGCGACTCGGTGGCGAGTGGACGATCGAGGATGATGGTCTCTCGACCAACGGGACCTTCGTCGGCGAGACGCGCGCCAAAGGACGCCAGCGCCTCCGGGACGGAGATCGCGTCCGCGTTGGACGCACCGTGCTCGTTTATAACGCGGCTGAGGCATCTGCGGTAGGCCAGACGGTTGCCGCCGGCGAACGCCTCGCACTCCCGGCTCTGACCGACTCCCAACGTCGCGTTCTACTCGCGCTCTGTCGTCCCTTCCGGGACGGCGGCCGCTACGCGTCGCCGGCCAGCAATCAGCAGATCGCCGACGATCTGTTTCTAAGCGTCGACGCTGTGAAGATGCATCTACGGACCATGTTCAGCGGTTTCGAGCTTAGTGATCTGCCGCAGAATCAGAAGCGAGCACGGCTCGCAGAGATTGCGCTCGAGCAGCGCATCATCTCGGAGCGCGACCTCGATTGACGACCCGGATCAGTCGGAGAGCATGGTCGGCGCGGACTGGCTCGGCCGGTCCCGCTCTGGGACGGACGCGGATCGCTCGATGGTGCTTCCAACCGGGATGCCCAACGCTCTCGCGCATCTCTCGGCGAGCTCTCGAGCTGTTGAGAAGCGCTCGGCGGGGTCCTTGGCCATACCCCGAGCGATGACCGCGTCCAGCTCATCTGGGAGGTCGGCGCGCGCGTCGGTGATTGAGGGCGGTGGAGCGCTGACGTGCGCCCACATCGTGGCTGCCTCGCTGTCTCGCCGGAAGGGCGGCTCGCCGCTCAGGCAGTGATACAGCAGACAAGTCAAGGAGTAGATGTCCGCACTGGGGCTCAGCGGCTCTCCTCGGATCTGCTCAGGGGACAGGTAGTCCAGGGTGCCAACCCACTGATTCGCTCGGGTGATCCGGGCATGTGCCCCTACATACTTGGCGAGGCCGAAGTCCGTCAAGTATGCGTGCTCAGGGTTGTCGAGCGTGAGCAGCACGTTGGCGGGCTTGACGTCCCGGTGCACGAGGCCGCTGGCGTGCGCTGCGTCGAGTGCCCCCGAGATCTGCACGGTTATCCTCGCCGCTCTCTCGGGTGCAAGCGCCCCAAACGTGCAAGGAGCTGGCCGAGGTCGAACCCCTCGACCAGGCGCATCGCAATGAACAGCAACCCATCGTCCTCGCCAGCCTCATACACGGGGATCACGTTGGCGTGCTCAATCGAGGCGGCAATGCGCGACTCGGCCTTGAAGCGCTCCCGGAACACGGGCTGCTGGGCACGGTCCGTCGCGATCAGCTTGACCGCCACCTCCCGGTCGAGGGCGAGCTGCCTGGCGCGGTAGACGACTCCCATGCCTCCCCGTCCAAGAACCTCCTCGATCCGGTAGCCGGCAATGATCGCCGTGGGCTCGATCGGTTTTGGGCCGTGTGTGCCGAGAACCTGCTCGACGACGCCTCCAGCGTCGGCGGCGAACAGGTCACGCAGCCGTCGGCGTTCGCGGCCGTCCGCCCATATTCCGAGCATTACCGTGCCGGCAGCGCTAAATGCGATTGCGGCCAGCGGATCGCTGTAGTTGAGGACTGTCCCAGAGTCGAAGGAGAGTTGCGTCGCCAGCGACCATAGGATGAGAGTTGCCAGCCCGGCTACGCACGTCCCCAGCGTTCCAAGGCGGACGCCTGATAGCGGCACGAGGAATGCCAGCATCAGGATCAAGAGGACAGTCACGACACCGGAAGGGCTCCGGAGCGAGAAGTTCTCCAACGCCGTCGAGATCGCGTCGGCCTGAACTTCCGGTCCTGACATCGGGCTCCCCGCCGCCGTTGCGTGCATGTCTTGAAGCACCGGGGCGGTAGCCCCGACAACAACGACCTTGCCGCCCACAGCCGCGTGGCTGAAGCGGCCATGCAGCACTTGCACGAACGACAGCTCGCGCATCGTCCCCGGCGGCCCGCGGAAATCGATCCAGCCGCCGTTGAGCTGTTTGGGATTCGGTGCTCGTCCTGTGACCTCCTGAGCAACGGCCGCAGCGACCGTGGGCAGCCCGTTGACGCCGGTGAGCATGTGACGCAGCACGCCGTCGGAGTCCGGCACGAGATCTGCCGCCGCAGCCCGATCGCCGATGCTCGCGAGATTGGCGTCACCGCCCAGTACCTGGGTCGCCCCGGCCGGGGAGATCAGCGAGGTGGCGAACACCACCGGCGCCGCTTCGCGAGCCGCTTCGTAGAGCGCTTCGTCGGCAGCCGGTGTGGTGGGACGGTCAAACGAGATGTCATAGACGACCAGGCGGGCTCCGGCGGCGTGCAGGTTCGCGAGGACCCGCGCGTCCAGCCGGCGCGAGAACGGAAAGCGCGGAAGCTGGCCGAGGCTGTCGTTGTCGATACCCACCACGACAACGTCGGAGGGCGGACGCTGATCGCCACGCAGCGAGAAGCGCGCGTCCACCGCATCCCGCTCGAGCCAGCTGAGCAGGCCACCCGCTCGCAGGGCGAGCCCGGCTCCCGCCGCGAGCAGCCCGATGGCAAGCAACCCCAGGACTCGTCGCCTCGTGACGCCCCCCAGCATGGTCGCCAGATCCTACCGGCAACGACGCTGCCACGCGGATTCAAAGCCAGGCCCTCAATCCACACTGAGGCTGTGTTCGAGAAGTTCTTCTATAGATTGCCGTCCGAAAGGTGGGCAGATTCCACACCTTTGGTGGCTGGTGGAGACGCTCGTGCCAGTTCAGCATGCACAGCGACGGTGAACTCTAGGAAGGGACGACCATGAGCATCAGGATCAAGCACCTCATCTCCGCCCAGACGCAGAGTCGGCTGCTCTGGTGCCTGGCCGTGCGGGTGCGGGGGCCGGTTGGCGCATTGCCATTCAGTCCCGCCGCAAGGGAGGGTCACACCCCCATGCCCAAGGCATCTTCGAGCTGTGTTAGTTACAGGCACCCACGTCGCGCACTGGGCACCGGGTTCGCTCGCGCGCGAGCGCTCGCTGTTGGCCTCGGCCTCGTCGCTGTTCTGGCGCTTGCAGTGACCTCGACGGCAAGCGCAGCCAACGGATGGTCCGGCGCGACCTCCATCGACCAGCCTTTCTTGGCCAGTTCGCTTTCCTGCCCGTCCTCGTCATTCTGCGTAGCCGGCGCAGGTGACGCGAAGTCCGCAGCCTACAAGAGCGGCGCGTGGAGCTTGGTGCCCGCGAGTGCAGCACAACACGTCTCCTGCGTCTCCTCGAACTTCTGCGTCGGCGTCGGGGCGAACGACGCCAGCATCTTCAACGGCATAACCTGGTCGGTGCCCGTCAAAGTCACGGCAAGCAGTGGATTCCCCGACCTCGATGCCATCTCGTGTGCGTCCGAAAGCTTCTGCATCGCTGTCGACGAACACGCGAACGCATACAAGTTCAACGGAGCGACGTGGACCGCGGCGGGAAGCGTTGCCGGCGGCGAATTCGACTCGGAATATGCGGTCTCGTGCGTCTCCGAAACGTTCTGCGTCGCGACTGACAATCAAGCAGCCTCTGTCTACAACGGGACGACGTGGACGCAGCACGTAGTTCTTTCAACGGGCGAACTCAACGCCATCACATGCCTGAGCGAAAGCTTCTGCGTCGCTGCAGGCACGAGAGAAGTCCGCTTCAACGGTGCGAGTTGGAGCACGCCCGCCGAAATTGATGGCCAAGAAAACATTACGGGCATCGCCTGCGAGTCTACGAGCACCTGCGTGGCCGTCGACCGTCGCGGCGACGCGCTGACGTCGAGCGGTGCGACGTGGAGTACTCCGGCGAGCATCGATCCCTTTAAGTCCAACGCCCTTCTCTCAGGGTACGAAGAACCCGGCTTCACCGCCGCCTCCTGCACGGGCTCGGAGTGTCGCGCTGTCGATAATCAGGGTCGAGTGTTCACGTTCTCGGGCGGCGCTTGGGCCGGCCCCGCCGTGCTGGGCGGCCAGCTGCTCAGCGTCTCCTGTCCAACTGGCTTGTTTTGTGCTGCCACGGACGACACTGGCAGGGTAGTCACGTTCAACGGGTCTACGTGGACGTCGCCGACGCAGATCGACAGCGCCGCGCAGCTCAATGGCGTCGCCTGCACGTCCTCGACCTTCTGTCTGGCCCTCGACGGCACGGGCGACTACGCGGTCTACAACGGGTCGACGTGGACGACTCCTGCGACCTCCGGGCTCGGCGGTGGTGGGCGCGGCGTCGCTTGCCTCTCCACGACGTTCTGCATGGGCGGCGGCAGCAACGGCGTCGCCAAGTTCAACGGCTCATCGTGGGGCACGCCGACGAAAGTTCCCGACGACGGCATAGCTTGCGCGTCCGAAAACCTCTGCGTCTCCGTGGGCAGCAACGAAGCCGCCATCTACAACGGATCGACGTGGAGCGCACCCACGCAGCTCGTGAAAAACCCCACGGACCCCGTGGAATTCGAATCCGTGTCGTGCGCGTCCACACACTTTTGCGTCGCCGTGGACTACGTGGGTCGCACCATGACCTTCAATGGCACCTCGTGGAGCGAACCGACGTCACTCCTCTACGGTGCGGAATCCGTCTCATGCCCTAGCACTTCGTTCTGCGCAGTCGCCAGCGAAGGCGGTGTCGTGATGTCATACAACGGCACATCGTGGGGGGAAGCGCTGCAACTCTTGGTGACAGGGGTCACACACGTCTCCTGCGCAAGCTTCGAATTCTGCGAGGCAGTCACCGCCGGATCAGCGTTCACCTACGGCACGCCTGGCACCAGCGGCGAAGAAGCCCGGAAGCGAGAAGAAGAAGAGCAGAAAAAGCCGAAGCAGACGGAAGAGCCGAAAGGCGGCGACGGTTCCTCCGGCGGCGGCTCCACCACGACGGCAACCACGTCGCACGTCGTCACGCCGGCCCCGATCGTGGGGCAGCGCCAGACGGTCAGTCCGGTGTCTGGGACGGTACTGGTGCGGTTGAAGGGCTCGAGCCGGTTCGTGGTGCTGTCGGCGGCCAGTTCGATCCCCGATGGGAGCGAAGTTGACGCCACCCAGGGCCGCGTCATCATCACCGTAGCGGCGCCCACAGGCACTGTCAGCGCCGAAGCCTACGGCGGACGGTTCGTGCTCGACCAGGACCACGCGGGCAGCGATGAGACCCATTTCGTGCTCTCGCTCCCGCTGACCGGCTGCCCGCGGGTTGGGTTGCAGCACGGCTCTGCGGCTGCGGTGGCGAGCCGTGCTAAGCACGGTCCTAAATCCCGCCATCTCTGGGTCTCGGAGGGCGGCGGCAGTTGGGGCACCAACGGCCGCTATGTGAGCACCACTGTCGAGGGAACACGCTGGCTGACCCAGGACGAATGCAACCGGTCGGAGGTGCAGGTCACGACCGGCAAGGTCAAGGTCGATGACCTCGTCCGCAACAAGACCAAGACGCTCACCGCTGGTCAGCACTACACAGCCAAACGGCGCTGAGAACTACGGCGACCTGCCGAGATCATGCGCCCTCGATGTGTTCGTCGGGCTTGGCCGCACGGAGGTAGCTTCGAGGTGGTGTCAGCCCCACACCTTGGTGTCTGGAGAAGGAGTCGACAGGGGACGAGGATGCGCGAAAGCACAACCAGGAGGATGAAGACCGTGGACATCAGGACCCTCGCTCACGCGAAATATGGAGGCGGGATGAGAACGGCATGGCGGCAGGGCGCTCTTCATGCGGGCGCCCTTTTGGTCGTGACCTGTACTTTGCTCGGTTGGGCAGCGGCAGCTCGGGCAGACACGATCACGACAGTGGCGGGCAACCCGTTGCGCTCAGGTCAAGCTACCGCGATCGGGCAAGCTCCGAGAGCACTTGCGACGGCGACCGACGGCACGCTCTATATCGCCTCGCCCGAACAGGACGCAGTGCGCGCGCTTGACCCGACGACGCATGAAGAGACCGTTGTTGTTGGGGACGGTGGCATTCCTGGCAACGGGGACCACGTCCTGCTTGAAGGGGAACCCGTGCCAGCGCTCTCAACGCCGCTCATTCCTGAGTCGATCGCCGTCGATTTCGGCAACCTCATCGTCGGCGAGGGCGACAATAGCCAACCAGGTGCTGTGGGACTCGTTGCCTCAGCGAACTGCGCTAGCGACTGTCCCTTTGGCCTTGCCTCGACAACAAAAGGCGACATCTATGCAATCGTTGGCGGGACGAACTTTGGCAGCTTTCCCGAAGACGGCGAGGCAGGGAACTCCGCTGAGGTCAATCCCAGCGTGATGACGACCGACTCCTCCGGCGACCTCCTCATCGGCGGCGTCGCGTACAAGAATCTCAACGAATACGGAGTCGTGGACCTTCTAGCCGCGAATAACTGCTCCTCGTCGTGCCCGTTCGGCCTCGCGTCAATGACGAAGGGCGACATCTATGTCATCGCAGGGGGCGGGGAAGAAATACCCGCTGATGGCAAAGCGGCGACAGGCGTTAACTTCGCCGCGCCGTCAGGTATCAGCGTTGACAGCGCTGGGGATCTCTTTATCAGCGTGGAATTCGGCGGTGTGTCTCACGATGTCTCATATGCCTACATGGTCGGCGGAGCGAACTGCGCGAGTAGCTGCCCATTCGGCTTGGCATCAACGACTAAAGGAGATGTCTACGTTGTCGCGGGCGGCGGCTCGAACATCCCGGCCAACGGTGAACCGGCGACGAGCGCCAAAATCGACGCCGATGGTCTGACTCTGGACGCTTCCAACGACGTCATCATCAGCGAACAGCTAAACGATCGAGTCTGGTTGCTTGCACGGACGAACTGTACAAGTAGCTGCTCCTTTGGTCTCTCTTCGCTAACGGCAGGAGACATTTACAGACTCGCAGGCGGTGGCAGCACGATCGGAGATGGTGGCCCGGCGACCTCAGCTGAGATGGCGCCAGCAGCCGTAACCACCGACGGCTCCGGAAGCATCCTCGTGGCCGACCCACGCTGGAATCGTGTGCGCCTGATCGCTGCCTCACATTGCGCCAGCGGCTGCCCCTACGGCTTCTCATCATTGACCGAGAGCGACATCTACACCGTCGCTGGGAACGGCAAACGCTATTCGGGCGACGAAGGTCCAGCGACTGACGCACAGCTCGGTGAACCGACGCAGATCGCGACCGAAGACATCGCTAATGGCAACACGTTCGTCGCATCCGGTGATGGCCGTATCGCTCTGATTGCTGGGGCCAGCTGCTCGTCTTGCGGTTTTGGTTTTGGTGAACTACACCACGGCGACATTTACACCGTTGAGGGCGGTGGCGAAGGATATATCGAACAAGGGAACAGGGCGACCGAAGTCGGTGGAGGAGGCCAAGGGGTCGCCCTCGACTCGCATGGGGACGTGCTCACATCAGATGGCCTACGCGTAATCCTGGTCGCCAAGCACAACTGCTCGTCCGAATGCCCCTTTGGGCTCACCTCGATGACAGAAGGCGATCTGTATATCGTAGCCGGAACCTTCAACTACAACCCATCGGGAGAAGAAGGTCCAGCTACAGAAGCGGGCCTCGGTGGCCCACGTGCCCTTATGATCGATCCAGAAGGCAATCTCCTGATTGTTGCCGAGGGGACGGACTACATCCGAATGGTGGCTGCCAGCACTTGCGCCTCAAACTGCGCCTACGGACTAGCGAAAACAGTCAAGGGCGACATCTACAAGATCGCCGGAGGCGGCTCGTCCACGACCTCGGGCTCACTTGCGATGGAAGTCAATCTCGGCGACATCTTTAGCTTGGCCATGGATGGTTCAGACATCGTGACGACCGGCAATGGCGGCAAGATCTGGCTGATAGCGAACACGAGCTGCTCCGGCTCGTGTCCATTTGGCCTCGCTAAAATAGAAAAGACTCACGCGTACGTACTCGGCGAAGACTTTGAGCCGTTTGCGGTCGCCGTCGACCGCGCCGGTAATGTTCTCACGTCACAAGGAATAGTTGCATCCGTCGATCTGGAGGCAAAGAGTGCATGCAGCGCATCATGCGCCTTTGGGCTATCATCCACGACAGTAGGTGGCATATATCGGATCGTCGGAAATGGCACGAGTGGCTTCTCGGGCGACGGTGGCCCCGCCACGAAAGCCCAACTCGGTGAATATGTAATGGGCTTGGCCGTGAATAACGCGGAGAACCTGCTTATCGCAGACACCGAGAATGACCGCGTGCGCGAAGTGACGAATGGAACCGAGTCAGAAGAAAAAGCGAATAAAGAAGAAGGCAAGTCGGAAGAAACGAGCAAAGAAGAAAGCAAGAAAGAAGGACCCAAATCCGAACCACCGAAAAACGCCACGACGGCGCAGGTGACGCCGGTGCCGGTGGTGGGGCAGCGTCAGACGGTCAGTCCAGTGTCTGGGACGGTGACGGTGCGACTAAAAGGCACGAGCCGCTTTGTTGCGCTGTCGACGGCACGCTCGATCCCTGACGGGAGCGAAGTCGACGCCACCAAGGGCCGCGTCACAATCACCGTGGCGGTGCCCGCCGGGACTGTGAGCGCCGAAGCCTACGGTGGCCGGTTCGTGCTCGACCAGGACCACACGGGGAGCGACGAGACCCATTTCGTGCTCTCGCTTCCGCTGACCGGCTGCCTGCGGGTTAAGTTGCAGCACGGCTCTGCGGCTGCGGTGGCGAGCCGTGCTAAGCACGGTCCTAAATCCCGCCATCTCTGGGTCTCGGAGGGCGGCGGCAGTTGGGGCACCAACGGCCGCTATGTGAGCACCACTGTCGAGGGAACCCGCTGGCTGACCCAGGACGAATGCAACCAGTCGGAGGTGCAGGTCACGACCGGCAAGGTCAAGGTCGATGACCTCGTCCGCAACAAGACCAAGACGCTCACCGCTGGTCAGCACTACACAGCCAAACGACGCTGAGAAGCCAATCATGCTGGCGACCTTCGTGGGACGGCGCCAAGGGTGTCGTACGTCCACACCTTGGTGTCTGTCGATGGGTGCCCCGGCGCGCGATGATCGAGCCACACCGACGGAGGAAAGGATGGGCATGAACATTCGACAGACCTATCACTGCAACAAGGCCACCCCTTGGACACGGCTCGCTGGGATTGACGCGGCCAGGGGATTGGTTGCGGTTGTCCTGATCTTCGTCTGTGCGTTGTGCGGAGCACCGGGAGCGTTGTCGGCGCCGATCATCGACTATCAGGTCGAAGGGACGAGTCAGCCGATCACGCGTCTGTTCCCCGATCCGTCGGGATCGATGTGGTTCGTCCAGCAGCTCAGCGAAATAGGCAACGACACCACCAGCCAATTCAGGCTCGGCCGCATCGATGATGCCGGCAGCGTCACCACATTTCCCGCTCAGGTAGGACGTGCGCTGTTCACACAGGCCGCACCGGACGGCCTCGGTGGGGCGTGGGCGCTACGGGCGGAAACCTGGACCTCGCAGTCCCAGACCTACGGCAGTCTTACCCACATGAACGCCAACGGTACGATCGAACAGGTGCCCATGCCCTCCGGGCTGCTGCCTGATTCGATCAAGCTCGGCACGGACGGGAACGCTTGGCTGCTCGGCTGCTCCGGGGCGTCCGACAGTGGCGAACAGCCGTGTAGCGCCTACAGCGTGTCTTCTGCCGGCAAGGTCAACCCATATCCCTTGACATCGATCGACTACGAGTTGCCCACCCACGCGTACTACGCAGAAGACACGATCATGCCGGTGACCGACGGCATGTGGATGAACCCCAGCCACACCTCGCCAGGCCACGTCGCGTTCGTAAGCTATTCCGGCACGGTGACAATCGTTCCACTGGAAGCCGGATTGGAATTGGTGGGTCCAGGTCCCGGAGATGACGTGTGGTGGCAGCGCACCGAAGCGGCGTCGATCACCGTTGGGCTTCTCAGCCCAGCCGGCCAAGTGAGCGCCGAACAGACGCGACCAGCAAACTTCAGCTTTCCAAATGCCTACTTCACGCAGGCCGGTCGCGGCGGGAACCTACTGTGGTCCGACAGCACGCCCTGGGACGAAAGTCAGACCGGTCAGATCGGCACCTATTCTGTCTCCGGCAAGACGACATACGTCGTGCCGAAGTGGGCGGTATCTGTACCGCACGGGGAAGGCTTCTGGACGGGCGCCTGCACGTTCGGCACACAGCTGCATGAGGCGAGCGACGGCGGCCTGTGGACCGTCTCAGCCGGCCATCCTGACATGGTCAGCTACGAGTCATCGGGAGATGCGTTCTCGACATTCATGCCGGTCCCGTCGCCAATCCCGATGGAGCTGGGTATTGAGGACATGAAAGAAAGCACCACGGGCGGTCTCTGGTTCGCGGTTTACACGGAATCCGGTGAGACGCTGCTCGCTCGCGCCGATTCGCTCAGTCCGCCGCCCGGCCTGCCGTCCTATCCCGGGATGGGCAGCGCAAGTTCCACGTTTGAAACCCCGCAAGGGAGTGCGACGAGCGCGCGAGCGCGCGCCCGCACTGCGCTGGTCCATGCACTGACCATTGCTCGCATCTCACTCGCAGGCTTGTGGGGGCGCCTTCACGTCGGACGCATCACGGTGAGATTCCCCGCCGCTGGGAGCGTCGGCGTGACTATCTCGATGCGGGTCGGCGGGCATCGCCGCGTCATTGCCGCGGGCCGACTCCGCCGAACCTCACCGGGCCTCGGGACCATCGCCGTTCGGCCGACGCGGACCGGCAAGGCTATCGTGCTGAATGGTCCGCCCCGCCGCGTCGAAGTGCTGATGAGCTTCACTGGTTCGACGGGCGTGGCCGCCCACGAGGCACGGAGTCTCAAGCCATGAGACGTTTGGACGCCGACACAAAGTGCAGCGGGCGGAGGTCGAGCGGGTCTCACCAGCGAGCTTGGGGCAATCCAGAGGGAGCCTGACGCTCGGGCCGGGGCGGCTGTGTCAAGCGCTCGTTCAGGGAGCTCGAGCGCGTCGTACGCTGAACGGCGCTCACCCGCGCCAGTCCCAGTTCGTCTCACCCGTCAGGGTAGGGGGCGAGTTCATTAGATACTTGCGTATCTTGCGTTTCTTGCTATATTTGTGCCATGGCTGCTTCTGCTGGTTCCGCGTTCGCCACCACTGTCGGCGGCTCCGTGCCTTCGAGGGAGCGCGTGCGCGCTTGGCCGTCTCTGAGTCAGGCCGCACAGATGCTGGGCCTCTCGCTGTCTGCCCTCTCACGGGCGGTGGACGCAAAGCAGATCCCCAAGCATCGGCTCGGGGGCCGTGCGCGCAAGATCGCGCCCGTGGCGCTGCTCGACCTCGCCGTCGAGTACGGCGCCGACGTAGCGAAGGTCGCCGACGAAATGATGGTGATCGCTGAGCGCTCGGGCGTGGCCGAGCCTCTGATCGCGGCCACCGAGCAGGAGATGGGCGCCTGGTTTGCAGAGCAGGCTGTGCAGGCCCCCGGTCCGTCAGGGAATCGGCTCGGGGCGCTGATCGACGCGATGCGTGAGGCGATCGGGGCGGACGCCGCGCAGGACATCCTCACGCGCGCCGGGATCACGCCCGCAGGCGCAGTTGCCTCGGAGCGCCGCCCTTCCGCGCGCTGACGCTGAGCCGCGTGCCATAGAGCTCACGCAGATACCTCGCCAGCCCGCTCTGGCCCTCGACATCGAACAGCAGTCCGCCGAGCTGCTCCTCCGCCCGTTTGCGCTCCCGTGACCTGGCCGGCAGTCGTGCGAGGGCCCACGCGCGGTGATTGCTCGCGACATACAGCAGCGCGTCGACGAGCAGCCGAAACCCGGTCTCGATGATGGGCTCCTGCGCGGGAGAGGCGCCGGAGGACAGTCGTGGGCTCGCCGCGATCACCAGCAGCGGGTCGTCCAGGCGCTGGGAGAGATGCCAGCCGAGGACCGCGACGGGCATCTGCCTGCTGGTCTCGTCCACGGCGCGGACGATCAGTGTCCTGCCGCGCCCGTCTTTGAGTCCGCGGTTGACTGCCACGGTGTCAAGCGGGAACCGGTAGGCGGCGCCGAACACGCGCGGGTAGACGCTGCTGATCTCCCAGACCGCGCGCCGGGACTGCACGGCCGGCGGGTTGGCGGGCACCTTCGTACCGGGCGCCGCGACCACCGAGTTCTCGCGCTGCTTCTCATCCCAGGCGATGCTGATGGACTTTGCCCAATCGACGTTCGACACCGCCCACATTCTTCACGTCGCTACGCCAGAATGCGCTCGACACCCGTGCTGCTTCAAACTGGCCAGTGGCCTGCCGGTGGGCTCGGACCTGGAGTACGCCGACGAGGTCACGCTCGGCAAGGCCTTCGCCGGGCGCCGGTCCTTGGAGTAGTTCCGACGGGCACATGTGCCCGTCGGCGGGGCCGCACATGTGTGGCCCCGTGACGGGCCGCATGCGGCCCGTCATACCGACGGCGCATGCGCCGTCGGCGGGGGCGTGCATGCACGCCCCCGAGCAGCGCCGCTTGCGGCGCTGCTTTCCCATCAGCTTTTTTTATATTTCAAGCATGCGGCCTCGCCCTCGATCGAGCATGCGGTACCCGCTACGAGCTTGACGATCATGCGCGCGGCCCGATGATCTGATCGGGCATGCGACCCGGGCCTTTATCCTCAGCCAATGTCCGACATCGTCGTGATGAAGTTCGGCGGGACCTCCGTCGCCGACGCCGCGCGCATCCGCCGCGCCGCGCGGCGGATCGTCGACATGCACGACTCGGGCGCGCGCGTGCTGGCGGTGCTTTCGGCCCGGGGCAAGACCACCGACGAGCTGATCGGCATGGCCGCCGAGGTCTCATCCACGCCCGATCCGCGCGAGATGGACATGCTGCTGTCGAGCGGCGAGCGCATCTCCTGCGCGCTCTGCGCGATGGCCATCCACGACTTGGGCCACCGCGCGATCTCGCTGACGGGCTCCCAGGCGGGGATCGTCACCGACTCCTCGCACACCCGCGCGCGCATCATCGACGTGCGCGCCGATCGCATCATGGCCGCGCTCGATGAGGATCGGATCGTGCTCGTCGCCGGCTTTCAGGGCGTCTCGACGGACTCCAGCGACGTCACCACGCTGGGCCGCGGGGGCTCGGACACGACCGCCGTCGCGCTCGCCGCGGCCGTCGGCGCGCGGGTGTGCGAAATCTACACCGACGTGCCGGGCGTCTACAGCGCCGACCCGCGGATCGTGCCGGATGCGCGCATGCTCGAGACGGTCTCCTTCGATGAGATGCTCGAGATGGCCGCCTCGGGCGCCGGTGTGCTGCAGCTGCGCTCGGTCGAGTACGCGCGCAACCACGGCGTGCGCATCCACTGTCGTTCTTCCTTCGCCGACTCTCCTGGTACAGTTGTACTCAGCGAGACCATGGAGCAGCCTCTCATCACCGCCGTCACCCACTCGACCTCGGAGGCGCGGGTCACGCTCGTGGGCGTGCCCGACGAGCCCGGCGCCGCCGCGCGCATCTTCGCGGCGCTGGCTCAGGCGGGCGTGAACCTGGACGTGATCGACCAGAATGTCCCCACCTCCACGGGAGGTCTCGCCGAGATCTCCTTCACCGTCCCGCGCGAGGAACTGACCGCCGCGCGCGCGTCGCTCGAGCCGCTCGTCGGCGACGCGTACGCAGAGCTGATCGCTCAGGAGGAGATGGGCAAGGTCTCGATCGTCGGCGCCGGCATGCGCTCGCACCCGGGGGTCGCGGCGAAGGTGTTCGCCGTGCTCGCCGAGGAGGGCGTCAACATCGAGATGATCTCCACCTCGCCCATCAGGATCTCATGCGTGATCCCCCGCGAGCATGTCGACGCGGTCGTGCGGGCGCTGCACTCCGCGTTCGAGCTCTCCGGACCCGGCACGATCGTGCCCGAGCAGACGTTCGCGGCGCCCGGCGCGCCGTAGGGCGCCGGCGCGCCCGGGTCGCGCCCGAGGATGCTCGCGCGCGACCCCACACGCGAGCACCGCCGCGCCCCACGCGTGAGCGCGGCGCTTTCGAGTTGCTGAAATTTGGCTCGGAAGCTTGCATTTTGCGTTAGTTTGGTGCAGACTCTCCCGCTACTGATCAGTGAGCTGGGAGGCCTCGTCGTTGCAGGAGCCTGACCGGAGTGTGTGGGCGATGGTTTGACGTTGCGGACCGTTACGGATGGACAGCCGTCGCGGATTGAAGAGACCGATCGGTGAAAAGCATGGATGCGGAAGACGCTGTGAGAGATCGTGATCTGGGGATGGGTAGCAGTAGTGAGCGACTCGCGGCCGCCATCGGTCGTTCGGACCTCGACGACCGCGGCTATCTGAGCGGGAGCGTCGGGCTTGGATATGGCGTGGGCGCCGGCCCGGGCGTGGGCGCCGGCCCGCTCGGCGAGCGCGCGGGCGGCGAACACGCGATCGCCGATCGTGGCTTCATCGGTCTGGGGATCCGCCGCCGCGCGCCGGTGGCGTTGGAGCTGGTCGTCGAGCCTCCCCTGCCGGCGGCTGTGCTGCGACGGGAATGGCTGTTTCGTCGAGCGCTGCTGCTCGCGGACGTGCTCGCGATCGTGCTCGCGTTCGTGCTGACCGTCGCGCTGTCCTCGCGCTCGCTCGAGCTCACCTGGACGAGCATCGTCGGCCTGCCGATCCTGCTGGTGTGCGCGAAGATGCTCGGCCTCTACGACCGCGACGACGCGCTGCTGCGCAAGACGACCCTCGACGAGGCCCCGAAGCTGTTCGAGGTGGCGACGCTCTGCGCGCTCGTCTCGTGGCTCGCCGGCGGGCTGGTCGTCGAAGGCGCCCTGAACCGTCACGAGGCCCTGTTCCTGTGGCTGGCCCTCATCGCCCTGCTGATCCTCGCACGCACGGTGGCCCGCGCGCTCGCGCTGGCAGCCGCGCCGGCCGAGCGATGCCTGTTCATCGGCAGCGCCGAGCTGGCCGAGGCGATCCGCGGCAAGCTGACCGCGGATCGCGGGGTCAAGGCCGAGATGGTCTCCCATCTGGACCCCGACATGATCGGCTCATGGTCGACCGACGCCTGCTCGGCCGGTCGGCTCTCGGAGGTGCGCGAGCTGGCGCGCACGCTCGACGTCCACCGCGCGATCGTCGCCCCCGACAGCGCCGACGCGGGGGAGATGCTCGATCTGATGCGCACACTCAAGGCGGTCGGCGTGCGCGTTAGCGTGCTGCCGCGCCTGCTCGAGGTGGTCGGGTCCTCGGTCGAGTTCGACGACCTGCACGGCGTGACGCTGATGGGCGTCAGCCGCTTCGAGCTCAGCCGCTCCTCGGCGGCGCTCAAGCGGGGGTTCGACCTGGTGGGCGCCGCGATCGTGCTGCTGGCGATCGCGCCGCTGATGCTGCTCATCGCGATCGCCATCAAGCTCGAGCGTCCCAGCGGCCCCGTGTTCTTCCGCCAGCTGCGCGTCGGCCGCCACGGCAGGCACTTCTACGTGCGCAAGTTCCGCACGATGGTCCCCGACGCCGAGGCCATGAAGGACTCCCTGCGCGACCGCAACGAGGCCCGCGACGGCCTCTTCAAGATCGCCGACGATCCACGCGTCACCCGCGTCGGCGGGCTGCTGCGCAAGAGCTCGCTCGACGAGCTGCCCCAGCTCGTGAACATCGTCAGGGGCGAGATGAGCCTGGTCGGCCCCCGTCCGCTGGTGCTCGAGGAGGATCAGCGCATCCAGGGCTGGCACCGCCGGCGCCTGGAGCTCAAGCCGGGCATGACCGGCCCGTGGCAGATCCTCGGTCCCTCCCGCTCACCGCTGCGGGAGATGGCCGTGATGGACTACCTGTACGTGGCCAACTGGTCGCTGTGGACCGACATCAAGATCCTGCTGCGCACCGTCTCGCACGTCATCCGCCGCCGCGGACTGTGAGCCGCGCGTTGCCCACCGGCGCCATCCCGAACCGGCGCCGCGACTCGTGACGCGCGATCGCGGGCGGGCACGTGCGCAGGATCGGCCGCTCACTGCGCTGGCCATCCGCTTTCCCGGCCGTCGATCGCTCGGCGGCAGCGGTGGCCGCGAGCGCGCTGTCTCCCCGCGCGGCCATCCGGCAGGCGGCCAGGAACACCACCACGACCGCCAGCCACGCGGCAACCGCGCAGATCGTTCCCAGGAGCATCGCCTATGGCCTCATTCGTGTGCAGGGGGGCATGGTCATCTGTCGTCCTCTTCGGGCAGTCTCGTGTCGTCCTTTACGGGCAGCCGCGGCCCTGGACGATGGTTTCAGTCACACGTCGTTCTTTTGACGCTTTGCTGTTACTTTCCTGCCGCTCGGAGGTCTTGCACGACCGTACCCGGGCGCCGGCATTAGCATGCGCCGGTGGCCGACAGCGTTGCGATAGCACCGGACGCCCCCGCCACGGGCGGGGCGCCAACGGGCGAGGACGCGCCCGACACGCGGGCCGGGAGGCTCGCGATCACCGCGCTGATGCTCCTGCCGGGCGCCCTGATCGTGTTCATGGGGTTCAACGCCGGGGGCTACTTTCCGGCGACGCCCGCGATCGCCGCGCTCGTGCTCGCGCAGATCCTGCTCGTGCGGATCATGCAGGCGCGCCATCCCTTCGCCGGGCTCGCGCCCGTCACGCTCATCGCGATCGGCGCGCTCGGGCTGTACGCGCTGATGACGCTGCTCTCCACATCGTGGTCGCACTCGAGCGCCCGCGCACTGATCGAGTTCGACCGCGCCTGGCTGTACCTGCTGATCCTCTTCCTGTTCGGGACCGTGCGCGCGAGCACGCAGGACCTGCGCTGGCTCATCCGCGGTCTCGTCATCGGCGTATGCGTCGTGTGCCTCGCCGGCCTCGTCAGCCGCGTGCTGCCGAACGTCTGGCACACCGCGCCCGGCGTGGCCAACGAGCGGCTGAGCTACCCGGTCACCTACTGGAACGCCCTCGGGCTGCTCGCCGCGCTGGGGATCGTGCTCGCGTTCCACCTCACCTGCTCGCTCGGCGAACGGCGCATCGCCCGCGTCCTCGCCGCGGCGGTCGTTCCCCTGCTCGCCGCCACCCTCTTCTTCACCTTCTCCCGCGGCGCGATCGCCGCGGGCGCCGTCGGCCTGGTGCTCTACATGCTCGTGGCCCGCCCCCGTGGGCTGCTCAGCGGTGTGCTCGCGACGGTGCCGCCCAGCGCCGTGCTGCTCGTCATCGCCTATCAGGCCAACCTCCTCGACACGGTCGACCCGACCACCCCGGCGGCCGTCGCGCAGGGCCATCGCGTCGCGCTCGCAGCCGCCATCTGCGCGGCCGCCTGCGCCGGTCTGCGTTGGCTCCTCGCCGCCCGTCTGGATCCGCGGCTGCGCCGGCCCGCGAGCCGGGCGCCGGTGGTCCGCCGTCGGAGACTCACGGCGATCGCCGTCGCTGTCGCGGCGGTCCTGGTGGTCGGCCTCGCGCTCGGCGCCGCCCACAGCGTCTCCCAAGATTGGCATCGGTTCCTCAGCGGAGCGAGCCCCGCGGGCAGGAGCGACCTGCGCCAGCGGCTGACCGACCCCTCCAACGACGGGCGCACCGATCTCTGGCGGGTCGCGCTGCACGGGTTCTCGGCCTCCCCGCTGCACGGCTACGGCGCGGGGATGTACCAGACGCTCTGGGATCGCAACCGCCCGCGCTTCGTCTACACCATCAACGCCCACAGCCTCTACCTGCAGGCGATGGCCGAGCTCGGGGTGCCAGGCCTCGCGCTGTTGCTGATCCTGCTGGGTGCCGTCTTCGTCGGGCTGGCCATGCGCGCCCGCGGCTCGCAGCGCTCGATCTACGGCGCGCTGCTCGCGGCCTGCGTGGTCTGGGCGCTGCACGCCGGCGTGGACTGGGACTGGGAGATGCCCGTCGTCACGCTCGGCTTCTTCGCCGCCGCCGGCGCCGCCCTGAGCCCGCGCGCGCGGACCTATCGCCCCGGCTGGGTGCCGAGCCAGAACACGCGCATGGTCCTCGGCCTGCTCTGTCTGAGCACGCTCGTGACGCCCGTGCTGATCATCGGCTCGCAATCCCGCCTCGAAGACGCCGAGCACGCGCTCTACGCCTCCGACTGCGCCCGCGCCGGCTCCTCCGCGCTGTCCTCGATCGGCTGGCTGGATGTCCGTCCGGAACCGTATGAGATCCTCGGCCTCTGCGACGTCGAGCGTGGCCTGCCCAGGCTCGGCGTCAGCGCGATGCGTCAGGCGGTGCGTCGCGACCCCGGCAGCTGGGAGACCTACTACACGCTCGCGATCGCCCAGGCATCCGCCGGCATCGACCCGCGCCCGGCGGCCGAACGGGCGCTGCGGATGAACCCCCAGGAGCGTCTCACCCAAGAAGCCGTCAGGGAGTTCAACAGCGCGAGCCCCACCGAATGGGTCAACCGCGCGGCGATCGTACGCGCCGCGGCGCTGCACAGCAACAACCTCTCGCTCGTCCCCTCCACGCTCTGAGCGCCGCACGCACGCGGCGCCCCGAATGCCGCCTGTGCGCCGGGTTGGGTTCGCGTGCGGGTCTGCTCGCCGGGGCTCGAGTGTGCGTGCTCCGGTCCGCGTGTGCGGACCTGTCCGTGTCGCCACGTCGGTTCGTGTTCGCGTGCCGCCGTCCGCGTGCCGGTCCGCCGGCGCGGACTCAGTCGATCGTCGCGCGCAGCTTGCGCAGGGCCCGATACACGCGCCCCTCGACGGTCGTCAGCCGCTCCCCGGTCAGCTTCGCGATCTCCGGGACGGTCAGATCGGCGCCGTAGCGCAGGGCGATCGCCTCGCGCTCCTCCTCGCTCAGCCCCGCCAGGCTGCGGTTGATCAGGTCGCGGTCCGCGACCGCCTCCAGCTCACCGCTCGATTCCGGACCCGGTCCGCTCGCGATGCGCTCCAGCGCGCGGCCTTCGGTGCTGCGCCGGCGGGCGTGGTCGCGCAGGCAGTTCAGCGCGATCGCATACAGCCAGGTCTTCTCGCTCGCCTTGCGCGGGTCATACCGCCGGCGCGCGCGCAGCGCCCGCTCGAACGTGTCGGCGAGCAGGTCCTCGGCCAGCACGCGATCGCCGGTGCGATAGCTGAGGAAGCCGAACAGCGCCTGCGCGTGCTCGGCATACAGTTGCTCGAACCTATCGTCGCGCATCGCCCGCATCATCTCCGATATCGGCACGCCAGCCGAATGAGCAAGCGCCAGTCAGGAAACGGACGGACCGCGCGTATAAGACGACATGAGCCGTTCACACAACGAGGATCGCTTCTCGGATGACCTCAAGGAGGTCGCCGACGTGCTCCGTGATCAGCGTCCAGCGCTTACCCCCCTCGAGCTTGACCGAGTCAAGCTGCGGGCGATGAGCGGGACACGCCGGTCCACCTCACCAAGAAAGGGATTTTTCATGAGGTCACGCCTGACGACAGTCCTTACAGTTGGATTCCTCACGCTGGGAACCGGCGGCGCGCTGGCGCTGTGCGGTGGCGGCGGAGGCTTCGGCTTCGGATCAGGGCACGGGGGTAGCGCCGGCTACCACCAGTACCGCCCCGAATGCCCATCCGGCTATGAATTCGACGGCCATCGCGGCTGCCGTCCGGTTCCGCCTCCGCGTTGCGGGCACGGCTATGAATTCGTCGGCGGCAAATGCGTTCCGCCTCCGCCTCCGACGTGCCCGCCCGGCTACGAAGTCAGCGGCCGGCGCTGCATCCCGATCCCCGTCCCGCACTGTCCGCGTGGCTACGCCTATGTGGGTGGAAGCTGCCAGCGCGAACACGGCAACGGCGGCGGCCAGGGTGGCAAGGGCGATGGTGGCCACGGCAACCAGGGCGGCGGTAACCAGGGCGGCAAGGGTGGCGGCAACCAGGGTGGCAAGGGCGACGGTGGCCACGGCAACCAGGGCGGCGGCGGTCAGGGTGGTAAGGGCGGCGGCGGTCAGGGTGGTCAGGGCGATGGTGGCCATGGCAACCAGGGCGGCGGCGGCAAGGGCGACAAGGGTGGCAAGGGCGACGGTGGCCATGGCAACCAGGGCGGCAACGGCCACCACGGCTAAACGCCGCTGACAAGCAGACTGTGCATGCAAAGAGGGCCCGCGATCGCGGGCCCTCTTTGTGCGTGTCCGGGCCTGCGCCCCCAACATCTGCAACCCATCATCTCCTGTGACGCGAACCCGTAGGGTGCAGTGATGCAAAGGTTCGTCGCACTGATCGTGTGGGGGGCGGTGCTGTGCGGGGTGGCGGGAGCCGTCCTGGCCCTGCGCAGCCGCGGGAGCGAGGAAGTCTTTCAGTACGAGCAGTCGCGCTCGCTGGCCCTGAGGCCGGTGACCGTGCTGAGCGCGGCGCATGTCGCGGCGGTCGTGGCCCAGGCCCCCGAGCCCGTGCCTGCCGCCCAGCGCACGCGGCCCGCGCAGGTGCGTTGCCGGCCCGGCGGGGGCGGGACCCTCCGCAACCCCTGGTCGTGCACGATCCTCTACCGCTCCGGCATGCAGGCGCACTACAGGGTCGTCGTCGAGCCCGACGGGCATTACACCGGGACCGGCACCGGGATCATCACCGGCTGCTGCGTCGACGCTCCCACGCTGCGCTGAGGGGCCCCGCGCCCTGAGCGGCATCTCAGCCGCGAACCGCCTGGAGATCGCGCGGTAGGAGGAGTAAGTCTCACCCCGAGCCGGGGCGCCGCGATCAGGTCTGCCGCCTCTTCCCCCGCTGCCCGGTCGTATTTTCGTCCGTAATTTCCGGGTTCTATCCTCTCTCTGAGCTTGCGCGACGAGGTGACCGGCGCATAGAGTCTCCCGACTGAACCGGGGTCGTCGCGACAGGCGCGCCCTTCGGTTATTGGGGGAGACGGGTTGCGCCCGATATTGCGCAGGCCGGCCGCGCTTGGAGTTGACATGACAGGCCGATGGTTCGCATAGACACAGACACAACCTCCAAGCCGGGGGTTGCGCGGCTGTGCGTTCACGGCCAGCTGGACATCGAGGCGGCGAGCGCCTTCGACGAGGCCATGACCTGGATGGAGCGCCTGCGGCGGCCCGCCGAGATCAGTCTCGGCGAGATCGATTTCATCGACGGCTCCGGTTTGAGCATGCTGATGGACGCGCGCAGCCGCGCGCTCCGCGCGGGCCATCCGCTGAGGATCGTCGAGGCCTCCCGCTGCGTGCGTCACCTGATCGAGATAACCGACACCGCCGGCTGTGTTCCACCGGATTTTGCCCGTCAGGAGCGCTCGTGGGGGAATACCGAGGACGAAATGCTCGGCCGAGCCCGGGAGCCTGCGGGCACGCAGGCGTTCAGAGCCTGAACGCATCCCCGACAGACGACCTATTGACGGGCAGCCCGGTAGCTCAGAGACTACCGCCAGATGGTCAGATCGAGCAAGCCTCGAGAGCGTAACCTCGGGGGCAGGGCGCTCGCATAGATGCCGACATCCCTGATGCTCATCGGTGGGTGGCTGGCGGTCGTTTTCGTAACGACGGTCGTGGCCATCGCGTTCTGCCGCATGGCGAAAGACAACTTGCTGGAATTGCGGGAGATCTACGGTGGGCTGCTCGCCGAGCAGTCCGGCCGCGTGTCGGCCGACCGATCGGACCTCCTGCACAGACCTGCCGGCGATCGCGTCCCCGGTCGCGGCACATGACCGCGATAGCTCAGCCGGCCGATTGGTGTTCACGGATTGAACGTGAAAGGGCCGCGCGGTCGATTGACCCGGCCGAGCTTCGCGAGCAGTCTGTGGCGCCACAAGGCGCATCTACCGGTTTGCCAGCGACGTCTACCCCCAACCCGAGGTCAATTCAGCGTGGCGCCGACCGTCTGCGCAGACAGGCGGAATTGCTCACCGCGACCCTGTCCGCAGACGCCACGGTGGCCGATCGCACCACGAAGGGCTTGTCCGAGCTCGTCGTAGACGGCTATGCCCACGTGCTGGCGCTGGACGTAGATCGCCTGCGGCTCGAGCGCGAGATCGCGCGTTTGGCGGAGTCGGGCGATCCCGGCGTGGCGGAGCAGTTGCGGGAGCTCTCGCTCGTGCTTCGCAACGTGACCCGGGCAAGCGAGGAGTTGCGCGCTCGCTTGGATCGGGCTCGCACCTGCGTCGAACATGCGGGGTGAAGGTGGGTGCTCAGACCAGCGACTCGCGAACCGCGAGTACGGCGGCCTGGATGCGGTTTGTCACGTTGAGCTTCAGCAGGATGTTCGAGATGTGGTTCTTGACCGTGTAGGGGCTGATGAACAGCTCGCGGGCGATCGTCGCGTTGTCCTTGCCCTCGACCACGAGCCTGAGGACCTCCCGCTCGCGTGAGGACAGGCTCTCGGCCCGCGGTTTGCCGTCGCTGCGCTCATGCCGGCGCACCTGCTCCAGCAACGTCTTGGCCATCCTCGGCGAGACCATCGACTCACCGGCTGCCGCCGCGCGCACTCCGGCGAGGATGTCGACGACCGACGCGTCCTTGAGCAGATAGCCGCACGCGCCCGCCAGCACCGCATCGGTCACGTCGGACTCGTTGGCGGAGATCGTCAGCACGAGCACCTGCGTGCGCGGTGTGGTGCTCGTGAGCCGGCGGATCGCGTCGTGTCCGGACATGCCCGGAAGGTTGAGGTCCATGATCGCCACGTCGGGTTCCAGACGCTCGACGAGCTCGATGCCGGACTCCGCCGTCGATGCCTCCCCGGCGACGTGAATCTCCTTCTCCTGAAGCAGCTTGCGCAGTCCGGAGCGAAACAGCACATGGTCATCGACGACGACGACCGTTAACGGCGAGGACACGGGAGGATTCTACATGTGACCAATGCGTGATCCGGCGGACCGGCGCTTGACAGTCTCGCCCGGTGCTGCGAGGATTGCCTCTCGTTGTACGGGGCCGGCGGCTGCGGGCGCCGCACAGTTCACGCCGGGCCGGCTTCCATGGGTCATGGGGTCCTGTCATCGCGCAAGGCGTATCAATTCAAAGGAAGGGACTCCTGTGCCGGTACCGATCGGTCCAAGCGCAACAGAAACAAAAGAGCAGCGTGTAGTCGGTCTTCGTGAGCGCATAACGGGCTCACCGTCCGCCCGTCCGAGTCTCGACCCCGGCGTATGGGTGGCCGCCGCCGCGCTCTCGCCGGCCGTACTGGCGGGGAACGAGCGGAGGTTCAAGTTCCGCGGCCTGCCGCAGGCCGTCGGCGCCGCCCGGCGAGTGCTGCGCCAGTGGGAGCAGCATTTCGAGCCCGATCTGTTCTACGACCTGTCGCTGTGCGTCAGCGAGCTGGTCACGAACACCGTTCAGCGTGCGGAGCCGGCCGGCGAGGAGATCGAGCTCGTCGTGCGACGCGGCGGCGAGCTGGTCCGCGCGGAAGTCAGGGAGCACCGTCCGGGCGTGGTCGTGACCCAGTCGCCGGCCCAGGAGACCCACTCGGTGTGGGGCATGTTCATCGTCGATCGCGTGGCCGATCGCTGGGGCGTGGAGCGCGACAAGGGGACCGTCGTGTGGTGCGAGATCGATCTCGCGAGCGACCGCTGGTCGCGCAGGACGCCACCGCTTGGACTGACGCAGTCGAGTTAGCTCGGCTGCGGCGCGGTGCGCCCAGGTCCGGTGTGCGCGGGCTGTGGGGTGTGGCGGGCTGGGGGTCCGTGCGCGGGTCCCCCGCGCCGGGCGCTAGCGTCGAACGCCGGCCGTCAGTCGCAGGGCCGCGTCACGATCGGAGACCCGCAGCTTTCTCACGAGGTCGGAGATGTGGCGCCGCACGGTCACCGGGGAGATGCCGAGCCGGTGCGCGATCTGCTTGGTGGTCAAGTCCGCGCGCAGCAGCTCGAGCACCTCGGACTCCCGCTCTGAGAGCGTGACCAGGTCGCCCTCCGCATCGGGCGTGCGCCGCTCGGAGCCGTGTCGCCTGAACTCGGCGATCAGCCGCGCCGTGAGCACCCGCGGCAGCGGTGCCTCGCCGTCGAGCACCGCCGCCAGCGCGAAGGGCAGCCGCTGCGGATCGGTGTCCTTGAGCAGGTAGCCGCAGGCGCCCGCGCGCAGGGCCTCGAACAGGTCCTCGCTGGTGTCCGAGACGGTGAGCATCACGATCGGCATGTCGGGCAGGGCCTCGGCCAGCGCGGCCGCGGCCGCGATGCCCTGGCCCGGCATGTAGACGTCGAGCAGGCAGATGTCCGGGCGATGCGCCAGCGTCGCCTCGATCGCGCCGGGCGCGTCGACGGCCTCGGCGACGACCTGGAAGCCGCCGTCCTCGAGCGCGAGACGAACGCCGAGACGCGTGGTCGCGTGATCGTCGGCGAGCACGATGCGAAGGCCCTCGGCTATGGCAGCTTCGCCTCCACCACGGTGCCCGCTCCCAGGCTCGAGGCGATGCTCAGGCTGCCGCCGAGCATCTCCGCACGTTCCTGCATGCTCGTCAGGCCGAGTCCCAGACCGACGCCGACGCCGGCGCCGATCGTGGCCTGCACGTCGAATCCGGCGCCGTCGTCGGTGACGCTCAGACCGAGCCCGTCGGCGCCGTCGGTCAGGCGCACGAGCAGCCGCTCGGCCTTGCCGTGGCGGATCGCGTTGATCGACGCCTCGTGCACGATCCGCAGCAGTGCGTTGCGCCGCTCGGCGTCGAGGATCACCTCGGGCTCCAGTTCGAGATCGACCTCGATCCCGAACCGCAGCCTGAGCGTCTGCACCGTGCGGGCTATCAGCACATCCAGCGGCGCCTCCTCGCTGGAGGTGAGGACGGCGATCGTCGTGCGCGAATCGTGCAGCGCTCGCTCGGCGGCCGCCTGCAGATGAACCACCGTGGCGGCGTCGTCGCTGCGGGAGCGCCCCAGTCGCTGTGAGTGGGTGGCGATGAACGCGAGCTCCTGGGCCAGGCCATCGTGCATGTCGCGCGCCATGCGCCTGCGCTCGTCCGTGGCCACCCGCTGGACGAGCTTGCGCTGCAGGGCGTGAAACTCGGCTATGCACCCGTACAGGATCAGTGCGTATGCGCCCAGCTTCAACACGTCCCCCGCATACAGGGAGTTGGCGCTCAGCGAGGGCACGAGGAAGTAGTTGAAGCGGGCGATCGCCAGGACGGCCGCCCCACCCGCGATCGATCGCTGCATCTGGTCCCCGTCGCGCTCGGCGTGGCGCGCGAGACCGACCGCGGCGCACGCCGCGAGCAGCGCGCCGGCGATCTCCAGATAGCCGAGCGGCTCACCGCGCGCGGCCCCGTAGCCGCTGGATGCGGGCGATCCGGAGTATCGAAGCAGGCTCGGCAGGTGCGCATGCCAGACGAGCATGGCGCCGGCGATCGCAACCAGAGCGCTCGCCGCGGCGATGACGATCGTGCTCAGTCGAGGGCGCGCCGGGCCGATCGCGACGTCGGGACAGAAGGCCGCGCCGACGAGCACGCCGCTGGCCAGCAAGCGGTTGACGAGGATGATCCACTCCCACGCGTTGCCCGTAGCGGCGTTGACGAGCGTGGGACCCGCTCCAAGGATCAGATCGGTCGCGCTGAGCATCCCCAGCGACAGGGCGATCAGGAAGTCGCGCAGCCGACGTGTGGAGCGCACCCGCTCGGCGAAGATGAACGTCGCCAGCGCACCGATCAGGCCCGTCGCCGTTTCCACCGTCGTATGGCCGGCGAGGCTGGGCACCGCGAACGAAAACGCCTGCAGGACAACCGTGGCGCCCAGCGCGATCAGGGCCACGGCGACGATCCACGACTGGGCCCGCACGGCCTTCCACATAGGGGTGAGGCGCAGCCCAGTGTCTCCGATTTGCGGCTCCGCGCGTCTGCGCGAGAGCCGGCGGAGAGCTGGAGGCGCGCTATCGAGAGGGTCGGTCATGGCCAATCCCCCTGTGACCTGATGGGGTCCAAGCGTCCGTGTATGGTCCTATCCTCCGCAACTTCATTGCGACCGGAGTTCGATCCTGAGCTCTCTCGACGGGGCGCGGAGCTCGACGCGCCGGTCTTTACCTGCCGCATCGCAGTTTTCTTGGAGACAGGCCAGGTATCCTAACATCCCGCACACTGCTTTTCTGCTCGCTTGGTCTGACCGGCACGGCGTTCACGGTGGCGAAGCGTATCCACCGTTCAGGGTGCTGAACGCAAGATGGGGCACACGGGCCATTGGGGACCGGTCCGCAACCTAAGACACTTCGGGTGTCGCGTCGCGCTTGGCACAGATGGTCACCTCATGGCGATCTGCGACTTCGCCCCCCGGACCGGATAGCCGCAGACATGGAATGAGCGTAATCGTATGGCAGCACGCGCAACGCCACATGACGACTTCGAGTCTCCGCCGAACGCCGATGGCGGGGGCCTGAGCCCCCCTTCCGACCCGCTGCAGAGGTTGGAGGCCGAACTGGGCGAGGTGGACGGTGGGCAGTCCGGCGACGAGCGACTCTACGAAGAGGCCCAGGGTCTGGTCGAGGAGGCCTGGAACGTGCTCTCGGAGTGTCTGAGCATTCGCGAAGGCCTGCTCGACGCCTGTCGGGAGATCGAGCGGACGATGGGCGGCATGCAACACCGGCTCAGCGCGATGGCGGTCGCGGCCGAGCCCGACGGTTCTCAGTCGCCCGCGAGCGACGGTCACGCCGTGGCGGGCAGCTCCAACGGCGCCGTCGGCCGCTGATGCTCTCGCCGCAGCCGGCGAGGCGACCGCGCATCCTGATGACGACGGAGGGCACCTATCCCTATGCCGTCGGCGGCGTCAGCTCGTGGTGCGATCTGGTGATCGGCGGCCTGCCCGAATTCGACTGGCAGATCCTTCCGATCATGGCCGGCGATCGTCGCAACACAGCCATCTTCGAGCTGCCCCCGCATGCCGCCCTGGCGGGGCAGATCGAACTGTGGTCCGATCGGCTGCCCTCGCGTCGCTGGCTCGTCCGTCCGGACCGTCGCGCACGGGAGAGCCTGCCCGCCAACCTGGTGCGAGCGCTGATCGGCTGGGAGGGCAGCCACGATGCCCTGCTCGACACGCTCCTGTGGTGCAGGCGCAGGCCCGACGCGATTCGCCGGGCATTCCGGGGAAGCACTGCCTGGAGTGCTTTTCTCGGCGCGCTCGAGGAGGTGCTGGCCGAGCATCATCCGGATGCCGGGGCCTCACCCGAGCTCGACGCCGTCGAGGCGGCGAGGCTGTATCAGACGCTCTACTGGATCGCGCGTGCCGCGGGGGTGCCCACACCGCAGACCGACCTGCTGCACGTCACGGCCGCCGGGTGGGCGGTCATTCCCGCCCTGGTGCACAAGCAGCTGCACGGCACCGACATGCTGCTGACCGAGCACGGGGTGTACGTGCGCGAGGCCTATCTCGCGGCCGCACGCAGTCCCTCCTCGCAGGGGGAGCGGTTCCTGGCCAGTCGCCTGGCTCGCGGTCTGAGCCGCGCCGCGTACGCGGCCGCCGACCACGTGGCTCCCGTCACCGAGGCGAACGCCGCCTGGGAGCGCGGGTTGGGCGTGGACCCGCAGAAGATCCGCGTCGTGCAAAACGGAATCGACGCGCCGGCCGAATACACCGATCCGCCGGGCAACCTCAAGGTGGTGTCCGTGGGGCGAATCGATCCCCTCAAGGACGTGCAGACGATGCTGCGCGTGGCGGTGGAGGTCAGCCGCCGGGTTCCCGGAGTCAGCTTCGAGTACTGGGGCCCGCCGACCAAAGGCCAGGAGACCTACGCACGGGCGTGCGAAGAGCTCTCGCGCCGGCTCGGCGCCGAGGAGTGCTTTCGCTTCATGGGTCGCACCGACGATCCGCATGGCGTCGTGCGCGAGGCGGACGTGGTGCTGATGACGAGCATCTCCGAGGGGCTGCCGATGTCGATCCTCGAGGCGATGGCGCAGGCGCGCCCGGTCGTGGCCACGGCCGTCGGCGGGGTGCCGGAGGTCCTGCGCGGGTGCGGCATCGTTCCGCCGCCGGGCGACGTCCATGCGCTCGCCACCGGGGTGGCGATGCTGCTGCGCAATCCGCAGCTCGCCGCGCGGCTGGGCCAGCGCGGGTTCGAGCGCGTGCATCGCCTGTATACGCGCACCGCGTGCCTGGACGGGTATCGCGAGCTGCTGGGACAGCTCACGGGGGCGGCGGCATGACCAGGCCAACGAGCAGTCTCCGCGGCCCCCGCGCCTGCGCGACCGCCGGCTGGCGGGCGTAGCGTCATGGAGTCTCCAGGGCATGAGTATGCGACGGGCGTGATCGAGGCGCGGCTCGGACGCGGCGCGCAGGACGTATTGGAGGCGGCGGTGGTGCTGGAGGCGTGGGGTGGCGTGCGCGCCAACGCCGCGCTCAGCCTGGGATCGCGCGTCGTGCCCCCCAAACCTCCCAGCTGGCGACCGGGACGGATGGACGCCGAAGAGGGCGACCGTCGCGACGGCGTGCTCAGCGAGGCGATCGCGCTGATCATGGCGATCCTCGCCGTCGCGTCGTGGGCGGGGCCGCTGAGCCTGCAGGTCGGCACCGCGGTGCTCGAGCAGGCGATCCTGATCGCCCTGCCGACGACGCTGGCGCTGCAATGGGCGCTTCGCAGCCGCTATCTCGGCCGCCGCTCCGGCCTTGCCTGTCTGGCCCACGATCGCCTGGCCCTCGCCGCGATCTGTCTGCTCGGCATCGAGCTGCCGCTGCTGCTGCTGCTGCGTCCCTCCGGACCCCTGGCGGGGATGTTCATCGCGATCTGGGTCGGCGGAACCGTGCTTGCCCGCCGGGGCTGGGCGCTGCCCTACGGGCTCTCGCTGGTTGTCACGGTGATCGGCCTGCAGGCCGGGGTGTCCGCCTATCCGCTGCTGATCGCCCTGACCGCCGCGATTCTGGTGGGCGTGGTGATAGCCGTCCGCACGGGCAACGAACGCTCGGACGAACCGGCGGGCCGCGTGGGACGAGCGCTGTCGGCGGGCGCGATCGGCGCCGCGCTGGGCGGGATGCTGGTCGGCGACCCCAGTCTCGGCTGGGGTGTGCACGGCGCATTTCCGGCTCTAGCTCTGCTGCCTTCGGTGCTCGGCAGCTTCTGGGGTGGCTATCACCTGTGGAGGTTCTACGACGTCATCCCGCGCGGACTGCGAGGGATGACGCTCGAGCGCGCCAACCAGCGCGACGTACGCGGCCCGGCGATGTCGATCTTCCTCGGATCGATGCTGCGGCTGCTGGGTACGACCGTGGTGCTCTCCGCCGTGGTGATCGCGATCGGCCAGTGGACGTCGGGCACGAACCGGCTGAGCCTGTTCGTGGGCTTCGGCTGCGTCGCGCTGCTGACGATGCTCGTCAGCCTGCTCGAGTCGCTGGCGTACGTGAGCTGGGCGCTCTGCGCGGTCGTGTGCGGCCTGGCGGTCGAGCTGTCCTTGAGCGAGCTGCTGCTGGCGCGTGGACCCGTACCCGGAACGGCGCTGATCGCCGGTTCGATCGTCGGCATCCTCGTGGCGCTTCCGCCGTTGATCCAGCTGCTCATGCGACCCGGGCGTGTGCTGGCCACGAGCCTGTGGATCCAGTAGCCTCGCCTCGGTGTCGCCGATGACACGTCCCAATCCGCCGGCGTTCCTCGCCGCAGCGCTCATCGCGGCCATCTTCGCGGGCTGCGGTGGCGGCGGCTCAGCCGGTTCGACCCAGACCCGCGTCGTGAGCTCCGCAGGCACCACGCATACACATACAGTCACGGTGGCGCGTCCGGCGCACGCTCCGACCACCGTCCCGGTCCCCACCTCGGCGACCCGCGTGCCGGCCGCCGTGGGAGGGCACCTGCTGCGGAGTTACTCGGGTGCCGGGAACACGCGGCTGGGGACGATCGTCGTGCGCTCCCCCAGCGTGCTGGTGTGGAGCGCGCACCATCCCCCGATCCAGATTTTCACCTCCAGGGGGTTCATGCTCGTGGACAGCGAGGAGCCGAACGGTGTCATCCAGCTCTCGCGAGGAACGTACAGGACCGTGCACGTGGCCTCGCGCGCGGACTGGTCGATCGAACTGAGATCTCACTAGCCTGGATTCAGACCGGCCGGTGGTCTATACGGGCGGGTCGGCGTGGTCCTATAAGGGCAGGCAGTGTGGTCTATATGGGGCCGGTCTGCGTGGTGCGTCGTTCATGCGTCCACGAATCGTCTGGCCCACTGGGCATCAGCGGTACGGCTGCCCGATCCCTTGAGGGCTGCAACAGCGATTTCTGCGATTGCGGCCGTTTTACTTACTCGATGAGGTGCGCGGCGAGGTGTTCGCGACTGCACCCCAACTCGGAGGTCGCCGATGCTCACTCTTTTCTCCAATATCAAGAAATATGGCATTGTCCCGATGGCGGCCCTGGCCGTGGTGTTCGCCACCTGCACAGGTGTTGCGAGCGCGCGTCATGCTCGCCATGACACCACTCATCGGGCCCACCGGGCGGTGCGTCATCATTCGCGCCACCATGCCACCCACCGAATGGTGCGTCGCCATCGAGGTCACAAAAACGGCTCTCACAGCACTCCGCCCAGTTCTGCCGCGACAGGCACCGTCTTGACCAGCGCCGCCAAGCGCGCCGCCCAGCGTGGTGGCAGCTCCAAAAACTCCAAAGGCTCCAAAAAAACAACGTCGGGGGGATACCATTCGATCGGCGGCTCGGGCAGCTCCACCGGCAGCTCCACCGGCGGTTCGACGGGTGGCTCCACCGGCGGGTCCACGGGCTCGACGGGCACCCCTCCTGAAGGATCGGGTGGTTCGACGGGCGGTTCGACCGGTGGTTCCACCGGCGGTTCGACGGGTGGCTCCACTGGCGGGTCCACGGGCTCGACGGGCACCCCTCCTGAAGGATCGGGTGGTTCGACGGGCGGCTCTGGAGGCGGCTTGGCCGGTGGTTTGGGCGCCACGCCCATGCTCGTGCCCGCCTACTGGGAACCCGAAGGCTCGCCCAACCCATGGGACACCATGTGCTCAGAGGAGCCGATCGGCTCCATCGACATCGCCAACCCCGACAACGGGCCGGGACAGGGCAAGCTGACCAACTACACCGAAGCGCTCACGTATTGCGACGCGCACGGACAAAAAGTCATCGGCTACGTCTACACCCAGTACGGCAAGCGCAGTCTCAGCACGGTCGAGGCGCAGATCGACGACTACTACTCGTGGTATCCGGGGATATCCGGCATCTTTCTGGACGAAATGGCCGAACAGCCGGATGAAGCGTATTACGCGGCGCTGGACAGCTACGTACACGCCAAAGGCGGGACCTTGGTAGGCAACCCCGGCGACACGGTGTCCACCCCATGGCAGCTGAACGACGTCGATGTGGTGGTCACCTTCGAGGCGGGCGCCGGCGAATACACGTCCTACCGATCGACATCGTGGGTCGCCTCGGCCGCATCGGACCGGATCGCGAACATCGTGTACGGCGCCTCGAGTCTGGCGTGCCCGGTGGCCGGCAACGCCGGCTACGTCTACGTCACGAACCTCAACGAACCAAATCCGTACGAGTCGCTCCCGTCCTACTGGGCGAGCGAGTTCGAAGACTGCTGATAGACGTGCGTTGTCGGGGGCGCCTCCGCGGGGGCGCCCCCGACGCTTGCGCCCACTTCGGGCGCGCCACCATTTCAGCCCAAGCTGCTGCTCGGGGCCATTCGCGTCTGCAGGGTCCCATCCGCGACGGCGGGCGCTCCGGTGGATGTGGCATCCTGAATGCATGCGTGCTCGTTCTCGTCGAGCCGCGGTTCCGGCCGTGGCGGTGGCGGCGGTCCTCGCGGGCTTTGCTCCTGCCGGTGTCGCGGGCGCGGCGCGGCTCGGGCCGCGGTTGGCCCTTGCCCCCGTGTCCGGTCCTCCCGGAACGTCGGTCTCGGTGCGGGGGTCCGGCTTTCGTCCTTGGGCGAGTGGAGCGGTGGTATTCGGTGCACGTCGTGTCGCCTCCTTTCGGGTCACCCGTCGGGGTAGGCTGCTCGTCAGGTTCGTCGTTCCGGCGGGCGGCGGCGGCCGGGTGCGAGTCGTCGTGAGGCAGCTCGCTCGCGGGCACCACGGTTCGATACGCCGGCTGAGCCTGGCAGCCCGCTTCCAGGTGGTGCCCGATGGCCTGAACGCACCCATCTCCGAGGTCGGACCCGCCGAGGGCGGTGGTCCGGGTGCTCCTGCAGGCTCGGCGGGTGGGCCCGGCGGGAGCGACGGCTCCGGTGGCCCGACGGGTGGCGTCGGTGTGTCCCCAGGCTCGACCGGAGGGTCTGGCAGCGGCTCGACTGGCTCCGGAGGGTCGGAAGGTGGTTCGTCCGGTGGGTCCGGAGGATCCGAAGGCGGGACCGGGGGCTCGGAAGGCGGTTCGGGCGGTGGGTCTTCCGGCGGGAGCGATGGCTCGGAAGGTGGGTCCGGGGGCTCGGAAGGTGGGTCGGGTGGTTCGTCTGGTGGGTCCGGAGGGTCTAAGGGCGGGACCGCCGGTGGTTCGGAAGGCGGGTCGGAGGGTTCGGAAGGCGGTTCGGGCGGTGGGTCTATGGGGCCGGAAGGTGGCCTGTCGGAAGGCGGGTCTTCCGGCGGGTTTGGAGGTGGTTCGACGGGTGGCTGGTGGGTCCCGTCGCAGCATCTGACGTGGTATTGGCAGCTGCAGGGGACGGTCGACAACAGCGAGCCGGTGGAAGCCTATGACGTCGACGGGTTCGAAAGCACGGCTGCCGAGGTTGCGGCGCTGCATGCTCAGGGCAAGCATGTGATCTGCTACATCGACGTGGGCACGGCCGAGAACTGGCGGCCAGACTATTCGTCTTTCCCGGCGTCGGTGCTGGGCGGCGCCAACGGCTGGCCAGGCGAGAACTGGCTTGACATCCGCCAGTTGAGCGTCCTGGAGCCGATCATGACCGCACGCTTTCAGATGTGCAGAGAAAAGGGCTTTGACGCGGTTGAGCCGGACAACATGGACGGCTATGAAAACAACACCGGGTTCTCGCTCACCGCCGACGACCAGCTGACCTACGACGAGTGGGTCGCCGGCGAGGTCCACGCGCTTGGCATGGCCGTCTTCCAGAAGAACGACGGCGAACAGACCAACGAGCTCGAGCCGCATTTCGACGGGGCGCTCGACGAGCAGTGCAACTACTATACTGAATGTTCGAACTTCCAGCCATACCTGGAGGCTGGCAAGCCTGTGTTGAACGCCGAGTACGAATTGCCCACGAGCTCGTTCTGCGCGGCGGACAATGCGCTCGGGATCATGGGCGCGCGCTATGGCATCGACCTCAACGGGACGACCTTCGAACCCTGCTGGTAGGGATGTGGGACCGCCGGCGTCCGCGGTAGTGCCCGGATTGCGTTCAGGCGTCTGAACGCAAGATGGGGCACCTGGCCCATTGGGTATCGCAGGCGAAGCGAGGACACTCAACCGGCACGGAAACAGCGCCGAAGTCATCGGCCCGGGTCAAGCACGACCAATGTCATTGCTCGCTTGACCAGCTGATACCGAAGGAGTCGGCGAAAAGCGCAGCAATCAGCAAATGAGCGTGATTCTGTATGGACGCGAACACACGTGGCAGGACCGTCGGCAGGATCTTGAGATTTGGAGTCTCGAGCGGAGATCAGTCGTCCTCGGGCGCTGGGACGCCCATGGGGGAACTCGAGATGGAGCTGGCGCTGCTCAGGGAGGAGAACGCGCGGCTGAAGGTCGAGCGCCATCGCCCGCCCGACGCGGGCCTGGTGATCGAACGTATGCGCGATCTCGGGCACGAGCGTGCTGCCGAGAGACAGGACGAGGAGGCTGTGCGCCCCGCTGGGGCCGGGCAGGCGATAGTCGAGTGCCTGGCGATGCGCGATGGTCTGCTGGAAGCCTGCCAGGAGGTCCAGCAGGCCATGCAGGAGATACAGGGACGGCTTGGCGCGCTTGCGCTCGATCCCCAGGGCAGGGTCGGCGATCGCGCGAGGGCCAAGCGGGTCACGGTCCCCGACGCCGAGGATGTCGATGTGGATCTGGCCGTTGGTGCCCAAGCCGCGTCCAACTTCGCCCGGAACGTGGCCTGAGCAAATGCGCCCCGTGCGGCCGGTAGGCAGATGGTGTGTGCAGTCAAGAGAGCAGCGTCGTCAAGGGAGAGGGTGTCAGGAGAGATGAGGTCTGAGATGTCGAGGAAGCCGATCCTGAATCCCATCGCCCTGCTGATGGCGCTCGTGTCCGTCGTTGCGACCCTGGCATCGATCGCTCCGGCGTCGGCTGCCGCCGCCCAACGCATCGATATGAAGGTGCTGCTGCTCGGAACCTCCACGACCGAACCGGACTTCTCCGCCTGGCAGGCCGCGCTGCGGCGCGAAGGCGTCCCGTTCGAAACGATCATCACCACCTCGGCCGGGCGCTCGCCGATCACCGCCGCGACGCTCTCGGACACGCTGCCCAGCGGTACCCAGGAGGCCAAGTACCAGGCGATCATCGTGGCGGTTGGGCAGCTCCCCGTGTGTGGGGAATCCTGCACCTCCACGCTCTCGCCGTCCGAATGGACGGCGATCGAAGAGTACGAGCAGACCTTCAACGTGCGCCAGCTGACCGGGCACATCTTCCCCGGCTCCACCTACGGCCTTAACGGCGAGACGAAGGCCGGCGAATTGGACGGCACCCAGGGAACGCTCACGACCGACGGCAAAACGATCTTCCCCTACCTGCAGGGGACCGTGAAGATGGACACCGGCACCTTCGGCTACGAAGCGACCCCGCTCGCCGTCCAGGCGCCCGGCGCGAGCTTCGACACGCTCGTCTCGACCTCGAACGGCTCGGCGCTCGTCGGCGTCTACACGCATCCGAGCGGCGTCCAGGAAATGGTCGAGAGCTTCGACGAGAACCAGTTCCAGCTGCAGGCCGAGCTGCTGCGCCACGGCGCGCTGAACTGGGTCACGCGCGGCGTGTACTTCGGGGATCAGCGCAACTACTACGAGTCGGATATCGACGACAACTTCCTCCCCGACGACTCATGGAGCACGACGACCCACTCGAATGACTACAACCTGGCAGACGCGATCCGCGAGGTTCCCACCGACGTCGAATATGCGGCGAACTGGTCGGAAGAAAACAACTTCCGGATCGACATGCTGTTCAACGGCGGCGGCAGCGTGCGCTACCAGGACGAACATCCCGTAGGCGAAAATCCCGGGCCGGATCCGCTGGTGGCGGCGTTCCAGACATACAAGAGCTCGTTCGGCTGGATCAAGCCACACGTGGGATCACCCGAACCTCGACATCGGCTGCGCGACCCAGAGCTACATCGAAGCCGAGCTCAACGAGAACAACAGCTGGGCGTCGAGCACGCTCGGGTTGACCGAGAGCACGAGCGCCGACCGCGGCGCTGGGCAACGACAACCCGTCGGTGATCATCACCGGTGAGCATTCGGGGCTGGCGAACCTGCTGCCGGGCAATCCCGGGAGTGGTCGATCCGCCCGACCTCGACACCGCCGAAGCGGGCGACGGAAGGGGGAGCACTGCCGCCCGGCAGCTACGTTTACGCCGTGACCGACGACTTCACCGCGGGCGGTGGCCAGTCGACCGCCTCGGAGTCCGCTCCGGTGACGGTCACGGGCACCACGGGCACGGTCGACACTGACGTGGGACGCGGTCTGCCATGCCGCGCGAGTACAAGGTCTACCGCGAGGTGGCGGGCAGCAACGAATGGAAGCTGCTCACGACGATCCCGCCGCCGGAGACACCGCCGCCGAACAGCTGGTTTGCCAACCCGACCTACGAACAAAGCAGTCACGGGCGGAGGTCCGCTCGAGCAGACATACACCGACACGGGCGCCGAAGGCACCGCTTCCTCGGCGACCGCCGGCCGTCAACGAAGCGGTCGAGAGCGCCTACCCGCAGAACCCGAACCTGATCGCGGCGTTCGAAGGGGTCGGGATCAAGTACTTCGGCTCGGACGCGTCCAAGCCCTACCCGAACCCGGCCATCCCCGGCAGCACGACCCCGCCTATGCGGCGGGCTCGACGTTCGCCGACGGGACCGCCCAATCGATCCCGCGCTATCCCGACGAACATCTACTACAACGCCTCGACCGAGGCGCAGGAGGTCGACGAGTTCAACACCCTGTACACGCCCGTCGCCGAAGGCGGCAAATGCATCGCCAGCCCGACCACCACCTGCGAGACGAAACCGGCGAACTTCGCCGAAATCGTCAACGACGTGGACACGAACATGTTCCAGCACGTGATGGGCAACGATCCACGCCCGCACTACTTCCACCAGACGAACCTGATGGGCAGCCCGCCGCCCGGGCCGGCCACGACCGGAACCCCGCCGGCGACCTCGCCGAGCGTCGGCAACGGGCTGTTCTACTCGGTGATGAACCCGCTGCTCGAAGAGTACAACCAGTACTTCAACACCCCGTTCGAACAGCCGACGATGGCCCAGATCGGCGAACTCCTCGCCGGCAGCAGGCTTGGAGCCAGGCCAGCACCGGCCAGGTCAGCGGCTACATCGAAGGCAACCAGGTCACCGTCCAGAACTCCGGCTCGCGCGGTCAACACACCGCTTACGGGTGTCACCGGCGTCGGAGCCTCTACGGCGGGATCCAGTCCGGGTGGACGAGCGCGGCGGCAGGGCCGAGCACCTACACCGCCGCAACGAGCTGGCCGACATCGCCTGAACCGGTGCAGCAGGAACCGCAGGGGAGTTGGGTGGGCAAAGTTGGTTCGCAGGGGTATCTGCTGGCCGATTGGGACGGGGCTCAGGACCTGTCCAACTTGCCGTCGGGTGTAACCGCGAGCCTCCTGCAGGGCAGTCGCTACCAGTGGGCCGCGAACACCAGCGACGTGCGCGCGTTGCAGGGTCCGGAAGGCTCGACTCGCAACGCGGCCATCTACACGTCTCCCACCCAGATCCAGGTGCAGCTCAGCTTCAGCTCCGCCTACAGCGGGAACCTGCACATGTACGCGGTGGATTGGGACAAACAGGGTCGGCGCGAGTCAATCACCGTCAACGACGGCTCGGGTCCGCGCGAAGTCCTCCTCGGCTCCGACTTCAGTCAGGGCGCGTGGGTGTCGTTGCCGATCAACGTCCCCGCGAGTGGGACGGTCACGATCACCGTCGCCAGAACCGCCGGCATCAACGCCGTCCTGTCGGGGATCTTCCTCGGGGACGCCGGCGCGCCGCCGGCGACAACCGGGCAGGAACTCTCCAAAGGCGGCTGGGTCGAAGGTGTGGGCTCCGCAGGTTACGACCTCGCCGGATGGGACGGCTCCGTCGGCGACGTCTCGAACATACCGAACGCATCGTTGAGTCTGGTGCAAGGCAGCTCGCTACCAGTGGGTGGCGAACACCACCGACGAACGCGCCCTCTCAGACCCGGGGCGACTGACACGCAACGCGTCCGCCTACACCTCTTCCACCCAGATCCAGGTCAAGCTGAGCTTCACCGCCGCCTACAGCGGCGATCTGCATCTGTATGCGGTGGATTGGGACAAACAGGGTCGGCGCGAGATGATCACGGTGAATGGACAGACGGCGGTGTTGTCCAGCGATTTCAGTAAAGGCGCCTGGGTGTCCTTCCCGGTCAGCGTCGCCGCCGGCGGTACGATCACGATCACAGTCGACAGGACGGCGGGCGTCAATGCCGTGCTGTCGGGGATCTTCCTCGGCGACGCGGGCCTGCCCCCCGCGATCCCCGTCTCCAAGGAACCACAGGGCAGCTGGGTGGGTCAGGTAGGCTCGCAGGGATACCTACTGGCTGATTGGGACGGCACGCAGGATGTCTCCAACATGCCCGGTGTGACCGCGACGTTGGCGCAGGGCAGCCGCTATGAGTGGACGCAGAACACCAGCGATGTGCGCGCGTTGCAGGGTCCTGAAGGCTCTACCCGTAACGCGGCAATCTACACGTCGCCCACTCAAATCAGGGTGAGCTGAACTTCAGCTCCGCATATAGTGGGAATCTGCATTTGTATGCCGTCGACTGGGATAAACAGACTCGGCGCGAGATGATCACTGTGAATGGCCAGACGGCCGTCCTGTCGGGTGATTTCAGCGAAGGAGCGTGGGTGTCGCTGCCTGTCAGCGTCGCCGCTGGGGGTACGGTCACGATCACGGTCGACCGGACCGCCGGCGTCAACGCGGTGCTCTCGGGAATCTTCCTGGGTGGGGCGGGCACCCCGCCGGCCGCGACAGTCTCCAATACACCGCAGGGCAACTGGGTAGGCACTTACGGGTCGGCGGGCTATGACCTCGCGGGCTGGGAAGGGTCGACCGGGGATCTGTCCAACTTGCCAAACGCATCTGTGAGCCTCGTGCAGGGCACCCGCTATCGGTGGGCCGCAAACACCACCGACGTGCGTGCATTGGAGGCGCCGAATGGCCTGACCCGTAACGCGGCTATATATACGTCTCCCACTCAGATACGAGTAACGCTGAGTTTCACGGCGGCATACAGCGGGAAGATTGAGCTGTACGCGGTGGATTGGGATAAACAGGGTCGGCGTGAGACGATCACGGTGAATGGCCTGACGGCCGGGTTGTCCAGTGATTTCAGTCAGGGTGCGTGGGTGTCGTTCCCTGTAAGCGCCGCCGCGGGCGGTACGGTGACGATCACGGTGGATCGTACGGCTGGCGTCAACGCGGTGCTGTCGGGAATCTTCCTGGGGTAGGGGCCCTCCAAGGGACACGGAAGGGCTACGGCGCGAGCAGAGACCTTCAAACTGGTTTCAGCGGATGGCTATGAGCGACTTCGTCAGTCCCAGGACTCGCTCACGCAAGATCTCCGACTGAGGAAAGTAATGACGCATCTGCGCCATCCCCACCAGCTCGATGTCGAGCACATGCGGGAGCGTCTCCTCGCGCGTCTTGACAGCGCTGTAGTTGCCGAGCGGCCAGGCACGCGACACGGCGGTCTGCGCCGTCGGGGGAAGGTGCTGAAACCACGGAAACACCCAGTGGGGCTCGATCGGAAAATATCGGTAGGGCGTCTGCACCCAGTGGCGCTCGGCCGAATTCTGGACGACCTCTGCAAACCGCTCTCGCTGCGAGTGACCTCCGATGTGCTCGAGCACCGAGTTGGAGTACACCAAGTCAAAGCGCTCGCCTGCCAGCGACGCGGGAGGATGGCACGCGTCGCCGACCACAGCGGTCGCCCACGGTACATCGAGCTCTTGAGCAGTGGGGTTGAGCAGGACCAGCTGCCTGGGTCGTGCGGGCGCGAGTCGCCAGGAGTCGACGGTCCCGCCCAGGTCCAACACGCGCATCTCAGACAGGTCGGGGAACCTATGGCCGAGCATCGCCCATCGACGTGCTCGCATACGTGTGCTGATCGAACGTGCGTCCGACACGTCCCAAATCCAGTCTAGGCGTCCCACGTCAGCCGGATCATACCGATACTTCGAGGGCGGCCAGGGGGGAGAGCGGAAGCTAGGATTGGCGGGGGTATGGTTGAGATGAGGATTGCACCCGCTCGCCGCGTGCTGGCTGTGTTCATCGTTGTGCTGGCGGGGGCGGGCACATGGGTATGGGCTCGGTCGGCCGCCAGTGTGCCCTTGGCGCCGATCGTGGCGCTTACGGTGAACACGCATCGCCCAGGCAACGCGTTCGATCCCGGTGCGGTGGGGCTGTCGATCGAGGCCAGCGAACTGGAGACCGATCACCTCAGCGCGGCGCATGAGCGTCTCACGCGGCTCATGCGGCTGCTGGGACCGGCGGTGCTGCGCATCGGCGGCAACAGTGTGGATCGCTCGTGGTGGACAAGTAGCGGCGAAACGCCTCCTCCGTGGGCGACCAGCGCCGTCACACCGGCCGACCTACGGGTCTTGCACGGACTCCTGATCGCCACAGGGTGGCGCGTACTGCTGGGGGTCGATCTTGGTCACTTCGAACCAGCCCGCGCGGTCGACGAGGCTCGCTATGCACGGAAGATTCTTGGTGCCGATCTGATGGGCATCGAGATCGGCAACGAGCCCAACGACTACGCCCGCACGGAAGTCGACCTGCGCCCGTCGACTTACGGCGTCGCCGAATACCTACGCGAAGCGGAAGCCTACCGCCAAGCCCTGAGCGCGTCCAGCCCGGGCGTGGCCATATATGGACCAGCTCTGACCCAAAACAGCCCATGGTCGATCCAGATGGGACCTGCCGCGCGCATGTTCGCTGAGATCACCCAGCACTACTATGCGACCAGCACATGTCCAGGTGCGCCGCCTCCTTCAAGCGCGCCGCCGCCCACCGCCGCGGGCTTGCTCTCGCCCGCTGTCCGCCGAAGCGAGGACGTGGCCATTCGAGCACTTGCCCTGACTGGGAGGGTCACTGGTCGCCCCACACGTATCGGGGAGACCAACAGCGACGCCTGCGGCGGGAGTGCGTCCGCCAGCCCCGTGTTCGCCAGCGCCCTGTGGTCGTTTGACTGGGCGTTGCGCGCCTCCAGCAGCAGTGGAGTGAGGGGGCTCAACTTCCACGGTGGTCTTGGTCTCTGTGGCTCTCACAGCTATAGCCCGATCTGCGCCTCCAATGACGATAGAGAAGTCACGGCGCAGCCCGAGTATTACGGGCTGCTCGCCGCACGCCAACTCGAGGGCGGTCGATTTGTGCCGACATACCTTGCCGCACCCAAGTCAGTGCCCAACCTGACGACCTGGGCGACTCTTGCCCCAGGAGGCACGCTCCAGATCGCGATCGATGACCTCGCCACCACCGGTTTGGATCAGCCGATACGCATCGCGATCCCCGGCTATCGTGCTGGCACCGAGGAGACACTGATCGGGTCGTCCGTCGAAGCGAGGACCGGTATTGCTCTCGGCGGCTATCCAGTGACCACTGAGGGACAGTGGCGCCCCAGACGCATGAGGCTGTTGCATTCGGGACGCGCTTCTTTCACAACCGACATTTTCAGCGTCGTCGTGCGTCCAGCCAGCGCAGTAATCGTCACTTTGCAGAGGGCGCGTTCGCGCGGCTGAGAAACTTGTCAGTCGATCTGGCCGGGGAAAAATGTTGACTACCAGCGTCTGCGGCCAGGCTTCGCGGCCACTGCTTTCGACACGGCTGCCCGCAGCTCTGTGCTCCCCATCCCGATCCGTCGGTCGGGGTTTTCGCCACGAGGCTCGAGTAGCGGCACAAGATCCGTCTCCGGGGTTACACAACGCACCAGTCCCCGCTCAGCAAAGCGACTCGCGATGTCCATCTGGTGGTCGTCGACGTGCTCGCCGCGGTCAGCCCGTCTGGGGATTACCACCGGCGTGTGCTCTGCTTGGAGTGCCGTCATAATCGTCCCAACGCCCGCATGGCAGACGACGCTATCGGCCTTGTCCATCATCTCCACCACATCCTCGAAGGACATGAACTCGACCCAGGTCGTGTTCGGCATCTTGGGTCTTGGGGGCGTGCTGCCATGCTGGATGACGAGGTCTTCGCCGCCGAGCGCCAGCGGCTCGACCAAGTCGAGCGCTCGGGGGAAGGACTGTTGATGGGTGCCGAGGCTAAGCAGGATCAAAGACGGTTCCAAAACAATGAGCGCGCTTGAAGAAGCGCTGGAGCTCTGGCCACTGGACGATAAACGTGTTGGCAAAGGGGTAGATCAAACGGCCAGTCAGGGATGGGGAAGTGACGCGTGCCATCGATTCTATGTACACGACATTTATGCCATACAGGCGGCCAACAATCGCAAACGGCACCGCAACGCCGGCGCCGGTCGTAACAATCGCCTGAACCTCTTTGCGCCGCACGACCCTGAGAGCCAAGCCAAAGTTGCGGATCAAATTGAGTATATTGCGATTAGTGGGATGGTGAGCCCATGTGATCCCCTCCCCGGAGAGAAGCGATACAGCGTCGCTCTTCTTGAATGTGACCCAATGGCGCTTTTCCTGCGGCCACAGATCAGCTAGCTGCAGCAGCTGTAGCAGGTGGCCACCGTTAGAGGCCACAAGTAAAACTTTGCGTTGCGGAGAGGGGCGGCTGCTAGTGGACATGACAAAAATTTATTTTGTAGTTTTGGATCCGCTATAAGATGATCTATGATGCCTTGGCTTTAGGGCGTCCGGGCGAAAAGATATATGCCAGCCACAAAGCAATGGCAGTGAACAACGGAACGATGACCTCAAACTGTACATCAAGAAGCCCAGTATGAATCCCAGCGATTACCACGGCCAGGAAATAAGCATAAGCGAGCTTTGCGATAACCGAGTCGTCGCGACGTGAACGCCGATATATATACGCAAGAAACATCCCGATCAGCCCCATCTCAATGACAACTCCGGGTACTCCAAAATCCACATAAGGAGCACCAAGGATGCTCGGGGTCAAGGTGGTCGGGACTGTGCTCGTACCATAAACAAGCTGGGTTACTATACCTCGCGAGTCGATCTTTTTACCGGAATGGGGAAAGGCGGTTTCGTACGTTGCAAGTTGAAGTCGCCCATGCATAAATGGATAATCACCAGGGACTCGTGTCACGAGACTATTGAGCACTGCTGAGCCTTCTCGCGGAATCTGATAGTACAAAGCGGTCAAAGATGGAGCTTGTGCCAGTATGTTTGTAGGCACAATTTCGGTGCCATATACACTTGCCTTGCCGCTGCGATCAAGTCGGTAACTACTAACGGCAAAGGCAATAAGCAAGATCAAGGCAACTCCAATCAGAATACTCCGGGGTCGCATCCGACCTTGCAACGCTGTAAAAACAAGATACGAAAGAACAAGCACAACGACTGTGATACGGAAGCCCACTGTAACCAACAATAGAAGAGAGCCACCAGCTATAAAGCCGAAACTGGCGGCACGCCTACGTGCTGTGGTTGCTAGGAGCACGGTGGCGGGAATAAGAGAGTAAGCCAAGACTCCGGTACGCCCCAAACCACCAGATCGCGCTTCTGGGTTGGACAGAAGAATTCCGTGGCGGCTAACGGCTGCAGCCGCACCAATAAGTCCTACTATGCCAAGTAGGACACCCGCGCGTCTAAGTTGCATATGCGTTAGAGCAGTTGTTTTCGGAGCGGGGACTTTCGCTGGTTGGGTCCGGGTGCTTGGGAGCAAAATTTGATAATTCACGATCATCACGCCACACATATAGGCAACCAGTCCGATAACAGGCAGGCGCAAGAATGCGTTGGTCTCAATAAAGGTCCGAAAATTAGTGTATCCTGCGCGTTCGACCCAGTTTTGTGAACCAATAAGAAAATACGCTAGATATAGCATTGGGAATAGCGCAAGGGGGTGTGTGAGGCTAGTGCGCCAGAGCAAAATAAGGGGCGGAATAAAGAGGCAGATCATAAGTAGCTCCCACCCAGGTATACGGCCGACTTGGGATATCGCATAGCCGAGGCAAGTGCCGAGTAGGATGATGGCGCTGAGAGTGACAAGCGGGCTCAATGCTGTGCGAAGCCAGCTGCGCGACAACGCAGAGGGTATGCTGCTAGCGGGAGGTGATGGTATGACGTTCATTGTGGGCCTGTTGGTGAAGCTAAATCCACTGCTGGCGTGGCGACCGAGCGTGGATGTGGGCCATCGGCGGACCTTGACAATCCGACAAGCAAAGCCGTTGCAACTGCAGTGCCGAGACAGATAGCGATACCCGCGCCACGGGCACCAAAGTTAGGCACTAGCAAGATATTGCAACCAATGGCAGCCATGGCACCTACACCTAGGCTTATGAGCGGTGCGATGTATCGACCTCGACCCCAGCACCACATCTGCAGGAGTGTATAGAGACCTAGCAGTGTGGTGCCAGTGCCAAGCCAGCTCAGTGTCATAGCGGCTTCTGGATACCGCGTGCCGTACACTAGGTGAACGGCAGGCCCCGAAAGCGTCCAGCATATGACGATGGCGATTGCACCACCACACGCGCCGAAGCGCAGAATACGCCGTCGGAGCGCCATCGCAGAAGTGAGATCCGCACGAGCCGTCTCGGGTTGGATGATCGTCATAACCGCCAATGATATGAGAAGAAAGGGCGCTGCAAGTGTCTTGGCGGCACCGTACCCGGCGACGAGATCGGGATTAGCCAAGCGCACGAGATAGGTGTCGAGGCCGACGATTCCAGAGTAGGCCAAGCCCGTAAGGAGCGTAGGCGCCGCCGTCTTTGCCAGCGTGCGGCGTTGTGCACGTGTTGCAGATACGGCGCGCCGGAGGAGTTCAGTCAGCGTACGCTGATGCCACTCAACGGCTGCGAAGCCAACGGCATACGACGAAGCAAAGATCCCGACGATGAGAGGTACGGAACGAAAACCGAGAGCCAGAACCAGGACGAGGATCGCGAGCTGGGCGATGTTGGATATCAGACGGTATGTCGCGGCGGCGACGTAGTGGTAGCGTGCCGTGAGTGTTTGAAAATACATGGTGTCGGCTGAGAGTCCGACAACCATCAGGAGCATTGGCCCTACAGGTGCGCTGCTGGTTACGCAGACAGTCACGCCGACGACCAGCGCGAGTGCGATAGCGGGTGTTGTTATGGTAGCCGCAGCACGGAGCCATTGGGCCCGCTCGTCGTCGTTTGATGAGGCGGCGATTGGCCTGACCATAGCCATAGCAGGGCCGCCGCTCACCGGCTGGACGACGAAGTATGCGCTGTTGATGAAAAAGAACGCGAGACCAGCCGAACTGTTGTCGAGCTGACGCAGTACCAGTACGGGATAGAGAAAGCCAATGAGCCTGCCCAGCATTGTGATTGCGACGACGGCACTTATACGTCGTACCCATACCTTCTCACCTAGCGTAAAAGTCTTGACAGCCATGGCCACCGCTCACGGATGGAGAGCTGCGCCGTTGCCAAGCGCGACCTGGAGCTGCGAAAGCTCCTGCTTTGCCCGATCAAACATTGGACCTTGGGCAGTCAGTGCCTCGGCCATGAACCGGTCGCGTTCATGCCAGAGTTGGCGCATGCAATCCGCTAGCGTACTGGGCTCGTGATTATCTGTAAAAACTACGCCACCTTGGTCCAGGTAGTCTCTCAAAACGATTGTGCCGCTTACGAGCATGGGGAGCGCATATTCAATAGCCTCAAACGCGCCCATCTGCATTGTCAACTCGCGAGTGGTAAGGCAGATCACGCCGCTGGCTTGGCTTAGTCGTGCCTCGTATTCTGATCGGGAAAGCCATCCAGTAAAGACGCAGTTGGCTGGAGCGCCTTGGACAACCCAGTCTGGTGCTCGCCCGGTAATCGTCAAATGTACCTCTGGCGCCAAGGCAGCTGCATCCAAGAGCTCACGTATGGGCTCGTCAAACGCGTAGCTCAGCGGCACGAGGATGGTCTGTCGCGGTCCGGGCTGTGGCTGGCACGGTCGGTTCGCGACCATATTCAACACGAATGGGCGTCCGCCCCTTCGATTCTACGAGCTTGGCAAGGGGGCGGTTGGTAACGATCACACCCGCACATCGCCCCATCACCCAGTTATTTGCGCGTGCAAAGCGTGACCAGCGAGGATTGTTGAAGGCGCCTGAGTGAGAGTCGGACCAGGCACGTGCTTTGCCTGCGCGCGCGAGCAGCACCACCACAATGCCCGCGATAACCGGTGGGTTAGTAAAAAATATGTCGGTTGGGCGTGTTCGAATGACTTGGCTGATGGTGCCGATGGTCTGAATCACATATCGGGCGGGAGCCGGCCAGCTTCTAGAACTAGGAGAGGGGCAGTACACGGTCGCCCCCAGAGCATCCGCGATCGCGTTGGCTCTGGGATGTGGTGTCCACGAGACGAACAATATGGACCTAGGGGGCATGTGCTACCTCCACCTGCATGTTCTTTTGCGGCTCTGGCGTGGTCGGCGCCAGGCATCTGGGCAGCCAGGCTCGATCGACTTGACGGCGACTGAGGGCCTCTGACAAAGGCCCTCAAGCATCGACCAAGTGGCAGTTCGTTGTCCGCGTATATGAGGGGTTGCGCTACGGCTATTCTGAGCCACGAGCTTTGCCAATCCTTGGCGATCCAATATCCTGACGATACGGTGCTATGAATGATGCGGGAGTCTACTATCGCTGGCTTCTCGTAGCAAGCCACCTTCTTCGAGGGCAATCAGAGCAGGCGCACGGCGCCGTGCGGTGCATGTGCAGCTCTCGCTAGGCGGGTCTCGCCTTCTCGGAGGAGACGATCGAGTCTGGGAGCCCTATGGTGCTGGATATCGCTGCTTGTGGCCTTGTCCGACGGCGCCGAGGCCCTTTGAGGCGCATTGCTCTATCCTTTGCTGGTCATAATCGCGTTGGCCTTGCGCATGAGAGTGGCGCTTGGTTTACTATGACGAACTTGAGGCGTTCGTCGAACGGGCTATAGCGCATGGTGCGCTGACGTACGCATGGATGCGGCGTGTAAGGCAGCTGAATGGACACTGAGCAGACAAACCTAAGCTTCGAGCAGAGTACTGGGCGTCCTCCGTCGCCGCGCGCCCTGGATCCTGCTCTGCTGTCGTGCTCGTCGCGGTCGCGGCCTACGGCTTCTCCAAGCACCAGACCAAGAAGTACACCGCGACGGCCTCGCTCGTCTTCAACAATCAGCCAGCCGGCCAGCAGGTCGCCGGGCTACCGGCCGTGGGCAACAGCACCAGCAGGCCCAACAGAACACGAATCGTCAAGCTCGTCCAGCTCGGCGACATGGCGGAAAAGACCGCGGGCCTGCTCGGTCAGGGGCTGACCAAGGAAAAGGTCAAGCGAAGTTCTGAGCGTCAGCGCGCAGGGGGAATCGAACATCGTCAACGTCTCGGCCACTGCGACCTCGCCCGTCGCTTGCGGCCGAATCGCGAACACCTACACCAATCAGTTCGTCAAAGAGCAGCAGAACAGCAACCACGCCTACTACGCCTCGGCGTTGGCGCTCGTCAACAAGCAGCTGGCGGCGCTCTCGCCGAAGGAACGGGCAGGCACGGCAGGGCTCGCCCTGCAGGATCGCGCGCAGTCGCTGGGCGTCCTCGCCGAACTGCGCAACGGCAACGTCCAGGTCGCGCAGGCGGCGACGGTCCCGACATCGCCGTCCTCGCCGAAGACTCGCGGAACACGGTCGCTCGGCGCGGTTCTGGGTCTGCTGCTCGGCCTGGGCGTCGCCTTCCTGCTCGAGCGCTTCGACCGGCGGATCAGGGAGCCCAAGGATCTCGAGGCGATCTATGGTCTGCCGCTGCTCGGGGTTGTGCCCGAGAGCACGGCGCTATCGCGCTCCGCGCAAGGCGATGGCAAGGCGCGGGGAGCCCTGCCGTCCGGCGAGGCCGAGGCCTTCCAGCTGATCCGCGCGCATCTGCGCTACTTCAACGTCGATCGTGAGCTGCGCACGCTGCTGGTCGCCTCGGCCGCCCCGGGGGACGGCAAGACGACCGTCGCACGTCACCTGGCGGCCGCAGCCGCGCGTGTCGGTCACGGGTGCTGCTCCTGGAGGCGGATCTGCGTCGCCCGACGCTCGCCCGCCAGCTCGACGTCCAGTCCGGGCCGGGCTTGGCGGATGTGCTGATCGGCGGCTGTGCCGTTGAGCGAGGCGATCCAGTCGGTCGAGTTGGACTCGCCGTCGGGCGCGGGCAAAGAGCGCGCCCTCGATGTGCTCGTCGCCGGCGCCGCGCTGCCCCCGAACCCGGGCGAGCTGATCGAGAGTCACGCGATGGAGACGGTGCTCGAGCAGGTCAAGTCCAAGTACGACCTCGTCGTGATCGACACGCCGCCGCTGACCGCCGTCTCCGACGCGTTCCCGCTGCTGCGCAAGGTCGACGGCGTCGTGATCGTCGGCCGGGTGGGGCGCAACCGCCGCGATATCGCCGAGCGCCTGCACGAGACGCTGACAGGCGCCGGCGCTCCCCTGCTGGGCGTGATCGCCAACGGCTTCAAAGCCGGCAGGCGCGGCTCCTACGGGTACGGCTACAGCTACGACTACGCCCCGGCCGGCGGCGCGCAGTCCCCTGACACGCCGGGCGCCGGCGCGCCGCCCGCAGCCCCCGGCACAGCCACGGCCTCTTCCAACGGCAACGCCTCGGCCGAGGAGACCGTGCCGAGCGCGAACTCCTGAACCGCGCAGGCGCTTCGGGTGCGCCGCCTCGCTCAGCCCGCAGACTGGAAGCTGCAGATGGCGTTCATCGCTTGAACGCCCGATGGGCTGGCCGGCGGATGGCCGTGATGTCCAACTGCCGATACGGTTGCTGTCATTGCTTGCCAACCCGTATCGACAAACGTGAGCCGAACACCCTCATGAGGGCTTGGCGTGGTCCGCGACGGCGCCTGTGCGTCGCGATCGGCGCGCTCTGTCTGCTGGCGCCTAGCGCCGCGGCCGCGAGCGAACCTACGTATACCCTTGCGCCGGGCTCGCCGCTCGCCTCGCCGGCGATAGTGGGATCGGGGCTGGCGTTCAGCCCCAGCGGGGAACTGCTCGCCGATGGGACCGCGATGTTCTCAGTGGGTCCCTCGGGTGCGCTGACCCCGGTCGGCGGCTCCGCGCCCGACCCCTCCGCCCATGCGGTCGCGTTCAGCCCGAGCGGAACGCTCTTGGCGGCCCCCAACGAAGGCAGCGACACGATCTCGATGTTCTCGGTCGGCTCGTCGGGCGCGCTGACGGCGGCGCTCGGGTCGCCGTTCGCCCTCGGCGCTCAGCCGGGGTCGGTCGCATTCAGTCCGAGCGGAGAACTGCTCGAGGTGAGCGCCGGCGAATCGCTGTACATGTTCTCGGTGGGCGCCTCGGGAGCCCTGACGCCCGTAGTCGGCTCGCCGTACAGCGTGAAAGGGGCCGTAGGCCACGCGGCATTCAGTCTCACGGGTGGTCTGCTCTCAGTCCCCGACTCCGGGGGCGTGAGCATGTTCTCGGTCGGCCTCCTCGGTGCGCTCAGCGAAGTGCACGGGTCCCCGTTCGCCGCTTCCGGCGTGCCGGGCGAAGACGCGGCGTTCGGTGAAGGCGGGAATGCCCTGACCGTATCGGGAGCGAGTGGGGGCGGGGTGCTGACGACGACTTACTCGGTGGCCTCGTCGGGTGTGCTGACGGCGGTCGGCGGTGGCACGGTGTCGCATGGGCCTCCGAGCCCAGTCGCATTCAGCCCGGCCGGCGGCCAGATCGCCACGACCGGGATGGACGACTCGGTCATGTTTCTGCACTCCATCGGCCCGTCCGGTGCCCTCGGCCCAGGCCAGTCGCTCGAAAACTCCGACCCGGTGGGGAGTATCGCGATCAGCGCAAGCGGCCTGATCGCGACCGACAGCAACGGCCTGGCGGTCTTCGTGCCCTCGTCCGCGTCCAGCAGCACGAACTGGGTCGGCGCCTTCGGCAGCGACGGATATGACCTGGCCGGCTGGGACGGTCAGAGCGACGTGAGCGATCTTCCGAACGCATCCGTGAGCCTGGTGCAGGGCAGCCGCGTGGTGTGGGCGGCCAACACGAGCGACGTGCGTGCGCTCACGAGCCCAGACGGCCTGACGCGCACCGCGGCCGGCTACTACGACCCCACCGAGCTGCAGGTCAAGCTGACCTTCCGCACCGCCTACACCGGCAACCTGCGCCTGTACGCCGTGGACTGGGCCAAGGGAGGGGGGAAAGAACACGAGTTCGTCACCGTCGGCAGCAGCGGCTCGGTCCTGTTCGACGACAACCCCGATATGGGTAGCCAAGGCTTCAACGACGGCCAGTGGGCGATCTTCCCGGTCAGCGAGCCGGCGGGTGCGAGCGTGACGATCACGGTCGAAGGCGGCGGAAGCTCCGGCGCTGTGTTGTCGGGGATCTTCCTTGGTGATGCCGGCGCGCCTCCGGCGGTGGCGGTTTCGAGTTCTCCTCAGGGGTCGTGGACGGGTGTGGTTGGTTCGGCGGGTTATGACTTGGGGGGTTGGGATGGGTCCAGCGATGTTTCGGATCTGCCCGGGGTCGGTGTGGGTCTTGTGCAGGGGAGTCGTTATGTGTGGGCTGCGTCGACGAGCGATGTGCGGGCGTTGCAGAGTCCTGATGGTTTGACGCGTGACGCGTCCACTTACACCAATCACACGCAGATACGCTTGGCGTTGAAGTTCGGTTCGGCTTATACGGGCGATCTGCATTTGTATGCGCTGGATTGGGATAAACAGGGTCGGCGGGAGACGATCAGCGTGGATGGTCAGACCGCGGACCTGTCGAGCGATTTCAGTAATGGTGCGTGGGTGGTGTTCCCGATCTCGGTCGCCGCGGGGGAAACGGTCTCGATCGTCGTCGATCGCACGGCAGGTATCAACGCTGTGTTGTCGGGGATTTTCCTTGGTGATGCCGGCGCGCCTCCGGCGGTGGCGGTTTCGAGTTCTCCTCAGGGGTCGTGGACGGGTGTGGTTGGTTCGGCGGGTTATGACTTGGGGGGTTGGGATGGGTCCAGCGATGTTTCGGATCTGCCCGGGGTCGGTGTGGGTCTTGTGCAGGGGAGTCGTTATGTGTGGGCTGCGTCGACGAGCGATGTGCGGGCGTTGCAGAGTCCTGATGGTTTGACGCGTGACGCGTCCACCTACACCAATCACACGCAGATACGCTTGGCGTTGAAGTTCAGCTCGGCTTATACGGGCGATCTGCATCTGTATGCGCTGGATTGGGATAAACAGGGTCGGCGGGAGACGATCAGCGTGGATGGTCAGACCGCCGATCTGTCGAGCGATTTCAGCAATGGTGCGTGGGTCGTCGTTCCCGATCTCGGTCGCCGCCGGGGAAACGGTTTCGATCGTCGTCGATCGCACCGCCGGCGTCAACGCGGTGCTGTCGGGGATCTTCCTCGGTGATGCCGGTGCGCCGCCGGCGATCGCATCGACAAGCGCGCCTCAGGGCAGCTGGGTGGATACGTATGGTTCGGCGGGCTATGACCTGGCGGCCTGGAACGGGGCCGGCGACGCCACGTCGATACCGAGCGCGACGGTGAGTCTCACGCAGGGTAGTCGCTACGTATGGTCCTCCTCGACCAAAGACGTACGCGCGCTGGAGGGCCCAACCGCCTCAACCCATGAGGCGGCCACATATGTGGGCAGCCCCCAGATGCGTTTGGCGTTGAAGTTCGGTTCGGCTTATACGGGCGATCTGCATTTGTATGCGCTGGATTGGGATAAACAGGGTCGGCGGGAGACGATCAGCGTGGATGGTCAGACCGCTGACCTGTCTGGCGATTTCAGTAATGGTGCGTGGGTGTCGTTCCCGATCTCGGTCGCTGCCGGGGAAACGGTCTCGATCGTCGTCGATCGCACCGCCGGCGTCAACGCGGTGCTCTCGGGCATCTTCCTCGGTGACGCCGGTCCTCCCCCCGGCCCACCGGTGGCCAATGCTCAGGGAACGCTGATCCCGCTGTATGACAACGCCAACCCCACCGACTGGACGCAGGCGTGCTCGCAGACCAACGGCTTGGGCGGCGGCTCGCTGATCATCGCCGACGTCGCCGAAGGAGCCGGCCCGGGGAGCGCGCGCGCGCCGGCGTGGGCGAACGTGATCGAACATTGCTATGACTACGGTCGCGCCTCGGTCATCGGCTACGTGTGGACGGACTACGGTCAGGCCAGCATCGCCGGCATCGAGAGCCAGATCAACGCCTGGTATGCGTACTACCCGGGCGCCATCGCGGGGATCTTCTTCGACGGCGTCTCCGACGACATCCCCGAAACGAGCACGAGCAACCAGAGCTTCTACCGCACGCTCGCCTCCTACGTGCACACCCATGAGGGCGCCAATGACGAGGTCGTATTCAACTTCGGCGCCAACCCCGGCTCCGATTGGATGCTGAACAGCACCCCCGCCAACAACGCGAACCTCCTCGTCACCTTCGAGGGCTCCTACGATACGCCCAGCGAAAACCCCTACACCTCCTGGACGCAGGCCCCGTGGGAGGCGGGCTACCCGGCCCACGACTTCGCGGCGCTCGTCTACAACGCGCCCGACGAACCCGCCACCCCGCAGCCCGCTTCGGCGTGCACCTCCCTGGCTCATCAGAACATCGGCTACGTCTACATCGGCACGTGGTATGACCAGCTGCCGCCCTACTTCGGCAGCTTCTTGACGGACACGTTCAGCGGCGGCTGCTGAGCCGGTCGTCGTCCGCGGGTTCGCCGTGTCTCGTCGGCGCCCGGCGGCGCCGCGCGCAGGCTCGAGTCGGCGAGAGGGATCCGATGTCGTTCGCGGGTTTGAGTCGCTACACTCGCCTCGAAGGTGGATCGTGATATGTCCCGTCAGATCGCCTCGAGCGAGCCAGGGTTGTCGCCCAAAAAACCAGTATCGAGGTGCGGATGCCAATTGCGCTGATCACTGGGTCCGGCGGTTTGATCGGCTCGGAGTCGGCGCGATTCTTTGCTGGTGGGGGTTTTGATGTTGTCGGCCTCGACAACGACATGCGGGCCTACTTCTTTGGTGCCGAGGCATCCACCAAGCCGTCCAGTCGGCGGCTGGCGGACGAGCTGGGCGAGTCGTTTCGCGCTGTCGACCTCGATATCCGCGATCAGACGGGAGTGGATCGGATATTTGCGCAGTACGGGTCGCGGATCGAGTTGGTCATACACACCGCCGCACAGCCCTCTCACGACTGGGCCGCCCGCGACCCACACACGGACTTCAGCGTCAACGCGGTCGCCACGCTCAACGTGCTGCAGGCCGCTCGCCGGCACTGTCCGGGCGCGACTTTCATCTTCACCTCGACGAACAAGGTCTATGGCGATCGTCCGAACCGGTTGCCGTTGCTCGAGCTGGACACGCGCTGGGAGCTGCCCGAGAGCCACGAGTGGTTTGACGGCATCCCGGTCGAGATGTCGATCGACCGCAGCACCCACTCGATCTTTGGCGCATCGAAGGTCGCCGCGGACATCATGGTGCAGGAGTACGGCCGCTATTTCGGCATGCCCACCGTCTGCTTTCGCGGAGGCTGCCTGACCGGTCCGCGACACGCCGGCGCCCAGCTGCACGGCTTCCTCGCCTACCTCATGAAGTGCACGGTCATCGGCGACCCATACACGATCTTCGGCTACAAGGGCAAGCAGGTTCGCGACAACATTCACGCCCACGATGTCGTCCGCGCGTTTGATGCCTTTCACAAAGACCCGAAGGTTGCGGCCGTCTACAACCTGGGGGGCGGGCGAGAGTCGAATGTATCGATTCTCGAGGCCATCGAGCTGTGTCAGCGGATCGCCGGTCGCGAGCTGAGCTGCACGATGTCAGACAAGGCCCGCATCGGCGACCACCAGTGGTACGTCAGCGACTTCGGAGCCTTCAAGGCGGACTATCCCGCCTGGCGGCTCAGCTATGGGATCGAGAATGTCCTCATGGACATCTATGAGTGCAACGTGGAGCGATGGCTGGCGGTCGCGTGAGCAGGAACCAACTGCGCCGACGAAATCCAGGCTATCCACCTCCACCTTGTTCGCCGGCTTCTTGACCTACGCGTTCGGCGGGGGCTTTCTATGGACCCTTCATCACTCGATAGAAAACCATAGACTTCCCTCGGCCGGATTGCAAGCACGGGCGTGGCGACTCGCCTCATCCTGTAAAAATTTCAGCCGAATGGGTCGGGGATTTGGAGGCCCGCTCGTAGTAGTGAGTAGAGATCAGGGTCGCCGTCCTGTCCCGCGGATCGCGGGGCTCTTCTCGCCGGCCCAGGCCAAGGAGGGCCGAACCAGCGCAGGGACGCATCAGGCAGGGAGACGGTATGCGCTCAGCAGCTCGCCCACGCCGATATGTCGCACGTCACTGGCTTGTGATCCTCAGGCCGCTGTTGCGCTACAGCGCCAGCCGCGACGCCTTCGTGCTGCGCCTCGTCGGGCGCTCCACCGGTCCCGTTCTGCGCCAGGATCGCCGCCGCCGTCGGCCCAGGCAGTTCGAGGGAGCCGAGCGCCGGCGGGCCCAGGCGGCGTAGGCGCCTACGCCTCGCTCGCCGGCTCGATACGGGCCCAGAAGCGGATCGACTCGCGCTCGTGGCCGATTCCGGCTTCCAGCGCGAGCTGCCAGCCACGAGGCCAGTCGGCGGCCTCGCCGCGCAGCTGCTCGTATTCGCGCAGCTTGCGCCGGTGCGCGTCCAGCTGGGCGGCGGCGAGCTTGGCCGGATCGCCGCCGAGGAAGAGTTTGAGCGTGCCGGAGTCGCGGACCTCCTCGAGCTCGGCGGTGGGCTCCGAGCGCCATGCGTCGATCGCCTGGCGCCCGCGCTTGGTGAGACGGTAGATCCGCCGGCGCCGGCCGTTCTCCTCGCGCCGCTCGGACAGCAGACCCGCCGCGGCGAGCCTGCCGCACTCGGTGTACAGCTGCGTGTGCGGCACCGCCCAGAAGTTGATCGTGCTCATCTGCGCCAGGCGCTTGAGGTCATAGGGGGTGGCCGGTTCGATCTGCTCGAGCAGGCCGAGCACGATGTAGGAGGTCTCGCTGAGACGGGGATTTGACACCGGCGCAAGATTAGCGTACGCTGCGAATCATTCGGTCCGTACGATACTGGAGGAACGATCGTGTCCGTCACCGCGACCCCCGCAACCGCAACCCGCCCGACCGTGCCGACCTTCGGCTTCTCGACGCTCGATCGCGAGGTGACGGTGGATGAGCTTGCGCTGAGCGGCGAGCTGCCGAGCTGGCTGAGCGGCTCGCTGCTGCGCACCGGGCCGGCCAAGTTCGAGGTCGGGGAGCAGCGCATGCGCCACTGGTTCGACGGGCTGGCGATGCTCCACCGCTTCACGATCGCGCACGGTGCGGTCTCCTACGGCAACCGCTTCCTGGAAAGCCGCTCCTACAAGGCCGCGCGCGAGCAGGGTCAGATCGTCTACGGAGAGTTCGCCACCGATCCCTGCCGCTCGCTGTTCAAGCGCGTACAGAGCATGTTCTCGCCCGGCGGCGTCCTGCCGGACAACGCCAACGTCAACGTGACCAAGCTCGGCGAGCGGTTCATCGCGATGACCGAGACGCCGCTGCCGGTCCAGTTCGACCCCGACACGCTGCAGGCGGCAGGCGTACGCCCCTATGACGTCCCCGGACAGCTCTCGACCGCGCACCCGCACATGGATCGCGCGAGCGGGGGGATGCTCAACTACGCGGCCAAGCTGGGGGCTCGCAGCAGCTACCGCTTCTTCGCGGTTGCAGCGCACGAGCGCAAGCCCCGCGTGATCGCCTCGCTGCCCGTGCGAGAGCCGGCCTACATGCACTCCTTCGGGCTCACCGAGCGCTATCTCGTGCTCGCCGAGTTCCCCTATGTCGTCAACCCGCTCGCGCTGGCGCTGGCGGGGCGCCCTTACATCGAGAACTACCGCTGGAAGCCCGAGCGAGGCACGCGCTTCACGCTCGTGGATCGCGCCACCGGCGAGGCGACCGCGGGCTTTCAGACGGATGCCTGCTTCGCCTTCCATCACGTCAACGCCTACGAGGACGGCGGGGAGATCGTGCTCGACCTCTGCGCCTACCCCGACCCCCAGATCGTCGAGGACCTCTACCTCGAGCGCCTGCGAGCGGGAAAGCCGGTGACGCCCGCCACGCTCACACGCTTTCGCCTGCGCCTCTCAGACCGATCGGTCTCCCGCGAGCAGCTGGCCGAGCAGGGGATCGAGCTGCCGCGAATCAACTACGGACGCCACAACGAGCGCCCCTACCGCTACGTCTGGGGCAACGGCAACGGCGCGGACGGGTGGTTCGAGCGGATCCACAAGATCGACACCGCCGACGGAGCCACGCTCTCCTGGTCACAGCCGGGCTGCTATGCGGGCGAGCCGGTGTTCGTCGCCCGCCCCGAAGTCGAGCACGAGGATGACGGCGTCCTGCTGTCGGTCGTGCTCGACGCTCGATCTGAAACCCGCCCACCCACGTCCTTCCTGCTCGTGCTCGACGCCGCCGACCTGCACGAGCTGGCGCGCGCGCACGTACCCCACCACATCCCCTTCGGCTTCCACGGCCAGTTCGCGCGGGGCTGAGCAGCAACACTCCATCCACAGCATCCGACGCTGACAACGAGCAAAAGGAGTCCCGATGACAACCACCGCATCGCTCACCACAGATCGAGCCGCCCCCGATCAGAGCACCGACCTGCTGGAGCAGCTCAGAGGAGGCCTGCAAGGGCTCTCCGAGCGCTGGCTGGCGCGCGCCGAGGAGCTGAGCACCTACTTGGAGCGCTGGGAGACGGCCTGGAACACTCACAATGTCGATGAGCTCGAAGCGCTCGTGACCGAGGACATCGTCTGCGAGGACCCGGCGATGTTCGGCGAGACCGCCCACGGCCGCGGCGAGTTCAGAGCATTCATCGAGCTCTTCTTCCGCGCCTTCCCCGACATCAGCCTCGAAGGCACCGGCACGCTCTACCCCGCGCTCGAGGGCACCGGGATGGCGCTGCCATGGCGAATGACCGGAACGTTCACGGGTGAGCTCGCGTTCTGGGGCAAGCGCTACGGCGCAAAGCCACCGACCTTCGCTCCCACCGGACGCGCGATCGACATCCTCGGCATCGACCTGTACGAGTTCCGCGACGGTCTGATCTCCAGCCATACGCTGCTCTACGACCTCTACGACTTCTCTGCGCAGATCGGGCTGCTCCCACCACGAGACCGCAAGATGCCCGCGGTCATGCTGCTCGTCCAGCGGCTCATCGCCTCGCGCTCCAGAAGACGGCTCGCACGCGCCTGACCTCGCGTCGTTGCGCGTCGATTCGGCATATCACCGCCCGGGTGGCGGATGGCTGAGTTCTAGCCCCCGCCCACGCGGCTGACAGCCGTAGCCCATTCGCTTTGGACGCTATGGGCGTAGAGTGAGTGTATCTACGAGGAGGCCATATGGATCGACAGCAGACGCGGGATCAACAGCAGACACGCAATGAGCACATCGCCGGCGCCGCCAAATCACGCAGCTTGGCCCAGCAGCGTCAAGCCGAGCGCACCGCCGAGATAGCCGGAAAGCAGGCCCAGCTCAAGCATGAGGCGCAACAGCGACGCGAGCAGAAGGCCACACCGGCTTCGTGAGGAACGCGATCGACGCGGTAGCGGGCGGCGCCTGACGCGTCATCGCGGGAGCAGCACCCCGCTTCCAAGCCTGCTGTAATTTTTGTGTGCAGCGTTTGGATATGGCGTCGGCGGCGAGTCAGAGAGTTCGCAAGGGCGAGCCTTTCAGCGTTCGCTTCAGCCTGCCGACCGATCACCTCGTCGAGGATGAGGCCCGCAGGACTCGCCGCTCCAAGAGCGCGATAGTCGAGGCTTTGACCGAGGAGGCGGCGCGAGCCCGGCGCTTCGCCGGGCTCGGCTTCCGCGGCGAGGACGCCGCGCGGCGCGCGTGGGTGATCGGCTCGGGTCTCGATGTCTGGGAGGTCATTCAGATGCTCGAGGACTTCGGCTCGATCGAGAGTCTCCTCGAGCAGACGCAGCTGAGCGAGCGCCAGGTGCATCTGGCCGTCGCTTACAGCGACAGCTACCCCGAAGAGATCGCCGAGGCGATCGCGGAGAACCGTCGCACCGCCGCGCAGTGGCGCGAGCTGTACCCATTCATCGAGCTCTCGCCCGCTGCATAGTCATCCTTGCGGCTGCTGCTCGACGCGAATCTCTCCCCCCGCGGCATCGCCGCGAAGCTGCGCGAGGCAGGCCATGACGTGCTCGCTCTCGCCGAGGACGCTACCTTCGAGGGACTCTCCGATCCCCAGATGCTCGTGCCATTCGCGTCGTTTACCGAGACTTAAGCCGCCGACTGGGTATATAGCGGTTATGAGCCAACTCACCCGCGCGTCCCGACGCGCTCCGCGCGCGACCCGGCGCAGCTTCGCCGTCCTGCTCGCGCTCCTCGCTGCCGCCCTCGCCCTGCCGGCCTCCGGCGCGCTGGCGGCCTCGACGCCCAGCGTCGCGACCTCCAGCGCCTCCAACGCGACCTTCTCCTCGGCGATCGTCTACGGCTATGTGAATCCGAACGGGTTGGCCACCAACTACGTCTTCCAGTACGGCACGACCAGCGGCTACGGCGGGCAGACGCCGCTCGCCCCGGCGGGCAACGGCACGATCTCGATCAAGCTCAGCCAGACGATCTCCGGCCTGCAGCCGGGGACGACCTACCACTACCGGATCGTGGCGGTCAACTCGGCCGGCGTCACCGCCAACGGCAAAGACCGCACGTTCAAGACGGCCAGCGTGCCGCTGTCGGTGGCGATCACCGGTGTGCCCAACCCGGTCGTGTTCGGCAATCCATTCCTGGTCGAGGGGAACCTGTCGGGGACCGGATCCGGCAATCGCGAGGTCGTCCTGCAATCGAACCCCTTCCCGTACCTTGCCGGCTTCAAGAACGTCGGCAACCCGGAGGTGACGAACAGTGTCGGGGGCTTCTCCTTCCCGTACCTCGGGCTGCTCGAAAACGCCCAGCTGCGCGTCGTCACGGTGGGTGGCTCGGTCGTCTCCAGCCCGGTGGTGGTCGAGAGCGTCGCCGTGCGCGTCGGCTTCCATGCCCGCCGCACCCGCCGCCGCGGGTTCGTGCGCCTGTACGGCACCGTCGCGCCGGCCGAGGTCGGGGCGCTCGTCGGCTTCCAGCTGCTGCGGCCCGGCAACTCGATCAACGAGGGTGGCACCGTCGTCAAAGCCGCGACACCCACCGTCTCCCAGTTCAGCCGCATCGTGCGCGTCCGCCGGCCCGGTCTGTATCGGGCGCTGATCAAGGTCACAGATGGGGCGCACGTCTCGAACTACAGCGCTCCGATCCTCGTCCGCTGAGCAGCATCTCCAGCCGGCTTTCCCGCCGTGAGGGCAGGCTTGGCCTTGAAAATGGCTCGATCAGGCGCTCGTGTCTGTCCACAGTGTGGCGAGCGGCCACGCTTCCAGGCGCTCACCGAAGGGCAGCCGCTCACTGCCCGCGTAGAGGACCACACCGCGAATGAACCGCTCGGAGCCGATCCGGTCGCGCATGGCCGCGAGATGCCTGAAGTCTTCAGTGCGTACGGTTGCCGATGCCTTCACCTCGATGCCGGCCAAACGGCCGTCGGGTCCCTCCATGACGAAATCGACCTCGGCTCCCGTCGCTGTGCGCATGTGCAGCAACGACGCTCGCGTCCTCGCGACGGAGAGTTGCTTGACCAGCTCCATTCCAACGAAGCACTCGAGGACAGCGCCGAGCAGCGAGTCGTCGTTCAAGAGGCGTTCGCTGTCGGTTCGCAGCAGATGTGTCAGCAGGGCTGAGTCCGAGAGCAGGAGCTTTGGCGCCTTGGCTATCTGCTTGATGCGGTTCGTATGCCACGCCGGCAGGAGGTGGACCAGGAAGACGTGCTCGAGCAGGGTGAGGTAGCGGTCGAGGGAGGTCCGCGGAATTCCCACCGAGCTGCTCACCTCCGTCTTGTTCAGCGGCGCACGAACGCGCGAGGCCAGCGAGGTGAGGACAGCCGGGACCTGCGCCAGACGCTCGATGTTCGCAAGTTCGCGCAGATCGCGTTGCACGATCACGGTGAGGTAGGACGCAAGCCACTCCTGGCGACGATCGGCTTCGCGGGCCACGGCCTCGGGGAAGCCGCCGCGCACGATGCGCTCGATCAGGTCCTCGCGCGTACTGGCCGGCGCGATGCCCGCTGGTGAGGACTCGTCGAGCAGCAGCTCGATCATCCGTCCCGGAACGCGCTCGATCTCGGCCTGCGAGAACGGCCACAGCGTGTGAACCTCGATCCGCCCCGCGAGCGACTCCGACACGCTCGGCAGGAGCATCACCTGCGCGGACCCGGTGAGGATGAAGCGCCCGGGCCGACGATCGCGGTCGATCGCGGCCTTGATCGGGAGCAGCAGCTTGGGTGCCCGCTGAATCTCGTCGATGACCAGCGAACCATCGGCTCTCTCGATCAGGCCGACCGGGTCGCGGCGTGCGGCCTCCAGCGTGGGGAGATCGTCGAGGGTGAGATAGCGCGCCGGGTGCGGACCGCCGGCAATGCTTTGCACGAGCGTGCTCTTCCCGGCCTGCCGCGGACCGACAAGCATCACGGCCGGCGTATCGCCGAGGGCCGTGAGCAGGCGAGGCGTGATCGCTCGGGCAATCGCGTCCATGGTCAGTCACCAGTCATCTGGTCATTATATGACCATCCTGTGGTCGATATATGACCATCTCGTGGGCGATTTATGATCGGATGGGGGCGACTGGAGCGACGTCACCCTCCAGCGAGCGCTGCAACCGCTCCAGCACCCTGACCACGCGCAGCCCGCTGTGCCCGTCCGAGCGCGGGGTCTGACCGGTGCGGATGCACTGCACGAAGTGCTCGCACTCCAGGCGCAGCGGCTCCACGTTGGGGATGCGCGGGGAGTAGATGTCGCCCGAGCGGGCGATGTACTCGCCCCACGAGCGCACGTCCTCGTCGAAGCCCTTGTCGTACACCGTCAGCTTGCCCTCGATCTGCATGTCGTCGAACGTCGCCATGCGCTTGGAGCCGACGACCGTCAGGCGCCGCTCCTTGTGGGGATCCAGCCACGACAGGTGTAGGTGCGCGACCGCGCCCGAGGGGAAGCGCAGATAGCAGAACACGACGTCCTCGACGCCCTCGCGCACGAACGAGGAGCCGTGCGCGAGGCACTCGACCGGCTCCTCGCCGATCAGCGCCAGCACGACCGAGACGTCGTGCGCGCCCAGGCTCCACAGCGCGTTCTCATCGGCGCGCAGCTTGCCGAGGTTCAGACGGTTGCCGTACACGTAGTACAGCTCCCCCAGCTCGCCCCCGTCCAGCAGCTCGCGCAGGCGGTGGACCGCCGGGTGATACTCGAGTAGATGTCCCACCATCAGCGTCGTGCCCGCCCGCTGCGCCGCGTCCACAGCCAGCTGCGCGTCCTGCGCGGTCGTCGCCAGCGGCTTCTCCACGAAGCAGTGCTTGCCCGCCTGTGCCACCCGCACCGCGAGTTCTGAGTGTGTCGGCACGGGCGTGGCCAGCACGACCGCGTCGAGCTCGGGGTCCTCCAGCAGCTCCTGCACGTCCGCCGTCGCGCGCGCGTTCGGATAGGCCCCCGCCAGGCGCTCGCGGGCCGCGTCCGAGGCGTCGCACAGCCACGTCAGCTCGCACCCCGCGATCGCGGCGAGGTTGCGCGCGAGGTTCGGTCCCCAGTATCCGAGTCCCGCGACGCCAACCCGCACTTGCGTCTGCTCGGTCTGTGTCGGCTCCTGCGCGCTCACAGTGTCCCGATCGCCTGCACGCAGCGCTCGGACGCGTGCCCGTTCCCATACAGCGCCGGACGCTCGGCCGGGGGTGTGCGCCCCAACGCCGCCAGCGCCGCATCCGCGTCGAGGTCCACGAGCGTGTTCCAGCCGGTCTCGACGGTCTCCACCCACTCGGTGTTCGCGCGCAGGGTGATGCAGGGCACCCCGGCAACATACGCCTCCTTCTGGATGCCCCCCGAGTCGGTCACGACTGCCCTGGCCTGGCACAGCAGCGCGCTCAGCTTCATGTATCCGAGGGGCCTGGTCAACCACAGGCCATCGACGTGCGCCAGCTCCTCCAGACTCCCGGCGTCCCGCAGGCGCGCGTGTGTGCGCGGGTGCAGCGGCAGCACGACCGGACCGGGCAGCACTCGCAGCAGCGTCACCAGCTTGGCCAGCCGCGCCGGGTCATCGACGTTGCCGGCGCGGTGGGCCGTGCACAGCAGGTACTCGCCCGGCTGCACACCGTACTGCGCAAGTGTGTTCGTGTCAGCGCGAGCCGCAGGCAGGGTGCGCAGCGCGACATCGATCATCACGTCGCCCACCACCTCGATCCTGCCGGAGACGGACTCCGCGCGCAGGTTCGCCGCAGCCACATCGGAGGCGCACAGCAGCAGGGTGCTGAGGTGGTCGGTTTGCACGCGGTTGAGCTCCTCGGGCATCGTCCGATCATGCGAGCGCATACCCGCCTCGACATGCACGACCGGGATGTGAGCCTGCGCCGCTGCCAGACCACCCGCGAGCGTCGAGTTGGTGTCCCCGTACACCAGCACCGCATCCGGCTTGACCTCCCCCAGCAGCGGCTCCAACGCGGTCAACATGCGCGCGGTCTGCGAGGCATTCGTCCCGCCGCCGATCCCCAGCTGACGGTCCGGCTCGGCGAGACCGAGCTCGGCGAAGAACACACGCGAGAGCGAGTCGTCGTAGTGCTGGCCGGTGTGCACGAGGATCTCCTGGTGGTGTCCGCGCAGCACCCCGGATACGGCCGCGGCCTTGATGAACTGCGGACGGTTGCCGACGACGGTGAGGATCTTCACGTGTTGCAGCCTATGTGGCCGCGGCTCGATCCGTCTTGTGGGAGAGCCATTATGTCCCTATCATGTCCCATGAGAGTGACGACAAGGAGACACTTGAGCATGGAGCTGACAGCAGAGCGGCGCTTGGAGAAATTCGATCGGAGCTTGGAGGATCTCAAGCGAGGTTTCGTCGAGGCGATCGAACATCTCCAGCGAGAGCCTCAAGTGGATGCCGACTGGGATACACGACTGCATGCGGTGAGCGACCGGATGAGAGGTCTGCGCGCCGAGTTGGAGCCCGACGACTTCGACAAGGAGCAGATTGTCGTGCTGCTGGACGCGCTGTTGGAGATTCGCGAGCTCCTCGATCGAGATGGCGCCCGCGGGAGCCTGGATGTCTGCGATCAGCTTCTGATCAGGCTTGAGCGCATACGCCACGTCGTCCGCGACGCGCTCGACGAGCACGTCGACGGGATCGTCGGCGATGCTGGGTTGGTTCTGGGCGATGTCGAGCGCTGGTTGCCGGACATCCCCGATCGGGTCATAGCCGGCCTGCTCGGAGTAGATCGCAGGACCCTCTACAGGTGGAAGCACGAGCACGGCCAGACTCCCCGCCGAGCGCTTCGCGTGTTCGCTCGCCTTGTGGCGATCCTGCGCCATAACTGGGATGAAGAGGGGATTGTCGCGTGGTTCCAGCGCCCGCGAGGCGAACTCGACGGTCGTAAGCCGGCGGTGCTGCTCGACGATCCCAACGCCGAGGCGCGGCTTGTAAGTGCCGCGCGCTCGAGCAGAAATCAATATGCCGGCTAGGGCACGGCCGGCCATCGTGCCGTGGTCGGGCCTCGCCTATCGAGCCACGTCCTACGACGTGCCACTATGGGTGAACGCCAACCGCAGAAGCGGGCGTTGGAACATTGCGAGGCGTGGGTGCACTCAGTACATGTCGTTGGATGCGCTCGCCCCGATGGCGGAGATGCTGCGTCACGAGAATCTGCGGACCGACGAGGAAGCGTCCCATTACAGGACCACGCTGTGGCAGATCCGTGTCGACGAGGGATGTGCGGTCGACTACAGCACGTTTGCGAAGGCCGAGGCGGCGGGCTTTCCACCCGAGGCGCTGGTGGAGGACGATCACGAGCGCTGCCAAGCGGAGGCGCAGTGGCTCGTCGACCAAGGGATCCGTGCCATTCTCACTCCGTCAGCCGCCCTGGCAGGGAGTACCAACCTCACCCTGTTCGGCCCGCGCTATCCGGTTCCGTGGACGAGTCGAGCGACGCTCGCCTCCGCGCTGCCGGCTCACCAGCTCCCGACCGGTCGACCGCCGGTCGGTCTGACCGCGCAGGTTCGGTTCGTCGGCGAGCCTCACGAGGATCTCCTCGCCTACCTGGCGGTCAAGGACCGCCCGAGCGGCGCCTGACGCCGATCCGCCTACGCGGCCCCGTTCTACTACCCCGGCGCTCCTCAGGCGGACGCTTGTGCGCCGGCTACCAGCCCGCCGAGCCGGCGGTCGCTGCGACCACCGACGTGGACCAGTCGATCACCGACGTCGGCCGTACCACATGGCGCTGCAACCCCAGCTCCTTCGGCTCGCACCCAGCGCGAGGCCGACCAACTGGGGGAGGTGCAGGACCGGCATGTTCAGCTCGCGACCGACCGTGCTTTCCGCGGCCGGCTGCTGCAGGTCGAGGTTCAGGTGGCACAGCGGGCAGGGCGTCACCAGGCAGTCGGCCTGCGCGTCCACCGCATCGCCGAGATGGCGCCCGGCCTGCATCAGCGAGGCCTGCTTGTTCATCGTCACGATCGGAAAGCCGCAGCACTTGCGCATGCCCGCGTACTCGATCACGGTGCCGCCGAGCGCCTCGATCACCTGCTCAAGGTAGTGGTCGCGCGGGTGCTCTTTATCGATGCCCAGCCGCTCACGGGGGCGCACGATGTAGCAGCCGTAGAACGGGCCCACCTTCAGGTTCGTCAGCGGGCGACGCACTCTCGCGCGCAGCTCCTGCAGGCCGATCTCCTCGACGAGCAGCCACAGGAAGTTCTTGTTCGTCAGGCCCTTCTCGTAGGTCAGCCCCTCGCCCGCGAGCGTCTCGTTGACGTGCGCGCGGTACTCCGCGTTGGCGTCCAGCCGCTCCTGGCACTCGCCCTGCGCGCCCTGGCAGGTCGAGCAGATGTTCATCATCAGCTCCGCCCCGTCGACCTGCTGGGCGAGCGCGAACGTGCGCGCGTTGAGCGTGTCCGCGAGCTCCTGGTTGTGCTCGGCGATCACCCCGCAGCCGCTGCAGTTGGCGCGGTCCAGCTCGACCAGCTCGATGTCCAGCAGCGGCGCCACGCGCGCCATCGAGCCGTGCAGCTCCGGTGTGAACCCGCGGCTGACGCACCCGGGCCAGTAGGCGACCTTCATGCTGTTGCGCTCCCTTCGCCCGCGGACGGGGCCTGTGGCCCGTCCGACTCCTGTGTCGCGCCGGCGCTCGCGGCGACGACGCCCGTATCCGTAACCGCGCCGACGCCCGCGGGAACGGGCTCGTCGTCTTCGTCGTAGCCGGTCACGTACAGGTTCAGCTCATATCGCTGCGGGCGACTCTCGACCTTGTCGTAGATCGCCTGCACCGCGGCGAGGTCCCGCTTGGGGATCTTGTGCCCGAAGATCGCGATCTTCGGGTTCACTTTGCGCCGCAATATGCCCTTGATGACGGTCGGCAGCGAGCTCAGAAGCTCTTTGCCGGCGGCCGGATGGAACTTGCCGAACCACGAGTTCCCGCCGTAGGAGCGCGGGATGATCTCGGCCTCGTGCAGCAGCCCGTAGTCGCGGATCAACGTCGTCAGCGCCGCCTCGTGGCGCTCGCCGTTGTTGCGGTCCACGATGTGCTGGTCCGATCCGGCGATCCGGCGCAGGCGCATGATCTGACCCATCGGGTTGACGCCCTTGGGGCAGGCATCGACGCACTTGAAGCAGTGCGTGCAGTCGTAGATCCCCTGCGGGTCTTCGGCGAGGTCGCGCAGGCGGATGCCCTGCTGATCGTCGCGCGGGTCGCCGACGAAGCGGTAGGCCTTGGCCAGCGCCGCCGGGCCGATGAAGCCCGGGTCGACCTCCATCGCCAGGCAGTCCGACACGCACGCCCCGCACTGGATGCACGCCATCGACTGGGTGATGTCGACCATGTTCTCGTGCGGCACGATGTACTCGCGCTCGGGCACCGGCTGCTTGGCGATCAGCCACGGCGTCACCCGCTGGACCTTCTTCCAGTGCACCGCGTCCATGTCCACGATCAGGTCCTTGATCACCGGCATGTTGCCCATCGGCTCGATCTCGATCACGCCGTCCTTCGCGCTCTCGCGCGCGTGATCGAGATGTGTGTGGCAGGCCAGCCCCGGTTCGCCGTTGATGCGCACCCCGCACGAGCCGCAGATCGCCGCGCGGCAGGAGCAGCGGATCCCGATCGAGCCGTCGTGCTTGGCCTTCGCCTGCAGGATGCCCTCCAGCACCGAGCGGTGCGGCTCCAGCTCGATCGTGTGCTCGTCCCAGTAGGGCGCCTCGCCCGACTCGGGGTCATAGCGGCGCATGCGCAGCTTGAACGTCTCCGGCGGCTTGTGCGTTTCGGCCATCGACATCAGTACTTCCTCTCCTCGGGCTGCCACTGCGTGATCGTGACCGGCGAGTAGCTCACCTGCGGGCCGTCGCCGTTCAGGGAGATGTCGATGTGCTTGAGCCACTGCTCGTCGTCGCGCTCGGGGTAGTCGGTGCGGAACTGCGCGCCGCGGGACTCCTTGCGCTCGATCGCGCCCACGACGGTCGCCTCGGCGCAGTCGAGCATGTAGCCGAGCTCGATCGCGCCCAGCACGTCCTGGTTGAAGACCGTCCCGCGATCGTCGATGTAGGCGCTCTGGGCCTCCTCTTTCAGGCGCGTCACGATCTCGTGCGCCTGCTGCAGCCCCTCCTCGTCGCGGTAGACCGCGACGTGCTGGTTCATCGTCGCGCCGAGCTCGTCCTTGATCTCCGACACCCGCCGCCCGGAGCCCCGCTCGCGCGCGAGGATCGCGTCGATCTCGGCGACGTCCTCGCGCAGCCGCGCGTCCGCCGCCTCGGGCATCGGGATGCTCTGCGCGCGCCTGGCCGCGTGTTCGCCCGCGCGCCGTCCGAAGATCAGCGTGTCCAGCAGCGAGTTCGCGCCCAGGCGGTTGCCGCCGTGCACCGACACGCACGCGACCTCGCCGGCCGCGTACAGCCCCTCGATCGAGGTCGCGCCGTCGACGTCGGTCTTCACGCCGCCCATGATGTAGTGCTGGCCCGGGCGGATCATGATCGGCTCGCGCGTGATGTCCACGCCGGCGAAGTCTTTGCCGATGTTCACGATCTCGCGCAGCGCCTCCAGCGTGCGCTTGCGCGGCACCTTCGTGATGTCGAGCCAGATGCCCGAGCCGTCGGCGCCCACGCCGCGGCCCTCGAGGATCTCGGTCTGCTCGGCGCGCGAGACCACGTCGCGCGAGGCCAGCTCCATCTTGTTCGGCGCGTATTTCTCCATGAACCGCTCGCCCTCGGAGTTCAGCAGCACCGCGCCCTCGCCGCGCGCGCCCTCGGTGATCAGGAGGCCGTTCTCGACGAGCGTCGTCGGGTGGTACTGCACCATCTCCATGTCCATCAGCGGCGCGCCGATGCGGTAGGCCTGCGCGATGCCGTCGCCGGTCACGATCAGCGCGTTGGTCGTCGGGCTGTACACCTGCCCCGCGCCGCCGCAGGCGAGGATCGTGTTCTTGGCGTGGAAGGTCTCCATCGCGCCCGAGCGCACGTCGCGCGCGACCACGCCGCAGCAGCGCCCTCTCGTCCTGCACGAGCGAGGTCACGAACCACTCCTCGTAGCGGTCGACCGTCTCGTGGTGCTTCATCAGCTGCTCGTAGAGCACGTGCAGGATCGCCTGGCCGGTGATGTCCGCCACGTAGGCGGTGCGCTTCATCGAGGCGCCCCCGAACGCGCGCAGGTCGAGCTCGCCGCGCTCGTTGCGGTGGAAGGTGACGCCGATGTGCTCGAGGTGCATGACCTCGTGCGGAGCCTCCGAGCACATGATCTCGATCGCGTCCTGGTCGCCCAGGAAGTCCGAGCCCTTGACCGTGTCATACGCGTGCGAGCGCCAGTCGTCGGCGACGGCGATCGCGGCGTTGATCCCGCCCGCGGCCGCCACCGAGTGCGAGCGCACCGGATGGACCTTGCTCATGATCGCCACGCTCGCGCCCTCCTGCGCGGCGGCCAGCGCCGCGCGCTGGCCGGCGAGGCCTGCCCCGATGATCAGTACGTCGTGTGCTGGCACGCGGCGGGAACTCTATATAGCCGACGGTCGCCGAGCGTTGGCCGGCCAGGCATCGCTTTGCGCAGCTGCGCCACCGTCACCACGCCCTGCAGCACGCCCTGCTCGTCGACCGCGACCATCGCGCCGAGGCGTCCCAGCCCCTCGCTGCGCAGCAGCGATTCCACCGGCTGATCCTCGGCGATCCGCACCGGCAGGTTCTCCTCGAGCACGTCCACCACCGCCAGCGCCGGCCGTCCGGCCGCGATCTCCTCGTCCACGCGCTGCTCGCGCACGACGCCGAGGAAGTGGCGCGCCGGGTCGACCACCGCGAACCACGGCCAGCGGTAGCGCAGGAAGAACTGCTCCTGGGCGTCGAGCAGGCTCAGCTCGGCGGGGATCGTCACCGGCTCGCGGTCCATGATGTCGGCGACGGTCACGCCCGCGATGCGCTGTCCGAACGCCCCCTGCGCCACCGCGCCGCTCGCCGCCTGGTACAGGATGAACGCCAGCAGCATCGTGAACAGCCCGAACGATTCTCCGCTCGACAGGCTCCACCAGCCCGAGCGCGCCCAGCGCCAGCGCGAACCCCTGCCCGGCGCGCCCCGTCCAGCGGGTCGCGCGGTTGCGATCGCCCGTGCGCCACCAGATCAGCGCCTGGGCGATCTGGCCGCCGTCGAGCGGAAACGCCGGGATCAGGTTGAACAGCAGCACGAACGCGTTGACCGTCGCCACCCAGCTCAGCCACACCAGCGCGGGCGTGGCGCGGACTTCGCCGCTGCCCGTCGCCACTTCCGCGAAGTGCCCGCCCGGCGCGAGCAGCCCGGCGGCGACGGCGCAGACGATGATCACCGCCAGCGTCACCAGCGGACCGGCGATCGCCACGCGGAACTGCACGCCCGGCGTGCCCGCCATCTCGCGCATGCGCGTCAGCCCGCCGAACGCCCACAGGTCGATGCCGGCGACCGACAGCCCGTTGCGGCGCGCGACGAGCGCATGCCCGAGCTCGTGCAGGATCACCGACACGAAGAACGACAGCACCACCGCGACCGCGACCAGGTAGGCGGTCGTCTGCGCGCCCCCGAGCGCTTTATGGAATTCGGGGGTCAGCAGGATCACGAACAGGAACAGCACCACGAACCAGCTGACGCCGACACCGATCCTGATGCCGAACACGCGGGCCAGCTGGAAGTTCGTACGCGGCGCCATATGTCCTCAATGGTAGGCGCCGCCGCCGCGACGCCCGGTTCACTGAACGCTGTGGACGGCTCCTGCGGCGAGGATCGCCTCGAAGTCCGTGCCCGCCGGCAGCGTCCCGTACTCCAGCCCGCCCTCGCCCGCCAGGCGCGCGGCGCAGAACGCGTCCGCGACCGCCGCCGGAGCGTGGCGCACGAGCAGCGAGCCCTGCAGGCACAGCGCCATCGACTCGACCACCCGCCGCGCGCGCGACTCGAGCGTCGCGGGGTCCGCGAGCTGCTGGGACTCCAGATCCCTGCATCCGCGCGTCCAGGCGCGCGTCGGCGCCCTGCGCCTGCTTGACCTCGTGCAGGAACACCTCCAACGAGCGGGGCGTGCGCACCAGCGCGCGCAGCACGTCGAGGCTGATCACGTTGCCCGAGCCCTCCCAGATCGAGGCCAGCGGCGCCTCGCGGTAGATCCGCGGCATCCCCGACTCCTCCACGTACCCCGCGCCGCCCAGGCACTCCATCGCCTCGAACGCGTGGTTCGGCGCGCGCTTGCACGCCCAGTACTTGCCGACGGCGGTCGCCAGGCGCTTGAACAGCTGCGCGTCGCTTCCGTCCTCACCGTCGCGCGCGTCGGCCGAGGCTTCGTCGTACGCGCGCGCGAGCCGCATCGCCAGCGCCGTTGAGGCCTCGGACTCCAGGCACAGGTCCGCCAGCACGTTGCGCATCAGCGGCTGCTCGATCAGCAGCTTGCCGAACGCCTGGCGATGCGCGGCGTGATGGGTGGCGTTGACCACCGCCGCGCGCATCCCCGCGGCGGCGCCGATCACGCAGTCCAACCGCGTATGCCCGACCATCTCGATGATCGTCGGCACGCCCCGCCCCGGCTCGCCGACCATCCGCGCCCACGCGCCGTGCAGCTCGATCTCGCTGGAGGCGTTGGAGTGATTGCCGAGCTTGTCCTTCAGGCGCTGGATGTGCATCGCGTTGCGCGTGCCGTCTGGCAGCACGCGCGGCATCAGAAAGCACGACAGCCCCTCGGCCTCCCCGCCGGGGGACTCGGCCTGGGCGAGCACCAGGAACAGGTCGGACATCGGCGCCGAGCAGAACCACTTATGGCCCGTGAGCTCGTACTCCGCGCCGGCGCCGCCGCCGTTCAGCGGCCGTGCGACGCGTCGTGTTCGCGCGCACGTCCGAGCCGCCCTGCTTCTCGGTCATCGCCATGCCCGCGATCGCACTGCCCTTCTGCGCCGCCGGGATCGAGCGCGGGTCATACGTCGTGGCGGTCACCAGCGGCTCCCACTCGGCCGCCAGCTCGGGCTGCGCGCGCAATGCCGGTACGACGGCGAACGTCATCGTGATCGGACAGCAGAAGCCGGCCTCGGCCTGCATCGCCGTCATGTACATCGCCGCGCGCGCCACGTGCGGCGCGGGCTTCTCGGTCTCGCGCCACGGCAGCGCGTGCAGCTCGTGCTCGACCCCCATCGCCATCAGCCGGTGCCACGCCGGATGGAACTCGACCTCGTCGATGCGATGGCCGTAGCGATCGTGCGTGTGCAGCACGGGCTTGTTCTCGTTCGCCTGCCGCCCCCACACCTCCTGCGGCCCGCCCACCTCGCCGATCAGCTCACCCAGCGCGCTCGCGCGCTCCAGCACCCACGTCGCGCCCTCGCGCTCGGTCGCCTCCACCAGGGGGGTGTTGTCGGAGAACACATCCCTACCCTGAAGCGGCGGAGCCTGATTGAACACCTCGTGCGTGCGCCAGGGCGCGCTGCCCTCATGCCTGTCGCTGCCCGTGTCGCCGTGCGTGGCCATGGATGACAGTGAAGCAGATGTCACGATCTCCCCGCCGGGCTGCGCCGTGTCGTCGTTCGCCTCCGCAACGCCGACCGCTGCGGTGAGCGGCGCCGACGGCAACCCGATGCAAGGGCTCGCTGTGGCTCACCCACCAAAGCCCCCCGCCAGATAGCATCGCCGCCCCGGCGAACCCTCCATCCCCGCAAGGATCCGACCCATGGCCAAGATCAAGGTGCAGCGCCCGATAGTCGAGCTCGACGGCGACGAGATGACGCGGTCATCTGGTCGTTCATCCGGACCAGCTGATCCTGCCGTATCTGGATGTCGACCTGCACCGCTACGACCTCTCGATCGAGTCCCGCGACGCCACCCGCGATCGGATAACCGTCGAAGCCGCCGAAGCGATCAAGCGCACGGGGTCGGCGTCAAGTGCGCCACGATCACCCCCGACGAGGCGCGCGTGCAGGAGTTCGGCCTGCACGAGATGTACCGCTCGCCCAACGGCACCATCCGCAACATCCTCGGCGGCGTCATCTTCCGCGAGCCGATCGTCATCGCCAACATCCCGCGGCTCGTCCCCGGCTGGACGCAAGCCGATCGTGATCGGCCGTCACGCCTTCGGCGACCAGTACCGCGCCACCGACCTCGTCGTGCCCGGCGAGGGCAAGCTGACGCTCACATTCGCGCCCAGCGACGGCTGCCGAGCCGATCGAGCTCGACGTGTACGACTTCCCCGGACCCGGCATCGCGATGGCGATGTACAACCTCGACTCCTCCATCCGCGACTTCGCCCGCGCGTCCATGCGCTACGGCCTCGACCACGGTCTACCCGGTGTACCTCTCGACCAAGAACACGATCCTCAAGCGCTACGACGGGCGCTTCAAGGATCTCTTCGCCGAGATCTACGAGGACGAGTTTCAGCGCCGAGTTCGAGGCCGCCGGGCTCACCTACGAACACCGCCTGATCGACGACATGGTCGCCGCCGCGCTGAAGTGGGAAGGCGGCTACGTGTGGGCCTGCAAGAACTACGACGGCGACGTCCAATCCGACACGGTCGCGCAGGGCTTCGGCTCGCTCGGGCTGATGACGAGCGTGCTGATGAGCGCCGACGGCACCACCGTCGAGGCCGAGGCGGCGCACGGCACGGTCACCCGTCACTACCGCCTGCACCAGCAGGGCAAGCCCACCTCCACCAACCCGATCGCCTCGATCTTCGCCTGGACGCGCGGACTGTCCGCGCGCGGACGGATGGACGGCACGCCCGCCGTCAGCGAGTTCGCCGAGACGCTCGAGCGCGTATGCGTGCAGACCGTCGAATCCGGCCAGCATGACCAAGGACCTCGCGCTGCTCGTCGGTCCCGACCAGGAGTGGCAGAGCACGCAGGAGTTCCTCGCCTCGATCGACGAGAACCTGCGGCTGGCGATGGCATGAGGCCGGCGCCGCGCCGAGCGATCGCACCCGCACCCTTACCCGCAATCACCTCACCCCAGGAGATGAACCAGTGAGCAATCCAGTACGTGTCACAGTCACCGGCGCCGCCGGCCAGATCGGCTACAGCCTCGTGTTTCGCATCGCCTCCGGGCAGCTGCTCGGCCCCGACCGGCCGGTCGATCTGCGGCTGCTGGAGATACCGCCCGCGATGGGCGCGCTGGAGGGCGTGGCGATGGAGATCGTCGACTGCGCCTTCCCGCTGCTCTCAGGCCTCGACCTGCACGACAACCCCGACGACGCCTTCGACGGCGTGGACATCGCGCTGCTCGTCGGCTCGCGTCCGCGCACGAAGGGCATGGAGCGCGCCGAGCTGCTCTCGCGAGAACGGCAAGATCTTCACCGTGCAGGGACGTGCGCTGAACGAGCACGCGGCCGCCGGCGTGAAAGTGCTCGTCGTCGGCAACCCCGCCAACACCAACTGCCTGATCGCGATGCACAGCGCCCCCGACATTCCCCGCGAGCGTTTCACCGCGATGCTGCGCCTCGACCACAACCGCGCCGTCGCCCAGCTCGCGGCCAAGCTCGCCGTCCCCGTCTCCGCCGTCACCGACATGGGCGTCTGGGGAAATCACTCGCCGACGATGTATCCCGACCTCTTCCACGCGCAGGTCAACGGAGCGCAGGCCGCCGCGGCCGTCGACGACCAGGCCTGGATCGAGAACGATTTCCTGCCGAACGTCGGCAAACGCGGCGCCGCCATCATCGAGGCGCGCGGCGCCTCCTCGGCGGCCTCCGCGGCCAACGCCGCGATCGACCACGTCCACGACTGGGTCGCCGGCACCGACGGCGGCTGGGTCTCGATGGGGGTCCCCTCCGACGGCTCCTACGACATTCCCGAGGGACTGATCTGCGGCTTTCCCTGCACCTGCGCCGATGGTGAGTACACGATCGTGCCCGACCTGGAGCTCGACGAGTTCTCACGCACGCGCATCGACGCCTCGGTGGCCGAGCTGATCGGCGAGCGGGACACCGTCAACGATCAGGGCCTCATCTGATAATCGGACCCATTTGGGCGACCCATTCGGGCAACAAAAAGGGCGCGGCATTTGCCGCGCCCTTTTTTGTGATCGTGATCTGCCTAAAGGCTAGCCTTTAGGGTGCCAGCCGCGGCCTTTCTTCGAGAGCTTCCCTTCCTGTTCCAAGCCCGGGAGGACGCGGTAGAGGTAGTTCTGCTTGATGCCCATCTTCGCCGCGAGCTCGGGGATGGTGATGCCGGGCTGTCCCTGCACGAACGACAGCGCCTGAGCGGCACGCGTGCCGCTGCCTTTGCGCCGTCCGGCGCGACGTTTCGCCGGGGCGGCCGCAGGAGTTGCGGTGGCGGTCTCGGCGACGGTCGCGGGTGCGGCTTTGGCGGTGCTGCCCGGCGGGCGTCCTACTTTTTTGGTTTTCGGCCGACCCACTTTTTTCGGGCGTCCCGGAGGGCGACCGCGTTTTTTGGCGGGAGCCGCCGCGGCGGCGGCTTTTTTGCCGGAGCCGGGCGGGCGTCCCGGACCACGACGGCGAGGAGCGGTCGCGACGGCGGTCGAGCCGCCACCGATCCCGTCCAGCGCCGAAGCGGCGGCCTCCAAGCGACGGTACTCCTCCACCATCGGTCCCAGCTCCGTCAACCGGTCGGTGATCTCCCGGCGCTTCTCGTCAAGAAAGTCAGTCACGATCCAATCCTCTTTCACTCGTGCGAATGTGAGCATGTCACATTCCGTTCGCGTCACCTTACACCATTCCTCCACAAAAACCGTGTCGGAATCACTTAAGCTGTTCCTTAGGAACTGGATAACCGGCGGAGTTCGGGAACGCGAGTCGCAAAGCGAGAGTGTGCGAGGCGCGCAAAGCGAGAGTGTGCGAGGCGCGCAAAGCGAGAGTGTGCGAGGCGCGCAAAGCGAGAGTGTGCGAGGCGCGAGTTCGGCAAGCATGCGTTTGGCGAGCGCGAGTTCGAGAGCGCGAGTTCGCGAAGCGGGAGTGCGGAAGCGGGCGTGGGCGTAGGTAAGTCGCGGAGGGTCGAGGGGCCGGCGTCGGAGATTGCCGGCGGTCCGCTACTCCAACTGGGCGCGCAGCCGCTCGAGCGTGCGCTCGGCCTCTCGCTTGGGAATGCCGCCGACGAGCGCTCTGCCGACGATCGCGCCGATCGGGCCGAACGGGGTGCGAAACTCGTTGCGGTAATCGAACCGCGTGCCGCCGTCCTCGGGGTGCATGGCGTATTCGGTGCGCGCGCGCGATCGCGCCGGTCCGCGACCCTCCCACACCGCGCGCGTGCAGGGGTGGCACTCGACGAGCGTCCAGTGAACGTCGAGGCTGACACCCCGCAGGTGGATGTGCTGGTCCATCCGATAACCGACGCGCGGCGGCCCGCCGTCGACGTGCCCCAGCCCGCGGTGGATCGTGACCCAGTCACCCAGACGCCGCGCGTCCATGATCAATTCCCACACCTCCTCCGGGCGCGCGTCGATGTGGGTGGATGCCGTTACGAGACTCATCGAGCACCAACCTATTCCTTCCGGGAACCCCTACCGCGCCGCGAGCTCTTCGACCGACTCCCACTCACGCAGCGAGCGTTCGACGGCCGAGTCGAATGAGTGCAGATCGACTCCCAGCAGCTGCGCGGCGCGCAGGTAGGAGCGCCCATCCGGGCCGCCGGGCAGCAGGTCGCCGTGCAGGCTCTCCATCAGCGCGCTGACGAGCTCGGGATCCTCGTCGGCGATCGCCGCGGCGAGGCGCGCGGTGATCGGGGTGACGTTGACACCCAGTCCGACGGCGGGGCGGCCGAGCAGCATCAGCTCGGCGATGCGCCGGATCATCTCGCCGTAGCTGAGGATGTCCGGTCCGCCCACGTCCAGCGAGCGTCCCGCGGTGGCGGTAATCGTCGACGGCATCGTCGCGGCGGCAGCGAGCATGTCGATCACATCGCGCGCGTCGATCGGTCGCGTGCGATGAGTGTGCCAGGCGGGCAGCGCGAGCACCCGCATGCGCTCGACGAGGCGTACGAGAAAGCGAAACGAGCGCGAGCGCGCGCCGATGACGATCGACGCGCGCAGCACGACCGTGTCGGGGACGGCCTCGCGCAGGATGCCGCTCGACCGCCTCGCGGCTGGCCAGATGGGGGAGAGCACTTCTTCTGCTGCTGCTTCCTCTTCATCGCCGGGCTCGCGCGCGGCGGTCCAGCTCGCGGTCGGCCCCCCGAGGTATACGAGCCGGCGCACACCCGCACGCGATGCGGCCGCGGCGAAGTTCTCGGCCGCGATCCGCTCGCGCTCGGAAAATGGGGATTCCCGTCCGCGTGCGGGAGCGCGCTCCATCGAGTGGATCAGGTAATAGGCGACCTCGACTCCATGTAGGGCCGGCGCGAGCCCCTCTGCCGGTGAGCGCATCGCCGGTGAAGACGTCGAAGGTGCCCTGGTCGCTGTCGTCGTTGGAGAGCGCGCGCTCGTCGGGACTCAAAAAGTGAGACATGATCCCGTCCACATCCACCCGCGCGGGGTCTCGCGCGAGCGCGCGCACGCGATGTCCGTCGGAGAGCAGCCGCGGAACGAGCTGCGAGCCGGCGAAGCCGCTGGCGCCGGTGACGAGGATGAGCATGTGCTCCGGATGATGACGACGCGCGGTGCCCGATGTCCGCAAAGTCGGCGAAAAAGACGGAGATTGTCACGAGAAAGTGACGTGAAGGAGGCTCTTTCCGGGTAGAAATCGATTTTCTCTGCGATTTGCGGAATGGCAGGCGAGCGGGCGGGTCCGACCGTGAGATGATCGCGCGGTCCGTTCCACCGTCCATCCGATCCAACCCGCTGGGGGGCACGTGCAGAGAAAGCAGGGCAACGGCAGGCGCGCCAAGACGGTCAGCTGCGACGATTGCTTCTTCCGCTGCAACCTGCTGTGCGCGCTCGAGCTCGACGAGCCCTGCGCCACGTTTCGTCCCAACGAGGCTCAGCTGAAACCGCCGCAGCAGCTGCGGTTCGTGTTCCGCCAGGAGCGCCGCACGCGGTCGGCCTGGGCATTTCCCTCCGCCCAGGAGCAGGCGGCGCTGCACACGTAGTTTTTTCGGGCGAGCCCGCGGTGGGCGGCGACCGATCGGAGATCGACGGAATCTCCGATCGGCCAGCCCGGCCGCGTCCGTCGCGGTTCGCGACAGGGTGAATTCGGCGCTTTCAGGTCCGCGCACGCAGGCTGTCGCTCTCAGCGCGCTCGGTCCCGGCCGGCTTTGGGCCGGCGGTCTCGCTCTCAGCGCGCTCGGTTACGGCGGCGTCGGTCGTGCTCGCGCTCGCCGTGCGTTCGCGCTCGACGCGCGCGGCGTGCCTCGCGATCCAGTTCGCGCCCGGCGTGTCGGAGGCGCCGTGGAGGATGATCGAGCAGAACACCACCAGCGCGACCAGGTCGAAGATGCGTTCGCCGGAGGCGATGTTCTGGTCGAGCACGAGCAGCGCGAACGTCATCGTGGCGACGCCCTTGGGGCCGAACCAGCCCATGAACAGTCTGGTGGGGCCGTCAGTGCGGGTGCCCAGCAGAGCGATCCACACGGCCACGGGGCGCGCCAGCAGGAACACGACGGCGACGAACACGAGCGCCTGCGCGCCATCGCGGGTGAGCGCGTGCAGGGTCAGCAGCGAGCCGAACACGAGGAAGATGCCGAGCTTGACGATCTCGACGATCTCATCCGCGCGGCGCTCGAAGTGCACGCGCAGGTCGGGACGGCGGATGCCGAGCACGATCGCGGCGACGAACACCGCGATGAAGCCGTTGCCTTCGGGTGAGAGCACGGTCAGCCCGTACGTCGCGAAGGCGACGCCGAGCGCGAACAGCGACTTCTGGTGGGAGGGGATCGAATGCTCCAGTGGGCGGCTGCGCGCGCGCGGCATCAGCAGCGAGGCGAGCCAGCCGCAGGCCAGGCCGTAGGCGAAGCCCAGGCCGATGTCCTGGATCACGAACCGCCACCACACGAAATGTCCGGAGCCGGCGCTGAGCGCGGCGAGCAGCGCGAGCACGGCCGGCAGCGCGAGCCCGTCGTTGAGGCCGGACTCGAGGTTCAGCGAATGGCGCACCAGGCGCGGCACGCGCGGGTTGGTGACGATGCTCGACGTCAGCACCGGGTCGGTCGGCGAGAGCAGCGCGCCGATCAGAAAGGACTCCGTCCAGGAGAACCCGAGCAGCGCGTGCGCGGCGATCGCGGCGATCGCGGCGGTGATCGGCATCGCCAGCACGAGCTTGCGCACGGGCAGGCGCCACTCGCGCTGGAGCATCTCGCCCTCGACCTCGAGGCCGTCGCGAAACAGGATCACGATCAGCGCGACGAACGCGAGATCCTCGACGAAGCCCGACTGGGCGCGGAAGTCGATCCAGCCAAAGCCGCCCGGGCCGACCGCGAATCCCGCGAGCACGAACAGCGCGGTGAGGGACAGGAACGAGCGCTGCGCCAGTCCCGACAGCAGCGCGCCGAGAATCAGCAGCAGGCCCAGCGCGGTGGCGGTCGCCTGGAATGTCGGCACACGCTCATTGTCACGTTCGCAGCGGCAGCGCGTACGCTCGAGCCGCGGGGGCGTATATTGGAGTGCGGAACTGCAAAAGCTCTCCTTCAGAGGCGGTGGCGCAAAAATGGCGGCGAAAGACCGTAGTAGTGGCGGTGGCAGTGCATTCGGCAAGGCCGGCGAGGCGGCGCGCGCCGCGCGGAACAACCGGTACATAGAGCGGCTGATCGAAGACGAGGAGCTGCGCGGCAGCCTGCTCGCGGCCTATGGCGCGGCGCGCAGCGCGTACGGGCGCATGAGCAACGGCAAGCCCGCGACCACGGCGCTGTTCGAGGACCGCAAGCTGCAGAAGGAGCTGCGCGACGCGGCGGGCGCGCTGCGCGACGCGGCGAACACGCTGCGCGAGCCCCCGCGCAAGGAGCGCAAACGCCGCGGCGGATTCGTGCGCAAGCTGGCGCTGCTCACGATCGCCGGCGCGCTCGCGCTCGCCTTGAGCGAGGATCTGCGCGGGAAGGTACTCGACCTGCTGTTCGGCGCCGAGGAGGAGTTCGAGTACAGCTCGACCACCGCCCCGTCCGCGCCGGCGCCGGCGTCCGCGCCGGCCTCCTGAGCCGACCGGGCGTTCAGCGCAGAGAGCGCGATATGGCTGGAGCTCCAGCGGCCGTCGAGGGCGCCGACTCGGTGAGCAAGCCGCGCCGAGTCGTGGAGGGGGAGAAGGCGCGGCGGATCGTCGAGGCGATGCGCCGCAGTGTCGCCCGGCGCGGGACGGCGGGCTCGACGTTCGATCACGTCGCGCGCGAGGCCGGCGTGTCGCGGGGCCTGCTGCACTACTACTTCGGTACGAAGGAGCAGCTGCTGCTGGAGGCGGTCAGACGCGACTGCGAGCTGCGCATGGAGTTGCTCGAGCAGCAGCTCGCGGGCGCGCGCACGGCCGATGACTTCGTCGGGCTGATGGCTCAGAACCTGCAGGAGACGGTGCGCGAGGATCCGGACTTCGTGACGCTCATGTTCGAGCTGTTCACGCTCTCGCGCCGCAACGAGGACATCGCCGTCGAGTACGCCCAGCTGGTGCGCAGCACGCGCGACCAGGTCGCGGACATGCTCGCGATCGCCCAGCGCGAGGGCGTCCTGCGGCTGCACGCCGAGCCGGACACGGTCGCCGAGATCCTGTTCGCCCTCGCCGACGGCTTCGCGCTGCGGATGCTGACCGAGCCCGAGCGCGACTTCGACGCGACCGTTCGGGCCGGGATCGCCTGTTCCCGCGCGCTGCTCGGGGACTGAGCGCTCGCAGCGCGCGGCGTGGTGGGCCCGGCGGGTCCATGCGCACTCATATAATCGGCGCGATGCCCATCTACGAGTACAGACGTCCCGACGGCAGCACCTTCGAGATGGTGCAGTCCTTCAGCGACGATTCGCTGACGCATGACCCCGATACGGGTGTGCCCGTCGAACGGGTGCTGCATGCGCCCGCGCTGCACTTCAAGGGCAAGGGCTTCTACAACACCGACTACGGCACCCGCAAACGCCAGCGCGAGACGGCCGCCGCCGCCTCCTCATCCTCGGAGGAGTCCTCGGGAAAGAAGGATTCATCTTCTGAGGGCGCCTCGAAGGCTTCGGAGGGCAAGTCCTCCGAGGGCAAGGCCAAGAGCGAGAAGTCCTCCTCCGCGGGCGCCAAGCCCAAGGAGACCAAGCCGGTCGCGGCCAAGAGCTGAGCCCGGCGCGAAGGTGAACCGAGCGTGGGGCTGGGCACCCCGGCGTCGCCGCGCCTGCGTCGCCGGCGCCGGCGCCGTCTCCGGCTCGGGGTCAGTCGGCGCTCAACCGGCCTCGAAGCGCGCGACCGCCGCGCGGCGCTCGGATTCGGAGACGGTCAGACCCTGCTCGCCGTCGGGCAGCGTGACCGCGCCCGAGGGCTCGAGCACCTGCGTGGGCGGCGTGCCGGAGATCGCCAGCGCCCCGAACAGGCCCGAGCAGCGTCGGGCCGCTCATGTCGGAGATGATCGCCGGCGGCGCGTTCCAGGCGATCAGGGGCAGGCGCAGGAAGCTCGCGGGGGAGAGCAGCTGCGACTTCATGTCGGTGAACAGCGCCTGCTGGTGTTCCTCGCGCTGGATGTCGGTCTCCGCGGGCGCGCACAGGTTCTCGCGCGTGCGCGCCAGCGCGAGCGCCTGCTTGCCGTTCGAGGTGATGGGTGCCCGCGCTCAGGCGCAGCGTGTAGCCGCCCTGGCTGAAGCCGCCGTCCAGGCGCGAGACGACGCAGCCCCCGGTATAGGTGACGCCGCCCATCGCGTCGATCAGGGCGGGGAAGTTTTCGAAGTTGACTTCGACCAGGTGGTTGATCGGGATGCCGAGCCAGTTCTCGATCACCGAGATCGACTCGCGCCGGGCCGCCGAACTCGTGCGCGGCGTTGATCTTCTGCAGGCCGTGGCCGGGGATTTCGACGACCGTGTCGCGCGGGATCGACAGGCGCGCCGCGTGCCCGCCGCCGGTGCGGATCAGCATGATCGTGTCCGAGCGGCCCGGGCCGGTGGTTTCGGCGCCCGGGTTCCTTGCTAGTTCTTCTGGCGGCGGTCGGAGCCGAGCACGAGGATGTTGTTGGCCGAGGTCAGCGGGTAGCCCGCCGGGTCGAGCACGCTCGCGACGTTCGCCGGCGGGGAGGTGCGCTCGAAGTGCGAGCTGAGCAGGAACAGCACGAGCGACAGGATCAGCCAGCCCGCGATCAGCGCGAGCAGGCCGAGGATCACCCGCTTTGGGGGTGATCCGCTCGCGCCATCGCCCGTCGCGGTTGGCTGCGCGCGCGCGCTCGGCGCTCAGCGGGTCGATCAGGTCCTCGTCGGCGCGTCGCGGGCTCAGCCGCCGCCCGGCGCGGTAGCGGGTGTACTGGGGTGGCTGCTCGGGTGGTGTGGGCATGGGCGTCGCGGTCGTGCGACGCGATGGAGGCGCGTGAGTCGGGGACCTGTAGTTGCGAGATGCGGGGCGAGAACCTCCAGTTGCGAGATGAGCGACCGAGAACCCTCCGGTTGACATCGCTGATGGCGGCATGGGCGATTGCTGGTGTGTGCGACGCCGATCGGCAACCTCGAAGACGTGACCCTGCGCGTGCTGCGGGCGCTCGGCGAAGCCGACGTGCTCGCCTGCGAGGACACGCGGCGCACGCGGGTGCTGCTCGATCGCCACGGCATCCGCGCGGCGTCGCTGGTGAGCCTGCACGAGCACAACGAACGCGCCCGCGCGCCCGAGCTGGCGGCGCGGGTGCGCGCGGGGGAGACGGTCGCGCTGGTCAGCGACGCGGGCATGCCGCTGGTCTCCGACCCCGGCTACGCGCTGGTGCAGGCGTGCATCCGCGAGGACCTGCCGGTCGAGGTGCTGCCGGGGCCGAGCGCGGCGGTGGCAGCGCTCGTCGGCTCGGGTCTGCCGGCCGAGCGCTGGCGGTTCGTGGGGTTCCTGCCGCGCAAGCGCAGTCGAGCTCGAGCGTCTGCTGGCGCAGACCGAGGAGACGCTCGTCGCGTTCGAGTCTCCCCGGCGCCTCGCCGCCACGCTGAGAGTGCTCGCCGAGCTCGATCCCGAGCGGGCGGTGGCGGTGTGCCGCGAGTTGACCAAGCTGCACGAGGAGGTCCGCCGGGACCGCGCCGTCGAGCTGGCTGACCACTACGCGAGCAACCCGCCGCGGGGTGAGATCGTGCTCGTGATCGGTGCGGTCGCGCAGGCGATCGGGTACTGCGCATCCACGAAGTGAGGAGGCGCTCGGCGCGCTGCGCGAGCTGGTCGCGGCGGGCGCCAAGCCGCGACCGGCGGCTGCCGTCGTGGCGAAGCTGACGGGGATCGGCACGAACGAGCTGTACCGGGAGCTCGCGCGCGGGGAGCAGTAGCCTGGGCGAAGCATGTCCTCCTACTACGTGACCACCCCGATCTACTACGTCAACGCGGCGCCGCATCTCGGGCACGCGTATACGACGATCGCCGCCGATGTGATGGCGCGCCATCACCGCCAGCGCGGCGAGGAGGTGTTCTTCCTGACCGGCACCGACGAGCACGGCGAGCCGGTCGCCGACGCGGCGCACGCGCTCGGGATCGAGCCGCAGGAGCTGGCCGATCGCAACGCCGAGCGCTTCAAGGCGCTCGCGCCGCGGATCGAGGCCTCGAACGACTTCTTCATCCGCACGACCGATCCGCAGCACATCGCGAAGGTGCAGGAGGTGCTGGCGCGGGTGCGCGAGAACGGGTACGTGTACGAGGGGACAGTACGAGGGCTGGTACTGCCCGCGCTGCGCGGACTTCAAGGCCGAGAACGAGATCGACGAGGGCAACCGCTGCCCGATCCATCACATCGAGCTGACGCGCGAGCAGGAGGACAGCTACTTCTTCAAGCTGTCCGCGTTCCAGGAGCCGCTCGAAGCGGCTGTATCGCCGAGCGCCAGGAGTTCGTCGCGCCGCGCACGCGCTACAACGAGGCGCTGTCGTTCATCCGCTCGGGCCTGCGCGACGTGCCGCTGACGCGCCACCGGCTGACGTGGGGCGTGCCGGTGCCGTGGGATTCCGAGCACGTGTTCTACGTGTGGTTCGACGCGCTGCTGAACTACTACTCCGCGCTCTCCTACGCACCGGCCCCCGCGGGCTCACGCCGACGCCGACCTCACGGACACGTTCTGGCCGGCCGACTGCCATGTGATCGCGAAGGACATCCTGCGCTTTCACGCCGTCTACTGGCCCGCGCTGCTGATGGCCGCCGGGCTGGAGCTGCCCGAGCGGGTGTTCGTGCACGGGTACCTGCTGATGGACGGCGAGAAGATGTCGCAAGTCGCTGGGCAACGTGCTCGACCCGTTCGCGGTGATCGAGCGCTTCGGCGCCGACGCGCTGCGCTTCTACCTGCTGCGCGACGTGCCCTTCGGCCAGGACGGCTCGGTCTCGACGGCCTCCTTCGAGCAGCGCTACGAGTCGGAGCTGGCGAACGAGCTCGGCAACCTCGCCAGTCGCACGCTGGCGATGGTCGCGCGCTATCGCGACGGGCGTCGCGCCGGCGGTGGAGCCCGATCCTGCGATCGCCGAGGACTTCGCGGGCCTGCCCGAGCGCGTCGGCGAGCTGATCGACGGCGTGCAGCTGACGCTCGCGCTCGATGAGATCTGGCAGCGCGTGCGCCGCCTGAACCGCTACGTCGAGGAGCAGGCGCCGTGGCAGCTCGCCAAGGACGAGCCCGCGCGCGCAGGAGCTCGATCGCGTGCTGGGGACGCTCGTGGAGGGGCTGCGCGTGCTCGCGGTGCTGCTGCACCCCTACCTGCCGGCGAGCACCGCCACGCTGCTGCGAGCGCTGGGCGCGCCGGACGTGGCGTTCGCGGGCGCGCAGCTGGGCGCCGGCGCGATCGGGCGCGGTGGCGCAGATCGAGCCGCTGTTCCCGAAGGGCCTCGACGCCGTCGAGGCGGCCTGACGAGCAATCGCGAGTCCGGCGAGATGATCGACAGCCACACCCATCTGGACCTGTGCGAGCCGCCCGACGCCGAGCTGGTCGCGGCGGCCGACGAGGCGGGGGTGACGCGGATGCTGACGGTCGGCACCGAACCGGCGTCCTGCCGCGCGGCGCTCGCCGCGGCCGAGGCGTTCCCGCAGGTGTACGCGGCGATCGGCCGCCATCCGAACGCCGCCAGACGGGTTCGACGACGCCGACCTGGCGGAGCTGCGCGCGCTGGCGGCGCACGAGCGCTGCCTGGCGATCGGCGAGACGGGCCTGGACTTCTACCGCGACGGCGCGCCGCGCGCAGACCAGGAGCGGGCGTTCGCCGCGCACATCGCGCTCGCGCGCGAGACGGGCCTAGCCGCTCGTGATCCACTCGCGCGAGGCCGCCGAGCGAGACGCTGGCGCAGCTCGGCGCGCCGAAGCGCAGGGGTGCAGCGTGGTGATCCACTGCTTCTCGATGCCCGAGCATCTGCGAGGAGTGCCTGGAGCGCGGGTATGCGATCTCCTTCGCGGGCAACGTCACCTACAAAAGCGCCGCCGACCTCGCCGCCGCTGCGCGCGAGGTCCCCGACGAGCGGCTGCTGGTGGAGACCGACGCGCCCGTACCTGACGCCCCAGGTCGTGCGCAAGCAGCGCAACCAGCCGGCGTTCGTGGCGCATACGGCCGCGTTCGTGGCGGAGCTGCGGGGCGTGAGCGTGCACGAGCTGGACGCGCTCGTGGAGCGCAACGCCGCGCGCGTGTTCGGCTGGTGACGTGGAGCGCCGTGGCCGCGCACCGGTCGCCGCGCAGACCGAGCCCGCAGACGCCTGCGGCGCAGCTTCGACGTGCATCCGGACCGCGAGCTGGGACAGAACTTCCTGATCGACTCGAACATCCTCGGCGTGATCGAGCGCGCGGCCGAGCTGAGCGAGCGCGACGTCGTCCTGGAGATCGGCGGCGGCCTGGGGGTGCTGTCCGAGTACCTCGCCGAGCGCGTCGCGCACGTGCACGTCGTGGAGATCGACACGCGCCTGCGCGAGGCGCTGCTCGACGCGACCGACGCGCATGCGAACGTGAGCGTGCACTGGGGCGATGCGATGCGGATCGACCTCGCCGGCCTGAGCCCGGCGCCCGACGAAGGTCGTGGCGAACCTCCCCTACGGGATCGCCGCGGGGGTGCTGCTGCGCACGATCGAGGAGCTGCCGCGGCGTGGGGCTGTGGGTGGCGATGGCCCAGCGCGAGGTCGGCGAGCGCCTGGCCGCGCGCGCCCGGGGGCGCGACTACGGCGTCAGCTCGGTGATCGCCCAGCTCGCCTGCGAGGTGCGGGTGCTGCGGGCGATGCCGCGCACGGTGTTCTACCCGCAGCCGAACGTCGACTCGGTGCTCGTGGGCATGCGCCGGCTCGCGCGCGGCGCCCTCGCCGGAGTTGCGCGCGCTGGTGGGCGGCGCGTTCGCGCACCGGCGCAAGACGCTCGCGGGCTCGCTCGCGCTCGCCGGGCGCGGTGGCGGCGCCGCGACCGCGGCGGCGTGACTCCGCGGGGCGCGCGAGCGGTCCCGTGGGCGGGCGCTCGCGCGAGGAGATCCGCATGGCGCTCGGCGATCTCGGCCACCCGCAGAACGTGCGCGCGGAGCGCCTCTCGCCCGAGGACTTCCGCGAGCTGGGACGGCTGCTGGAGCTATGAGCTCCGCGCAGCCCGAGATCGAGGCGCGGTCGCTCTCCGGCAGGCGCTGCCTGCGGGCGAGCGCGCCCGCGAAGATCAACCTCGGGCTGTTCGTCGGACCGCGTGCGCGAGCAGGACGGCCGGCACGAGTTGGCGAGCGTGATGCAGTCGATCTCGCTCGCGGATGAGCTCACGCTGGAATGGGCCGAGCTCCCGCCCGGGGACGACGCGGCGAGGGGCGCGCGGACGAGGACGAGGTGCTCTGCCCGGGGGTGCCGGGCGATCCCGAGCGAGAACCTCGCCGCGCGCGGCGCTGCGCCTGTTCCGCGAGGCGACCGGCTGGGATGCGCCGGCCGCTGCGTTTGAGCGATCGACAAGCGCATCCCGGTGGCCGCGGGGCTGGGCGGCGGCTCGGCGGACGCGGCGGCGGCGCTGCGGCTGGCACGACAGCGCGTCGGGCCTGGGCTCGGACGAGCTGCTGCTGGAGCTGGCGGCGCGGCTGGGGGCGGACGTGCCCGCGCAGATCGCCCCCGGGCGCTGGCTGGCCACGGGCGCGGGCGAGCGGCTGCGCGAGCTGCCCCCGCCGAGCCACCCGTTCGGCGTGCTCGTGCTGCCGCTCGCGGCCGAGCTGTCCACCGCCGCGGTCTATGCGCGGGCGGACGAGCTGGGCGTCCCGCGTACGCGCGCGCGAGCTGGCGGACACGGCTCGCGCGCTGCGAGGTCGCGCTCGAGCTGAGCGCGGCGGTGCCAGACGCGCGCGAGCTGCTGCACAACGATCTGCAGGCTGCGGCGATCTCGCTGTGCCCGGAGATCGAGCCCGCGCTGAGCCAGGCGCTGCGAGGCGGGCGCGGACGTGGCGTTCGTCAGCGGGTCGGGCCCGACGGTCGTGGGGCTGTTCCTGCGGGCCAACGGTCCCGGGCGGGCCGAGCGCGCGGCGGCGGGCCTGGCCGGCGAGCGCGAATCGGCCGGGGAGCCCGCGCCGGTCTGCGCGGTGCCCGTGGACGCGGGTTCGCCGCGCGAGTGCGGCGCAGTCGCGCGCGGTGGGCGGAACGAGAGCGCGCCGAGGCGCGCTGGGCACGGTGACGGCGAGCGGCGGGTCGCGCTCCCACCGTGGTGTCGCGATCTGGCCCGACACCTGACCGACGCCTCCATGCGTCACAATCTCGCGGTCGATGAGCAGGACAGCCGTCAACGATCTGGTAGCCGTCTGCGCGGGCGTGTTCGGCCTGGCGCTGTACGCCGGCCTGATCCTCGTGCCGGCGTGGAGCAGCTACTCGCGCCTGTGGGAGCGCGTGGCGGCGAGCATCCTGTCGCTGTACGTGCTCGCCGTGCTCGTCGGCATCGGTGTGGCCGGCAGCGCTCGCCGTCATCTACTTCTGGGGCTGAGCGGCCGCATGTCCGAGCTCGCGGCGCTGGAGGCCGTCACCGAGGCGGTCGAGTCGGGCGCCGGGCTGCCGGAAGTGGTGCGCGCGGCCGCCAAGGCGCTGGACGCGAGCCTGGCCGTCGCCGACGCCTGGGGCGCGACCCTCGCGGTGGCGGCGCGCTCGCCGGCGGAGGAGCGCGCGCTGCTGTCCGCAGGCAAAGGCGTGAGCAGCACGCCGCTGCGCGTGGGAGACACGGTCGTGGGCACGCTGCACATGCGCGCGACCGGCTCCGGGCGAGGACGCGGCCTGGAGTCGGCCGAGCCCAGCGAGCAGATGAAGCGGCTGCTGGTGACGATGATCGCCTCGGAGGTCGAGCGCGTGCGCGCGCCCGAGCGCGCCTCGGAGATCGCCGCGAGCGAGTTCCTGCGCGCGATCCTCGCGCGCGAGCTGAGCGAGCGCGAGGAGCTGCTCGCGCGCGCGAAGGAGCTCTCGCTGGACATCCAGGACGGCGCCAGCATGATCGTCGCGCGCGCCGTTCCGCAGGCCCCCACCGACGAGGGCTGGCGCGCGCGTGTGCGCGCGGTCGCCGAGCGCGGCGCGCGCGCGGTCGCGAGCCGCTCGATCGCGGCCCTGTCCGAGCGCGAGGGCGCCGGCCGGGCATCGGTGTGGGCGCGGAGGTGCTGCTGCTGGTGCCCGGTGGCGACGAGGCCACCGCCGCGCGCGCCGCCGAGGCCGTGCTGCGCGAGATGGAGGCCGGCCTCGCCGGCTACACGTTCGCGCTCGGCCGCAGCCGCATCGCCGAGGATCCGGCGGATCTGCCGCGCGCCGCCGGCGAGGCGCTGCTCGCGGCGAACGTCGCCCAGGGCGGCTCCGACGGTGTCGCGCTGGCGTTCGAGCAGACCGGCGCCTACCGGCTGCTGCTGAGCGCGATGACCGAGAACCCCGCCGAGCTGCAGCGCTTCTACGCCGAGACCGTCGAGCCGCTGCTCGCCTACGACGAGCAGTACGAGACCGAGCTCGTGCGCACGCTCGCGACGTTCCTGGAGGCCGACGGCAACGTCGCCGGGACCGCGCAGCGCCTGTTCACGCACCGCCACACGATCTACTACCGCCTGGAGCGCGTGCGCGAGCTCTCGGGCCTGGACGTCAGCTCCAGCGACGGCCGCGAGAAGCTCAGCCTCGGCCTGAAGGCGATGCGCGTGCTCGGCATCTCCGCCGCCGGCGGCCCCGCCTCGGAGGTCGGCGCCGAAGGCGGACGCGTGCCGGGACGCTCGACGCGGCGATCGTAGAACCACAGTCTGCGCGGCGTGCGAGGATGTGGGCGGCCCATTGGGGGGTCGTCCAATGGCAGGACACCAGGTTTTGGTCCTGGGAATCAGGGTTCGAGTCCCTGCCCCCCAGTAATGGATGGCTGCTAGCCTGTAGGCATGGTTCCTATGCCTGTCCCTGAGCCGCTTCCGCCCCCGGGCCAGTAGCAGCGTTCCTACCGACGTCTTCGTCGTCGGCGATACCGTTCTGCAGCGTATACATCGCCGACGCAATGTTCCGTCAGGCTGAGGTTGTTCGGTCGGCGCATGCGCCGACCGCGGGGTCTCGCATGCGAGACCCCCGTGACGAGCCGCATGCGGCCCGTCTCCGCCGGCGCATGCGCCGGCGGACGGTCCGCACATGTGCGGACCCGGGCCATGCCGCTAGCGGCATGGCCATTCCATCAGCCTTTTTAATAAGCATGCGACCCATCCTGCATCGGTCATGCGAAACCGGGTTACACATGCGCTTGAGCGGGCTTCGCATGCCCATGACCTACCATCCATCGCGTGACTCCGGCTCCGACGGTCATGATCCTTGCCGCGGGCAGGGGCACGCGGATGCGTTCGCGCACGCCCAAGGTGCTGCACGAGCTGTGCGGCATCCCGATGGTGCTGTGGCCCGTGCGCGCCGCGCTCGCCGCCGGCGCCGGGCGGGTCGTCGTCGTCGACTCGCCCGAGCGCGCGCTTGGCGGGCGTGCTGCCGGAGGGAGTGCGGCTCGCGGTGCAGCCCCAGTCGAACGGGACCGGCGGCGCGGTGGTGGCGGGCCTCGCGGAGCTCGACTCGACGGCGACGCGGACGCCTCGGTGGTCGTCCTCAGCGGCGACGTTCCGCTCGTGCGCGCCGAGACGATCGCCGAGCTCGTGCACGCGCACGAGGCCGGCGGCGCGGGCGCGACGATGGCGAGCACCCTCCTGGACGATCCGAGCGGCTATGGACGCGTGGTGCGCGACGCCGACGGCGCCGTCGAGTCGCGTCGTCGAGACCAAGACCGACGGCGACGCCACGCCCGAGCAGCTGCAGATTCGCGAGGTCAACACCGGCATCTACGTGTTCTCGGCCCGCGCCCTGCGCGAGGCGCTGCCGCGGCTGAGCGCCGAGAACGCGCAGGGCGAGCTGTATCTGCCCCAGGCGCTCGATCTGATCCGCGCCGACGGCGGCACGGTCGCCGCGCACGCCGTGGCCGACGAGCGGCTGGTGCTCGGCGTCAACGACCGCGCGGCGCTCGCGCAGGTGCGCGCGCTTGGCCCAGGAGGCCATCCACGCGCGGCACATGGCGGCGGGCGTCGAGCATCGTCGATCCGCGCACCACCGTGATCGACGTCGACGTCGAGATCGGCCAGGACACGACGATCGAGCCGTTCACCACGATTCGCGGCGCCACCCGCATCGGCGAGAGCTGCGTCGTGCGCCACTCCTACCTGATCGACAGCGTGCTCGAGGACGGCGCCACCGTCGGCCCGTTCGCCTACCTGCGCCCGGGCTCCGTACTGCGCGAGGGATCGAAGGCGGGGACGTTCGTGGAGATCAAGAACTCCGACATCGGCGCGGGGGCGAAGATCCCGCACCTCTCCTACATCGGCGACGCGGACGTCGGCGAGCACGCCAACCTCGGCGCGAGCACGATCACCGCCAACTACGACGGCCGGCGCCAAGCACCGCACGACGATCGGCAGCGGCGTGCGCAGCGGCGTGGACACGTCTCGTTCGTGGCGCCCGTGAGCGTCGGCGAGGAGCGCCTACACGGCGCCGGCTCGGTCGATCGACCGAGGACGTGCCCGCCGGGCGCCCTGGGCATCGCGCGCGCGCGCCAGACGAACATCGAGGGCTACGCGCAGCGGCGGGCACGAGCCGCGCGGGAGGAGGAGTCGTGAGTCACGGACGGCCGGGCCGGGTCGCGGGATCGTCGCGCCGGACCTTTACACTCACTCACACGATGAGCAGCGCGATGGATACGCGCGCGCAGCAGTCCGCGCAGACGAGCCTGCCGATCGACTACAACAAGCGGCTGATGCTGTTCAGCGGGCGCGCGAACCCGCAGCTCGCCCGCGACATCGCCGACAAGCTCGGCGTCGAGCTCGGGCCGGTGAAGCTCAAGACGTTCTCCAACGGCGAGGTCTACTGCCGCTACGAGGAGTCGATCCGCGGCGCCGACGTGTTCATCGTGCAGTCCACCTGCGGCAACGCCCAGGCCGGCGTCACGGCGAACGACTCGCTGATGGAGCTGCTGTTCATGATCGACGCCGCCGTCGGCGCCTCCGCGCACCGCGTGATCGCCGTCACGCCCTGGTTCGGCTACTCGCGCCAGGACAAGAAGTCCGCGCCGCGCGAGCCGATCTCCGCGCGGCTGGTCGCGCGCATGCTCGAGTCCGCCGGCGCCGACCGCGTGCTGACGATGGATCTGCACGCCGGGCAGATCCAGGGGTTCTTCCAGAAGCCCGTCGACCACATGACCGCGCTGTTCATGCTCACCCAGTACTTCGGCGACCTCGGCCTGTCCGATCTGGTGGTCGTCGCGCCGGACGCCGGCAGGGTCAAGCTGAACAAGAAGTTCGCCTCGAAGATCGGCGCCGAGCTGGCGATCCTCGACAAGGAGCGCCCCGCCCAGCAGGTCGCCGAGATCGGCTACGTGATCGGCGACGTGCGCGGCAAGACCGCGGTGATCGTCGATGACATGATCGATACCGCCGGCACGCTCGCCGCGGCCACGCGGACCGTGCTCGACGCGGGCGCCACGCGGGTGTACGCGGCGGCCACCCACGCGGTCTTCTCGGGTGCCGCGTTCGAGAACCTCAAGGCCTCGGGCCTGGAGGAGATCGTCGTGACCGACACGATCCCCGTCAGCCCCGAGCGGCCGGAGAACATCCGCGTGCTGCCCTGCGCGGAGCTCTTGACCGACTCGATCCGGCGCATCTTCGTCGACGATTCCGTCAGCGAAGTCTTCGGCGGCGAGAACCAGCTGTTCTGACGGGCGCGCGCTCGCGCCGGGCGCCCTACGCTGAGAGCCCCGTGCAGACCTCCTCGCAGACGGTTTCGACCCAGCGAACCCCGCGCATGTGGTGGCAGCGGCTACCGCGGCGCCGGCGCGTGGCGATCGTGCTCGTCGGCGTCGTCCTGTTCATCGCGATCAGCGCGCTGCTGGCGCGATATCTGCTGGTCGAAAACGCCGAACGCAACGACATCCTGGCGGTGCTGCAGGCGCAGGCGCACGGCGATACGACGCGTGAGCTCGCGCTGCTGGACGGCTGCCGGGCGAAGCCCTACTGCGTCGCGACCGTACGCGCGAGCGCCGTCAGGCTCGAGCGGGCGGGCGCGGTCAAGATCCTCTCGATCAAATCGCCCACCGCCGGCTCGCTGACGAGCGCGACCGGCACCACGCGCGTCGCCTGGACGGTGATCGGCCGGCTGCCGGTCGTGCAGTGCGTACTGGTACGTCGCAGCGGCAACGCGCTGGGCGGCCTGCACGTCGCGCTGCTGTCCCTGAGCGCGCCGATCGGCAATGAAGCCAACTGCTGAGGCGCGACGGCGGATCGAAACCCGACCAATCGGCCGCTGCTAATGTAGCCGCCCCATGGCCGACGCCACGACCAAGCTCGAGGTAAGCAGCCGCGCGGCCGAAGGCTCGCGCGCGGCCCGACGCCTGCGCCGCTCCGGACGCGTGCCCGGGGTCGTCTACGGCGGCGGCGGCGACTCGCTGAGCTTCGACGCGGACGCGCGCGAGCTGCGGCTCGCGCTCGCCCGCTCGGGCGCCGTCCTGGACCTGAGCATCGACGGCCACGCCGCCACGCCGGTCGTCCTCAAGGAGGCCCACCGCGACCCGGTGCGCGGGGAGACCGTGCACGTGGATCTGCTGCGGGTGCGCCTGGACGAGGCCATCCAAGCCGTCGTCCCACTCGAGCTGACCGGCGCCGAGGACGCCCCGGGCGTCAAGGAAGGCGGGGTGCTCGAGCAGATCACGCGCGAGCTGAACGTGCAGGCGCTGCCGACGGCGATCCCCGAGTCGATCGTGCAGGACATCGGCGAGATGCAGATCGGCGAGACGATCGTGCTCAGCGCGCTCTCCGCGCCCGCAGGCGTGACGCTGCTCGACGACCCCGAGACCGTCCTCGCGACGCTCTCCCCGCCGCGGCTGCAGACCGAGGAAGAGGAGATCGAGGCCGAGACCGAGCTCGTGGGCGAGGGCGGCGAGGAGCAGGCGCAGGATGCCGAGGGCGCCGGCTCAGAGGGCGCCTCGGGCGGGGAGTAACGCTGGGCAGCCGCTGAGCTGCGCGATGCTGCGTCCTCGGTCGCTCGCGTACGTAGTACGCCACGCTCCCTGCGTCCTGGCCTCGCTTGCCCATCGACTACCCAGCGGCGCGGTGCGCACAATGAAGCAATGAGCGGAGCCTGCGACTGGCTGATCGTCGGGCTGGGCAACCCCGGGCGCGAGCACGCGGACACTCGCCACAACGTCGGCTTCATGGTCGTCGACGCGCTCGCCGAGCGCTGGGGGCTGGGACGCGCGCGGGAGCGCTATCGCGGACGTATCGCCGAGGGCCGCGTGCGCAGTGAGCCGGGCGCATCCGCGGGACCGCGCGTGGCGGTGCTGTGGCCGCAGACATACATGAACGACGCCGGTCGCTCGGTCGGCCCCGCGCGGGGCGCGCTGCATGTGCCGCTCGATCGGGTCGCTGGTCGTGCACGACGAGATCGACATCCCGTTCGGCGAGGTCCGCGCTCGCCTCGGCGGTGGCCTGGCGGGACACAACGGCCTGAAGTCGCTCAAGCGCGAGCTCGGCGGCCCCGAGTTCGTGCGCGTGCGCGTCGGCGTCGGGCGCCCCGCCTCCAGCGATCCGGAGATCGTCTCCTCCTACGTGCTCGGCCGCTTCCGCGAGAGCCCCGCGCAGGTGCGCGAGCTCGTCGAGCGCGCCGCCGAGCAGGTGCAGCGCATCGTGCTCGGCGAGGAGCCGGTCTAGCCGATGGCGCTGCGCTCGCTGCTCGGACTGATCGAGGACGACCCCGCCGCGACCACGCTCGCCCGCGAGGGCGGTCACGCGTTCGTGTCGGCCTCGCTGCGGCCGTACCTGATCGCCGCGCTGTGCGATCGTGCGCCCGCCGCGCAGGGATCGTCGTTGCGTCCCGACGCTGGTCGTGGTCGGCGACGATCGCGCCGCGCGCGAGCTGGCGGGCGATCTGCGCGCGTGGCTGGAGCCGCGGAGAGTGCGCTACTACCCCTCCCGCGGGGTCGCCTACGAGTCCCACCTCGCGCCGCCGCCGCACCTCGTGGGTCTGCGCGTCGCGGCGCTGGACGCGCTGCTGAACGCGGCCGGATCCGAGGGGGGGAAGGCGGGGCAGGCGGCGGCCGCGGCCGCGGAGGAGCCGCCGGTGGTGGTCGTCAGCGCGGTCGCGCTGTCGGAGAAGGTTCCCGATCCGGCCCTGCGCCCGCGCTCGTTCACGCTGCGGGTGGGCGAGCTGCTCGATCTCGAGGAGTGCGCCGCGGAGCTCGTGGCGGCGGGGTACGAGCGCGTCGATCAGGTCGCCGAGCGCGGGCAGTTCGCGTTGCGCGGAGGCCTCCTCGACGTGTTCCCCGCCACCGAGGACCGGGCGGTGCGCGTGGACATGTTCGACGTCGAGATCGAGTCGCTGCGCTGGTTCTCGACGTTCACCCAGCGCTCCCTCGGCGATGTCCCGGAGGTCGAGATCGCGCCCGCGGCGGAGCTCGCGCTCGAGCACCGCGAGCTGGCGGAGCTGGCGGCCTCCGAAGATCAGTCCGATCGTCCGGACGTCGCCGAGCTGTTGCCCGTCGAGCGCTTCGGCGCGCTGCTCGACCTGCTCGATGCCAGCACCGAGCTGCTCGTCGCCGCCGAGGAGGAGCTGCAAGCCCGCGCTCGCAGACCACTGGACCGACGTCTGCGCCGCGTTCGCCGACGCCGACGCGCACCACCTGTATGTGAGCCCCGCGGAGATCGAATCGGCGCTCGCCGCGCGTGCGCGGATCTGGCTGTCGGCGATCTCCGGCGAGCAGCCGCTGCAGCTGCGCGCACAGGCCGCCGACACCGCCGCGCGCTCCTTGGCCGAGGCCGAGCCCGAGCTCGAGAAGCTCGTGCGCTCGGGCTATCGCACGGTCGTGGCGTTCCCCCGCCGCGGCGAGGGCGAGCGGGCGGCCTACAACCTCGGGCGCATGAAAGCGAGCTGGCTGGGAGAGGACGTCGACGCCGGCCGCCAGGTGCTCGAGCCCTCGCTGCGGTTTGCCGCCGCGTCGCTGCGCGAGGGCTTCGTCGCGCCCCAGCTGAAGCTCGCGATCTTCCCCGAGCACCGCCTGCTGCGCCGCCGCCGCGCCGAGCGCGCGGGCGCGAGGGCGGGGGGTGGGGCCGGTCGCGGCGCCCCGGGCGGCGTGCGCCGCGGGGCGCTGCGCTCCTTCACGGAGCTGCGCACGGGCGACATCGTCGTGCACGAGGATCACGGCGTCGCGCGCTTCGCCGGCTTCGAGACGCGCACGGTCGCGGACGTCACGCGCGACTACCTGTATCTCGAATACCAGGGCGACGATCGCGTGTTCGTCCCCACCGAGCAGCTCGCGAAGATCTCCCGCTACGTCGGCGCGGGCGGCGAACACCCGCCGCTGTCGAAGCTCGGCGGCACGCGCTGGGAGACGATGAAGACGCGCGCGCGTCGCGCGGCGCAGGAGCTCGCGGGGGAGCTGCTGAATCTCTACGCCGAGCGCCGCCGCCGCGGCGGCTACGCGTTCGAGCCCGACTCCGACTGGCAGCGCGAATTCGAGCTGCGGTTCCCGTTCACCGAGACCCCCGACCAGCTGGAGGCGATCGAACTGGTCAAGGCCGACATGGAAGCGCCGCGGCCGATGGATCGTCTGATCTGCGGCGACGTCGGCTACGGCAAGACCGAGGTGGCGCTGCGCGCCGCCTTCAAGGCGGCCAGCCAGGGCAAGCAGGTGCTGATGCTCGCGCCCACGACGATCCTCGCCCAGCAGCACTACGGCACGTTCTCCGAGCGCCTCGCCGACTATCCGATCAACGTCGAGCACGTCTCGCGCTTTCGCTCGCGCCGCCGAGCAGAAGGAGGCGATCGCGGGGTTCGCGGCCGGTCGCGTCGACATCCTGATCGGCACCCATCGCGTGCTCTCGCGCGACGTGCGCGCCAAGGACCTGGGCCTGCTTGATCGTCGACGAGGAGCAGCGCTTCGGCGTCAAGCAGAAGGAGCTGCTGCGCCAGCTGAAGCTGCGCGTCGACGTGATCTCGATGTCCGCCACGCCGATCCCGCGCACCCTGCAGATGTCGCTGGCGGGCCTGCGCGAGATCTCGGTGATCGAGACGCCCCCCGAGGGGCGCCGGCCGGTCAAGACCTACGTGGGCGAGTACGAGGAGGAGCTCGTCAAGCGCGCGATCCTGCGCGAGCACGAGCGCGACGGCCAGGCCTTCTTCCTGCACAACCGCGTCGAGTCGATCGATCGAGACCGCCGAACGGCTGCGCGCGCTGTGCCCCGGCGTGCGCTTCGCGGTCGCCCACGGGCAGATGTCCGAGGGCGAGTTGGAGACGGTCATGATGGACTATCTGCGCGGCGATCACGACGTGCTCGTGTGCACGTCGATCATCGAGTCCGGCATCGACATCCCGCAGGCGAACACGCTGATCGTCGAGCACGCCGACGCCTTCGGCCTGTCCCAGCTCTACCAGATCCGCGGGCGCGTCGGACGCAGCCGCGAGCGCGCCTACGCGTATCTGATGTACGACTCCGCCGCCGCGCTCACGCCGGACGCCGCGCAGCGGCTGGCGGCGCTGTCGGACTACACCGAGCTCGGCGCCGGATTCCGCGTGGCGATGCGCGACCTGGAGCTGCGCGGCGCCGGCAACCTGCTCGGGGACGAGCAGTCCGGGCACGTCGCCGCGCTCGGCTTCGAGCTGTACATGCAGATGCTCGACGAAGCCGTGCGCCAGGCCGGGCCCGCCGACGGCGAGGTGGGGGAGGAGGAGCTGCCCGAGCCGGTGCGCCTGGACGTCAACGTCGACGCCTACGTCCCGCCCGACTACGTCCCCTACGAGCAGGCCAAGATCGAGATCCACCGCCGCGTCGCCGGCGCTCTGGAGGTGGCCGAAGTGCAGCAGCTGCGCGAGGAGCTCGAGGATCGCTTCGGGCCGGTGCCCGAGCCGCTGGCGAACCTGCTCGCGCTGCAACGCGCGCGGATCAAGTTCGGCCAGGCCGGCGCCTCGGCGGTGAGCTTCCGCGGCGACCGCCTCGCCGTCACGCCGATCGAGCTCGACTCCGTACGCGCGCGTCGACTGCGCGAGGAGCTGCCCGAGGCGCTGTACGAGTCCGGGCGCTCGCAGGTCTCCGTGCGCGTGCCGCGCGAGGGCCCGGCGCGCTTTCCGACCGTGGTGAAGGCCGCCGACGTACTGCTCGTCGCTCACGCGCGAGGCCGCTTGAACGATCATCTTCAGGAACTCCTTAACCACGACACATCCGTTTCCGCTAGAGTGCCCGCGTCGTGTCAAAGCACTTCCGCTTCATCTCGGCGCTCGGCGCCGTTTTCTTTGTCGGCCTCGGCCTCGCCGCCTGCGGTGGTGGCATACCCGGCAACGCCGTCGTGCAGGTCGGCGGCAACCCGATCACCAAAGCGACGTACGAACACTGGCTGTCGGTCGCCGCCGCGTCGAGCTCGGCGAGCACGCCGGGACAGACCGCGCCCAAGCCGGTCGTCCCCGACCCACCCAACTACACGGCGTGCATCGCCCACCTGGAAGCGACCGCGCCGAAGCCGGCCAAAGGTCAGTCCAAGCCGACCGCCGCGCAGCTGAAGAGCCAGTGCGAACAGCAGTACAAGTCCTTGCAGCAGGAGGTGCTCGGCTTCTTGATCTCCTCGGCGTGGGTGCTGGGCGAAGCCGAAAGCATGGGCGTGAAGGTGAGCGACGCGGAAGTCAAGAAACAGTTCGAACAGATCAAGAGCCAGCAGTTCCCCAAGCCCGAAGAATTCAAAAAATTCCTGGCGACCTCGGGACAGACCGTCTCGGATCTGCTGCTGCGCGTCAAGCTGAATCTGCTGTCATCGAAAATCCAGCAGAAGGTGTCCAAAGAGAAGGGCAACGTGACGCAGTCGCAGATCAGCAAGTACTACGAAGAACACAAGTCGCAGTTCGGCACTCCCGAAAAGCGCAACGTGAAGATCATCCTCACCAAGACCGAAGCCGCCGCCAACAAGGCGAAGCAGGAAATCGAATCGGGCAAGAGCTTCTCCTCGGTCGCCAAGGCCGTCTCGATCGATCCCACGAGCAAGGCCAAAGGCGGCGAAATCACCGGTGTCGTCAAAGGCCAGGAGGAGAAGGCGCTGGACGAAGCCATCTTCTCGGCGCCGAAGGGCAAGCTCGGCGGGCCCGTGAAGACCCCGTTCGGCTACTACATCTACGAAGTGACCGGCACCACCGCTGGAAATCAGCAGACGCTGGCCAAGGCGCAGTCCTCGATCAAGCAGCAGCTCACGGCCCAGCAGCAGCAGCAGGCGCTGAGCAAATTCGTCAAAGAATTCCGCACCCGCTGGGAAGGCAAAACCGAATGCCGCAGCGGCTACTCGGTGCAGGACTGCCATGGCTACAAGAAACCGGCGACGCCAGCCACCTCTGCGACCCCGCAGACCGGCGCACCGGCGCAGACGCAGACGACCACCACGCCGGCCACCACGACGACCAAATAGCCTCCGTTCGGCCGATGCCGATACCGACGTCGATGTCACACGCCGTGGATCGCCGTTCGCGACCCGGCCACGTTCGCGGGCGGCCGGTGAGAGCGCTCACGGGGAGCGCTCGGCGGGCATGAGGAGCACTCCGGCATGAGCGAGATCGAGCGCGTTCACGCGCGCCAGATCCTCGACAGCAGGGGCAATCCGACGGTCGAGGTGGAGGTCGGCCTGCGCTCGGGCGCTCACGGCCACGCGGCGGTCCCCTCGGGCGCCTCCACGGGCGAGTTCGAGGCACGGGAGCTGCGCGACGGCGGCGAGCGCTGGCAGGGCAAGGGCGTGACGCGCGCGGTGGCCAACGTCGAGCAAGAGATCGCCGAGGCGGTCACGGGCATGGATGCCGCCGATCAACGAGGTCTCGACGACGCGCTGATCGAGCTCGACGGCACCCCCGGGAAGTCGCGCCTGGGAGCGAACGCGATCCTCGGCGTCTCACTCGCGGCGGCCCACGCGCAGGCCGCCGAGGAGGGTATGGCGCTGTGGCGCTACCTTGGAGGTGAGGCGGCGCGGGTGCTGCCGGTGCCGATGATGAACGTGCTCAACGGCGGTGCGCATGCCGACAACAGCGTCGACTTCCAGGAGTTCATGGTCGTGCCGTTCGGCGCGTCGAGCTTCTCGGAGTGCCTGCGCATGGGCACGGAAGTCTTCCACGCGCTCAAGCGCACGCTGCACGAGCGCGGGCTGAGCACGGCGGTCGGAGACGAGGGCGGCTTCGCGCCCGATCTCGCGTCCAACGAGGACGCGCTCGAGATGCTCGTCGCGGGCATCGAGGCCGCGGGCCTGCAGCCGGGCGCGGACGTCGCGATCGCGCTGGATCCGGCCACGAGCGAGCTCTATCGCAAGGACGCCGGCTACGTGCTCGAGCACGAGGGTCGCACGCTCAGCGCGGCCGAGCTCACCGACTACTGGGCAGACCTCATCGCCCGCTATCCGATCGTCTCGATCGAGGATGGAATGGACGAGGAGGACTGGGACGGCTGGGCGACCCTCACCGGGCGTCTGGGCGAGCACACCCAGCTGGTGGGCGATGACGTGTTCGTCACGAACACCGAGCGCCTGCGACGGGGCATCGAGTCCGGCGTGGCGAACTCGATCCTGATCAAGGTCAACCAGATCGGCACGCTCTCGGAGACGCTCGACGCAATCTCGATGGCGCGCGAGGCGGGCTACACGGCTGTCATGAGCCACCGCTCGGGTGAGACGGAGGATGTCACGATCGCCGACCTGGCGGTCGCCACCGGCTGCGGGCAGATCAAGACCGGAGCGCCCTCGCGCTCGGATCGCGTCGCGAAGTACAACCAGCTGCTGCGCATCGAGGAGCAGCTCGGCGCCGACGCCGAGTTCCCCGGACGCTCGGTCTTTCGCGGCTGAGGGCTTTGCTCAGGCCGGCGTGGCCGCCGGCAGCCCGGCCGGCACGGCTCTGCGGCATGCCTCACGCCTCACGCCTCACGCCTCACGCCGCACGCTGCTGCGGCACATCGCATCCCGCGGCACGCCGCTTTGCGAGTACGTCCCATCTCGGCCCGGTTTGCAGGGATCCGAGTGGAGGGCGCGAAATGCGAGCAGCAATGGCCGGCGCGCAGGCATCCCCCGCACAGCCCCGAGCGATCGTCGGCGCGCGCGCGCCGGTCGCGCGCATCCGCTGGGACAGGCTCGGACGCGTCGCGATGCTGTGCCTGCTCGTCGCGCTCGCGTACCTGTACCTGAGCGCCGGCATCCGCATCTACTCCACCTGGCGCCAGGCGCGCGGCGACCGCGCGCAACTGGCGACGCTCGAGCACGAACACGTGCTGCTGCAGCAGCAGCACGAATCGCTCGCGCGTCGCGGCACGGTCGAAGAGGAGGCCCGACGGCTGGGGATGATGCACTCCGGCGAGCAGTCCTACGTCGTGACCCACCTGCCTCGCAATTGAGCGGCGGCTCGAGCCTTGCCTCCGCGGCCCGCGCCGGTGCCTGCGCGGCTAGCGGATCCACTCGGCAGGCCCCTGCCGCTACCCTCGCCGGGTGTCGTTCGAGAACGCGATCTACCAGTGGCAGCGGGGTGAGCGCCGCCTGAGCGGCAGCCTGCCCGAGCGTCACCCGCTGCTGGAGCGTGTCGCGGCCGAGCTCGTCTCGGAGCTGCGCCGGCGTCTCGGCGGCAGATTCTCCGCGCAGGAGCTCGCCGACCTGTACGCGGCCGGGACGGGCTGGTGCATGCAGACGGCCATGCGCGTCGCCCCCGACGATCCCTGGGCGTGGGACTCGAGCGTGGTCGTCGACGCCGCGTTCGCGCGCTACCTGCGCGAGGCCGCCGACTACGCCGGGGGCAGACGGGCGTTGACGGAGGCGTAGCTAGTCGTCGCTGCCGGCGCGGCGGATGACGATGCGGTCCTCTTCGACGGTCACCTCGACCGGACGATGCCCGGCCCAGTGCTCGGCATAGATGGGGTTCTCCTGGATCGCGGGGTCCAGCCACATGCCGTAGCCCTCCTCGCCGTGGTCGAACGTGCCCTCCAGCGGGCCCCCGCCGCCGCGCGCGCCTGTGCGTTTACGGCCGCCGCGTCGCCCGCGTCGGCGGGTGCGGACGGGCGTCTCGTCCTGCTCCTCCTCGCCCTCCTCGCGCTCGTCCTCCTCACGCTCAGCTCGCTCGCGCTCGGCCTGCTCGCGCTCGGCCTCCACTTCGGCCGCCTCGAGCTCAGCCGCGATCAGAGCGTCGTCCTCGGCCCTGAGATCGACTTCGTCGGGGTAGTCGGATGCGACGGCGCCCGCGGCGGGCTCGGCATCGCTGACGAGCTCGTTCTGACGCTTGAACTGCTCGATGTCGCGGACGGTGACCTCGAGCTGGTGGGCCACCCAGGCATCGGTACGGCCTTGCCGTACCCACGCGCGGATCTGGTTCAGGTGCGGACGCAGAGATTTACGAGCCATGGACGGTCCGGGAGACTAGCGCATACGACCGGCGTGACGGTGCGGGCAGGCCGGACAGGCTTTTCGCGGGCACGAACGACTATGCTTGCCTGACCGGCGCGGTCCGGGTCCGTTCCACTGCTCGTCGGCCAATAGGAAGGTGCACCATGTTGGTGCTGACACGCAAGTCAAACCAAAGCATCATGATCGGGGACGACATCGAGGTGTCGGTGCTGTCGGTCATGGGCGACAAGGTTCGCATCGGCATCCAGGCACCTCAGGACATCCCGGTCTTTCGCACCGAGATCTATCTGGAGATCCACCGCGACGAGCTCGAGCAGGCGCCCGCGGGTGCGGCGCCCGCGAACGCCGCGCCCGTGGCGGCGACCGACGAGGGCACGGGCGAGCCGAACGACGGCTGAGGACCCATGTCCCGCCCGTACGGGCGCCGGCGAGCCTGACGACATGAGCTTCTAGCCGAGCAGGAGATAGAGCGTGCGAAACATGACCAGGGTGACGATCGCCGCGGTCATGATCAGCGTCAGCACGAGCAGCACGAACCGGACGGATCCGCGCTTGTGACGGCGCTGGACCTCGCGCTTGCGGGCGCGCTGCTCGGTGGTGCGCCGCAGCGAGGCGCGGCGGTGACGGTCGATCGAGATCTCTTTTACGAATGCCTGCTCGAGCTCGGCGAGGCTCTGTCTCATACGCATCGGCGCGTCCTCACCCGACCGGCGCCTCGGTCTCGGCGCGCTCGTAGACGTTGACGAATCGCAGGTAGTTCTCGGCGATCCGGCGGGCACCCGCGGAGCGTTCGATCTTGCCGGCGACGTAGTCTTTGAGGGGATCCCACCAGATCGAGCGCCCGATGGCGAAGCCGACGAAGCCATCGACGGGGGCTGCCTGCGTAAGCCAGTGGTCGACCTTCGCGTCGTCGGCGCCGCGGCCGAGCACGACGCAGACGACGCCCTCGCGTCCTCCGCTGCGGGCCTGGGTGACGAGCATCTCGCAGTCGGAGCGCTCGTCGACGCCCTCGATCTTCCAGATGTCCACCTCGATCCCGGCGTCCTGGATCTCGGCGATCACGCGCCGCATCAGCTCCGGCCGCAGCTCGGCGTCGTAGCGGTCTGAGTCGCCGCCGACGGCCTGCAGTTGGGCGTCCTCGGCCGGCACGAGCAACTCGAACAGGAACTTGCGCTCATTCTGCACCAGCCAGTCGGACAGGCGCTTGAGCTTGATCAGCTGCTCGCGGTTGCCGGCGGGGTCTCCGTCGGGGTTGTAGCGCACGAGCACCTTGCAGAAGTCCGGATCGAAGCTCTCGATGTGCTCGCCGAAGTCATCGCCGTACTGGAAGTCGAACATGGGCTGGCCCGAACGCTCTGCGGGCATCGCCAGCTTCAGGCCGCGCTCGCGAGCCTCCGCGGGCACCGTCGAGCCGAACTGCTCGTCCACCAGCACACCCGTAACGGCCGGATCGGCACCGCTCGCGACGGCCTGCGAGAGACCCTCGAAGATCAGGTGCTTGGCGTCGGCGATCATCGCCGTCTGCTCGGCGTCGGGGTCGCCCTCGATGCCGAAGAACTTCTTCTGAAACGACCCGCGATGGTCGAACGCGAGTATGTACAGCTTCTGGTCATATCCTGGTCTCATGGCCTGAGTATCCCACGGCCGGGCGGTGGCCGGCGTCGAGTGTGGACCTACCGAGGACGGGGCGGCCATCGCCGAACACGGTGCGACTCGTCGCCGAGCAGGGTGCGAGCTGGTCCGCGCGGGGCAGAATCGAGCAAACGTCGCGTCCGAGGCGAGCGGCCGGTGCTGCCCCGGGGCCGGGGCGGGTGGGTCCATAGAATGCAATCACGATGCCCTCCGGCCCCGACCTGTTCGTCGTGTGCAAGCAGTGCGGCTCGGAGGTCAGCCCGTACATCACCGAGTGTCCGTACTGCGGCTCCAGGCTGCGCAGCCGGGCGCCGAAGCTCCCTCGCGTCAAGAGTCGGGGGCGGGTGCTGCGGCGACTGGGACGTGCCCTGACATTCGGTCGCTCCCCCGCGCGTCCGGGAGCGCGAACGCGCCCGGGGAGCTCGTCGCGGCGGGGGGAATATGGGCGCGGGGAATCGCCCCCGTACGTGACGATCGCCCTGGTCGCGCTCGGCTGTGCCGGATGGGTGCTGGTGCGCGGGGGGTACCTGGGCACGGTGCGCGTCGCGGGCCTCGGCTCGGTCTCGGGCCAGTACGTGAGCTTCTTCAAGATCGCCGTCGGCGGTCCGCTGCACGGCGACTGGTGGAAGCTGCTCACCTACCCGTTCGCCTACGTGGATGGCCTGTATGCGTTCATCGCTCTGCTCGCGACCGCGATCTTCGGCTGGCTGCTCGAGCGCCGGCGCGGAGGAGCGATCGTGCTGGCGGTGTTCTTCGGGGGAGGCGTCACCGGCGCGCTCGCGGCGATCGCGCTCTATCCGGAGCCGATCGTCAGCGGCGCGAACGCGGGTGCGCTGGCGCTGATCGCCGCCTGGTCGGTCCCCGACCTGCGGGCGGCGCGGCACGGTCACTACTACGAGGGCGATCTGCTGGGCGCGGGCGCGATCGCCGCGCTGCTGCTCGTGCTGCCCTACGCTCGGCCGGAGGCGAGCTGGCTGGCGGGCGTGGTCGGTGCGATCGTCGGCCTGATCCTGGGTCTCGGCCTGCAGCTGAGCGATCCATCGGAGTCCTAGTGGCTCGTCCACGACGTTGCCCCCGAAACCGAGGCCGAGGTCCCGCTTCGGCGCTGGGATTCTGGGCCCCAAGCCCGGTCGAACAATCCCCGACGGTCCACCAGCCGCTCCTGAGCCGCGCGGTCGCAGACGTGTCGGGCGCGTCTCTTGGCGGAGCCGATTCTGGAGCCGATCGCCAACTCGCTCGCGCGCTCTTATCATGACGTTGCCAACTCCATCCAGCCCTACGACACAGGAGCAGCACAGACCATGGACATCCGCTTCCTAGGCCATGCGGCATTCGAGCTCAGCGACGGCCAGAGCTCCGTGCTGATCGACCCGTTCCTGACGGGCAACCCGAAGGCGGCAGTGGCCGCGGAGGAGCTCGACCCGCGGGCGATCCTGTTGACGCATGGTCACGCGGATCACATCGGCGACACCGTCTCGATCGCCAAGCGCGCCGGAGCGGAAGTGGTGGCGATCGTGGAGATCGCGAACGAGCTCTCAGAAGATGGCGTCGAGCATGTTCGCGACCCCAACCTCGGCGGCACGGTGACGCTCGAGTGGGGCTCGGTGAAGCTCGTGCCGGCCTGGCACACCTCGACGACTCCGAAAGGGACGGCCAACGTACCGGCCGGGTTGATCGTGCGGATGGGCGGCGCCACGATCTACCACCTCGGCGACACGGCGTTGTTCTCAGACATGCGGCTGATCGCCGAGACCAACGGACCGATCGACGTGGCGCTGATGTGCATCGGCGGCCATTACACGATGGATCGCCACGACGCCGTCCGCGCCGCCGAGCTGATCGGCGCCAAGCAGATCATCCCCTGCCATTACGACACCTTCCCGCCGATCGTCACCGATGCGCAGGCGTTCAAGTCCGAGGTCGAGTCGGCCGGCGTATCCGAGGTCGTCGTGCTCGCGCCCGGAGCGAGCCTGCACTCGCCATGAGCCTGACGAACGCCGTCGTCCTGATCGAGGCCGAGCGCGACGCGCTCTCGACGCTCGGCGGCGCGCTCGCGGACATCGAGGGCGTGGCCGAGGCCTACTCGGTCACGGGCGAGTGGGACTTCGTGGCGATCGTGCGCGTCCCCGATCACGAGCAGCTCGCGGATGTCGTCACGGTGGAGATTGGCGGGCTGCCGGGAGTCATTCGCACGCAGACGATGGTCGCGTTCGCGGCCTACTCGCGTCACGACCTCGAAGCGCTGTTCTCACTCGGCGATTGAGCCCGTCCGACCTGTGGCCTCGATCCCGCTGAAGCCCGAGTACGGGCCGACCCTCGGCGAGCTGCTGGCGCCCCGCTGGCATGCCGCGTCCGGGTTCGTCCGGGCGATCGTCGTGGCGATCGGCGTCGGTCTGTCGGCGCTCGCGGTGGGCGGGGCGCTGACGCTGGAGAACGCCCACTACTCCCACGGCGGAGCGGCGCCATTCTCCTTCAGCTATCGCGGTCTCTACCGGACCGCGCCGGCCGCGGGGGAGTACGTGCAGGTGCGCAGTCCCGCGCGTGGAGCGTTGAGGAGCTCGTTCGCGGTCGGCCCGCTGAGGCTGCCGCCATACACGGGCAGCCTCAGCGCCGAGCTGCCGCTCTATGCGTCCTCATACATCGAGGGGCTGCGTCATCGCTACGCCGGGTTCGTGCTGCGCGGGGAGGGCAAGACGCGCGTCAACACGGTGCCGGCGTACACCGTCGCGTACACCGCGCGGATCGCGGGCCGGAGCGTCTACGGCCGCGACATCCTGCTCCTGCCCGAACGGCCGGGCGCTCGCGCGGGTGTGCACATCGTGATGCTGAGCTCTCCGCGAGCCAACTCGCAGGTGACATCGCCGCTGCTCGTGGGCACCGCCGGGGTGCTCGAACGGCCGCTGGAGACGTTCACGTTCGGCTAGCTCCCGCGCGCGCTTCGCCCGTGGCGGTCTACGAGCGAAGGCAGGGTCGCGACTGAAGCAAAGGCCGGGGCCCCGCGCTGCTCGCCGGGCTGTGGCGGGCTCTAGCTCTGGGGTGTCGTCTGCGAGGCGGAGGATGCCGATTCGCCGGTCCCGCCGACCGGGGGCGCTCCCTGTGGCGCGGTTTCTTCGGTGGGCGGCGTAACCGGCGGCGGTGTCTGCACGGGCGGTGCTTCCACGGGGGGCGTCGTCTGCACGGGCGGAGTCGGTTCGGCGGGCGGCGAGGGTGTGCCACCGGTGGGGCCTGTCACGGGCACGCTCGGCGCGGCCGGCTGGGGCGGCGTGTCGGTGGCGTCTGTCGGCAGGGCGGTCGTCTCGGTGGTGACCTCGGTCACGGGCGCCACGGGAGCGGGTTTCGGCGGCGGCACGGGGGCCGCTGCGCTCGACGGGGTGCTTACCGGCTGCTGCGGCGCGGCGACCGGTGCGAGGATCTTGGCCGTCGCGGGCGTCGGACGTGGGTGGTGCCGGCGGCGCACCGCGGAGCGGTCGTCCGCGAAGCGACGAATGGAGCTGACCGGCTGGACACTGGCGTGCATGACGATGGGTTCGCTGGCGTGCCTGGACACGTAGGCGGTGGTGGGCGCGGCGGCGTGATGGCGACGGGCGGGATGTCCGTCATGGGCGGTCGCGACCGCGGTGACGATCGCGGCCGCGGCGAGTCCGGCGACGGCCTTCGTGGCGACCGCGCCGGCACCGGCGGTGAGGATGCCTCCGGCCGTGCCGGCTCCCCCCGCACCGGCCGCGCCGGCGCTTGCTCCAGCGGTGGCCCCGGCCCCGGCGCCGACGTGACCGGCGGAGGCGGTGGAGCCGAGCTTGGTGAGCAGCAGCTTCTTGGCCAGCAGCAAAGGCCCTACCGGGAAGATGGCGGCGAGTGCGTGATTGTTCTCGCGCAGCTGCTTCTTGAAGGCGCGGCAGCGCTCGCAGCCGCGCACGTGACGGCGCGCGGGTGCGCCGAGCTTGCTCAGGCCCTCGGCCATCTCGCCGAGCTGCATCCGCACTTCCTCGCAGCTCAGCTGCCGCGCCTCGGCGGCCTCGGCGAGCGAGATGCGCGCGCGCACGAGCAGCGACTTCACGGATGGCACGGTCGTCTCCATCGCATCGGCGATCTGCTCGTAGGACAGCGCGTCGATCTCGCGCAGCAGCAGCGCCGTGCGCTGGGTCTCGGGCAGCTCCTTGACGTCGCCCAGCAGCTGGCGGAAGCTCTCGCGCTTCAGCACCCGCTCGCCGGTCGACAGGCCATTGTCGGCGTAGTGGACGTCCATCGAGTCCACGCCGATCGCCGAGGCGCGGCGCAGGTGGTTGAGCGAGCGGTTGCGCGCGATCCGATACAGCCAGGGCCTGACGTTGATGGCGCGCTCGTCGGCGAGCACGGCGTTGAAGGCGGCTGTGAAGACCTCCTGGAGCACGTCCTCGGCGTCCTCGCGGGAGGCGAGCATGTGCCGGCAGAACGCCAGCAGACGCGAGTGATAGCGCGAGAACAGCACCTCGAACGCGGCATGCTGCCCGCGGCGGGTCATGGCGATCAACCGCTCGTCGGACTGCAGCCGCAGCAACGCAGACGGGCCGCTGAGGCCCGGCATGCTCTTCTGAGTTAGTGCTGAGACCTCCACGGCGTTACACGGTCCCTTCTGGCTGCCTGTATCTATCCCTATTTACACCGTAGCAAGCGAAAAGTTGCGCTCTCGGGACCGGAGTCGGCAACGCGATCGGTGTGGAGCCGCGCATCCTCTCCGGCAGATACGATCGCTGAGCCCGGGTGGACAAACTGGCAAAGTCAGCGGACTTAAAATCTGCCGCTCGTGTGAGCTTGCGGGTTCGAATCCCGTCCCGGGCATACCGTTGCGTCTCAGGGCTACCGTTGCGTCTCAGACGGTTGAAGGGACCTCCCGCCGTGAGCGGGGAGCGCGCGGCGCGACGATCGCGCCCCAGTCGCCGTCCTCGATCCGCGCGGGCTCGCTCGTGGCGATGAAGTTGGCGAGGATCGCCGCCAGGCCGGCGGGGTCTTCGAGGTGGGGGAAGTGGGCGGCCGCCGGCAGGGTCTCGAAGCGGCTTCCGGGCGCCGCGTGGTGGGCGGCGAGGCCGTGGGCGAGGGGAATCGTGTGGTCGCGCTCGCCCCACACGACCAGCGTGGGCATGTCCGCGAGCAGATACAGCCGGTCGGTGGCGCCGACGCGCTGGCCGTGGACGTCGATGACCGCGCGCAGCGTGTGCAGGAACGCCTTGCGCGCGCCGGGCTGCTCCAGCGGGCGCAGCGCGCGGGCGATCGCCTGCAGGTAGACGCCCTGGCGCGCGCCGGACGCGCGCATGCGGTCGCCGGTGCGGCGCAGGCCCGACAGCAGGCGGGGGTGGGCGGCGAGCGCGAGCAGCGCGGAGACGCCGGGCAGCGTGGCGCTGCGCAGCAGCGGGCTGACCTCGTGTCCGAGCCCGCCGGAGGAGACGAGCACCAGGCGCTCGGTGCGCTGGGGGAACTGGTAGAAGAACTGCATCGCCACGCCGCCCCCGAGTGAGTGCCCGACGATCGTGGCGCGCTCGACGCCGAGCACCGCGAGCAGGTCGCGAATCGAGGTGGCGTGCGCGCCGAGCGAGTAGTCCCCGCGCGGCGTCGCCGAGTCGCCGTGGCCGATCAGGTCGGGAGCAATCACGGTGTGGCGCTCGGCCAACCGCAGCGCGACCTCGCGCCAGTGGCGCGAGGAGTTGACCATGCCGTGGATCAGCACGACCGGCGGTCCGCTGCCGATCATGTGGTAGATCACGCGATGCCCGTGCAGCTGCACCTGCCAGGCCTCGAACGCGTCCAGGCGATCGGGTGCGGCGGCGCTCATATGGGGTTTGCGCCCGTTCGGGGCGGACCGTGGCGTGAGAGCACGATCCAACGCTACTACCGCCGCCGGGCGGCTGGCGGTGCGGCGAGGTCTCTACACTAAGCGGCTCTGCGCCAGTAGCTCAGCTGGATAGAGCGTCGGTCTACGGAACCGAAGGTCGGGAGTTCGAATCTCTCCTGGCGCGTAGCGGCAAGCCCCCGCTGAGACGGGTTGATCGCCTGTGTTGGTGCGGGTTTGCAGGATTTCGCGCCGGGCGAGGAGCTACGCCGCATGGGCAACAGCGTGGGTAACAGAGCAACACGCGGGGTGTTGCTCGAGCGTACCGCCCACCCGGGGTCTATCGCCGCAGCGGACAGTATGTCGCGGTCTACCGTCGCGACGGTAGACCGCGCAAGGAGTCCGCCGCCACGTTCGCCGAGGCGCGTGCGATCAAGCTCGCGCGCGACGCCGAAGCCAGGGAGCAGCGGCGCGGGCCGACCCTGCACGACTACGCGCTGAGGTGGGTAGCCCGCCATACCGGCAGCGGGCACGATTCGGTGCGCGAGCAGACCCGCGAGGAATACCGCCGGCTGCTTGCGACCTTCGCCTTGTCCTCTTCCCGGCGGATCTCCGGCTCGCCGACCTCGACCGGCGCGTGCTGCAAGGCTTCATCGGCTGGCTCACCGATCGCCCCGGGCGTCGTGGACGGCTCTCGGACCGTTCGATCCGCAACGCGCTGACGCCACTTCGCCGATGCCTCGACGCGCGTTCCCACCAGACATTGCGGCACCCATACCGTGTACAACGATCATGACGATTAAGCTTGCTTGGACACGACGGTTGAGGAGGTGTTCGTGCCGAGATTCATGACCATCGGATATGGAGATCGAGCAGGGTACGACAGGACTGATCCTAAAGTCCGCGATGCGGCCCATCGACACGACGAGCGCCTACGCGCGGAGGGAGCGTTGATGGGTATCGCTGGTGAGCCCGTGCAGGTGCGCAATCACGACGGGGCGGGCGTGGACACCAGCGAAGGATCGTTCCTGCGCTCGGCCCTTCCGATCGCCGGGTTTGCGGTCATCGAGGCCGCCACTCTCGAGGATGCGATCAGCCTCGTCTCGGAGACCCCTTGTGCGGTCGCCCACGGTGTCGTCGAGGTGTGGCCACTGAAGTCGACACCGTAGGGTTTCGCAAACGAGTGCCGAGCGATCAGCGCGGAAGGGAACAACCATGGGACAGCCGGTCGTGCATTTCGAGATCATCGGAGCGGACCCGGAGTCGCTCCGCGCCTACTATGGCGAGCTGTTCGGTTGGGAGTTCGACCGCGGCAGCCCGGTCTCTGATGCCGTCTCGGAGCCGAGCAGCTATGGGTTCGTGCAGCACGACGCGAGGAGCGACGGGATCGGAATCCCCGGAGGTGTCGGCGGAGGATCGGGCTACGACACCCACACGATCTTCTACGTCGGCGTTCCCGACGTGGAGGCAGCACTCCAGCGGGCAGAGCATCTCGGCGGAACTCGGAGGCTGGGGCCCGAGCAATCCCCTTCAGGGCTCGTGATCGGCCACTTCACCGACCCCGAGGGCAACCTGATCGGCGTCGCCGGGCCCGCGTAGTCATCGCCTATTGGGCT